>NZ_JH584235.1:2105572-2132052 GCF_000241465.1 Sphingomonas echinoides ATCC 14820
CCCCAGACACTGCCCCTCTCCCGGCCTCGCTGCGCTCAGCCACCCTCTCCCCGCAAGCGGGGAGAGGGAGATCGTTACTCGGCGCGCGCCTTCACGATCTTGCCGGGCTCGCGCGGCGGCTCGCCCTTGGGGAGCGCGTCGACATGCTCCATGCCCGAGGTCACTTCGCCCCACACGGTATATTGGCCGTCGAGGAAACGCGCATCGTCGAAGCAGATGAAGAACTGGCTGTTGGCCGAGTTCGGGCTCTGCGCGCGGGCCATCGACGCGACCCCGCGCACATGCGGCTCCTTCGAGAATTCGGCGGCGAGATTGGGCTTGTCCGAGCCGTGCATACCGGTGCCGGTGGGATCACCGCCCTGCGCCATGAAGCCGGGGATGACGCGGTGGAACACGACGCCGTCGTAGAAACCATCATTGGCCAGTTCGGCAATCCGCGCGACATGGTTGGGCGCGAGATCGCCACGCAACTTGATCACAACATCGCCGCCTTCGCCATTTCCGGTGTCGAGCGTCAGGGTAAGGGTTTCGGGAAGTTCGGCCATGGTGGCTCTCCTGCTATTATCCGTAATGGTCCGCCGTAGCGATGCCGGGCACGGCTGGCAAATCCGCAACCGCCCAGCCAGCGCGCGGGGCCGCCTTCGCTTGGCTTTGCGACGGGGCGACGCTACACCGCGATCGTCGCGTGGCTGAGGAGGTCTGACATGAGCGAGACCGATCTGCCCGAAACCGACGTCGATAGCGCGCAACTCGACGAGGACGATCGGCTCAAGCCCGAATTCGTCCGCTCGGTGCTCGATGCGGTCGAGGATGGCGATGCCGAGGCCGCGCGCGCGCTGGTCGAGCCGCTTCACCCCGCCGACATCGCCGATCTGTTCGAGCTGACCCCGCACGAACTGCGCGCCGCGCTCGCCACCGCGCTCGAAAACCTGCTCGACGGCGAGGTGTTCGCCGAGATGAACGATTATGTCCGCGAGGATTTGATCGACGCGCTCTCGGCCACCCAAGTCGCCGACATCGCCTCCGAGCTCGATACCGACGACGCGGTCGCGATCATCGAGGACATGGAGCCCGCCGACCAGCGCGAAGTGCTCCGCGCGCTCGACCCCGATGATCGCGCCGCGATCGAGGAGGCGCTGCGCTATCCAGAGGAATCGGCCGGCCGCTTGATGCAGCGCGAGCTGATCGCGGTGCCCGAACATTGGTCGGTCGGCGACGTGATGGACTATCTGCGCGGGCATGAGGAGCTGACCACCGATTTCTGGGAAATCTTCGTAGTCGACCCGGCGCATAAGCCCGTTGGCACGGTCGCTTTGTCGTGGATCCTGCGCACGCCGCACGGCATCGCCATCAGCGACGTGATGCAGCGCGAACAGACGCTGATCCCGGTCGACATGGACCAGGAAGAAGTGGCGCTCCGCTTCCAGAAATACGCGCTGATCTCGGCTGCGGTGGTCGATCCCGCCGGGCGGCTGGTCGGCATGATCACCGTCGACGACGTGGTCCACATCATTTCCGAAGAAGCGGGCGAGGACATTCTGCGCCTGTCGGGTGCTGGCGACGGCGACATTAACGAACCGATCCATTTGACCGTGCGCACGCGCATCACCTGGCTCGTGGTCAACCTCGGCACGGCGATGCTGGCGGCGTCTGTCGTCGGGCTGTTCCAGGGCGAGATCGGGCGTTTCGCCTTGCTCGCGGTGCTGATGCCGATCGTGTCGGGTATGGGCAGCAATGCCGGGACGCAGACGCTGGCGGTGATGGTGCGCGCGATCGCCACCAACCAGCTGACCAGTTCCAACACCGGGCGCATGATCTACCGCGAATTCCGCATCGCCGCCGCCAATGGCGCAATGCTGGGGGCGCTGATCGGGATCGGCACCTTGCTGATCTTCGGCAACGTCAATCTGGCGATCGTAATCGCGATGGCGATGGTGATCAACAATCTGATCGCGGGGCTGTCGGGCGTACTGATCCCGGTGACGCTCGACCGGCTCGACGTCGATCCCGCCGTGTCGTCGGCGGTGTTCGTGACGATGATGACCGATGTGATGGGCTTTTTCTCCTTCCTCGGGCTGGCGACGCTGTTCGGGCTTGGCGGTTAGCCCATACGGCCCCATTTGGCGCAGATGCCGCTGCATTTAACCAAGGTCGCGTTTGGCGCGACCAGCCTCGACCATCTCGCCGAACGTCTGCGCCAGCGCGGGGCCGAAGGGCCGGTGTTCCTCACCACGCGTTACCTGCCCAAACGGCATGAGGAAATCGCCGGGCCGGGCGCGGGTGCTGCCGGATCGCTGTTCTGGATCATCAAGCACACGCTGGTGGCGCGATCTCCGATCCTGGGCTTTGGCGAGGCCGAGGGCGGGCGTGTCGCGATCCATATCGACCCCGAATTGGTGCTGACCGAAGGCCGCCCCAAACGCGCACATCAGGGCTGGCGCTACCTTGAGGCGACCGACGCCCCCGCCGACCTTGGCGCAGGCGTGGTGGCGGGCGATACGATTCCGGCGGCGCTGCTGGGGAAATTGTCGGCCTTGGGGTTGCTATAGCGGCCTGCGGGTGCGGTCCGCTATTGCGCCACCGCCGCTCCACCACAGCCAATCGCGCCACCCGCCGCCTTGGTCTTGCACTTGGGGCTGCCCAGCACCGTTACCGTGCCCAGCCCCGTGGTCATCACATCGGCGAAATAGCGCGCGCTGGCCGTGATCGGACCGGCCCCGCCATTGCGGATGACGATCTGGTCGGCGTGCAGCGCGGTCGCATCGATCGTGCCTTCGCCACTGGAGATGATCCGCACTTGCGCGCCGCGCCCACCCAGCGTCAGCGTGCCCGCGCCGATCAGCGTCACGGTAACCTGTTCGGCTTCGATCGCGGGTGCCACGATCGCGCCACCACCCGTCAATTGTACGTCGACGCGTTGCGCGCGTAGCGGGCCGGTGATGTCGAGCTTGCCGCCCCCGATCACGGTCGCGCCGCGCAGATCGGTCGTGCGCAGATAGACGACCGAGCCGCCACCCGCGCTCCGTGGCCCGGCGCGCACGATCAGCGTACCCGCCTCGACATGGACATCGACCGCGTCAGGCGCACCCGTGATCCGCGCGCCCGGCCCGGCGCGCGTGGCCAAATGCACCTCGACCGGGCCGTCCACACGGACCCGATCGAATTGGGTGACAAAGGCCGTGCGGTCCTGCGCCTCAAGCGGGGCGGCGACGGCAAGCAGCGGCACGACAAGCGACAGACGATTCATCGCCGCCGAGCATCCCCGCCCGGGCCGCCCCATGCAAGCGCGATCAGCCGCCGCAATGCACCTCGCCCGAGCCAATCTTGGTCGTGCTGCATTTGGCACTGCGGCCAAGATCGACATCGCCCGATCCGACCACCGAGACCGACGCGCTGCCGATCACCTCGGCGCGGACATTGCCCGATCCGGCAACCGACACGCTGGCGCTGCGCGCTTTCAGCCCGCCAGCCGCGACATTGCCCGATCCCGCGACATCGACGGTCAAGCGATCGACCGCGCCCTTTGCGGCGATGTCGCCCGATCCGGCGACCGACAGCTTGGCGCGCGGCACCGTCAGTTGCGCGATGCTGAGATTGCCCGACCCTGCGCTGTCGCCAGCAAAATCGCCCCCCGCGACGCGGTCGATCGCCAGATTGCCCGATCCCGCGATTTGCGCGGCGACGATGCGCGGCATCGTCACGAACACTTTGACGCCCTGATGATGGCCGCCCCAACTGAAGCCGCTATTGCGCTTGCGCCCCACCCGGAGCGTGTCCCCGACGCGCTCGATCTTGAGCTTGTCGAGTTCGGCGCTCGGGCCCTCGGCGCGGACCGAGAAACCAGGGCCGACGCGCACATCGACATCATCCGATCCCCGCAGCGCGACCCCCGTGAAATCAGCAACCGCGAAGGTCCGTGCGGTACCGGTGCCCGTAGCGGGTACGCCGGTGCCACCATCGTCTCCATCAACCGAGCAGGCCGCCAATGGGGCAGCGGTCAACAGCAAAGCCGGGAGCAAGAGCATAGCGCGCATAAGGGTCTCCTGTGTGTTGTCATAACAATACACCCCTGGATCGGCTGCGCAACAAAAAAGGGCGGCTGTCGCCAGCCGCCCTTTTTCGAGTTTCAATCGCCACTCCGGACAGGCCGGGGCGGATCAGGCCGGGGCCTTGTCCTTATTGTGGATCGCGGCGGCCTTGCGCAGGATTTCGAGGATCTTTTCCTGTGCGGTCGGCTCGTCGACCTGCTCCATCGCGGCGAGTTCGCGGGCGAGACGGCTGGTCGCACCTTCGAAGATCTGCCGCTCCGAATAGCTTTGCTCGGGCTGGTCGTCGGCGCGGAACAGATCGCGGACCACTTCGGCGATCGACACCAAGTCGCCCGAATTGATCTTGGCTTCATATTCCTGGGCGCGACGCGACCACATCGTGCGCTTGACGCGGGGTTTGCCGGTCAAGGTTTCGAGGGCTTCGCGCAGCGTCTTGTCGCTGGACAGCTTGCGCATGCCCACGCTTTCGGCCTTGTTGGTGGGAACGCGCAACGTCATACGTTCTTTTTCGAAGCGCAGCACATAGAGCTCGAGTTGCATCCCGGCGATTTCCTGCCGTTGCAGTTCGATCACACGGCCAACGCCGTGCTTGGGGTAAACGACATAATCGCCGACGTCGAAGGACAGCGCCTTGGCAGCCATTCCGTAAGACCTTTCTGTGGACCGGGGTTCCCGGGGCAGCGCGTCCGCAGCAGCAAGGCTGACGGGGCGCATGCGGGTGTTGGTTGTGTACGTCTCCGTGGTCGGAAGTACGCTCGCTGGCGCTTCCGTGCGGACCTTTTAACAGAGTCGTAATAAAATTACCAGCCAAACGTCGCGCAATGCGCGGCGTTAACGCGCAAAGGCGTTCCCGGATCGGGATTTCAAGCCACAGAAGCGCAGATCAGTCGCCTGCGCCGGGCTCGGCCGAGAAGTATTTGTCATATTTGCCGGCCTCGCCCTTATGCGCATCGGCATCGGCGGGGGTCTGGTCGGCCTTGCGCGTGACGTTGGGCCATTGCGCGGAGAAGGTCGCGTTCAGCTCCAGCCAGGTTTCGACATCCTTTTCGGTGTCGGGCAGGATCGCCTCGGCCGGGCATTCGGGCTCGCACACGCCGCAATCGATGCATTCGCTGGGGTTGATGACGAGCATGTTCTCGCCTTCGTAGAAGCAATCGACCGGGCACACCTCGACGCAATCCATGTACTTGCACTTGATGCAGGCATCGGTGACGACGTAGGTCATTGAAACACTCCCGGAGCAACGAACCGGTTGCTGCTATGCCCGAGCGCTTCCGCCGTCAACGCCTGCGCGCATCGAAGGCGCATTTTCGATCAAGTCGACATAACAGGTGCGGGCTTCCTCCGCCGGGCCCCGCCGCATCGGCAACGCAGCGACACGCAGCGCGCGGACTCGTCCGCCAGGGGTAACAAAGGCGATGACGCAGCCGACGCGCACCAGCGCGGCAGGCTTGTCGATCGCGCGGCCGTCGAGCCGAACATGCCCGCTTGCGGCCATCGCTTGAGCGATCCCACGCGTCTTGGCGATCCGCGCGAACCACAAAAAGCGGTCGATCCGCATCATGCCCTGCGTCGCCGCCAAGCCGTTACACCGCCAGATCCGCCAAAGCCGCGAACGCCCCGGCCAGTGCGGTGTCGCGCGGCGGCGGCGCGGCACGCACCGTCGGGAGCCCGCGCCAGGTCCACAAGGCCGCTGTATCCGTTCCCCCAGGGGCCGGGCGGAACCCGAACCCCGCCATCAGCCGTTCCAGCGTCGGCCGCGTCACCCCCATCGACAAAGCGAGCGCCGGATCGAGCGCGAACGGCTTGCGACCCGATGCCCCCCGCGCCTCATGCGCGGCGCGCGCAATCCGCTCGACCAGATCGATCCGCACCGCCTGCGCCGCGACCGGGCGATAGCCGTGATCGAGCGTCGCGCCCGGCGCGCTACGCTCCAGCACCGTCGCCCCGTCGCGCGGGCCCGCCTCGACGCCCGCGCCGATGCGCGCCGCGCGCAACACGCGCCGCCAGCGCGCCGGGCCGGGCTTGAGCAAGCGCGCGTCGAACACGTCGAGTGCGCCGATCGTCACCCCAGCCCCGCGAAACGCCTTGCGCGCGACGCCGTCCAGCCCCTCGAGCGACACCGCGATATCGGGGCGCGCCACCATCCCGCCACCCGCGACCAGCGCCGCTGCAACCGCGCGAGAGGCGGGGCTGGCGGCAGGATCGCGCTGCACCGAATCGAGCAGCGCCAGCCCCGGCAGCGCGCGCCGCAATTGCCCCGACAGCCAATCCCCCAGCCGCGTCGCAATGCGCGCGCGCAGTTCGACCGTCAGACATTCCAGCGCGCGATCCAGCACCACGCGCGGACGCATCAACGAAGCACCTGGGCCAAGCGTCGCCACCGGCAAAGCCCGCCACAACAGCATCGGCACCGCGCCTTCGTCCATCACCACCGTCAGATCGGCATCGGCGGCCTCGGCCAGCGCCAGCCCCCGCCGCGCGCGTTCGTCGCCCAGGCGGCGCTCGGCGGCGGCAAGCAGCAGGCGCTTATCGGCGGCGCGCGCATCGGCGGCGACGGTGAAGCGAAAGCCGTCGAGCCGCCCGATCGCATGATCCTCGACCAGCACCTCGCCCTCGGGGCCGATCGTCACCGGTAGCGCGCGCGGATCGGCACCGATCTGGCGCATCAGCAAAGTCGTGCGCTTGTCGACAAAACGCTGCGTCAGGCTGGTGTGGAGCGCATCGGACAGCCGCTCCTCGACCGCGCTCGCCCGCGCCGACCAATGCGCCGGGTCAGCCAGCCAATCGGCGCGGTTGGCGATATAGGACCAGCTCCGCGCCGCCGCGATTCGCCCCGCCAGCGTCTCAACATCGCCCGCGACATTGTCGAGCCGGGCGATTTCGGCGGCGAACCATTCGTGCGGGACATGACCCTTGCCTTCGCTGAGATAGCCCCACAACCGCGCGACGAAGCGGGTATGCGGATCGACCCCCAATTTGCGGAAATCGGGCACGCCACACGCCGCCCATAACCGCGCGACCATCGCCGGATGCCGCGCGCGCGCGCGCACGCCCGGTTCCTCGGCCATGCGCTTGAGCACCGCGAGATCGACCGATTGCGGTGCCGCCCACAAGGCCGGATGCTGCGGGCGCTGTTCGAGACTCTCGATCAGCGCATCGACGCTCGAATAATCGGGCGCGCCCTGCCGCCAATACAGCTGTTCGAGCGGGGGGAAGCGATGCTCCTCTATCGCCAGCACTTCTTCCGGCGTGAATGCCCCCGGCCCTTCTTCGACCAGCGCGCCAAAGGTCCCATCGCGCTGATGCCGCCCGGCGCGCCCGGCGATCTGCGCCATTTCGGCAATGCGCAGGCGACGCTGGCGATGGCCGTCGAATTTGTTGAGGCTGGCAAAGGCGACATGCGCCACATCCATGTTGAGCCCCATGCCAATCGCGTCGGTCGCGACCAGATAATCGACCTCGCCCGCCTGGAACATCGCCACCTGCGCATTGCGCGTGCGCGGAGACAAAGCGCCCATCACCACCGCCGCGCCGCCACGCAGCCGCCGCAGCATCTCCGCCACGGCATAGACCTCCTCGGCGCTGAACGCGACGATCGCCGAGCGTTTGGGCAAGCGGCTGATCTTCTTGGCCCCGGCATAGGTCAGCGTCGAAAAGCGCGGGCGGTTGATGATCTCGATCTTGGGGACCAACGCCTTGAGCATCGGCCGCAAGGCTTCGGAGCCGAGCAGCATCGTCTCCTCGCGCCCGCGAGCCCGCAAAATGCGGTCGGTGAAGACGTGTCCGCGCTCCGGGTCCGCGCCCAATTGCGCCTCGTCGAGCGCGACAAAGGCGAGATCCTTGTCGAGCGGCATCGATTCGGCGGTGCACAGGAACCAGCGTGCATCTTTGGGCACGATCTTTTCTTCGCCGGTGATCAGCGCGACGCGAGTCTCGCCCTTCAGCTTGACGACGCGGTCATAGACCTCACGCGCCAGCAGCCGCAGCGGAAAGCCGATCATGCCGCTCGAATGGCCGCACATCCGCTCGACCGCGAGATGGGTCTTGCCGGTGTTGGTCGGGCCCAACACTGCCGTAACGGGCACCGCCGCGGCGGCGCGGTCTTCGTTTCGTTGCATGACCCCTGCAACATCGCGTGCCAGGAAGCGGTGCGCAACCGCTAGCTGCGAGAAATATGTGCCTTTGCGGAGATTTCCTTAACCATATTGAATTACGCGCTTTTCCCTAGGTTCCATCCCTTCGCCGCATAGACCAAACGCTTCGCCGCGCGCCGCCCGTTTCGGCGGCGCGGTTAATTTGACTTTAGGCTTTGCGCGGCACAGTCCTACGCTTGATGCTGCGGGGCGGATACTGGCGGCAATTGGAATTTTCGGGGGCATCCTCAGCCTTGTTCTTGCGAAGCGATCATGGCCTGGAGCAGGCGGGCGGTACGGCGACGATGGCGTTCGGCCGCGCGATCGTGCCCCAGCCCGAACTGGGCTTGGTCGATCGGCTGCGCGCTGCTGCGCTGCAAATCGATTGGGTGCCCGATCTCGGATCGCGGATCGGCTCGCTCGAATGGTGGCGTGGCGCGGCGACCTGCGCCGCCTTATGTGCAACCGCGATCGCGATCGCGCCGCCGATCGGTCGACCCTTGCTCGGCACCATGCCCAGCCCGCTCTCCGGCACCGATCGTGACGAAGCGCGCGCACAAGCGATCGCACCGATTGCCTGGGGTGGTGACAGCGGGCGGCATATGGCGGCGAACGACCTTGTCGTCCCGCTCGCCGAAGCGCCCGAACGCCCGATCGAGGATCGAACCGTCACCGTCGGGCGCGGCGGCGGCTTTGGCGACATGCTGCAGCGCGCAGGTCTGTCCGAACGCGATGCGCAGGATGCGACCGCGCTGATCTCGTCCGCCGTGCCGCTCGGCGATCTGAAACCCGGCACGCAAATTCCGATGACGCTGGGGCGGCGCCCCAACAAGACCGTCGCCCGTCCGCTGGAGGCGCTGTCGGTACGCGCGCGCTTCGATCTGGAACTGACGTTGAAGCGCGTCGGCAGCGGCCTGACGCTCACCCGCCAGGCGATCGCGATCGACAATACCCCGCTGCGCATTCAGGGCCCGGTCGGCGGCAGCCTGTATCGCTCGGCGCGCGCGGCCGGCGTGCCGGTCAAGCTCGTCGAAACCTATATCAAGGCGATCGCCACCAAATTCGCGATCGGGCGGGTGTCCTCGGGCGACACTTATGATTTGGTGATCGAGCGTCAGCGCGCCGCGACCGGCGAGCAGCAGCTCGGCAATCTGCTCTTCGCCGGGCTCGATCATGGCGACAAGAAGACGCAATTGGTCAAATGGACCGACGGCACCTGGTATGAGGCCTCGGGCCAGGCCGAGCGGCAGGGCATGTTCACCATGCCGGTGTCGATGGCGCGGGTAACGTCCAGCTTCGGGATGCGCTTCCACCCGCTGCTCGGCTTCACGCGGATGCACAAGGGCATCGATATCGGCACGCCGTGGGGCACGCCGATCCACGCCCCCGCCGACGGCACCATCGTCTATGCCGGGCGCAGCGGCGGATACGGCAATTTCATCAAGATGGCGCATGGCGGCAATATCGTGACGTGCTACGGCCATCTCAGCCGGTTCGCGACGCGCTCGGGCCAGCATGTCGCGCGCGGCCAGGTGATTGGCTATAGCGGCTCGAGCGGTCTGTCGACCGGGCCGCATCTCCATTGGGAAGTCATCCGCAATGGCGTCGCGGTCAACCCGCGCGGCTTCTCCTTCTCCAGCATCGCCACGCTGTCGGGCGAGCAATTGCGCCAGTTCAAGGCGAAGGTGGCGAGCCTGCTCGCGGTACGCCCGGGGGCGTAACGCCCCTTTTCACCGAAGACGGGCGGCCGCCTTACCGCCCCTGTGCACGCCAGCGTTTGAGCGTGCGCGTGATCATCTCGCCCTCGCCGCCGGTTTCGCGCCATAGCCGTGAGAAGACGGGGTCGTCCGACGCCGGGCGCTTGTCGTCGGCCAGCGTATCGAAGGCGACGCGGATCGGGATCGCCACGCCCTCGCCACAGACGATCGCCTCGCGGTTGCGCAAGGCGGGAATCGAATCGAGGAAGCCGCGCGCACCCTCGGGCATCGCCGCACGGACAAACGCCTGGTCGCGATCGTTGTTGAGCCGCATCGCGATGATCGTGCCGCATTGCGACAGCACGCCCTCGGCCAGGTCCGACGGCCGCTGCGTGATCAGCCCCAGCGCCACACCATATTTGCGGCCTTCCTTGGCGATGCGGCTGAGGATGCGCCCGACGCTCGAAAAATCGGCATGCTGCCCGCTTGGGATGTAGCGATGCGCCTCTTCGCAGACGAGCAGGATCGGCCGCTGCGCCTCGCCGCGCGACCAGATCGCAAAGTCGAACACCATCCGCGCCAGCACCGCCACCACCACCGAGGTGATCTCGCTCGGCACGCCCGACACGTCGATGATCGAAATCGGCTTGCCGTCGCCGGGCAAGCGGAAGATCCGCTCGAGGAACGCGCCCATCGTATCGGCGACCAGCATGCCCGAAAACATGAAGCCATAGCGCGGATCGACCTTGATCTCGTCGATCTTGGTCTTCAGCCGTAAATAGGGCGCGGTGTCGCCGGCCCGATCGAGCTTGCCCATTTCGAGCTGGATCAGGTTGGACAGGTCGCTCAGCAGATACGGCACCGGCGCATCGACCGTCAGTTTGCTGATCTCCTGCCCCAGCCGCCCCTTGGCGCGCGCGGCGAGCAGGCATTTGGCGAGGATGTCGGCGTCGATCTGCCGCTCCGCACCCGATGCGGTGACGAACACCTCGCAATGTTCGGCGAAATTCATCAGCCAATAGGGCATTTGCAGATTGGACACGTCGTAGATCGCGCCATTGCCCTTGAAGGCGGCGGCATATTCGCCGTGCGGATCGACCATCACGATATGCCCCTGCGGTGCCAGCTCGCAGATGCGGTGAAGGATCAGCGCGGCCGCGGTCGACTTGCCGGTGCCGGTCGAGCCCAGCAGCGCGAAATGCTTGCCCAGCAGCGCATCGACATACAGCGCCGCGCGAATGTCGGGCGTCGGATAGACCGTGCCGATCTCGATATTCGCGCGCTCGTCGGCGGCATAGACTTGCGTCAGATCGGCGGTCGACACCGGATAGACCGGATAGCCCGGCGTCGGATAGCGCGTGACGCCGCGGCGGAAGTTATACAGCTTTCCGGTCAGCTTTTCCTCATCGCCCTCGCCCAGGAAATCGACCTGCGCGGCGATGCGGTCCTCATGCCCGTCGACCAGTTTCAACGAACGGATATTGGCGATCAGCCATGACCCGCTGACGCGCACCTTGATCTGGCTGCCGACCGATCCGGCGGCGGCGATGACGGGATCGCCATGCCCCATCGTCGTTTCGAGCGCGACGGGGTCGAGCATCACCATGCTGCTCGACCCGGCAATATCGAACACCATGCCAATGCACGGCACCGCTGCGAACGGCACGGTTTGAACAAAGGCGTTTCCGCCCGGCATCTCGGTCATTCGCGGCAGCCCCTGCTTGCGTCGGGGAATTCATGCAAGGCAACCGGTAAAGATTGGATGAGGACAGGCGGCAGCGCCCGACGGGCCATCGGCATTTGTGCTGGCGTGGCGTCTGCGGGGGAACGCAATTTTAACCGATTCGCCCGCACCAAGTATGCCGACGGAGAGTAATGCTCAGACGAATAACGCCCGATCAGATTAAAATCGGCATGTTCATTCATGCCTTCGATGAGTCGTGGCTGGAAAATCCCTTCTGGCTCACACGCTTCCTCGTCAAAAACGCCAACGACCTCGAACGTATCCGCAAAAGCGCCGTTCCATCGGTCGTGATCGACGAGCGACGCGGCCTGCCCTTGAAAGCCGCGAGTTCCGGGCGGGCCACCGCAACCGTTCCGACGCGTCCCGACCTGGGATCGCCGCCAAGGTCGCCGTTGGCACAACAGCAGGCCAACAGTTTCGCCGAAGAGACGGAGCGCGCGACCGAAATGGTCCGGGCCGCGACCGACGAAATAAAAGCTCTTTTCGACGCAGTCCACGGCGGAGATATTGTAAATATTTCCGCATTTTCAGCGACGGTTGTCGACATAATATCGTCGATTGAACGCAATCCTCGCGCGCTGATCGCCTTTACGCGCCTCAAGTCACGCGATGTATATACCTACGTACACTCTCTCTCGGTTAGCGCACTCCTGGCCAGTTTCGGGCGCAGTCTGGGCATGACCGAGCAAGAGGTTTTTGAGCTCGGGCTCGCCGGTCTTCTCCACGATATCGGGAAGATCTTCATCCCCGACGCCGTTCTTCGGAAACCCGAATCCCTGACCGACGAAGAGTTTGCCGTGGTGCGCACTCACCCCGAACGCGGCCATCTTCTGCTCTGCCAGGACCCGACGACGCCAGCAGTGGTATTGGACGTCTGCCGCCATCATCACGAGCGTGTCGATGGCACGGGCTATCCGTTCCGGTTGAAGGGGGAGGCGATCAGTCGCGTGGCGCGGATGGCCGCTATCTGCGACGTTTACGACGCCCTGACATCCAACCGAGTCTACAAAAGCGCTTGGACGTCGCAGCAGGCCATCACCAAAATGCACCGTTGGGTCGGCCATTTCGATCCAGAGCTTCTGCTTTCCTTTATGAAAGTGATTGGGGTTTATCCGGCGGGATTGCTCATACGGCTGCCGTCCGATCGCCTCGCGGTTACCCTGCTGAACGGTCGCCGTGCATCGCGCGCCAAGGTGCGGGTGTTTTATTGTGCCCGGACACGAACGCCCTTGCCGCTCCAGGATGTCTTCATCGAGGACAACCTTTCCCACGATGAAATTCTGAAGGAACAAGACCCGCTCGATTGGGGCATAGCGAACTGGGCAGTGGTTGCGGAGCAGCTGATGGACGGGAAAGTCCCGCGCCTGCCCTCCAAACCCTTGTTTTCGTAACGTCCTCAAGCAAAGAGGACGAGAGAGAGGTGGCAACCCGCCCTCAGAACCGTCGCGCGATCACCCCCGCGCCCCAGCCGAACAGCACCGACAGGGCCACGGCAACCAGCCCGTACGCCACCGAATGCCGGTCCGCCGAACGCGCGACGAAGCGTTCGAAGCCCGATTTGCGGATGTCGATCTCGCGCGTTGCCACCGCCAAGACGCGGCCATCGCGGATCAGGAAGGTTTCCGCCGTGAAGCGCCCCACGGGCACCCGTGCAGGAATCGTGACGCGCGCACGATACAGCACGCCTTGGGTGATCTCGACCGCCTGCGGGGCTTCGACATACAGGCCCGTGCGCGCCTTCAATTCGACCAGCCCGCGCGCGAAGCGGTCCTGCTCCTGCGTCGGCGCACTTGAGGCGGGCGACAATTGCAGGCTCGACAAGCCCAGTTCGTAAATGGCTCTGGTGCGCGCATCGAGCATTCGCGCGATCGGCTTGGACGAAGCGATCGCATAGAAACTGGGGGCGGAGCGGTAGCGCAAGCGACTGGCATTGACCCAGATCAGCCCGCCCAGTTTCTGCTTTTCGCGCACCAGGATCGATTGCACCGGCCCCTTCACCACCACCACAATGTCGGTCGGTTTGTCGTCATCGGGCAAGCGCCCGCCGGGATAAAGGATCGCGCCGAACAGCAGCAAGTTCGCGCCGGTGAAGCTGTACTGGATCTCGATGTCGCGCTGCGACACGTCGGGCACCAGCACCGGCTTGGACTGCGCCATCAACAGCGGTGCCAGCAGAACCGCGATCCAGCCGCGCCTCACGACAATTCGACCGAATAGAGTTCGTCGGGCCGCCAGCCGAGCCCCAGCGCAATCCGCCCCGCAACCAGCAGCACGATCACCGCCAGAGCGAGCCGCAGATATTCGGGCTTCACCTTGGCGGCAAAGCGCGCACCGATCTGCGCCCCCGCGACCGAGCCGAGCAGCAGCAGCGCCGCGAGTACGATATCGACCGCCTTGGTCGTCGTCGCGTGCACCATCGTCGCCATCGCGGTGACGAACAGCGTCTGGAACAGCGACGTGCCGACCACCACCTGCGTCGTCATGCCGAGCAAATACAGCATCGCCGGCACCAGGATGAACCCGCCGCCGACGCCGAGCAGGATCGTCAGGATGCCGACGCCGAAACCGAGCAACAGCGGGGCCAGCGGCGAGATATACAGCCCCGAGCGATAGAAGCGCGTCCGCAGCGGCAGCGAGGCGACCAGCGGATGATGCCGCCGCTTGCGCGCCGTGGGCGCGAGCCCCAGCCGCGCCGCGCGAATCGCGCCCAGCGCTTCCTTCGCCATCATGCTGCCGATCGAGCCGAGCAATACAACATAGACGATCGCGATCACGGTATCGATCTGTCCGCTCGCCTGCAGCAAGCGAAACACCCAGCCGCCGAATACCGACCCGACCAGCCCGCCTGCGACCAGCACCCCGCCCATCTTGAAATCGACGCCCTTGCGCCGGACATGCGCGAACACGCCCGAGACGCTCGCCCCGGTCACCTGGCTTGCAGCGGAGGCGGCGGCGACGGTTGGCGGAATGCCATAGACGATCAGCAACGGCGTGGTCAGGAAGCCGCCGCCGACACCGAACATGCCCGACAACAGCCCGACGCCGCCGCCCAGCAACACGATGACGAGCGCGTTGACCGAAAGATTGGCGATGGGCAGGTAGATGTCCATTGCCCGACAGCGTTAGCCGCTCGCGCTTCCCGCGCAAAGCACGCCGCTTCAGAAATCGCTGCCAAGCGTAACCGCCAGCCCCGATCCCGGGCGCGCGGCCCCGGCGACGCGTTGCCGCCAGTCGAGCCCCAGCCGAACCGAACGCTCGCCAATCGGAATCACAAAGGCGAGCGAAGGGCCGAGATCGAGCCGTGCCGCGCCACGCTGCGCCGCGCCCCACAGCCCTGCGCCGAAATCGAGGCGGACGCGGCCAATGTCGGCCAGCGGATGCGCGACGCGGAGGGCACCGTCGACATAAGCCTCGGTCGCGGTGCGGCGAATCACCCCGGCCTGGCCATAGCCTTCGAGCCGAAACCCGAGCGGCAGCGGCGTTGGATCAAGTCCGCCGACCACCGCCAATGCCGGTCCGCTACGGCCGCCCGCAATCGCGAAGCGCTGTTCGGCGACCAGTCGCAGCGGCAGGCGAGTCGGCTGCCATTCGACGCCAAGCGCCGCCTCGCGCAGGCCCGGCCCCAGCGGCGAGGACACCCGCCCCGCCACAGCCACGCGACGGTTGCGATCGATCGCATAAGCCAGCCGCACCCCCGCCTGCGATCCGCCGAGTTGCCCGCCAAGCCCGCCCGGCGCGAGCCCGGCACCGCCACGCGCGAGCAGCCAGGCGCTTCCGGACCAGCGCGAGCGCGCGTGCGGTGCCGGGGGTTCGCGCGGCGGATGGGGCAAGCCTGGCACCAACGGGGCGGCCTGCGTCACCGGTTGCGGGTCGCCATAGCGGACCAGACCAAGCAGCGCGAGCGCGACTCGAGTCGGATCGGGCGTGCGGAGTGGCACCCTGCCATGCGGCCTGGCCACGGCGGCACGGTGCCAGCGCCGCACACTGTCCCCCGCCGCTGGTCTGACGACAGCGACGGACGATTTCTCCGTGATCGCCGCGACCGGCACCGGCACGACCGCGCGAAACACGTCCGCCGCAGAATGGATATGCGGCCACAGCAATGCCACCCGCACCCCGACCCAGACCAGCAGGAACCCAGCGAGGAACCGCAAAGGGCGGCCCCGCCCGGCTTTCACTGATCGACCTGCGCCAGATCCGGAAAGGTGTGCTGGGTCTTGTCCCAGCGCAGCGCCGTCCCGCGCAGCGACGCGACATAGGCGACCATCGCGCGCCGCGCGGCGAGCAAGGCGATGAGATTGCCGACAAAGGCGCGCGGCAGCGACCACGCCGCCTCGCGCCAGCCATAGGCCGCACCGGTAAACGCCGCCCGCGAGGCAAGACGCCACAGCAGCAAGACCGCGTTGACATGCAGCAGCCCCACCATCGGATCGGACAGCGGCAGCCCCCCGCCATCCAGCAGCGCATGGCCCAGCTGCGACGCACCCCAGGCCACCAACGCCACATAAGCGATCGCCAGCACCAGCACCGAAATCGGCGCGCGGCGGTCGCGCATGCGCATCCAATGTTCGTGCAGATCGAGCGGGCGCGCCCACCCCATCCGGTCCCACCCCGCCAGCGCGATGCCCGTCATCCAGCGCGATTTCTGCCGGACGGCGGTTTGCAGCGTCGCGGGGAAATAGGCGCGCACTGCGACCAACGGCCCGCCCGGTCGCTCCCGCACGCGCGCGAACGCACCGCGACCGCCTAACCCGGCGATGTGCAGGCCGAGCTCATAATCTTCGGTCAAGCTGTCGGCATCGAACGGCACGCCGCCGCGCGCCGCCGCAATCCGCTCGAGCATGCCGCGCTCGATCGCGCACGCGACGCCCGCCAGCGGCAACCCTGCGCCCAGCGCCTGACGCACCACGAGATTCTTCCCGTGCGCCTCCGCTTGTTGCGCGCTATCAGCGCATGAACGCTGCCACTACGACCGCTTTAACCAGGCCCGCGTTAGCGCAGAGTGACTGCCGCAGATTATGCAGCTACATTGATCGCGCTCACTCCGGCTCAGGCGGCTGGTTCGGGCGCTTCCATGCCACAGGTAGTCTAGGTCTTCGCCGATCCGCAGGTGCATGCTGTACTTGCAGCGATGGTCGGCGGTCGCCTCCGCATCATAAAGGGGGGCGACCATGGCTTGCGCCAGTCCGACCTTCGCCACCGAAGCTCAGTTCGAAGGGATGTTCCAAACGACCGACTGCGTCGCCGTAGCTCCGACCGGGTTTCCGGAAGCGTCCTGCCCGGGAGAGTAGCGGGCGCGTCTGATGAGCAGCCGGCAAGTCATCGCGTCCAGATCGACGAAGCCGCTCGACAGGGAAACACGACAGTCGTCCACGCGACCGTCGGGGGAGATATGCAACTGCACAACGACGCGCCCGGCCTCGCCAGAACTGAGGGCGGAAGGCGGGTAGTCGTCTGCCGTCACGAGGCTGGATGCGTCGCCCTTCAGTCTGGGCGGAAGAAACACTCTCGGCACCTGCTCCGCATCCGGAGAGTCAACCGCCGGCGCGGTCGGCACCGGGGACGGCAGTACTGACACCGCCCCACTCGAGAGTTCGGCGATTCTGCTGCGGTAGGCCTCGGCGAGGCAGTTTGCCGGATCGGGCTGACCTTCGCACACGTCGCGCCGACCCAGCCAGGTGCGCTGGGCTTCAAGGATCTGCGCTTTCCCGTCGGTGGACGCCGAGCCTCGAGCTGCGCGGTAGGCCTCTGTCAGCTGGGCATCGAGCGCCTTCAAAGACGCGTCCCCGCAAAGCGTGCGATCGATCCAAGGCCCGGTTCCGCAGGTCTTGCCGGTCCCGGCTTTGGTCGGGATCGGGGTCAGCAGCGCTTCAAAGACGTAGCCAAGCGATCCGTCGCCTCGCACATAGACGAGCCACGATCCGCCGTTCGGTGCCTTCGAGCGCCCGATGACCCTCACCTCGGTGCCAGCATTCAGCTTGTCGACGATCGCGGCGTCAGACCCGGCAGCGCCGCGCACGTTGACGACTGTGGTGCCGGTACGGGAGGTCACGCGGTAGATTCGCGGTGTTTCAAACTTCTCCGTCTCGCGCTGGGACACGACTGGCGCGGCCGATGGCGGGGCTGGTGCGATCAACATCTTCGGAAGGTTGGCCATCACGATCATCGCGCCCAGAAGGACGAAGATACCGATCGCCGAGGCAAGAGGACTTGCGCGCATAACCCTCTCGCCGAGGGAAGCGTTTACGAAGGCGTCGTCCACCTGAGCCTGGACGTTCTCACGATGCACGCGGACGAGGGCCTGATCGACCGACTTCCAGCGCGCCTGGACGGTTAGGCTGGCAACGTGGAGATCGTGGGCACCCCGCGCTAGCATGGTGCGAAGTTGATCGCCGCGCTGTGCCGCGTCGCGGTTGATCCTGTCCTTCTCACGGGCGTCCGCGGCGTTGGGGCGGGGTTCGAAGACAAATCTCGCCTCCACCATGTTGCGCCAGGCTATCAGCGCCGCCGCCTTCGCCGGACCGAACCCGTCAATCGCCATTACTCGGCTGTAACTGATCTGCAATGCGCTCTCGATGCCCCACGATGCCAAGGCGGCCGTCCGCCCGGGACCGATGCCCTTGATCTTCGCGGCACCGATGCGATGGTTCTCGAGGTGCGTGCGGAGTTGGAAGTCGCGACGGTTCGCCTCGTAGGAGGTGAGGCGCTTCTGCAGCTCGCTTGGCAGCTGCTCAAGCTCCTGCTTCGCCTCTCCCAGCTTTTTACGATTGGCGCGGAGCTCGGGTCCACCGCACCGGCGCTCCCAGTCCGCCAGCGCGGCGTTCCACCGCGCCTTGGCCAGCGCTGACCCCTTCCTGATCGGGCCCCCGGCGCTCGCCGGCCCCAGCAGGCGATAGACGTTGTAGCCCCCCAGCCCCAGCCAGACGAACCAGGCACCCGGTGCCGCGGCGAGGCCAGCGATTCCGATCACGACTAGGACGGCATTCCAGATCCGTTGCCCCCTCGACTTGCTTGCGGCAGCTAGCGCAGCCTGCGAGGGCGAAAGATCCATGGGCGGCAGGACAGGGTTGGGGGCGTCGACGGACGGCAACCTGACGGCCTCAATAGCAGCCCAGGCCGCTTGCAGGCTGAAGCCCCCTGCGGGGCTCGCGTTCTTGGTCGTTCCTAGCGGTAGCGGCGACATGAAGAGCGCAAGGCCAGGCACCGCCTTCTCCATGCGGCACCAAGGACAGTCGGACTCGCCTGGAGGATAATAGTGCAGCTCGTTCGCCGAACAGCGGCGAAGTTGATTCTCCAGCTCTTCGAGGAGGGCAACCCATTGTGCGGCCGTCGGGCGTCCGGCCGCGGGATCGAACGCGGCCTCGAAGGCTCCGGCGATCTGCGGCGGGAAGTCCTTGAGACGCACCGTTCCAGGCGGCGGCCTCATCCCCACCGACCGCCGCCTCGAGTAAGCAAAGCGATGCTCCGCGATTGCCCGTTCCATCGGCATCTCGCCATGCGCGTAGGTCCCGACGAACGGGTGCCGCCCCATACACAGGAGCTGGAAGACGATGACGGCGAGACCGAAAGCATCATGGTTCTGCGTGCGTCGTAGACCGGCGAGGCTGCGGCCCTGCAACTCCGGCGGCGTGTATTCCGGCACCCCTACCGTGCAGAGAAATTCGCGCGCGCCCTCGGTCACCTGAAAGCTATCGGCGTCTATCAGAGCGACCATCGCCTGGTCAGAGACCAGGATACCAGAATGGTTGATGTCGCCGATAACACAGCGGCGCGCGTGCACGTCGGCCAAGGCGGAGGCCACGTTCCGGGCTGTGTGGACGAGGAAGCGATAGTCCGCTGTGGGGAAGTTCGCCTTGCGATCGCCTGGCGCATAGAGATGGTGAATGGGCTGGTGTCCGTGCACGAGCCGCATCAGGAAGCCCGCGAACCTGCCCTTCGAATCGGTGACGACCGCGCTGGGATAGGAAACCAGCTTTGAGGCACCGGCGAGGCCCGCCCGCACCATCGCCTCGACCTTCGCGGCGCGGTCTCCGGTATCGCCTATAGTGTACACCTTCAGCGCCTGGTCCGCCCGCCCCTCGACGGCATACACTTCGCCCTCGCCGCCCTTCCCGATCCGCTTGCCCAGTCGAATTGGCCTGCCTTCGAGAAGGAGGGTGGGCACGGTCATCGGCGAAACGCGAGAATGAGCGTCTTGTCGTCGTCCGTCCGATCGCAAACGGCGGGCGCGTCGAGATACGCCCCGAGCTTCACCGAAAGATCGCGATCCAGGCCGGGCGCGCTTACCTCCTCCAGCGGCGCAATCATCCCGCGAAAAAAGGGCTGGTGCGCATCAAGGTCGGCATAGTCGAGAGCGAGGCGTTCGATGCCGTCCGTGAAGACCGCCACTGCGTCGATCGGCAGTTCGCTCCGAATAACGCGCATGCGGGGGGCTGGATCGTCCGTCACGAAGAAGGTCGTTGACGCGTATTCGCCCTGCGCAGGCCAGCTCAGGGCGCTCCATCTTCCACTGTCGACGTCCCGCGCGACGGCGGAACCGTCGCCTACGTGCGCGACCAGCGTCTCGTCACCCGTCGTGACGATCAGCACCATGGTCGCCGCGAAGTCGCGCGGCATCAGCCCGCGGGTGCTCGCCGCGGCACCGATCCGATCTCTCCCCTCGTCGATCCAAAGCCAGAGTTCGTCCGCCCCGGGAAGGCCCCGAGCCGTGCCGAGGTGTCGGCGGAGCGAGGTCCCCATCGTCCGGCAGATCAAGGACGCGCCTTCACCGCCGTGGCTCGCGCTTCCGGCTCCGTCGGACACGATGGTTACCAAGGTTGTACCACCCTCCGCGAGGAAGCTCGAATAGGCGTCCTGCTTCCTTGTCCCGGCCTTGGCGTGCGAGACTCCGCGGCGGGACGCTCCCACCCAGCGCCATCCCGACATGGTCAGCCTGCAACCGCCCAGCCGTCCGGCAAGGTCGGATTGGTGAGCGCCACCGGCTCTCCGGGGTTCGACTTCGAGACCGAGCTCAAAGACGCCGA
The DNA here is from genome assembly GCF_000241465.1 of Sphingomonas echinoides ATCC 14820. Lineage (GTDB taxonomy): Bacteria > Pseudomonadota > Alphaproteobacteria > Sphingomonadales > Sphingomonadaceae > Sphingomonas > Sphingomonas echinoides. Next base: position 2,126,222 of record NZ_JH584235.1, read on the forward strand.
CAACCAGGCGAACAGCTCGCGGAACGCCAGGCCCTTCAACTTCAAGGAAGCTCGAGTCGCGATCGTTTGAAGCACGCCCATGTCGGCGTCCTCGACGCCGACGGCGTAGAACATAAACTCCTTGCCGTTCTCGCCCCGCTGCACGGCCTCGGTCGCGGCCGCCACTGAATCCGTTGGCGCGCCGTCCGTGATGAGGAAAATCCACGGCCTGTAGTAGGCGACGCCGTTGCTCCGGTACTCGCCCTTACGCGCCCGGAGCAAGTCGATGCCCCTCTCGATCGCCTCCCCCATCGGCGTCATCTCTTGGGGAACGAGTTCGGGCGGATAGAAGCTGGTCACTGTCGTGAAGTCCGAGATCACCTGAACTGGACCAAAGGTGATCACAGCGACCTCAACCCGCTTGGCGGCAAGGCTGTCCGAAAGCAGCTCCTCCTTGAATGACGCGAGACCCACATTGAGCTCGCGGATCCTCGAACCGGCCATGGACATTGACGTGTCTAAAAGCAGCAGACAGGGGCACCGCGGCTCAGGGTTCTCTGCAAACTCAGCTGCCCCGAACGGCGTTTGACCAAAATCATTCACTTCGTGACCCCCAGCCCATTGGACGCCCGGCGTCCGTTTTAGTCGACTACGATCTTCTCTCTGCGGTTCCATCCTCAATGGACAGAACCGAAACGCCGAGGCCCCACCACGATAGAAGACGCCAAGTCCGGACCCACGCAAATTTCATCGAATCACGGATCGGGCAATCGAGACTGCTGTTTTCTGCATACGATTACTAGTCCACCACCTTGAAAAAAACTCCGCCGTTACGCTCGATTTACCGAGCTGGAGGGGGCAACATGGCGCTTCGCTTTGGAAGTTTAACTCCCGCGCCACCTGGCGTGCCGCTGGACTTCAACAAATCGGGCGTAAGCAGAAGAGTCGGCAGAGGCGGCAATACAATCAATTTTGGCAAGCCCCGCTGCCTCTGTCGCGCCAGCCGCCCCGACCTCTACCTCGTAGGTGACCGGCACCGTGCGAGCGCGATCGGGGGGTCGGTAGCGCTGCTTAGACCACTGCCAGATGGTCACCTGCGTTCGCGTGGCCTCTTATCTAGCTTCGCGAATCTATGGCGACCACATGAACCGAACGAGACTTTTGCGGCGGTTTGGGATCGTGTGCGCGACCGATCACTGGAAGTCGCAATCAGACGGCATGCGGCACGCCGTAGAAGCTGGGGCAACAAGACGTAATGGTCTCGGCGAGCCATAAGGAACGCCTTGCCTATCCTGCCAAGCTCGCGCCGTCTTCTCGGCCTTGCATTGCGATTGCAAGCACTTGATCGACTTGGCGAACAACCTGGATTTGCACCCCCCGCTTTTCCGCAGGCGAGACGATGATCTTGGCGATCATGCCCCGCGCCTGCGGAACCGCTTCCAGAGCGGCCTGTGGTTCCGCTAGCGCAGCTTCCAAAGATTCGACTTGGCGGCGATATTCCTCCTCCAGCCGCGGGTGGAAGGTCAGCACCGTTGGAATAGCGTCGATACTGGCAAGCTCTCGGGTCAGCCGTTCCTTGTCCGCCTTTGCCGTGGCCAGCATGCCGCGGATCTCGGAGAATTCGCTACCGCCATCCGCGAAGGCGTCGAGCATACGCTTCACCTTGCGCTCTGCCTCGCCGAGCTGGCGCTCGATGCGGGTGCGATCACGGATAAGGTCGGCGGACTGTCGCGCGAAGTCGCGATGGTACTCGCGGACATAAGCGGCCACCACGTCCGGAGCGAGCATATTGGCCTTCAGATCGGCGAGCACGCGGCGCTCATATTGGCGCGTCGCGATGCTGCGGTTGTTGGTGCAGGCATTTCCGAGGCGGTGGCGGCTACATCCCCAGTTGAGGGTGCTGACTTTGATCCACGGTCCGCCGCAGACGCCGCATTCGCCCAAGCCCGACAGCAAGTGCTTCGGCCGACGCTGCCGATCGACCGGAACACCCTTGTTCGCTTCGATGCGATCATGGACGCGCTGCCAGAGCGTTTCGTCAATAATCTGCAGATGCGGCACATCCTGCTCGACGATCGCGGTCTGGTCCGGATTGGGGCGCATCAGCTTGCGCCGCGTTACCGGGTTCATCGCCGACTTGGATCGGCCGTAAACCAGCTTGCCCAAATAGACGCGGTTCCGAAGGATGCCGAAACCGGTCTTGTTGTGACCCAGGATCGTGCTTGTCTGCCAGATCGCGCCACCACGCGGTGGTCGCACACCCTCGGCATTGAGCGCGGTAGCGATGGCACGCGGGCTGATACCAGCGGCATAGTCACGGAAGATCCTGCGCACCACCTCTGCGCGCTCCGCATCGATTTCGCGCAGTCCGGCGACGAGCTGCCCGCGCTCGTCGAGCCGGTTGGCGATGCGATAGCCATAGGCCACGCCGCTCGACGCCCGCCCTCGTTGGATGTTGGCGATATGGCCGCGCCTGCTGCGGGCGGCGAGATCGGTGCGAAACTGAGCGTCAGTAAAGCCCTTGATCAGGCCGATGATCGGCGTGACCGCACCGTCGAACAGCGTGAACAGCCGAGCGCCCGCGAATTCCAGACGCTCGCGGATCATGTGCGCATCGGCGACGTGCCGCGAAACCCGGTCGGTGGATTCGGCAAGCACTTGGTCGATGCCGCCAGCCTCCACCAGGCGGAGCATGGAACTGAGACCCGGCCGCTGATCGTCGCCGATGCCGGCCGCGCCCGAGGTCGCGACATCTTGGAAGACCGCGATCACCGACCAGCCTTCGCGGTCGGCCCGCTCGCGACACAGAGCGATCTGATCCTCGGCGGAGCGCGGGTTCTGGTTATCGCTGCTGAAGCGAGCGTAGATGACGGTCCGCATCGCTCAAGTCCTTCGGGGTCCGCGCATCTTTAATGTCCTTCGCGACTGCGGCGCGTGCAAGAGCTTCCGCCAACGCAATCAGGTCTGGCGGCGGCGTCCGCGCGTCTCCGCTGGGTATCTCAATAGCAGATTTCATCCCGCGACGCGATCTTTGACGTCGTAGAACATCGGATTGGCGAGCCAGTCCTCAATCGAGGATTCCCGCCAAGCAGCGCAACGCGTGCTAATCTTGATGTTCTTGGGAAAGGTGCCCTCCGCCATTTTCCGGTACAGGGTGGAGCGACTAAGGCTGGTGCGCTGGAGCACGACGGTGATCCGGAGCAAGCGATCGGGTGCGTCGGTTTGCATGGGTATTACCTTGCAGTTGGTACGGGAGACGGGAGTGTGATCCTGCGCCTCCCGCGCCGACAGAGCCTGTCCGGGGCCACTGCTTGCCGCTTCGGACCACACGACACCCCGCGCTGAAAACCTGGACGTGTCAGGGCGTCTCACGCCTGCGGCGCGACCGCGCTCTACGCCGCTCCGCGCCGCCGAGTCGCACGACGGCGTCTCGGTCCGGTCGGATGACGATCGGCTGACGCCAGCGGCCTGAAGCCGCCTGGAAACGGAACGCGGGGGACAAAGGGGCGCACACTGGCGCTCCTGCGCAGACGCCAGAGGTCGCAGGGCTCTTGTGCCGCGTGGCGCGCTCGAATCCGACCGGAGGACGCGGCGGCGGCTGGCCCCCAAGCCCGCGCGCACGCCGCCGCGACGGCCGGCCGGATTCGAGAGCGCGATTTTGGTGCAGCGCCGGTGGCGCTGGGCAGCGCTGCGCGCGTGTTGGCTGCGGACGCGCCGCCGCGCGGCGCGGCGTTAAGCCTCCGGCGTCGATCTGGCGGGGGAGCGTCGCTGTCCCTTAGGCCCGTCGCGGCAGGCCGCAACTCAGGCTGCGCCTGAGTGCTCCATTACATTCCGCCCCGTTCGGGTGCAGCCTGCCTCTGCCGACGGGCCTGCCGGTCCGCTCCTGCCGCTCCCCCGCCATTCCGGCGCCGGGTGCGGTGTTTTGAAGGAGTGAGAACCATGGAACTCAAGCATATCGACATCGCCCATCTGTCCGTTTCGTCCGCCAACATGCGGGTGAAGGGCAATCCCGTGGATTTGGCCAGCATCCTGCCATCGGTGCGCGCACGCGGCGTGCTGGTGCCGCTGATCGTGCGGGCCAAACCCAGTACTGAACCCGGGGAAGACGGCAGTCCCGACACCTATGAGATCGTAGCGGGCAAGCGGCGCTATCATGCAGCCCTCGTGGTCGCGCAGGAAAGCGGTGAAGCCGAGCCGCTGCCATGCGCGGTGATGGCGGCGGGCGATGATGCCGACGCGCTCGAAGCCTCGCTGATCGAGAATATCGCGCGGGTCGATCCCGATGAGGTGACGCGCTGGGAGAGCTTTACCCGGCTGGTGCGCGAAGGCCGAACCCCGGAGGAGATCGCGCTGACCTTCGGGCTGACCGAAGTGCAGGTGAAGCGGACGCTGGCGCTTGGCAATTTGCTGCCCCGCATTCGGGGGCTCTACCGCAAAGGGGAGATCGATGCCGCGACCATCCGACACCTGACCCTTGTCTCAAAGGCACGGCAGCAGGAGTGGCTGGCGCTGTTCGACGATCCAGCGGCCTATTGCCCGACCGGCCATCACGTGAAGGCATGGGCATTTGGAGGCGCGTCGATCCCGGTACGGGCAGCGCTGTTCGACCTCGACCGCTACACCGGGGACATCGTGTCCGACCTGTTCGGCGAGGATCGCTATTTCGCCGACCCGCAGGCGTTCTGGGCTTCGCAAGAAGCAGCGATAGCCGAACGCGTCGAGGCCTACGTCCAGTCAGGCTGGTCCGATGTCGTCGTTCTGCCGACCGGCGAGCCCTTCCACGCATGGGAACATGAGCGCACGCCCAAGCGCAAGGGCGGCAAGGTGTTCGTGGCGGTTGGACCACGCGGCGATGTCGCGTTCCACGAAGGTTATCTGACCACCAAGGAAGCGCGCAAGCTGGCACGCAGCGAAACTCCCATGGCGCAGCCTGTGCGCCCCGAGATCGGCGCGGCGATCCAGAACTATATCGATCTTCACCGGCACGCCGCCGTTCGGTCGGCGGTGGCGGCAAATCCGTCGGTGGCGCTGCGTCTGATGGTGGCGCATGCCATTGCCGGATCGTCACTATGGCGTGTGTCGGTCGAGCCGCAGCGTTCGGCGAACGATGCCATTGCCGAGAGCGTCGAGAATTGCGCCTCAGAAACCGCGTTCGATGCACGACGGCGCGCCGTACTGGCGTTGCTTGGCTTCGATCCCGACATGCCCACTGTTACGGGCGGCTGTGACGGTGATCACGGCCTTGCGGGCCTGTTCGCCCGGTTACTGGAACTGACCGATAGTGCGGTGCGCGATGTGCTCGCCATCGTCATGGCCGAGACGCTGGAGGCGGGTAGTGCGCTGATCGAACTGCTCGGTGTCCATCTTGGTGTTGAGATGCGCGGCGTTTGGGAAGCTGACGATGCGTTACTCGACCTGATCCGCGACCGCGAAGTGGCGGGCTGCATCCTGAGCGATGTCGCGGGTGCGGGCGTTGCCACCGCCAATGCGGGGGCGACGGGCAAGGTCAAGCGGCAGATCATCCGGGATTGCCTGACCGGCGCAAACGGTCGCGCCAAGGCCGAAGGCTGGGTGCCGCGCTGGATGGCGTTTCCGCCTGCTGCCTATACGCTGCGCGGCGGGGTGCAGACGACCAGTCGCAGCACTGCGTTGGGCGGCCTCGTTGAAGCCGTCACGCCCCACATCACCCCGCTCGCGCATGCTGCATGAGCCGATGACCCGCGGTGCCTATCGGTGCCGCCGGCCATCTTCCGGCTTGAGAAACGGTGGCATCGTACCGGTTGGCGATGACTCAGGTGCGACGCCCAACAGCGGAAAGTTATAGATCGAATCCGGGGTCCCGAAGGACATCT
>NZ_JH584235.1:2134278-2176175 GCF_000241465.1 Sphingomonas echinoides ATCC 14820
ACACCTGCGCGATCGCGCACTGCTCTCGGCCGGTTACGATACCGGCCTGCGGGCCTCGGAGCTGGTCGCGATCGAGGTCGAGCACATCATCGAGGCGATCGATCCCGACGCGCGGCTGCTCAGCATCCCGCGCAGCAAGGGTGATCAGGAGGGGGAGGGGGCGACCGCCTATCTGAGCCCGCGTACGGTGCGTGCGATTGCGGCTTGGTTGGAGGCGGCCGGCATAGGGGAAGGGGCGGTGTTTCGCCGCGTTAATGTGCGGCGATACAAGGCGAAGGCGGCGGTGCGCGGGCGATCCATCGATAGCATCTCGGGGCGAGAAAGCTGGGATCTGCGCAAGACACTGTCAAAATCTGCGGTGCCTGCGCGGGTCGAGTATGATGTGGGGGAGGGCGCGCTGCATCCCGCATCGGTTGGCCCGATCTATCGGTCGATGATCCAGCGCGCGTTCGACTGTGGAGCTCTGGCCGATCTCACCGCCGACGACCTGGTCCGGCTGCTCAAGGGGATCAGCGCGCATTCGACGCGCGTGGGGCTCAACCAGGACCTGTTTACCAGCGGCGAGGATCTGGCCGGCATCATGGACGCGCTGCGGTGGAAATCTCCACGCATGCCGCTTGCCTACAACCGCAACCTGGCTGCGGAGCAGGGGGCAGCCGGAAGGCTGATGGTCAAGCTGGGATGACCAGGTTGCTCCCCGTCTGGTCAAGACCGTGGGGTACCGCCTACCCATGAAATCGACTCGGCGCCTTCTATCGCCCAGCGAATTAGCCGCGACCTTGGGACAGGAAGGAGAAGTTTCGCTTTACGTTGCGGACACCTGACCGCGACCTCGACACAGATTGTTGCAGGCCGTTTCGCTTCGATCCTTCGTTCTATTATACTTCGTCCACGACAACACCGGAAACTAGCTGCAACAGTGCGCGCCCTTGCCATCGATCTGAATCGGCGGACAGGGAACAGTTCCATACGAACAGAACACACAGCAATCGCCGGGCTTGGGCCGAAGCATAGCGTTGCAGCCAGTACAGTCGTAGAAAAACTGGCAGGCGTTCGTTGACATCTGCTCGGTCGTCATCGTGCCGCACTCGGGACAGGTGATCGTCGAACTTAGCTCCGGGCTGATGTCAGACATAGACATAGCCCAGCCAGAGCAGGATGGCACCGATCAGCAGGCCGGCAAGAGTGATGAGCCGCGTGACGCGAGAGGTGCATGCGGCGTCCGATGCGCAGCGCGCTGCCGCCGCTTGCTGACGAACGAGAAGTGCGGCGCCTGCAAGGAGGCATAGTGCGCCGATCGCAAGGAGCGCCACGCGATAGGGGAGCGCGGCCATGGCGATTCCGGCCAGCCATGCCGATCCGATACCGACTGAAGCCAGCAGCATCGGCAGGGCACAGCAAGCTGCAACGCCGAAACCTGCCGCGATTCCTCCGAGAGTGAGAGACGCGGTTCCCAATCCCTTCGGCGAATGTGGATTGGAAGAAGGTTCAGACATGGCGACTCCTTGAGACCGGTGCGATCCTAGCCTAGTGTCTGTAGCTACTACAGACTCAAGGGAAATTTGATGATGGCGACGTCCGGTACCACGATCCCGATCGGCGAACTCTCGCAGCGCACGGGCTGCAACATCGAGACGATCCGCTATTATGAACGCATCGGTGTCCTCCCGGTACCGCTGCGCCGCGGGCGATACCGCGCCTATTGCCCGTCGGATGTTCGGCGACTGTCGTTCGTGCGACGTGCGCGCGAACTGGGCTTCCCGATCGACGCGGTGCGAGCGCTGTTGGCACTTGCCGACGGGGGCGTTGCCTCGTGCGCGCAGGCGCGCGATCTGGCGAGCAAGCATCTGCGGGATATCCGCCTGAAAATCGCCGACCTTCGCCGTATGGAACAAGTGCTCGGCGACACCGTCGCCGCCTGCGAAGCCGGCGACACCTTGGGCTGTCCCTTGCTAGAAACGCTTTGCACTGCAGAAGCGCGGTAGACCCGGAGGCTGTCCGGATCAGGTCAGCCGACCGACTGCGACGCAAGGTCCTTCACGGCGTCGCGCTTGGCGGCCGCCGTCTTGCGCTCGGAATATCGATCGACGAGTTGATCCGCATGACCCCGGGTAAGAACAGTGAACCGAACCAGTTCCTCCATCACATCGACGATGCGATCATAATAGCTGGACGGCTTCATTCGCCCCGCTTCGTCAAACTCCTTGAACGCCATCGCGACGCTCGACTGGTTGGGGATCGTGAACATCCGCATCCAGCGACCAAGCAGCCGAAGCGTGTTGACGGCATTGAACGACTGCGATCCGCCTGACACCTGCATGACAGCGAGCGTTCGGCCCTGTGTCGGCCGCATGCCGCCGAACTCCAGTGGAAGATGGTCGATCTGGGCCTTCATGATGCCGGTGATCTGGCCGTGCCGCTCCGGGCTGCACCACACCTGACCTTCCGACCACAAGGAATGCTCGCGCAATTCGTGGACGGCGGGGTGGTCATCGGCCTTCACCTGATCGGGCAATGGCAAATCGCTTGGGTCGAATATTCGCACCTCGGCGCCGAACAGGATCAACAACCGTGCCGCTTCCTCGACAGCAAGCCGGCTGAACGACCGCTCGCGGAGCGAACCGTAGAGCAGCAGGATGCGCGGCGGATGATCGAGCGAACCGAGCCCCGTCGCGAAATCAGGGCGAATCACGTCGCGATCGAGCGCCGGCGTGAAATCGGGGTCGGCAAGGATACGAAGACGTGACATCAGGCAATCCGCTTGGAGAGGAAGGCGGCGCTCGCCGGGCACAGCGACCGAAACTCGGCCGATCCGGTTATGGCGTCGGGCGCATCGGCAGGGTTGGCCATGACATAGCCATGCCGCCGGAAGAACGGTTCGGCCGTGGTGGTCAGCAGATAGAGGGAAGCAACGCCTTCCTCGGTCGCCGCCTGCTCGATCGCGCCGAGAATGGCAGTGCCCATGCTGCCGCTGCGCCGATTAGGCTTCACGATCAGCGATCGCAGCAGCCGATCAGGCCCGTCGCCCTCCATGCCAGCATATCCGACGATACCGGCAGCATCCTCGAACCGGAAGAAGCGACGTCCCGGTTCGGCAAGGTCACTGGTCGGCAGGCCGGCTTCAGCAAGATCGGCCGCCAGATCGGATAGCACGGTGGTGTCGAGCGCTGTCGCGATCATGCCGGCACCCGCTCCTCATACCAGGGCCGGGTCGCCTTCACGATCTTCACCACCGACAGCATGACCGGAACCTCGACCAGCACGCCGACCACGGTCGCAAGCGCCGCGCCCGAATTGAGCCCGAACAGGCTTATCGCAGCGGCGACCGCCAACTCGAAGAAGTTGGATGCGCCGATCAGCGCGGCGGGCGCGGCCACGCACCAGGCGACACCGAACCGGTGGCTGAGCCAGTAGGCGAGGCCAGCGTTGAAATAGACCTGGATCAGGATCGGCACCGCGATCAGGGCGATCACCAATGGATGGGCGATGATTGCCTCACCCTGAAAGCCGAACAGTAGGACGAGTGTCGTCAGGAGCGCCATGAGTGACACCGGACCCAGCCGGGCCAACATCCGATCCAGTGTCGGCTGACCGCCCGCCGACAGCAGGGCGCGACGGACAAGTTGTGCAACGATCACCGGCACCACGATGTAGAGCGCCACCGAGATCAGCAGCGTGTCCCACGGGACCGTGATCGATGCGACGCCGAGCAGCAGGGCGACCAGCGGTGCAAAGGCAAACACCATGATGACGTCGTTCAGCGCGACCTGGCTCAGCGTATAGGTCGGGTCGCCGTCGCAAAGGTTCGACCAGACGAACACCATCGCGGTGCAGGGTGCGGCCGCCAGCAGGATCAGGCCGGCGATATAGGAACTGATGTCGGCGGCCGGCAGGAGCGGCCGAAACAGCCAGCCAAGGAAGACCGTGCCAAGCAGCGCCATGGAGAACGGCTTCACCGCCCAGTTGATGAAGAGCGTCACGCCGACGCCCTTCCAGTGCCGCCTGACCGACCCCAGCGCGCCGAGATCGATCTTGAGCAGCATGGGGATGATCATCAACCAGATCAGCACGGCGACCACGAGGTTGACCCGCGCGACTTCGGCCGATGCGATCGCCCTGAACAAGCCTGGCAATGCGTAGCCAAGGGCAATGCCGACGACGATGCAGAGCGCAACCCAGGCACTGAGATAGCGCTCGAACGTGCTGATCGCCGGCTTGGCCGGCGCCGCGATCGGGGCCGTCATGCGCCGACCCTGTTGCCGGCTGCGTTGATGACCTGTTCGCCGTCCTCCTTGGCGAAGGCGCCAAGCTGCGCGTTCGGCAGCAGGTCGAGCACCTGTTCGGAAGGGCGACAGAGTTTCACGCCGAGCGGCGATACGACGATCGGGCGGTTGATGAGGATCGGATGCGCCATCATCGCATCGATCAATTGGTCATCGCCGAGCGACACATCACCAAGCCCCAGTTCCGCAAACGGCGTGCCCTTCTCGCGCAGGAGAGCGCGGGGTGCGATCCCCATACGTTCGATCAGCGACACCAGCATAGGCCGCGACGGCGGGGTCTTCAGATACTCCACGACATGCGGCTCGATCCCGGCATTACGGATCATCGCCAGCGTGTTACGCGAGGTGCCGCACTCAGGGTTGTGGTAGATGATCATGTCGATTGGCATCAGGCCGCATCCCCGCGACGGCTGCTCGCACCTTCGCCATGGCCGATCTCGCGAACCTGGGCTTGCAGCGCACGAGCCTCGAGTTTCTCGAACGGGAGCGCGATGAAGAGCTTGATGCGGTTCTCGAGGTAGCGGAGCGCCGTGCCGAAGGCGCGCTCACGTTCGACAGGGGTGCCCAGAACGTGGCTCGGATCTTCGATCCCCCAATGGGCGGTGACGGGATGGCCGGGCCAGATCGGGCAGGTCTCGCCGGCCGCGTCGTCGCAGACGGTGAACACGAAATCCATCACCGGCGCGTCAGGTCCGGAGAACTCGTCCCAGCTCTTCGATCGCAGGCCATCGGTCGGATATTCGGTCCGTTCGAGCAAGGCGATGGCGTCGGGATTGACCGCACCCTTGGGATAGCTCCCAGCGGAGAAGGCACGGAAGCGTCCGTTGCCCAGCTTGGTGAGCGCACTCTCCGCGAGAATCGAGCGTGCCGAGTTACCTGTACACAGGAAGAGGATGTTGAAGACGCGATCGGACATGATGGGCTCCATCAGCAGCAGGGGAAAAGTTCGGCGATCAGCGGCTCGCACAGCTCCGCCTTGCCGCCGCAGCAATCCTTGACGAGGAACAGCGTGAGCGCCTTCAACTGGTCGAGGTCGGCACGGTAGTTGATGATCCGGCTGCGTCGCTCGGAACGAATGAGCCCAGCGCGCGCGAGGGTCGCCAGATGCACTGACATGGTGTTCTGCGGCACGTCGAGCGCCCGCGCGACCTCGCCCGCGGCGAGTCCATCGGGTTCGTGCCGAACCAGAAGACGAAAGGCATCGAGCCTCGTTGTTTGCGCAAGCGCTCCTAGCGCCGAGATAGCAGATACCGATTCCATATATCCGCTATTATAGATATATGGTGCGGACGCCAGCCCCATTCAGTGAATCCGTTTTCCAGTTGATCGCTATGGCGGCGCGCCTGTCTATAGGATAGGGGGGTATGCTATGGGACATTTGACCGAAGGCAATGATGAACTCCTGAAGCGGGTGCGCCGCATCGCCGGTCAGGTCACGGCGATTGAAAAAGCGCTGGCGGCAGGGACGGACTGCACGACGACGCTGCACCTGGTTGCAGCGACACGCGGTGCCATCAACGGCCTCATGGACGAGATTATCGAAGAGCATGTCCGCGCCCATGTGGCGCATCCCGATCTTCCGGCCGAGGAGCGCGCCGCAGGGGCGGAAGAACTGATCGCGGTCATACGCCGCTACGCAAAATGAGGCTGAGATATTGACCACGTCCCGCGACATTGAAGCCTTTACACACGACCATGTGTATCTTGGGGCCTCTCACGACGAGAACGCCCGCAGGACCTTGTGGGTTGTGGTGCTGACGGCTGTGATGATGATCGGCGAAATCTTCGCCGGCTATGTTACCGGCTCGATGGCGCTCCTTGCCGACGGTTTTCATATGGCGACCCATGCCGGGGCGCTGAGTGTCGCAGCGATTGCCTATGCCTATGCCAAGCGGCATGCATCCAGTGGACGGTTCAGCTTCGGAACCGGGAAGGTCGGCGACTTGGCAGGCTTCGCTTCGGCGCTCGTGCTAGGCCTTATCGCCTTGGGGATCGGGGTCGAATCGATCCTGCGGCTGTTCGAACCCATCAAGGTCGCGTTTGGCGAAGCAACGGTGATTGCGGTCATTGGGCTCGGCGTGAACATCGTCAGTGCATTCCTGCTCTCGGGTAGCCACCATCATCACGGTCATGACGATCACGCCCATGACCATGATGCCCATGGCGGCGACAATAACCTCCGCTCAGCCTATGTGCACGTCCTCGCCGACGCTCTCACCTCTGTGTTGGCGATCACGGCTCTTCTGGCAGGCCGCTATCTGGGCTGGGTCTGGATGGACCCTGTCATGGGAATCGTCGGGGCAGTGGTGATCGCTCGCTGGTCCTGGAGCTTGATGCGCGATACCGCCGCAGTCCTTCTCGATACGACAGACAATCACGTTGCCGAGGAAATACAGGATCTTGTCGAAGGACCAGGAGATGCGCGCATTTCCGATCTCCATGTCTGGCGCGTCGGCCCTGACGCCCATGCCGCGATCGTCGGTGTTGTTGGTGGCGTGGGCATCGATGCGGGTGTTATCCGTAACCGGCTCGTCCCCGTCCACGAGTTGAAGCATCTGACAATCGAATGCCATTGAAAGCGCACGCGTGAAGTCCCCGTGCATAGACTTGTGCGCGTTCAACGGTTCGACCGGCTGGTGCCGAGGGTGCGGCAGGTCCAAACCCGAATGCAGGACATGGAAGAAGGCGCAGCCGCAATAGCAACGCAAAATCGCTGCCGACCTACCGCGCCGGCTCGCGAAGCTGGCAGGACGCGGCCTGCACAAGTGAATCGGCTAGCCTTGCGGCTAGCGTGCCCTGCTGGCGATCTTCCGACCCCGCCAGATAGGCTCAGGAGGCCAGGCGCGTGATTATCGGACATTCGGGCCGCTCGTTGCCGTGGCAGCCCTTCGCCAGGTCGAGCAATGCTTCGCGCATCGCATTGAGCGCGTCCGCCTTCCGGCCGAGGTCCGCGGCGCGCGATTCCGCCAGCGCCTTGACTTCCGCGCTCGCGCGATCGCGATCAGACCAGAGACCAAGCAGCTTTCGGATTTCTTCGATCGGAAAACCGAGATCGCGGGCATTGGCGATGAAACGCAGCCGATGTACGTCAGCGTCAGAATAGTCTCGATAGCCACCGTCACGCCGCGGCGGCGGCGGAATGAGACCGATCTTCTCGTAGTGGCGGATCATCCGCTGCGAGACGCTGCTCCCCGCTGATGCGCCGCCGATGTTCACAGTGCCACCCGGTTGAGACGCAGCGCATTGGTGACGACGCTGACGGACGAGAGGGCCATCGCTGCTGCAGCGATAATGGGCGACAGAAGAATGCCGAACACCGGGTAGAGCAAACCTGCAGCGATGGGGACGCCTGCGGCATTGTAGATGAAGGCAAAGAAAAGATTCTGGCGGATATTGGCCATCGTCGCCTCGCTCAGCCGTCGCGCGCGCAAGATCCCATTGAGATCGCCTTTGAGCAGCGTCACGCCTGCGCTCTCGATGGCGACGTCCGTCCCCGAACCCATGGCGATGCCGACGTCGGCCGCCGCCAGCGCTGGCGCATCGTTCACTCCATCGCCCGCCATTGCAACCACACGGCCTTCGCGTTGCAGGCGCAGCACGACTGCGCTTTTCTGATCGGGCAGGACTTCCGCTTCAACCGCGTCGATACCAAGTTTACGAGCCACGGCCTGGGCTGTCGTTCGATTGTCGCCGGTCAGCATGACGACGCTGATGCCTTCCTTTCGCAGCGCCGCCAGCGCTTCAGCGGTTGTTGCCTTGATAGGATCTGCAATTGCCAGAATTCCTGCGACGCGGCCATCGACCGCCGCGAAGATCGCAGTGGCGCCGTCCGCCCGCATGTCATCTGCCTGCGTGGCTGCTGTCGATACATCGATGCCATTCTCGTTTAGATAAGCTCCAGCACCCAGGAATATGCGCTTGCCACCGACGGTGCCGACAGCGCCTTTGCCCGTGGGCGAGTCGAAATCCGAAACTTCAGGAATGTCGAGCTGGCGGAGCTTGGCCGCAGCGACGATCGCAAGCGCCAAGGGATGTTCGGATGCCCGTTCGACGCCAGCGGCCAACCGAAGAATATCATCCTCCGAAAAGCCGTCCATCGCCACGATGGCGGTCAGGGAAGGGCGTCCCTCGGTCAGGGTGCCGGTCTTGTCGACGACGATCGTATCGACCTTCTCCATTCGCTCGAGCGCCTCGGCATTCTTGATCAGGACACCAAGCCCAGCGCCGCGCCCGATACCGACCATGATCGACATCGGAGTCGCAAGCCCCAACGCGCAGGGGCAAGCAATAATCAATACCGCAACGGCCGCAACGAGGCCGTGTGCCAATCGCGGCTCTGGACCCCAGATCGCCCAAATCGCGAAGGAGAGCAGCGCGATGCCGAGCACGGCGGGTACGAACCAGCCAGCGACCTTGTCAGCCATGCGCTGGATCGGAGCGCGCGATCGCTGCGCATCGGCGACCATTTGAACGATCCGCGCCAGCATTGTATCGCGGCCGATCTTGTCGGCGCGCACGATGAGCGATCCCGTCTGGTTCACGGTTCCTGCGACGACAAGGGCCGCGACCGTTTTCGTCACCGGCATCGATTCGCCGGTTACCATCGATTCATCGATGGAGGAGCGGCCCTCCTCGACGATGGCATCTACGGGTACTTTTTCGCCGGGGCGGACCCGCAGTCGGTCGCCGACAGCGATCAGGTCGATCGCGACTTCTTCGTCATTCCCGTCCGCCATAATCCTGCGCGCGGTCTTGGGAGCGAGATTGAGAAGAGCCTTGATCGCGCCCGAGGTGCGCTCGCGAGCGCGCAACTCAAGAACCTGGCCCAGGAGGACAAGGACGGTGATCACGGCAGCCGCCTCGAAATAGATCGCGACCGTGCCGTCCATCATACGAAAAGCTGCAGGGAATATGCCCGGCGCTGCAGTGGCCACCACACTATAAGCCCAGGCCACGCCCGTCCCCATCGCGATCAAGGTAAACATGTTGAGGTTGCGGGTCCGGACAGAGGCCCAACCGCGCTCGAAAAATGGCCAGCCCGCCCAGATCACGACCGGGGTTGCCAAAGCGAACTGGAGCCAGCCCGATATGCGCTCGGAAATGAGGCTGTGCAGCGCTGGGAACAGGTGTCCGCCCATTTCCAGCACGAAGATGGGCACCGTAAGCGCCAAAGCGATCCAAAACCTGCGAGACATATCGAGCAGTTCAGCGCTTGGCCCCGAGTCTGCAGTTACAACCTCCGGTTCGAGGGCCATACCACATATCGGGCATGGCCCGGGATGATCCTGACGGATCCGCGGGTGCATGGGGCAGGTCCAGATGGCGCCGGGCTGGGGCGCCGCCGGCCTGTTACTACCCTCAGACAAATAGCGCTCGGGGTCGGAGGCGAACTTGGCGCGGCACCCCGCACTACAGAAATAATATTCCTTTCCCCCATGCGAGACATGATGAGAGGCGACAGCCGGATCGACCATCATGCCGCACACTGGATCCTTGGCCATCTTCGAGCCCGGGGTGGCATCGTGCTTGCCCGCGCAGCAGCTATGCGCATCAGATTTGCTCTCAGGAATCGGATCAGTCACGGCTCGTCTCCTTATCGACGAATGCAATCTGGGGTCTGACATCATGTCAGGGTCAACCCCGGCTCTCATATATTTTTGCGTGGGCGACCCTCGTTTCCCCGGATCAGCCAGACAATCGATTGTGAATGGAGGTCGCTGCCCTGGCCGCCTGGCCCGCCGCTACTGCGATTTGATCCAGCCCTTCGACCATGTCGCCGGCGGCGAACATACCGCTGATCGTCGTTTGCTGATGCTCATCGACGACGATGCACCCTGACGGGGCCAATTCGGCACCAGCCATCCGCGCCAGTTCCGAGTGAGCGGAGGTCCCAAGAGCAACATATAGGGTGTCGAATTGGAGCGATCGGCCATCGGCTAAATGGGCGAGAAGGTCTTTCTCGTTGACCGACAAATCGCTGACAGGCGCTCGCTCCACCCTAATAGCGTATCGAACCAGATTTGCCTCGTCAGCGTGCGAGAGTTCCGAAGCATCCTGAGTGAGCAGGGTGACGGTATCGCTGTAGTGGCGAACGAAAATCGCTTCGGCCGCGCCGTGGTCGGAACAGCCCAGCACGGCGACTCTCCTGCCGCGGATCTCGTAGGCATCGCAGATCGGACAATAGCGTATCAACCCTTGCGCAACGCCTCGATCGTGCGCTTCCTGCTCTATTCTCGGTCGATGATTTGTCACGCCTTGGGCGAGCAATATGGTTCGTGCCTCAATGGCCTGGGAACCCGTATAGGCGATAAAGCCAGTATCGGCGCGCTCGACGCGCTCGACGACTCCGTTGGCCAATTCGGCACCGTAGCGAGCTGCATGTTGACGCATACGCAAAAGCAAATCCGCGCCAGATATTCCGTCTGGAAATCCAAGGAGGTTATGGGTCGTTGGGATGCGGGCTGCCCGGCCCGGCCCCGCATCGACGACCAGCGTGGCTCGCAGAAACCGGCCCAGATAGGTGGCAGCCGTTAGGCCTGCGGGGCCTCCGCCAATGATAATGCAGTCGTACATGCATGCCTTTCGCTGACGTTGATCGACATTGCTATTACGCGGCACGGGGCATGTGCCCTCGAAAGCAGGCGCTTCTCTGGAGAAAATGCAGATGGGCGCGAGGGGTACGAGCCGTCGATGCGTAAGTCAGATGTAGCCCATCAACCGACAGGATGGACAAATGAGGTGCCCACGGGTCGCAGCGTGGCGCGGGGGCAAGTGGACGTGGGGAAGACGGATCGGAAGCAATGATCGCGCTCCACGCCCCTCGCCCCGCAAGGATCGCTAGGCGCACGTCCTGGCGCCGCGACCCCGTCACCGCGGGAGGCGAATTGGAGACCTACAGTCCTTTTTCGGTTTCGATGGGCCAGGCACTCTGGGTCATCATGATCATCGCCGGGCCTCCGCTCATTTTGATGCTGGTCGTCGGGCTGGTTATTTCCATGGTCCAGGCCGCGACATCGATCAACGAACAGACGGTAAGCTTTGTCCCGAAGCTTCTGGCGTTCATCCTGTTTCTTGCAATCTACGGGGCGACCGTCGGCGATCTCCTGATCGACTATACCCGCGACCTGTTCATGCATATTCCGGACGACATACGATGATCGCAGGCCTTTTATTAGGCCGGGGCAGCTCCCGCAAAATCTGGTGGTCCGCGAAATGGAGTGCTAGCGTCCGAGGAGATTGGGGCGAAGGGGGGAGCAGGGTTTGGCAGACTTTGAATTGCTGGCGCGGCAACTGATCCAGCGATGGAAGGAAGACCCGAACGCGACCTATCAGAGCTGGTTTCTTTGGGACGAGCGCATCAAGAATTTCCGCTCGATCCGACGGGGCCTCGCCCAGGTGGTCGCTGAAATCGAAGCCGGGAGGTTCGGCGTCGCTTATCGCGGATCTTCGCTGGAAACGGTCGTTCATTCGGTCGCCGAGCAACGGCAGATATTCAAAGGTGCGGATCATGCGTTTCTTTGGAAGCCAAAATTGCGCATCCCTGACATCTATGAAAACCCAGCGAACCAGCGCGCTTTTGGCCGGTTGCTGGATCATTGCGCGTGCTGTGATACCGCTGAAGAGATTATCGCGGGAATCCACACCATTGATCGCCTGAACATCAAAGGCCTGGGACCAGCGGTCGCCAATCTCCTCTACTTCCTGCATCCCACGCTGGTCCCGCCGTTCAACACGGCGATCGTCAATGGCTATAACAAGCTGACGGGCGGGAAGGTGAAGCTGGGCAGCTGGCAGCATTTTCTCGCGATGCGCTCGGGCGTCCTTGATCTGAACGAGCAGTTCCGCGATTTGCTGTCGAACGATCTCGGCGCCATTGGGGGGCTGTTGTTTGATATCGGCTCGGGGCGTTATCCTGCGCCACCACGCGACGAGGGCGATCAGGCAGCCGGTTCCTGGGCGGCGCGGCTCGAACAGGCCAGGACCGAGGCGCAAAGTCTCAACAAGGCCCTTCAGAAGCAGGGCGAAAGCGATCGGACCCATTCGGAGATTCAGGCCTGGCTTCGCGACATCGGTCATGCGCTAGGCTATGATGTCTGGATCGCAGCCAACGACCGCGGGCGTCTCCATGATGGGGTGCGTCTTGGTGAGGGATGCCTTGAGTGCCTGCCGGAGTCGATTTCCACTTCGACCGGTGCCGATGCCATCCGTCTTATTGATGTACTGTGGCTGGAGCGGGCGAGCGATCGTGTCGCCGCGGCCTTCGAAGTCGAGCATTCGACTTCGATTTATTCGGGCATCGTCCGGATGCTCGACCTGGCCCTGAGCGGCAGCGAGTTGCACGCCACCGCCGGGCTGTTCCTTGTCGCACCCGATGCCCGCGAGAGCGAGGTGCGGGCGCAACTCGCACGGCCCGCCTTCAGCCGTATCGCAGATCTTGAGATCGCCTATCTTCCCTATGGTGAGCTGGAACGCCACAAGGAAGCGATCTCCCGTTTTGGTTCGGGCCTGAAAGCGATCAAGGCCATATCGCGCGCGCTGCCGTGATGGGCGAATGTCTATACGCCGGAGGCGGGAGGCGCCAATAGTCCGAGCCAGGCAACGAGCGTAAGGATTGCAAGCGCACACCCGCTCTCGACAATCAGACTTCGGCGAAGCGACCGTATCGCGGCTGGTGCGTCACCGCTTTCGACAGCCATCGCCAACGCAGGCGTGAGGAAGAAGCGATTGGCTGCTGCAAGGATGAGCATTGCGCCAAACAGCAGCAATTTCGCTGTCAGCAGCGCACCATAGAGACTTGTGAAAAGCGATCCCAATCTGGACGGCCCCACCAGTATCCAGCTGTTGACCACACCAGAGAGGATGAGGAGGCCGACCACGATTGAGCCGATCCTGGCGAAGCCGTCCAAGGCTCGGTGCGAAAGGTGAATATGGTCCACAGCCATTCGGTCGGCGGGGCGAAATATGAGTAGGCATAGAGCAGCCAACGCCCCGACCCATATCCCTGCTGCCAACAAATGGGTGATATCGGCGCCAAGATGAACCCATCCCAGCAAGCCTTCATCGGCAGCGCCGTGACCGGTCCAGGCCAATGTTGCAAGAGCGATCGCTGCCGTGAACGAAAGTGAACCGAGAGCAAAAGCGGGACGACGCCATCCGACAATCGAAAAATAAAGGACGAGCAAGAGTGCGGCCACTCGTACCTGCCATATCGTTCCGATCGAGGTGCCCGAGATCACCATGTTGATTGTGGCGCGGTCTACCTGATCGACCGACACGCCGCCCATCGAGGCCGCCAAAACCATCATGCCGAGGATCGACAGACCTATGCCGGCCAAGGCGATGGACGCGAGTACGGAGCGGAAGCGCAGGACCGAGCCGGATTCCCGTTCGGTCCCGCGCAATGTGTAGAGCCCGAACATCGGCAGCCCAAAAAGAAGCATCAGGTCAAGATAGAGTCCAAGCCTGACGGCGATTGCCACCATGTCCGGCATGGTCTTACTTGACCTTGAACGTGTATCCGCCCTGGATGCGATGGGTGTCGGTCGAGACGACATGATAATCGAGCTTGTACGTTCCAGCTGTCAGCGGCTTGGCGAGCGTGGCAACGAGTGTCTTGCCGTCGGGAGCCAGCGTTGCCTTGACGCCGTTCATTTTCATCGGCCCCATCTTCATGCCGGGCATTTCGGTCATCGTCAGGTCGATTCCGGAGAACTGCGCGACAAGCGCTTCGGAAAAGACGAGCTGGATCTTCGTCGGGGCGACGACGACGGTGTCGGCGGCTGGCGTGGCACTGCTCAGTTTGGGGTGAGCCTGGACGGCGGTAGCGGCAAAGACAGAAGCCGCCATGGCGACGGCAAAAGCTGTTTTACGAAACATCGATTTCTCCATAGGCGGCGATACTGCCGACACAGCGATTTACGCACCGCAGAGTGCAACCCCTCATCAAACCCGCGAAATTTCTTCGGCGGTTGTATGGAAACCGGCCGGCGCGCGGGATCGGCGTAGGGTTGAGGGGTGAAGGCGCGCCGCGCGTATGATCAATTGGATGGGGTGTGAAATCATCGATCGTCCAAAGACTTTCTGCTGGGGAGGACGCGATGGAAGATTCAAGGAAAGCATGGCTCCGGAGACATTTTCCGAGCGTGGGCTTCGTCGCGGCGGCGGCGCTGGCCGGTGGCGCGCTCGCCGGCATCGTCGTGTATGTCGGCGCTTACGATATTGGCGCTGATGCCCCCCACAGCAAACCAGTCTATTGGCTCGTGGAGCAATTCCGTGATCGCTCGATCGCGGTAAGGTCTCGCGACATCAGCGTCCCGGCAAACCTGATGGATGTGAAACGTCTGCAGAGCGGAGCGGGGCTCTATACCGAGATGTGCAGCGGCTGCCATCTCGCGCCGGGCCTTGAGAAGTCCGAGATCAGCCAGGGCCTCTATCCCAGGGCTCCCGAGCTTTTCCGTGAGCCGCAGAGATCGGCAAAGGAGCAGTTCTGGATCATCAAGCATGGGGTCAAGCTCACAGCGATGCCGGCCTGGGGCAAAACCCATAGCGACGAGCTGATCTGGGACATGGTGGCTTTCGTGCGGCAGATGCCGAAGATGAGTCCTGCGCAATATCAGGCGGTGATTTCCAGTGCGCCTGAAGATCACGATGCGATGATGAAGGATATGCCTGGCATGACAAAGACGATGCCGTAACTATGTGGCACCGTGCCTTGAAGGTCGTCGTTCAGCCCCCCGAAAACCGAGGGGCGCTTTTGACGAACGGGCTGATAGCGGAGGTGGAAAAGACGGGTCTTGCGCCAGCGCGTCGGATGGATTGAAGAAATAGGAATTTGAGATGAATGTAGACTTGGATGGGCTCTTGAGCCGCTTACGCAACGAACCGGGGCATCCCGGTCTGGCCGGTCTTGAAGAGGCAGTGTTCAGGCGCATTGCCGCCAGGACGCAGGTTTCGGCGGGCTCCCAGTTGAGGCTTGGCGCGGTCGCCGCCTTTGGCGCAGTGCTGCTGGGTGTTGCCAGCAACGGGGTTACGACGCCAGTCGAGGCCTCCGTTACGCTCTCGCCTTTTGGGCCATCCAATCCGCTTGCTCCCTCCACGTTGCTCGCAGGTCCGCGATGAAGCCGCGGCTGCTCGTTCTGGTCGCGATTGTCGCCTTTGTCGCAGCCGTCGCGGGCGTGTTTCTGGGCCGTCATTTCCTGCCACATCCTGTGGCTGGCGGCGTCGAACTGCATGACGTATTGCACAGCAAGCTCGACCTGGACGATCGTCAGAAGGCTCAGATCGAGTTGCTTGAGCAGCGGTTTGCCGTGCGCCGACGGGCGCTGGAACTCGAACTGAGAGCCGACAATGCACGGCTTGCCGATGCCATCGAAACTGAACATGGCAACGGTCCGGGTGTCGCTGCGGCCGTCGATCAGTCGCATCAGGCAATGGGTCAGCTCCAAAAGGAGACGCTCGGCCATATCTTCGCCATGCGCCAGATCTTACGTCCGGATCAGGCCAAGACCTTCGACCAGGCGGTAGTACATGCGCTTACCGACGATGCGCGGTGAGTCTGGAGCTCCAGTCGTGCTCCGATGGTGAACTTGCCGCGCTGACGCTCGGTGGCCGGCAAGCGGCATTCGCAGAGATCATGCACCGGCATCAATCCGCGATATTCCGGCTGGTCCGCGGACTCGTAGGCAATGCGGAAGAGGCGCTTGACCTTACCCAGGATTGCTTCGTTTCGGCGTTCAGCCATTTGCGGAAATATGATGGTGCCCGACCGCTGCGCGCTTGGCTGTCGCGGATCGCGATCAACAAATGCCGTGATTGGCGCCGTCGCCAAAGAGTGCGTCAGCTCTTCATCTTCAGTGCCGCCACGTCCGACGACGAAATTGAACAGGTCCCAGACGACGCACCTTCGGCTCATGCCAGCGCAGCTTCGAAGATGGAACTCGAAAAACTCTCGACTGCGATCGCTGCCTTGCCATCTTCGTTGCGAGAGGTTCTGCTGCTCCGCACCGTCGAAGGGTTGAACCAATCGGAAGCTGCGTTGGCACTTTCGATCAGCGGGAAGGCTGTCGAGACGCGGCTGTACCGCGCTCGCGTCCGACTTGCTGAAATCTTGGCCGACATTTGAGGGGTGCGCCGCGCTCGTGCGTAAGGATGAGAGAGATACCGCGCTCGAGCCTCGCTGTGGACAAGAGGGTGCTGAACAATGAACAAGGAGATTATATGCCCCCGGTATTGAACCGCCGCGATCTGTTCCGCGGTGCCGCGCTGACCGGCGGTGGCCTGGCATTGTCGGCCTGGATGCCGGCATGGGCTCAACCCGTCTCGGCGGGTATTGTGAAGCCGCTCCCGACCGTTACCGGCAACGATATCACTCTCAAGATCGCTCATCAGATGATGATGATCGATGGCCGCGCAAGCCATGCGATCGGCATCAACGGAACCGTGCCGGCGCCTTTGATCCGGTTGCGCCAAGGGCAAACGGTGCGCCTGTCGGTGATCAACGATCTTGAAGAAGACAGTTCGATCCACTGGCACGGGTTACTGGTACCGTTCCAGTTCGATGGCGTACCGGGAATCAGCTTCCCCGGCATCAAACCAAAATCGACCTTCGTCTATGAGTTTCCGATCGTCCAGGCGGGCACCTATTGGTATCATAGCCATTCGGGTTTGCAGGAGCAGATGGGCCATTACGGGCCGATCGTGATCGATCCGGCAGGCGAAGATCCGATCAAGTCGGATCGCGAGCATGTGATCGTGCTGTCCGACCATAGCCAGATGCATCCGCACGCGATTTTCAGAAAGCTCAAGCAGGTGGGCGGGGGCTATTTCAACTATCAGCGCCAGACGCTGGCTGGCCTGATGGCAAAAGAAGATCAACCGCTCAAGGATCGTCTCGACTGGGGCAAAATGCGGATGGACCCCACGGACGTCTCTGATGTCACAGGTTCAACCTACACCTATCTCGTCAACGGCCATGGTCCCCAGGACAATTGGACAGCGCTTTTCCGGCCCGGCGAGCGAGTTCGACTACGTTTTGTCAACGCCTCGGCGATGACGACGTTCAATGTCCGGATTCCAGGACTCAAGCTCACGGTCGTTCAGGCCGATGGTCTAGACGTGCGGCCGGTGGAGGTCGACGAGTTCCAAATTGCGGTGGCGGAAACCTACGACATCATCGTCACCCCGACTGATGACCGTGCCTACACTCTGATCGGCGAATCTGTTGATCGGTCTGGCATGGCGCGCGCAACTCTGGCCCCGCGCGAAGGCATGGCAGCCCAGGTGCCCGCGCTTCGCAAACGTCCCCTTGCCGATATGAAGGATATGGGCATGGGCGAGATGGACATGGGCGGCATGCAAGGCATGGACGCTTCCGGCGGTTCTACGATGGCCGGCATGGACCATGCAGCAATGGGTCATGACATGCCGACAGGCGGCGCCGCTGCTGGTGGCATGGCGGGCATGGACATGGGCTCCGGCGCATCCATGCCGACAACGGACAAGACACCCGGCGGCTCGATGGCGAGCATGCCTGGAATGGGCGCCCCGGCCGGCGACGCTATGGCAGGCATGGCGATGGGCGGGATGGGCGGCATGAATATGCGCGACGGCAGCAAAGCCCCGCAGGTCAAGATGGGGCCTGGCGTCCAGACGATTTCACCTATGCCGATGGATCGCACCGGAGAGCCCGGGCAGGGCCTGGAAGATGTCGGACACCGCGTCCTGGTCTATCGCGACCTCATGGCGGTGGATCGCAACCCCGACGTGCGAGCGCCTGATCG
This sequence comes from Sphingomonas echinoides ATCC 14820, assembly GCF_000241465.1. Classification (GTDB taxonomy): domain Bacteria; phylum Pseudomonadota; class Alphaproteobacteria; order Sphingomonadales; family Sphingomonadaceae; genus Sphingomonas; species Sphingomonas echinoides. The sequence goes on from NZ_JH584235.1 coordinate 2,152,340, forward strand.
GGCGATGGAAATCCACCTGACCGGCAATATGGAACGCTATATGTGGTCGTTCGACGGCGTGAAGATGAGCGACAAGCGCGAGCCGATTCCATTCCTGGAAAACGAACGGGTGCGTGTGACGCTGGTGAACGACACGATGATGTCGCATCCGATCCATCTTCACGGACATTTTTTCGAGTTGGTTACCGGGCATGGCGAATATTCGCCGCGCAAGCATACGGTCAACGTCGCGCCGGGCGGCAAAGTGAGTTTTGACGTCACCGCCAACGCGATCGGCGACTGGGCCTTCCACTGCCATATGCTTTATCACATGCATGCCGGGATGATGCGCGTCGTCTCTGTCCGGCCTCGGGGAGACGCAGCATGAAGGCATTGCTTCTCCTCATCAGCGTAGCGCCGCTTGCCCTCGCGGCTCCGGCTAACGCGCAATCGATGCAGAATATGCCGGGCATGAACATGCCTGCGGCCAAAGCACCTCCGAAGAAAAAGCCGGCAACCAAACCCGCGACTCCCGTTAAGCGCAAAACGGCCGCCAAACCGGCTGCTAAACCAACTTCAGCAAAGCGCGGGGCGCCCGTCGCGAAACCTAAAGCGGCCGCCCATGACATGTCGGGAATGGGCGCCATGCCCGGAATGGATATGTCGGGAACGGTAGGAAGCAAGGCGTCTCCGAAGCCCGATCCCCATGCAGGACATGACATGTCGAGCATGCCTGGCATGACAATGCCGGACACGGCGGGTGGCGCCATGAACCACGATATGCCCGGTATGAATATGCCTGCTGGTGGAGGCGGTCAGCCAATGGAGCATGACATGTCGTCCATGCCCGGCATGTCGATGGACGGGCAGATGGCCGGTCATGGGGCAGGGGGCACGAGCCTTGCACCGGGCAATGCACCGGCACCGGCAGCACCAAGCGATCATTATGCCGATCGGATCTATCAGAACGGTGCGATGGTCGATTCACGGTCCATGCTGCACAACGAGCATGGCGCCAGCACCTCCTCGATGATCCTGTTCAATCTGGCGGAATATCAGGTCCGAAATGGTCGGGACGGTTATCGCTGGGATGGCGAAGCGTGGTTCGGCAAGGATCTCGATCGGTTGACAATCAAGTCAGAAGGCGAGGGCGTCCTAGGCGGTCGTAACGGCACCTTTATGGAAACTGCGGAGATTCAGGCGCTCTACAGCCGCGCGCTCGATCCATACTGGAACCTGCAGGCTGGTGTCCGATATGATTTCAAACCCAATCCCTCGCGCACCTACGCTACAGTCGGGATCGAAGGAGTCGCGCCTTACTGGTTCGAAACGGAGGCAGCCTTGTTCCTGTCGAACAAGGGCGAGGTCCTGGGGCGGATCGAGGGCTATTACGATCAGCGCATTACGCAACGTTTGATCCTTCAGCCCCGGGTCGAATTGAATCTATCAGCCCAGGACGTCCCGGAAACCCGCATCGGCGCTGGTATATCGAACGCCGAGTTTGGGCTGCGTCTGCGCTACGAAGTCAGACGCGAATTTGCGCCCTATATTGGCGTCTCCTACGATCGCAAGCTGGGCAAGACCGCGGATTATGCGCGAGCTGATGGCGAAGGTGTCAAGGCGACAAGCTTTGTCATTGGCGTGCGGACCTGGTTCTGAGGAGCAACCGGCTTCGCCTCCATGTCGGGGTTAGCCGGGTGCACCGCTGGCTGGCCCTGATCATCGGCGTTCAGTTGTTACTGTGGTTTGCGAGCGGCTTGATCATGAGCGTGCTGCCCATCGATCGGGTCCGCGGTGAACATGTCGTAGATCGCGCATCGCTGGCGACGCTCGCCCAGGGCCATGCCCGGGCGCCGCTCGATATCGTTCTACGCCAAGCGGGCGCTCCTGTCCGTGAGGTGCGGTACCGTATGCTCGCCGGGCGAGAGGTTACAGAGGTCGAGATGGCTGACGGCTCGGTACGGCTCCACGACGCAGAAACAGCGTCGGCCATCCCGCGCGTCAACGCCGCGATGGCTCGCGCGGTGGCGGTGCGATCATATCGTGGGAAGTCGGCGCCGCCGAGCGTCCGTGCCGTTACGTCCGCGAGCACCGAATATAAGGGCGTGCTTCCGGCATGGCGAATCGACTTTCCAGATCAGGATTCGACCCGCGTCTATATTGCGCAAAATAGTGGTCGGATCGTTGCCGTCAGGAACGGCACTTGGCGTCTCTATGACTTCTTCTGGGGCCTCCACATCATGGATTGGAAGAACCACGAAGATTTCAACACGCCCTGGCTGATTGGATTTGCCGGTGGGGGGCTTGCGCTCGCGATCGCGGGTTCTGCTCTTTTGTATTTCCGCTGGCCGCGAAAGCGGCGCCGCAAGAGTTGAACGACCATGGGGGATTCTTGGGCGGGGGCCGAAGGAGACGACCGATGATGAAGAACGCTTATACCAGCCTCGCGCTGCAGACCCTCGTCGGCGGCATTATCATGTATTTGGTGATGTTCGTCATGATCGATAGTCTGGGAAGCTTCTACAATAACCTCAACATGGTCTACATGACACTGATGATGGTCGCACCGATGGTGGTGCTGATGATCCTTGCAATGGGACATATGTTTCCGTCCAAGAGGGCGAACGCAGCTCTTGTAATCGGTTCAGTCGCGATATTTGCTGGATCCTTCGCGCTCATCCGGACGCAAACGACGATCGGCGATACCGCGTTCTTGCGGTCGATGATCCCCCACCATTCGGGGGCGATCCTTATGTGTCGTGAGGCGTCTCTCAAAGATCCGGAAGTCGTTCGTCTCTGCAGCGGCATCGAGGTATCCCAGCGGCGCGAGATCGACGAGATGAAGGCAATTTTGGCCCGTAAATAGCATCCCTGACCCCTAATCCTTGGCAATGTCTGCGATTCGCAGAGGGGAAAAGCACGCTCGCGCGTATTAACAATGCGGGGATGATGAGGAGAATTTTATGAAGAAAATAATCGCCGTCATGATCGTCGGATTGTTGGCCACGCCCGGTATCGCGCAAATGCAGGGCATGGACCATTCCAAGATGGACATGGGTCAAATGATGAAGCCGACCCCTGCTAACCCCTACCCGTCGGCTGAGATGGAAATGCACCAGAAGATGACGTCCGCGATGGGCGCTGATGCTACCGAAACCTGGGTGCGCAAGATGGTCGAGCATCATCGTGGCGCGATCGCAATGTCGCGCATCGTTCTGCGAGAGACCAAAGATTCAAAGGTTCGGATGATGGCCAACAAAGCCGTCGCCGAGCAGACGCGTGAGGTCGGCGAACTCGAGGGCTGGCTAAAAGCCCACGGCAAGCGCGCGCAGTAGGAGATTTCCCCCGTCCCGCGGGGACCATTGAAGGTTGATATGAAACTCAAGATCGTACTTGCTGCGCTCGGCGCGTCACTCTCCGTCGTCAGCATTGCTGCTGAGCCGATCGTCGTTCACCGGGATCCCGGCTGTGGTTGCTGCGAGCAATGGGCGGCCCAGGTCCGTCAACAATTCGGGCGACGCGTGAACATGATCGACGATCGGGGGCGACCCGCCTTTCAGCGGGTACACGGCGTACCGGCTCGGCTATCATCGTGTCACACAGCGATCGTCGATGGCATGGTTTTCGAGGGACACGTCCCCATCGCGGACATGAAGCGCGTTCTTGCGTTGCGTCCGCGTGGTGTGAGCGGTCTCGCCGTAATTGGTATGCCTGTCGGATCACCCGGCATGGAAGTTCCCGGACAGTCCGCCCAACCCTTCAATGTCATTGCCTTTGGCGCGGAACGCGAAACCATCTTTGCACGCCACGGCGGATGAGTATCGCGTTGTCCCTGGATCATGAGTGGTGTATCTGGTTACGTCTGTGAAATGTGCGCTTCATCTCTTTCTCCTGCTTGGAGCCCTGATCGGTCTGCTCGGCCAGGAAGCCGCCTTTGCGTCCGGCCCGCCTGCAGTGTCCGCGCCGGTGGCGATGTCGAGTATGGCCGCTTCAAGCATGTCCGAGGACTGCATGAAGATGATGGCGCAGCAACAACAGCCTGCGCAGAAGCCCTGCAAGGGCATGACCCTTGCCTGCATAGCCGCGATGGGGTGCGTAGTTCCCATGGCCGTTCGCAATGACTCGCCAGCGCTTGCGGCTCGCGAGGCGAATCCAATCTTGGCCTTCTGGCCGACCACCACGGTCCTACGCGGCAGTGACCTTACGCCCGAACCGGAACCACCGACTCTCCTTGGCTGATCGAAACCGGCCGTAAGGCTGACAGGATCGTTGCGCCTTTGCGCACCCAAACATCCCGTCTGATCTGCGGCTACCACGATGTTTTGCCAAAGGATTACAGTCATGAAAAACCGTGTTTTCTATGCCCTACTCGGCGTAGCCCTTGCCACACCTGGCGCCGCATTCGCCGGCCAGCCCAATCACAGCCAACAGTCCGGCCATTATGAGTGGAAGCCGGTCCCGCAATATGGCCCGCGTGCCACGGGACCGGCCCAGCGGCACGTCTGGGTGCCTGATGCCACGCAAGTGGCGGCTTGCGACTGCGACATGATGAAGATGAGCAGCACAGACGCTGCTGATTGCATGAAGCAGATGCACAGCATGGCACAGCCTTCGTCGACCCCTTCGGCCGGCTAAGCACAGGTTCTGGCCGCTACAGGTCGCATAGACGGCTAGGCCAGCAGTGGCGGCGGGATGCCCCCCATTCCGCCGCCACTGACATGCCTGTCATATTGCGCGTTGTTGGCCTGACCCTCCGATCAGGAGTTTTCCATGCGATTGTTTCTTTGCGCGCCGCTTCTTGCGGCGATCCCCGGCATTGCATTCGCCGGTCCGCTCACCTTCGAAGCTGCGCTCCAGCGCGCCCGACAGGAAGCCCCGTCGATCAAGGCCAAGGCGCTCGGCGCCGATGCCGCGCGTTCCGCGCGCGGCGCGGCCGGGGCGCTGCCTGATCCGACGCTCGGCGTAAGCGTCGAGAGCTTCCCGATCTCAGGACCGCTCGCGTTCGAGCCCAATCGCGACGATTTCACCATGGCGCGGGTCGGCGTGTCCCAGGACATTCCCAACCTCGCCAAGCGCCATGCCCAGCAGGCGCGCGCCGATAGCGACATCAAGGCGGCCGAGGCCGATACCGCGGTCGAGGCGCGCACCGTCGAGGTGAGCACCGCGCTTGCCTGGATCAATCTCGCCTACGCCGAACGCAGGCTCACGGCGCTCGATGATCTTCTAACCCGCCTCGAGCGTGTGGTGGGGACGACGCCTGGCGCGGTCGCGTCGGGTAACGCTAGGCCGGCACAGACGCTTTCCGGACAGCAGGCGGTCGCGACGATGCGCGATCGCCGGAGCGAGCTGGTGTCAAACGTAGCGCGTGCCCGCGCCACGTTGACCCGCTGGACAGGCGATCCCGCGCCTGAGATCGCTGGACCAATCCCTGAATTCCCGGTCGATGCCGCCAAGCTGCGTGCCGGCCTTGATCACCATCCCACCATCGAGATGATCGATGCCCAGGCCGACCAGGCGGATGCCGATGTGCGTGTGGCCGACGCCGGTCGGCGCTCTGATTTCGGTGTCAACCTGGCCTATCAACGCCGCGACCCCCGTTTCGGCGACTTTATCTCGGCCGGCGTGACGGTCAGCCTGCCGTTCTTCACCCGCAATCGCCAGAATGCCGGGATCGCGGCGGCCCAGGCCAGTGCCGGGCGGGTCTTGGCCGAACGCGAGGCCGCGCGGCGCACGCTTGCCGCCGACCTTGACGCTGATATCGCCGACCATGTCATGCATCATGAGCAGTGGATGCGCGCGCAGGGCACGCTGCAACCGCTCGCCGAGCAGCGCGTGAAGTTGGAAACAGCGAGTTATGGTGCGGGCCGCGCCAGTCTGATTGACGTCGCGGACGCTTTTGCCGCGCTCGCCGATGCCACCCTGACGACCGTTGATCGCGAAGCCAAGGTCGCAGCGGACGGAGCCGGATTGAACTTTACTTACGGGAGCGCACCGCGATGAGCCAAGTTACAATTACCCGCAGCCGCCTTCTTGGTGCCGCTGCTCTTCTTGCGCTCGCTGCTGGCGGGATCGGTTTTACCGTGGCCCAACAATGGGAAGGTTCGCACGATCCGGAGAGCGCGAAGCCCGCCGCGCGCAAGATTCTCTATTGGTACGACCCGATGATCCCGGCCGAACATCATGACGGTCCCGGCCTTTCGTCGATGGGGATGCAGACGATCCCCCGCTATGCAGATGAGGCGGGGGCAGGCTCGGCAGCGCCGGGGATTTCAATAGATCCTTCCGCGTCTCAGGCGCTCGGGCTGCGCACCGTCCTGGTCCGACGTGGCGCTTTGGCGAGTAGCGTGACCGCGACGGGGACGATCGATTTCAATCAGCGTGATATCGCAGTCGTCCAGGCACGCACTGGAGGTTTCGTCCAGCGCGTCTATGCGCGCGCACCTGGCGACATCATCGGGGCAGGGGCACCTCTTGCCGACCTACTGGTGCCGGAATGGGGCGGCGCGCAGGCTGAATTCCTTGCGGTCCGCCGCACCGGCAACGCGGCGCTGACCCAGGCCGCGCGCCAGCGGCTCATGCTGCTCGGCATGTCGTCGGGCACGATCGCCTCGGTCGAGCGAGCGGGACGGCCGCACAATGTCATCACAATCTCTACGCCCACCCGCGGGGTCATCAAGACATTGAACGTGCGGGCGGGCATGACCATGATGGCAGGCCAGACGCTCGCGGAGGTCAATGGCCTCGGCACGGTCTGGCTCAATGCCGCTGTACCCGAGGCGATCGCCGGTCCGCTCAAACCCGGACAAACCGTGCAGGCCACGCTTGCCGCTTTTCCTGGCGAGACCTTGTCGGGCCGTGTCTCGGCGATCCTGCCCGAGACTCAGGCCGACAGCCGCACCCTTACTGTCCGGATCGAGCTGCCCAATCGCGGAGGACGTCTGCGTCCCGGCATGTTTGCTACCGTCTCGTTCGGTGGAGCCACGCAACCGGCGTTACTTGTGCCCTCCGAAGCGCTGATCCGCACCGGCAAGCGGACCTTGGTGATGCTGGCCCTCGACAAGGGCCGCTACCGACCCGCAGAGGTGCAAATCGGAAGGGAATCCGGCGATGACACCGAAATCCTCGCCGGGCTCTCCGAAGGTGAGAAGGTTGTCGCCTCGGGCCAGTTCCTGATTGATTCCGAGGCAAGTTTGTCCGGTGTCGAAGCGCGGCCAATCGGAGCTGCCACGCCAACCGCCGCCGCGAAGCCCGCGGCTACGGGAACGCTTTACGAGACCGTCGGCAAGATCGAACAGATCACCGCCAATTCGGTGACGCTGAGCCACGAGCCCGTGCCGGCGATTGGCTGGCCGGCGATGACGATGACGTTCCAGCTTCCCGATCCGAAGATTCCGCGTGGCCTGAAGACAGGGGACCGCGTTCGCTTCGGCTTCGACCGGCCTCCCGCGGGGCCAACGATACGACGTATGACCAAGGTGGCGGGCCAATGATCGCTCATCTCATCCGCTGGTCGGTCAGGAACCGCTTCTTCGTCTTGATCGGCGTACTGGCCCTCATCGGCGTGGGCGTCTGGGCCGTGCGATCGACCGCGATCGACGCGCTGCCCGATCTCTCCGACACGCAGGTCATCATCCGCACCAGCTACCCGGGCCAGGCACCGCAGATCGTCGAGAACCAGGTCACCTATCCGCTCACCACCACCATGTTGTCGGTGCCAGGGGCGAAGACGGTGCGCGGCTACTCCTTCTTCGGCGACAGCTTCGTCTATGTGATCTTCGAGGACGGCACCGACCTCTACTGGGCGCGCAGCCGTGTGCTCGAATATCTCAACCAGGTGCAGGGACGATTGCCGGCGAGCGCGCGTAGCGCGCTCGGTCCCGATGCGACCGGCGTCGGCTGGGTCTATGAATATGCGCTGGTCGACCGGAGCGGCCGGCATGACCTGTCGCAGCTCCGCGGGCTTCAGGACTGGTTCCTGCGCTACGAGCTGAAAACCGTGACCGGCGTCGCCGAGGTCGCCAGCATCGGCGGCATGGTGAAGCAATATCAGGTGCTGCTCGATCCAGTGAAGCTCGCTGCCTACGGCGTCACCCATCAACAAGCAGTCCAGGCGATCAGACAAGCCAACCAGGAGTCGGGCGGCTCGGTGCTGGAGATGGCCGAAGCCGAATATATGGTCCGCGCCTCGGGCTATCTGAAGACGCTCGACGATTTCCGGGCGATCCCGTTGAAGACAGCAAGCGGTGGCGTTCCGGTCCGGCTAGGCGACGTCGCCACGATCCAGATCGGTCCGGAGATGCGGCGCGGCATCGCTGAGTTGAACGGCGAAGGCGACGTCGCCGGCGGCGTCGTGATCCTGCGCTCGGGCAAGAATGCCCGCGAAACGATCGCGGCGGTCAAGGACAAGCTCGCCGACCTGAAGAAAAGCCTGCCGCCCGGTGTTGAGGTGGTGACGGTCTATGACCGCTCGCAGCTGATCGATCGCGCGGTCGAAAACCTCACCTACAAGCTGATCGAGGAGTTCATTGTTGTCGCGATCGTCTGCGGCCTGTTCCTCTGGCATGTCCGCTCGGCGCTGGTCGCGATCCTGACCCTGCCGCTGGGTGTGCTGGCGGCGTTCGTGGTGATGCGGTTCCAAGGAGTCAACGCCAACATCATGTCACTGGGTGGCATCGCCATCGCGATCGGTGCGATGGTCGATGCGGCTGTCGTCATGATCGAAAACGCCCACAAGAAGATCGAGCGCTGGGAGCAGGATCATCCGGACGAGCATCTCGAGGGCGAGATGCGCTGGATCGTCGTCACCGAAGCCGCGGCCGAAGTCGGCCCGGCCCTGTTCTTCAGCCTGCTGATCATCACGCTGTCGTTCATTCCGGTGTTCACGCTGGAGGCGCAGGAGGGCCGGCTGTTCGCGCCGCTCGCCTTCACCAAGACCTATGCGATGGCGTCCGCCGCGATCCTGTCGGTGACCCTCGTTCCGATCCTGATGGGGTGGTTGATCCGGGGCCGCATCCCAGCCGAGCAGGCCAATCCGGTCAACCGCTGGCTGACCAACCTCTACCGCCCCGCGATCGACTGGACGATGCGAAAGCCGAAGGCGGTGCTGGTGATCGCTGCGCTGGTCTTCGCGACAACGGCCTGGCCACTCACCCGGCTCGGCGGTGAGTTTATGCCCAATCTCGACGAGGGCGACCTGCTCTACATGCCCTCGGCCTTGCCCGGCCTCTCTGCGGCCAAGGCCTCGCAACTGCTCCAGCAGACCGACCGGCTGATCAAGACGGTGCCCGAGGTCGAGAGCGTGTTCGGCAAGGCCGGCCGCGCCGAGACCGCGACTGATCCGGCGCCGCTGGAGATGTTCGAGACGACGATCCAGTTCAAGCCCCGCGACCAATGGCGTCCCGGAATGACGCCGGACAAACTGGTCGACGAACTCGACCGCACGGTGAAGCTGCCCGGCCTCGCCAATGTCTGGGTGCCGCCGATCAGGAACCGCATCGACATGCTGGCGACCGGCATCAAGAGCCCGATCGGGGTCAAGGTGTCGGGCGCCGATCTCGCCCAGCTCGATCGCATCGCGCATGATGTCGAGACGGTCGCCAAGACCGTGCCGGGCGTTTCCTCTGCCCTCGCCGAACGGCTGACCGGCGGGCGCTATGTCGATGTCGATATCGACCGCGCTGCCGCCGCGCGGTTCGGGCTCAACATCACCGATGTGCAGGCGATCGTCTCGGGCGCGATCGGCGGCGAGACGATCGGCGAGACTGTCGAGGGGCTGGCCCGCTATCCGATCACCGTGCGCTATCCGCGCGAACTGCGCGACAGCCTGGAGGGTCTGCGGACACTGCCGGTCCTGACCCCTTCGGGGCAGCAGATCACGCTCGGTACAGTTGCGAACATATCGATCGCCGAAGGGCCGCCGATGCTCAAGACCGAGAATGCCCGGCCATCGACCTGGGTCTATGTCGATGTGCGCGGGCGCGACCTCGCCTCGGTGGTCGGCGATCTGCAAAGGGCGGTGGCGAAGCAGGTCAGACTCTCGCCGGGCGTCAGCATCGCTTACTCAGGCCAGTTCGAATATCTCCAGCGGGCGATCGACAAGCTCAAGCTGGTGGTGCCAGCGACGCTGCTGATCATCTTCGTGCTGCTCTACATGATCTTCGGGCGCTTCGACGAAGCTGCCCTGATCATGGGCACGCTGCCGTTCGCGCTCACCGGCGGTATCTGGACGCTGTACCTCCTTGGCTTCAACCAGTCGGTTGCGACCGGGGTCGGGTTCATTGCCCTCGCCGGTGTCTCCGCCGAGTTCGGCGTGGTGATGCTGATCTACCTCAAGAACGCGCTCGAAGAGCGCGGCCACGATCCCGATGCGAGCCAGGTCGAGACGGCGGTTCGAGAGGGGGCTCTTCTCCGCGTCCGCCCCAAGGCAATGACGGTCGCGGTGATCCTTGCCGGCCTGCTGCCGATCCTCCTCGGCTCGGGCGCGGGCTCGGAGGTCATGAGCCGGATCGCAGCGCCGATGATCGGTGGCATGCTGACCGCGCCGCTGCTCTCCATGTTCGTTCTGCCCGCCGCCTATCTGCTGCTGCGCAAGCGCAAGCCCAAGACCAAGCCCACCCATCAACCCGCCTAACATGCAAGGAGAAGACCATGAACTATGCACGACTGACTATCGCCCTCGGCCTCGCCGCCCTGACCGCCGCGTGCGGCAAAAAAGCGGAAGCACCTATCGCGACCGAGACCAATCAGGCATCGCCCGATGCGGCGATGAGCGGCGATATGGCGAATATGGCAATGGCGCCCTCCGCGACATCCGCGATCAAGGCCAAGGGACAGGGGACGGTGAAGGAGATCGATAAGGCGGCAGGCACGATCACGCTCGACCATGGCCCGATCCCGGAAGCCAAATGGCCGGCGATGACGATGGCGTTCAAGGCAGCGCCTGGGATCACCGATGCCGCCAAGGTCGGCGACAAGGTCGATTTTGATGTCACGCTTGTTGGCAGTGCGGGTGAGGTGACAGCAATCCAAAAGAAGCCTTGAATGGTCGATTTCATGAGGGCCATTAAAGCGTAATTAACCTCGTTCCTTCACGCTTCAGCTATGGGAAAAGACAGAGCTGAGCGCGGCACGCAGATCAACACAGGAACAACCGCGCGGGGGCCGTCGTGATTGCCACCGCGTTCGGTTGCATGGCTCTTTTGTGCGTCATCAGCTGGCCGTTTTTCAGCGACTATAAAAAGGTCGTCCAAATTCAGAGTGCAGGCGCTGCCGCCTTCGCGATGTATTTTCTGATGTTGGGATCTCCTACGGCGGCGATCGCGTGCCTCATTTCCTGCGCGCAGCTCGTCGTTTCGGCATCGGTGCGTGATCGCTATGTCGTCGTGCGACTCTACGGAGCCAGCCTCATTATATTGTCTTTCCTTTCGGTAGTGACATGGCACGGCATACCGTCTGCGCTGGCATTGACGGGGAGCTCGCTGGGTAGTCTGGCGCGCTTGCAGACATCGACTACGCGTATGAAGGGGCTCTTCCTCCTGGGGGCTCCATTTTGGCTTGCCCATAATTTGATCGTCGGAGCTCTGTTCGCGTTGGGGACAGACGCGGTATCGTTGGCGTCAAACCTGGCGAACCTGATGAGGTTTGTGGTGCGTCGCCGGAGGACTGTATCTTTCAGCCAAAGGTCAAGCGCTTCCGCCAATGCGCCCGGAATATTTGCTCAGGCTGGACCGGTTTCGACACTGGGCATTTAGTGGCATGCCACGCACCTCGATCCGTCCTGCCGCGAACAGGACTACGGCGCCGGTGATGAAGCCGAGCGGAGCGTCGCCATCGACGGTGGAGAGCCCGAGAAAGGCGATGCTCGTCATCGTCGCCTGCTCAAGCGTGTTTTGAAGAAATGCGAGCGGCACCCTCAGCCGCTCGCTTGGAGGAGCGAAGGCGGAGCCGGGATTGTCATGTGCCGAGTAGCGCCGGATGGTCGACACCATCCCGACACCGATGGCGACCCACAGCATTACGAGGAGGCTTTCGCGGGCGGCAAACGCGAGCCGCGGGGCAGTTTCCCGTGGCAGCTCAATCTGTTCGGGAAGCCACAAAGTGGCGACACCCAGGACCGTTGCGCACATCAGGAAGACCCACCCGGCCCTCCCTTCGTATTCCCGACCGTTCTGCGGCCATGGTCAAAGGCTTCGGATGCTCAGCCATTGTCGTTCGCTCCAGCTTGCCTGCCGATGGATCGTCGCCGCCCCTCCGCGCCCTGGATGGGGGCCGCCCCGCAACGGCGCCTCCGTCGCACCCACGTCGGGCTGCCTCTTCGCCGTGCTCGGGACGACGATGTCGCCGGGCGCCCCGAGGTGCGGACGGCCGGTGCGCAGCCACCGGGCCGTATGGTATCGGATTTCATCGGACAATGGGTCTGCCCTCCGCGGCTACCGCAGGTGGTTCCTGCGTCAGAGGAGACACGTCCGCCGCGTTGAGGTCCTCGGGCACGTTGTTGCAAAGCTCATCGATCCAGAGCTGGCCGTTGGCGTCCGAGGGCGCGCGCCAATCGCCGCGCGGCGACAGCGAGCCGCCAGTCGTGACCTTCGGCCCATTCGGCTGGGCGGATCGCTTGAACTGGTTGGCGAAGAAGCGGCGCAGGAAAACGTCGAGCCAGTGGCGGATGGCAGGTATATCATAGGAGCGCTTCTGGTCCTCCGGAAAGCCCGGCGGCCAGTTGCCCGCGGAGGCGTCCTGCCAAGCGTGCATTGCTAGGAAGGCGATCTTGGAGGGGCGCAGCCCAAATCGGGTCAGATAGTAGATCCAGAAGTCGTGGAGTTCGTAGGGGCCGATCTTTTCCTCTGTACTCTGCGACTGGCCTTCGGATGCCTGCGGGATGAGCTCCGGCGATATAGTCGTCCCGAGCACGTCGAGCAGGATGTCGGTCACTTGGGCGTCGAACAGCCGGTTCGACGCCGTCCACCGGATGAGGTGCTGAATGAGGGTCTTCGGAAGCGAGCCGTTGACGTTGTAGTGGCTCATCTGGTCGCCGACGCCGTAGGTGCACCAGCCGAGTGCGAGCTCCGACATGTTGCCGGTGCCGAGCACCAGGCCCTGGCGCTGGTTGGCGGCCCTGAACAGGAGATCGGTCCGGATCCCCGCCTGCACGTTCTCGAAGGTCGTGTCGTAGACCGGCTCCCCGCTCGCGAACGGGTGCCGCAGATCGCGAAGCATCTGGTTGGCCAGCGGCGTGATATCGATTTCCTCGGCCGTCACCCCGAGCCCGCTCATCAGCGAATGCGCGTTGGACCTGGTCCTGCTGCTGGTGGCGAAGCCGGGCATCGTGAAGCCGAGGATGTCGGTACGCGCACGCCCGAGCAGATCAAATGCCTTCGCCGCGACAATCAGGGCGTGGGTCGAATCCAACCCTCCGGACACGCCGATGCAGATCTTGCTTATTCCGGTCGTCTCAAGGCGCTTCGCGAGCCCGGTCACCTGGATGTTGAACGCCTCGTAGCAGTCCTGATCGAGCCGGGCTGGATCGTTAGGTACGAAGGGGAAGCGATCGATGCGTCGCCGCAGGCCCAAGTCGCCAGCGGGCGGCTGGAGAACGAAGGACACGCGACGGAAGCGCCGGTCCGGCATGCCGTTGGCGATTGCCGCCTCGTTGAACGTACCGGTCCGCATGCGCTCCAATTGCAGCCGCTCGATGTCAATGTCCGCGACGGCCATCTGGGACTCTGCGCTGAAGCGCTCCGTCTCCGCGAGTTGGGCCCCGAGTTCGTAAATGCAGGCCTGGCCATCCCAGGCTAGATCGGTTGTCGACTCCCCGTGTCCAGCCGCCGAGTAGACGTAGGCGGCCCAGCAGCGGCCGGACTGGACCTCGCAGAGGCGTCGCCGTGTGTCTGCCTTGCCCACCACGATGTTGCTGGCAGAGAGGTTCGTCAGGATCAGCGCGCCGGCGAGCGCGCCGAAGTCGCTGGGCGGGGCGGGCGCCCAGGCATCCTCGCATATCTCGGTGTGGAAGATCAGGCCGTCGACATCCTCCGCCTGGAACAGGAGGTCCATCCCGAACGGAACGGGCTCGCCTCCGAGGCAGATCTCGCCGCGCACGTCCCGCCCGGAGGCGAACCAACGCTTCTCGTAGAACTCCCGATAGTTGGGCAGGTGCCCCTTCGGCACGACGCCGAGAATTCGACCCCGATGAATGGCGATGGCGCAGTTGTAGAGCCGCCCCTCACGGCGCAGCGGTGCCCCGACGAGGAGGACCGGGTGGAGATCGCTACTTTCGGCGACCAGCTCCAGAAGTCGTCGTTCGACCTCGTCGAGCAGGGCCCGCTGATGGAGGAGGTCGTCGATCGAATAGCCCGACAGCCCGAGCTCCGGGAAGACCATCAGCGCGACCCCTTCATCACTCCCTCTGCGGGCGAGCCTCAGTGTTTCCTCGAGGTTGAACGCCGGTTCCGCGATCCTGCAGAGGGGGCAGCAAGCGGCGACCCTCACAAAGCCTTGTCGGTAGATCGACAGGAAGTGGCCTGTCATGGGTGGCGCTCCCTCATTCATCCCCGCTTCTGACATCAGTTCTTCCCGCAACGGGTGGATCGCGGCTTCAAATGCCCGTTGGACTCGTCGCAGGCGATGAGCATGATGACGAAGCCAACGGTGATGAAAGCATCTGCCATATTGAACGTCGGCCAGTGAGATCCGCCCCAGTGGAGGTCGATAAAGTCGCGTACGGCGCCGAATCGCAGCCTGTCGGCGATATTCCCAATGCCGCCGCCGAGGATCATGCCCAGCACGGCGCGGTAGAGAGGACTCGCCGACCGCAGGATCATCGCGAGGAGAAGAGCCGTGACGGTCGCCGCGACCCCGATCAGCAGGATCGGATGCACCCTTGTGCCGATCCCGAAGGCAACGCCGGCGTTCATGCTGGACGTGATGGTAAGGAAGGGGAGGACGGGTATCGCGCCGTGGCTTGCAACGAGCTCGAAGGCCGCCGGCTTGGTCACCTGGTCCACGGTCAGGGCGAGCCCTGCGCCCAGCCAGGTGGCAGCCCTCGTCATGGCTTCACCCTCGCGCTGCGGCGTATTCCCCGGCCTAGAGGCTGGGCTGTCGAGGACCGGAGCGGCGAGTTGGTCAAACAACGACTCCACCTCCTACGTTTGCCGGCGGGCCGGCCGTGTCGGTTCAACGACGCTGGCCGTCTCACTAGCCTGTTTTCCTGAAAAGCGCGCCAAGCGCTTTGCGGTTCGTCAAGAACAGGCCAGCCGCGAGCGCCAGATAGCCCCAAGCCAGCCACGTCAGACTGTTGACGATACGCAGTTCGTCACCCTGCCAGATTACCGCCAAAGCCACCTGGGCGACGAAAAGGGTAGCGAGCGCCGCCGCACCCACCAGACTGAGGCGAAGACGCAGCAGCAAGCCGATACCGAATAACGACTGTGCGGCAGTGAGGAAGAATTCCTCGTGTTGGCGTGTGTCGAGCGGGAGGCTGGTCAGATGCCCCGCGCCCAAGCTGACCGCCAGCGGCAACATGCCGACTAGCAGAGTCCATTGATTGATCTTGTCGGACATCATCGTCGCGAGGCCGGACGCGGCGCGGCCCGACAGCACGAACAGCGCCGCCACGACGACGGCAGGCGCTTCGCTGGCCAGCGGCGCGAGCCACTGGATCAGCAAGAACTCGTCGAACCCCAAAAGGCGGCCCGAGTCGATCATCGACTCTGCAAAAGGTTCGGCGGATACAAGAATAATCGCGGCTGCGACGATCGTCAGCGCTCCCATGGCTAACCATTGGCGAAGGGGTGAAAGCAGCATGAGCGCCGCGGCCGGGCCAGGCTCGTCGTCATCGTCGTCATCGTCGTCATCAGCGTCTGCGCCAGTTTCCTTCCGACTGGCGCGCCACATATACACCCCGAACAGCGCGATAAGGACGATGGTGTCGATGGGTGAAATTCGGCCCTTCGCCACGATCGCGAAGGCATAGATGCTTGGCAGAAGCAGAAAGAGGATTTCGGTTCGGTTCGCGGGCCGTAACTCAATGGCGCGATCCCGCGTTCGCCGCCAGTGAAGCAATACCAGAAGCGGCCAGGCAAGGCCGACGAGCAGCCGATTTGCGCCGGTCATGTTCGCCGCGGCATAATGGACGTAATTCGATCCGGGGTTCGCGCCCGCCGAATAGGCGTAGTAAAAATCCACGGCATATTCAGGGAGCACGGTGATCAGCGCGACGATCGCCACGATCAACCCTGCCGAAATGCGCTTCTCGGCCGCCTCGGCGCCCCATGACAAAAGGAACCCCGCAGCGAGGATAGCCGCTCCGAAAACGAACGTGTCGAGCAGCGGGTTGGGACGCCAGCCTTCGATCCGCAGGATCACGGCGGGAATCATTGCCGCCCCGACCAGCACGAGCAACAGGGCAAAGCGGCGCAATGATGGCCGTGGAGACGAAGCGGAAGGAATATCAGTCGCCAAGAACGATCCTCACCCTGATCCCAAACCTCACTCTGGTTGTATACTGCTGACCGAAAGCTCTGACCCGAGAACCTCCACTGCTTCGAGCGTCATCAATCCTATCCCTGGCACGTCGGACAGGTCCGACACGAACGCCCGCAAACGAGCGTCGAAATCGACGATCTCGATCACCACGGCTCGATCGCTTTCGAGTACATGCCTGCGATGAAGATGCGCCGATCGCCCGAACCCAATAAGCGCCTCAA
Source organism: Sphingomonas echinoides ATCC 14820 (assembly GCF_000241465.1). Taxonomy (GTDB): domain Bacteria; phylum Pseudomonadota; class Alphaproteobacteria; order Sphingomonadales; family Sphingomonadaceae; genus Sphingomonas; species Sphingomonas echinoides. Next base: position 2,169,016 of record NZ_JH584235.1, read on the forward strand.
GCACGGTCACGCCGGCGAGTCTGGCGTCACGCGCCTTGGATGCGACCACCTCGAGCACCTTGCGGTCGCCGTAATAGGCGGCCTCGTCGGTGTAGATGCGGAGCAATTTGGTATGTTCGCTCATGCTCGCCTCCTGTGTCATGTCGAGATCGGCTCGGGGGTCGGATGCGCCGCCACGCCGCCATCCGGCTCGGGATCGCGGTGCTTGCCCACGCGTTCGCCCCAGCCAAGCACCACGCGGGCGATGGCGGGGAGAACGAGCAAAGTGAGAATGGTAGCCGCAACCAAGCCCCCGATAACAGTGGTCGCCAGGGGCTTCTGGACCTCGGCGCCGGTGCCGTGCGCGAGCGCCATCGGCACGAAACCGATCGCCGGCACAAATCCGGTCATGACGACGGCGCGCATCTTTTCGGCCATCCCGTCGCGGATCGCCTGAGCGAGCGGAAACCCTGCCTCGATCCGTTCGCGTATCGCTGTCATCACCACGAGGCCATTGAGTACGGCGACGCCCGCAAGACAGATGAAGCCGACAGCGGCTGATACCGAGAATGCAATGCCGGTGAGCGCCAAGGTGAACACGCCGCCCGCCAATCCTAAGGGCACCGCCAGGAACACCGCAGTAGCGCGTCCAAAGCTGCCGAGAGCCATGTAGAGCAGGCCAAAGATCAACGCGAAACAGAGCGGCACAACGATCGAAAGCCGCTTAGATGCATCCTGCAGACTCTGGAACTGCCCGCCCCATTCGAGATAATAGCCGGCCGGAAGTTTGACCTGTGCAATCTTGGCCTGCGCTTCGGCGACGAACGACCCGGCATCACGTCCCAACAAGTTCACCTGAATGGCGAGACGGCGCTTGCCGTTCTCGCGCCTGATCTCATTGAGGCCTTCGGTGACGCGAATCTGCGCGACTTGCGAGAGCGGCACTTGCTGGCGAGCTTGCCCGGCCTTCTCGGGAAGCAACACCGGCAGCGCCTGGATGTCATCCAGGCTGGTGCGCGTGGTTTCGGGCACGCGCACCGTGATGTCGAACCGCCGGTCGCCCTCATAGAGCAAACCGGACTCGCGGCCCCCGAGCGCCGCGGAAACCGTGTCGGCCACTTCGCGCATCGTGAGACCATAGCGTGCAATGGCGGCGCGATCGAGCTTCACGTCGAGCGTCGGCGCACCACCAACCTGGTCAGCCTTTACGCTGCCCGCGCCCGGAATGGATTGCAGGACGCGAACCATCTCGCTGGCCGTCTGCGCCATCTTGTCGAGGTCGTCGCCGTAGAGCTTGATGGCGACGTCACCGCGAACACCCGCGATCAGTTCGTTGAAGCGAAGTTGGATCGGTTGGCTCATTTCATAGATTTGACCGAGCTGACCACGTGACACCTTCTCAATGCGCTCGATCACCTCGGCTTTTGTATGGACGCTGGCGGGCCACTGATCCTGGGGCTTGAGAATGATATAGCCGTCCGACATATTCTGCGGCATCGGATCGGTCGCAACCTCAGCGGTGCCGGTCTTGGAAAACATCAGCTCGACTTCGGGCAGTTTTTTCACGGCGGCCTCGACCTGTCGCTGCATAGCGAGCGACTGTTCGAGGTTGACCGAGGGAACGCGGGTCGAGGCGAGGGCAATATTCTTCTCGTCGAGCTGCGGGATGAACTCGCTGCCCAACAATCCGAACGCCGGCACCGCGGCGAGAAAGAAGGCCAGTCCGCCGAGGATGAACGGCCACGGCCGTGCGATCGCCTTGTCGAGCAGCGGCAGATAGCGCTCCTTGCTCTTGCGGATCAGCCACACTTCCTTCTCGGCGACCCGGCCGCGAATGAGCAGCGCCACCATGGCCGGCACGAAGGTCAGCGCCAGGATGAAGGCCGCGACCAGCGCGAGCATGATCGTGATTGCCATCGGCGAGAACGTCTTGCCCTCGACGCCGGTGAACATGAGCAGCGGCGCAAAGGCAAGCAGGATGATTGCTTGCCCGAAAACGGTCGGCTTTATCATTTCCTGAGCGGCGCGCATGGTCTCCTCAAGCCGCTCGCGAAGGGCGAGCAGCCGGCCCTCATGTTCCTGCCGGTGCGCTAGCCGCGCCAGACAGTTCTCGATGATGATCACCGCGCCGTCGACGATAAGACCGAAGTCGAGAGCCCCCAGGCTCATCAGGTTGCCGGGCACGCGAAAGGCGTTCATCCCCATTGCCATCATGAGGAACGAGAAGGGAATAACGAGCACCGCGATCAGCGCCGCGCGCCAGTTGCCGAGCAACAGGAATAGCGCGACCGCCACCAGGATCGCGCCCTCGGTCAGATTGCGCTGCACGGTCGCGACCGTCGCGTTGACCAGCTTCGAGCGGTCGAGCACCACCTTGACGGTAACGCCGGGCGGCAAGGTCTTCGATACCTGCTCGAGCTTTGCAGAGACATCCTGCGCAACGATGCGGCTGTTCTGACCGATAAGCATCAACGCGGTGCCGATGACGGCTTCTTTGCCGTTCACGCTGCCCGCACCGGTGCGAAGGTCGCCCCCGCTCTCGACATTGGCGATCTGGCCAACGGTGATGGGAACACCGCCGCGTGTGGCGGCGACGGCGTTCTTGATTTCATCCACCGAGCGAACCCGCGCATCGAGCCGAACCAAATAGCCTTCGCCGCCGCGGTTATAGTAGTTCGCGCCCACCGCGAGGTTGGCGTTCTCCAGCGCCTCGCCAAGCTCGCTATACGAGATACCGTAGGTCGAGAGTTTCACCGGATCTGGTTCAACCACGAATGTCTTGGCGTAGCCGCCGATCGAGTCGACGCCGGCCACGCCCGGAACGGCGCGGAGCTGTGGGCGGACGATCCAGTCCTGAACGGTGCGAAGGAACCCGGCCTGTTCGACCGCATTCGTCAGCCGATCGCCTTCGGGCGTCAGGTAACTCCGATCCGATTGCCAGCCGGGCTGGCCGTTCACAATTTTCGCGCCTTTGCCGTCAGGATTGGCATATTCGACCGTGTACATCACGACTTCGCCAAGACCGGTCGTAACCGGGCCGATCTGCGGCTGTACGCCGTCGGGCAACGTATCGCGCGCCTGGGTCAGGCGTTCGCCTACCTGCTGGCGCGCGAAATAGAGATCGGTGCCTTCCGAGAATATTGCGGATACCTGGCTAAAGCCATTGCGGGAAATCGAACGGGTCGTCTCCAGTCCAGGGATGCCAGCCAGCGCGGTTTCGATCGGATAAGTGACAAGCTTTTCCATCTCGACCGGCGAGAGGCGCCGATCGACGGTGTTGATCTGTACCTGTTTGTTGGTGATGTCGGGCACGGCGTCGATCGGCAGCTTGGTGAGCTGCCACAGGCCAAGACCGGCAATCGCCAGGAAGATGAACAGGACCGCCCAGCGCGCACGGACGGCCAGCGCGATAAGGTTGGCGATCATCTGTTATTCTTCCTCGCCCGCGCCCTTGCCGAGTTCGGCTTTGAGCAGGAAGGCGTTCTTGGTGGCGATGGTCTGCCCGGCTGAGAGGCCCGACACGATCTCGATGCGGCCGGCGCTGCGCTGGCCGGTAGTGACATTCTGGGCGCGGAAACCCTTAGCAGTGCGTGTGAACACGACGTCGCGACCTTCAAGGCTCTGAACGGCGTCTTCTGGCACGACAATCGCGTTCGAAACCTCGCCGCGGCTTGGCAGGAGCCGCACCCGGACTGCGAGACCCGGCTGCAGAGAACCGGGAACATCTAACACCGCAGTCGCGGAACGAGTCTCCCCGCTAAGGCCAGGGGTCACGGCGCGCACGCGCGCCTCGATCGTCCGCCCGCCGGGCAATTCGACGATTGCGCGGTCACCGGGGGATAAGCGCTGAGCATCAGCCGGACCGACCGCGGCTTCGATCTGAATCTTCGCAGGATCGGCAACCCGGAACAGTTCGGTCTCGGGTTGAACGAACGCCCCGAGACTTACGTTTTCGGCGGTCACGCGCCCTGTGATCGGACTTGCGACGACGACACCGCGACCATCGCTTGTGACGTTTGCCGCTCCCGCGGCGACCTGCGCGCGTCGCGCCTCGGCCGCCGCGGACGTCGCCCCGGCCTGAGCCTGCTCGAGATCGACCCGCGCGGATACTTTCTGCCGGTACAAATATTGCTCTCGCGCCAATGCCTTTTGCGCCAGCGCTGATTTGGCAGCTGCGACCGTGCGATCCGCCGCGAATTGAGCCGCCTCACGGCTCTCGACGATCGCGAGCGCTTCGCCTGCTCGTACGGGATCGCCCAGGCGCTTGAGCAAGCGCGTCACCGCACCTCCGGCTCTCGCTGTGACGATCGCCTCGCCAGTAGGGGAGGCTGCCACTGTCGCTTGGCTAACGATTTCGGCACCCAGACCGCCTGCCTTGACCGTTTCAGTCGCAATGCTAGCTTGCTGCATTGCTTGTGCGGTCATTGCCAAGGTATCCGGCTTCTTCTCCTTGCCCGATGCAGCCGCAGGAACGCTGGCCGGGGCCTCGACGGGCTTCGAGCCGCCCGTGGTATAGCGGGCAACCGCGAAACCACCGAGTGCGGCGATCAACGCGACACCGGCCGCACTGCCAAGCAGGCGCTTATCCTGAAGGATCATAGGTGTTCTCCGAGATAAAACGAGGCGCGAGCATACGACTTATGCCCAAGGCACGTGCGGCCGGAACCCGGCTTATGTTCCAAGTTCATCACTGCCGCGCCTCACCGTTGGCGAGGGTGGCTGGCGTCGTCAGACGCTGCAATCTCGCCACTGCATCGTGGTAGGCGGCAAGCGCATCGACATAGGCTTGCCGGGTTTGAGACAGCGTTCGCTCGGCGTCTAGCAGCGCGATCTGGTCAAACTTGCCTTGAGAGTAACCGATACGCGCGATCCTGGCCGCCTCCGCTGCGGCAGCGAGACCTGGGCCTCCCGTAGCGCGTGCAGTCGCGGCAGCATTGGCGACTTCGGTTTGCGCGCGGGCGATATCCTGGCGGGTATCGAGTGCCACGAGGGAGCGCAGCGCCTGAGCCTGCGTCTGCTCGGCTTGCGACTGACTGACGAAGGCCCGACCATTGTTAAAGATCGGGATGGGGACACTCACGCCGACCACGGCGGCTGTGTCATTGGTCTCCGCCAAACGACGGGCTCCTGCGCTGATCGTGATGTTAGGAATGCGTGACGCGCGAGCTAGTCGGACCTGAGCATCCGCCGCGCGAACGTCGGCGGTGGCAGCGGCAAAAGCGAGAGTCTCTTCGACATCGACGGGCTGAGCGGGCCCATAGAAACTTGCGACCTGATCGAACCAGGCGCGGTCAAGCAGCCCCGTGATCGGGCGACCGATGAGCGCGGCGAGATTTAGTCTTGCAGCCTGTGCCTGCCGCCCCGCACTGTCGGCAGCGACCTGTGCGTTGATCCGGAGGACATCAGCGCGTTGCTGCTCGATTGGCGATGCCGCGCCGGCACGAACGCGTTCGCTTGCGATCCGCAAGGCATTTGCTGCAATAGCAGACTGCTCCGACAGCACTTCTGTACGACGCTCGGCTGCGGCCGCCTCGACATAGAGCTGCGTGATCCTGAGCCGAAGGTCGGCAACGGCGATTGCGGTCTGGATCTCAGCCCGGGTCAGTCGTGCGTTCGCCAGCGCAAGCCGCGCGCTGCGCTTGCCTCCTAGTTCCAGAGGCAGCGCAATTCCGACGCTTGATTCAGCGCTGCGGAAGCCTCGATATTGCCCCGAACCCGCTAAATTTTCGACTTGCAGCTGAACCTCGGGGTTTGGGCGCAATCCCGCTATCGTACGGGCGGCCGTGACCGCCTGCACACCGGCAGTCGATGCTGCGATCGAGGGCGAAGCGGCGCCGCCCTGAGACAAGGCCGCTTCAAGGCTAAGCACCTCTCCCTCGGTCGAAGTCGTCGGCACCCCCGGTTGAGACCCCGTTTGCGCCTGCGCGACCGACGCGCCAGCGAGGCACGCGACCAGCGTTGCATTCAGCACGCACAAAACCGCGCGCGGCGGAACGATCATCCTGCGCACCTCTAGGTTGCCGGCCGGAGTTCAGTCCGCGCATTGCGGACGATCTCATACGCGGAAGGAAGGAACAGAAGCGCGATCACGCCGTCAACCGTGAGGTCGGGCAACGCTCGCCCCGTCCATGGCGGGCGGGCGCGTTAACGATTCGGGTGTCAATCATCTGGCTTCTTTACAATCTCTAGCTGCTGTAGGAGCAAGCGCAAAGTTCGATGGCAGCAAATGATTTGGAGCAAATGCGAGATGAAGATTGGTGAGTTGGCGCGCGCGACTGCGACCAAGGTGACGACGATCCGCTTTTACGAGCAAATTGGTGTGCTCGAAACACCCGCGCGCACATCCTCGGGCAGACGCACCTATGGTGACGGCGACGTGGATCGCCTGAACTTCGTGCGGAACGGGCGAAGGCTCGGTTTCTCGATCGACGAAATTCGTTCGCTCCTGGCGCTTGCCGATCAACCAGAGCGCGACTGTGCGGAAGCAGCGGAAATCGCAGCGCGCCACCTGGTCGGTGTGGAGGATCGGCTTCGCCAGCTTTCTGCCTTGCGCGACGAACTGGCCGCCATGAGCGCGAGCGGGTGCTGCGCCCGAACGATGGCCGAGTGCCGGGTCATTCAAGCGATTGCGAGGCCAGCCGCTTAGGTGCCGACTGATTGCGTCCAGGAGCGGAGTAAGTTTTCGATGCCCCATTGCCATCTTCGCACATCAACAACGCTCATTATCGTTGCGGCGTTCGCAGTCGCGGCTCCAGCTCATGCGGACCCTTCCGACGACTTCATCAATCCCGATCGGCCCGGGATCGCGGATGGAAGCACGACGGTTGGCCAGGGTCATTTTCAGATCGAGACGGCTATCCAGCGCGAGTATCGCAGCAACGGCGATGAACGAGAGCATACGACCTTTATTCCGACGCTGCTGCGATATGGGTTCAGCAAGAACTGGGAGTTCCGTGTCGAAGGCAACACGTTCACTCGGCAGCGCCAGCACGACCCGGCCCTAGTCGATACGGACAGCAGCGGGTTTGCGCCGTCCTCGATTGGTCTGAAGTATAATATCGTCAAGGCAGTGGGATCGACCCAGCCATCAATCGGCGCAATCGTTCGGGTCTTTCCACCTTCTGGTTCCAGTGCTTTTCGTAACTCGCGCGCAACCGGGGATTTCCGCTTGGCGGCCGTGT
>NZ_JH584235.1:2178887-2291024 GCF_000241465.1 Sphingomonas echinoides ATCC 14820
TGGCGGCCGACTGGAATTTTGTCGACAAATGGTCATTGAACCCCAACATCGGCGTGGCGGTGTACGAGGACGACACGAAGCGCTCCTATGCCGCCGGACTGTTCGCAGCTACGTTGAACTACAATCCGAGCAAGATCCTGAATTTCTTCGTCGACACCGGGCTTCAATATCCCGAGGAGAAGAATGGACGTACTTCGTTGATCTTCGACGTTGGGGCCGCGTACATCATCGGGCACGATATACAGATTGACCTTAGCGTCGGGACGGGTGCCGCCGGCACAAAACCACCTCATCCTTTTCTCGCGGCGGGCTTCTCGAAACGCTTCTGATCGCTAAACCCGCAGCATGGCCGTATCATTTTCGGTCGGGGGGCTTGATCCTCGAGCGGCTGGAGCATGTAGCAACGCTCGAACCTCTCCGCGACTCGTGAGAAGCGAATGGAAATTCGGTGGAACCCTGGGAAGAAATCAAGACGATTTGGCATGCTGACCGGCGGGCGGCGATCATGTGGCTCGGGGCCGGGCTCATGACGAGCATTCCGCTTCCTCTATTGGCAGCGAGGACCGAGCGGGGTCGGTCTTGGGGCGGCTTCGCTACGCCTCCGGTCTGGCGCCCGATAGAAGTCGCAACCGGCGACACGCTGATCGTGCCGGCCAAGGTGTCCGGCGTAGCAATCGACGCGGTGCTCGACAGCGGAAGCGGCGCGTCAATTATCAGCAAACCGCTCGCGGCCAAGCTTGGCTTGACGAACCTGGAGCCGCGACGGATCAACGGCCTGGGCGGCAAGGCTCCGGTTGGTCTGGTCCGTAATGTCGCGGTGATGCTGGACACTCATGCTACCGTCCTCCCCTCCGCAGTCGTTGCAGACTTGGGGGCGGTTTCGGCCGCCTTTGGTCGGCCGATCGACATGATCCTCGGGTCAGACGTACTAGCGGGTGGCTGCCTGGCGCTCGATTTCACGACACGGCGGTTTGCATTTGAGAAGACCGCCAGCTTTGTGGGGGGTCCGGAATGGACTGTACTTCCGCTCGGGCACGGGGCCAAACGGGAATTGTTTGTGCTCGCGTCCATCGCCGGACTGGACCCGGTGCCGCTGATGCTCGATTTCGGCAGTTCGTCGGCGTTGATGCTATCCTCCGCCTATATCGAGGCGCACTCCGTTCTCGTCGGCAAGACCGTCTCCACCGCCGCCCTTGGCGGGGTCGAGGGAGTGCAAATCGTCAAGGCCTTCGTTGCCGACAAGGTGAGCCTGGGCGCGCTCTCGAGCGCCTTAGTTCCGGCGCTCGCCCTTGATCGGTGGACCTCGGTGAGCACGGTAGGGAATGTGGGGATGCCGTTGCTCGGACAATTCGACATCGTACTGGACGTGTCTCAAGGACAGTTGTGGTTGCGTTCCGCCCCTCCTCGGGCGCGCCTGCCGATGCTGAAGGATCGAAGCGGCCTCGGCCTCGCCGCCTCCACTACTGACCTGACTGTCGTGCATGTGGCATCCGGCAGCCCTGCGGATCGGGCGGGGTGGGCCGTCGGTGAGCAGGTTGTAGCCGTGGACGGTCGTCCTATCGACAGCTCCTATACGCGGGGATTGCTTTGGCAATGGCGCTACGGCCCCGCAGGAAGCCGGGTAACGCTTAAGCTCGCGAACGGAACGACGCGGGTTCTAAAGCTTGCCGACTACTACTGAGCAGCTCGACACGAAAGCAATGGGAAGCTACAGGTCCTGCTCGGGACTGGCGCTGGTTTGGAGGTGATGAGCCGGATCGCCATACTCAGTCGGTGGCATGCTGGCAGCCTCGCCGGTGTCAATGTTCGTTTTGGCGGCCGCTTAGCCGCTGTTGCTGCGCAAGCCGCTACGTCCATCTTCCAAAACGACCCCAACCTCTCAGCAAAAGGAAGTCATCATAAGAGCGCTACGCATCGCATTGCGTACCGCCGCCATCTTCCGCCGGTCCGGCCCTCGCTCAATCCATGAGCGGAGATATGAAAGGCATGCCGGTATGGCGGGCATGGACAAGAAGGCGCCTGCCGTCACGACGGGGCAGGGTGTCGATGTCATCACCGCGATCGATACCAAGGCGAACAAGCTCACGATCCAGCATCGGCCGATACTGGCGGTGGGCTGGCCAGCAATGACCATGGCGTTCAAAGGCCATTCCGCCGACACCGTTCGTGCCTGCGACGTCGGCGATCAGGTCGGATGCCCGTTGATCACAACATTGTCTGCTACCAATTGAGCACGATTTGATCGATGTTGCTGCAAGAGCGGCGAACCTGTCACGGCGCCTCTCATCGTCGCCGAAATCTAGTATCTATCGGACTGTGGCTACATCTGACTGAGCTGCACGACCATTCGCCTGATACCAGATTGGGTGAACCTCCTAGGCATAGGCATAGGCATAGGCATAGGCATCGCGATGCGTCGACGAGGCATTGCCATGCCAATTTCCCGATGTGTTGGGAGGCTGACGCTTAGACTAGCCAGGCGTTGGTGGTCGCGATGACCAGAAGAACGCCAAGCACTCCGCGATAGATGACGAAGGGCCAGGCGGAGAAGCGCTCGAGGACGCGCATTAGCGCCCAGATCGCCGCGAATGCTGAAACGGTTGCGACGCCAAGGCCGACCGCCAGAATGGACCAGCCGTGCATGTCGAGGTGGACTTTGTGCAGCTCCCACAATTCCTTCAATCCGGCGAGAGCGATAGCCGGGATGCCCAACAGGAATGAAAAGCGCGCAGCTTCTTCACGCTTAAATCCGAGTGCGAGCGCAGCGGTGAGAGTCGATCCGGAGCGTGAGACGCCTGGGATGAGGGCTCCGACCTGGGCCAGGCCGACGAGCAGCGCGTCCACCAGTGATGCATTCTCGACGCTGCGGCGGTGGCGTGCCAGGATTTCGGTGAGCGCCATCAGCACCGCCATCAAGATGCACGCCCAGCCAATCACCGGCAATGCGCGAAGGGGTGAGTTGCATGTATTGAGGCTGCTCGAAAGTAACGCGCCCGCCAGCGCGATAGGAATCGTTGCCAGCACGATCCAGGTCGCCAGACGAAGATCGGGATCGGCGAATTCGCGGCGGCTGATCGCCGACACTGACCCGACCGCAAGACGGCGAACGTCTCGCCAAAAATAGCTGATAACGGCGGCGAGCGCCGCAAGCTGCATCGCGGCCGAAAAGGCCGAACCCGGATCTCGCCACCCCAGCACGGCAGGTACGACGCGCATATGGGCTGTCGACGAAATCGGCAGAAGTTCGGTAATGCCCTGCACCACGCCCAATAGGGCGACCTTGGCATAGCCCAATGTCACAAAGCCCGTGTCGATGCTCGCGGTACATTGGCCGGCCATATCAATGTAGTCCTTTGCGGGATGGAAGAGCGAAGATCGTGGCTTCGGGACGCTCGGTAACCGGGCTATCGCGCCTGCTGGTCGCGATCGATAAGACGCAGCCCGTTGAGCACGACCAGGAGCGATGCTCCGACATCTGCTGCTATCGCGCCCCAGAGCGACGCCATTCCAAGCAGCGTCAGCCCCCCGAAGACGAGCTTTACCGCAAGCGAGAAGCCGATGTTCTGCCGGATGATGGTGAGTGTCGCTCGTGAGTGCCGAATGAGCCACGGTAGCTGGGAGAGATCGTCCTGCATCAGTGCGATGTCGGCCGTCTCGATCGCCGCATCACTCCCAATCGCGCCCATCGCGATGCCGAGGCTCGCCCGCGCCATCGCCGGCGCGTCGTTGACGCCGTCACCGACCATGGCAACAAGGCCGTGCTGCGCCACCAGTCTTTCTATCGCCTCGACCTTCTGTTCGGGAAGCAGCTCGGCGTAAACCTCATCCACGCCGGTTTCATGCGCGATCGCTTCGGCCGGCGCGCGAGCATCTCCCGTGAGCATGACCACTTGAGCGATGCCAAGGGCGTGTAATTGTGCAACGATTAGTCTTGCTTCAGGTCGCACCGCATCACCCACCGCGATCAACCCGATCACTGTCATGGATTCCCAGACCGCGATTCCAGTCAGTCCGGCTCCAGCGATACGTTTCAAGGCGGTTGTCAGTTTTTCGCTGTCGCCGCCGCCGAGCCTCTGTTCAAGATAGATGGCAGAACCGACCCAGACGTGGCGATCATTGATCTTGCCAACAACCCCTAGGCCCGGGACAGCCGTCACGTCTTTCGCGGGGACCACGTCTATGCCGCGCTCCGCTGCAATGGCGAGGATTGCGCGCGCAATGGGGTGTTCGCTGCGGGCTTCAACGGCAGCAGCAAATGACAGTAACTCAGATTCGCTCCGGGTGCCGATCGGTATGATTTCGATCACCTTGGGGCGGCCAAGCGTGAGTGTGCCGGTCTTGTCCATCGCAATCGCCGTGAGGCGGGCAGGCGTTTCCAGATGGACACCTCCCTTGATCAGCACGCCCCGCCGGGCCGCGCCGGTCAATCCTGCGACTATGCTGACAGGGGTCGAGATGACCAGGGCGCAGGGACAGGCGATGACGAGCAACACCAGCGCTTGATAGAACCATGCGGCCCAACTTCCCCCGAGCAGAAGCGGCGGCACGAGGAATGCCGCCAGGGAAAGCGCCATCACGACCGGCGTGTATATCCGCGCGAAGCGTTCCACCCACTGTTCGCTCGGAGCCCGTTTGCTCTGCGCCTCGCCGACCATGCGCACGATACGCGCGAGCGTGGTGTCGGAGGCTGGCCGGGTGGTTACGATCTCGAGCGCGCCCATGCCGTTGATGGTCCCGGCATAGACCACCGCGTCTTGCGTCACCGTAACGGGTACGCTTTCGCCCGTGATTGGCGCCTGATCGACCGCGCTCGTCCCCGCAACCACATAGCCGTCGAGCGGTATCTTTCCGCCCGGGGGAACGATCACATGGGTTCCGACCGCAACTTCGGCAACGGGTACGTCCTTCTCGACGCCTGCCGCATCTCGTATCCGGGCAGAATCCGGCGCGATTTCCATAAGTGCGGCGACGGCACGGCGGGCACGTCCCAGGCTCCATGCCTCAAGCGCCAGCGCAAGGGCGAAGAAAAATGCGACAGTCGCCGCTTCGAACCATTGGCCGATGCCGAGGGCACCCGCCACCGCGACCAGCATGAGCAGGTTCATGTCCGGCCGGAGTCGCCGCGCCGCGAGGATCGCCTTGGGTGCGACGTATCGAACTGCCGACAGGACCGACAAGGAATAAGCGAGCATCGCCAGAACCGGGGGGTGCGCCTCGCGCGCCAGACTCTCGTGCAGTACCGCAGCGAAGCCGTTTGCGCGCGCGTGAATCGCAAAACCGACCAGGACCAAAGCGCCGCTTGCGATGGTCAGCCCGGCCTGAACCCGGCGTCGCCGCTGCTCCTCTGGCGCACCGGCACTGCGCTCGCCTTCTTTCCACAGTTCGGCGCGCATCCCCGTGCGTTCGACTGCCCTTAGGATGTCGGCGTGAAGAGAGAGATCGGCACCGCTCGCGATCGACATGCGACCGTTGATGAGATCGAACGACAGATTTTCCGGCCCTACGATCGGACCGAGTTCGCGCTTGAGCACCGCGACTTCGTCACCGCAGTCCATGCCATGGATTTCGAAAATGACGCCGTCCGGATGGTCCGGGAGAGCCTGGGCAACGGGCGCCGGTTCACCCGAGCAGCTTCTGCAACCGTCGGCTCCTGCGGCATCTTTTGAGATACCGCTCTGACCATCTAGCTCGGCGGTCATCCCGGTGGTCGATACGGCCGCGATCACGGCTTCGACTGTGAGGCCGGACGCGACATCGACGTCGAGCAGGCCAAGCTTCGGCTGGAACGACAAAAACCGCTCATCTCCAACGAGTGGGATAAGCGCTTCTCTGAGCAATCGAACCTCATTCTGGCAGTCTAGCCCCTGGACCTTGAAGCGCCACCGGCGCCCTATCGCTATGGGGCTCGTCCCGGTCTGCTCGAACATTGCGTCACCTCGACTTTTCGACATGACACCCACTATACAGTCTGAAGTCACTAGAGGGTCAAACGATATGTCCACCGAGCCGCTCAGCATCGGGAGTCTCGCCAAAGCCACCGACAGCAAGGTGGAGACGATCCGCTATTATGAGAGCATCGGCTTGTTGGCGGCGCCCGCCCGAACAAAGAACAACTATCGCGCCTACACCGCCCAACATCTCGCACGGCTCAGTTTCATTCGCAGGGCTCGCGCGCTGGGTTTCTCGATCGACCAGGTTCAGGAGTTGCTCAAGCTCGCCGACCAGAAGGATATTTCTTGCAAGGCGGTGGACGCGATCGCGCGGGAGCATCTCGCCGAAATCGACCGAAAGCTCCGCGATCTGAATACTTTGAGGTCCGAGTTGAGCAACGTGATTGTCCAGTGCGGACAGGGCACTATTTCCGAGTGCCGCATCATCGAGACATTGGCGCCGGATTCCGCCACGTTCAGCTGAGCAGGGCGGTTGATGATACCACCGTTCGCAATTGCCAGCAGCTAATGCAAACAAGTCGCAAAACCACTTGACCCTCTAGCGGCTAGAGGGTGTAGACGTTGCGCATGTTTACGCCTTCAAACAGCCCTTTGTCGATTCTCTTGCGGACGGTCTCGTTGCGCCGCGCGCTGGCGGTGCTCGGCGCCCTCTTGTTTGCCCTTGGCACAAGCGTCGCGGCCCATGCCCAAACGACCGACGTCCAGACGGCATGGCGGCTACTTGATTATATGGCGGTCGACTATGGCGGTGCTGTCAGCGGCGGACGGGTGAAGAGTCCTTCCGAATATGCCGAGATGACCGAATTCGCGGCCTCGGTATCGACTCGCCTTTCGACGCTGTCGCCCACGCCGGCGCGCGGGAAGCTGATCGCGGGCGCAGCTCGACTTCAGGGCGTCATCGCCGCGAAGGGAACGCCCGAAGAGGTCGCCCGCATCGCCCATGGCCTCGCCGCCGATCTGCTCAAGGCCTATCCCGTGCCGCTCGCGCCGGGCAAGGCGCCCGACCTCGCCCGCGGCGCCACGTTGTTCGCGCAGAATTGCGCGAGTTGTCACGGCATGACCGGGGATGGGCATGGCCCCGACGCGGCGAAGCTCACCACGCCGCCGATCGCCTTCAGCGAAATAACGCGCGCGCGGCAACGCAGTCCCTTCGCGCTGTACCAGGTCATCGACCAGGGCATCGACGGCACGGCGATGCAAAGCTTTGCGACCTTGCCGAGCGATGATCGCTGGGCGTTGGCCTTCTATGCCGGTCGCTTTGCCTTTCCCGACGCCCTTGCAAGCCAGGGCGAGCGGCTGTGGAAATCCGATCCCGGCCTGCGGCACATGATCCCCGACCTGACAACACTGGCGGGACTGACCCCGGAGGTGCTTGCCAAGACGATCGGACCTGCCAAGGCCGACGCGGTGATCGCCTATCTGCGCCGTCACCCGGACGCGGTGATCCGGCAGGCACCCGGCTCGCTGACCATCGCGCGCGAAAAACTGGCACGGAGCCTTGCCGCGTACCGCGGTGGCGACCGTCACGCTGCCCAGGAACTCGCGCTTTCGGCTTATCTCGATGGCTTCGAGCCACTCGAGCCGATGCTGACCGCGCGCGACGCAACGCTCATGGGGCACATCGAAAGCGCCATGGGCGAATTTCGGGCATCACTCCAGCAAGGTCGCCCCGCCGACGAGGTTGCCACGCGCGTCCAGGTGCTCGACGGCCTGTTCGACGATGCCGACGCGGCATTGTCCCCGGACGCAGCGAGCAGCGCATCGACCTTCCTGGGCGCCTTCACCATTCTGCTGCGCGAGGGGCTCGAAGCCCTGCTGATCGTCGTCGCGATGATCGCTTTCCTCCGCAAGGCCGAGCGGCCTGAAGTGCTGCCCTATGTCCATGGCGGCTGGATCGGGGCGCTCATAGTCGGCGCGGTCACATGGGGAATCGCGACCTATGCGATCGGGATCAGCGGCGCGAGCCGGGAGCTTACCGAAGGGTTCGGGTCGCTGTTCGCGGCTGTCGTCCTGCTCTCCGTGGGGATCTGGATGCACGGCAAGGCGCAGGCGGACCAATGGCAGCGCTACATCCGCGAGAAGATATCGCACGCATTGTCGAAGCAGTCGGCCTGGTTCCTGTTCGGCCTGGCCTTCATCGTCGTTTATCGCGAGGTGTTCGAGACGATGCTGTTCTATGCCGCGCTCTGGACCCAGGGCAATGGCGGCATGATGTTGGCGGGCGCCGGCTCGGCGGTCGTTCTGCTCGGGCTCATTGCCTGGGCCATGTTGCGCTACAGCCGCGCCCTGCCGATCGCGAAATTCTTTGCCTACAGTGCTTGGCTGATGGCCATCCTCACCGTAGTCCTCGCCGGCAAGGGCGTGTCGGCGCTACAGGAAGCCGGCATCATCGACATTGCGCCGCTTGGCGGCGGGATCCGCGTTTCTATGCTCGGTATCTTCCCGACCTTGCAATCGATGGCGGCTCAGCTCCTGATGTTCATCGCGGTAATCGGCGGGTTCATCCTCAACCGGCGCCGAGCCGCTGCGGCCACCGGCTGATGCAGCCCGAACGCGCGTGTATATTCCTAGGCGAGTGGGTGCGTGCCGAGGCGATCCCGATATGGCGCAAGGCACGTCCTATTTTATTGCAGACTTTCCGATGACGGCTTTATTTCTTCATGCGACGAGCGGACTAGCCCGTTACCTGCGTTCCTGTTAGAGCGTGATCCGTGCGACGCCTGCTGAACATCCTTGCGTATTTGACGATCGCCCTCTCCTTGGGAACGACGGCGACTGCGCATGTGCTGGAGCGACCGGATGTTAGCGCTTCATCCCATGAGGCGCGCGTGGACGAAGTTGCGTTAGGCCATGTACCTGGCGACGCCGACCAAGTGCCTTCTGATAGCGACAAGGGCTATCCTCATCATCACGGTGGTTGCCATGGCGATCACGTCGCAGCGCCGGTCAAGGCTACCAACGCAGCACTGACGCGCGATCTTCGGGTCGCCCCCGTCTTCGCGAGTCATTCCATGCGGCCGCTCTCTACCGCCGATCCGGCGCTGAGGCCTCCCCAAGCCTGAGGATCCGCTGACCTCGCCGGCAATTGCCGCGCGGGGCGAACCCGGTTCGTCAGGAGTTATCATCCATGTATCGTACAATCGCGGCCGTCATGGTCGCGGCGTCCCTTGCCGGTGCGGCCGGGGCGCAAACAACAACGCCGCCCGGCATTCCGGCGGCGACCACTTCGTCACAATCGGCCGATGCGTTCTCGCTCGAGAACGCTCTCGCTGCGGGCGGCATGCCATCCATCCCGTCGGCCGTCCTCGACAACGGCGCGGCATCGGGGGGGAGCGGATCGGCTCCACTTCCGTCGATCGCGGCGGCCACGGCCGGCGTCGATGCCGCGACCGCGGCGCGGCGTGTCGCAGGCTTGCGCCCCAACCCAGAAGTGCAGGCGCAGGTTGAGAATCTTGCGGGGACCGGCGTCTACAAGGGTTTGCGAAGCTCCGAGACGACGGTTGGCGTGGCGCTCCCGCTAGAGTTGGGCGGCAAGCGGCCAGCGCGTGTCGCGCTTGCAACCGCACGCCTCAGTCGCGCGCAAGTCCAGGCTGAAATCGCGAAGGCGGATCTCCGCTTGCGGATTACGCAGCTCTATATCGAAGCCGCCGCCGCCGAGCGCCGTGCCGAAGTGCTGAGCGAGCAGGCAGGGATCGCCAACAACGCGTTCCGGGTCTCAAGCGAGCGCGTCAAGGCCGGCGATGTAGGTCCGATCGAGCAACAGCGCGCCGATGTGCTGCGCATCAATGCGCAGGTCGCAGCCGATATCGCGGCCCGGCAGGCACAGGCGGCGCGTGCAAACCTTGAGACATTGTTGTCGGTGCCGGTGATGGGCCCACTCGATCGCGCCTGGTTCGAGCGGATCGCTGATTACGGACCGCCCCGGCCCGTCGATGTTGATGGGACGCTCGCCTTGGTTGCTGCGGAAGCGGATGTTCGCACCGCGGATGCGCAGGTTCGCGTGGCTCGGTCGTTGCGGGTTCCTGACGTAACGGTCAGCGCCTCCGCCCGCCGACTGGCGGCGACCAACGACACCGCCGCGGTCGTCGGCATTTCGATCCCGATCCCGTTCTTCAACAACGGCAGCGCCTTCGTGGCGCAGTCACGCTCTGAACAGACGCAGGCGATCGCGCTGCGCAACCTCGCCGTGATCGATACCCGGCAACAGATCGCTAGCGCACAAACCGAAGTGGCGAACGCCGCTGCGACCGCGCGAGCGGCGGGCGGGCCGGGACTGGCGGCGGCACAGGAGGCCGCCCGCATAGCGCGGATCGGTTGGACGCAGGGCAAGTTCGACCAGATCGCGCTCCTCGATGCCGAGCGCACGCTTTCACAGACCCGCCAGACCTACGTCGATGCGCTTGCGGCGTACCACGACGCGCAGGCCCGGCTCGACCGGCTCACGACGCCGGCCCCGACGATTTCCGGAGATGATCGATGATGAACGATAAGCGCTTTCTTGGCGGTGCGGCGGCTGTCGCGATCGTCGCCGCACTTGGCGGCTTCGGGATCGCACGCTGGACCGCGAGTGAACCTGCCGCGACCGAAGCGGCAAGCGGCAACACCGCCGCCCCTAAAGAGGAGAAAAAAAACCCCGACACGGTGGCGATGACCGCGCAAGCGGTCCAGCAGGCCGGTATTGCCGTCGAGACGATCAATCCCAGCGGGCTCGGCGCGGAAATCGTAGCGCAGGCGACAGTCAGCGCATCACCGCAAGGCGAAGCGATCGTGACCGCCCGCGCAGGCGGCGCGGTCACGCGATTGATGAAGCGGCTCGGTGATCCGGTGCGTGCCGGCGAAACGCTCGCCGTCGTCGAAAGCCGGGACGCGGCGCAGTTTGCTGCCGATCGCACAGCTGCCGCTGCGAAATCGACGCTGGCGCAAAAGGCACTCGCCCGCGAGCAATATCTATTCCGCCAGAAGGTCTCGGCGCGGGTCGAGCTTGAACAGGCAGAAGCCGAGGCCGCGTCTGCTGTGGCTGAGGCGCGCCGCGCCAGCGTGGCGGCAGGGGCCGCACGGGTGACGTCCGATGGCCGCGGCGTGTTGGTGTCCAGCCCGATTTCCGGCCGCGTTACCTCGGAGAACGTAAGCTTGGGCGCCTTTGTCCAGCCCGAGACCGAGCTGATGCGCGTCGCCGATGCGTCGAAGATACAGGTCGAGGCCGCGGTCGGACCGACCGATGCACAGCGGCTATCGCCCGGCGATCGGGCGATTATCGAATTGCCCGACGGCCGAACCGTGGAAGCACGGGTGCGCGCCGTCACGCCTGGCCTCGCCAATGACACGCGCTCGGCGACTGCTGTCCTCGATGTGACGGGCAGCCTTCAGCCAGGGCTCGCGGTGCGCGTGCGGCTCCTACCGAGCGGAGGCGGCACGACTAGCAATGCGATCGTGGTGCCGGAGGATGCGGTGCAGACGCTCGAGGGGCGTGACATCGTGTTCGTGCGGACCGCGCGGGGCTTCAAGGCTCAGACCATCACGATCGGACAACGCAGCAACGGCCGGGTCGAGATCCTGAAGGGTCTCGCGGCAGGCAGCCAAGTCGCAACCAAAAACGCATTTCTGCTCAAGGCCGAACTCGGCAAGGGCGCGGGCGAGGAAGAATAGATCATGATCGCAAATCTCATGGCGCTCTCCGTCCGCGCACGCTGGACGGTCCTCGCATTGTTCCTCGTCATCGCCGGCCTCGGCGTGTGGCAGCTTTCCAAGCTGCCGATCGACGCGGTGCCCGACATCACTACCAAACAGGTTCAGATCAACACGATCGATCCGCGGCTGTCGCCGGTCGAAATCGAAAAGCTCGTCACCTATCCAGTCGAAATTGCGCTCGCAGGCATTCCCGGGCTAGAAACCACACGTTCGATCTCGCGCAACGGCTTCAGCCAGGTCAGTGCGATCTTCACCGACAGCACCGACCTCTATTTCGCGCGCCAGCAGGTCGGTGAGCGCCTGCGCCAAGCGGCCGAAAAATTGCCGGACGGTGTGCAGCCGCAGGTCGGGCCGGTCTCGACCGGCCTCGGCGAGATCGTCATGTATACGGTCGGCTACGCCAATCCGGACGGCAGGGGCGCGAAAAAGGTCGCCGGCCAACCCGGCTGGCAGCCTGACGGCAGCTATCTGACGCCCGAAGGCGAACGACTAACGGACGCGGTGGCCAAGGCGAGCTATCTGCGAACTGTCCAAGACTGGATCATCGGTCCGCAGCTTCGCTCGGTTAAGGGCGTTGCCGGCGTCGACTCGATCGGCGGCTTCGCTAAGACATTCGTGGTTGAGCCTGATCCGACGAAACTAGCCAGCTATGGCATCTCCTATAGTGAACTTGGCCAAGCTCTCGAGAACGCAAATCTCGCGGTGGGCGCGAACTACTACAACCGCGGTGGTGAAGCGTACCTTGTGCGCGTCGACTCCCGCGTGCGTACCGTTGACGAAATCCGCAACGCGGTCGCCGCTACGCGGGGCGGGACGCCGATCACGATCGGCCAGATCGCCAACGTTCGTGTTGGCGGTGACCTGCGTACCGGCGCTGGCAGCATGAACGGCCGCGAAGCGGTCATCGGCACGGTGCTGATGCTGATTGGACAGAACAGCCGGGTCGTGGCCGAACAGGCGACTACCAAGCTCGATCAGATAGCAAAGACGTTGCCGCCCGGCATCCAGGTTAAGGTGGTGCTGAACCGCGCGGCGCTGGTCGGGGCAACGGTGGCCACGGTCCAGCGCAACCTGACCGAAGGCGCGATCCTCGTCGCGGCGTCGCTGTTCCTGCTGCTCGGCAACTGGCGCGCCGCGGTGATCGCGACGCTGGTAATCCCGTTCTCGTTCCTGATGATGGCCATGGGAATGAACGCGTTCAACGTCCCCGGCAATTTGATGAGCCTGGGCGCGCTTGACTTTGGGCTGATCGTCGATGGCGCGGTCATCATCATCGAAAACTGCCTCGCCCGATTGGCGCATAGGCAAGAACATGAGGGAAGGCTGCTTTCGGTCAGGGAGCGGCTGGAGGAGACCATGCGGGCCGCGCAGGAGATGATCAAGCCGACCGTTTTTGGTCAGGCCATCATCCTCCTGGCATTTGCACCGCTGCTGACCTTCACCGGCACCGAAGGCAAGACGTTTTCGCCGATGGCGATCACGATCATGCTCGCGTTGGTGGCGGCGTTCGTGCTGGCGATCACGCTGGTTCCGGCGCTGGTCGCAATCCTGATCCGCGGCAAGGTCGCGGAGAAGGATGTGTGGCTGATCCGCAAGTCCAAAGAGCGCTACCTTCCACTGCTCGACAGGGCGATCGCCAAGCCGTGGCCGTTCATCATCGGCGGGCTTGCCTTCTTCCTGGCGGCGATCCCCGCCTTTGGACTGCTCGGTTCCGAGTTCATCCCCCAGCTCGACGAGAAAAATCTCGCCTTCGCGTCTACGCGCGTGCCCTCGGTCAGCCTCGAACAATCGCTGTTGATGGAACGCAAGGTCGAGGAGGCGGTGATAAAGGTGCCGGAAGTCGCGTTGATGTTCTCCAAGACGGGCATCGCGGAAGCCGCAACTGACCCGGCGCCGCCGAACGTCTCGGACGGGTTTGTGATCCTGAAGGAGAAGGAGGAATGGGCCAAGGGCACGACCAAGGCCGACATCGTTGCCAAGATCCAAAAGGCGACCGGCGGACTGCTCGGCAATCTTTATGAGGTCAGTCAGCCGATCCAGCTCCGTTTCAACGAGCTGATCGCGGGCGTCCGCGGCGACGTCGCGATCAAGATCTACGGCGACGATCTTGACAAGATGGCGCAGACCGCTGGCGAAATGGTGCGGGTGCTCCAGACGGTACCCGGCGCGGCGAGCGTCAAGGCCGAACAGGTCGGGGGCGCGCCAGCGCTCGACGTAAAGCTCAATCGCGCGGCGATCGCGCGGTACGGCCTGACCATCCGCGATGTCGCGGATACCGTTGCGGCTGGACTCGGCGGTCGTGAGTCCGGGCGTGTGTACGAGGGCGATCGGCGTTTTGATATCACCGTGCGTGTGCCAGATGCGACCCGTGCCAATCTCGACGACATCCGCTCGTTGCCGGTGCTGCTACCCGAGGTAGCGGGTCGTCCGCGTGGGCAGGTGCCACTGGCGCAAGTCGCGCAAATCCGGCTGACCGAGGGTCTGAACCAGATCAGCCGCGAGAACGGCAAGCGTCGCGTCGTTGTTCAGGTTAACCTGGGCGGTCGAGATGCCGGGTCGTTCGTACAGGAGGCGCAGGCAAAGATCGCGCAGATCAAGCTACCGGCCGGCTACTATCTTGAGTGGGGTGGCCAGTTCGAGAACCTGGCTGCAGCGTCCAAACGACTGTCGATCGTCGTTCCACTTTGCTTCCTGGCCATCTTCGGGCTCCTCTATATGGCGCTCGGCGGGTTCGGCAGGGCGGCATCGGTGTTCCTGGCGGTTCCACTGGGCCTCGCCGGCGGCGTGTTCACACTGGCGCTGACGGGCATCAACTTTTCGGTGTCGGCGGCGGTTGGGTTCATCTGCCTCGCCGGCGTGGCGGTGCTAAACGGGCTTGTCGTCATGACGGCGATCCGAGACCGGAGTGAAGGTGGACTGCCTATCGCGCAGGCGATTCGCGAAGGCATGGCCGAGAAGATGCGCGCGGTCATCATGACGGGGTTCGTGCCGGCGATCGGCTTCGTGCCGATGGCGCTCGCGCACGGTACCGGCGCTGAGGTCCAGAAGCCGCTTGCGACGGTCGTGATCGGCGGCCTGATTGCGGCAACTATCCTTACCTTGCTCGTGCTGCCGGCGCTCGCGAAAGTGATCCTCGGGCGAACCCAGGACCAAAAAGAACAAGAGGGTAGCACCCCGCTCGAAAATTGCTGCGGATCTACACAGACGAAGCGGCCTATATCGGCGATCGCAAGGTTTTCGAACATGTCGCCTCGCTGGCGCGCGATCGGAAGATGGCGGGTCTCACGGTGCTTGAGGCGCTGATCGGGTTTGGGGCGTCGTCGCACGTCCACCGCCGCCATGTGCTCGAAAGTGATCGAGCCGTGGTGATCGAGATCGTCGATTTTGAGGATGCGTTGCGCGCGTTCGTTGCCAGTCTGGATGATGTGCCTGACATCGGCCTCATCACTCTCGAAGCCGTAGAGGTCATCGGGGGCAAGGCCAGTAAAACGCTGGAAAGCCCTAGCCAATGAGGATCGGCCCGCACGCACCGGGGCCTGGTCCGTACCAGCCCCTGGCGTCCACGCAGCTCCCATCAATTTCCCGCTTAATCGGGGAGGAGGCCGCTTTTGCGCGGCCTCCGGTTCGGCCGTGTCGGGCCCCGACAGGACAGGCAGTCATGAAGGAAGAGACGAGTTTCGATTTCAACATGTCAGCGCTCCGCGTTTGGTCGCTGATCTCCGATCTAAGGAGCTTTGCACGATGGCACCCCGTATATCGCATCGCGGGCGAGGCCGAACGTGGTGCCGAAATCGATGTGACATGGCTCCTGTTCGGCGGCGATCGGAAAATGACGACGCAAATGATCATCAACCGGCTGACGAAACCCCAGCTCATCGGATGGCAGATGGGTGTGCGAGGTTTTCTCACCCTGGACGAACGCTACGAGATCGAGCCTATCGCGAACGGCGTCTGTGTTCACCATTCAGTCGAATGTCGGGGTATCGTCGGCGCCTTGGTCGGCCGCATGATGCGCAAGGGCCTGCGCCGGACCATGCGTCAGCAGGATGCGGCTTTTTTGGCCCTTCTGCGCCGTCAGTCCCGATTGCCGGGGCGATCCACGCGAAACCGCCCACGGCCGATTAAACCGCCCGCTGCTCGCAATGCCGCCAATGACTGACACGCTGTCGAACGCGGCGGACATTGGCTGATCGTCATTTGCTTCTTAAATCCAAAAGAAAGGGTGTCGTCATGGTAGAGAACAGAACCTCACAAGGTCTGTTGTGCCCGACTTGCAAGGTTGATCTCGTCATGAGCGAGCGCCAAGGCATCGAGATTGACTATTGCCCGCAATGTCGCGGGGTCTGGCTCGATCGCGGCGAACTCGACAAGATCATCGAGCGCAGCGCCGGCGGCGACATCGCGCCGCCGGCGAGCGGCGGTCGCGCCGGGATGTTCGACGATCGTGGCCATGGCGATCATGGCGGGAAGCACGGCGACGAGCGGGGCCATAAGGGTCGCCGCAAGGGCTTCCTGAGCGAATTGTTCGACTGAACTGCTGTGGATCGGCCGCCGCACAACGAGTCCTTCGGGTGTCCGTGTGAGAACGGCCCGCGCCATGGGCGTGCCCCCTGTAGCGCCCATGGCGATAGATCGTGGGAAGACAGGGAGATGACGGCTCGGCGACCTAGCAGCGGTCCGGTTCGATGGATCATCATCGCAACCGGGCTTGCCCTGGCGCCGGGCCTGCTCGGCTGCTCGCCATCTGCGAGCGACAGCGAGGCCAAAGCATCCCGTGATCGTCAGATGCCCGACTTCATTGGCGAGCATTTCTACGCATGTCCTGATGGTTCACGCCTCGATGTCGATTTTCTCGGCGATGGCCTGACCCTCGCTATAAAGACAAATCCGAACGCAGCCCCGATGCGAGTGACTTCGCCGGCAAGCGGGCTGACCTACGTCGGCCCAAATCTTAACGTGTCGATCTCAGGCGGCGACCTGATCACGCTCGAGCGCCCCGGCGCGCGCGCCATGACCTGCAAGAGGGCGCCCGCCTATCGAGATTCAGCGGACAAGGCAGCAAGCGGAAAAGCCGCGGGCTCGGCCGCATGATGCTGCTGCCGTCATTGTGGGAAGCCCTTTCCCATATCGTCAGCCTCGCGCTGGCGTATGCGCTAGCGCTTCCGGTTGGCTGGGACCGGGAGAAGGACGAACGCAGCGCTGGCATCCGAACCTTTCCGTTGGTCGCCATCGCCAGTTGCGGGTTCGTGCTTGTCGCTATCGCCATTCTCGGTCGCACGTCTCCTGCCCAAGCACGTCTGCTCGAAGGATTGATCACAGGCGTCGGGTTCATCGGCGGTGGCGCCATTTTGAAGCATGGCGGAAAGGCTTCCGGGACCGCTACCGCTGCAAGCCTATGGGCGACCGGAGCGCTGGGGGCCGCAGTCGGCTATGGTCTCTACGACATCGCGGCGGTTCTCAGCTTGACGACCTTCCTGACGTTGCGCTTTTCTCATCCGCTGAAGCGTGCCTCCCAAGATCACGTCGAGCCGGTTGACCGGCAATGAGGCACAATCGTCCCGCAGACACGCGCATGAAATGGCGAGTGCCGAAGAGTGGTGGGCAATCCGAGCCGGTGTCCGCGCTCCCGAGCGGCGACCGTCGTTCACGCTTGGTGCGCTGGGCTTCTCTGCTCGAACGCGATCCGCACCGGCTTATCGCGCTGCTGCGTCCGTCATGGGCAGCGGGCGACGACATCTCACCGATGGCCGCGAATCCAAGCGCCATCGAACTGGCTTGGGCCGACCCGGTTTTTCGCGTGACGGGTCTCACGGGACGCTCTCGGACTGACGTGAAATCGTTTTTCCGCCTTTCGGATACCGAGCTGGACCGGATCGCGTCCGGGTCTTGGCGCGTCCCGGTGCGCCCTGCCTGGCAGGTCGCGGCGCGAATACGAAACGTCGCCGATCCGCGCCGTGAAAAGCTGATCCTGGTTGGCGTCATCGTCACGATCGCCGGCGTCATCGGAGCTGCTCAATGGCTTTTATGAGTATCAGGATGTGCCCGGCGACACACATGACGCGATTTCGGATTGGAATCGCCGGCATATGCGTTGTGCTGACGTTATCGGGTTGTTCCGAACAGCCTCGCAAAGGGCCGCCGACCGAACAGGAAATCCACGCCGGCGACAGCGGGGATGCGAGCGGAACCCGCGGTCGTCACCCCTATCGGTGCGAGGACAATCGCCCGCTCCTCGTCGACTTCAAGGATGAGGGCTTGGCGCTCGAGCTGCGCCGCGATGCGAACGCGGCGCCGATCGTCCTGACCGCGCCGGCACCCGGCCTCCAATATGTCGGCGACACGATGAGCGCGACCTTCTCGGGCAGCGAAATCAAAATCGAGGAAGCGGACAAGCATCCGGTCCTGTGCAGGAAGGCAACGAGCTTGTGACCAATTCACCCGGCCCAGAGGGGCGCTGACGATGGCAGCGCTCAAATTCTCCTTGATCCCCATGATCGCGATCATGATCGGCGCGCTAGTCGCCGGATGGCGCACGCCCGGCGAGAAGCTGGTCGCGGCCATGCAGCACCTCGCGGCCGGCGTGGTGTTCGCCGCCGCTGCGACGGAGATCCTGCCGCTGGTGATGCACGGCAGTTCTCCGACCGCAACGTTGATCGGCGGAGCGCTGGGCGTCGCTGTGATGCTCGGCCTGAAGGCGGCGGAAAGCCGGTTCAGGGGGCCGGTCGCGCTGCTCGCCGCGATCGGTCTTGATCTGGCGATAGACGGCCTTGTTCTCGGCCTCGCCTTTATCGCCGGCGAGAAGGCGGGTTCTTTGCTGGCCGTCGCGCTGACCCTCGAAGTGCTGTTCCTGGCCCTGACCCTCACCAACGATCTGGCAGGCCGGTATCGCAAGATGAAAGCGATCGGCCTGACCTGCGCGCTGGCGGTGCTGGTGCCGATCGGCGCGCTGATCGCACAGCCGGTGGCGTTGCTGACGCCGATATGGATCACCGGCTTCCTGAGCTTCGGTCTTATGGCGCTACTCTATCTCGTCACCGAAGAGCTGCTGGTCGAAGCGCACGAGAAGCCGGACTCGCCGCTTATTAGCGCGATGTTCTTCGTCGGCTTCCTCGTCCTCCTGCTGATCGAGGAAATCATGGTATGACGGCTTCCCCGGATGGGCAGGTTTCAGTCGAGCGCCGCACGCTCTGGATCGTGCTGCTGCTCAACGTAGTGATCGCCGCGGGCTTCTTCGTGACCGGCCTGATCGGCGATTCCAGCGCGCTTATCGCCAATGGCGTCGACAACCTCTCCGACACCGCGGTCTATGCCCTCAGCCTGATTGCCCTGAGTCAGGGACGCGCTTGGAAGACGCGGGCTGCAACAGTGTCCGGCGTCATGCTGCTGATCTTCGCCGGCGGCATCCTGATTGACGTCGGCCGCCGCTATATCCAGGGCAGCGACCCGATCGGGCCGACAATGATGGTGATGTCGGCGATTGCCGGCGTCGTGAACTATATCTGTCTGCGACTGCTGCAACGGCTCAAGCAGCCCGATGTTAATCTACGCGCCGCGACCACGTTCAGCTTCAACGACTTCATCTCTAACGGCGGCATCCTGATTGCTGGGGCGTTGGTGCTCTGGCTGGGAACGAATTGGCCCGATCTACTGGTCGGCCTGGCTACCGCCCTTATCGCGATCAAGGGCGGCATCGAAATCCTGCGTGATGCGCGCGCAGAAACCAAGACCAACGCGGAGACGGCGTGATGACCGAAAAGCTCGAACTCGATATTCCCGTCCTTCTGCCCGAGGTTCCCGACGCGGCCGATGCCTGTGTCGGGCGCCTCGTCTCGACGTTGAGCGCCAAGCGCGGCGTCGAGCGCGCGCATGTCCTGCCCGCCGACGGCGATACGGCGGCAAAGCTCTGCATCCATTTCGACGGCGAAGCGCTGCCGCTGTCACGCGTGCGCGACATGGTGCGGGCGGCAGGCGCCGAGATCAGCGGGCGATACGGTCATGTGACATGGCAGGTCGAAGGGATCGGCCACGAACGCCGCGCCCGTACCGTCGGGGAAACCCTGTCCCAGGTGCCCGGCGTATTGCAGGCCGATGCCAGCGCCTCGGGCAGCGTCCGTGTCGAATATGACAAAGAACGCGTCGACGAAGCGGCGATCCTCGCGGCACTGGGCAGGCTCAAGGTCAAACCCGGCAAGCGGACTGGCTCCGATCAGGCCGGTGATCATGCCGGACACGATCACAACTCCGGCGACCATGCCGGGCACGATCACGGCGAAGGCGCGGATAAGCATGGGCCGGGGGATCGCCACGACCATGCCCACGCCAATTTCCTCGGCCCTAATACCGAGCTGATCTTCGCGCTGGCATGCGGCGCGCTGCTGGCGATCGGCTTCGCGATCGAGAAGCTGGTCGCGGGCGCGCCCGACTGGCTGCCGACCGCTTTCTATGTCGGCGCCTATGTGTTCGGCGGCTTCTTCACGCTGCGCGAGGCGATCGACAATCTGAAGCTCAAGAAATTCGAGATCGATACGCTGATGCTCGTCGCGGCCGCCGGCGCCGCGGCGCTCGGCGCCTGGGCGGAAGGCGCGCTGCTGCTGTTCCTGTTCAGCCTCGGCCATGCGCTCGAGCATTATGCGATGGGTCGCGCCAAGCGCGCGATCGAGGCGCTGGCCGAACTCGCGCCCGACAAGGCGACGGTGCGCCGTGACGGGCAGACGACGGAGATCCCGGTCGAGGAGCTGGTGGTCGGCGACATCGTGGTCGTGCGCCCCAACGAACGCCTGCCCGCCGACGGCTTCGTCATCAAGGGGTCGAGCGCGATCAACCAGGCCCCCGTCACCGGCGAGAGCATTCCGGTCGACAAGGAGCCGGTCGCCGATGTCGAGGCGGCGCGCGCGAAGCCCGATGCGGTCGAGGCGACGTCGCGGGTGTTCGCCGGCACGATCAATGGCGGTGCGGCGATCGAGATCGAAGTGACGCGGCGTTCCAACGAAAGCGCGCTCGCCAAGGTCGTGAAGATGGTGAGCGAAGCGGAGACGCAGAAGTCCCCAACGCAGCGCTTCACCGATCGGTTCGAGCGCGTCTTCGTGCCGGCGGTCCTGGCGCTCTCGTTCATCCTGCTGTTCGCGTGGGTCGTGGTCGACGAGCCGTTCCGCGACAGCTTCTATCGCGCGATGGCGGTGCTGGTCGCGGCCAGCCCCTGCGCGCTAGCGATCGCTACACCCAGCGCGGTGCTGTCCGGCGTCGCGCGGGCCGCCCGTGGCGGCGTGCTGGTAAAGGGCGGCGCACCGCTCGAAAACCTCGGCTCGCTAAAGGCGATCGCCTTCGACAAGACGGGGACACTGACGGAAGGCCGGCCGCGCATCACCGATGTCGTCCCCGTCGACGGCGCGAGCGAAGAGGATCTGTTGGCGCTCGCCATCGCGGTTGAGGGGTTGAGCGATCACCCGCTGGCACAGGCGATTGTGAAGGATGGACGCGAGCGGTTGGGCGGGCGCGAGCTGCCGACCGCGACCGACCTCAAGAGCCTGACCGGACGCGGCGTCACCGCGACCGTCGACGGCGAGACGGTATGGATCGGCAAGGCCGAGATGTTCGGCAAGGAGGGTATCCCCACGCTGAACGCGGCCGCGACCGACGCCATCGCCACCCTGCGCGAGGGCGGGCGCACGACGATGGTGGTGCGCAAAGGCGACAAGGACATCGGCGCGATCGGGCTGATGGATACGCCGCGCGAAGCGGCCAAGGTCGCGCTCAAGCGGCTGCGCGAGATGGGCATCACCCGGATGATCATGATCTCGGGCGATCATCAGAAGGTGGCGGACGCCATCGCCAAGGATGTCGGGCTCGACGAGGCATGGGGCGACCTGATGCCGGAGGACAAGGTTGCCTCGATCAAGAAGCTCGCTGGCGAGGACAAAGTTGCGATGGTTGGCGATGGCGTCAACGACGCGCCGGCGATGGCGTCGGCGACCGTCGGCATCGCAATGGGCGCTGCGGGCTCGGACGTGGCGCTGGAAACAGCCGACGTCGCGCTGATGGCTGACGATCTCGCGCATCTGCCCTTCGCGGTGGGGCTGAGCCGCCACACCCGCGGCATCATCCGGCAGAATGTGTTCGTCAGCCTCGGCGTCGTCGCGTTCCTCGTGCCGGCGACAATCCTCGGCCTGGGCATCGGCCCGGCGGTCGCGATGCATGAAGGCTCGACGCTGCTGGTCGTGTTCAACGCTCTGCGGCTGCTCGCCTACCGCGATCCGGCGCTCAACGCAGCATGAAATGGCTGATCGTGTTCGACCTCGACGGGACGCTTGCGGAGAGCAAGCGCCCTTTATCGGCTGAAATGGGGGCGACGTTCGCGCGTCTGCTGGCCGTGGTCGATGTTGCGGTGATCTCGGGCGGCGACTGACCCCAATTCGATCGGCAAGTCGCCTCGCGCTTGCCGATCGGCGCCGTGCGCGAGCGGCTGTGGCTGATGCCGACCACTGGTACGAAGCTCTACCGCTGTGTCAACGGTGCATGGCGTGCGATTTATGCCGAGCTGTTCGACGATCGCAGTCGGCTTCGGCCTGAAATTGCAGCCGTTGCGATGGCTGGCGACAGACAGATGAGTCCCAATCCGCATACCAATGGCGGGGCTCTGATACGCCCTCTGCGGTTATCCGACTTCGCATCCTACGCGATCCGGTCGTAAGCGCCGCCGGAACCCGGTCTTGTTGAGGGCGGCAGATTAGGACAGCTCGCGGACCCTCACGAAAGGCGGCGAGTGATGGGTGGTCAGCGGTCAAACGAGATGGGGTGGTTGCCGCCCTCCCCAGACGGCATCGAGATGTGCCAGGATAGTGGAGTTAGGACCACTGAGCGGAAAGGACGGCAACCGTGTCAAAGGATACAATGATCGGGGTGGACTCCAGGCACTTGAACGTGAGGAACGACTGACGCGTCAGGAGGAAATCACCGCCGAGGTGGTTGAGCTGGCGGCCGGAGCACGCGCACGCGGCCGAACCCGGACGGTATCGGAGTAAGGGTGGCTGAGATGACGCCGGTGGCGACGTGACTGCCTTGCATACGTTTGCGGCACTGCCATCCGTATCAATACGCATGTTGCGAGCGGTCTTCCCCATTCATGGTTGCGCCGGCAGCATCGAGGCGATGCGCGTGGCGCTGCTCGATGTCGCCGGACAATGCCGGGGCAACGGCCGGCGAGCCTGTCCGATGATCGATAAGCTGGTGGCGCGCTGAATGCTCATTTTGCAAACCGGCGCTACGCGCTAACCAAGAGGCGGCCATGACGTTATTGGACCGGCGGACATTGCTGGCGGGCGGGGGCCTGCTCCTGGCGGCGGCGTGTACCCGAAAATTCGCGTCGCCCGAGCGTGCCGGGACGCTTCCGATCCCGCGCCTGATCGATGCGCGCCAACAGGGCCAGCTGATCAGCCTGCAGGCACAAAAGGGCGAGACCGCGTTCTTCCCGGGCCGGCGAAGCACCACGCTCGGATATAATGGCAGCTATCTCGGCCCGACGCTGCGGGTTCATCGCGGCGACGATGTGACGATGGCCGTCCGCAATAGCCTGTCGGCCGATACGACGGTTCACTGGCACGGGCTGCTGGTGCCGGGAGAACTGGATGGCAGCCCGCACCAGCTGATCGCATCCGGTGCGACCTGGCGTCCTACGCTACCGATCCGCCAGCCGGCGGCGACCCTCTTCTATCATTCGCACGCGCATGGTTTGACGGGCGAGCAAGTCTATTCCGGGCTGGCGGGCATGCTGGTCGTGACGGACGAGGAAGAGCAGGGGCTTGGCCTGCCATCGGACTATGGCGTGGATGATCTCCCGGTACTGATCCAGGATCGGCAATTCGAGGACGGCCGTCTGGTCATGCCGACCGGCATGATGATTGCGTCGCAGGGCCGCCGCGGCAACACCATCCTGGTCAACGGCGCACCCACGCCTCGCGCCGACGTTCCGAACGGTCTGGTGCGGCTGCGGCTCGTGAACGGTTCGAACGCCCGCATCTATGAGCTTTCGTTCAGCGATGATCGGACGTTTCATTGGATCGGCACCGAGGGCGGTCTCCTGGCGAGGTCCGTTGAACTGCAGGCCATCACCCTGGCGCCGGGTCAGCGTGCAGAGATACTGGTCAGCTTCGCCGACGGCCAGCCGGTCTCCCTGGTCACCGGCCAAGATGCGAACGCGTCGATGATGGGAATGATGGGAGGCATGGGCATGATGGGCGGCCATCACGACGATGAAGACGACGCTTCAACGACGGAGACGGTGCTGGCCTTCTCGCCGCGCCCAGGCTTGGGCGGGCGGGCCGCAGCCCCTGTCCCAACGCTCCTGGCAGCACGCACCGTGCCAGATCCCGATGCGGCCGTAACGCGCCGGCGCTTCGTGCTCAATATGTCGACGGAAGGGGAGGGGATGATGGGCAGCGATGGCGACGCCCTCACGATCAACGACAGGTCGTTCGACATTGGCCGCATCGATGAGGAAGTCCGCCTCGGGGACGTCGAGATATGGAAAGTCTCCGGGCGGAAGATGCCACATCCCTTCCATATCCATGGCGTGCATTTCGATGTGCTACGCCGCGATGGCGACGACCCGGACGTTCTCGATCAGGGGCCTCGCGATACGATCGTCGTGAAGGAGGCGGTGGAACTGTTGGTCCGGTTCGACCAGCCGGCGACGAAAGCACCTTTTATGTATCATTGCCATATCCTGGAACATGAGGATGAAGGCATGATGGGGCAATTCACGGTCGCCTGATCCCGTCCGGAAACTCGCAGAAGACCAGCGAACAGCGGGTGCAGCTCATCGCGGCAGCCAACGCCACGTTTTCTTGCCCCTCGATCGACAGCGACCGGCCCTCCCACCCGCATTCAACGCTATCCGCGTGTCATCATGAACGCGCCCGGCTCGTCGATACCGCTTGACCCTGGACTATGGTCCAAGGTCCACAACGGCCATCCGGACGATGTCCGGTCCATCGAAGGACTGGAAACGGAGCGTGAGGGGTAACCGCTGCTCCTGCGTATAGGGTTATGGGGAGCCACGCTTGATGTCTCGTTTCGAAAGCCAACGCCGATTTTCGCTCGCCGGGTGCATGGCGGGAACGATGGCAGAAACCCTGCCTCCGACGCCTGTCGGCGCCTGTCCGCAAATCCATTCCAACCTTGTTTGACTGTGGATGACGAGGAGATGGACGGGGGCATGATTGAGGGCGACAAGGCAAATCGGCATGATGCTGCTTCGGGCACGATCCTCCAGGTTGTGGAGAGCGCACCAAATTACGCCGTTTATGCGCTTGACCTTGGGGGCCTCGTAACAGTCTGGAACAAGGGCTGTGAAGACATTACGGGATGGGCCAGCTCCGACGCGATCGGGAAACACCATTCGTTCCTGTATTGCGCGGAAGATGTCGCGGCGGGCGTTGCGGACAGGCACCTCGCGCAGGTCGAGCAGCTTGGCAGGGTCGAGCAGGAGTCGTGGCGCGTCCGGAAAAACGGGTCAGAGTTTCTCGCACATCTGACGACGACGGCGCTCCGGGATGAAACCGGCCAGCTGAGCGGCTATGGCAAGATCCTGCGCGACACCACCGATGAAGCCGCGACCAAGGAAGCGATCGTTGCGCGCGAGCAGCATCTCCAGTCGATCCTGGACACCGTGCCCGATGCCATGGTCATTATCGATGAGCGCGGGCTGATAACCTCGTTCAGTGCCGCGGCCGAGCGCTTGTTCGGATATTCGGAAGCGGACGTACTCGGCGCCAATGTGAGCAGCCTGATGCCGTCACCCGACCGGGAACGGCACGATTCCTATATCGGCCGATATCTGTCCACCGGCGAACGGCGGATCATCGGTATTGGCAGGATCGTCGTTGGCCAGCGGAGCGACGGTACCACCTTTCCGATGGAACTCTCGATCGGAGAGGCCGGTCACCGTGGGTATCGTGTCTTCACGGGCTTCATTCGCGACCTGACAGAAAGCGACCGCAACGAACTGCAGCTCAAGGAACTGCAGGCCGAATTGATCCACGTCTCGCGCCTCAGCGCGATGGGCACGATGGCGTCGACGCTGGCCCATGAGTTGAACCAGCCGCTTACCGCGATCGCCAATTATCTGGAAACGACGCGCGACCTGCTTGTCGATCCCGATGCCGAGACCGTCGCGATCGTGCGCGACGCGCTCGACGAGGCAGCTAAGGAATCCCACCGCGCGGGGCATATCGTCCGAAGACTTCGTGATTTCGTGGCGCGAGGGGAGACCGAGAAGCGGATCGAGGATTTGCCGCGGCTGATTGAGGAAGCCTCTGCTCTCGGCCTTGTCGGTGCCCGTGAACGAGGCGTTCGCAGCTTTTTCGATTTTGATCCGGCGGCCTCGCCGGTGCTCGCCGATCGCATACAGGTCCAGCAAGTTCTCGTGAATCTGATCCGCAATGCGGTCGAGGCGATGGCGCAGGTCGCCATTCGCGACCTGACGATCACGACACGGCGGCGGCCGAAGGGGATGGTTCAGGTGTCGGTGGCGGACACGGGCCCCGGCATATCCGAGCAGGTCGCGCCCCAACTTTTCGAAGCCTTTGTAAGCAGCAAGACCGACGGCATGGGCCTTGGCCTTTCGATCTGTCGAACGATCATCGAAGCCCATGGCGGCCGGATCTGGACCGAGGGTGCCCCAAACGGAGGTGCTGCTTTTCATTTCACGCTGATGCAGGCCCGCCCGGAGGATGAGCATGACGCCTAAACGTACTGTCCATTTGGTTGATGACGAAGAATCCATCCGCAAGTCGGCCGGCTTCATGCTGAAGACATCGGGATTTGCCGTGCAGACCTACGCCTCCGGCATTGCGTTTCTGAAAGCCGTAAAGACCGCTGAGCCGGGATGTATTCTGCTCGACGTTCGCATGCCCGGCATGGACGGACTCGAGGTCCAGGAGGTGCTTGCCGAGCGCGGTATCACCATGCCGGTGATCGTTTTGACCGGGCACGGCGATGTCGGGATCGCGGTGCGCGTCATGAAGGCGGGGGCGGTCGATTTCCTGGAGAAGCCGTTCGAGAAGAGCGCGCTCCTGGCCTCGATCGGCGTGGCTTTCTCGAGGCTCGATAAGTCCGACGCGCGGTCGCTTCGCGAAGCCGAGGCGAGGGTGCGGGTCGCGGTGCTCACGCCTCGCGAACGAGAGGTTCTCATCGGCCTGGCCAACGGGTTTCCCAACAAGACGATCGCCTATGACCTCGACATATCGACTCGAACGGTGGAAGTGCACCGCGCAAACCTCATGACCAAGCTCGAAGTGCACAGCCTGTCGGATGCGCTCAGGATAGCATTTGCCGCCGGATTGGGCGATTTGCCAGAACCCTGAGCTTGGGATCACTACGTAGCGACGGCCTCCTGTTCATTTGCGATGCATGCCGAGGATCCGAGGGTGGATCGGCTAAGAGGCAGCATCGTCGGTCATGGGCGTTATCGATCACCAAGCGAGCGAGAAAGCGGCCCTGATCCTGTTGTCGGACGACGATGCCTCGGTACGCAGGTCCCTTCATCTCTTGTTGCGATCGCGCGGCTTTGGCGTCCTGGCCTATGCCAGTGGCACCGCCTTGCTGCTCGATCCTCAGATGCAATCCGGCGATTGCCTCGTGGTCGACTATCTTATGCCGGACATCGATGGGATTTCGATCCTGAGGCAGCTTCGGTCCGCGGGCTGGTGCGGGCCGGCGATTCTAATCACGGCGCATTACGCCGACACGCTCGCCGAAAGCGCGCGCGAAGCGGGCTTTGCCGCGGTGCTCGAGAAACCGCTGCGCGATGGTGTGCTGGTACAGACCATCGGCGAAGTAATCTCCGCCGGGCGGAGAGCTGGCAGCGATCACTGCTAGGGCAATGGAATATCGTGCCGTGACCGGATCCTCTGTGACATCCTCACGCCTTCCCGGGGCTGGCGCTGGTCCCACATGGAATTTTCTCCGCCGCCTTCTGATGGTGGATATGCGCGCTATCTTATTCGCGGCCGCGCCCGGCTCTGGTGACTGCAAGGGGGGGGCCAGTGCGATCCGGGTACTGATGGCCGGGTCGTAGCATATGGAGGCGAGCTCGCCCGCCACGGTCATCGAAGCGGCGCGCGATCGAGGCGAACTTGGCTTCGTCGTTCTTCTCTTCGCGGCCACGGCGGTTGCTCTGGGCAATAGCGTTGTCCTGCCATTCCTGCCAGAAATGGTGGGTCAAATGTCTCCGGGCGCGAGTGGCCTCGCGAGAGGGCATCTTGTCGTCGCCCTGGTCACGGTTTCCCAGATCGCAGGGTGTCTGTCGGCGCCGTTATGGGGCTGGGTCTCCGACCGGTGGAAACGGTGGCCGATCCTGGTCGTGGGGCTGTTGGGCTTCAGCCTGACAATGGCGTTGTATTCTGCGGCCGGATTCGAGCGACTCTATGTTTTGCGGTTCCTCAATGGCGTGTTTGCGGCGGCCGTCGTGCCGACGGCGTTTGCGATGGTCGCCGATCGTTCACCAGATCTGGTTCGGCGAGCGCGCCAGTTCACCTGGCTGAATGCCCTGGTCTTCGCAGGCGACCTGACCGGCCCGCTCCTTGGAGAAATTTCGGTGGCGCTCGGAGCAACGTCGCCATTTCTGGCGCCAGCGGCATTGAGCGCGATCGCCATGCCCGGTCTTCTTCTGGTTTCACGGGAAAGTGCCGCTGGTGCGGTCGGCAGCGTTCCACGCCCAAAAGCGCGTGAGGCGCTTGTCCCGCTGCTCCTGATCTCGGCCATTGCGTCCGGGTGCCTCACCGTTCTGCATCTGACGTTGTCGCTTGGATCGGGCGCGCGGAACCTTTCCCGCGAGAATGTCTCGATGCTGTTCGCTCTGTGCGGTGCAGCGATGCTGGTGGCGCAGCTCGTTCCGTTCACAGGGCGCAGAGTCACGGTCGGCGCGGGCTGGCTGTTGCGGCCAATGCTCGCCGGGCTGGCCGCCGCATTGATCATTGCCGTCTTCGCCCGGACCCTGTGGGTGCTCGTGCCTGTATTTCTGCTCGCCGGCTGGAGCACAGCGACGCTGAAGCTGCTCACCAATTATCTTACGTCGAAAGTGTCCCCTGGTACGCAGGGTTCGGGCCTTGCGCTCCAGTACGCGGCGGTGAGCGCCAGCCAGGCTGCGGCGTCGATCGCCACTGGATGGGCAAGCGCGTCGGAGCATTTGATGCTGTGGCTTGCTGCTGCCGCCGCGTTGGCGGTCACGGCGATGACGTTACGGTTGAAAGATTGAGGCGCTTCTCGTTCGCTCCGTCGTCAAAGTATATCAAAGGGCCGGCTCCGATCCAGATTTTCGGGCGATCGATGAAGCGGTGCACCGCGAACCCTACCAGCATCGCGATCACGAAGGGCGCGGCAAGCGTCGGGCGGATGGCAAGGTCCGCAATCGCAGGACCGGGGCAGAGGCCGGCAATTCCCCAGCCGATCCCGAAGATTGCGCTACCGCCGATCAGGCGCGCGGTGATCTCGAGGGTATCCGGCAGCGAGAAGCGGCTGTCGGCAAGGGGCGTCTCCATCCGCCGCCGGATCACCCAGGCCAAGGTCATCGGGGCGATGGCGCCTCCCATCACGAAAGCAAGCGTAGGGTCCCAGCGGCCTCCGGACAGATCGAGGAAGGCACGCACGCGGGTCGGATCTGACATGCCGGAACAGGCGAGTCCTGCGCCAAACAGGAGCCCGGCAATGAGTGCGATAGGGATGCGGACCCTCACCATGAAACGCCTAGCACGCGCATCACCGCGACGGTCGCGAAGCCAAAGCTCATGAAGCTCAAAGTTGCTACGATCGATCGCGGTGACAGGCGGGAGAGGCCACACACGCCGTGGCCGCTGGTACAGCCGCTGCCCATCCGGGTACCGAAGCCGACCAGCAGCCCGCCGATCAGGACCACCGCCGGCGAGGATGGAAAACGGGCAATTACCGGACCTGAGATCAGGTTCACGATCCCCGCTCCGGTCGGCAGGCCGACAATGAAAGCCGCAGCGATTCTCCAGGGCGGGCCAGTCTGTGAGAGGGCGAAGGCACGCGCGGCGAGGCCGCTCACGCCCGCTATCCGGCCGAGGCCGAGCAACATGATCGCGCACGCCAATCCGATCAATATTCCGCCCGTCAAGGCAGCGAGCGGCGTGGCGTTGGTCCAGTCCATCAGAGCCTATCCAGCGGCAACCTCAATGGCGCCGTTCAAGCTGTGGCGTCAATCGCCATCGCTTGAGCCTGGCGGTCGGCAGGGTTGATGCGTTGGCGTGCCGCCGTCGCAGCACTGGTCGTCGCGACAGTTACGTTCGCGTTGAAAAGCTGAGGGGCTTCAGGAACGCTCTGTCGGCCAAGGGCGGTCAGGTCGTGATCGACCAGTACGCTGGCCGGCTTGTACCGAATGGCTGGGACCGCCCCGTTTTCTCCACGTTCGCCCGCTGCGGCGGTTGCGGATGTTGCGCGACGGCTCTGGGCCATTTCCGGGTCTTGCCCTTCGCAAAGGCAGGCGCGTTCAGCACAAGGCGGGCTTCCCCGGTCGCCTCGCTCACGAAGTTGGTCCCGCCGTATTCCCACCAGCAAATGCTGATAATTCTCGACGAAGCGTCGGTGGATCAAGCGCGCCTCGGGGCAATTCGCCGCCGCTGCCTGTGACCGGTGGGCGCGCACGCGCCGTAGCAAGTAAGGAATATCGCACTCGTTCATGACCGCCTCCATGCATTGAAAGTCGCAATTGGGTCGCGCCGGGTCTCTACGGAAATATACGAATGCTTCTCGTGCTTGTCCCGGCTCGGATGCGGCGCCCTATGAGTGCGGGACGGATATGCCAGATGCTGTTGCGCCAGGACGCAAAGCGCCGGGAAGTTGTTGCTGGCTCAGACGGGTGGCCTGGGGGCGGCAAACATGCGGTCCGCAGCGGAAATCTGGCACGACCGTGCCCGCGGCTGATTGGCCCGTCGCGTGGCTTGCGGAATGAACGTCGGGTGCGGATCCGGAGGCAAGTGGTGACCGGCCAGATCACATTCCCATACTGGCCATTTCCTTGCAGCTGGCCGCGCAGTCCCGGCAGGTCTGGGCACAAGTCTGCATGCGAGCGTCGCCGGCGATCTTCGCGCAATCGCGCGCACAGGCTTCGCACATCCGGGCACAGGCGTCGCACAGCAGGGCATGCTGCGGCGACCGGCGAAGCATGGAATTGGCCGTCGTCTGGCAGAGCTCCGCACAGTCGAGAAGCAAAGCGATGTGCGACGCCTCGATATGAGCCGAACTGCCCTGCTCGGTGCAGTATCGCGCAGTTTCCAGGCACATGCGGTGCGATGCGACACAGCTATCGACGCACTCGTCGAGCGTCATCATCGCCCCGCTGCGTTTGGGAGCCGCCATCGCCGCGTTTGAAGCGACGATTCCGCCGACCGCCAGGGAGAGTCCGGAGCCGATGACGGCGCGACGATCAAGCATGACTAGGTCCTTTCGATAAGCCTTAAGAAGGTGTGTGTGAGCTCCGGCGTCACCACCAGATACGCAAGCCAGCCACAAACCGACGTTCGGTGGGATTTTCGCCAGCGAGCCGGCGAAAATCCGCCGTCTCGCCAAAGGAGCGCTCCCATACAAAGCCGACATAGGGAGCGATTTTCCGGTGGATCTCGTAGCGCATCCTCAAGCCAAGTTCGAGGTTGCTCAGGCCCCCGCCGAGCCCGCGCTCGGGTGCCGCCTTGCTGTAGGCGTTCGATTCCAGCTGCGGTACGAGGATGAGGCGGTTGGTGAGCAGCACGTCATAGGATGCCTTCAGACGTGCCGCGAGACGGCCATCGTCTCCAACATAGCCCGTCAGCTGGACATCGAACCAGTAGGGGGCCAGGCCCTCGATCCCCGCAGCGATCCAGCGATGGGCTCCCGGGCCGATGTCCTGACGCACGCCAAGGATCGTTCCCCAGAACGGGCGTTGTCCGTGCCACCAGAACGCCTCGACCGAGGATTCCGGATCGAGCCGCTCGCCGGACTGTTTCAGGCCCTGGCTCCGCAGCAAGAGCTTGTCGTTGTCCGGGCCATTGGTAATCTGACCCGACCAGCTGATGCCCTGGCCTTGCTTGTTCGTGAGGAACTCGAGCTCATCCACGAGCACCTTGGCCACTGAAATTCTGTCGGCCATCTCGTAGCCGGGCAGCGTCGAATTCTTATAGCCGTCGGAATAAGCGTCCGGGTCGCGCGCATCGGCGCCGGGTTTTCCGCCACTCATGTCCATGCCGGGCATATTCATTGGGGGCGCGCTGCTGCCATCCTTTTGCTGGTCGCCCATCGGCATATCCGGCGACATGGCCTGATCGTTCGAGCCGGCCGCCTCGGCGTTGACCGCAGGCTTCACCTGCTGGCTGAGCGCCGGTCCGGCGACGGTGGTCATCGCGAGCCCGGTGAGGGCCAGCAACCATGTTGCGCGCGAGGTTGTCATGCCACGACCACCTCGCGGAACATGCCCGCGGCCATGTGGTAGAGGAGGTGGCAGTGAAAGGCCCACCGGCCCATCGCGTCGGCCGTCACGCGAAAAGCCACGCGCTGGGCTGGTTGCACCGAAATGGTGTGCTTGCGGACCTGGAACCGTCCGTCGGGCGATTCCAAATCGCTCCACATCCCGTGCAGGTGCATCGGGTGGGTCATCATCGTGTCGTTGACGAGGATGATCCTGAGCCGTTCGTTCGGCGTAAAATGAAGGGGTTTCGAGTCATTGAGCTTCACGCCGTCGAACGCCCACACGAAGCGTTCCATGTTGCCGGTCAGATGAAGTTCAATCTCCCGCTGCGGTTCGCGAGGGTCTGCTGCCGGCCCTGCTGTCCTCAGATCCGCATAGGTCAGGGTCCGGCGCCCATTGCGCCGCAACCCGACGCCGGGATCATCGAGATTGGTGCGCGGAAAATCGACGCGCATATCTGTATTGGCCCCATATTCGGTACGCGCATGGCGGGCTTTTGGT
Source organism: Sphingomonas echinoides ATCC 14820 (assembly GCF_000241465.1). Taxonomy (GTDB): domain Bacteria; phylum Pseudomonadota; class Alphaproteobacteria; order Sphingomonadales; family Sphingomonadaceae; genus Sphingomonas; species Sphingomonas echinoides. The sequence goes on from NZ_JH584235.1 coordinate 2,211,480, forward strand.
GCCGTCTCGACCATGCCATGGTCCTGCCCAGCTGGTCCCATCCCGGCCATCCCGGCCATCCCAGCCATTCCACCCATCATGTCGATCGGATCGAGCCAGGAGCCGGGGTCGACCGGGGGAATGTCCGCGCTCATGTCGTCACGCGGCGCGAGTACGCCGTGGACAAAGCCGGTGCGGTCCATGGACTGGGCGAAGATCGCATAGGCCCTGTCGTCCGCGATGGTCGCGATGACGTCGTAGGTTTCACCGGGTCCGATCCGGAATTCGTCTACGTCGACCGGCTCGACCGGTTGCCCGTCGGCGGCGACGACCGTCAGCATCAGGCCGGGAACCCGAACGTCGAAATAGGTCGCGGTTCCGGCACCGATGAAGCGCAGGCGAACCCTTTCGCCCTTCCTCGCAATTCCCGTCCAGCGCCTGGCGGAGGGGGCGCCGTTCAGGAGATAGGTGTAGGTAGCGGCCGATACGTCGCTCAGATCGGTCGGATTCATGCGCGCCTTGTTCCACATCGCCCGCTTCGACAGAGCGCCGCTCAGCCCGAGCTTGCCGGCATCGCTCGCAAAATCGCCGACGGTCGGCTGCGCGAAATTATAATAGCCGCTCATCTTCTTCAGGTTCAGATAGACCTGAAGCGGAGCCTCGTCCGTCCAGTCGCTGAGCATGATCGTATAATCGCGGTCGGCTGCGAGAGGCGGTTCGCTCTTCGGTTCGATGATCATCGGGCCGTAGAGGCCCGTCTGCTCCGCCAATGTATGAGCATGGTACCAGAAGGTGCCGCTCTGCTTCACGACGAAGCGGTAGGTAAAGGTTTCGCCCGGCGCGATTCCACCAAAGCTGATCCCTGGCACGCCATCCATCTCCGTCGGCAGAATCAGGCCGTGCCAATGGATGCTGGTCATTTCGTCCAGGTTGTTCTTGACCCTGATCGTTACAGCGTCGCCTTCGCGCAGCCTGATCAGCGGCCCCGGCACGCTCCCGTTGACGGCGGTGGCGACACTGGCTTTTCCGGAATAATTGACCGTGACCCGGCCGATTTCGAGATCGAGTTCAGTGCCGCTCAGTACGGTCGGCGTCGTCACCGCCGGCACCGCGAACGCATGGGCGGGCCAACCCAGCGTGGCAAGAGCTGTCGCGAGCAAGAGACCTTGCACGAAGCCTCTGCGACCGGTGGTCGTCTCGGCGAAAGGGGGAAGTGGAGTCCGCATCAATTCGATCTTTCGGAAGCAGCCCTAAAGTGACGCCGCGGTGCCGATTGCCACGCGGATGTATGTTCGTAGCACGGCGGACCCGGTAGGCGGGGCCAGGCGTATGAAACCTGGCCGAAGAAGCGAAAGGCACACAGGGTCAGGATCCAATGGGGCATCCGTATCCGGCGGACCCTCGCATCTGTCTCGCCAACGCTGTCGGCCCTTCGCTTCCGCGTTTCCTACATGTCGTCGCCCATGGGCGCGGAGGGCATGTTGGCGGCGGGCGGTGCCTGGTCCGGCTTTGCCTTGGGCGCCATCGGCATTTTGTCCTTGCACCGGGCCGTACCGCCACATCCCATCTGCATGCCGCCCGACGCGTTCATCCCCATCTGATGGTCATGCATCATCTCGTCATGCATCTGCCTCGCGCCATGCTTCATCCCTCCCTGATGGGCCTGATGCGCCTGGTGGTTTTGGTGCTTGACGAGTTTCGCCGGTACGGGCGGGGCCTCGTCCGCCCAGGCCTGTGTCGCCGAGAGCGCGACAAGTGCAGCGATGGCGGGGACGATCAGGCCAGCTTTGCGACGGAAAACATTCTGCATGACTTGGCTCCTCGAAGAATTGGAAAGGGGACCGCAAGATTTCGATCCGTTTGAAGATGTCGGCAGAAGTGCCGTTCGTGCCGCTCGGGGAATATACGTTTTGTTACGGATGCCCGCCGTCGGGCGCGGCATGCGAACTATCATACCGGGCGATGAGACCCCCGGTGCGGCTTTGATCGTCGTACGGGCTGTCTCCCAGAAGCAGGCAGGGCTGATTGGAAAACGACGGAGACGATTACGACGCGATGGATCGTCGAACGCTTCTCGCCCGCGGTCTGTCGGCTGCGTCGCTTGTGGGCGCCTCGTCCGTTGCCGGCCCTCTGGCGGCTCTCACCCACACAGGCGAAGGGTGGGGTTCCTTTGCGTGGACGCCTGCGGAGATAGCGATGGGCGATACGCTGATGATCTCCGCAGACGTGGCCGGTAGTCCCGTCCGCGCCATTCTGGACAGCGGAAGCGCCGCTTCGATCATCAATACGCGCCTGGTGAAGAGGCTGGGCATCGCCCCATCCGGGAAACGTATCATTCGCGGCACCGGCGGCCGCGTCGAAGTCACCGAGATCAGCGACGTTGCCCTCACCGTCGCCGACGATCGTAGGCGCTTGCCGTTCGCCATCGTGAGCGACCTTGCGGCAATATCGTCGGCATTCGGCCGCCCGATCGATCTGGTCCTGGGTGAGGACATCCTCGCCGGACGCTGTGTCGCCCTCGACTTCACGCAGGATCGGATCGGCTTCGCGCAGACGGGGAGTTTTGCTGGTGGGAGCGGCTGGCGTCGCCTCCCTCTGACGCATGGGACACGTCGCGAGCTCCTGGTCGCCGCGTCTATCGGGGGCGGAAGCCCCGTGCAGCTCATCTTCGATCTCGGGAGTGCAAATGCGCTCATGCTGTCCACCGCCTTGGTGGCCGCGCAGAATCTCCTCGCCGGCAAAGCCCGGTCGACCGCGGCGTTGGGAAGCCTCGATGGGGTTCAGATCGTGACCGCCTTTGTCCTGGACGACGTTGCTATCGGCGGAGCCCACATTGTCGTGGTGCCGGTGGCGGGGCTGGATCATTGGCAATCCGACAGCGCGGTGGGCAGCATCGGATTGCCGCTTATCGCGCAATTCGATGTGATCATGGATATCACCGCGGAAAGTCTGTGGCTGCGCCCGGCGCCGCCAAAGCGCAGGCTTCCGATGCTGAAAGACCGCTCAGGCTTCGGCTTGGCGGTTTCGCCTTCGGCCCTGACCGTCGCCCACGTCGCGGCCCATAGTCCGGCCGAGATGAGCGGCTGGTCGATCGGCGATCAGATCGTCCGTATTGACGGTCGGCCAATCAATGCCAGCTACACGCGCGGGGAGCTTTGGCGCTGGCGCTTCCTCCCTGCCGGCACGCACGTTAGGCTCGTCGACGGATCCGGTATCGTGCGGCGGCTGACGCTCGCCGATTATTACTGACGTTGACGCCGGTGTCGGCGTTCGGCCCCGATACACTGCTTCTAGCGTCCGATCCGCGGCGCATCATCCCGCCCTCGGATTGGTCGCCCAGCAGCTACGTAACAATCCCAATATTTCGCAAAGTCGTCAGCTCGCACACCCCAACTCAGCCCTCCTGCGAGGGAGAATATCGGGTTCGCGGTGCCGCACACCTGGGGGCCCGGCCATGTGTAGCGGAGACGTTTCATGTTCCAGCAAGCGATCGACACCGTCCGGGCGAAGGGTCACGCACCGTCACGCTACGGCAACTTCATTGGCGGCCGATGGGTGGAACCCATTCGCGGGGAATATTTTACAGACCATAGTCCGATCAACGGCCGGCAGCTGGCCGAGATCGCCAAGTCTTCGCCAGAGGATGTGGAGGCAGCGCTGGACGCTGCTCACCGGGCGAAGGAGGGCTGGGCGCGCATGGCCCCTGCCGAGCGCGCAAAGATCCTCAATTGCGTGGCCGACCGGCTCGAGGAGAATCTCGAGCTGCTCGCGCTTGCCGAGACCATGGACAACGGCAAGCCGATCCGCGAAACGCGCGGCGCCGATGTGCCGCTGGCCATCGACCACTTCCGCTATTTTGCCGGCTGCGTCCGCGCAGAAGAAGGGGCGATCTCGACAATCGACGACAAGACGATCGCCTACCATTTCAGGGAACCGCTGGGCGTCGTCGGGCAGATCATCCCGTGGAATTTCCCGCTGCTGATGGCGGCATGGAAGATCGCCCCGGCGCTGGCGGCCGGCAACTGCACCGTCATCAAGCCGGCCTCGCAGACACCTCTTTCGCTGCTGCTGTTCGCCGAGCTGACCGCCGATATCCTGCCGCCTGGGGTGGTAAATATCGTGACCGGACCCGGCGCGTCGGTCGGGCGCGCGATTGCGGCCAATCCGCGGATTGCGAAAGTGTCCTTCACCGGCGAAACGACGACCGGCCGGCAGATCATGGGCTATGCCGCCGAGCATCTGATCCCGCAGACGATGGAGCTGGGCGGAAAGTCCCCGAACATCTTTCTGGCAGACGTCATGAACGAGGACGACAGTTTCCTCGACAAGGCACTGGAAGGCTTCGCCCTGTTCGCGTTCAACAAGGGCGAGGTCTGCACCTGCCCCTCGCGCGCGCTCGTCCATGAATCGATCTTCGATCGGTTTGTCGAAAGAGCGGTCGCGCGCGTCGGGGCGATCCGGGTCGGCGACCCGCTCGATCCGCTCACGCAGATGGGCGCGCAGGCATCGGAGGATCAGCTTCACAAGATCCTGGGCTATATCGACATCGGCAAGCAGGAAGGCGCCGAGTGCCTGACGGGGGGACAGCGCGCCCGTCCGGGAGGCGAGTTCGACGACGGCTTCTTCGTCGAGCCCACCGTGTTTGTCGGCAACAACAAGATGCGGATTTTCCAGGAGGAGATTTTTGGGCCGGTCCTGTCGGTGACGCCGTTCAAGACGGTCGAAGAGGCGATCTCGATCGCCAACGACACCATCTATGGATTGGGCGCCGGCGTGTGGACCCGCAGCGGCAATGATGCCTATCGGCTGGGCCGCGCGATCGAGGCGGGCCGGGTGTGGACCAATTGCTACCATGCCTACCCGGCGCACGCGGCATTCGGAGGTTACAAGGCCTCCGGATTCGGGCGCGAAAACCACAAGATGATGCTCGACCACTATCAGCAGACCAAGAATCTGTTGGTCAGCTACGACGAGACGTCCCTCGGCCTTTTTTGACCCGGCTCACTCCGGCTGCGGCTAACCCGCGCGGCCGTCACCGCAAGGAACTCCACTATGAACAAGACAATGAAGGCCGCGGTCGTACGCGAATTCGGCCAACCGCTGGTGATCGAAGAAGTGCCTGTCACGATGCCGGGCCCGGGCCAGATCCTGGTGAAGATCGCGGCGACCGGCGTCTGTCATACCGACCTTCATGCGGCCGAGGGAGACTGGCCGGTGAAGCCCAATCCGCCCTTCATCCCAGGCCATGAGGGTGTCGGTCATGTGGTCGCGGTAGGTAGCGGCGTGACCTATGTGAAAGAGGGCGACCGTGTCGGCGTCCCCTGGCTCTACACGGCCTGCGGGCACTGCGTTCATTGCCTCGGCGGATGGGAAACCCTGTGCGAGGCCCAGCAAAATACCGGCTATTCGGTGAATGGCAGTTTTGCGGAATATGTTCTTGCCGATCCCAATTATGTCGGTCACCTGCCGGCCAATATCGGGTTCATCGACATCGCCCCGATCCTGTGCGCCGGCGTGACGGTCTACAAGGGGCTGAAGGTCACCGAGACGAGGCCCGGTAATTGGGTGGCGATCTCGGGCATCGGCGGTCTCGGACATATGGCCGTGCAATATGCCAAGGCAATGGGGCTCAATGTCGTGGCCGTCGACATCGACGACGCCAAACTCGCGCTCGCGGAGCGACTGGGCGCGGATCTCACCGTCAACGCGCGCAACGTCGACCCTGCCGCATTCATCAAGAAGGAGATCGGTGGCGCCCATGGCGCACTTGTCACAGCAGTGTCGCCGATCGCATTCCAGCAAGCACTCGGCATGGTCAGGCGGGGAGGCACGGTGGCGTTGAACGGGCTTCCGCCAGGCGACTTTCCGCTGTCGATTTTCGACACGGTCCTGAACGGGATCACTGTTCGTGGCTCCATCGTCGGCACGCGGCTCGATCTGCAGGAAGCGCTTGATTTTGCCGCTGAGGGCAAGGTTCGCGCGACCGTCACGACGGACACGCTGGAGAACATCAACGATATTTTCGCGCGCATGCATCATGGTGAAATCGAGGGGCGGATCGTGATCGATTTCGAGGGCGGCGCCCACTGACCAAGCGAATGCTCTGACGGTGTGCCCCGCCTGTGCCCAACCACCCGTGCGTGCGCCCACATCGTCCCGGCAGGTCCGATCTTTTGGTGAGAACCGCCGCGCCGTCGGCCCCCGGCATAGTGGCATCGCTCGGACCGGGACTCCGGCTCATTTCGATCATGGCGCCACTTGGCGCCAGTGGAGAACAACATGGCAAGCGGTAGAAAAGCGTATCTTGTCGGCGGCGGCATCGGCTCCCTGGCCGCAGCGGCCTTCCTGATCCGCGACGGTGGCCTGAAGGGCAGCGACATTACCGTCTATGAAATGCTTCCGATCCTTGGCGGCAGCCTCGACGGCGCCGGCAGCGCATCGGATGGCTATTCGATGCGCGGCGGCCGGATGCTGACAACGGATAATTACGAATGCACCTGGGGTCTGTTCAAGACGATCCCCTCGCTCGAACATCCCGGCTTGACCGTCTTCGAGGAGACGATCGCGTTCAACGAACGTGTACGATCGCATTCGAAGGCACGCCTGATCGACCGCGATTGTGCCATCCTCGACGTGACCTCGATGGGCTTCTCGATGAACGACCGGCTGGAATTGCTCAGCCTTTCCGTCGCCAGTGAAGAGCGATTGGGCGCCACACGGATTACCGATTGGCTCTCGCCTTCATTTTTCGAGACCAAATTCTGGTATATGTGGGCAACGACCTTCGCCTTTCAGCCATGGCACAGCGCGGTCGAATTCAGGCGCTACCTCCATCGTTTCATCAAGGAATTCTCGAGGATCGAAACGCTCGCGGGCGTAAAGCGCACGGTCTACAACCAATATGATTCCCTGGTCCGTCCTCTGGCCGCCTGGCTCGAAGAACGGGGCGTCCATTTCGCCAGGGACACATTGGTCACAGACCTCGTCCTCGCCCCGATCGGCGGCAAGTCAGCGGTCAGCCGCATCCTGCTGCGCCACGGCGAAGCGGCCGAAGCCATTGACGTCGGACCCGAAGACCTCGTCTTTTTTCAGAACGGTTCGATGACCGACGCCTCGAGCCTGGGATCCATGACCAGTGCGCCGCCGCATCGGACGAAACATGACAGCGGCGGGTGGGCCCTATGGGAGAAGCTCGCCGCGGAGCATCCCGGCTTTGGGAACCCAGCCGCCTTCAATAGCTCGATCGCCGAATCTTGCTGGATATCGTTCACGGTCACGCAGGGAAACACGCGCTTCTTCGACCATATGGAATCCTTCACCGGAAACGTGGCGGGCACGGGCGGACTTGTGACCTTCAAGGATTCGAGCTGGTTGATGTCGGTGGTATTGGCGCATCAACCGCATTTCCCCGACCAGCCGGCGACGAGCCGGGTGTTCTGGGGGTATGCTCTGCACCCCGATCGCATCGGCGATTTCGTGCCAAAGGCGATGTCAGCCTGCTGTGGGGAGGACCTTCTGATCGAGCTATGTGGCCATCTCAATATCGACATGACAGTCTTTGAAACGGCAAACTGCATCCCCTGCCGGATGCCCTATATTACGAGCATGTTCATGCCGCGCTCGAAAGGCGAACGGCCGTTCCCGGTTCCCGAAACGACGCGGAATCTCGCCTTTGTCAGTCAGTTCGTCGAAATACCCGAAGATGTCGTCTTCACCGTCGAATATTCGGTGCGGGCCGCGCAAATGGCGGTCTATCAGCTTCTCGGAATCGATGCGCAGATCCCGCCAGTCAGTCACTACGATCGATCTGCCAGGGTCAATCTGAGCGCGGCGATCAAGGCATTCCGCTAGAACATCGCGCATTCGATCGAGCAGGCCAAACGCAGGCATCACGTTTCCCTGGTGCGCTGCGCGCGGCACTGAAATGGCTACGTAACAATCCCAATTCGGCGCGAAGGCACCATGCCCTACCGACGCGACAGTGCCATCCACCGAGGGCGAATGTCGGGCCCAGGACGGGCTCGCGATATTGGCGCTCGCGCCTTTATTGATCTGCGCGGATTATTCGAATGGAGACCGACCAGCATGACCGCACGCGCAAAGCTAAACTTCTATGATCGCGTTCTTCGACCCGATCCATCGCGCACCGTCGTCCGTCCTTTTGAGCCGAATTATCCCAGAGATTTCGACGGCGGCACGTCCCGCACCCAGGAGACTGTCGATCTGATCGTGGCGCTCGATGAGGCTGAGTTGGCGCGTCAGCTGAAAGGCGTCACACTATCCCTGGACGAGAACCACCGCGACGTCGATGCGATGTTGCTTCGCCGGTTCAACGAAGTCGCCAGCGGGATCGCGGGTGCCGATCGTATCAACGCCAAGCAGCGGCGATTAATAGGCGCCTACTGCAGCGAAGAATTTGCATATGAGGCCGCCGCCTTGTTCAACCCAAGCGCCGTGCTCCATCCCGACCAGTCGGGTCTGCCCGAGGGCACGCTTCGTTTCGTGATGTCGCTGCGAGGCATCGGCGAGGGGCATGTATCTTCCGTGACGTTCCGCACCGGCACCTGGACGCCTGGCGGCGCACTTTTGGTCGATGATCCCAGCCCGACATCGGTATCGCCCCTCATCGATACATGCGGGAGAGGGGAGGGCATAGCAGCACGCCTGTGTTGCGCCGGCAGTCGCACGATCTCGGAGACAGTGCTTTTCCCGGTCCTGCCGAGCCAAACGCAGGGTATCGAGGATACGCGCCTTGTTCGCTTCTGCGAGGATGATGGCAGCATCAGCTACCATGGTACATATACAGCGTTCGGCGGTGGCCAAGTGCGATCGGAATTGCTGAGCACGGCCGATTTTAGATCGTTCGAGATGCGCGTCCTGACCGGCCAGGCCTCGAGTGGAAAGGGCATGGCCCTTTTCCCTCGCCGCATAGCGGGAAAATACGCCATGCTTGGGCGTCAGGACAGCAAGAACATCTGGCTTCACTTCTCCGACGAACTGCTTAACTGGGCAGGTGGCGAAAAGCTCATTACACCAAAATTCCCTTGGGAATTCGTCCAGATGGGCAATTGCGGGTCGCCGATCGAGATTGACGAAGGCTGGTTAGTGATGACCCACGGCGTTGGTACGGTCCGCAACTATTGCATTGGCGCATGCCTGCTCGACAAGAATGACCCATCAAAGCTGCTGGCGCGCACGCCGCGCCCGGTACTGGCCCCGAGCCCGCACGAGAGGGACGGGTACGTACCCAACGTCGTCTATAGCTGCGGTGTGATCGTTCACGATCGAACGATGTTACTACCCTATGGGGTGGCCGATAGCTTCACTGCCTTTGCTACGGCCTCGATTGATAACCTCCTAAGTGTGATGGAGTAGGTCACTCGAACTGATTGGGAATTGCAGACTGTTCGAGCGGTAGATGCCGTTCAAGGAAGACGAACGTCAATTCGGGGCGGCCGCGCGTCGTTTAGCGATGTTGGCTGTGCACAGGGGATACCATGCCATAGCAATCGGATCAGGGTTTGAGGCAAGCGAGAATTGCCATCATCGCGGTCCGGGTCTCCGCCACGTCTCGCACGGGGATTACGTCGATTCCGGCTGTGCGAACGGGATCATCGTTGCCACCGGGATAGATCGCGTCTCCCATGAACAGCATAGCCGACTGCGGAATGCCGGATTCCTCGGAAAGACGGCGCATTCCATAAGCCTTGTCGATGCCTTGGCGAGTAATGTCGATGGAGGTTGATCCCCCCACGTTGACGGACAGCTCGGGCAGTCGTGATCGAAGCGCTGCCTGCAGTGCCTTGCGCTTGGCGAAGTCGGGATCCCACGCTTTCTTTGCGTCGAGCGGCGCCTCCTGTCCAAGTCCAGAGAAAGTAATCTGGCTCCCGCGGTCCTCGATCCGCTCACCCCATGTCCTCTCGTCCGGAAGGCCCACTTCCCATGGGGCCAGTTCAAACGCCTGAAGAATGCGCCTGCGCTCGTCGGGGTCGAATACATCAGCATAGACCGGCTTCCAGGCATCCGTGAAGCGGTAGAGCTTGGTGCCCGTGGTTGGCATGATGAATAACTGACGGACGTCAGCTCTGATGGGCAATCGCGACACGACTTGTGCTTCGAACTGAGGCCAGTCGCCACCGGAGATCACCGCGACGCCGACGAGATCAAGCAGCTTGGCAAGCAACTCGGCCGTTTCTTGGCCTATAGGCTGTTTGCTCTCGGCCAGGGTGCCGTCAAGGTCGAAGGCGATAAGGCGCTTCATCGGTGGACTCCAATCAGGGTGCTGTCGCTCGGCGGATAGGCGGCGCTCGAGCGATCGGGTTCGATATTCTTCAGGCGGACGGTAACCGGTGCGACGGTTGTATCGAGGATCGCCTGCACGATAGCCGGCTTTGACGGCCCTCCGAACGCGATGAACTTTTCCAAGATGTCGCGGCGGATCCGCTCTTGGCCAGGCTCGATCATCTCGAAGCCTCCATCAGGATGATATTGTCTATCGCTTGGGCAGCGCCGTCCTCCTCGTTCGACAGGGTCACCTGGTCAGCGGCGGAGCGGACCGCATCGGGACCCTGCCCCATCGCAATCGAGAGGCCGGCGCGCGCGAACATCGGCAGGTCATTACGCTCGTCGCCGAGCACGGCAACGTTGGCGAGCGGTACGCCGATCGCGGCTGCCAGCGCGGCGACGCCATCGCCCTTGTTGGCCTGGGGAGCGGTAATGTCGAGATAGTAAGGCTGCGAACGGCCGACAGTCGCAAACTGTCCGAGCGCTGCCGCGATCTCGCCGTCAAGTCGCGCGAGCAATGCATGGTCACCGCTGACGCCGACGATCTTGTCGGGATGAGCGAGCAATGCCGCGAAGTCGTCCTTGATTATCGGCTCGATGCTTGCCGCGCGCCGCTCGCGTGGAACATACACATCGTCGGTTGCTTGGGCATACCAGAGGCCACCCGAGAACAGCCACGGCGTGACGGCCGGGTGCTCAAGCAGGGCGAGTGCTCGCGCGGCGCATTCGGGCTCAAGTTGATCTGCCGAAACGACAGTCCCGTCGGGCCGGACGATCGTGCCGCCGTTGAAGGCACCGATGACGCCTGTGAGCTCCAGCCGTTTCGCGATCCAGAGCATGCCGCTGGGCGGGCGGGCACTGATCAGGCTCACCGCAATACCAGCCGTCCTGGCCCTTCCAACCGCAGAGATCACGCCGTCGGAGAGGCTTTTGTCCTGGCGGAGGAGCGTGCCATCTATATCGGAGACGATCAGGCGAATAGGGCCGCTCATCCAAGGTGATGCCAGCGTCGATGCGCGCGGTGCATCAGCGCATCTGCACTTTCGGGGCCGGCGCTGCCTGCGGCGTATCCCTCGGGGGTGCCTTGCGCCCACAGATCGAGGAGCGGCTGCACGGCGCGCCAGCCACCTTCGATCTGCGCGGCACGCTGAAACAGCGTCTGGTCGCCCGATTGCACGTCATAGAGCAAAGTTTCGTAGCCGGTCTGGTGGCCCACGTCGAAATGGTCCCGGTAGCGGAAATCCATGGCGACCGGCGCAGTGTTCACGACGAGCCCAGGCCGCTTGACCACAAACTCAAGGCTGATGCCCTCGTCGGGCTGAATTTGCACCACAAGACGGTTGGGGGGCAGCCGGTCCACCACCGTCTCCTGGAAAAGCGCCAGCGGCACGTCGCGGAATTGGACGACGATCTCGGTATCACGGGTCGCCAGCGCCTTCCCGGTGCGCAGATAGAAGGGCACGCCCGACCACCGCCACGTCTCCACGTGCAACTTGAGCGCGGCGAAGGTCTCCGTGCGGCTGGCAGGGTCAACGTCGGGCTCATCGAGATAGGCGGAAACGGCCTTGCCAGCGATGGCGCCGGAGCAATAGCGCCCGCGAATTGCCTCGGTCGGGTCGATCGGGCGGATGGCGGCAATGACCTTCTCTTTCTCCGTCCGGATCGCATCGGCATCGAAGCTGATCGGCGGCTCCATCGCTATCAGCGCCAGCAGCTGGAAGAGATGATTGGGAACCATGTCGCGCAATGCGCCGGTGGCATCGTAGAAGCTGCCGCGGGTGCCGACGGTCACCGCCTCGGCCGCCGTTATTTGGACATGATCGACGTAGCGGTTGTTCCAGACGGCTTCCATCATGGTGTTGCCGAAGCGTGTGACCATGATGTTCTGCACGGTCTCCTTCCCAAGGAAATGATCGATCCGGTAGATCTGGGACTCGCTGGCGCGGGAAAGGATTTGCCGGTTCAGCGCCTGTGCAGAGGCAAGGTCGGTCCCGAACGGTTTTTCGATCACGACGCGGCGGAAACCATCGGTCTCGTTGAGCAGCCCTTCATCGCCGAGCTGATTTACGACGGTACCGAAGAAGGCCGGCGCTGTGGCGAGGTAGAAGATCGCGTTCCCGGTAAGTTGGCGGCCGAGAGCCTGATACATAGTCGAATCGGCGAAATCGCCCTTCAAATAGCGGATACGACTGCGGAGCCATGGCCAGTTGGCATCGTCCTTCACGAATTCGTCAAGCGCCTGGCGCAGCTGCTCGTCGTCGCTGTCATGATGGCTGACACCGACGAGCGCCATGTCCTCATTCAGCAAGCCGGCCCGAGCGAGGTTAACGAGCGCGGGTATCAGCAATCGGCGGGCGAGGTCCCCAAATGCGCCGAAGATAACGAAAGTAGCAGAGGGTGCAGTCAGAGCATCGCTCATTGCGGCATCTCGACATGGCCGCCGAAGCCGAACCGCATCGCCGAGAGCAGCTTGTCGCCGAACGTCGTGTCGACCCGGCTGCGGTAGCGCGCGAACAGTGCCGCTGAGAGCACGTAGGCAGGGACCGCCTCCTCCATTGCCGCCTCGATCGTCCAGTGACCCTCGCCGGAATCCGCGACCTGGCCCGAGAACTGCTCCAGCATTTGGTCTTTGGCGAGCGCCGTCGCGGTCAGATCGAGCAACCACGACGAAATCACGCTGCCGCGGCGCCAGACCTCGGCGATGTCAGTGAGGTTGAGGTCGAAGCGCTCGTCTTCCGGCAGCTTGGCGGATGACTTGCCCTTCAGGATGTCGAACCCCTCGGCATAGGCCTGCATCAAGCCGTATTCGATGCCGTTGTGAACCATCTTGACGAAATGGCCCGAGCCGGCTGGACCGGCATGGATATACCCCTTCTCGGCACGGGTGTCCTCGTTGGGACCGCCGCGATCCGGTGTGCGTGCGATCGTCCCAAAGCCTGGTGCCATGGCCTCGAAGAGAGGATCGAGACTGTCGAGCGTCGCGGCATCGCCTCCGATCATCATGCAATAGCCTCGGTCAAGGCCCCACACACCGCCCGAGGTGCCCACATCGACATAGTGGAGCCCTTTCATGGCGCACAGCTTCGCCCGGCGGATGTCGTCCTTGTAGAAGCTGTTGCCGCCGTCGATGATGATGTCGCCTGGGGAGGCCAGGCCCATCAGCGTCTCGATCGTGCTCTCTGTCGGCGGCCCAGCCGGCAGCATCACCCAGAAGATGCGCGGGCCCTCCAGTTTGGCTGCGACCTCTTCAAGCGAAGCGGCAGCGGTTGCGCCTTCGCCGGCCAGCATGTCCACCAGCGGCGGGTTCCGATCGAAGGCGACGATCTCGTGACCGCCGCGCATCAGACGGCGCGCAATATTGGCTCCCATTCTGCCAAGGCCGATCATCGCTATACGCATGTGCTCATTCCTCAGTTTTGGGTTGCCGCGATGACAGCTGCGCGCAAGGCTTCGATGCCGCTGCCGTCCTTCTTGATGTGGACCCGCAGAACGGGCCGCCCGCGCGCAGCAAGCACGGCCATGTCGCCGCGCGCCTGCGCAATCTGAATGGTGCCGAAGCTCGCCTTCCTGCCTGGGATCGACAGATCGGGATGGGGATCGCGCGTGATCGTCAGAAACAACCCGCTCGCCGGGCCGCCTTTATAGGCCTGCCCCGTTGAGTGTAGGAAACGCGGCCCAAAACCCGCGACCGTCGCCACCGCCTTGGTAGCACGCACCGCCATCCGCATCGCGGCCATTGCCGCCGCATTCGCCTCGTCGCGCTCGATAAATCCGAGGAAACCGGCATAATGTCCGGGCTTCAGCCGGGCAAAGTGGAGCCGCAGCAGGTTCACCGGATCGCCCGAGCCGAATCCGCTTTCGCCAGCAGCGTAGATCGCCAAGTCTGCGTCTTCCGCGATCGCGATCTCTGGTTCAAGCGCACTGGAAGCTTCATAAGCATCGACGAGCTCGCGCGTGGCGATTTTGGCATCCTCCACGTCGGGCTGGTCGAACGGATTGATCCCAATAACGGCGCTTGCAATTGCCGTCGCGATTTCCCAGCGGAAGAACTCCTGGCCGATCAAATCGCGTGAGGCGACCGTGATCCGGATGAGGGGATGGCCGGCCTGCTTTAGCTGCGCGAGCTTGCTGTCCAGCCCGTCCTCCGCGTCTCCTTCGAGGTGAAGATGCACGAACAGGCGATCGCTCCCGTAAACCTCCGGCGGTCCCGCGGGCTCAAGGTCGACCGGAATAATCCCCTTGCCTTTCTTGCCTGTCGACTCAGCAAGCAACTGCTCGAGCCAGGCCCCGAACGGTTCTAGTCCCTTGGATGCCAAGATGGTTAGCTTGTCGCGCCCGCCGATAGCCGCCTCGCCGATTATCACCCCAAGGCGCACGCCAGGGTTTGCTGCAGGAGGTGAATCGGCACCGCAGGCGAAGACCATTGGCTGGGTTTTCTCGTAGAAATCCTGGATATCGATGCCCATCGCGGCGGCGGGAACCATGCCGAAAGCCGACAGCACCGAATAGCGCCCGCCGATCGCGGGATCCCCTGCGAAGATATGCGCGAAGCCATCCGCCTTCGCGGTCTGGTCCAGCTTTGATCCAGGGTCGGTGACCGCAACGAAATGGCTGCCGTCCTGGCCGGCCGCTGCATAGAAATAGGCGCGCAGGAGCTCAGGCTCCATTGTCGATCCCGATTTGGAGGATATTATGAACAGCGTGTTCGCCGGGTCGATCGCTGCCGCGACCGTCGCGATCTGGCCGGGGTCGCTGGTGTCGAGCACGTGCAGCTTTGGGCTACCCTTTGCGCTGCCGAGGATGCGCGCGATCACCTCGGGGCCGAGGCTCGATCCGCCCATGCCGAGCAGCACCGCGTCCTTGAAGCCTTTGGCTTCTTCACCGAGCATCTTGAGCGTGTCTGGATCAACCTGCTCACTGCGGGCGGCGGCGAGCCACCCGAGCCATTTGCCCTCGTCCTTGCCGGTCCAGAGCGAGGCATCGCCCTTCCACAGCCGGCGCGGCCAAGCCTCGGCGCGAGCGGTTTCGAGGCGCGTGGCGACAGCCTCCTGAAGTCCTGCCGGGAGATCGACTGCCATCAAGTTTTGTCGGCGGCCGAGGAACGCGGTACGCTTGCCCGCGACCGCGCCAAGCAGTGCATCCGCCGCATCGGCGAACAGCGTCACACCCGCCTCGACCAACCTGTCCGCAATATCACCCAGTTTAAGGCCGAGACGCTCGGTTTCGGCCAGCACATGGAGTGCTTTATCCAGATTATCGGTCAGTGTGGCCAGGGCCGTGCCATGGTCACGGAACGCGTCCATCGTCCCAGGCGGCATCGTGTTGACGGTGTCGGGTCCGATCAGCGAGTCGATGTAGAGCGTATCGGGGTAGGCGGGGTCCTTAACCCCGGTCGAGGCCCACAATAGTCGCTGCGGCATCGCTCCCTTGGCGGCCAGCGCCTGCCATCGGTCGCTCGCGAGCAACTCCTGGTACCAGGCATAGGCAAGCTTGGCATTGGCGATTGCGACTTGGCCGCGAATGGCATTTAGAGCCTCGCTTTCCGGGTCGCCTTCCCTGACGCGCGCATCAATCGTCTTGTCGATCTGCGCATCGATGCGGCTGACGAAGAAGCTCGCGACGCTCGCGATCCGGTTGATCGCTTCTCCCTTCTTCACCCGCGCCTCGAGGCCGGCCATATAAGCCTCCGCGACCGCCTGATAAGCGGTGAGCGAGAAAAGCAATGTCACATTGATGTTGAGCCCATCCTCGATCAGTTGACGGATCGCAGGAATGCCAGCCCGTGTGCCGGGCACCTTCACCATCAGATTGGGCTCGGCCACCATATCCCACAGTCGCCGTGCTTCCTCGATCGTGTCGTCGGTGCTGTTGGCGAGATTGGGCGAAACCTCAAGGCTTACATAGCCGTCCCCGCCGCCGAGCCGGTCGTACACCGGTCGTAGATCGGCGGCTGCCGCCTTGATGTCGGCGATCGCCTGGCTTTCGTAGGTATCGGTGACGCTCGCGTCGGCCTTGCCGAGGAAGTTGTTAAAACCCTCGTCATAGGCGTCGCCATGGCCCATCGCCTTCTCGAAGATCGAGGGGTTGGAGGTGACGCCGGTCAGACCGTCCTCCTCAACCAGCTTGCGCAGCCCGCCTTCGTTCAGAAATTTGCGGTCGACGAAGTCTAGCCACACGGCCTGTCCCGCAGCGCCAAGGTTTTTGAGACGGCGGGTCATTTGTTCTTCTCGATCAGATCGCGCGCCACGGCGCAGATATTGTCGACGGTGAAACCGAATTTTTCCTGGAGCTTGGCGAGCGGCGCCGAGGCTCCGAAGGTCTTCATAGTTATTGTCCCGCCGTCATGTCCGACATAGCGGTCCCAGCCCATCGATCCGCCCTGTTCGACGGCGAGCCGCGCGCGCACCGCATCGGGGAACACTCTGTCGCGATAGGCGTCGTCCTGCTTTTCGAACAAATACCAGCTCGGCAGCGAAACCACTCGCGATCGGACGCCTTCGCCCGATAACTTCTCGTGGGCGGCCACCACCATCGGCAGTTCGCTGCCGGTACCGATGAGGATGATCTCGGGATCGCCGCGCTCGGCGTCGCCAAGGATGTAGCCGCCTCTCTCCAGCCCGTCGGCGGACGCATATTTTGTTCGATCGAGCGTCGGGATCGCCTGGCGCGAGAGGATCAGCGCGGTCGGCTCGTGGCTGTGGCTGAGAGCGACCTTCCACGCTGCCGCCACCTCGTTTGCGTCGCCCGGCCGGATCGTGTCGAGCCCAGGGATGGCTCGAAGCGTGGCCAGATGTTCGATCGGTTGGTGAGTCGGCCCGTCCTCGCCGACACCAATAGAATCATGCGTGAACACGAACACGACCGGCAGTTCCATGATCGCTGCCAGCCTTATCGGCGCGCGCATATAATCCGCGAAAACCAGGAAGGTGCCGGTGTAGGAGCGCAGGTAGGATAGGGCCATGCCGTTGGCGATCGATCCCATCGCATGCTCCCGCACACCGAAGTGCATGTTGCGACCTGAATGGTCGTTCTTCCCAAACGATCCCGCTCCCTGAAAAGTCAGGCTAGTCTTGGTAGAGGGCGAGAGATCCGCCGCGCCCCCGATCAGCAGCGGCACGTGCGGTGCGATTGCGTTCAGCACCTTGCCACCGCTGTCGCGCGAGGCCAGCCCCACGGCATCGGGAGGAAAGGTGGGGATTGTTGCCTGCCAGTCACTCGGCAGCTTGCCCCGGCGCAGCAGGTCCATCTCCCTGGCCTCAGCTGGAAAGCTCTCGCGGTAGCGGGCCAAGGTTTCCTCCCACGCCTCGCGTGCCGGCCTGCCGCGTCCCGCAACCGCGGCGTTGAACGCTTCTGCCACACCGTCCGGCACGAGAAACTGGGCGCCTTCGGGCCAGCCATAGGCTTTCTTGGTAGCGCGGACATTGTCTTCGCCCAGTGGCTCGCCGTGCGCCTTCTCGCTACCTGCTCTGGGGCTGCCCCAGCCGATCACCGAGCGGATGACGATGAGGGTCGGCCGGTCATGGGCGTCGCGAAAGGCCGCGATTGCGCGCGCGACGGCCCTGGTGTCGTTAGCGTCATCGACCTGGATGACGTTCCAGCCATAGCCCTCGAATCGTTTGCCGACATCCTCGGTGAAGGCGAGCTCGGTCGAACCTTCGATCGAGATATGATTGCTGTCGTAGATCCAGCAGAGATTTGACAGGGCGAGATGTCCGGCGAGTGATGCGGCCTCACTCGAGACGCCCTCCATCATGTCGCCGTCGCCGCACAGCACATAGATGTTGTGATCGAACAGCTCGAAACCGTCGCGGTTGAAGCGCGAGGCAAGCGCCCGCTCGGCAATCGCCATGCCGACCGAATTGCCGCACCCTTGGCCGAGCGGGCCGGTCGTCGTCTCGACACCGGTAGTCATACGGTACTCGGGGTGGCCCGGGGTCTTCGAGCCGAGTTGGCGGAACTGCTTGATGTCGTCGAGACCGACCGCGGGCCTGCCCGTCGGCTTGCCGTCCGGGTCAATCTCCTTGACCAAGGCCAAGTGCAGCACCG
Organism: Sphingomonas echinoides ATCC 14820; assembly: GCF_000241465.1. GTDB lineage: Bacteria > Pseudomonadota > Alphaproteobacteria > Sphingomonadales > Sphingomonadaceae > Sphingomonas > Sphingomonas echinoides. The sequence goes on from NZ_JH584235.1 coordinate 2,229,789, forward strand.
CATAGAGCAGCATCGAGGCATGGCCGACCGAAAGAACGAAGCGATCGCGGTTCGGCCAGTCGGGCGTGTCCGGATCGTAGCGGACGAAGTCCCGCCACAGCGTGTAGGCCACCGGCGCCATCGCCATCGGCGTGCCCGGATGGCCCGAATTGGCCTTCTGTACGGCATCCATCGCCAACGTGCGGATGGTGTCGATCGCGCGCCTTTCGAGTGCTTCGTCCGGTTGAGCCAGCTGTGCCGAGTCCGCTTTCATGAATTTGGGCATCCACAGGAGAGCTGAGATTCTGGGCGGTCTTCGGGAAGACCTGTTCGGAATGCGTTGGGTACCCGCCTGAGAGGTTTATTACCGGCCGTGCAAAGTTCGACCACGCGCCGGGCTTTACTCAACGAGGCATCCTTCTCGGCCGCGCTCAGGATCGCGGTCAGCGCGGAAAGATATGCGAGCGTCGATTCAGCGCCTTGGTTGGCATTGCGCCGGTCCGGATGGAGACCATCGAAGCAGGCGCCTCGTTTGACGTCCACGACGGGAATGCCAAGGTCGTTTGCCCCGAGAAACCAGTTGAATGCACGGCGCGCTTCGCGCTGCCACCATGCGTCGCTCGTGACTCGCGCCGCGGTAAGGCATGCACCAACCGCTGCACAGGCTTCCAGGGGCTGTTGGTCGAATGGCTGCGGATGACGCCGATCGCTTCCAAATGTTTCGGTTCCGATAGGCCGAAAGTGCCCCACTTCGGCCGTCTGCAGCGTCATCAGCCACCGTAGCGTATCGAGGCCGGCATCAAGGTGAGACTGGTTGCCGGTGTCATGGCCGCTTTCGATGAGAGCTTCACACAATCGGGCATTATCATAGCCGAGCCTGTCTTCGAACCAGACCCAGTCGGGCGCAGCTGCGTCACACCAACGTTGGAACAAGCGATTGGACAGTTCTCCTCGCAGCTGCTCCAGGTTGCGATGGCCTGGGAAGCGCCGGAGAAGTTTTGAGATGCCGAGCAGCCCGTAGGCCCAGGCGCGCGGCGTGGTCAGCGCTACCAACGCGGGTGCCATCTCCAGCAAGCGCGCGGCGGCCCATCCGTCCAGGAATCGATCGTCTTTTCGCATTGCGAACGCGCCCAGTGCCCAGACCGTGCGACCATGCGCGTCGTCGGCTCCCGCATCGTCGAGCCATGTGCGGTCGAACCCCATGAAATTATGAACGCGGTTATCCTTTGGCGACCAGGCGTGCTCAACGAACGCGGCATATGTCAGCGCAAGCTGCTCCTCCTGTGGCGTGAGAGAACGCAGCGTCGAGAGTTCAGAGAGAAGCAACAGCGCGCGCGCGTTGTCATCGAGACAGTAGCCGTGCCTCCGGTCCGGAACCGCGAATTTTGTGTGCTGGGTTATGCCGACCATGTCGGTAAGAGCGGCGAGATGGTCCGTCGTTATCGGTGGAAGCGCCCTGTTCCAGGCTTCGTCATTTGAAGGACGTATAGCCCGCGACGCGCCGGAGCGTCTTTCAAATCGGACATCGGAGAAGACTTTCAGGTACTGCTTCGCCACGCTCGACCAGATCATCGCGCGACCGCGCTCGTACGCGCGGGTTCGAATCTCGCTACGCGACGCGCCATCGACGATCAATCGAGCGACGGCAGCTCCGAGTGCATCCGGTTCCGAAAACGGCACCAGAACGCCACAATGGTCGGCGAGCAGTTCCTGCGCATACCAGAAGGGCGTCGAGACGACCGCTTTACCAAGGGCAACAGCGTAGGCCAGCGTTCCTGAAACGATCTGCGCTTCATTGGGGTAAGGCGATAGGTAGATATCGCATGCAGCCAAATGGTCGAGCAGCTCATCCAGTGAGAGATATCGGTCGACAAAGCAAATATTCTCGATGACGCCGAGTTCGGCTGCGAGTGCAACGAGGCTATCGCGATAGCGTTCGCCTTCATCCCTAACGAGGTTGGGGTGGGTTGCGCCGACGATCATATAGAGCAGATTGGGATGGTCGCGAACGAGTGCCGGCACTGCACGAATTGCCGTTTCGATACCCTTGCCTGGACCAAGCAGGCCAAAGGTCATCAACAGGGTCCGGTCTGCAAGTCCCAGTTTGTGCTTCGCCATCGCCGGATCGATAAAGGCTCGGTCCGGAACGCCGTGTGGTATCACGGCGATGTGCTCGGCCGGGACATCATAGACGTCCTGCAGAATGCGCCGTCCTTTGTCCGCCATGACGACGAGGCGCGATGAATGTTCGATGATGCCATCCATGACGCGACGTTGTGCAGGGTTGGGGTTGGCCAGTACGGTGTGTAGCGTCGTGACGATCGGAGCGCTGAGGCCGCTGAGAAGGCCAAGGATGTATTCACCGGCCTCGCCTCCGAAGATCCCGAACTCGTGCTGAAGAGAAACGAGATCGACGTTCGACACGTTGAGGAAATCGGCGGCGACTGCATAGGACGCGGGCGTGGCCTGCTGGATCTCCAGGGCGACATCGGGCGGATAGGCGTAAGTGTTGGCATCGTCCGTCAGCGCGATCGTCGTTGAAGAAAGATCGGAATCGCAGTTCTTCAATGCCTGCTGCAGATCGTTGGTGAAGGTGGCGATGCCACACTGCCTCGGAACGCACGTTCCTATCACGGCAATACGCTTGAGCGGGGGAATGATCACAGAGTGGTTCATGCTCAACCTCAAATATGAAAGTGTCTCTGGGAGTGGCTTACACTGGCTGGAGGCCGCGTCCGCTGCTCCCTCATGATCGCGCCGCGGCAGGACGCCGGTTTCTGAGGAGTGGGATTCGTGACCCGACCATGTTGTCGGGCTTCGACCACCGTCCAGAGTCAAGGCCGATATTCTGTCCCCACGGCCCGAGCAGCTTGGACGCAGGATTGCGCACCCAAGCCGGCTTTAAGGCGTCAGTGCTTGCGCGGTGGCTTGGGCGATTGGCTTGCATTTCCTTGATTTATGTCAGGCACACACACGTAGCGTTACGTAATGTTCACAAGACTTGCTGACCGATGTCGTCCTGAGCGAGGCCGCGCGTCGTTCGGATTCGCGATGCTGCATTGGCTGAGGCGGAAAGCTTCAATCTCAAGCCGAGCTTGACCTGTCAGTGCGAAAGCTGGATCGCTAGGCGCCAATCATCATTTACCGCGCGGCCGGCGCGATCCACGAAACCGTCGTCATGATGGCGACGCCAACCATGACCAGACAGGCCGCGCCACCGAGCAGTTGCAGCCGCCGGGGAATGGGGTGACCGTTCATCGCTTCGGAATCCGAGCCGAGCCATATCACCAGGGCAATAAGTGGGGCTGCAACAAAGCCGTTGATGACAGCACTCCACAGCAGCGCCTGCATGGGACTGATCGGCGAGAAATGAACGAGAATGCCCAGAATGCCGGCCGAAGCTATCACGCTGTAAAAAGCCTTGGCATTCCGAGGTGCCAGCCCAAGGCCCGCACGCCACCCAAAGGCTTCGGAGACCGCATACGCCGCCGAGCCGGCTAGAACCGGGACGGCAAGAAGGCCGGTCCCGATGATACCGCTGGCAAAAAGTGCAAAGGCAAAGTCGCCCGCCAGCGGCCTGAGTGCTTCGGCCGCCTGCGCGGCCGTATCGATCTGCGTAATACCAGCGATATGCAAGGTCGCGGCGGTGGTTATGATGATAAAAATGGCAATGAGGTTTGAAAAAAACATACCGAACCAGCTATCGAGGCTAATCCGGCGCTCTTCGCCGGCGCTGACTTCCGATGTCGAAAGGCTTTTCGCTTTAGCTCTGGCATCTTCTGCTTCCTGGGAGGCCTGCCAGAAAAACAAATAGGGGCTGATCGTGGTGCCGAAGATCGCGGCTACCAGCATCCAGGCGCTTGAGTCCGGCATGCTCGGTAGCAGGACTCCACGCAGCACATCGCTCCATGACAGGTGCACGGCAAATGCCGTAGCCGCATAGGCCAGCAATGCCAGCGTCATCCATCTCAGGAAACGCGCGTAGCGCTTGTAGTCGAGGAAGGTCTCTAACAGCGTTGAGAGCAAGGCGAATATGATGACCCAGAGGTGCGGCGCGCCGCCGCCGATGAGCGACATTGCCGAACCCATCGCTCCCAGATCAGCACCAAGGTTGATGACATTGGCGACCACGAGGAGCAGAACGACCGTTCGGAGCAGCGCGAGCGGGCAGCGCTTGCTGATCGCCGCCGTCAAACCTTCGCCCGTCGTTCTGCCGATCCGCCCGCACGTCTCCTGCACAGCTGCGGCGAGCGGCCAGGTAAGCAACATCGTCCAACCGAGCGTGTAACCGTAAGCCGCTCCCGCTTGCGCATAGGTTGCAATCCCGCTTGGATCGTCGTCGGCCGCCCCGGCAATGAATCCCGGGCCAAAAATCCGCCCGATACTCTGAAGCCGGTGAGCGTGCGGGATCGCCACTTGCCCCTCGCCCGCGGCCTGGCCAGGGGTCGGCGGCAAGTGCAGATCGGCTTCAAGAAGCGTGGTCCCTTGCCCGGCCTGCCCGGGCAAGGGGACACAGCGTTCCGCAGGATCATTGGGCGCGTTCACGGTGACACTCCTCGCCTGGGCGAAGATGTCGCCGGGTTTGATAATTGGAGGGCTCTTCGATGGCAGGTCGGGTTTGGCGAGGATTTTCAGTGCACTTTGACCATGCCGACACCCTTGATATTGTTGAACGAGTCGGTCTGGTGGCAACTGAAGCATTGATCAACCCGCGCCCGTTTTTCACCGCTGATCATCTTGTCCATCATTTCGAAGTGCATCATGTTGTGGCTCGGCGGCGGCTTGTGGCACTGCGAGCATTCGGTGGATTTGGGGCTGGGGTGCAGATACCCGCTGATTTTCCAGCTCGTTGTGGTGTGGCAGCTTGCACAATCACTGCCGAAGAACCCCAGGTGCTTGTCGCGGGGGGCGTGACAGGACTGGCAATCGAGAGGAGTGTCACGCCCTGTCGCCCGTTCGGCGATGCGCTCGAGAACCTGGTGATCCATCCGGACCGGACGGAGCGTGTTTCCCTGATGCTCGATATGGCAGCCACTGCATTCCTTGATGTTGACATGGAAAGCGGTCGAAGGCTTCTTCAGGATTTCCGGCGAAGCTGCGTGGCAGGCTATGCAGGTCTCGGCCTTGATGCCCCGATTGGGTGTATGGCAACTCTCGCATTTGCCCTCGAGAAAAGCATGGGCGTTCGACAGCGAACCGGGTCGAACCGACGCCGCCCATTGCGGCAGCGCGGCGCTGCCCGAGCGGTAAATGGTAAGGGGGATGATGATCGCGGTGGCCAGGACCAGTGTCGCGAGGATCAGGCAGACGATACCAGTCCGCTTCATGGCCACCACCGCAAGCCGAAGTAGACGCTGCTCCAGATGTGGATCGTCAGCAATCCGTACATGATGATCGCAGCGACAATATGCACGACGACCCACTTGTCGAGCGTGGCCTTGATGACGTCGCGTGCAGTAATCGTGAATTCGAGGTCGGATATTGCGCCAAGGAGCGAGTCCAGCGGCAACCCTGACGGATCAACGACGCTTTGATGGCGCAGATCGGCCGATACGGCGGCAAGCACATCATAGCGGTCGCGCAGAACCTTGAGTTCCTTTTGCTGAAACCGCAATTCCTGCCCGACCTGCGCCAGATAATATCGGCCAATGAAGCCCGTGACGACGACAGTCAGCATCGCGATCACGAGGGCGATGCCGATCGGGCTTTGAAACTTGTGCCCCGAATGGATGATTCCGAGCAGAGCGCCGATCGCGCCGGCATACACATGGAAGCTGAGCAGTCCTCCGAGGGAGACGAGGCGCTGCGTGCGCTCCTTGACCCACGCCTGCCGCTTTACGATGCTGTAGACGAGCAGAAGCACGAAAAGCAGGGCGGCGGCGATGCCGAACAGTCCGCCTGCCAGGCTCCCGGGGAAACGCGGTGCGGAATGCAGCAGGAAGGCCGGGACCAGCAGCGCAAGAGCGCTCAGCAGAGCGCCGACCGTTACTTTCTCGGTTTCGGTCATTTCATGCGTCCACCACGAGATCACCCACCGATTTTGCCTGGCAGGCGAGGATGATGCCGTCAGCCTTCTCGTCGGCGGCAAGCGCGTCTTCCACTTCCATCGTCACTTGGCCTTGCCGCAAGGGGACCTTGCACCTTCCGCAGATGCCGACCCGGCATTCATAGTCGATGGCCACGCCAATCGCCTCGGCCGCCTCGAGGACGGATTGGTCGGGCGCGAGCGCGCCGTTCTTGCCGGACTTCGAAAATGAGATCGTCGCCTGCGCAGAAGGAATGGCGGGCGGCGTCTGCGGGGTGGCCGATGCCTGGCTGTCGGTCGCGGTCGCTGCCGGTTCATCTTCAAGGACGGGGCCGCCCTTGGGGGGGGCAAATTCCTCGGTCTTGACCTGCTCCGCCGGCACCTTGAGCTGCGCAAGCGCCGCCTTCACCGCGTCCATCATCGGCGGCGGGCCGCACAGGTGAACGCGCCTGCTGGCGATTTCGGGAACGGAAGCGGCGATGAAATCGGCCGTCAAATAACCGGAAGGCCCGGCCCAGTCGGTCCCTTCGGGCTTTGCGACGATGGAGACGATGTGAAGCTTGTGGTGGCGCCGCGCCAGATAGTCGCATTCCTCGCGAAAGATCAGATCCGTCGGCGTGTTGACACCGTAGAGGAGGTAGATGTCGTGTTCATAGGAGCGGTCCGTCAGGCTGCGCAGCACACTCATCATCGGTGTGATGCCGACTCCGCCGGCGATCAGGACGATCCCCTCGGCTTCCTTGCCGGTGAAGAAGAACCGGCCCGCGGGCGCCGCAATCTCGAGAAGGTCGCCCGTGGCGGCATGATCATGGAGATGGCGCGATTCCAGCCCATATTGTTCGCGCTTGATCGTGAGCTCGATATAGTCGCGCTGTGTGGGCGATGACGAGATCGTGTAGGATCGGCGGACCTTCTGGCCTTCGATCTCCGAGGTGATCGAGGCATATTGGCCGGGCAGGAACGTGAACGGCATCGGCCCGCGGTTCGGTTCCATGAGCCGGAACGTCTTGACGCTCGGGGTCTCGTCGAAGATCGCGGTGATCCGCAGGACGCCTTTCCACAGTCGCGGCGCTGCCGGCGTGGCGCTTCCGGGCGTAGCTGCGCCTGCAGGAGCAGCGGGCGCCGGCACGATAGCGGCCGGGGCCGGAGAGGTGGCCGGCCTGGCCGGTGGTGTAGCCCCGCCTGGTGCGAGCCGCTCCATCAAGCTTGCGATGCGGCGCAGCCGCGCCCATCGGAGTAGCAGCGCCGCAACCAGAGCCGCCGCCAGCAGCGCCATCGCGATCAGGTGCCACCAGGAAAGGCCCGCCAGCTCGTTTCCGTATGCCATCTGGTCGCTTTCGGCAAAACCCGACTGGGTCTTGAACCAGCTCAGGGCAATCTGCCGGGGAGGGCGGCCCTCTTCGAGGCCCCTGAGCGCGCCTGCTCCGCTGTCCGCGAGTGCGAGGCCTTCGCGAGCGCCCCTGATCGCATCCTGGGCTCCTTTCGTGTCGTTCGACATGAGAGCGTGGTGAAGCCGGGCTTGCTCCGCGGTCAGGACCTCGGCGCCCGACCCCAGGCGGGCGAGAGCCGCGGCGCGTACCGTCCGTCGTGCCTCATCGGTCAGGACGGGCCAGTCCATCAGCGAGGGGTAGAAGGGTTTGGCGCCGCCGTTCCCACAGCATCCCGCCGGTCCCGCGCCCATTTTGGCACCCGGCGACGGCGCCATCATCCCTTTCATCATCGCCGCCATGGGATCGGCAGCTTTCGCCGCGGCCGGAGCTGCTGCCCCCATCACGTTGCCCGCTGGCATCGCCGCTGGCGCGGCGGCTCCGCCCGCTGGATGATGCGACGCGTGCTCGGACTCGGCCATCTGCGCCGACGCTGGCGGTGATCCGGAGATCATCGCCAGCGCGAGTGCGATACCGCTCGTCCTCAAAGCCCGCGATAGCTTGAGGCCGGTGATGTTGTTGTGAGGGCGCGTCACCTGAGGACTTCCTTACATGTCATCCTTCATGGGCATCGGCTTGTCCGCGGGCATCGGCGCCGGCTTCGCGGCGGCGGGTTTCGGATGGCGGTGCGGGGCGGCCTTGTGCTTGGCCATCGGCTTCTTCTTCATGCCGCAGCATCCGGCCTTCTTCGCCATCGGAGGCATGGCCGCGGGCATCTTGTCGTGCTGCATCGGCATGCCGGCCATGCCCGGCATCGTGTCGTGCTTCTCCATCATGCCGCCTGCCGGCATCGACCTGTCGGCGGGAGGCGCGGGCTGGGCCGAAGTCTGGCCGGCGGCTTGCCCTTGGGCGGAAGCGATGGCGGGCGACAGCAAGATGGAACCTGCCAGCGCAAGCGCGCGCAAGCGGAAAGAACCTGTCATGATCATAATCAATACTCCATTGCAATGACCTGGCCGATCATCCGGCTGGCCACGGTTCTGAGGGACCACAGATGGATTTTGGCCAATATACGTAATTTCCTATTCGCCCGGCGTCGTCGCCTGGCCGCCAGGAGCCGGCGACGACACTCAATCATCGCGTGGGGTTCCTGTCGCTCTCTGCCACGGCCAACGGCCCTTGATCTCGACCTCGAGCGAGAAACTCAGGAAGGTTCGTATCAGTACGATGCCGGCAAGGACCGCGAGGCTGCTGAGCGTGGGCTGGATCGCGATGGTGTTGATGATGTCGGCCGCGACCAGGAATTCGAGTCCGAGAAGAATGGCTTCGCCAAGGCTCGACCTGAAGCTGCCCACCACATGCTGGTCGATCGGACCTTTCACGGATTGCTGCAGGAATCTGATCAGCGAAGAACCCGCGCCCACGACGATGATCGCCGTCCCCGTGACTTCAATTGCCCGCGTGATCCAGTGGATGCCCTCCACGATGAGGCTCTCGGTCATCGCGGGCACCGGTGCATCACGTGGCGAACCCTGCGACCGCCCAATGCGACGAGGCGATCGGGTTCGCGTTCGATGATCACCATGCGTTTTTCGGGCGGCCCCGGGGCGGCGGTCTCCGGCCGCGCCAGGGAATAGAAGATGGTGTCACCGAGTTCGTACCACTTCCCGGTGGCGCGCGGTGTCCGGTCGGGCAAACGGAGTTCGTTGTAAGAGCCGTCTGCCCTGAACTCCCAGGCTGTGCCGGTCTCGCATCCGGACCGGGCATCGAACGACCAGATACCGACAAGATCCGTTTTCGTGCCACGACCCTGGGCGGGCTGGCTCTCCGCAACAGAAGGCTGGGCCAGGCCGCCAGCTGCAGCGACGATAGCCAAGGCCAAACCTGCTCGGCGGCGGAGCGACGGGGACCGGCCGGGCCAAAGCAACGGCGGACCCAAGCGCTGCAAAACGGGTCTCATGAGGGCGCCTTCACCGCGCCGGCTGCAGGAGGGTTTCCGTGCCCTGGTGCGTCTTCCCTGGGAATGCTCGCGAGATGCGCGAGGATCGGGCAATCCGCGATGGGAATGTCGATCGAGCATTGGGCGGACAGGGCGGACAGGGCGGTCTTGATGCGGGTCAGATCATCGATACGGGTGGTCGCTTCATTGATCTTGCTCTCGGTGATGGCCAGGACATCGGCAGTTGTCGCGGTGTCGGACGCGCGCAAATCGAGCAGGCTTCCGATTTCGCGAAGCGTGAAACCCAGCAGCTGCCCCTTGCGGATGAACCGCACGCGCTCGAGATCGGCGTCGCCATAGGTGCGGTAACCGGCAGAAGACCGGGCGGGCGGAGGAAGCAGACCGTTGCGCTCGTAATAGCGGATGGTATCGGGACGGATGCCGAGCGCACGCGACAGCTTTCCGATCGTGAAATATGTCATGGCGCGTCTCCGTTGCCGCGACCATTCGAAAGGTCGCGGCATTATTCCTTCGATTTGATCTTGCTCGGCCCAGGCAGCGCCGGGCGTTCCCGCCCGCTTTGCTTACATGTCCTTCATCGGGGCGGACTGACTGTTGTCGGGCGTGCTCGTAGGCGGGGCGCCATTGGGCATCATCGGCCCACCCCGGCGCATGTCGCTGTGGTCCATATCCTGACGGTGGCGCTCATCCATATCGGCCGCCGCGTTGTCGGTCCCGACAGAGTCCGTGGCGGCGGCGGTGTCGTTTTCAAGCGCGCCGGGCGCGCTTGCAGAGGCATTGGAGGCAGCCTGGTTTTGCGTGCCGTCCGTCTTCTTGCCGCACGCAGCAAGCGTTCCGAGAAGCGCAAGGGCTGTGAGCCCCGAGACGATCTTCCCGGACGTATTCGTGAGGTGAGTCTTCATGATGTGTCTCCGAATGAGAGTGAGCGGTCGAACGCAAATCCCGTCGGACGAGCTTGATAAGCGTGCTCGACCGACGGATCAGGGTGTCATTGCTGCTTGAGAATCTGCAGGCAGCGATCGTGCGAGAGATTCATCGGGTTGCGCCCCTGTCCCTTCATCTCGTTGTGATCATGGGGCGTCGCGAGACCCATATTGTCTTCCATGGCCTTGCAGCTCGCGATCTGCGCGCTAGTCGGCGGAATGGTCGCGCAAGCGCCGAGCAGCGCCAGTGGTAGCAATCCCAGCGAGATAGAGTATTTCATGTTCAGTCCTTCCCGGTGCAGGTGGTGTGGTCCTCTCCCACGGAAATTTGTTCTGGTTGATCTGCGGCCAATTGAGACAGCCGCCCGTCCCGAACCAGAAAGAGGATCGGGCAAGGGTCGCTTTCGGCTTCGTGCGAGGGCGCTTCACCCAGCTGCTCAAGGCCTGTTTCGATAAGCTTGAGCTGTTCCACCCTGGCCAGTGCTTCGCGCAGTTTGACCCGCGTGACGGCGAGGATCTCCGACCCGGCGAGGGCGTCTCCGGCCCGCACCAGCAGGAGCGCCTGCGTTTCGGTGAGGGTGTAACCGAGCCCCTGTGCAGCGCGAACGAACTTGATGCGTTCGACGTCTGCAGGATGATAGACGCGGTATCCTGCACTGGTCCGTTGCGGAGCGGGGAGCAGGCCGGTGCGCTCATAATAGCGTATGGTATCCTTTCGAACGCCGGCAGCCTCGGCCAGCTCACCGATTCTAAGCCGTGACATGGCAAGTCTCGGAGGCACCGTGCCGCTTGGACCTAGGTCCAGGGTCAAGAGAAATATTTGGACGTCGGTCGATCATCGCCGCTCTCCTGTCCGCTCAAACGCCGCGCGATTTTTCGTTGCTTGCGGTCGCCATCAGGCATCATGGGGAGCGGCAAGCCCCTCCCCGGCACTCCCTTATTTCTTGCGGAGCTCGACGATGTCGTGAACTGCGGGCGTGCCGTCGGCGACGCTCACATGCGCGAAATGGTCATCGAAAATATGGTCGACCCTGACGTGGCCGATGAGGTCTCGACGATAAGCGGGGCCAGTTCCTTTGAAGCCGGAGCCGGGCAGCGTCTTCATGCGATAGACGTCGAGCACCTGTCCGACTGTCGCGCCATCGGCTTTGCCGACACACACGATCGTTCCGGTCGTGTCTTTGCCGACAATGGATCCGCGCATGAAGAATGTGTGGCCGATGCCGGTCGCCAGAGCGGGAACCGCGCCGGCGAGGGCGATACCAGCGAGGGCCAGCGATATTGATTTCCTGAAACGCATCTCGATTCCTTTCAATTCATGTCCCCGAGCGCCAAGTCCGGTGTTCGTCGTTTGATTGCGAGCGCTGGTGCCGGTCTGGTTTCGCAGCGAGGTGTCGCGTTGATGGTAGGGGACGGCGATCGCCGTCCCCGCTGCCAGCTTATTTCTTGCGGAGTTCGACGATGTCGTGGACCGCGGGAGTGCCATCGGCGACGCTCACATGCGCGAAATGGTCATCGAAGATATGATCGATCTTGACGTGCCCGACGGCCACGCGACGGAAGCCCGCGCCGGGGGTCTTCGAAGGACCAGGCGTGCTTTGCACACGGTAGACCTCGAGGACCTGTCCGACAGTCGCGCCATCGGCCTTGCCGACGCAGACGACCGTTCCGGTCGAGTCTTTGCCGACGATCGATCCGCGCATGAAAAAGCTGTGGCCGATGCCCTGGGCGAAGGTGGGCGCGGCGCCGAGCATGGCGAGGCCAGCAAGCGCGATGGTGATCTTCTTCTTGAGCAACATGGTGGAAGCCTCCTTGGCTGAGTTTACAAGACCCGCCGAGGAAACCTGGCGGTGAAGAACCTTTCTTCGCCACCAGAACTATGGACCCAGCTCCCGACTCAATATGCGTAATGTTACGAGGACGGATCAAAGGCTCCGGGGAGACATCTTTGCGTCTTACGCTTCTCTATTCGCTACTCATTTGCTTGGAACATCGCACAAAAAGGGGAGGACCCAGCCGGATTCCCGCTCGGCCCTGCACCATAGATAGAGACCGAACATCGCCAGCCCGAAAAGAAGAATCAGGTCAAGAGACAATCCCAGACCGACCGGAATGGCCACGATGTCCGGCAAGGCTCATTGGCCTTGCAGGGCTATGCGCGGCCTCCGAGCGCTTGGCGGCCCCTTATGGCAGCCGCAGCGGATGCGAGGTTCAATGACCACGCGCATCTCTCCCGTACGATGCGGCGGTTTATGGTTGTCACGCCAAGGACTGCGGCATGGGCGATGCCCTCCCGCTGACGGCAGCATCGACCAGCGTCGAGTGACCAAGCCTTGGGTGGAATACGTATAGTGGCTGTCTTCGATCCGGCCCAAATTTGGGGGGAAAGGAAGCCGTCATGACCGATGCAAGCAAGCTCAGTGTGATACGATGTGCCGCGAGCAGCGCTGCCGCTCTTTCCACTGTCTTCGTGCTTTGCTGGCTCGCGGCGACTTTGTTCGGTCCGATCGGGTCACACATGTTTGTGACGATGTTCACGCCAGCTCCGCCGGGATCGTTCGTCGCGCTGGGGGCGGGGTTGTGCTGGTCGATCGTCTTCGGAGCAGCCGTGGGAGGTCTCTTCGCCGCATTCCACAATTGGATCGGTCATTGGCAGCGTCCCTAGGACGGCGCAGCGCAAGTGAGCAATCAGCAATTTTTAACGAGTTCTATATTCAAGGAAACGTGATCATGGAACGGCAACGACCGGCACATACTGGGAAAGAGAATTTCCTGACGTCGCGCGCGGGCATCGTGATGATGGGCTTTCTTGCGCTCGGTTTCGTGCTGCTGTTCACGGAGCATCGCGCGCATGTACTTGGCGCGCTGCCCTTTCTGCTGCTGCTGTCGTGTCCCCTGATGCACCTCTTCATGCATCACGGACATGGGCATAGTCACGATGGAACACCGCAGCCGGGGGCCGATCGTTCGCCCCATGAGGTTCAGGGCCAGTGACGGGCCATGCGCAAGCCTATGGCCTTTGGGATCTCGTCGTCGTCAATGCGGCGGTGTTCATCCTGTTCGCCTACAGTTTCTTCAAGCCGCGAACCACTCGGGACTGGCGATCGTTCAGCGCATTCAGCGCGTTCCTTGTGGCGCTGTTCGTCGAAATGTACGGCTTCCCACTGACCCTCTATGTCCTGTCCGGGTGGCTGCAGAGCCATTATCCCAATATCGACTGGTTCTCACATGATGCCGGGCATCTGCTTGAGATGCTTTTCGGCTGGCGGGCTAATCCGCATGCCGGGCCATTCCATATCATGAGCTTTTTCCTGATCGGCGGCGGGTTCATTCTGATCTCGACAGGTTGGAAGGCGCTGTACGACGCGCAAAAGGTCCACGAGCTCGCGACCCAGGGCATCTATTCCTATGTGCGGCACCCGCAATATGTCGGGTTCGTGCTGGTGATATTCGGGTTCCTGCTGCAATGGCCGACGATCCTGACGCTCGCGATGTTCCCGGTGCTCGTCGTCATGTATTTGCGGTTGGCGCGGACCGAGGAGCGTGAGGCGCTGGCCGAATTTGGCGATGCCTATCGTCGCTACACAAAGACCGTTCCACCGTTCGTGCCCCACCTCGCGCGCCTGTTCGGGGCAAAGCGTGACGCAGGAGCGGGTCAGCGATGAATTCCCTGCCAGCCGACCGGCGCAAATCCCGAGGGAACCGCTCAGCCGTCCGCCCGGCATCGGGACGCGGCGCACAGACTGGCGCGGCTGCATGTACGGTGCCGGTCGCCTCGCCGAAGTGACTGAACCTTGAAACCGCCACACCGAGAAGGAGCACTGGCTATGGCAGATCCGCTGAAACCGACCACATCGCCGCTTACTGCTGGCAGGAATCCGGTAATCCCCGCGGTCGCCTTCGATGCGGGACTGCGAACATATATGCTCGCAGTCTACAACTACATGGCCAGCGGTCTGTTGTTGACCGGGATCGTCGCGATGTTGGTTGCGAACAGCGCCGGGGTACGCGCCGTGTTTTTCGCCGCGAGCGGCACTCCGACACTGCTCGGATGGATAGCGGTCTTCGCACCGCTCGCCCTCGTCTTCACGCTAAGCGTCGGTATCAACCGGCTGTCCGAACCCACCGTCAAGGCATTGTTCTGGACGTATGCGATCCTGATGGGCGTGTCGCTGTCGACCATCCTTCTCGCCTATACCGGCGTGAGTGTCGCACGCACATTCTTCGTTACGGCCGCAGCCTTCGGAGGCCTGAGCCTGTGGGGGTACACTACCAAGAGGAACCTGTCGGCGTTCGGGACCTTCCTGATCATGGGCGTCGTCGGCCTGCTCATCGCCATGATTGTCAACATGTTCCTGCGGTCGTCCACTTTGGATCTCATCGTCAGCGCGATCGGCGTGCTTCTGTTTGCGGGCCTGACTGCGTTTGACACGCAAAAGATCAAGAGCGTCTACTTCGATGTGGCCGGTACCGAGTTTCGCGGCAAGGCGGTCGTGATGGGAGCGCTGACGCTCTATCTCGACTTCCTCAACCTGTTCCTGTTCCTGCTGCGCTTCATGGGTGATCGGCGGCAATAGGTCAGCCGTGATGACTGGCCCACACGCGCAGGCCTTCGCGGCGGGCGCATCTATGGCTGCCGACCCGTCGGCAGCGCCTTGCCTCGATTTCGGAGACCTGCCTTGAAGACGTCGACCTTCGATCTGCGTGGATCATTCGGAACACTCGACCATCTCGGGGTCGAAAAGCAGTTGCTGCGGGTTCCCGGCGTGACGCGGGTCTCCGCGAACGCCGCCTCCGACAGCGTCACCGTCAGCTTTGATGAAGCGCGCACCAGCGAAGCCGCGATAGAGGAGAAGATCGCGGATTGCGGCTTCCATTGCGGCGGCCGGCTCGTCCCGCGGCATGTGTGCGTGATCGGAAGCACAACCCTGTCCTCTGTCTTGCCCGCCGCGACGCACCCTGCCGATCATCGTTCCGATGGAGTCGCCGCCAAATCGGTTGCTCCCGATCGCAAGCCCGTGACGGCCGAACACGACGCCATGGCGCACGAGATGGGCCATGGCGACGGCAAGGACATGGCGACGATGGCGCGCGACATGCGCAACAGGTTTATCGTCAGCCTCGTTTTTGGCCTGCCGATCTTCGCGCTGTCGCCAATGGGCCTGGACCATCCCCTGCTGAAACCGATGTTCGGACTCAGTCTCGACCTGACCCTGTTCCTGCTTGCCAGCGCCGCGATCCTCTATCCGGTCTGGCCCTTCGTGGTCGCCGCGATCCGCGCGCTTCGAAACGGTGTGCTCAACATGGCGGTGCTCGTCCTGTTGAGCGTCGGTACCGGTTATCTGTTCAGCGTGGCGTCGACATTCCTGTTCAAGGGCCAGCAATTTTACGAGGCTTCCGCGGTCCTGCTCATCTTCATCCTGCTCGGCCATTGGCTGGAGATGCGCGCCCGCGCCGGCGCGTCCCAGGCAATCCGCGCGCTCATGGATCTGGCGCCGCCTATGGCGACCGTGGAGCGGGACGGAAAGGACGTCGAAGTGCCGACCGCGGAGGTACTGGCCGGCGATGTCGTGCTGATCCGGCCGGGCAACAAGATTCCTGTCGACGGCGAAATCCTCGAAGGCAAATCCGAGGTCGACGAGTCGATGCTCACGGGCGAATCGATGCCGGTGTCGAAGGCGCCCGGCGACACAGTGATCGGCGCGACGATCAACCGCAGCGGCAGCTTCCGCTACCGTGCGACCAAGGTGGGCGCCGACACCGCGCTCGCCCAGATCGTCAAGCTCGTCCAGGAAGCGCAGAACTCGAAGGCGCCGGCACAACTGCTCGCCGACCGGGCATCGCAGTGGCTGGTGCTCGCGGCAATTCTGATCGGTCTCGCGACGTTCGCCATCTGGTACTGGATGCTGGGTGGGACACTGCTGTTTGCGCTGACCATGACGATCACGGTCTTCGTGATCGCCTGCCCGGACGCCCTTGGCCTTGCCACGCCGATGGCGATAATGGTCGGCACCGGCCTTGGCGCGATGAACGGCATCCTGTTCAAGAATGCCAGCGCGCTCGAGGATGCGACCAAGCTTGACGTCATCGTGTTCGACAAAACGGGCACGCTCACCATGGGCCGGCCCAACGTTGTCGAGGTTGTCACAGCGGAAGGCATAACCCGGGACGAGGTGCTTCGCATCGCCGGCGCGATCGAGCGCAACTCCGACCACCCGCTTGCGATCGCGGTCCTCGAAGGTGCATCCGGTATCACCCTTCCTGAGACGCGCGACTTTGCCAATATCGAGGGGAAGGGCGCCAGCGCCCAAGTCGAGGGCGCAACCGTGCTGCTTGGCAACCGGCGCCTCATGGATGAAGGAAAAGTCGCGCTGGGTGCCCTCGAGGAACCTGGCGAACGCCTGAAAGGGGCTGGGCGCACCGTCGTCCATGTTGCGCGCGGCGGCGAGATTCTCGGGTTGATCGCCATAGCGGATGCGGCGCGGCCAACCGCGAAGGCGACCGTCGCGGCGCTTCGGGAGCGCGGCGTCAAGGTCGCGATGATTACCGGCGACAACGCCGGCACGGCCAAGCGAATCGCCGATGAGCTTGGCATCGACATCGTCCTTGCCGACGTGCTTCCCGGTCAAAAGGCGGAGAAGGTCAAGGAGCTGCAGGCCCAGGGCCAGCGTGTCGGCATGGTCGGTGACGGAGTCAACGATGCCCCCGCGCTTACCCAGGCCGACGTAGGGTTTGCGATCGGGGCGGGCACTGACGTCGCGATGGAAAGCGCCGATGTCGTCCTGATGAAGAGCGATCCTTATGATATTGTCGGTGCCATAGCGCTCTCACGCGCCACGCTTCGCAAGATGCACCAAAATCTGTGGTGGGCGGTCGGCTACAATGTGATCGCCTTTCCACTCGCGGCAGGTGTGCTCTATCCGGTGCTGCTGAGCCCCGAGGTCGCTGCGCTGGCTATGTCGGGCAGCTCCGCACTCGTCGCGGTCAACGCGCTGCTGCTGAAGCGCACCCGGCTGGCGGGTATCAGTCGGGGCGGCATGAGTCGGGCATCAGCGGTGGAGCACAATGCCGTTGGTGCCGCTGTTTGAGACCGGCCCACGAGTGCGGCCCCGGCCCCTCGCGGCCCGCTACCGTGGTGTGTATGATTGCCGACAGGAGAAAGAACCGGTGGTGAAGGCGAAGAACGAGCCCCGTTACGCCGAGCAGCTGCGCGCGCTCCAGATCGGGCTCACCGCCCTGCAGCGGGGAATTATCGAGGATGGCCGCAAGGTGCTGGTCATCGTTGAAGGGCGCGACGCGGCCGGCAAAGACGGCACGATAAAGCGTGTCGTCGAGCACTTGAGCCCGCGCGAAACCCGGGTGGTGGCACTCGGGCCCCCATCGGATCACGATCGCCGGTCGTGGTATTTCCAGCGCTGGGTCCCTCATCTGCCGGCTGCCGGCGAGATCGTCCTGTTCAATCGTAGCTGGTACAATCGCGCCGGGGTGGAGCGCGTGATGGGCTTTTGCACCGACAAGGAATATGAGGAGTTTCTGACGACCGTCCCGATGTTCGAGCAGTTGCTCGAACATTGCGGGGTCACGCTGGTAAAATATTATCTCGATATCTCGAGGGCGGAACAGAAGAAACGCCTGACCGCCCGACGCGAGGATCCGCTCAAACAGTGGAAGATCAGCCCGATCGATGATCAGGCGAACAAGCGCTGGAAGGCCTATAGCAAGGCGCGCGATGCAATGCTCGCCCGCACGCACAGCATCGCAGCACCCTGGACGGTGGTGCGAGGGGACGACAAGGACCAGGCCCGTCTCGCGCTGATCAGGGATATGCTGACCCGGCTGGGAGAAACGGATTCTGATCGCTATGGTCATCCTGATCCCAATACCGCCTTCCTTTATGACGATGCCGCCCGGGAACAGGGCCTGATCGCGCCGTGAGCGAGCCTCTTAGGTCATCGCGCGGAGGGCGAAGTCGTTGCCGCTCACGTGAAATGAAATTTGCATGAGCCAAAGAAGGATCAGGCTATGTTCTGGGTCCAGTTTCTATTCCAGGGAAGCTCGATAGCGTGCCGAGCCTAGAGGAAGCCCGAGTCTCAGACCTCCAGAACGGACGTCCGGAATGCGTTTGCGTCACCTTGGATCGCGCCGCCCTGAGCGACGCCCTCGTCCGGGAGACGGGCGATCTGGCAATGGGAGCGTCATATCTGGAAACGCGTCCACATCTATTCTCGGACGTCGCGGTGTTCATCAATGCGTCCCAACTCGCCGGGATGCAGCGCATCATCGCCGCGATCGAGACGGTCGCCCGCCACCCGGATTATCTAGCAGCCACCATGGCCTGGGCGCCAGTAAGTGCCCGACAGGACTTTGGTCCGCACGGCGTCTTCATGGGCTATGACTTCCATCTGAGCGAGCGCGGCCCGGCCCTGATCGAAATAAATACCAATGCAGGAGGAGCAATGTTGAATGCCGTGCTCGCGCGGGCGCAACGAGTCTGCTGTCCTTCCGAGCCGACAGATTTTCTTCGCGCAGATCCCTTCGAGACCGTGGTCGCGGGCATGTTCTCGAAGGAATGGCGCTATCAACGCGGCAGCGGCGAACCGGTCTCTATCGCCATTGTCGATGACGATCCCGTATCGCAATATCTGTTTCCCGAGTTTCTGCTGACCCGCCATTTGCTGGAGCGGGCCGGCCATAGCGTCTGCATCGCCGATCCTTCTGAATTCGCCTATGCGTCCGGCACTCTTCGCTATGGGGACCGGAATGTGGATCTCATCTACAACCGGCTCGTCGATTTCTCGCTCGATCGACCCGAGCACTCGGCATTGCGAGCGGCATATCTCGATGGCTCGGTGGTCGTAACGCCCAATCCCCATGTCCACGCGAAATTCGCCGACAAGCGCAATCTCACCCTGCTGTCCGACACCGCGCAGCTGCGGGAATGGGGTTTCGACCCGGCAATTGTCGACACGCTTGTTGCCGGGATTCCGGCAACCGAACGGGTCGACAAGGCTTCCGCCGAGCGGCTTTGGGCGGGCCGCAGGCAATTCTTCTTCAAGCCGGCCGGAGGGTATGGGAGCAAAGCGGCCTATCGTGGCGACAAGCTGACGAAATCGGTGTGGGCCGAGATCCTGGAGAGCGACTATGTCGCCCAAGCCTATGTGCGGCCAAGCGAGCGGACCATCCGGCTGGATGGAGAGATGGTCAAGCGCAAGATCGACGTCCGTCTCTACACCTATGATGGGGAGCCACTTGTTGCCGCTGCGCGACTATATCAGGGCCAAACCACCAATATGCGCACCGCCGGTGGCGGTTTCGCGCCTGTTCTGCTGATGGCCGCCGACGATGCGCCGCAGGACTGCGGCAGGTGCACCACCGGGGAAGCGTGAGCCGGACAGAACAGCGAAATTGGCGTCCTGGAATTCGGGACGCATCAGACTTCGCCAGACCGGATTGCATTAGCGATCCGGCGAAGCCGCGGCGCAGAGACGAGCATCCGTATTGTCCCGCATATCGATGGCGCCCGATCTCGCTTTAGCTCCCGTTATGAGAAACTTGAGATGAGCACCGCGGCAACCGACATCGATAAGGCGAGCGGACGCGTCTGCGCGATCCGCGGTCCCGTGCTCGACGTGGAATTTGCCGCCGGCTCGCTCCCGCCAGTCAACGATGCGCTGTGCATCGCAACCCCAACGGGAATGCACATCGCCGAGGTGCAGAGCCATGTCGATGCGCGCACCGTCCGAGCGGTCGCACTCCAGACCACCAGCGGACTCGCGCGCGGCGTCCATGTCGAGGCCACGGGTGCAGCGATCATGGTACCGGTCGGCGATGCGGTTCTGGGCCGCCTGCTCGATGCCACCGGCGTCATTGGCGACGGCGGGGCGGCACTTCCAGTGGACGTTCCGCTTCGCCCAATCCATCGCCAACCGCCGCCACTCGATGCCCAGAGCACAGCGACGACGATGTTCGAGACCGGGATCAAGGTGATCGATCTGCTTGCGCCCCTCGCGCAAGGCGGCAAGGCGGCGATGTTCGGCGGCGCCGGGGTCGGCAAAACCGTGCTGGTGATGGAACTGATCAACGCGATGGTCGCACGCTACGAGGGCGTGTCGGTGTTTGCTGGTATCGGCGAACGCTCGCGCGAAGGGCATGAACTGCTCACCGACATGCGCACTTCCGGCGTGATCGCGAAGACCGTGCTGGTCTTCGGACAGATGAACGAGCCGCCGGGCGCGCGCTGGCGGGTCGGCCTGACCGCGCTTACCATCGCCGAATATTTTCGCGACGAGCAGAAACGCAATGTGCTGCTGCTGATGGATAATGTCTTCCGCTTCGTCCAGGCGGGCAGCGAAGTTTCGGGGCTCTTGGGGCGGATGCCGTCGCGGGTCGGCTATCAGCCGACGCTCGCGAGCGAAGTCGCGGCGCTCCAGGAGCGGATCGCCTCGGTCGCGGGCGCATCGGTGACCGCGATCGAAGCGGTCTATGTGCCCGCTGATGATTTCACCGATCCTGCCGTGACGGCGATCTCGGCGCATCTCGACAGCAATGTGCTCCTGTCACGCACGATGGCCGCGGAGGGCATGTACCCGGCGATCGATCCGCTTGCCTCCACCTCGATCCTGCTCGATCCGCTGGTCGTGGGCGAGGACCATTATGCGCTGGCCCAAAAGGTCCGCGAGACGATCGCTCATTATCGCGAGCTGCAGGACATCATCGCGCTGCTCGGCATGGAGGAACTGGGACAGGAGGATCGGCTGATCGTTGGCCGTGCCCGCCGACTCCAGCGCTTCCTGACGCAGCCTTTTGTCGTAACGCAGGCTTTTACAGGCCAGCCCGGACGATCGGTGCCACTCCACGCCACACTTGATGGCGTGCGCGCCATCCTCGGCGGCGAGGCCGACGACTGGCCCGAAAGTGCCTTCTATATGGTCGGAGACCTGGAAGAGGCGCGCGGCAAGGTGGGGCCCAAGCCATGAGGCTGCGCATCACTGATCCCACCGCGATCATGGTCGACCGGGAGGTCGCCGCGATCCGCGCCGAGGATGCGACGGGCAGCTTTGGCATCCTGAACGGCCACGCCGATTTCCTGACCGCGCTCGACATCTCGGTCGTCTCCTGGCGCGACATGGACGGGCGCGCCGGCTACTGCGCGGTACGCAACGGCATTCTGACGGTGAGTGGCGGCAAGGAGGTCGCGATCGCGACGCGCGAGGCGCATGTCGGCGACGATCTCGACGAACTCGAGACGGTAGTGCTTAGCCGTTACCGCGAGCGCGGTGATGCCGAACGCAGCGGTCGCACCTCCGCGACGCGGCTGCGCATGCGCGCGATCCGGCGCATGGTCGAGGCTCTGCAAGGCGGGCCGGCGGAGATCGGTCTATGACCGAGGCTCTGCCACCCGAGCAGGAACGGCTCGTGGACGCGGTCAAACAGCGCGCCGAACGCCGACGCAGGGCGCGGGGATTGCCCTCCTTTGCGCGCAATTTCGGCCAGATCGGTGTTCTTGGCTGGCAGATCGTCGTGCCGGCGCTGATCGCGCTCGCGATCGGCCGCTGGCTCGACCATCGGCTGTCCAGCGGCATCTTCTGGACCGCGCCGCTGCTGATCCTTGGCGTGAGCCTCGGCTGCTGGTCGGCCTGGAAGTGGATCGGGCGGCAATGACGCCCTGGGCCGTCCTCCTGTTTCTGCTGCTCGGCGCCGCTGCCGGAACAGCACATTACCTCGCTATCGCGAAGGACGCTGACCTGCTCGTCCATGGCGGATCGATTATGCTGTCGCTCGGCCTGCGGCTCGGCCGGATGCTCCTGACGCTCGGCGTGCTGCTCGTTGCCGCAAGGCAGGGCTGGGGGGGCCTACTCGCGGCCGCGGCTGGGTTCATGGCGGCGCGACAGGTCGTGCTGCACCGACTGGGAGCGGTGTCGTGAAGATCGCTTCTCCGCTCGAAAGCCATATCCTCTTCACGATCGGGCCGGTTCCGATCAGCCAGCCGGTTGTCACGACCTGGGGCATCATGGCGGTGCTGACGATCGGCTGTTGGTTTCTGACCCGGCGGCTCGGCCTTCGTCCCACCAGGACCCAGGCGGCGCTGGAACTGGTGGTCGATGTGATCGCGCGCCAGATTCGCGAGACGATGGACGCGGAGCCCCGGCCCTATCTGCCTTTGATCGGGACGCTCTTCATCTTCCTGCTCGTCGCAAACTGGTCATCGCTTTTGCCGGGCGTCGAACCGCCTACGGCGGCCCTCGAAACTGACGCGGCGCTGGCCTTGATCGTGTTCGGCGCGACGCTCTGGTTCGGTGTCCGGGCGCTTGGCGCGCGCGGTTATCTGCGCAGCTTTGCACAGCCGTCGATCCTGCTCGCTCCGCTCAATCTCGTTGAATTGTTTACCCGCAGCTTCTCCCTGATGGTGCGCCTGTTCGGCAATGTCATGAGCGGCGTGTTCATGATCGGCGTCGTGCTGAGCCTTGCCGGGTTGCTCGTACCGATCCCGCTGATGGCGCTCGAGATGCTGACCGGAGCCGTCCAGGCCTACATCTTCGGCGCGCTCGCAATGGTCTTTATCGGCAGCGCCATCAGCGAAGCGAACCCATCCCCGAAAGCGCCGAACCACGAGGTCTCTTCATGAACTGGATCCACATCGTCAGCATCCTCGGCGCGGCGTTCGCCATCGCCATCGGCGCGATCGCGCCAGCACTCGCCCAAGGCAAGGCGGTCGCCGCAGCGATGGACGCGATCGCTCGCCAGCCTGAGGCGGCGAACACCGTCTCGCGCACCCTGTTCGTGGGCCTGGCCATGATCGAGACGATGGCGATCTATTGTCTCGTGATCGCGCTGCTGCTGCTCTTCGCCAATCCCTTCGCCTGACATGCGTATCGACTGGTGGACGCTGGCGCTGCAGGCGATCAACGTCGTCATCCTCGTCTGGCTGCTCGCACGCTTCCTGTTTCGTCCGGTGATGGGGGCTATCACCGCGCGCCAGACGGCTATGGACCAGCTGCTCGCCGATGCGGAGTCTGCGAAGGCAGCTGCGCTCAAGCTGGAAGCGGATCTCAAGGCGCAGACCGACGCCTTCGCCGCCGATGGAGAGGCACGCCGGTCAGCTTTGCTGGCCAGCATAGAGGCCGAACGCAGCCGCCTCCTTGATGCGGCCACGACCGAGACCGATGCAAAAGCGAAGCAGGCGCTTGCTTCTGTCGAGGATGCGCAAAAGGGCATGGCGACACAGCTAGAGGAAAAAGCGGCGGTGCTCGCGGGACAGATGGCGTCTGCGTTGCTGCACCGGCTACCGGCCGGGGCCACCACCGATATGATGTTCGCTGCCCTGCTCGAACGGATCGAACGCCTGCCGATCGAGGAACGCCGGGCCCTGGCCGGTGACGCTCCTCTCGCCATCGTGACGCCGGCCGCGCTCGATGGGGAGGCCCAGGCGCGGTGCGTGCAAAAGCTCGCAGAGGCGCTGCCGGGGCTTGCAGCACCGACTTTCACCGTCGATCCCGCGCTGATTGCCGGGTTCGAGCTCCATGGACCGCACATGCTCGTCCGCAACAGCTGGCGAGCCGATCTCGACACGCAGCTGGCGGCACTCAAGGAGGACGATCATGCCGGGCTCCGCGGATGAATGGCTTGCCCGGGCCGCGACGCGCGTGGCCGCGGCGGAAATCGGCGCACAGGTCCGCCAGATCGGCCGCGTCGAATCCATCGGCGATGGCGTAGCGCTGGTCTCGGGTTTGGCGGAGGCCCGGCTCGACGAATTGCTGCAGTTTGCCGGAGGTCAGGCGGGCTTCGTACAAACGCTCGACCGCGATCGCATCGGCTGCGTGATGCTCGAGGATGCTGACAGCATCGAGGCGGGGGACATCGTCTCGGGCACCGGCGCAGTGGTGCGCACGCAAGTGGGGCGGGGACTGCTCGGCCGTATCGTCGATCCACTCGGCCGGCCACTCGACGGCGGGCCGGCGATCGTCGCCGAGCGGTTCGAGCCGGTGGAGCGTCCCGCGCCGTCGATTATCGAGCGCGACCTCGTCGTTCAGCCGGTGCAGACCGGGATTTTGGTCATCGACGCGATGTTCGCGCTCGGCCGCGGCCAGCGCGAGCTGATCCTGGGCGACCGCGCGACCGGCAAGACCGCGCTCGCCGTCGATGCGATCATCAACCAGCGGTCGAGCGACATGATATGCATCTATGTCGCGATCGGTCAGAAATCCTCCAGTGTCGCGCGCGTGATCGATCAGGTGCGCCGCCATGGCGCGCCGGAACGCTGTATCTTCGTGGTCGCGAGCCCGGCTTCCGCACCGGGGTTGCAATGGATCGCGCCGTTTGCCGCGTTCACCATGGCGGAATATTTCCGCGATCAGGGCGGCCATGCGCTCGTCGTGCTCGACGACCTCACCAGGCATGCCGCCACGCACCGCGAGATCGCGCTGCTGACCGGCCAGCCGCCGGGACGCGAGGCCTATCCGGGCGACGTTTTCTACCTCCATTCGCGGTTGCTGGAGCGCGCCGCCCGCATGTCGCCCGAAAAGGGCGGCGGTTCGCTCACGGCGCTGCCGATCGCGGAGACCGATGCCGGCAATGTCAGCGCCTATATCCCGACCAACCTGATCTCGATCACTGACGGGCAGATCGTGCTCGACACCCGGATGTTCGCCGAAGGCCACAAACCCGCGGTCGATGTCGGCACCAGCGTCAGTCGCGTAGGCGGCAAGACGCAGGCCCGGGCGCTGCGGGACACGAGCGGCACGATGCGGCTCGACTATGCCCAGTTCCTCGAACTCGAGATGTTCACCCGCTTCGGCGAGCAGCCAGAGCCGCGCGTGAAGGCCCAGATCGAGCGTGGGAGGCGGCTGCGCGCATTGCTCTCCCAGCCGCGCTTCCAGCCTCTGCGGGTCGTGGATCAGGTGGCGCTGGCAATCGCGCTCACGGAGGGCCTCCTGGATGCCCTGGCGATCCCCGACATCGCTGCGATCCGCGCGACGCTGCCGTCATGGCTCGATGCCAATGCCGCCGAGCTCATAGGGCAGGTCGAGGAAAAGGGGACAATGGATGCGACGTTGCGGGCCGCATTGTTGGCGGCCGTAAAGCGGATGATCGCCAGTTCCAGCGCTGGCGCCGCGACATGAGCGATCGTCTGGCCACTGTCGGGCGACGGATCGCCACGGTGCGGCAACTCGGTGCGGTGGTCAATGCGATGCGCGGCATCGCCGGCGCCCGTGCCCAGCAGGGCCGCGCGTTGTTGCCCGCGATCCGCGCCTATGCCGCGACGGCGGGCCATGCGATTGGGAGGGCGCGGCAGCTACAGACAGGATCTGCGGCACCGCCGCTGAACAGCGCAAAGGGCAAGACAGGTCTTATCGTCTTCGGCGCAGAGCAGGGGTTCGCGGGCGCCTTTCCAGAGCAGGTCTTGAACGCCGCTGCGAGCGATTCCCGAGTGGCGCACATCTTCCTCGTCGGCGATCGTGCCGCCGCGCTTGCTGCCGAGCGGACACTGCCCGTTGCCTGGGCCACCAGCCTTCCTAGTCGCGCCGCTGCGCTTGCCGATATGGCAACCGAGCTGCTTGGCGCCCTCTACGACTATGTGGCCATGGCCGGCGCGGTCCCGGTCGCAATGATCTATCCGGTCTGGACGGCAGGGCATGGTGCGTCGGTCGTCCGCCGCAGTCTTTTGCCGCTCGATCCAGATATGTTTCCGCCGGAGCCAGTTGGGTCGATACCCCTGATCAATCTGACGGCAGGCGAACTCGTCGAGCGCTTGGCCCAGGAATATGTCTTCGCCCAGTTGTGCGAAGCGGCCACCGAGGCCTTCGCCGCTGAAAACGAGGCTCGCATGGCGACGATGGCGGCCGCGAAAACCAATATCGACGCCAGACTCCAGGCGCTTGAACGCGAGGAACGGCTGACGCGTCAGGAGGAAATCACCGCCGAGGTGGTTGAGCTGGCGGCCGGGGCACGCGCACGCTGCCGAACCAGGACGGTATCGGAGTAGGGGGCTGAGCTGATGCCGGAAGCGACGTGATTGCCTGGCATAAGTGTGCGGCACTGCCATCCGTATCAATACGCATGTTGCGAGCGGTCTGCGCCATTCATGGGTGCGCAAGCAGTTCGAGCGCTGCGCGGTGGCGCATCAGCGTTCCGGCATTACACCAGCTCCGGCTAGGCGGCCGGGAACCCATGCCTTTTCAGTTTCAGGAAGAATGACCATGGACCCGCAGCCCGAGGCAAATGGCCAGCCACTCTCCAGCGATGAGATCGGCCTGATCCACGCCTGGTGGCGCGCCGCCAATTACCTCTCGGTTGGGCAGATTTATCTTCTCGATAATCCGCTGCTCCGCGAACCGCTCAAGATGGATCACGTCAAGCCGCGGCTGCTTGGACACTGGGGTACGACCCCCGGGCTTAACTTCCTCTATGTGCACCTCAATCGTGTCATCAAGGCGCGCGGCCTCAATGCGCTCTTCATCGCCGGGCCTGGTCATGGCGCACCAGGTGTCGTCGCCAACACATGGCTCGAGGGCACCTATAGCGAGGTCTATCCTGCCATCGGTCCCGACGAAGATGGCCTGCGCCAGCTTTTCCGGCAATTCTCCTTCCCTGGCGGCATTCCCAGTCATGCGTCACCCGATACGCCCGGTTCAATCCATGAAGGTGGTGAACTGGGTTATTCGCTTCTGCATGCGTTTGGCGCCGCCTTCGACAATCCCGATCTGATCGTTGCTTGCGTCGTCGGCGACGGCGAAGCGGAGACCGGACCGCTGGCGACCTCGTGGCACAGCAACAAGTTCCTTAATCCCGCGACCGACGGGGCCGTTCTGCCAATCCTGCATCTCAACGGTTACAAGATCGCAAGTCCGACTGTCCTTGCGCGCATTTCGCACACCGAGCTCGACGCGCTGTTTCGCGGTTATGGCTACCTGCCGATCTTGGTCGACGGCGAGGAGCCGGACGCGATGCACCAGGCGATGGCGGCCGCGCTAGACGATGCGGTCGATCGGATACACGCGATCCAGAAGGCCACGCGCGAAGGTGGGGTCACGACGCGTCCGCTCTGGCCGATGATCGTCCTGCGCAGCATGAAGGGTTGGACCGGGCCCAAGATCGTCGACGGGCAGAAGAGTGAAGGCTTCTGGCGCGCGCACCAGGTTCCGTTCACGATGGACAAGCCCGAGCATCTTGGGCTGCTCGAGGAATGGATGCGCAGCTACCATCCGGAAGAACTGTTCGACGATGGCGGGCGGCTTCGGCCCGAAATCGCGTCTCTGGCTCCGCGCGGCGACCGGCGGATGAGTGCCAATCCGCATGCCAATGGCGGGGCTCTAATGCGCCCTCTGCGGTTACCCGACTTCGCGTCCTACGCGGTCCCGGTCGTTCATCCCGGCCAGACCGACGGCGAGGCGACCCAGGTGATGGGCACGTTCCTGCGCGACGTGATGCGGGAGAACGCCCAAGCCCGCAACTTCCGCGTTTTCGGCCCGGACGAGACAGCATCCAACCGGTTGCAGACGATCTTCGAAGCCACCGACCGGAGTTGGGATGCGGAGACGATTGCGGACGATGTCCATCTCGATCCCAGCGGACGCGTCATGGAGGTGCTGAGCGAACATTGCTGCCAGGGATGGCTGGAAGGCTATCTGCTGACGGGCCGCCACGGCCTGTTTTCCTGCTACGAGGCGTTCATCCACATCGTCGATTCGATGGTCAACCAGCACGCCAAATGGCTGAAGACGGCAAAGGAGGTGCCTTGGCGTCGCCCGATCGCTTCGCTCAATTATCTGCTGACCTCTCACGTCTGGCGCCAGGATCATAATGGCTTCAGCCATCAGGATCCCGGATTTGTCGATCATGTCGTCAACAAGAAGGCTGACATCGTGCGGGTCTATTTCCCGCCCGACGCCAATACCCTGCTTTTTGTCACCGACCATTGCCTGCGCAGCTGGGACCGAATCAATGTCATCGTCGCCGGCAAGCAACCTTCGCCCCAGTGGCTCGACATGAGTGCGGCGATCAAGCACTGCACGCGCGGCATCGGTATCTGGGATTGGGCCAGCAACGATCGCAGCGGAGAGCCGGATGTCGTCATGGCGTGTGCTGGCGACGTTCCTACGCTGGAGACACTGGCCGCGGTCGGCCTGTTGCGCATGCAACTCCCCGACCTTAAGGTCCGCGTCGTCAACGTCGTCGATCTGATGACGTTGCAGCCCAACAGCCAGCACCCTCATGGGCTCAGCGACAGCGCGTTCGACGCGCTCTTCACGACGGATAAGCCGGTAATCTTCGCCTATCATGGTTATCCGGCACTAATTCATCGGCTCACCTACAAGCGCACCAACCACCAGAATATCCACGTCCACGGGTTCGAAGAGGAGGGCTCGACGACGACGCCTTTCGACATGGTGGTCCGCAACCATCTCGACCGCTTCCATCTCATGGGGAAGGTTATCGACCATGTGGAGCTGCCCGATAGCGCGGCCGCCTACGCCAAGCAGACGATCGATGATCAGCTGGTCGAGCACAAGCGGTACATTGCGGCACACGGGATCGATATGCCTGCCGTTCGCGACTGGCGGTGGCCCTCCGGAGCCTGATGGGTCACCGAGACGGGCGGTTTGGGAGAGCCGCGCCCCGGGAGACATGGCAGGCATTCTGCGCGTGCGCTCGTTAACGGACAAGCATATGGGGACATTACGTAATGTTGTTTCGAGCCATGCCGGGCATGCCGCGACGTCCCCCGGAGAAACGCTCCATGATCGATACGTCCGCAGACTGTGCCAAGTGCGACCCGCTCGACGGCATCGCCCAGACGCTCGACCATGCCTCGGCCGCGGCAATCGCGCAGATGACCTCTGGCCTGTCGCCGGTGACAATGATGCAGGCGGGGCTGGACTGGTGTGCTCATCTCACCATATCGCCGGGCAAGCGGCTGCAGCTTGCCGGCAAGGCAGGGCGAAAGGTCCAGCGGATTACCGATTATGCCGTGCGACGCGTGGGGCAGGTCGATGCCGCGCCGGCGATCGAGCCGCTACCGCAGGACCGGCGCTTTATCGGTCCGGCCTGGCGGCAGTTCCCTTTCGACCTGATCTCGCAATCCTTCCTTCTCACGCAGCAATGGTGGCATGCGGCGACCACCGGCATCAGCGGCGTGTCCAGGCATCATGAAGAGATGGTGGCGTTCGCGGCACGGCAGATGCTCGACGTCATCGCGCCAACCAACTTCTTCGCGACCAATCCCGTGCTCCAGCGCAAGATCATCGAGACCGGTGGTGAGTGCCTGGTCGAGGGTGCGAAGCATTGGATGGAGGATGCGGAGCGGCGCGCCCGAGGCGAGCCGCCCTTAGGGACGGAGGCGTTCCGCGCCGGGGAGACGGTCGCGGTCACGCCCGGCAAGGTGGTGTTCCGCAATGCGCTGGTGGAGCTCATCCAATATGCGCCGACGACCGGGATCGTCCGCCCCGAGCCGATCCTCATCGTTCCCGCCTGGATCATGAAATATTACATCTTCGACCTCTCGCCGGAAAACTCCCTGATCCGCTGGCTGGTGGCCGAGGGCTATACCGTGTTCGTCCTGTCCTGGCATAATCCCGTGAGCGCCGATCGTGATCTCGACATCGACGCCTATCGACGCCTCGGACCGATGGCGGCGCTCGACGTTGTCACGGCGATCACGGGCTCGGCCAAGGTCCACGGTGTCGGCTATTGTCTCGGCGGGACGCTGCTGGCGATCACCGCATCGGCCATGGCCCGCGACGGAGATGAACGCTTGGCGTCGCTCAGCCTGTTCGCCGCACAGACCGAGTTCAGCGAGCCGGGCGAACTCGGCCTGTTCATCGACGAGGCACAGCTCAATCTGCTCGACAACATGATGTGGAGCCGTGGCTATCTTGACAGCCAACAGATGGGCGGCGCCTTCCAGATTTTGCGATCCAACGACCTGATCTGGTCGCAGATCCTCGGCACCTATCTGATGGGCGAGCGCGAACCCATGACCGACCTGATGGCATGGAATGCGGACGGAACGCGCATGCCCTACGCCATGCACAGCGAATATCTGCGCACGCTCTTTCTCGACGACGATCTTGCCGAAGGCCGGTTCAAGGTCGAGGGCCGCACGATCACGCTTTCGTCGCTGCGTCAGCAAATCTTTGTAGTGGGGACAGATCGCGATCATGTCGCACCCTGGCGGTCGGTCCACAAGCTGCACTGGCTGAGCAGCGCCGAGATTCGCTTCGTCCTGGCCAGCGGCGGGCACAATGCCGGCATCGTTTCCGAGCCCGGGCATCGCCACCGCAGCTATCATGTCGCGACCCGCGTCCTTGACGGCCCCGCGCTCGATCCGGATGATTGGCTGGACCAGGCCGAGGCGCACGAGGGATCGTGGTGGCCCGAATGGGCGGCTTGGCTCGGCGACCATTCGGGCCGTCCGCAGGCGCCGCCGCCGATGGGCAATGCTGAAAAGAGCCTGACGCCGCTCTGCGACGCACCCGGCCAGTATGTGCTGGAGCGCTGAGCGGTGAGCAGCCTCGAGATGATCGAGAATCGGACCTTCGACGAAATCGTCGTGGGCGAGACCGCGAGCGTGACGCGCACTCTGGGCGAACAGGACATTCAGCTGTTTGCCCTGGTCTCGGGCGACGTCAACCCGGCTCATCTTGATGCCGAATATGCCGCCGGTGACATGTTCGGGCGGGTGATCGCGCACGGCCTATGGGGTGGTGGTCTGATCTCCGCCGTGCTCGGCACGCAGCTCCCGGGGCCGGGCGCGATCTATCTGAGCCAAAGCCTTCGGTTCAAGCGACCCGTAGGGCTGGGGGACACGATTATCGCGTCGGTCACGGTACGCGAGAAGCGCGCCGAGCATCATATCGTCGTCTTCGACTGTTGCTGCATCAACCAGGCCGGCGAGGAGGTGATCAGCGGCGAGGCCGAGGTCAAAGCGCCAACCGAGAAGGTAAGGCGCCCGCGCATGGCGCTGCCCGATATCCAGCTCTCGGATCATGACGGCTTCCGCCGGCTGATCGAGATGACGAGAAGCGGCGAGCCCGTTCCCACGGCGATCGCACATCCCTGCACCGCCGCCGCGATCCTGGCTGCGGCAGCCGCGACCGAAGCCGGCCTGATCGTGCCGATCCTGATCGGCCCCGAGGCCCGCATCCATGCGGCTGCCATGGACGCCGGCAAGGATATCGGTGCCTTCCGCCTGATCGATGTGCCCCACAGCCATGCCGCCGCGACGCGCGCGGTCGAACTGGTCCGCTCGGGCGAAGCGCTGCTGCTGATGAAGGGATCGCTGCACACCGACGAACTCATGGGTGCTGTCGTTCCGGCTGCGACGGGCCTGCGAACCGAGCGCCGCATCAGCCATGCCTATCTGCTGGACGTGCCCGGGCATCCGGCGCCGCTCATCATCACCGACGCGGCGATCAACATCGAGCCGAGCCTGGAAGACAAGGCCGATATCATCCGCAATGCGATCGACCTCGCGCATGTCATCGGCATCGCCTGTCCGAAGGTTGCGATTTTGTCTGCCGTGGAGACGGTCAATCCGGCGATCCGCTCGACGCTCGATGCGGCCGCCTTGTGTAAGATGGCCGATCGCGGGCAGATCATCGGCGGCGTCCTTGACGGCCCGCTCGCCTTCGACAACGCCATCAGCGAGAAGGCGGCAAAGGACAAGGGCATCGTCTCCCCCGTTGCAGGGCGCGCCGAAGTCCTCGTCGTTCCCAATCTGGAAGCCGGCAATATGCTCGCCAAGCAGCTGACCTTTCTCGGCGGCGCGGACGCGGCCGGCGTGGTGCTGGGCGCGCGGGTACCCATCATTCTTACCAGCCGGGCGGATTCGCTCCGCACCAGCGTAGCGTCCTGCGCAATCGCGGTGTTGCTGGCGCGAGCCACTCCCAAGGCCACGCCCGGCCCGATCGCGAAGCGTTCATGAAGGCGATCGTCAGTCTCAATGCCGGCTCGTCGAGCATCAAGTTCGCGCTCTATCGCTTGTCGGGTGGACAGCTCGACTTCGATGCGGGCGGCAAGATCGAGGGTATCGGCACTAGCCCCCGGCTCCTCGCGCGCGACTCGGGTGGCGAGACCATCGTGGAAAAGACGTGGCCGGGCGGGGACGCACTCTCCCACGAGAATCTGCTTGAGGACCTCTTTGCCTGGGCGGTAACCCAATTGGGAGACCGCAAGGTCACCGCGATCGGCCATCGTATCGTCCATGGCGGCGTCTGCTTCGCCGGGCCGCAGATCATCGATGATACTTTGCTGGATGCGTTGGAAGCCCTCATCCCACTGGCGCCGCTCCATCAGCCGCATAACCTCGCCGCAGTCCAGGCCTTGCGCGTGCTGGCGCCTTTGCTCCCGCAGATCGCCTGCTTCGATACCGCTTTCCACCATGGCATGCCGCCATTGGCGACGCGCCTGCCGATTCCGCGCGCCTTTCACTGCCAGGGCGTGCGCCGGTATGGCTTCCACGGTCTGTCCTACGAATACATCGCGGGCCGCCTCCGCGAGATCGACCCTGCTCTGGCCGCAGGCCGCGTCATCGCGGCGCACCTAGGCAACGGTGCGAGCATGTGCGCAATGCGTGCCGGCGCGAGCGTCGATACGACAATGGGCTTCACGGCGCTTGACGGATTGATGATGGGCACGCGCTCGGGGGCGATCGACCCTGGCGTGGTGCTTCATCTTCAGACTCAGGTCGGTATGGCCGCACAGGCGGTGGAGACGTTGCTCTACGAGCAATCGGGCCTGCTCGGTGTGTCCGGGATTTCAGGCGATATGCGTACGTTGCATGCAAGCGACGCGCCGGAAGCGAAGGAGGCGGTAGCCCTCTTCGTCCAGCAAGCCGGCCGTCAGGCTGCCGCTCTCATTCCCGCGCTCGGCGGTCTCGACGGCCTCGTCTTTACCGCCGGCATTGGCGAGAATGATTCGATGATCCGGGCTGCGATTTGCGAGCGCCTGGCCTGGGCTGGGGTGATGCTTGATCCCGACGCCAATGCGACGAACGCGCCTGTCATCAGCGCGCCGGACAGCAAGGTGATCGTACGCGTCATCCCAACCGATGAGGAACGCGTGATCGCCGATCACGTCGTCGCGCTTCTCGAACCTGGTGCAGGGGCTCAGCTATGAAGCCGCTCGTCGACCTTTCGGGCAAGCGCGGGCTGATTGTCGGGATCGCCAACGAAAGCAGTATTGCGGCCGGGTGCGCGGAGGCTTTTGCACATTGCGGCGCGCGGCTGGCCGCAACGTATCTCAACGAGAAGGCGAAAAGCCATGTCGCCCCCCGTCGCCGAACAGCTCGGCATCGAGTGGATGGCACCATGCGACGTGCGGGTTCCGGGTGAGCTGGAAGCGCTGTTCGAACAGGTCAGATCGCATTGGGCGGGCTCGACTTCCTGCTGCACTCGATCGCCTATGCGCCGCGCGAGGATCTTCATGGCCGCGTCGTCGACAGTTCGGCCGAGGGCTTTGCGACCGCGATGGACGTGTCGTGCCACAGCTTCCTGCGCATGGCACGGATTTCCGAACCGCTGATGACCGATGGCGGCTGTCTGCTTTGTGTCACCTTCTACGGCTCGGAACTGGTCGTGGAGAATTACAACCTGATGGGGCCTGTGAAGGCTGCCCTGGAAAGCGTGACGCGCTATGTGGCGGCAGAACTCGGACCCAAGGGCATCCGGGCGCATGCGATCTCGCCGGGGCCGATCGCCACGCGCGCGGCAAGTGGCCTGGAAAGGTTCGACGAACTGCTCGAACGCGCCGCCGCCAGCGCACCGGCCCGCCACCGCGTCGATATCGCAGACGTTGGCGCGCTGGCGGCGTTTCTGGTCAGCGACGCCGCACATCGCATCACCGGCACCATCATCCCGGTCGATGGTGGTCAGCACTTGCTGGCATGACGGTCATCGACAGTGGGGCGGGCATTTGGCGGACTATCGATGTGCAGCCGGCCGGTCAGCCGGCGAAACTGGTGCTATCGCGGCCGTCGAAATTGGTTCCGTTCGAAGTAAACGTTTCCGCAGTTCCATGAGGGATCGTTCCTCGGGCTGCGTATTAGAAATTATGTGCTGGAGGCTACATGGAGGATTTGGATCCGTTGCTGGCGCTCCTGAGGAGCGGTCGCGCACGCTGCGATAGCCGTCGCCGTTGTCGAGACGCTGATCTACCGCGCGGGATCCACAGCATCAGACAGGCGCCGTACCGTGCGAGGCCTCAGGGAATTGCGGTAGACCTCTTTTTGCCGATCGGCTTTGGTTGCTAGGGAGCGAGACTGTGGAGGCGACCGTTCTGGTGATTATACACCAAGGCGCGGAGTTCATTACGATCCACGACAACCATGCGGCGGCGCACGCCGCTCTCGTGGAGTTCGTCGTCAGTCGATGGCCCGAACAACTCGGTGAGAGGCCCGCCCTGATGGCTTCGCGAGAGGAAGACCATCTCCATCGATTCTTCGCGGCGGAGGAAGACTTTTATATCATTGCCGAGACAGAATTGGCTGATCTCGAGGCGCAGCTCGAATCACTTTGTCGGGGTAAATGTGCCAACTTTTGAGCGAACCCATAGGAGCGGCGCGGCGCCTGGCCCTGGGGCATAGAGAAATGTTCGAGTGCCTCATTCTCGGCGACAGCATCGGTGTGGGTATGGCGCAAGCGATCAATGCGCGTCGTGCCTTGCACTGCGATGTCATGGCAGTCGAGCGCGCCTCCGCCGAGCAGATTCTGGCATGGCGTAAACCTGCAAAGAACTATGGTATGACCATCATGGCAATTGGCTCCAACGACCCACCAAGACGGACATTGCAGCGCGGTCTCGCCGAGATCAGGCGACGCATCAGCACAAGGCGCGTGATTTGGCTGCTGCCATATTCTCGGCCTACGGCTTATGCGGTGACTTCGGTAGCACTCATATTCGGCGACGAGACGTTGGATCTGGGTCGCTTCCCAACGCGAGATCGGGTTCACCCCCTTCGCTATGGTGACGTGGCCAGCGCGTTGCTAAAATGAGGTTGTTACATCGGTCAGGCTAGCCGAGATGTTGCCGTCTCGACGATCGCCTTCGGCGGAATCGATCCTCGAATGAGAACGTCGAGGCATTACGCGTGTGGAGATTGGAGTTTTGCTTATGACAACTCTGTCTCAAGCAGAGATCGCCAACTGGCTCGCGCTTTACGCGGCGGCAGGTGTGTGTTGCGGCCTGGCCGTGATGCTGTCTGTCGCAACGTCAATCTATGATCTGTATCGCGAGCGGGCCTGGCTCGGGCTGAAGTCGACCGGCGATGTGCTGCGCTTTCTGCCAAGAACCTGGTGGCGTTGGCAGAAGAGCTACTTGTTATCGACGCCCGTGACGCTGCTCATCGTCGGATCATTCGCCGCGACGCTGACTTGGAACTGAAGGCCGCGGCCGTCCTCGCTTCAACCTAACAGCGCGTAGGCCAGAATACTTCCGACGTGTCCGGCTTCCAGATCCTCCGGCGTGATACAGACGACGGGGGCGATCTGCGCCATTCTCGGGTGGGTGGCGGCCTTGGAGGCCAGATATTCCTCGTTGGAAAATCCCATCGCCTCAACGATGAGCGTCCGGATTTCGCCTGTGCGTCGCGAGCGCGCCTCAAGCATGAAATCAGGCCGGCAAGAGCCGAGCGGTGTTAGTCTGTCGAATACCGGCTTCTCGATCGCAATGTCGATGCCTTCACGGTCCAAGGCGTAGCGCGCACCAAGAAGCGCCCGCAACATGCTTCGCTCAAATTCTGAATCGACGGGGATGAAGCGGTTGCCGGAGAAAACGGGCTGAGCATAGGCTCTCAAAGGCGCATAGCCATGGGCCTCGGGATATTCGCCGATCACCACGATGATGAGAAAAGGGCCCTTGATGTGATTGCCACGTACCGACGGTGACTGAATTCGGTTTGCAACGGAAATCGGATCCGACCCAGCTGGAAAGATGGTCGATCCCCGAAACCCTTTTGCGAAGACCGTCAGAAAGCCTTGGGGTGCATGCCCGCGAGGCCATGTTCGGGCGAGCTCGCGGATGCCAGCGTATGCGCGCTTGCTGTGAAGAGCCTTGGCGTGTGTCCACAGTGCCCGGCCGAGTTCGATGCCTGGCGCGATCTCGACCTTTCCCGCCGCCGCGGTCAGTGCTTCGAATTCATGCGTGATCGAGCGTTCCGTCGACTCCTCTGAGATCGGGGCGGAGAAGTTGAGGCCGGAGACGTTCAAAAGGCGCCAGAGCAGGCGCGCCAACCTGGGCATGGAGGCGTTCCGGGTACGATCGTCACTGCTCTCCTCGTCCGGCCGTTGAGCAAGCTTCTCGGGAGCGGGCCGCAGGACCTCGAAGTAGCCGACGGGCGGGTCGACCGGTGTTTCGGGATTGCGGACTTCGCTGATGCGGTTGGTCGCCTGGTCACGAAAGAAGGGGCAGGTTGGAAGGTGTTCGGCGCGCTTCGAGCCGGTAAGCCGGCGCAGATAGTAGGTTTCGGCCTCTGAAAGGAATGCAGGCGTGAGCATCGGGGGCTCGCGATCGCTGCCAAGGCAGTCGCATGCGAGCCATTTCTCGCCGATGCGCGCCTGCTGGACAAGCATGATGCCGGCCTCTTCGTCAGGCCGGGAGCCCTCGCCGGCATACCACCGGACTAGCGCTTTCCGAAGCGGGCCGGGGAGGGGGATACGGGCCTTGCTAAGCCCGTCGCTATGGCGATCGATCAACCACATGGACGCGCCTGTCGGTACGGGTTTCGGTGATGCTTGCCGAGCCGGGATGCATTGACAACCCCATTCGCCGGATCTCAACTTTTCAAAATCGCGGTTTTGGAGGTTGAGATGCGATCACTTCTACTGAGATGCGTGGTGCTTTGGGTCGGTAGCATGGTTGCCTCTTATGCTTCCGCAGAGCCGGTGAAGCCGACAAGAACGGCGCAGCTCATCGTGATGTCGGCCGGCCGGCCGCCACCGACAGAGGTCGCAGAAGGCCAGCAGGCGCTCGCGAGTGAAGAGAAAGGCGGCGGGGCGAGGTCAACAGGCATTTCGGAGTCCAATGCTCCCTTTAGGGTCCATGATCTGAGCCGCGGATGGGTCGAATTCGAGATGAGGAACAGCTTTGCGTCCGCTGGCCTGTCAGCGGTGCCCGCTGATACCGAAATTGACCCCTTTGCGCATGTGGGCGTCGCCCGGGTCGGAGTTGCATCGCTGCAGACGGCCGCACCAGCACCGCCAGCAATTCCAATTCCTCCGTGGATGCGGAGCGGAATGGCCTTTGCTGCCGCTGCGACGCAATACGCACCAGGATGTGGTGTGAGCGCGTATCGCCCGGCTGGCTTCCTGAGCACCGCGGCCGAAAACCGGCGGTTCGGCTACTATGCGCTGATGAGCAGTATCGCATGCGAGTATGGGATTCCGACGGGCCTGTTCGACGCGATGATTATTAGGGAAAGCGGCTACCAAGCATCCATCTACTCCTCGAAGAACGCATTTGGATTGACGCAGCTGATGCCGGATACGGCGCAGGGCCTGGGTGTCGATCGCTACGATCTCGAGCAGAATCTGCGCGGCGGAGCCAAATATCTGAAGCAGCAACTCGACCGCTTCGGTCAGGTGCACTTGGCGTTGGCCGCCTACAATGCTGGTCCCGGGCGCGTGCGCAACGGCTTCGTGCCGCGCATCGCCGAGACCCAAGCCTATGTCGAAAGCGTGCTGCTGAACTGGCGCCGTTTGGCCGGCGTTCCAGAAGCGGCAAATCTTGGGATGGACGCCTCGCAACAATCCAGGCGCCCGATGCCCGCAGTTGGTCGTGCCGTCAGAGTTTCGACCTTTTGAAGACCATGCGCGCTATAGTCCGATACGGCTGGTCTCGGTCAGCTCCGCCCTGCGGGCCAGAATCCTCGTGACTTCCTTTACCAGCTTTTCGACCACGGCCTCCTTGAGGGGAGTCGCCCATTCGCGTCGGATTTCGGTGCCATCGATGCCCTCGATCTCGTCAAGAGCCTGGATAAGCCTGGAAGGCAAGCCACTGAAGAGTTCAGACAGCATCAGGAGGAGCGTCGTAAAGCGTTCGTCGTAGAGCATATCTGGATCGATTTGCGATTCGACGCTGATAATCGCTTGGATGATACTGATGCCCATCGCCGCAAGGATCTTTTGAAATTCCACCAGGGAAATGTTCGGCCGCTTTCTGGGATCGCTATGCAACAGCAATCCAAGCCTGCTTTTGCTGATGCCCGCCCTTAACGAGAGCTCACGGATATGCAGGCCTCGCTCAGCCATCGCCTTCCGGATCATCATGACATAGTCGCGCGGCTCCTTATCCTCGAGACGATCAGAACTGTCGGAAACCGCGTCCGTGGCAAGTGACGACTTCACACTGCCCCCCCGATCCAAGTGCTTGGGATCAAGTGAGCAAATCATAGCACCCCAGCATTAGCAAGGCGTGGTGGACGTGAGAAATTGTGGTTTCTATAAATTAACTATTTGAAAGGTAAAACATTTCCTTCTCGGGATTGGCCGGAATGCTTATCGTCTCCATTCTGGTTGAATTCGCCAAGACCCATGCGATCGAGCACTTCAGCGGCCTTTCTCTCGGCGACATAGTCGAAGAGCAAGACTGACAATGCGTCGCCGACCGTCATGTCTGATCCGAGCTTCCGGCAGAGATGCTCGCGCGTTTGATCCAGACTCTCGGCGCTGGTCTTCAGGATGTCGAGGCTGATGTGAATATCCCCATCGGTCGGTATGGCATGAAAGTGCTTTCGCAGCGTGTCGGGCCTGTGTTCCTCCCCGCAATTTTTCGTTTCAGCGCGACAGTTCACGAGGTTCGCCAGCGTCTGGTACTGGCGTGTCTCGTTCGAATGAAGGCGCAGGCTCTCAGTCGTCAAACGGAAGAGATCGATGGAAATATCCAGAACGTAGTTGCGGTTGTCCGCACTCATGTTCTCACCCATGACGTTCGATCCCCGCGCTAACGCGAACCCGTCCAGCGCCCCCACCGTGAATGATACGCAGAAACGCGCGCAGCATCGAGTCCAAACAGCGACTCGGTGAAGTGGACACCAAATGATCGTCCGTTCGGCCGTCCCTGCATCGGGACATGGCTTCCTGGAAAGCTGGACAGGACGTCCCGGGATCTGGGACGCGCCGTCCCGTTGCGGGGTCGGCGCGTCTCGGAGTCGCAGGCTCAACCATCATTCCTCCCGGAATCCCCGCCTCGGTCCGAGGGCATCGTTGCCGCCCGGATTTGATTGGCCTCACCTTTCAATCGGGCGCGGTTCCGTCGCGTTCGAATTGAAGGGAAACTCTCATGCAGTCTGTCCTCAAGTACAGCGGTCGTGCGGAGCTGGCGGTCTTCGCCCTCATCGC
Organism: Sphingomonas echinoides ATCC 14820; assembly: GCF_000241465.1. Lineage (GTDB taxonomy): Bacteria > Pseudomonadota > Alphaproteobacteria > Sphingomonadales > Sphingomonadaceae > Sphingomonas > Sphingomonas echinoides. The sequence continues at coordinate 2,269,373 of NZ_JH584235.1, forward strand.
ACTCGCGCTCGCTCTGTTCCTGTTCGCCGGTCCGGCATTCGCCGGCGCCGATACGACGTTCGACACCGCCCTGACGAAGTTCACCGACTTCCTCGAGGGCTCGGGCGGCAAGATCATCACCGTCCTCTCGCTCGCCGGCGGCATCGTAGCGCTCGCTTCGGGGCGTTTCTCGATGGGCCAGATCGCCATCCCGGTCGGCGTCGGCGTCGGCGCGGGTACCGGCATTCCGATCGTCACCTCCACCGTCACGGCAACGATCTGAAGGGTCCGACAGTCGGTCGGAATAGCAGATCCGGCCGGCTTTTGGAGAGGGTGGTGCAATGGCCGCGGACAAGTACGTCATACCGTCTCATCTAGACGACCCTGAGCTAATCGGGCTGTGGACGCTAGATGAATTCCTGGCGATGGTTATTCCGTTCGTCTGGGGAATCCTGTCTCAGCACATTCTCATTGGCGTCGTTCTTTCGGGTGCGGGTTGGTGGGGACTGAAGAAGGCTAAGGCAGGGCGGGCGACGTCTTGGCTCCTCCATCTGGCCTATTGGCATCTTCCTGCCGGCTTCACCGGCATGAGGGCCACACCACCCTCCTATCTCCGATTGATGGCCGGGTAAGATGGAGATCTCCCACACTCACGCTCAAAGCCAACGGGTCCTGCGGCAGCGCAATCTCCTCGTGATTGTGTCGGTGGTCCTGGGAGTCCTCGCCGGGATCCTGTTGCTGGTCACCGCGACCCGCGACCGCGAGATCGTGCTGCAGCCTGTCCTGGCGCGGCCCTTGGCCGTCAGCAGCTCAGGGGTCTCTCGCGAGTATCTCGAACTGATAACCCGCGACACAGCGGTGCTGACCCTGGACCGAAGCCCTGCCAACCTTGAATATTGGATGAAGTCGGTCCTCGAGATCACGGCGCCGAGCGCGCAGGGGAAGATCCGCGGCGACCTCATGAAGATCGTCAACGAGCAGCGCGGCTCCTCGATCGCGCAGTTCTTCACGATCCAGACGATGGAAATCGATCCGAAGAACCTGTGGTCCACGGTCACTGGGGATCTGCACACGATCGTCGGGAACAAGGTCGTTTCGAGCGAGCGCCGGACCTTCCGCTTCGATTGGCAATATTCCGGACTGTCCCTGAAGCTTGTCGGCTTTGGAATGGTGACGACCGGCAAGGAAAAGGATCAGTGATGTCGGTCTACGCCATTGGCAGCGCCGCGACCGGTGCCGTCTTCCTCTCCCGCTATTACTGCTATCTGAGCCGTATCATTGGCGCGTCACTGGTCGCGTTATCATTCTTCCTCATCGCGGGGCCGGCATGGGCAGACCAAACGGTAATGGCGTCCGACGGCAGCCAGGTCGACTGCGCCGCCTCGGCAAAAGACCTCACCAGGATCAGCCTCGTCGAGGATGAATTCGCCTCGGTCTCGAAAATCTCGACGGGCAATCCCGCCGACGACTTTTCGGTCGTGAACGAGCCGGTCCGCGGCGACATCTATCTGTCGGTGCCGGAAGGGTTCGGCCGTCAGGCCCTTTCCTTTTTCGCGACCAGCAAGCGGGGTTATGTCTACAAGTTCGTCTGCCGCATCGCGGGCGAACAGGCGGTCCAGGTATTCATCTCGAACCCGACCATCGCGAAGGACAAGGCGGGCGATGCGACACCGCAGTTAGCAGCGGCAAATCCGCAGGAAACGGCCGTCGAGCTCGTTCAGGCCATGTACTCGAACAGCGTCGTCGATGGCTATGAGATGCGCCAACGGGCGCTTCGGCCGGTCTATGTCGGCACGCTTAAAGTCCAGATGATCGCCGAATATCGCGGCACCGATCTCACCGGCCGCGTGCTTCGCATCGAGAACAAGGGCCCGGCGCCGGTGACGCTGACCGAAGCGACGGTCGCGCCATCGAGCGCGCTGGCAGTGTCGATCGCAGAGCCGAAGCTCGATCCAGGGAAGGTCACGACGGCCTACCTCGTCTCGCAAAACGGGAGGCAGTGACATGGCTTTGGCCGATATCTTCCGGCGCAAGCGCGCGCCTCTCGATGGAGGACCAGAGGAGGAGGGCGTCTCTCCGGTCTCTAGCGATCTGACCGCGAACGAGAGCGTCCGCAAAAAGCAGCGGCTGTTGCTTGCGGGCGTCGCTGGCGCCGGGCTCATCGCCTCCTCGTTTTGGATCTTCGGCGACGACGGCGGAAAATCTGCTTCCACCGATAGCGATCCCGCCAAGGTCGAAGTCTCGACCAAAGACATGGTCAACAAGAACCTCAACCAGCAGGAGTGGATGGCGCTCTCGGAAAATCAGATGCAGTCGGTCGAAAACCAGCTGAAATCGGTCAACGGGCAGCAGCAACGGGTCGACCAGCTCGCCCAGCAACTCGAACAGCTGAAAGGCGAGAATCAGGCGATGCGCGCCGATGGCGCGCGGGTGCTTTCAGCTTACCAGGCGGAGAATGACCAACTGAGGCGGCAGGTCGCCTCCAAGACTACGGCTCTCCCGCCGGCACCCGGGCCCTCTGGGATGTATGGTCCGAACGGCGTCCAGAATTACCAACGCCCCGATGCCAGCCCCGCCGGACGGCCGATGCCCATCGGCAGCGGCGCTGAGGTCAAGATGGTCAGCTTTCAGACGGCCGACACCGGCACGGCCACGCGCGTCGCGAAGGGAACCACGACTTACAGCGATAGTATCAACTATCTGCCGCCGAACAGCTTCGCGAGCGCCAAGGTCATCGTCGGCGTCGACGCGAGCGCCGGGGTCAACAGCCAGACTGATCCGTTGCCCGTAGTTCTCCGCGTCACAGGGCCTGCGCGCTCGGTCTACCAGAATGGCAAGCTGCTCACGACCAAGATCGAAGGCTGCCTCATCAACGGCGCGGCGCGCGGCGATCTGTCGAGTGAGAAGGTCTACGTAAAGCTTCAGAAGATGACCTGCCCGCAACCTGGCGGTCGCTACGCGGTGTCTGAGGTCAAAGGTTTCATTGCCTTCGGCGGCAAGACCGGAGTCCGCGGCCGCGTCGTCAGCCGCGAAGGATCTCTCGCGATGCAGGCCTTCCTGGCCGGTCTGGTCAGTGGCGGCGGCAACGCGCTCAACACCGCCTTCAACCAGCCCTTGGCGACCATCGCCCGCGATGGCGAGGGCAGCATCAACCGCACGCCCAATTTCGGCAGCGTCGGCCTGCGCGCGCTCGGCGGCGGTGCCGCGGAGTCCGGCAAGGACGTCTCGAAATATCTGATCGAGCGCGCCGAGCAATATCAGCCTGTGATCGAGATGCCGACCGGCATCGATGTCGAAATCGTCTTCCTGGAGGGTGTGTATGTCCGCAATTGATCGACTGCGTAAGCTGCGCCTTTTCACACGGCGGGCTCCCGTCCTGGCGGCGATCGGCGCGATCGGCGTGGCTAGCATCGCACTGGCCGCCGATGTGGCGGGTCCAGACGAAGCAAAGGTTACGGGTCTCCTGAAGGCGCGTCTGCCGAAGACGGAAGTCTCCAAGGTCAATTGCGAGAAAATCGAAGGGCTCTGCGAGGTCACCGCGGGCGCGAACCTCTTCTACGTCAATCACGGTGCTCGTTATCTTATCATCGGCCGCGTCTACGACATGGAGACGCGCCAGGATCTGACGGCGGCCCGGCTACTCGAGATCAACCCCGACATGTTGGTCGGCGGGGCTGCGAAAGCAAATGCCGCGGCAGCTGCCGGCGGCGAGGAGGGCGGGGGGGAAGTTACGAGCGCTTCAGCCAGTGCCGGGCGGACTACGGTCCCCACGCGCCCTGCCATGCTTAACCTGACCGGCTTGCCGAACGAGGGCGCGATCGTCTGGGGTAATAAGACGGCCAAACAAAGCGTCACCATCTTCACGGATTTCCGCTGCGGCTATTGCCGCGCGCTCACCAACGTCTTGCGCGGTATGGACGTGAAGGTCGTGGAGCGACCGATCTCGGTCCTCGGCAGCCGAGACATTGCCGATCGCGTCTACTGCTCCAAGAACCAGGAACAGGCGCTTTATGCCGCTTACGCGGGAGAGCCGTTCAAAGCGCCCGCGGCCTGCGACACCAAGGGCCTCGATGCCAATGAGAAGTTTGCCCAGAAGCACGGCCTGAACGCAACGCCTATCATCGTCCGCAGCGACGGTGCAATCCTCGAAGGCTATCGGCCGAAGGAGTTCCTCGAGGCCTGGCTCAGGGGAGCGAAGTCGTGAGCCGGCGGCTGGGTCGATCCCACCGATCACCGCTCCTACTCGGATCGGCCGCTCTGGCAGCGCTGGCTCTGCTCAGTGGCTGCGCGACGTTCGGCAGCAATGTGCGGGGCAGCTTCTCTTGCGCTGCGCCCGATGGCATCTGCGCGCCCTCTTCATCGATCGACGACCGCGCGCTGGCGATGATCGCAGGTGAGAGTGCAGGCGGGGACGCAACGCCCGCCGGACCTTATATGGAAACCCGCCCGAAGGCGCGGGCGTCGCGGACGGCTGCGACCCGGAAGATCGTGCCCGTCGTGCCCCGCGATGCTCGGCGTACCCAGGAGCGGGTGCTTCGGATTGTCTTCCAGCCCTATATCGATGAACGCGGGCGCTTGCACGAGACGAGCGCGGTCCACGCGGTCGTGCAGAGCGGTGAATGGCAGCAACAGTCGCTGGCATCTGCAACGCTTATTCCTGATCGCAATGCGTCCTCGATGAGCGCGATGCCGGAATCGCTCGCAGACGCCGTCGATCGCGCCGACCCTGCGATCGTCGATGTCGCGGCGATCGATCCAGACCTTCCTGATCCTGCGGCGGTGGCCGCCGCGCGGGCGCGCAGTGCCGATCCGGTCGCAGCGATCAAGTCCGACGTTGCGGCTCGTCTAGCCCCCAAGGCGGGCCGCAACGCCCCGGGCCCCGTACCGACCGCGGGAAGGGGCCGGTTGCAGCCGGCGAAGGCACCCACACCAGCGCGGGAGGCCGCTGGCCCAACGGGTAACCCAGGCGCAGCGCCAGCCTTGTCGAAAACGACAATTGCCACTCCGTCCGGTGTGGCGATGGCGCCCAAAACGACCATCGGTGCCGAAGCGATCGCGCGGGTGAAAGCGAGTCCACAATATCAAGCGCAGGCAACCGAGGCTCAAGACGGGGCACGAAGCGCGGTCGGCGCAGGAACGCTGCCGGCAGCCAAGCCAGACGCCAAGCCAGTCGTCCGAGCCGCAGGATTCCCCGCGTCCGTGCCGCAGGAGAATTGAGATGGCGCGGCGCTTTTTCGACGATCTCCTCGCCGGCGTGTTCGGTGACAGCAAGCGTCCCGACGCGCAGCAGCCGGATCTCGCGGTCCCGATGCTCGCGCATTGGCTGCCCTATCGCAGCTACGATCCGAAGACGGGTATCTTCTACAACAGCGCGTCGCGCGGATTTGTGATCGAGGCGGCGCCACTGGTTGGAGCCGACGAGCGCACCGGCGAAATCCTGGCACAGTTCCTATCCGAGGGCATTCCAGCACCGGGATGTTTGCAGTTCCACCAGTGGATGTCACCGCGCATCGGCGAGCGGCTCTCGAAATGGTATCTGCCGCGCTATTCGGCCCGCGGCGTCTACGAACGGATGGCCAAGCACCGCGTCGATTTTCTGACGGACGGTGTCTGGGACTCGTTATCGGCCGACGCGCCATTCTGCCTCCGCAACCACCGTGTCGCAATTTCTTACTCGACCCCAGAATCGTCGAGCGTGTCTGTCGAGCAGATCGTCTCGGTGATGGAAGGGATCATCTCTTCGCTTGCGTCGATCAACGTCGCGGCGCGCACGATGGACCCGGTGGCACTGATCGGATGGATCGACGACATCACGTCGCCGACCACCGCCGCCGGCGATGACGCCGTCAGCTACAATCCGCTCGATCCGATCGCGGACCAGGCGATCCGCCGCGACATCGAGTTGCAGGTCGAGCCGGACCGGATGTTGCTACGGACCGAGCGCTTCCGGCCGACCGGAAAGACGGTCAAGGGCGCGCCGGAGATCGGCGAAATCTATCCCGACGTGTTCGATGTCCGGTCGTTTTCTGTCCGCAATCTGCCGACGCGCTGGGCGCCGTGGGACGTGGCGCGTCTGATCGGTGACATGTTCACCGACAAGCTCCGCATGCCGTGTCCGGTCGCGACGAACCTTTGCATCGATTTCCCCGACGCCCAGGCCTCGACCAACAAGGCGAGCTACAAGTTCATGCGGACGACGAGCCTCGCCGATTCAAAGTCGTCGAGATTCCTGCCACAGTTGCGCGACCAATCTCAGGAGTGGCGCTACGTCAACGAGGAGATCCGGCAGGGTCGCAAGCTCGTCCGGGTATTTTTTAGCGTCACCGCCTTTTCGCCCAAGGGCAGGGGTGACAGCAACGAGCGCGTGCTCAAGTCGGTATATCGGGCTGCAGGCTGGGACCTGCTCGACGACCGCTACCTGCAGGTCATGGGGCTGCTCTGCGCGATGCCGATGACGATGGCCAACGGCCTGTCGAAGGACCTCGAGCGCATGAAGCGGATGCGAACGCTGCTCACCACGACGGCGGCCAATCTGGCACCGATTCAGGGCGAATATCTGGGCGGCCAGATACCCCATTTGCTGTTGATCGGCCGGCGTGGCCAGCCCTTCTTCTGGAGCCCGTTCGAGAATGCCGCCGGCAACCACAATGTCGCGGTCTTCGGCAAGTCGGGTTCAGGCAAGTCGGTCGCGCTCCAGGAGCTGTGCGGCTCGCTCTGCGGCGCCGGTGCGAAGGTGGTCGTGATCGACGACGGCCGCTCGTTCGAGCACTCGGCAAAGCTGCAGGGCGGCGCCTTCGTCGAATTCACAATGAGCTCGGGCTTCTGCCTCAATCCCTTCTCGATGATCGACCAGGCTCAGGCTGCTGAGGACGAAGACTATCTCCTCGACTGCATGGCGATGCTCAAAGCGATCATCAATCAGATGTCGCGCCACATCAACGTGCTCGATGACACCGAGCGAGGCCTGATCGACGGTGCGGTCAACCAAGTCTGGGAGGAGCATGGCAGCAAGGGCTCGATCGATCTGGTGATCGCAGCCCTGGAGGCGACCGGCAACGTGCTGGCATCCAATCTCGGGATCGCGATGCGGCCCTTCTCGTCGGGAGGCACGTACGGGCGCTTTTTTCAGGGTGAAGTCTCGTTCGAGCTGCAAGCGCAGCTCACCGTCTTCGAACTGTCTGACCTGTCGGCGCGCGAGGAACTGCGCAGCGTCGTGCTGACCGCGATCATGTTCATGTCGCAGCAGATGATGCGCAAACTTGATCGCTCGATCCCCAAGGCGCTTCTGCTCGACGAGGCGTGGCAGATGCTCCGTGGCGGCGCGATGGCCGACTTCATCGAGACCTATGCTCGCACTTGCCGGAAATACGGCGCGTCGCTGGTCACCGCGACCCAGTCACTCAATGATTACTACAAGTCGGCCGGCTCGATCGCCGCGCTCGAGAACTCGGACTGGTTCGTCATCCTCCAGCAAAAGCCGGAGACGATCGCGGATTTCAAGAAGCACGATCGCTTCGAGATGGACGATTACACCGACGCCTTGCTGCGGTCGCTGAAGCGCAATGGCTTCGAATATTCGGACATCATGATCAAAGGGCCCGATACGCTCGCTGTCGGCCGCCTCGTGCTCGATCCCTATTCGGCCACGCTCTTCTCCTCGAGCCCGAGGACATTCGCTGCGATCGACGCGCTGATCGCAGAGGGCATGAGCATGGACGAAGCGATCGAGCGGATCGCCTTTCCCGACAATCCCGAAAAATGGGTGAGCAATCTCGTCGAGGCGGACGAGATCGCGATCGCCGCGGAGTAGGATCATGGCGACGGACGCTGACGATGTGACGACCTCCATTACGCGCAAGGGCAGGTTGACGGCGGCCGAGTGGCGGTCCGTCCTCTACTTCACGCTCCATGGGTTTGGATTCTTAGGTAGCACGTTGCTGATCACCTGGGGGCTGTTCTTCCTGTTCTTCCTCGCGATCGGGGGCTTCTCCTTCGACGGCTTCATCCACCAGCTCAACAATTTCACCACGCGCTATGTCGCCGCCGATCAGGCCCGGACCGGCGCATTTCTCAACATTTTCGCGATCGCGCACATGATCCTCTCGGCGGCCATCATCACCTTCCGCCGGGATCGCATCCTGCCCGACCGCACGCAGGAAGGGACCCGCGATCATGGCTGATCAACCCGAACTCGACCTCCCGCCCGCACCTCCCGCGTCCCAAGCCGCGCTTCCAAAGCGCCGGGTTGGCTTTGGAGGCTTCACGCGACAGCAGATCATCATCGGCCTGGTCATGTTGGCGCTGTTGATCTGGGGGATGTGGGTCACGCGCGCTCTCACGGCGCCGAAGCAGGATCACATCGTCTCGGCCAGGCTGTCGGCGCTGGTGGGCGATTATGTCGAGGCCCAGCGATTTTCGGGCTCACCGCCCGATCGGGTCCAGGCCGAGATGAGGGCTTTCATGTCTTCGCTCGACAAGGAGCTGCAACGCCGGAGCGAGGGCGGGCAAGTCGTGCTGGTCGGCGAGGCGGTCCTCACCAAGAATGTGCCGGACATCACGGAGAGCCTGAAGAAGGCGGTGTTCGCGTCCGGGGTTCCGGAGCCGAAACGCGTTTCCGTCGAGCAGCTGCAGCGCATGCAGGAGCTGTCGGCCGCTCAGGCTGCTCTCATCGCCGCGCGGCAACCGCCCTTGGCACCGTCGGGACAGATCGACCCTATGGCTGGTGCGCAGGCGATCTCTCCGCAGGATCCGTCCGCCAGCGGTTCGTTCGCGCAACCGTTGCCGCAGCCGGCGCCTGGGCAGGTGTCCGGACCGTCGGTCTCAACCTTTGGAGGCCCCGATGGCAACGGCGGTCAGTGAGCTCTCCGCCCCACGCTGGCGGCCGCGCAAGCGCCTGTGGGCGATGCTGGTCGTTGCGCTCGTCGGAACGGGGCTAGTTAGTGCGATGAGCTCATGGCGCGACGGCCACGTCTTCCTCATCAACGCGAGCGATTCCCTCCCCAATTGGGCTTTCCTCATCCGCCGGCACCAACCGCCGGCGCGCGGCGACTACGTGTTCTTCGATCCGCCGCAGAGCGCGCTTCTGCGCCGCCATTTTGGGACGAAACCTCAGATGTTCGGCAAGATCGTCTATGGCATGCCGGGCGATGTGGTCGCGCACCGCGGAATGGTCGTGACGATCAACGGCAAGCCCATCGGGCAGATGAAACCGCTCACGCGCTTTGGCGAGCCACTGACGCCGGGCGCGGAGGGCGCGATCCCCTCGGGTTGCTATTATGCCGGGTCTCCCCACCGCGATGGGTTCGACAGCCGTTACGCCGAAATCGGTTTCGTCTGCGGCCGCCAGATTGTCGGTGTCGGGGAGCCCGTGCTGTGAAGCGGCTGCTCGGCGTTGGTGGAGCGGCCGTGCTCCTCGGTATAGCCGCCTTTGCCATGAGCCCTGCGCGCATCGAGGCGCGTGACTATGGGCAGACTGGCCAGGCCTTCCCGGTCATCGAGCCGGATCTGCTTTCGACGATCGAAGCGCGGTTGAAACGCGCTGAGGCGACCGGCGAACTCGCGCGCACCAACGAGATGTTCGCCAAGCGCGTCGAAGCGAAGGTTCGGCGACCCACTCCCGTTGCGGGTCTTTCACCTGCGACCGAGACCAGAGACTGGACCTATGACCCGACTGTCCAGCTCGAGCACGATATTCGTGACCAGAAGGGCAACCTCATCGGCCGCGCCGGACAGCGCATCAATCCGCTCGACTTCGTCGCGATCAAACAGGCGCTCGTGTTCGTCGATGGCGACGATGCAAATCAGATCGCCTGGGCCACGAGCCGGTACACCGATCTCAATGCCAAGATCATTTTCGTCAGCGGCTCGCCAATCGAGGAGATGACGAACCGGAAACGCCGCTTCTACTTCGACCAGGAGGGCAAGCTCACCTCACGTTTCGGCATCGAACACACGCCCGCGGTCGTGCAGCAGAACGGTCGCGTGATGCGAGTGTCCGAGCAGGTGCTAAAGAAGGGGAGGGCCGGCTGATGCCGCTTTGGCTCGATCTTCTTCGAACGCCGATGGCTGCACCGGAGACCCCGGTGCTTCGTCGCATGCGGTTCACCTGGCAGGCGCTATGCCTCACTAGCGCGCTCGTCGTTGGTCTCTTCTCGCCGCTCCGCCACGCGATTGGCCGCGTGGCGCCAATCGGCGCCGCCCTGATCCTGTTCGCGACCGCCGCACACACCTGTCTTTACCTGCTCCGAAAGCAGCGCGCCGACCGAGCTTTCCTTGAAAGCGTGGGAGGCGGCGAATGACCGGGCTGCCTCGCCGCCTGTTCGGCCTCTTCGCGTTCTTGCTTGCGATGATCGCTCTGGCGCCCCCGGCAACCGCGGCCGGGCCGACCTGCAGTGGCAAGTTCGTCAATCCGATCACCGATGTCTGCTGGTCCTGCCTCTTCCCGCTGTCCGTCGGCGCCTTGAGGATTTGGCCGAGCAGCCGTCCCGATCCCAGCAATCCCGCGTCGCCGATCTGCGCCTGCGCCGACCCGCTCCCTCGCATCGGCATATCGGTCGGGTTCTGGGAGCCGGCGCGCCTCGCGGATGTGACGATGAAGCCGTGGTGTTTCCCCAACCTTGGCGGCATCCGGATCGCGCCCGGATTCGATATCGGTCAGGGCTATCTGACCGGGCCGTCCATGGTCGGCGGCCGCTCTCAAAGTACGGCAAAATGGCACGTCCACTGGTATGTCTATCCGCTTCTCTACTGGATGGAGATCCTGACCGACTTCGCCTGTTTCGAGCAGGCGTCGTTCGATATCGCCTACATGACCGAAGTCGACCCGCTCTGGCAGGATGACTCGCTGGCAGCGCTCATCAATCCCGAGGCGATCGTCTTCGCCAATCCCATCGCGCAGGCTGCCTGCGCCGGCGATTGCATCGCCGGCACCGTCCATCTGCCACTCGATCCGCTGTTCTGGTGCGCCGGCTGTCAGGGCTCGATGTATCCGCTCAACGGGAACATCCCGTCCTCGATCGGGCACGTCCAGTCCTCGCGGCTCGCGCTCTCGCGGTTCGCTTTCAAGATGCACCGTGAGGCGCTTGCCTGGGGGACGATGGGATCGGCCGGGCTCTGCAAGAAGTATCTGATGCCGATCATGCGCAAGCAGCAATATCGCTTCCAGATGGTCAACCCGATCCCGACCGTGAGCGGGCGCTTCGCCTGCTCCGCTATCGGTGCTTCCACCATGCCGCCCGACGCTGGACGTGCCTATCCCGCCGGCGGCGAGGACATGGGCTACCTCGTCTGGCGCAAGCGCAATTGCTGCGTGCTCTAGGGGGTCTGACGATGCGCTATCTCACCATCGGCATCCTCGCAGTCCTTGGTGCCGCTGGCGTGTCGGCGCTGCTCGCGCAGACCGTCGACGGCGTGGACGTCCAGGCGATCAAGAAGCGTTCGACCGATCTCGCCGCAGAAGCGCAAGCCTTCGTCGACCAGGTCAAGGACAGGGGCGACCAGTTCCGGGAAGAAGCCGCTCAGGTTCGCGAGGGCGGCACCGAAAATATGCGCAAGGTTGCGACGATCGATCTTCCAAAGGGTCCGGCAGGACCGGTCGATTTCGACGAGATCGTGAAGGGCGCGTCCCAGAATGCGAGCGCAAAGGGTGGGGAAGCGCCACAGTTCATCGTCTTCGCAAGCCTGTCGATGCCCGACGCGACGCTGAAACAGCTCGTGCGCGACACCTCAAGCGCAGGCGGCGTGGTCGTGTTCAGGGGCTTTCCGAACAATTCGGCGAAGGAGTTCGTGACGCGGCTCGGCAAGGTTGTCGACAAGGGGCAGTTCGCCAGTATTGGCATCGATCCCCGACTCTTCCGCGCGTTCGATGTTCAAGCCGTCCCAACCTACATCACGGTCTCGTCCGACTTCGACCTATGCGCCGGCTTCTCCTGTCAGACCAAGGTGCCGCCTTATGACCGCATGATCGGCAACGTGACGGTTGAATATGCTCTTTCGACCTTCGCCGAGGGAAGTGGCCCCGGCGCGCGTGTGGCCGCGGTGGCGCTCTCGAACATGAAGCGCGATCGGCAATGATCGCGCGGCGCCTCTTGGGAGGATTGTGCGCGCTGCTGCTCACGACTGAGCCCGTCGCCGCGCAGGAGATGACGGTCGACCAAGCCCGTGCTGAGGGCAGGGCGATGGCCCAGGAGAAGAGGAACGACTCCTCGCTGGTTCCTTCGAGCGACGCGCAGGCTGCGGCCGTTCCTGGCTACACAGGCACCAGCCAGCCACAGACGACCTATTATGACGACCCTGACAAGCTCGTCGCAGACGCCCAGGCGCTGAAGTCATCAGACCAAAGCTACCGGGTCACAACGGACGCCGATCACACCCGCGCGACATTCAGCAACGCCGAGATCCTGGCGACGACGAACCGCGCAACGACCGTCGAAAGCGACCCGTCGGCCTATCTCGCAGGCGAGGCGTATAGCAGCACCAGCGGAAGCTGCACGCCGCTTCCGCCGGGCTCAGGAACGAGCGGATACTACGAGGCCACATGCAACCAAGGAACTAAGATCGAGCAGGAGTCCCGATCGTGCTCGATCACGATGGTGCCCGAGACCACGACAGTCGACGCGTACAAGTTCTTTGTCGTGCCTAATGGAGCGTACGGCACCCCCTTTGCGCGATATGATGCGATGGCGCCGCACCTGGCTTCTGGTGTCTGCCGGCCGACGGGCATCGTGATGCAGGCTTGTCAGGCTCACAGGATTTACGGCGTTTCGACGAACAAATTCTGCGACGATTATAACGCCACCGAGTATGTCTGCTCTGAGAACCTGACCGATCTCTCCCTTCTTCCAAGCCCGATCACGGGCCAAGGCTGGCACGCCAAGACGACCGAAACCCAGGTGACCACCAAAAGGGTCGATGGTTGCGGAGCCATGGCCGGCGATACGATGTGCACGGCCGATGCCGCCGGGGAAGTCTGCACCGAAGGCCCGGAGACCCGGATGATCGACGGCGTACCTGTCACGCAATCGTGCTGGGCGTGGAAGCGCAACTTCACTTGCAATGTCATGTCGGCGGGCAACGATTGCGGCGATCTGGAGAGCAATCGGTCCTGCACGTTCCTTCGTGAAGATTGCCTTGATGATCCGCAGAGTGGGGCCTGCAAGGTCGCGGAGAAAGTGTATCGCTGCCCGACCCCATCGAGCACGGTCGGGGGCGACAAGCAGTATATATGCGGGGACGACGTCTACTGCATCAACGGCGATTGCGAGCCGATCGTCCGCGAGGCGTCGACCGAGTTCAGGGACGCGCTCGTCGGCCTTCATGCACTCGATCAAGCCGGCAAGGAGTTCAACGAAGCCGATTTCAAGGTTTTCACCGGCACACGCGAGACCTGCCACAAACCCGTATTCGGCTTAATCAATTGTTGCGCGGGAAAGGTGTCCGGTCTCGTGCCGCTCGGTGCTGGTGCAGCCGCGCTCGCCGGCGGGCCGGCCGCGATCGCCGCTTTCGCCACGCCGTTCCTTGTCCTGTTCGCATGTAGCCAGGACGAGATGAAGCTCGACATCAAAGATCGGATGGGCCTTTGCCATAATCTCGGCAGCTATTGCTCGTCGAGCTTCCTCGGGATCTGTTCGACCAAGCGAACCGCCTATTGCTGTTTCGAGAGCAAGCTTTCGCGCGTCCTGCAAGAGCAGGGCCGCCCACAGCTCGGCAAGCCTTGGGGTAGCGCGAAAAAGGAGCAGTGTCAGGGCTTCACCGTCGACGAGTTCGCGAGGCTCGACCTGTCGGTAATGGATTTCACCGATGTTTATTCCGACTTCATGGATGCAGCGAAGCTGCCCGATGAGGTCCAGACCATGTCCGAAATTCAGGACAAGATTCAGGACTATTATGATCTTCACGGCAAATGACCGTCGGCCGGCCGCGTCAGGCGCCCGGCACGAGTGGGACATGTCAATCTTCGAGCTGGCGATTTTCGTTGGCACCGATCGCGCCAAGACGCCCGCGCGCGCTGACTTCTTGTCGGAGTTCCTAGCCGGCTGGATCGACTGCAAGATCGCGGTCGAAGACATCGATCGGGCACTTTCGAACATGATCGATAGCGGATGGCTGGCGGTGGTCGGAGAGCGGTTGATGCCGACGGAGAAAGGCCGCCGCGCCGCCGGTGTGTTGCTCAATGGAGTGATCGGGATGGTCGACCAGGCGGATGCTGCTGAAAGGCGCTTCGCCAATGTGGATCGTGCAGAGGCTCGCAAAAAGGGAATCGGATCATGGTTTTGACGTTCGTTCAGCTGCCGGCGCTGATCGCACTTCTGTCAGCTTTGCCGCCCGCGAAGCCGGCCACATCACGCGGCTGTGGAGCCGCTGCCGTCCCCAGTGATGTCGATTGCTGCATCCACCTTGCGCTCTGGGACGGCCAAGCTGCGCACCCACAGCATCCTTCCACGCAATCCGCTGTATCCAACGAAAGGACGTCCAGCGATGCCAAGATTCGCTAGGCTTTCGATGCTCCTGCTGGGCCTGCCGCCGGTCGGCACGGCGGTTCCGCTCCGAGCCCAAGAAACTACCGCCGCTCGCGATGCGATTGAGCAGGACATGCCCGATGATTTCTATTGTGGAGAGCGTCGGCTCGGCCAGTGGTTCTATTGCGCGAAGCCGAAGCCGACCGAGACCCCGCTCAGCGCCGCGGCCGAGCCGCAGGTGAGCGCGGCCGATCGGATCGCGGCGATCGGCAGGCAGCTCGACGAATTGAAGGCGCGTGCGATCCTCGAGCCGAGCGAGGCCAACGTCATTGCCTATGTTCGCTTTCAACGTGAGCAGCTCGATCGCGCGTCCACCTTCTCCGATACCTGGCAGCGGGCGCTCTGGCAGAACCCCGATCTCGACTACACGCTTCAACGACCTGTCTCGACGGTCGGCAAGCGCCTCTGGCTCGACAACCGCAAGGCGGACCGGGATGAGGTCTTGACTAACCTTGGGCAGCGATATGGCTTGTTCTATTTCTACGCGCAGAGCTGCGGCGCCTGCGAGGTGTTTGCGCCGATCCTCCGCTCGGTCACCGACAGCCACAGGATGACGGTGATGGCCGTCTCGATGGACGGCGGCCCGAACCGGGAATTTCCCAACTATGTGGTCGATTCTGGCCAACGAGCCCGCATGGGCGTGCCCGGCAATGAGACGCCAGCGCTTGTCCTGTTTGACACGCAGACGAAGCGGACGATTCCGGTCGGCTACGGCGTGCTCAGTGCCGACGAGATCATGGACCGCATCTTTATGCTGACTAACACGAAGGTGGGGAGCGATTATTGATGGAACAGACACCAGAGCTTGGGCGGCGGTCCCCTCTCCACAGGAAGATAGCGGCGTGTCTGGCGATGGTTGCTGCGTCCCATTTCGCCTTGATCGGTGTGGCCCGGGCCGACGTCGCCTCGGAGATGAACGGCTTCTTCAACGACGCTGGCGGTGCCGCGAATGTGACTGGGCCAACGGCCTTCCAGGGCCAGTCGGCAGGCTATTATTCGCTCGGAAATGTCTGGACCCGCTTCCCCCAGAAGAGCGTTTCGCCGTTCAATCTGCAGCTGCCGAGCGCACGCGCCGGCTGCGGCGGTATTGACCTCTTCAGCGGCAGCTTTTCCTTCATCAACGCCTCCGAGATCGTCGCCATGTTGAAGGCGACGGCGAACAATGCGCTCGGTTTCGCCTTCAAGCTCGCCATCGATTCCGTGTCGCCGGAAATCGGGAAGGTGATGGATGAGTTCAGCCAGAAGGCACAGCTCCTCAACCAGATGAACATCTCGAGCTGCGAAACCGCGCAAGCGCTGGTCGGCGGAATCTGGCCGCAAATGGACTCCACCCGTTCGACGATCTGCGAAGCGGTCGGCAACAGCCAGGGCGTTTTCTCGGATTGGGCCGCGTCCCGCCAAGGCTGCAACAACGGCAACAAGCGGGATGCTACGATTGCTGGCAACACCGACGCCAACATGAAGGATCAGCTTGTCGGTGAACCCCATAACTACACGTGGGAGGCGTTGAAGAAATCGGCCAAGTTCGGCGCCTTCGACCAATCCTTTTCCGAATACATCATGACGCTGGTCGGCACTGTCGTGACCCAGCCTTCCACGGATCCGTCGGTGGGCGGCAAGGTCGTGATGTTCGGTCCGGCGGAGGAGGCCGTTGTCACGGCGCTGCTCGACGGCACGGCCGACGCGCCGGCGGTCAAGATGCTCAAATGCAATGATACCGACTGCTACGATGTCGGCGAGCAGACCCTGACCGTTCCGGCGTCGTCCGCGCTCCGGCCGCGGATTGCCGGCATGATCAAATCCATGAGCAGCAAGATCCGCACGGATACCGCGCTTGATGCGGCCGAGAAGCAGCTTCTGAACATTGCGACCGTCCCGATCTACAAGATCCTCGCCGTTCAGGCCTACGCACACTACGCGCTGACCGATGGCGAGATCGAAACGCTGTCGGAGATCGTGGCCGTCGATCTGTTGGCTGCTATGCTCGACAACATGCTTGATCGCGTCGAGCAGGCTCAGACGCATTATCAGACGTTTGACCAGGTGACCGCCAATCAGTGGAAGCAGCAGATCTCTGCGACGCGCCAGAAGTTTGCCCAGCGAGATGTAAAGCTCTCGAACAAGCTGCAGGTCACCATGCAGATTATCGACCGCAGCATCATGCTCGAGTCCACCCTCCAGAACTCGATGACGCCGGGGATGTCGTCCGCGCTCAATTTCTCGCGCGGGCTCAATGCACAAGGGCTGAACTAGGGCAGGGGAGCTGCGGGGATGGTGGAGGTCTTCACGGTTGGGGGTGGCGAGTATCTCGTCAACACCTTCAACGCCGTCGCTGCCTGGTCCGGGGGTGGGGGATATCGATCCTTGCTCCGCGTCGTGATGGTGATGGGCCTGATCTACTCGTTGCTCGTCGTCGCGTTCACGCTCAACTTTCGAGTCTGGCTGAACTGGTTCCTGCAATCGACACTGATTTATCTTTGCCTGATGGTACCGACGATCGATGTGAAGGTGACCGATCGGATCAATCCGTCGCTGGCACCGGCAACGGTTGCGAACGTACCGCTCGGGCTTGGGGTGCTTGCGAGTTTCACGACTCAGATTGGCGATTGGCTGACACGTACCGCCGAGACTGTCTTCGTTATGCCGGGCGAACTCAATTACTCGAGCAATGGCATGGTCTACGGCGCGCGTCTGTACGATGCGACCCGCAACTTCGTCATCCGCGACGCTGAGTTTTCGACGAACCTGGAAGAGCACTTCAAGAAATGCCTGTTTGGCGATGTGATGCTTTACCGCAAATCACTCACGGTCCTTGCGCAGTCGAAGGACCTCTGGACGGACATCGGGCCAGGATCGGAAGCTCGATCGCAGGAGTGGTTAGAGCGCCAGGGCGACGGCACGGTGAACAGCGCGATCGTCACCTGCCGGCAGGCCTACGATATGCTCAACGCCCAATGGGCGCCGATGATAGAGGCAAACACGCCGCTTTGGGGCAAGGAACTCTATCCGAAGCTGAGCAACACGCTCGCGGCCGACAAGCTCAAACACGATCTGCCGATCGCGAACGCTGCCTTCACTGGATCGGGCAGCAACTATTCTGACTCGATGCGACAGAACACGGCCATCAACGCATTCATGCAAGCACGAAACAGCATGGCGGGCGGGTCCGGCGCGGCGACGATCGATACCTTCGCGCAGACGCGCGCGGACATACAGGCGCGCAACACCTACAATTCGATCGCTCAGCAGGCGATGGCCTGGGTGCCGATTTTGAATATCGTCCTCACGGTTGTCTTCTTCGCGATGTTCCCGGTGATCTTCCCGTTGTTCCTCATGCCCCAAACGGGGCTGACGACGTTGAAGGGTTACGCGATGGGGTTCTTCTACCTCGCCGCATGGGGACCGCTGTACGTCATTCTCCATATGATCTGCATGACGAGGGCGGAGGCGGCTGCGGCCGGTGTTGCCAGTGGCGGCGTGACGCTTGGCACCTATGCCGGCATAGGTGCAGTGAATGGTGAGACGGCGACGATCGCCGGCTTCATGCTGATGAGCATCCCGTTCCTCGCTGCCGGCCTGGCGCGTGGAGCCATGTCGATTGCGGGGCAGGCGACGTCGATGCTCGCGCCCGCGCAGAATGCGGCGGAGGCGGCCGCACTCGAGCAGACGACAGGCAATTATTCCTACGGGAATGTGAGTTGGGCAAATTCCACGTCGAACATGCGCCAGAGCGATTAGTGGACGACGGCACCGAGCTACATGGGCGGCGCGACCAGCGTCGGCTGGCGGCAGGATAACGGCGCGGTCGTGTCTGGCTTCGGCAATGGTCAGGAGGTGTTCGACACCAGCGGCGCAATCTCGCGGCTAGGGTTCACGCCAACGATGAACTCCGGAACGGTGGCGGAGTGGCGGGAGATGGCGAGCGACGCGCATCGTCAGGCGCAGGCGTTCGAAAATGCCGCCCAAGAGATCCTGACCAGCACGCATACCAACCGCAGCGCCTTTGGAACCTCGACGGAACGCTCTTCGGGCTTCGAATCTGGTGCCGGTAGTTCCGCAAATACCAACGTCGAGAAGTTTGATCGGACGACCGGCTCAAGCTCACAGGGCCTGGAAGAGCGCTCATCGACCGGCCAGAGCCAGCGGATCTCCGAAGGTCACGATCGGCAAGCTGGGACGACAGATCAAGTCGCCGGTTCGCTTGGAGGGGCGCTTGGTGGGGCTGGGCGGGGAGCTACTGGCGGGAAGGGCCGATTGGGCAGCCTGCTGCCAAACGTCAGCGGCACTGTCAGTGTCAACAAGACCGGAACTCAAACGGATAACCTGCGGTACGGGACGGATTCGAGCAAATCTACTGACTCTTCTAGCTCCTCGTCGAGCGGCGTGCGCGATGAACACTCGAGCGGCATCGGAGCATCCACCTCCGACGGCACTTACGAACGGTCTGGTGTGTTCAGCCGGTCTTCCGCAACGTCTTCCTCCTCGCAAAGCACTGAAGATGCCCTTGCACGGGCGCGCTCCTACACGGAAGCGGCACGCAAGATGGAGGAGCTGTCCGAGTCGCTTTCGCGCGACGCCAGCTTCGCCGAAACGCACGGGATGCAACTCAGCGAAAATCTGAGCCAGGACCTCGCGCAGTGGTACCGGCAGCAACAGCTGCTGCACCCGAACCTGGACGCGCCAGAACTATGGGCGACGAACCTGACCGACCAGCAACGTGCTGTCAGGTCGCAGATGATCCAGCAATGGTCTCAGGAAAAACGCGACGCGCTTTGGAATGAAATCCAGGGCAGCATCTCCGAGCCAAATTTGGTCGATGTGCGCCGCACGGATGTAGGGGGGCCTGGCGATGTCCGAGCGTCTTATCGCCCGCACGGGGTTGATCGGCTTGGCAGCGGCAGCCGGGGCGGCGATCCAAATGCCGCCGCAAGAATCATCGACGAGGGTCGGGCCAGGCTGAGCGACGACAGAGCTGCTGCAGAGGCCGCCCGATCCAATCGAGCTGGCGCAACCGTTGATTTGCAATCGGAAGTAAACCGCGATCAAAATCGCGGATTTTTCACCGATCCTGATCTTAGGAAATGAATGTGCAAATCACCAGGCCACGAACAGATAGACGCCAGTTCCCACAAGCAACACCAGCGAGATGAGGCCTCCGATTGCTCTGCCGGGTGTGAGCGGTCTATCGTCGCTTGAATCAGTGATCTGAGGGTTCATCAGCTGATATTCTGCTGTGAACTGCTCTTCGATGTAGACCGGACCGCCAGGGAGGTCCTTCGTTGCGAGGTAGGTTCTCAGGTCGTACATGTCGAAAGCTCCGGACACCGATTTTGTACAGTGTTCGAAGTTTGTTCGCAATGGCCTCTTGCCAGCTATCGGGTTTATCGAAGCGCGACAGATCGTGCTTATGTCCCTACGAATGCTCGAATGAAGCCCCTCGGGCTGGGCATTTTTGCCTTCCCTCCTTGCAGCTCGAGAATGCCTCGAAGAGATGCGGCCAGTGCTTTTCAAGCGGCGATCCGCGCCGCCGAGACCAGCTTACGAAGCGCTCGGTTGAAATTGTGTCGATTTCAGCCTATATGGAACTGACTCAACAGGAATGATCGAATGGTTCGTCCGGCAAATATGGGATTCGTTGATGCGGACCGTGTCCTTCACGACCGCATAGTGGCAAGCACCGATCGCATCATCAAAATGATGCCGGCGGCGGCAAAGGCGGCCGCTATCAGCAGCATCGACGTGCCCAGCTTGGTCTTTCATCTGGCTCTTGGCATTCCGGCGGTCGAAACGGACAATCCGGAGGCCGCAGAGAGGATCACGAACGCCATCGCTTTCAAGCGACGGATGATCGACGCCGCGGGCGGGGCGCTGACTGCGGAGAAGGTGCGCGCACTGCTTGGACACAAGACGATTCAGGCCGTCTATAAAGCGGTGAAGGATCGCCGACTGCTTATGGTCGAGGACAATGGGACCAAGCTGTTCCCGGTGTTCCAGTTCGACGGCAACGCGATCATCCCAGGAATCTCGAAGGTTCTCAGTGCCGCTCCGCACACGACCGGCTGGGCCATTCTGCAGTTCCTCGTTGGTGGCGATGAAGGTCTTGATGGATTGAGTCCCATCACGCTCCTCAAGGGCAGCGACGCAGAGGTCGAACGCGTCGTGCGATTCGCCCATACGCTCGAAGACTGACGCATATGGCAGCGAAAGGGGGGATACCCGTGGCGACGATCGCTACGGGAAAAGTGCTACATCGGGTTCACGGCGCGACGGTGGCTGCCAGATGGTATGGACGCAAGGACGCGACCTGGCGGTGGGATGATCCCGAAGGCAAGTTCGGGGTTCTCTATCTGGGAAAGACGCTCGTAGGGCCATTTGCGGAAACACTGCTGCGAACACCGGGGGATAGAGACGTCCTTTGGGATCAGGTGGCCAGGAGACGCGCCGCTAACTTCACAATTATGCGGCCAATCCGTCTAGCCAAGGTCCATGGACCGGGCCTTGGCTGGTTTAAGACCACCGCCGCCGGTGTCTCTGCCGACTTCGATCCGGTCGACAATCCGGGTGCCTATGTGGTCCCACAGCAGATTTCCGCAGAGATTTATAAGAGCACGAGCCTGGACGGCATTCAGTACCGATCGCGGTTCGATAGCGATGAGCTCTGCATCGCACTTTTCGATCGGGCTGATGCGGCGATCTCGTTGGGTGCCGAGGGCGTGCCCATCGGCAAGGACTGGACCCAGAAATTGCTCGCCGATCGTGGCTATACGCTGATCGAGCTTTGAACCAGGCCCGGCCGCTTACGGCGCTATGCCGCTCGCGGGCAGATCGAAGGGACCAGCCAACCACGAACTGAGATATTCGGCCACCATCGCGAGGTAATGCTCGCGCTGGTCGGGAACGGCCCGCGTGAACATCTCCAGCGGCCAGGCAAGCAGGCGATCAAACGGGCGCGGGTGGATGGCGAAACGGGCGGCAAGTGGGATTGCCAGTTCGGTAGCCGCGGCGGCGAACAGGGCGCGCTGGATATGACCGTTTCCATCGAGAAACGGATGGATTTTGCCGAACCAGCAGAAAAGGTGCGTCAAGGTCAGGAGCTGCACAAAAGGCTTAGCAGACCTTGCGGGAACCAGTTCGCGACGAACTTCGGAGAGCATGAA
>NZ_JH584235.1:2293802-2320312 GCF_000241465.1 Sphingomonas echinoides ATCC 14820
ACAAGCATGAAATCGAGCCGGGCGACGACGTTCTCGGGCTCCTCGAACGAAAAGCTCTTTTTCGGGCTGAAGACTTGCGGGGCGCCCAAACGCCGTCCCTCGAGCGATGTCCCCGCCGCACCCCGGTAGGTGCCGGCATATTCGGGGTAACCGGGCGGCGTGAATCCGACGAACAAGGTGCGGTGAAGGTCTCTGGGATCGGCCAGTATGGAAGAACGATAGGCGGGGTCGACAAGGATACGCTGTTGGAGAGCCGTGCAGGCCTGCGTCATCGCCGCATCGTAATTGGGCATGGCATATGCCTGCCATTCTGGCGCTGTCGTCATTGCCGGCTCGTCCGGGATCTCGAGTTTCGCTTCGAAGCCAGAATTGCCGGACAGCCCGGCATCACAGAAACTCCTCACCTGCATGGTCGTCGAACAGTGCGGCATCGCGGACATAGCCGGCGACTGTGTCGAGCGACTTGTGGCGCGAGTGGTCCTTCATCTTGAACAGGTTCGCTCGCTTCGCGGCCGCCTCGGTAAGGAAGCCCGCGCGCAGGGAATGCCCGGAGAACAGGGCTGGGTCGAGCCCTGCCGCCGACGCGCAGGCTTTGACCAGACGAGCCACGGTCTTGTCGGTGATCGGGTCGGCCGTCAGCACGTCCCCCCGCGTCAACCGACGAAACACCGGGCCTGTCCGGGGCTTTCCGATAGCGGGATCCAAGCCGATCAGATCGGCGGCCTCGAGCCAGTCGTTGAGGAGGCTCACCGGCCGGATATGACGGCCTTCGGGGATCGCAATCTCCTGGCCCTCGGCTTCCTGATCGCCTTTCGAACGGGGGATCGATATCCGCACGCCCGCGATTTCGAATTCGAGATCGGGCAATTGCATGCCCGCTATTTCGGAACGGCGAAACGCGCCCGCCATGCCGACCGCCAGGATCGCGCGATCGCGCTTGGCGCGCAGGCCTGCGTTCGTGATCGTCGCAAGCATGGCGGTGAGCACGTCCGCCGCTGCAGGCGCCTTCTGATCCTTCTTCCGAGCATATTTGCGGCGTACGCCCGCCATCATCTGCGCGATAACGCCAGCGGCATCGCGCGCCATGGGAGAGGCAAGGCCCGCCTCTTTGTGGTGATGGTTGATCGCCGCGACGCGGCGGCCGATCGTGACCGGTGCGATGCGGGCCTCCGCCTCGACATGCGCAAAGAGCGCGACGATGTCCGGATGGGCGGGCAGGGCTTCGACGTTGCGGGCATCGCAGAAGTCGCAGAAGCGCTGCCAGTCGGATGCATAGGCTTTTTGCGTTGAGCCAGCCTTGGCGGCCGCGAGCGTATCGCGCGCGCTTTCGATCTCGGCGAGCAGGTCGGCAGGGAGATCGGCCGATAGTGGCAAGAGGTCGCGGCCCATCAGCAGCGCACGCCTGCGCTATCTTGGGTCCGGTCGCGCGCGCCCTTGCCGGTTGCGCTACTCGCGCACAGCGCCGCGTGCGGATCGGAAAGAGCAGGAAGCATGTCCGTCACTTAGACGCTTCCTTGGCAAGCTGGTCGAGTTTGGATTGGAAAAAGCGCTCGCTCCATAGGCTGAGCGACTTCGCCTCGGCCGGCCGCAGGAACCGGTTCACGTCGGCCGTTGCCGCGCGCCAATCGATGGACGTGATCCTCGCCTTCAAGGCCGCGACAAGCCACTCGCCGTCGACATGCAGGTCTCGCTGGTCCTGCCAAGGCCCCGCCTGCAGGATCGCTGCGCCAAGAAGCGAGAGGTTGGGGTAGACGCCGTTCGCGACGTACCAGGAAAAGTCGAACCAGTCGCGGCCCTTCAAATAGGGGCGGCACAGCAGCGCATGGATCTTGAGCGCGAAATTGGACTCCAGATCCTGGTGCCGCACCTCGTAGTCGGCGGGGAAGTCGAGGAAGGTTGTCGCTTCGCCAGAGCCCGCCGGCGGATTGGTGTCGATCTCGAGCTTGATTCTGATCGTCTTGGCGCGGCCCGATCCCGCGTAGCTGAGATTGAGCTGGCTTGCGATCGAATCGTCCTTGAGGATCGCTTCGCGCACTGCTCTGTCCATCTTGTCCTTCGGCTGGGCTTCGAGCTTCAGGCCGAACTGAGCGAAGATTTCGACGAGCGCGGAGAGGTACGGGGACCATTGGAAATCGGGGTCCGGCACGCGCAGCAGGAAGTCGAGATCCTCCGAAAAGCGGGGAAGGGCGTGCAGGATGCGCAGGCTCGTGCCGCCCTGGAAAAGCGCGACGTCGAAGAAATCGGCGCGCCAGAGCGCGTAGAGCACGATCTCCTGGATGATCTCCTTGGTCGCGTTCTCCTCCTCGACGGCATTGGTCGCGCCATAGTCGCGGAGTTTCTTCTGGAGCATCTCAATCATCGCGCGATGCATCCAGCGAGGGGGATCGGTTGCCGCGGACAGCAAGCTCGAGGGAACGGAGGAAGTCGTTGACCGCCTTGTGCTTGTAGACCGATTTCAGCGACGCGAATTGCTTGCGTTTGAGCGTGTGGAGATGATCCTCGTCGATGCGCAGGCCGCTGGTTAGCCAGTCGAAACCCGTCCAGCGTTGCTTCCGCAATGCGACGAGGTCGAGGAGCGCGCGCAAGGGGCTCGCAACGAACGCGGTGAGGGCACCCAATTTCTGCCGCTCCACGCCCACCAGGAACTGATATTCGTGGATGGCGAGCGGATGGAAGGTGAACCGGCCCATGACCGGGGTGTCGAATTCAAGCGTCTTGCGTCCGGGCGTCACGCTTGCGGTCGCGTAGACTGCCTCGGGAATCCAGCCATGGTGAGCGAGGGCGGTCTCGAACGAAACATAGCTGCCCGGAATGAGGGCCTGGGCCACGGCGAAGGGATGAATCGCGTCCGATCGATAGGATTTGCCCAAAAGATAGGTGCCGCGCTTGAGACGGACGAGCGAACCGTCCTTCAGCGCGCGGTTGACGAGCGCATAGCGACGCGCAGCGCCGCCGTCGATCGCCTCGCCAAGCTGGCGTTCATCGAAAACGCGGCCGGCGAGCTTGCCGTCAGACAGGGCGGAGGTGAGGGCGCTCATAAAATTCCCGATACTTGCATAAAGTGAAAGTTTCAAGAATTTTATGTAGGAACGGAATGGACGTTTTCGACAATGCTAGCCTCGAACTGCCGCTTGACCGACCGCCAAGCGAGAATGTGGAGCATTCCGGGAGAGGAAACGACAGCGCTTCCGCCTGGCCTGGCCTACCGTGGTGTCTATTCGTCCGTGTAACCGCGCCAGCGCTGCAGGATCGGGACAATGTCGTCACCATGCCCGAACGCGTCCGGATAGATGCCGCTTGGATACTGGCCAAGGAACGTGAAGATCGTCGCCATGTCGGCGGCGATTGCGCGGTCGACGCCAAAGAGATCGGCGAGATCAAAACCGCCCCAATCCGCTCCATTGTGCCATGCGAGAAGGAAATTGGCGACACGACCCGCCTGACCGGTGTCGCTGCTTGCGAGATCGAACAGGCGGTCGACTGCGGCGCGAACCTCGGGTGCGATCAGGGGCGTTACGTTCATGGCGAGCATCATCGAGATCGCAGGCCGGGAGTCAATCGGTCGATGCCGGCGCGAGTGCAACGATGACGTGAGAACGCATTGCTCGATATCGGCAGCCCTCTCGAAGCCAATTCTTATGTCCGAGAATCGCGTTTATCGGACGCAACTAAGACCCTGCACGCGAGCAGGGGCCGCCCGATAAGCAGCCCACCTACCGGATCACACCGTAAGAGAGCGCCAGGTAGCCGTTGATCGCGCGGACGAGGAGACCACTTTAGGTAGGTACGTGATCGTATTGGAATGCACATCCGGCAAGGACATCTGTCGGTTGATAGTCTCCGCTCCAGCCTCGGCTTCGACCACGCTCAGAGATCAGATGTAGATTCTTTCTGGCCCGCGACGACACCACGTACACGAGCTTCTTCGCTGTCTCGACCTGATCTGGGTCGCTGAAATGTGGGACCATGCCTTCCAGCAACCCATAAGCGATCACCGCGTCATATTCGGCGCCCTTGACCCCATGGATCGTCGACACAGTAATGCCAGTCCGGCCCGCAAAGACCTTCCTGAACATCGCCAGCTCGGCGATCGCCGCCGAGCCTTCCTTGACGAGCCGGTCGATGCGCTTCTGCGAGCATTCGAAGAAGGCGTCGTGGTGCTCCTGGAGCGACGCGCAAGCGTGGTAATCGATGCCAAAAGCGGCGCATAGCTCGTCGAAAAACGCTCGAAGGAAAACGAGACCATCGGTCTCGGCGATGGTGATGGCATTGCAGGCGCGCAGCAGCGCCTTGCGGTCCAGCCCCGGAATGTCGATGCCCACGTCGCTCAGGCCCGAGATCACTTCGCCCGCCCATCGCATTCTGCGCACGTAGAGTTGCGGAGAAGCCTCCGTCAGGATGATCCGGGCGAGCTTGTACCAAAAATTATCGACGTCGCGCGCGAAGGGCACCATTCCTGGGCCGTCGAACGAATAGCCCGGAAGGGCTGCGACCAGCCGCCGCGTCATGCTCGCGAGATGAACCCACCAGGGGGCAACGATGCAGACCTCTTGCGGAGCGATGCCGAGCGTTTCGACGTTGTACTTAATAAGCCGTACAAGCTCGTCCTCGAGTCCGTCGCGGTGGGTCTCCTGGTCGAACGACACCACGCTCGCATACTTCCTGTCCGTGCCCACGGGCTCGATCTTAGCAGGGAAAACATTGTAAAGGCCGAAATAGCTCACGATGCGGGCGGACGAGCGGTAATTGTCCGATAGGTCCATTTCCTTGAACGCGATTCCACACCGCGTACCGAAGTCCGCTGCAGTGATCGCATAGCCCCCAAGCGAACCATAAATCGCCTGATTGGGGTCTCCCACGACGAAAGCGGACGCTTGGCCTTTCGACCCCTTCAAGATCGACGCCAAGATCGCATATTGTATCTCGCGCGTGTCCTGAAACTCATCGACGAGCACGCATTCGAAGATCGAACCGAGGAGTACGCTGATTGAGGGGTGCTTCTCGATGAGCTGGTAGGCGTAGAAGAGGATCAACTCGAAATCTACCTGCCGCTCGGCACGAAGCTTCCGCCAATAGGCTCGCAGGACCCCCTTTATCGCCTCATGCTTAGCCGTCTTGTTGCAGGTCAGAACAAAGCCGCTCGGCTTGAAGTAATAAGCGCAGTCGAAGCTGGTGAGCTTAGTGTCCCGCACCGCGCTGCACAGCTCCTCGTGCATACATTCGGTGTCATGGGCGTTGATGACCCGAAACCCGTGCTTAAGCGCCGGATGGTAGACCCCATAGGGCTTGAGGATCCACTCAATGCAGAAGGAGTGTATCGTGCCGATCCACAACTGGCTCGTATCGACGCCGAGCTGTTCGATCCGCTCGTGGATCTCGTCCGCCGCCCGGTGCGTGTAGGTGATCGCCACAACGCGCTTCTTGTCCGATTTGAGCTGCGATAGCAGGCGGGCGATCTTGTAGGTGAGGGTTCTCGTTTTCCCGCTTCCCGGGCACGCAACAAGGAAAACGCTGCCGGGATGTTCGATGGCCGCGACCTGCGCGTCGTTCAGATCCTTCCTGTCCCAGACAAACATTTCAGAAGCTCGCCAAGATTGCGTTGATGCCGTCGGCCGGAAAAGCCTGGAGCATCTCGGCCCGGATCCCGGCAAAGTCGATCTCGCTGCGACGGTAGCGGCCAATCTGCGCGCGCATCGCGGCGATGTCCGCGGGCGCGTGAAGCTGAGATGCTGCGAG
Source organism: Sphingomonas echinoides ATCC 14820 (assembly GCF_000241465.1). Lineage (GTDB taxonomy): Bacteria > Pseudomonadota > Alphaproteobacteria > Sphingomonadales > Sphingomonadaceae > Sphingomonas > Sphingomonas echinoides. Next base: position 2,299,539 of record NZ_JH584235.1, read on the forward strand.
CACCGACAGCCGATAGTCTAGCACGCTCGCCCACGTCCCGATCGAGACCGGGATATGCACCTCGAAGATCGCGTCGAGGATATAATCCGGGATGACGGTCTCTGGTGTGATCATGCGCCCGAGTATGATCGCGAACCAGCCCTTTCCGGCGTTGCGCGCCATCGTCAGCACGCGCGTGCCGAAGCGCGCGATGTCACCCGATTCCAGTTCCGACTTCGACGTCGCGATGGTGGCTGCATCCTTGTAGACGTCGCCCAGCACCGAAACGACGGTGCCGGCGTTGCCGGAGGAGACGAAATCGACCTCGAAGGTGTGATCGGCGAAATGCGTCGTCAACCAGCGATTGCCGTCGCACAGCTGCTTGAGCGCCGCCTCGCGCCGAAACCCTGCGACCTGTGACGCCAGCGCCTTCTTCTTCGCGGCGATCTCATCGTCGTCGTCGAGCATGTCCTCGACCGTTTCGATGAACGCGCGGTCGAGGTCTGTGATGATTGCGCAGCGCTTGCGGATGCGATCGTCGTGAAAGAGGATTGCCACATTCTCGAAGCCTGTGCTGCGGATGTTGATCAGGCTGATGCCCAACTCGTCCAGGCTGACCCCGAAGACTTTCTTGACGAGGATCGGGATCAGGATCTCCTCCGCGTCGCCCTCCACCAGCACCACACTTTTGGCGAAGAGCAGGTTGCTGCGGACCGCATCAAGGTAGCGCTGGATGTTGCCGATCTGACCGACATCGAGTCCAGCGGACGGCTGGAAAACTTCGCATCGCCCGCCCTGGCGGCCGAGAATGCTTATGTTCTCGACGTTGCTGACCTCGGAAATGTGGGTCGAGTGGGTCGAATAGATGACCTGGGTGTCATCATAATTCAGCCGGTCGAACAGCGTCTTCTGAATGTGGGTGTGAATGTGTGCCTCCGGCTCCTCGATCACGAGGAAGTTGGCGAAGGACTGCTTCTGCTTTTGATATTTGAACTCGAGCAGCTTCAGCGTCAGGTAGATGAGGTTCGCGCCGCCTAGGCTCAACTCGTGGATCGCGCCCTCATATAGCTCCTCGCTCTCGCCCACGAACAGCTTGAGCGACTGGAAGAGGCGGTCGGCCTCGTCGGAAAGGTCGGAGCGTATCGAAATTGATCGCGGCGAATAAGTCCCACCGGCTGCATCGGTGATCGTATCGCGGATATCGGTGCGAATGGTGCCGACATCCGGCAGGCCCTCGATCGCACCATTGAGCCCTTTAACGAGTGCGCTGATCGGCTCAAAGCTCTGCGGGTCGATCTCGCCGCTCCGGCCCTTGAGCAAGGTCAGCAGCGGATTGGTGCGGTTGTTCTGGAAGTCGGCGACCACATCGCGCAGTGCTTGCACGAAGGTGAAGCACACCTCGCGCGAGATCGAGAGCATGCCTGGGATTACGCCTCCGATAGCGGGGTTAGTCAGTTCCTGGGGGAATATTACTGCATCAAAGTCGCCGACCAGCTGCCTGTAAGTGTCGGGTTCGATGAAGTCGGCGGCGCTCTTGCCGGTGAAGATCGTTTCATAATCCGCTATGGTGATCTTCGAACGTGCCTCGGCGAGGCCGGCGGTATCGCCGACGGCAAGGTCGGCCAGCACCCGCCGAACTGCCGCCTTGGGGCGAAAGATGAGGTTGTAGGTCGCCTTGCCGATCGCGCCGTCGGCGACGTTACCGGTCCCATGCAGGAAGAGGGACTGAATCGCCTCGTCCTGGGATACATCATCGAACTCGAGGCTGATGACCACCCAGTGACCCCGCCAGTCGCCGAGGCCACGGTGGAAATCCTTCTCGTCGAGCCGATATGCCGAGCGTAGCAGCGTGTCGTCAAGCAGGAGGCGCAGCGCCCGGAACAGGTTGGTCTTGCCCGATCCGTTCTCGCCGATGATTGTGTTCACGCCCTTGTTGAAGATTACGTTCGCGCGCTCGAAATTCCGATAATTGACAAGTTGCAGCCTTGAAATGTGCACGAACGACGTCCCCCGTTTGATCTGTAGCCTGTTAGTTCTGCCTGTCCGAGAAGCGGTTGTAGGCATCCATTCTGTGCACGAGCAGCTCGACGTCTCGCAGATAGATCTCCTTTCTCAGGAAGCTGATCTCCGCTTCGCGCCGGGCATCGTCGACATCGACGTACCAGGCGCGCGGATTTGGATTGCCATCACCGTTCCAGCGGTATCCGCGCGCTTTGAGCGCATCCTTCAGGTCATAGGGTGAATTTTCGGCCCAGATGCGCCAGGTGGGCTGGCGCGCCCGGTCAAGCAGGATCGCAAGCGCCGTCCTGTTGGACACCGGAAGGTCCGAGGCGAGCAGTTCGATCACGGCGCGGCAATCATGCTCCGCCCGGTGCCGATCGTAGAAAAAGCCTGCGCCCGCCGCGAGATAATGGAGCTTAGTGCCTTCAAAGCCTTCGGCCGCCCAGTCGATTTGGGACATCGAGCACGCCCATGCCTTCGTAGCGAAAACGTCGCTGAGACGCTCCGCAAAGCGGCGATCGAATCCGGCATTGTGGGCGATCACGAGCGCGGCCGGCCTGGCGAAGGCGGCGACCTCAGCCACGTCTATCGTATGGCCCGCCACCATGGCGTCGGTGATCCCCGTGATCCGGGTGATCTCAGGAGAGATCGGAGCACTGGGCTCTTGGAACCGCTGGAATGTCTCGCCGATCTCGAAAACCCGGCCGTCGAGGGAATAAGTAAAAGAAATCATCGCCAACTCGATGATCTCGTCCTTCTGGAGATCAAGGCCGGTCGTCTCCACATCGATGAGGAGCGCCGTCTTGGTCGGCGTGCCGTCAGGTGGCGTAACCGTCGAGCGCGGCATGAGGCGTCGCTGGACGCGATAGTTGTCACTCGCGCTAAGAAGGTTGGCCAAATCTGCCAGATCGGGGGCGGTGTCGCTCATGGGCTCTGTCCCTATCAAAGCTGTAGGCCGAAGGGCAGTGCTCAGATAGTGGGTGACACCTTTTGATGCTTCGACTTAGCGCTCCACTTGACCGCACGCCAGTCGATGATGTCCAAGTGCTGTCATCCTTACGGATATTGGCAGTTCCGTAACGGTGGTTTCATTTGCGGAATGATTGTTGAAACACTTCCTCTAGTCCTCAATCTTCCCTATATGTTCCTGATCCACGACACCGCCACTGGATCGATGCCGATGACCGTTCATTCTCCAATTACGTCCGCCGAACCGTTCCTGCTTCGCTTCGCCACGCCGAGGTCCGCCGACGCCGAGATGCCGGGTCGCTATTCGTCCGAGCTGGGGGTCTGGGTTGTGGACGGCGAGGACGGTGCCGTGCCGATCATCGAGGTCGCCGGCGGTGGGCTGGTCGTGACGCAGAGCAAGACCATGACGCAGGTCGAGGTGGACGACGACGATCCGTCGCGCTTCGGGGTGCTGGAGACGAGCACCGGGACGCGCGTCCGACAGGAGGTGGACGACGAGGACGCGTCCCTGTGCCTGCCCGAGTTGCAAACAAAGACCGAGGTCCAACAGGAGCGGGACGACGAAGCGGTAGCGCCATATTGGTGAGCGCGCTTTCCGGATTGATCCTCCTCGTAACCAACAAGCGCGACGTGACGACCGACTACGTCGTCATGGAGATGCGCCGACGCGGCATGCGCTTCATCCGCCTGAATACCGAAGACCTGCCGCAGCATGAGATCGCGATGGTGGATGGCGACCCTTCGAACCTCACGCTGACCGGACCGTGCGGTGACCTGTCCCTCGCGGATGTGACGGGCGCCTACTATCGCCGGCCGGGCAATATCGAGGTTAGTGGGAGCGACGCCGTCGCCGAGTACGTCGTTGCGGAATGGTCGGCGATAGTCCGGAGCCTCTGGAACGCACTTGAGGGGCGGTGGCTGAACTCTCCGTTCTCTATCCTGCGCGCCGAAGACAAGCCGAGGCAGCTCGCCGCCGCCCGCCGCGTCGGGCTCCAGATCCCTGGCACACTCGTCACGAATGCGTTCGGGCATGCCCGCGCCTTCCTCGCAGAGGGGCCTATGGTGGCGAAGCCTCTTCGGCACGCCCTCATCAACGACGGCGAGATCGGCAGTGTCGTCTTCACCAGCCGGGTGGATGCGCTTGATGCGGCCGACGCCGACGGTTTTCGGCGTGCGCCGATGATCCTGCAGCGGGAGATTTCGAAGCGGTCGGACATCCGATTGCTCGTGGTGGACGACCGAGCCTTCGCGACCCGCATACTGTCCCAAGCCTATGACGAGACACAGGTCGACTGGCGGAAGGCCGTTCGCGGGGATCTTGACCACGAGGCCATGGAACTGCCGGTTGATGTGGCTTCCGCCTGCATCTCGGTCACACGCGACCTCGGCCTGCGGTTTGCCGCGATCGACCTCATCGAAGATCCGGATGGCCGCTTCTGGTTCCTGGAGGCCAACCCGAACGGGCAGTGGGCCTGGATCGAGCAGCGAACGGGCGCCCCGGTGTCGGCCGCGATCGTCGATGCCCTTTGCGCAGGCTCATCGACGTGACCTGGCATTCGATTGCCAGTGCGGTCTTCCCGTACATCGAGCCGCTCACTCCGGCACAGAAGACCGCTGAGGCGCAACGGCTTCAGCAGGATCGCGCTGCAATCCGGGCGGCCGTCTGGAACTCGAACGAGGAACGGGCGCTCGATGAGGCGCAGAAGGTAGCGGCGGCCGAGATGGAGAGGGTCCGCACGGCTGAGGGCAAGGCGACGACCTACCTCGCGGTGCTGGCGGCGCTGGTTCCGGTCATCATCACGCTGCAGGCGGCCAATTGGGAGAAGAAGGCAGGACCGGCACCGGACGCGGCGCGGCTGTTCGTGCTCGCGTTGGCGACGGTCTACGTGGCGGGAGCCGGGTTCAACGCCTTCAAGACCCTGCAGGTCCGGGGTTCCAAAAGCTCGGGGAGCCCGAGCTCGTGGCCGCTTGGCAGACGCCGAATCCCCTTCGCAAGCTGACCCGCGGCACACTGCTGGCGACACGTAACTCGCGGGACGTGGTCAACGAGAAGGTCACGCGCATCCTGGTCACGCACGAGCACTTGCTCCGGGCGTTCGGGATATTCATCCTGCTCCTGCTGCTCGATCCGCTGTTCTACGCGATGGGCTTTCGCAACGCCGCGCAGGAGCCACCCGCCCCGAAGGTCGTCATCGTCCAGAAGCCGGCGGCTAGCGTTCCGTTCGAACTGAAATGCACGATCGCTCAGCCCGTGAGGCCGTCCGGCGGGCCGACCGATGGTACTGTCATCTCCGAGGCGCGGCCACGCCGGCCGGTCAAGCCGCGGACGGATCGTAGACGCGTCGATCCGTCGCCGACGAAGTCGTGTCCCACTGCCGGAACCACTCCGACCCTTAAGATCGCGCCTGTGCCTCAGGACGGAGCTAAAGTCCCATGACCCTCCTGACGGCCGCGATCATCGCGCCGGACACGTCGCACTGGGCCGATTGGATCGACGCCGCCATTAGGCCCACATCGCCCAAGGGCCAGGTGGCCCGAGATCTGCACCAGCGTCTGCTCGAGCAGGGGCGCATCCCGTTCCTCTCCTGGCATCATCTGGAGGAGCTGCTCGTCGTAGACGATCCGGCGAACGCCAGCGCGCGGGTGGCGTATCTCCAGTCGCTTCCGATGATGGCGTGGATGCGGATGCCGGGCGAGCGTGGCTTGGGCGGGATCGTCGATATCCTAGCGGCCGAGGCAATCGCGTACGATTCCGGCTGCCAGACCGTGGCGGAGGTGCGCGATCACGTGCGATCCCGCCTGCTGACGACCGGAACTGGCGTCGCTGCCGTCGGAGAGGACGGCTGGGTCTGGGACGTCGCGCGTCCGCTCATGAGGGAGAGGCGCCAGCACATAGGAATGGTCTCGGCTCTCTCAGGCATGCGGACGATGGACGAGGGGCAGACGGTTGGGCAGCTGTGCAAGCAGGAGATCCGCGCGCCTGCCGATCGGCAGAAGGTAATGGCCATGACCCACCGCAACGCTTTTTTCCGCGCCAAGGCGGCCGACCCGCGCCGGAGCGACGCCGAGGCGTTCGAGATGGCGAACGACTTCGTCCTGCGCGTCATGCAGGAGATGCCTGCGGAGGACGTGACGGTCCGCCAGCTCCTCGTGGACACCTACGGCAGGCAGGGGATCGACGAGCACGAAATCCGGGACGAGTGCACCGTCGCGGAACTGTCGGAACTGGGGACGTTTCGGTCGCATCTGCGTCTCGTCGCGGAGAAGGCGGGCATCCACTTCGAGCGCCTGAAGCGCGTGAGCATGCAGAGACTCCCGAGCTGGCGTATCGCCGATGCGCTGAAGCGCCACGGGCAGGAGCGCCCCACTCGGCCCGGCAGCGACGTTCACGACCAGCACCTCGCCGTGTTGGCCGCCTACACCGACGTCCTGTTCGTCGATAAGCGCACCCTTGAAGACTTTCGGCGGGTCAAGTCCAAGGAGACCGAGCTGAGTGGGCTTTTCGGGACCGTGAAGAGAGCCAGCGTGTTCGAAGCCATTGTCGACTGACGCGCCTTGATTCAGCGTGTCGATCATGTGCCGTGACATGACCGGCTCGCGATCTTATCTGTCGTTGGACCATCTGTCCGATCACGAGGTTCGCGTTGGCCGACGAATCAGAGGTCCCGCGGCGAGATCATAATAGCTGAGAAGGTCTCGGTTCTGGACGAACGCCAGCTGATGCGCATCGAAGAGGTTCGCTCCGAACCATTTTGAACGGCTTGCATGACGTTCAATTCCGGGTGCCCCGGCATGTCGGATAGCGGGTGCACCCCCAAAATTGGTTGCCCGCGCGATGGCCTTTCCGAGCAGTCCGTCGCCGCATCGACGATCCGCACTGCGGGCAGCTCGGCGCAGCTGCGATCCCTGTCGGTGCTGGGCGAGGCGGCGTACCCGGGGATGGAGCCTGCCGGGCCTTGACTGTAAAAGGCACAGCAGCCGGTACGGGAAGTCCAAGCGTCTTGAGATCGTGCGCCGCCTGGGCGCGCTTTGCGAGTGCGTCGAGCAGAGCAGGATCGCCGTTCCGCGCACGCGTCGTAATCTGCTGCGGGCCTGTCTGAAGCGCGGCTAATGCCGAGCGTATCTTGGTTTGGAGATCGTTGCGCTTTGCAGCCCAATTAGCGCGAACAGCATTCTCAGCTTGTACGTCGGAGGCGTCTGGAGTCGAGTTGTAGGTAAATCTGTCTTCGTGCGTCTTGCGCCATGCTAGCAGCTTCGCCGTCATCGCCTCACCGAAGCCGGGCACCGCGCGCACGGCGTTCGACTTGATGTCTGCGGCGGTCTCAATCCCATAGGATGCCAGGGTCGCCGTTTTGGCCGCGCCAATGCCGGCGATGCGGGCACGCCGGATGAGAAAACGATCAAGATACTCCTCCCGCTTCCGCGTCTCACGCGAGGCCTTCAGTTTTTGGATATTTTGCGCGAGGTCGTGGTCGAGGTTGCGATACGCTCGGATCCAGGTCTCAACGTCGGCTTTGACCGTGACGAGTTCGCTGAGGCCGAGCCGATCGACGAACCCCTGCTGCAGTGAGCGAACCCGGTTATCCGCGTCGCTGTATGCCGTCTTGAACGGTGCCTGTTCAACAGGGCCGCCGAAGAACCTGATGAGGCCGAAGATGCCGATGCCGATCCACACGATCGCGAAATTGACGGCTGCCAGAAAGCCGCCGACGGCGGCGATCAGGGCTATAGCGCCCAAGGCCCGATGGCCCATGCTCGCGCGGTTGGCCGCGGCGACGGCCTCACTCGCGGTCGTGATCTGACCGGACCAAGTTGGGAGTAGGGAGGCCGGATCAGGCAGCTTGATCGCCGCAAACTGCGCCGCGATCCGCTCTATGTCGAACGACCCACCGGGTGCGATCTGCGGGGTGGGGCCAAGCAGGTCGGGGAACATATCGACCCCGGATCGGCCGGCGACACGGCACCATAGGCAGGATGACGCCGCTGAAGGATAATAGTGGGTTCGAACCTTTCCGCAGTGGCTTAACGCCTGCTCAAGTTCCTTCATCAGGGTCGCCCAAGTTGCCGCGCTTGGCCGCGCCGCCGGATTTCGACCAAAGGCCGCTTCAAATGCAGCGGCGATCTGCGGCGGGAAGTCCTTCAAGCTCACCGATCCAGGCGGCGGTGTGGTCCGCGTCTCGGACGTACGGAGCTGTGAAAAGGCAAAGCGATGCTGTGCAATCGCGTCGCTCATCGAGATGTCACCGCCAGCGAAGCGGCCGGCGTAGGGGTGCTTTCCCATTGCGAGGAGGTGGAAGATAGCCACCGCCAAGCCAAAATTGTCATGCGCTTCCGTGCGTCGGATAGTCGAAAGGTCGGCGCCGTGCAGTTCGGGTGGTGTGAAATCAGGTACGCCGACCACGCAAGGAAACAGCTTTCCGTCTCTGGAGTATTGAAAGCTGTCGGCGTCAATGAGCGAGACGGTCGCCTCGTTCGATACAAGAACACCCGAGTGGTTGAAGTCACCGATGACGCAGCCGCTCTGATGGACCTTCACCACCGCGTTGGACACGTTGAGGGCCGCGCGCACGAGGAAGCGGTAATCGGCTTTTGGGAAATGAGCCTTGCGAGATTTGGGGCCGTAGAGTTCATGGATTGGCCGGTAGCCAGATACGAGGCGCATCAGGAAACCGAGGAAACCGCCTTTGCCATCGGTCGCGATCGCGGCCGGGAACGCCACCAATTTCGTGGTGTCGGCAAGGTCGGCAAGCACCATCGCTCGCACCTTCGGTTCGCGTTTCGCCCGCAGCTCGTCCTTGTAGATTTTCACCGCGCCGTCGGGCTTGTTCTCGACAGCAAAGACTTCGCCTTCGCCCCCTTTCCCGATCCGCTTGCCCAGCGCAAATGGCCGGCCATCAATCTTGATCGCCGGCTGGGTCAATGCCGCGATACCAATACCAGCGTCTTATCGTCGTCGGTGCGATCGCAGATGGCAGGACCGTCGAGGTAGCGCCCTAAAGCTGCCGAGAGGCTGGCCAGCCTCCCACGCTCCGCCGCTTGGTCAACCGGTTTGATCATCGGATCAAAAAAGCGCGCGTGCGGCTCCTGGTTTGCATGGTGCAACGCTATGCTGTCGATGCCGTCGGAGAATGCGGCGAACGCGTCGTAGTCGCCAGCAGTCCGGCGAGTGATCTGCAGGCGCGGTTCCGGATCGTCTGTCACGAAGTAAGTGGTGGCGGCAAACTCGCCATTTTCGGGCCAGCAGATCGCCTCCCACTGCCCTGCCTTCCGCGCGACCAAGGCGCTGTCCCCGATCTGAAGTGCCAGCAGTTCTTCGCCAAAGACCAAAAGGGCAATCAGGGTAGATGCGAACTGGCGCTTCGTGAGACCCCGCTTCTCTGCTACCGACGCAAGCCTGTCCCTGACGGTATCGAGCCACTCGTGAATTTGATCGTCGGGCGGCAGCCCGCCGTGGTTCGCGGTCCAGTCGCAGATAGCGGTCGACAGCATGCGGCAGACGAGGGAAGCGCCCTCGCCGCCGTGACTCGAGCTGCCCGCTCCGTCCGACACCACAACGCACAACGTATCAGGGCCTGACACCTTGACGGTATAGGCGTCCTGCTTCCGCGTTCCGGCTTTAAGGTGCGACGTTCCGATCCTTGAGGCCGCGGCCCACCGCCACCGTCCTGGATCAGCCGGCAACGGCCCAGCCGTCCGGTGCCGTAGGGTTGGCAAGCGGCACGGCGTCGCCAGGATTGGACTGCGACACGGCGCTCAGCGAGCTCGAGAGCCACTGGAAAAGTTCGCGGAACGCGAGACCGCGAAGCTTGAGTGGCGCACGCGTGGCGAGCTGGGACAGGACTGACATGTCGGCTCCCTCGACAGCGGCCGAGTAAAACATGAATTCCTTGCGCTCCTCACCCTCATGGACGCGGCGCTTTGCTTCCTTCCAATCGTCCGTGGGAGCGCCATCGGTGATAAGGAACACCCAAGGCCGGTAATATTTGATGCCGTTCTCACGGTACCGATCTTTTCGCGCCCGCAGAAGGTCGAGGGCTGTAACCACGGCCTCTCCGAGCGGCGTGACGCCGTTCGCTTCAAATGCCTCCGGATACCAGCCGTCGACCGTCGTAAAGTCGGTTCGCGTCTGGACCGGCCCAAAGGTGACAATGGCAAGCTCAACCCGCTTCGCCGCCATGGCGTCGCCGATCAGCTCTTCCTTAAATTCGATCAGAGCTTGGTTGAGCTGGTCGATCGGCGCACCGCGCATCGAGGACGAAGTATCAATCAGGAGGACGCAGGGGCAGCGTTGCTCCGGGTTCTCGGCAAACTCGGCGTCGGCAAACGGCTGTTGTTCGAAATCATCCACGACTCAATGTCCCCCAGACTAATCATTGCTGTTGTTTTAGCCACAGCGGCACAGTCGGCCCAATCTAAACGCTAGGCATGATCACCTACCCGTGCGGAAGCGGAAAGAGCTGACGAAGCATCGCGAACGGGAGCCCAGTTTCAGCAGCGTGCCGCACCTTGCGTTCAAGCACCACGTCTATTGGGATATTCCGATCGAGGGCTTCGTAAATGTCTTGCCCATCCATGCAGATGACACGTTTCGCAGCCTGCCCGAATGCCTGCAGGCCAACATTCGTGAAGCCCCCGAAGCTGACAAAGAGCCCGCGTGACCAAGATGCCTTTTGCTCGACCTTTCCGTGGAAGCCGTGGAGCTCGAGCACACCGATTGGGTCCTTCTGCCACTTCGCCTCCAGAAGGTAGGTTTCATGACCGAGCTGGAAGCTGCCGTCGATTTGCTCCCCGACGAGCGTGAAAGGGGCGCGGGCGTTGAGATGAAAGGTGTCGAAGAGACGCTTTAGGTAAGTCTCGAACGCATATCCACGAGGACGAGGATCAAGACCCCAAAGCCTGTTGAGCTCGTCACGCAGCTCTTCATATTGGTTGCGATTGAAGATGGGTCTGGGCGCCGTGCCGGCCGAGCCGTCACCGCGCTCAAGCCGCTTGATGAGCGCCAGAAGCTGCCCTTCACCCAGCGGTCTGATCTCACTTCGCATAGGCGCCGGCATCGCCCCCCGATATGCCAAGAGGCGGGTCAGGACTCGCGCGGCGGAAGTGTCATCAACTTGCTTCAGAAACGATCGCAGCCGGCTGGCCTTAGAGGTCCCCTCCGTCGCGTAGTCATCGCTATATAGATCGACGTCGAACTCGAGAGTGAAGAACTCCCGCATAGTGCTATTTGAAAAGTCGAGAATGTAGCCCTTGCTTTCGCCGCGCAGGACCTCGTCGATCATAGTCAGTTCGGCGGGAACGATGGAGCTCATCGGTCAGGCGTCCCGGGTCAGCCAGCCGACAACGATACGTTCGAAATCGACATAGGGTATCTTGGCGGGAGCAAACTCCAACGCTGCGGCGAGCGCAGGAAGATCGGCAGTAAATTGCTCGTACAGCCGGACGATCTTGTCGCCGCTAGGGATCTGGCGCCGGGAAACGTTTGCAAGCCAATCTCGCGTCTCGCGGATGGCAGCCTCCGCTTTGCCACCATGCTCGTGGATGTCCATCCCGGCGAGATCGGAGATGAACTTCTGATAGCGAAAACGCTCGATATCGAGGATGAGCAGCCGCTTGTCGTGCTGAGCGGTGTTGCCATAGCGCTTGGCGCCGAGGAAGAGTCCCAACTCAAGCGGCATATTGAAGCGCGGAAGCTTGTGGTCGTCATCCAGCTCGGTTCGTGAGAGATCATGGATCCCGTAGCGGCATTCCTGGATGAGACCGTATAGCTTCTCGATACGGGTCTGCCCTCCGTCGTCGAGTTCCCGCGCGGAGCGTGGGCGAAAGCCGCAAGCAAAGATTGTGAATATCAGGGCTTGGAAAATTGGCTTGAAGTCTGGGTCGAAGGGACAGTTTATAAAAACATCGTCCGTGGACAGCCGCGCCGGTGCCAAGCCTATTTCTTCGAACTATAGACAGTATTTGCAGCCGACCGGGCCTTCGCGATCGTGATCTTGCCACCCTTGCTTGCAGGCGCGAGCACGAATTGGCCAGTCACTGCGCTGCGGCCAAGCTTTTTGGCACCGGTGTTGGTACTTTTGCTGGTCGATGAGGAAGCTGTGGTCGCCATGTTTGATATGTGCTCTTTTGTGACAGGATTCGCAACCCTCAAGCTCTCGTAAAGCGCCTTGGAGGACAAACGTGGATATTCGGTTGACCGCCACGCCCAAGGGTAATGGGTTTCAGGCAACAATCACCTTCTCGGGAGGGGTTTCGATAAGCTCGGCCGAGGCCTTCCCGAGCGAGCCCGAGGCGATTTTGGCCGCAGCCGTGAAGCTGCTGCAGATGCCCGACCGGATCCAGCGTCTTTTCGACGAGGGACGAGCACCACACACTGACCGATGACCGGCGCACCGCTTAGGATCGCGGTCGTTACGTCGATGCCCAGGCCTATCCGGAGCTTACCATGCTCACCCGATTGCCGGGGACATGGCGAAACGCGCGATCGCGGCAGGTCAGTATAACGACCTGCATCCTCTCGGCCGCCTCGATCAAAATCTCGACCATTAGGTCGAGCCGCGCATCATCGGCATAGACGAGCGGGTCGTCCAAGATCAGGGATACCGGGCGGCCTTGCTCCAATAGCATGTCCGCAAATGCGATCCGCGTCAGCACCGCCAGTTGTTCCTGTGTGCCGCGCGACAGATCGCCGCACCCTTCGCTGATCCCGCCGCGTACGATGGCTTCCAGGGTGAGGTCTTCAGAAAAGCTCAGATCGCAGCCAGGCAACAGCCGCTCGATATGGCGTTTCGCTCGCTTCGCGACCGGCCCCACGAATTTCGCCGATGTCTCATCGCGCGCTTCGTCGAGGGTGTCGCGTAAGAGCTTCAGCGTGTCGGCCTCCTCGGTGATCCGCTGAAGAGCCGCACGTGCCGCCTCTGCCTCTTCCCGGGCCCCTGCCTCTCTGTCAGCAAGTCCCTTCCCGCCCTCACTCTCGATGGTCCCCTCCAGCCGCGCGACGTCCATCTCGAGTTTTGCACGAGCCTCCCCCGCCGCCTTCAGCCGCGCATCGATTGTCTCGATCCTGCGCGTGATCGCCGCAGGATCGTGCGCGGTCGCGTCCCGGGTGGCATCCTCAAGCTTCACTGCTGCTTCAGCCGTCTGCTCGCGGGCCCGAGCGACGTCTGCCGTCAGGGTCGGGAATTCCGGGCGGCTCTCGATCGTCTCGATCTGGTTGTTTGCGTTGGCGAGCGTGCTGGTCGCGCCCGCTTCCGCGCCAGCGAGCGGCGCATCCTCTTGTTCGACCCGGCGGAGAGCCTCAACTGCGCCTTCCTGCGAACCTTCGGCCCGCGCTAAAGCGGTGTCGGCATCTTCGAGCCGGGCAGTGAGGAGCGTGATATCCGGGATGTCGGCTTCGACGGTCTCACTCTCGTCGTTCATTTCAGCGATGAAGAGCTTGAGCGCATCGGGGCCGGCAGCGAGCCCGATAACGTCATCGGCCGGCGTCACGGCCGAGATGCGCGCCGCGATCGTGCGTAACTCGGCTACGGCATCTCGCGCGGTATCGTTGCGCGAGCGCGCCTCCTCCAAGCTCGCCAGCCCGAGCTCTCCCAACGCAGACTTTTGTCGCTCCAGCGCCGAGGAGAGCGCTCCCTCGGCGCTCGCCGCCCCGGCCGGCGGCGTGATAATCAGCTCGGCATTGCCGAACCGGAGGCGGGTCTCACCCGACAGAGTTCGCTCGCCGAGCGTCATCGGTTCGCCATCGATCGATATGCCGTCAGCGTCCCCGACAAGGGCAATCCGCGTCGCACCTGCGGCGAGCGCCGCGCGCGCCTCAGCTACGAGCCGTTCGTTGGCCTCGATCGCTTCCATCGCCTTGGCGGGAATCAGCGTCGCAGTGAGTGCTGCGGCCTCTACCTGAAGCCGCTCTAGGTCAACCAACTCGGCGTGCCGCGCGCGTGCCGCCGACACCGCGCTTCGACGGCGCGACGCGCGCAAGAGCTCCTCGCCCGCGCTGAGGGCACGGCGGGCTTCCTGGCGGGAGGTGCGCGCGGCTTCTAAGGCGCTGCGCGCATCAGCAAGCCGTTGCTGCGCCGTGGCCAAGCCCTCGCGGACTTCGGCGCGGCGTGAGCGCGCAGCCTCAAGCGCGAGTTCAGCGCTGGTGCGTTCGTCGGTCGCCTTCCGATGACGATCGACGAGATCTTCAAGGTTGCGCGTCTTCGCGCTGATGGCCTCATGCTCGGCCCGCCGCGTCGCGAGGATTTGCGCAGCTGCGCGCGCCGTCTCGAGAGAGGCAGTGAGATCCTTCCGCGCTTGCACGTCTGTGTCGTCCGCGATCTCGCGGTGAACGATCTTCAGTCTGGAGCGCGCACTTTCGAGTTCGGAGAACGTCCTCTCAAGCCCAGCGAGACGTTCGGCGGCGTCGCGAGCGGCCGCTTCGGCCTGTTCGACGCGCTCTCGGGCCTCGTTTTGTCGCCCGCGTTTTTGTCCCGTGGGGGACCAGTATCGCCCGTATTGCTCGTCGATCCTTGATCGGACGCGCGCGTACGCGGGGCCTCCCATGATCGAGCCAACCTCCGCTTCCAGGGTCGATCGGACTGTGTCACGCACGATCTGCCCTGGTCCGGTGACCGCGAGCGCCTCCGTTTGTGCGACCCAAAGAAGTCCGAGCGCGCCGTATGTGCCGGCGTCGCCCTTTTGACTGGTGTCGCGCACCGAGCCCAGAAGCGCGTGCAGGCGAGCTTCTGCTTCTTCGCCCTGTGCCTTGCCCTGTGGACCGGTGACCTCGATCGATGCGCCGCGCAGGAAGCGCTTGGTTACCGTCCATGGTGCGCCATCGGCATCGAACGAAACCTGAATCTCCGGTCCGACAGCTTCGCCATAAGGCGCGAACGATTGGGCAAGCTGGTTCTTCGTACCGTGGCGAACGAAAAATGCCGCGCGAAGCGCCTCGAGCACTGTCGACTTGCCGGTCTCATTGGGTTCGATGACAATGTTGAGGCCGTCGGTGAGCCCTTCGATCGCCATCGGCTCCCGAAACTTGCGGAAGCCGTCGATGGCGATACGGCGCAGGTACAGGCTCATGCTCTGTCCTCCCGACTGTATTCGACGAAGAGGCGCTCCAGGGCACGCTTGGCAATCAAACCGTCAGGCCCGCCCGTTTCGATTGAGGCGGAAAGCTTCGCCGCGGCGACACCGAGCATGCCTTCTACCGAAAGGCTTGCGAGGTCGTCTTCGCTCGGGCGGCCGACAAGGTCGCCAGACCGGACGTCGAGATAACGGACACGGTGCCCGACATCGTTTTCCAGCCTGCCCAGCATCCCGACCCGATCCGTAAGGCTGGTGATTCCGGCCAGCGATAGTTCGAGGAGGGTGGACGCGGGATCGATCGATCCCAGCAATTGATCGCACTCGGCATCGAAACCGGCTTGGTCGTTCACCGTCCAGCTTCGCCTGATCCACTGGAAACGCCCCGTGCGGGTCGGGATGACCGACGGATCGCGACCCTCGGCAATATCAACGAGCAGCACTTGGCCTGGCTCATCGCGCTGGAAGCGATCGGTTTCGGGAGTGCCCGCGTACCAGGTACGCGGATCGATATTGAGCGTCCCGTGCCAGTCTCCAAGCGCAAGATAATCGAGGGACGAGCGACGGGCGCGGTCGGGCGCGATCTGGTTCTTGGTTTCGCCTTGGGTGCCGAAGTCGCGGATCGATCCATGCGCGAGGCCAATGCGAATGCGACTGCCGGGTGTCTTCATGCTGTCGAAGAGCTCGGTAGGATCATCGAGATTGTGGCGATGCGTAAGGGGCGCCGGCAGGAGCCAGATTCCTGGCTCAATCTCGTGAGGCTGCGCTTCTGCCAAGACGGTAATGCTGCTACCTGCGCGGTGACGCACGCGGTCCCAGAGGCCACCGTTACGCGCAAAATCGTGATTGCCGGGCAAGAGCCACCACCGGCATGCATGGCGCTCCATTCGGGAGATCGCTTGAACGATCGTGCGGTCGTCTGGTCCCTCGGTGTCGAAGACGTCGCCGGCGACCAGGACGTGATCCGCGCCGTGGCGAACTGCCTCCTTGCCAATCGCATCAATGGCATCGAAGCGTGCCTCGGTAAGTGCGGCGCGGACCTCCGGCTCAAACCGCCCATAAGGCTTTCCGAGCTGCCAGTCGGCTGTGTGAATGAGCTTCATCGTGGCTTCGCAGATCGGTGTGTCATCGCAATCCCATCGCACGGGCCCAGGCATCGACCTGACCAAAGGCATCCTGCTGCCACTCGTCCGGCGTTCGGCCGTCCAGGATATCGGAGCCTTCGACGAAATTGCGCACGCACGTCGGGCCGTAGCCGTCCGGATCGTCGAATTTCGCTACGACATGCGAAAAGCCGTCTTTGCCGCTTTGATGATCGAGCAACGGGCGGCAATCGTCGGCGAGCGCGTC
Organism: Sphingomonas echinoides ATCC 14820; assembly: GCF_000241465.1. Classification (GTDB taxonomy): domain Bacteria; phylum Pseudomonadota; class Alphaproteobacteria; order Sphingomonadales; family Sphingomonadaceae; genus Sphingomonas; species Sphingomonas echinoides. The sequence goes on from NZ_JH584235.1 coordinate 2,315,901, forward strand.
GATCCCGCCGGGATAATTCCGGATCGAGTAGTAGACGTCATAGGCGTCTTTTTGTTTGTATCGGCCGTCGAGCGCGAAGCCTTTCATGGCGAGAAGCGCCGGAATCGAGGCGACAGCGATCATCACCTTGTTGGTCCCGCCCTTGGGCATATCGCCTTCGATCGCGACGAGCTCGTGGAAGTGAATGGCAAGCTCCGCGCCCGACGCACGCTGGGTCGCGAATTCGGTGGTGAGCGGCGGCCGGTTCTTTTCCAGCACGGCGTCATAGGGCCGCAGGAACTCGACGATCACATCGATCGGCGGTCCGTCATCCTTCGGCTGGACCGTCCGGACCATCTGGAAATATTTGAGCGTGTCGCGGGGTGCGTACCCCTGTTCGTGGAGGGCATCGACGAGAGCGACATACTCCTCGCCGGCGGCCAAGGCCTGCGCGTCGAGACTGAGATCGATGTCGAGGGTGCCGACGTGGCGCATCTCGCTGTCCTCGAGCAGCAGCCAAGGCACGGCGCCGCCGATAACCGCGAACTTCCCGCGAAAGCTGCCCAGCGTCTGGCCGATCTCAACGAGCACCGACTTCACCGCGGCGCTGGTGCGGTCGTCATAGTCTCTGGCCGATTGCGGTTCGTCGTTCATGAAGGCCACCGCAAAAGCTTGTCCTTCAGATGTTCTGCCCCTTCGACGCCGCGCTCGCCGCCCGCCATGAGATCGAGATAGGTCTGAACCGGGCTGGTCGCGATGACCCCCGGTGCGACGGTCCGCGCGTCGTCGAGCACGCCATCCTCATCGGGGACGCGCACGACAATGTTCGCCCCCTTCGCGGGTGCAGTCAGATTTAGGATTGTTTGCAAGGTGCCAAGGCCCTTCTCGTCTGCGTAGAAATAGCTGGTGCTCTGGCGAACGAAGGGCGCGTACCAATCGGCCGCGCTGAACGAGGCCAGCGCCACCCTTCCCTGCTCGGTCGCTAAATCACGCAGCCGCTCCACCAGGGCTTTGCCATGAAGGTGGGTATAGAGGCGGACCTCCTCCCCTCTGGGCCGCTCATAGTTGCGGGCCCATTCGTCCAGCAAACCGGAAGGATCGACGAGCCGCAGCCCCTGTTCGGTCTGGTCGGCCCATTCCCGTTCGCGCAGGGCGGTTCCGATCGTGCTGACCAACCCGAGGCTGACCTTGGCTTCTTCAGCAAGCTCGGTCACGCGCCAGGGCCGATGCGGCTCGTTCAGTAGTACGCGCAGGATCCGGGTCGACTTTGGCTTGAACAGGGTCCGCAGGGAACGTCGTTCGGGATCGGGTTTCCCTTCGACCTTGCGCTCGATGAAGATGGTATCGACAACGAGGCGCGCGTTGCCCTGGAAATCAAGATAGGCGATGTCTTCCTCGCGACATGCCGCCTGCGCCTGTTCAGATAAATAGGGCGCGATGAACATCGGCACGCCCTCTTGGCCAGTCTGATCCAGATACCGTTTGAGCTGGTAGGCTACTTGGTGCGCAATCCGGGGTTGCCCGTTGCTTTTGACCTCGACCACGAGCCTGAGCGGTCGGCCGGCGAATTCGGTTTCAGCGACGATGTCTACGCCTCGATCAGCCTCGCCTGGCTTGCCAGTCAGCGTCATTGGGCCGACGGCGAATTGAGGGATTGAGCCTAGAAAGGCCTCGAGCGCTTCTGCCGCCCGCCGTTCGATGCCAACAGGGTCTTTCACCGAACCGTTGAAACCACGATTCGGCTGAAATAGCAAATAATTTCACTGAAACGGGCTTTTCAACAAACCGTTGAAAATGAGAAATCTGTGAAACAAGGCCCATCCGATGGGGGTATCAGGCCCTTTGAGACCAAAGGGCCCGCGCGGCTGCCTCAGTGATCGTGTACACCGCCTCACGTTGAGCGCCACGATTATGGTGGTCTACACGGTAGCCCTGATAGTGTCGCCGGACCAGACCGGCGCGGACGAGATCGGAGACGGCGCGACTGACATTGCACCGACCAGAGCGCCGGACCCGCTCACGAACCTCGTTGTCGATCGCCTTTGCTGCCTCCCCTGGGTCCTCTGGCAAGGCGTCCTGCGCAGCGAGCGATGCTTTGACCTCTTCGACGATGATCAGGCGACGCGCATCGCGCTTTGCCATCGGAACGAGTGAATCGCACAGCCAATCGCGGAGCGGCACGCGAACCTCGTCCTCGGTATCGACATAGGGGCCCGCTGAACCGCTGTTCCCCCCGGCGGCTTTGGCAATGAGGTTGAGGACCATGAACGCGTAGCGCGGTCGCGGCGAGAAATCCGCGATCCGTTCGATCAGCGCCGGCAAATTCAGGCTCTTGGCAGGCGCTCCCTGGCCGACTTCAACGGCATCAAAAAGGTCGGCTTGGTGGAACATAAGATGAATCTTAGCATCGCTTGCGGCAATGTGAATCCCGTTCGTGCGTCTTTCGTCAGTTTTTTCTGCTGTGACACTTCTGGCCCGCTTGGCCGCTCGCGCGGCGGCACGTAGGTTAGCCACACTTGGTCTCTAGGCTTGCTCGACGGCACGGAGGCGCTCGGTAACGTCGCTGACTCCTGCTGCATCCCACACATCATCGCGAAGGTAAAATTTATGGCTCTTCGTATAATCGACGAAGCTCGTTCTCTCGAACACCACGCTTGCAGGGATCAGCGCCGCGCGAATGACGCAGAAGTCGTCGTTGAAGAGAACGCCGGCCAATATATCGAAACCGTCCGTCGACCGGATCGCCGACATCTGACGCGACTTGTTGCGCCTGTGCAGCCGACGGCCCTTGATCTGATAGCGGACGCCGTCCGAGTCCACCGCGTCGAACCCCTTCTTCGAATTGGCCTCCTGCTCCCAACCGAAAGCTGTGCAAAAGAGATATTCGGCCAGGTCTCCCGTCGGATTGTTGGCAGACCGCAAGACGTCGCGCGATCGTAGTTCCTCGTTGATTGCGGCATGGAGCGCGAGCATCTCCGCGATAGACTTGCCGTTAAGATCGTTCATCAGAGCAATCTGCCGGATTCCAACGTCGGCCGCTATCCAAGAGACCTCCACAATTTTTTCGCGTCGGAAATGTGCCCCTTTCCGCCGGTCGTTGCGGCGACGGCGCGAGAGGCGATCTCCATCACGCTTGACTCTGGCGCGCCTTCATCAGAACAAAGAGGGAACGAGTCAATCACCTTCCGAGTCTCTGTGATGCTATGCGCGAGTCAGCCGTCCTTGATGATCTACGTGCGCGCATCGCGCAGATCGAGGGCACTGATGGGCGACACGACGCCATTCCATTCGGGATCGAGAGCATTGATTGTCGCCTGCCAGGCGGTGGCATAGCCACCGGCACCCTTCACGAGATCGCGGGCAGTACCGATCTGGCTGATGAGGCGAGCGCTACCGTATTTCTCGCCGGAATTCTCGCGCGTGTAGAGGGCCCGGTTTTTTGGTGCCTCCGCTGGCGCGACCTCTTCGCCCCTGCCCTTCACCTGGCAGGGCTGCATCCGGACCGCGTAATTCACGTCGAGGCTGGCAGCGACACCAACGTGCTCCTCGCGATGGAGGAATGTTTGCGCCAACCAGGCCTTGCCGGGGTGGTCGGGGAGGTGGCGAAATATTCGACTACTGCCTCCAAGCGCCTGCAGCTTGCAGCAGAAGGTTCGGGCGTTGCCGCCTTCGTCTTCCGGCGCGCTTCCAGGGTTAAACAGGCCGTCGAGGGAACGGCGGCCGCAACGCGTTGGCGAGTAACGGCTCACCCAAGTGAAGATCTCGGCATTCCGAGCCTGGGGCGACCACGCTGGCGGGTTGAGCTGGAACGCGTGCGCGGCGGAAATCCGCACAGCTGGATTGTGGAGGGCTGCGATGCGACGGGTCGTATCGCTCTTCCTGCCGCACTGGTCGACCGACCGGCTGCGCAGGAAGAACGCAAATTCGTCGCCTGAGCGGCACGATCCAATCGCCTGCGATGCGCCGCTGGTGACGGCCATCCCGGACCACGGTCGCCGCGTCATCGCAGCGATCGATGCTGGCGCTCGCGCTCTCGGCATCAAACCAGGAATGACAGTCACAAAAGCGCGCTCGCTGGCGCCAGAACTCCGGGTGGTCGACGCGGAGCCCGATGCGGATCTCGAGGGCCTGCGCCGTCTCGCGCTCTGGGCAGGTCGGCGCTACTCACCGTTTGTGTCCCCCGATGCACCGGACGGGCTCTGGCTCGACATCACGGGTTGCGCGTCGCTGTTCGGGACGGAGAAGGAGCTCCTGAAGGATCTTCATCGTCGCACCGCGGCGTCCGGGCTCTCGGTGCAAATCGCGGTTGCCGACACTGCGGGCTGTGCTCACGCCGTTGCGCGGCATGTCCCTGCGGGTCGGCCCGTCACAATCGAGCCCGGAGGTCACCGCAAAGCGATCGCGATTCTGCCGATATCGGCGCTCCGACTTGT
>NZ_JH584235.1:2323133-2373851 GCF_000241465.1 Sphingomonas echinoides ATCC 14820
GGCGCCAGGACATAGAAGCCCTTAACGTGCACCAGATACTCGGTTGCTGGGCCAACATTTATTTTCGGGAGTGGGATGGTCGCGACCAAGTCGCGACGCAGGCCGCGGCGACCAAGCCCGGCCGCCCCGAAGCACGCCACACCATAACGCAGGCGGTCCTCGAGAAGACGAGCGATTGGGGCGAATATTACGCGGTCAGAAAGCCCACGGACATCAGGAACGGCGAGAAAGTGCTCGTCCATGTCACAACCAACCATCCTGTTCCGGATGCGTGGCCCTCATTCCTTCGCTTTCGTGCAAACGGGCACGCCTATTCGAATGATACCGGCGCCGGCCTGACCAGGAGATGGTGCCTCGAGCAGGGTTTTGTGCAAGGGAACGGCTATCGCAAGATAGCGATCTAGCGCGGGGGCGTACCGATCACAGGCTCAACCGACGTCGCCTAGCAGATCGCCCATAGCGTTGTTCGCGGTCGGCACCCAGGCCGTCAGTCGGTCGGCGATCGCACAAAAGCATCGGGTGAAAGCGACCTGGCCTCGATGAATGTCGACCGAATGGTCGGGCTCGCCAGTGTGCACGATCGAACTGCGAGCATAGTAGATAGCTTCGACGCTGTCCTGATAACTCGCAAGGCCAGGCACGCCCTTCATGCAGATACCGATCCGGCGTCGCAGCCGCTCCGCGATTGCGGGGGCATATTGATCCGTGAGCAGCGTTTCGAAAGCGACCGCGAGCGCAACGATGGCCTCGGCCTCATTTGCGCGGGCGCTGAAAGACTGTCGAAACCAGTCCAAGGCGGTGAGCAGGCGCCGATAGAGGCGGTTCTCAGGTTTTGAGCGAGTGGCCAGGTTGACGTGACGGAAGTAGCCCCGCTCGACCGTGTTCAGGGCTTGCGTCACCCTGGGTGCAAGCCTCTTCATCCGCGCCGTTGCAAGAGCGCTAGTGGAAAGCGTCGCGGCTACGTCGGAGAGCTTCGCCAATTCCAACTGCGAGACGTTCATTGGCACGCGGCGGGTCGACATAGGGCGTCCGCGGATCGCTTCGCCAATCAGATAGTGGGCAATGTCGAGCGTTTCGAAATTGTTGACGAAAGACGAGTTGCGATGCCGGTCGAGCGGCCCGACCGTTTCCTGCGACAGACAATGCAGCATCAGAAGATGCGCCGCCGCCACCCGGATCTTGAGCGAATAAACGAACTGGTTCTCGTACATGTCGCCGGTGAACGACGTGATCCGGACCAGCATGAGGGGGTTTTTTCCGAACCATTTCGCCGTGTAGGCAAAGTGGCGAAAATCCGATTTGTCGATGCGCTGTTTCACGCCCAGGCCCCGGGCCATCCGTTCAACGCTGGCAACGGCCGCATCGAACGAATTGCTTTGGGTGCTGACCGCGAAGCCAGCCTTCCTGAAAATCGCCTCGGAACGGAGCTTGCTGTCTTTCGCGAAAATCCGCGGCATCTCCATGCCGAACCCGGTCAGTGGGTAGAGGACGAAACCGGGGCGGTCAGCGCCGGCGGCCGCGAGCGCCGCGATGACGCGCACCGGCACATTCCCGCCACCATCTTTCGTAGTGTGAAGGATGTAGTCGTCGAGCAGGGAGCGACCGATATAGAATTCGTTCGACCAGAGGGTGCGCGCGATCGCCGCACGGAGCTGCAGGATATGATGCTCGATTGCCTGACGATCCTTGGCAGTCAGCTTCGTCTCATCCGTGACCAAGTCGTCGATGCTGTCAAACTGGGTCAACAGGTTATGCTTCCCCTTCAGGTAGTCGTCAGACTGTGTGAGCTTCTTGCCGAGGGTCACCGTCAGGCCGCCGAGCGTGGAAGTCATTCGCCCGCCTCGGTCTCACGGGAGGCCTGCCACTCGCGTGCGGCCACCTCGATGTCGAAGTTGGGAATCGACAAACCGACGATCGTGTTGATGAAAGTTTTCGCCTCGGCGATGACGGCTTCGGCCTCATCGGGATTGCTGAACGCCCCTTGATGGACCACGGCATTGCGGACCGTGTTGATCTTCTCGGCCGACGCCTTGAGCGCTTTCCCGATGGGACTCTTGTCCGGCGTCGCAAAATAAATCGGGACGAACAATCGGGTTACCTTTAGTGGAAGGCCGTTCGCCCAGCGCAGAAACATATCGATGATCGTATCGTCGAACTCGGTCTTGCGAGCCCATTCAGCCCGAATCGCATAGTTCGCCGCGATCTCTGCCGCGGTCGCGCATCGGACTATCGCTGCGGATGGCTCCTCGCGAAGGTGCAAGCCGGACAGTTTGGTCCATTGTGACTGCAATTTCTCGAGGTCGGTGCGCTCATTGTAGGGTTTCGATGATTTCTTGCGCTGCGCGTTGCCGTTCGACTTTCCCATTGCCCCCTCGATCTCGCCCTCAGTCTGATAAGGGCAACGTCTTCATTATCTTTTCTTTGTCTAACGTATAGCGTGCGATGGGCCGGCGTGAAGATCCGGGGTGCGCTCGCCCAAACGGGGGAAACCAATGACCGCAGTCACGGCTGCCAAGGTCTATTACATCAAGCTGGGTCGGGGCGGCGATTGGGAAGCTGAGAGCATTCGCGACGGCGTGCTTCGCTTCGGCTACCGCGAGGCGCCGCACGACCTGTGCGTCGCGGGCGACTGGGCGGGTGTGTGGGACGCCATGAAGACGCGCCGAGGGGACGCCGGTGCCGCGACCCGCGACGTGAAGCAGATCCGGGCGTTCTATGAGAGCGGCGAAGACACCATCTTCATCACCTTTGTCGGCGGCATGCTCTATTGGTGCCGACCGACGGGCAAGATCGAGATCCTGGCGGACAGCAGCCACCGCCGCTCAACCCTCCACGGGTGGCACAACGCGTCGATTGGCGGGAGCTTGTTGACCGCCGATAGACTGTCGGGGCGACTGCTCAAGGTGCAGATGTTTCGCGGGACGATTTGCGACGTCGGTGCGGCCGACTATCTACTGCGCAGGCTGAGCGACGAGTTGTCGCCGGAAGTCGCGGCTGCCGAAGAGGCCGAACGCGCCCTCACCACCGCTATCATACCGCTGATGCGCCTACTGACGTGGCAAGATTTTGAATTGCTGGTCGATCTCGTCTTCTCGAGCAGCGGGTGGCGCCGGCTCAGCCAGGTCGGCCGAACCCAGAAGACGATAGATCTCGAACTGCTGCTTCCGAGCACCGCCGAACGGGCCTTCGTGCAGGTGAAATCGCAAGCCACGCGCGCGTCGCTCGACGATTATGCCGGCCGGCTTGCCGAGGCAGAAGCCTATGACCGCATGTTCTTCGTCTGGCACACCGGCAACATTCCGGAAAATGAAGGGCCGGAAGGCGTGATTCTGCTCGGACCACAGCGGCTCGCGCGGATGGTCCTAGACGCTGGATTGTCGTCATGGCTGAGGGAGAAGGTTTCATGATGAGGCCCCGCATCTGGGCGCAGCAACTGCCTCGGGCGGCCCGGAGGGGTTGAACGTGGACGGCGAGCCTCATCCCGAGGAGTTGGATGACGAGCCCAGATACCGCCCACTGGCGGATATCGGTCACGCCGAGCTCCATGAAGCCCTGATGACCCTCGCGGGGTTTGGCGAGAACCCGTTTCTGGCCATGCAGGCAAGCCAGCTTTGCCTGGTCGATAATATGCTCAACCGGATCGAGCAGGAGATCTTGGAACGCCAGCTCGATGATGAGCCACCACGCGGCCGGATCGCGCAGCTCTCCGCCCTAACGCCTATGTGGATCTATGCCGCCTATGAACTGCTGCGCACTTGGCGTCAGCGATGCGAGGAGGTCATCAAGCTCGCTGAGAATGGCGGGATCAACCTGAAGGCCACGAACCTCGAACGGGAATTGGGCTACCGGCACTACGACCGGGAGCTGCGCGCCCAGCAGCTCCGCGACGCGCTGGAGCGACCCGAACTTGTCGATCAGATGCGGGTCGATCTGCGGCGGACGGAAATGGGGTTCACCAGGCTGGAATTTCTGCGCGTCGCGCTGGCCAAACATGAGGTGAGCAAGAAGGGGAGCAAAAAGCCGATCGCGTTCGCGCCCGGGCTGGCGACCGTCGACCGGCATTGCGGCGCGATGCAATATGAGCTGAGCAACGGCGGCTCCATCATTGGCTATATTTCGCGCCGGGATGTGGCTGAGACCATCCGCTACATTCCCGAGCTGGAGAACCCAAGTGATGAGGATCTCGCAGGGTTCAGGGCATATATGAACCCGCCAGACGTCGAGCCGCCGGGTGAATGAGATCGAGAGCGTCGTCTTTGCGGCCTCAAAGCAGCGATGCCTGCGCGGCGATCGGCGGATAGACTTGCTGTGGTATCAGGCTGCCCTTCGGCAATAAACCAAGCACGTTCTCGGCAGGCACTGAGGGATCCAGCCAGTCGGCCCAGCGATCACGCGGAAGCGGGACGATCTGCCGGGAATGGTAGGGAGCGATGTCGTCGCCAGGATCCATCGTCAGCATCGTGAATGCTTCCCCGATTTCTGGGTGCGACCGCCAGATGCCGGCGATGCAGAACCACGCATGATCTTTCAATGTGAACAGCCATTTAGTCTTGCGCTTCTGACCGGGATCGGTCGGCGCCGTAAATTCGTAGAAGCCATCGGCCAGGATGAGGCAGCGATGCGAGGTGAATGTGCGGCCTTCCGAACGGAAATTATATACCGGTCGCCCGTTCTGGCCCGGCCAGCTCCATCGCCGATTGATCACCTCGCCCGATCCTCTGCCCTCGCCGCTGCGCACGATGGGCGCGACATCGCTGATGTTGATGTCCGCGCGGGCAGCCACGTTGGGCGTGCCTTCGGGCATTTTGATCCTGATCTTGAGGTCCTCGAAGTCCTCGACAATCGAGGCTATGTCGACCTCGAGGCGATAGTCATTGCACATCGGTCATCCGTTCGGCTCGCCCTTGCGACTCAAGTTCGTTCCATATATGTTCTATTCATGGCTACGCCAACAGCCTTCGACTCCGAGGCTCCACTCGAGAAGCTCTTGCCCATCATCCGGCGAAATCCGGACGATATGCAAGAAGTGGAAATGGTCGAAGCGAGGTGGGGCTCCAATCCCCGCTTTAGCGACGGCACCTCGTATCGGTTCGTGCGATCGGAGGGGAAGACCTTTCCCAACCACCGTTGCCTCGTGCCGGCGTCCGAATTTCACATGACCGTGGGCGACAAGCAATATCGAGTGAAGCTCGACGACGGCAACTTCTTCTACCTGGCGGCGGTCTTGGAGCCGGCGATGGCCGAGTGGCCGTTGTCGTTCCGGGTCATCACGGTCGCCGCCAATCCAGAGATCAGCCGGTATCAGGATCGCCATGGCGCGATCATCCTGCGCCGACAGCGGATGCAGTGGCTCGATCACACGATCCCGGAAATCGAGCTACTGGAAACGCCGCCGGCGCGGACCTTCGTCGTCGAAGAGATCACCAGCGGCCCGCGGCAAAAGGCACTCGCGCTCTAGTTGGGAACGACGATCGCCATCGCGGAGAGCTGACTAACCAAGGCCGCCCTGGTTATAGGGACGTCGAAGCGCCATTCGAGCAAACGCGTGCCGTGACGCGCGAGCAACATCCGCTTCTTCGCGTCCCGCGCGCAGGTAAGCTCGAAGCCTTCCTGTCCGCCAAAGAGCGCGATCGGCTCGTAGTGCTGCTGCCCCTGATACTCGATCGCGAGCCGCAGCTCCGGTACATGGATGTCGATGGACTGCATGCCGAGGAACGCCGGCCGCCATTGGTGGACCGCTGAGGGCCAAATCGAGCGGACCAGGTCAAAAAGCGTAACCTCTGAAACCCAGCCACGCCCAATCTCAGGGATGGAACGCTCCCGGCGGAACGCTTCCTCGGCCGCCACAAAGGCGCTCGCAAAAAACTCCGACGCGCCAGTATCGGCGACGCCAATATTCCTCGAAAAGATCCGGCCGCGCCGCCCGCTCGGGTTTGAGAACTGACCCATGTGGCGCCGGTATGTCGCCCAATCGGCAGCGGATGGGAGCGGCGGGATCATCGACGATCCAAAATCCGGCCGCAACCGGGTCATCTCCTCAAGGACCGGCGGCTCTAGGGCGAACTGAGCGTCGAGATGGTCGAGGAAAGCATCGAATTCCTCGAGCAATCGCCCAGCGATCAGCGAGTTCACTACGTGCTTGCGGGCAAGAACGCGGATATCCTGAGCCTGCAGCGGCGTCTTCGTAAGAAACCGAAGGTAGATGACCTCGTCGAACATCGGCTCGCGGTCGCGGCCGGGAATAGCCTCCACCAAGACGAGGGCTTCGTCGAGGCAATCAGCCTCAGTAAGCTCGAGCACACGCTGCCAGTGGGGATCTGGGTCCCATGGTCCGCCGGTCAGGTCGGGCAGGTCTTCGGGAAGGCCCTCGCCGTCGACGCCCCGCCATTGGTCGCCAAGCAGGCGGGCCTGAAAGCCGTAACCCCTTGCCCTTTCATTGTCGTTCCAGATGCGCGCGATCGGCAACATCGGGTCGAGCGGATTGGACGTCCAAGATTGACCCTGCGGGATTCCGTCGGGCCGCATGACATAGCCGATATCGAAGCCGGCGGCGGGATAGTCACCCATGGCGAGGTCACCTATCGATTCCACAATGCGCTCGAACAACCGGACCTGATCCATGCGCACTCCGATCGAGACGAGCACGCGCCCACGCGTCGAGGTTTGGCGCGACACGGCCGGCGCATAGGTGGCCAGCTCGACGGCGCGCTGCCGGCGGATACCCGGTCCCTCCAGGAAGTGGATCCGGTGCGTGAGCTCCTCGGGGAAATCGGGATAGGTCAACGGAACAGGCGCGACAGCCTTGGAAGGTCGCTTCTTCGGCGGGGCTTCCGGGCCATATTCCGCGAGCAACTCACCGCAGAGCGCCGATAGCCTTGTAAAATGCGTCGCTGCGGCCGAACCCGGCTCGCGCTTCCCGGCAAGCGTCCCATAGAGTTTCCGCCACTTGGCGAGATCCTTTCGGTAGAGCTCGCGAAAGGTCCGATTGCGCAACGTGTCCTCATACAGCTTGGCCGCCGCACGAAACTCCGCGAGTCCGACGTCTCCCGTTTCAGGCGGAGGAGGCTTGAGGATCATGGTGTCACTCGTCAGCCGAACGACGGCGAGCCATCCGCCCAGCCGGACGCCTGCCACAGGATATTGAGCTGGTCGCGCAGCTGAGGCTGCATGGCGGCGGAAAGATCGTCTGCCCGCAACTCGGGCAGGAACAGCTCCGGCTTTCGTATCGTCCTGCCGCCCCCGCGGGACCGCGTGAGCTCAACATCCTCAACGCCACGAAAGGCGATGGAAACGAGACCTGGTCCGGTTAGCCCGATCGCCGCGAGGACGCCGGCTAGCCGTTCAACATGCGCCACGATCGATCCCTCAAGCGCGCGGCCATCAACGAGGATTTGCTCGTCCCCATCATCAACGCGGCCACCAATGGTTGCTTCATATTCGATGACACCTGGACGGACGAAACGGGTCCGCCATCTGGTTTCGGGATTGTTCTCTGTGCGGATCAGCGGCAGCCCGAAACTCCACCACTGGCGCTCATCGGAATCCGACTGGACCCTGACCTGCATGTCCGGTGGAAAACGCAATGCGGCGGCCAGCACGACCTTCGGGTCGAGGGATGGCCGATCCATCGCAACAAGAGGAACGAGGCGAAGGGTCATGCTCGGCACGGCGACGATCTCTGGGAGCCCGCCCCGCATGCGATCGGCGGCAAGCTCGCCTACCGCCTGCCTCGCGGCTTCCCACCTGGGATCGACCTGCGGCGCGGTAGGTGCCGGTGCCGCGACACGGATCCGTGACCGGCCAACCTTCTCGAAGGCGTCGATCGAGTCGATCAGAGTCGTCGACCGCGCATTGAGATCCCGGATTGCGTCCAGGGTTCCCTGCTGAAGGCCATGACTGACATCATAGCCCGTCTTCGCCCACGCCATGTTGGGATTGCGATCCATGACATGGGTGCGTTCGTAGACCAGCTCCATCAGCGAGCTATTGGCTGCGCGCAGCGCCGTAGACGCTTCCTGCAGCGCCTTATCCTCGAAATCGAACTCAGCTCCTGCCCAGGTGGAAGCGATATCATCGAGCGGATCGAGCGCCTTTCGCGGATAGGGCTCACCGAAGTTATGCTCGCGCAGGAACTGGCGCAGCCGCTCCGGGATCTGGGTCCGGAACCGCTGGAGCAATGCGATATCGTGAGGATGTGGCTGCTCCGGCGGCTGAGCCGCGCGAAGAACCTCGTCATCAAGGATCAGGCGAAGCGCGCTCTCCAGATCCTTCTGCAGTCCGAGCCGGGCCGCCTGACGATCCTCGTCGGTCGAATCTGGCGGGCAGTGAAAGAGGATCGGCCGCTTGAAATGGGTAAGGTCGAACGGGAGAGGATGCTCATCCGGGTGACCCATGGCCGTGTTCATCACGCCGATCATCCTGGCCCAGCCGCGAGACTTCAACGCCCAGCCGTGCTCGAGCAGGACATTGGGATTGGGCGAAAGCTGCCCCTTGGCCCGTTTGGCGACATGGGTGAGGTCGGAGAGGAAGGCGACAGCACGGTCGATCTTGCCGAAGATAGTATCGGCGAGCGGCGGCATACCTGATATCCCGACCGTGTCACGGTCGGCTTGCACGTTGCGATCGGCAGGATCGACGTCCGCGTCCGCATTCACTGCGCGGATGGCGCGATCCAATGCATGCTGGATGAAGCCGCGGCCAATTCGATTATCGGTGTCGCTCTGCCAGGAGTAGAAGATATGGTGCGGCATTCAGGTGGCGATTCTCGCTATTTGCTCAGGGAACCCTAGCTAACACGCCTTCATCGTTCGGGCAGCAGTTACGGGACAGGCCCCTCCTTCAGCCAAGTAATTGTCAGCAATGACACTTTACCCAGCGTTTTCGGGTAAAGTGTCACGGATGGCACTGGGGATCACAGGCTCAATGGTCGCGATAGCATTAGCTGCGTCTTGAGGTTGCCGCCGGGCCTTCGATGCAGATCGATAATGTGGCCACTGCGCGGCTCGAATGTCATCAGTTCGGCAACCGTCTCGTAAGATGTGTTCGGCCCGAAATATCGCGTGGTTCCATGCCACTTCTGCCCCTCGATCAGCCGCATCAGGAAAGTGCCGGTCGGAGCGGGGACGGTGATGCGATCATTGCGCGCCACATAGAGTGAGAAGATATGCCGGTTGGTCGCTGGGTCGAATAGCTGCACGACAGCGTTTGCTTCGCTGGCCTCTACCGTCAGCCTGCTTTCAATATCGGCGCGTCGGATGGTTCTCGCCACCGTCACCGACCCCGTTTCGGGAAACCTCACCGCCGTGTCGAAGTCGGGCAGCCATCCTTCGCGCTTTATTTCACCGTACATTGGGATCAGGATCGACAGGGCCATGAGCAGGAAGAGCCACTTCTGCCATGGGTGCGGCACGACGCGCGGACCGGAGCGATACCGACCGTCGAACCAGAGTCCGTGGTGCTCCACCCGCCCGTTCCTGTCGATCCAGGACGCACTGCCCAGCCGCGCTGCCTCGCGCTCAGCGCGCCGACGATCGCGCATATAGTCCCGATCATCGAGTCCCATTGAAGCGCCCCTCGAGTGGCCATGTGCGCACAGGCATTGGCAAGCGCGTCACAGCGGGCGCTGCCTTCAGCGCGGCGTCCCGCAAATGCCCTACCGCGGCCTGCGCGGTAGCCATCGTCGCGCGGTCTGACGCAGGAATGCGGATCGTCTGATACCCCGCCTGGGTCGTCAGCGCCTCACGCTGCCGATTTTCGTCAGGTTCGGCGAAGCGCTCGTCCATCTCTATCAAAGCGACGATCGAACTCGAGGTGGGATCGACAACGACGAAGTCGACAATCCTCCAAAGGAATGCGCCGCCATCCGTCCCGCGCTGCCACGGGCCCAGGCGACCACCCGGCGCGAGAAGCGCACCCATCGAGACTTGGGCATGGATCCGATACATCGGCAGGACCCGCTCGAGAGCGGAGAGCATCGCGTGCTTCCGGTTTGTCAGAAAGGGCTTCGCTACCGGCGCCGGCACCGGCACCGGTAAAGGCCTATCCCTCATGCCTTGGCGGATGCGTGGCGCGATCCATATCGCCAAACAGAGCACGATCAGCGCGCCCATGGCGAGCAATAGGTTGCCGATCGGTTGTTGGCCGAGCCGGCCGAAATACTCTGACATTGAACCTCTCCCGGTTAGGGCACGAGGCTCGCGCCCCATGCCGGAGCGCCTTTCAATTCCAGCCGTCGCGACGGCCCTCGTTGCTGTCTTTGAGGCTACGGCCGTCGATCGCTGAGCGGCGAATCTCGAGCTCAACCTGGTCGCCCTTGCGACGGGTGCGGAAATCGGCGTCGTTGAGGCCGTTGCGCCGTGCATAATCCTCGGCCGCTTTTTCGCTGCCGAACTTGCCGCCCTCGTCAAAATCCCATGCCATGTTTCGTCTCCTTGGTTGGACCGGCACCGCGCCGGCGGTTCACTCTCACAAATCGAGGCCCAGGCTGCGTTCGGGCAGCGGTGGAAGAAGGTCGCCCTTGTCGGGTTTGAGGTCGGGCGGCGCCTTGAGGTCACTCGCCTTGGTCGCTGCGGCCGCCGGCGCGATCGGTCCGTCCGGAACCGGTGGCAGGTCAGCGAGCATATCGGGGTGATCGGCAAAGTTGATGCCGTCGATCGGACCTGGATCGAACTTCACCGGCGGCGGCGATCCCTTTTTGCCGTCAATGTCGAGGCGGCCGACCGTCTCGAGGGCTGAGGTCTTGTTGCCGGGGTTCAGATCGAGCTGGCGCTCCAGCTTTTCCCGGTTGTCCACCACCATCGTCAGCTCGTCGCGGACGCGGGTCACGCCGACATTGAACAGGCGCTGGTTGGACAGATTGCGCTCATGACTGTCCATGACCGTGATGGCTTTGTCGGTCGTGATGCCCTGCGCCATGTGCATGTTGAGCGCGTAGGCAAGGTCGAGACGCGACAGCATCGGATCGCCCAGATCCAGGGTCAGCCGCTGCTGCCCGGCGGTCTCGACGGTCACGCCATTGGCATCGACCGTCAGCACGCGCGCCAAGGCGGCGTTGTGGAGGTCGCGGGGCTTGTCGTTGGCGGTCCAGCGGACGCGGTCGCCCTCCCGGACATGGAGGTCTTTCTTATGGGTGAGCTCGAGTCTGTCGCGTTTTTCGGTGGGCGATAGCTTCTGCGGATCGAAGCGGATCTTCCGGCGGCCGTCGCTGAGCTCGACTTTGCCGTTCGGCATTACGCGCGTGACGTCGTACCGCCCCTTCTCGAGGCCGATGTCCTGCGCGCCGCCGCGGCCGACATCGAGCGTCTGGCCGGGCTGGTAAGTCGACGCGTAGCGCAGCTCCTCGCGAGTCAGATTGACGCGCTCATAGACGGTGAGGTGGATCCCCTCCCCTCGCACAGTCCCCTCTGCCGCCAAGCCGTCCTGGATGCGTTGATTGATGATCGCGCGAGATTCCCGGCCGGACGCGAAGACCGCAGTCGCCTCGCGGTCACCTCCCGGCAAAGCGAGCCACATATCGGCGGCTGTTTCTGGCGCGCTGGCACTCTCATGGACGTTGTCGCCCAGCACTTTCATCGCCTCGCCTGCCTTGCCGACATTGGCGAGAGCCGCGACGGTCCGCAGCATATCGGTACGCTGGCGGATATTCTCGTCCATCCGCGCCATGGTCCCGCCGGCCGCTTGGATCATCGCAAAGGATTTGCCGGCGTCGATCGAGGAGAGCTGCTGGCGATCGCCGACCAGCACGAGTTTATCGACGCCGAGCGCCTCGGTAATCCGGTGCAGCTTGAGCATATCGTCGCTCGAGACCATCGACGTTTCATCGACCACAAGCATGGCCCCTGCGAACTTCGCCTGCGCAGCCTCGAACCTCGGCGTGTCGCGCTCGGTCACGAACCGCTCGTTGGCGAGCACGAAGGAAGCGATCGTCTGGCTCTTGATGCCGGCGCCTTCCGAAAGGTCGGCCACCATCTTGTTCTGGAATGCGAGGCCGAGGATTTGTCCCCCTTCGCTTGCCGCGACGCGCGCGACGGCCTGCAACATGGTAGACTTGCCCGCGCCGGCGACGCCCTGGACGGTGACCGTGCGATCGTCTGACGACAGGATCAGCGTGGCTGCCGCCAGTTGGCCTGCATTGAGCGGGCGGTCAGCGGCCGCCTGTAGCCGTGTGGGCGCATCGGCGGCCGGTACGATCGGTGCGGCCCTTCCTGCCCCTACTTCGACTGCCTTCAGGATGCTCTCTTCAGTGCGTAGCGCTTCCTGGGTGGTGACCATGCTCACGCCTTTGTCGCCGGCACGGGCGACGCCGGGGATAAGCTGTCGGTTCTCGACCAACTGGCCGATGCGCTGTTCGACCGTGTCGATCGTCACGCCCTTCAATCCGAGATCGAGCGCGGTCTTCGCCAGGAGGTGGACGTTGAACGCCGCCTCGCGTTCGGAAAGGATCCGGACGGCGGAGGCGACGGCGAGCTGCGAGCGGGCGGTCGCGGGGGATTGGGTGACGCGTGCAAGGCCTGAATCAACCAGCGGATCGTGCGGGCGAAGGAAACCACCGACCAGGTCGCGCGCGCCGGCTATTGCCTCGCCGACCGCGCGGAACCCGCGATCGAGCCGGCTGTCGACGGCGCTCAGACCTGAGCGTGCCTCGGCCGACGCGAGCAGGCCCCTGCCGTCGAAGCCGAGCGCCGCAGCCTTGTCGATCCAGCCTTTCAGCAGGCCGTCGCGGTCATCGACATTGAGCTTGGGATCACGGGTGTTGGTGGTGATCCCGTCACGGCCCTTGGCCGAGACGATGCCGAGTTCCGCCGCCTTTTCCAGGATCGCCTCGCGGCGCTGGCTGAAGGCGTCGATCACCGCCTTGGGCACGCCCGCTATCTCGAACGTGCCGTGCTTACCCTTGAGCTCTACGCTGTAGCCAAGCTTCTCGAGGCCGGCCCTCAGATAGGCGTGGTAGACGGCGCCGATCGTCGTGTTGCTGCTCCAGATCTTGTCGGCGTGGAGCGCCTGCCATTTGCCGTCTGGCATCTGCGTCAGATTGGCGACGACGGCATGGACATGGGCCTGCGGGTCGAGCGCGCGGCTCGTGTCGTGCTGGAACAGCGCATAGACCAGATTGCCGGTCTGGACCGGGACCTTGCGGCCCTCCACATCCTTGCGACCTTCAGCGAGATTCTTCTCGACCCAGGCCATGGTCTTCTGAACGGCAGCCATGTTGGCCGAGAGCACGCGTTTGTCGCCGGCGACATAGGCCATGAGTGACACCGACTTAGGCGCCGAGAAGGTGAGATCGACGCCGTTGCGGCGGTTTTCCACTTGGGCGACGCCCTCGCCTGACGGCAGCGTCCCGCCCAGGATTTCCTCGAAGGCCTGTTTCGAAACCTCGCCTTCGAGGCCGAGAGCCCCGGCCCCTTCCCCGCCCCAAGCGCTCTGCTCGGCCGAGCCGTCGGCGGTGTAGTAATTGTCCTTGAAGTCGTCCTTCGCGAAATAGTTCGCCGCACCCGAGGCGGAGCGGACCGAGGCGACCGAGAGCACGCCCTAGATCCCCATGTCCATGCCATCGGAATCCCGTCCGCTGGCAAAGCCTTCCCTCAGCTCGACCAGGGTTTGATCCTCGACCTGCGTCCCGCGCGGTTGCGCGTCGCGACCGTCGCGGCGCTCCTCGCTGGTGCGGGTGCCGGCGGTCTGGTCCTCGGGCTTGTCGCGCGCCGCCTGCGCCTTGTCGGCCGCATGGATTGCAGGCGCCGTCTGCTCGTTCCGATCGTCGCTGCGCTGCGCCGCGCGCATCGTTTCGGCATTCTCCTCCTCGGTCGGGGTGCTGAGGATCCGCGCTGCCATCTCCTTTGCGAGATTGGTCGCCTCGACGACCTCCTCGACGATCTGGACGGCGCCATCACGCCCGCCCGCCTCGCCTCCCGCGCCGTCCTCTTCGGCGAACACTTCCTCTCCGCGCCTCGACCGCACCGGGCTCATGGTGGGCCGCGCGATGAAGCCCTGGGCGACCTGGGGATAGTCTTGCCATTCGAGCAGAATGCGGGCCGCCGGAAAGCCGTCGGGGAACTTCACGAAGCCATGCATCGAGGGCAGGTTGGTGATGTCGTCGGCGATGACGAGCGGTTCGACCTGCTTGCGCGGGGTCAGGGTCGAGGCGTCGCGATTGTTGTTATAACCATAGCTGTAGGCCTCATCCATCTGGCGCACCTCGCGGTTGCCGATGTAGCGCGCGCACTGCTCGGCCGTGTCGAGATCGGCGGTAGCCAGGATGAGCTTTGAGCGGGCGAGCGAGGCAAGGTTGCGAGCGCCCTGTTCGCCATAAACCTCGACCAGTTTTTCGAAGCTGTGGATGCCCAGGATCATGGCGCCGCCGAACGCGCGCGCGGTCTGGAGGCCATTCTCGATCGCGGGCAATTTGTGGAGCGCGCCGAGCTCGTCGAACATGAACCACATGCGCAAGGAGCGGGTGCGCGGCATGGTCATGAGCCGGTTGATGCACAGGTCCATCCAGAGCGTCAGGAGCGCCCGGTTCATCGCCAGATCGACATAGTTTGAGGTGATGAAGAGAATCGCGCCGGGCTGCTTGTCGCCGGTGATCCAGTCGCGGATCGAGAACTGTTCCCCTTCGTCGGGCAGGAAGCGCAGTACCTGCGCATTTGTGTTGAAGACGGCACGGATCGATTCCGCCATGCGGGCGGCTTCCGGGGCGGTCAGCGGGTCGGCGATGGTGTTAGCGAGGAAACGGTGAACGCGCTTCAGATCGGCCGTCATCAGGTTTTCGCTGAGCGCCAGATTGGTGGTCTGGCCGCGCTCCTGGAGGCGGACGCACATTTCGATGAACAGCGTGCGCGCCGCCAGCGCCCAGAAGGGCTCCGAGGATCCACCGTCCGACGGGATCAGGGCTGCGGCGGCGGCTGTGAATTCGCTGTGCGTGCGGCAATCGTTGAAGATTGACCAGGCCGGGCAGCGTTGGTCCATCGGATTGAGGATCGTATCGCGCTCCGGATCGTAGAAGGCTTCGACATAGGCGCCGGTCAGGTCGAAGATGACGGCGTTGTCCTGACGCTCGCGCATCTGCGCCACGAGGCTGCGAAGCTCGGTAGTCTTGCCCGATCCGGTCGTGCCGATGAGCATCGTATGCGACTGCTCCATGCGGTGCGGATAGGGGACGCCGGCGAGCGAATAAGGGTGATGGATGCCGCCGGCTTTTCGCTCGGCGAAGGGCAGCCGAAGCACGGCCGAAGGGCTTAGCCGCGGGAAGAATTGACGCGCATCTTCCTCGAATTTGGCGGCGTTATGCTGGGCGATTTCGGCGAAGAGGACATCGCGCTCGACCAGCATCGCGCCGCGTTCGTGGCGTTCCTGGAGGATGGTCTTGCCGCGCCGCCGGGAGATATCGACGAACCAGATCGTGATCGGCGCGATGACGAAAACCGAGACGAGGATCGAGCCGATAAACGCGTGGACCGTGGTTGCCCACGCCTTCTGGACGGCGGGGATATAGGGCACGGCCGGCATGATCGTTTTGTAGATCTCGCCGTTCGGCAGCGTGACGTTGACGCGCTTGTTGGGATTGAGATCGACCCAGTTCCAAAGCGCCGAATAGAGCTTCATGCAGACGAGCTGGAATCCATGCTCGTCGAGGCGCAGCGAAAGGATGATGAACCAAGCGGCGAGGAAGGCGAAGAACCAGGCGATGATGGGCAGCTTCGCGCCCGAAAACCACATCAGCATCTCATGGGTGAGGAGCTGGCTGCCGCGTGTGAAATTGCCTGAGTTGCGCTGAACCCGGCCCCGCGCGGAATGATGGGTCAGCGGGATGTTCTTCCCGTTCGAGCGGATGTCCTCACGCGCCATGATATTGAACCAGGCGCTTGTCGGTTTCGGCGACGAGCCGTTCGCGAAGCTCGGGATATTGCTCGCGGATGATGATGTCCAAGGCGAGCTGCTGGAACTCGCTGATGCGGGCGAGACGGCGGTGGCTGGCGGTCAGCAGATCGGACGAGGAAAGGAAGACGTCGAGCGCCGACCGGATGATGTCGGCGACGCTGAGCTTGCGCTCCGCAGCTATGGTGCTCAGCCGATCCCACTGGGTCCGCTCGAGCCGCACATTATAGTGCCGGTAACTGGTAGCCAAGACCAACCTCCTAGCAGGGAGGCTGGTGGGGACTGAAGAAGGCCTGACTTATAGCCTAGAGGCTGGCACGCGGCAAGTTGATCGTCGAGCGCCAAACCATCGTAGTCGTCCGTACTACGGCCAAGTGGCGGATTTGCGTGGCTTTTACGCGCCGCAAGAACCGTACTACAATGTAGTCGCCTTTCCATCCGCGCTAAACCGTTGCGCAGCAACGGAAATCTTGCACCTTCAGGTGCGTAGGGTGTGCATATCCTCAGAGACCGATACCCTGTCCCTGGGCTGTCTGGCGATGTCTGCTGGGGTGCCCGTTACCGGGGCCGGCTGGGGACCGCTCCGCCTACGGGCGGAACGTGCATAGCGTCTGCTGCGAAGCAGTCAGGCTGCGCGATCGGGGACGGGCAAGCGAGCGATGCCCTCCCCCATGCGCGCCGGGACTTTGGTCCCGAAGCGCGCATCAATAGGGGCCACCGGCCCCATTGGCCAGGCGAGGATCGTAACCCGGCAGGGCGGAGACAAGGCAAACGCCTTGGCTCCGTGAGCTTTGATCCCGGCGTCCGTCCAGGACGACGGGATCTCTAGCGAATAGAGCCGTCATCGGGCGATGAGCCCGATGCGCCCCCACCTTCACCTGCTTCTTCCGGCGCGCTGTAATCGCCGTTATAGTCACGGTGTTCACAGCCCGATTAGCGTTGAACACGAGGCCCATATGGCAAAGACACTGGAACAGGAGCGTTTGGCGTTCGAAGAGGATGCGCGTCGGCTGGAAGAGCGGCGCAGAAGGCTCGAAGAAAAAGAGCGCGAGCAGGCCATTTTGACGGTCGAAAGATCAGGCTTGCTCAAGCTCGAGGCCAAACGGCTGGCGGCCCTCACCGACCGGATCAAGACCCTCGGAATCGAGGCAGTCGAGAAGCGGCTGGCAGCCTGACCCTGACCCGCCGCGCCAATGGCGCGGCACGGACATGGGGGGTTCGATGCCCCCCATGTCCGTACCTCTCCCAGCAAAAAAAAGGGAGAGGCCGGAGCCCCTCCCCTGATCCTTTAGAACTCGTCGGACATCCGGCCCGGGACCGTGTGGACCACCCGGTCGATGAGCGTCATCGGCAGCGCATTGTAGTCGCCTTCGTCGATGGCGACGTAGCGCCCGGGCGCGTCCTCGATGACGTGCTGATCGAAGAAACTGTGCAGAGCGCGACGCTCGGCGAAGGCCAGCGCGGCGAGATAGTTGGCGGTGTCGGCATGGGCGGCGGTCGTGATGATCTGCATGTTGTCCTCCTGTCGTCTTGAATGACAGGGGAAAGGTCGTCGTTGAGGGAGCCGCCGGGTCAGGGACGCCGGCACAGCCGGCGCCGCGTAGCGGCGGTGGGGGTCACGATTTTCTTCGGCGGCCACCGCCGCCGAAAGGAAGCACTGCCGCTCGCTCCGCCGAAGAAAATGGTGGGGCCCCGCCGTCCTTGACGCGGTGGCTCCCTCAACGACATGTTCGGAATTCTGTGAGAGATTTTATCCTCTGATGGGGGCGCACCGGCTGCCATTTGCGCGTGGCAACCTGAACTTAAGGTGCGACACCTACGGTAGCGCCGTGAACGAACAGGTTTCTATTGCCGCCGGCGACACCGTCGTGTGGGCGAGTGTCCATGAGGCGGTCAATGCATGGCGCGGCCGCTGCCTGAACGCGTTTTCGCGCGCCGAATATGCCGTGTCCGAGGCGCTGGACCGGTTGGCTCAGGACGCGGAGCGAGGAGCCCTGGTAAAACTCCCTCATCTGGTAGGCCAGCGCTTCGAGGCATTGGCTGCTGCGATCGCCCCGGACGGCCCGTTCGGTGACGGCGCGGCCACGGTTCTCAAGACGCTCCAGGCATTCCGTGACCATGACAGCGTGCGCGCGCCGCTTTGCCACGGCCTGGGCAAGATCAGCGTCGATCAGGCCGGTCGTTGGACTTTGGTCGTGCGGATGACGTCGTTCAAAAATCGGCGTGCGGAGCGGACCATGTTCGTCTGGGAGGAAGAAGAAGCGCGCCACCTGGCCGACCGAATTCATGCTGACGCGCAGCGCCTCCAGTCCAAGCTCGCCCTCCTATCCCCGAATAACGAACGCACTCCGGCCGGTAGCGGTTGCGGCTCGATGAGGCCCGCGCGCGGGATTGGAGATGGTGAGAAGTGACCTTCTGGTTGGTTCAACCAAGGCGCTGTGTTAGGCCCGAGAGGCGCTGCGGACGGCGGCGCCGGGACTGGTAATCCCGTCGAGTACGGCAACTCGGTGTGGTCTTCACGCCGGGGTGCCTGCGCATATGTCCAGGTGCCTCGGCACTAAAAGCGTAGGCGCATGTCTCGACGTGTTACCAGCCCCGGCTCCCGCGCCCAGCGCGCGGGAGTTGTCTGGGAAGGCGCACCAGCACTGTTGCGACATGAGCGTGCCTCCGAGTTGGCGATATGGAACATCACGAGAAGGACTCGGCCGTCACCCGGGCGGTGGCACTGGCGCTGATGCGGCAGGCTCAAAATCTGCTTCAGGACGTAAAAGAAGAAGCGAGCGTCACGCAGCTTCAACGCGCGATCGACACGCTTCTGCGGAAGCGTCCGGATCAAGCTCCCGGCGCATCTTGAAGCGCGCGCCAGGCCGGATTTTCCAGAACGCGAAAGGGCGGCAGGTTCGCACCTGCCGCCCCGTCGTTCATTTCTTTTTGCCGCCCTGTTTGAGGGCAGTGATTACAGCCGCGAGTCCAAACAGGATCTCTGCGAAATTGTGCCATTCCATCGCTTTGACTTCCAGCGATGGGGACGCGCCCCCAGATTGAAGGGGTAATACGTTGCAACGCGCTTGCTCGGTGTTTTGAGAGGCCGAACCTCTATGTTTCCATGTTTCGCTTTTGGATCTGGGTTCGCTGTTTGCTGGTTTTTCGGGTTCGCTGTTTGGATCTGAGTTTTGCTGGCTGTTTTTCGGTTTGCTGAGTTTTGCTGGTTTCGAGTTTTCGGTGTCGCTGGTTCTGATTCGCTGTCCATGGAAGGGCGTGGCCACGCCCTTATAGGGAAGATCGGGACAGGTCGGGTCGATTTCAAGGCTTGAGACAGGCGGGCAAAAAAGGGGCGCGCCAGCGTTAGCGGCGCGCCCTCCTTCGTCGGCGGGTTTGGACGGAGGCTAGGCCCATTCCAGCCGCGAAGTGTCGTCGGCATCTGCGGTCGCGAGCAGCTGATCGAGCTGGTCGAGATAGGCCGTCACGCCGTGCTCGGCGGCGCGGCGCCGGACGGCCGGATTGGCGAGCCGGGCGCGCACCGTATCGATCGGGATTTCGCCGACGCTGTCGGGGCGAAGGCCAAGGCCTTCGAGCAGTGCGAACGCATTGGCAGAGGCCAGGTCAAGCTCGAGGCCCATGTCTGATGTCAAGGCGACCGCCAAGTTGATCGTGCCGCTCTCGTCGACGCGGTAGACGCTCACCCGTCGGCAACGAAACTGCGCTTCCTCGACAACGCTGATGACGTCGGTCTGGAAGTCGAAGATAACGGTCACCGCAGCGAGCGCCAACGGGCAGACCCGCGCTTCGAAATGATAAGACAGGAACGCGTCTTCGGCCGAGTCAGGATCGAGAAGCGTGGTGCCGGTTCGCTCGCTTTCCTCGCGAAGGAACGCTCTGAAGGCAGCCAGTTGGCGGGCGTTGATGGCGGCGATCGGACGCGGCTGATCGTCGGCGGCGGTAGCTATGCGGAACGTGATGGACATCTCGTCCTCCCTCGTTGGAACCGCTCGCTCGCTCCTCCTCTTCTTTATCCGTCTCGGGGGGTCCGGGCACTTCAGCGCCCGTAGAAATCATTCTCCAGCGACCGCTCCACACTAGCGAGCATGCCGGTCGCCCAATCACCAATGACGCAGTCGGCGGTCCAGGCCTTGAGCGGCGCCTTGAAGCTGCTGAGATGCGGATTGAGCGACCCGCCCCAAGAGCTGGGATAGATGCGTTCGCGAAGGGCCTCGCGGAAACGCTTGCGGCCGCCATAGAGCTTGGCGAGCTGTTGCAAGGCAGGATGCCAGGCGAAGACTTCGCCATTTTGCTCAAGGATCGGGAAGAAGGTGAGGAGGAACCCGATTCGGGCATCCGGATCGGCCTTCACCCAATCGAGCATGAGCTTTAGCGGTACCTCGAACAGTGCGCCGGCGCCGGTACGCGTTTCGTCATAAGCGAACGGCTTGGCCGCCGAGACGATGGCATTCAGGCGCTCGCGTTCAACGCGGGTCGCGATCTCGTAGAAGCCGGCCAGGACCGGCCAGACTTCATCCGGTGCGTGCCTGACGACCATCGCCAGCCCCACGCGCAGCGCGTCCGAAGGACGGCCGTAGCGCGCGCCCGTCGTGCGGCAGGCCTGTTCGATCTGGAGGGCGACGGCGCGCGCAAAAATCTTGTCGATCGCGGCGGACGCTTCGAGCGCTTGGAACAGCCGGTCGTAATTATACTCCGAGTTCGCCGCATGGCCGTCGCTATCATCGGCGATCGAGGGCGAAAGCAAGGCGAGCTTCACCAGTTCGATCATCTCGGCCGACGGTGCCTTGTTGTCGTGCAGGAGGAGCGAGAGGATTTCGAGCGCCGCCCATCCGCCGCCGTCTTCACCTCGATCGAGCAACGCGGCAATGAACCGCTCGAGCGCGGCCATGGAGACCTGCTCGAGGCGCCTGCCATGGGAAATCACCGTGCTTTGGCGGGGCGAGACCTTGCCCTCGCGGACATCCGTGGCGAACTCGTCCAGCCGGTCGTCGGTGACCCGCAGCGACGTTGGTATATAGATCGGGTTCGCCGCGAAGATCTCGGATGCTCGCGCCATGCCGACGAGCTTTTTGACATCGTCAGGCCGTTCGGTGAGCCGCTTGTCGAGCGCTGAGAGGAGCGTCCCGACGAAGTTCACGCCTTCATGGTTGCCGCTGGCATCGAGCGCGCGGACCGCGTGCTCGAACGCAGACACCGGATCGGGCAGATGGTCGGCAAGGGCGACAGCAAAGGGGCCAGGCGTGTTCAGCTTTTGAGTGGCGAACGCCTCGATCGCGCGGAAGCGTTGGTCATCATCTCCGGCAATGCCGGGCGCGAGCGTGGCCACAATTCTGGCGGACCGATCATAATCGGGTCTCTCCTGGTCCTGTGCGTAGCGCTTGTCGGGATCGTGGAGGTCGGACATCCAGAAACGGCTATGGAGCAGGGCCTGGTCGACGGGATCTCTGGGGAGCGTCGCGTCGTAAAGGGCGCGCACCGCGCGCGAGAACTTGGTCGGCTTTTCCGTGCTGTCGAAATAGAGCCAGTCGCCGATGCTCTTCGTGGCGCGGAAATAATGGCCGGCGCCCGCGACGACCTCGCGCACGAAAGCGTCGATCGCCGGGAGAAGCTCAGGCGCGAGCAGGTTGCGCAAGTCGCCCGCGACATGCTCCTCGATCGCCGCGCGCAGTTCCGGGGCTTTGCCCCAGATTTCGCGCAGACGCTCCAGCGCCCAGTTGAAATAGGCGTACATCGTGCTCTGGTCGGGCGGCCTCCATTCGGGACGAAAGGGCTCGGCGCCGGTCTGCTCGAACTCCGCAGAGCGGGTGAGATAGGTCTGGATCATGCCGCCGAGCGCCTCGACGCCGGCGCGCCGAATGCGTGGGTCGTCTTCTTCCAGCGCCTCCTCCAGCGCCTCACGGCGATGACGATCGTCAGCCTGTGTTCCGGCCGCCGCGACCTGGAAGATCTGGCGTAAAAGACTGACGATCGGCGGCGAACCTTCGGTCTCGGCGACGGCAGCGAGGCGCAAGATCATTCGAGCGGCAGCCCAGAAGCTGTCCTCTCGGCCCGCGAGAAACCGCAGGGCGTCGATCAGCGCGTCGGTGACGGGGATCGCGGCAAGATCGTCGAGCGGCGGTCGGCCAATGGCGTCGAAAAGTGCTCTGGCGATGCGATCGGGCTCGACGCGGACGACGGCCGAAAGATAGGCCGCCGCGTCGGGATGCACGATCTTGTCGTCGGCGAGGATGCCGCGCAGGAGAATGTTGATGACCGCGCTCAACGTCGGCGACGGCCTGAGATAGCGCCACCTTGCGAGCGTCGCATCGCGGTGGTGCGGCATCGCCCGATCGAGAAAGTCGACTAGAGTCGAAGATCGCAGATACTCAAGCCGCCTTCGACCGAGGAAATCGGCGATCGGCCGGGGCTGAGCGTTCATCGCGCCATAGTTGCGACCGACCAGATGCTGCCCTGCGGCGATGACGAGATTCTCGTACATCAGCTCGCCCTTCATGTGGACGAGCGTCTCGGCGATGTCGTCGAAATCTGCCGGATTGTCGTCGGGCGAGAGCTTTTCGAAGAGCGAGAGGCATTCCAGAGCGCGGATGGTCTCGCGGTGGGCACCGGCGGCGTGAAGCATCTGCTGGGCGACATCGTCGGCCGACTTGAGGATGCTCCTCTTCCCATAGGTTTCGATCGCCAGCACGGCGATCCTGGGGAAGCCGTCGCAGAAGTCTGTAAGATAATCGAGTTCGTCGCCTTTTGCTTTGGGAAGGCCGGCCTTCAGGATGGCGCGAATGGTGGAACGATCGGCCTGGTTGGGCCGGATCATCACGCACTGATCGTCATGGTCGATGCCATCGGCGCCGAGGGTGATGATGCGAAGCTCGCTGTCGGCCGCGCGCGCGATCTCGTTGAGGCGGCGCGCCTCTTCGAGCGGGCAGCCATCGACGACGAGGACTGCGACGGAGCGCTCCTTGACGATCTGGTTGGCGACCTTCCACAGGTCGTCGCGCACCTCACGATAGTCGCAGAAGATAAAATTGGCGGCGGTCGAGCCCCCGCGCAGGCCGGTGCTGGTGCTGAGGGCGTGATAGAGCGACCGCGTCTTGCCGATACCCGAGGCGCCCCAGATGCGAGCCGATGTCCGAGGCTGGTCCAGTTCGTCCGCCAGGCGCTCGGCGAGCTGCGAGAAGTCGATCGCATCGGCGGTTTGAGGCCCCAGCGAGAACCGGCGGTCGGGGCTGTCGACGAAGGGCGGCGTCGTTATGTCGGCGCGCGTCCCCCAATGATCGAGCGTGGAGAAACCGGCGAGGTCGATCCTGGCGTTGATCTGCTTGATCCAGACCGCGACGGCGGGGTGTGTACTGGCCCAGGCGGCAAGCGCGTTGCCCTCATAGACCTTGATCGCCGCGAGCTTGTCGGGATTGCCACCGGCCAAGATGATACCCTGCCGGATCGCCTCGACGCGGTCATCGGGCTTGGGGTTCACAAGCGGCTTGGCGGTTATCCCGATATAGCTGCCGCCGCGGTCGAGCGCGCCCTGGACGGCGTCGCTCAGCGCCTTTTTCTCGATGCGCGGCGGTTGGGTCGGCTTCGTCCAGACCTCGCGCTTCCATTGTGCGTCGCCGCTGTCCTTGGCTTTGCACTGGAAGACGATGTCGCGGCCCGGGAAATAGTCGGTCGAATCCTTGCCGCCCTCCCAAAAGATGCTTCCGTCCTGGCCGCCATCGGCCACCGTGATCTGGAGAGGAACCTCGACGCCCCGCAGCGGAACGCCAGCCTTGCGGGCTTCCGCATAGAGCAGGCGGCGCAGCAGCCCGACGAGCTGGTCGCCCGTAAAGTCTTTGATTTCGTCGGGATGGATCGTGAACATCCCTCCCTCCTATCGTGACTGCTGCGCCGGCGAAACGAAAGGTTGTTCCACGACCGAAGGTCAGTCCCGGGCGGCGCGAAGGGGCTCGATGCCCCTGAGCGCCGCATGCCGACGCAAAGAAAAAGAGGAGAGGCCCCGGCCGCAGCCAGGACCTCTCCACAAGGGGCTCACGCCCGCTGTGCGGTGCGCTGATGCGCGAGGCGGACGATGTGCAGCGGGACGCCGGCCTGCCGCAGCTTCTGTGCGAGGTTCTGCTGGATGCCTGACCCTTCGCAGATGACGGCTTCAACCGGCTTGAGGTTGAGGATGCGGTCGTTGCGGACAAAGGCGGCGCGGTTGCCCTGGCTCCGGTCAAGCCGGAACTGTATGACCTTCACGCCGCGCGAGGCCGCCCAAGCGTGCGCCACGGCATCGCAGCCCTTGGCCTGAGCCGTGGTCGCAAGGATCATTTCCGGGATGCGCGCCTTGATGCCATCGAGTCCGTTCCAGAGCAGATCGGCATCTTCCCATGCCTGTCCTCCGGAGAATGCCACCACCGGTCCCTCGGGGGCGAACTGCTCGCGCCGCTCCCGGGCACGCGAGGCCAGATAGTCGCGGGCATCGATCATCGAGGCGTTGAGCGCGCTCGACACCCGGCTTCCCCGGACCGGGGAGAATGGTTTGCCGGTCTCGACGCGGTACATTTCGGCGGCGTGGTCGCGCATGCACTCCATGGCCTCGCGGCACCCCTGCAGCGTCTGGCAGAGCAGCTGCGTGTCCTCCAATTCGGTCGCGTAGATTTCTGACGGATCGTAAGCACGGGCGAGTTCTCCCAGCTTCTTCGCAGCGTCGTCCTCCCGCCCTTCGATCCGCTTGGCGACGACATGGAAGCTGTTGGCGAACCCCCAGACCAGATCGGTGGCAAACGGCTCCATGCGCGTGTCGCGCAGCACATCGAACATCGTCTGCATCATCATTTCGACAGCCGCTCGCACCTGCTCCGGATCGGGCATGTCCAGCGCCTCGGGCGCTTCGACAATGCTCAGTTTCGCCATCTCGCTATGCTCGATGAACGCTCCCTCATAGGTCTGGGTCAGGTCTTCATTTTCGCGCGCGGCCGCAATGTGGCTGGCGAGGTCGGCAAAGTTGGTGAAGTTGGTCATGATAGCCTCCATGAATCTCATCCATTCGATGAGGCTTCTCATTCGACGTGCGGCGGTCGTGGCAGTCAGGGACGTTAACCGGGAAGCCGGCGCAGCCGGACCCCGGTTAACGCCGCGCCAGCGGGGAGTGGGGGAGCCGATTTTATCGGGGCCCAGAACGAAGCGAAGCGAGAGTGGCGGGCCGCGCGAAAATTGGGGGAACCGCTCATCCTTGACGGGCTCGGATCCCCGCACGTCATATCTAGGCATTCAGAGAGAGAGATTTTTTAAGGTACCCCCTCGCCCCAAGGGCCACCGCAAGGTGATCGTTACCCGCAGGGCGAAGACCCGGGCACCGGGGCTTCGGGAGGCGTTAGCCGAGTAGAGCGCCGGTCCCGGCCGCGGCCGGGATGCGCCGACATATGCCGCCCCGGCGGAGGAAGGACGAAATATGAAGGCCGAGCTCCAGACAAATTACGAGGCGCGACTGTCGCGCTATGCGACACTGCTCCATGCGAACGAGCCGCCGGGGCTCGTCGCAAAGCTCGCCATATACCGCCAGCTCCTTCGCCAGCGCGAGATCCATGGCGAGAAGCTCTGGAAGATCGAGCCGATGCTCTATCCGCTGATGCACTCGGCCGAGATCGATCTCCATCTAGCAGCGGCGCGTCTGCTCGAAGATCCGGGCCGATCGGAAGGAAGCATCTTCGCTTTCCTCAAATTCTGCGTGACCAACCGTACGCACATCACGTGGAAGGCCGGAACCCCGCCCGCCGAGACGTTCGACGAGCAGGTCGCGCGGTTGGAGGCGCAACGCGCGACCATCACCGCGATCATGGGCCGCCGGGACAAGTTCTTCGCGCACCTCGACAAGCGCTATTTTCGCGAGCCTGAGCGGATTTACGTCGATTTCCCGCTGGAGGATTCGGCCGTCATCGAACTGGTCAACGTCGTGATCGCGATCGTCACCGAGCATCAATGGAAGCTCAGGGAGACGGCAAACTTTCACGTCGCCGAGTTCCTGGAGATTGGGATCGATAATATGGTCCGCAATCTGGAGGCCGGACGCCGCGAGAATTTTCCGGGACAGCTCGATTGAACTTTACGACTGTCGAAGCTGTTGCCGGCATGTCGGCCGCCTTCACTTGCGCTATAGTCGGAGTCGGCGAACAGCCGCCCAGTTGATCACGCGGAATCGCGCGTGGCGAGATGTCGATCCCACGAGGTTCAGCATGGATGAAGCGATGATCAGGGACGCGGCGCGGGCATTGGCCGACAGGCTGAAGGCGCTCCTCGACAAAAGCATGGCGGACGAAATTCGGCTCACGGGCGACGAAGCCTTGCTTGCCCAGGGGTTCGCCGAAAGCGTTGCCGAGCTGCTGGCGCGGCCGGCTTAAAGCGAACGAGAGGCGGCGCCGTAAGGCGCCGCCCCGGGTTGGTCAGAAGAAGTCGATGCTGTTGGCGATGATCTCGCAGCCGTAGCGGCTCACGCCGTCACGGTCTTCCCAGCTCGAATAGTGGATCCGGCCGGAGATCGCGACGACGTTGCCCTTCTCGCGGGTTGCGGCGGATTTGCCGAGGCCGTTGAAGCAGGTGACCTTGTGGAATTCGGTCTCCTTGGCCGTGTAGCCGGTGGCTTCGTCGACGTAGGTCTTGCCGTCCTTGAGCTTCACGCGGTCGGTCGCGACGATGAGGGTGGTGACGGTGCTGCGGGTCTCGGGATCCTTGGCGACGCGGCCGGTGATGTTGACGATGTTCATGGACGTGCTCCTTGTTGGGTCCGACGGCCTTCCCGCCGGTGACACCGAAGAGCGGCGTGCGGGATCGCATCGCACCGGAGCGCTATGCGGAGGGAAACCCCTGGAGGGAGCTGGCGCGGGCAGCCGCGAAGCGGCAACACGGGCGACTGGATGGGGTTGTGATGCGAGACCGTCCGCCGCAGGTGTCAGTCAAAGGCGAAGGAAGGCCGGCGAACCTGACGAGGATAGCTTTGCACCATCAGTCCACTACGGTCTCGGCGATAGTCCGTCCCGCTGTGCGTCGCAGTCTCGTTCACCGGGAGAAGCCGGAAGGCGACATCAGGTTTGGCAGGCCAGTCGCCGATTCAGGGGCGGTCGGTGAGCCAGTTTTCGACGGTGAGCGCGCGGATGCGGGAAAATTCGCCGACGTTGGCCGTCACCAACGTCGCATCTAGTGCATAGGCATGGGCAGCAATGAAGAGGTCGTTCGGACCGATCGGTTTCCCCGCGCTCTCCAACTCGGCACGGATCCCGCCATATTCGGTGTCGGCGGGTACATCGAGGGCGAGCACCTGAACGCTTCCGAGGATTGCTTCGATCTGTGCCAGCAGTCTGGGCGATCCCTTCTTCGCGCAGCCATACCGCAATTCCGCCGCGGTGATGATGCTGACGCATATCGCGTCTGGCCCGACCTCGGCGATGCGCGAGGCGACGATACCGTGAGGATTTCGCGCAAGCTCAGACACGATGTTGGTGTCGAGCATGTAGAGTTTGCTCACAGGTCGATTGCCCTGGCTGGCAGGAGCGTATCGTCGATATCAGGAAATTGGTCGTCGGGTCCGAGCGGCTCAAGGCTTGCGAGCACTTCGAGGATGTCTTTGCGCCTGATCGGCTCGAGCACCAGTCGGTCGCCTTCGCGGTGTATCATCACTCGGTCGCCGGGCAGCTCGAAGTCGGCGGGAATACGCACCGCCTGACTTTTATTGTTTCGAAAAAGCTTCACTTCACGCGAGACTGAAGCCTGAGGATGATTAGCTGCCACGACGGCCTCCTTTGCATATACATCAACATATACATGGTTGGCGAGCATGCAAGTGCGCCGACCGCGCAGGATGACGGATTCGGGCGAACGAAAAACAGGGCCCGCTTCGCCAGGTGAGCGAAGCGAGCCCTGCCAGGATCTACGCGCTGGGTATGGAGCGCGTCAGAGGACGGGTTGTGACCGGTCAGTCGGCCATTTCGGGCGTGCGGCGCTTGCGGCCACCGGGCGTCGCGGGCTCGCTTCCGAACGCGCCGTCGGCCGAAGATTCACCCAGACCGTCGCCACCCGCAGGAGCAGCTGGCTCGTCGGCGCCCGGCAGCGGCGGCAGGCCGTCGTCGGCCGCGACCGTGTCAGTCGGTGCGTCGCGGCGGCGGGTCGGGCGCGACCAGACGATGTTGTACGAGCCGTCCTCCTGGCGGAATGCCGAGACGTAGAGCGGCTTGTCGAGGCTCGGATCCTCGATCTTGCCGTTGAGGAAGCTTTCGCCGGTCGAGTTGGACGATAGCTCGAACAGCGCGCCGACCTGAACCCATTGGCGGGCGGCCGAAAGCGCAAGGATCTCGAACTTTGGCGCGCGCGGGTTGGCGGACTGGACGGTGCGCAGTGCGATCACGATCGCGACGGTGAGCGTCGAGATCTTGCCGGTGTAGGTGCCGCTGGCGTTCTGGGTGATGGTGCCGATGTTCATGGGAAGTCTCCTTGAGTTGTGTTGCTCGAACCCCTTGTCCGAACACACTCTCTCACCCACTCAGCTCCTCGGCCGTTCGGCCGAGTAAGGCGCGCCAGCGCCGCTCCGACGGACGCCTCTTCGGCGCCGTCGGGTCGTTCCTGATCGTCTCAGGGGCGTAAGAAGACGTCAGTTTGTGAGCGGCGTTGCCGGCTTGCGCCACAGCGCGATAATGTCCTGCATCTCTTCGGCGAACCCCAGGCTGTCGATATAGACGGCGCCGCGGTCGTTCTGACCGAGAAAGCCGATGACCGTCGTGATGTCGTTGGCGATAGCAACGTCGAGGCCGAACATATCGGCGATCTCGAAATGGCCCAGGTCCGGGCCGTTCCACCAGGCCATCAGGAAGTTGGCAACGCGACGCGCCTGGCCGGTGTCGGACATCGCGATCGGTAAGAGGCGCGTCAGCGCCGCGCGCGCCGCATCATAATCGGTCGGAATCGAGGTCATCGTCTGTCTCCGGGCGACGAAGCTATAGGTCTGCATCTGTGGCGCAACCGCGAAGTCGATCGGAGGCGGAGTGGTGTTACCAAACGGCTCCTAGATCATCGGTGCGCCGGGCACGCGATGGTGGGCGCTGCCGGCAATGCCGGCGACGCGTGTGGATGAGTGAAGACGGCTCGACGCGAGCGTGGCCGCGAGCGGGAGCGCGTCAACGCATCAGTGGATCGAGCCGAAGAGCGACCGCTTGGCCGCGGCCTGATGGCGGCCGTCTTTCATGCCGGTTGTCTGACGCATTTCAGCGTTGAGCCGCTCGGCGAGGTCAGGGGGCATTTCGACATGGGGCGCGACCACGGCGATCACGGCCTCGGGCGTCAGCATTTCGCCGGGTTCGGTGCCGAGCCAGATCAGGGCTTCACCTTCATCGGGCTCGTCCTCGGTGCGGAAGAACACCTGTGCGAAGAACGTCTGCAGTGGACGGTCCCAACCGACGGTCGCGCGCACGACATGCGGCTGATCGGCCTTGGGCTGAAGGTCATGCCGGCTCATTGGGTCGTCCTCCGGATCCTGTGTTGTACGTGCCGGGCAGCGCCCTCGGCGCTGCTGATCGCCTTGCCGGCCGCCGAGGCTGCCTGGCGCGCGCCGGCCTGCCGAAGCAGAGTACGGGCTTCGCGCAGACGCTCAACTGCTATTGCTATCGCCTGCCCATGTTCGGGCCCGGCCGGTGTAATTCGCCGCATGGCTGGTCTCCGGATTGGGTGTCGGAAAGTTGCGCGACGCTCAGTCGTCGCTGGGGAGCATGATCGTCATGACTCTCACCGTGACCAGCGGGTCAGCCGGGTCCTCGGACCCCCATTCGAGCGTGAGGTCATAATAATCGATCGTGAAGCGGACGGCGTGGCCGGCGACGACGAGGTCGCCGCGCGCCCGCTCGCGAGATTCTTCGGGCCTGAAGACGTATCGCCGAATTGCGGCCATCAAATCGGCCTGGGCCAAAATCTGAGCAACCTTGCCCCTCTCCTCTGCTAAGGTCGCGAGACAGGCGGCGGTGATGACGATGCGGCCGGTCGGATCCAGACCCTGGCGGCAACGGTCGTTGAGCGCGGCGATCCGTAACATTCGGTCGGTCATGCTGCCTCCATCAGGCCGGCGTTGAAGCTCTCGAGCCATTCCTCCATCGTCGGACGCTCGCTCACTGGCACGAGGCCGGCGGCGTCCTGGAAGCGGACAAGCTCGGTCGGCGCGTCGCGGCGGATCGCGTCGACCTCGGCCTCGGAAAGAAGGCGCTCCGCGCGAATGAAATCGGTGATCCTGCCGGGCTTGGTTTTGGTCGACCGGCGCCAGAGACCTTCGACGGTGCGAAGGCGCGGTTCGGCCCGCGCTTCGATGAGGACGATCAGGCGCAGGCACCATTGCGGCAACGCACGCACCTCATCGGGCCGGATCGCGCCGCAGAAAAAGCAGCTCGATTTGGGCGGGACCGGCAGACCGGCCGCTTCGATGCGAGCGATGCAACGGTCGCGCGTCCAGTTCCACTCGCGAAGCGGATAACGACAATTGAAAAGCGGGTCGTCGATAGCTGAGGCGTGGGCATAGCGGCGCGTGTCGGCAGGGGATGCGTCATAGCCGATCAGGCGTGTCACCTTCTGCCCGCGCGCCCATGCGGCCTGAGCTGGCGCCCATCGCTTGAGGAAGGCATCCTGTGGCGCGACCTTCCATTTGAGCGAGCAGCTGTGGCGTCCCAGACTGATGCTGGGGAGCGTCGCATTGGTGAGCACGTTGGCGAGGATCGAATAATATGGAGGCCAGTGCTTGAAGCGTCGGGGCACGTAGCGGACAACCTCATAGGGAATGCGCCGCGCCGCCATCCAGGCGGCGATCAGCTTTTGATATTCATAGGTCTCTGGTTTCTCGGCCCCGGGGTCAGCCGTCAGGACCAGATCCGGCGGCTCGCCGCGCGCTGACAGCTCGACAAGCAGCGCGGTGGAATCGACGCCGATGCCATAGGCGAGGACGATCGGCGCCGGTGCGCCAGCCAGGAGCCTGTCGGGCTGCCTCGGCAAATCGGCGGGTCGGTGGGGAGTCAGGACAGACATTGGGAGGCCTCGGGCTTGAAAGGCGGCAAATCGCCGCCTCTTCAGCCCCCCTCCTCTTGTCAGCGCGCGGGCGATCCCGCGCGTTGGATGGCCTCGGCGGCGCCCTGGATGTCGCCCGTCGCCAACTCGAGCCGGCGCGCGGCCTCCGCCACGCCCTCGCACCCTTCGCCAGAGGCAAGCTCGATCATGAGAAAGGTGAAGGGCGTGGGGCGCGACGTTCCCGCCAGCACAGGCTGCGGGTGGTTTCCATGATTGGGGTCCCTGTCAGAGCAGCCTGGCCTGGTGCCTAAGCTGATCGATGATGGCTTGAGCGAATGCGTCGGCCCCGCCCTGTTCCGTGCAGGGGAAAAGATCGTGGCTGCCGAAGAGCCAGAGCGAGCGGTCCAACTCCATCGCGCAGAGCCAACGAGGCTGGCCCGCGATGTCGACGATCGCGAGCGGCAGGCAGCGCGAGCCGCCATAGGGCCGTGGCTCGACCGGATCGCCAGGGAAACCGGCAAGCGTCCAGAAGCGCCAGCCAAGCGGGGCAACGGGATCAATCGATGCCGAGATTTCGAAGCGGCGGATTTTCGCCGTGAATCTGATCAAGCGGCGCGCTTTCGGGCGCCAATCGCCATCAATTCTGAGAATCGGTCCAAAATGGTGGTAACTGACGAATAGCGATCTTCGAGACGGTGGCGCGCAAGGATCGGGCGCCGTGCCGCTGCGATGTCCTCGGCCTCGGGGCGTGTCGGAAGGCGTGGCGGCCAGCCGGCAACATAGCGCAGGCCCGCCGGCATTGCGGCCTCGATGCGCCGACGCTCCGCCTGGTCGGCCTTGGCGCGGACTATGTCTGAGTGAAGGGCGCGACCGAGCAGGTGCGGTGCGACGTCGGCCAGCCATCGTGTCGGTTGGAACGGGAAGGTCGAGCGTGCCTCGATGCCAACCAGCTCGCGGTAGATTTCGCCATTCGGCGGCGCTGCGGTTGAAGCCTGGAGGTCGTGGAGCGAGGCAAATATGCAGTATCGGCATGACAAGCGGGTCGAGCCCCACTCGGTATACGCCTCGTGCAGCGGGATGCCGAGGAGCTGGTGCGCGCGGAACACGTCGCCGGCCGTCCAGTCGGCGAGCGGATGCCAGAGCGACATGATCGTCCCCTGGCGGTTTCCGGCCTTGGCATGACGGTGATCTGCCTTGGCGACGGGTATCGCGGAGCGGTTGTGACTCTCGTCGCGGCGAAGACCGAGCACCGAGATGATGCGTTCACCGGGAAACATCCGCGCCACCGCCGGGCCGATGACTGCCGCCTTCATCTCCGACTGGCAGAACCGAAGTGAGGCCGAAGACCAGGGGCCTATAAGGTTATAGGTTTCCAGCGCTTCATAGCGCCGCTTGGCGTTTTCGAAGCGCTGGATCCAGCGGTCGACGAGGTCGCCGGCCGCCCGTCGAACAACGGTGAGCGGCATGCCCGCGAGCGCGGCGATGTGCGCCACCGTTGCGGGTGTAGATGCCCATTCGGCCCGGCCTAGATCGGCGTGAATAGCCATGCGTCGCGCGCGCGGATGCCCGAGAAGGTCAAGGTAGAGATTGACCGCGAACATGGCCGCACTGGAATCCTTGCCGCCTGAAACATTGAAGACGATCCGGGCGCCAGCGCGGATCGCACCGATGATCTCCGAGTCGTTTGCCAGATTGGGCATCGCAGAAAGGATCGGCGGCACAGCCGGGCAGGCCGGTACGGACTGATAAACGGCCATCGTAATGCTCCTGCGGTGGGGATCAGGCGAAGAGCCGCGCCGATTGGCTAGTTGGGGCGGCCAGGCGCAATTCGCGCCGAAGACGTGCGGCGAAGCGGTCGGGTGCCAGCAGCTCGTTGATGGATGCCCACCGATTGCGGTCACCGCAGTGATCGTCGCGACCGCGTACCTGGCGGAAGGCAACTTCGGTATCCGGCCCCATGCAACCGAGCGAAAGCCGGACCCAGACTTCCTCGCCGTGCAGCGTGATCTCGCCAGAGACGGCAGGTCCGGCTTTGTTCGAGCGAATGTCGAAGCTGCGCTCGTCTAGTTCCAAGGCCTCGGCGAGGCGGCGCATCGCAGCCCGGCCTTCTGCATGAAAGACGCGCTTGGCTGCCTCGTCATAGCCGACGCCGCGATAAGCGAGCGTGCGCAAAACGGGATGCCGGCGGATCTTTGCGATCTGGTCAATACAGGTCCGGCGCAGGATCGTGTCGTCTGCAGCGCGAGCGCAGACGCCGCCCAGGTGGCGTGCGAGAAGGATAACGGCCGGGTCCGTTTCACTGTCCTTGCCGGCGTTGCGGCAGTCGGTGATGGCCGCATCAATCGCGTGGAGCGCGGCGGCGATGGTGGTCAGTGCGCTGGGATCAAGCGCCTGTTGGTGACGCATTGCGACATCATAGTGCATGGGGTGGGCCTCCGGTCTCGAGCGCAAATCCGCTCGCCCGGCCCCTCCCCCTCCCCTTTTCAATCGATCGCTGGCCATCGGCCAGGAGCGTCCGGCAGAGCGCGCGTCACCCTTCTTGGTGATCCGATGCCTTTGCCAGCAGGACCCGCACGGCCCGTGCAAGACCGGCCTCGCCGGTCTCGTTTACGATCTCGATGTCCGGTTTTTTGGCCCGTATTGCAGCGATGAGCGTTGCCGCGGGCCGGCCTTTCAACGGATAGGTATAGACCTCCCCGTCCTCGATCGTGATGACGTTGGTGCGCTTGCGCCGCCGAAGCAGCCCGAGATGCTCGGCTTCGTCCATCAGGCGCGCTATCTCGTGTTCGAGATCCGGCTCAAACGACATGCCGTGGAACGAGCGCGTCGGTCGGTTGACCCTGAGCCAGCTATTGACCTCGGCCTCGGTGATCGCGCTGACCTGGCGATAGTCGTCCGCGCCGCCATGGCCGCGATTACTCGCGTGGAAGGCGAGCGCACCGTCTATCCATATCTCTGCGGTGTAGCATGGCGTCTCTTCCGAGAGGGCCTTGATGATCCTGAGCTTGTGCAGTTCGATCAACATGGTGTGATCTCCTCTTGGGATGCTGTTGACCGGTTCGCACGAAGCCGCGGGTGTGAGTCCGGGCCGATCGAGCGCGCGATGTGGCCGGCGTAGACGCCGCAGGCGGCCCAATAGGCTGCGATCGGTGGCTTTCCGCTTCGCCAGCTACTCTCTGCGCGCACGCGGGCGTCGCGATGGATGTCGAGCAGTATGTCCCGGAGCGCCTGACGCGCCTCGGGACTGAGCGCCCGCAAACGCGCCACGGCTGGTAAAGCCAGGACCGGATTGCGCACCTCGGCCTTGGTCGACCGCGGACTCACCGGGTTGCGCCCATCAGCGGGTGGACATGGTGATCTTGGTAGAAAGTGTTGGCCATCGCGGGCAGCTCCTCGGCGCAAGAGAGCAGCTTCGACCACTCCCTGATCGGACCTCAAAGCCCCCCTTCCCTCTCAGCCGGCGAGAAGGTCCCGGTAGATGTCAGCCGCCCATTGCTCGATCCACGGCGCAGTCAGCTCGTCATGGTCGAGCTCTCCAGCTTCGATCAGGTCCCGGATTTCAGCGCGCGCTTGAGCGATGGCCGCCTCCCACGGGTCGACGGGTAGCGGGCTGAGGCGGGCTGGCCGGATCTGAGGAAGCTGGCGAGGCCCCTCTTTCAACCGAGCGCGCTGCGCATCGACCCATTGCTCGAGATGATTGGCGACGAACGCGTCGGTCTTGCTGGTGCCACCGCGCAACGCTGCGCGCCGCGCGCCGACGCCGTAAGCCTGGCTGTCGATCGATGCGACGCGGTGGCGATAGGGAAGCAAAAACGGGAGCGCAGTCCCTTTGACCCCAAATGCATGCAGCCGGATTCCTGCTGGCAGGACGCGATCAAGGTGGTCGATCACCGCGATCAGGCCTTCGGGACCATGGATATCGCGTCGGCACATGCTGCCGACGCCCAGCAGCGCTCCCGGGCGAAACAACCCGCTCAGCGCGTCGGCACAGCGCTCATAGTCGGTCGGAGTGCGGCCTTGAATGACCGGCATCATGCTTTCGGCGATGCCGTGGTCGCTGGCAAGCCGCCAGCAGTCGCGATTGGCGCGGATGGTGCGCGACAAGCGATCCGTCACTTCTTCGCGATCGGCGGCGATTTCGTGCTCGACGCAATAGTCAGCGCTTGCCCACCATTGGAAGGGGTGCGCCGCTGCAAGAGCGACATAGTCGGCCAGCGTCCATGGGAAACCACCGTAGCGCGAGGCAGCGACAAAGCCGGCAGAATCGAGACAGAGACCGGCAAGGTCGCCCGCGTTGCCGAGCTGTTCGGTGCGCCAACCGCTCCATTCACGCCAACCTCTTTTGGCAACCCAGCGGGAGAGGCCGTTGGCCGAAATGAGAGCGGTGGTCCGCAGCGCCCGGGCGCGCTGGAGGATGGGACCCTCGCGGAGATGCGGAAGCCCAACGATGATGTCGATCGGCATGATGGCCCTCCGGAGGTGAGCAGTCATGCGCTTGACCGCCGCACGTGTTCATGTTACGTTCCCGCTCGCTGGAGACTTGCGATGAAGAAGACCGTTTTTCACGATCGATTTGATCTCGACATCACGCTGCGAGACGCCGCCTTGGATGCCGACAACCGGCCGACACGTCGCATGATCGCGAACGCAGCCATCGGCATGGACGTTGAGGATGCCTATTACTCGGTTCGTGAGCTTCGTGAGGCGATCGCCTGGACGCACGAGGGCGACCTAGCGGCCAAGCGAAAGCTCGCCGAGATACTCGCCAATGACGGCGCGGACGATTTCCAGCGCTGTATCTATTTCTGTCTTGCGGGTCGGGGTGTGGTCGACATGCTCGACGACCTCGAATGGCTGGAAGATCTGCTGGAGCGTCGTGGACGCGTGGCGGGCGAAATTCGACGGATGAAGGGTCGGTGCATGCCGCTCGCCAAGCCTTATGTGGCGGACGCTCCCGACGGACCGTTGGTCAAGCTCGACGCCGAGTTTGAACAGGGGCCTTCCTGGTGGGCCGATCCCTCGCTGACGGCGTGAGGTCAGACGGACAGGTCAATCTGATCGGCGCTCGCACTGAAGACGCTCTCCACGCCGCCAATTGGAAGGCTCGATCCAGTGTCCGGCTAAAGCCCCTGCCCTTGCATCTTTGGCTTGGGAAAAGGCGGCGGCGTAGCGTGCGGCACGGCGGGGACTGCGAAGATATTGGGCCTCGGGGACGGCGAGCCCGGCACGAATCAGGCGTTCTCCAAGGTCGCTGCCTTCGACGGTCACCGTGGCCACAGGGCGGCCGTATGTGCTTGATGAGGTGAGTCTGATTTCGGCCGTCTTCGAACGAAGCAAGTTCGCGACGAAGTCCTGCGCCGCCTTTCCGCACTGCCAGCAGTCACCGCGGCGTTCGCACTGCTGGCGGCGTTCGAAGGCGTCGACGCCGAGAAGACGGAAGTCGACAGCGACGGTGTCGCCGTCTAGCGCGCGCGCTTTGGCGTTGAAGCTCTGGTCAGCGGCCACTTGGGCCGACGCCCCGCAGCAGGCAAAGACGAGCGCGGCGAGAACCATCGCTCGCATCATGACACGATCTCAACCTCGACATGTGCATCGCGCGATGGCGAAGTTGAGACGTGAAATGGTTGCAACGGATTTCCGGTACGAACGATGCTGACGCGGCCAGGCTGCGCATCAAAAAGCCGGGATGCAACGCGGTGCGCATTTTCACGGCTGCACAGGAGGTAGCGTTTGGGCGACAGCCAAGGTGCTGGGGCAAACATGTCGAATCCTTTTCACAGACATCATGGCCCCGACGCGCGGCCTCAGGCAAATATCGTCTTATGGACTTTGGTCACCGGAACGACCGTCCATTCTCGTTCCATGAAGCGGCTGATTGCATAGCCGATGCTGGTCTCGGGGTCCCGAAAGCTCAGCCGCCGCCCGCGTCTCACCACGATGAATTCGTCCCCGACATGGCCGTCCGTGAATGTTAGGGCTGCGGCGAGCTGGATGCGGTCGCCGTCTTCGATCTTACGGGCACGCCGCTCGAGATTGGTGCGACAGCGCCGGCGCCAGTCGAGCGCGTGCTCCTTGTCGGTCGGGGTCAGGAGATCGAGGATTTGAGCAGGACAGTTGTCCTCACACGGTCCCATCGATTCATCCATGTCCTTGTAACCGAAATGCTCGCCGGTCTTGCTCTTGGGATTCCAGATCACCTTACAGACGATCGCAAAGACCTCTCCGCCAACGCCATCGACCGTGACCTGGGCGGCGGCGTAATACGTCCGGTTCTGCGGGCAGGATGAGGCTAGCAGCTTCAACCCTTTGACGACGCCGTCCACGTCACGGCTGTAGGTGAACTGTGCATCGAGATACGCCTTGGCGGTCGCGTGGCCGCCCATGTGGTAACGCGACATTGTGAGCCAGCCCATGCCGGGTCTCCTTGGTATAAGCTTTGAAAACTACCAGTCGTGGACCTGCAGCGCGTCGATCGGCGCGCA
Source organism: Sphingomonas echinoides ATCC 14820 (assembly GCF_000241465.1). Taxonomy (GTDB): domain Bacteria; phylum Pseudomonadota; class Alphaproteobacteria; order Sphingomonadales; family Sphingomonadaceae; genus Sphingomonas; species Sphingomonas echinoides. Next base: position 2,360,489 of record NZ_JH584235.1, read on the forward strand.
GTAGCGGTCGAACTGGATCCACGTGGCGCCCGCGGCCTCAGCGAGCGTGAGGCAGGCGCGCAGCGAGGACGGCATGGCGTCGCGGCCCGGGGATCGGACCCACACGAACCATCCATATTGCTGCCAGCGCTCGGCGACGATCTGGCCCTGCCATATGTCGGGGACGTCGCGGGCTGCTGTCGGAAGAGGGTTTTCGACAAGAGCATCGAGTTCGCGCGCGGTTTGCTCATCGACATGTCCGGTTGAAAGACATGCGAGCATTTGGATTTCGAGAGTCATGCCAGCCTCCTTCAAGCTGCTTCTGCCAAAAGCTCATCGCCCTCGGCCGATGCCTCGGACGGCGAGGCTGCGGCGGGATCGGCCCCGAAGGCGATCATGTAGTTGAATGCCTGCTCGGCCTTGGACGCCGCGTGGATGATGGCGGTCTTGTCGCCGCGCAGGATACCCAGCCAGTGGCCGACATAGCTGGCATGACTGTCATGCAGCTCGTTCGGGAGACCGAGATGGGCGCAGACCAAACCGCTGCCGATCTCGGCAACCAGTTCCTCGAAACTATAGGCTTTGTCGCCGAACCGTTTCCCGAAAGTGCGCGCCAGGCGCTTGGTGCCGCCGGTCCAATGGGTGGTCTCGTGCGCCCGGACCGATGCGTAATGGTCCATCGTCCGAAAGGTCCGCTGATGCGGCATCTGGATGTAGTCGAGGGTGGGCGTGAAAAAGGCCTGATCCCCGCCATGCCGGACCTCGGCTGGGATTACCTCGAAGAAGGCATCGATCGCCGCCTGATGCTGCGAAGGATCGATCGGCGCCGGATCTTCGATCGCCGGATAGTAATGAGCTGGAAGGCCGTCGATCTGGTCGGCGTTGAAGACGATGTAGTGGCGCAGGAAGCGAATGCTTCGCTCCTTTTCGGCACCAGTGACAGGGTTCGCCTCGGTCTTCTTGAAGCTTGAATAATAGACCGACAGTGAGCCGACCTCACCGCGGCGGACATGGCCACCGAGCGCCTCGGCCTGGCGGTACGTCATCCAGTAGCGCGACCGGTACCCTTGCGCGTCGCCGATCGCCCAGAGGTAAAAAGTGTTGATGCCAGTATAGGGCGTGCCGCAATGACGGAGCGGCCGGCCACCGCTTCCCTGGACGCGCCAGGGACGACTCCAGGGCGGAACGCCCTCCTCGAGCTTCTTGATGATAAGGTTGGTGATCTCTGCCGCGACATCGCGGCTCGGTTTCGCTGTAGCGGACATGACGATCAGCTCCGGAAAACGGGCACAAGGGGCCGCCGGTGCTGTGCATCGGCGGACTGGTGCCCAGCAGGAGGACGAGTGATGGGGCGGGAACCGCCGGCACGCCGCCGGCCCCGCCCCGCTCAGCGGTCAGGCAGCGGGTTCGAGCACCTCGTCGCCAGCCTGGGACGAGTCAGCGGCCGCGTCGGCAACACCGCCCGAATCGTCTTCGTCATGTTCTGCCTCATCGGCCTCGATGACGACGTCCTCGGGCTGCCTGTCGAGGAACCGCATCGCGTTTGGTACCCAGGCGAGGGCCGCTTCCTTGACCTCAGCTTCGACGATTGTGTCGCCTGCGAAGAGCTTCTCGCAGCTCGCTGAGATCTCGGTCTTTTTGAGCGAGGCATGCCGGCCGCTGAGCGCGGGCCCGCCCACTTCGTCGAGAAGGCTGAGGATACTGCCCTTGTTCACCCGGTCGAAGAAGTTCTCCGACGTCGGGCGCCACCAGCTGGCGACATCGATTTCGAGGATCGATGCCAGTCGGTTGTGAAGGGGGATCTGCTCGTTGCTGATGCCCGGCTTCGCCTCGAGCGAGATCGCCACGATGTAGGCAAGCCAGTTAGCCTTGCTGTCATCGTCGAGCGCCCGGAAGCCCTCGAAGCGTTCGACTTCGTTTTCGTGCTCGGTCCAGCCCGCGTCGAGACTTTCATGAGCCTCCGCCAGATAGTCCCGCGCGCGCGACGTGGGCATGTCGCCGGTGTTCGGGTCCTGCGGCCCGCTCGCGCGGATCGTGGTTCCGTATTTCGTCGAGTTGTAGGTGTAGCGGCTCGACGTCTTGGTCCGGGCATCGACCATCACGAACAACCCATAGTCGAGCGCCAGTGCGGGCTGGGCGAGGAGGCAGGACGCGAGAATGTCACGGCGTTGCATCGCCAGTTCGTCATAGAGGCGGGAGCTGAGCGGCTTGCCCCCCGGCGCCACGGCCTCGGGGCGATGGCTCGGCTCGGACGGCTTGGGGCCGCCGATGCGGAAACCACCTGACGACCGTTCGCCATCCTCGCCCTCGCTGCCCTCGTCGTCAGCGGGCTCCTCGCTGAGGATCTGCTGCTCGCTGTAATATTGGGTGTCGAGTACCATCGCACCCTGCGGCGTGAGGAGCAGGAACGCGCCGACATGCGCTTTCAGTTCGTCCGGGAGAACGGGTGCGCGGTTCTCGATCGCCTCGGCCTCCTGGATCAGGCGATCATCTTCCTGGTCGAGCAACTTGAAGTCTTCTTCGAGGAGAGACTCGTCCTGCATCTCGGTTTCGAGCTCGGAACGCCGCTCGTCGATTGCGGTCAGGCGAAGCGCCTGTTCCTCAGTCAGGTCGGGCTGGCGAAGGATGGCCCGATAGAGACCGTGCGCCGCATTATGCGCGTAGTTGCTGGCGATCGGTCGGATCCATGCAAGACCGGTCTCCTCGCCGACGCGCTTGGCCTCGGCTTCCATGATCTCGCCGGCGAGCCGATGCGCGATCTCGGGATCGACCCACCGGTCGTTGCCGTCGGTGAACAGGTCGCCATCGATCTTGCCCCCCGCGTCAATATAGCGGGTCTCGCCGACCAGAATGGCGATCGGGTCATTCGCCTTCAGGGTCTCGTTGGCGATGACGCGACGAATCGTGTCAGCGTTCACATAGCTGTTCTGGTAGTTGTTCCAGACCAGAAGCTGCTTCTCCTGGTTCTCGGTCGACGCATAGGCCTTGGCGACGTCGAGGGTGATTTCACCGGAGCTCAAGGCTTCGAAGATCGGCTCGGCAAGGGCGGCGAGACGGAGGCGTCCTTCGACGAAACGACGCGTGACGCCGAATCGCTTGGCGACAGCATCAATATCGCCACTCGTTCCGATGAAGTGCTGGAACGCGCGGCATTCCTCGGCCGGCGTCATTTTGAGCTGCTGGAAGTTGGTCGCCGTCGAGGTTTCGGAGAGCGTCGCCTCATCGGCCTGAAGCACCATCACGGGCACGTCATAGTCGTCGGCCTTGATCGTGCCTGCGTCGGCGAGACGCTGAAGCGCGCGAAGGCGGCGGCCACCATCGAACACCTCAAAGGTGCCGCGTGGTTTTTTGGCCGGCGTGACGAGCAGGTTCTGGAGAACGCCTCGCGCCTCGATATCGGCCGCCATCTGCGGAATCTGCAGCTTTTCTTCGGGCAGTCGGCGGACATTGATTGGCGAGAGACGGAGCTTGTTGAGCTTCATGGTCTGGATCACTGGAGTAACTCCTTCTGGCATCCGGCACATCCCGGACACCACTCCCGATCCCCCTTCCCTCTTTCCCAGGGTGCCTTGAGACGATGCCGAAGGCCCCCATGGGTCATGCGTCAGCGAACCCGCGCGTAGCGGTCGGAACCAGCGGCCAGACTAATGGGGAAAGGTGTTGCGAACCCGCCTAAGGTCGCCGTCATCGCGTTGGGGCGACCTGCCTAAAACCCGACGCGTTGGATGTAGCGCTCGAAGTACTGAACTTCGTTTCGGTCTTGCTTGGTGTCCCCCTCAAATCCTAAGCTGGTCATCAACCGATGGGGGAGCCGCGGATGACGGGCAGACGCGGACTATCACCCATCATTTTTGTCGGTCGTCCCGACCTGATCGATCTCGCTGACGACGTCGAATACGAACATCTTGGCGATGCGCTGAATGAAGCAGCGAAGACGGCGACCGAGATTACAATACTCGGCGGCTTCTACAGTGTTGAACCGCTTATCGCGCTCTGTCGAAATGTACCCCCGGCAAAGCGGCGGACCTGCCGGATTAGGATCGCAGTTGGCCTCGACGCTGCCTCATCCATTCCTAAGACGTGGGAGGACATGCGCCGGCTGAGGAAGGCTTTGATCGATCTGCGCTTCGTCGACCCTATTGTTTCAATCGTCGACAGCAAGCCGGTCCACTTCCACACCAAGCTCTACCGTTTTCTGCACACGACCCAACCAATGTGGTTTGTGGGTTCGGCGAATCCGGGCAGTAGCCGGCACGAGTTGATGGTGCGCTTTGCGGGACGGCACGACGCGCTATCCTCCTATGTCGCGGCCGCTTTCGCCAAAGCCGCTGATGTCAGCCGTACCAAGCCGACCAGCGGAATTGCTTCCTTGCGCGATTTCATCATGACCGGTGTCCTTTGTCACAAGCCGCCGGTCCACCGACTCTTCACCTTCAATGCATTCCACATCGAACCCGAGCATCGCGAACAGCTCGCTGCTGCGCTGGCGGGCTCGTCGGGGGTCAGCCATGCCAGCCCTGAAACCAAGGGATTCGGGTTTAATCTCAGGAGCGCCCTGCCCGAGGATATGCAGGATGATCCGTTTATCGTCGGAGCCAAGGCCAGCCGCGTCCCTGTGGCGCGGTATTCGATCGACACGGTTTTTGGCCGGTGGATGCCCGATGCCTATGCCTCCCGCCTCAGACGTAAAGTTGCGCATGAAGAAGCCGCCCGAGCAGAGCGTCTGGTCCGTATCGGTCAGGCTCTACGGCCTCCGGAAGGACAGGCGGCCGTGCGGAACGCGCTTGAGGATCATGTGGTCTCCATGGGTTCGTTTCTCGAGAGGCAGGGGATTGACGCCAGGCCGATCTCAAACCGCGAAGCCCGCTTTGGCAAGTTCCTGGCGAATAGAGTTAGGAGCTTGACTGACCCGGACACTGTCCAGCGCTACGCTCGATCCGTTGTTATGACGGACATGCCGGATATTTGGGCCGATGGTACTGCGGTTGAGGATTTCATAGAATCCTTCTTCGATGATTTCGCCTATCGGGCGTCGGAAGCAACGCGTCCGATCATCGTGAAGTCGATTCTCGAATGGCTCGATGACCCCAGTTTGGCGGCGTCGGTGGATTTTCGCGAAGCCATGGAGAGTGGTCTTATCGAGCAGCCGTGGGAGGACGACGATTGGTACCTGCCATGATTTGCGGAGGCCTTTGATGCCTTTCCTCTCAGCCAACCATGTTGTGGTTCGGGGCGTCCAGTCCGGATCGGCGCGGTGGAGATGTTGAGCGCGGAAGACGTGTTCCTGCTCGTGCTCTCGGCGACCGCGTTCCTGGGCGTCGGTGCGTGGGGCTGGACAAAGCCGAAGCTGTGGCTGTGGCGCTGGGCCGACGTTGTCTATTATCCACTGGCGGCGCTTGGCATCGTGCTGCTTTTCCTCAGCAACGACATCAATCGGACCCTGCTCAAGATCGAAGCCAATCGGACGGCCACAGAGGAGGCGTGGCGTGCGCGCGCCAATCCGCAGCCGAACGTTGAACTTCAGCCGACGCCGGCAGCCCTTTTATCGGCGCGGTTCGACTGGTTTGCGTCCGTGCGCAGCCTCGGCGAGGTCTGCGAGGGGAGCACGACGCCGGGCTGCGGGGCGCATAGCGAGCATGCCAGAGCGATCAAAGCGGTGTTCGGCGAATTCGCGATTCCCCTCACTGAGGACCCGGTCGCACTCGCTCGCGCGGAGGATCGCTTTTGCCGGGCCGGATTGGCGTATGTCGACAGGCTTGCGGAAGATAGCAGCCTCTCGCTCGGTGCATTCGACAGGCTGAAGACCGCCCTTGGGCAATTGTCTAAGGGTGGTGATGAGGCAATGCTGAAAGCGGCACTGGCGCGCAATATCGCCCATGACCGCCAGATTTTCGACAGCATGTCTGATGCCCAAGAGCGCGCGATTGCCGAGCCGTTTATCAGCGTCCAATCGGAACACGCAGTCGTTCTGCTCGGACAGCTGAGCTGGTGTGCTAGCCGGGACGATCGGACCGCAGAGGGCCTGAAAACACTTGATGCCTGGCAGGCAGAGGAACAGAATCGGGCGCGCACCCGAGCGAAGTTCGCGCGCGATCTTCAGGCGGCTAAGGACAACAAGACGCCCACCCCGATCCAGCAGAACAGCCGGAAACTGCAGCAACAACTCTGGCCGTATATTCTCGTGCTCGCGCTCTCGATCAAATTCGGGAAGGCGATTTCAGCCGTGGCCGACGATCTCACCAAGGCCGCCAAGCGCCTCTTGCAGGTCGGCAAACGCGCCCGGCACCTGGTAGGCATAAGCGTCGCGAGATTGCGTCGCCGCCGCGAGACTCCCCCCGCAGTTGCGGCTCATTGCGGTGAGGATACTGATCCTGCTCGAAGCGAGGAGGATCGATTGGCCACGGACCAACCAGAAGCACCCAAGCAGATTGGCTGATGGCGAGCTATTAGAGCCACTCGACGCACGAAAGCGCAAACCGTCACCGAAGGGTTCGACGGAAGAAAGCCAGCATTTCACGCCAACCGTGCTCTGCCGCCGTCTCGTCATAGACGGGGAAGTCGGGCTTCATCCATCCGTGCGCGGCAGGGTATGTCTCGCTGCGATAGCTGACGCCTGCCTCGTTCAGAGCGTGCTCGAATTGCTCCGCCATCGCGGGCGGATAACTGCCGTCATTCTCGGCCACAGCGATGTAGAGTTCCGCGTCCAGGCGGGTTGCATAGGAGTGTGGGCTGTCGGGGGCCTCGGTTGCCAGATTGCCGCCGTGGAAGCTCGCGACCGCGGCGAAGCGATCGGGTCGGGTGCCAGCTGCTGCGATGGCCATACCGCCTCCCATGCAGAAGCCGACGGCGCCGACCTTAACACCCGCGACCTCCGTGCGGCTGTCGAGAAAAGCGAGGAGCGCATCGGTGTCCTCAGCGGACCTCGCATTACCTGTCGTTGCCATGAGTGGGCCAAGGATCGCCTTTACATCGCCCTTGAACACCTCCTTGGGGTCAAGCGGGCCATAAGGCCCATAGCGATAGAAAAGATCAGGCAGCAGCACGACGAAGCCCGCTTCCGATAAGCGCGCCGCCATCGCGAGCGTAGCCGGCCGGATGCTGCCGGCGTCCATGTAAAATATGATGGCGGGTGCCGGGGTCCCATCGTCAGCCGTAAACAGGTCGACCGACATTTCGCCGCTGCGAGTCGTGATTATTGCCTGCTCATGAGCCATCATCTTTAGTCCTGAGTTGGTCGGGCGAACTGCCAGCGCCGGTGGACTTATTTCTTAGGGATGCGAGAGGCTCGGGAAAGCGGAAAGTCGCTGCCGTCTCATGGATCAGCCGCCTGCGGACATGACACAAGTGAGAATTTCCGTCGCGGTCGGCACTGGAAGGAAGACGCGGGTGCGGTACTGGATAACTTCGGTAAAGCAGCCGATCGACTTGAGCCATGGGATCTGTTGTGACGGCGCGCCGACCAGCTCAATCCGGGGGGTACCGTTCACCAGAGCACGCCTGATGGTCATCGGGAAGGGTCGCGAGAGATCGACGGCGCGGCCGGAAAAGGCGGATTTGACGATGTCCTGCGGTGGCAGGTTCTCCGCCCGGTCGATGCCCAGTTTGGTGAAGAGCTGAACGACATGCTCGTCGAAGACGAGACGACCGAGCCAGCTATTGCCGGCCTTGTCGGCGATGCGGTTCACGACCAGATGATCACTCGGCAGCGCGGACCAGATCGGGAGCAGGAGGCCCGTGGCGAGACGAACCGTCTCGGTGTCGATCTTGTTCGCCGCTTCCTCGGCCTCCTCGCGCCATTTCGCGGAAAAGACAGCTCGGTCGAGCAGGGTCCAAGCGCTTTCGAACAGCTCGTGCTCGCGCATATATTCACGCCGCGTCGGCCGCATCAACTCGACGCGCGGGATCGGCGTTCCCTCCTTCTCCTCCATGAGAGCGCGGGCCTTTGTCTGGAGGGCCACCTTTCCGGATTTGGTATTGATAAGAAATTCGGCCGTCGCGTCGTTGTCGGCGATATGCAGGATCCGCTCGAGCGAGACCGGCACACGTCGATGTTCGATCTCGATCGTCAGCAAGTGCGATGTTGCACCGCTGACCGGATCAGTGCGCAGCAACGTGTCCTCGATCAGAGTGGCCTTATCGACAAGGATGGTTTCGACCCCGACGTCGAGGCGACCCGCCTCGCGCGCGGCCGAGACGCGGGTCTCCACGAGCGAGAGGAACTCGTCGAAGATCTTGTTTTGCAAACCGATCGGCAAAGCGAGGATGCGGTTGAGCCATCGCTGAATAGGCGGCAGCTCGTCCTTCATCACCCCATCCTTGTCGCATAATTCGAGGCCGGTCCGGCTTTCGAATTCGGCATGGCTGACGCTTGTGAGCTTGCCCCCGACCAACAGGTGGAACCAGCTCACGAGCGCCGCACAGGCATATTCGCTCTCGAGATTGTCGGCAGGATCGAACAGGTTCTGGCCGCCTGTCTGTCTCTGCCCGCGTGTGAGGGCTCCAAGGCTGTCCAGCCGGCGAGCGATCGTGCTCGTAAAGCGAAGCTCGCCTTTGCAGTCTGTCGTAACCGGCCTGAACAACGGGGTGCTGGCCTGGTGCGTCCGATGGGTACGGCCAAGACCCTGGATCGCGCGATCGGCGCGCCAGCCTGGCTCGAGCAAGAGATGCACCCTTTGCTCCTGGTTCACGACGTCCTTGGACGCGTGATAGGATCGCCCGGTCCCCCCGGCATCCGAGAAGACGAGCATCCGTTTACGGCCCTCCATGAAAGCCGCGGCCTCGGCTTGGCTGGTCCGCGTCGATCGGGTCTCAAGCTTCTGGCGGCCGCCGGCCGACGAAATCAGACGCTTGGTGCGCCCCGTCACTTCGGCGACGCGGTCGTGACCGAAATGCTCGAGGAGGCCGTCCAGCGCGGACATGATCGGCGGGAGTGCGCAGAGCTGCTCGATGAGTTGGTCGCGCGCGGCCTCGGCCTCGGGATTGTAGACCGGGTTGCCATCTTCGTCCTCCATCGGGACCGACCGCGGGGTGCCGGTATCATCGGTGAAGACGCGCATCTGCCGGGTGGGGAACGCCCGCTCGAGATAATCTATGACATATTCGCGAGGCGACAGATCAATCTCCAGGTCCGCCCGCTCGTCGGGGCTGAGCGCGCCTAGCCGGCGGTCGAGGATCGATTCTGCTGTCGTCACCAGTTGCATCACCACCGATTGCCCGCTCTCGAGATGGTGCTGAGCGGCAGCAATGACGGTCGGCAGCTTCATCGAGAGCAGAACCTGGCCGAAGAACCGCTGTTTAGTCGACTCGAAGCGGGAGCGAGCAGAGGCTTTGGCGCCGCTATTCAGCGTCGCGTTCTCCAGGCCGTCGACGACAGCCGTCAGTTCGAGGGCCTTTTCCATATTCTGATGGATGATCGACCAGGCATCCGCATAGGTGTCGTAGATCTCGATCTGGGCCGGCGTCAGCTCGTGCCTGAGAATGTCATATTCGACACCGGCGAAGCTGAGCGCGCGCGCCATGTAGAGGCCTGTCGCCTTCAGGTCGCGAGCGACCAGCTCCATGGCCGCGATACCGCCCTTTCGGATGCTGCTGATGAACTGCTCACGGTCGGGAAAAGCCGTTTCTGGGGACCGGTGAGAAAAGGCCCAAAAACGTACGCTAAGCATCACGTCCAGCCTCAGCGGCTGCGGTGGCCAATGCTTCCCCCTCCGGCCGCCACCAGTGCGACGACACCCGACAGGATGTATGCGATGAGGACACGCGCTGGTCCAAGCAGGCCGCCAATTGCAAACCCGCTACCCTCGCTGATGCGGGTTCCAGCACCATAAAGCGCGGCGGCGCGGCCGTGGAGCTCGGGCCTCACAGTGGTATGTAGGATCGTGCGAACCGATACGTTGTAGATGGCATTGCCCGCACCGCCGATGAGGAACGCCATGGCGACGACCGCCAGGGGAAGCGATGGGGCGAGCGCACCGGTCAGACCTATTGCCAGAAATGAAGCCGCGATGCTTCCCAGTCCGACAAGGGCCGTCCAGCGGGCGTTACGTTCGACATAGCCACCCGCGGCCCATGCAGAGATGAGATAGGCTCCTGCCCAGACGGCAATGAACGCCCCGTATGCGAACGGACCTCGGCTGAGAACGTTGGTTACGAGAAACACATAGACACCGTCCGCAATCGCGAGCGCCATAATAACGACCCAGAAACTGGCGAGCAGAAGCATGATGCGTCGCTGGCGGGCAATCGGCGCATAGCCCCGGAACACGGCCACCGGCGTCCAGCCAGGATTGTCGGCATCGGGTGCGCCCGGCCGGCTGAGGTGGGAGAGTACGATGACGAGCCCAAGCAGCAGGAAGCTGGCTGCGTCGAAGAGAAGCGCAACTGCGGTACCGCCGGACGCGACCAGCAGCCCACCCGCGAGCGGCCCGAACACGGAGCCGCCGCCACTCGCGAACTCGGTCGCGGCATTAACGCGGGCAACCGAAAGCCCGGCCGGCCGGCCCACGATCGGTACCAGCGTGAACGTCGCGGCACCGCTAAACGCGAACAGGAAGCTGAGCATGGCCGCGCCGGTGAGCGCTGCGGTCACGCCTCCTGTGAACGCGATCACGCCCGAGACGAACGCCTGCGCCAACGAGGTCGCGGCGAGGATTTTTGCAGCATCGTGGTGATCGACCAGCTTGCCCGCGTACGGCGCGACCAAAGCACCGGGCAGCAGAAGCGCAATCAGCAGGGCTGCTATTTGCGGACCAGAGCCGGCCGGAGCTACCCGGAACACGAGCGCCACCTGCGTAATCTCATCGCCGATGGTGGATGCGAGAAGCACACCGAAGAGGAGACGTTCAAACCCTGGGCGAAGCGCAATTGTCTCAGAGATCGGTTGGCTCACGACGTGCGGTTTCGTCGAGCAAGCAGCTTCTCACCGTCCGGTCTAATCCGCCCATCGGGCGTGACATGCCGGTAGAGCGTCTGCCGAGTGACGCCCAACTCGGCACATAGCTCGGCAACTTTGGTTTCAGGCTTTCCCATAGCCGCCTGTGCAAGCCGTAGCTTGGCCGGTGTCATCTTAAACGGTCGTCCGCCCTGCCGGCCGCGGGCACGCGCGGACGCGAGCCCCGCCTTGGTGCGTTCGACGATCAACTCGCGCTCGAACTCCGCCAGCCCTGCGAAGATGGCGAAGATCAGTCGGCCGTTTGCGGTGGTGGTATCGATCGAAGCACCTTCACCAGTCAGCACCTTTAGTCCGACTCCGCGTTTGGTGAGGTCGCCGACTGTGTTCACCAAATGCCGCAAATCGCGCCCGAGCCGGTCGAGCTTCCAAATGACGAGTGTATCGCCAGAGCGCAGCGCCTTGAGACCGGCCGCAAGCCCGGGACGATCATCGCGGCGGCCTGAAGCCGTATCCTGATAGATGTGGTCGGGATCGACGCCAGCCACCAGCAGGGCATCGCGCTGCAAGTCGTGGAGCTGGCTGCCGTCGGCTTTCGAGACCCGCGCGTAGCCGATGAGTGTTGTCACATATACGTCCGTCTGCGTGACGGAGCGGCATTGCCCGTCGATCGATCGCCATAATGTCACATAACCCGTATTGTGGTCTACGCTCCGTGAACAGGGCCGCTTCCCTGTTGCGTGACGAACAGGAAGCCGATGCCGTCCAGGACCATATTGTCGCCCGCGCAGCGCAGCGCGATCTTCGATCCGCCTGCCGACCGAGCTACGATCGAACGGCTCTATACGCTCGGCCCCGAAGACCTCGGACAGGTGTCGCGGCGCCGGCGCGGACCGAACCGGCTCGGCTACGCGGTGCAGCTCTGCTACCTGCGCCATCCGGGGCGTGCGCTGCTGCCGGGTGAGGCGGTGCCTGCCGCCATGCTGTCGCTGCTCGCCGACCAGATCGGTTGCCGAACCGACGACTTCGCCGATTATTCTGCTCGTGCGACTACGCTGCGCGAGCATCGCGCGGAGATCGAAGCGTATCTCGGTGTGCGCGCCTTCGACCGAACTGACGTGCGATCGATGCTGGCGCTGGGATCGGAGATCGCCACTTCGACCGATCGGGGCGAGGCAATCGTCGCCGGCATGGTCGATCGCTTGCGGCTCGACCGGATCGTGCTGCCTGCGGCATCGACGCTGGAACGTCTCGCCCTCATCGTGCGGGCGCAGGCACGCAAGGCCGCGCATACCGGACTGATCCGCGACTGCTCGGCCGATCAGGAAGCGGCGCTAGAACGCCTGATCGCATCCGACGACAATGGCCGGACCCGCCTTGGTTGGATACGCGAATGGCCGGAAGCCCCATCGGCCGCAAACCTGAAGGGGATCATCGAACGGCTCGACGCGGTGCGCGGCATCGGGATCACAGCCGATCGGGCGCGGCGTATCCATGCCGCTCGCTACGCCGTCATCGCACGGACCGCCGGCATCATCACCGCGCAGCACTTTCGCCGCCTCGAACGTCCGCGCCGGCTTGCCATGCTGGTCGCCTCCATGATCGAGATGGAGGCGGCGCTGACCGACGCCGCCCTGGTCATGGTCGAGAAGATGGTGGGAGCGCTGTTCCGCCGCGCCGACCGCACCCGATCCGACCGGCTGCTCGGGCAGGCACGGATGCTGAAGGACACCGCCCGCTTCCATGCGCGGCTCGGTCGCCTGCTGGTCGATGCCCGCGCGACCGGTCGCGATGCGTTCCGCGCCATCGACGAACGCATGGGCTGGGACCAGTTCGAACGCAGCATCCGCTTCGCCGAGGGTCTCACCCGCTCGGCCGACGATGGGTTGGAGGAGGTGGTCGAGCGTTACCCTGCGGTCCGCCGGTTCGCACCGGCCTTCCTCGCCGCCTTCACCTTCCGCACCGCAAGGTCGGGCGACCCGCTGCTCGGCGCGATCGAGGCGCTGCGAACGATGTACCGCGACGGCCGCTCGGTCCTGCCGAAGCGACTGCCGACCAGCTTCATCAAGCCGCGCTGGCGCAAGGTGGTCCAACCGACCGAAGGTACGATCGACCGCCGCGCCTACGAGATCGCAGTGATCGTCCATCTGCGCGAACGGCTCGGCTCCGGCAGCATCTGGGTGGACGGCAGTCGCGCCTATCGCACGCTCGACGATTACCTGCTGCCGACCCCTGCGTTCGACACGATGCGCGCCGATGGCAACCTGCGCCTGGCCGTGCCGTCCGGTTTTGCCGAATGGTATGAGGAACGTCGTACCCTGCTGACCCGGCGCATGACCGAGGTGGAACGGGCAGCGGCGACGGGCGAATTGGTCGATGTGACGATCGAGCGCGGGCAGTTGCTGATCTCGCCGATCCGGCGATCCCCGTCGGACGATGCCGAGGCACTGAAGGCCCGTCTCTACGCGATGCTGCCGCGTGTGCGGATCACTGACC
>NZ_JH584235.1:2376526-2540778 GCF_000241465.1 Sphingomonas echinoides ATCC 14820
ACATGCTTCAGTTCAGCGGGACCGTTCCGATGATCGACGTTGACGCGTATGCTGAATGGTTGGTCGACTGAGCGTTGCGCCGGTGCCCGTCGTGGAGAACTAGATGCGTCCCCTGCCAGAAAGATTGTACAAGAACCGGCGAAGCGCGTGTCCTTCGTCCGCGTCAGCACACTCCCCGTCTAACGCGACCACTGCGTGGCAGGCTTCGAGCGTGCCTACTTCATCGACTGTCAACAGGCTGAACGCACTCCGCCTTGACGGAGATCAAGCCCCCTGCGCTACCGCATAAATGAAGGGCTGGTTACGGCAAGCGCCGCCCGAAAGCGGCCGGGCCGATTTCCACCCGATGATGTCGATCGCGGATGTGGAAACGGATGTCGGCTTTTGGGAGTGCCAAGGAGACCGCAAAACGTCCGATATGAGGCGCAAAGCGGACGCGAGTCGTGTCGCATCACTCCATTAAATCTCACCCCGAGTGTGGGGAAAAGTGTGGGGTAAGGCCAAACGGTGCCGCGATATTCCCAAAGACATCAAGTCACTACCGCGAAATCTGAACTTCCTCCCGCTCAGCCGATCGCCTGCGAAGCAGTGAGTCGGAAATGTACTGTTAGCGGCGAATTCGCTTCCGCAAACTCGTCCGCATAATGGCCCGATACGAGCCGCGCTTTGCCATCCACCAACGGCAAGACCGGCAATTGTACGGCGGCATAGCGCCCGATCAGCGCATCGATCACGCGCAATTCGCCCGGATGCACCATGTCCTCGGCATCGTGCAGTTCGACCGCCGCCACGCGAATCTGCTCACGGTGCTCATCGCGCAGCAGCGTCGCCCATAGCGCGTTCAGGCAATCGGCCTTGGTCGTCGGTCCATCGTTCGGGCCGATCACCAACCGGATCCGGTCATCGTCCGCCGCGACTTCCGCGACGGCGGCGATGGTCGGAAGATCATTGGGATAGGTGCCGACATAGATGCGGTAGTCGGGATGGTCGAAGCGTGCGAGGCATGTCCGCAACATCGCGCCGATAACGCCCGCTTCGTCCCAGGCGGCGACGAACACCGCGATCCGACGCGGCACCCGCCGGGTGTAGCCCTCCAGCGTGGCGGGCAACCCGTCCGACCGCCGCCACAGCCGCGTCCCCATCCACGCAACATCGACCGCGACATCATCGAGGCCACCGACGAGAAAGCCAAGCGCGGCGAACAGCATCGTCTCGCGCGCGACCGCGTCCAGCGCGGCGATAATCCACTCTCCCCCCAAGAGCGTTCCTCCCCTCGACCGGCCCCCCGAGTCGATCTACACGGAGTGTCTAACAGCTGTGACGGCGTAGCAAGCTGTCATCACGCCGTCACCATTCGTCGCTGTACTAGCACGGTTCGTCGCTTTATAGCATGCAATAAGGTCTTGGGGAGGATTCGATGAAGCTCGCGTTCCGAGTCGCACTGCTCGCTTTGGCGCTGGCTCCGATCACCGCTTTTGGCGACTCCAGCCCGCAAGTCATCCTGGCCACCCCTGGCATTGGCGACGGCGCGATCGAACGCTTCACCGCGCGTTTCAGCCAGCCGATCGTGCCGCTGGGCGATCCGCGTGCGGCTTCGCCCTTCGACGTCACCTGCGCCGTTGGCGGGCAGGGGCGCTGGGTCGATCCGCAGACCTTCGTCTATGATTTTGCAAACGGCCTACCCGGCGGCACCGTCTGCAAGTTCAAGCTGCGCTCCGGGCTGAAGAGCGTGTCGGGCTATGCCGTGACCGGGCAACAGGAGTTTTCGGTCGACGCCGGCGGCCCGGTCGCGCGCGCCGTGCTGCCGAGCCAATATGATAGCGAGATTGAGGAAGATCAGGTCTTCCTGGTCGCCGCCAACCTGCCCGCCACCCCGGCCTCGGTTGCCGGCAACGCCTATTGCGCGGTCAAGGGCATTGGCGAGAAGATCCCGGTCGAAGTGCTCGCAGCCGATGTGCCCGGCAAGCTGTTGGGCGAAATGGGCACCGACAATTGGAACGTGCGCAACTTCCTGGAAAGCGCCGGGCTCCCCGCTGCGATTCCGCCCGCCGCTGAGCGTGCCAAGGCCTATGCCGGGGTGTCCGCATTGAAGTGCCGCCGTCCCTTGCCGCCGGGCACCGACATGGCGTTGGTGTGGGGCGCCAACATCGCCGGGGCCAGCGGCAAGACCGCAGGTGCCGACCAGCGCTTCGACTATACCGTGCGCAAGCCCTTCACCGCGCGCTTCGAATGCGGCCGTGTCAATGCGCAAGCTGGGTGCAATCCGGTCGAAAAGGCATGGGTACGCTTCTCCGCGCCGGTCGCGACCGATCTCGCCAAGCAAATCCGTATCCAGACCGCCGATGGCAAGCTGCTGACCCCGACGCTGTTCGATGATTCGTCCGAGGATTCGGGGCATGGCGACGCCAAGAGCAAGGCGACTGTCTCCTCGGTCGGCTTCAAGAGCCCGCTGCCCGAATCGCAGACCGCCAAGCTGCTGCTGCCAACAGGCGTGAAGGACGAGAGCGGGCGTGCGCTTTCCAATGCGGAACGCTTCCCGCTCGACGTGCGCTTCGATGCCGCGCCGCCGCTGGTGAAATTCGCCGCGCCCTTCGGCATTCTGGAATCCAAACAGGGCGGCGTGCTGCCGGTGACGGTGCGCAATGTCGAACCTGCGCTACAAGGCACCAACCTCAGCATCGCCGGGCAATCGCTGCGCATCGATGCCTCGGACGGCAAGATCGCCGAATGGCTGCGCACCGTCGGCCATGCCGATGACACGGCCAGCCATGAGGAAACGCGCGGCAAGGACAAGGTCCGCATCAACGACACCGGCGCGACCTCGATCCTCGGCAAGCAAGGCGCGTCGCTGAAGATCGGCCTGCCCGGCAAGGGCAAGGATTTCGAAGTGGTCGGCATGCCGCTCGGCGGCGGCAAGCCCGGTTTTTATGTCGTCGAACTGGCGAGCCCAGTGCTCGGCCAGGCGCTGCTCGGGCGCAAGGCCCCGCGCTATGTCGCCGCCGCCGCGCTCGTCACCAATATGAGCGTCCATTTCAAATGGGGCCGCGCCAAAAGCCTCGCCTGGGTGACCGCGCTCGACACCGGCAAACCCGTCGCCGGGGCCGAAGTGCGCGTGAGCGATAGCTGCACCGGCCAAGTGCTGGCGCGCGGCGTGACCGACAAGAGCGGCGGCGTCTATGCCCCGCCGGGCCTGCCCGAACCCGAAACCTGGGGCAGTTGCGAAGGCACCAGCAGCCATCCGCTGATGGTCTCAGCGCGCGCCGCCGACGATTTCAGCTTCACGCTGACGGCATGGGGCGAAGGCATCCGCCCCTATGATTTCGACTTGCCCTATGGCTATCAAGCGCGCGGCGAAATGCTGCACACCGTGTTCGACCGGATGCTCGTCCGCCAGGGCGAAACGATCCATATGAAGCACATCCTGCGTACATCGATCGCCGATGGCTTCGGCATGGCCCCGGCAGTGTCCGGCACGCTGCGGCTGCAGCATCGCGGGTCCGACACGCAGTTCGACTTGCCGCTGACGATCGACGCCAATGGCATTGGCGAAAATGAGTGGACCGCCCCCGCCGGCGCGCCGATGGGCGATTACGACCTGTCGGTGATCGTCGATGGTCGTCGAATCGAAACCACGCAATCGTTCAAGGTCGACGAATATAAATTGCCGACGATGCGCGCGAGCGTCACCGGCCCCAAGGACGCCGCGATCCGCCCCGCCAACCTGCTGCTCGATCTGTTCGTCGGCTATCTGTCGGGTGGCGGCGCATCGAACCTGCCGGTCGACATGCGCATCGGCTATTTCGCGCATGACACCAAGCCCGACGGCTATGAAAGCTACAGCTTCGGCGGCAAGGTGATCGCCGAGGGCACCAAACCGCTCAATGGCGATGGCGAAGAGGAGCAGACCGCGCTCCCGCCAACGCAGACGCTGCCGACCACGCTCGGTGGCGACGGGACCGGCAAACAGACCGTCGCCGTGCCGCAGACACTCGACGGCGTCACCGACATGCTGGTCGAAATGGATTATCAGGACGCCAATGGCGAAATGCTGACCGCGTCCAAACGCATCCCGATCTTCCCCAGCGCTGTGCAACTGGGCGTGAAAACCGATGGCTGGCTGATGAAGCAGGACGATTTGCGGCTGCGCTTCGTCGCGCTCGACACCAGTGGCAAGCCCATCGCCAACCAGGCGATTTCGGTCGCGCTCTATAGCCGCCAGATCCTGACTGCCAGGCGGCGGCTGATCGGCGGCTTCTATGCCTATGACAACCGCATGAAGACGACCAAGCTTGCGCAAAGCTGCACCGCGACGACCGATGCGCAGGGGCTGGCGACGTGCAAGATCGCGCCGGGCATTTCGGGCGAAGTCTATGCCGTCGCCACGACCAAGGACGCGAACGGCAATGAAGCGCGCGCCACGCAAAGCGTGTGGCTGGCGGGCAATGACGATTGGTGGTTCGGCGGCGACAATGGCGACCGCATGGACGTGGTGCCCGAACAGCAAGCCTATAAAGCAGGCGACACCGCCCGCTTCCAAGTGCGGATGCCGTTCCGCAAGGCGACCGCTTTGGTCACGGTCGAGCGCGAAGGCGTGCTGTCGAGCTTCGTCACCGAGCTCAGCGGCACCGATCCAGTGGTCGAGGTCAAGATGCCGGGCAGTTACGCGCCCGACGTGTTCGTGTCCGTGATGGTCGTGCGCGGCCGCACCGAAAGCGGCATCTGGACGTGGCTGCACGGCATCGCGCAATCCGTTGGGCTGGCGAGCAGCCCGCCGGAGGGACAGGAGCCGACCGCTTTGGTCGATCTCGCCAAGCCGAGCTATCGCCTCGGCATCGCCAAGGTGAAGGTCGGCTGGGAAGCGCATCAATTGCAAGTCGCGGTCAAGGCCGATCGCGCGCGCTATGCGGTGCGCGACGTGGCGCAAGTCGATGTCGCGGTGAAGACGCCCGACGGCAAGCCCGCGCGTACCGCCGATGTCGCCTTTGCGGCGGTCGACGAGGCGCTGCTGCAACTCGCCCCCAATGACAGCTGGGACGTGCTGACCGCGCTGATGGGCGAACGCCCGCTCTCGGTGCTGACCTCGACCGCGCAGACCCAAGTCGTCGGCAAGCGTCATTATGGCAAGAAAGCGGTCGAGGCCGGTGGCGGCGGTGGCGGCGATTCCTCCGGGCTCAACCGCGAGAATTTCCAGCCGGTGATCCTGTGGAAGGGCCGCGTCGCGCTCGACGAGAACGGCCATGCCCGCATTCCGGTGACGCTCAGCGACGCGCTGTCGTCGTTCAAGCTGGTCGCGATCGCCACCGATGGCGCGCAACTCTATGGCACCGGCATGACCAGCGTGCGCACCGCGCAGGATTTGTCGATCTATGCCGGGATTCCGCCGGTGGTGCGCACCGGCGATTTCTATGCGTCGAGCTTCACGCTGCGCAACGGCTCGGACAAGCCGATGACGGTGACGGCAACGGTCGACCTGACCCCGGCCATCGCGCAGGGCAAACCACTGACAGTCACGATCCCGGCAGGCGGCGCGGTGCCGGTTGCGTGGAATCTCACCGCGCCCGCCACTATCGATCGCTTGCGCTGGCATGTCAGCGCCAAGGCATCGAACGGCAAGGCGGTCGATCAGATCACCACCGATCAGGCGGTGGTGCCGCTCTATCCGGTCGAAGTCTGGGCGGGCACGCTGGCGCGCGTCGGCGCGGACACTACCATCCCGATCCAGCCGCCTGCGGGCGCGATCGCCGGGCGCGGCACGGTCGATATCCGGCTTGACGATACGCTGGCACCGCCGCTCGCCGGGGTACGCGAGTTCATGGCGCGCTATCCCTATGATTGCTTCGAACAGCGGCTGTCGCGCGCAGTGGCGCTCGGCGATGCCGGGCTGTGGCAAGCGCTGGCGGGCGATCTTCCCGCCTATCAGGCGGATGACGGCCTGCTGCGCTATTGGCCTTCGGGCAGCCTGAACGGCTCGGAAGCGCTGACCGCTTATGTGCTGGCGATGACCTCCGACGCGGGATTGCCGATCCCGGCGGGGCCGCGCGCGAAGATGATCGAGGGGCTGAAGGCCGTGCTCGACGGGCGCTTGCGGCATGAGGATTATGGCGATGTGCGCTGGCAGCGCGTCTATGCGTTCAACGCGCTCGCCCGCGCCGGCGCCGCGACGCCTGCAATGCTCGGCCAATTGAGCATGACGCCAAAGGAGATGCCGACCGCGTTGCTCGCCGATTATCTCGTGTCGCTCGATCATCTCCAGGGCCTTGCCAATGCCCCCGCGCTGAAGAGCGCCGCCGAGGCGGTGTTGCGCACGCGGCTGGTGTATGAAGGCACGCGGCTCGATCTCTCCGACAGCAGCAACCAGCCATGGTGGCTGATGTCGTCGGGCGATGAAGCGTCGATCAAGACCGTGATCGCCACGCTGGGACGGCCCGGCTGGCAGGACGAAGCCGCCAAGATGATGGTCGGCGTGGCGCTGCGCCAGTCGCATGGACGGTGGGACACCACCACCGCCAATGCCTGGGGCACGATAGCGGCGCGCAAGTTCGGCGCGCTCTATCCCGCCAGCGCGATCATCGGCACGACGACATTGGGGTTGGGCAACCAGACGATCAGCAAGAGCTGGCCGCTTGCCGCCACCGCACGCACCGCAAGCTTCGCGTTGCCGACAACCCAGACGCCGCTGAAACTCGCGCAGTCGGGTGGCGCGGGGCCGTGGGCCACCGTCTCGGTATCGGCAGCGGTGCCGCTGACCAGGCCGCTGTTCGCCGGTTATGAAATGCAGCGCCGTGTCGAGGTGGTGCAAGCGCGCACCAAGGGTGTTCTCACGCGCGGCGACGTGGTCAAGGTGACGATCACGGTCAAGGCCAGCGCCGAGCGCAACTGGGTGGTGATCAACGATCCGATCCCGGCGGGCGCAACCATCATCGGCGATCTGGGCGGGCAGTCGCAAATCCTCGCCGGGCAAGCGCAGGCGGGGCCTGGCACCAAGTTCGAGGCGCGCGATGCCGATGGCAAGCTGTGGGACATTCAGGTCGGCGTCGTCCCGGCCTATGTCGAGCGGCGCAACGATACCTGGCGGGCCTATTATGGCTGGGTGCCGCGCGGGGCCTTCAGTGCGTCGTACATGCTGCGGCTGAACGGGGCCGGGCGCTTCAACCTGCCGCCGAGCCGGGTCGAGGCGATGTATTCGCCCGCGATCCGTGCGCAACTGCCGCTCGATACGATGACGGTCGTGCAGCGATAGCCTTTGTTGAATCCACCCCGGCGCAGGCCGGGGCCCAGTATCGAGCCGTTGAATGATCGAGCGTGGCGCTCTCTTGCAGAAACTGTCGCGACTGGGCCCCGGCGTTCGCGGGGGTGGCGATAAGGTTTGGGCCGCGCTCAAGACTCGGGCGGGCGCGAGCATCGCGGGGGTGACGCTCCTTCTCCTCGCCTTCGTCGCGCTCGACTACGCAACCCTGCCCCCGCCGCTCCCCGCTTACGCCCAGGTCCGCGCCACATGGCACCCGTCCGAAGCGTGGCTCTATGATCGGAACGGCGTGCTGATCGACAGCGCACGCGTCGATTTCAAGGCGCGCCGCCTCGCCTGGACCCCGCTCGACCATGTCGCCCCGGTGGCGCGCACCACCATCGTCGGGGTCGAGGACCGACGCTTTTTCTCGCACGGCGGGGTGGACTGGCTGGCGCTCGCTGGCGTCGCGCGCGACAAGGCCAAGGGCGAGCGTGCGCGCGGGGCGAGCACGCTGTCGATGCAGGTCGCCGGTTTCCTCGCGCCCGATCTCGCCGCCCCCGGTCAGCGCCATTTCTGGGACAAGATCCGCCAGATGCGCGCCGCCTGGGCGCTCGAATCGCGTTGGTCGAAGGAGCAAATCCTCGAGGCCTATCTCAATCTGGCCGGGTTTCGCGGCGAAGCGCAGGGTATCGGTGCCGCCGCCCTCGGGCTGTTCGGCAAGACGCCCGACGCGCTCGCGCGCGATGACGCGCTGCTGCTGGCGGCGCTACTGCCCGATCCGCAGGCCGATGCCGGGACCGTCGCGCGGCGTGCCTGCGCCGTGTCGCACGAGCAGGACTGCGGCCGCTTTGCCGGGGAAGCGGCCTCGATGCTCGGGCCCGCGCGCAGTCTCGCGCTCGATCCGGGGCTCGCCCCGCATCTGTCGGACCGGTTGCTGACCAAACCCGGGCTGAAGGTGACCACCACGCTCGATCGCCGCATCCAGACGCTCGCCATCGTCGCGTTGAAGCGGCAGTTGCAGGGCCTTGGCGGCGCGCGCGCGCGCGATGGCGCGGTGGTGGTGATCGACAATGCCAGCGGCGACGTGCTGGCCTATGTCGGCGGCATCGGTGGGGCATCGACCGCGCCTGCGGTCGATGGCGCGAACAGCTATCGCCAGGCGGGATCGACGCTGAAGCCGTTTCTCTACGCCCAGGCGATCGAGAAGGGGTATCTGACCCCAGCCTCGATCCTCGATGATTCCCCCGTGCAGCTCGACACCGCGTCGGGCCTGTACGTGCCGCAAAATTACGATCGCGGTTTCAAGGGGCCGGTGTCGGCGCGTTCGGCGCTGGCGGGGTCGCTCAACGTGCCTGCCGTCCGCACCTTGCTGCTCGTCGGGGTCGATCCGTTTCGCGACCGGCTATGGGATACGGGCTATCGCGGGCTGGTCGAGGATGGCGCTTATTACGGCTATTCGCTTGCTTTGGGATCGGCCGAAGTCACCTTGCTCGAACAGGCTGATGCTTACCGCAGCCTTGCGCAAGGCGGGCGCTGGTCGCCGCTGCGACTGACCCTCGATGCGCCCCACACCGCGCCCCGCGCGGTCACCACCCAGCAAGCAGCATGGATCGTTGCCGACATGATGGCCGATGCCAATGCCCGCGCGGTTACCTTCGGGCTCGATTCGGCGCTGCATTTGCCCTTCTGGGCGGCGGTGAAGACGGGAACGAGCAAGGCGCTGCGCGACAATTGGTGCATCGGCTTCACGCAGAAATACACGGTCGCCGTGTGGGTCGGCAATTTGGAGGGGGATTCGATGCGCGCAGTGTCGGGCGTCAGCGGCGCGGCACCGGTGTGGCGCGACATCATGCTGTCTCTCAACGCCGAGGAGCGCGGTGCCCCGCCGCCGCGCCCGGCGGGCGTGGAAGCGCGCTCGATCACCTTTGCGGGCGCGATCGAACAGCCACGCACCGAATATTTCCTGGCCGGGACCGGGCAGAACCACATCGCCTTTGCCCCCGACGAATCGCGCCGCCCACGCATCACCAATCCGGTCTCAGGCAGCGTCTATGCGATCGACCCGGACATTCCGCATGACCGGCAACGGCTTGCGGTCGATGTCTCGGGGGCGGTGACCGCACACCGCTTGTGGCTCGACAAGACCGACATCGGGGCTGCCGATTCGCAGCCCGAGATCATTGCAGGCCCGGGCACGCACCGCCTGCGCCTGACCGATGTCGGCGGGCGCGTGGTCGACCAAGTGATGTTCACGATTCGCTGAAACACCGGCCGCGCCAAGGGGCGCGGCCGATGCGATACGGTTTAGCGATAAAAGCCGCGGATCACGTCGATGACATACCCGCGCCGCGTATCGACCAGGATCACGTCGTCATAATGGCGGATCCACTGCTGGCCATAAGCCGGGCGACGCAGGTGATAGCGCCACGGATCGGCGATGATGTAGCGCGGCCCATAATAAGGCGCGCCGATGCGCAGGCCGGGGCGGAAGGCGGTATAGCGGAACGGAGCTTCCCAGCGGCCGCGCGCATACCAATTCGGGTTGCGATCACGCCAGCCGCGCCAGTCATCGCGGCCCCACGCACGCTCCCGATCGCGTACGTCTTCCCGATACTCGTGGCGCGCGTCGCGAAGATCGCGCTGGTCGCGCCGGATGTCTTGCCGATCCCGGCGCAGCTCTTCGTTCGATTGGGCGCTGGCGGCAACGGGCACCAGGGTTGCGGCGAGCAACGCGGTGGCAATGAATTTGCGCATCATATCCTCCATATCTGGCTCGACCGGATCAAAAGGTCGAGCCATGCAAAGGAATTTGGCAAAGGCGCCCTGAACGCTTTACGAACGCCAGTGACAGCGATCTGTCAGGGTTGTCGCAAAAGCGTATCGCCGCCGTTACGGCGTATCGCGGCCACCGGTGTTGTTGTTGCCGCCCTGACCGCCGCCGATCGCGCCGACCGTGCCGATATTGCCGAACAGTTCGTCGAAGAAGCTGCGCTTCTTGCCCAAGGTCGGCGTGGTCTTGCCCGATGGGCTGATCGACGCGACCTGCTCGGCCCCCGAGCGCCGCACCGCTGACACGACACCGCGCGAATCGAAGCTGATGCGCAGCGTCACCTGATCGTGCACATGCGGATTGTTGTACGCGAAATTGCGGACATCGCGCGAAATATAATACCAGTCGCCCTGGTTGAACTCGCTGGTGAAGGTCGGCTTGCCGAGCACCGCGAGCACCGATTGACGATTATCGGTGCCCGCCTGGACCGAATTCACCAGATCGGAATCGATGACATAGCCCTGATGTCCCTTCAGCGGAACGCAGGCGCTGGCCCCGAACACACTGGTGGCGAGGGCGGCGGCCGTCATCAGGCGGACGGACTTGGGGCTCATCGACACTCTCCACAGGCACGCAAAGCTCCGAGACGCATTGCATCGCGGACAGGGAGCCTCAATATGCCGGGAAACGCGGCCAAACAAGGGCGCATGGGGAACAAGGTTTTGGGCTGGCTTACCAGATTGCTGGGCGGGGAGCGCGATACGGTCGCGCTGCGGCTGTATACTAGCGTGATCGAACGCGCCCGCGCGCCACATTGGTATGAGGCGGGCGGCGTGCCCGATACGCTCGACGGGCGCTTCGATATGGTGGCGGCGGTGCTGGCGCTGGTGCTGTTGCGGCTGGAGGGCGACGCCGGGTCCGCCGCCGTCAGCGCGCGCCTGACCGAGCGTTTCGTCACCGACATGGACGGGCAATTGCGCGAAAGCGGCATTGGCGACATTGGCGTTGGCAAGCATATCGGCAAGATGATGAGCATGCTCGGCGGGCGGCTGGGCGCGTATCGCGACGGGCTGGCGCTCGGGGATCTTGCGACGGCGCTGCAGCGCAACCTCTATCGCGGTATCGCCCCCACCCCAGCCGCGCTGGCGCATACCCAAGCCGCGCTGATCGCCTTTCGAGACGCGCTCGCGGCTACCCCCGCTGCTGCGGTGATTGCTGGAGACTTGCCATGACGGCCCCCGAATTTTCGCGCCTGGAGCGAATCGATACGATTGGCGAGGGTGCCCGCAGCGTCTCGATCACCGCCAATGCGGCCGAGCGTGGCGCGCTCGCCGAGCGTTTTGGTCTGCTCGCGGTCGATCGGCTGGAGGCCACCTTCCGCGTGCAGCGCGATGCGGCGGGCGTGGTGGCGCGCGGCGAAGTGCGCGCGGCGGTGGTGCAGGCGTGCTCGGTGACCGAGGAGCCGTTGCCCGTCACCGTCAGCGAAGACGTCGCCTTGCGCTTCGTCACCGAGCAGGAAGCCGCCGCCGAGGAGGAGATTGAACTCGACCTCGATGCGCTCGACACCATGCCTTATGATGGCGCGGCGATCGATCTGGGCGAAGCGGCGGCGGAGACGATGGCACTGGCGCTCGACCCGTTCCCGCGCGGGCCCAATGCGGCGGCGGCGCTGCGCGCGGCGGGGGTGATCAGCGAGGAAGAGGCCAAGCCAGCGGGAGCATTGGCCGGTTTGAAGGGGCTGCTGGCGAGGGATTAATCCTCTTCGGGCCCCAATGCCGGATCAAGATCGCGCGGACGCACGAAGCGCACCAGCCGCGCGCCGCCCGCCGCCAGATCGGCCCAGCTTCCTTCGAATGCGAGTTCGGCGATGGTCGCGGTCGGATATTTTGCCTCGAGCGCAACGCGCGCGGGCTCGTCCGAATTCGGCACCAGCAGCATCGCCAGATCCTCCAGCCCGGGATTGTGGCCGACCAGCAGGACCCGCGCGCTATCCTCGGAAAATTCGTGGACGATATCGAGCAGGGTCACCGCCGAGGCGAGGTAGATCCGCCGATCCCACTCGGGCGCAAGCGTCCGGCCATAGCCCGTTTCGACCTGCGCCAGCGTCTCCACCACACGGAGCGCGGGCGAGGCGATGATGTGATCGAACACCGCGCCACCACTGCGCAGATAGCCACCGATCAACGCGGCGGCGCGCTTGCCGCGCGCGTTGAGGGCGCGGTCGTAATCGCGGAGCGCAGGATCGTCCCACCCCGATTTGGCGTGGCGGAGCAACGTCAGCGTCTTGGTGCCGGCGGTCATGCGGATCTCCGTCAGGCGGTTTCGCGCGCCTCATGCCCCGTTTGCGCGGCGGAGGGAAGCGCTGCTGCACGCGCCACCGCTTCATCGAGCGTAACGCGGGTGATCGTCACGCCCGGCGGGAAGGCCGTCAGCAGTCGCGAGGGCATTGCTGCCGAGAGCAAGATGAACACGCCGTGATCGTCGGCGCGGCGAATCAAGCGTCCGAACGCCTGCGCCAGCCGTGCCCGCACGATGCGGTCATCATAGCCGCTGCCGCCGCCTGCCAGACGCCGCGCGGCGTGCAGCACGGTCGGCTTGGGCCAGGGCACCCCCTCCATCACCACCATCCGTAGCGACCGGCCCGGCACATCGACACCGTCCCGCAGCGCATCGGTGCCAAGCAACGAGGCCGCCGGATCATCCCGAAAAATATCGACCAATGTACCGGTATCGATCGGATCGACATGCTGGGCGTAGAGCGGCAATCCCTCGCGGGCGAGCCGGTCGGCGATGCGCGCATGGACGCCGCGCAACCGCCGGATCGCGGTGAACAGCCCGAGCATTCCGCCGCCGCTCGCCACGCCGAGCCGCGCATAAGCATTGGCGAGCGCGCCCATGTCGCCGCGCTTCACATCGGTGACGATCAGCACTTCGGCTTGGCTCGCATAATCGAACGGCGACGCCGCCTCGAACCGGCTTGCGCCGCGCAGCAGATGCGTCGCCCCGGTGCGCGCCTCGGCCACATCCCAATCGCCGCCGCCGCGCAACGTCGCCGAGGTTACCAGCACGCCATGCGCGGGTTTCAGCACGGTTTCGGCAAAGGGCCGCGTCGGATCGAGCCAGTGGCGGTGCAGCCCGACATCATAATCGCGCCCCTCGACGCGATCGACCGCCATCCAGTCGACGAAATCGGGCGAGGCGGGGCCGCCAATCCGCGCGAGCAGCGACAGCCACGCCGCCACCGTCTCGGCGCGCCAGCCAAGCGAGGCGATCGCCCCTTCGATGCGCGCGCGCGCCGGGCCATCCATCCAGTCGGGTGCTTCGTCGAGCACCGCCTCGAGTCGCCGCCCAAGCGCCACCAGCGGGCGCACCAACGCATCCAGCGCTTCCGCCGCCGGGCCAGCCGCCTCGATCAAGCCGGGATCGGGCTCGGCCAGCTCGGTCTCCAGGCCATAACCGGCATCGCCGCCCGGATCGCGCCCCGATTCGGCGCGGGCATAGGTGAGCCCGCGCACCGCCGCCAGCAGCGCCTCGATCGGCCCGAACGGCGCACCTTCGCCTAGGCGCTGCAACCAGCCATCGCTCGCCAGCGCCTGCGCCGCGTTCACTGCATCGGCGATCGCGCGCGCGCCGCCCTCGTCATAGCTCGCCACATCGGACAGCCGCGCCGCGAGCCCGCGCCGCCGCCCGCGCCCGCCCGATTCGGGGCCGAGCACCCAACGCCTGAGCTCGATCGTCTCGGCACCGGTCAGCGCGGTCGAGAACATCGCGTCGGCGGCATCGAACAGATGATGCCCCTCGTCGAACACATAGCGCGTCGGGCGCGTATTCGATTCGCGCCCGCGCGCGGCATTGACCATCACCAGCGCATGGTTGGCGATGACCAGATCGGCATCGGCACTCGCGCGCGCTGCCTTTTCGATGAAGCATTTGCGGTAATGCGGACAACCGGCATAGACGCACTCGCCGCGCCGGTCGGTGAGCGCGGTCGCGCCGTTGCGGCGGAACAGCGTGGGTAACCAGCCCGGCAGATCCCCGCCGACCATATCGCCGTCCGCGCTATAAGCGGCCCAGCGCGCGACCAGGTGCGCGAGGATCGCGGCCCGCCCGGCGAAACCGCCTTGCAGCGCATCCTCCAGGTTCAACAGGCACAGGTAATTCTCGCGGCCCTTGCGCGTCACCACCTTCGCCCGGCGGGTTGTCGCATCGGGAAAGAGCCGCGCGCTTTCATGCCCCAATTGCCGCTGCAGCGCCTTGGTGAAGGTCGACACCCACACCGCGCCATCGGCCTTCTCGGCCCAGAGCGAAGCGGGCGCGAGATAACCGAGCGTCTTGCCGATGCCGGTGCCGGCTTCGGCAAGCACCATATTGGGCATCCCCGCCGCCATGCGCGGCCCAAACGCCTCGCGCGCCGCCTGCGCATAAGCCCGCTGACCTGGCCGTTGCTCGGCGGTGCTGCCGGTCAAGCGGGCGAGCCGCGCCTGCGTTTCGTCCGCTTCCAGCGTGACGGTGCGCGGCTGCGCGCGCGGCGCGCCCTCCGACCATTCGCCGAGCTTGGTGAACAGCCAGCGTTCGGCCGTCTGGGGCTTTTTCAAACGCTGGGTCAGCACCGGTGCCCAGGTCCAGCGCAGCCGAAACAGCGACTGCGCCGCCGTCCACGCGCCCTCGCGTTCGGGCCACTCGCCCTCGATCATGCCGAGCAATGCCCCGGCGGCTGCGCGCAGGAAGGTCGCGACTTCCGCATCGGCCGCGGGCGGCGTCAGCCCGGTCACGCGCGCAAGCCCGCGCGGCGTCGGCACCATGAAGCGCGCCGGGCACAGAAAGGCGAACAGTTCGAGCAGATCGAGCCCCGACAGATCCGCATAGCCCAGCCGCTGCCCGACCAAGGCGGCATTGAGCAGGATCACCGGCGTATCGGCGGCAATCCGGATCGCCTCCCCCCGCCCGATCGGTCGCGTGCCGTCCTGATCCGAAATCCAGATACCGCTATGGCTGGCGTGCAGCGCCGGATAGGGCAGCGCAAGATCGGGGAGCGGCGACATCGCGCCGACAGTGCGCGAGCCGGAACGAAAGGGCAACCTTCAACCGCCCCTTGCGGCACATACCGCCCGATGGAGGTTGTGCCGCGCCGCACCCATGCGCTACGCCCCCGCTTATGACCGACGTTTTCCGCACCGCCGCCCTCGATTCCAAAGCCTGGCCGTATGAGGAAGCGCGCAAACTGCTGAAACGCTATCCCGAGGGCAAGCCGGGTGGCGCACCGATCATCTTCGAGACCGGCTATGGCCCGTCGGGTCTGCCGCATATCGGCACGTTCAACGAAGTGCTGCGCACGACGATGGTGCGTCACGCCTTCCAGACGCTGACCGATGCGCCGACGCGGTTGATCGAGTTCAGCGACGATATGGATGGCCTGCGCAAGGTCCCCGACAACGTGCCCAACCAGGCGATGCTGACCGAAAACCTCGGCAAGCCGCTCAGCCGCATTCCCGATCCGTTCGAGAAGTTCGAAAGCTTCGCCGCCCACAACAACGCCATGCTGCGCGACTTCCTCGATCGCTTCGGCTTCGAATACGAATTCATCTCCTCCGCCTCGCAATATGAAGCGGGCGTGTTTGACGATGCGCTGAAGGGCGTGCTGCGCCACTATCAGGCGATCATGGGCGTGATGCTGCCGACGCTGCGCAAGGAGCGCGCCGCGACCTATTCGCCGATCCTGCCGATCAGCCCCAAGACCGGGATCGTGCTGCAAGTCCCGGTCGAGGTCGTGAATGTCGAAGAGGGCACGATCCGCTTCACCGACAGCGATGGCGAAGTGCTGGTGCAATCGGTGCTGGGGGGGCAGGCCAAGCTGCAATGGAAGGTCGATTGGGCGATGCGCTGGGTCGCGCTTGGCGTCGATTATGAGATGTACGGCAAGGACCTGATCGACAGCGGCGTGCAGTCGGGCAAGATCGCGCGCGTGCTCGGCGGTCGCCCGCCCGAGGGGCTGATCTACGAGATGTTCCTCGACGAAAAGGGCGAGAAGATCTCCAAGTCCAAGGGCAATGGCCTGACGCTGGAGCAGTGGCTCGATTACGGCACGCAGGAAAGCCTGGCCTTCTTCGCCTATCGCGAGCCGAAAAAGGCCAAGCAGCTGCACATCGGCGTCATTCCGCGCGCGGTGGACGACTATTTCCAGTTCCGCGAAAGTTGGTGGAATCAGCCTGTCGAGCAAAAATTGGGAAATCCAGTCCATCACATTCACGCTGGGGATGTGCCTGCCGGACAACCGCCTGTGACCTTCGGTTTGCTTTTGAATTTGGTCGGTGTGCTTGGCCCGCATGCTACCCGACAGCAGGTACTAAATTACCTAGGAAAGTACTTTGGAGAATCTTTGGAAGAAGCCATTTCTAGAGATAGGCTCGTCGTTTCAAAGGGTATGTCTTACGTAGAAGACGAGTTAACAAGACTCGTTGATCATGCGCTCGCCTATAACCGCGATTACGTCGCGCCGACGCTCCAGCGCCGCAAGCCGGAGGGGATCGAGGTGGCCGCGCTCGAACGGCTCGATCGCGAGCTCGCCGCCGCGCCCGCCGATGCCTCGGCGGTCGATTTGCAGAACATCGTCTATGCGATCGGCAATGAAGGCGGGTTCGATCCGCTGCGGGCGTGGTTCGGGGCGCTGTACGAAACGCTGCTCGGCTCCGCCCAAGGCCCGCGCATGGGCAGCTTCATCGCGCTGTACGGCATCGACAACACCCGCACGCTGATCGCGGAAGCGCTGGCGGACTGAGGAGGACGCCGCCCATGCCCACCAAACCGCTGATCGGGCGCGAGACGCGGCTGTGCATGTCGCTATCGGCACGCCCGGGCAATTTCGGGACGCGCTTCCACAACCGGCTCTATGAGCTGCTCGGGCTCGATTTCGTCTACAAGGCGTTTTCGACGCGCGATCTGGAGGGCGCGGTGCGCGGCATTCGCGCGCTCGCCATTCGCGGGTGCGCGATCTCGATGCCGTTCAAGGAAGCGGTGATCCCGCTGCTCGACGGAATCGCCCCCTCCGCCGCCGCGATCGACAGCGTCAATACCATCGTCAACGATGAGGGCACGCTGACCGGGCACAATACCGATTATGCGGCGGTGGTGCGGCTGATCGCCGATATCGACCCCGCGACGCCGTTCGTGCTGCGCGGATCGGGCGGCATGGCCAAGGCGGTGGTCGCGGCACTCTGCAATAGCGGGTTTCGCGACGGCACGATCGTCGCGCGCAACGCCGAGCAGGGACAGGCGTTGGCGACGCGCTACGGCTTTCGCTGGCAGGCCGATCTTGGCGCGGCGGGTGCGCCGTTGCTGATCAACGTCACGCCGATCGGCATGGCGGGCGGCGACGCCGACGCGCTCGCCTTTCCCGAGGCGATGATCGCGGCGAGCCAAATCGTCATCGACGTGGTGCAATATCCGCCGGAAACACGGCTGCTGCGCGCCGCGCAAATGGCCGGCAAGCGGATCATCACCGGCACCGAAATCGCGACCTTGCAGGCGCTCGACCAGTTCGTGCTCTATACCGGCGTCACCCCCAGCGACGCCCAAGTCGCCGACGCCGCCGCCTTTGCCCGCGCGGCGGGGTAAAACCCCCGAACGGCTCCGGTTTCGGTTCCCCGCAGCGCCCCGTGCCGCTAGGCTGCGGCATGACCAATTCCAGCACATCGCGCCGCGTAGCGCGGAACATCCGTTCGGCGCTCCGCACCTTCCTCGCCCAGGAAGCGGCAGGCGGCATGGTGTTGATGGCGGCGGCGGCGTTCGCGCTGATCTTCGCCAATTCGGAGCTCGCGCACGCGTATTTCGCCTTCCTGCACCATGAGACGGGGCCGGTACTCGCTCCTGCCATCGGGCCGATGACAGTGCATTTGTGGATCAATGACGGCCTGATGGCGGTGTTCTTCCTGCTGGTTGGCCTCGAGATCAAACGCGAGCTGGTCGACGGGCAATTGGCGAGCCCCGCGCGGCGGCGCTTGCCGAT
Source organism: Sphingomonas echinoides ATCC 14820 (assembly GCF_000241465.1). Classification (GTDB taxonomy): domain Bacteria; phylum Pseudomonadota; class Alphaproteobacteria; order Sphingomonadales; family Sphingomonadaceae; genus Sphingomonas; species Sphingomonas echinoides. The sequence continues at coordinate 2,394,527 of NZ_JH584235.1, forward strand.
CATCGCGGCGGGCGCGGGGATGGCGATGCCGGCCTTGGTGTTTCTCGCCATTACCGGCGGTGCCCCTGCGCTTAGCCCCGGCTGGGCGATTCCGGCGGCCACCGACATCGCCTTTGCGATTGGCGTGCTGGCGCTGCTCGGCAAGCGCGTCAGCCCGGCGCTGAAGCTGTTCCTCACCACCGTGGCGATCGTCGACGATTGCGGCGCGGTGGCGATCATCGCGCTTGTCTATAGCCACGGTATCGACTGGATCGCGCTGGCGGGCGCGGCGGGTACGGTGCTGATCCTGTTCACGCTCAACCGGCGCGGGGTGGTGGCCTTGTGGCCCTATCTGCTCGGCTTTGTCGGCCTGTGGTGGCTGGTGCTGCTGTCGGGCGTGCACGCCACCGTCGCGGGCGTGATCACCGCCGCGCTGATCCCGGTCGCCACCTCACCCGGCGCGCCCGATGCCGCGCATTCGCCGCTCCACCGGCTCGAACATGCGCTGTCGCCGTGGGTGGCGTTCGGCATCGTGCCGCTGTTCGCCTTTGCCAATGCGGGGGTGTCGCTGCTGGGCGTATCCGCCGCAACGCTGGGCGATCCGCTGGTGCTGGGCATTGCGGGAGGTCTGTTCCTCGGCAAGCAAGCCGGGATCGTCGGCGGTGTGGCCATCGCCGAGCGTCTCGGGATCGCCAAGCGCCCCAAGGGGATGCGCTGGATGCAGCTTTACGGAGTCGGCCTGCTCGCCGGAATCGGTTTCACGATGAGCCTGTTCATCGGCGGCCTGGCTTTTCCGGGCGACGCGCAGGTGCAGGATTCGGTCAAGATCGGCGTGCTCGGCGGATCGATCCTGTCGGCGATCGCAGGCTATATTGTGCTGCGCTACATCGCGCCACGCACGAAGGCCGCCTGATCCCTCCAAACGAAGACGGGCGCTCCGTGTGGAGCGCCCGTCTTTGTTTCGACATGCGGACAATCAGAGCTTTTCGGTCAGCTCCGGCACGATCTTGAACAGATCGCCTACCAGGCCGAGATCGGCGACCTGGAAGATCGGCGCATCTTCGTCCTTGTTGATGGCGATGATGGTCTTGCTGTCCTTCATCCCCGCCAGATGCTGGATCGCCCCCGAAATGCCGACCGCGACATAGACTTCCGGGGCGACGATCTTGCCGGTCTGGCCGACCTGATAATCGTTGGGCGCATAGCCCGCATCGACGGCAGCGCGGCTGGCGCCGACGCCCGCGCCGAGCTTGTCGGCAAGCGGATCGATCACGGCATGGAATTGCTCGCTCGACCCGAGCGCCCGCCCGCCGGAAACGATGATCTTGGCCGAGGTCAGCTCGGGCCGCTCCGACTTGGCGATTTCCGAACCGACATAGGTCGACACACCCGCATCGCCGGTCGAGGCAACCGCTTCGATCGTGCCCGTGCCGCCTTCGGTCGCGGCCTTTTCAAAGGCAGTGCCGCGCACCGAAATGACCTTCTTGGCATCGCGGGTTTGCACCGTGGCGATGGCGTTGCCGGCATAGATCGGGCGCGTGAAGGTATCTTCGCTCTCGACCGAGAGGATGTCCGAAATCTGCATCACGTCGAGCAAGGCGGCGACGCGCGGCGCAATGTTCTTGCCGTTGGTGGTAGCGGGCACGAGGAACGCGTCATGCGTTTCCATCAGCTTGGCGACCAAAGGCGCGACGTTTTCAGCCAGCGCATGGGCATAGGCCGCATCGTCCGCGACATGCACCTTGCCGACGCCCGCGATCTTCGCGGCGGCCTCGGCCACTGCGCCGACGCCCTGGCCGGCGACGAGCAGATGGACTTCACCCAGCTTGGCAGCGGCGGTGACGGTGGAGAGGGTGGCGTCCTTCACGGATGCGCCATCATGTTCGACCCAAACGAGCGTCTTCACTTTGCGACTCCCATTGCCTTGAGCTTGGCCACCAGTTCATCGACATCGGCGACCTTGATCCCCGCCGAACGCTTGGGCGGCTCCACCACCTTGAGCGTGGTCAGGCGCGGGCTGACATCGACGCCGTAATCGGCCGGGGTTTTCTGCGCGAGCGGCTTGGATTTGGCCTTCATGATGTTGGGAAGCGAGGCGTAACGCGGCTCGTTGAGGCGCAGATCGACCGTGATGATCGCGGGCAGCGGCAGCGATTCGGTCTCGGCACCACCATCGACTTCGCGCGTCACCACGACGGTGCCGGGCGACAGCTCGACCTTAGACGCGAAGGTCGCCTGGCCGCGACCGAGCAGCCCGGCGAGCATCTGGCCGGTCTGGTTGTTGTCGTCATCAATCGCCTGCTTGCCGAGGATGACGAGGTCGGGCTGTTCCTCCTCGACGATCTTGGCAAGCAATTTGGCGACGCCGAGCGGCTCGACCTTGTCTTCGGACACGATCAGGATCGCGCGGTCGGCGCCCATGGCGAGCGCGGTGCGCAGCGTTTCCTGCGCCTTCTGCTCGCCGATCGACACGACGACGATCTCGGTAACGCCCGCTTTTTCCTTCAGGCGGATCGCCTCTTCGACGGCGATTTCGTCGAACGGGTTCATGCTCATCTTGACGTTGGCGAGGTCGACCCCCGTCCCGTCCGCCTTCACGCGGGGCTTCACATTATAGTCAAGCACGCGCTTGACCGGGACCAGCACCTTCATTGCACGCTCTCCGAACGGTTCTTTACGTTTACGTCAATCCAATGCAGATGTGGCGATGTCGCGCGAAAAGATCAAGCAATCGATCACACCGATGTTGCATTGGCGCGCGCCGCGATGAATTCTCCAATGAGGGCCGGGAACTGCTCTCGGGGTGGAAACCCCTCAAATGCATGTGCAGCGCCAATCCGCGCCCAGGGCAGGGCTTCTGCGGTCACCGTCTCGATGAACGGCGCATCACTTGGGGGCGAGTCGAGCAACGTCGATCGGACATTTACGAAATCGTCCATGCCCTCGGGGCGTGTGAACACCCAGCTCAAGCAGGACGGGCAATAGAGGTGACGCTGCGGTCCCCGCAGCGCCCCCGCCACCGGCTCGCCCGCCAACACTTCGAAACGGTCGGCCGGGTAGAAGGCGCTGACCGAATAAGCGCTGGCAGTCATTCGCTGGCAGCCCCGGCAATGGCAGGCCATAGTGATCAGCGGGTCGCCAAACACCTTGAAACGGATTTCTCCGCATCGGCAGCCGCCATCGCTGGAGCCGCTATCGCTCACGCAGCCTTTTTCACCTCAGCGACGATCTTCTTGGCGGCATCGCCCAGATCGTTGGCAGGCACAATCGCCAGGCCGGAATTGGCCAGGATGTCCTTGCCCAACTGAACGTTGGTACCTTCGAGACGAACCACCAGCGGCACCGACAGGTTCACTTCCTTGGCCGCCGCGACGATCCCCTCGGCGATGATGTCGCAGCGCATGATGCCGCCGAAGATGTTGACCAGAATGCCCTTCACGTTCGGATCGCTGAGGATGATCTTGAACGCAGCCGTCACCTTCTCCTTATTGGCGCCGCCGCCAACGTCGAGGAAGTTGGCCGGGAACATGCCGTTGAGCTTGATGATGTCCATCGTCGCCATCGCGAGGCCTGCGCCGTTGACCATGCAGCCAATGTCGCCGTCGAGCTTGATATAGGCCAGGTCATACTTGGAGGCTTCGAGCTCAGCCGGATCTTCCTCGGTCTCGTCGCGCAGTTCGAGCAGATCCTTGTGGCGGAACATCGCATTGCCGTCGAAGCCGACCTTGGCGTCGAGCACAACGAGCTTGTTGTCGTCGGTGACGGCGAGCGGGTTGATTTCGATCTGCTCGGCATCGGTGCCGAGGAAGGCGTCATACAGCTTGGACGCGACGCTGGCGGCCTGCTTGGCGAGATCGCCCTTCAGTTCGAGCGCGGCGGCCACGGCGCGGCCATGATGCGGCTGGAAGCCGGTTGCGCAATCAATGTCGATCGCGTGGATCTTCTCGGGCGTCTCATGCGCGACGGTCTCGATGTCCATGCCGCCTTCGGTCGAGGCGACCATCGACACGCGACCGGTGGCGCGGTTGACGAGCAATGCCAGGTAGAATTCTTTGGCGATGTCGACACCGTCGGTGATGTACAGGCGGTTGACCTGCTTGCCATGTTCGCCGGTCTGCACGGTCACGAGCGTGTTGCCGAGCATGTCGGTTGCCGCAGCGCGCACCTCGTCGAGCGTCTTGGCGAGGCGGACACCGCCCTTGGCATCAGGCCCGAGTTCCTTGAACTTGCCCTTGCCGCGGCCACCGGCGTGAATCTGCGCCTTGACCACGTAGAGCGGCCCAGGAAGCTTGGCGGCGGCGGCGACAGCCTCTTCTACGGTCAGCGCAGCGAAACCCGCGGGCACCGGCACGCCGAATTTCGCGAGGACTTCCTTGGCCTGATATTCATGGATGTTCATGGGCTGCGTGCCTTTCGAAGATCGGGGATAGAGTGGCCTTAAGCACAGCCGCCCGCGCGAATCCACCCCGTAGGCACGCGCATCGCTCGCCATTGCGTGTGCGGCTCGCTATATCATGTCCATGTCCTGGATCATCGGCCCGCTGCTGTTCATCGCCACCGTCGCCGGAATGGAGGGGTTCGCTTACGGCGCGCACCGCTGGCTGATGCATGGGCCGGGCTGGTTCCTGCATAAAAGCCACCACCGCCCGCGCACCGGCCATTGGGAGCTGAATGATCTGTATTTCGTGATCTTCGCAGCACCCTCGATCACGCTGTTGCTCGGCGGCGTGCAATGGGGCTGGGGCGACTGGACGATCTGGGTCGGCGCCGGGATTGCAGCCTATGGCGCCATCTATCTCGGCTTTCACGATGTGATCGTCCACAAGCGCTTCAACCACCGCTATCTGCCGAAATCGGCCTATATGAAGCGCATCATTCAGGCGCACCGGCTGCACCATGTGGTGGAAACCAAGGGCGGGACCGTCAGCTTCGGCTTTCTGGTCGCACCAAGCCCTGAAGCGCTGAAGGCCGAACTCAAACGCCGCGGCCATGCCGGCGTGCGCGCCGCAACACAGCAGGCAACCCCCGTTTCCCCTTGAACGAGAGCGCTTTCTTCTACGCGCTGGCGATTCCAGCGGTGTTGCTGCTCGGCCTGTCCAAGGGTGGCTTTGTCGGGCTTGGCGCGCTGTCGCTGCCGCTGCTGGCGATGGCGATCTCACCGGTACGCGCGGCTGCGATCCTGCTGCCGATCCTGATCGTGCAGGACGTGGTTGGCGTATGGGCGTTCCGGCGCGATTGGGATGCGGGTATATTGGGCTGGATGCTGCCGGGTGCCGCGATCGGGATCGCGCTCGGCTATCTGTTTGCCGCGCAGGTTCCAACTACGGCAGTGCTCGCGCTGGTCGGGGCGATCTCGGTGGTGTTCGGTCTGTACCGGCTATGGGCCGACCGGCGCGGCGCAGTCGCGGTCGGGGCCCATGCGCCGGGTTGGGTCGGTACGCTGCTGGGCATTGCCTCAGGCTTTACCAGCCAGGTTGCCCATGCCGGACAACCGCCCTTTCAAATCTATGTGCTGCCGCGCCGCCTGCCACGCGATGTGCTGGTCGGTACCACCGCGATCTTCTTTGCCGCGGTCAATTGGATCAACGTGCCGGCCTATTGGGCGCTCGGCCAGTTCAACCGCGACACGTTGGGCGTGGCGGCGCTGCTGCTGCCGGTCGCGATAGCGTCAACCTTTGCCGGTGTCTGGCTGGTGCGCCGCGTGTCGCCCGCACGCTTTTACACCGCCATCTATGCGCTGATGGTGCTGGTCGGAGTGAAGCTGATCTGCGACGCGCTGGCCTGAGCTCCCGCGCCCTCAGTCAAACAGCGACGACACAGAGCTTTCATCGGCGATGCGGCGGATCGCCTCGGCGAGCAGCGGGGCGATCGTCAGATGGCGGATCTTCTTGGCGGCGGCGACAATGTCATGGCTGCCGAGCGAATCGGTGATCACCAGTTCCTCGAGCGCCGAGCTTTCGACGCGCGCCACCGCACCACCCGACAGCACGCCGTGCGTGATATAAGCAGCGACGCCCTCGGCCCCCGCTTGCTTGAGCGCAGCGGCGGCGTTGCACAGCGTGCCGCCCGAATCGACGATATCGTCGATCAGAATGCAGAAACGGCCCTCGACCTCACCGATGATGTTCATCACCTCGGATTCGCCCGCGCGCTCGCGTCGCTTGTCGACGATCGCGAGGGGCGCATTGTCGAGTCGCTTGGCCAGCGCGCGCGCGCGCACCACGCCGCCGACGTCAGGCGAAACCACCATCAGATTGCGCTTGCCATAGCGCGTGAGAATATCCGCCGACATCACCGGCGCGGCGAACAGATTGTCGGTCGGGATATCGAAAAAGCCCTGGATCTGCCCGGCGTGCAGATCGACCGAGAGCACACGGTCAGCGCCCGCGACGGTGATGAGATTGGCGACGAGCTTGGCCGAAATCGGGGTGCGCGGCCCCGGCTTGCGGTCCTGCCGGGCATAGCCGAAATAGGGGATGACGGCGGTGATGCGCTTGGCCGAGGCGCGTTTCAGCGCATCGATGCAGATCAGCAATTCCATCAGATTGTCGTTCGCCGGATAGCCGGTCGATTGCAGCACGAACACATCCTCGCCGCGCACATTCTCGCGGATTTCCACGAAAATCTCTTCATCGGCAAAGCGGCGGACCAAGGCGTCGGTCAACGGCAGTTCGAGATAGGACGCGATATCGCGCGCGAGGGGCAAGTTCGAATTGCCGGTCATCAATTTCATGGCGTTCGAAACTCCCTGTCGTCCCCATGCCCCGCGTCTGGCTGCGCGCGCTCTTGGCAAAGCGTCCTTTAGGCGCGGGCTTTGCGCGCGGTAAAGGGGCATTGCCGCACGAACCAGCGCTGCCTAGAGCAAATCCATGACCATTCGCACCCGTTTCGCCCCCTCGCCCACCGGTATGCTGCATGTCGGCAATATCCGCACCGCGCTCCACAATTGGGTGTGGGCGCAAGCGCAAGGCGGGGAATTCTGGCTGCGCATCGACGATACCGATGCCGAACGCAGCGAGGAACGCTTCGTCGACGCGATCCGCGCCGATCTCGCCTGGCTTGGCCTCACCGCGCACGGCGAAGAACGCCAGTCGGCGCGGTTCGCGCTCTATGAGGCACGCTTTGCCGCGTTGCGCGCGGCGGGCCGGGTCTATCCGGCGTATGAAACCGCGCAGGAACTCGATCTCAAGCGCAAGATCGCCGCCGGGCGCGGCTTGCCGCCGATCTATGATCGCGCAGCGCTGGCTTTGTCGGATGCCGACCGCGCCAGAGTGGAGGCCGACGGCATCGCCCCGCATTGGCGCTTCAAGCTCGATCATGACACGCCGATCGTCTGGGACGATTTGATTCGCGGGCCCCAGAAATTCGATGCGGCAACGATGAGCGACCCGGTGATCCGCCGCGCCGATGGATCGTGGCTGTATATGCTCCCCTCGGCGATCGACGATGCCGAGATGGGCATCACCCATGTCGTGCGCGGCGAGGACCATGTCTCCAACACCGCGCTGCAATTGCAGATGTTCGCGGCGATGGGCGTCGCCGCCCCTGCCTTCGCGCATGAAGCGTTGCTGGTCGGCTCCGAGGGCAAATTGTCGAAGCGGCTTGGCTCGCTCGGTGTCGAGCATTTCCGCGAGGTCGGGATCGAGCCCGCCGCCGTGCGCGCGTTGCTCGCGCGAATCGGGACGAGCCTGCCGGTCGAACCATTGGTCGACACCGCCGCGCTGGTCGCAACCTTCGATTTCGCCAAATTCGGCCGCGCGCCTGCGCGCTTCGACGAGGCGGAACTGGCCGGGCTCAATGCCAAAATCGTCCACCAGCTCGATTTCGCCAGCGTGGCTGAGCGGCTGCCAGCGGGCATGGGCGCGGCGGAATGGGAAGCGGTGCGACCGAACCTCTCGACCGTTGCCGAGGCAGCGGACTGGTGGAAGGTGATCGAAGGGCCGATCGACGCGGTGCGCGACCCCGCCGATGCCGATTTCCTCGCCGCCGCCGCGCGCCATATGGCCGCAATGCCGTGGGGTGCCGATCCGTGGCACGCGCTGACCGCCGCGTTGAAGGGCGAGACCGGACGCAGCGGCAAGGCGCTGTTCCTGCCGCTGCGCCGCGCGCTGACCGGACGCGACCACGGCCCCGACATGAAGGCGCTGCTGCCGTTGATCGGTCGCGATCGTGCGGCAGCGCGGCTTTCCACGATCTGATATAATGTCTCTTGCGTCGTAAATGTTATGATGTAACATTCTCTCCTGTCCGGCGTGCGACCGGACGCCATAGTGGGAGAGAAACGATGTACGCAGATCGTTATTCCAGCCGCCAAGGCCTCAGCCCCGGGGGTGTCGGTTTCGCGCTCGGCGCGAGCGGGGTGCTGCTGTTCGGGCTTTCGCTGACCGCCCCCAGTCTCGTCACCCGTCTGGTCGATCCGCCGCTGACGACCATCAACATCCCCATCCCGACCGATCCGCCACCGCCGGAAAAGACCCAGCCCGCGCCGCATCTGAAGGACCCAATCCCGACCAACCCGCCGCCGGAAACCGTTGACAGTTCCAAACAGCAATCCACGACCGACCTCACCGCCGCCGCCTTGCCGATCGCTCCTCCCTCCAAGATCGAGGTGGAGGTCGGCAGCGGCGCTGGCGAGGTTCACACCGGCACCCCGCCACACCTTCCGACGATCGTCGCGCCCCAGCTCGATTCGCGCTACGCGACCCTGTTTCAACCCGCTTACCCGAGCGACGAACGCCTGGCTGGCCACACGGGCCGAGTCGTCGTGCTTGTGCTGATCGGGACGGACGGGCGCGTGAAGGAGGTGCGGCAACTCAGCGCCGCCAGCACCGCCTTTTTCGAGGCAACGCGCAAGCAGGCACTGACCAAATGGCGCTTCACGCCGGGCACGCGCGACGGCGTGCCGGTCGAGGCATGGCGGACGATGGCGGTGCGCTTTGAACTCGATGGCGACTAGCAGACCGTGGTTACGGTGCGGCGGGGGTGGCATCGGTGCCCCGCCGCGCCTATCTCCCTTTCCATGAACTTTCTGCGCTATTTCTCCCCGCTGCGTGCCTGGCGCGATCTGCGTTATTACATCGTCACGCGGCAGCGGCATCAGCTCGGCTTCATGGGCGTCGCGCTGGCGCTGACCTATGTGATGGTGGTCGGCGTGATTTATGAATCGCGGATCCCGCCCAAACCCTATCACCGCGACATCATCTATGTGCAGCAATGGCGGCTCGACCGCACCGATGCCGAAATCGTCGCGCAGCAGAAGATCGACGGCATCGAACAGACCAAGCGCGAAAATGAGCTAAAGCGGCTGCAGGCCGAACGGCGCGCGCAGTTCAAGAAAGTGAATGACGGCCTCAAGGCTTACGGGCTCTGAGCATGATCGACGACCATCGTTGGATGGGGGCCGCGCTCGCACTCGGCGACCGCGGGCGCGGGCGCACCGCCCCCAACCCCAATGTCGGCTGCGTGATCGTGTCCGACGGCCGCGTCGTCGGGCGCGGCTGGACCCAGCCCGGCGGACGCCCCCATGCCGAGGCGATGGCGCTGGCTGAGGCCGGTGAAAAGGCGCGCGGCGCGTCGGTCTCTGTCACGCTGGAACCCTGCGCGCATGTCTCGCCGCGCGGCCCCGCGTGCAGCGATCTGCTGCAACTGGCGGGCGTGGCGCGGGTGGTGGTGGCGTTGGGGGACCCCGATATGCGCACCAACGGCGCGGGTATCGCGCGGCTGCGCGACGCCGGAATCACGGTCGAGGTCGGCGTGCGCGCCGACGAAGCGCGCCGGGCGATGGCGGGATTTCTCGCTCGACGCCTGCTCGCACGCCCGCAGGTCACGCTCAAACTCGCGCTGTCGCTCGACGGCGCGATGGCGCTGGCGTCGGGGCAAAGCGTCTGGATCACCGGTCCAGAAGCCCGCGCGCACGCGCACCTGGAACGCGCGCGCCACGAAGCGATTGTGGTTGGACGCGGCACATTTGAGGCAGATGCTCCGACCCTCGACGTTCGACTCGCCGGCCTGGAGGCGCGCAGCCCGCGACGCCTGCTCCTGTCGCGCACCGAAGCCGATGGCTGGACGCGCCTCGCTGCACCCGCCGACATTGCAACGCTCGATTCGGTCGATCATGTGCTGGTCGAAGGTGGCCCGGCGGCCGCCGCCGCCTTTCTCTCCGCCGACCTGGTCGATCGGCTGTTGCTGTATCGCGCCCCGATCCTGATCGGCGGCGGACGCACGCTGCCCGACATTGGCCTCACCGATCTCGCCGACGCGCATGGCCGCTGGTGCCTGATCGATTCGCGGAGCCTTGGCAGCGACCGGCTCGAGGTTTACGAGCGCGTAAGGGAGCCTGCACCAGGCGAAAGAGGATAGCGCGATGTTCACCGGCATCATCACCGATATCGGCACGATCGACCGGGTCGAGGCGCGCGGCGACCGGCGCATCTTCGTGCGGACGGACTATGATATGGCAGGCGTCGATCTCGGCGCGTCGATCGCCTGTTCGGGCGTGTGCCTCACCGTCGTCGACAAATCGGGCGCAGGCGAGCCCGGCTGGTTCGCCGCCGACGTCTCGGGCGAAACCGTCTCGCGCACGCCGCCCGAGCAATGGACCGCCGGACGCCGCCTCAACCTCGAACGCGCGCTGAAGCTCGGCGAGGAACTGGGCGGACATATCGTGACCGGCCATGTCGATGGCATCGGCACCGTGGTCGGCGTTCATCCCGAAGGCGACTCGTGGAAAATCGACATTGCGGTGCCCGCCGATCTTGCGCCCTTCGTCGCGCAAAAGGGGTCGATCACCGTCGATGGCGTGTCGCTGACGGTCAATGCCGTCGCCGATCACGGTGCCACCTCGCATTTTTCGCTCAACATCATTCCGCACACCCAGGCGATGACCACGCTGGGCGATCTGCAACCCGGTGCCGCCGTCAATATCGAGATCGACGTCCTCGCCCGCTATTTGAAACGCATGGAGCATTATCGTGCCACAGCCTGAAGTCGCGCGTCTGCGCCATGGGTTCCTGTCCAGCCCCGAGGAGTTGATCGACGAGGCCCGCAATGGCCGCATGTTCATCTTGGTCGATGACGAAGACCGCGAGAATGAGGGCGATCTGGTCATCCCGGCACAAATGGCGACGCCCGAGAAGATCAACTTCATGGCCAAATATGGTCGCGGGCTGATCTGCCTCGCCATGACCAAGCGGCGCGTCGATGAGCTGGGCCTTGGGCTGATGAGCCGCCACAATGGCACGCGGCACGAAACCGCCTTCACCACCTCGATCGAGGCGCGCGATGGGGTCACCACCGGCATTTCCGCTGCCGACCGCGCCCGCACCATCTCGGTTGCGATCGATTCGTCCAAAGGCAAGGACGAGATCGTCACGCCCGGTCACATCTTCCCGCTGGTCGCGCGCGATGGCGGCGTGCTGGTGCGCGCCGGCCATACCGAGGCGGCAGTCGACGTCGCACGCCTGGCCGGGCTCAACCCGTCGGGCGTGATCTGCGAGATCATGAACGAGGACGGCACGATGAGCCGCCTCGACGATCTCGTCACCTTCGCGCAATTCCACAATCTCAAGATCGGCACGATCCGCGACTTGATCGCCTATCGCCGCCGTCACGACCATCTCGTCGAGAAGCGCGCCGAAATGGCGTTCGAGTCGAAATGGGGTGGCCAGTGGAAGGCGATGACCTTCCACAACAAGGCGACCGGCGACGAGACGATCGCTTTGGTCAAGGGCAAGATCGACCCGGCCAAGCCGACCTTGGTGCGGATGCACACAGCCTCCTATTTCGTCGACATGTTCGGCGAGGTGTCCGAACGCTCGGGCCTGCTCTCGCGCTCGATGGAAGTGATCGCCGAGGAAGGGGCCGGCGTCATCGTCGTGATCAACCGCCCGATGAAGGATTCGGTCACGCGCTTCATCAAGCTGCGCGGCGAGGGCAAGGGCGCGGGCGCGCCCGAGGTCGAGGAACTGCGCGATTACGGCGTTGGCGCGCAGATTCTGGCCGAATTGGGCGTTGAAGAAATGGTGCTGCTGACCAACACCCATCATGCGCTGGTCGGCCTCGAAGGCTATGGCCTGTCGATTGTCGACGAGCGCGCGATTCCCGGTACTGGAGGCGAATAATGCGCACCGGGATCGACGAGGCACGCGATCCCAAATATGCGCATATCGAACGCGAGCGGCGCTGGCTGGTCGATCCCGCGATACGACCCGACCTGTCGGCGCTGCCGTACGTTCTGATTGAGGACCGCTACATCGCCAACACACGGATGCGTTTGCGGCGAATGACGGCAAGCGCCAGCGGCGAGCAGGCTTTGAAGCTCACCAAGAAATACGAATGCAGCGATCCGCTCGCGCGACCGATTGTGACCACGTACCTGACCCAGGACGAGTATGCGCTGCTGGAGACGCTGCCTGCTGCCGTCCTCATCAAGCGGCGCTATGAGGTGATGGATCAAGGAATCACGTTCGGACTCGATCAATTCCTCGGCGCGTTGGCACCGCTGGAACTCGCCGAGATTGAATGGAGCGACGATGCGGGATTAACGGCCTTGCCCTCACCCAGTTGGGCAGTCCGCGACATCAGCGACGACCCGCGCTATCAAGGCGGCGCAATTTCGCATTCTGGCATTCCCAAGGATTGATCGTGGCAAAGATTCTCATCGTCGAAGCCCGCTTCTACGACCATCTCAACGACATGCTGCTCGACGGCGCGCGCGCCGCAATCGAGGAAGCGGGCCATAAGCACGAGACGATCACCGTGCCGGGCGCGCTGGAGATTCCCGCCGCCGTCGCGCTGGCGTCGGAGAGCGGGGCCTATGATGCGTTCGTCGCGCTGGGCGTCGTCATTCGCGGCGAGACCTATCATTTCGAGATCGTCGCGGGCGAAAGCGCACGCGGACTGATGGCGCTGTCGATGGACGGGCTGCCGATCGGCAACGGCATTCTGACCACCGAAGATGAAGCGCAGGCGATCGTCCGCGCCGACCGCGCGCAGCTCGACAAGGGCGGTGCAGCCGCCAAGGCAGCGCTGGCGATGCTGGCGCTGAAGCACCGCTTCGGCTGAGCGGCGCAGCGGGTCCGGTATTTGTTCATTCCTTAAGCGCTTCCCCGGCCTTCGCCGGGGAAGTGTGGTAAAGGTGGGGCCTTCCCACCATCCCGCCGCTTACTTATACTGGTGTCAATAAGCGGGAGAGTGATCGATGGCCTATGCGCACACCTTTCAGGCGAACCCCCATTGGCTGCCCCGCCAAAAGCAGTCCGCGATCCATGCCATTCCCGGCGAGGACGGGCTGCCTTTCATCGGCAATACCTTCCGCATGCTCCGCGATCCCGTCGCCTTCGGCAAACGGATGATCGACACGTACGGCCCGGTGTTCCGCAACAATGCCTTTGGCGGGCCGACCGTGACGCTCGTCGGTCCCGATGCCAACGAACTGGTGCTGTTCGACCGCGATCGCGTGTTTTCGTCCGAACAAGGCTGGGGCCCGTTGCTCAATCTGCTGTTCCCGCGCGGGCTGATGCTGATGGATTTCGAAAAGCACCGCGCCGACCGCAAGGTGATGGCGGTGGCGTTCAAGCCCGAGCCGATGCGCCATTATGCCGAGACGCTGAATGCCGGGATTTCGCGTGCCGTCGCGACCTGGGGCAACAAACCCGTTCGCTTCTATGACGCGATCAAGGAACTGACGCTCGATCTGGCGGCGGAGAGCTTTCTCGGTATGCCGCTCGGGCCCGAGGCGACGCGGATCAACCAGGCCTTTGTCGATGAAGTGCAAGCGTCGATCACGCCGATCCGCATTCCGCTACCGGGATCGCAAATGCGCAAAGGCGTGCGCGCGCGCGCCTATCTGATCGACCTGTTCGCGCGCGAAATCCCGGCGCGGCGGGCTGGCGAGGGCCAGGATTTCTTCTCGCAATTCTGCCGCGCGACCGGCGATGACGGCCAGCCGCTGCCCGCCGATGCGATTGCCGATCATATGAACTTCCTGATGATGGCGGCGCACGACACCATCACCTCCTCGGCGACCAGCCTGATCATGCTGCTGGGGCGCAATCCCGACTGGCAGGAGAAACTGCGCGCCGAGATCGCCGACCTCGGGATGAATGCGGAGGGTGCGCTGCCGTATAGCCAACTCGACCGGCTCGAATTGACCGACATGGCGTTCAAGGAAGCGCTGCGGCTGATCCCGCCAGTGCCCTCACTGCCGCGACGCTCGATCAAGCCGTTCGATTTCGGCGGCTATCATATTCCAGCCGGCACCACGGTTAGCGTGAGCGTCGCCTATACCCACACCATGCCCGAGCTGTGGCCGGATCCGCAACGCTTCGATCCGCTGCGTTTCACGCCGGAAGCGGTGCGGGCGCGGCACAAATATGCGTGGGTGCCCTTTGGCGGCGGCGCGCATATGTGCCTGGGGCTGCATTTCGCGACAATGCAGATCCGCATTCTGGTGGCGCAATTGCTCAGCCGCTACCGCATCGAACTCGACGAGGGCGCGGGGGCGCAGTGGCAGGCCTGGCCGATCCCACGACCGAAGGATGGCCTGCCACTACGCTTTGTCCCGCTTGGCTGATCCTCCCCGGCGCGGGGAGGATCGGCGTTACGCCGTCGCCGTTTCCAGCGCGGGATAGTCGCTATAGCCTTCCGCGCCCTGGCTATACCACGTCGCGGGATTGCCCTCAGCCAGCGGCGCGCCCGTGCGCAGGCGTTCGGGCAGGTCGGGATTGCTGATGAATGGGCGACCGAAGGCGATGGCATCCGCCACCCCCGAATCGATCGCCGCCTGGGCTTGCGCCACGCTGCGATAATCCGAGTTCAGCACCAGGGGTTTGGAGAAGACCTGGCGGATCGCCGGGCTGACCTTGGGCACGTCGGTGCGGCCGAAGGTGCCGTCGGGGCCGGGTTCGCGCAGTTCGAGGAAGGCGATGCCGATCTCGTCGAGCGCCTTCGCCGCCGCAGTGAACAAGGCTACCGGATTGCTGTCATCCACCCCTTGCGAATCGCCATTGGGCGACAGGCGGATCGAGGTGCGCTCGGCCCCCGCGACAGAGGCAACGCGCTCGGTCACTTCGCGCATCAGACGGATGCGGTTTTCGATGCTGCCGCCATAAATGTCATCGCGGAAATTGGCGTTGTCGCGCAGGAACTGGTCGATCAGATAGCCGTTCGCGCCGTGGATCTGCACCCCATCGAAGCCAGCGCGGAGCGCGTTCTTCGTGGCATGTTCGTAATCGGCCAGCAGGCGCGGGATTTCGGCGAGTTCGAGCGGGCGCGCGACTTCGAAATCCTTCTTGCCTTCATAGGTATGCGCCTGGCCCGCAGTGCGCGTGGCGGAGGACGAAACCGGTGCCACGCCGGTGACCGACGAATGCACCTGCCGCCCCATATGCCACAATTGCACGACGATATGGCCGCCGCTCGCATGGACTGAATCGGTGACGGCTTTCCAATGCTCGACCTGTTCGTCGGTCCACAGGCCCGGTGCAAACGGCCAGCCCAGACCTTCGCGGCTGATGCCGGTTGCTTCGGTGATGATCAGCCCGGCGCTCGCGCGCTGGGTATAATAATCGACCATGATGTCGGTGGGCACGGCATCGCGCGTGGCGCGCCCGCGCGTGAGCGGTGCCATCAGGATCCGGTTGGGGGCATGGATCGTACCGAGCTGGATCGGGTCGAAGAGGCTGGGCATTGCGGACAAGTCCTTTTGCTGTGACGCACCATAAATAGGGGGCTACAGGGCCGCATGCACGACACCCAGCGCAAAAGAATAACTGTTACGCCTGCAATATCCGCCAGCACGCTCGCGCTTCTTGCGGTGATTGTCGCCAATGCGGCGCTGGCATTCGGGCCGTGGTTCGTGCGTTTGTCCGATACCGGCCCGGTCGCGTCCGCCTTCTGGCGGATCACCCTCGCCGCGCCATTGCTCGTCGGGGCGGCCTTGTCACCGCGTTGGCGAGCCGTGGGTACCACGCCGCGCCGCCTTTCGCCCGGCCTGTGGTGGATGATCGCGCTGGGCGGCCTGTGCTTTGCCGCCG
The DNA here is from genome assembly GCF_000241465.1 of Sphingomonas echinoides ATCC 14820. Classification (GTDB taxonomy): domain Bacteria; phylum Pseudomonadota; class Alphaproteobacteria; order Sphingomonadales; family Sphingomonadaceae; genus Sphingomonas; species Sphingomonas echinoides. The sequence goes on from NZ_JH584235.1 coordinate 2,410,540, forward strand.
ATCTGGCGAGCTGGCACCTCGGCATCCTGCGCACCACGCTCGCCAATGCGACCTTGCTCGGCAATGTCGCGACGCTGATGTTCCCACTCTATGGCTTCGTTATCATGCGGGCATGGCCAACGCGCCTGCAGGGCCTTGCCTTGGCCCTCGCCGCGATTGGCGCGGGGCTGCTGTTGGGGCGGTCCTATCAGCTCGACCCGCAGCATCTCGTCGGCGACCTGCTCTGCCTTCTCGCCGGGTTGCTCTATACGGCCTATTTCATCCTCATGGCCCGCGTGCGCGCGGTGCTCGCCCCGCTCCCGGCGCTGGCGCTGTCGACGGCGGCGAGCATCGTGCCCTTGCTGTGCTTTGCGCTGCTGCTCGGCGAGAAACTGCTGCCAACCGATTGGGCACCGCTGATCGGCCTTGCGCTGGTGAGCCAGATCGTCGGCCAGGGGTTGATGATCTATGGACTCGGGCGTTTGCCGCCATTGACGGTCGGGCTTGCCCTGCTCGTGCAGCCGATGGTCGGCACGCTGATTGGCTGGATCGTCTATCACGAACAGCTCGGTTGGGCCGATGGGATAGGTACGCTGCTGGTCGCGATTGCGCTGGTGCTGGTCAGCCGCCGCGCGCGCGCCTAGATAAACGGCATGACAGACTCGATCGCCCCCACGCCGCTGGCCGATGCAACGCTCGATGAAATCCGCGCAGCCCTCGCCCCGCTGATCGCCGCCAATGCCGGGTTTGACGGGTGGGGCGACGACGCGCGCGATCTCGCGGCCGACAGTGCCGAAGTCGACCGCGATGTTGCGCGACTCGCCTTTCCCGGTGGTGCGGTCGACATGGTGGAGGCATGGTTCGCCCATATCGACCATGCGATGGTGCAGAGCCTGCCGGCCGAGCGGCTCGCAACGATGAAGATTCGCGACAAAATCACCGCGCTGGTCGAGGCGCGCCTCGCCGAAACCGCGCCTGACCGCGAGGCGCTGCGGCGCGCGCTCGCGCTGCTCGCTTTGCCACAGAACGCCGCGCGCGGGGTGAAGCTTGGCTGGCACGCCGCCGACGTGATGTGGCGCGCCGCCGGGGATGTGGCGACCGACTATAACCACTATACCAAGCGGGCGATGCTGGCGGCGGTGTATGCGGCGACCGTCACGGTGTTCCTCGACGACGAAAGCGATGGCTATGCCGACACCCGCGCCTTTCTCGCGCGGCGGATCGCGGGGATCATGCAGTTCGAGAAAGCCAAGGCGAAGCTGCTCGGCCGCACCGAATTGCGCCCGAGCCTGTCGCGCTTCATCGGGCGACTGCGCTACCCCGCAGTTTGAGAGTGATTCGCATTTAAAGCTGGCATTGCGCTCGCGTCATTGATAATCAGTCGCATCATGGATATGTCCAACCCGGTGAAGACTGCGTCGTCGCTTCCATTGCTCAGCCTCGAGTCGCTGCCGCAGCGGCAATGCGCGACGGTGTCCGCGATCGATTGGGCACATTTGTCGACCCCCGAAGCGCGGCGCTTGCGCGAACTGGGTTTCGATGAAGGCGTCGGCGTCGAGGTGCTGCACCGCGCCAGCCTCGGCAACGGGCCGATCGCGTGCCGGATCGGGCGGATGACCGTCGCGCTGCGCCGCGCCGTCGCGGGTGCCGTCCTCGTTTCGCCCGTCACGCGCTAACATGCCCCCCGTCCCCGGTGCCGCGCCCTTGGTGGCGCTGGTCGGCAATCCCAATGCCGGCAAGAGCGCGCTGTTCAATGTCCTCACCGGCGCGCGCCAGAAGGTCGGCAATTATCCCGGCGTCACGGTCGAGCGCCATTCGGGCAAATTGGCGCTGCCCGATGGCCGCATCGTCGATCTGGTCGATCTGCCCGGTGCCTATAGCCTCGAACCGTCGAGCCCCGACGAGCGCGTGACGCGCGACTTCGTGACCGGCACGCAAGTCGGCGAGCGCTTGCCCGATGCGCTGGTGGTGGTGGTCGATGCCTCCAATCTCGACAATCATTTGCGCTTCACGCTGCAATTGATCGCGCTCGGGCTGCCGGTGGTGGTGGCGCTCAACATGTTCGATCTGGCCGAACGCGACGGGCTGACGCTCGATCCGGCACGGCTGTCAACCGAACTCGGCGTGCCTGTTGTGGCGACGGTGGCGGTGCGGCGGCGCGGGCTCGATGAGTTGAAGGCGAAGCTCGGAACGATCATCGACGAAGGTGCGGCGATCCGGCTGCGGCCGAGCAATGGCACGATCGGCGAGGACATCGTCACGCTGCAGCGCCGCGCGCGCAAGATAGCCGCCGCCGCGACGGTATCGGAGGCCCCGGTGCGGCGCTGGACGCACGCGCTCGATTCGGTCGCTCTGCACCCGATCTTTGGGCTGATGCTGCTGTTCGCGATCCTGTTCGTGATGTTCCAGGCGGTGTTTTATGCAGGGGCCGACCCGGCTGACGCGATTGCCGCCGGGTTTGACTGGCTGAGCGCCCAGGTGAAGGGCGCGATGCCCGATTCGGTGCTGCGCTCGCTCATCACCGATGGCATCATCGCCGGCGTCGGCGCGGTGGTGAAGTTCCTGCCGCAGATTCTGATCATGTTCTTCTTCATCCTGGTGCTGGAGGCGAGCGGCTATATGGTCCGCGCTGCCTTCCTGATGGACCGGGTGATGGCGAGCGTCGGTCTGTCGGGCCGCGCGTTCATCCCGCTGCTGTCGAGCTTCGCCTGCGCGGTGCCCGGCATCATGTCGACGCGCACGATCGAGGATGAGAAGGACCGGCTGACCACCATTCTGGTCGCGCCGTTGATGACCTGTTCGGCGCGGTTGCCGGTGTACACGCTGGTGATCGGCGCACTGATCCCCAACACCAAGGTGCTGCCGTTCGTCGGCTTGCAGGGGCTGGTGATGCTCGGCCTCTACATCATGGGCGTGGTCGGGGCGTTCGTCGTGGCGCTGGTGCTGCGCCGCACGGTGACCAAGGGCGCGTCGTCGGGCTTCATGATGGAAATGCCCAAATATCAGTTGCCGCGCGCGCGCGACCTGGCGCTGGGCCTGTGGAGCCGTGCCGAGATTTTCCTGAAGCGCGCGGGCACGACCATCGCCTTCACCACGATCGTGCTGTGGGCGCTGCTCAGCTTCCCCAAGCCGCCCGACGGCAGCCCCGTCTCGGCGGTCAATTATTCGGTCGCCGGGCGCATTGCCAATGGAATCGAACCCGCTTTCCGCCCGATCGGCTTCAACCGCGACATCGTGCTGGCGCTGATCCCGGCCATGGCGGCGCGCGAAGTCGCAGTGGCGGCGCTCGGCACGGTCTATGCCATTGATACCACAGGCGACAAGGATGAGGCCAAGATGGCGCAGACGCTGCACGCGCGCTGGAGCCTGCCGACCGCGCTCGCTTTCCTGATGTGGTTCGTCTTCGCGCCGCAATGCATCTCGACGATTGCTGTCACAAGACGGGAGACCAATGGCTGGAAGTGGCCTGCCTTCATGGTTGGCTATTTGTTCGCGCTCGCCTACATCGCTGCAGGAGCGGTTTATTGGGCCGCCATCGGACTCGGGCTTTAGCCCCGGACAGCGCAGGAACAGACTATGGCGGGCGGCAGCGTCAACAAGGTAATCATCGTCGGCAATCTCGGGCGCGACCCGGAAAGCCGCACCTTCCAGAATGGCGGCAAGGTCGTGAACCTGCGCATCGCCACGTCGGAAACGTGGAAGGACAAGAATACCGGCGAGCGCAAGGAACAGACCGAATGGCATTCGGTCGCGATCTTCAACGAAGCATTGGGCGGCGTGGCCGAGCGCTATCTGCGCAAGGGCTCCAAGGTCTATATCGAAGGCGCGCTGAAGACGCGCAAATGGCAGGACGCCAGCGGTGCCGACAAATATTCGACCGAGATCGTGCTGCAGGGCTTTAACGGCGTGCTGACGATGCTCGACGGTGCGCCCGGTTCGGGCGGCGGTGGCGGCGGCGGCGGTGGACCGCGCGACGATTTCGGCGGCAATGACGATTTCGGTGGCGGCTCCAGCGGCGGCTATGGTGGCGGCAATCGTGGTGGGTCGCGCGGCGGCGGGGCCCCGGCCGGTGGCGGCGCGGCGCGCGGCGGCTTTGCCGACGATCTCGACGACGACGTGCCGTTCTGAACCGAACGCGCGCCGCCGCGTTACGCTCTGCAATGACTGACTCCCCCTCTCCCGCCATGTCCAACAGCTCGGGCTGGCGGAATGACGAACGCGCGCGCGCAGCTGCCATCGCCGAATATGGGTTGGAAGGGCTGCGCGACGACGCCGCCCTGAAGCGGATCACCGATTTTGCAGCGGCACTATGCGACGCCCCGATTGCCTTGGTCAGCATCGTCGAGGAGCACCGCCAGACGTTCCTGTCGCGAACGGGGGTCGAGGCGACCGAGACTCCGCGGGAAACCTCGTTTTGCGCGCACGCGATGGTGCTCGACGATCTGCTCGAAGTGCCAGACGCGACGCGCGATCCGCGCTTTGCCGACAATGCGCTGGTTACCGGCCCGCTTGGAATTCGCTTTTACGCGGGCGTGCCGCTTGTCCGCGACGACGGGCTCCCGCTCGGCGCGCTGTGCGTGATCGATACGGCACCGCGCGCTGGCCTGAGCGATCTTCAGCGTCAGGGGCTACGCGTGCTTGCCGCCGACGTTCTGGCACGACTGAGCGACAACCGGAGCGCCGCGCAATCGCGCGCTGCGCTCGACGATAGCGAAGGGCGCTTTCGCGTCCTCGCCGACACGATGCCGCAAATGGTCTGGTCAACCCGACCCGACGGTTTCCATGATTATTACAATGCCCGCTGGTATGAATTTACCGGAATGCCGGTTGGCTCGACCGATGGTGCGGAATGGAACGGCATGTTTCACCCGGACGACCAGGATCGCGCCTGGGCGGTATGGCAAGAATCGCTGGCAACCGGCGCGCCATATCAGATCGAATATCGCCTGCGCCGCGCCGACGGCCAATATCGCTGGACGCTCGGCCGCGCGCTGCCCATGTATGACGAGAGCGGCACGATCGTTCGCTGGTTCGGCACCTGCACCGACATCCATGAGCAAAAGGAAGCCAGCGAGCAGCGCGAAATCGTCGCGCACGAGCTGAGCCACCGCATCAAGAATATCTTCGCGGTGATTTCGGGTTTGATCAACCTGTCCGCGCGCAGCAACCCCGGTTTTGGCCCGATCGCCAGCGACTTGCGCGAGCGTGTCACGGCGCTCGGCCGCGCGCATGATTTCGTGCGGCCGCACAGTGCGCAGTCGCGCCCGTCGGCGTCGCAGAACAGCCTGCATGGTCTGCTGAGCGAGCTGTTCCTGCCCTATCAGCCCGAAACGTCCCCTCGCATCTTTGTGCAGGGTGCCGATTTCGAAATTGATGACCGCTCGGCGACCCCGCTCGCGTTGCTGTTCCATGAACTCGCCACCAACGCGATGAAATATGGGGCCTTGTCGAGCGACGCTGGCGTGGTTGAGGTCGCGACCCGTCGCGATGGCGAACACGCGGTACTGGAATGGCAGGAGCGCGACGGCCCCGCCGTCACGGTTCCCACCAAGACCGGGTTCGGCTCGCAATTGATCGAACTGAGCGTCGTGCGCCAATTGGGCGGGACGATCGACCAGCGTTGGGCACCGGATGGGCTCCGCGTGGCCATCACCATTCCCAATCCGGCGCTGCGCCGGAACTGAGCCTTAGCTGGTGAGCGGAACGAAGTCGCCGGCGGCGACGGTGTCGACCTCGGCCGAGGCGCTGGCGATCGCCGCCGCAGCCAGGATCGCCGCTTCGCTGAACGGCTTGCGGACATAGCCGAGCGCCCCGCTCGGATGCGCGATCTGGCCGGGATTGGCGGTAACGAACACGACCTTGACCCCATAATCTTTCGCCAGCGTGCGGGCCAGTTCGGGTCCGGTCGGGCCGTCGCGGAGATTGATATCCACCAGCGCGAAACTGCAGTCGCTGGCGGCGTCGAGCGCGCCGTCGCGGTCCGCCGCAATCGCCTTCACCGCATAACCGGCATCAACCAGAATGCGTTCGAGGTCGAGCGCTACAAAAATCTCGTCTTCGACAATCAGGGCGGTGGCGGGCATGGCGTTTTTTTCATTCGCATTGGGGGTTTGGGACTATCTAACCCGGTATCGGGGGTGATGGTTCCTTGATCTCGCTCAATCCTTTCGGACGACCCCACCCAATTTGAACACCGCATGTTCGGCCAGCAAGTTCGCCTGCACCGATCCGGTCTGCTGATCGCCGGACAGGAACCAGGCACCCTGCACCTCAATCCCGCGCGCCTTCACGAACGCGCGAAAATCCTCGATCGTGACGTGGTGGATGTTGGGGGTATCGAACCATTGCTCCGGCAGCAGCCGCGTCACCGGCATCCGCCCGCCCCACAATAGCGACATGCGCACGCGCCAGTGGGCGAAATTGGGAAAGGAGACGAACGCTTGCCGACCGACCCGCAGCAAATGATCGAGCACGACGTCGGGGCGGCGTGCGGTCTGCAAGGTCTGGCTTAGGATCGCGTAATCGAAGCTCGCATCGGGATAATCGGCGAGATCGATATCGGCATCACCCTGAATCACCGACAAGCCGCGCGACACCGCCGCCGCGACATTCGCCGAATCCAGCTCCAGTCCGCGCGCATCGACGCCCTTGCTATCGCGCAGCGCCGCCATCAGCGCGCCATCGCCGCAGCCAACGTCGAGAATGCGACTGCCCGGCGCGACATGGTCGGCGATGATCGCAAGATCCGGACGCAATGTCATGCGCGCAGGCTCGCGGCAAAGGTTGGATCGAACCGTTCCATATAGTTTTCCGGTCGGATCGGCGCGTTAAACCCAAGTGCTGCGTAAACGCCGTGCGCGTCGCGTGTGACCAGGGCGATGCGGCGGATGCCGTGATAGCGCGGATGATCGACGAACCATTGCACCATGCGCCGCCCGAGCCCGGCACCGCGCGCCTCATCGTCGACCCACACGTCGGCGATCCAGGCGAAGGTCGCATAATCGGTGATCGCTCGCGCATAGCCAAGCTGCACCCCATCCCGGTACGCACCGAGACAATGCGACCCGGCGATGGCGCGCTCGACCAGATCACGCGCGATACCCGGCGACCAATAACTGGAGGCGAGCCAGCCATGCACGCGGGCCACGTCGAGCAACGCCGTGTCGTCTGACAGTTCGATCATGCCCCCGCCCTCAAAAACCCGTCGACCACGCGGTTCATCTCGGGTGCGTCGAGCAGAAAGGCGTCATGGCCGTACGGACTCGACAGTTCGACGAAGCTGACCGGCGCACCCGCTGCATTAAGCGCGTGCACGATCGCGCGCGAGGCCGGGGTCGGATAGAGCCAGTCGGTATCGAAACTGACCAGGCAAAAGCGCGCCTTGGTCGCGCGAAAAGCGTTGGCGAGATGCCCGCCATGCTCGCTCGCCAGATCGAAATAATCGGTAGCGCGGGTGATATAGAGGTAGGAATTGGCGTCGAACCGGTCGACGAAGCTGATGCCCTGATGCCGCAAATAGCTTTCGATCTGGAAATCGGCATCGAAACCAAAGCTGATCGCGCCATCGGGCCGATCGGGCCGCTGCTGCAAGCGCCGCCCGAACTTTTCGGTCAGGCCGGCCTCTGACAGATAGGTGATGTGCGCCGCCATGCGCGCCACGGCGAGCCCCGCCGCCGGCGGATCGCCCGTTTCATAATAGGCACCGCCGCGCCACTTCACATCGGCCATGATCGCTTGTCGGCCAACTTCGTGGAACGCGATGTTCTGCGCACTGTGCCGCGCCGTGGAGGCGATCACCACGGCGGCGCGCACGCGATCGGGGAAGGTGGCGGGCCAGCTCAGCGCCTGCATCCCGCCCATCGATCCGCCGATCACCGCCGCCAGCGTGGCAATGCCGAGATGATCCAGCAGGAGCGCCTGCGCGCGCACCATGTCGCGAATGGTGATGACCGGAAAGGCCATGCCCCAATGCGTGCCCGTTGCCGGGTTGATCGTGGCCGGGCCGGATGACCCCATGCAACTGCCAATCACATTGGTGCAGATGACAAAATGCCGCGCCGGATCGACGGGCTTGCCCGGGCCCACCATGCGCGCCCACCAGCCGGGCTTGCCGGTCACCGGGTGCGGCGAGGCGACGTGCTGATCCCCGGTCAGCGCGTGGCAGATCAGCACCGCATTGCTGCGATCGGCGTTCAGCGTACCGTAGGTTTCGTAAGCGATCTCGACCGGCGACAGCAGCGCCCCGCCATCGAGCCTGAGCGGCCCGGGCAAACGTACATGGCGGGCAAGCCCGAAACGCGCATCTTCCGTCATTGCGCGCTGGTTAGGATCATGCGGCGATCAACTCAAGCGTCGCGCATGCGCCCGGCTCGCGATGATGGTTGAGGCGGCGAGGCGTCCGGTCTGGGCGCTGCCATTCATATAGCCAGGATATGCGTCGGAGAGATGTTCGCCCGCGAAGAGAACGGGGCCGGCACCCACGGGCGGCTTCACAATGCCATTGACCTCGGTCCAGATCAGCCGCCCGAAGCGCGTCAATTGGCCCGGCCGGAAATTGACATAGGCCCCCATCGCCATCGGATCGCGGTGCCAGTTGGTGCGGCGCACGAATGGCCCCGTCGCGGCCAGCATCCCGGGCACGCCGGGTTCTGCCTGGACGGCATATTTGGCGGTCAGCGATAACGGCTCGGGTCGGTCGGCCGCCGCCACTTGCGCACCGCCCAAAAACCACGTCCACATATCACCCGACGCGCCGCCGCCGCGCACGCTGCCGTCCCAGCCGCTTGCCACGCCCGCGCGCGCATTGGTTTGCCAGATGTCGCCACCGCGCCCGACCACCGCATCCCACGGGCGTGCCGTCATCCCGACCTGGACCTTCATGTTCATCCCCAACCCCACCTCGGCAATGAAGCGCGTCCACAAGGGCGGCAACGGCACGCGAAAATCGATGTTGCGCGTGATCGAGGCTGGGGTCGTCACGATCACGTTGGCGGCATCAACGGTCTTGCCATCGGCAAACACCAAGCGAACCCCCGCCCCGAACGGATCGATCCGGGTGACGCGGCGGTTGAGCTGAATGCGGGCCGACAGACGCGCCGCCATCGCATCGATCAACGCGCCGCTGCCGCCGGAGATCAGATAGCGCTCGTCGCTGCGGCCAAGAACGTCGATCCGCCGCCCTTTGACCGTCGGCAAGTTGAACACCAGTTCGATCGCCGACGCGTCATCCGGTTCCACCCCATATTCGGTGCGCGCGGTCGCCTCGATCAGGCGGCGGACCCACGGTTCGGGCATCAGATCGGCATGCCGGTCGAGATAATCGGTAAAGCTCAGCGCATCGAGCTCGGGCCCGACCCGCGCATAATCCTGGTCCATCCGCACCGAATCGGCGTCGATTTGCCCGGCAATCCCGCGCAAGGCCGCCGCCAGCTTGCTCTCCGGCACTTCCTTGCCGTCGGCCAGGATCATCGTGCGGTGCGGCGTGGCCTTGCGATCGATCAGCGCCAGACCGAATTCGCGGGTGAGCGCATGCATATCGGCATGGTCTGTATTGACCAGCTGCGCGCCTGCTTCGAACGTCGGCTTGCCCGGCTCGCGTGCGGTATAGACGCGCCCGCCCAGCCGCGCGCGCGCTTCATACAGACGCGCGTCGATCCCGGCGCAGGTGAGGTGCCACAAAGCGGTCAACCCGGCGATGCCTCCACCGATGATCGCCACCGGCCCGGCGCTGGGGGTCGCTGCCATGGCCGGGCGCGGCAACGCACTCGCCGCCCCCGCCGCCGCGAGCGCCGCTAAAACCGCGCGCCGCGTCTCGCCTGTTTCCCCCGCAACCGGTGCCGTAAGATGGGCGTCGGTAAGATTGGCCTGTCGTGCCATCGCCATCGCGCGCCAGACCGTTTCACTTCCCCGCATTCCTATCTCCCCACGCGGCCTCCTAGCAGGCCAGGCGGACAACGCCAGCTTGCCATTGGAATGAGCATCCGCCATGCGCGACGCCATGCTGCCCTTTGCCCGCATCACGATCATCGGTATCGGTCTTATCGGCTCCTCGATCGCCCGCGCGGCGCGCGCCGCGATGCCGACCGTCCGGCTGACCGGCTATGATGCCGACCCTGAGGTTCGGGCTATCGCCGATCAGCTCCAGCTGTTCGACGATGTCGCCGATAGCAGCGGTGCGGCGGTGATCGACGCCGACCTCGTCATCCTGTGCGTTCCGGTTGGCGCGATGGGGGCAGCCGCCGCTGATTTCGCCGCCGATCTGCCCGCCGACGCCGTGGTCAGCGATGTCGGCAGTTGTAAAGCCGAAGTGCTGCGCGCGCTGAGCGAAGCGCTGCCCGGGGCCACGATCATTCCCGCGCACCCCGTTGCGGGGACCGAGCGCAGCGGGCCCGAAGCAGGCTTTGCGACGCTGTTCCACAAACGCTGGTGCATTCTCACCCCGCCCGAGCATGCCGATCCGCTCGCCATCGCGCGCGTTGCCGAATTCTGGCGCAGATTGGGCGCGGAAATCGAGACGATGGCCCCCGACCATCATGACCGCGTGCTCGCCATTACCAGCCATTTGCCCCATCTGATTGCCTATACCATCGTCGGCACGGCGTCCGACATGGAGGAAGTTACCCAATCTGAAGTCATCAAATATTCGGCCGGTGGCTTTCGCGACTTTACCCGCATCGCCGCGTCCGACCCGACGATGTGGCGCGACGTGTTCCTGTCCAATCGCGAGGCGGTGCTCGACATGCTGCAGCGCTTCTCGGAGGATCTGACCGCGCTGCAACGCGCGATCCGTTGGGGCAAAGGCGACGAACTGTTCGATTTGTTCACCAAGACACGCGCGGTGCGGCGCGGCATTATCGAACAGGGGCAAGACGATCCGGCTCCGGACTTCGGACGCGCGCACGACTAGAAGCGCCTGCGGTGCTAGGTTTGCGGCGTATCCAAGGCGTTGATCGCCGCATGGACGCGCCGTTCGATCTCGGCGCGCGGCAGACCCGGCGGAATCGGGTCGCCAAAGCGGAACGTTACGACCCCCGGCACTTTGGCCCCGTGTTTCGGCCAGACCAGCCCGCTGTTGATCGCCACCGGCACCACCGGGATTTTGAGCATCTGGTACAGCCCGGCGAACCCCGCGCGCAGCGGCGGCTGTTCGCCGGGCGCAACGCGCGTCCCTTCAGGGAAAATCAGGATCGAGCGGTGCTCGGCCAGCGCGGCGCGCGCCTCGCGCAACATGCGCCGCAACGCGCCCGCCGATGCCTCGCGGTCCACCACGATCACGCCGTAGCGCCGCGCCGCCCAGCCCCATACCGGGATGTCGGTCAATTCCTGCTTCATCACGATCGCGGGGTTGCGCAGCATCCGCCCGAGTTCGAGCGTTTCGTACATCGCCTGGTGCTTGGCGGCATAGAGCACGGGCACGCCCCCGATATGGCCCGGCCCGGTCGTATCCCCAAAGCGAGCGCCTTCGATATTCTGGTGAATGCCAAGGATCGTGCGCGTCGCCCAGCCATGGAAGCGCGTCCAGAAATGCGTATGCACCACCATCGCGCGCCAGCCGAACAGCGCCGAGATCGGCGAGGTCAGCACGATCGGCACCGAGCCCCCGTAAAACACCAGCAGGAACAGCCAATTGCGCACAGCGATCACGTGACGGCCCCGATCAGCAAGGCGGCCTTGCGCAGGATGAGTTTGTTATATTCGCCGATCAGCACGGCATAACGCGGGCTGCTCGGTACGCCATCGCCGAACACGGTGGCGTCGCCATCCAGCGCATTGACCAATTCGAGCCGCGCCCGCGCCAGATGCCAATCAGAGGTCACCAGCCGCACCGTCTTGTAACCATGCGTGCGCACCCAGTCCGCCGTCTCGTCGGCATTGGAGCGGGTGTCGACGGCTTCATGGCCCAAATCAACGCAGCAGGCGAACAAAGCCGGGCTGACGCGATATTCATGCGCCAGTTCGGCGGGGCGGACTTCGGGCGCGACGCCGCTGATCAACATGCGTTTGGCCATATGCCCTTGCAGCAGCGCAAGACCGCGATCGATCCGCCCGGCCGAGCCCGTCAGCACGACGATCGCGTCGGTGCGCGGACCAGCGAGCGGCACCGGCATCGTCGCCAGAAACACCGCAAACCCCAGCATCCAGAGCAAGGCGAGCACCCCGAGAACCCGCGCGATCACAGATAGCGTCCAAGCGCGCCAAGCACCGCCTGCCGTGCCGCCAGCGTCGCCAGCACCGCGAACGCGAACGGCAACGCGCCCAGCAACACCCAATCGCGGGTGCCAAGCGAAAGCCCCCCCAAAAGGTCCGAGCCCAATGTCGTCAATTGCCAGCCGACCAGCAGCACCACGCCGACCGCCCCGATCGTGCCAAGCACACCGCCAATCAGCGTATCCAGCGCAATCCGGCGCTGAAACAGCCGCGCGACCTGCACATCGGTCGAGCCCAGCATGTGCAGGACCTCAATCGTGTCGCGGTGCGTTTCCAGCCCCGCGCGCGCCGCCAGGATGACCACCGCCGCGGTCGCCGCCGCCATCAACAACACCAGGCCCGCCGCGAGCAGCGTGACCATCCCCATGAAGCTGCGCACCGGCGACATCCAGCTTTCATGCCGGTCGATCCGCGCCGAGGGGGCAACCGCGCGCACGCCGTCGCGCACGCGCGCCACCGCCGCATCGCTGGCGGCGCGGAGATCGACATCGATCATCGCCGGAATCGGCAAATCGGGATCGGCCTCATCCGCCCCCAGCCACGGGCGCAGCAGCGTCGTCAGCTTGGCGCGATCGACCTCGACCGCACGGGTTACCACCGGATCGGTGCGCAGCACCGCTAGCGCGCGCTGCGTCTGGTCGAGGCGCTTGCTTTCCACCGCCTCGACAATCTGCACCGTCAACCGCCCGGCCAATTGCCGGTCGAGCAACGCCGCCGCGCCCAGCGTACCCAGCCCCAGCGCCGCCGCCAGCACTGTTAAAAACAGCATGATCGCCATGATCCACGTCATCGCCCGCGTGCCGCGACTTTCGTCGAGCAAGCGCCGGTCCGCCGCCGTTGCAATCACCTTCACGCTCATTCGCTGCCGCCCGGCGCGTTGGGCGGGGGAAAGCGCAGCGAACCGGTCGGATCGAGCAAGCGCCCATGATCGAGCCGCATCATATGCGCCTTCTGGATGCGCCCGAGCAGGTGGAAATCGTGCGTCGCGACCACGACTGTCGTGCCGAGGCGATTGAGCGAATCGAACAAATGCAGCAGCCGCTCCGCCATGTCGGGATCGACATTGCCGGTCGGCTCGTCGGCAACGAGGATTTCCGGGCGACCAATCACCGCGCGCGCAATCGCCACGCGCTGCTGCTCGCCGCCCGACAGCGTCGGCGGCTTGGCGTCGACGCGGTCGCTGAGCCCGACCCAGGCCAGCATCTCGCGCACCGGCGCCTCGACATCGCTTTCGGGCACGCCCGACACGCGCAGCGGCAAGGCGATATTGTCATAGGCCGAGAGATGCGGGACGAGGCGGAAATCCTGGAACACCACCCCAATCCGCCGCCGGAAGCCCGGCAAGCGCGATCGCGGCAAGGTCACCGCATCTTCGCCGAACAGCCGGATGCTGCCGCGCGTCGGGCGCTGCGCCAGATAGAGCAGCTTCAACAGCGACGTCTTGCCCGCCCCCGATGCGCCGGTCAGGAAATAAAATGCCCCGGTCGACAGCGTAAAGCTGACGTCGGACAGCGTCTCCTGGCCGGTGCCGTAGCGTAGCCCCACATTCTCGAACTGGACGATATTCGCCATGTGGCGCGTGCTGCTCGCTCTCTAATCAATGCCCTGCGCCTGCATCGCACGATCCGGCGCGCCGCCACAAGCGCGGGCAGCATGATCGACTTGCGAAAGGCTTGCCTAGCCCGGCTGCCTGGGCTTAGATTCGGCAGATACGTTGCCACAGGGCGGTAACGGGGCCAAAGCCGTATCATGATCCTCGAATGCACCGAGTGCCACACGCGTTACCTCGTCCCGGATTCCGCCATCGGGGCGGATGGGCGGACCGTGCGGTGCGCAAGTTGCAAGCACAGTTGGTTCCAGGCGGGCGCCCCCGTGCTCGATCTGGTTGCGCGGGCCGAAGCGGCCCCGATCGCGCCGCCGCCCGTCGCGGCCCGGACGGAGGCGGCGGTCGAGACTCCGCCGGAACCTGTCTCGGCACCGGCGGCCAGCGCAGCGACCGCATCCTATGACGATTACGATGCGTTCGCGCACGAGCCGCCGTTTCGCCCGCGCCGCAACCCGGCGCGGCGCTGGACCGTGGCGGCGATCGCGGCTGGCATCGCCATGCTCGCGGCAGCAGCGCTGGTTTTCTATTCCGACCTGCCCGGGCTGGCGGGCCAGTTGTTTCGCCCGGCAACCGGCACGCCGCTGAAAATCGTCAGCAAGCCGGTCGACCAGCATACCTTTAACGGCAACGAGATTTTCGCGGTCAGCGGCATCGTGCTCAACCCGACCGACACCCGCCAGCCGATCCCCGACATCCGCGCCGACTTGCGCGATGCGCAGAAGCGGATCGTGTTCAGCTGGATCATCCGGCCGGAAGCGACCACGCTGCCGCCCAAGGGCCAAGTCCAGTTCAACTCAGCCCAAGTGAATGTGCCGGTCAACGCGCAGGAGCTGGTGCTCAGTTTTTCGGGCGAAGCCGCGCACTGATCCAGGCGAAGCGACCGCCATGCAGAAGTGCGGCGGCCACCATCCCTAGCCCGGAGGCATAGACGAGCCCAAGCGGCCCAACGCCCGCCTGCACGAACAGCCACCCCGCCCCGCCGGTGACGACGAAGAACGCGATGATGCTGTTCACCCCCGCCGCAATCTGGTCGCCGAGCGACCGCAGCGCATAGACGAACACCACCTGCACGCCGTCGAACAGAATGAACGGTGCCCAGATCGGCAGCATCGCCAGCGCCACCGCATGCACGCCAGCGGCCGCCGGGAACGCCGCGACGATCGGCCAACGCGCCACCACGATCACAATCGCCAGCAAGCCCGTGAACAAGGCCGCCAGCGCAGCCGCGATCAGCGTGCGGGGCACTGCCAGCGCAGGGGTGCCCTCGCCCACTGCATTGCCGACGCGCACCCCCGCCGCCGATCCCAGCCCCAACGCGACCCCGAAGGTGACGTTGTGGACCGAGAAGACGATCTGGAATGCGTGCGCGGTCACCGGGCCGAAATCGGTCGACAGCGCGATCAGAATCGAAAAGCCCGCCAGTTCCAGGCCCGACGCGATTGCGGGCACGATCCCGAAGCGCGCCAGCCGCATGGCACCGGGCACGGCAGCCCCCCAAGCCCGCCGCGAAAGATCGCGCACCCCGCGCGCCCGCGCAGTGTCCGTCGTCCACACTGCCGCCAGCATCGCCACCGCGCCGATCAGCGAGGCGCTTGCCGTAGCCGAAGCCGCTCCGACCGCCCCCAAAGCGGGCAGCCCCAAACGCCCGCCCGACCACGCCCAGGCCAGCACAGCGTTGAGCGGCAGAATCGCAAGGTTGACCACCATCACCCGGCGTGGCCGCGAAATCGCCTCCAGAAAGAAGCTCGCCGCGATCGTCGTGAGTTGGAATGGATAGGACAATGCCATCACCCGCACGACGCGCGCCGCCGGCCCCACCAAAGCGGGCGCGACGCCAATGCCGCCCAACATCACTTCGGCAAACAGCCCGAAACCGAGCGCACCCAGCGCGCCCAGCACCAGCGCCAGCACCAGCCCTTCGCGCAGCGTCGCGCCCGTACGCGGCAGGTCGCCCGCGCCATCGGCACGCGCGGTGAACACCAAAGTACCCGACAACCACGCCAATCCGGCGACGATCGTCACGAAGGTCAGCGCGCGACTCGCGCCCAATGCGGCGACCTGGTCGGTGCCGGTCAAACCGACCACCACAATGTCGGTGACGCTCAAAATCGTCCAGTTGAGGCTGGTCAGCATCACCGGCCATGCCAGCGTGAGAATACGCCGCGTCTCCGCAACGCATCGGTCGGAGCGGGTTGGGAGTTGGGCAACGGGCATCCGGGCCTGCTACGCGCATCATCCCGATTGCGATAGGCATTGCGCCCGCCGCGATGCTTTGCTAGGGGCGCTCGCCTACCAGCTGCCGGGCGTGCCCGGTGATGTTACGTGCGGCCGTGGCGGAACTGGTAGACGCGCAACGTTGAGGTCGTTGTGGGCGAAAGCCCGTGGAAGTTCGAGTCTTCTCGGCCGCACCACTTTTTAAAGTGCCGAATTTTTTATAGTCCCTGCAGCGGACTGTTTGGAAGGCGGCAGGCAAGCAATCATGATGTAGCGCTTGCAATGTTGGAAAATGTTGCTGATATGTTCCAACCTCTCCAACGGGGGTGGCACAAATGGAAATATCAACAGCTGAGCGGCGACGAGCATTTTCCTGCTGGTTAAGAACCGGCCGATTGCCCTCTGTGCGCAACGCGAACGGCGTAGAATTCAAATTCAATCCGTATCATGATCGGCAGAACGGGAGGTTCACCTTCCGCACGGGCGGAACCGCCGGAGGAAACCCTTTAGCCCCCCCTGGCGGCCAACAAACAGCGCAGGCTACCTCAGAAGCGGAACGGGAACCGGCGCGAGGCAGTAACAGTCGAGCGTTCGAAATCCCAATGACGTTGGAACAGTCGTTTCCAGGACTACAAAATGCTCCTGGAGGCGCGCTGATTGCGGTCGCGGATACTCTGTTCGATTTTACCGGACCTGCGAATGAATCGATGGCGCAGTTTCTTCAGGATCAGTCCAGGCACCTCATATCCCAAATCAAGGCGATCGATCCAAACTGGCATTACGATGAGATTGGTCCGACCGACGCATTTGGAATGCCGATCGTGACGGTCCAAGGCCTAAGCGCAAAGGTCGACGATCTGCGCTTCCAACGCGCCGCAGCCTTTGCGCGGGTGAAGGGTGACTATGGTCCACTCCAGGTCGAAACACTGCGTTTTGTGCAGCAACGCGCTGACGGCGCGTATAGCGATGGTCTTGCGTTGCTCAAGGCTGGCCGCCTGACCCCGAGACTCTCGGACAGAGAGGCAGTAGGAAACTACGTCGATCGGGAAGTTCGGCGAGATCTTCGCGTGCGCTATAGTCAATTGGGCATCGTCTCAAGCGGGCAGGGGCCTGTGCGGGTAAACCGGAGGGAAGACGACACTTCCGGCAATGACCTCACCTATCGGCGACCAGACGCGCGCGTTAAAGACGTTGCGTTCGACGTTACTTTGACGCGCAAGACGCTAAGAACGCCCCAAGTCCGCGGCTTTTTCAACACTGACTTTCGACCGAGCCGAGTCGTGATCATCCGTCCTCGTCAGCTCGGTATCGATCATACCTATGTTCTTTCCCGCCCGGAGACGAAACGATGAGCCCTAACCCCTACTTCAATCCAAAGCCGTACATCCCGGCGTCACTCAGCGAAATTTACGATCAGCTTGGATCAATGATATTACATGCCCCCACTTTTCTCGACCGAACGCTCGTTTTCCCCGATCGGAACATCGACAGCGAGTTCGACACGCTGGTCAAAGGGTTTGACATCGTCCGGAAAAAGCTGGGGGAAGAGCGCTACGCTGCGCTGATCGATCTCGCGGCGCGCGCGAAGGCGCTGTTCGCCGCCGATCAGGACGATACCAACGGCAAGACCGACCAGGGGCGTGCGCTACTCTTCGAGATCGAGGATATTTTACGTGATGCGCGGCGCAGCCGCGTCAAGGCCAAACTTCCCGATGATGAAGGTGAGATAACTGGCGACTGAGGTAAATTCTGCGGTGATCGAGGTGCCCCTTTTAATGAGACGAGGCATCGGCCCCCTAAGCTTGCAAGACCCTGCCCTCACTCCACCCAGTCGCGCGGGAGAAACCGGCTGGCGAGCGCCATCAACGCTCCGGCGACCAGATACAGGCAGAGGCCCGTCGCAATCGCGTAGCGCAGCGCATCGGTGCCATAGGTCGGCGTCAAATGATCCGACAGCGCGCCGATCACCCAGGAACCCAGCCCGAGCCCGATCAAATTGTTGATCAGCAGGAAACTGGCCGAGGCGGTCGCGCGCATATGGGCCGGGACGAGATGCTGGACCGCGGTCAAGACCGGGCCGAGCCAGACATAGACCAGCGCCTGTGGCAGCAGGAACAAGGCGAATGCCGCCTGCCACGATTCGGCCAATACCCCGGCGATGAACAGCGGCGTCCCCACCACATAGCAGATCGCCGGAAACAGCGCGTACCAGCGCCGCCCGCGCGCGCCGAGCCGGTCACCCAACCATCCGCCCAGCACAATGCCCGCAACCCCGCCGCTGAGCAGCAGCGCGCCGAAGAACTGCCCGGTCTGGCTCAAGCCCAGACCGTAGTTGCGCATGATCATGCTCGGCAGCCAGAACGCGACGCCATAACCGCACATCGACCCCGCTGCCGCGCCAAAGGCGAGCAGCCAGAAGCTCGGCTTGGCGGCGAGGATGCCGAAGACATGGGTGATCGGCACTTGATCCACCGGTGCCACCGCGCGCGGGCGATCGCGCACAATCGCTTTGAACGCAGGCGCGAGCAGCAGCCCCGCCACCCCAACCGCGAGGAACGCGCTGCGCCATTCGACCGTCTGCGCGATATAGCCGCCGAGCAGGGCCCCTGCCGCCGCGCCCACCGGGATGCCGAGCGAATAGATCGACAGCGCCCGCGCCCGCATGTTGGCCGGATAATAATCGCCGATCAGCGCATAAGAGGGTGCCACCCCGCCCGCTTCGCCAACGCCGACACCGAGGCGAAAGGCGAACATCTGCCCGAAGCTCTGCGCGGTGCCGCACAATGCGGTGAACACGCTCCACACGCCGAGCGACAGCGCAATCACCCAGGACCGGCTGGTGCGATCCGCCAGCAAGGCGAGCGGGATCGCCAGCGTCGAATAGAGCGCGGCAAAGGCCAGGCCGCCGAGCATCCCGAGTTGCGTATCGGTCAGCCCCAACGATGCCTTCACCGGCTGCGCGAGGATGCTCAGAATCTGCCGATCAAGAAAATTAAAGGTGTAGACCAGCAGCAGCATCGCCAGGACGAGCGCGCGGTTTGCCGGGCGGGGGGTGTCGGTGGTCATGCTGCCTGCCCTCAATCGTAAAAAGGGCCGGGCACCCTGTGTCGAGTGCCCGGCCCGCATGTTTGTAACCGCCGCGATTCAGAATTTCGCGGTAATCGTCCCGAACACCTGGCGCGGATTGCCGTAAAAGGCGGTTGCAATCCCTTCCTTGCCCAGCGTCGGAACATAGGGGCCATTCGGCACCGCCACGTTGGCGAGATTGATCGGATTCCCGGCCAGATCGGTGCGGATATATTGGTAGCCCGAGGTCTTATAGTGCTTGTCGGTGATGTTCTTGGCATGGACGCCGATCGAATAGCGCCCCTTGCCGAAGGTGTAGGTCAAATGCGCATCCCATAGCGCATAGCCCGGCTGGTCGAGGAACGGGCTGGCGGTTTCGAACTGGTGCGTCAGGCTGCGATACGACACCGTGGTGGAGGCGTTGACCTTGCCCGGCCCGGCCGGCAGCGTGGCACCGAGCGTGCCCGACAGCGTCCAGTCCGGCGTGTTCTGGAACACGCGGACATTGGCGACATCGGTGCCGGTCGGCCCGATGAACGTCTTATATTTGGCGCTGATATAGCCGAGCGTCCCGGCCAGCGTCACGTTCGACCCGGCCCCGGCAAAATCTCGCGCGAGGATCGCGTTCGATTCGAGTTCAACGCCTTTGATCGTCGCTTTGGCGGCGTTGGTGGTGATGCCGCAGAAGGACTGGACCCCGCCGATGATGCAGCCGACCGATCCCGGCACCTGCACATTGCTATAGTCCGAATAGAAACCGTCGAGCGCGAAGGTCAGGCGCTTGTCGAACAGCGCGCCCTTCCAGCCGACCTCATAGCTCTTCACCACTTCGGGCTTGAACAACAGATAGTTGTAGATTTCCTGATAGCTGCGCACGCCATCCTGATTGACGTCGGGGGCCGAGGTGCCCGACCCGCGCGGATCGAACCCGCCGCCCTTAAAGCCTTCCGAATAAGACGCATAAAACAGATGGTCGGCGGTCGGCTTAAAGCTCAGCGAGGCGCGCGGGGTGAAGCGTTTGAAATTGGCGGTGCCGCGGAAATTGGTCGATGGCGCACCGACCAGCGTCGGATTGCCGCCGAATTCCGAGGTCACGCCGAAATAGCTGGCCTTGAAGATATAGGACTCACGCTGGTCCCAAGTATAGCGCCCGCCCAGCGACAGGCTCCATTGCGGCGTGAAATCATAAGTGAAATCGCCAAAGATCGAGCTCGTCTCGGTCCGCACGTCGCCTGCGGTATAGGCGTCGAAGTTGGGGAGCGTCGTCGACAGGAGCACGTCGAAGCCGGTCGAAGCCTTCGCCCCCAGATAATAGAAGCCGACCAGGCCGTTGAGCTTGTCGCTCTTATAGGCGAGCTGGAATTCCTGGCTGGTCTGTTCGTTGCGATAGACGGCCGGCACATCGACATCGACCGCAGGCAGTGCGTCAAAGTCGATCGGCGTGAAGGAGCGGTCCTTGCGGAACGCGCTGATGCTTTTCAGCGTCAGATGATCGCTCAGTTCGCCGGTCGCCACCAGCGACAGCCCGCCCGCCTGGATATTCTGACGCGGGCTGTTGAGCCCGGCGCGCGTATCGAACGGATTGGATTGAACCGGCGTCGCGCTGGCCAAGCTGGTGATCAACCGCGAACCGTTGCGCGCGTTCGATTTGTCCTCGGTATAATCGCCGGTCAGCCGCAGCGACATCCGCCCGTCGGGCGAGGCAAACTCGATCGTGCCGCGCCCGGCCCAGACGTCCTTGTTATAATTGTCGATGTTGAGGTTGGTGTTGCGCCCGAAACCGTCGCGCGTCAGCCGCGCGCCCGATACGCCGATCTTGAACAGCGGCCCGACCGGCGTCGACAGGCTGATGATCCCGTCCGCCTGATTGAACGAGCCATAGCTCGCTTTGAAGCTCGCCTCGGGCACATCGGCCAGGCGCTTGGTCACATATTTGACCGCGCCGCCAATGGTGTTGCGGCCGTAGAGCGTGCCCTGCGGCCCGCGCAGCACTTCGATGCGATCGACTTCATACACATCCAGCACCGCCGCCTGCGGCCGGTTGAGATAGACGTCGTCGAGATAGATGCCGATGCCCGCCTCGAACCCGGGCACCGGATCCTGCTGGCCGACGCCGCGAATGAAGGCGGCGAGCGTGGAATTGGTCCCGCGCGCATCCTTCAGCGTGGTGTTGGGGGTGACGTTCTGGATGTCGGTCAAATCGACCACGCCGGTCTTCTCGAGCCGATCCGCGCTGAAGGCGGTCACCGCGATCGGCACGTTGAGCAAGGTCTCGGCACGGCGACGCGCGGTCACGACGATGTCGCTGCTCTCCGCCACCGCTTCCGGTTCTGCTGTCGTTGGTGTGGGGGCGGTCTGGGCCATGGCAGGCACGGCGGCAATGGCAGCGAGCGCGACGCTGGCGCTGAGCAACAAGCGCACGGAATTCAGGCGTGTCATCGGTTTTCCCCTCCTGCGGCGCATCCACATGGCCCGATATGCATCCGGGTTGTGCGCCTGTGATTCTCGCTTTACTGAAACATGAACCAGGTTTCAACTTGGGAATTGGGGAGGACGATCGGATGGCGGCCAAACGTGGCGCGGTGGCAACAGCCGACCCGGCGCAATCGGGCGCTCCGGCTGCGGGCGGCTACGCTGTGCGTCTCGACGATTCGGCAAGCGCGGGCAAAGCCCCACGGACCGAGCGCGGCCGCAAGACGTTGCGCGCCATTCTGGACGCCGCGGCGATCGAATTTGGCGAGCGCGGGTTCCACGAAGCCTCGGTCAGCGGCATCACGCGCCGCGCCGGCGTCGCGCTGGGCAGCTTCTACACCTATTTCGATTCGAAGGACGCGGTGTTCCGCGCGCTGGTGCGCGACATGTCGGATCAGGTGCGCGAGCGCGTCGCCCCGGCGATTCGCGCCGCCCCAGACCAGATTGCGGCGGAACGCGCCGGGCTGCTCGAATTCATTGCCTTTGTGCGCGGGCATAAGGAAATCTACCGGATCATCGACGAAGCCGAATTCGTCGATCCCGAATCCTTTCACCTGCATTATGCGACCACCGCCGAGCGGATCGCGGTGCGCCTGAAGGCGGGCGCGGCGCGCGGCGAAATCCGCAGCGACGTATCCGAAGTCCATGCCTGGGCGGTGATGGGGATGAACGTGTTCCTGGGCCTGCGCTACGGTGTGTGGACCGACGACCTCGCCCCCGAGGCGGTCGCCGATGTGATCGCCGATATGCTGGTCAACGGTCTGGCCGCGCGGCCCTAACCACCGTTGCTTATGCCGCAGTCTTCCCACAGAAAAAGGGCCGGTGCGTTGCCGCACCGGCCTTAGGTCGTCCGCAGGAGGAACATGGTTTGGCCGCCGGGCTCCCCCGAACCCGGCAGCCAATCTCTTCAATAGTGGTAAGCGCGCTCGCCATGCTCGGCGATGTCGAGGCCTTCCTGCTCGACATCGGCGCTGACGCGCATGCCCCAGGTCTTGTCGATCAGGACGAACAGCACCGCTGCACCGACCCCCGACCAGACCAGCGTCAGGCCAACCGCCGAGCACTGGATGATGACCTGGCTCAGCATGTCATAGGTGCCCGCGACCATCGTGCCGGGCTTGGTCGAATAATCGGCCAGGCCCTGACCACCGAGTTTGGGCGCGACCAGGATCCCGGTCGCGATCGCGCCGGTGATGCCGCCGACACAGTGCACGCCGAACACGTCGAGCGAGTCGTCATATTTGAACCACGCCTTCACCTTGGCGACGAAGAAGAAGCAGAGCGGCGAAACGATCAGGCCGAGCACGACCGAACCCATCGGCCCGGCATAACCCGAGGCCGGGGTGACAGCGACGAGCCCTGCAACAACACCCGAGGCGGCCCCGAGCAGCGACGGCTTGCCGCGCACGATCTGTTCAACCAGCAGCCAGGACAGGCCAGCAGCGGCGGTGGCGACGAAGGTGTTGATGAAGGCGACCGAGGTAACGCCATTGGCTTCGAGGTTGGAGCCAGCGTTGAAGCCGAACCAGCCGACCCACAGCAGGCTGGCACCGATCATGGTCATGGTCAGCGAGTGCGGCGGCATCGGCTCCTTCGGGTACCCCAGGCGCTTGCCGAGCAGGATGCACATCACCAGACCCGTGATACCGGCGTTGATGTGCACCACGGTGCCGCCCGCGAAATCGAGTGCGCCCCATTGGAACAGCTTGCCCGCATCGGCATTCTGCGCGGTGAGTGCGGCTGCGCCCTTGAGCGCCGCCGAAGCGATCGCGTCCGGGCCGCCCCAATACCACACCATGTGCGCGATCGGGAAATAGACCAACGTCACCCACAAAGCGGTGAACAGCATCAGCGGCGAGAATTTCACCCGCTCCGCCACGCTGCCGATGAACAGCGCCGGCGTGATGCAGGCAAAGGTCATCTGGAAGCAGATATAGGCGAATTCGGGAACATAGACGCCGTTGGAGAAGGTCGCTGCCTGGCTGTTCGCGTCGACTCCCATCAGGAACGCCTTGGAGAAACCACCAAAATAGGCGCTGCCGCCCGTGAAGGTGACCGAATAGCCATAAGTGACCCAGATCACCGCGACCATGCACACGATCATCAGCACCTGCGTGAGGACGCTGAGCATGTTCTTGGTGCGCACCAGGCCGCCATAGAACAAAGCGAGTCCCGGCACCGACATCATCAGCACCAAGAGCGAGGAAACCAGCAACCAGGCGGTATCGCCCTTGTCGACGGTCGCCTTTGGAATCGGCGAGACGGCCGCTGCCGCCGTGGTCTGCGCCCAGGCCGGGAGCGCGGCGAAGACGGCAGCCCCCGCGAGCGCCGCCAACCCCAATTTGGTCGATGCTTTCATCTTTACCCCCTTAACAGCCCCGCTCACAGCGCGGTCTCATCGGTTTCGCCGGTGCGGATGCGGACCGCCTGACCGACATCGAGCACGAAAATCTTGCCGTCGCCGATCGCGCCAGTATTGGCCGACGCTTGGATCGCCTCGACGACCTTGTCGGCAAGATCCGCGCCGCAGACGATCTCGATCTTGATCTTGGGCACCATGTTGGTGCTGTATTCCGCGCCGCGATAGATTTCGGTCTGGCCCTTCTGGCGGCCGAATCCCTTGACCTCGGTAACGGTCATCCCCGCGACGCCGATTTCGGTGAGCGCTTCGCGCACCTCATCAAGCTTGAAGGGTTTGATGATGGCTATGACGAGCTTCATGCGACAACCGCCCCTGGTTATGGACCCCAAGAGCTCTTACGCAATGAGCGTGCCAGAGTTGGAAAGACGCGTTTCCGCGTACAAATGCGTCACGAAAGATTACCGCGCGGTAAATTTTTGTGCAGTTGCGAAGGTTTGCCTAAGAATCGGGCAGTGCCGCAATGATGTGGCGCGCGGCCGCGATATCGTCCGCATCGACCATCACCCGCACCGGGATGAAAAACTGGCTGCCATCGGCAATGCTGGCGTTACCGTCGAGCGCGAGGGCGGGGATCCCCTCCGATTCAAGCCGCCCGATCACGATATGCGCTTCGTTGCGCGCAAAACGGCCGAGTTCTACCAGACTCATCGGGCCGTCACGCGGACGGCGCGTCGAAGCTCGGCAACACCGCCTGCACACGGACGGGCAAGCCATCGATGCTGGTCGTGCGATCCGCGATTTTGGCGAGGCGCGCCGCCGGTTCCTGCTGGGCGTGATATTTGACCAACGTATCGCGCGGGCGATCGAGCGTCATGTGCGGCACGCCCCATCCGCAGCTCGTCTGCAGGCTGTCGACCGTGATGTCGAAAATCTGCCGCGCACCGGGCAGGCGCGGGAAATGCTGGGCGAGGTCGTCAAAGCCCGGCTCCCCCGCAATCACGAAACGCCCCGTCCCATATAGCCGCAAAATCAGCGCCGGATTATCGAACGCGCAGAACATGATGGTGATGCGCCCATCGGCGGCAAGGTGCGCCTGCGTCTCATTGCCCGATCCGCCAAGATCGAGATAGGCGACGCGATTGGGGCCGAGCACGCGAAAACTGTCCATCCCCTTGGGGCTGAGATTGATGCGCGCGCCCTCCGCCGCCGTCGCCACGAAAAACATCGGTTGCCGCGCAATGAAAGCGCGGTGCTTGTCGCCAAGGGCGCGAAAGAATTCCATGGCGAGCGTTTAGCATAAGCGCACCCCGTTGGCGATCCGCAGGCTTAGACCGCCGTGCCGCCGACCGTCAGCCCGCCGACCAGCAGCGTCGGCTGCCCGACGCCGGCCGGCACGCTCTGCCCGCCCTTGCCGCACATGCCCACGCCCTCGTCGAGCGCGAAATCGTTGCCGATCCCTTCGACGCGCGTCAGGCAGGACGGGCCATCGCCGATCAACGTCGCGCCCTTGATCGGCGCACCGAGCTTGCCGTTCTCGACCAGATACGCCTCGGTGCAACTGAACACGAATTTGCCCGACACGATATCGACTTGCCCGCCGCCAAAGCTCTTGGCGAAGATGCCGTTCTTCACGCGCGACAACAGCTCGGCCGGATCATCGCTGCCGCCGCGCATAAACGTGTTGGTCATGCGCGGCATCGGTGCGTGGGCGAAGCTCTCGCGGCGGCCATTGCCGGTCGGGGCCACGCCCATCAGCCGCGCATTGAGGCGGTCCTGGATATAGCCTTTGAGGATGCCGTCCTCGATCAGCACATTTTCCTGCGTCGGCGTGCCTTCATCGTCGATCGACAGCGATCCGCGCCGGTCGGCGATCGATCCGTCGTCGACCACCGTCACGCCCGGGGCCGCGACGCGTTCACCAATGCGGCCGGAAAAGGCGCTGGTGCCCTTGCGGTTGAAATCCCCCTCCAGCCCGTGGCCGATCGCCTCGTGCAGCAGGATGCCGGGCCAGCCCGGCCCGAGCAGCACGGTCATCTCGCCCGCCGGGGCCGCGACCGCATCGAGATTGACCAGCGCCTGCGACAGCGCCTGGTCGATCGCGCGGTTCCACGTCGCCGGTTCCATCAGCTCGGTATAGAGATAGCGGCCGCCCATGCCGAAATTGCCGGTTTCGCGACGGCCATTCTGTTCGACCACGATCGACACGTTTAAGCGCACCAGCGGGCGCACGTCGGTGGCAACGAAGCCATCGGCGCGGACGATTTCGACCACGTTCCAATTGCCCATCAGCGACACCGACACTTGCGCCACGCGCGGATCACGCGCGCGCGCGGCGGCATCGATCGTCTGGCACAGAGTCACCTTGTCGGCGAAGGGGATCAGGTCGAGCGGATCGGCGGCGGTATACAGGTGGCGGTTGGTGCTGCGCGGCGGCCCCGCTTTGGGCGCGGAGGATGGATCGATCAGCGCCATCGTCTCGCTCGCACGCCGGATCGCGGCGGCGCTCAGTTCATTGGCATGGGCGAAGGCGGTCATCTCGCCCGACACCGCGCGCAGGCCAAAGCCCGAATGCGTGTCGTAGCTCGCCGTCTTCAGCCGCCCGTCATCAAAGCCGAACGCTTCGGACTTGCGATATTGCAGGTACAGTTCGCCATCATCGGCCTTGCCGAGCGCAGCGGCGGTGAGCGCTTGCGCCTCGGCCGGATCAAGCTGGCCATCGTGGTACAGGAAGGCGCGGGGGTCTGTGGGGCTGGTCATCCAGCAGAGATAGGGAGGCGCTCTGCCTTCGTAAATGGCACAGAGGTCGTGACTGCGGTGTTATGGGCACCCGTTCGCCGTCACCCCGGCCGCGTGCCGGGGTGACCGACGACTATTTGGTCGGCAGCGTATAGGCCAGATCGTAACGGTGCACGCCGCCCTCGATCGTGATCGCGAAGCTGCCGCTAATCCCTTCCAGCGCGCCGGTGCCGCTGTCGGGCGCGATGATCACCGACAGATCGGCGCCGCCGACCTTGTCGATCGTGCCGCGGTGGAGCAGCAGGAAACTTCCCGCCTTGCCATCGACGCTCCCATTGAACTGATCGATCGCGACATAGCCCGCCGGGTGCCCCGGCTTGGGCGTACCCGCTGCCAGCATCGTGCCGGTCGCGCTGCCGGTCATGCCGCCGATGAAGGTCTTGGCGATCCCCATCCGGCTGGTCGGCAAACCGCCGGTCGGCGCATCGCCTTTTGCCTCGGGCGTCATCTTGACCTCGAACGTGCCGGTCGCGTGCTGCATCAAGGTCCTTTCAGGCGCTGCCGCGATGAGCGCGAGCGGCGTCAGCAGCAGCCAACGCGCTTTCAACGCCCCGCGCCATCCCCATGGTCGCGCAAGGTTGCCGGATCGACCCCATCGGCGGGGCCGCCGATCAACACGAAACGCCGGTCGCAATAGCCGCAATCGACATAGCCGCTCTCGTCAATCTCGAGGAACACGCGCGGATGGCCGAGGCTGGCACCGCCGGGGATATCCGACGCGCCATCGCAATGATTGCGGGTGTGGGTGACACGGACGATTTCGGGCGGTGCGATCATGCGGGGCGTTTAGCAGCGGAGTCGCGCGCGAACAATCCTCCCCGGCAGAGGATCGGGAGGATTGAGCTTGCCGCGCCGCGCGCGTAGGGCAGCAGCCATGACCGAGGCCGCTATCTCCATCGCGAACCTGTGCAAGACGTATAAGGGCGGCAAACGTGCGCTCGACGGCGTCAGCTTCGATGTGCCGCGCGGGCAAATTTTCGGCCTGCTCGGCCCCAATGGCGCGGGCAAGTCGACGCTGATCAACATCCTGGCGGGGCTCGTTAACAAAACCAGCGGCAGCGCGTCGATCTGGGGCTTCGACATCGATCAGCACCCGCGCAACGCCAAGGTCTCGATCGGCATCGTCAATCAGGAAATCCTGTTCGACCCGTTCTTCTCTCCGTTCGAGACGCTGGAGATTCAGGCCGGCCTGTACGGCGTGCCCAAGGCCAAGCGGCGCTCGATGGAATTGCTGCGCGCGGTGCATCTGGAGGACAAGGCCAATGCCTATGCGCGCACGCTGTCGGGCGGGATGAAGCGGCGGCTGATGGTCGCCAAGGCCATGGTCCATTCCCCGCCCGTGCTGGTGCTGGACGAGCCCACCGCCGGCGTGGATATCGAATTGCGCCAGCAGCTCTGGGCCTATGTCCGCTCGCTCAACGATGCGGGAATCACAGTGGTGCTGACGACGCATTATCTCGAGGAAGCCGAACAATTGTGCGACCGCATCGCCATCATCAACCATGGCAAGGTGATCGCCAACGAACCGACGCGCGAACTGCTCGCAAAGGCGACCGAGAAACTGGTCGAGGTGACCGTCGACCGCGACGTTGCCGCGCTGCCAACGGCGGCATGTTTCCAGAAGATCGCGCTCAAGGGCACGCGCACGCTCGCCATCACCTATGCCAAGGACCAGGTGAATGCGGGCCAGGTGCTCGCAACCGTGCAGGCCGATGGTTACGGCATCGTCGACGTCTCAACGCGCGAAGCCGATCTGGAGGACGTGTTCCTAAACCTCACACGGGCATCGAACGCCGCCTAATCCGCTTGTCTTCCCGTTCGGTTCGAGCGTAGTCGAGAACCCTGCGGGCCGCCGCGCCAGGTGTCTCGACTGCGCTCGACACGAACGGATTCGCTTTTGCCCCAGACCAACACTTCGGACGTGCTCATCATCGGCTCGGGTGCCGCCGGGCTCACCGCCGCCCTCAATCTCGCCGATCGTTTCAAGGTCACCGTGCTCGCCAAAGGGCGGCTCGACGAAGGCTCCACCGCCTGGGCGCAAGGCGGCATCGCCGCCGTGCTGGAAGAAGGCGACACCTTCGAAAGCCATATCGAAGACACGATGATCGCGGGCGCGGGGCTCAACAACCGTGCGACCGTGGAAATGGTGGTCGAACGCGCACCCGCCGCGATCGCTCGGCTACGCGAACTGGGCGTCCCCTTTGCCACCGAAAGCGAAGAAAATGGCGGCGCGCTGCATTTGACCCGCGAGGGCGGCCATTCGCACCGCCGCATCGTCCATGTTGCCGACGCGACCGGCTGGGCGGTGCAGGAGGCGCTGCAACGCGCCGCGACCGACCATCCCAATATCACGCTCGTCCCCGATATGGTCGCGATCGACCTTGCCACCAGTCGGCATGAGGAGCGCTATTCGGGCGCGGGCCATGTCTGGGGCGTCTATGCCGTCAACCGCGCGACCGGGCGGGTCGAACTGTACACCGCGCGCGCGACCATATTGGCGACGGGCGGCGCGGGGCGCACCTATCTGTTTTCGACCGCGCCGCGTGGCGCAACCGGGGACGGCATCGCGATGGCGTGGCGCGCCGGGTGTCGGGTTTCCAACATGGAGATGATGCAGTTCCACCCGACCTGCCTCTACAATCTCGACGTCAAGAATTTCCTGATTACCGAGGCGGTGCGCGGCGAGGGCGGGCAATTGCTGCTGCCCGACAATGGCTATCGCTTCATGCCCGATTTCGACCCGCGCGCCGAACTCGCCCCGCGCGACATCGTTGCACGCGCGATCGACCATGAGATCAAGCGGCTGGGCCTCGATTACGTCCATCTCGACATCAGCCATATGGGGCCGGACTTCATCCACGAGCATTTCCCCAACATCCAGGAAAAGCTGCTCGGCCTGGGCATCGATATGACGCGCGACCCGATTCCGGTGGTGCCCGCGCAGCATTACACGTGCGGCGGGATCGTGATCGATCTCGACGGCCGCACCGACCTGCCCGGCCTCTATGCCGCAGGCGAATGCAGCGAGAGCGGGCTGCACGGGGCCAACCGCCTCGCCTCGAACAGCCTGCTCGAATGTTTCGTGTTCGGCGAAGCCTGCGCGCAGCATATCAGCGAGCATTGGGACGATTTGCCTCCCCCGCCGGCGATTCGCCCATGGGACGAAAGCCGCGTCGAGGATTCCGACGAGGAAGTCGTCATCAAGCAGAACTGGACCGAAATCCGCCGCTTCATGTGGAATTATGTCGGGATCGTGCGCACCACCAAGCGGCTGGAGCGGGCGCAGCACCGCATCCGCATGCTGACCGACGAGGTCAACGATTATTACGGCCACTTCCGCGTCACGCCCGACCTGATCGAGCTGCGCAACCTGCTGCAGACGGCCGAGCTGATCGTGCGCTCGGCGCTGCACCGCAAGGAATCGCGCGGGCTGCATTACACGCTGGATTATCCCGAGATGTTGCCGGGGGAAGCGCTCGACACCATTTTGGTGCCCTGAAATCAACGGCCTGACCGGTTCCCGCCGAACGCTCGTCTCATCCTGTGACACAGGCGATTCATCGCACGGTTGCCACGAAAAGATTCCTCAACCCTATTGTTGCCCTATCATGGGGTTTGGGGCTCGGGTGAGAGGGTCTTTCTCGGGACATTGGGGCCAGTAAACGGTGACGCGCATTCTTCCGTATCGATTCCCGAAACCGGCGGCGGCGATGCTATTGACCGCTGCTCTGTGCGCCTGCGGTCACGATGCCAACGTCCATGTCGCGCGCCTGGCCGCTCCGCCCGTTCCGGTCGCGGTGCCAAGCCCCGTCGCCGCCGCCCCTGCCCCGCGCCCGGTCGCGCCGCCGTCCGCGCTTGTCGCCAATGTCGCGGCGCTGGTGCGCGCCTTTGATGGGCGGGTTGGCGTGGCGGTGCGCAGCATTGAAGAAGGCTGGGCGGTCGACACTGGCGGCGAGCAGCGCCTGCCACAGCAAAGCGTCAGCAAATTGTGGGTCGCGATGACCGTGCTCGATTTCCGCGATGCCGGGCGCTTGAAACTCGAAGATCCGATCACGCTGACACGCGATGACCTCACCGTCTTCCATCAACCGATCGCCGCGCTGATCAAGGGCGAACAGGGCTATCAGACCACCGTCGGCGAATTGTTGCAGCGCGCGCTGACGATGAGCGACAATACCGCCAATGATCGGCTGTTGCGCTATGTCGGCGGGCCCAACGCAGTGCGCGATTTCCTGCAGCGCAAGCGGCTGGGCGACATTCGCTTTGGGCCGGGCGAACGGCTGTTGCAAAGCCAGACCGCAGGCCTGGTGTGGAAACCCGATTTCGCCTTCGGCAACGCCTTTGCGCTTTCCCGCGCGCGCCTGCCACGCCCCGACCGTATCGCGGCTTATGAACGCTATGTCGCCGATCCGCCCGACGGTGCCGCCCCGCGCGCCATTGCCGACGCGCTGGCGCGGCTCAAGCGCGGCGACCTGTTGTCGCGCAGTTCGACCGAATATCTGCTGACCACGATGGAATCCTCGCACACCGGCAAGCAGCGCCTGCGCGGCGCGGTGCCCGCCGGGTGGACCTTCGGCCACAAGACCGGCACGGGCCAGGATCTCGCCGGGCGCACCGCCGGCTATAATGATGTCGGCCTGCTGATTGCGCCTGATGGCCGCAGCTATGCGATCGCGGTGATGATCGGCGATACGCCCAAGCCGATTCCCGCCCGTCAGGCGCTGATGCAGGCGGTGGTGGCAAGCGTCGTCGCCAATCACGGATAGCCGAGACGAAAGCGGGGCTTTGTCCTCGTCGAAGCTTGGGCTATCCCCCCGCAATGCCGCATCTCTATCTTGTCGATGGCTCGGGGTACATTTTCCGCGCCTATCACCGTCTCCCCCCGCTCACCAACATTCATGGCGAGCCGGTCGGTGCCGTTTATGGCTATACCACGATGCTGTGGAAACTGGCCGATGAACTGCACAAGGCCGATGGCCCAACGCACATGGCGGTCATCCTCGACAAATCGAGCAAAACCTTCCGCAATGACCTTTACGATCAATATAAGGCGCACCGCCCGCCCGCGCCCGAGGATCTCGTCCCGCAATTCCCGATGATTCGCGACGCCACGCGCGCCTTCTCGCTGCCGTGCATCGAGACCGAGGGGCTGGAGGCCGACGATATCATCGCCTGCTACGCCAAGGCCGCGCTCGCGCAAGGCTGGGCGGTGACGATCGTCTCGGCCGACAAGGACCTGATGCAATTGATCGAGCCCGGCCTCGATCTGTACGACACGATGAACAACCGCCGCCTCGGTGCCGAGCATGTTCGCGAGAAGTTCGGCGTCGAACCCGCGCAATTGGGCGACGTGCTCGCGTTGATGGGCGACAGCGTCGATAACGTGCCCGGCGTCACCGGCGTCGGCCCCAAGACCGCGTCCAAGCTGATTGCCGAACATGGCGATCTCGAGGGGGTGCTCGCCGCCGCGCCGACGATGAAAGCGGGCAAGTTGCGCGACAATCTGATCGCACAGGCCGACAATGCGCGGCTGTCCAAGGTGCTGGTCACGCTCAAATGCGACGAGCCGCTGCCGCAGCCACTCGATGAACTGGAATTGCAGGGCATCCCCGATGCCCCCTTGCGCGCCTTTCTGGAGCATCACGGCTTCAAGTCGCTGATCGCCAAATTGTCCGCCGTAGCCGATGCCCCTGTCGCCGCGCCGAAAGCGGTGCCGACCGAGCAGGACCCGCCGTGCGAGCATGATTCGTACGAGACCGTGGTCGACGAGGCGGCACTGGACCGCTGGATCACCATCGCGCGCCACCAGGGCTGGATCGCGATCGACACCGAAACCACAGGGATCGACGCGACCCGCGCCG
Source organism: Sphingomonas echinoides ATCC 14820 (assembly GCF_000241465.1). Lineage (GTDB taxonomy): Bacteria > Pseudomonadota > Alphaproteobacteria > Sphingomonadales > Sphingomonadaceae > Sphingomonas > Sphingomonas echinoides. The sequence goes on from NZ_JH584235.1 coordinate 2,443,103, forward strand.
AACTGGTCGGAATCAGCATGGCGCTGCATCCCAATCTCGCGTGCTACGTACCTCTCGCGCATGGCGGAAGCGGACTCTTTGCGGAAAAACCGGTGCAGTTGAGCGCAGAGGTGGCGCTGGCCAAGCTCAAGCCGCTGTTCGAGGATCCGGGCGTGCTCAAGATCGGGCACAATCTGAAATACGATATGATCGTGCTGGGGCGATTGGGCGTGAACGTCGCGCCTTTTGACGATACGATCTTGATGAGTTTTGATCTCGATGCCGGGCTGCACGGCCACGGCATGGACGAACTCGCCGCAACGCATCTGTCGCATAGCTGCATCGCCTTCAAGGATGTGGTCGGCGTCGGCAAATCGCAGCGCACCTTCAACGAAATCGATCTCGATGCGGCGACGCGCTATGCCGCCGAGGATGCCGATGTCACGCTGCGTCTGTGGCGGCGGTTCAAGCCGCGCTTGCCCGCCGAGGGCGCAACGCGCGTCTATGAAATGGTCGACCGGCCGCTCGTGCCCGTCATCGCGCAGATGGAACGCCACGGAATCAAGGTCGATCGCGAGCGCCTCGCGCAACTTTCGGGGGAGTTTTCCGGCCAGATCGGCGCGCTCGAAGTCGAGATCCATGCGCTCGCCGGGGGACCGTTCACGATCGGCAGCCCCAAGCAATTGGGCGACGTGCTGTTCGAACGCATGGGCATCAAGGGTGGCCGCAAGGGCAAATCGGGCGTCTATTCGACCGACGTCAACGAGCTCGAACGCATCGCCGCCGACCGCGATTCGCCGGGTAAGGACATCGCCACCAAGGTGCTCGAATGGCGGCAATTGTCGAAGCTGAAATCGACCTATACCGATGCCCTGCAAGCGCAGATCAACCCGGCGACCGGCCGCGTGCATACCTCTTACAGCCTGACCGGCGCGCAGACCGGGCGCTTGTCCTCGACCGACCCCAATTTGCAGAACATCCCGATCCGCACCGAAATCGGCCGCCAGATCCGCGATGCCTTTGTGGCGGAACCGGGCAATGTGCTGCTCGCCGCCGATTATTCGCAGATCGAGTTGCGGCTTGCCGCGCACATGGCCGATGTGCCCGCGCTGCGCGAGGCGTTCGCGAGCGGTGCCGACATTCATAGCATGACCGCGCAGGAATTGTTCGGCGAGGTCAATCGCGACACGCGCGGGCGCGCCAAGACGATCAACTTCGCGATCCTTTACGGCATCAGCCGTTGGGGCCTGGCCGGTCGGCTCGATGTGACGGCGGACGAAGCGCAGGCGATGATCGATCGCTATTTCGATCGCTTCCCCGGCATCCGCAACTATATCGCGCAGACCACCGAGAGCGTGCGCGAAACCGGCTACACCACCACCTTGTTCGGGCGGAAAACGCATTTCCCGCGCATCGCCTCCAAGGTGCAGCATGAGCGCCAGGGGGCAGAACGCGCCGCGATCAACGCCCCGATCCAGGGCACCTGCGCCGACATCATCAAGCGCGCGATGGTGCGGATGGGCCCCGCTTTGCTTGAAGCTGGCCTGCCCAACGTGCGGATGCTGCTGCAGGTGCATGACGAACTCGTCTTCGAACTGCCCGAAGGCGATGTCGCCGCCGCCAAGCCGGTGATCGAACGCGTCATGGCCACCGCCGCCCAGCCCGCCGTGACGCTCAGCGTGCCGCTCGGCATCGAGATCGGCACCGGGCTCAGCTGGGGAGCCGCGCATTGAGCGCTGTGGCAAGCGCGACCGGCGGGCGAACCACGGAAGAAATCGACGCGCTGGCCAAGGGCGGCCGCACCAACATCATCGGTTTCATGATGCGGCTGGTGGCGCGGCTGCCGTTCCTGTTCATCGCTGGGCGACTCTACGGCCCGGATACGCTCGGCACCTTCGCGCGCGCGGTGTTGTTCGTCGAAGTCGCGGCCTTGCTCGCGACCTTCGGCCTCAAGCGCGGGCTGGCGCAAGCCATTGCCGAAGCGGACGAGCGACCGCACGTCCAGATCGTGTGGGATTGCCTGGTCGTCGCCGCGATCGCCTCCGGCCTCGCCAGCGCAGCGCTGATGCTGGTGCCCGAGCTGATGTACCACGGCAGCAGCCCGACGCTGCTGGAACGTCTGCTACCCTGCATCATCGTCGCCAGCGCCTGGTCCGACATCATGCTCGCCGCGCTCGCTTATCGCCGCGACGTGCAGGCGACGGTTACCGCGCGCGCGGTGATCGAACCGTGGACGATCTCGATCGCGGCGGGCGTGCTGTATCCCATCGCGCGGCATGATGGGCTGGTCATCGCCTATATGCTGTCGATGATCGCAGCCTTAGTCGCGTCGCTGGTCCCGTTCGTGCGCAGTTATGGCCGCCCGCATGGCTGGCGGCTGCACCCGGCACGCACGATCGCGCTGATCCGCCGCAATGCCCCGCTCGCCGGGGCAGATGCGCTGGAATGGGGCACGCGCAATGTCGATCGCTCGATCCTGTTCCTGATGTTCGAGCCGCGCATCGTCGGCATTTACTGGATGGCGCAGCAAGTCGCCTCGATTCCGGGCAAGCTGAAGACCAGCTTCGACCCGATCCTGGGGCCGGTGATCACCTCCAGCCTCGCGCGCGGCGACACCGCCGGGGTGGCGAGCCAGGTGCGCCAGGTCGGTTTCTGGATTCTGGCCGCACAAACCGGGCTCGCCTTGATGGGTTCGATCCCCGGCGAAGCGGTGATGGGGACGGTCGGGCCACAATTTGTCGCGGGCACGGCGGCACTGGCGTTTTTGCTGATGGCCGAAGCGGCGGCGTCCACCGGAGCGGTGTGCGAATCCGCCTTGGTCTATATCGCGCGGCTGCAGAACATGGCGATTTCGATCGGGATGCTGCTGTTTCAGGTCGGCCTCAGCTTTGCGCTGATCTTCGGCATGCAGGCGCTTGGCTGGCCACTCGCCTATCAGGCGGCAGGCCCGGCCGTGGCGCTGTTCCTGTCGGTCTCGCTGACCTCGATCATCAAATCCAACTATCTCGCCCGCCTGCTGCGGGCACGCGTGGCCGGATGGCGCTGGCCGATGGCATGGGCGGTCGCGGCGGCAGGGCTGGTCGGCGCGGCGTTCACTTCGCTGCCGCATCGCTTCGAATGGGCGGAATTGCTGATCGGGGAACCGGCCATTGCCGGCGTCTATATCTTCGTTCTGTACCGCTGGGCGTTCGGCCCCGAGGACCGTGCGCTGTTCCGGCGGATGCCGGGTGGCGAGGCGGTCGTGGGCTGAACCCCACGCCGCCCCGCCCGCCGTCTCAGTGGCGGAAGTGGCGGACGCCGGTGAACACCATCGCCAGGCCCGCCGCATCGGCCGCCGCGATCACTTCATCGTCGCGGATCGATCCGCCTGGCTGGATCACCGCCGTAGCCCCGGCCTCGACCGCCGCCAGCAGGCCATCGGCGAACGGGAAGAAGGCGTCCGAGGCGACTGCCGATCCGATCGTGCGCGGCGTCGCCCAACCCGCTTTCTCGGCAGCGTCCTTTGCCTTCCATGCCGCGATGCGGGCGGATTCGAGCCGATTCATCTGCCCGGCACCAATACCGGCGGTGCTGCCGCCCTTGGCATAGACGATTGCGTTGGACTTGACGTGCTTGGCGATGGTCCAGGCGAAGCGGCAATCGGCCAGTTCCTCGGCGGTCGGCTGGCGCTTGGTGACGACCTGCAGCTCGGGGTTGCTCGCGCCATCGCGCGTCTGCACCAACCAGCCACCGGTGATCGCCTTGGCGAGCAGCCCGGCGCGCGCCGGGTTGGGCAGGTCGCCGGTCAGCAGCAGGCGCAAATTCTTCTTGGCGGCGAAGATCGCCAGCGCTTCTTCATCGGCGTCGGGCGCAACCACCACTTCGGTGAAAATCCCCGAAATCGCGCGCGCCGTCGCCCCGTCGAGCGCACGGTTGAGGGCGATGATTCCGCCGAATGCAGATACCGTGTCGCACGCAAACGCGGCGGCATAGGCTTCTTCCAAGGTCGCGCCGGTCGCGACCCCGCAGGGGTTGGCGTGCTTGACGATGACACAGGTCGGCGCGGCCTCGCGGAATTCGCTGACCAGGTCGAGCGCAGCATCGGCGTCGTTCAGATTGTTGTAGCTCAGTTCCTTGCCCTGCACTTGCCGCGCCTGACCGATGCCGCGCGCGTGCGGGCCGCTGGCGGTGTAGAAGGCCGCCGACTGATGCGGGTTCTCGCCATAGCGCAGGGCCTGCCCGCGCTTGAGCGTCAAGGGCAGCGTCTCGGGAAAACGTTCTCCCTGATCGGCAAAGGCGAACCACTGCGCGATCATCCCGTCATAGGCGGCGGTCGCCGCATAAGCTTTGGCGGCGAAACGGCGGCGGTCGGCGAGCGTGGTGCTGCCTTGTGCCACCACCGCATAATCCGCCGGATCGGTAACAATCGCGACAAAGGCATGGTTCTTGGCGGCAGAGCGCACCATCGACGGACCGCCAATGTCGATATTCTCGATGATCTCGTCGCGCTCGGCACCCTTGGCGACGGTCGCCTCGAACGGATAGAGATTGACGACGACGAGATCGATCGCGCCGATGCCATGTTCCTCCATCGACGCGACATGCGCGGCATCGTCGCGCACCGCGAGCAGCCCGCCATGCACCACCGGGTGCAGCGTCTTGACGCGGCCATCCATCATTTCAGGGAAGCCGGTCAGGTCCGAAATGTCGCGCACGCTCAGCCCCGCCTCGCGCAGCGCCTTGGCAGTGCCGCCGGTCGAGACGAGTTCGACCCCGGCTTCGGCCAGCGAACGGGCGAGATCAACGATACCGGTCTTGTCGGACACCGACAGCAGCGCGCGGCGAATGGGGATGGTGGTCATGGGGTGCTCCAGGGGATGGCTTTGCGCGTCCCTGCCCGCTCGCCTGCGAAGATTCAACCGGTGCGGTTTATCCCGCGCGCTTGAACGCCCAGCTCACACTCGCCCCACCCGCAGGCGATTCGCCGGTGATGAGGAGTTGCATCGTCGCATGCGGGCGGCCATCGGCATCGATCCACACGCTTTCCTCGACCGCCAGCGTGCCGCCGCGACAGCGGAACTGCCACAACCCGCCCCCCGGCAATCGCAACAACGCCGCAAGGCCATCGGCGGTTGGCGACACTTGCACACCCACCCCAAGGTGAAACCGGACGGCGAAACCAGTCGCCGCCAGCTTGCGGCGCTTGGTCGCCGGGAGCAGCATATCTTCGCCCCGTAGCTCGCGGCCATCGCTGGCCAGGATGAGCTGGCGACGGTGCAGAAACCCGAAGCGGCGGGCATAACCGTCATGGCTGGCCTCGACGCGGCTCAACCCCTCGCTCTCCTGCCGCGCCAGCTCGACCTCCGACACGCCGCGCCCGAGCGTACCGTCGGCATGGATTGCGGTCGAATTGCTATCGCCGACGATCAGCGTCGAGTGCGCCGCCGTGGTGCGCAACCCCTCGGCCAGCGCTGCCGGAAGCTGCACCACACCCGCGCGCGCGCCACCGCAATTGACGACGAGCCGCTGCGCGCCATCGGACATCTCAAACGCCAGCGTCGATGCGCACCCACCCTCGACCAGCCGCGCAATCGGCGGCGGCGCACCGTCGAGGATCACCACCGTGGCCCCGGCAGCGAGCCGCTGATAGCCCCATTCGCGCGCCTGGCGGAGCGGACGCGTGCGCACGCCCGTTGCCGTGATGATCTGGTCGAGCGCGGCGGCCCCGATCGGCGCACCGCCTTGCCAACTGCTGACATCGTGATCGCCGTGGCAGACGCCGAGCAAGGCCGGAACCAGCGCTGCGATCGCATTGGTGACGCTCGTCGGCGCTTCGAGCCGCCGCGCAGCATAAACTTCGCGCAAAGCGGTCAACAGCATCAGCAGATCGACCTGTGCGGCGGGCGCACGCGCGACATTGCCGCCATCTTCAAAGATCGACGCCGCCAGCGTCTTGGCGAGTGCAGCTTCGGTGGCACTGCGCCGCGCATCGCCGCCCGGGATCAGCAAACCGGCCGCGACCACGCCGCACATCGCCGCGACGCGCGGCGCGCCCGGCGCGGCCTTTTCCGCGCCACGGTCGATATGCCGCGCGCCGCGCGCCAGCGTGTTGAGCACGCGGCTGCGGTAGACGAGATCGGTAGACGACAGGATGAGCGGCGCGTGCGCGGTCCACAGCAGGATCCGCCGTCCCCACAGATCCGCGCGCCACGCGGGCTCGCTGACGGTGTCGGCATGGGCATCGAGCCAACGTCGCATCAGCGCCTCGGCAACGGGGATTCCCTGCGCCCGCGTGGCCACGGTCGAGAGATCGCGCAGCCAGGAAAAGCCGTGCAGATACTCGGCAAAAGCCTTGGAAAAATCGGGCTTCGCCAAATCGAGCGCCGCGATCGCGCGCGATTCGCCGCGGAAGCTCAGCCGACCGTCGAGCAATGCGTTGCCGCGCCGGGTATCGCCCAAAAAGGGATCGTCCGGGACTGCGATCAGCTTCAGCGGGTGCCGACCTTTCAGCCGCATCCCGTGAATGGGCGTGCGCCAGGTCAGCCGATGAAAGTGTTCGGCCAGACGTTCGGCCAACGACAACCCCTTGTCTCCCCCTTGGCGGATCAACCGCTTGCCCTCGTCGATGCTGTCGCCCTGCACATTGGGGCCAGACTCGATCGGGGCTCCAAGGGAGGACGGGATACCCATCTAGCCGCGCAGGCCCGCGATATTGGCGGCGTAAGCGCCGGGGCCACCGCGGAAGGTCGCCGTGCCCGCGACCAGCGCATCAGCCCCGGCGGCGATCGCGCGCGGTGCCGTCACCAGATCGATCCCGCCATCGACTTCCAAATCAACATCATAGCCGCCCTTGTCGATCATCTTGCGCACCGCCTCGATCTTGCGCAGCGAACTTTCGATGAACGCCTGACCACCAAAGCCGGGGTTGACGCTCATGATGAGGACCAGATCGACCTCTTCCAGCAGATAGTCGAGCGCCTTGGCCGGGGTCTGCGGGGTCAGCACCACGCCGGGGCGCTTACCCAAGCTGCGAATGTGCTGGAGGCTGCGATGGGTATGCGGCCCCGCTTCGACATGAATGCTGATCGTATCGGCGCCCGCCTCGGCAAAGGCATCGAGATAACGATCGACCGGCGCGATCATCAAATGCACGTCGAGCGGCTTGGTCGTGTGCGGACGGATCGCCTTCACCACCGCCGGGCCGATCGAGATATTGGGCACGAAATGCCCGTCCATCACATCGACATGGATCCAGTCCGCGCCCGCGGCATCGATCGCGCGGACTTCCTCGCCCAATTTGGCGAAATCGGCGGACAGGATCGACGGCGCGATGCGGACGGGACGGTAAGTCATAAGGCGTCAGCCTCTAGCACGGCCACACCGACGGGCAAGCAAGGGATTACCCGGCGCGGCGTAGGCGCGCGATGAAAAAGCCATCATTGCCGCCGGGATCGACCATACCGGGAAGCGTGCGCACCCATCCACCGGGATTGGGCACTATGCCAACCGGAAGCGCATCCTGCGGGACGGCCTCGATCGCATAGTCGCTGCGCGCCGCGAGAAAGCGCTTCAACTGCGCCTCCCCCTCCGCCGGTTCCAGCGAACAGGTCGCAAAAACCAGCATCCCGCCCGGCTTCACCCAATCGGCGGCGCGGGCGAGCAATTTTGCCTGCAGCGCGGCCAGTTCGGTGATCTGCGACGGGCGGATGCGGTGGAGCACGTCGGGATGACGGCGGAAAATGCCGGTCGCGCTACACGGCGCATCGAGCAGCACCGCATCGGCGGGGGCGGGCGGCGACCACAACAGCAAATCGGCCACGATCACCTCTGCGCTCAGATGCGTGCGTTCCAGATTTTCGCGAAGTCGCGCCAGACGACTTTCCGACGAATCGACCGAAGTGACGCTCCAGCCGGCACTTGCGAGCTGCATCGTCTTGCCGCCGGGGGCCGCGCACAGATCAAGCGCGACGCCGGGCCCACGCCCGAGCAAACGGGCGGGCAGCGAGGCTGCAATGTCCTGCACCCACCAGCTTCCCTCCTCGAACCCCGGCAATTCGGGCACATGCGCCGAAGGCAGGCGCACATGACCGGGCAGCAGCGAAACGCCCCCCAACGCCTCCGCCATCGCGGTCGTAGTGGCGGGATCGGCGAGCGTCAGGTCGAGCGGCGGTGGTGCCGCCATCGCGCGCTCCGCCGCCTCGATCCCATCATCGCCCCAGGCGGCGTGCCAGCGAATCGCCACCGGATCGGGTAGGGTCGGCTGCTCGGGAAGCTGGTCGCCACCGCGCATCAATGTGCCGAACACGCCGTGGACAAGCTTGCGCGGGCCGCCATCGACCAGTGGCAGCACGGTCGAAATCGCGGCGTGCGGCGGCGTACCGAGCGACAAGGCCTGGACGAGCGCGATGCGGAGCGCAAAGCGTGCCTTGGCATCATCCGGCAACCGCGTCTTGGTCGCCGAATCGATCAGCGCGTCGAGATCGGGCAAGCGGCGCAGCACCTCGGCCGCGATCGCATGCGCCAGCGCCCGATCGTCGGAACGCTCGATCCCCGCCGTCGCGCGGCCGATCGCCGCTTCCAGCGGAACGCCCTGGCGCAACACGGCATCGAGCAGACGCAGCGCCGCACGGCGCGCAGGGACGCCCGGCGGATCGACCGGTTCGGGCTTGGGCATATAGCGGCGGGGCGGCGGAAGGGTCAAAAGCGAAGTCTCTCATTCATGGGTTGTGGGTTGAATTGCGCGGAAAGACCGCCAATGTCACGCATTGCTCGGCATCGTGCCGTCCCAAGGAACGCCCCATGGCCCGTCGCCCGCCGCATGTGAAGCCACCCACCTATCTCAGCGCGAACCCGCCGCTGCCGCAACCCGAGCCGAAACCGGCGGCGATCGCCGGGCAAAGCGCGAAGGGTGACCCCGATGGCCTTGATCCCACCCGCTATGGCGACTGGGAACTCAACGGCATCGCGATCGACTTCTAGGGTCGGTTATTCCCGCCGCAGCGGACGCGCGAGCAGCGCGCCGACCACCGCAGCGACATCACGCCCGTCGAGCAACGCACAGACCGCGTCCACCACCGGCATATCCACGCCCGCTTCGGCTGCCGCCGCCTGCAATACGGGTGCCGTGAACGCGCCTTCAGCAACGGTCAGCCGATCTGCGAGCAGGTCCGCCGCGCGCTTGCCCTGGCCAAGCCCGACCCCGAGCGAAAAGTTGCGCGAACTGGTCGACGAACAGGTCAGCACCAGATCGCCCAGACCCGACAAGCCGCTCAGCGTCTCCGCCCGCGCGCCGCGCGCAAGGCCAAAGCGCGTCATCTCGGCAAAGCCGCGCGCGATCAAGGCGGCGCGCGCATTCTGGCCCAGCCCCGCGCCCTCGACCACGCCGCAGGCGATGGCGAGCACATTCTTGACCGCGCCGCCAATCTCCGCCCCGATCACATCGGTTGAGGCATAGGGACGGAAGCTCGGGCTGGCGAGCCGATCGGCCAGCGCCGCGCCGAGTGCTGCATCGGCACAAGCGAGCGTCACCGCCGTCGGCTGCCCCGCCGCCACTTCATGCGCAAAGGTCGGGCCGGACAGCACCGCAATCGGCGCATCCGGATAGAGTTGCTGCGCCACTTCGCCGACTAGGAGTTGCGTTCCCGCCTCAATCCCCTTGGCGCACAGCACCAGCGGCGTCGTGGCGACGGGGGTTTCGGCGAGCACTGCGCGGACATGCTGCGCGGGCGCGACCACCAACAGCGCATCGCACCCCGCCAGATCCGCCAGCGCACCGGTCGCCCGGATCGAGCGCGGCAGCGCGATGCCTGCGAGAAAGCGGCTATTCTCGTGCGTCTGGTTGATCGAAGCGACCACTTCGGGCTCGCGCGCCCACAGCAAGACAGGATCACCGCTGCGCGCAGCAACCTGCGCCAGCGCGGTGCCCCAGGCCCCGCCGCCAATAACGCCGATCTTCATGCCTTCACCCCCGCGCCGCGAACCGCCTCTGCCCCCGGATCGAGCGGCCAGCGTGGCCGTGCGGCGATGTCGAGCGGGTCGGTCAACCCCGCTGCAAAGCGCTCTGCCCCGGCCCAGCCGATCATCGCGGCATTGTCTGTGCACAGCCACAAGGGCGGCGCGACGAAGCGCAAGCCGTGCGTGTCGGCCAAGCCGCTCAGCGCCGTGCGCACCGCCGTGTTCGCGGCCACCCCGCCCGCCACCACCAGTGCGGTCGCAGCGCCAGCGCGGTCGAGCGCACGGACGGTGCGATCGAGCAGGCAATCGACTACGGCCGCCTGGAAGGAGGCCGCCAGATCCTCGACGCTCCACGTCTTGGCGTCATGCGCGCGCACCACCGCGCTCTTCAGGCCCGCAAAGGAGAAATGCGGCTCGGCCGATCCCTTCAGCGGGCGCGGCAACGGCACGATCGGTCGCCCCAACGCCGCCGCCGCCTCGACCGCGGGTCCACCGGGGAAGCCCAGCCCCAGCACCTTGGCGGTCTTGTCGAACGCTTCGCCTGCGGCATCGTCGATCGTGGTGGCGAGGCGGCGATAGCGTGCGACGCCTTCGACCAGCAGCAATTGGCAATGCCCGCCCGAAACCAGCAGCAGCAGATAGGGAAAAGCGAGATCGGGATCGGACAGGCGCGGCGACAGCGCATGGCCTTCTAGGTGATTGACCGCGACCAGCGGCTTGCCCGCCGCATGGGCCAACGCCTTGCCCGTGACCAGCCCGACCATCACACCGCCGATCAGGCCCGGCCCTGCCGTCGCCGCGACCGCATCGACATCGGCCAGCGTCACCCCGGCGTCGGCCAGCGCCGCCTCGACCAAGGGCGCCAGCACTTCGACATGCGCGCGCGCCGCGATTTCAGGCACCACGCCGCCAAACGGGCGGTGCGCCGCCTCCTGCCCCGCCAAACGGTGGGCGAGAATGCGCCGGTCGGAGGTCACCAGCGCTGCCGCCGTTTCGTCGCAGCTCGATTCAAGGCCAAGGATCAGTGCCATGCACCGCCCGTAGCGTGTTGCGCGGCGCTTGTCGAAATCGGGTCGCTTCGCCACAAAGGGCGCTCGCAATGGAGGGGAAGCGCGTGACCAGCCCACAACTCAAACTCGGCACACGCGGATCGCCGCTCGCGCTGGTGCAAGCCAATATGGTGCGCGACACGCTGTGCCATGCGCATGGCTGGACGACCGACGCAGTCGAGATCGTGCCGATCAAGACCACCGGCGACCGCGTACAGGATGTGGCGCTCGCCGAGATCGGCGGCAAGGCGTTGTGGACCAAGGAACTCGACCGCGCGCTGCTGTCGGGTGAGATCGATTGCGCGGTCCATTCGATGAAGGATGTCGAGACGATCCGGCCCGCCGCCATCGCCATCGCAGCGATGCTGCCGCGCGCCGATGTGCGCGACCGGCTGATCGGGGCCGAGAGCATCGCCGCGCTCCGCCCGAACGCGATCGTCGGCACCAGCTCGCCGCGCCGCGTCGCGCAATTGCGACGGATGCGGCCCGATCTGACGACCGTGCTGTTTCGCGGCAATGTCGATACCCGCCTCGCCAAGGTCGCCGCAGGCGCGGTCGACGCCTCGATGCTCGCGGCAGCGGGGCTCGATCGGCTTGGCCGCCCCGATGTCGGCGTCGGAATCGCGATCGACGTCATGCTGCCCGCCCCCGCACAGGGCGCGGTCGGGATCGAGGCGCGGGCAAGCGATGCGCGCATGCTCGGCTTGCTCGCCGCGATCGACGATGCGGCGACGCATTGCTGCGTGCTGGTCGAGCGCGCGCTGCTGGCCGCCCTCCAGGCCGATTGCCATTCCCCGGTGGCCGCACTGGCGACGCGCGACGCCGACACCATCCGCCTGCGCGCCGAATTGTTTGCCGAGGATGGCAGCGCCCATGTCGCGGGCGAAGCAAGCGGGGCGGTTGGCGATGCTGCGCTGGCCGAGCGACTGGCGGCCGATCTGCTGGCGCGGGCCCCCGCTTCGGTACGGCGGCTGTTCGCGGCGTGACCACGCTGGCGGTGTTGCGGCCCGAGCCGGGCAATGCCGCCACCATCGCCCGCGCCCGGGCCGCCGGGTTCAAAACCGTGTCGGTCCCGTTGTTCGCGGTTCAGGCGCTCGCTTGGGATGTCCCCGATGCCGCGCGATTCGATTCGCTGATCCTGACCAGCGCCAACGCGCTGCGCTTCGGCGGGCCCGGATTGGAGGCGCTGCGGCAGCTTCCCGTTCTGGCGGTCGGGCCGCGCACCGCTGCCGCCGCACGCGCGGCGAGTTTTGACGTCATGGCGACGGGTGAGGGCACGGCCGCCGACATCGCTGCGCTCGCCAGCGCGAACGGATTTACCACCGCCTTGCACCTGACCGGCCGCGACCGCACGCTGGAGCGCGGCGGGCCGATTGCAGCGGTTGTGCCCGTCTATGAAAGTGCCCCGATCCCGATCGAGGAGACCGCGCTTCGCACGCTCGCCGGGACGATCGCGCTGCTGCATTCGGCACGCGCGGCGCGGCGGCTGGGGGCTTTGGTCGACGGAACGGGCATGGACCGCGCGACCCTGGGCATCGCGGCGTTCAGTTCGGCAATCGCCACCGCCGCCGGGCATGGGTGGCGCGAGGTCGCTGTCGCAGCGACACCGGACGACGCCGCGCTCTTCGCCGCGGTGCGCGCGACGAGCCGTTGACCGCCCGCGTCAGCGCCCCGATAAGGCGGCGATGGACGCCACCCCACCTCCCGTCCCTGAAACCGCGCCTGCGCCTTCCGACTCACCTCGGGTAGAGCCGATCACGCCGCGTATCGTTCCCCCCTTCGTGCCGCCCCCACGGGTCGCGGCGTCGGACGGGCTCGGTTGGCGGCGGGCGATCGCGCTCGGGTTGATCGCGTTCCTGATCGGGGCCAGCGCGACGGCCTTCGTCATCTTGCGTCTGGTGCGCGGCGGCGACACAAAGCCGGTCGCAACGGTCACGCTCCCGGTTGGCAGCAACGGGCAAGCCCCGGTGGTGATCGTACCCAGCAAGACCAATGCCCCGGTCCCGACGATCGACTTGGCCGCTTTGTCCAGCCGCGAGGCCGAATTGGCCGACAAGATCGGTGATCTGGAAGTACGGTCGGGCACGATCGATCGCGATGCACGCCGCGCCTCTGGCTATGCGACGCGGGGTGAGGGGCTGATGGTCGCCTTCGCCGCGCGCCGGGCGCTCGATCGCGGGCTTAATCTCGGTTTTCTCGAGGATCAGTTGCATGAGCGCTTCGGCAACGCCCAGCCTGCTGCCGTTGCCACGATCGTGCAGGCCGCGCGCGAACCCGTAACGCTCGAAGATCTCCGCATCGGCCTGGACGGGGTTGCGCCCGAACTGATGACGGGGGCGGCCAGCACCGGCTGGTGGCAAAGCCTGACCCGCGAGCTGAGCAATCTGGTCGTGGTGCGCAAAGCGGGGACACCGTCGCCCTTGCCAGTCGACCGCGTGGCCCGGGCGCGGCGATTGCTCGATGCTGGGCAAGTCGAGGCCGCCTTGGCCGAAGTTTCGCGCACGCCCGGTGCGCCCCGCGCCGAACGTTGGACGAGCGCGGCACGGCGCTACATCGCAGCACGACGCGCGCTCGATACGATCGAAAGCGCCGCCCTTTTTGCCCCCGGGGTCAACGCCGCACCCGCTGCCGTCGTCGCACCCGCCCCAACAGTGCCGGCTGCGCAGGGCGTGTCGGCACCCGCGGGTGCCGCGCCTCAACCGACGCCGCAGCCCACAGTTCCGGCGCGCTAGCCGTCGATCCGTTCGATCAGCGCCATCGCTCCGGCGGGCGCACGGACCTTCGCCCCATTGATGAAGAACACAAAGGTCTCGCGCGGCACCACCGGCGCGGGTTCGGCGAGACGCGGGAGGTGATCGGGCGCTTCGCCCCGCGCCCACCCGCGCGCCGCCTCAGCCCAGCGGTCGAGCACTGCCGGAGCATAGCCGGTCGGCTCCTCCTCAACCGCAGCTTCGAGCCGGGCATAGACGAAATCCCCGCTGACATCGGCGATCGCCGGATAGTCCGCCGAATCGGCATAGACAATCGCCACACCGGCGGCGCGCGCCAGCGCGACGAATTCGGGGACCTGAAAACTGGCGTGGCGAACCTGCACCGCGTGACGAAGCGCAACGCCGTCCTGATGCGTCGGCAGCAGCTTCAGAAACGCCCCGAAATCGTCGGGGTCGAACTGCTTCGTCGCCATGAATTGCCACAAGATCGGCCCCAGCCGGTCGCCCAGCTCGACAATCCCCTGCCCCGTGAAGCGCGCGATCGATTCGCTAGCCTCGGCCAGGACCTTGCGATTGGTGCAGTAGCGCGAGGCTTTGAGCGCAAAGACAAAGCCGTCCGGCACGGTTTTCGCCCAGGATGCGAAGGTCGCCGGCTTTTGTGAGGAATAATAGGTTCCGTTGACCTCGATCGCGGTCAACTGCGCCGCCGCATATTCGAGTTCGCGCTTGATCGGCCATTTCTCGGGGAAAAATACCCCGCGCCACGGCTCATAGGTCCAGCCGCCAATGCCGATTCGGATTTTGCCTGTGGTCATAGGCGCGACGCTAACCCAGACACGCAGCGCGTGCCACCGCCGCGATGGCACCGTCGTCTAAGATTTCCGAGGAAGGAAATCGCTGGAGCGGGCGAAGGGATTCGAACCCTCGACCCCAACCTTGGCAAGGTTGTGCTCTACCCCTGAGCTACGCCCGCTCTGGCGTTACGGCCCAATCCGTCGCTGACTGGGCAGGTAAGGCGGCGGGCTCTAACAGCGACATTCACGCTCGGCAACCCCCTTATCGCAGCAAAGTGCATTCGCTGCCCCGATCGTGCGAAAAGGGTTGGCTTCGCGGCCCGAGCAACCACATAAGGCCGGGCACACTGGATTGGAGCGACACTTGGCTACCCTGGGTATGAGCAGCGCCGAACGCGACGCCGTGGAGAGCTTCCGCCGCGACGTCGTCGAACCGTCGATGACCAAATTGGTGATCATCGATTTCTGGGCGGAATGGTGCGGGCCATGCAAAGCGCTGACGCCGCTGCTCGAAAAGGTCGCCGCCGCTTATGCCGACAAGGGCGTGGTGCTGGCCAAGATCGACACCGACAAGAACCAGTTCATCGCCGCGCAATTCCAGATCAAGTCGATCCCGACCGTCTATGCCATGTTCCAGGGGCAATTGGTCGCGGACCTGACGCCTGCGCGCAGCGAAACTCAGTTGCGCACGATGCTCGACCAGATCCTGAAGCAGCTGCCGATCGAAAGCCCCGAGGCGAGCCTGGAAGCCGAGCTCGAACCACTGATCGCGATGGGCGAGCAAGTGCTGGTCGAGGGCGACGCGGCGCGCGCCGTCAGTGTGTTCGCGCAGCTGGCCGAAATGGCCCCCGAGCATCCCGCCGTCCTGTCGGGCATGGTTCGCGCGCTGGTCGCCGACAAGCAGACCGATGCCGCCGAAGCGGCGATCGCGGCGCTGCCCGAAGAGATTGCCAAGCTGCCCGAGATTGAGCGCGCGCGCAGTGCGCTGGCGCTGGCGCGCGAGGCCAGGCCGGTTGACGATCTGGCCGGGCTTGCCGCCGAAGTCGCCGCCAATCCGCAGGATTTCGACAAGCGCTTCGCCCTGGCCGGTGGTCAGATGGCGGCGGGCGACCGCGATGGGGCTGCGGCAACGCTGCTGGCGATGATTGCCGATGATCGCAGTTGGAACGAAGGGGCCGCGCGGACGCAGTTGCTCAAGCTGTTCGAAGTCGTCGGGTTGGAAGATCCCTGGGTGTCGGCGCAGCGGCGCAAGCTGTCCGCGATCCTGTTCGGGTGACGACGACGCGGCTCTCGATCTTCCCGCTGGCAGGGGCGTTGCTCTTCCCGAGGATGCATTTGCCGCTGCACATCTTTGAGCCGCGCTACCGCGCGATGATTTCCGACGCGATGGCGCGCGACCGCCGAATCGGCATGGTGCAGCCGCGCCCCAATCTTCCCGCGGGTGCCGGCGGTCGCGCCGACAAGCCCGCTTTGTTCGACATTGGTTGCGTCGGCAAGATCGCCGAGTTCGAGGCGAGCGAGGACGGCCGCTACAACCTCATCCTCGAAGGGCTGTCGCTGTTCCGCATCGTGCGCGAACTGGACGTGGCAACCGCGTTCCGCCAGGTCGAGGCCGAGCTGATCGCTGGCCCCGCCACCCCCGAAATACTGTCGCTCTCGCGCCGCTCTGCGCTGGAGAGCGAATCGCGCGCTTTTGCCGATGCGCAGGGCTATGCGGTCGATTGGGACGCAGTGACGCGGCTCGACGACGAATCGCTCGTCAACGGCATCGCGCAGATCGCGCCCTTCGATGTGGCGGCAAAGCAGGGGTTGCTCGAAGCGGGCAGTATCGAGAATCGCGCCGAATTGATCATCCAGCTTATGCAGTTTTTCGGGCGGCATGACGGTGAGGAATCGGTGACGCTGCAATAGGGGCACGCGCAATGAGCAAGGCCAGGCGCAAAGGCCGCATCGGCGGTGCTGCGATGATGATCGGGATGTTCTTCGCGACGCTGTTCGACCCGAAAAAGGCGGCAGCGGTGGTCCATATCGATACCCAGCGGCGGATTGGCAGCGAAAGCGAGCGTATCGCAGCTACCGCCAGTGCGCCGCCGACCGGTGCCGGGGATGTGCGCAACTGATCGTCGCGCTGCGGGGTATCGGTGGATGTGTGTTCGCGCGGAGGACGCAGAGAGGGTGCGCGTCGCTTGCCTAACGCTACCCCCGCGAGAGCCTGAGCCAAGGAACGGTATGGGGTGGCAGAGATCTGCCGAGAAGAGCGTTCTCTCCGCGTCCTCCGCGCCTCCGCGCGAACCCAATCAACGCACGAGCGTGCGCTGCCGCCTGAAACTAAACCGTCATCCCCTGGAGCAACTTCGGCACGTCGCCGCTCTCGCCGCGCGCTTCGGCGATGAAGCGGCGCTTCAGCGGCGGCATGTGCTGCACCGCCGACAGGCCGAAGCGCCGCACCGCATTGGCGGTTTTGCCCGGCACGCCGAACAACCGCGTTAACCCGTCGGTTGCCGCCGCCACCATGAAGGTGTCGAGGCTGCGCCAGCGATCATAACGCTCTAACACTTGCGGATCGCCGAGATCGAGCCCGGTGCGCTTGCCCTCGACCAGCACTTCGACCAGCGTCGCCACGTCGCGGAACCCGACATTGACGCCCTGGCCCGCGATCGGATGGATCCCGTGCGCGGCATCGCCGACCAGCGCCAGCCGGTTCGACACGATCTTGGCTGCATGGTGAAAGCCGAGCGGATAGCTCATCCGGTTGCCGAGCGGACCGAGCTTGCCGAGAAAGCCACCGATGCGCTTGTCCGCCTCGGCCAGCCAGCCGCGATCGGACAGCTTCATCATCCCCGGTGCCTGATCGCGCGTGACCGACCACACGATGCACGAGCGGTGGCCCTGATCGTCATCGTTGAGCGGAAGGATGGCGAACGGACCGTCGGGATAGAAGATCTCGAAGGCGATGTTTTCATGGGGGTGTTCATGGTGCAGCGACGTGACGATCGCGGCATTGTCATAGCTCCAGCGCGCGACCCGCAGACCCGCTGCCTCGCGCGTCGGCGAATTGCGGCCTTCCGCCGCGATCAGCAACGGCGCGGTGATGACCGCGCCCGAATCGAGCGTGACGGTGACGCCGTGTTCACCGCGATCGACCGCGACCGCGCGCGTTTTCATCCGCACGTCGACCAGCGGGGCCGCCGATGCCGCTTCGAACAAAGCCGCGCGCAACCGTCGATTCTCGACCATATGGCCAAGCGCGTCCTCGCCCGCATCGGGCTCGAAATCGAGCGCACCAGGCTCCAGTCCATCGCTCACGCGGATCCCCGCAATCGGGCAGGCGAATGCGGCAAGACGATCGGCCACCCCGATCGCGCCGAGCATCCGCCACGGCGCACCGGCAATCGCCGAAGCGCGGCCGTCAAAGCCGGCGGCGAGGATCACCTCGGGATCGGCAATGTCGATGACGATGGCGCTGAGCCCGTGCCGGTCGAGCGCCACGGCGAGCGCGCTGCCGACGAGCCCGCCGCCGAGAATGATGACGTCTGCTTGGTTCATAGCTTGCTGTAGCGCTTCGACCGGGGCGTGCCAACGGCTTCGCCAACCGCTCCAGCCTTGACGCCACGCCCCGCGCGCGCGATGATTCCACGGGACAGACAGCGAACATTTGGGATTTGGAAAGCATGGCGAGCCGCGCGCAGCCACCGTTGTGGCGTGAAACCGTCCGGGCCGGCGCGGTGCGCAGCGGCGCGTTGATCGCCGCGATCACACTGGTCGCGCTGGTCGCGCTGATCGTGGTCGCGCTGGCGAGTTACCATGCCAGCGATCCCTCGCTCAACACGGCGTCGGCTGGTCCGGCGCGCAACTGGCTCGGGCGGGGCGGGGCGGTGGTCGCCGACGCGGCATTCTGGCTGTTGGGTCCGGGAATCGCGCTGGTGCTGCCGACGGTGTTGCTGATCGCGCTGCGATTGTGGCGCGACGTGCCGGTCGGACGCTGGCAGCGGATGCTGCTCAGCGCGTTGGGCGGCATCGGATTGCTCGGCACCGCGTTCGCGCTGGTATCGGGCGCGGCGGTGGCGTGGTTGCCGGCCGGGTGGGGCGGGGTTATCGGTCTTGCCGTGTCGGACCTGCTCCGCGCGGCAATCGCGCTGATCGGCAATAGCGCGGCAGTGCTGTGGACGACGCGCGGTGCCGCTGCGATCATCGGCCTCGCCGGGGTCGCGCTATGGGCCTATAGCTTCACCATCGACATGGCCGAACGACCCGTGCGCGCACCGCGCGCGCCGAAGCGGCTGACCGACCGGCGCGCGACCGCCGAAATCGAACCCGAACGATTCGTGCCCGAATCGCCGCGCAAGCTGCCAATGCCACGCGCGGTGGCGACGCCCGACGTTCGACCCGGACCGGTGATCTCGGAACGGCAAATGACGCCGGTCACCACCGCCAAACCGCGCGAAAAGCAGACTTCGCTCGATTTCGGCGACAAATCGCATTTGCCCTCGGTCGATCTGCTCAAGCCGACCCCACCCTCGGTTGGCGGGCCAATCGACAAGGTCGCGCTCGACCGCAATGCGCGGCTGCTGGAGACGGTGCTGAGCGACTTCCACGTCAAGGGATCGATCATCAATGTGCGACCGGGCCCGGTGGTGACGATGTACGAACTGGAACCGGCGGCAGGCATCAAGGCCAGCCGCGTGATCCAGTTGGCGGACGATATCGCGCGCAACATGTCGGCGGTGTCGGCGCGCGTCGCGACCATTCCGGGCCGCACCGTCATCGGCATCGAGCTGCCCAATGCGCGGCGGGAGACGGTGGGCTTGCGCGAACTCATCGATTCGCTCGACGATCAACCGGGCGCGCTGTCGCTGGTGCTGGGCAAGAATATCGCGGGCGATCCCGTTATCGCCGATCTCGCCCCGATGCCGCATTTGCTGGTCGCGGGCACCACGGGCTCGGGCAAGTCGGTCGGGCTCAACTGCATGATCCTGTCGCTGCTCTATCGGCTCAAGCCCGAAGAGTGCCGGATGATCATGATCGATCCCAAGATGCTCGAACTGAGCATGTATGAGGACATTCCCCACCTCTATGCCCCGGTGGTGACCGACCCGGCCAAGGCGGTGCGCGCGCTCAAATGGACGGTCGAGCAAATGGAGGACCGCTACCGACAAATGTCCTCGCTCGGCGTGCGCAGCCTCGCCAGCTTCAACGACAAGGTCCGCGCGGCCAAGGCCAAGGGCCAGCCGCTCGGGCGCAAGGTGCAGACCGGCTATGAACCCGTCACCGGCGCGCCGATCTATGAGGAAGAGACGCTCGATTATCAGGTGCTGCCGCAGATCGTGGTGATCGTCGACGAGCTTGCCGATTTGATGATGACGGCGGGCAAGGAAGTCGAATTCCTGATCCAGCGCCTGGCGCAAAAGGCGCGCGCGGCGGGCATTCACTTGATCATGGCGACGCAGCGCCCATCGGTCGACGTCATCACCGGCGTGATCAAGGCCAATTTGCCGACGCGGATCAGCTTCCACGTCACCTCCAAAATCGATTCGCGCACCATTTTGGGCGAGCAAGGGGCCGAGCAGCTGCTGGGCAAGGGCGACATGCTGTATATGCCCGGCGGCAAGGGCATCGTCCGCGTGCACGGGCCGTTCGTGTCCGATGACGAAGTCCGCGCGGTTGCCGATCACTGGCGCGCGCAAGGGCGGCCCGACTATAATAATGCCGTAACCGAGGAGCCGGAGGACGGCTTTGCGCTCGACGGTGCGCCGATTGGCGAGGATTCGGCCGAGGATCAGCAATATCGCGCGGCGATCCAGCTGGTGGTGGAAAGCCAGAAGGCCTCCACCTCGTGGCTGCAGCGCCAGCTGCGCGTTGGCTATAACAGCGCCGCACGGCTGATCGAGCGGATGGAGAAAGACAATATCGTCGGTCGCCCCGATCATGTCGGCCGCCGCGAAGTGCTGCGCGACCGCGATGGCAATCCCGTCTAAGGCGCGTGTTCAGAGCGGGTTCAAGCCGGTCGCGCTTTAGGTCGCCCGGTCAGGAGATATGTGTGTTCAACCAGTTCAAACCTGCTTTGGCCTTGCTCGCCCTTCCCGCTCTGGTGGCGGCCGCCCCGGTCAACGACTTGGCCCATGTGCAAAACCATTTGCGCGCCGTCGAAAGCATGACCGCGACCTTCACCCAGACCGACCGATCGGGCAAACTGCTGACCGGCGTGCTGACGCTGAAAAAGCCGGGCAAAATCCGCTTTCAATATGAAAAGGGCGTGCCGATCCTGATCGTCAGCGACGGCAAGTCGTTGTGGTTTCTCGATTATTCGGTCGCACAGAAGCAGCGCTGGCCGATCGCCGGTTCCCCGCTCGGCATCCTGCTCGATCCCTCGCGCGACATGAGCAAGATCGCCACCGTCGTCGCGACCGACAATCCCAATGTAATCGCCGTCGATGCGGCGGACCCGAAGCATCCCGAATATGGCCGGATCAGCCTGGTGTTCGCGCGCAACGCGACGGCACCGGGCGGGCTGATGCTGCAGGGGTGGGTTGCGCTCGATTCGCAGAACAATCGCACGACGATCCGGCTGTCGAACCAGCGTTTCAACGCGCCCGTCGCCGACAATGCCTTCCAATGGCGCGATCCGGTGCGCCCGACCGGCAAAAAATAGCTTTCATTCATATTGGCGACAGGTTGCGGCGCATAAAGACGGTTTTGCGGATGAGGACGTTCGGGATTTCCCCCTGTTACCCGAACCTTCGCTTCCCGCCTGCGTGACGAACGCTAGGTCGGCCCTCGCTCCATGCCCCCGGAGCGAGGGCCTTTCCATGCCGGGGGATGGCGGCTGGCGTGGCCTGCCGCGCCTCGCTAGAGCAGGATGATGACCGCTTCGCTCAAGATTGTTTCGTGGAACATCAACTCGGTGCGGTTCCGCATCGAAATCGTCGAGAAGTTCCTGCGCGAATCCGCCCCCGACATCCTGTGCCTGCAGGAAACCAAGGTGATCGATCAGGACTTTCCGACTGCGGCGTTCCGCGCGCTCGGCTATCGCCATATCGTGCTGCACGGGCAGCGGATGCACCACGGGGTCGCGATTCTCTCGAAAGTGCCACTGGTCGAGGACGACCGCTTCGACTGGCAGGCGAACCGCGAAGCGCGCCATGTCGGGGTGCGGCTCGACTCGGGCATGCGGATCGAAAATGTCTATGTCCCGGCCGGCGGCGACGTGCCGGATCGCGAGGCCAATCCCAAATTCGGCCAGAAGCTCGATTTTCTGGAACGGATGACGCGCTGGTCCGAATCGCTTGCGGTGCCGACGCTGCTGGTTGGCGATCTCAACATCGCGCCGCTTGAGGCGGATGTGTGGAGCCACAAGCAATTGCTGAACGTCGTCAGCCATACGCCGATCGAGGTTGCTGCGCTCGACCGGCTCAAGGCGTCGAACAGCTGGGTCGATCTGGGGCGGCACTTCTTCCCGGCACCGGCGCGGCTCCACACCTGGTGGAGCTATCGCTCGGCCGATTGGACCGTCAACGATCGCGGGCGGCGGCTCGACCATATGTGGGCCACCGCCGATGTTGCCGCGAAGGCCCGGCGGCACCATGTGTATGAAGAGTGCCGTAGCTGGCTGAAACCGTCGGACCATGTTCCGATTATGACCGAGTTCGACATTTGAACGATCCGCACAAGACCGCGCTTGCCATCGATGCCCTGCGGCGGGGCTGGCCGATTGCGCTGGCCGGGCAGGACGGCACCTTGGCGCTGCTGCCGATCGAAACCGCCGACCCTGCTCGGCTGGCCGCCTTTGACCCCGGTGGAGCGGCAAGCCTGTTGCTGTCCGCCGGACGCGCAGCGACCCTGACGCTCGCCAATCAGCGCGACGCCGCCGCGCCCGATTCGCCCGTGCTGATCGAACGCGCGCCCTGGCTCGATTTCGCGACCGCGACCGCGCTGGCCGACCCGCAATTTGACCTTCAAGTCCCCATGAAGGGTCCGTTCCGCGCGCACTGTCTGGTCGAGCGCGATGCGGGCGCGGCGGCGCTGCGCCTCGCCCGCATCGCCGGGATGCTACCCGCCTTCTTCGTATTGCCGGGCGAATCGGCGGCGCTGGTGCTTACACCGGGCGACATCGACGCCCATGAAAATGCCGCACGCCTGACGATCGCGACGCGCGCGCATCTGCCCGTCGTCGGTGCCGAGGACGCCGAGATCGTCGCCTTTCGGACACCCGAAATGCCCGGCGAACATATCGCGCTGTTGATTGGCAAGCCCGATGGTCGCCCCCCGCTCGTGCGGCTGCATAGCGAATGCCTGACCGGCGACATGCTTGGCAGCCTGAAATGCGATTGCGGGCCACAACTCCATGCCGCGATCGATGCCGTCGCGGCGAGTGGCTGGGGCATGATCCTGTATCTGCGCCAGGAAGGGCGCGGGATTGGCCTGATCAACAAATTGCGCGCCTATGCGCTGCAGGATCAGGGGTTCGATACCGTCGATGCCAATACGCGGCTGGGCTTTGCCGTCGATTCGCGCAATTTCGCGGTGGCAGCGCGGATGCTCGACTTGCTAGGCCAACGGTCAGTGCGGTTGCTGACCAACAACCCGCAAAAGGTCGCGCAACTCGAGGCCGCCGGAATCGCGGTGGTCGAGCGCGTGCCGCACATCCTGCCCGCCAACCCGCATAACGAACGCTATCTGGCGACCAAGCGCGACCGCACCGGCCACCAATTTTAGGCGATCAGCGCCGCGATTTCATCGAAGGTCTCGGCCACATCATGGACGCCGATCGAGCGCAATTTGGCGGCGTGATCGGGGCCACAATGCGTCGCACCGACAAACCCGATGACATGCGCCCCCGAAGCCACGGCACCGGTCGCGCCGACGGGCGAATCCTCGACGATCACCGCCCGCGCAATGTCGATACCGAGCGCCTGGGCGGCGTGGAGATAGATATCGGGCGCAGGCTTGCCACGGGTGACATGCTCCTTGCCCGAAAAGATCCGGTCGCCAAACACGTCGCGCAGACCGATATGCTCGAGGTGCCGCGTGATCCAGGCGGTCGTGCTCGACGAGGCGATCGCCTTGGGCAAGGCGTCGGGCAGGCCAAGCACGAACTTGACCGCACCCTCGACTGCATCAACGCCCTCATGCATCGCGCGTTGATCCTCGATTCGGCGCGCTGCGTGAAAGTCTTCCGGCAGCGACCGGCCGATCCAGTTTTCGACCGCGCCGATGAAGGACGCACCCGACAACCCCATGAAATTGGCAAAGGAATCCTCAGGCGTCGTAGGATGGCCGATGCTCGTCAGATAGGCCGCGATCTGGCGATTGCCGACCGCTTCGCTTTCGATCAGGACACCGTCAAAGTCGAAAATAATGCCATCGAAGGTCATGCACGCGCTCCAAACAAGGCGCTGCCAATGCGAACATGCGTCGCGCCCAGCATCACCGCCGTCTCATAATCCCCCGACATGCCCATGCTGAGACCGTCAAGGCCGTGGTCGCGCGCGAGCTTGGCCAGCAACCCGAAATAGGGCGCAGCCTCGGTGTCGGCCGGCGGCACCGCCATCAGCCCGCCGATCGGCAAATCCGCCGCGCGCGCCGCCTCGAGCAGGGCCGGGAGCTGGTCGATCGCGCAACCACCCTTTTGCGCTTCGTCCCCGATATTGACCTGGAGAAAGCAGGTTGGGCGGCGACCCTGCCGCTCCACCGCGCGGGCGAGCGCGGTGATGAGGGAAGGGCGGTCGACCGAATGGATCGCGTCGAACAAGGCGACCGCATCCTCGGCCTTGTTCGACTGCAACTGCCCAACCAGGTGCAGCGCGATGTCCGGGAACGCCGCGCGTAGCGCAGGCCATTTGTCCTGCGCTTCCTGCACGCGATTTTCGCCAAAAACGCGCTGTCCTGCGGCTAGCAAGGGCGCAATCTCTGCGGCGGATTTGGTTTTTGAAATTGCGATCAGCGTCACCGCATCGGGTTTACGGTCGGCAAGCGCGGCGGCGCGGGCGATCGTCGTCTTAACGGAAGCGAGCGCTTGCGCGGGTGCGGTGGGGTCGTCGATGGCCATTGCCGGCGCTATAGGCGGCGACATGGCCCTTCGTCACCCCATAAGCGAACGCGCACTGCCCAAGCTGTGGTTGATGACCGACGAGCGGATGGGCGAGGCGTTATGGGCGGCGCTTGCGGCGCTGCCGCGCGGCAGTGGCGTCGTCTTCCGTCATTTCGCCACCCCCGAGGCAGCGCGGATCGCGACGTTCAACCGCATCGCGACCATCGCGCGGCGGCGTGGCCTGGTGCTGGTGCGCGCTGGAGCCAATCGGCAGCCGGTCCATTTGGGCGCGGCGCATTCGGTGCGCGAAGGGATGGCAGCGCGGCGGGCCGGAGCCCATGCCATTTTGGTATCGCCGGTCTACCCGACGCGCACCCATCCGGGTGCCCGCGCGCTCGGGCCGGTGCGTGCGGCGCAGATCTCGCGCGCGGTTGGCCTTCCCGCGATCGCGCTGGGCGGCGTCACGGTCCGGCGATTCCGGGGCCTGAAACAGCTTGGCTTTGTTGGTTGGGCGGCGATTGACGGGCTCACGCCCCTTCGCCCCGGCAGAGTTTAGAAGCGGAAGGCCGTTCCGATATACACAGCCTGGCTGTCACGACGGCCGCTATCGGTGTTCGGCTGGGTGATCAGGCGCTCGCGCTCATCTTTATACCGAACGCCCGCAGTCACATCGAGACGGCGAGTCAGCGAATAGGAACCACCAACGTCGATCGAATAGGCCGGTGCATCTTCGGTCAGCTTGGGCGTGCCCGCAAGCGGACGATCCGCCCCGGCCTTTACGCGACCGGTGAAACGATTGCCGGTATAGCTGACCCCGACTTCAGCCGACTCACGGCCACCCGGCAGCCCCGCCAGATCGACCTTCGACACATCGCCCGAAAGCGCGAAGCGTTTCCAGCCAACGGCGACGCCGAGATTATAGGCAATTGGCGTAAGATTGACTGTTGCGGCGGGGACAGGTGCGCTGCGATCGACCACCGTCGTTCCGCGCGCCGACCGCGCCCGAATCGCAACCGTCACCGCATGCGATCCATCGCGTCGGCCATCCGACGGGGTGAAGCGAAAGCCGCTCGTGTCCAGCCCGCCACGGGCGAACAAAGCGGCGAGCCTTGGATCCGCCGAGGCTGGCGTAAAGGAACCGATCCCCCGCACTGCCAAAGCGTTATGCTTGGGTGCAGGGCGTACGCCGGGCATGTCGCTTGCGCCAACTGCGGGAGCCACAGCGATGCCGAGGGCGACAAGCGCCCCCGTAGCAATCCCGGACATCCAACGAGCAGAAAACACGCAAGGCCCCTCTTCCAGCGCCTGTTTGGCACCGTCATGTGACAACGCGCCTATCACGATTCAATTGCGTACCGCCACTATCTTGACTCAATTTCTCGAGAGAGTGTCACGAAGGACACACAGCACGGCTCCCCCGGCGGCGCTGGACGTGTCGCTTGCGGCACGCGCGAGACATTCTATAGATACCGACGTCCCCCAACACCCAGTTTTGTTCAGGAACCGCCGATGACCCGCCGCCCACGCACCGCGATCGTGGTTTCGTTCGCTCTTGCCGCCTCTTTGTCGCTGGGGGCCTGCGCCCATAAGCGTGCCCGGCCGCAAAGCGCCGATCTCGCCGCTTCGAAAGTGACCACGATCGGCGTCAACGCCTATCTGTGGCGCGCCAGCCTCGATACGCTGAGCTTCATGCCGCTGCTGCAGACCGATTCCAACGGCGGCGTGATCGTGACCGATTGGTACATCAATCCGGCAGCCCCCGCCGAGCGGATCAAGGTCACCGTCACGATCCTCGACCAGGATCTTCGCGCCGATGGCCTCCGCGTCGCGGCGCTGCGCCAGGTCAATCAAGGCGGGCAGTGGGTTGCGGCCCCGGTCGAAGCCTCCACGGTGCAGAAGCTGGAGGATATCATCCTGACCAAGGCGCGTGACCTGCGTCGCGCTGCCGTAGCCCAGTAGGATCCAGCCCCTCATGGCGTCACGCTTCAACGCGCTGAAGGCGGACGCGGCATGGCAGAGGGTGTGGGACGACGCCCGCACCTTCGCCGCACGCGACGATTCTCCCAAACCGCGCTCCTATGTTCTTGAAATGTTTCCGTACCCTTCGGGGCGGATCCATATGGGCCACGTCCGCAACTATACGATGGGCGATGTGCTGGCGCGCTACCGCCGGATGACAGGCATGGAAGTGCTTCACCCGATGGGGTGGGACGCCTTCGGCATGCCGGCCGAAAATGCCGCGATGGAAAAGGGCGTGCACCCGGGCGGCTGGACGCGCGACAATATCGCGACGATGAAGGCACAGCTCAAACGGCTGGGCTTCGCGCTCGACTGGACGCGCGAACTGGCGACGTGCGAGCCGGACTATTACGGGCACGAACAAGCGCTGTTCCTGGACCTGTTCGCGCACGGCCTGGTTTACCGGAAGGAAAGCTCGGTCAATTGGGACCCGGTCGACATGACCGTGCTCGCCAACGAACAAGTCATCGACGGACGCGGCTGGCGCTCGGGTGCGTTGGTCGAACGGCGCAAGCTGTCGCAGTGGTTCCTCAAGATCACCGATTTCGCCGACGAACTGCTCGAAGGACTGGGCGGCCTCGAACATTGGCCCGACAAGGTCCGGCTGATGCAGGAAAACTGGATCGGTCGCAGCCAGGGGCTGCAATTCCGCTTTGCGCTGTCCGATGGCGGTACGGTCGAGGTCTTCACCACGCGCCCCGACACGATCTTCGGCGCGAGCTTTGTCGCTGTCGCCGCCGACCATCCGATCGCACAGGCGCTGGCTGAGCGCGATTCGGCCGCCACCGACTTCATCGCCTTGTGCAAACGCGGCGGGACGACTGCGGCGGAACTGGAGACGCAGGAAAAGCTCGGCTTCGACACCGGGCTGACGGCGGCTCACCCGTTCGACCCGACGATCCAACTGCCCGTCTACATCGCCAATTTCGTGCTGATGGACTATGGGACAGGGGCCGTATTCGGCGTTCCCGCGCACGATCAGCGCGACATGGACTTTGCGCGCAAATACCATCTGCCAGTCCGCCGAGTCGTGTCCGATGGCGATGAGACCGATCCCACCTTCGTCGGCGACACCGCTTATACCGGGCCGGGCACGCTGGTGAATTCCCACTTCCTCGACGGTATGGACATTGAGGATGCCAAGCGCGCGGTGATCCAGCGGGCTGAGGGGGAGGGCTGGGGAACCGGCTCGACCGTGTTCCGCCTGCGCGACTGGGGCGTCAGCCGCCAGCGCTATTGGGGCACGCCGATCCCGATCATTCACTGCGACGCCTGTGGTGCGGTGCCGGTGCCCAAGGACCAGTTGCCGGTGATCCTGCCCGAAGACGTGACCTTCGACATTCCCGGCAATCCGCTCGATCGCCACCCGACGTGGAAGCACGTGGCCTGTCCCGCGTGCGGTGCGGCGGCGCGGCGCGAGACCGACACGCTCGACACCTTCGTCGATTCGTCCTGGTATTTCATCCGCTTCGCCAGCCAGCCCAAGGACAAGCCGTTCGATCGCACGGTCGCCGAGCAATGGCTGCCGGTCGCGCAATATATTGGCGGGGTCGAGCATGCGATCCTGCATCTGCTCTATGCCCGCTTCTGGACGCGCGCGCTGCGGCATATCGGCATGCTGGACATTGCCGAGCCGTTCGCCGGGCTGTTCACTCAGGGCATGGTGACGCATGAAACCTATAGCCGCCAAATTACCGAACTTGGCAGCGACGGCGTCGATTCGATCCTCAAGCAGCGCTGGCTGTCGCTCGATGACATCGAGAAACGCGGCGACGGCTATGTCGAGCGCTTGACCGGCGAAGCCGTGACGGTCGGTCGCGTCGAGAAGATGTCGAAATCGAAGAAGAACACCGTCGATCCGACCGGCATTGTCGACCAATATGGGGCCGACGCCACGCGCTGGTTCATGCTGTCGGATTCACCGCCTGAGCGGGATTTGCCGTGGAGCGAATCCGGGATTGAGGGGTCATGGCGCTTTATCCAGCGCCTGTGGCGGTTGTTCGATGGCGAACGCAGCGGGCTTGCGGCCGGAACCGACAACATCGCACTCGAGCGCAAGCTGCACCAGACGATCGCCGGTATTGCCCTCGATATCGAAGCGCTCGCCTTCAACAAGGCGGTCGCCAAGCTGTATGAGCTGGTCAACGCGATCGAACGGGCCGAGCCCTCGGCGTCGCGCGACACCGCGATCGACACGCTGATGCGGCTGATCGCGCCGATGGCCCCGCATCTGGCCGAGGAAGCCTGGTCCGTGGCAGGCAAGCCCGGCCTGATCGCCGATGCCCCGTGGCCAACCGTCGACGCGGCCTTGTTGATCGAAGACGAAGTCACCGTCGCTGTCCAAATCAACGGCAAGCTGCGCGATACGCTCGTTCTGGCCAAGGGCCTGGCCCGCGAGGAGATTGAGGCCGCCGCGCTGGGCTCTGAAAAGATCGTCCGCATCCTTGACGGCAAAGCGCCGCGAAAGGTGATCGTCGTGCCAGACCGTCTCGTGAATATCGTCGCATGAAGCGCGCCCTCGCCCTTGCTGCGGTTAGCCTCGCTCTGTCGGGATGCGGGTTGCATCCGCTCTACTCGGGCGGAAGCGCGGGGGCGGTTGCCACCACGCTGGCCGAAGTCGATGTCGCGCCGATCGAAGGCAAGGCCGGGTGGCTGATGGCCAACGCACTCCGGGATCGGCTGCATTCGTCGGCCACGCCGCGCTATCGGCTTGAGATCAAGCTCGACGACAAGATCGTCGGGCTCGGCGTGCGCCGCGACGACAGTATCTCGCGCGAGCGGCGGACCTTGCGGGCACGCTATCAGCTGATCGATTTGAACAACGGCGCGGTCCTGCTGGATGCGGCATCGGGTTCGGACGCCGGCATCGACGTGGTCAATTCCGAATATGCCACGATCGCGGCTGAGAATACCGCGCTCGAGCGCCTTTCGGGGATTGTCGCGGACCAGATCGTCGCACGCGTCGCCACCTATGTGCAGCGAACAGCGCCTGAAAAGCCCTGATCCGATGTGCGGGGCGCGCGCATGAAGGCCAACCTCAATCAGTTGACCCGCGCCATCGATGCCGTGGCGACCAACCCCGATATTCGCCTGTATCTTTTGCACGGCCCGGATGAGGCCGGCGCGCGCGACGTCGCCGCACGGCTTGGCCGGATTATGGGTCCCGATGCCGAGCGTGTCGATCTCGAACCGGGTGCCCTGAAGAGCAATCCCGGTCGTTTGGCCGACGAAGCAGCCTCCATGTCGCTGTTCGGAACCGCGCGCTATATCCGCATTGCGGGGGCAGGGGAGGACTGTGTCGAAGCCTGCACGCTGTTGCTGTCGGCCGAGCGCGCGGGGAACCCGGTGGTGATGATCGCGCCATCGGTAAAAGGGTCGTCGGCGCTGGTAAAACTGGCGACCGCCAGTCCGCGCGCCATGGCCTGCGTCTTTTATGTGCCCGAGGCGGGGGAAGCCGACAAGATCGCGGCCAGCATCGCGCGGGAGCAAGGGCTGCGGACCACGGGTGGCACTGCCGCGCGTATCGCGCTGGCCGCAGGCGGGGATCGTGCTGTGATGACGCGCGAGCTTGAAAAGATCGCTTTGTATCTCGACGCGGCACCCGAACGCCCGCGCGAAGTCGATGATGCGACGCTCGATGCGATCGGTGCCGATTTGGGGGATTCGGAAATTTCGCGCGCGATCGATGCTGCGGTGGACGGCGGCCCCGATCGCCTGGCGGACGAGCTCAGCCGCTTGGGGGTTGCGGGGGTCTCGCCGATCCCGCTGCTGCGGCAACTCGTACGTCGGCTGATGACACTCGCCGAACTACGCGCCGAGATCGATGGGGGAGCGAGCGCCAATGCTGTGATGGAACGCGTGTTCTTTCGCGAACGCGCAACCACCGCGCGGGCGCTGCAGATCTGGTCAGCCCCGAAAATCAGCGAAGCGATCAACCGCGTCCGCCGCGCCGAGCGCGCGACGATGGCGACGGGAAATGCCGGTGCGGTGCTGGCCGATTCCGCCATGGTCGCGGTGGCGCGCATGGCGGCACGTCAGCGCGGATAAGCCGCGCTAAATGCGTTCTCCGGTGAGCCGCTGGCAGACCATATCGAGCTGGTCGAGCGTGGAGTAAGACAGCACGAGCGTGCCGCCCTTCGCGCCATAGGTCACCCGCACCGACAGACCGAGCAAATCCGCAAGCTGATGCTCAAGCGCGGCAAGATCAGGATCCCGTCCGCCGCCATCGCTGCTATGGCTTCGCGGCGCTGGCTTCGCCGCGCGCGCCAGGCGCTCGGTGTCGCGCACCGACAGACCCCGCGCGACCACCTGATCGGCAAGCGCCTCGACATCAGCCGCCCCGATCAGCGCGCGCGCGTGGCCCATGGTCAGCGTGCCGGTGACGACGCGCTCCTGGATCGGGGAGGGCAGTTCGAGCAGTCGGAGCAGATTTGCGATATGGCTGCGCGACTTGTTGACCAGCTTGCCCAGCGCTTCCTGCGTGTGGCCAAAGTCTTCGATCAGCCGATGATAGGCTTCCGCTTCTTCGATTGCGTTCAGATCCTGGCGCTGGATGTTTTCGACCAGCGCGACTTCCAGCGTCTCGGTATCGTCAAACGCTCGCACGATAACGGGCACTTCGTGCAGCCGCGCGCGCTGTGCCGCGCGCCAGCGCCGCTCGCCCGCGACAATCTGATATCCCGTGCCGTGTGGCCGTACCACAATCGGTTGCAGCACGCCGCGTTGCGCAATCGACTGGGCCAGTTCCTCAAGCGCGGCTTCGTCAAAGTGGCGCCGCGGCTGGCCCGGATGCGGTGTCAGCGATCCAACCGGAAGCGAACGAATCCCCGGCGAGGTTTCCTTGCTGCCGCCAACGGGTTCTTCACGGGCCAGATCGCCCATCAACGCGTTGAGCCCGCGGCCCAAGCCGGAGCGCGGCTTCGGACGAGCCTGCGGAGCGTTTTGCGGCGCGGTCGAGTCGGTCATGCGGCCCTTGCAGGTTGGGGTTCGATATTGGGCAGCCGCGCGATCAACTCGCGGGCCAGCGCGATATACGCTTCCGAACCCGGGCAGCGATAATCGTAGATCAACGCAGGCAGACCATGGCTCGGCGCTTCGGACAAGCGCACATTGCGGGGGATCACGGTATCGAACACCACCCCGCCCAGCACCGCACGAACGTCATTGGAGACCTGGTCGGTCAGCCGGTTGCGCCGATCGTGCATCGTCAGCGCCACGCCCATGATCGACAGGCCGGGATTGAAGCGTTCGCGAATGCGCTCGACCGTGCTGAGCAATTGGCTAAGGCCTTCCAAAGCGAAAAACTCGCATTGCAGCGGCACCAGCAGCGAGTTGGAGGCAACCATCGCGTTGAGTGTCAGCAAGCCGAGCGAGGGCGGGCAATCGATCAGCACGACGTCCCACCGATGATCGGACCGTGCCAGGGCTCGCGACAAGCGATGCGTCCGCTCTTCATATTCGACCAGCTCAATTTCGGCACCCGACAGATCGACGGTAGCGGGAACGATGTCGAGCTTGGGGACGATCGTCGGCAATGCCGCAGCTTCGATCGTCGTTTCACCCAGCAAAATATCGTAGGTGGAATGGTGCCGGTCAGCCCGTGCAATGCCGAGCCCGGTCGAGGCATTCCCTTGCGGATCGAGGTCGAGCAACAGCACGCGCAGTCCCGTCGCTGCCAGGGCGGTGCCGAGGTTGATGGCGGTGGTGGTCTTGCCCACGCCACCCTTTTGGTTCGCTACGGCAATGACGTTCATCGGCGTGACACCCCTGATGCGAGAACGATCAACGAGTCCGGATCGGTAAGACTATGTTCCACGTGAAACACACCATGCCATTCCTGTTCGGCGGTGGCCACCTCGTCGCGAGCGGACCGCCCCTTGGGCAGAATCCAACGCGTCTTGGGGGTCGAACAATCCCTCGCCCACGCGAACAGTTCGGTCAAGGGCCCAACCGCGCGCGCCGAAATAATGCTCGCCTTCTCGCGTACTTTTTCGATTCGATCGCTTACGATATGGGTCCGATCGGCAATCCCGAGCCGGATCGCGGTCTCCGCCAGAAAGGCGGCGCGACGCTTTCGCGGCTCGACCAGCCAGACTTCGCGCTCCGTGAGCGCGGCGACCACAAGCCCTGGAAACCCAGCACCGCTACCAATGTCGATCCACCGCCCGTGATTCTCGCCGTCAGCAAATCCAATCAATTGGGCCGAATCGACGATATGGCGGCTCCATATCGCGTCGATCGTCGAGGGCGCGATCAGATTCTGTTGGCGGGTTTCGTTCAGCACAATGTCTGCAAGACACGCCATCGCAGCCGCTCGCGCCGCGCCAAAGCGGTCCGCCACCCACGCCTTCGCGTCGTCCTCGGTCACGCCGCTTTCCTCCGGAGATGCAACAAGATCGCGGTCAACGCCGCCGGCGTTATCCCGCGAACCCGCCCTGCAGCGCCGAGCGTTGCTGGCCGCGCGCTCGATAAACGCTCAATCATCTCGGTCGAAAGACCCGGAATAGCCGCGAAGTCGAGCGTGGCGGGAATCGCGATATCGTCCTGCGCGCGCAAGCCGACAATCTCGCTTTCCTGGCGTAGCAGATAGGGCGCGTAGCGCGCGTCTTCCGCGATCTCGGCCAGCAATGCGGGTTCGATGCTGTCCACCAGTTCGGGAACCACCATCGCAATCTCCACCCCGGCCACGCGCAGCCATTGATCCCCGGTGCGGGCGTGCGGATCCGCTGGGAGCAATGCCCCGCGGACGATCAAGCGATCACTCGATACCGGCTCGGCGAGTTGGGTTTCCACAGTTACGCGCTGCTGCGCCCGCTGCTCAAGCCGACGCAACCGGTCCGGCCCCAGACACCCGATATCGGCCGCGAGCGGACCCAGCCGGGTCTCGGCATTGTCCGCGCGCAAGCGCAAACGATATTCGGCGCGCGCGGTGAGCATCCGATAGGGCTCGGTAATCCCTTGAAGAACGAGATCGTCGACCATCACGCCCAAATAGCTCGACGCCCGATCGAGGATGATCGCAGCCGTACCGCGCGCCCGGGCGGCCGCATTAAGGCCAGCGATCAGACCTTGGCCCGCAGCTTCCTCATACCCGGTCGTGCCGTTGATCTGGCCGCAACAGAACAAGCCCGGCATGGCGCGCACTTCGAGTGTGGGGGAGAGCGCACGAGGGTCGATATGGTCATATTCCACCGCATAGCCGGGAGCGACAATCCGCGTCCGCTCCAGACCGGGGATCGAGGCGATCATCGCCGCCTGAATATCAACGGGGAGGGAGGTGGAAATGCCGTTGGGATAAACCGTCGCATCATCCAATCCCTCCGGCTCCAGGAAAATCTGGTGGCCGTCACGGTCGCCAAAGCGATGGATCTTGTCCTCGATTGAGGGGCAATAGCGCGGCCCTTGACCAGCAATGTCGCCGCCAAAGAGGGGGGAGCGATCGAGCCCGCCGCGAATGATGGCGTGGGTTTCCGTAGTGGTCCGCGTAATCGCACAATGGAGCTGGGGCAGGGGACGAGCCCGCGACATCGGCGACATCGTCCACGGATCGGTATCGCTGGGCTGCTGCGCGAGGCGCGCCCAATCGATGGTTCGTCCATCGAGGCGGGGAGGGGTGCCCGTCTTCAAGCGCGCCATTGGCAACTGTGCAGCGCGGAGCTGCTCCGCCAATATCGAAGCGGCGGCCTCGCCAATCCGCCCGCCAACGGATCGCTGCTCACCGCAAAACATCCGCCCACCGAGAAACGTCCCGGTTGCGAGCACAACCGCGCCCGCCGCGAAGACCCGCCCGTCAGCGAGCCGTACGCCTGTTATGGTGCCCTGATCGGCCCTAACCAAGCTCGCGACCTCTCCGGCGACGATTTCCAACCCTTCCTGCGCCTTGAGCATGGATTGGATCGCAGCCGCGTAGCGACGCCGGTCCGCCTGGACTCGCGGGCCTTGCACCGCTGCTCCTTTGCTGCGGTTGAGCATGCGGTAGTGGATACCGGCTGCATCGGCCGCGCGGGCGATCAGGCCATCAAACGCGTCAACCTCACGCACCAAATGGCCTTTGCCGAGCCCTCCAATCGCCGGGTTGCACGACATCGCGCCGATCTTGGCGGGCTCAAAACTGATCAAAGCGACGCGCGCGCCACAGCGCGCAGCCGCCGCTGCAGCCTCGGTGCCGGCGTGTCCGCCACCGACGACGATCACATCGAATTTGCTCATACGCTGTCGCTAGGTCTTGTGCCCCGCGCTGTCAAAGGCGGTGCCGCATGTTCCACGTGGAACGTCTGATTATTTGCCGATGCAAAAGCGCGAAAACACCGCGTCCAGCACATTCTCGATTCCGCTTCGCCCGGCGACGGCATCGAGCGCCTTGAGAGCACCGCGTAGCTCTTCGGCGATGATCAGAAAATCGTCCACGCCTGCCGCCTGAAGATGCCCAAGGCATGCCGCCAACAGCGCCCGTTGTCGGCGATTGGTCGTGAGCATATCTTCCTGCGGCAATACGGCGCGCGCTCTCTCCGCGATGATCGTCCACAGGTCTTCAAGCCCATCCCCGGTCTTCGCCGACAACGATATCGCGCAATTGGCCGGTACCATCGCCCGGTCCGCCAGATCCGCACGCGCATGCACGCGCAGATGATGGCGATCACTCGGCGCGTCGTCCCCAAGCCACAAAACCACGTCGGCACTTGCAATCGCCGCTGCCGCGCGCTCAATCCCAATGCGCTCGATCACATCACCCGGCGTGCTGGTCAGCCCGGCGGTATCGGTCAGAAGATAGGCTATCCCACCGCGCTCAACCGGAACCTCGATCCGGTCGCGGGTGGTGCCGGAGATGTCGGAGACAATCGCGACCTCACGACCGGTGAGCGCGTTGAGCAATGTCGACTTTCCGCTATTGGGCGGCCCCGCGATGACAACGCGGATCCCGTCATACAGCCGCTCAACCGGAGGAGCGGCGAGCAAGCGGGCAATTTCCGTCGCCGTGGCCGCGAGCGCCGTGCCAATCTCCGCGCTGCTTTCGGTGGTAACATCGTCCTCATCTGAGAAATCCAACTGCGCTTCGACCCTGGCAGCGATCTCAATCAAACAGTCAGTCCAGCGATCGACATTGGCGCGCAGGCCGCCTTCGGCGATGCGCAACGCCGCGCGCCGCTGCGTCTCGGTTTGCGCGGACAGCAAGTCTCCCAGGCCCTCCGCCTCGGTCAGGTCGATCACCCCATTCTCGAGAGCACGGCGCGTAAACTCGCCCGCCTCGGCATGGCGCATGCCCGGCTGCGCGGCGAGAGCAACCTCCACCGCAAGCACCACGGCGCGCCCGCCATGGATCTGCAATTCGACAACATCCTCCCCAGTCGCAGTCCGTGGCCCCGGGAACACCAGGACCAGCGCACGATCGAGCAAGGTTCCGTCTCGCGGATCGTGAAGAGCGCGCAGTGCTGCCCGGCGCGGCAAGGGCAATGGTCCAGCGATCGCTTGCGCAACCGCGAAGGCTTCCGGGCCGCTTAGCCGGACAATTGCAATCGCGGCCGGCGGTGCCCCGCTCGATGTCGCAAAAATGGTATCGCGCATGGTCACGGCTGGATTACTTGGTCGCGCTTTCAAACATCTTGCGCCACATCCCCATGCCGGCATCGCTCATCGGCATCCAGCTGCGCACCATATTGTCGAGCAGATCGGGTGCGACCACGCCATCCATCGCGTCGGTCAGCATCGCGACATATTTTTCGTGGACCGGTGCAAGATCGGGCAGGCCCATGAAGCGGCGCGCCTCTTCGGGTGTACAATCGACTTCGACATTGATCTTCATCGCGCTTCTCCGCTTGAGCGGGCCTGCGCCGCGCTGCATACTCTGGCTATGTATGCGCGCGATATAGCCCGGATCGCAACGCCTGTCGGTGTTGTCACGATTTATGGCGACGAGGTCGCAATAACCTCGGTCGAAATAGAGGCGGCTGCGGGGAATCCAACATCGGGCACTTCGTCACTCGTGCGAGACGCCGCCGATCAACTCCAGGCCTGGTTCGCCGGGGAGCGCACCGCTTTCCATCTGCCGCTCGTCGTCGCGCGTACCCCACGCGGCCAGATGTTGCGCGATGCGATGATCGCGATCGGCTATGGGGAAACGCTGAGCTACGGCGCTCTTGCGGCAAAGATCGGGTCGAGCCCGCGCGCGATCGGCCAGGCCTGTGCGCGCAACCCGTTTCCGATCATCGTGCCATGCCACCGCGTCACGAATGCCGACGGTTCGCTCGGTGCCTATTCTGCGGGAGCAGGGCCCGCGACCAAAAGCTGGCTGCTCGATTTCGAACGCCGCGACCAGCGCGATCGGCTTCTTTAGAAGAGCAACCGCAGCACGCCGATTTCATGATCGACGATGCCGTCGTAAATCATCCGGCCCGCGACAAAGAGAATCACGGCCAAGCCAATATAGGCGATCCAATGATACCGCCCGATGACGCGGGCGATGAAGTTCGCCGCCACCGCCATCAGCGTCACCGACAAAGCCAGGCCAAAAAACAGCACCGCAGGATGTTCGCGCGCGGCACCCGCGACGGCCAGGACATTATCCAGGCTGAGCGACACATTGGTGATGGCAACTTGAAGGGCGGCTTGCGCGAATGTCTTGGGATGCTTCGAGGCTGTATGGCCACCACTGGCCGCTTCGGCCGTCGCACCGATTTCGCGATAGAGTTTCCACCCCACCCACAGCAGCAGGATCCCGCCCGCCAAGAGCAAACCGACGACATGCAAAAGTTGCGTCGCAATCAGCGCAAAGCCGATCAGGCACACCATCGCCATCACCACCCCGAGCGCGAGCACTTGCTTGCGCTGCTTGGCGGGGAGGCCGGCGGCGAGGGTGCCCAGCACCATCGCATTGTCCCCGGAGAAGATCAGGTCGATCAGGATCACCTGGCCAAGCGTCGCCAAGCCGGCAGCGGTGAAAACGTCTGCGATGTTGAACATAGGCTGCCCTCACCAAGCGGCATGGAGCACAGCCCCACGCCATCGACCGGACCTAGCCCGTCGGTCAAACCGATGCGAGTCCGACGGCACCCCGCCGACGGACTGACATCGCTTACTGGTTCATGCTGTCGAAGAAATCTTCGTTGGTCTTGGAATTCTTCATCTTGTCGAGCAGGAATTCCATCGAATCGATCGTGCCCATCTGCATCAGGATGCGGCGCAGTACCCACATCTTGGAGAGCTTGCTCTGGTCGACCAACAGTTCTTCCTTGCGCGTGCCCGACTTGCCGACGTCGAGCGCCGGGAAGATGCGCTTGTCGGCGACCTTGCGGTCGAGCACGATTTCCGAGTTACCCGTGCCCTTGAATTCCTCGAAGATCACTTCGTCCATGCGGCTGCCGGTATCGATCAGCGCGGTCGCGATGATCGAGAGCGAGCCGCCTTCCTCGATGTTGCGCGCGGCACCAAAGAAGCGCTTCGGACGCTGCAGCGCGTTGGCGTCGACACCGCCGGTCAGCACCTTGCCCGACGAGGGAACGACAGTATTGTAGGCGCGGCCGAGGCGCGTAATCGAGTCGAGCAGGATCACCACGTCCTTCTTATGCTCGACCAGGCGCTTGGCCTTTTCGATCACCATCTCCGCGACCTGGACGTGGCGCGTGGCGGGTTCGTCGAAGGTCGAGCTGACCACCTCGCCCTTGACCGAGCGCTGCATGTCGGTGACTTCCTCGGGGCGTTCGTCGATCAGCAGGACGATCAGGAACACCTCGGGGTGGTTGTCGGTGATCGCCTTGGCGATGTTCTGCAGCATCACCGTCTTGCCGACGCGTGGCGGCGCGACGATCAGCGTACGCTGGCCCTTGCCCTGCGGCGAAATGATGTCGATCACCCGCGCCGACTTGTCTTTGATCGTCGGGTCCGACGGATCGAGCGTCAGCTTCTCATCGGGGTAGAGCGGGGTGAGGTTGTCGAAATTGACGCGGTGGCGCACCGCCTCGGGATCATCGAAATTGACCGCGGTCAGTTTGACCAACGCGAAATAGCGCTCGCCATCCTTGGGCCCGCGAATTTCGCCCTCGACCGTGTCGCCGGTGCGCAGGCCGAATTTGCGGACCTGGTTGGGCGAAATGTAGATGTCGTCGGGGCCGGCCAGATAATTGGCTTCGGGGCTGCGCAGGAAACCGAAACCATCGGGCAGCACTTCGATCGTGCCCAGCCCCATGATCTGCTCACCCTCTTCGGCCTGGACCTTGAGGATCGCAAACATCAAATCCTGCTTGCGCAGCGTCGAGGCGCTCTCGATGCCGAGTTCTTCGGCCATCGCGACCAGCTCGGCCGGCTTTTTGTTCTTCAGGTCTTTGAGATGCATTGCGGGCGTCCGGGCATAAAGGATGCTGGGGAAGGAGCTTCGGTCGGCGAAAGGTACGCGACGATGCTTGAGGAAGGAGGCCGCGACCGAACGGGTGGACCCGCCGCATTGCGACACGCAGGAGAGATACGAGGCCGGGTCGCGCCCGTCAAGGCGCGACGTGGTGCCTCAGAACGGCTGTACGATCGCCAGTATCACGATGAAGGTGACCAGAACCGCAGGCACCTCGTTGATCAGGCGCAATTGCCGCCCGGTCAGCGTCGGCTTGCCGGCCGCGAGTTTGCGGGCATAGCCCACTGCCCAACCATGATAGCCGCTGAGGATCAGAACCAGCGCCAGCTTCAAATGCAGCCAGCCAAGCCCGTGTTGCCCGGAAAACAGACCGGCATTGGCGGCAAGCGTCAGCCCGAGGATCCACACCACGGTCATCGACGGGGTAAGGATGATCGTGCGGATCTTGCGCTCGCGATCGATCCATAACGCAGCCTCGGGCGACGCAATGCCGCCGCTGGCCAACGCTTCCTGATGATAGACGAGATAGCGCGGCAGCATGAACAGGCCCGCCATCCAGAACACGACGAAGATGACATGCGCCGCCTTGACCCACAGATAGGCGTTGCCGAGCATTCCAATCATCCAGCGCTCCGAACAAAGGCGAGCAACTGCTCGACATGGGCAATCGGCGTATCCTGCAAAATGCCGTGCCCAAGATTGAAGACATGGGGCCGATCGGCAAAGGCTGCAAGGATGCGTGCGGCGGCCTGTTCCATCGCCGCGCCCCCCGCGATCAGCACCAATGGATCGAGATTGCCTTGCACGGGCAGATCCTTAGGCAGGCTTGCCGCGGCCCATTCGGGATCGATGGTCTCATCGAGCCCGACCGCATCGACCCCGGTTTCCCGGACATAGGCTGGGAGTTTCTCCCCCGCCCCCTTCGGAAAGCCGATCACCGGTACACCCGGATGACGATCGTGCAACGCGCTGACGATGGCAGCATTGGGCGCAATCACCCAGCGTTCGAATTGCGCCGGGCTGAGGCTGCCCGCCCAACTGTCGAACAATTGTACGGCCTCGACGCCGGCCTCAATCTGCTTCGACAGATAATCGATGGTGCAGGTCGCGATCGCCGCGATGATCTCTTCGAATGCCGCAGGATCGCCATAAGCGAAACGCCGCGTTTCGCCCTGGTCGCGGCTCCCGTGTCCGGCAACCATATAAGTGGCAACGGTCCATGGGCTTCCCGCAAAGCCCAGGAAGGTGGTCTGGGCGGGTAGCGCCGCCGTGACCTGACGCACGGTCTCGTAAACCGGTTCAAGCCGCTGAGGGGCTGCCTGCAGGCCTTGCAGTGCATGGTCGAGCAGCGGTGGTGTCAGTGCGGGGCCTTCGCCCACCCCAAAGGTGAGATCCTGACCCAGCGCCGATGGCACCATCAAAATGTCCGAAAACAGAATCGCGCCATCAAAGCCGAACCGACGGATCGGTTGAATCGTGACCTCTGCCGCAGCGGGGCTATCGTTCACCAGCGCGAGGAACCCGCCCTTTTCTGCCCGGAGCGCCCGATATTCCGGGAGATATCGGCCTGCCTGGCGCATCAGCCAGACCGGCGGGGTGGGCTGACGTTCACCCAGGAGCGTGGCGAGCAGCGGCTTCTTCATCGTCGGAATCGTCTTACCCTCTTCTATAAGATTCTAGAATCTTGAAAGGATGAAGTGGTTGTAGGCACGTCGATAACGGGGCTTATGCGGTCATCCCCGAAAAGCCAACAGGCTGGCCTTTGAGCAAGGCCGACTCTGGCGTGAGTCGTTCGATCTGTCCCCATTATCCACAGCCTGTTAGCCGAATCGTCGCTTGTGCGCACGCATGTGGATAAGCGGCGGGTTATCCACCAAAGGGATGACGCTTTGCTGGACCGCGAAGTTGCGCTAGCGCTTCTCCCCATGTTGTCCACAGCATCGCCCACCCGGCCTTTTTGATGCGCCTGCATCTCCATTTGCTGTCGGATTCGACGGGCGAGACGCTCGAGAACATCGCGAAAGCGGCGCTTGCGCAATATGACGATGTCGAAACGATCCGCCACTTCTGGCCAATGGTGCGGACCGAGGCACATCTCGAGCGCATCCTTCAGGAAATTTCGCAAAATCCGGGGCTGGTGCTGTTCACGCTGGTGAATAGCGAAACGCGGCGGACGCTCGAGACACGCTGCCGTGCGCTGGGGCTCCCGGCGGTGGCACCGCTGGACGGGGTGACAGGTGCGTTGTCGGGCCTGCTCGGACAAGCGGCCAAAGCGCGACCGGGGCGCCAGCACGTGCTGGATGCCGCCTATTTCGCCCGGGTCGATGCGATTCAGTTCACCATCGCGCATGATGACGGGATACTCGCAGAAGATTGGGAAGAGGCCGACATCGTCTTGGCCGGTGTGTCGCGGTCGTCAAAGACGCCCACGTCGATCTATCTCGCCAATCGCGGGTTCAAGACCGCCAATATCCCGATCGTGCTCGAAAGCCCGCCACCCGCAAGCCTGTACACGTTGAAAAATCCGATTGTGGTTGGGCTGACCACCAGCGCTGACCGGCTTATTCAGGTGCGGCGCAACCGGTTGCTGTCGCTCAACCAGAAGGTCGAGACGGCTTATGTCGATCAGGAAGCGGTCACGCGCGAAGTGGCGTTTGCGCGCCGGATGTTCGCCGACAATGGCTGGCCGGTGATCGACGTAACCCGGCGCTCGATCGAGGAAACGGCGGCGGCGATCATTGCATTGGTCGGCGAACGCCGCGGCGATGTCCGGGGCGACGCATGAGAGTTGTGCTGGCGTCGCAAAGCGCACCGCGACGCGCGATGTTGGCCGCAGCGGGCGTGCCGTTCGAGGCGGTCTCTGCCGGGGTCGACGAGGATTCCGCCAAAGCGGCCCTCCTCGCTGACGGCTTTGGCGCGCGCGACATGGCCGATGCGCTGGCGGAGCTGAAGGCGATCAAAGTGTCCTCGGGGGATGGCCAGGCGCTGGTACTGGGCTGCGATTCGGTTGTCGCGCTCGAAGACGGCTCGATGCTCGACAAGCCGCGCGACCGAGCCGAGGCGGCCGAGCATTTGCGCAGGCTCTCGGGCAAGCGCCACGAACTGGTCAGCGCGGCGGTGATGGCCGAGGGCGGACGCCCGGTGTGGCGAGTCGTCGATCGTGCGCGGATGCATGTCCGCCCGCTATCGGACGCGTTCATCGAATCGTATCTCGATCTCGAATGGCCCGAAATCGCGTGGTGCGTCGGCTGCTATCGGATCGAGGGTCCCGGCGCGCAATTGTTCAGCCGGATCGAAGGCAGCCAGTTCACCGTGCTCGGTCTGCCGTTGCTTCCGGTGCTGGATTATCTGCGGGTACGCGGGGTGATGACGTCATGATGTTCGCCGAAGTGATCGGGGATCCGATCAACCATTCCAAATCGCCGCTGATCCATGGCTTCTGGATCGAAGCGCTCGGGCTCGAGGCGAAATACGCGGCCCAGCAGGTGACCGCGGCGGGGTTGGGCGGGTATTTCGCCGAACGCGCGACCGATCCGAACTGGCGCGGATGCAACGTCACCCTTCCCCATAAGGAAGCCGTGTTCGATCATATCGCCGATCCGGGGGGCGTGCGCGGGTCGATTGGCGCGGCTAATACCGTTTTTCGTACCGAGGACGGTACGCTCGCTTGCACCAACACCGACGCGGCCGGCTTTTACGCGCCGATCGCCGAACTCAACCTTGCCGGTGCGCCGGTGGTGGTGATCGGGGCGGGCGGGGCAGCGCGGGCGGTGCTGTTCGCATTGTCGCGGCTCGGCGTCGGACCGGTGACGATCCTCAACCGCAATGTGCTGAAGGCGGCGGCCTTGCTGTCGTCCTTCGGATTGAAAGGCAAGGCGCTGCCGCTCGACGCGACGCTGCCGCCGGCGGCGCTGCTGGTCAATGCAAGCGCGCTCGGCATGGTCGGTCAAGCGTCGCTCGATCTTGATCTCGGACCCCTGCCCGACGACGCGCTGGTCTATGACGTGGTCTATGCCCCGCTCGAAACGCCGTTGCTGGCAGCGGCGCGGGCGCGGGAACTGGAGACGGTCGACGGTCTGGACATGCTGATCGCGCAGGCGGCGCTGGCGTTCGAATTGTTCTTCGGCGTGACGCCACCGCGCGACGAGGCCAGCGATGACCAGCTACGGGCGCTTTTGACGGCATGATTACGATTGGCCTGACCGGGTCGATCGGGATGGGCAAATCCACCGTGGCGGCGATGTTTGCCGAGGCGGGTATTCCGGTGTTCGATGCCGATGCCGCCGTGCACCGGCTGCAAGGCAAAGGCGGGCGGCTGGTCGACGCGATCGAGGCGGCGTTTCCAGGGTCGACCGGTCCCGACGGTGTCGACCGCACGCGGCTTGGGCCGATGGTGCTGAACGATCCCGCCGCCTTCGCGCGACTCGAGGCGATCGTGCATCCGGCGGTGGGCGAGGAGCGCGCTGCCTTTCTCGTTCGCCATGCCGATGCGCCAATGGTGGTCTTCGACATTCCGTTATTGTTCGAAACCGGCGGCGAAACGCGGGTGGATGTCGTCGTCGTGGTGTCCGCGCCCGCGCCGATTCAGCGCGCGCGCGTGCTGGCGCGGCCCGGTATGTCCGTGGAAAAGCTCGATTCCATTCATGCGCGGCAACTGCCCGACGCCGAGAAAGTCGCACGGGCCGATTTTGTCGTGCCGACCGGCGGATCGCATGAGGATACGCGGCGTGCGGTCCATGCCATCATCGCTTGCTTAGCGACCCGCGACGTCCCACTATAATGATCCTATGCGTGAAATCGTCTTCGACACAGAAACCACCGGCTTCAGTTTTGCCGATGGCGATCGCATGGTGGAGATCGGTTGCCTCGAGATGGTCAACCGCGTCGAGACCGGTCGCACCTTCCACGCGTATTTTCACCCGGAGCGGTCCATGCCGCCCGAGGCGCAACGCGTCCACGGCCTGAGCGACGCCTTCCTGGCGGACAAGCCGCTGTTTCCGCATCTGGTCGACGATCTGCTCGACTTTATCGGGGACAGCCCGCTCGTCGCGCACAATGCCAGCTTCGATTTCGGCTTTCTCAACGGCGAGTTGAAGCGCTGCGGGCGCACCACCGTCGCAATGGAGCGGATGGTCGATACCGTCGCGATGGCGAGAATGCGCCATCCGGGTGCAAAGCACAGCCTGGATGCCCTGTGCAGCCGCTACGGCATCGATCGCAGCCACCGCACCTTGCACGGGGCTTTGCTCGACGCGCAACTGCTGGCGCAGGTGTATGTCGAGCTGACCGGGGGGCGGCAGATCGGACTGGTGCTGGTCAGCGAAGCCGTCGAAGAAAGCGAGGTCATGGCCCCGGTTGCGCCAACCGTGGTGCGAGCGCCACGCGTGTTTGCGGTGAGTGACGCAGACCGTGCCCGGCACGCAGCGTTCTTGAAGACCGTGGTCAATCCTTTGTGGGGGAGCGACCACACAATGTGATTTGGGGGGCCGTGGCACCCGGACGGTGTCAACTGCCAGCTGACGATCGTCACAACGACGCCAGCCTATTGAAGGAGAAGGTTCATGGATATTCGGGTTTCCGGCCATCAGGTCGAGACGGGCGCGGCCCTCAAGACCCATGTCGACGACCGGCTCCAAGCCATCGCCACCAAATATTTCGCGCGCGCCATCTCGGCGCAGGTCACCTTCGGCAAGGGGCCGCACGATAATCGCTTCACCTGCGATATCATCGCCCACGTCATGCAAGGCCTTATCCTGAAAGGCCGCGGCGACGCATCCGAGGCGCACGCCGCTTTCGAAGGTGCCGCGAGCAAGATCGAAAAACAATTGCGCCGTTACATGC
Source organism: Sphingomonas echinoides ATCC 14820 (assembly GCF_000241465.1). Taxonomy (GTDB): domain Bacteria; phylum Pseudomonadota; class Alphaproteobacteria; order Sphingomonadales; family Sphingomonadaceae; genus Sphingomonas; species Sphingomonas echinoides. Next base: position 2,487,793 of record NZ_JH584235.1, read on the forward strand.
GACGTCTGAAAGACCGCAATGGCGGGTCCGTCACGGCCGTGGTGATGGATGCAGGGGGTGCCGCCGATAATGCCGGCTACACCGTTTTCCAGGAAAGCACCGCCGAGGAGGAGGTCGAGGACTATCCGCTGATCGTCGCGGAGACACGTGTCGACGTGCCGGAGGCGTCGGTGTCGGACGCGGTGATGATGCTCGATTTGCGCAACACCACCGCCTTGCTGTTCCGCAACAGCGGCTCTGGCACCTATAATATGGTCTATCGCCGCGGCGATGGCACGATCGGGTGGGTCGAACCCCAGCGCCAGGCCTGATCGCGGTTGCTATGCGAGCATGTCCTAGTGGCATGCTCGCGCTTTCGCGGTTGCAGGATCGGCGCTATGGGCCTGCCACAAGACCCCGCCGTCACGCGGGCATGAGGATCGTAATGACCGACCTGCACGATATTCTGGTGCCCGACGCGGTGCTTGAGCGCGTGAGCGTGGGAACCCGCAAGGCGTTGTTCCATCAACTCGCGGCGGCGGCGGCGGCCGTCTACGGCCTGGATGCCGGGGTCGTGCAAGACGCGGTGGCGACGCGCGAAAAACTGGGATCGACGGCGTTTGGCGGTGGTGTGGCGATCCCGCATGGCAAGGTGCCGGGTTTGACGCAGGTGCGCGGGGTGTTTGCCCGCTTGGCGCATCCGCTCGACTTTGACGCGGTTGATGATCTTCCGGTCGACGTCGTGTTCATGCTGGTATCGCCGCCCGATGCGGGCGCGACTCATCTCAAGGCGTTGGCACGCGTGTCGCGCGCGTTGCGTGATCAGTTGCTGGTCGAAAAGCTGCGCGGTGCGGGGTCGCGCGATGCGCTGGTCGCTCTGTTGACCGCAGAGCAGGTCCGTGACGCAGCCTGAGAGCGCTCCCGGTCCATCCGGGCAAGCCGCGCATTTTCGGGCGTTGGAGGCGCTATATGCGGCGGCGCCGATCAACCGGTTGTTTGAATCGACTCTGGTCATCCCCGAGCCCGGCCTTGCCCGGATCCATTTCACGATCGATCAGCGGTATTTTCACGCAGGCGGGGCCGCGCACGGGACGAGCTATTTCAAGATGCTCGACGATGCCGCTTTTTACGCGGCGAACAGCCTTTTGACCGATCGTTTTTTGCTCACCACCGCGTTCAATCTGCTGCTGACCAAACCCCTGCGCGAAGGGCCGGTGACGGCCGAGGGGCGCTGGATATCCGGGCAACGCCGGGTGTTCGTCGCCGAAGCGCGGTTGATCGACGCTGAGGGCGAGGAAGCGGCGCGCGGCACCGGAACGTTCATGCGATCGCGCATCGCCTTGGCAGGGTTGCCCGGCTACCGCACCGAATGATGGGCACGCTGCCTTCCGGTATCCTGGTATCGGCCTTGTTGAAGCGCGTGAACGATTCCGGCGGGATGGGGATGGTGCGTGCCCGCGGCGATGCGCAATCTGGAGCTATCCTATTGTTATTAAATGAAAATAATGGAACTTCCAAAGTGATGGAGCGCGCGCTTGATCTGCTCGGCAAGGTGATTTTGGTCGAGACCGGGCCAGCCGATCCCACCGATGCGATAGCGCGCGAGGCGTATTGGCGCAGGCGCCGCGACCGCGACCCGGATTTGTGGGTGGTTGAACTGGACATCCCGTCGGCGGAACGATTCGCCGCAGAAACGATCGCCTCCGGTTGACCATATTCGATATCCCCCTAGAAGTCGGGGTATTAGCCACGTGCGTTGTGCCGTGTCGGGTGCGATCCGACCAGGTTACGCAGTCGGGGGGCTGTCCGGCGGGGTGACAATCGGGTCGACCCTGTCCGCGCACCAACCGCATTTTTGTAGTGTTCATGTCGTTTTCGAATCGCGTCGCAAGCCTCGCGGCGTTCTCTTTGGCCATAACCGCTCTCATCGGTCTCGGCACTCCGGGCTTCGCTCAAGACCTTGGTCGTGTCATCAACGCCCAGTCTCAGCCTTCCGTTCCACAGCCCGTTTTGAATCCAGCCGTCGCGACGACGGTAACGAATGCGCCTTCGCTTCCCGACGCCAAGGCCGATGACGAGCAAGACGATGACAGCGTGGCCTATGGCACGCTGGACGCTGCGGTCGCCGCCCAGGCCATTCCCGACACGATCGATGAAGAATTGCAGTGCATGGCCGGCGCGATTTATTTCGAAGCCAAAGGCGAGCCGCTCAGTGGCCAGCTTGCCGTCGCCGAAGTCATTCTCAACCGCTCCAAGTCGGGTCGCTTCCCCAAGACGGTGTGTTCGGTTGTGAAGCAGCCCGGTCAATTTTCGTTCGTACGCGGTGGTCGGGTTCCAACCGTCTCGCAGAACAAGCAATATCGCACCGCGCTTGCGGTCGCTCGCGTCGCCCTCGCCGATGTCTGGGACAGCCCGGCGTCGGGCGCGATGTATTTCCATGCGCGCGGTGTCGCCGCAGGCTGGCATCGCGAACAGGTTGCCGCGATCGGGAACCACGTCTTTTTCCGGTGAACCAGCACGTCCTGTTTGACGTGTTCGCCTAATGTTCTAAAGTCGGGGGATGCTATCGTCGTCCCCCGACTCCGCGCTTCCGGTATCAAGCCCGCTGGATATGCCGTTCTGCGCCGCCCACGTCGTGCGCGGTACGGTGCGCATGCTGTTGCGCCACGATCTGGTCGCGTTGGCCGAAGTCCCGCTCGACGGCAATCGCCGCGCCGATTTGATGGCGATCGATGCGCGCGGTCAAATCGTGATCGTGGAGGTGAAGGTGTCCCGCGCGGATCTGCTCGGCGACGCCAAATGGACCGACTATCTTGATTGCTGCGATCGCTTTTATTGGGCGGTTCCGCACGGATTCGATGCTACCCCGCTCCACGGAATGGCCTTTTTGCCCGAACGCACCGGGATCATCGTGGCGGATCGCTATGATGCGGCGATCGTGCGCGAAGCGCATAGCGTGCCATTGTCCGCTGCCACGCGGAAACGGGCGACGCTCGCCTTTGGGCGGCGCGCCGGGCGCCGCTTGATCGGGTTGATCGACCCGGAGGCCGATGTCGGTTTGGGGTGAAGCGTTACAGCTTGGGCCCGGAGACGCCGCGGCGTTCCTTTTTGGGCGTGGCGTCGATCATCGTTGTAATTGCCGATCCGCGCTTATCCTGATGCGCATAGTCGCGCGCCGAAAATCCCTGCAGCCGATCGGTCTGGTCGGGATCGGCCCCTAGATCGAGAAGCGCGCGCACCATCGTTGCGTCGCGCCGCTGCACCGCGACGATCAGCGCCGTCTCGCCGCTGGCGTTGGCGAGGTTGATGTTGCCGCCACTCTTTGCGAGCACCTGAATCATTTCCAGCCGCCCGAGGCGCGCCGCCAGCAGGATGCCGGATTCCCCGCGACGATCTTTCAGATTGGCATCGGCCCCTTTTGACAGGAGATAATTCAAATACGGCATGTCGCCGCGCCGCACGACGATGTGGATCGCGCCTTCCCCCGAATCCACATCGCGGGTGTTGACCACTGTCGCCCCGGGCTTGTCGAGAAAGCCGATGACCTCGTCATTCTTCCCATCCTTGATCGCCTGCAGAAATTTATAGCCGGGCGACTGGCCGAGCTGCGCGGCCGCAGGACCGGCGGTGATGGCGAGGGGGGCGGTGGCGAGCAACGCAAGGGCGATGGAGGCGGTGCGGAGGGTCATCGAAAACGTCCTGGCATGGTCGAGAGACACGAGCGGTTTGGAGCAAAGCTTGCGCCCGATGACCTAACAGATCATGGCTAGTCGCGCTATGAACCAGATCGCCCGTGCGCTTTCCGCGCTGTTTCTTGCTGTTTTACCGGTCGCCTGTAGCGGGCCCGCCACACCGGCGCGTGCACCGCTGGACGGCGTTGCGCTCGGCGGTCCGTTCACACTGACCGACCAGGATGGCCGGGTGCGCACCGATCGCGATTTCGCCGGGCGCTATCGCATTATGTATTTTGGCTACACCTTTTGCCCCGATGTGTGTCCGACCGATATGCAGACGATTGGCGCGGGCTTGCGCGTGTTTGAGGGCAAGGACGCCAAGCGCGGGGCAAAGGTGGTACCGATCTTCGTCACCGTCGACCCCAAGCGGGATACCCCCGCCGTGTTGAAGGCATTTGTATCCGCCTTCCACCCGCGCATGGTTGGCCTGACGGGCAGTCCACAGGCGATCGCGGCGGTCGCCAAGGAATATGGCGCGTATTTCGAAGCGGAAAAGCCCAATGCCGAGGGCGGCTATCTGGTGGCGCACGCGCGGCTTGCCTATCTTATGGATCCGGCGGGTAAGCCCGTCGCCTTGCTGCCGCAGGACAAGACGCCGCAGGACGTCGCGACCGAACTCGACCGATGGGTACGATGAGCCACGCCAATGACTAGCCGTTTCTGGGAAGAGCCGATCGACACGCTCGATCGCGGGCAGTGGGAGGCGCTGTGTGATGGGTGCGGCAAATGCTGCGTCCACAAGCTGGAAGATGAGGAAACCGGCGAGCTGTTGCCGACCAACGTCTCGTGTCGGCTGCTCGATCGCGAAACGGCCTTATGTTCCAATTACAAGCATCGCCATGCCTATGTCAGCGAGTGCGTGCGGCTCAGCCGATCGAATGTGCGAACGATCGACTGGCTGCCCGCGACGTGCGCGTACCGGCTGCGCGCGGCGGATGAACCGCTTTATGACTGGCATTACCTGGTCTGTGGGGATCGCGAGGCGGTGCACCGCGCCGGGCAGTCGGTGCGCGGCTGGACGGTGTCGGAGGACGATGCCGGCGAGCTGGAATTCCATCTGGTCGATCGCGAATTGTGAGCGCACCGCTCGAGGTCGTGCGCAACGCGCGGGCGCGGCGGGCACGGCTATCGGTGGATTCGGCAACGGGCCGTGTACGGCTGGTCCTACCGCCGCGGGCACCGCTGAAGCCCGCTTTGGCCTGGGCGGAAGGGAAAGCGGCGTGGATTGCGGCGCAGCGTGCGCGCTTGCCGCAGGCGCTCCCCTTCGAACCCGGCGCGCGCATTCCCTTCGGAGACGGCCAGTTGACGATCCTGTGGGATGAAGCCGCGCCGCGCCGAGTCGAGCGCGACGGTAGCATCCTGCGCTGCGGGGGCACGCGCGATGGCCTGTCACGACGCGTGGGTTTGTGGTTGAAGCGCGAGGCGCTGCGCGTGTTGAGCGACGAAACGGCGGAATTCGCCGCGCGCGCCGGGGTCAGCGTGACCAAGGTCGCGATTGGCGACCCCAAGACGCGCTGGGGCAGTTGCGCGTCGAGCGGCACGATCCGCTACAGCTGGCGGTTGATCCTGATGCCCGATTTCGTGCGCCGCTCCACCGTCGCGCATGAAGTCGCGCACCGCTTGCACATGAACCACAGCGCGCATTTCTACCGTGTGCTGGCGCTGCTCGACGAACGCGATCCCGACGACTCGCGCCGCTGGCTGCGCGGGAACGGTGCCGCGATTCACTGGGTCGGGCGCGAATCCTGACGGTCAGCGGGCGCGCGCGTCGGGCTCGGGGCCGGGCGCGGGCCGTCGCGACCTAGAACACGATCAAGCCAGGCTTGGTCGAGCTTGTCGCCATCGCCCTTCTTCTTTTCCACCGGCGGCGTGTCGGATTGCGGCGGCGGGCGCGTTTCGATCGGGTTGCCATCGGCATCGACGCGCTGACCCTGCTGGGCGGGCGGAGCCTGACCGGGATCGACCGGATTGCCATCGGCATCGACGAACAAGCCATTATCGGCTTCGCCGAAATAGGATTCCTGGTCGGGCTCGAGCTCGAATTCGGGGAGCGTCACTTTGGTGTCGAACTGCTCGACCGGGCGGTTGGCGACCGCCACCTTCATGAAGGCGGCAAAGGCGCGCGCGGGGGCGGTGCCGCCGTGCAGACCGGCGATCGGCTTGGCATCGTCGCGGCCCATCCATACGCCCGTGGTGAGGCCGCTGGAGAAGCCCAGGAACCAGCCATCCTTGTTGGATGTGGTGGTGCCGGTCTTGCCTGCAACCGGACGGCCGATCTGCGCCGCTTTGCCGGTGCCGGTGTTGACGGTGGTCTGCAACAGATCGGTCATTTCCGCGGCGACATAGGGAGCCACCAGCACATGGCTGGTGTCGACCGACTGGGCGTAGATCGTCTCGCCCGACGCGGTCACCTTGGTGATCCCGTACGGGGTCACCGCCACGCCCTTATTCCCGACACTGGCAAAGGCGCGCGTCATGTCGATCACGCGCACTTCGGAAGAGCCCAGCACCATGGAAGGGTGGGTGTTGACCTTGGTGGTAATGCCAAAGCGACGCGCCATATCGGCAATGGTGCTGAAGCCGATTTCCTGCCCGAGCTTGGCGGCGACGGTGTTGACCGAATAGGCGAAGGCGGTGCGGAGCGACATCGCCCCACTATTGTGCCGCGAATCGTTGCGCGGGCTCCAGCCGTCGATCGTCACAGGCTCGTCGACCACCTGGTCCTCGGGCTTATGCCCGGCCTCGAGCGCGGCGAGATAGACGAACAGCTTGAACGCCGAACCCGGCTGGCGCTGCGCCTGCGTCGCGCGGTTATAGTTGGAGGTGACATAGTCGGTGCCGCCGACCATGGCGCGGACGGCACCATCGCGGTCCATCGCCACCAGCGCGCCTTGCGCGCCCTTGGGGGCATTTTCGCGGATCGCGGCATCGGCGGCGCGCTGCATAGTGAGGTCGAGCGTCGTCCACACTTCCAGCGGGCGCTGCGTCTCGTCGATCAGAAGTTCCAGTTGCGGCAACGCCCAATCGGTGAAGTAGCGCACGCTGTTCTGCCGCGCCTCTGGCACGAACGCGATCTGGCTAACCTGCGCGTCGGCGGCTTGGGCCGCAGTGATCGCTCCCGTTTGCTGCATCAGCTTGAGCACGACGCCGGCGCGGCCGCGCGCGGCATCAATGTCGGCGGTCGGCGAGTAATTGGACGGGGCCTTGACCAGCCCGGCGATCACCGCCGCTTCGGTCAGGCTCAGATGGTCGGCACCGTGCCCGAAGAATTTGCGCGAAGCGGCGTCGATGCCGTACGCACCGCCACCGAAATAGACCTTGTTGAGATACAGTTCGAGCACCTGATCCTTGCTGAACTTGCGCTCCAGCGCGAGCGCGAGAATGCCCTCGCGGACCTTTCGACCGAATTTCTTGCTGGAATTGAGGAAGATATTGCGCGCGAGCTGCTGCGTGATGGTCGACCCACCCTGCATCCAGCGCCCCCGTTCGATCCGGACCTGGACCGAGCGCACCATCCCGATCGGATCGACCCCCGGGTGCGAACGGAAGCGGCGGTCCTCTACCGACACCATCGCGTCGCGCATCACGGCAGGGATGCGGTCATAGGGCAGCCACTCGCCATAGCTCGGGCCCATCGACACGATCACCGTGCCGTCGGCGGCGTGGACGCGAATCATCTGGCCATTGGGGGACGATTTCAGCTCGTCGAAGCTCGGCAGCTGCCCCTCGGACACATAGACCGTCACGATCAGCGCGATGAGGGCGAGCAACGCCAGACCGCCGCCAAGTTGGGCAAGCAGGACCAGACGCCGACGCCACAGAGGCGCGCGCTTGAGGCGGGGGGCGGGGGAGGAAGAGCGGGCCATTGAGTGCTGCAGCGTTAGGCTTCGCCGGTCATTCCGGCAAGCCGTCGCCGCTGCAATCAGCCATGCGACTCATCGCTATCAGAACTCCCCCGGGCGCGAAAATCGAGGCTAAGCGAATTCATGCAATAGCGCAGTCCCGTCGGAGGCGGACCGTCCGGGAAAACATGGCCGAGATGCCCGTCGCAGCGCGCGCAGCGCGCTTCGGTTCGAGTCATGCCGTGCGTGCGATCGGTATGTTCGGTGACGTATTCGGGCGAGATCGGCTGGGTGAAGCTTGGCCAGCCCGACCCTGAATCATATTTGTCGGCCGAATCGAACAAGGGCTGCGCGCAGCCGCCGCAGCGATAGACGCCGTCGGCCTTGTTGTTGTTATAGCGCCCGGAAAAAGCGCGCTCGGTCCCGGCCTCGCGCAGGACGTGATACGCCTCCGGGCTCAGCTTTTTGCGCCATTCGGTTTCGGACAGGGTAAAATGTTCCATGGCGCTAATGATCCTGTGGCGCGGGGGCGCGGTCAAGTCGGGAATGCCCGATCCGCGTGAATGCGGCAATCGTATCGATGATACCAGGGAAGCGCCCGAGCATAGGCAGGAGCGCTGCCGTTAGCGCTGGCCATTCGGCTGCGTTGCGCACCGCTCCGGCCAGCCGGATCGGCCGGGCGATGGCGCTGGCGAAGCGCGTCTGGAAGCGTGGTGCGCCCTCCGGCCCGCCAGTGAGATAGGCATGCCCCGCCCGGATTCCGCTGGAGATGGCGATGCCCATGCCTTCGCCCGCCAGCGACGGGATGACCCCGGCCTGGTCGCCAAGCCGAAACAGACCGGTCACCCCCCGCGTCGCGCGCCAGCCATAGGGCACGTTGGCGATCGCATCGATCGGCAAGCTATCGCTGCGATAGGCGAGGCGCTCGCCCAACCGGGGATGGTCGCGCGCCAGCTGGTCAAGCAAGGCGGCGGGCGAGCCTGCTTCCAGCATCGCCGAGCGATGCACCGCCAGGCAGACATTGGCGCTGCCGTCTTCCTGCCGGACGATCCCGACATAGCCGCGATCGAACAGGTGCAGTTCGATCGCATCGCCGATCCGTCGATCGAGGCCGGACGTCGGTGCAAGGCGAATGCGGAGCCCCAGGACCGGGTCGCGCCCGCGCGCTTCGGCCGGGCGGGCGTTGCCGCGCACGTCGTGCTTGCCGCTGGCGAGGAACAGCGCATCGCCGGCCAGGTCGGTACCATCGTCAAGCCGCGCGGTGAGGCCCTCGAGCGCGCGCACCGTTACACCGCGCTCCACCGCCGCACCCGCGTCGATCGCACGCTGCAGCAGCACGGTATCAAGCAAGCGCCGCGAGACGCCGTGCGCCGCGCGGCGCAGCGGCGTTTCCACCACGGTGTCGCCCGCGATCAACCGCACCGTGGTGATCCGCGCCGGGCCGAGTGCGGCCGGGGCTACGCCGAGCGCTTGCAAGGATTCCAGCGTGCGCCAGCTCAGAAAGCCGCCGCAAATCGCGTCGCCCGTCTCGCGGCTGCGCTCGACCAACAGATGCGGCGCGCGCGCGCGTGCCAGCACGATCGCAGCGCTCGCCCCCGCAGGGCCGCCGCCGATGATCAGCGCAGGTGTTCGACGCATAACCGAAACGGGAAAGCGCGGTAGACCTTGGCGGTGACGCCCGCCTCCGCCAGAATCGGGGGCCATTCCGCAGGCCGGTAGGAGCGGGCGATCGACAAAGTGCCGTCATGCCGCACGATCGGGTGCCACCGCGCCAACCGCGCCAGGATCGGAAATCCGAAATGCGCAAAGCCGTGGCGATGGAGGTCGTTGATCAGCCATCCCACCGCGCTTTCGCGCTCCATGAAGCGCAGGAACGCGATCAGTTGATCGTGCGTCATATGATGCGCGACCAGGCTGGAGATGACAAAGTCCCAGTCTTCGCCGGCCAGATCGGCATAATCGCCGGTGCTATAGCGAATCGGCAGCTCGGTCGGCGGATGCGCGGTCGCGGCGAGCGCGCTGCGCGGATTGAGATCGACGCCGACCAGTTCGGCAGCAATGCCGCGCCGCGCCGCCCAATGCGCGATTCGCCGCAACATATCGCCATCGCCAAAGCCGACATCGAGCAGCTTGAAGCTGCGCCGCCCAACCGTCGCGCGGCGCAGGAAATCCAGCGTCGGGCGCGCCGCCATCGTCACCACGTTGACCTTGGCGAGATCGCCGACCACCGCCGCATAGGTTTCGGGCGAGAGGTCGTCGGCGTCCATCAGCTCCTCGGCGATGGCGCGTTCGCGCAGGCTCATGCGACGCTCCGAAAGCCGAAACCCTCGGCCGCCAATCCCGGGCCGAAAGCCAGCGCGACCCCGTTGGTCACCGGCGGCCCGTCGAGCATCCGCGCCAGCACGAACATCAAGGTGGCGGAGGACATATTGCCATACTCCGACAGCACCGCGCGAGACGCGTCCAGCGCATCCGCTGGTAGACCCAGGCTGTGTTCGACCGCGTCGAGAATCGACCGGCCGCCGGCATGGACCGCCCATCCATCGATCTCCAGCCGCGGGCGTCCGCCGGTCGCGGCGGCGGCGAAGACGGGGTCGCTTAGGCCTGCGGCGATGCGCGCAGGGACTTCGCCCGACAAATGCATGGCAAAACCCTGATCGGTGATATCCCAGCGGATCAACGCGGCCGAATCGGGCAGCGTGGTCGCAAAGGGGTGGTCGAGCGCAAATCCGGCGGGCTCGGCGGTGACGAGCGCGGCTGCGGCACCATCGCCGAATTGCAGCATGGCGAGCAGCGGCTCGAGCGCGGGATTGTCCTGTAGATGCAGCGTCGACAATTCGACACACACCACCAGCACCCGCGCATCTGCATCAGATCGCACGATATGGCGCGCGCTGCGGAGCGCGGCGACCGCCGCATAGCACCCCATAAAACCGACCAGCAGCCGTTCGACCGAAGGGGCCAGGCCGATCCGCGCCGCGATGATCTGATCGATGCCCGGCGCGATGAAGCCGGTACAACTCGCCACGACCAGATGCGTAATACCCTCCAGCGCGACTTGCGCGCGCAGCGCCTCGATCGCGGCGATGCTCAGCTCGGGGGCGGCCTGCGCATAGAGCCGCATCCGCTCCGCCGTGCCGGGCAGGACCGACTTGGCATAAAAACCATCCGGGTCGACCGGGGATCCGCCCTGCGCACCCAAGGGCAGGACCGACCAGCGATGCGCAATCGCGGCGCGCCCAGCCATCCGGTCGAAGATGCGCACCGCCCGGCCGTCGGGCAAGCGCGCGCGCGCCCATTCGATGAACGCCGCATGGATATCCTGCGCCGGAACGGCGGTGCCGATCGCGGCAATGTGGGCAGTGCTGGACAAATGGGACCTTTGCGGCGGCGGGCGGGAGCGTCCGGCCCGGGAACAACGCTACGACGGCTGTTCCGATCCGGGAAGACACCCACGTTACGCATTCTCAACCTTCCCTACGTTTGAGCACCGCATTCGGATGCGCCGCCGCACAGGATTTTGGCTGGGGAAGGGGCGCTCTACCGAGCTTTGATCGCAAAGGAGGTCGGTTACGCCAGCGCGGCGATCAACTCATGCTGGCGGATTGGCTTATCGAGCACCGCGTGAAATCCGTTCATGCTGGCGACCGCGCGCAGCGTCGGGTCTGGATAGGCCGTGATCAGAATCGATCGGCCATGCCAATCGCGGCGCAGCATGGATCGCAGCACGCCGATGCCGTCGCCATCGGGCAGCCGATAGTCGGTGACCAGCCATTTCGCCGTCGAGACGTCGGTTTCTTCGAGCAGAGCGCCCGCGCTTGCATAAGAGCGTACGTCGAAACCGCGCCAGTGCAGCAGCAGATGCAGCGAACGCCGCACGCCTTCATCATCCTCTACCAGCAGCAGTTGCGGACGCGGCCCGGTGTCGACCGCGTTGTCTTCGTCCATTGGACCGCTCTCCCATGCCATCAGCGTCTAGGGATGCCGATCGCAGGGACGGCTGTCTTTACGTAGACATCCTAGGCTTGCTCCCCGAGCCCGGCGGCAAAGGCGATGCGCAGCGCATCCGACAGCGCATGGACTTCCAGCTTGGTCATCACATTGGCGCGGTGCACTTCGACCGTGCGCGGCGAAATGCCCAGATCATAGGCAATCGTTTTGTTGGGCAAGCCTTGGGCGAGGCGCTCCAGCACCTCCTGCTCGCGCGGCGTGAGCCGGGCGACCCACAGTTTCGCGGCCTCGCTCGATCGCGCAGCCGCATCGGCATGCGCGAGCCGCGCAAAGGCGCGCTCGATCGCCGACAGCAACACCGCCTTTTCGAACGGCTTTTCGATGAAGTCGACCGCCCCCGTTTTCATCGCCTGCACCGCGATCGAGACATCGGCATGGCCGGTGAGGATGATAACGGGCATGGTGATGCCGCGTGCGACCAATTCCTCCTGCACCGCCAGCCCGTCGATTTCCGGCATGCGCACGTCGAGCAAGACGCACCCCGGCTCAGCGGTCTTGATCTCGCGCAGAAATGCGACGCCAGAGGTGTGCAAGCGGACTGCATAACCTGAGGTTCGCAGCAAGAACCCCGCCGAGCGCCGCACCGAATCATCGTCGTCGACGACATGGATCAAGCGCTGGTCGCTCATGCCGCAAACTCCTCTACTGGAAGGGTGAATCGAAAGACCGTTCCGCCGGTCGGGCGCGGCTCTGCGCGGATGTGCCCGCGGTGCGCCTCCACGATCGTGCGGCAGATCGACAAGCCCAGCCCCATACCGGCGGGCTTGGTTGTCGCAAACGCCTGGAACAAGCGCGCGGCGATGTCCGGGGCGAGCCCCGGCCCCGTGTCGGCAACCGAAATTTCAACCATGGCGGGATCCAGCGCCCGCGTGGCAATCGTGATGTCGCGGACCTCCTGTCCGGCCACCGCGTCGATCGCGTTGCGGATCAGGTTCACCAGAACTTGCTGAATCTGGACACGGTCGACGGTAACCGTCGGAATATCCGGCGTCAGTTCGAAAAAGGCGCGCACGCCGCGCTCGCGTGCCCCGATCAGGGCCAGGCGGCTCGCCTCGTCGATCAAGCGCGGCAGATCCTCGACTCGCCGCTCCACCTCACCACGCGCAACGAAATCGCGCAGGCGACGGACGATCTTGCCGGCGCGCAGCGCCTCGCTGGTCGATTCCTCAATCGCTTCGCGCAGCAGCGCGGTCGCCTCCGCGCTGTCGGCGTCGAGCAATTCGCGACCGGCTTCCAGATAATTGGCGATCGCGGTCAGTGGTTGGTTCAGTTCATGCGCCAAGGTGGAGGCCATCGTCCCCATCGCGCTCAGCCGCGATACGTGAATCAGTTCCGATTGCAGCTCTTTCAACCGCAATTCGGCGTGCTGCTGCTCGGTCAGGTCGTGGATGAAGCCGGTAAAGATGCGATGTCCATCGCTATTCGCCTCGCCGACCGACAGCTTCATCGGAAATTCGGTACCGTCGCGCCGCTGTCCGACGACGATGCGGCCAATGCCGATGATGCGGCGCTCACCCGTTTCGCGATAATGGGCGATATAGCGGTCATGACGCGCGGCATCCGAGGGCGGCATCAGGATATCAACGTTCGCACCCACGACTTCGGCTTCGCTATAGCCGAACAGCCGCTCGGCGGCGCTGCTGAACGACAGGATGACGCCGCGCTCGTCGATGACGATCATCGCATCGGGGACGGTGGCAAGGATCGAGCGCAGGTGCAGTTCGCTGCGCGCCAACGCGGCCGCCGCTGCCTGGCGACCGGTAATGTCATAGATCATCTGCCCGAATCCGCGCAGCGTCCCATTGGCGCTGTGGATCGCGGTGATCGCGACGTCTGCGAAGAATTCGGAGCCGTCCTGGCGCACCCGCCAGGTGTTTTCGCGCAGGCGTCCGCGCGCGCGCACCTTCGCCATGTCGGACTCTGGCTTTGCCGCCGCGCGATCCTGCACACTGTACAGTTTGTCGCCGCGTTCGCCGATCACGGCGTCGGGTCGGTAGCCGAACAGGATTTCGGCCCCCGCATTCCATGACCGGATTCGTCCCTCGGGATCGAGCACGAACATGGCGCGGTCGGTCGCACCCTCGACGAAGAGCGCGAGCGTCTCTGGGTCTACCGTGTCGCCTATCGCCATATCCGTGTCTTTGCCGTCCACGCGTCGCCCGTCCCATCCGTGAATTCACCTAGGCCCCTGTTTTGCGCCGGATCAAATCCGCAGGCGTGCCTTGGTCATACTCAGCCATAGAACTTAAACACGGAGGACCCTATGCGCACATATAGATTTTTGGCGCTCGCAGCTGTTTCGGCGGCGATCGTTGCGTCGCCCGCTTATGCTGAAAAGGGGGATGTCCTGGTGCGCGTGCGCGCCATCGTCGTTGCACCGAATGAACGCAGCAGCGCCGTGACCCCAGCTTTTCCGGGCAGCAAGGTCGGCGTGTCGGATTCGGTGATGCCCGAAATCGACTTCACCTACATGGCGACCAAGCATATCGGTGCCGAGCTGATTCTCGCGACGACCGAACATAAAGCGCAGGGCCGCGGCACCCTGTCGGCCGTTCCGACGCTGGCCAAGACCTGGGTGTTGCCGCCGACGCTGACGCTGCAATATCACTTCCTGCCCGATGCCAAGATCCGTCCCTATGTCGGCGCTGGCATCAACTACACGATCTATTATTCGACCAAGGCGAGTGATGAATTGGTCAAGGCGATCGGGCCGACCAGCGTCCACATGAACGACAGTGTCGGCTACGCCTTGCAGGCCGGCACCGATATCGACATCACCAAGAAAGTGTTCTTGAACCTCGACGTAAAATATATCGGGATGAAGACCACCGCGCGGCTCAACACCGGCGGCGCAATCAACACCGCGCGGATCGACATCGATCCATTGGTGTTCGGCGTGGGCTTGGGCTTCCGTCTCTAAACCGCTCACCAAAAACCCCCGGGCCGCCGCTGCGACCCGGGGGTTTTTGTTGGTCAATGCGCCAGCAGAATCGGTACCGGGCAATCCTCGAGCAGCCGCCGCGTAACCCCGCCAAACAAGGCCTCGGTCAGGCGCGCATGGCCAAACCCGCCCATCACCAGATAGTCGGCGGCCTGATTGCCGATTTCCTTCAGGATCACCGTGCTTGCGCTATTGCCGCCTGCAGACAGCGTGCTGATCACCGGTTTGACGCCATGCCGCGAAAGGTAAGTGGCAGCGTCGCTTGCGGGCAGCGCAACGGAGCCGTCGTCAATCTCGAGCAACGTCACCGATGTGGCGAGCTGCAGCAGCGGGACGGCGGCGCGGAGTGCGGCTTCCGCTTCGGGCGAGCCATCCCATGCCACCACCGCCGTGCCGGTGAGATTGAGGCCGATAGCGCTTTCAGGCACGGCGAGGATGGGCCGGTTGGTGCGGATCAGCAGTTCGCCGGGCAAATTCGCCATGTCATGCGTTGCAAAACTCGGGAGTTTTGCGCTGACCACGATGAGATCGCTAAGCCGCGCTGCCCGCACGACTTGATCGCCGAGATTACCGGCGACATCGATCCAATCCCAGGGCACGTCCTCATGCGCCAGGCGCGGCTCGATCCGTTTGCGGTTGCGGGCTTCGGCCGCGCGCTCGTCCTCCATCAGCAGGGCGGCACCACCCAGCGATACGTAATCGTCCATCACCTCGGGCGCGATCGACACGTCGAGACAGGTGAGATGGCCGCGCAGCCCGCGGGCCAAGTCGAGCGCCACTTGCAGGCGGCCTTCTTGCCCGGAATCATCGTGTACCAGCAGTAGGATGCTTTTCATCGATCGGCTCCTCGGATTGAGAGGGGCCAGGATCGGGCGATCACGATTCCCGAACAATGCGTAGCTTTACGGACCGGTCAAACCGCCTTGCTGAAACGCCCTTCGCGCGCTTGGAGGGCTGTGTCGAACACCGAGGCGATCAGCCGCGCATAGGGGCGGCCCACCGGGTTGATCGTCACGGCGGTTCCCCGCCGCTCGACCAGACCCAGGTCAGCGAACGCGAGCAGGCGGTCAATATCCCCAATCACGGCGTGGCTGCTTTGGCGGTGTTCGGTGGCGACCTCGGCAACATCGACCCGACCGGTGCAGAGCAGCCGCTCGATCAGCGCGCCGCGCATGCGGTCCTCCGGCGTGCGCAGCAAACCGCGCGTCCCCATCAATAATCCGTTGGTGGCACCGACGCGGTAGCTGCCGACATGCTTCTCATTTTGCAGGAAAAACCCGTCAAACTGGCTGATCGCGGATGCGCCAAGGCCAATCAACGTGGTCGCGCGATCATCGGTGAAGCCCTGGAAATTACGGCGTAGCGTGCCCTCGTGCGCGGCGCGGGCAAGCGTATCCTCAGGGCGCGCGAAATGATCGAAACCGATCGATTCAAATCCCGCTTCGACCAGCAGATCATGCGCCAACGCGCTTTGCCAGAAACGCGCCTCGGCATCGGGCAGGAGCGAATCATCGATCCGGCGCTGGCGCGGCAGCAGCTGCGGCATATGCGCATAACCGAACATCGCCACCCGATCGGGCGCTAACAACAAGGCAGCAGCGATCGTTGCCGCAATATCGTCGAGCGTCTGGTCGGGCAGGCCATACATCAAATCGAGATTGAAGCGCGTAATCCCGGCACGGCGGGCATCGGCCATCGCCTGGGCAATCTGACGCCAGGGCTGCAACCGCCCGATCTTGGCCTGAACGTGCGGCGAAAAGGTCTGCGCGCCGATGCTGAGGCGGGAGACTCCGGCTGCGGCATAGCTCTGCGCGGTCTCTTCTGAAAAATGCCGGGGGTCGATTTCGACCGCCCATTCGGCGTCGTCCGCGATCGCAAAATGCCGCCGCAAGGTGGCGCTGAGCGCAAGAAAGGCGCTCGGTGCCATCGCGTTGGGGCTGCCGCCGCCGAAATGCAAAGACCCGACCGGGGCGCGGAGCGTGCGGCCGACGCGCGCGATTTCCTGCTCAAGCGCGGCGAGATAGCTGTCCATCCGCTCGGGACGGCCAAGCGCCCCGGTGTTGCAGCCGCAATACCAGCAGATTTCGTGGCAATAGGGGATGTGCAGATAGAGCGAAACCGGCGTCTCGACAGCCACGCTGGCGAGGGCCGCCCCATGCACATCGGGCAGCGGCGCGAACGCGGCTGCGGTCGGATAGCTGGTGTAGCGCGGGACCGTGCGCGCGGCCAGATCGGGAAAATAGCGGTGCATGGTGGCGGCAGCGTGCATCGGCAATGCCCTTCAGGATTTGACGGCAATCAAGGAAAGCGCAGCTTCCGCGCTGTAGATCGTGCGTTGGGTCATTAAGAACGGGAGAGCGCGATGCTGTCGGACACCTGGTTTCTCGCCCTGGTGGTTGGAGCGACCGCCTGTTTCATGGCGGTCATGCTGTTCGCTTCGGTCAGCGATCGCGATCCCAACCCGCCCGGCACCGAATAACCTCATCGACGCCAGCCTCCCCCTGGCCGCTGCGGCATCCCTGCCGCAGCGGCCTTTTTTTGCTCAGGCGTCGCCATCATCGGGCAAGTGGAATTCATGCCACAAGCCATTGAGGATGCCGAAGCCGACAGCGAGGCCGAGGCCGAGAACCCAGGTGAAATACCACATCGATTGCGGTCCTTATCTTAGTAGAAATCGTGGCTGGCGGCGATCTCGCGTTCGCTCACCCGACCGAACATCACGCGGTACGCCCAGGCGGTGTAAGCGAGCACGATCGGCAGCAAGACGACCGTCACGATCACCATCAGGAACAGCGTCGATTCACTCGATGAGGCGTTCCACACCGTCAGGCTGGAATGGGCATCGATGCTCGATGGCAGGATGAAGGGGAACATCGACAGCCCGACCGTTGCGATGATGCCGGCGGCCGAAAGCGTCGATCCGGCAAAGGCGGCTGGCTCGCTTTTCCCGCGAATGCCGACCAGCGCCAGCGCCGCGCCGACAAAGCCGAGGACGGGGGCCACCAGCATCCACGGATGCGCCGCGTAATTGCCAAGCCATGCGCCGCCCGATGCGACCGATGTCGAGCGCAGCGGGTTGGACGGGCCACTTGGATCAACCGCAGAGGTCAGTTCGAAGCCCATGCCGCCGCGCGCAACGAACAGACCGCCCAGCGCGAACAGCACGATCGAGGCGATCGCCGCGCCCGTCCCATATACGCGCGCCCGGTCTTGCACCGCGCCGCGCTCGACCTTCATTGCGAGCCATGCGCTGCCATGCAGCACCAGCATCGCCACCGACAACAGGCCACACAGGAGGGTGAAGGGCGTGAACAGGCCGAGCAGGCCGCCTTCATAGCTGGCGCGCATGTCGCTATCGATGCGGAATGGCGCGCCTTGCAGGACATTGCCGACCGCAACGCCGAACACCAAAGCGGGAACGAAACCGCCCACGAACAACGCCCAGTCCCAACCGGCCCGCCACGCGCGGCCTGGCCGTTTTGAGCGATATTTGAACCCGACCGGGCGCAGGATCAGCGCGGCCAGCACAAGGAACATCGCGAGGTAGAAGCCCGAAAAGCTGATCGCATAGACATAGGGCCAGGCGGCGAAGATCGCGCCGCCGCCGAGGATGAACCACACTTGGTTGCCCTCCCAGGTCGGCGCGATGGTATTGATCGTCATGCGACGCTCGCCATCGGTCCGCGCGACAAAGGGCAGCAAGGCGGCAACGCCCAGATCGAACCCGTCGGTCAGCGCGAAGCCGATCAGCAATATTCCCAGCAGCGCCCACCAGATCAGGCGCAAGGTTTCATAGTCGAATAGATGCATCATCGTGCTCCTCAGGCAGCGCGGGCCAGGGCGGGCGTGTCGGTGGGTTGCGGTGCGGTCTCGAGCGGGTCTTCGACCGGCCCATGCGCGATTGTTGCCAGGATCAGGCGCACTTCGATCACGGCAAGCGTTCCGTATAGCGCGGTAAAGCCGATGATCGTCGTCCACAGCATCGCTGGGGTCAGCGTGGAATTGGCGAGGAAGGTCGGCAGGACACCATCAATCGCCCAGGGCTGGCGGCCGAGTTCGGCGGTCACCCAACCCAGCTCGATCGCAATCCACGGCAGCGGGATGGCCCAGAGCGCGAACCGCTGGAACCAGCGTGCCGTCATGTGCAGACGCAGGCTGGCGAGGAGGAAGGCGGTGGCAAACAGCGCGATCATCAGGAAGCCGATTCCGGCCATGATGCGGAACGTCCAGAACATCACCGGCACGCTTGGCACCACGTCCCACGCGGTCGAGGCGATCAGCGCGGGGCTGGCCTTGCCGGGGTCGGCGATATGCGCCTTCAGCAACAAGGCATAGCCAAGGTTGTTGCGGTGCGCTTCGAACACGGTGCGCGCCGTGCGATCGGTCGGGTTGCGCTTCAGCACGTCGAGCGCGCGATAGGCGATCACCCCGGATTCGATCCGTTCCTGCGCCTTCAGCACCAGCTCGGACATGCCGGTGACTTCCTTGTCGACGCTGCGCGTCGCGATCAGGCCGAGCACCCACGGAACCTTGACGGCATAGCGCGTGGTGCGGGTGCTGGTGTCGGGCAAGCCGAACAGCGTGATCCCTGCGGGGGCCGCTTCGGTGTGCCACTCCGCCTCGATCGCGGCGAGCTTCATCTTCTGGTTGTCGGTCAGCGTGTAGCCGCTCTCGTCACCCAGCACGACCACCGACAGCGACGACGCGAGACCGAACGCGGCGGCGACGACGAAGGAGCGGCGGGCGACCGCAGTCCATTTCCCGCGCAGCAGATAAAAAGACGAAACCCCCAGCACGACGAGCGACGCGACGACATAGCCCGCGCTGACGGTGTGGACGAACTTTGCCTGGGCGACGGGATTGAACAGCACCGCGCCAAAGTCGGTCACTTCCATCCGCATCGTGTCGGGGTTGAAGGCCGAGCCGACCGGATTCTGCATCCAGCCATTGGCGATGAGAATCCACAGTGCCGAAATATTGGTGCCGACCGCGACCATGAAGGTCACCGCCAGATGTCCAAGCCGGGACAGTCGGTCCCAGCCAAAAAACATCAATCCGACGAAGGTCGCCTCAAGGAAAAAGGCCATCAGTCCTTCGATCGCCAGCGGTGCCCCGAAAATGTCGCCGACATAATGCGAGAAATACGACCAGTTGGTGCCGAATTCGAACTCCATGGTCAGGCCGGTGGCGACGCCGAGAACGAAGTTGATCCCGAAGATTTTTCCCCAGAATCGGGTGATTTCGCGCCAGATCGCGCGCCCCGTCATCACATAGATCGCCTCCATGATGACGAGCATGAAGCTCATGCCGAGCGTCAGCGGTACGAACAGGAAATGATACAGTGCGGTTAGCGCGAATTGCAGCCGCGACAGATCGACGACACCTATATCCATGCGTGTATCTCCATCATCGTCGGTCGACGGCGCAGCTTCTCGGCACCGACGGGGGCCTTCAACCGGAATGCGGTTTAGCAGAGTATTGGGATTAGTACGTATTCGAGACGGTACGGTCGGGCGTATAGGCGGCGCTATGGCTGCGACGACCCAAAACGCCCGCGCTGGTGCGCACCCCGTGCGGCGGGGCCGACCGACGGCCCTGGCGGTGGGCAGCGCTGCGCGCGGATCGACCGTGCTTCTCTTGGGCGATGCGGTGGCGGCCATTCTGTTTGCCGCCGGGATTGCAGGAGGCGTTGCCGCCCTGGCGCGGGGCATGCCGGCATGGCCCTGGGCGCTGCTGATGGTGGTGGCAGGATCGGCGCGCGCGGCGGCGCTGTGGGGATCGCTGCGGCTGGGCAGTCGCGCGGCGGCGACCGCCAAATCCGCGCTCCGGCGGACCGCCGCACGGGCCGCGCTGCGGCGCCCGAGCGGGAGCGGATCGGTTGGCGCATTGCTCGGCGCGGTGGTGGATGAGGTCGAGGCGATCGACGGCTATATTGCGCGCTTCCTGCCTGCGCGGCAGGCGGCGGCGCTCGCACCGATGATCGTGCTGGCGGCGATTGCGCTGGCCAGTCCGGTCGCGGCACTGATCCTGCTCGGCACGCTGATCCCCTTCATCGGGGCGATGGTGCTCGCGGGCGGTGCCGCTGCCGATCAGTCGCGGCGACAGTTCGACGCCTTGGCGCGGTTATCGGGCCTGTTCGCCGATCGCGTCCGTGGTTTGCCGGTGATCCTCGCCTTTCAGGGGGAGGCGCGCGAGACCGAGCGCCTGGGCCAGGCCGCGCGCGAGGTCGCAGCGCGGACGATGCGGGTGTTGCGCGTCGCTTTCCTGTCTTCGGCGTCGCTGGAATTTTTCGCGGCGCTGTCGGTGGCGTTGGTCGCGGTCTATGCCGGGTTTGCGTTGCTCGGGCAGTTGCCCTTCCACGCTCCCGAACAGCTCGATCTGGTGCGCGCCTTTTTCGTGCTGGCGCTCGCCCCCGAATTCTATGCGCCGATGCGCCGCCTCGCCGCTGCCTATCATGATCGACAGATGGCCGAGACCGCCAGTGCGCGGCTGGCCGCGCTCGATGCGGCGGGCACGCCGCCCGTCGGGGAAGGTCTTGCGGTGGTGGCAGCCCCGGCGATCGTGTTCGACCACGTCACCATTCGCTACCCCGGGGAGGACCGCGATGCGGTCGGCGATGTGTTGATCGAGGTTCGGCCGGGCGAGATCATCGCGCTGGTCGGTCCGTCGGGCAGCGGCAAAAGCAGCGTGCTGCACCTGTTGCTGGGGCTCGTCCCGGCGCAGGAGGGGCGGGTTACGGTCAATGGCGCGCCGCTGAAGGAGATTGGCAGCGTCGCTCCGTTCGCCGCCTGGGCAGGGCAGGCTCCGGTGCTGCTCGCCGGTTCGATTGCCGACAATATCCGGCTTGGCCGCGCGGATGCGGCACCCGCCGAGGTCGCGGCGGTCGCCGCGGCGGTTGGGCTGGAGGGTGCCCTGACGCGGCGCGTCGGCGGGCTTGAGGAGCGGCTCGATCATCGCGGTGGCGGTTTGTCGGGTGGCGAGCGTCGCCGCGTCGCCTTGGCGCGGGCGCTTTTGAAGGACGCGCCGCTGCTGTTGCTGGACGAACCGACCGCGCATCTCGACGCTGCGGCGGAGGCTGCGTTGATCGCGGTGATTGCGCGCGCTTGTGTCGGACGGACCGTTATCATCGCCACGCATAGCACCGCGCTGGCCGCGATTGCCGATCGCGTCGTCGATCTCGGGGCGGCGGCATGAGCGACGCCCTTGCACGCGTACTGGCGGCGCGCCCCCGCAGCGAAAAGCAACAGGTCCGCCGCGCCGCGCTCTATGCCGCTCTGGTGGCGGTTGCCTCGGTCGCCTTGCTCGCTTTGTCGGGCTGGTTCCTGACGGCGGCGGCGCTCGCCGCCGGGGCGGGGACGGCCCTGGCATTCAATTACATGCTGCCGAGCGCCGCGATTCGCTTGTTCGCGATTGTGCGGACCGGTGCGCGCTATGGCGAACGCCTCGCCAGCCATGATGCGGCGCTGTCGGCAATTGCGCGGGTGCGCCCGGCTTTGTTCGCGGCACTCGCCGCGACGCCGGTTGCGCGGGCGCTGAGCCTGTCGACCGGCGCAGCGTCCACGCGATTGGTGCAGGATGCGGGCGCAGTGGAGACCGCGCTGGTGCTGCGATCGGGCACGGTCGGGGGTGCCGCCGCGATTCTCTCGGGGCTAGCGTTGGTCGCGCTTGCGGGTCCGCTTGCGGTCCTTGGCGTCATGGGGGTCGCGGCGTTGCTGATGGCGGTCAGCTGGGCTTTGTCGCGTCAGCTCGAAGACAGCGGGCGCGCGGTACTGCGCGAAGCGGAATGGCTGAAGGCCCAGACCGCAGCTCTGGTCGAGGGTTCTGCCGAGCTGCGCTGCTATGCGCTGGAAGATTGGGCAGTGGCGCGCATTGTCGATGGCGGCACGGCCCTCGCCGCGGCACAACAGCGCGACAGCGATGTGCGGGCGGCGATCGAGGTGGCATCGCCGGTTGCCATCGGCGTTGGGGCCGCATTGGCGTTGGTGTTGGCGGCCCCACACGGGGCGGCGATTGCCGCTTTGGCCGCGCTGGCGGCGGCAATGGCGCTGGATGGATTGGCCCCCGCGATCCGGCACGTCACGCAAGCGCACGCCGCGCGCGCCGCTTATGCACGGCTGGGCGCGTTGCTGGATGAAGCCCCTCCGGCCACCCTGCCAGCGGTCTCGCTCGAGCCGGATCTGGTCCTGTACGGTCGGGCGATTGCGCCACCAGCGCGGATTGCGCTGCGCGGGGTATCGGGTAGCGGCAAGACCAGCTTGGTCGAACGTCTGGTGGGCTTGCGCCCCGCGATTGCGGGCGAAGTGTCGCTTGGCGGGGTCGATATCGCTTTGCTGCCCGCGAGCACGTTGCGCGCGGCGTTCGCATGGTTACCGCAGGATGCCGCCTTATTGGCAGGCACCGTGCGCGACATCCTGGTGTTGGGCCGGGCCGACGCCCCCGAAGCCGCGGTGTGGGAGGCGCTGGAGGACGCCGCCTTCGCCGATCGTGTGCGGGCCATGCCGCACGGGCTCGATAGCTGGATCGGCGACAACGGCGCGAGTCTGTCGGGCGGGGAGCGGCGGCGGCTGGCGCTGGCGCGGGCCTATTTGAAGCCAGCGCCGTGGCTGCTGCTCGACGAGCCGACCGAGGGCCTCGACACCGCGACGGCGCAGACCGTGATCGCCCGGTTGGACGATCGGTTGCGGCGGCACGGGCAGGGGTTGCTGATCGTCAGCCATGCGCCCTTGGCGCTGGTGCTGGATGGGGAAATCACGCCGGCTTCGCCGCCCGCCGCAGCCGACCATCACAGCGTGCTGTTCGTCGCCTGAAATCTCGCTACGGTATCGGTCGCGAGAGGATCGATGACGCGATGAGGATGCGGTGGTTGGCGGTGGTTGCGGTGCTGGTGGGGAGCGCCTGCTCGCAGAATCCGGAAAGGCCGCCGCCCCAACACGCGTGCGCCGCGCTCGCGCCCGGCGCGATGCGCTGGATTCCGGCGGGGCGCTTCGTCCAGGGAGAGGACCCGCATTATCCCGAAGAGGGGCCGCCCCGCACCGTCACCGTGCCGGGCTTCTGGATCGACACACACGAATTGACCAATGCCGAATTCGCCGCCTTCGTGAAGGCGACCGGCTATCGCACGATGGCGGAGCGGAAGCCCCCGGTGCTGCCGGGCGCTCCGCCCGAGATGCGCGTGCCGGGGTCGGCGGTGTTTGCAGCGCCCTCCGGCGATGACCCGCGCTGGTGGCGCTGGGTGGTGGGGGCGCAGTGGCGGCATCCGTCGGGATCGAACGAGTCGATCATCGGCAAGGACACGACCCCCGTCGTCCAGATCGCTTATGAGGATGCCGAGGCCTATGCGCGTTGGGCGGGCAAGGCGCTGCCGAGTGAGGCGCAATGGGAATATGCCGCGCGCGGTGGCCAACCCGCTTTGCCCGAACCGATCGACGCGCACGGCACGCCCACCGCCAATTACTATCAAGGCGTGTTCCCGGCGCGCGATCTTGGCATCGATGGCTATCGCGGCCGCGCGCCGGTCGGCTGTTTCCCCGCCAATGGCTATGGCCTGTACGACATGATCGGCAATGTTTGGGAATGGACCAGCGGGGTCGCCGGCTCTGCAGGCGACCGGCGCGTGATCAAGGGTGGGTCCTATCTCTGCGCCGCCAATTACTGCGCGCGCTATCGCCCGGCGGCGCGGCAATTTCAGGAATTGGGGCTTGGCACCGATCATATCGGGGTACGGCTGGTCGATAATCGCCGCGCGCCACCGCATTAAGCAAAGGCTGCCGCTGGCGCGCTAGTCTTCGATACGCGCGAGGACCGCTTCGATCAGCCGCACCACCACGGCCTGGGCATCGGCAACGGTCAATTCCTGGTCGTGTCGCAACAGGCGCCATGTCTGAAAGCTGAGCGGGACATTGAGCGCATCGACGAGCGTGGTGTCGGCAAGGACGTGCGCCGGCAGCACCGCTTCGAGCGAGCTGCGCTCCAGCCGCAGCATCCGGCGATAATCCTGCATCAGGAATTCCGACTGGAAGCGTTTGATATTGGCGGAGATTCGAAAGGGCAGGATCGCCTCGAAGACGAGCGCGCGGCGCTGGGTGATTTCCAACAGCCGGTCGCGCCAGCGCGCCCCGGTCAAGGGTTTGAGGGCCATCGGCAAGACCTGTGCCTCAATGAGCTGCGACATTTCGCTGTAGAGCGAGTCCATATCGGCAAAGTGCCGGAAAACCGATCGCAAGCCGACTCCGGCGGTTTCGGCAACCCGTGCGGCGCTGGGCGCGATGTCGCCTTTGCCCACAAGATCGAGCATTGCCGCCACAATCTTGGCGCGGCTGCTCTCGCTGCGCGCGCGGCGACCGTCGGATGGAGGATTACTCTTTGGCCCGGAGACCGGCGTTATACTGCGCTTCATATCCACGGTGTGCGCTTATCCCTCTGATCCGCCTTGGTCTATTGTCCTCCTAATGTGGCATTGAATGTGCCATAAACTTGTCGCAGGCTCAACCGCATCGACATATGCCGAGGGAAGATGGCGGGGCGAATGCGTACATACGGAAAATGGGTATCGGCGATCGCCCTTATCGGGCTGGCCGGGGGGATCCTGGTCGGTGTCTTCCAGGCACAAATCGCGACCGCCCTGCTCGTGTGGATCGTCGATGCGCGGGTCGGGCGCGACACGACCGCGACCCTCCCCGATGGCCTGCATGTCGCTTTGTGCGGAACGGGCTCGCCCTTGCCCGATCCCACGCGGGCGGGGCCATGCTCGGTGGTGATCGCGGGGAAGCGCTTGTTCGTGGTCGATATCGGGGAGGGCGGCGCGCGCACGATCGTTGCGATGGGCTTGCCGATCGGGCGGATTGAAGGGGTTTTCCTGACGCATTTCCATTCCGACCACATTGACGGACTTGGGCCGCTGATGTTGCAAAGCTGGATCGCGAGTTCGGCGACGTCTCCCTTGCCCGTGCACGGGCCGACGGGAGTCGAGGCGGTCGTGGCGGGATTCGATGCAGCCTATGCGACGGATTGGGGATATCGCACCGCCCATCACGGCGGCGGCGTGGCCCCCCCCGGCGGGGCGGGCGCGGTCGCGGTTCCGTTTGTGGTTCCCCAGGGTAACGCACGCCAGGTGGTGTACCGACAGGATGGGCTGACGATTACCGCCTTCTGCGTCGATCACGGCCCGGTTCGCCCTGCGGTCGGCTATCGCTTTGATTATAAAGGCCGTTCGGTTGTGTTCAGCGGCGACACCGGGCCAAGCGCATCGCTGGTCGCGGCTGCCAAGGGCGCGGATTTGCTGGTTCATGAGGCGTTGCAGCCGCACCTGGTCGGCTTGCTGACCACTGCGCTTGAGCGGAACCATCGCTACAATCTGGCGCAAGTCACGCGCGACATCCGCAATTATCATACGACCCCCGAGCAGGCTGCCGATGCTGCGAAAGCCGCCGGGGTTAAACGGCTTGTGCTCAACCACATCGTGCCGCCACTGCCCCTGCGCTTCGCCTATCCGGCGTTTCTCGGGGACTCCGCGCACCATTTCACGGGGCCGATCACGGTGGGTGAAGACGGGATGCTGTTCAGCCTGCCCGCCGGCACGGCCACCATCTCGCAAAGCAAGCTCGAGTGACGCGCGCGGTGCAAAAGGGGCTGGCGCTGGCGCTGGCCTTGATGCCGCTTCCAGTCGCGGGGGCTCCGCCTGCGGCGCGCCCGAATATCGTCCTGCTGGTGGCGGACGATTGGGGCTATTCGGATATTGGCAGCTTCGGCAGCGAGATCCACACCCCCAATATCGACGCGCTCGCCGCGCACGGTGTCCGCTTTGCCAATTTCCACGTCGCGGGTTCGTGTGCGCCAACCCGGGCGATGCTGCAGACCGGCATCAGCAACCACCGCGCCGGGCTTGGCAACATGCCCGAGACGATCCCGCCCGAGCATGTCGGCAAGCCGGGTTATGACACCGTGCTCAACCACCGGGTCGTGACGTTGGCGGAGGTGCTGCACCAAGCGGGCTATCGCACCTATCTCACCGGCAAATGGCATTTGGGCAAGGCGAGCGACGGGCTGCCGACCGCGCGTGGCTACGATCACGCCTATTCGCTGGCGGATGCCGGTGCCGACAATTTCGAGCAGAAGCCGATCGCCGGGTTATACGACAAGGCCGACTGGACCGAGGATGGCAAGCCCGCCACCTTGCCCACGCCGTTTTATTCCTCGACCTTCATCGTCGATACGATGCTGCGCTACATCGATGCGGGGCGGGGATCGGGCAAGCCGTTCTTCGCCTCGGTGAACTTCCTGGCCAACCACATTCCGGTGCAAGCGCCCGACGCGTATATCGCGCGTTATGCCCACGCTTATGATGGCGGCTGGCGCGCTTTGCGCGCGGCGCGGCAGGCGCGGGCAATCGCCATGGGGCTGGTTCCACCCGAAATGCGCGCGGCGGTGATGCGCTCGACCGCCGACTGGAACCGGTTGTCGCCCGATCAACGCCGGGCCGCAGCACGCGCGATGGCGGCTTATGGGGGGATGGCAGAGGCGGCCGATCATGAGATCGGGCGTTTGATCGACCATCTGAAGGCGACGGGTGCGTATGACAATACGATCTTCGTGTTCCTGTCGGACAATGGTCCGGAACCGACCGACCCGCGGGGGCGTCTGTTCAACCGGCTGGTACTCGGGCTGCTGCGCGACTTTACGCCCGAGCATCAAGGCGAGCGCGGTACGTTGACCGCGATTGGGCCGAATTGGGCAAGCGCTGCTGCGGCACCGCTTGCCGGATACAAGTTTTCGGCCGGAGAAGGGGGCTTGCGTGTGCCGCTGATCGTGAGTTGGCCCGGCAACCCCGCGATGCGCAGCGGCACGATCGTCGGCGGCTTTACGCATGTTACCGATATTGCGCCCACCTTGCTCGCGCTGGCCGGGGTGCCCGCGCAGACCGGGCACTTTGCCGGGCGGTCGGTCGAGCCGATGGTGGGGTTCAGCTTGGCCGATATGCTGCTCGGCCGACGCACCCATGTGCATGGCGATACGCCGCTTGGCTATGAGCTATCGGGCAATGCTGCGCTGTTCCGCGGGGACTATAAGCTCGTCAAGAACTTGCCGCCGCTCGGCGATGGCCGCTGGCAATTGTTCGACATAACGCATGACCCCGGCGAGACGCACGATCTGTCGACGGAGCAACCCGCGCGCTTCATCGGCATGCGCCGCGATTACGCCGCCTTTGCCCGGCGTGATCAGGTGCTGCCAATGCCCGCTGGCTATACCGCCGACCAGCAGATCAGCGACAATGCCTTTCGATATTGGTTGCCCAGGGTCCTCCCGGCGATGTTGGGAGGAGCAGCGGCGTTGCTCGCGGGCGGCATTGTGCTGTGGCGGCGACGTCGCCGCGCTACGGCCAAGGCGCGTTAGCGCTCGCGCGTCGCGGCGAAGGTGACCTTGGGGTAGCGATCCGCGACATAGCCAACGTCCCAGGCGGTCTTCGCCAGGTAGACGGGGTTGTTGTCGCGATCCTTGGCCATTGACGTGCGATTGAGGTCCATGAACGCCTTGAGGTCAGCCGGATCGGCCGCAGACACCCAGCGTGCGGTGTCATAGGGGGCCATTTCGAGCCCGGCATCGACCTTATATTCCGCCTCGAGCCGCGAGAGCAGCACTTCGAGCTGGAGCTGCCCGACCACGCCGATGATCCAGTTCGAGCCGATTTCGGGATAGAAGACCTGCGTCACGCCCTCCTCGGCCATATCGTCGAGCGCCTTGCGCAACTGCTTGGTCTTGGTCGGGTCCTTCAGCGCGACGCGGCGCAGGATTTCCGGCGCGAAATTGGGGAGCCCCGTAAAGCGCACGTCGGCGCGTTCGGACAGCGTGTCCCCCACCCGCAAGGTGCCGTGGTTGGGGATGCCGATAATGTCGCCCGGAAACGCCTCATCGGCCAGTTCGCGTTCGCGCGCGAAGAACAGGATCGGCGAATGGATCGCGATCGGCTTGCCGTGGCCGGTCGGCGTCAGCTTCATGCCGCGCTTGAAGGTGCCCGAGCACAGCCGCATGAAGGCGATGCGGTCGCGGTGGTTGGGGTCCATATTCGCCTGGACCTTGAACACGAAGCCGGTGACATCGGCGCGATCGGGCAGCACTTGCGCCGGTTCGGCGGGTTGCGGGCGTGGGCCGGGCGCATGGCGGCCGAGCGCGTCGATCAGTTCGGCAACGCCAAAGTCCTTCAGCGCGGAGCCGAAATAGACCGGGGTCTGGTCGCCCGCGCGATAGGCCTCGACATCGAATTCGCCATAGCCGCCAAGCGCAAGCTCGGCTTCGTCGCGCAAGGTCGCGAGGCCGGGCGCACTCAGCACGCTCTCCAGCGCGGGATCATCGAGCCCGGTGAAACGCCGCGCCTTGCCCATGAATTCGCGGCTCGGCCCCTCGGGCTGGCTCAGCGCATTGGCGTGGAAATCGTAAATGCCCTCGAAATCGCTGCCCATGCCGACTGGCCAGCTCATCGGCGTGACGTCGAGCTGGAGCATTTCCGCGACTTCATCGAGCAATTCGAACGGCGGGCGCCCTTCGCGATCGACCTTGTTGACGAAGGTGATGATCGGCACCGAGCGCAAGCGGCAGACCTCGAACAATTTGCGCGTCTGCGCCTCGATACCGCGCGCGGCGTCGATCACCATCACCGCCGAATCGACCGCGGTCAGCGTGCGATAGGTATCTTCCGAAAAGTCCTCGTGGCCCGGCGTGTCGAGCAGGTTGAAGGTAAGGCCGCCCATGCCTTCGATCTCGCGCTCGAAGGTCATCACCGAAGAGGTGACGGAAATGCCGCGCTGCTGCTCGATCTTCATCCAGTCCGAGCGCGCACGACGATTGGCCCCGCGCGCCTTGACCTCGCCCGCCAAATGGATCGCGCCGCCGAACAGCAACAGCTTTTCGGTCAGCGTGGTCTTGCCCGCGTCGGGGTGGGAAATGATCGCGAAGGTGCGGCGGTCGGAGGTGTGATTCATCGCCGCGCTGTAGCGCCTCAGCCCTCCAACGTCACCTGCATCGCGCAGCCCCAGGTTGTACCGGGGGCGATGGTGCGGATGCCGGGTTTCTCGCAGATGTCGCCGGTGAAGCCTTCCGGGTCGGCAATGCCGTGCCACGGCTCGATGCAGACGAACGCCGCGCCGGGCTTGGTCCAGATGCCGAGCATCGGCGTGTCGGGGAAATCGACGCGGAGCTGCGGGCCGGTTGACGCGCCGTAGCGCACGCTTTGCGAATGGACGGGGTCCCAGATCAGCGCGTCCTGGGTGAACAGCGCATCGTCGAGCGCGAGCGTGCGCCCGTGCAGCGGGGAGGGGCGGCGGCCGCTGGAAATCGCGCTGCCGACGAGTTCGCGCAAAGGGTCGGGCTCGTCCGCGGCGAAGACGATGCGGTGGTCGGCGCGCGGCAGGCCATATGGCAGCGGCCAGGCGAAGGCGGGGTGGAAGCCGAAGCTGGCGGGCAGCGTGCCTTCGCTGCGGTTCTCGATCGCTACCGCGATGGCGAGCGTTGCATCGGTGATCGTGTAAGTGACGCGGAGCGCGAAGGCGAAGGGGTAGACGGCGCGGGTCTCGGCGCTGTCCTCCAGCAGGAACACCGCGCGCGTATCGGTCTGTTCGGCGAGGGTGAACAGGCTGCGGCGGGCGAAGCCGTGCTGTTTCATCGGATAGTCCGCGCCGTTAACGCGCAGCACGTCGCCGTTGAGGCGCCCGACGATCGGGAAGAGCAAGGGCGCGTGGCCGGTCCAGAAAGCGGGATCGGCGTCGGTCATCAGCTCGCGGCCATCGGCATCGCGCAGGTGGGTCAGCTCCGCACCGAACGGGTTGATCGCAGCGGAAAGCTGCGGGGTGGCGATGGTGATTAGGTTGGGTTGGGGCATAGCGTCGATCCTCCAATAAAAACCACGACCACCCCGGCGAAGGCCGGGGCCCAGGAGCGGGCCGGGCATGGCGAGCGCCTTGCCCTATTACCTCGACCCGTCCTGCTGGGCCCCGGCCTTCGCCGGGGTGGATGCGGGGTGACGCTCGGCCTTACCCCCGCAAGCTCGCGCCCAGCTTCGCCGCCGCCGCCACGACCTTGTCCGCCACCGCCTTCAGGTCCGCCTCGGTGAAGCTCTTTTCGCCCGGCTGGAGCGTGACTTCGATCGCGATGCTCTTGTGGCCAGGCTCGACGCCGGTGCCGGTGAACACGTCGAACACGCGCGCAGCAACGATTGCGGCTTTGTCCGCGCCGCGTGCCGCCCGCACCAGCGCGTCGCCCGACACGCTGTCGGGCACGAGGAAGGCGAAGTCGCGCCGCACCGCCTGCAATGCCGGTGGTGCATAAGCCGCACGCGCGAAGCTCGACGCGCGTTTGGGCGGAATCGCATCGAGATACAGCTCGACCGCTGCGACCGGGCCATCCACGTCGAAGGCACGCGTGGTCAGCGGGTGGACCATGCCGAACGCCGCCAGAACGGTCTTCGGTCCCAGCCGCAGCGTGCCCGATTGGCCGGGATGCCAGGCGTCGCCAGCGTCGCCCATCACTTGCAGATTGTCGACCGGTGCGCCTGCCGCGGCCAGCAGCGCCAGTGCCTCGGCCTTTGCGTCAAAGGCGGTGAACAGGCTCGCTTTGCCATTCTGCCAGCCGCGCGGCCGCGCCTCGCCCGCCAGCACCACGCTCAGCGTCGGGCGTTCGCCGTCGCTGAGATAGCGCCGCCCAAGCTCGAACAGGCGCACGCCGCCCGCACCACGCTTCAAATTGCGCTCGGCTGCCGACAGCAAGCCGGGGAGCAGCGACGGGCGCATCACCTTCAGCTCTTCGCTGATCGGGTTGGCGAGCGTCCAGGTGCCGCCGCCGATCGCCTCGGCCTGGGATTCCGACAGGAAGCTCCAAGTGATCGTCTCGTTGAGGCCGCGCGCGGCGGCGGCGCGGCGGACGCGGCTTTCGAGTCTTTGCGCGGGCGTCGCGGTCGGCTTGGCGACCCCCGCCGCGCGCGGCAGCGGGGTTGCCGGGACCGAATCGATCCCGACGATGCGGATCACTTCCTCGACCAGATCGGCCGGGCCATCGACATCGCGGCGCGCGGGCGGTGGCAGGACGGTCCAGTCGGCCTCGACCGCGAAGCCGAGCGCGGTCAGGATCGCGCGCTGACGCTCGGGCGCAACCGCCAGACCGCCGAGCGTTTCGGCGCGGGCCGGATCATAAGCGATGCGCTTGCGCGTGGTCGGCGGGGTGCCGGCATGGGTCGGCAAGCTGGCCGTGCCACCACACAGATCGAGCACCAGCCGCGTCGCGATCGCCAGGCCCTGTTCGAGGAAAGCCGGATCGACGCCGCGCTCGAAGCGCGCGCGCGCGTCCGAGGTGAGCAGCAGCGCCTGGCCGGTGCGGGCAATGCCGTCGGGGTCGAAATAGGCGCATTCGATCACCACATCGGTCGTCTCGGGGGTGACGCCCGAATCCTCGCCGCCCATGATGCCGCCAATGTCATGCACGCGGCCTGCGTCGGCGATGACGGTCATCGTCTCGGCCAGCGTATAGGTCTTGCCGTTGAGCGCGAGGACTTGCTCGCCCGCCACCGCCTTGCGCGCGACGAGGCCGCCCGACAGTTTGGCGCGATCATAAACGTGCAAGGGGCGGCCGAGATCGAACATCACATAATTGGTGATGTCGACCAGCGTCGAAATCGACCGCTGGCCGATCGCGGTCAGGCGGCGGCGCATCCATTCGGGCGCGGTGCCGTTGGTGAGGCCGGTGACGCTTTGCGCGTAGAAAGCGGGGCAGCCTTCGGCATCGTCGGTGCGGACATCGGGGCCTGCGCCTGTGCCTTCGACGGGCGCATAAGCGAGCGGCTTGGCGGTGCCGAGCCCGGCGGCGACCAGATCGAGCGCGATGCCGCGCACGCCCATGCAATCGGGGCGGTTGGGCAGGACGTTGATTTCGATCACCGGATCATTCAGCCCGGCATAATCGGGATAGGCCATGCCGATCGGCGCATCGGCGGGCAGCTCGATGATGCCGTCATGGTCCTCGCCCAGTTCCAGCTCGCGCGTGGAACACATCATGCCGTTCGATTCGACCCCGCGAATCGCCGCGACCTTGAGCACCATGCCGTTCGACGGCACCGTCGCGCCGGGGGAGCCGAACACGCCGACGAGGCCTGCGCGGGCATTGGGCGCGCCGCACACGACCTGGAGCGGGCCGTCCCCGGCATCGACCGAGAGCACCTGCAACTTGTCCGCCTGTGGGTGCGGGGCGGCGCTCAGCACCTTCGCCACGCGGAAAGCGGCGAGCTTGGCGCCCGGGTTTTCGACGCCTTCGACTTCGAGGCCGATGCGCGTCAGCGTCTCGACGATCGTCTCGAGCGAGGCGTCGGTGTCGATATGCTGCTTCAGCCAATCGAGCGTGACCTTCATGCGCCGACTCCCTGGCTCAGCGTGGGCACATCGAGTGCCGAAAAACCGTAATGCTTCAACCAGCGCGCATCGCCTTCGAAGAAGGGGCGCAAATCATCCATGCCGTATTTGAGCATGGCGAGGCGATCGACGCCGACGCCGAACGCGAAGCCCTGCCACTCGTTCGGATCAAGCCCGCACGCGGCAATCACCTTGGGGTGGACCATGCCGCTGCCGAGCAGCTCCATCCAGCCCTCGGACCCGCCGAGCACGCGGCGGCCCTTTTCCATCGTCCAGCCGACATCGACTTCGGCCGAAGGCTCGGTGAAGGGGAAATAGCTCGGGCGCAGGCGGAGCACGATGTCGTCACGCTCGAAAAAGGCCTTGAGGAAGGTCTCGAGCGTCCATTTGAGATGGCCGAGCGTGATGCCCTTGTCGATCACCAGTCCTTCGATCTGGTGGAACATCGGCGTGTGCGTCGCATCCCAGTCCGAGCGATACACGCGGCCCGGCGCGATGATGCGGATCGGCGGTTCCTGACCCATCATCGTGCGGATCTGCACCGGCGAGGTGTGGGTGCGCAGGACCTTGGCTTCTTCGCCCTCGCCCGCCCGTAGATAAAAGGTGTCGTGCATCGCGCGCGCGGGATGGCTCTCGGGCATGTTGAGCGCGGTGAAATTGTGCCACTGATCCTCGATCTCCGGGCCCGTCGCGACCGCGAAGCCCAAGTCGGCGAAGATCTCCGCCATTTCGTCGAGCACCTGGCTGACCGGATGCACCGACCCTTGCGGTGCGGCGTCGGCCGGGAGCGTCATGTCGAGCGTTTCGCGCGCCAGCCGCGCGTCGAGGTCTGCGCGGTCGAGTGCGGCTTTGCGCGCGGCGATGGCGGTGGTCACCGCCTCGCGCACGCCCTGGATGCGCGGGCCCTGCACCAGCCGCTCGTCGGGCGACATGCCGCCCAGCGTCTTGAGCAAGGCGGTGATGCTGCCCTGCTTGCCGAGCGCCTGAACGCGAATGCCATCCAACGCCTCCAGCGTGGCGGCCGCCGCGATCGCGGCGAGCAGGTCCGTCTTCATGGGGTCGAGGTCGGTCATCGCGTGTCCGTTCGTGCTGAGCTTGCCGAAGCACCGGTCTTCGTCAGGGGGCGTTAGAAGAAACAACCGGGCTTCGACAAGCGTAGCCCGAACGGCGAGGCGGCGGCCCCAAAAGAAAAAGGCGCCGGTGTTGCCACCGACGCCCCAATCCTTGTGCCTCGCAGCAGGTCGCCTTTAGGCGGCCTGGGGCAGAGCCGCCTTCGCCTGCGCGATGATGGCGCTAAACGCGGCACCTTCGTGCATCGCGATGTCGGCCAGCACCTTGCGGTCGAGCTGGACACCGGCGAGCTTCAGGCCGTGCATGAACACGCCGTAGGTCAGGCCTTCGGCGCGGACCGCTGCGTTGATGCGCT
Organism: Sphingomonas echinoides ATCC 14820; assembly: GCF_000241465.1. Taxonomy (GTDB): domain Bacteria; phylum Pseudomonadota; class Alphaproteobacteria; order Sphingomonadales; family Sphingomonadaceae; genus Sphingomonas; species Sphingomonas echinoides. The sequence continues at coordinate 2,522,109 of NZ_JH584235.1, forward strand.
GGATCCACAGAGCGCGGAAGTTGCGCTTCTTAACCTTGCGGTCGCGATATGCGTACTGGCCGGCCTTTTCGACGGCCTGGCGGGCGATACGGATCGTGTTCTTGCGACGGCCATAATAGCCCTTCGCCTGATTGAGGATCCGCTTGTGCTTAGCGTGGGTGGTTACACCCCGTTTGACGCGTGCCATTCTTTAATTCCTTTCCGCTCAGCCGAGACCGTAAGGCGCCCACGCCTTGACGGTTGCCGTATCGGCCTTCGACAGCACCTTGGTGCGACGGTTCTGGCGGATGTACTTGGCGTTGTGGCTCATCAGCCGGTGGCGCTTGCCCGCGACGCCGTGCTTCAGCAGGCCGCTCGCGGTGAGCTTGAAGCGCTTTTTAACGCCGCTCTTCGTCTTGAGTTTGGGCATTTTCGTCCTTTCAGTTGTGCGACGATCTATGAACGGCCACGGCAGCCCATATCAGCCGGGCAGTTCTTCTTACGCGCAGGAAGGCGGGCCCTTACCGATGAGTCGCGCAAAACGCAAGATCAATGGCCGCGACAAGCGAGCAGCTCGAGAATTTCCTCGATCCGCGCGGGGTCGCCCGCAGCGATCACTTCACCAATCGAATCGCCGGTGAGCGGATCGCCCGACCAATCGCACATCCGCCCGCCCGCGCCCTCGACGATCGGGACGAGCGCTGCGAAATCATAGATTTTGAGCTGCGCTTCGACCACCACGTCGAGCCACCCGCTCGCCACGCACCCGTAATTGTAGCAATCGCCGCCGAGCACCGTGCTCATCACCGCCGCATCGAGATGCTCGAACGCATGGAGCTGGGTATCGTCGAACAAAGCCGGCGAGGTGGTCGCCAGCAGCGCCTTGGCGAGATCCGGGCAGCGCCGCGCGACGGCAGGTGCCCCATTGAACACGGTCGGGCGGCCCATCACGCCCAGCCAGCGTTCGCGCAGGATCGGCTGGTCGATCACCCCCATCATCGGCCAGCCTTCGATCATCAGCGCGATCAGCGTGCCGAAGATCGGGCGACCGGAGATGAAGGCGCGCGTGCCGTCGATCGGATCGAGCACCCAGGTCCGCCCCGACGTGCCATCCTTGGTGCCATATTCCTCCCCGATGATCGCGTCGGCGGGAAAGGCGCGTTCGATCAACGCGCGCATCGCCCCCTCGGCAGCTCGATCGGCCAGCGTCACGGGCGAAGCATCCGATTTTGCCTCCAGGCCGTGGTCGGTCCGGTAATACGGGCGAATGGCAGATCCGGCGGCATCGGCAAGGGCCGCCGCAAGGGCAAGATCGGTGTCGGTAACGCGCATCGCGCTTGCGTAAACCGGCCGGTCGCGTTGCGCCAGCCCGCAGGCCTCGGTTTTCCGCTCGAAATGCCCCGATCGCGCGTGCGGTCACGCTATATTAGCAGTTTTGCCCTACCTCCTTCCCGCAGGCAGAGCGGGCTATCAAGCGACGCTCTGCATAATTGGGGCCGATGGAGCGATGGGGGCAGCAAGGGAGGCGAGGCTGATTGCGGTCGAAGAGCGCGCTGACGCCGTCTTTGATCGCATTCGCGCGTTTTTGACGCTGCACCGGCTGGGCCCAGACCCGGTCCATTACGCTTTTGCCTATCACGTGATGACCAACCCGACGGGAGCGCTGGCGCGATCGGTCGCCACGCTGACCGAGGGTGGTATTCGCCTTTCTACCCGCGATATTGAGGCCTTGGGCGGCGGTCTTGCGCACCAGAACCCGCCGCATTGGGGGGAGACGCTGTCCCACCGGGGCGATGATGACGTCGCCGCCCGGCTGGTCGCGCAGACGCAGATGCACGTCGAAGGCTTTAGCGACATGATGCGCTCGATGCAGGCTGAAACCGCCGATTTCGGGCGGGATTTGGCCGCCAGCGCGAATGCGGTGCGCGGCGCTGCCACCGGGGCCGATGTCGTGCGCTTGGCCACCGTCATGCTGGACCGCGTGCAATCGGCCGAGTCGCGCCTGGCCGCCGCGACTCGCGAAGCCGAGCAATTGCGAGCGAAGCTCGAGGAAGCACGGGGCGATGCGCGGCGCGATCCATTGACCGGCTTGCCCAATCGCCGCGCGTTCGAAGAGGCGTTTTCCGAACAGTCTCTCACCGGGCAGCGTCTGTGTCTGGCGGTGTGCGACGTCGATCGCTTCAAGCGCGTCAACGACCAATTCGGTCACTCGGTCGGCGACCGCGTATTGCGCGCCATCGCTGCGGCCCTGCGTGAGGCGTGCACTCGCCATTTCGTCGCGCGGTACGGGGGCGAGGAGTTTGTCATTCTGTTCCGGGGCGACGACGTGGAGGACGCGCGCGCGACCCTGGAAACCGCCAGGGTCGCGGTGGCGGCCAAGCGCTACCGGATCCGCGAAACCGACGTTCCGCTTGGTGCGGTGACCTTTTCGGCGGGGATCGCGGTCGCCGAGACGGGCGAGCCGCTTTGCTCGGTTTTTGGGCGCGCCGACCGGTTTTTGTATCTGGCAAAAGAAAACGGTCGAAACCAGCTCTGCAGCAACGGCACATTTTACTAACAGTTGGAGTTATAGACCAACTACGCAGCGCGTTGGTGGATCAACGGTCCACTATACTCTATATAAATCAGTTATTTATCGAATTGGCACGCTCCCTGCAGTTCCCTTGGCGTTGGCGATCGGATGGTCCGCTTCGCCACGAAAAAGGGAAAACTATCATGTCCATTCGTTTTGAATCGCTGTCGCGCATCGCCTTTTCGCTCGCCGCCGCCGTCGCTTTCACGGTCGTTCTCGCGTCCACCGCAGTGTCGCTCTCCCCGATCGCATGATCGGCGGGGGCGGCGCCTGTCGCTAAATCTTTTGATTGGCGCGCTTTACCGCGCCCACCGCGCGTGGCACCCTCCCGCGCAACGACAAAGAGGTGGGTATGATCCGTGTGCGCGTCCCAACGGTTCTCTTTAGCCTGATCGCATTGCTGTCCGCCTGCGGCGAGGGGGGCGGCACGTCGAGTGGATCGACCTCAACCCCGACCACGTCCACCCCGACCCCTACCCCTACCCCGGCAAGCACCGGAACCTGTTCGTTGCGGGATCGGCAGGATTGGGCGGCGGCGCAATTGCGGGAATGGTATCTCTTTCCAGACACCTTGCCGAGCACGCTCGACCCGACACCCTATACCACCGTTGGGGATTATATCGACGCGCTGACCGCGACCGCGCGGGCGCAGCGCAAGGACCGCTATTTTACCTATCTGACCTCGATCGCGTCGGAGAACGCTTATTATAATTCCGGGTCCAGTGCGGGCTACGGCTTCCGCCTGACGCTTGACCCCACAGCGGGCCGATTGTTTGTCGCGGAGAGTTTTGAGGGGGCACCGGCGCTCGCCGCCGGGCTGGACCGCGGCACCGAAATCCTCGCGATCGGCACCAGTGCGGGGAACCTCCGCACGGTGTCGGCGATCCTTGCAGCCGAGGGCAGCGCCGGGCTCAGCACTGCGCTCGGGCCGGACACGTCTGGCACGAGTCGCACGTTTCAGGTGACCGACTCCGGCGGCACACGCACCGTCTCGATCAGCAAGGCCGATTATGCGCTGACGCCAGTGTCCAGCCGCTTTGGCGCGCAGATCCTCAACGACGGTGGACGGCAAGTCGGCTACATCAATTTGCGCACCTTCATCTCGACCGCCGATCCGGCGTTGCGCAGCGCCTTTGCGTCGTTTCGCGCAGCGGGCGTGACCAATATCATCATCGATTTGCGCTACAATGGTGGCGGGCTGATCTCGATTGCCGAGCTGATGAGCAATTTGCTCGGCGCGAACCGCTCGACCTCGGAGGTGATTGATTACACCACCTTCCGGCCTGAGAAATCGGCGAACAACATCACGGCGATGTTCGCGCCGCAACCGGAGTCGGTCGCGCCGACCAAGGTTGCGTTCATCGGCACTTCCGGCACCGCGTCGGCGAGCGAATTGGTGATCGCCGCGCAAATCCCCTATCTGCACGCCAATGCCGGGCTGATCGGCACCAATACCTATGGCAAGCCGGTCGGCCAGATCGCGCTCGACCGCTCGCAATGCGACGACCGTCTGCGCGTCATTGCCTTCGCGCTGCAAAACGCCAATCATCAGGGGGCCTATTATAACGGCCTGGCGGGTACGGTGGAGGCCAGTTGCCAGGCCGATGACGACTTGACCCACCCGATGGGCAACCCGCAGGAACGGTCGACGCGCGCGGCGCTCGACTATCTGGCGGGGCGCAGTTGTACGGCTGTTACCGCCACGGCCACGAGCGCGTTGCAAAGCGGGCAGGCCGCACGCGTCGCGACGCTGCGGCAACCGATGGAGCTGCTGTCGCCCGAACGCCCCGGCACCATCCAGCGGGAGGTGCCGGGGGCATTCTAGCCGCTATTGCGCCGAAACGGCATCCTCGGCGGTGAGGTTCACCCGGCTCGTTGCCAGGTCGGTCAATTTGTCGTCGGTCGCATATTCTTCGTTGAGCGTTTCCTGCAGGATCGCGGCAACATCGGTGCGACCGAGCTGATTCGCCCAGGCAATCAACGTGCCGTAGCGCGTGATTTCATAATGCTCGACCGCTTGTGCCGAGGCGATCAGGGCCGCGTCGAGCACCGCTTTGTCGGCAATGTCGCCGGCAACTTCATTGGCTTCCTTGATGATGCCTTCGATCGCCGGGCACGTCGCCCCCTTCGGCTGCTCGCCGATCAGGTCGAACACTTGCTCCAGGCGGCGCACCTGACCCTCGGTCTCGCGCAGATGCTGGTCGAAGCCCGCCTTCAGCGTACCGTTGGTCGCCTTCTCGGTCATCTTGGGGAGCGCCTTCAGGATTTGATGCTCGGCATAATAAACGTCCTGCAACTGGTGCAGGAACAAGTCCTCGAAGGTCACAATGTCTTTGGTGAACAATCCCATAGCATGTCTCCTAACGCGTTTTTCGGGGGCGGTACGCCGGGCGCGAAGGGGGGCACGCCCGGCGTCTGCCATCAACGGCGCGCGCGCGCAGAGGTTGCTGGCTGGGCCCGGAAATCATGTTGACTTCGATCAAGCGACGCTCTTTTACGGCGCGCGAATTGATGCGGGTCGCGGCACGGTTTGGGATTAAGGTCGCGCGGGGCCTTCCGCCCCGGTCAGGAACCGCAATGGCCAAGAGCCAGAAGAAGTCGAACAAGGAAGTGCGCAAGCCCAAGGCCGAAAAGGCCCCCAAGGCAAACGCGTCCAACCCAACCTCCAAGGGCCAGCCGGTGGCGATGGTCAACATCAAGGGATGAACATGACGGGCGACGACGAGACCTTCGTCTATGATGAAGCGACGGGCGAATGGGTCGCGGCCAGCGCGGCGAGCACGGCGGCGAGCGAGGATGACGCGGTGGTGGTGCGCGATTCGGTTGGCAATGTGCTGGCCGATGGCGACCAGGTGACGCTGATCAAGGATCTGACCGTGAAGGGCGCCGGGCAGACGCTGAAGCGCGGCACGCTGATCAAGTCGATCCGCCTGACCGGCGACGCGCAGGAAATCGACTGCCGCTACGATGGCATCAAGGGCCTCGTGCTGCGCGCCGAGTTCGTCAAGAAGCGCTGAGCTTTCCGATGGCGGAGCGCGCGATCAAGCTGCATCCGAGCTGGCGCGAGCCGCTGTCGGCGGAGTTCAAGCAGCCCTATATGCAAGCGCTCAAAGGCTTTCTCGCGGCCGAGCGGGCGGCGGGAACGCCGGTCTTTCCCCCCCCTGCCGCCTGGTTCCGCGCGCTCGACCTGACCCCGCGCGAGGACGTGCGCGTCGTCATATTGGGGCAGGACCCCTATCATGGCGCGGGGCAGGCGCATGGCCTGTGCTTCTCGGTCCAGCCCGGCGTGCGCCTGCCGCCGAGCCTGCGCAACATCTATAAGGAACTGGAGGCCGATCTTGGCATTCCGCCCGCGCGCCACGGCTTTCTGGAGGCATGGGCCAGCCAGGGCGTGCTGCTGCTCAACGCCGTGCTGACGGTGCGCGAAGGGGCGGCTGCTTCGCATCAGGGGCAGGGGTGGGAACGCTTTACCGACGCCGTGATCCGGCTGGTGGCGGAAAGCCCGGAGCCGACGGTGTTTATGCTGTGGGGCGCGCATGCGCAGAAGAAGGCGGCGTTCGTTACCGACGTGGCGCAGGGCAGGCGGCATCTGGTGCTGAAATCGGCGCACCCGTCGCCTTTGGCTGCCCATAATGGATTTTTCGGCAGCCGCCCGTTTTCGCGGGCGAACGCGTTCCTGGTGGCGCATGGCCGCGCGCCGATCGACTGGGCGTTGCCGCCAGCCGCTTGAACGCTCAGCAAGGTTTCCCCTCGGTCGGCACGCGGCCAGTGCGGCGCAGCGCCTCCAGTTCGTCCTCGGTCTTGCGCTCGATCCCGGCGAGCTCGTCGCGCGCGCCGCTCTTGGCGAGGATCAGCTCATCGATCTTCATGTGCAAAGCGGCTTCCGAACGCTTCTGCTGGTTGAGCACCATCTGCGTCAGCGTGATCGCCAGCACCGACAGGATCAGCGTCAGCATATTCTCGCCCGCCTGGCCACTGACCAGAAACCACACCCCGCAAAACAGCGCGACCGTCGCGATTGCCGCCGGATGCCCCGCCAAATTGGCCCCGCGGTCCGAGACGCGGCACCCGAGCAGATAGAGTTTATGTGCAAATGTCGCCATCGTAACGATCCTCTCGCCGCCTTGAACGCGTCACGCGGACAACGGTGCCATCGGCATGGGGATAGCCGACCGTGGTCAGCACCACCCGACTGGCTGACGAGAGGGCGGGCGCTAATTGGCAAGGTCGCTTCGCGGCGGCCGGAAATCTTGACATTGGACAAGGTTTTGTCCATAGTTTGGCGATGCAAGCCGTATCCTATTCCGAAGCGCGCGAGAATCTGAAGGCGATGATCGACAAGGTCGTCGCCGACCGCGCCCCGCTCGCCATCACGCGCCAGCGTGGCGAGGGGGCGGTGCTGGTGTCGGCGAGCGAATGGGCGTCGATCGAGGAGACGCTGTATTTGCTGCAGTCGCCCAAAAATGCCGAGCGCTTGCTGGAGGCGGTGCGCGGCTTCGAGGCGGAAGAGCCGAAGGCCGTGCCTTTCCCGTGAACGTGGCGTTCTGGCCGACGGCGTGGGAAGATTACCGCCACTGGCAGGAGCAGGACGCGAAGATGCTCGACAAGCTCCACACCCTGATCGAGGAATGCCGCCGCCACCCGTTCAAGGGCACCGGCAAGCCGGAGCCGCTTGGCGGAAATCTGTCGGGCTGGTGGTCGCGGCGGCTCGGTTGGGAGCAGCGGCTGGTGTACCGGGTGGCGGGGAGCGGGGCTGCGCAGACGTTGCAGGTGGCGCAGTGCCGGTATCATTACTGAGGTGCTTGTCGGTCTTGTCCCATCAGCGTATCTTTCGGCGATGGCGCAGCTCAACGTCTTCCTTCCCGACGATCTCCAGCGCTGGGCAGACGCGCGCGCTGTCGAGGGCGGGTTCAGTAGCACCAGCGACTATATCTGCGACCTGGTGCGGCGCGACCGGGAGGATGCCGAGAAGCTGGTGGCGTTGCGGGCGGCGATCGATGAGGGGCTGGCGTCGGGCGTGAGTGACCGGACCATCGAAGACATCATCGCCGATCGCAGAAAGCGGGACGGCTTGGCTTGACGTCCGTCACGATCAGTCGTGACGCCGACGCCGATCTCGACGGCATCCATGATTACAACGTTGCGGCATTTGCCGCCCTCTATCCCTTGAGCCAAGGCAATGGAGGACTGTCATCTCCGACAAGATAGGCGTCCTCGGGAGCATGCTTAAGTATCTCCAAATTGAGAACCGACAAGAGCCGGGGTATACCATCCGCCGTCCTCTCAACAAGACTTCTCACCCGAACGTATGAGCCAAGAAGGTCGCGCGCTCGAACATCCGGCAAATCGCGATATGCGCATCGCACATCCCGAATTTGGTGATTGTCGATTCCGCGGAGGTCAAATCGATGTGCGTCAAGGTCGATTTCGCGAACATACCCAGACAGCTGTAATTCTTCACCGTGAATTACCGGTCTTATGAGGGACTCTCGAATTGCCCTCCTATGCTCGATCGTCAATCGAGCAGGTTTTTCTATGTCGCCGCTAATAGATAATGCGTCTATCCCGCGACGACCGCTCGGCGCGAGACGTTGAACAGCAAGAAGAGCGGCATCCCTCACCCGAGGGTCCGAGATTTGCTCCGAAACCTCTTCCAGTTTTATTTCCTCCTGATCATTCTCAACTAAGTGAGCCACTAAATCGATCTGACTTAATGCTTTGCGGGTCGAAACGAACATCGTGTCGCGCTCTTTTAGAAGCGGATAGTTACCCTTTTTGTCAGTTTCCGCTGCCATGCCAAAGATAAGGCTTCCGCGAGATATCCCGCTAAGTGAAAGATCCAGGGATGACGGAGACACGCGGCCATCAGACCAGGTTCCCAATATAACCTTTGTAAGATCAGTGATTTGAGAAGTGACTGTCTCAAATATAGACGTAATTAGCTGCATTCGCGGTCTATCGGTGAATGCTTCACCCTGTAGGCGAAATATAATATCAGAACGGTCCCGTAGATCGGCAAGTGGAAGGTCTATAGTATAAATACGCTCTAGCGTATTGTACAAATCATCAATGCCACCAAAGGAAACCTCAGGATCAAGGTGGGTTTGGAGGGCTGCGATCTCGCGGACGAGCAGTCTCGCTTGCCTCTCAAGTTGTTGTTTCCACGAAGTCATATCGTGATCCTCAACAGCCCTTTCAGAACGCCAAGAGGAGCCCCACGATCTAGTGCTTCTTCTGGTCTAAGATATTGGAAATAAGCAGAAAAGTTATTTCCTCTATCTTCTACCGTCGGATATAAATCAACGCGGTATTGTTCCTTCAATTCTCGGTGTAGTGGCTGCCAAGCTCTAATCCACTCCCGTTGATTTCGCTCTGTGAGATTTCCGATCATTGCCACTGCATCAATATCACTCGGCAGCGCCTTGTCCGTTACGAAACTTCCGTCAACGATAAGGCTCTGAATCGGGGGCATCGTTCTTAACCAATCTAGTGACCGCTCCAGGCCGCGGACAAGGGACGCACGATGATCATTGAATGCCAAGCGCCGCGCAATTTCTCCAAAATCGGAATCATGAATTCCTTCGGGGAGCAGGCCAAATTCGTTCCAATCTGGAATAGCCATAATTGCGCTTATATCCCCCCGTCGACTTACTGTAGTACTTTCTATTACTAATCAATAAATCGCAAAGAGAGATTGCAGGAGGGGGGAGGTCGAAGTCAGACCATGTCAATCCCGCTCCCGCCCGCCAGCGCCAATGTAAAGCTCGCGCCCTGACGCATTGTACAGCGCGCTCATCTCCTCCATCCCCTTGATCGCCGCAGCCTTGCTGGCTGCCGCGGTCTCGGCACCGGTCGGGCCGGTGGCGATGAAGCCTTCGACGCCCTGATTCTGCTTGCCCGCAAAATCGCGCACTTCCTGCGTGATCTTCATCGAGCAGAATTTCGGCCCGCACATCGAGCAGAAATGCGCGGTCTTGGCGCCTTCGGCGGGGAGCGTCTGGTCGTGATATTGTTCGGCAGTGTCGGGGTCGAGCGACAGGTTGAACTGGTCGCGCCAGCGGAAATCGAAGCGGGCGCGGCTCAGCGCATCGTCGCGCAGCTTGGCGGCGGGGTGGCCCTTGGCGAGATCGGCGGCGTGCGCGGCGAGCTTGTAGGTCACCACGCCGACTTTCACGTCGTCGCGGTCGGGGAGGCCCAGATGCTCCTTGGGCGTGACGTAGCAAAGCATCGCAGTGCCATACCAGCCGATCATCGCGGCGCCGATGCCGCTGGTGATATGGTCATAGCCGGGCGCGATGTCGGTGGTGAGCGGCCCCAAGGTGTAGAAGGGTGCCTCGCCGCAGACTTCGAGCTGCTTGTCCATATTCTCCTTGATCTTGTGCATCGGCACATGGCCGGGGCCTTCGATCATCACCTGCACGTCGCTCTTCCACGCGCGGTGGGTGAGTTCGCCGAGCGTATAAAGCTCGCTGAACTGCGCTTCGTCATTGGCGTCGGCGATGCTGCCGGGGCGCAGGCCGTCGCCGAGGCTGTAGGCGATGTCATACGCCTTCATGATCTCGGTGATTTCGTCGAAGCGTTCGTAGAGGAAGCTCTCTTTGTGGTGCGCGAGGCACCATTTCGCCATGATCGAGCCACCGCGCGAGACGATGCCGGTGACGCGCTTGGCGGTCATCGGGATGTAGGCGAGCCGCACGCCGGCGTGGATCGTGAAGTAATCGACGCCCTGTTCGGCTTGCTCGATCAGCGTGTCGCGGAAGATGTCCCAGGTCAGGTCCTCGGCAATGCCGCCGACCTTTTCGAGCGCCTGGTAGATCGGCACGGTGCCGATTGGCACGGGGCTGTTGCGCAGGATCCATTCGCGCGTGTCGTGGATGTTGCGGCCCGTCGAGAGGTCCATCACCGTGTCCGCGCCCCAGCGGATCGACCACACCATCTTGTCGACTTCGGCGGCGACATTGCTGGCGACCGCGCTGTTGCCGATATTGGCGTTGATCTTGACCAGGAAGTTGCGGCCGATCGCCATCGGCTCGGATTCGGGGTGGTTGATGTTGTTGGGGATGATCGCGCGGCCCCTCGCGATCTCATCGCGGACGAATTCGGGGGTGACGTAATCGGGGATCGACGCGCCGAACGACTGGCCGTCGCGGATCAGCTGTTCCTTGGCGGCGGCGCGGCCGAGATTCTCTCGGATGGCCACGTATTCCATCTCGGGCGTGATGATGCCGCGCCGGGCATAATGCATCTGGCTGACGTTCGCGCCCGCCTTGGCGCGCAAGGGGCGCTTCACGACATTGGGATATTGCGGGACGCCGGCCGAGCGATCGGGGCCGGTGAGGCCGTTATCCTCGGGGCGGATTTCGCGGGCGTCGTAGGATTCGACGTCGCCGCGCGCGAGGATCCAGTCGCGGCGCAGCTGCGGGAGGCCGCGGTTGATGTCGATGTGCGCCTTGGGGTCGGTGTACGGGCCCGACGTGTCATAGACGCGCAACGGGGCTTCATTGGCCGAGGGTTCGAGCACGATCTCGCGCATCGCCACGCCCAGGCCCGGAATGTTGGGCGAGGGCACGTGGATCTTGCGGCTGCCACGGATGGCGCCGGTGGTGACGCCGATTTCGGTACGGGCGGGGATGTCGGCCATGGTGTCGCTCCAAAGACTCGGAATGGAGCGAAAACGGAAACCCACTGCGGACACCGCTCCCTCCCTCCGCCCGTGCTAACGGGATCAGGTTCAAACGGGTCGTGGCACCCGGCACCCATGAAAGTAGTACTTTCATGGGAACCCTCAGCCACCTCTCAGCTGCTCAGGCGCAGCCCCCCGGGGAATGGTGTCAGTGTAGGCGCATTGGCGGTGGCTGCAAAGCCCCGTAATGCAGGCTTAGTTGGCCGCGCTGGTCTTGATATTGCCGTTTACGCCGCCGGGGAAGAAGCCGCCGCCGACCACCGCATTCTTGTTGAGATACAGCACGTTGAGCACCTGGCCCGCCGTGCGCGCGAGCGCGAGGCCGTTGCTGTCGAGCGGAGAAATGTTCGACGTGACCGAATCGCCGACAATGCCCTGGTCGAGATCGGTCGATCCGTCGAAAGCGTCGCGCGCATTGCTGATCAGACCGGCATTGGTCAGCAGCGACGGGGTCGAGACCGAGCCCTTAGCGTAGAGCACGGTGCGGATCAGACCGGCGTGATACGACGTGGTGGCGTGAATGCCCGCCGCCGCATCGATCAGCAAGGTGGTCGCGATCGTCGATTGGCGACCGGTATAAGCGGTGACCACCACGTCCTCCAGCATGAACGCCGCCAGCAGGAAGTTCTCGTCGCTGGCATAAGGATCGAACGCCGCGCCTGCTGCGACGACGGTTGCCGCCTGCGCCAGCGCGCTGAAGGCACCGCTCGCGCTGCCATCGATGTTGATCGCAGGCTGCGCCACCGTCGCCGCACCCAACGCCGAGCGCAGGAACGCGACATGCGCGACCTTGTCGGCGGCGATCTCGCGCGCATATTGCGCGACCAGCGGATCGGTGAAGGTCACTTGCCGCCCGCCCGTTACCGCGCCCTGCACGGTCTGGTTGCCGTCGCCCTTGGCGATCAACGCGGTGGGCAGGCCCGCGCCGGTTACCGCGACGGTGTAGAATTGCGCCTGGAGATAGGCGAGGTTGAGCAGGAAGTTGAAGCTGTCCTGATCGTTCAGCGTGTCGGTCGAGCTTGGGCTTGGCGTCGGCGTCGAGCTGTCGGTCGCGCTCGGGGTTGAAGTGCCCGAACCGCCGCAGGCCGAAAGCAGCGCACTGCCGCCGAAGGCAAGCGTCGCCACGCTCGCGCTGCGCAGGAAGTGACGACGCCCGGCGCGGCGGCGCTCTTTGGGATCGGGGGCTGGCACGAGGATATCGCTGTCGTTCACGGTAACTCTCCCATACGGGCGAAGGCAATAAAGAAGGCGGCGCTCAGTTGGCCGCGCTGGTGACGACCGTGGCATTGAGGCCGTTCGGATAGAACCCGCCCTTCGTCACCGCCAGGCTGTTGAGATAGAAGATGTTGAGCACGTTCGCCACGAGCCGGCCATAGGCGATGCCATCGGTACCGGCGGGCACGATGTTCGATGCGGTCAAGCCATTGAGCGCCGCAAGCTGGCTGTTGGCGATCACTGCGGGCGAAATGCCGACATCGTCCTTGGTCGTTCCATCCAGCGTGTCGCGGACCGCAGAAATGGCATCGGCCTGGGTGCGCAGCGTGGCGGTCGTGGCACCCTTGGTGTACAATACGGTGCGGATCAGTGCGGCGTGATGCGCGTGCGCGGCGAGCAGCCCGGCCCCGGCATCGCGATAGGCCGGGGTGGAAATCAGCTGCGCCGCTGCCTTGTACGCGGTGACCACGACATCTTCCAAGAAGAAGGCCGACAGCAAGAAGTTCTCGTCGCTGGCAAAAGGATCGAACGCCACGCCCGAGGCGACGATGTTGGCGGCACGCATGGCCAGGCTGAAGGCGCTGGTCGCGGTGCTGCCGAGATCGATCGCGGGCTGAGCGACGACGGCGGTGCCCAGCGTGGTGCGCAGGAAGGCGACTTGCGCTGCCTTCTCATTGGCGATCTCGCGCGCATATTTCGCGACGAGCGGATCGGTGAAGCTGACTTGCTTGCCGCCGGTCACGGCACCCACGGTGGTGGTGCTGGCGCTGCCGGGGGTAAGCTGGGCGCTGGGCAGGCCTGCTCCGGTGACCGCGAAGGCATAGAATTGCGCTTCGAGATATTCGAAATTGAGCAGGACGTTCAAAAGGTTGGTGTCGCTGGTGGAGTCCGCCATGGCGCGCGAGCCAAGCGTTACCGCTGCGGCACCCACGGCGGCGATGGCCCCGGCACCAAGCGCGGTGCGGAAGAATTCGCGGCGTTCGCTACGCTGTTCGGCACCCGCTTCGAGTCGCTCGTGCAGCTGTGCGCCGGAGTCCTGGGGGAGATCGGTCATGCGGGCGAACCCTCTTTATCGTGAAACGGGCCTTCTGGCGCAGGCTGCGTGGCACCTCGGGCGTGGCGACGCAAGACTGGATTTCGCAGCCTTGATCAAGTTTGCGCCAGTTAGAGCGAGTTACGACCAAGCGAGCGTGCTTTGTCGGCCACACGCAAACGACCCGGCAGACGCGCCACTGCGCCTCTGCGCCTCTGCCGGGTCGATCAGTCTATCGGGGGCTGGTTCAGAAGGTGTAGGCGAGCCCGACTGCGCCCAGCCATTGATTGGGCGAACCGGCGATGCGGGTGACAGGACTGTAGGAGAAGTCACCCAGTTCGCGCGAATAGCTGCCGCCGGCCAGGACCTTGAAGCCGTGGAGCAGATTTCCGGTAAGCGAATAGGTGACAAACCCGCCCGCCGAATAGCTTTTCCAGCCGCTATGCGCGTTATACGTCGGCAGGCCGCTGGCCAGCGCCTGGGTGGGGGTGATGCTGAAATAGCTGTCGGCATAACCCTGCCCGACATGCTGGGCCGAGGCATAGAGACCAACGGCCGCCTTGGTGCTGACCGGGGTGAGATAGGTGAATTGCGGTTCCCAAATGTCGCTGCGGTGGCCGCCGGACACGCCCTTGCGATAGCTGACCGACACCGACACCTTGTCGTATTTGCTGGTGATCACCCCGGTCTTGCCAATCCCGACATAGCCGCCAAGCTCGATCGCGGCGCCGCGTTTGCCCAGCGCGCGAATGCGGGGGTCATCGATGCTGGAGAGGCTCGAGCGATCGAAATTGACCACGCCGACTGGGCCCAATTGCAGATCGATCGTCTGGCCGGGGCGGTTTGGGATCACATCCAGGCTGGCCCGGTCGCCGATGACCGAGAAAGCGAAGCCCTTGACCGAACCGATCACCACCGGCGCGGGCGTGAAGCGATAGGTCTTCGACCCTTCATAATCGGGAAAATACGCCCCGCCGATGCCGACCGTGACGCTATCCTTGTCGAAATCCGCAGCGATTTGATCGCGTTCGGATGTCGCTGGACGCTCCTGGGCGATGGCAGGGGCAGCACCGGCGAGCAACAGCGCGGCGGCGGAAAGGTATAAACGGCGGTTGATCACAAGCAGCTCCGAGAAGAAGATTTGGCGGGTTAACGTCCTCGCGACCCGTTTAGCTCCGTTATAGCCCGATCAGAGCAAGTATCGCATGCGCACCTGTTGCCGATCGGCATCACCTGTCAGCGTGAAGCGCGCCGCCGCAAAGCGCGGCGGGCCGAAGCTGATCGGCGGGTTGCGCGAAAAGCCAAAGCCTTCGCGCGGGATACCGGCAAAGGTATCGAGCTTCTTATTGCCATTCTCGTCATGGATCACCGCAAGCGCATAGCCGCCCGGCGGAAGCCCGTCGAAATGGAGGCTGTTGGCGCTCGCCGGGATCGAGCGCGTCACCGCCTTCGCATCGTCGATACAGGCCGGGAAATTGGTGGGGTCGGCGGTCAGGCAGACGCGCACCATGCCTTTATGCGAGCGCAGGTTGGCGATGTCGACCGCGAGATCAGTCGTCGCGACCGCCCCCGACAAGGAGAAGAGCAGCCCCATCGCCGCGCCGCCGACGCCGGCGAGCCTGCGCATGGGCGCGGGCAAAATCGCCGATGCCCTTGTCGGTACCGCAGAGGCGGTCCCAGAAACGGAAATAAAGCCCATAATTTCCCCGATACAGATCGTGGTGCCGCTGGTGATGGCTCGCGGTAATCACCCAGCCGCCTAATCGACCGGCCCACATGAACCGGGGGAAAATCTCCCACCCCATATGATTGGTTACCCCCATAACCGTCATGATGCCCAGCACCAAGCCCAGTGCGCCGATGTGGATGGGAATCCCGAGCGTCAGTAGCGGAATTATCACAGCGCCGGTGACCGCCTCGATCGGATGGAACGCCATCGCGGCCCAGGCGGTCGGCGGGCGGCTGTCATGATGCACCGCGTGCGCGATGCGAAACACGCGCGGCAAATGCATCCAGCGATGCGTCCAGTAGAACCAGGTGTCGTGCGCGAACAGGTAGAGCAGCACCGACAGCGGCAGATACCATAATGGATAAGCATGCACGTCGCGGTAAATCCGCGTCCAGCCATGCTCTTGCCAGCCCCAGGCCAGCACGCCGGCGGGCACGCCATAAATGAGCGCAGAGGCCAGGCTCCAGCCGATTTCGCGTCGGATCTGCGGGGAAAGGCCGTCATACAGCCCCGGATGGCGCGCGCGCGTCGCCGCCGCGAACACCCCCGACACGAGCAGGTAGCGCACGCCGACGATCGCCGACATGGCGAGCGCGGAGGCGACGATGGCGAGAGCGATCATGCAACGGCTGTAGCGCGTATGGCGGCCCGCGTCAGGCGGTTTCGGTGTGCAGCGTGCTTGCGCGCTGCGGCGTTTCGGCTATCGCTTGGCGATGCCTTCGATCATCCCCTGCGATATCGCCATCGTCGGCGGCGGGCTGGCGGGCGGGCTGATCGCGCTGGCCTTGGCCAAGCAGCGGCCCGGCCTCGACGTCCGCATCGTCGAGGGATCGGACAGCATTGGCGGCAATCATTTATGGTCGTTCTTCGCCACCGACATCGCGCAGGACGATCGCTGGCTGGTCGCGCCGCTGATCTGTTATGGCTGGACGCATTATGACATCGCGTTTCCGGCGCATCGGCGCACGCTGAAAAGCGCTTATTATTCGATCGAGTCCGAACGGCTCGATGCGGTGGTGCGCGCCGCCCTCCCGTCCGAGGCGGTGATGACCGGGCGCAAGGTGCTTGCCGCCAGCCCGACGGCGGTGGTGCTGGCCGATGGCGACCGGATCGAAGCGAAGGGTGTGATCGATGCGCGCGGATCAGGCGACCTCGCTTTGCTCGATCTTGGCTGGCAGAAGTTCGTCGGGCTGGAATTTGCGCTGGAGGAACCGCACGCGCTGTCGGGCCCGATCGTGATGGACGCGACGGTCGACCAGATCGACGGCTATCGTTTCGTCTACACCCTGCCTTTGTCGGCGACGCGGCTGTTCATCGAGGATACCTATTATAGCGACACGCCCGATCTGCACCGGCCCCAGCCCGGCACGGGCAGCAATGCCGACCCGATCGCGGATCGCGTGCGGGCTTATGCCTCTGCGCATGGCTGGGCGACGCATAGCGCGACGCGCGAGGAATGGGGCGTGCTGCCGGTGGCGATGGGCGGCGATTTCGAGGCCTATTGGCAATCGGGCGGCAACAAGGTGGCCAAGGCCGGGATGCGCGCCGGGCTGTTCCACCCGACTACGGGCTATTCGCTGCCCGATGCGGTGCGCCTCGCCGCGCTGATCGCGCGGGCGAGTGATCTGTCGGGCGCGGGGTTGCACACGCTGACGCATGATTTCGCCAGAAGGACGTGGCGGGCGCGCGGCTTCTATCGTATGCTCGACAAGATGCTGTTTCGCGCCGCCGGCCCCGATGAGCGCTACCGCATTCTCGAACGGTTTTACCGGCTCGATCCGCAGCTTGTGCGGCGCTTCTACGCAGGACAATCGACGATGATGGACAAGGCACGGATTTTGACCGGGAAGCCCCCTGTGCCGATCACGCGGGCATTGCGCGCGATCCTCGGGGGGAAACCGGCATGAGTTCGGCGGCACTACGCGGCACGCCGCGCCGCGCGATCGTTATCGGGGCGGGGTTTGGCGGGCTCGCGCTCGCGATCCGGCTGCAATCGGCCGGGGTCGAGACGACCATCGTCGAGGCGCGCGACAAGCCGGGTGGCCGCGCCTATGTGTGGGAGAAAGACGGCTTCGTGTTCGATGCCGGCCCGACCGTGATCACCGATCCGCCGTGCCTGCAGGAATTGTGGGCGCTGACCGGGCGCGACATGGCCGAGGACGTGACGCTGGCACCGGTATCGCCCTTCTACCGGCTCAACTGGCCGGACGGTGTCAATTTCGATTATTCGAACGATGAGCCTGCGCTGCGCGCCGAAATCGCCAAGCTCAATCCGGCCGACGTTGCGGGCTATGCCAAGTTCCTGGAATACTCGGCCGGGGTCTATGAGGAGGGCTATCGCAAGCTCGGCTCGGTCGCGTTTCTCGATTTCGCGTCGATGATCAAGGCGGCCCCGGCGCTTGCCAAATATCAGGCGTGGCGCTCGGTCTATTCGATCGTCTCATCTTATGTGAAGGACGAGCATCTGCGCCAGGCGCTGTCGTTCCACACGCTGCTGGTGGGCGGCAACCCGATGAACACCAGCGCGATCTATGCGCTGATCCACAAGCTCGAAAAAGACGGCGGCGTGTGGTTCGCAATGGGCGGCACCAACCAGCTGATCGCCGGGATGGTCAAGCATTTCGAGCGGCTGGGCGGGGTGTTGCGGCTGAACGATGCCGCGGTCGATATCGCCACGCTGGGCGACCGTGCGACGGGCGTCACCACCGCGAGCGGCTGGCACCAGGATGCCGATATGGTCGCGTGCAACAGCGACATCATGCACAGCTATCGCGACTTGCTCAAATCCTCGCGCAGTGCGCAGCGGACCAAGACCGGGCTGGCGCGCAAGCGCTATTCGCCGTCGCTGTTCGTGGTGCATTTCGGGATCAAGGGCACCTGGCCGGGCATCCCGCACCACATGATCCTGTTCGGGCCGCGCTATAAGGGGCTGCTCGCCGACATTTACGATCATGGCGTGCTGCCGGAAGACTTCTCGCTCTATCTGCATCATCCGACCGTGACCGATCCGTCGATGGCGCCCGAGGGGCATTCGACCTTCTACGTGCTGGCGCCGGTGCCCAATCTCGGCAAATTCCCGGTCGACTGGAACGAGATCGGGCCGATCCTGGAGAAGCGCATCCTCGATGAGGTCGGGCGGCGGTTGATTCCGGATATTCACGAGCGGATCGTCACCAAATTCCATTATGCGCCCAATGATTTCGCGCAGGATCTGAACGCGCATCTGGGCAGCGCCTTCTCGCTGGAGCCGATCCTGACGCAGAGCGCGTGGTTCCGCGTGCACAATCGCGACGACCATATCCCGAACCTGTATTTCGTCGGCGCGGGCACGCATCCGGGGGCCGGGATTCCGGGCGTGGTCGGGAGTGCCAAGGCGACGGCGGCGTTGATGTTGGAGACGGAACGGTGACGATGCAGAATCTCCCCTCCCTGGAAGGGAGGGGTCGGGGGTGGGTCGGC
>NZ_JH584235.1:2541209-2697712 GCF_000241465.1 Sphingomonas echinoides ATCC 14820
TCACCCCACCCACCCCCAGCCCCTCCCTTCCAGGGAGGGGAGCCCGTCATGAAGCGTCTGGCGGTGTATTGCGGATCGGCGACGCCGGCGGACCCGGTGTATATCGCGTGCGCGAAAGAGGTTGGCCGGACGCTGGCCGAGCGCGGCATCGGTCTCGTCTACGGCGGCGGTCGGTTGGGGCTGATGGGCGCGGTGGCCGATGCGGCGATGGCCGCGGGCGGCGAAGTGATCGGCATCATCCCGCAGGCTTTGGTCGATGCCGAGGTGGCGCATCAGGGCCTCACCGAACTCCATGTCGTCGGCACGATGCACCAGCGCAAACAGGCGTTTACCGACCTGTCCGACGGTTTCATCAATCTCCCCGGCGGCACCGGCACGATGGACGAATTGTGGGAGGCGCTGAGCTGGGCGCAGATCGGCTATCACGCCAAGCCGGTCGGGCTGCTCAATGTCGCGGGCTATTATGACCATCTGATCGCTTTCTATCACCATATGGCGAGCGTCGGTTTCCTGCGGCCGCAACATGCCGGGATCCTGCTGATCGACAGCGCGCTTGACGGGCTGCTGGCGCAAATGGGCAGCCACGAGCCGATCGAGACGATCACCAAGATTGGCGCGCGCGACCTTTGAGCGCGGCTGCGCCTTCGCGCGATGCGATCGTCGCGACCGCGCAGGAATCGATCGCGCGCGGATCGAAGAGCTTTGCCGCGGCCAGCCGTTTGTTCGCGCCGAAGACGCGCGAACGGGCGTGGCTGCTTTATGCCTGGTGCCGCGCGTGCGACGACATTGCCGACGGACAGGACCATGGCCACGACATGACCGGGGTCAGCGACGGCCCGGCGCGGCTCGCCGAAATCTCGGCGCTGACCGAGGCGGCGCTGGCCGGGATCGTGGTGGGGGCCCCGGCGTTCGATGCGCTGCGGATCTTTGCCGCCGAGACGGCGTTGCCCCCGGCGCTGGCGCGCGACCTGATCGCAGGCTTCGCGCTCGACGCGCAAGGGTGGCGGCCGCAGACCGAGCAGGATCTGTATCGATATTGCTATCATGTCGCGGGCGCGGTTGGTTGCATGATGGCGCTGGCGATGGGCGTGCCCGCCGATGACGAGGCGACGCTCGACCGCGCGTGCGATCTCGGGCTGGCGTTCCAGCTCGCCAATATCGCGCGCGACGTGGCCGAGGATGCGCGCGCCGGGCGGTGTTATGTGCCGCAAGCGTGGCTGGAGGAGCTGGAGATTCCAGCGGACGACCTGCTTGAGCCACAGCATCGCGAACGGCTCGGGCAGTTGGGCGAGCGGCTGGGCAGGCTGGCGGCGCGCTATGAGGCGAGCGCGCGGCTTGGCACCCCGGCCCTCGCCTTCCGCTCGGCCTGGGCGGTGCTGGCGGCGGCGGGGATTTATGGGGCGATCGGGCGCAAGGTGGCGGCGCTCGGCGCGCGCGCCTGGGACCGGCGGGTGAGCACCTCGGGCCTCGCCAAGATCGGTTTCATCGTGCGCGCATGGCGCGAGGCGCGGCAGCGCGCGAGGCTCTACCCGCCGCAGCCGCGCGACCCCGCGCTGTGGACGCGGCCGCGCTGATTCAGCCGAGCAAGGGTTCGCCGGGATAGGGCTTGTGGTGCAGCTTTTGCGCCAGCCAGCCGCCGAGCAGCGGCATCACTACCGCGCACACCTGCATCCACAGCGGATGCGGCAGCATCGCCTGATTGACCAGGCCCGCCGCCAGAAACACCAGGGTCACCACCCAGCCGACCCAATGTCCGTCGGCAATGCGCAAGGCGAGCCAGGCACCGCCGAGCGGCGCGGCCAGCCAGCCCGCGACCATCAGCAGTTTGGCGGGCAGGGGAATGCTGGCGATGAGCGCGGCCAGCGTCGCTGGATCGGCGGCATTGATGTCGCCCGATACGGGATAGAGCGCGCTGCCGATGAAATCGAACAGGGCAACCAGCGCGAACGCGACCAGCGACCCGGCGGCGACGGCAAAGAGTTTACGCATGAAAATCGGCCCCGCTTGCGAAGCACGAGCCTATCACGCGCCGCGCGTGCTGGGAATCATCCGCGCGGCGTGCGCGGGGTGGCCTGGGCCAGGCGCGCGCCGGTCGCGCGGCACGAGGCGGTGACGACGGGGTAATCGATATCGCTGTTGCGCGCCAAGGCGGCGGGCATCGCCATCTGGCAGGCGCGGATCGATTGGTAATGCGCGGGCTCGACGCGGGCCTGCTGGCAGGCGGTGCTGCCGTCGCCGCAACCCATGATCGCCATGACGTAGAACAGCGGTTCCATGATCGTCTCCGTTCGCCTGTAAAACCGACGAGACGCCTTGCTTGTTCCATGAAGCGCTTGGGATACCGCTTGACTGCGCTTACATGAGGGAAACATGCCCCCCGATACCGCCACCTCCTCGACCGCGCCCGAACGGCCCATGCTGCCGACGCTCAAGCGCTTCCTGCCCTATCTGTGGCCGGCCGATGCGCCGATGCTGCGGCTGCGGATCGTAGCGGCGATGCTGCTGGTCGCGGTGTCCAAGGTCACCCAGGTCTATGTCAGCGCCTATACGCTGAAATGGGCGGTCGACCGCATGGCGCAAGGGGAGCGCTCGGCCATGTGGATCGTGATCGCGCTGGTGCTCGGCTATGCCGGTGCGCGCTTCGCGACGACGCTGTTCGACAATCTGCGCAATGCGGTGTTCGAGCGCGTCGGGCAGGATGCGACGCGGCGGCTGGCGGCGAGCGTGTTCCGCCACCTCCACCAGCTCAGCCTGCGCTTCCATCTGGAGCGGCGCACGGGTGCGGTGACCAAGGTGGTCGAGCGCGGCACCAAGAGCATCGATACGATGCTGTATTTCATGCTGTTCAACATCGCGCCGACGGTGCTGGAACTGCTGCTGGTGCTCAACATCTTCCGTTCGAGCTTCGGCTGGGGGCTGGTCGCGGCGACGATGGTAATGGTGGTCGCCTATATCTGGTTCACCCGGATGGTGACCGACTGGCGCGCGGCTCTGCGCACGCGGATGAACGATCTCGACACGGGTGCTGTCAGCCATGCGGTCGATTCGCTGCTCAATTTCGAGACGGTCAAATATTTCGGGGCGGAGGAGCGCGAGGGCAAGCGCTATGACGCGGCGATGGCGGCCTATGCCAATGCTGCGGTCATTTCCGAAAATTCGCTGGCATGGCTCAACGTCGGGCAGGCGCTGATCACCAATCTGATGCTCGGCGGCGGGATGGCGTTCGTCGCCTGGGGCTGGGGCGGCGGCAAGTTCTCGGCAGGCGACGTGGTGTTCGTGTCCACATTGCTGTCGCAACTGTTCCGCCCGCTCGATCTGCTCGGCATGGTCTATCGCACGATCCGCCAGGGCGTGATCGACATGGGCGCCATGTTCGACCTGATCGATACGCAATCGGAGGTGGTCGATGCACCCGCTGCCACGCCGCTGCTGGTGGCGCGCGGGCATGTCCGCTTCGAGGATGTGCGCTTCGGTTATGATGCGGGGATGCCGATCCTGAAGGGCATCGACTTGGATATTCCGGCGGGCAAGACGCTGGCGGTGGTCGGTCCGTCGGGCGCGGGCAAATCGACGCTCGCGCGGCTGATGTTCCGCTTCTACGATCTGACCGGCGGGCGCATCACCATCGACGGGCAGGACATCGCGCAGGTGACGCAAGCGTCGCTGCGCTCGGCGATCGGCATCGTGCCGCAGGATACCGTGCTGTTCAACGACACGATCGGCTACAACATCGCCTATGGCCGCGAAGGGGCCGGGCAGGCCGAGATCGAGGCCGCCGCGCGCGGGGCGGCGATTGCGGGGTTCATCGAGCGTCAGCCCGAGGGCTATGCGACGCGTGTCGGCGAGCGCGGGCTAAAGCTGTCGGGCGGCGAGAAGCAGCGCGTGGCGATCGCGCGGACCCTGCTCAAGAACCCGCCGGTGCTGATCCTGGACGAAGCGACCAGCGCGCTCGACAGCCGCACCGAGGGCGAGATCCTCGACACGCTGCAGGCAATCGAACGCGGCCGCACCACGATCGTGATCGCGCACCGCCTGTCGACCGTGGTCCATGCCGACGAGATCGTCGTGCTGGAAGCCGGGCGCGTGGTCGAGCGCGGCAGCCATGCGGTGCTGCTGCGCAAGAACGGGCTGTACGCGGAAATGTGGAACCGCCAGGCGCAAGAGCGGGCGGAGGAGTCGGTGGCGGCGGAGTAGGGGCGAGACGCGCGGCGGATCCTCCCGAATTCTCCGTTCGTTTCGAGCGTAGTCGAGAAACAGCCGCAAGCGCTGTGCCTGGTTTCTCGACTTCGCTCGAAACGAACGGGGAGAGGCAGCGCTTTTACTTCAGCAATTCGCGATATTCCGGATGCTTCTCGATATAGGCCGCGACGAACGGGCATTGCGGGATGACCTTCAGGCCCCGGTCGCGCGCTGAATCGAGCGCGGCGCGGATCAGCTTGGAGCCGACGCCGCGGCCCTCCAGCGCCTTGGGCACGATCGTGTGGGTGAAGACGATCGTATCCCCCTCCATCTGATAGGCCGCGACGGCGCGCTTGCCGCCGACGGTCAGTTCGAATTCGGCCTCAGCTTTGTTGTCGATAACGGTGTCCATGTCCCGCATTTGCACGGGGTGGATCGGGTTGCGCAAGGGGGCGTAGGGTGCGCGGCCGCAGCGCCCAGGCCTTGCCGAAAGGCGCGAATAGCGCAGTGCGCCAGCCATGCGGCCGCGCGCCGCCCCCTTCCACGCCAAAGCGCAGTGGCTCGCGGCGTGCGGCGGGCAGGTACAAGGTGCCGAACAGCCTGTCGAACACCGCACAGGTATTGCCGAAATTGCGATTGTGGTGCCGCACGTCGATCGAATGGTGGATCTGGTGGTGCGCCGGGCTCAGCAGCCACCGGCCCCAGCGCGGGCCGAACGTCACCCACAGATGCGAATGCTGCACATGCGTGAGCGTGATCGCGCCGATCATCGTCAGGGCATTGACGCCGCTGATCGTCACGCCGCGCGGTTCCCCCAGCAGCGGACCGGCCAGTCCTTGGGTTACCCCGATCATGATGGCGGTGATATTGGCGAAGACGAGCGTGTCGACCGGATGGACGCGAAAAGTCGTCAACAGCGACAGGCTTTCGGCCGAATGGTGCACCGCATGGAACTGCCACAGCAGCGGGACGGCGTGGCTGAGATAATGGTCGAGCCAATAGGCGAATTCATAAGCGAGGTAGAGCAACAGCGTCAGCACCGCGCCCGCCACCATCGGCGGTAGGCCGAGCGGCGCGACCGGGCCGATCATGCCGCGCAGCAGCGCGGCGATCTGCACGCTCGACAGCACTGCCCAGCCGAACAGCAGCCCATAGCCGAACAGGCTGAATGCGAACCACCACAGATCGGCGCGGCCCGAGGCGCTGGAGAAGATCCGGCGGGGGAATAGCGCGCGCCGCCACACAGCCAGCCGGGGCATCGCCCGCCGCCCGCGCGGCACCGCCAGGAACGCGGCGATCAGCACCGTCACCACCAGCCCGAAAATCGACAGTGTCGACCCCGTGCCGAAGAAGGTTCCGCCGAGTTGATTCGCCCAATAGCCGACAAGCCAGCCGATACCGTCCCAAACCATCGTCATTGTCGCGTGCACGGCACCCCCAGCCGGTCCGGGTTTCGGGATGCGGTGAGTTTACGACCGGATTGTGAGCGCCCGGTTAATTGCGTGGGTGTGCCCCTTACGCTTCGGGGCGGGGCACGCTAGATCGGGGCATGACGCTCGACCCCCTCCCCATATTGCAATCGACCTTCGGCTTTCCCGCCTTTCGCGGGGTGCAGGGATCGGTGGTGGAGCGCGTGCTGGCCGGGCAGAACACGCTGGCGGTGATGCCGACGGGGGCGGGCAAGTCGCTCTGCTATCAGCTTCCGGCACTCGCCCTTCCCGGCACCTGCGTCGTGGTGTCGCCGCTGATCGCGCTGATGCACGATCAGTTACGCGCGGCGACTGCGATCGGGATCAGCGCGGCGACGCTGACCTCGGTCGATACCGACCAGATGGAGACGATCGCGCGTTTCCGGCGCGGTGAGCTCGATTTGCTCTATGTCGCGCCCGAACGCGCCTCGAGTGGCAGCTTTCGCGATTTGCTGGGGCAGGCGCCGCTCGCGCTGTTCGCGATCGACGAGGCGCATTGCGTGTCCGAATGGGGGCATGACTTCCGCCCCGATTACCGTTTGCTGCGCCCGTTGCTCGATGCCTTTCCCGAGGTGCCGCGGCTCGCGCTGACCGCGACCGCCGACGCGCATACCCGCGCCGACATTCTCGACCAGCTCGGCATTCCGCACGACGGGATGATCGTCGCCGGGTTCGACCGGCCCAATATCCAGTACCGCATCAGCCCCAAGGACAATGCCACGCGCCAGATCGCCGATCTGATCGCGGAAACGCCGGGGGCGGGCATCGTCTATGTCCAGAGTCGGGCTGGCACCGAGAAGATGGCCGAGGCGCTGGCCAAGACCGGACGGCCGACGCGGGCTTATCATGCCGGGCTCGACCCAGCGGTGCGCGCGCGCAACCAGGCCGATTTCGTGGCGAGCGAAGACATGGTGATGTGCGCGACGGTTGCGTTCGGCATGGGCATCGACAAGCCCGATGTGCGCTTCGTCGCGCATGCCGGGCTGCCAAAGTCGATCGAGGCCTATTATCAGGAAACGGGCCGCGCGGGGCGCGATGGCGACCCGGCGGTGGCGCATCTGTTCTGGGGGGCGGAGGATTTCGCGCGCGCGCGGCAGCGGATTGGCGAGGTCGAACCCGCACGCCAGCCGGGCGAGCGGCAGCGGCTGGCGGCCTTGGGCGCGCTGGCCGAGACGGCGGGGTGCCGGCGCAAGATCCTGCTCAAGCATTTCGGCGATGACAGCCCCGATACGTGCGGGAATTGCGACAATTGCCTCAACCCTCCGGCGGCGGTCGACGCGACGGAGGTGGCGAGGAAATTCCTCTCCGCGGTGTTTCGCACAGGGCAGAGCTTTGGCGCGGGCTATATCGAACAGGTTCTGATGGGACAGTCGAGCGAGCGCAGCCTGATGAACGGGCATGAATCGCTCGGCGTGTTCGGCATCGCGTCTTCGCCGGAGGAAGCGGCGCTGATCAAGCCGGTCGGGCGCGCGCTGTTGCTGCGCGACGCGCTCCGCGCCAACGACTTTGGCGGGCTGGAGTTCGGGCCCGGCGCGCGCGGCATTCTGAAGGAAGGCGAGCGCGTCGATCTGATCGTGCCGCCCAAGCGCACGCGGCGGACGCGCGGCGGGACCGGCGCGCAGCTCAACCCGAGCGGCGATCCCCTGTTCGAGGCGCTGCGCACCAAGCGCCGCGAACTCGCACTGGAAGCGAGCGTGCCGCCTTATGTGATCTTCCACGATTCGGTGCTGCGCGAAATGGCGACGCTGCGCCCCGCGTCCCTCGCGGCAATGGGGCGGATTACGGGTGTCGGCACGCGCAAGCTGGAGGCCTATGGCGAGGCGTTTCTGGCGGTGATACGACGGACGCCATGAAGCGCCTTCTCGTCTTTATCACGGCACTCTCGATTAGCGGTGGCGCATTCGCTGCGGAGATCGGGGCGGCCCGAATCGGGCACCCGACGGCGGGTGATTCGTCTCCAGGTGTTCGTGCGGGAGAGGATGCGCAAGCGCGACGGACGCGATCCAACGCGGTGATGCGCGCGCAGGGGGTTCCCATCAACGCGACGCTTCCGGTTATTGAGTCCGAGCGCGAAGTCGTGCTGCCGTCGCGGGAAGACGTGACAATGCGCGCCGTGGCGACCACCCTTGTCGCGCTGAAGGGCGAGGGCCTCGAGCAGGCGCAGATCGAACGACTGATTCGACGCTATGCTCTGACGAAGTGGTTGTCGCCAGAGGAAGCGCGTTTTCTGAAAAATCCAGCGCCGACCGAGAAGCAACGCGCGGTCAGCATTTGGCGCTATGAAGCCGCTAACACCTTGTTCTGGGCGCTGGGCTTGGTCGATCATCTGGGCCCGCCGCGCGACCAGTGCGATGCCGCCGCGATTGCACGCATTCTCGACGAGCACGATCGTGCCGAGTTGCTGGCCAAGGTGCATTTGCGATCGACTGCGGAAATCTTGGACCAAGCGGATTTGATCTATTCTTATCGCTGGGCATTGGTCGATGCCCGGATCAACGCTCTTCCACCACCCGCAGGATTGAGCGATGATGTCGCGATGGAACGGCACCAGGCGCTGAACTGGCTAATCTATCATGCCGAACAGCCTTGGGACGAGATTACGCTGGATACGTGAGCGGTTGCTTGGCTAAGCTTAGGGCATGACCACACTTCGCACCATTGACGCCACCATCTCCGTTGCGCCGCAGATTTCGCGCGAGGATCTGGCGGATCTCGCCGCAGCCGGCTTCACCGCCATCGTCAACAACCGCCCCGATGGCGAGGATGTCGGCCAGCCGACCGGTGACGCAATCGCCGCCGCCGCTGCGGCTGCCGGGCTTGGCTATACTGCCATCCCCATCACTCATGCCGGTTTCTCGCACCCGCAAATCGATGCGATGGCGGCGGTGTTGGCCGAGGCGACGGGACCGGTGCTGGCGTATTGCCGATCGGGCACGCGCTCGTGCAATTTGTGGGCGCTGGCGGCGGTGAAGGCGGGGGCGCATCCCGATGCGGCAATGGCGAAGGCGGCAGCGGCGGGCTATGATCTGACCGGTCTGCGGCCGTTGCTCGATGCGCTTTCCACGGCGGCATGAGCTGGACGCAACTCGGCTATAGTTTTGCGGGCGTGATCGCGCTCGCGCTGATCGCGCGCTGGCTGCGGCTGGGCGAGAGCCGGATTGCGAGCGTGGCGCAAGCCCGCGAAACCGCCGAGCAAATGCTAGCGGGGTTTGTCGCGCATGATGCGGTGATCGGCACAGATGGCGGCGCGGGGCTGGTGGCGGGCAATGGCACCATCGCGGTGCTCAAGCGCCACGGTGCCCGGATCGCCGCGCGTCGCCTGATCGCGCCGCTCGCGCTCAGCCAGGGCATTGAGGGCGTGCGGATCGAAACGGGCGAGCGGCTGTTCGGCAGCGTGCTGCTGTTCGGCGTGACCGACGCCGAGGTGCGCGCGATCGAAGCCTCGGCCGGGCGACCGCGCGATGTGGTCGTCACGCTGCATTGACAAAGGGGTGCTGACAAGGGTGTAAGTAGCATCCATGGAGCTGCCCGATCCTGTCCCTTATGCTGTGCCCGGCTTCATTGCGCTGGTGCTGGTCGAGATGGTGGTGGCGCGGCTGCGCGACCGCACCCGCTATGAACCGCGCGATACGCTGACCTCGCTCCTGCTCGGGCTGGGCAGCACCCTTGCGGGTGCGCTGTCGGTCGGGCTGGTGTATGCGATGGCATTGTGGGTGTGGCAGTTCCGGCTCTTCGACATTGGCTACCAATGGTATTGGTTCGTGCTCGCCTTCGTCCTCGACGATCTGTCCTATTACGTCTTCCACCGCTCGGCGCACCGCGTGCGCTGGTTCTGGGCGAGCCATGTCATCCATCATTCGAGCCAGCATTATAATCTGTCGACCGCGCTCCGGCAGACCTGGACCGGCTTTGTTTCGATGGGGTTCATCTTCCGCCTGCCGCTGTTCCTGATCGGCTTTCCTCCGGCGATGATCTTCTTCGTGGCGGGGCTGAACCTGATCTACCAATTCTGGATCCACACCGAGGTGATCGACCGCATGCCCGGCTGGTTCGAGGCGGTGATGAACACGCCGTCGCACCACCGCGCGCACCACGCGACCAACCCGCGCTATCTCGACACCAATTATGCCGGGGTGTTCATCGTGTGGGACAAGATGTTCGGCACCTTCGAACCCGAGCGCGCCGATGACCGGCCCCACTATGGCATCGTCAAGAATCTCGGCAGCTTCAACCTGTTATGGGCGGCGTTCCATGAATGGATCGGCATCGCACAGGATGTGTGGCGCGCGCCCGGGCTTCGTGCCAAGCTCGGCTATCTGGTGATGCCGCCGGGGTGGAGCCATGATGGCAGCCGCGACACGTCGGAGACGATCAAGGCGCAGTGGCGCGTACGCTTGGACGGCATGGCAGACGGAAAAAACACAGACGGGGTACGCTAAAGTACCAGGGTGGGGAGAGGTCGAATGGAAGAAGCCGACATCGTCGTCGTCGGGGGCGGATCTGGCGGAGCGGCGGCGGCCGGGCGGCTGAGCGAAGGCGGCAAATTCTCGGTCGCCTTGCTCGAGGCGGGCGGGCGCAACACGGGGTTGCGCACGCGCATTCCGGCCTTCCTCGCTTTTCAGACCGACAAGACCAACTGGAACTACGAAACCGTGCCGCAAGCCGGGCTGAACGGTCGGCGTGGGCATCAGCCGCGCGGCAAGGGGCTGGGCGGGTCGAGCGCGATCAACGCGATGATCTATATTCGCGGCAATCGCTGGGACTATGACAATTGGGCGGCGATGGGGTGTCCGGGCTGGTCATATGACGAGGTGCTGCCCTGGTTCAAACGCAGCGAGCACAATGTGCGGCGCGGCGATGCCTATCATGGTGGTGACGGGCCCTTGTGGGTGAGCGACCAGAAATTCGCCAATCCCGGCAGCCTCGATTTCATCGAAGCGGGGGCGAGCCTGCAAATCCCGCGCAACATGGATTTCAATGGCGAGCGGCAGGAAGGCATTGGCCTGTATCAGGTGACGCAGAAGAATGGCGAGCGCTGGACCTCGGCGCGCGCTTATCTGGGGGATCGCCCGGCCAATCCCGATCTGCATATCCTGACCGGCGTCACCGCCGAGCGCGTCCTGTTTGATGAGGGGCGCGTGTGGGGCGTCGCCTATTTGCAGGATGGCCAATCGAAAGTGATTCGCGCGCGGCGCGGCGTCATTCTGGCGGGCGGCGTGTTCGGGACCGCGCAATTGCTGATGCTGTCGGGGATCGGTCCCGGCGCGCATTTGCGCGAAAAGGGTGTCGCGGTGCGCGTCGACCGGCCTGCGGTCGGGTCCAATTTGCAGGACCATATCGATTATGTCGCGGCGTTCGAGACGCCGGGAACGGACTTTGTCGGTTCGTCGCTCAAGGGCACGTTGGCGATGGGCAGCGCGTTTTTCCAATGGTTGCGCAAGCGGCAGGGCATGATGACAACGCCCTTTGCCGAGGCGGGGGCGTTCCTGACGGTGACGCCCGATGCGCCCGCCCCCGACGTGCAACTGCATTTCGTGATCGCGGCGCTTGAGGATCATGGCCGCACCAAGGTGCCGGGACATGGCTTTTCCTGTCACGTCTGCGTGCTCCGGCCCGAAAGCCACGGCACGGTGCGCCTCGCCTCGGTTGATGCGCGCGCCGCGCCGCTGATCGACCCCGCCTTTTTCAGCGATTCGCGCGATATGGAGGTGATGAAGCGCGGCGTGCGCGCGATGTACCGCATTCTCGAGACCGCGCCGCTCAGCAACCATAAGGGCCGCGACCGCTACCCGATCGATTTGAGCGACGATGATGCGCTGGAGCGGCTGATCCGCGCGCGCGCCGATACGGTGTACCACCCGGTCGGGACCGCGCGCATGGGATCGGATGACGCCGCAGTGTGCGATCCGCGGTTGCGCGTGCGTGGCGTCGAGGGGCTGTACGTGGCCGATGCCTCGGTCATGCCCAAGCTCATCTCGGGCAACACCAACGCGCCTTCGATCATGATCGGCGAACGCTGCGCCGATTTTGTGACAGCGGATCTGGCATGATCGTCTAAGCGCTCCGGATGGACCGCAAAGACACGAACTGGAACCGGATTGGGCTGGCGGCGGCGGTGGTGCTGGTGCCGGGCGGATTTCTGCTCGGGGCCGCGCTGCTCGCGCGGCGCTATCGGCAGAAGAGCGGGGGTGATTCGACGCCTATGCCGGACGCGCGCGACGACGATCCGGCGACCGAGCCGACGATCAGCGCGTAGCGGCGGCCTTTGCCTCGGTCGGGGTGGTTGCCCGCGCGCCTTCGGTCGGGTGCAGCGTTACCAGCGCGATCGCGCCCAAGGCGAAACCACCCGCAAACTGCCACAAGAAACCCGACTTCAAAACGCTGCGCATTGTAGACCCTTTCGCGGTCGGCTCCATGCCGATCGCTGCGACGCAGCAAATCGGCATTGTCCAATCGTTTCGCAAGAGGCTTTTCAGCAACCAATCGTTGCTAAAAGCTGAACCAATGGCTCACCGTACGTTTGCGCAGGCCGTCTGGATGCGTTCGCAGGCTTCGCGCAGCAGCGCATCGGAGGTCGCATAGGAAATGCGCATCGCTGGCGACAGGCCAAACGCCCCCCCCTGCACCGCGGCGACCTTGGCATCGTCGAGCAGATAGGCAACGAACGCTTCGTCGCTGTCGATCAGCTTGCCCGAGGGGGTGGTCTTGCCGATCAAGGCCGAGAATTCGGGATAGACGTAGAACGCCCCCTCCGGCTTCGGGCAGGTGATGCCCTCGGCCGCGTTCAGCATCGACACGACCAGATCGCGCCGCACCTGGAAGGCGGCGGCACGGTCCTTGAGGAAGCTCTGGTCGCCATTGAGCGCCGCAACGGCGGCGGCCTGCGCGATCGAGCACGGGTTGCTGGTCGATTGCGACTGCAGCTTGGACATCGCCTTGATCAGCCACGACGCGCCGCCTGCATAACCGATGCGCCAGCCGGTCATCGCATAGGCTTTGGAGCAGCCATTGACCGTCAGCGTGCGCTCATACAGCGACGGGCACACTTGCGCGATCGTGGTGAATTCGAAGCCGTCATACAGGATATGCTCATACATATCGTCGGCGAAGATCCACACATGCGGGTGGCGCTCCAGCACTTCGCCCAGCGCCTTCAACTCGGCGGCGCTATAGGCGGCCCCGGTCGGGTTGGACGGCGAATTGAGGATCACCCATTTGGTGCGCGGGGTGATCGCGGCCTCAAGCTGCTCGGGACGCAATTTGTAACCCTGCTCCGGCCCGGCCGCGACGAACACCGGCGTGCCGCCCGCGAACAGCACGACATCGGGATAACTCACCCAATAGGGCGCGGGCACGATCACTTCGTCGCCGACATCGACCGTGGCGACGATTGCGTTGAACAAAGTGTGCTTGCCGCCGACATTCACGCTGATCTGGTCGGGCGTATAGCTCAGGCCATTGTCGCGCGCGAATTTGGCGACGATCGCCGCCTTCAACTCGGGCGTGCCGTCGACATTGGTATATTTGGTCTGGCCGTCGCGAATCGCCTTGATCGCGGCTTCCTTCACGAAATCGGGCGTGTCGAAATCGGGCTCGCCCGCGCCCAGGCCGATCACGTCGACGCCTGCGCGCTTCAATTCCTGCACGCGCGTGGTGATCGCCAGCGTCGGCGATGGCTTGATGCGGGCGAGCGCGGCGGAAGGATGCATAAGAAAGAGCCTTGGGAAAAAGCCGTGGCGGCGGGGAACTCGCGCGAGCGCTTATCCCGCTAGCGGCGTTGCCGCAACCGTGTGTCGCGCACGAATCAGTCCGCGCAGGGCGTTGCCGACGAAAAATTCATGCGCCAGATCAGCCTCGGTCAGCACACCCTCGATCGCTCGCCCCTGCGCCAGCAGGTCGGCGCGCAACACCCCCGGTAACAGTCCGTCCTCCAGCGGCGGCGTTACGAGGACATCCCCACGTGGCACGAACAGCGAGGTGAAACTCCCCTCGGTCAGCCGTCCGTCGGGGCGCACGAACGCCACTTCATCGCTGCCCGCCGCAATACGCGCCTGATCATAAAAGGCACGGTCGCTGGTCTTGTGGCGCAGGCGAAAATCGGCGGGCGTTACCGGCAAGGGAACCACCGCGACCGAGACAGGTCGATCCGGAGCGGGGGGCATTTCGGCGATTTCGATCGCGACCGCGCCGCTTGGTGCCAGCACCAGGCGGACCTTGCGCCGCGTCCGCAGGCGGAAGGTTGCCGCCTGCAGCTCATTGCGCGTGCCGTGCCGGTCGAACGCGAAGCCGAACGCCTGCGCACTCGCCGCAAGCCGCCGGAGGTGGCGGTCCAGCCGCAAGACGCCGTGTTCGGGGTCGAACGCCATCGTTTCGATCAGGTCGAACGCGCGCGCGTCGCGGGTGAGGAAGTCGGTCTTGGCGCGCGCTTCATCCCATTCTTCGGCCGCGACCGAATCGGCGACGATGCCACCGCCCGCGCCAAAGCGGGCGTGCTCTGCGCCATACGGCAGCGTCAGCGTGCGAATCGCGACGTTGAACATGGCATCGCCATCCGCATCGAACCGGCCGATCGCGCCAGTATAAAGCCCGCGCGCGCGCCCTTCGATCGCGGCGATCGCCTCCATTGCTGCGATCTTGGGTGCGCCCGTGATCGATCCGCACGGAAACAGCGCCGCCAGCACGTCGACCCCGTCGGTGTCGGGCGCGATCGTCGCGGTGACGGTTGAGACCAATTGATGCACCGTCGGATAGCTTTCCACCTCGAACAAACGCGGCACCGCGACCGAGCCGGCGCGGGCAACGCGCGCCAGATCGTTGCGCATCAAGTCCACGATCATCAAATTTTCGGCGCGCTGCTTGGGGTCGTCGACCAGCGCCGCGGCAATCGCGCGGTCGGCATCGGCACTATCGCCGCGCCGCGCCGTGCCCTTCATCGGCCGACACAGCAGCGTGTCGCCTTCCAGCGAAAAGAACAGTTCTGGCGAAAGCGAGAGGATCCGCTCCGCCCCGGTATCGATCAGCGCGCCAAACCCGGCGCGCGCCGCCCTGCGCAGGCGCGCGTACAGCGACAAAGGATCGCCGAGGATGCGGGCGTGCGCGCGATAGGTGAGATTGGCCTGGTACAGGTCCCCGGCGACGATGCGCGCCTGTACGGCGGCGAAATGCGCATCATAGGTCGCGCGGTCGATCGCAGGTTCGGGCGCACCGATCCACGCCCCCTCCGGATCGGGCAACATTGTCGGCACCGCGTCGGCGGCGATTTCGGTGTAGCGCTCGAACAGGCCGAACCACAGCAAAGGAGCGGCGGCCTCGTCCGGCTCGGCACCTGCGACCGACTCGAACGCGGCTCCGGCTTCATAGGACAGGAATCCGGCGGCCTGCAGCCCGCCAGCCCGCGCGGCGCGCAGCGCCTCCAGCGCCGGGCGGACTTCGGACACCGATCGCGCCGTGACGAGTCGCACC
Organism: Sphingomonas echinoides ATCC 14820; assembly: GCF_000241465.1. Lineage (GTDB taxonomy): Bacteria > Pseudomonadota > Alphaproteobacteria > Sphingomonadales > Sphingomonadaceae > Sphingomonas > Sphingomonas echinoides. Next base: position 2,556,320 of record NZ_JH584235.1, read on the forward strand.
GGATCGCAATAGAGCCGCGCCGCCGCGCCGCCATCGCGCGCGTCGTCCAGCAGGACGAACGGGCTCCGCAGTACAAGCGGGTTGGGCGGTTGCATTTGCATAATGTCGTGTAACAAATGCCCCGGCGACGCCCCTGTCGGCAACCCTTGGTTTTCGCGCGCTTGGTTTTCCGCCGCACTCACCGTATTTCAGGGGGTATGACCGCTCAGCCCCCCCAGCCGCCGCTCCGCGCCACGATCATCCCGGTGACGCCGCTGCAACAGAATTGCACCTTGCTCTGGTGTACCGCGACGATGCGCGGGGCGTTCGTCGACCCGGGTGGCGACTTGCCCAAGCTGCTCGCCGCCGCCGCGCAGCACAAGGTGACGGTGGAGAAGATCCTCCTCACCCACGGCCATATCGACCATTGCGGCGAGGCCAAGCCGCTCGCCGAACAGCTCGGCGTCGCGATCGAGGGGCCGCATGAGGAGGATCGTTTTCTCACCTCGACCCTGTCCGAAAGTGGTGCGCAATACGGCATCACCGGCGTCAATTTCGAGCCCGATCGCTGGCTGGTCGAGGGCGACACCGTCACCGTCGGCAATCTGGTGCTCGATGTCTATGAAACGCCTGGCCACACGCCGGGCCACGTCGTCTTCCACCACGCGCCCTCCAAATTGGCGCTGGTCGGCGACGTGTTGTTCGCCGGATCGGTCGGTCGCACCGACTTTCCGCGCGGCAACCATCCGCAATTGCTCGACTCGGTCGTCACCAAATTGTGGCCGCTGGGCGACGATACCACCTTCATCCCCGGGCACGGCCCAGCCAGCAGTTTCGCGCATGAGCGCCGCACCAACATGTTCGTCAGCGACGCGGCGCTCGCCGCCTGAGGCTCAGCCCGCGCGGACCGCGCTCGGGGCGGTCACGCTGGTTGCTGCGTGTGGCAGATAGGGCAGCACCACCGCATAGCCGCCCAGGCCGAGCAGCAGCAGGAAGGTGATGATGGTCCCGGCCATCCGTCCGCCAGGCAGCCCGTCCATGCCAAGCGCATGGCCGACTCGGCCGAGCAGGAATACGCCGCTCACCGCCCACAGCCACAATGATGTGCCGGTAGTGAATTCGATCAGGCCGATCAGGATCACGATAAAGGGCGTATATTCGACGAAATTGGCATGGGCGCGCATCCGGCGAATCAGTTGGGCGTTGCCGCCATCCCCGATGTCGATTTTGGCCGCTTTACGGATCGAACCGGTGCGCATGGCGAGCCACAAATTGAGCAGGGCGGCGGCACCTGCTGTCATCACTGTGATCGGCAACATGATCGAACTCATCGTTCTTCTCCCCCAGAAAGTCCGGTAAACCGGGTGATGCGGCCTTGGCATTCATTCCCTGAGCTTGCAACGCCGCGCAGAATCGCTATAGGCCGCCATCTTCGCGATTTGTCTGGCATCGGTGCCGCTTGCGCGGCCAACCTCAGGCGTTGGTTGCGGAGAGCCCGAACCGGGCGTATCGCACCTGTCAGACAAGCATAAGGTTTCGCCGAAATGGCCGTCCCCAAAAGAAAAACCACGCCGTCCAAGCGCGGCATGCGTCGTTCGCACGATTCGCTGACCGTCGCGTCGTTCCAGGAATGCCCGAATTGCGGCGAACTGAAGCGTCCCCACAATCTGTGCCCGTCGTGCGGCCATTATAACGGTCGTGAGATCGTTTCGGTCGAAGGCTGACCTGACGCAACGCTCGGACAGTGAACAGGGGGCGGCAAGCGTGACGAACAGCTCCCGGATCGCGATCGATGCGATGGGTGGCGACGAAGGGCTGGCGGTGATGCTCGCCGGGGTGGCGCGTGCGCGTCGCCGGTTTGAGGATATGCGTTTCATCCTGGTCGGGGATGAGGCGGCGATCCATGATGGGCTAAAAAATCACCCCAATCTCACCGCCCATTCCGAAATCGTCCACGCGCCCGGCGTTGTCGGTTCGAGCGACAAGCCGAGCCAGGCGATTCGCCGCGCCAAGACGACGTCGATGGGCATCGCGATCGACATGGTGAAGCAGGGTCGCGCCGCCGCGTGCGTGTCGGCGGGCAATACCGGCGCGCTGATGGCGATGTCGAAGCTGTCGCTGCGCATGATCCCAGGGATCGACCGCCCGGCACTGGCCGGGCTGATGCCGTCGCTGGGCGACAATGACACGGTCGTGCTCGATCTCGGTGCCAATACCGAATGCGATTCGCGCAACCTTATCCAGTTTGCGGTGATGGGCGCGGCCTATGCGCGCACCACGCTGGATCTCGCCCGCCCGCGAGTCGCGCTGCTCAACATCGGCAGCGAGGACCAGAAGGGCACCGAGACGATTCGTGATGCCGCCACCGCGCTGCGCGCCGCCGCGCATCTTCCACTGGAATTTACCGGCTTCATCGAAGGCGACAAATTGTCGCGCGGCGATGTCGACGTGATCGTGTGCGATGGTTTTTCGGGCAATATCGCGCTGAAAACGGCGGAGGGCACTGCGCGTTTCGTCGCGGATCTGCTGAAGCGCGCGTTCCGTTCCTCGGTCCGCTCGAAGATCGGTTTCCTCATCTCGCGGCCCGCAACCGAATTGCTGCGCCATCATCTCGACCCGAATAACCACAATGGTGCCGTTTTTCTGGGGCTTAACGGGCTGGTCGTCAAAAGCCACGGCGGTGCCAATGAAGTCGGCGTGGCGACTGCGATTGCGGCGGCGGCAAAGATGGTGCGCGATGATCTGACGCGGCGAATCGCGGAAGATCTCGGCGATTTCGAGAAAAAGGCGGCATGATGCACAGCGTGATTATCGGCACCGGATCGGCGCTGCCGACGCGGCGTGTGTCCAATGCCGAGCTTGCCGAAACCGTCGATACGTCGGACGAATGGATCGTCGAGCGCACCGGCATCCGTTTCCGCCACATTGCCGGCCCTGATGAAACCACCGCCACGCTCGCCGCCGATGCGTGCCGCGCGGCGCTGGGCTCGGCCGGCCTTTCGGCGCAGGACATCGATTTGATCGTGCTGGCCACGGCCACCCCGGACCAGACCTTCCCGGCCAGCGCGACCAAGGTGCAGGCGATGCTCGGCATCGATGATTGCGTCGCCTTCGATGTCGCTGCCGTCTGTTCGGGCTTTCTCTACGCGCTCCAGGTTGCCGACGCCATGTTGCGCAGCGGTGCCGCCAAGCGCGCGCTGGTGATCGGTGCGGAGACCTTCAGCCGGATCCTCGACTGGGAAGACCGCGCGACGTGCGTGCTGTTCGGCGATGGCGCGGGCGCGGTTGTGCTGGAGGCGCAGGACACCGGCGCACGCGGAATCCTGGCGGTGCGGCTGCACGCCGATGGCCGCCATAACGAACTGCTGTATGTCGATGGCGGCCCTTCGACCACCGGCACCGTCGGCAAGGTGAGGATGAAGGGGCGCGAGGTGTTTCGCCACGCCGTCGTCAATCTCGCTTCGGTGATGACCGAGACGCTGGCCGTGGCCGGGCTTTCGGCGGGCGATGTCGACTGGCTGGTGCCGCATCAGGCCAATGCCCGCATCCTTGATGCGACTGCGCGCAAGCTCAATCTGTCGCCCGACAAAGTCGTCGTCACGGTCGACCAGCATGCCAACACCTCGGCCGCCTCGGTTCCGCTGGCGCTCGACACGGCGGTCAAGGACGGACGGATCAAGCATGGCGATTTGATCGTGCTGGAAGCGATGGGGGGCGGCTTCACCTGGGGTGCCGCCGTCATTCGCTTCTAATCCCTTGTTACGAGGAACTAACTAGTACTTTCAGTCAACCACTTCTGTGTGTTAGGTCGGTTCTCTACCATTCTACGGGGAGGGAAAAGGAATGGCATCAGTAGGAACGTTGACCCGGGCCGATCTGGCCGAGGCGCTTCACAATAGTGTTGGCCTGTCGCGGGCGGATTCGTCCAAGCTGGTCGAGCAGATTCTTGGCCATATGTGCGGTGCGCTGGCCAAGGGCGACAACGTCAAGATTTCGGGCTTTGGCACCTTCGTGCTGCGCGACAAGGGCGAGCGCGTCGGTCGAAATCCCAAGACCGGCATCGAAGTGCCGATCGCGCCGCGCCGTGTCCTCACCTTTCGCGCCAGCCAGATGATGCGCGATCGCATCGTCGACGCTGACTGACGCTGACCGTGGCGGTCCCGCCCGCGAACGCCGACGCTCCTGCAGCAGCGGAGTCGGGCGGCAAAGCGGCGGGCGCGTATCGCACGATTGGCGAATTGTCGCGGGAAACCGGGCTGCCGCAGCATATTCTGCGTTATTGGGAAACCCGTTTCCCACAGCTGCGGCCGCTCCAACGCGCTGGCAACCGTCGCTATTACCGCCCCGAGGATGTGGCGCTGGTCCGCCGCATCGCCGCGATGCTGGAGCAGGACGGCTATACGATTCGCGGCGTGCAAAAGGCGTTGTTGGCCGAGAGCAAGCCCGTCCTGCCGCGCAGCCAAGCGATCGATAGCGGGGCGCGCGATGCTGTGCTGGCGGTCCGCACCGCCCTGGCGGCGGCGCTCGCCGAGGACGAGTGAGGGGCAGCGGGTGCGTGCGCGCGCCTCAACCGTCCAGGCTGCGCGACGCTTGCTCCGCCATATCCTTCGATAAGCCCGGCACCGCCACGATCCGTTCGAGCTCGGCGCGCATCAGCGCGGCGCGGTTGCTGTCGAATCGCTTCCAGCGGCCGAGCGGTGGAATCAGCTTGGCGGCGGTCTGCGGGTTCAAGCGATCGAGCGCGATCAACTGGTCGGCGAGGAAGCGGTAGCCCGATCCGTCGGCAGCGTTGAACGCGCGCTGGTTGACCCCGAAGGCACCGATCAGCGCGCGTGCGCGATTGGGGTTGGACAGCGTGAAGTCGCGGTGCTGCGCGAGTTCGGCGACCACCGCGCCGGTATCGTCGCGCGGGGCCATCGCCTGCACCGAGAACCATTTGTCGAGCACCAGCGCATTGTCGCTGTAGCGATTGTAGAAGATGTCGAGCGCAGGCGTGCGCTGCGCCGAATCGCCCGCGACCAATGTGGTCAAGGCGCTTTGCCGGTCGGTCATGTTGTCGGCGGCTTCGAATTGCGCGAACGCAAGCGCTCCCGCATCGGCCGCACCCGATGCCGCAATATAGCCCAAGGCCACCGATTTGAGGCGCCGCAGCCCCTTGGCCTCGGGCGAATAGACATAACCGGTGGTGGTGGCGCGCGCGCCATCATAGGCCGCGCGCCAGGACGCTTCGAGCGCACGCCCGATATCGCGGCGCAGCGTTTCGCGCGCGCGGAAGATCGCCTCGGGATCGACCACCGCCATCTGGTCGCCGATGAAGCTTTCCGACGGCAGCAGCACGGCTTCTGCGACGAACGCGCGGTCGAGCTGCGGGTTGGCGAGCGTGCCGCCAATCGCCGCGATCACGGCTGCGTGATCGACGCGGGCACCACCGGCACTTTCCACCAGCGTGTCGAGCATAAGTTGCTGCAACGCCTCATAGCGCGCGAAGGGATCGTCATCCTGCGCGGCGAGGAAGGCGAGATCGGCGGCGCTGCGATCGGTTTCGAGGATCGCCGGGGCCGAGAAGCCGCGATTGATCGACAGGATCGGGCGTTCGCGCACATCCTCGAACACGATACGGTGTTCCGCCTCGGTCAGCAGCACGGTCTGCTCGGGCGCATAGGGCTGTGCGCTGTCGGCCCCGAACAATTTTATCCGCAGTGGCAGCACGACCGGTTGCTTGACGGTCTGGCCCGGCGTCGGGGGCGTGTTCTGCGCCAGCACCAGTTCGGCGCGGCCTGAGCCTTTATGATGCAGCAGCGACGCGGTGATGCGCGGCGTGCCCGCCTGCGAATACCAGCGGCGGAACTGCGTCAGGTCGGTGCCGCTCGCGTCTTCGAGCGAGGCGACGAAATCCTCGCAGGTGGCAGCGGTGCCATCGAAGCGATCGAAATACAGGTCGGTGCCGGCGCGGAAGGCCTGCGCCCCCAGCATCGTCGCCAGCATCCGGATGATCTCGGCGCCCTTGTTATAGATGGTGGCGGTGTAGAAGTTGGAGATTTCCTGATAGGAATCGGGGCGGATCGGGTGGGCGAGCGGCCCGGCATCCTCGGGGAATTGCGCCGCGCGCAGGCCCCGCACATCCTCGATCCGTTTGACCGCCGCCGAGCCCTGATCGGCCGAGAAGCATTGGTCGCGATAGACGGTGAAGCCTTCTTTCAACGATAATTGGAACCAGTCGCGGCAGGTGACGCGGTTGCCCGACCAATTGTGGAAATATTCGTGCGCGACGACGGCGGCGATGCCGTCATAATCGTAATCGGTCGCGGTGTCGGGGTCGGCGAGGATGTAGCGGCTGTTGAAGATGTTCAGCCCCTTATTCTCCATCGCGCCGAAGTTGAAATCGTCGACCGCGACGATGTTGAACACGTCGAGATCATATTCGCGGCCATAGGTCTGCTCATCCCACGCCATCGCGGCTTTGAGCGCGGCGAGCGCATGGTCGGTGCGCGGCACGTCGGCGGCGCGCACCCAGATGCCGAGCGCGACTTCGCGCCCCGACATGGTGGTGAAGCTGCCGCGATTGACCGCGAGATCGCCCGCCACCAGCGCGAACAAATAGCACGGCTTGGGGAAGGGATCGCGCCACTCGGCCCAATGCCGCCCGTCGGGCAAGTCGCCCGCGGCGATCGGGTCGCCATTGGCGAGCAGCACCGGATAGCGGGCCTTGTCCGCGGTCATCCGCACCTGATAGCGGCTGAGCACGTCGGGCCGGTCGGGGAAATAGGTGATGCGGCGGAAACCCTCGGCCTCGCACTGCGTGCAGAGGTTGCCGCCCGAGGCGTACAGCCCCATCAACTGCGTGTTGCGCTCGGGCGCGATCTCGACTTCGGTTTCGACGACATGCGCCGAGCCCGTGAGCGGCAGCACCAGCGTTTCGCCCTCGATCGTCCAGTCATTGACCGCGACCCCGTCGACGCTGACCGACAGCAGCGTCTGCCCGGCCCCGTCGAGCCGCAAGGGCCGGTCATGCGCATCGCTGCGCTGCACGTGCAGAGTGGCCTTCACGCGGGTGGCGGCGGGATCGAGCGCGAAGTCCAGCGCGATCTCGGGCACCAGCCAGTCGGGTGCGGTATAATCCTCGCGGCGCGTTACATGCGGTGTAGCCGTCGGCTGGGCGGAGCTGGTCTGGATGTCGAGCATTCCCCGAGATGTAGGACTCGTGGCGGTGTGGTGCCACCGAAATCGCCCGATTTGCGCGCCCGAATCGCTGTGGTAGCGGGGCGAGACTGGAAAGGATGACGATGAAGATCTGGATGGCGGGCTTGATCGCGCTGGCAAGCGCAAGCGCGGGGTTTGCGCAGGAGGCACCGCTGCCCGACGATCAGGCGGCGATGAAGGCGCACGTCCTGTTCCTTGCCTCCGACGCGCTGCGCGGGCGCGAGGCGGGCAGCGCCGAATATAGGATCGCCGCCGAATATGTCGCCGCGCAATTCTTTGCCGCCGGGCTGAAGCCGGCGGGGGATGCGGGCAGCTATATCCAGAAAGTGCCGCTGGTCACCTATCGCGCTGCCGACAAGGGCGATGTCGTGCTGACCGGTGCGGGCGCTGGCCCGCGCACGCTGGTCTTTGGCGAGGACTATGTGCCGGGCGCGGTGGCGAGTGCCGCGCAGACCGCGCTCGATGCGCCGGTGGTGTTCGTCGGTTATGGGCTGGTCGCGCCCAATTATCGCCGCGACGATTATGCCGGGGTCGATGTGCGCGGCAAGATCGTCGCGCTGTTCGCGGGCGCGCCGAACAGTTTCCAAAGCGAGGAACGCGCGCATTTCCAGAGCGTGGCGACCAAGGCGGTGATCGCGGCGCAGCATGGCGCGGTCGGCGTGGTGGTGCTGACGCGGGGCCCCTTGCCGGGGAGCGGGGCGGGCTTCGACCGGCCGCGCACGACCTGGGCGCGCGCGAATGGCACGGGCGAGACCGTCGGTGCGCCGGTGCTGGCGACGCTGAGCGCGACCGGGGCGGCCAAGCTGTTCGCGGGCGGGGCGACGCCGTGGAGCGACATCGTCAAAAGCGCGGCCGACCGCGAGGCCGTCTTCCGCGCGGAGCGGCTGGGGGTCAGCATGGCGGTATCGCTGAAGACCGCGTTCGAGCCAATGAGCAGCGGCAATGTCGCCGGGATGCTGCCGGGCAGCGACCCCAAGCTCGCCAAAGAGGTGGTCGTGCTGTCGGCGCATCTCGACCATCTCGGCGTCGGGCGGCCCGATGCGAAGGGCGACACGATCTATAATGGCGCGGAGGACAATGCCGTCGGCATCGCCTCGCTGATCGAGGAGGCGAAACGCTTCAAGGCCTCGGGCAAGCGCCCGCGCCGCTCGATCCTGTTCCTGGCGGTGACGGCGGAGGAGAAGGGGCTGGTCGGATCGGAGTATTTCGCCAAGCATCCGACCGTGCCGATCTCCAGCATCGTCGCCGACGTCAATCTCGACATGCCGATCCTGTCTTATGCCTTTGAAGACATGACGGTGTTCGGGGCGGATCGATCGACGCTGGGGCCGATCGTGGCGCAGGCGGTGGGAACCTTGGGGGTGACGATGTCGCCCGATCCCGATCCGGCGCAGGGCATTTTCGTGCGCTCCGATCATTATCGCTTCGTCCAGCAGGGCGTGCCCTCGGTGTTCCTGTGGCCGGGGCAGAAGGGGCCGGGCAAAGCGGCGACGGCGGAGTTCTTCGCGCATCGCTATCACCAGCCCGCCGATGACCTGTCGCAGCCGATCGACTGGGCGCAGGGGATCCGCTTCGTCGATGCCAATTATGCGATCGCGCGCGCGATTGCCGATGGCGATGCGCGGCCGCGCTGGAACAAGGGCGATTTTTTCGGGTTGCTGTACAATGGCTATGGGGCGAAGTGATGTGCGGCTGCTGATCTTCGGGCTTGGCTATACCGCACAAGCGCTGGCGGCGCGGGTGCGGGGCGCGGGCGGGGTGGTGGTGGGCACCACGCGCGATGGGCGCGACGGCACGATTCGCTTCGAGGATGCCGCGGCGGTTGCGCTGGAACTCGGCGTGGCGACGCATATCCTGTCTTCGGTTCCGCCTGCGGGCGAGGTTGACCCGGTGCTGACGCGCTATGGCGAGGCGCTGGCGGCGACGCGCTCCTGGCTCGGCTATCTCTCCTCGACCGGGGTCTATGGCGATACCTGCGGTGCCTGGGTCGATGAATCCGCACCGATCGGCCATGGTCGACGCAACGCGCGCGCCGAGGCCGATGCCGCCTGGCAGGCGCGCGGCGCGCGCGTGTTTCGCTTGCCCGGCATCTATGGCCCCGGCCGCTCTCCGCTCGATCGTGTCGCCAGTGGGAGCGCACACCGCGTCATCGCGCCCGGGCAGGTGTTCAGCCGCGCCCATGTCGATGACATCGTGAGCGGCGTGATCGCCGGGTTCGATGCCCCGGCGGGCGCCTACAATATCGCCGACGATTGCCCGGCGAGCCAGAATGCGGTGGTGGAATATGCAGCGCGGATGCTGGGCATGGTCCCTCCGTCGATCGTGTCCCTCGACGCGCTGTCGCCGATGGCGCGCGGTTTCTATGCCGAGAATCGGCGGGTGGCGAACGGCAAGGCCAAGCGCGTGCTCGGCTGGACCCCGCTTTACCCCGATTACCGCGCGGGTCTGCGCGCCCTCAGCGCGATGATGAGCCCGCCGATCACCAAGGCCGCGCCCGCGCCGGTGAGCGGCGACCAGCGATAGCCCTCGAACAGCGTCGACAGGCACATGGCGATGACGGGGACGAGCACGCCCGAATAGGCCGCCTTGGCCGGGCCGATCACGCGGATCACGCCGAAATAGAGCGGGAAGGCGATCGCCGAGGCGAACACGCCGAGATAGAGCGTGGCGGCGAGATAGGGCAAAGTCGGCTCGATCACCGGTGGCCCGGTCGTCACCCAGGCAAAGGTGGCATCGAAGCCTGCGCCGAGCAACATCGCCACGCCCAGCATCGGGATCATCGGATAGGCGCGCGCGGTGCGTGTGCCCTGCATGACATTGGCGGTCGAGGCGGAGAAGATGGCAAGCGTGGTGAAGCCGATCCCGGTCAGCACTTCGCCGGGGCCATGCGGATCGATCCTTATCTCGCGCAGGAACAGCAAGGTGACCCCGATCATCGCCACGCCGACCCCGACAAGCAATTGCCGCCCGAGCCGCTGGCCGAGGAAAATCCGCCCGAACAAGGCGTTGGGCAGCAGCATCAGCGCGAACACCACCGCCACCAGCCCGGAGGCGATATGCGCCTCGGCGCGATAGACGAAGTTGAAGTTGAGGCAGAATTGCATCAGCCCGAGCAAGGCGGCAAAGCCCCAGCCGCGCCCATCGAGCCGGATGCGTTCTCCCCGCAGCGTGGCATAGCCGAGCATCACGAGGCCCGCGACGAGGAAGCGATAGGTGACCGACCAGCTTGGCGGGACCACGCCCAATTGCCCGCGAATGACCAGCCAGGTCGATCCCCAGATCAGCGTGACGATGCCGAAGGGGATCAGGATCGCGAGGCGGCTGGAATTGGGGGGCGGCGCGTCGCTCAAAGCGTTGCGATCGCGTCGGCCAGCGGGCGGATGTCCTCGGGCCGCTGGTTCCACGAAATCACCAGCCGCGCTTCGCCGGGACCCCAATCATAGAAATCGAAACCGAGCGCGCGCAGTTTCTCGGCTTCGGCGGCGGTGACGCGCAGGAACACTTCGTTCGCCTCGACCGGATTGACCAGGCGATCCCCTGCGGCCTGCGCCAGCAAGGCCGCCCCGGCATTGGCACCCCGGGCCAGATCGAGCCACAGATTGCCGTCGAGCATCGCCAGCAGTTGCGCGGCGAGATAGCGGCCCTTGGACAGCAGGAGCCCGGCGCGCTTGCGGCGATAGAGCGTCGCGGCGGCAAGCTCTGGCTTGAAGAAGATCAGCGCCTCGGCGCTCATCCCGCCATTCTTGACGAAGCCGAAGCTCAACGCATCGACCCCGGCACGCCATGTCACGTCGGCGGGCGCGCAGCCGAGATGCGCGACGGCATTGGCGAAGCGCGCGCCATCCATATGCAGGCCGAGCCCGCGTTCGCGCGCGAGATGGCCAATCGCGGCGACGTCATTGGGGGAATAGACCAGCCCATATTCGGTGGCGTTGGTGATCGAGATGGCATGCGGTTGCACCTGGTGCACGTCGTTGCGCGTCGCATCGAGCACGGCGGCGATCGTCTCGGGCGCCAGCTTGGCACCCTCGCCCTCGGCCAGCAGCAATTTGGCGCCGTGCGTGTAGAATTCGGGCGCGCCGGCTTCGTCATTCTGGATATGCGCGTCGCGGTGGCACACGATCGCACCGTGGGGCGGGCACAGAGCGGCGAGCGCGAGGCAATTGGCCGCGGTGCCCGAGGGCACCCACAAGGCGCGCACCGGGGTTTCGAACAGGTCCGAAAAGCGCGCGTCGAGCTGTTTGCTCCAGCCGTCGCCGTCATAGGCGGTGTCGAGCACATTGGCGTCGGCCATGGCGGCCATGACGCTTGGATGGACGGGGGCGGCGTTGTCGGAGAAGAAGCGCATCGCCTAGCAATGCGGGTGCGTTTGCCCGGCGTCAACCGGCGCTATTGGCCGTCGCTCGGATCGCTCTGGTCGCGGCGCGGCGCGCGGTCTTCGGGGGCGTCGCGGCGGCGGTCGCGCCGGTCGGGGCGGCTGGGCGCGAAGTCGATTTCACCATTGCGCAAGCGGATCCGCCCGACGCCCGGAATTTCACCCTCGACCGGCGGAATCGTGCTGGGATCGAGGAAGTTTTCGAGCGCGTCGCCCAGCGAATTGCCCGCATCGGGATCGACCTCTTCGACCGGCTCGGGCGCGGCGGCGGGGCCGACGCCAAGCGCGGTCTGCATGAAGTCGCGCCACACCCGCGCCGGAATGCCGCCACCGGAAAGCCCGGCATTGGGGGTGTTGTCGTCATTGCCGACCCAAACGCCGACCACGAGGCCATTGGCGAAGCCGACGAACAAGGCATCGCGGCTGTCCTGCGTGGTGCCGGTCTTGCCATAGGTTTTGACCGACAAAGCCGCGGCGCGCCCGGTGCCGGTTTCGGCCGAGGCGGAGAGCAAATCGAGCATCTCGTCATGGATCGTGCCGTCGAGCGCGCGCGTGCGATCGGTCAGCGCAGCCATGATGCCGTGCTCCGCCGGAGCGGCCTCTAGCCCGTGCGCGTGGACCGGATAACGCTCGGCCAGGATCGCGGCATAGGCCGAGGTCAGTTCGAGCAGCGACATGCTCGACGTTCCGAGCGCGATCGTCGCTTCATTGGGGATGGGCGAGGTGACGCCAAGATCGCGCGCCGCCTGGATGACATTGGCGACGCCGACTTGTTGGGTGATCCGTGCCGCCGCTACGTTGGACGAGCGCGCAAACGCCTGGCGCAGCGTAATCGGCCCGAGATAGCGGCCATCGGCGTTCTTGGGCGACCAATTGGCGATGGTGACGGGCTTGTCGTCGATCACCGAATCCGGCGTCATGCCGTGGCGCATGGCGGCCAGATAGACGAACAGCTTGAAGGCGGAGCCCGGCTGGCGCTGGGCCTGCGTCGCGCGGTTGAACGGGCTGTCGGCATAGGATTTGCCGCCGACCATCGCGACGACGCGGCCATCGGGGCGCATCGCGACCAAGGCGACTTGTGCCTGGCGCAAGCCCGCACGCCGCACTGCATGTTCGGCGGCGCGTTGCAGGCGGCGGTCGAGCGTGGTCTGCACGGTCGTCTCGGTCGCGATCTCGCCCGCCCGGTCGCGCGCCTCGGGCAGCACCCAATCGGCGAAATAGGTGCCGTTGGGCAGCACCTGGGTATGATCGGCAATCGGTCGCGCTGGACGGACTTCAGCGGCGTCGGCTTTATCGAGGAAACCGGCATCGACCATCGCCGCGACGACCAGGGCGGCTCGATCGCGCGCGCCCTTCAAATTGATGGTGGGGGCGAGCTTGGACGGGGCCTTGACCAGCCCGGCCAGCATCGCCGCCTGGCCGATCGACAGATTTTCCGGCGTCCGCCCGAAATAATGCCGCGCGGCGGCGCGCAGGCCATAAACGTTGTCGCCGAAATAGACGTTGGACAGATAGCGCGACAGGATCTGGTCCTTGGTCAGCCACGCCTCCAGCCAGAAGGCGATCATCACTTCGCGGATTTTGCGCGCGGCGGTGCGATCCGAATCGAGAAAGGCGTTCTTGGCGAGCTGCTGCGTGATCGTGCTGCCGCCCTGATCGCGCCCCTTGGAGGTGATGTTGTGGAAGAAGGCGCGGGTGATGCCGCGCGGATCGATCCCCCAATGCGTGCGGAAGCGCCGATCCTCGATTGCGAGGAAGGCGTTGGTCACGTTTTTGGGCAGCTTGGCGGCATCGACCGGCGCGCCCAGAATCGCACCGCGCCGCGCGATCGGCGTGCCGTCATCGGCGAGCAGCGTGATGCTCGGCGGGGTCGGCGGTTGCAGCGATTTCGACAAAGGTGCCGTCACCGCAAGCCAGCCGACCGCGAACACGAACAATACGATCAGCGCCGCGATCCCGCGCATGACCCAGCGCAGCCGGCTGGGCCGCTGTATCGTCGACAGGTCGGCCGCATATCCCTCTGCGCCATACGCGTCCTCATCGCCATCGAGCGGGTCACCGCGCGGCGCAGGGCGTTCGGGCGGCGGCATACCGCCGGTCAGTTCGAGCGCATCGTCCGCGCGCTGCGGCCGATCGGCCGGATCGAAGGGATAGGAACGCATGGACTAGATCCCGCTACACCGAAAGCGTGTGTTATTCATATAAAACAGATCGTGCAAGCAAGGGTCACGCATCGGTGTCGGATGTAGCAGTGTGGCGCGCAGCGCGCGAGGGGCAGCGCTCGGCGCGCGAGTTCGCGATTGAGCCCGGCGCGCGCGAGCGCTATCGAACGCGGACCGCGGCCGCGTGCCGTCCTGATCCGAAAGATGTCCCCGATGGCCGATTCCGCGTCCGATCTGCCCCTTGTCGTCGGGATTGGCGGCACGATCGGCGGCGTCTCCTCGACCGAGCGCGCGCTGGCGATCGCGCTGGAGGCGGCGGCGCGCGAGGGGTTTCGCACGCGCATGTTCGGCGGGGCCGATATGGCGCAGCTCCCGCTTTATGACCCGAAGGCGACGACGCGCACCGCGCAGGAACGCGACTTCGTCGACACCGTGCGGCAGGCGTCGGCGCTGATCATCGCCTCGCCCGGCTATCACGGCAGCATTTCGGGCGTGGTCAAGAATGCGCTCGATTTGCTGGAGGAAACCGCGCGCGATCCGCATCGCCCGTATCTGGCCGACATGCCGGTCGGGCTGATCGCGACGGCCTATGGCTGGCAGGCGACGGGCAGCACGATCGCGGCACTGCGCTCGATCGTTCATGCGCTGCGCGGCTGGCCGACGCCGTTCGCCGCCGCAGTCAACACGCAATTGACCAAATTCGATGCCGAGGGCGGCGCGAGCGATCCCGCCGTGATCGAGCAGCTCTCGCTGGTCGGGCAGCAAGTCGCGCGCTTTGCGCCGATTGCGGTGCCGCATGGCTGAGTGGCTGCGCCAGCCGATCGCGCGGCGCAGTGCGCTGACGCTCGGCGCGGGGGCGCTGGCGAGCAGCCCGCTCTGGGCGCAGTTGCTGGTCGATCTTGGGTTTTCGCAAGGGGATGGCCGCCGTCCGCTGACCGATGCCTTTCCGGGCAAGCGCGGCATGATCCTGCAGCGCGCGCGCGCGCCGCTGCTCGAAACCCCGATGGCGGCGTTTGACGGGGAATTGGGCGCATCGACCTTCACCCCCAACGATCGCTTCTTCGTGCGCTGGCATTATGCCGACATTCCGTTGTCGGTCGATGTCGACGCCTTCCGGTTGCAGGTCGGTGGCGCGGTCAATCGGCCTTTGTCGCTAAGCCTCAAGCAAGTGCAGGCGCTGCCGCAAGTCGAGATCGCGGCGGTCAATCAGTGCTCGGGCAATTCACGGGGGCTGTTCGGCCCGCGCGTGCCCGGCGCGCAATGGGGCAATGGCGCGATCGGCAATGCGCTGTGGACCGGCGTGCGCTTGCGCGACTTGCTGGAGCGTGCGGGCGTCGCGCCGGGGGCGGTGCAAGTGCAGTTTGCCGGGCTCGACCGTCCGCCGGGTGATGCGCCGTGGTTCGCCAAGTCGCTGACGATCGACCATGCGCGCGCCGACGAGGTGATCGTGGCGTATGGTATGAACGGCACGCAATTGCCCTTGCTCAACGGCTTTCCACTGCGGCTGATCGTGCCGGGCTGGTTCTCGACCTATTGGGTCAAGGCGCTCGACCGCATCACTGTGCTCTCGGCGCCCGATACCGGCTATTGGATGGACAAGGCCTATCGCATCCCGGCGACGCCGCGTGCGAGCGTGGTGCCTGGGGCCAAGGACTTCCCGACCGTCCCGATCGGACGGATGCTGCCGCGCGCCTTCTTCACCCGCGCCGATGCGGGCGGCGTGCGCGGGATCGCGCTGGGCGGGGATGCGGGCGTGGCCAAGGTCGAGTGGTCGATCGATGGCGGCAAGAGCTGGCACGCGGCGCAGCTTGGGCACGATGCGGGGCGCTATGGTTTCCGGCGCTGGGCGGCGTCAGTGCCGCCGGGCGCGCAGACGGTGGCGGTGCGCACCACCAACACCAGCGGCGCAACGCAACGCTTTGATCCGATCTGGAACCCCGGCGGCTATATGCGCAACAGCATCGAGACGATGAAGGTAACGCAGGCATGATGCGGCGGCTTGGAACGATCGTTGCGCTGGCGGCGGTCGCGCTGCTGGCGGGGTGCGAACGCTATGCCACGCCCGAGTCGCTGCGCGGTGGCGGCACGGGCGCGCCGATCGCGCTGACCTCGCAAAGCATCACTTTGCCCGATGAGACGGTGACGCTGCCCGCCAGCGCCGACATCGTGACGGTCAACTGCACGGCGTGCCATTCGCCCGATTTGATCCTCGCGCAGCCCAAGCTCAAGCCCGAGCAATGGCAGGCCGAAGTGACCAAGATGCGCGGCGCCTATAAAGCGACCATCGACGAGCAGGATGACGGCAAGATCGTCGCGGCCTTGCTCGCGCTTCAGAAATAGGCGCGCCAGAAAAACACCAAAGTGGTCGCGCCGGTGACGAACAAGGTCCAGATGCGCACCACGCCGTGTGGCAAGCGCTTGCCGATATGCGCGCCGATCCAGCCGCCAAGGACCGCGCCGACCAGCATCGGCAGACACGCGGCCCAGGCGATCAGCCCGGCCGCGATGAACACGATCGCGGCCGCGGCATTGGCGATCGCCAGCATCAAGGTGCGCGGCGCGAACAGGGCGCGCGGCGAGACGTTTGCAAGCAGGCCATAGACGGCGGTGGTCATCAACCCGACCCCGCCGCCGAAATAGCCGCCGTAAATGCCGAGCGCCGCCTGCACGACGATCAGCACATGCGGCGTGATGGTGACGCGGCTGTGCAACGCATCGGCGGCGCGCTTGCCGAAGGTGATGACGACGAAGGCGAACAGCAGCAGCCACGGGATCAGCAAGTCGAACACATGCGTCGGCGTTGCCCACAGCAGCGCGCTGCCGGCCAGCCCGCCGCCAAAGGTGATCGCGGCGAGCAAGCGGATGCGGACGCCGCCGATCGGCTGCAATTCGTCGCGAAACGCCCAGGCGCTGGTCGCAGCCCCCGGCAGCAAAGCGAGGTTGGAGGTGGCGTTGGCGGTGTTGGCGGGCAGGCCGAGCGCGATCAGCGCGGGCAGCGTGGCGAAGGTGCCGCCACCCGCCAGCGCGTTCATCGCGCCACCCAGAATGCCAGCCCCTGCCGATAAGCCGATTGTCGTCAGATCCACGGTGCTTCCGTCATGCCGGGCTTTGTCCCGGCATCCACCGTGCCGCACATTCCGCCGTCGCGACTTGTGGCGCGCGCGGCGAAGGCAGACAAGGTGCCGCTGTGCTCCCGCCTTCGCAGGAACACAGGGCGGTCAGCCCAGCGCCGCCTGCTTTTCCTCGGCCAGCCGGTCGAGTTCGGCGCGCGTCTTCTTTTCGCTCGCGGTCTTCAACTGCCCGCAGGCGGCATCGATGTCACGGCCGCGCGGGGTGCGCACCGGTGCGCTGATGCCGGCATCGAACACGATGTTGGAGAAGGCTTTGATCCGCTCGGGCGTCGAACATTCATAGGGCGCGCCGGGCCAGGGGTTGAACGGGATCAGGTTCACCTTGGCGGGCAGATCATATTTCTTCAGCAGGCGCACCAGCTCGCGCGCATCGGCGTCGCTGTCATTCTTGTCCTTCAGCATGACATATTCGAAAGTGATGCGCCGCGCATTGTTGGCGCCCGGATAATCGGCGCACGCCTGCAACACCTGCTCGAGCTTATATTTGCGGTTGATCGGCACGATCTCGTCGCGGATCTCGTTGGTGACGGCGTGGAGCGACACGGCGAGGTTGACCGAGATTTCCTCGCCCGCGCGCGCCATCAGCGGCACCACGCCGCTGGTCGACAGCGTGATGCGGCGGCGCGACAGGCCGATGCCGTCGCCATCCATCACGATCTTCAGGCCATCGCGGACATTGTCGAAATTGTAGAGCGGCTCGCCCATGCCCATCATCACGATGTTGGTGAGCATCCGCCCCTCGGGCTGGCTCGGCCATTCGCCCAGCGCATCGCGCGCGAGCATCACCTGGCCGACGATCTCGCCCGGCGTCAGGTTGCGCACCAGCCGCATCGTGCCGGTGTGGCAGAAGCGGCAGTTGAGCGTGCAGCCGACCTGGCTCGACACGCACAGCGTGCCGCGATCGGCGTCGGGGATGAACACCATCTCATAATCATTGCCGTCATCGGTGCGCAGCAGCCATTTGCGCGTGCCGTCGGTCGACACTTGCGCTTCGACCACTTGCGGGCGGCTGATCGTGAAACGCTGTTCCAGCCACGGCTGCATCGCCTTGGAAATGTCGGTCATCAGCGCAAAATCGGTGACGCCGCGATTGTAGATCCAGTGCCACAATTGCTTGGCGCGCAATTTCGCCTGTTTGGGGTCGAGCTGCGAGGTCTCCAGCGCCATCCGCAGATCGGCCTTGGACAGGCCGAGCAAATCGATTCGCCCGTCGCTGCGCGGCACCAGCGCGCGTGGCACGGGTACGGGATCGATATGCCCCGGAATGGGCATGGAGAGGGCTGGAGCTGTCTGCATCCGGGGCACATAGGCTAAAATGCCCGCTTTTTCTACTCCCGCCGGTTTTCGTGCGGCAAGCAGCCCAGCGCGTGCAGCGTCGTGGCCATTGCCTGGTCGAGTGGGGTGTGCGGTTCCGCGCCCAGCGTCGCCACCAAGTCGCGATTGTCGAGCGCGAGCGGGTGGCGCCAGAAGGGGCGCATCTCGATCAATTCGCGCATCGTCGCGTTGAACGGCGCGATCAGCGGGAGCAGCGCCCAGGGCATCCGCCGCAGCGGCAGCGCGGGGTCGCCGACAGCATGGCGGATCGCATCGGGGAAGAGCGTGCCGTCAGGATCGTAATAGCCCGCGAAATGAAAGCGCGCGAAGGCGGGCAGCGTGGCGTCGCGCTCAAGCAGGCGGGCGAAGGTTTCGCCGACATCGGGCAGATAGGCCCAGCTATGCCCGACTCCGCGGTCACCGGGATAGAGGATCGATCGCACCGGCTTGCCCGGCGTGACCATGCCCTGCGACAGCCAGCTGCCGCCGGGGCGCGGGCCGAAATAATCGCCCGCGCGCAGGATGAGGCCACGCATTCCGCGGCGGCAGGCGGCTTCGATGCGCTGCTCCATCGCGACGCGGATCGCGCCTTTGCGCGTCACCGGCTGCTGCGGTGAATCGACCTTGGCGACGGTGATGGTGCGAACGTCGTAATTGTAGATCGTCCCCGGCAAAGCGAGCCGCGCGCCGACAGCCTCGGCGGCGGCGATGCTGTTGTCGAGCATCGGCAATACCAGCGTGTTCCAGTTGCGATAGCCGGGCGGGTTGACGGCATGGACGATCGCATCGACGCCGCGCGCTGCATTCAACACCGCAGCGGCGTCCAGCGCATCGCCGTCGATCCAGCTAAAGCCCTGCTGCGGCGCTCGTGGTGTCCGTGTCAGCGCGCGGACTTGCCAGCCCTGCGCGACCAGCGCCCGCGCGGTTTCCCCACCGACGCCGCCATTGGCACCCAAGATCAAAGCCGTTTTGTCGGTCATCTGCGCCTCCTGTTGCGATGCCCCTGAGATACGCGCACGAGCGGGTGTCGAAAATTGTCAGGAACTGGCAGGCAGCCTATACAAAAAGGATGAGCATCGACTCGATCGACTGGGAACGCCAGCGCGCCTTTCTCGCCGTGCTGCGGACGGGGAGCCTGTCGGGGGCGGCGCGGCTGCTCGACATTGCGCAGCCGACGGTGCGGCGACGGATTGCCGAACTGGAGGTGGCGACGGGGGCAGCGCTGTTCACCCGCACGCCCGGTGGCCTGCAACCGACCGAGGCCGGGCGGGCCGTGGCCGGCCATGCCGAGGCGATGGACCATGCCGCCGCCGCCTTCGTCCGTGCAGCGAGCGTTTCGGCCGAGGTCGCCGGGCGCGTGCGCATTTCGGCGAGCGAGATCATCGCGGTCGAAGTGCTGCCGCCGATCCTCGCGGGGTTACAGCGCGCGCATCCAGGGCTGATGATCGACTTGTCGCCGACCAATCGCAACGAAGACGTCCTGCGCCGCGAGGCGGATATCGCGGTGCGCATGGTCCGCCCGACGCAGGAGGCGCTGGTTGCGCAGCGCATCGGCGATGTGCCGCTCGGCCTGCATGCACGGCGCGACTATCTGGCCGAACACGGCGTGCCGCACAGCATTGCCGAGCTCGCGCAGCATCGCATCATCGGCGTCGAGCATGACAATGCCATCCTGCGCGGAATGCGCGCGCAAGGCTGGCCGATCGATCTCGAGCGCTTCGGCTTTCGCAGCGATCATGACCTCGCCCAGCTTGCGGCGATTCGCGCGGGCTTGGGGATAGGCTTTTGCCAGATCGGGCTGGCCATGCGCGACCCCGAGCTGGTGCGGGTGTTGCCCGATACCGTGGCGGTGGCGCTGGAAACCTGGGTCGTCACGCATGAGGATCTGCGCAGCGTTGCCAGGATCCGCGCGACCTTCGATCATCTGGTCGCGGGCTTGCGCGGCTATATCAGCGCCTGAGGCACCCCAGCGACGCTGCGTCGATCGCGGTGGCGGCCCCGCGCAGCGCATAGACATCGGCGAACGGCGCGCCGCTTTTGGCGAGCGTCTCGACACTCATGCTGCGACTGGAGCGAATCGCGGTGACGATCGTGGCGTCGGTGCGCGCATCGGGGGCCCAGGCATCGGCATTGCCCGCGACCAGATCGAAGCGCCGCTCGCCCACCGACAGCGTGACGCGCGATTGCGGGTTGCGTTCGCGGCTGAGACGGATGTGGAGCTGGTTGCGCACGCCTTGCCCCGGCCAGGTGGCGATGCTGGCGAACGGTCGCCAGGCGGACGCCCCGCCCGACTGCGCCGGGGCGGCAATCGCGTAGCAGCGCAGCGGAGACGGATCGGTAAA
Organism: Sphingomonas echinoides ATCC 14820; assembly: GCF_000241465.1. Taxonomy (GTDB): domain Bacteria; phylum Pseudomonadota; class Alphaproteobacteria; order Sphingomonadales; family Sphingomonadaceae; genus Sphingomonas; species Sphingomonas echinoides. The sequence continues at coordinate 2,576,823 of NZ_JH584235.1, forward strand.
GGCCCCCCAGCGATCGAACACGCCGAGCGATTCGCGTGCGGCGGCAGGAGCGGCGAGCAGGACCAGCAAAACCGCCACCCGCCGCATCATGCAGGCGCGTGCCCGAGGCCGAGATGCACCACGCTTTCGATCCCGCGATCGATCATCACCACCGACCCTTGTGGCAATCCCGGCGCGGCGGGGGCGTCGAAACCGGGCACGTCCGCCGCGCCCGTCATCACCCCGCGCAGCACCCGGCTGGAAATGCCGTGCATGATGACGAGCCGGTCGCCGTCGTCATCGGCCGTGTCCGCCAGCCAGCCTGATACGCGCGCCGCAATCTCGGGATAGGTTTCGCCATCGGGCGCTGGAAACAGCAGCCCCGCCGTCCGATCGACCACGCGCGCGCCCTCGGCGGCCAGATCGGCATAATAGCGCCCGCCCCAAGCGCCTGTCTCGATTTCGACCAGCCGCGAATCGGTCTGCGCCTTGTGCCAGTCGAGGTCGAGATGCTCGGCGATCACCGCGAGCGTCTGCAGCGCGCGTCCGGTGGGGGAGGCCCATAGCGTCAGTGCCGGTTTGGTCCCGAGATTTTTCCGCAGCGCCCGCCCCATTTCCTCGGCCTGGGCAAAACCGGCGCGGGTCAGCGGGGTGTGAGCATGGTCGCCCTGCAACCGCCCGACCACATTGAACACCGTTTCGCCGTGGCGGGCGATGAAATCGCGGCCCTTTCGTGGCGGCATCTGGGCGTTGGAATCCATGGCCTGCCTTTCAACCCCGTGTGACGCAAAAGCAACGGTTTTCCTCGTTGTCTGAGGTTCATGCAACTCTCGGCCGGGCTGCCTATTTGAGGGTTCCCCACACAGTATCAGTGGGATGTACCAACGGAGTTACCCCAATGCGTAAGCTAGCCCTCACCGCCACCGCCGCCGCTTTCGGCCTCGGCCTGGCCGCCCCCGCCTTCGCTCAGGACGGCCCACCGCCGGCGCGCGACGACGCGACCTTCACCGGCCCGCGCGTCGGCGTCATCCTCGGCTATGACAAGCTGCAGCCGGGCCGCGGTCCCAATTCCAGCATCAGCAGCGATCGCAAGGCCGACGGCCTGACCTATGGTGGCGATTTCGGCTATGACGTGGCGCTCAACCGCTTCGTGATCGGTGCCGAAGGCGAAGTTACCGGCTCGACCGGCGATGTCAGCAACGCGCCGACCAGCGCCGCCGCGCTCGGCTATGGCCGCGTCAAGCAGGGCCGCGATCTGTATGCCGGTGCCCGCATCGGTTATGTCGTCGCGCCGAAGACGTTGATCTACGCCAAGGGTGGTTACACCAATGATCGCCTCGATCTGACCGCGAACAACGGCACCACCACAACCGGGGCGCACTATAACCTCGATGGCTACCGCGTTGGCGCGGGTGTCGAGCAGAAGATCGGCCGCACCACCTATGCCAAGCTCGAATATCGCTATTCCAACTATGGCGATGCGCGGCTGGAATATGCCAATGGCGGCAACACCAACAATTTCAGCGTCGACACCGACCGTCATCAGGTCGTTGCCGGGCTGGGTGTCCGCTTCTGATGCAAGCTGCCTGTTTGCAGGCGTAAAACGGGGGTCGGGGCGCTTGCCCCGGCCCCTTTTATGTTTAAGGAAAGAGACACGGCGAATTGCCCCCGACGCGTGCGCGTCCGGCGGGAGTGAAGTGGGCGTTGGGCCCGGGGGAACGACATGAAGGCGACGATCGAACGGGCGACTCTGTTGAAGGGCTTGAGCCACGTCCAATCGGTGGTGGAACGGCGCAACACCATTCCGATCCTCTCCAACGTGCTGATCGAGGCGACCGCCGAGGGCGGCCTCAAGCTGATGGCGACCGACCTGGACTTGCAAATCAACGAGACGGTCGCGGCCGCAGTTGATCAGCCGGGGTCGACCACGGTGTCGGCGCACACGCTGTTCGACATTTGCCGCAAGCTGCCCGAAGGCAGCCAGGTTTCGCTCGCCGCCGCTGACGGCAAGCTGACGATCATGGCCGGGCGCGCCAAATTCCAGCTCGGCACGCTGCCGCGCGACGATTTCCCGGTGATCGCCGAGGGCGAACTGCCAGTGTCGTTCGAACTGCCCGCCGAGACGCTCAAGCAGATCATCGACAAGACGCGCTTCGCGATTTCGACCGAGGAAACGCGCTATTATCTGAACGGCATTTTCTGGCACGTGTCGGAAGACCCGCTGCCGGTGCTGAAGGCTGCCGCCACCGACGGCCACCGTCTGGCGCGCATCACCATGCCGCGCCCGGAAGGGGCCGAGGGTATGCCTGACATCATCATTCCGCGGAAGTGCGTGGCCGAACTGCGCAAGCTGCTCGACGAAGTCGATGGGTCGGTCGGCGTGTCGATGTCGGCGACCAAGATCCGCTTCGATCTGGGCCAGGCGCTGCTCACATCCAAGCTGATCGACGGCACCTTTCCCGATTATTCGCGCGTCATCCCGACGGGCAATGACAAGATCCTCAAGATCGATCCGCGCAGCTTCGAAGAGGGCGTTGACCGCGTCAGCACGATCGCGACCGAAAAGACGCGCGCGGTGAAGATGGCGCTCGACCGTGACAAGATCATCCTGTCGGTGACCAGCCCCGAAAACGGCACGGCGGCGGAAGAAGTGCCGGGCGAATATACCTCGATGGGCTTCGAGATCGGCTTCAACAGCCGCTATTTGCTCGATATTCTCGGCCAGCTTCAGGGCGACACGATCGAAGTGCATCTGGCCGACGCCGCCGCACCGACGCTGATCCGCGAGAATGACAAATCGGCCGCTTTGTATGTGCTGATGCCGATGCGGGTTTGATATGGAGGGGCCGCGAGAATCTGAGCGGTCGCGAAACGTTTGGGCTGGTCGCTTTGATTCTCTAAGACCACCCGTGCCTCAATCTCATCCGGTATCGAAGACGTGGCTGGATTTTGTCAGTCCAATAGAGAGTGCGCCTCCTCTCTACAGGATGAATGGGTTCGGGTTTGGTCTGTACGGATGGCTAAGAGAGCCGGACTTTGGGGCTGCATATTTGAAGCTATATTTTGTGACGGCGCTTTGGCTGCCGATCATACCGGTGGGGGCGTACTTTGTAACTCGTGAGCCGACGGGTTACCGATTTTACGGTTACCTTTCCCTGTGGAACATCCTTAGAGCTTTTCGACATAAGGTCGTTGCATTTTACCTGTCCGCTCTGATCGAAGGCGTCGGTGTTGCTATGTTATTTTTTGCGCTCGCGGCGGCTGCGCTCGGCCTCGTAGAGTGGATACGGCACCTAATATGAGTCTGCATTGACGCGCAGCCCGTCATTCTTTATTGACACTCGTGTCAGCAAGGATCGAATCGATGGCCAAGCTTCCGCCTTTTCCGGGTACGACCGGGCGTCGCGACTGGCGTACGGCGTTCGACGCCATTCGCAAGCTGCTCGCCAATGGCGATGACACGACACAAGTGTTCCGCATCATGCGCGCGCTGAACGTCGGCAATGCGCCAATGAACTATGCGCGGCTGATCGCGACCACGCAGGGCGGGCGGCTCGCTTCGGAGCAAGTCGAGCTGGCGGCGCGCTTCTCCGATCCGGCGTTCGTTGCGCGCTTCGCGCCCGGCACGGTTGGTGCCGCCTATCGCCATTTCCTCGAGACGACGGGCTATTCCGCCGACGGGCTGGTCGCGGTCAGCAAGGTGATCAGCGAAGATCAGGTCCAGCATCCCTATGCGTGGTTCGGCCGCCGTGTGCGCGACACGCATGACATCTGGCATGTGCTGACCGGCTATAAAGCCGACGAATCGCTGGGCGAGGCGTGCTTGGTCGCGTTCAGTTATGCGCAGGTCGGCGGGCTCGGCTGGGCGTTCATCGCGGTGGCAGCGGCGCTGAAGAGTTTGAAGGCGACCGGCAACACGCTGTTCGCCCGCGCGGTGTGGGAAGGCTATCGCCATGGCCGCCGCGCGCAGTGGCTTTCGGGCGAGGATTATGAGGCGCTGCTGGCGGAGCCGATCGATACGGCGCGCGCGCGCTTGGGGATCGCGACGCCGACCGCCTATCTGAAGGCGCAGCGCGAGCTGGGGCCGGAAATGGCCTCCTACCTCAGCCAGCGGCGCGCGGACGCGGCCCCGGCTGCCGCCTGATTCGGTCACGATCTCGTTCAAACGACTCGTTCCCCATCCCCGTTCGCCCTGAGCCTGTCAAAGGGCTCCGCCGCAGGCGATGGGCTCGCTTGACCGGGGGCGGGGCTTCGACAGGCTCTGCCCGAACGGACGTTCGGGGATCGCTCTTTAAGAAAAATCGACGTTATTCGCGCTCGGGCACCGGCACGTTGAAGCCGTTGAGCGTCATCGACACCAGTGCATACAGCCCGACCAGATAGATCAGTTCATTGGTGCCATGCTGGCCGAACGTGTCGACCGCGAGGCGGTAGCACGGCTCGGGCAGGACGCCGCCATTGACCAGCGCGAAAGCGACATCATAGGCGACGCTTTCTTGCGCCGAGAGGTCGCGCGGCTTGATGTTGGCGCACAGCTCCGACAGCCGCTGCGGCGACATCTGCTCGTGCTCTGCCACCGCGATATGCGCATAGATCTCGTAAGCGGCATCGAAATGCGCGCCGCACACCAGAATGGCGATCTGGCGCGGCTTGTCGTCGAGCGTCGCTTGCGCGGTCATCGCCTTGGTCAGCTCCCACACCGCCTTGCCGATCACGGGTTCATGTAGCCAGGGATTCCACGGGCCGATCAGCGCGCCATCGGCATCGACCGTCTTGAACACGTTGAAATTGGAGGCGATGCCCGCCTTCATATCCTCATAAAGCGGCTTTTGCTGCTCGGTCAGGTCGGCGGGGGTGATCAGGGGCAAGCGCATCGACGGTCTCCTTCGGCGCGGCAGCGCATCAGCGCCGCCTTGGTTCCTGAAAGCTGCGCGGAAATTGCGAAAGCTGTGCGACAGGGTAGAGCGGATGCGATGCTGACGCGCCTGGTCCTGACCGATTTCCGCAACCATGCCGATCTGGCGATCGCGCCGGGGCCGGGCTTTGTCGTGCTGACCGGCGAAAATGGCGCGGGCAAGACCAATGTGCTCGAAGCCGTGTCGCTGCTGGCACCGGGGCGGGGTTTGCGCCGCGCGAGTCTCGGCGAAATGGCGCGGCAAAGCGGGCGCGGCGGCTTCGGCGTGGCAGCGGAGCTGGTCGGCGACGTGGCGATCGCTACGGGGACCCAAGCCGCCGCGCCCGAACGCCGGATCGTGCGCGTGCAAGGCGCGGCGGTGGCGGCGACGGCGCTGGCGGAGTGGCTGACGGTGCTGTGGCTGACCCCGGCGATGGACCGGCTGTTCGTCGAGCCGGCGGGCGAGCGGCGGCGTTTTCTCGACCGGCTGACGCTGGCGCTCAGCCCCGGTCACGCCGTCCATGCCAATCGCTACGAAGCGGCGATGCGCGCGCGCAACCGTCTGCTGGGGGAGGAGGGCCCGCCCGACCGCGACTGGTTGGCCGCGCTGGAGGCGCAAATGGCCGAACACGGCGCGGCGATCGACGCGGCACGGCGCGCAACGGTGGCGTCACTTGGCGAACGGCTGGCCGATCAGCCCGAAGGGCCGTTTGCGCGCGCCGGGCTTCGCCTCGAAGGGTGGACCGGCGGTGGCGCGACGCTCGCCACCGACCTGGCGCAGAGCCGCGCGCGCGATGCGGCGGCGGGCCGCGCGCTGGTCGGGCCGCATCGCAGCGATCTGGCGGTGACGCATCTCGGCAAGGGGCAAGCGGCGGCCTTGTGCTCGACCGGCGAACAGAAGGCGCTGCTGCTTGGGCTGATCCTCGCCCATGCCGGGCTGGTGGCGGAACGCACCGGCGCGCCACCGATCCTGCTGCTCGACGAAGTGGCCGCGCATCTCGATCCCGTGCGCCGCGCCGCGCTGTTCGAGCGGCTGGCGGGGACGGGGCAAGTGTGGATGACCGGCACCGAGCCCGCGTTGTTTGCGGAGCTTGATGCGGCGGCGGTGCGGCTGACGCTTGGGGCGGGCGGGTGAGGTGAGCGGCGGAAGGTTAGGGGAAAGTTAGGGTAAAAACGCTTGGGATGTGGTGTGGAGCTGGGCGGGAGCGGTTTTGTCAAAGCACAGGGCCGGTATAGCAAAGGCGGCGCTTGTAGGACAGAATTGGTGGCGCATACCGACGGTTCAGAACGCGCGAGTGATGCCGACTTCGCTGGCGGTGCGTGCGTATTGGTAAAGCTGCAAGCTGGAGGCATTCCGCTCATAGCTGACCCGAATATAAGGGGAGAAAGCACCGATTTTAAGTTGCCGGAAGGTTGCCCCTGCGCGTGCTGTCATCAACCATTCGCGGCGCCGGTCGCCGAACAGGAAGAGGGCGGCATCGCCCTCGGTTCGCCGCAATCCTCCCGAAACGAACACGGTCGTCTGGCCGAGTTCGCGCCAGCCGAGCGCTGAAACGCCTGCCGCTTTCGTGGCGTATCCCGGATCACGGGCGGTTTGCCGTGTGATCGAAACGCCGATGCTTGCGCCAGCTTTGGCTGACAAAGCGCGTTCAATCGACACGTTAAGATCGCCGATCGCGCCGTCTTGCAGATCATTGCGCCGGTACGTCGCCTTGCTTGCGCTCCCGCTGACGACCAATTGCGCACGGCGACCGAGGATGTGCAGCCAGTCGAGCGATACCGCATCTGTGTGCGCGTAGAGCGCGCCGCCATACCAGCGCCATGTTCGGCCAATGGACGGGCTGAACCGGTCTTTCTGACGCTGCCATTCGAAGCCGATCAACGCAGTTCCGGAAATGTCGTTAAACTGGGATGCGCGGTATAGATTTGCCAGCGTGGAGAGGCGTGGAACCAGTGCGAGGCCATCCGCTAAACCGAGGCGGGCATACCCTTGTCCAGCCAGGCGTAGCCCGACGCCAGATTGCGCGCGGGCGTCGTTCGAGAGCGTCAGCGGCGCGATGATGGTATCGAGCGTCCGCACCTGCGTTGCACGATTGACGTTGGAGTCGGGTGCCAGCGCCAGTTCGAACGACCCGCCGAAGCGCTTGTGGGAGCGCAGGATTTGATCGAACTGTCCTACCGCTGCGGCAACTGAGCCCGGCAGGCCCGTGGCTTGCGCCTGGCGGAGTTCGCGGCGGGCAGCGCGTTCGTCACCAAGCGCGGCCAGCATGCGCGCCAGCTCGAGCCGCGCACGCGCGGCTTTGGGTTGTTCGTCAAGCACGGCACGGAAGGCAAGCGCCGCCTCGCGGTAGCGCCGAAGATCGGCAAGCATCATCCCTTTGCGAAACCGTGCTTCCGCGCGGACATCGGCGTTGGGATCATGCGCCAGCGCGTCATAGAAGCCGGTGGCATCGTCGATCCGGCCGGCTGCGCGCGCGCGGTCGGCGAGGCCGAAGACGTCGATCGCGGATAAGTCCTGCAAATGGGTCGTGGGCGGCGCGGTCTGACCGGCCACCGCCACCGCCGCTGGCGCTGCGAGCGCCAGCGTCAAGCCAGCCATCACTGCCGCTTGGCTGCCGCCACGCCGGTGATGGTGGCATAACCGGCGGCGCTGTTCGCCGGGCTCTGCAACGAGAACGGTCCGGCAATTTCCTCGCCGTCCGGCCCGTAGAATTGCGGGCTGATCTGGCCAACCGCCACACCACTGCGCGTGATGTTAGCGGTGCTTGTTGCGGAATAGCCCAGTTTCCCGGCGAAATCGAAGCTTCCAAAGTCGACCGCAGTGCCGCCATTGGTCGGGGTGCCGGTCATTGCCAGTGCGCCCGAATAGCTTTGCTTGCTGAAATCCACGTCGAATTGCGACGAACCCTTCACATCGTAGCGCGCCGCAGTTGCCGCAGCGGTGCCGTATACAACGCCAGCATAATGGCCCGTGCCGGTTTTGCCCGACAGCAGCCGCGCGGGGGTCGAAAGCCCGTAGGCAAAATATTGATCGACCGGTGCCGTGCCGACCCCGAAGCGCGTCTTGGTGGCCCAGTGGCCGAAGCTGGCATAGGTCAGCGCCAGCTCGCTATTTTGCGCGCCGGGTTTGTACAGTTCGAGCGTTACGTCCTGACTTTCGAAGGAACCGGTGAAGGTCTTGCGGTAGGTGGTGAAGTTCGCCTTGCTGCTCGCAACCTTGTCGGCGAGGGTGAACTGACCACCATTTAGGTCTGAGGTCGGCGGAGAATAGGTAAAGGTTTCAGCGTTTTGCTGATTCAGCTGGCCGACCAAGCCATAGCCGAACTGCGTGTAGAAGAGCTGCGGCTGCGTTAGGTTCGTCAATGTGAGGTTGGCCACTGTCGCGCTTGTATCGCGCTGGCCGGTGAAGGAACCGGCGACGGCGAATCCATCGGTGCCCTGGCCGTTGAAGCTTGCCCCCAATTCCTGGGCCGTTGGACCGTAGAAGCGACCGTTCAGCGTGCCGCCCGCGCTGCCATATTGCCCCTCATACAAGGCGTTGCCGGAAAAACCGTTGCCCGAGGTGAGGTGCCCGGCCGCGATCAAGTCGATGCCGCCCCCCACGATTCCGTGACCGGTGACCAACCCCGTTTCGGTATTGTAGGTTTGCGCTGAAAACACACCCGCCGCGAAATCCACGCTGAACGTTCCCTGCCCTTGAAACGAAAGCGGTTCTTGCCCGGGCTTCGATACGAAGCCGAACGCATCGATACGAAAGGCGGCGGTACCGGTGCGCGGCACGGCGGCGGCGTCGCTTGGCAAACCATAAGTGAAGGTCGCGTAATTTGTGTCCTGGCGCGTGCCGGTCACGACATTGCGCTGCCAGAAGCCCAAACCGACATATTGTGTGGCCTGAGTGCTGGTGAAGGGGACCTTCACCAGCGTCAGATAATCGCGGTTGGTGCCGTCGGTCTTCTGATACAGGGTTTCGGTCTGGGCGTTGGTGGAATCGGCCTTAATATCCGCTGGCGTGAAGGTCTGGCTGCGGCCATCCACCGACACCGTATAGCCTTGGCTTTTGGCATCGTAACTGATCGTCAGCGTGCTTCCGCTGCTGCTGCCCGAAAGTCCGGTTTTTGTCGTGAGATCGAGCGCGACCGTTGCCGATGCGGCGTCATTCACGAAGGACTGACTGTATTGAAGATTCGTAAGCGACGCATTGGTTGGCGGTGGGGCAGGCGTAGCGGGTGTACTTCCGGCGCTTTGCGGACCGCCGTCGCTGCCGCCGCATCCAGACAGGCAGAGAATCGCAACCGAGCACAGCCACGTTCCACGGTTTCGCATTCATACCCCCAAATTTGCGGCCTGCCCCCAGACCATATCATTGCCGACCATAGCAGCGGATCGGACGAGGTCTCTACTAAATATTTGAACTATTGCCTTTAGTGGGCGCGTTGACACACCCTGCACCCGCCGCATCCACGATTGCACGCCGTGCATCCCGATTGCCATTGTGTCGCACCCGTAACAGGCAGATATTCCCCCTTGCGCTTCCGATGAAGCGCTGCGGCCCCGGCATCCTATCGGGGGCGTTCCGGGGCAAAGCTCTTTCATGAAATCGCTGGATCTGTGGCTCGTCGGCTTCGGCTTGCGCTGCGCAGGGCTGCTCGTGTGCGAGCTGGCCTGTTTCGCGTTCGTCATCCCGACGCTGTTCAATTTGCACAGCGACGCGGCGGATGCCGCGGCCGCGGTGATCGCGCTCGTTGCTTTGGTGGCAGGCTTTCTGTCGGTCACCGCGCTGACGCGCGAATTCACTCTCCTCTTGCTGGACAAGGACCATGACTAAGTTCGTTCGTTTCGTGCCGCTGCTGGTGATCCCGCTGATTGCGATCGTGCCGATGAGTTCGTGCAGCCGGGTCGAGCCGGGGCATGTCGGCATCAAGGTGAGCAATTTCGGCAGTTCGGCGGGCGTGTCCGACCATGCGCTGGGCGTGGGCTGGTATTTCACGCCGGTCGGCACCAACATCTATGAATATCCGATCTACACCTCGACCTATGCCTGGACCAAATCCTCGACCGAGCAGAGCCAGAGCGATGAGGAATTTCCGTTCCAGGATCGCAACGGGCTCAACCTGTCGGCGGACGTGTCGGTCGCGTATCGCGTCGATCCGGTGAAGGCGCCGATCCTGTTCCAGAAATACCGGATCGACATGGCCGGGATCGTCGCCGGGCCGCTGCGCAATGCGGTGCGCAGCGCGTTGAACGAGGAAGCGGCCGGGCTGGGGATCGAGGAGATTTACGGGCCCAAAAAGGCGGCGTTGCTGTCGGCAGTGCAGCGCGATGTCGCGCGCTATTTTGAGCCGGTCGGGCTGCATGTCGAGCAGCTCTATTGGGCGTCGAACATCCGCGTGCCCGACCAAGTGCTGAGCCAGATCAACACCAAGATCGCCAATGAACAGGCGGCGCTTGCGGCGCAGGCCAACGTGGCGACGGTCAAGGCCAATGCCGATGCGCGCATTGCCGATGCCGAGGGCAAGGCCAAGGCCTCGCAGATCGAAGGCGATGCGTTGCGCGCCAACCCCGCGATCCTGCGCCAGCGCGCGATCGAGAAATGGGACGGCAAGCTGCCGACCTATAGCGCCGGGAGCGGGCAATTGCCCTTCATTACCGAAAAATAGCCGTATCCGGCCCGGGGCTCTGCGCGTCCCGGGCCGGGAAGCGCCATTTTGCTTCCGTTTTCGTGCCCGCGACCCTATAGGCTTGGCATGGCAGAAGACCCCAATACCAACGATTATGGCGCGGACTCGATCAAGGTGCTCAAAGGCCTTGACGCGGTGCGCAAACGCCCCGGCATGTATATCGGCGATACCGACGATGGCTCCGGCCTCCACCACATGGTGTTCGAGGTGTCGGACAATGCGATCGACGAGGCTCTGGCCGGGCATTGCGACCGGATCGACATTACGCTGAACGCCGATGGATCGGTGTCGGTCGAGGACAATGGCCGCGGCATTCCGACCGGCATCCACACCGAGGAAGGCGTTTCGGCAGCCGAGGTCATCATGACCCAGCTCCATGCCGGTGGTAAGTTCGAGAACACGTCCGACGATAACGCATACAAGGTGTCGGGCGGTCTGCACGGCGTCGGCGTGTCGGTGGTGAATGCGCTGTCCGAATGGCTCGATCTGACGATCTGGCGCGACGGGCAGGAGCATTACATGCGCTTCGCGTTCGGGGATGCGGTGGCGCCGCTCAAGGTCGTCGGCCCCGCGCCGGGGCGCAAGGGCACGCGCGTTACGTTCTTCCCGAGCCCGGCCACCTTCAAGATCACCGAATTCGATTTCGACAAACTCGAGCATCGCTATCGCGAGCTGGCGTTCCTCAATTCGGGCGTGCGGCTGTATCTCAACGATGCGCGCCACGAAGAGGTGAAGACGGTCGAGCTTTATTATGAGGGCGGCATCGCTGCGTTCGTGAAATATCTCGATCGCAACAAGATCCCGCTGATGCCCGAGCCGGTGGCGATCGCGGGCACGCGCGACGACGTGACGATCGACGTCGCGCTGGAGTGGAACGACTCCTATTACGAGAACGTCCTCGCCTTCACCAACAACATCCCGCAGCGCGACGGCGGTACGCACATGGCGGCGTTCCGCGCGGCGATGACGCGCACGCTCAACAATTATGCCGAGAAGTCGGGGCTCCTGAAGAAGGAGAAGGTCACGCTGACCGGCGACGACATGCGCGAGGGGTTGACCGCGATCGTTTCGGTCAAGCTGCCCGACCCGAAGTTCAGCAGCCAGACCAAGGACAAGCTCGTCTCGTCCGAAGTGCGCCAGCCGCTCGAAAGCCTGATGGCCGACAAGCTCGCCGAATGGCTCGAGGAGAATCCGGCGCATGGCAAGGCGATCGTCGCCAAGATCATCGATGCCGCCGCCGCCCGCGAAGCCGCCAAGAAGGCGCGCGAGCTGACGCGGCGCAAGGGCGTGATGGACATCGCCTCGCTGCCGGGCAAGCTGGCGGATTGCCAGGAGCGCGATCCGGCCAAGTCCGAACTGTTCCTGGTCGAGGGCGATTCGGCTGGCGGTTCGGCCAAGCAGGGCCGCGACCGGCATTTCCAGGCGATCCTCCCGCTGCGCGGCAAGATCCTGAACGTCGAGCGCGCGCGCTTCGACCGGATGCTGTCGTCCAAGGAAATCGGCACGCTGATCCAGGCGATGGGCACCGGCATCGGCCGCGACGATTTCAACGTGGAAAAGCTGCGCTACCACAAGATCGTCATCATGACCGACGCAGACGTGGACGGCGCGCATATCCGCACGCTGTTGCTGACCTTCTTCTATCGCCAGATGCCCGACATCATCACCAACGGGCACCTCTATATCGCGCAGCCGCCGCTGTATAAGGCGACGCGCGGGCGCTCCGAGGTGTACCTCAAGGACGATAACGCGCTCGACGAATATCTGGTCGAGAATGGCGTGTCGAGCACGGTGCTGGAAAGTGCTGGCGGATCGCGCTCGGGTGCCGATCTGCGCTCGCTCGTCGACCATGCGCGGCGGATGCGCACGCTGATGCGCTATGTGCCGCGGCGCTATGAGCCGACGATCGTCGAGGCGCTGGCGATGGGTGGTGCGCTCGATCCGGCGCTCGACCCCGAGGCGCGGCGTGCGGTGGTGGTGCAAGTGGTGCGCGGGCTCGATGCCGGCGACCCTGAGGCGCGCTGGTCGGCGCGGCTTGCCGACGATAGCGGCTTCCATGTCGAGCGCGTGTGGCGCGGCGTGACCGATCGCCACACGATCGAGGGCGCGTTCCTGGGCTCGGCCGAGGCGCGCAAGCTCCATGCGCTCGCGGTCGAGCAGCAAGAGGCCTACGAACAGACCGCGCGGATCGTGTCGAGCAAGGCCGCAGCGGCGGTCCAGGCCGAAGCCGATGCCGCAGCGGATGCGGCCGACGAGGAACCCGTAGCGCAGGCAACGGTCGCCCCGGCGAAGGGCAGCACGATGGTCGCGCGGCCATCGCAATTGCTCGAGGCGATTCTGGCGGCGGGGCGCAAGGGGCTCGCGATCCAGCGCTATAAGGGCCTGGGCGAAATGAATGCGGAGCAATTGTGGGAAACCACGCTCGACCCGCAGAACCGCTCGATGCTGCGCGTCGAGATCGAACAGGCCGATGTCGCCGACGAGATCTTCACGCGGCTGATGGGCGATGTGGTCGAGCCGCGGCGCGAATTCATCCAGGAGAACGCGCTGAGCGTCGCCAATCTGGACGTTTGAGAGGCGGAACCCGCGCCGTGCGGCGGGTGTTTGAGCGAGCGATCGGGCAGGGAGCAAGACGAGACGTGGCGGAATACGTCTTCAAACCCAATGAGCGCCCGACGCTGCCCGGCTCGCCCGCCAATCCGGAACATCCGCTGTCGCGCCATATCGGCTATTTCGCGGTCGGATGCCTGATCGGCATTACCGGCGGGCTTGGCAATGCGCTGGTCCAGGTCAACCTCAACTTCGCGCAAGGCACGCTCGGGCTCAACACCAATGAGAGCGCGTGGCTGACGGCGGCCTATTACATGACCAACGTCACCGCGAATTTGCTGCTGGTGAAATATCGCCAGCAATTCGGCCTGCAGCCGTTCATTCGCTACATGCTGCTGGCCTATGCCGCGACCACGCTGATGCATTTGTTCGTCCATGGTTTCTGGACCTCGGTTGCGGTGCGCGCGATGAGCGGGATCGCCGCGAGCGGCCTGTCGACGCTGACGCTGCTGTATCTGATGCAATCGATGCCCGCTGCACGCCGCCTGACCGGGGTGATGATGGGCATCAGCATCCCGCAACTGGCGATGCCGCTGGCGCGCGCGCTGTCGCCGCGGTTGCTCGAATCGGGCGATTGGCACCATTTGTATTGGTTCGAACTGGCCCTCGCACTGGCCACGCTGGCGGCGGTGATGGCGCTGCCCTTGCCGCCGAGCGAGCGCAGCAAGGCGTTCGAGCCGCTCGACTTCCTCACCTTCGCCTTGCTGGCCCCCGGATTGTGGTTGCTGATCGCGGTGCTGTCCGAGGGGCGGATCGAATGGTGGACCGAGCGCGCCTGGATGGGCTGGGCTCTGGCGGCGAGCGTCGCGCTGGTCGCGGCGGCGCTGATCGTCGAGCATCACCGCGCCAGCCCGCTGATCAACACGCGCTGGCTCGGCACGCGCGAGATGCTGCGGCTGATGGCGATTGCGGCCTCGGTGCGCGTATTGTTGTCGGAACAGGCGTTCGGGTCGGTCGGGCTGCTCAACGCGGTCGGGCTGATCAATGATCAGATGGTGACGCTCAATCTGATCGTCGTGGTCGCGTCGATCGCCGGGTTGGCGGTGGCGGTGTTCACGTTCGATCCGCACAACGTGACGCGGCCGATCACGATTGCGGTCGTGCTGGTGGCGATCGCGGCGTTCATGGATTCGGATGCGACCAACCTCACTCGACCGAGCAACCTGTATCTCAGCCAGGCGATGATCGGCTTCGCCTCGCTGCTGTTCCTCGGGCAAGCGATGGTGATCGGGATCGCGCGCACCTTGCTCGCCGGGGGACGCAATTTCGTCAGCTTCGTCGTGCTGTTCAGCCTTAGCCAGAGCGTCGGCGGGCTGGTCGGCACGGCATTGCTGTCGACCTTTCAGGTGATACGCGAGAAATTTCATTCGAACACGCTGGTGCAGCATATCGTGGCGACCGACCCGCTGGTTGCGGCGCGGCTGCGCGCCGGGGCGGGCCGGGTTGCCGGGGTGGTTGGCGACCCGGCCTTGCGCAGCGCCGAAGGGGCCGCGCTGCTGGCGCAACAGGTGGCGCGCGAGGCCAATATTCTGGCGTTTAACGACGTCTTCCTGCTGGTCGGCGTGTTGGCCGCGCTGACGGCGGTGTGGGGTTATGCGATCCGCTGGTCGATCCGGCGGCGCGGCGAGATATCACCGATTCTGCTGTTGCAACAAAGACAGATCCAGGCAGCTCAGGGTCACCAGGGGCAATGAGATGAGCGACACTCCACCACCGACACCGACCCCCGCCACCCCCGATCCGCAAGTCGCGGCCCCGCGCGGCTGGGCCCCGCCGGTCAAATCGCGCCCGGCGACCATCACCATCGTGGCGCTGGCGGTGCTGGCGATCGTCATCATCCTCTATGCATGGCAATTGCCGCCGTTTGCGGGCTGGGCCGAGGAGACCGACAACGCCTATGTGCGCGGCCGCGTGACGATCATCAGCCCGCAGGTGAGCGGCTATGTGATGAGCGTGCCGGTGCAGGATTTCGCCGAGGTGAAGGCGGGGCAGGTACTGGCGACGATCGACGAGCGCATTTATCGCGCCCGCGTGGCGCAGGCGCAGGCCAATGTCGCGGCGCAGGAAGCGGCGCTGGCCAATTCCGCGCAAGCGCGGCGGTCGCGCGAAGTCGCGATCCTGAGCCAGGACGCCGGGATCGAGAATGCGAAGGCGCAATTGACGCGCGCCGAGGCCGACATGAAGCGCGCGCAGGCGCTGGTTGCCGACGGATCGATCTCGACCCGTGAGTTCGACCAGACCCGCGCGACCCTGCTGGCGGCGCGCGCAGCGGTGCAGCAGGCGCAGGCCGGTCGGGCGATCGGTACGCAGGATGTCCGCACGGTCGCGGTCGGGCGGAGCGGGCTGGAAGCGGCGGTCGATGCCGCCAAGGCGCAATTGCGGCTCGCGCAGATCGACCTCGACAACACCATCATCCGCGCGCCGACCGACGGGCAAGTGTCCGAAATCGGCGTGCGCCAGGGTGCCTATGTCACGGCGGGCACGCAATTGCTGTTCCTGGTGCCGCACAGCGTATGGGTCGTCGCCAATTTCAAGGAAGCGCAGACGCATCGCATGGTGCCCGGCCAACGCGCCACATTCCGTGTCGATGCGCTGGGCAATGCGAGCCTCACCGGCCATGTCGAAAGCCTGTCCCCGGCGGCAGGATCGGAATTTTCGGTGTTGAAGCCCGACAATGCCACCGGCAATTTCGTCAAGGTGGCGCAGCGGATTGCGGTGCGCGTGGCGATCGATCCGGGACAGGCGCTGGCGGCGCGGTTGCGGCCGGGCATGTCGGTCGTCGTCAGCATCGATACCGACGGGACGCCCCGGCGATGAGCCGCCGCGCAGCGGTGCTGCTGGCCCTGTCGCTCTCGGCCTGTGCCGGGCCGACGGTGAAGACGGCGGCGGTGGCACCGCTTGCCCCGGCACCGGCGTGGCGCACCGAGACGGACGCGGTCGCGCCGCTCGATCAGGCATGGTGGCAGGGTTTTGGCGATCCGGTGCTGACCGATCTGGTCGAGCGCGCGCTGGCCAACAATCCCGACATCGGCGTTGCGGTGGCACGCGTGCGCGAGGCGCGCGCCAATGTCGCGGTCGCCCGGTCCCAGATGCTGCCGACGCTCGATGCCAGTCTCAGCGGTGCGCGCACGCGCGAGGTCGATGCGTTTGGCCAGCCGGAGAAGCAGACGGCCGGGGAACCGAAGGTGCAAGCTGCCTATGAGGTCGATCTGTTTGGCCGCCTGGCCGATCAGCGCTCGGCCGCGCGCGATGCCTATCTGGCGAGCGCGGCGGCGCGTGATGCGGTACGCTTGTCGATCGCGGGGGCGACGGCCAGCGGATATCTCACGCTGCGCGGGTTAGATGCCCGCCTCGAGGTCGCGCGATCGACCCTGGCGGCGCGCGCGGAATCGCTGCGGATCGCGCGGTCGCGGGTCGATCACGGCTATTCGCCGAAGCTCGAGCTGCAACAGGCGCAGGCCGAATATGACGCGACCGCGCAGATCGTGCCGCAAATCCAGTTGGCGATTGCGCGCGCCGAGGATGCGCTGAGCGTGCTGACCGGCGCGCTGCCGGCGGCGACCGCGCGTGGCGCGGCGCTCGATCGACTGGCGGCACCGCCAGTGCCCGATGGTCTCCCTTCGGAGCTGCTGCGCCGCCGCCCCGATGTCGCGCAGGCCGAATATCAACTCGCCGCGAGCGACAGTTCGCTGGCGGCGGCGCGCAAGCGGTTTCTGCCGCAATTGCGGCTGAGCGGGTCGGCGGGGGTGGTGTTCTCGACGCTGCTCGCCAATCCGATCACGGTCTGGTCGGCGGGGGGGAGCATCCTTGCCCCGCTCTTCCAGGGCGGGCGCTTGACGGCGCAGGCTGACGCGGCGGGTGCGCAGCGCGATCAGGCGGCGTTCGCCTATCGCCGCGTCGCTTTGGCGGCGTTTCGCGATGTCGAGGATGCGCTAGCGGCGGTGCGGCGCTTGGACGAGCAAGTCGCGCTGGGCGAGCGGCAACGCGCTGCGCTCGCCGAGGGGTTGCGCTTGGCGACGAATCGCTACCGCGAAGGCTATTCCCCCTATCTCGAACAGCTCGATGCGCAACGCGGGTTGCTCGGCGCGCAATTGGCGCTGATCCAGACGCGCAGCGATGCGTTGGCGGCGCGCGTCCAGCTCTATCAGGCGATGGGCGGCGGCTGGTCCGGTGTCGTCACCGACCGGGACGGTCCGGAGTAAGCGCGGCACCGCGCTTTCGCGTGACTCGGGGTGGGCTGTTGGCGTAGCTTTGCGCAAACGGTGAGGGGAAACAGCATGCGCGGTGTTTTGACAGGGTTGGCGATGACGGCGCTGGTTGCCACGGCCGCAGTGGCAGCGGTTGAGCCCGCCTCCAAGCATTCGCCGAAAGAGACGCAACGGGCCGTCGCCGCCGGGCTCGCCAATGCCGAGCGCGCCGATCAGGCGGGCGATGACGCGCGGCGCAAGGCCGCCGAGGTGCTGGCCTTTTCTGGCGTCGGACCGGGCGACGAGGTGATCGATTTCCTGCCTGGTGGCGGTTATTGGACGCGCATCTTCACAGGCGTCGTTGGCAAGGCCGGGCATGTCTATGCCATTTGGCCGGCGGCGGCCGCAGACCGTGCCGCCAAGGCGGAAGCGGCGCTCGACGCGCGCCATCTGCCCAACCTCACCGCGAAGGTGCTGACGTCGGGGATTGTCGCGGCCTCGGAACCCGTGGACCTTGTGTGGACAGTCCAGAATTATCACGACATCGCCAATAATGGCGGCGAAGCCGCGCTCGACCAGTTTAATGCCGAAGTGCTGAAAGCGCTGAAGCCGGGTGGCAGCTATATCGTGATCGACCATGCCGACGCGGCGGGCACGGGCATCACTGGCACGTCCACCAAACACCGGATCGACCCTGCTGCGGTAAAGGCCGAAGTTGTCAAGGCCGGTTTCGAATTCGTCGGTGAAAGCGACGTGTTGCGCAACCCCGCCGACGACCATAGCGGCAATGTCTTTGACCCCGCCATTCGCGGCCATACCGACCAGTTCGTCTACAAATTCCGTAAGCGGCGCTGAGCGACCTCAGTCGAGCGCGGCGCGCAGCGTCGCGCGGACGCCGCTGCGCGCGCTGGTGTCATATTCGATGATGGTCTGCAGGCTCTGCGCCATCGCGCGGATCAGTTTGGTGCCGACGCCGGTGCCGCGCGGCGCGGCGTCGGCGACCATGCCGATGCCGTCATCTTCGACCTCCAGCCGGAAATGCGCATCGCCATCGCCGTGGAGCGATACGCGCACTTCGCCGCCATTAGTGGGATAAGCATATTTGCAGGCGTTGCTGACCAGTTCGGTGACGATCACGCCGAGCGACACCGCGCGATCGGTCGACAGGCGGATCGGCTCGGCGGCGAGGCGTAGCGTGCGCGGCGCGGCCGGGGTCGACCAGGTCTCGCCCAGTTCATCGACCAGCGCACCGAGATATTCGCGCATGTCGACCTGCTCGACATCGTTGCTGGTATAGAGGCGGCGGTGGACTTGCGCGATCGCGGTAATGCGGCGCTGCGTGTCTTCGAGCGCGAGGCGCGCATTGTCATCGTCGAGCGCGGTCGCCTGCATCCGCACCATCGCCGAGACGAGTTGCAGGCTGTTGGCGACGCGGTGGTTGACCTCGCGCAGCAGCGCCTCGAGCCGGGCGTTGCTAGCGCGGAGCTGGTCCTCGGCGGCGGCCTTGCCGCGTTCGAGCGCGGCGCGTTCGAGCACCTGCGCGAAGGCGCTGGCGAGCAAATCGAAGAAATCGACGCCGACGGTCTTCACCACATAATCGGCGGCCCCGGCCTTCAGCGCGGCCACCGCGATGCGGCCTTCCTCGGAACCGGTGACATAGACCACCGGCGGCATCACCGGCAGCGTGTGGAGCTGCTCGAGCGTTTCCAGCCCGTCCATGCCGGGCATATAATGGTCGACGGCGATCAGGTCGAAGGGCTGGCTGCGCGCCAGCGCGACGCCCTCTGCGCCGCCTTCGGCAACCGTCACCGCATAGCCGTGCCGCGCGAGCGTGCGGGCGGCGAGCCGCCGCAACCCCGCATCGTCATCGATATACAGGACCGCAGGTGGGGCGGTTCGGTTCACCCCTCGGTCTCGGGGACCTGAATCACCGACAGGAACAAGCCAAGCTGGCGGATCGCCTGGGCGAAGCTTTCGTAATTGACCGGTTTGGTGATGTAGACGTTGCAACCAAGATCGTAGCAGCGCTGAATCTCGACCTTGTCGTCGGTCGTCGTCAGCACCACGACGGGCGTGCGGCGCAGCGGGCCGTCGGCGGCCTTGATCTTGGCCAGAATATCGGTCCCGCTCATGTCGGGCAGGTTGAGATCGAGCAGCACCAGCGCCGGGCCGTTGCGCTGCGGTCCGGCGGCCGCGTTGAACAGATAGTCGAGCGCGGTGGTGCCGTCGGTGAAATGGGTGATGTGGTTGAGGATGCCCGCACGGCGGATGTTCTTTTCGATCAGGCGCGCATGGCCTTCATCATCCTCGATCATGATGATGCTGACGCTCTGGTGGTCGTTCATGTTCCGCTTTCCCGCGTATCGGCGTTGGTCGTGTCGAGCTTGGCCGGCAGGTTGAGCCGGAAGGTGGTGCCCTGGCCCAGTTCCGACGCCATTTCGATCACGCCGCCCAAGCGATACGCCAAGGCACGGACATGGGCCAGACCGATTCCTTCGCCCGGTTGGTCCTGGTTGCCCGAGCGGCGGAACAGGTCGAACACGCGTTGATGATCGCTGGCGGCGATGCCGCGGCCATTGTCCTCGACCTCGATCGTAACGCGCTGCCCCTCGCGCCGACCGCGCACCGTGATCTGCCCCGCACGATCGGGGCTGAGATATTTCACCGCGTTTTCGATCAGGTTAGACAGGATCTGCTCGATCGCAAGGCGGTCGCTGACGATCGCTGGGAGCGGGCGCGCGATCGTGAGCGTCGCGCCGCGATGGTCGAGTTGCTGGGTCAGGCTCGCGCCGATCGTATCGACCATCGTGTCGAGGTCGAGCGGCTCGGGCGCGATGACGCGCCGCCCTTCGCGCGACAATTTCAGGATGGCGTTGATCAGCCGGTCCATTTTCTGCGTCGAGGTGCGGATGAACTTGATCGCCTCGGGCAAATCCTCGCGCGCGGCGAGGCGGTCGTCCGGCGTGACGATGTCGGGCGCGCGCGCCTCGGCGCGATCGATCAATGCGCCGATTGTGGCGGTTGCGCTTTCCAGTTCGGCGGTAAAGCCCATCACATTGACCAGCGGGCTGCGCAGATCGTGGCTGACGATATAGGCGAAACGCTGAATCTCGTCATTGGCGCGAGTCAGGTCGGCGGTGCGTTCGTTGACCAGATCCTCCAGCGTATCGGCGAAATCGCGCAAGCTGTCGCGCGACGCGGCGAGATCGCGGGTGTAGCGTCGTACGGTCAGCAGCGAGACCAAGGCGACCAGCACCAGCAACAGCCCGGCGAGCGCGAGCGTCGCATAAAAGACGCGGACGCTGGCCTGCTGCTCGGCATCGCGGATGGCGAGCAAGCGTTGCTCCTCGGCGACCATGGCATCCGCCAGTTTTCGAACGGCGCGCATCCGGCGTGCGCTGGTTTCTTCCCTGAACAGCGTTCGCGCAGCGACCTGGTCACCCCGCAGCGTTACCGCAATCGTGCGCTCGCGCTGTTCCGCCAGCTCAGCGATCATCTGACGTAAGCTCGCGATCGTGCGTTGCTGGCGGGGATTGTCGCGCGTCAGCGTCGCGATCCGCGTCAACAGCGTGGGCAAGGCCACCATGCTGGTGCGATAGGTGTCGAGATACACGTGCTCGCCCGTCAGCACGAAGCCGCGGCGCGAGGTTTCGCTTTGTTCAATCAGGATGCGCGCACGGTCGATCGCGAGTTCGACTTCATAGGTGTGGTTGACATCGCGCGTATGGCCTTCGTTGCGCGCGGTCGACCAGCCCGCCGCAATGCCCACTGCAACCAGCGCCGCGAAGCCCAGCCCCATGCAGGCCAGCAAAAAGCGCTGCATGCGCCCTTCGCTAACACCAAATCCCAGCACGATGCGTTCGAACATAGCGGCTGCCCTAAGCACGCGGTGCCGGGAATACCAGTGACTGCGTGTTGACTTAGATCAAGCGGTTAGGCTGCGCGGCGGCGCGCGCGTTCGGTTTCGGCGGTGAAGCGGACATCCTCGTCGCGATCTTCGAGCATGGTGGCGATGGTTTCGTCGCTCGCCTCGCTCCATTCCTTGCCGCGATCTGGACCCTGACGCACGCGCGGCAGCAAACCGGGCAGGCTCGACCAAGCGAGCAACTGGTCGATGCCGACCGCGTTGAGCATGTCGCGCAAGTGGAAGGCGGTGACATAGGCATCGGGAAAGGCGCGGTGCGCTGGCAGGCCGCGTTCGTGGATCAGCCCCTCGGGCTTGCGCCAGTAGCGCAGCATCTGGTTGGAGAAGGTCGGGCTGTCGGGCCATAGCCGCAACGCGCATTTCCAGGTGCAGATCCACGGAGCATTGCGCGTCAGCGCCGGGCTGCAGAATTTCTCTTCATAGATCGAGCGATGCGCGGCGAGCGCGACACGCTTGGGATAGGGATCGAGTACCGCGCGCGCGACATCATGCCAGAACGGCGCATCGGCGACCTGTTCGTCGAGGATATGATGGATCGTTTGCGTCAGCGGCGGGATCGGGCGACCGGGATTAACGAGCCGCGCGCCGCCCTCGCCGTGGATTTCCCACCGGCCATCGGGGCCGAGCGCGACGTCCTGCCAGCCGATTTCGCACACGCCGTGGACGGGCGGGGCCTCGCCGGTGGTTTCAAGGTCGATGACGCGGATGATCTGGGGGGCGGGCGGGGGCATTGGGACTAGGTGGCGTGTTCTGCTGCGGATTGCGAGCGAAGAAGACGGGTTTGTTCGCGCGGAGGCGCAGAGGACGCGGAGAAGGAGAAGAAGGATTTTTCACGCGAAGGCGCGAAGGCGCGAAGGCGCGAAGTCGCCCTGTGTCTGGCGGCACGCGCCGGACAAGTGGGTGGATAAACCGCTTCGCGGAAAATCCCTCTTCGTGGCTTCGCGCCTTCGCGTGAAAACCCTCTTCTCTGCGTCCTCCGCGCCTCTGCGCGAACCAACTGTCTCAGTGCGCCGCCTGCTCCCCACGGACGAGGCCGCTCAATGCGAGCTGGTCGTCGATCATCCCGAGCAACCGATCGAGCCCGGCCTGATCCTTCGCCTCGGCGCGCGCGACGAGCACGTCCTGGGTATTGGAGGCGCGCAGCAGCCACCAGCCGTCGGGGGTGTTGACGCGGGCACCATCGGTGCGGTTGACGTCGGCACCAGCCGCTTCGAGCCGGTCGAGCACTTCCTCGACCACCGCGAACTTGCGGCTTTCATCGACTTGGAAGCGCATTTCGGGGGTGTTGACCAGGGCCGGCATCGCGCCGCGCAAATCGGTGATCGATTTGCCGATCATGTGGGCTGCGCGGATCAGGCGGACGGCGGCATAATGCGCGTCGTCGAACCCGTAAAATTCGTGCGCGAAGAAGATGTGGCCGCTCATCTCGCCCGCCAGCGGGCTGTCGGTTTCCTTCATCTTCATCTTGATCAGGCTGTGGCCGGTCTTCCACATCAGCGGCGTGCCGCCGAGCTCGCTCACGCGGTCGAACAGCATTTGCGAGGCCTTCACATCGGCGATGATCGTCGCACCAGGCAGTTCCTTCAGCACAGGTTCGGCCAAAATGGACAGAATCTGGTCGCCCCAGATCACGCGGCCTTGCCCGTCGATCGCGCCGATCCGGTCGCCATCGCCATCGAAAGCCAGTCCGAAATCGAGCTGCTTCTCGGCGACGAGCCGCTTCAGGTCGGTCAGGTTCTTTTCATCGGTAGGATCGGGATGATGGTTGGGAAAATTGCCGTCGACATCGGTGAACAGCAAATGATGCTCACCCGGCAGGAGCTTGACCAGCTTCTCGATGATCGGGCCCGACACGCCATTGCCCGCGTCCCAGCCGATCTTGTAGCTGCCCCCGGCATAGCCCGCGACGAGGCGACCGACATAATCGTCCTCGATGTCGGCGGTGGAGACGGTGCCACGGTCGGCTTCATCGGCGACGACATCCCAATCGCCTTCCGCTGCCATGCGGCCCAAGTCCTGAATGTCGGCGCCGAAAAACGGCTTGTGCTGCAGCACCATCTTGAAGCCATTATACTCGGCGGGATTGTGGCTGCCGGTTATCTCGATGCCGCCATCCACTTCTAGGGTGGCCTCGGCATAATAGAGCATCGGCGTCGGCCCCATGCCGATCCGCACGACATTCACGCCGACGGCGGTGAGGCCGCCGACCAAAGCCGCTTCAAGCTCGGGCGAGGACAAGCGACCGTCATAGCCGACCGCGACACGGGTGCCGCCCGCGCGGCGCACGCGCGTGCCGAAACCGCGACCGATCACGTCGGCGTCGGCGGTGCCGAGCGTTTTTCCGACGATGCCGCGGATGTCATATTCGCGCAGGGACGTCGGGTCGAAACGGTGCGTCATGGTAGCTCCTGTTGGTTGGATGCGTGCCTAATCGGTGAAACCCGCGAAAGTTCAATGTCTAGGGTCGGAGCAGCAGATCGCGCGCGGCGTTGATCCGCCGGGTGAGATCGGCCGAGCCCCCTCGGTCGGGATGGACCGCGCCGACCAAGCGCCGATGCGCCGCGCGAATCGCCGCCGCATCGGCATCGGCCGCCACCCCGAGCACGGCGCGCGCTTCGGCTTCGTCGAGCCGCAGCGTCGGTTTCGGTCGCGCGCGCAGCAGCCACCAGCCACCGAGCAGGACCGCCGCAAAGAAAAGAAGCTTGCCCATTATGCGAACAGCGGCGGGACCGGTTCCGGCAGCGCAAGCGCGCCCATCATCTCGCGCAACTCCTGGCGTGCGGCGACGTGCGCCAGCCCCATGGCACCGAATTCGCCCGAATCGAGCATGGTCAGGCCGTTGGGGAACAGTTCGCGGTAGATGACGCGTTCGCCAAGGCCCGGCACGATGCGGAAGCCAACGCGCTTGGCGAGCTGGTCGAGCGCTTCGGACACACGGCGCATGTTGCGCGCCTCGATATGCTGGACGCGGTTGCGCAGCACCACCCAGTCGATCGTCGAGCCGTCGGCCTTGGCGCGCGCCTTGCGCGCTTCCCAGATCATTTCGGCATAAAAGCTCGGGCGGGTGACCTTGTAGCTTTCGGGATCGACCTGGCCGATCAGATCGAAATCGACGAAGCTGTCGTTCATCGGCGTAACCAGCGTATCGGCGCGGGCGGAGGCCATGCGCGCGAAGCGATCATCGCGGCCGGGCGTGTCGATCACCAGAAAGTCCGCACCCTCGGCCAGCGCATCGAAGCTTTCGGTGAAGCGTGCCAGGCTTTCGCCGTCATGGGTGGTGTGGCGCGGGATCGGCAAGTCGCGACCGGTGCGCTTGATCGTCGCGGTACGATTGTCGAAATAACGCCCCATCGTGCGCTGGCGATGGTCGAGATCGAGCGCCGACACCTGCGCGCCGCGCGCCGCCAGCGCGATCGCGACATGCACCGCGGTGGTCGACTTGCCTGTGCCGCCCTTTTCATTGGCGAAGACTATAATGTGTGGCTTTCGCGCAGCAGTCGCCAACGTGTTTGCTTCCCGTCTTGTCCGGTTGGATCACGCCTCATAGAAGGCGCGCCCGTCCTTACCGAAGGCCACACATCCGTGCAAACCATCCGTTCCCTCGAAGCGCTCCGTTCTGGGATCGCCGATTTCCGCAGCGGAGGCGCGAGCATTGCGCTCGTGCCGACGATGGGGGCGCTGCATTCCGGGCACCTCGCGTTGATCGAGGCGGCGAAGCGGCCGGGCCGCAAGGTGGTGGCGTCGATCTTCGTCAACCCACGGCAATTCGGCCCGAATGAGGACCTGTCGCGCTATCCCCGGCGCGAGACGGCGGATGCGCGGCTGTTGACCGAGGCGGGCTGTGACCTGTTGTGGATGCCGCCGGTCGAGGTGATGTATCCCGACGCGTTCGCCACCACGATTTCGGTGGCGGGGGTGAGCGAGGGGCTCGATGGCGCATCGCGGCCCGGCCATTTCGACGGGGTGGCGACGGTCGTCGCGAAATTGTTCAACCAAGTCCGGCCCGACATCGCCTTGTTCGGCGAAAAGGATTTTCAGCAGCTCGCGGTGATTCGGCGGATGGTTGCCGATCTCGATTTCGGGATCGAGATCCAGGGCGTGCCGACGCAGCGCGATGATGACGGGCTCGCGCTGTCGTCACGCAACATCTATCTGGACGAGGCGCAGCGGGCGGCAGCGGTGGCCTTGCCGCGCGCGCTCGGCGTGGCGGCCAAGGCGATTGCGCGGGGCGATGATCCCGAAGGCGCGCTGGCAATCGCGCGCGACGCCTTGGTAACCGCTGGATTCTCGGTCGATTATGTCGAACTGGTCGATGCCGCGACGCTGGCCACAGCGACCGACCCCAGCCGCGAGCGGCGTTTGCTGGCAGCGGCGCGGATCGGCACGACCCGGCTGATCGATAACCTCGCGATTCCGCCCGCCGATCATGCCTAATGGCCGTTAACCTTTTGTTGACCCCAATCCGGCAAGGTGTTGCCGGTAGGGATGGTTAACGGGGGTTAAGAGCATGGGCAGCAGCCTGAAGAATGCGCAGTTCCTGATCGACAGCCGAATCGCCGACGCGGCGCGCGGGGACGCCGATGCGTGTTTCGACCTTGGCATGGTCTATTCGAGTGGTTCCGCCGGGATCGGCGTCGACCTGATCGAGGCGCACAAATGGTTCAACCTGGCCGCGGTCGCGGGGAGCGAGATCGCCAAGGATTGCCGCCGCGACATTGCCGAGGACATGACCGCGCGCGAAATCGCAACGGCCCAGGCGGCGGCGCGGGCGTTCCTGGTGTCCACCCAGCGCCGCGCCGCCTGATCCATTACTCTGCGGCGACCGCCTTTTTGGGTGCCGCCTTTTTCGCGGCCGGTTTCTTGGCCGCAGGCTTCTTTGCAGCCGTCTTTGCGGCGGGCTTTTTGGCCGCTGCCTTCTTCTTGCCCTTGGCGGGCGGTGCCGCGGCTGCGCGCGCGTCGATCAATTGCGCGGCCTCTTCGAGCGTCAGTGCATCCTTTTCGATCGATTTGGGCAAGGTCGCATTGGTCGTGCCATCGGTGACATAGGCCCCGTAGCGGCCCTCCATCAGCTTGATCTCGGCCTCGGTACGCGGATGCAGGCCCAGCACCTTGAGCGGGGCCTGAGCCCCCCGTTGCGGCCGCCCGCCGCCTGCGGCGGCTTCCGCCAGCTTCACCACCGCCGCGTTCATGCCCGTTTCGAACACATCCGCCGTCGAGCTAAGCCGCGCATATTTGCCCGCATGCTTCAGATACGGGCCATAGCGACCGATGGCCGCCGTGATGGGTTCGCCGGTTTCGGGGTGCGTGCCGATGGTGCGCGGCAGCGACAGCAGTTTCAACGCCCATTCGAGATCGAGCTCGCCAATATCTTTCGGGATCGACGCCATCTTGCGCGTCTCGCCCTCTCCGATTTGGATATAGGGGCCGAACCGCCCCGACTTGCGCTCGACCGGCAAGCCGCTTTCCGGGTCATTGCCGAGCGTCTCGGGCGTGGCGTCGGCTTCGCCTTCGCCGCCGGGCTGGCCGAAGCGGCGGGTATATTTGCATTCGGGATAGTTGGAGCAGGCGACGAACGCGCCGAACTTGCCGCCGCGCAAAGCGAGCTGGCCCTTGTGGCACAGCGGGCATAGCCGCGGATCGCTGCCATCGGCCTTGGCCGGGAAGAGATAGGGTTCGAGGAACTTATCGAGCTCGGCGGTCACTTCGGACGGCTTTTGCTCCATCACTTGCGCCGTGCGCGGCTTGAAGTCCTTCCAAAAGGCTTCGAGCACGGCTTGCCACTGCGCGCGGCCGCCCGACACTTCGTCAAGCTCATCCTCGAGCCCGGCGGTAAAATCATAGCCGACATATTTCTCGAAGAAGCGTTCGAGGAACGCCGTCACCAACCGGCCCGATTCCTCGGCGAAGAAGCGGTTCTTCTCGACGCGGACATAGGCGCGGTCCTTCAGCGTCTTGATGATCGAGGCATAGGTCGACGGGCGCCCGATGCCCAGTTCTTCGAGGCGCTTGACCAGCGACGCTTCCGAGAAGCGCGGCGGCGGCTGGGTGAAATGCTGTTCGGCGGTGACGCCCAATTTGGCCGGGGCATCGCCCTCGCGCAGGCGCGGCAGGCGCTTGGCGTCTTCATCCTGCGTGTCGTCCGACCCTTCCTCGTACAGCGCGAGATAGCCGGGGAAGAGCATCACCTGGCCGGTGGCGCGCAGTGCCGTGTCGCCCGTGCCGTCGGCCAGCTCGACCGTGGTGCGCTCCAGCCGGGCCGACGCCATCTGGCTGGCGAGCGCGCGCTTCCAGATCAGATCGTACAGCCGCGCATGGTCGCCGCCGCCCGCCTTATCCTTGCTGAAATCGGTCGGGCGGATCGCCTCATGCGCTTCCTGCGCGTTCTTGGCCTTGGTCTGGTAGACGCGCGGCTTGTCGGGGACGTAGCTTGCATCATAGCGATCGGCGACGGCATGGCGCGCGGCCGAGATCGCGCTCGAATCCATCTGCACGCCATCGGTCCGCATGTAGGTGATCGCGCCGTCCTCATAGAGGCCCTGCGCGATCCGCATCGTGTGGTCGGCGGAGAAGCCGAGCTTGCGCGAGGCCTCCTGCTGTAGGGTGGAGGTGGTGAAGGGCGGTGGCGGGTTGCGCGTCGCGGGCTTCACCTCGACGGTCTGGACGGTAAACAGCCCGCTTTCGACCGCGGCCTTGGCGCGCTTGGCGGTGCCTTCCTCGCCGATCGACAGGCGATCGAGCTTCTTGCCCTCGAACTGCACGAGCCGCGCCTGGAACGGCGTGCCATCATGCTCCATGTCGGCGGCGACCGACCAATATTCCTGCGGGCGGAACGCCTCGATCTCGCGCTCACGGCTGACGATCAGGCGCAGCGCGACCGATTGTACACGGCCCGCCGACTTGGCACCGGGCAGCTTGCGCCACAGCACCGGCGAGAGCGTGAAGCCGACGAGATAGTCGAGCGCACGGCGCGCGCGATAGGCGTCGATCAAATCGGTATCGAGCTCGCGCGGATGCTGCATCGCCTCGGTCACCGTCGCCTTGGTGATGGCGTTGAAGGTGACGCGCTGCACGTCCTTGGGCAGTGCCTTGCGGTTGCGGAGCACTTCCTGCACGTGCCAGCTGATCGCCTCGCCCTCGCGGTCAGGGTCGGTCGCGAGGATCAGGCGGTCGGCGGTCTTGGCGAGATCGGTGATCGCCTTCAACTGCTTGGCCTTGTCGGCGTAATTTTCCCATTCCATCGCGAACCCGTCCTCGGGATCGACCGAGCCATCCTTGGGCGGCAAGTCGCGGACATGGCCGTAGGAGGCGAGGACGCGGTAATCGCTGCCCAGATATTTCTCGATGGTCTTCGCCTTGGCGGGCGATTCGACGATGACAAGCTGCATGGGGTGATCGAGGTCCTTACGTGTACGCGCGAGGGTGGCGGGGTCTGGGGCGGCTCGTCAAGCGGGGCAGAGGCAGCACTCCTGGGCGGGGTTTCGCCCTATCCGCCCTTCTCGCCCTCGCGCAAGTGGGGTAAGCGCCCCGGCGAGGATGAAGCGGAGTGCGCGAGATGGCCCGATCCCAAACGCTGGCGACGCTTTTCGTCGCGAGCATTTCTCTCGGCGTGGCGCTCCCGGCAGCCGCGCAGCAGGTCGTCCCGCCGCAACAGGACGGGGCGACGCTGCGCGCGGCCCTGGCCCCGACCATGGCGCTTCCGGGGAAGCCGATGCCGACCGACGCCAGCGCGCTCGACGCGATGTTCGGCCAGCGCGACTGGACCCGGCTCGCCGCGCGGCTCCATTCCGAGCGTAGCGCGCCACAGACTCTGCTCGACATGAACTGGGAACAGAAGCGCATCTATGACGGTGCCGGCTTCCTTATCTCTTATGCCTATATGAACGACCTGTGGCGCATGGGGGCATCATTGCCGCCGCAGACCGGGGCGGGCCTGCAACAGACCGCAGCGATGATGTTTCTGTACAGCCTGGATTTGACCGTGATCGACGGGCCGAAATGCGCCGATGTGACCGCTGCGGGCCACCGGCGTGAGCAATTGTCCGCACAAAACCCGGCATTGGTCGCGTACATCAAGACATTGCCGCGCGCCGAGCGGATGAAGCTCGGGACAATCTCGCTGTCGATCGAGGCGGCGACGGCGGCGCTGCGCCCCAATGACGAAATCCTGTGCAGCGGCGGCCTGTCGGAGATGCAGGCAGGCCTCAAGGCGCAGGGTAACACGCCGTTGCCGCAAGTGCCGAACGCGCCGGGCACGATCGGCAAAAGCTATGCCGTTCCGTCGGCACCGGGGTATGCGCCGCAGTTCGTTGCGGAGACTGTCTGGCGGCCGAAACAGACCGAAGCGCGCGCTGCCATGCCGAAGGCGTTGACGCGGATGCTGACTTTGCCAACCGATTCGCAGCCACCAGTGTCGGCAAAATAGCCGCCGACGCGCTTACACCAACGCCACCCGCCCTCCGGCGTGCCGTTCCAACCGCCCGGCCAGTTCCAGTTCGAGCAGCACCGTCTGCACGATCGCGGGGGAATGGCCGGATTGGCGGATCAGTTCGTCGATCGCCACGGGCACCGGGCCGAGCAGATCGCACACGTCGCGGCGTTCGGCGTCGCTCGCATCTTCGGGCGGAGGCGCGCGGAAGCCGTCGCGGCTGGTGCGGACCATGCGCTGGTCGATCGGGCTCACCGTTTCCAGCACATCGGCGGCGGATTGCACCAGCGTCGCACCGTCGCGAATCAGTCCGTTGCACCCTTGCGCACGCGGATCGAGCGGGCTGCCCGGCACCGCCATCACCTCGCGGCCCAGTTCGGCGGCAAGGCGCGCAGTGATCAGCGACCCCGATTTGGGCGCGGCCTCGACCACCACGGTGCCAAGCGAAAGCCCGGCGATGATGCGGTTGCGATAGGGAAAGTGGCGCGCGCGCGGCTCGGTGCCGGGCGGTTGCTCGGCGATGAGCAAGCCGTCGCTGGCGATCCGCTCCTGTAGCGCGGCGTTCTCCGGGGGATAGACGACGTCGATGCCCCCCGCGATCACGGCGATCGTCCCCGTCTCGATCGATCCGACATGCGCGGCGGTGTCGATGCCGCGCGCCAGGCCTGAGACGACGCTCACCTCCTCGCGCCCGAGTTCGGCGGCAAGCTGCCGCGCGAAGCGGCATGCCGCTGCGGAAGCATTGCGCGCGCCGACCATCGCAATCGAAAGCCGCGCGAGCAGATCGGTCTGCCCGCGCACGATCAGGGCCGGTGGCGCATCGTCGAGTTCAGCGAGCAAGGCCGGATAATCGGGGTCGTCAAGGAACAGATGGCGCGCACCGAGTCGCGCCACCAGCGCCAGTTCGCGCTCGGCCAGCGCGACCGGTGCCAGCACTGGCGGCTTCCCGCCGCCGCGCGCGGCGAGTTGCGGCACGGCGTCGAGCGCGGCCTCGGCACTGCCGAAGCGCGTGATCAATTGGGCGTAGGTGACCGGGCCGATCTGCGCGGTACGGATCAGGCGCAAGCGGGCGATTGCCCGGCGCGCGTGATCCGCCGCTTCAGCCATGTTTCCGGCCGACGCGCGGTTCGGTGCCGCTGATCAGGCGATCGATATTCTCGCGGTGCTTCCACAGCACGAGCAAAGCGAGCGCGAGCAGCAGCAGGACCAGGTCGAACCGACCGAGAAAGGCCGCGCTGAGTGGCGCGGTCACCGCCGCCGTCATGCCGGCAAACGAGGAAATGCGCAGCAGCGCCAGCATCGCGATCCACACCACCGCGTAAACCAGGCCAATCGGCCAATGCAGCGCCAGCACCACGCCGAGCAGCGTGGCCACGCCCTTGCCGCCACGGAAGCGCAGCCACACCGGATAGAGGTGGCCAAGGAACACCGCCGCCGCCGCAACCACACCGGTTTCGCCCAGATAGTGATCGGCGATCCACACCGCGACGAAGCCCTTCGCCGCATCGAGCAGCAGCGTCGCCGCCGCCAGCCCCTTGCGCCCGGTGCGCAGCACGTTGGTCGCGCCGATATTGCCCGACCCGATCTGGCGCAGGTCGCCCGCGCCCGCCATGCGCGTGAGCAGCACCCCGAACGGAATCGACCCGAGCAGATAGCCGAGCACCAGCGCCGCCGCTGGTGCTTGCCAGAGATAGTCGGTCGGCACGTGAAATCCCCCTTTGGTCGATGTGAACATAGCGTGCACACGGCCCGTCGCCACAATCTCCATCAAGCCGGTTTTGTCAAATGCGCTGATCGCGTTATGGGGGCGTTATGGATCAGCGACCCGTGTTGTTTTTTGATTCCGGGGTTGGCGGCTTGTCGGTGCTCGGCGCGGCGCGGGCGCGGCTGCCGCAGATGCCGGTGGTCTATGTCGCGGATTCGGCGGGCTTTCCCTATGGGACCAAGACCGAGCGCGAGATCGCCGCGCGCGTGCCCGCGTTGCTCGGGCGGCTTGCCGAACGCTATCAGCCGCGCCTGATCGTGATCGCGTGCAACACAGCCTCGACGATTGCGCTGGCCACGGTACGCGAGGCGCTCGATCTGCCGGTGGTCGGCACCGTGCCCGCGATCAAGCCCGCCGCGCTGCTCAGCCAGACGCGCGTGATCGGCGTGCTCGGCACCGACGCCACGGTGCGCCAGCCTTATGTCGATGATCTGGCCGCGCGCTTTGCCGGGGATTGCACGGTGTTGCGCCACGGTTCGGCCGAGCTGGTGGCACTCGCCGAAGCCAAATTGCACGGGGCACCCACCGATCCAGCACGCTATGCCGCGATCCTGGACGGGCTGTTCGGGCAAAAGGGCGGCGCGCGCATCGATACGATCGTCAATGCCTGCACGCATTTTCCGCTGGTGGTGGACGAACTGGCGGCGGCGGCACCGCATCCGGTGCGCTTCGTCGATGGCAGCGCCGGAATCGCGCGGCGGATTGCGCATCTGACCGAGGGGCAGAGCTGGCCGGATAGCCCGGGCGAGGGGCGGGCGGTGTTCACCGCGCGTGACGCGGGAATCGATCGGCTGGCCCCGGCGCTCGCCGGTTTCGGCCTCACGCGACTTGATGCTCTGTGAGTGATACGTAACATCACTTAGATCGGGGAAAGTCACTGGAAATCGGCGGGATGCAGGCGTAGGGGCCGGATATGGACGTAGACTCACCGCATCCCGGGGTCGATTACTCCCGGATTTTCGCGCAGGCGATCGACCGCCTGCATGTCGAAGGGCGTTATCGCGTCTTTATCGACATCCTGCGCAACAAAGGGGCCTTCCCCAATGCGCGGTGTTTTGCCGGGCATAACGGCCCCAAGCCGATCACGGTGTGGTGTTCGAACGATTATCTGGCGATGGGCCAGCACCCGGATGTGATCGCGGCGATGGAATTTGCGCTGCACGATGTCGGTGCCGGTTCAGGCGGCACGCGCAATATCGGCGGCAACACGCATTATCATGTCGATCTGGAAGGCGAACTGGCCGATCTGCATGGCAAGGAAGGCGCATTGCTGTTCACCAGCGGCTATGTCTCGAACGAGGCCACGCTGGCGACGCTGGCCAAGGTGCTGCCGGGTTGCATCATCTTCTCGGACGAACTCAACCATGCCTCGATGATCGCGGGCATCCGCAATTCGGGCTGCGAAAAGCACGTCTTCCGTCACAACGACCTGGCGCATCTCGAGCAACTGCTCGCAGCGGCCGATCCGGCGGCACCCAAGCTGATTGCCTTCGAAAGCGTCTATTCGATGGATGGCGACGTGTCGCCGATCGCCGAGATTTGCGATCTGGCCGATACATATCATGCGTTGACCTATCTCGACGAAGTCCATGCGGTCGGCATGTACGGCCCGCGCGGCGGCGGCATTTCGGACCGCGATGGCGTGGCGCATCGGCTGACCATCATCGAGGGCACGCTCGGCAAGGCGATCGGCGTGATGGGCGGCTATATCAGCGCCGACCAGACGATCATCGACGTGATCCGCTCTTATGCGCCGGGCTTCATCTTCACCACCTCCTTGTCGCCGGTGCTGGTGGCGGGTGCGCTGGCGAGCGTGCGGCATTTGAAGGCATCGAGCGTCGAGCGCGACGGCCAGCAAGCCGCCGCCACGATGCTGAAGACGCTGTTCGCCGAGGCCGGTTTGCCGGTGATGAACTCGACCACGCACATCGTGCCGCTGATGGTGGGCGATCCGGTCAAGGCCAAGAAAATCAGCGACATCTTGCTCGCCGAATATGGCGTGTATGTGCAGCCGATCAATTACCCGACCGTGCCGCGCGGCACCGAGCGGCTGCGCTTCACCCCGGGCCCCGCGCATGACGAAGCGATGATGCGCGAGCTGACCGGGGCGCTGGTCGAAATCTGGAGCCGCCTGGAATTGCGCAAGGCGGCCTGACGCCCGACCGGGAACCGCGACGCCGCTGACCCGTTACGCCCCCCACATCAGGGAGACGGTATCATGGGTAAAGGGTGTATCTTGTGGCTGCTGGGTGTTCCAATCCCGGTCATTCTGCTGCTGTGGCTGGTGTTTCACCACTAATTTTCGGTGCCGCGCGCGGGCCTGCTGCCGTGCGCGCGGCCACCGCCTGCCGTTTAGAACAGCCCGAGCAGGAGCGTCAGCCCGCCGAGCCCGAGCGATAACGGAAGGCGCAGGCCCATCCACCACGGCGGCGTCAGCTTGCGCCGGTTCAGCGCGATGTCGACCGCGAGCGCCGCGATCAGCGCGACGCCCAGAACGAGCAGCGACGGGCCCGGCCACGGATCGCCCAGCGCCCATGGCACGGCGGAGGCGAGGGCGATCAACGAGGGCGTGACGGCAGCGACCCACAGCCATTCGGGCGGGTTTGCGTGGCTGGCACCGATGCCCCACCATATCCCACCCAGAAAGCTGAGGATGATCGCTGCATACGCATAGCCGAGCGCGAGCGCATTGAAGCGATGCGCGGTGTCACCACTGAGCACCACGGCAGCGACGGCGATTTGCGGTAGCAGCCCCGCCAGGCCCAGCCAGCGCGGCAGGGGTGGCGGTGTCAGGCGGCACCTCTGGTGATGCGCCCCGACCAGGCATAGCCGCGATATAAAGCGGTAAATTGCGGCGTGCCGCCAATCTCGCTGGCAATTTCGATCAAGGCCGGCTGCAAGGCGGCACGCGGTGCCACGTCGAACTTTGCCAGCCACGCGAACAGCAGCGTCTTGAACGCGCCCGGCAATCCCTCCTGCTGCCCGAAATCGACCACATCGAGGCGCCCTGCCGGGGCGAGTTTGACCGCGGCTTCGCGGATCGCTTCATGCCAGCCGGGGATCATCGACAGCGTATAGCTCTGGAAGATGCGGTCGAAGGTCGCGGTGCCGAACAGCGTCTCGGCGTTGAAGGCGGTGGCATCGCCTTGCGCGAGCACGATCCGGTCGGAAAGGCCTGCCTTGGCGACCTTGGCGCGCGCCGTCTGCAGCATCGCTTCCGAAATATCGATGCCGTAGAAACGCGCATCGGGCCAACGCCGGGCCGCCGCGATCAAGTTGCGCCCGGTGCCGCAGCCGATTTCCAGCACGCTGCCGCCGGGCGGCGGGGCGATGCCGTCGATCAGCGCATCGCGCCCGAGCAGATAATATTTGCGGGTCAGATCATAGATATGGCGCTGCGACCGATAGATCGCATCCATATGTCCGGCATGGCCCGTGTCGATCGAGGCTGCGTTCATCCGAGCACGTAGAGATGAACGCCGCCGTAAATCGAGGAGCGGTCGCGCTTGGTGTAATCGAGCGACTCCTCGGCGCGGTACGTCCATTTGCCCAGGATCGCATCGGGCACGCGACCGGGCAGGATGCTGGGCTCGCCCGCCGTGCGGAACAGCACGCGCGCGCCGGGCTTGGCGGTGCGGGTGATTTCGCTCCACAAATCGGTCAACTGTTCGTCGGTCATCCAATCCTGCGCGTCGAGCAGGATATAGCGGTCGAGCGAGGCATCGCTGTGCGTGCGCAGATAATCGGTAAAGTTGGTGTGACGTACCTCGATGCGCGATGCCCGAGCGACGATTTCGTCATAATGCTCGCGCTGGAGATAGGGCGGCAACGGTGCCGACGGCCCCTGGCCATAGCCGCGGCCAAAGGCCTGCCACGCGAAATAATTGTCCTTGATGTCGAAATCGCAAGCGAGCTTTTCGAGCCGTTCGCGCAGCACCACCGCCATCTTCTCGTCACCGGCCAGCGCTTCATATTGCGCGGGCGGAATGCCGAGGCCGAACAGCGAGGCGGGCTGGTCGGTGATCCACTTGACGAAGCCCTTGTCGAAGAAGGGCGCGAATTCGCGGTCGAAAATCTCGCGCTGTTCCTCGATCGACTGCGCCTTGAGCAGGATCTTGGGGTTCACCCCGTTCAACCGCGCGAGCAGATGCGCCACGCCGATGAAATTGCCGAGCAGGCCGCGCTTGTAGACGTTCTTGGCAAAACCGCTGATCCGCCGCCGACCGATGATGTCGCGGCCTTCCCAATATGCCAGCGTCGTCTCGTCGAGATGCGGGCGGATATAGGTGCGATAGGCGAGCACGTTGGCGCGGCTATTGGCCTGGGCGAAGAAGCGGTGAAAGGCATCGTAATCCGGCAGATGCCGCGCCGCGACCAGCTTCAGCTTGTTGAGGGCGATGTGCGCGGTGTTGAGGTCGACCGCGGTGATCGCACGCGGATTGGCGGTGAGATAGCTCAGCACGTTGCACCCGCCCGAGGCGATCGTGACGACATGCGAATCCGGCGTGATCGCCAGCGCTTCCATGTCGACCGCCGGATCTTCCCAGATCTGGGCATAGACCAGGCCGCGAAAGGCGAAGGTGAAGGCGCGTTCGAGCAGCCCTTGCTTGGAGAGATGTTTGTGCTGATGCACGGCGCTTCGAACCGCGCGATTCTTTGCAGCGGTCTTGCGGGGGCGATCCTGAGGCGGTCGAATGGCAAGGGCCATGGCAAGCTTCTCCGGCCGGACATCGCGTTGTGGAAAAGACGCAGGCGGCAGCCGTGCGTTACGACGATCCGGTGACGCTTCCATGACGCGCTTGTGGCGAAATGAAAAGGACCTGCCGACGCGGGGGGCGTCGGCAGGTCTGTTTTTGCAACCACTCGCCGCAAAGGAGGGGACCCGGCGAGCGGTCTTTGTGTCCCCTGCGGAACGGGGACAGTCTATTATACGCGCGAACTCAGCGCCGGGATGCGACGCTGCACAGAATTTTTACGGCAGCATCACGGTGTCGATGACATGGATCACACCGTTGGACTGCATCACATTGGCGATGGTGATCCGCCCGGTATGGCCCTTGGCGTCGGTGATGCTCCAACCGCGCCCGGCTTTGGCGAAGGTCAGCGTTCCGCCCTGGACGGTGGTATAGGTGGCCTTGCCGCCATGCGCCTGCGCGGCGGCAGCGATGTCGGCGGCGGTCACCCGGCCGGGGACGACATGATAGGTCAGCACGGCGGTCAGCGTCGGCTTGTTTTCCGGCTTCAGCAAGGTCGCGACCGTGCCCTTGGGCAGCTTGGCGAAGGCGGCGTTGGTCGGGGCGAAGACGGTGAACGGACCTGGACCAGACAGCGTCTCGACCAGGTCAGCGGCCTTGACGGCGGCGACCAGCGTGGTGTGGTCCTTCGAATTGACGGCATTTTCGATGATGTTCTTGGTCGGATACATGGCGGCACCGCCGACCATCGGGTTGGTCTGGGCGGAAGCGAGCGATCCTGCGCTCATCGCGACGGCAGCGGCGGCGATCGCGGTATGGAAGATGCGGGTCATAAGCGTTTCTCCTGCGGGTGCGCCCGGCATGGACGCGGCGGAGATACGGGGCAGCCCGCTCGATGGATGCACTCAGACGCGCGAAAGAATGCCTTTGGCGACGACAGGGCCGGTTGGCAGGCCAGTCGGCGACCCGCCGACCGGTTCGACCGTAACGGCAAGCACCGCGCCCGCCGCAATACGCTGCCGGTTTTCGGGGCGCAGCGTCAGCGCGGTCGCCCCCCGGGTGCGCAAGACCCCCAGCGAATGCGGCGTGCCGTCGGCCGGGATCACCCACAATTCCGCGCTATGGTCGGCACTGGTCAGGCTCGCCTCGGTCAAGCGGATCGTCCCCGCAGTCTTGTCATAGACCGCCGTGACCGGCGTGCCTTTGCCCTCCGGCGTGATCGAGGCGACCAGCGTGGGGGCGAGCGGCGCGACTGACGGTGCGGGCTGCGGCGGCGATAGGGGCGCGAGCGGGCGGGTGACCAGCACGATGAGCAACGCCGCTGCCGCAATGCTCGACAGGGCGGCCACGCCGGGCCAGATCGCGCTCCGCGGGCGCGGCTTGGCGATCAGGCTTGCAACCGGTGCTGCCGGTGCCTGATCGAGCGAGCGCTCAATGCGTGCGAGAATATCGGGGGCTTTGATCGCGGGCCATTGGTCGAACCACGGTGCCAAATGCCCGCGCCAGCGCTCGACCTCGCGCGCGAAATCGGGGTCGGCGAGGACGCGGCGGAGCGCGACCGCGCGCTCCTCGCCATCCAGCACACCGAGCGCGAGTTCAGCCGCCGTCATGTCCGGCGCTTCGTCGAGACCATCGGGGCCGACGCCTTCAGGAGGGGGCAGGTCGCTCATCCCTCAAGGCACTCCTTCAATTTGGCGAGGCCGCGCCGCACCCAGCTCTTCATCGTGCCAAGTGGGATCGACTGGCGCTCGGCCAGCTCGGCATAGGTTACGCCGTCGAAAAAGGCGGTGCGGATCGCGTCGCGCTGGCGCGCCTCCAGCCCTTGCAGGCAACCGTACAACAGGTCGCTGGCTTCGTCCTGCAACATCGTCTCGCTCGCCAGCGGGGCCGTGTCGATCACCGGCGGCGCATCCTCGATCGGCGTGGCGCGACGGATCTTCTGCGCGCGCTGCCAGTCGATCGCGCGGTTGCGAGCGATCGTGGCGAGCCACGTGATCGGGCTGGCGCGGAGCGGGTCATAGGCACCGGCGCGCCGCCAAATCGTCAGATACACATCGTGCAACACGTCTTCCGCTGCCTGCCTTTCGCCGCAGATACGGTAGCAGACGCCAAATAGTTTCGCCGAGGTGAGCGCATAGAGATCGCGAAAAGCGGCGCGGTCCTCCTCGCCGGTGCGCACCAGCGCGTCCACCAGCCGCGCACGCGCCGCCGCCTCTGGCGAGGTCGTGCCGGATGGGGCCGGAGCGTCGAGCGGGTGATCGGTCACGGGGGCAGTGCCTAGCTTGGCGCGCGGTCCACGGCAATATCGGCGTGCGATTGCTGTGTCGGTACGTGCGCTTGGGTGTGGCAATCGCGCGCGGGCTTGGCTAAGGGCACGCCATTCCGCTTCACCTTTTGGGAGCGCGCCCGCTTTGCGCATCGCCATCGCCTCCGATCACGCCGCCTTTGCGTTAAAGGCCACGCTTGCCGCATGGCTCGCCGCCGAGGGGCATGACGTGCTCGATCTCGGCCCGGACAGCGATGCGCGCGTCGATTATCCCGATTTCGGCTTCAAACTGGCCGAGGCCGTGGCTTCCGGTGCCGCCGAGCGCGGCGTTGCCCTGTGCGGATCGGGCATCGGCATTTCGATCGCGGTCAATCGCCATCTCGCGATGCGCTGTGCGCTGGTGTCCGAACCGCTCTCCGCCGCCCTTGCGCGCGAGCATAATGATGCCAATGTCGTCGCGCTCGGCGCGCGGCTGACGGGTGAGGATATGGCCAAGGCCTGTGTCACCGCGTTCCTGACCACCGATTTCGCCGGTGGCCGCCATCAATCACGCGT
Source organism: Sphingomonas echinoides ATCC 14820 (assembly GCF_000241465.1). Lineage (GTDB taxonomy): Bacteria > Pseudomonadota > Alphaproteobacteria > Sphingomonadales > Sphingomonadaceae > Sphingomonas > Sphingomonas echinoides. The sequence goes on from NZ_JH584235.1 coordinate 2,615,801, forward strand.
CGAAAAGCTCGGCGCACCGTCCTTTGCGCCAGTTACGAGTGGGAATCCGGCATGAGCACCAATCCAACAGAGCTTCACGACGTCCAGCCCGACGGCTTTTTCACGCGCGGCCTGGCCGAAGCGGACCCCGCGGTGTTCGGCGGGATCAGCCATGAGTTGACGCGCGAGCAGACGCAGATCGAGTTGATCGCGAGCGAAAACATCGTGTCGAAGGCGGTGCTGCAGGCGCAGGGCAGCGTCTTCACCAACAAATATGCCGAAGGCTATCCGGGCAAGCGTTATTATCAGGGCTGCCACCCGTCGGACGAAGTCGAGACGCTGGCGCTCGAGCGCGCCAAGCAGTTGTTCGGCTGTTCCTATGCCAACGTCCAGCCGCATTCGGGCGCGCAGGCCAATGGCGCAGTGCTGCTGGCGCTGGTCAAGCCGGGCGAGACGATCCTGGGCATGAGTCTCGATGCCGGTGGTCACCTGACGCACGGCGCGCGCGCCGCGATGTCGGGCAAGTGGTTCAATGCCGTGCAGTACGGCGTCGATCCGATCACGCATTTGATCGATTTCGACGAAGTGGCGAAGCTGGCGCGTGAGCACCAGCCAAAGCTCATCATCGCGGGCGGCTCGGCTTATCCGCGTGCAATCGACTTCGCCAAGTTCCGCGCGATTGCCGATGAGGTCGGTGCCTATTTCATGGTCGACATGGCGCATTTCGCCGGGCTGGTCGCGGCGGGCCTGCACCCCTCGCCCTTCCCGCACGCGCACATCGCCACCACCACCACGCACAAGACGCTGCGCGGGCCCCGTGGCGGCATGATCCTCAGCGATGATGAGGCGCTGGGCAAGAAGCTCAACTCGGCGGTGTTCCCGGGCCTGCAGGGCGGCCCGCTGATGCACGTGATCGCGGCGAAGGCGGTCGCCTTCGGCGAGGCGCTGCAGCCGGGGTATAAGAGCTACATCGCCGCGGTGATCGAAAATGCCAAGGTGCTGGCGGCAACGCTCAAGGAGCGCGGTGCTGAAGTCGTTTCGGGCGGCACCGACACGCATCTTGCTTTGATCGACCTCACCCCGCTCGGCGTGACCGGCAAGGATGCCGATGAAGCGCTGGAACGCGCCGGCATCACCTGCAACAAGAACGGCATCCCCAACGATCCGCTGCCGCCCACCAAGACCAGCGGCATCCGCGTCGGCAGCCCGGCGGGCACGACGCGCGGCTTTGGTCCGGCCGAATTCCGCGAGATCGGCAATATGGTCGCCGATGTGCTGGATGGTTTGCGCAAGAATGGTGAGCAGGGCGATGCGCAGGTCGAGGCCAATGTGCGTGAGCGCGTGCTGGCTTTGTGCGCGCGCTTCCCGATCTATCCGGAAGGGGTGTGATTTGCGTTGTCCGTTCTGCGGCCATGAAGACAGCCAGGTAAAGGATTCGCGGCCGACCGAAGATGCGGGCGCAATCCGGCGACGGCGGCAATGCGAGGCCTGCGGCGCGCGTTTCACCACGTTCGAGCGCATTCAACTGCGCGAATTGACGGTGTTGAAGAGCGAGGATGCGGGCGGCGGTTTCAAACGCGAGCCGTTCGATCGTGAGAAGCTGTTGCGGTCGGTCTCGATCGCTGCGCGCAAGCGCCCGATCGAGGCGGCGCAGCTCGAAAAGCTGGTATCGGGCATTCAGCGCCAGCTCGAGACGCTGGGCGAAAATGAAGTGCGCTCGGGCAAGATCGGGGAAATGGTGATGGAGGGGCTGAAGGGCCTCGATTCGGTCGCCTATATTCGCTTTGCCAGCGTTTATAAGGATTTCCGCGAAGCCCGCGATTTCGAGGAATTTGCCGGTACGGTGAGCGAGGTCGGCAAGGGGTGAGCACGCCTGCGATCATTCCACCGCCCGTGCTCGTTCTCGTCCGCCCACAGCTTGGTGAAAATATCGGCAAGGCCGCGCGCGCCATGCTCAATTTCGGGCTGGTCGAGATGCGGCTGGTGTCCCCGCGCGACGGCTGGCCCAACCCCAGCGCAGGCCCCGCCGCGAGCGGTGCCGATGTCGTGCTGGAAGAGGCGCAGGTGTTCGAAACCGTGTCCGAGGCCGTGGCCGACTGCGCGCATGTCTATGCGACCACGGTGCGCAAACGCGGCGTGACCAAGCCGGTGGTAACGCCCGAGGGGGCGGCGCGCGCGATCCATGCCGGTCCGGGCCGATCGGCGATTTTGTTCGGGCCGGAGCGTTCGGGGCTGGAAACCGACGATATCGCGCTGGCGCGGACCATCATCACCGTGCCGATCAACCCGGAATTCGGCTCGCTCAACCTGGCCCAAGCGGTGATCCTCATCGCCTATGAATGGTCGAAGGCCGAACGCCTGGCGAGCCCGCCGCACGTCGATCTGCCGCCGCCGGCATTGCAGGAAGAGCTGGACGGGATGATCGCACAACTGGATGCGATGCTCGCCGAGACCGATTTCTTCTTCCCGCCCGAACGCACGCCGGTGACGCGGCGCACCTTGCGCACCTTGCTGACCAAGCCCGGCTGGTCGGCGCAGGAAGTGCGCACCGTGCGCGGCGTCCTCAGCGCGCTGGCAGGGAAACAGCCGCGGGGAAGGTAAGCGCGCGGCACAGATTATTCTGCTTTGACGGCATCTTGCGGGCTGGTTACACCGGCGCATCGCTCACGTCGGAGATCTTCATGCTGGTCCGTTCTGCCTCGATGATCGCTGCCATCGCGCTTGTTGCGTCCCCGGTGCTTGCGCAAACCTCCGCTGAGGGAACGTCGTCGACTCCTACGCCGACGGCAAAGCCCGGCAAGCCGCCCAAGCCGCGCAAAATTTGCCGTTCGGAGCCGACAACCACGTCGCGCGTGCGCGCCAGCATCTGTAAAACGGCAGAGGAATGGGAGCGCGATGCGGCCGGCAGCGAACATATGGCTGGCGTTTTGGGACGTTAAAACTCGGGAACGGAGGGCGATTGGCATTCCGATCGCCGGTTCGCTGATGAACGTGCCGGGTGCTTTGAGCGGTGTGGCCCGTCAGCGCCGATCGAACGCCACCAGTTCATAGGCGATCGACGCCTCGACCAGGCGTTCCCACAGATCGGCGATGACGCTCTCGGGAATCCCTGCGGCGCGCGCCTCGGCGCAGGCATTGGCGATGACTTGCGCCTTGCGCCCCTCGTCACGCACTGCGCCGCGTTCGGGTTTGATCCGCGCCGCTGCGTCCATATAGGCAAAGCGCTGGGCGAGCAGCGCGATCAGCGCGCGGTCGACATGGTCGACGCCGGCGCGGACCTCCGCCATATTGGTGCAAGCGGGGCCGGGGAGGATCGCGTTCGTCATGCGCTCCCCCTTGGCGAGCCGCGGCGCGCCTGTCCAGCTTGACTCATGCGACCGGTGCCGCTAACCGCCCGCCTTCGCATTTGGCCCCACACCCCGGTGAAGTGGTGGCCCTGCCCGCATCCCTTACAGGTTCGGATAGAGCGATACCGGGTATCGATCGCAGGCGCAGGCAGGCGGTCTTGTCACGAAGCATTTGCCAAGGAATATCTCATGTCGAAGCGTTCATCCGCAAAGTACAAGCTCGATCGCCGCATGGGCGAGAATATTTGGGGTCGCCCCAAATCGCCCGTCAACAAGCGTGAATACGGCCCCGGCCAGCACGGCCAGCGCCGCAAGGGCAAGGTCAGCGACTTCGGCATCCAGCTGCGCGCCAAGCAGAAGCTCAAGGGCTATTATGGCGACGTGACCGAGAAGCAGTTCCGCGCTTGCTACACCGAAGCCGCACGCATGAAGGGCGATACCGGCCAGAATCTGATCGGCCTGCTCGAGCAGCGTCTCGACATGATCGTCTATCGCGCCAAGTTCGCGCCGACCGTGTGGGCTGCGCGTCAGCTCGTTTCGCACGGCCATGTCCGCGTCAACGGTGTGAAGTGCAACATCGCATCGCGTCGCTGCTTCGTCGGTGACGAGATCACGCTCGGCACCAAGGCCAAGGAAATGGCGCTGGTGCTCGAAGCGCAGCAGCTCGCCGAGCGCGAAATTCCCGATTATGTCGCTCCGGACGGCGCGGCCAAGGTCACCTTCACGCGCGTTCCGACGCTCGACGAAGTGCCCTATCCGGTGAAGATGGAACCGAACCTGGTCGTCGAATTCTATTCGCGCTGATCGTTCGATCCTGATCGAGACTGTAAAAGGGCGGCCCGGCAACGGGCCGCCCTTTTCAGTTTGCGGGCGGCAGCGCCAGGGTGGAGCGCAGGAAGCCGTCTGCCTTGTCGAGCATTTTGGCGCGCGCATTGCTGTCGTTGAGCTGGTGGTCGAGCGCGTGGAACTCGACCAGCTCGACCGACTTGCCCGCTGCTTTCAGGCGACTCGCCATTAGCCGTGATTCGCCGATGCCGACATTCTGGTCGCGGTCGCCGTGGAACAGCAGCACGGGCGCGGTGATCCGCGCTGCATTTTGCGCCGGGGAGCCTTCGCGAACATGCGGCCCCTTGCCGATCCGCGCATCCTGTTCGGTAAAGTCGGTATAATCGTGCCACTCCTGCCGCAGCGTCTCCAGATCGGTAACGGGCGCGACGGCGACGATCGCCTTGAACAGGCTTGGGTCGAGCACCGCCGATTGTAGCGCGGCGTAGCCGCCATAGGACCAGCCGACGATTGCCAGCTTGGCAGGATCGGCAATGCCCTGCTTGATCAGCCAGCGGCCGCTATCGTTGACGTCGCCGATCGCGGTGCGCCACGATTTGAAGCCATTTTCCTTGAACCAGGCGATGCCGTAGCCGGTCGACCCGCGATAATTGGGCTGGAGCACGGCATAGCCGCGATTGGCGAAGAATTGCGACAGCCAGTCGAAGTTCCATTCGTCGCGCGCTTCGGGGCCACCGTGCGGCATCACGATCGTTGGCAGGTTCTTGCCCGTGCTGCCGGGTGGCAGCGTAAGATAGGCCGGAATCTGGGTGCCGTCGGCGGCGGTGAAAGTGATCGATTTGACGCTGGCGAGTGTGGTCTTGGCGAGCGCGGCGCGCGCGGGAAAGGCCTCGGCTAGGTGGCGCGTCGTCTTGTCGTACAGATAGTAATGGCCAGGATCGACGTCGCTGCCCGCGAACAGCAGCAGCTTGCTTTCGTCGGCGCTGGCATCGACGAACGTGACCAGCGGCAGGCCGGGTAAGGCGCGCGACAGCGAGGCGGCCAGCTTTTTCAGCTCAGGGTCGAAGAAAAGGCTTTGCCGCTTGTCGGTGACGAAGCTTGCGCCGACCACGCGGTTCTGGCGTCCGATGCGGATCACGTCGTCGATATCGACATCAGGGCGGTCGACCACCAACGTGCGCGTCAGGCTGCCGTCGAGCGCGATCGTGTACAGCGCTCTGCGCCCATCCTTGGTGTCGAAGCCGTAGACAAGGTTGTGGTCGCGATCGACCGCATAAGGATTGAAGCCCGACAGCACGCCGCCCGTCGTTTTGAGTGTGCCGAGCGGCAGCCAGGTGCGGTCGCCGGACTTGCGATACGAATAGAGGATCGTATCGCTGTTATAGCCGGTGTTGAGCTTGAGGCGCTTGCCCATGATGCGGACGGCACCGTACCCGTCGCTGATATAATCGACGGCATCGTCATTGGGTGGCTCGACGTTTGCGCGCCGCAGCGAGACGGTGTCGATCCGGTCGACGCCCACACCTTCGCGACTCTCTGCGATCAGCGATCCGGTGGTTGCTTCCGGCACATAGCTGCGCGTGACCAGCACCGTGCCGGGTGCGCCGCCATTCCAGTCGATCACGTCGCCCCCGCCAAAGGCGACCCCGAGCGACCGCTCATTGGTCCGCGCGCTGAGCACCTTCAAATTCTTGCCATCGCTGTCGACCGCGACGAGGCGGGTATAGCCATTGAAGCCGCCATGGGTCAGCCCGGTGTCGAGGATCATGTAGATCCCGCAGATCAGCCGCGTGTCGGTCGACCATTTGCAGGCGGTCAGCCGGTCGGGATTGCCGCTGGACGCGAGTATGGGCTTTGGCACTCCGTCGGCGACCGACACCACGAACAAGCCGGCACCGTGCCCTTCAATGGCCGCGATATAGGCGATCGCCGTGCCGCTGGGCGAAAGGCTGACCTGCTGAATGTCTTCGCGCGCGCCGAAGCGCGTCGCCGCATCGCTGACGGGGGAGGGGGCGGCGGCGATGGCGGGCAGCAACGGTGTGGCGAGGCAAACGGCCAGCGCGGTCCCCAGCAGATATCGGTTCATGCTTTTCCCCTTTTTGCAGAGTGATACGCACTTTTAGGGGCGATGCAACGCGGCACCGCGCTTGGTTGCGCACGCGCACTGCGCCTGCCAAAAGGTGGCCACCCTAGCGACAGGATGATGGCCGATGCGCGCGATACCGACCCTTGCCCTCACTCTTGGTTTGCTGACAGCGGCAAACCCCGTGTGGGCCCGTGACGCGGCACCGCCCGCGATCAGCGTCGAGACACTGAAGGACGTGACCAAGACGCTCTCCTCCGATGCGTTTGAAGGCCGCAAGCCGACCACGGCGGGGGAGACCAAGGCGACCGACTATATTGTCGAGCGCTTCAAGGCGGCGGGGCTCAAGCCCGGCAACAATGGCGGGTGGTTTCAGGATGTCCCGCTGGTCGAACTGACCGCGAAGAATGTGACGCCGCTCAATTTCACTGGCGGCAAGGCCCCGGTCAGCCTCGCCTATCGCAGCGATGTTGTGATCGCCACCTATCGCGTGACGCCAAGGATCGCGATCAAGGACAGCCCGGTCGTATTCGTCGGTTACGGCATCACCGCGCCCGAGCGCGGCTGGGATGATTATGCGGGCGTCGATGTGAAGGGCAAGACCGTCCTGATCCTGGTCAACGATCCCGACTGGCAGACGCCAACCAACCAGGGCCTCTTCGAGGGGCGCGCGATGACCTATTATGGCCGCTGGCCCTACAAGTTCGAAGAAGCTGCGCGCCACGGGGCTGCGGCTGCGATCATCGTGCACGAGACGGCACCTGCGGCTTATGGCTGGGGTGTGGTGCAATCGAGCTGGACCGGGCCGCAACTGGAGCTGGACGAAGCGGGCGACCATGCCGACCAGAGCCAGGCGATCGGCTGGATGCAATTGGCCAAGGCGCGCGAGCTGTTCGCGAGCGCGGGCCAGGATTTCGATGCGCTGAACGCGGCGGCCAAGGTCAAGGGCTTCAAGGCGGTTCCGCTGGGCGTCACCGCCTCGGTGTCGTTCGACAACGCGATCAAGCGGCAGGCATCGAAGAATGTGATCGGCATCTTGGCCGGTACGACGGCACCCAACGACTATGTCTATTACACCGCGCATTGGGACCATCTCGGCCATTGCGATGCGGTCAATGGCGATGACATTTGCAATGGCGCGCTCGACAATGCGAGCGGGGTCGCCGGGCTGGTCGCGCTGGCCGAGGCCAATGCCAAGGCAGGGCCGGCGCGGCGCTCGCTCGTGTTCCTGTCGGTCACCTGCGAGGAATGCGGGCTGCTGGGGTCGCGTTATTATGCGCAGCACCCGATCTACCCGATCGCGCAGACCGTTGGCGGCGTGAATATGGACGGGCTTAACACCGTTGGCCGCGCGAAGGATTTCGTGGTGACGGGCGCGGGCAAATCCGAGCTGGAAGACCGCATGAAGGCGCTGGTCGAGGCGCAGGGCCGGGTGGTCAAGCCCGAACCCAATCCCGAGCGCGGCAGCTATTTCCGTTCCGACCATTTCAGCTTCGCCAAGCTCGGCGTGCCGATGTTCTATGGCAAATCGGGCGAGGATCTGCGCGTTGGCGGCGAGGCGGCGGGGCATGCCGCGACGCTCGATTATATCGAGCATCGCTATCACAAGCCGCAGGACGAATATAATCCGGCATGGGACTGGTCGGGCGCGGTCGAGGACGTCCAGCTTTATTATGGGCTGGGGCGTGCGCTGGCGGATGGTTCGGATTGGCCGAACTGGTACAAGGCCGCCGAATTCCGCGCGATTCGTGACAAGAGCCGCGCCACCGCAGGAAAGTAAAGCATGACCCGTCCCTTGCCGCCCGCCGAATGGGCCCCGCACAAAGCCGTCTGGATCGGTTTCCCGAGCCATCCCGAATTGTGGGAAGCCGATCTCGAACCCGCGCAGGAAGAAGTGGCGGCGTTCGCGCGCGCGGTCCATGCCGGGGGACGCGGCGAGCGCGTGCTGCTGGTCGTTGCCAATGATGCGGCGGCGGTGGCGGCCGAGCGGCTGGCGGGCGATGTGGCGACGATCGTGGTCGAGCCGTTCGGCGACATCTGGCTGCGTGACACCGGCCCGATTGTGCTGTCGGATGGCAGCGCGCGCGATTTCGGCTTTAACGGCTGGGGCGGCAAATATGATCTGCCGGGCGACGACGATATCGGGCGGCGGCTGGCGGCGCGCAAGAAACTGCCGGTCGAAAGCTGCGACTGGGTGCTGGAAGGCGGCGCGATCGATGGCGATGGCACCGGGCTGGTGGTGACGACCGAGCAGTGCCTGCTCAACCCCAATCGCAACCCGTCCTTGACCAAGAGCGAGATCGAGCAGCGCCTGCGCGACGATCTCGGGCTGGTCGACGTGCTGTGGCTGGGCGACGGGCTGATGCACGATCATACCGACGGGCATGTCGATAACCTCGCGCGCTTCGTCGCGCCGGGCGTGCTGGTCATCTCCGAAGCGGCGGAGAATGATCCCAATTGGCTCGTCTATCAACGCGCCGCCCAGGCGGCTGCCGCCAAGGAGGGCGTTACGGTGGTGCGGATCCCGTCACCCGGCCGGGTGCTGCGCGACGACGAGATCGTGCCCGCCAGCTATATGAACTTCTATATAGGCAATGCCGCCGTGGTGGTGCCGCTGTACGGCGCGCCCCATGATGCGGCAGCGGTGGCGGCGGTGCAGGCGCTGTTCCCGGATCGCACGGCGGTGGGACTGCGCGCCGACGCGATCCTGACCGGGGGCGGGAGCTTCCACTGCATTTCGCAGCAAGTGCCGGCGTAAGCGCGTCTCCGTTCGCCCTGAGCCTGTCGAAGGGCACCTCTCCCCGCGCGACCGCTGCGCCGGTGGAGAGCAGGGCTTCGACAGGCTCAGCCCGAACGGGAGTGGGGCAGGCGTGAACCTGCCGCCTGCCCTTATTGCAGCACGAAAAACGCCAGCGACGCCACCGCCATTACGGCGGTGGCGAGCCAGCCGACCACGACCATCCCCCAGGGCAGCGTCAGGCGGCCCATGATGCGGCGGTTGGTGGCGATCAGCATCATCACCGCCATCAGCGGTGCAGCGAGCACGCCGTTGACGACCGCACTCCAATAGAGCGCCTTGATCGGGTCGATCGCGGTGAAGTTGAGCGCGACCCCGCCCAAAGTGGCAGCCGCAATGGTCGCGTAAAAGGCACCGGCCTCGCGCGGTTTGCGGCGCAGGCCGGTGGTCCAGCCGAACATTTCCGACACGCCATACGCCGCCGACCCCGCCAGCACCGGCACCGCGAGCATGCCCGTCGCGATGATCCCGGCGGCGAACAGCGCGAAAGTGAACACGCCCGCGATCGGGCGCAGCGCTTCGGCTGCTTGCGACGAGGTCTTGATGTCGGTCACGCCGTGGGCGTGGAGCGTGGCGGCGGTGGCGAAGATGATGAAGATCGCGATCAGGTTGGAAAAGCCCATGCCGATGATCGTGTCCTTGCGGATGCGCGCGAGCTCGGGGCCGGCCGCGCGCGGGGTGATGCACAGCGGCTTGGCCCCCCGGCGGTGCATTTCCTCCACCTCCTGCCCGCTTTGCCAGAAGAACAGATAAGGCGAGATGGTGGTGCCGAGGATCGCCACCAGCGCCATCGCATGATCGGCATCCCAGGTCATTTTGGGCAGCACTGTGCTGGTCAGCGCGACCGACCATGGCACCTGGGCCGCAAACACCACCGCGACATAGGCGAACAGCGACAGCGTCGCCCATTTCAGGATCGAAGCGTAGCGCGGGTAACTGAGGAAGGTTTCGAGCGCGATGCAGATGATGCCGAAGCCGATCGTATAAAGCTGCTCTGGCCCACCGAGCAGCAGCCGCAACGCCGCGCCCATCGCGCCCAGATCGGCCCCGAGGTTGATGATATTGGCGATGACCAGCAGCAGCACGACCGCGCGCAGCACTTGGTGAGAATAATGCCGTCGCAGATTCTGCGCGATGCCGACGCCGGTGACGAGGCCGATTCGCGCCGCGATCTCCTGCGTCACCGCCATCAGCGGGTAACTGAACAGCATCGTCCAGGCGAGGCCATAGCCGAATTGCGCGCCAACCTGACTGTAGGTGGCGATGCCGCTGGGATCGTCATCGGCGGCACCCGTGACCAGGCCGGGGCCGAGTGCTGCCAGGATGCTCGCGGGGGGCGTATCGTCGGGGCGACCGTGGGGCGGGTTTGGCATGGCCGAGGGGCTAACAGGTCGCGGGCATGGAAGCGAGGACGGCGGTGCGTTTGGCCAGTGGCACCCGGCGGCGCGCTCCCCTATATGGCGCGGCATGACCGAAATCACCGTCGCCGCGCTGCAGCTCGCCTTCACGTCCGATCTGGACGCCAACATCGCCCATGTCTCCGAACTCGTGCGCGAGGCGGCGGGCAAGGGCGCGCAGGTGATCCTGCCGCCCGAATTGTTCGAGGGCGAATATTTTTGCCGGGTCGAGGATGAAGGGCTGTTCGCGACCGCCAAACCGGTGGGCGAGCATAAGGCGGTGCTGGCGATGCAGAGCCTCGCGCGCGAGCTGGGCGTGACGATCCCGACCAGCTTCTTCGAGGCCGATGGCCCGCACCATTACAATTCGCTGGCGATGATCGGGCCCGATGGCGCGGTGCAGGGCGTGTATCGCAAGAGCCACATTCCCGATGGGCCGGGCTATGAGGAGAAATTCTATTTCCGGCCGGGCAATACCGGCTTCAAGGTGTGGCCGGGGCCAGATGCGACGACGCTGGGCGTCGGCATTTGCTGGGACCAATGGTATCCCGAAACCGCGCGCGCGCTGATGCTGATGGGGTCGCAAGTGTTGTTCTTCCCGACCGCGATCGGCAGCGAGCCGCATGACACCTCACTCGACACCGCGCGGCTGTGGCGCCGCGCGATGGTTGGGCATGCGGTGTCCAACGTCGTGCCCGTGGTTGCCGCCAACCGCATTGGCGTGGAGCATGGCCAGACCTTCTACGGCACCAGCTTCATCACCGATGAGCGCGGCGACATCCTGGCCGAACTGGGCCGCGAGGAAACCGGCGTGATCACCGCCACGCTCGACCTCGACCGCATCAAGCGCCACCGCGCCGCCTTCGGCTTCTTCCGCGACCGGCGGCCCGAGCTGTATGGGCGGTTGGTGCAGGATATCTGAGGGAGCAGTACGCCGTTATCGCGCGGTGCCGCGCCCCCGCTTCCGTTCGTTTCGAGCCTAGTCGAGAAACAGGCGGCGAGCGCTGTGCCAGGTTTTTCGACTACGCTCGAAATGAACGGCTTGCTAAACAGGCTTTTGCGTCAGGACCTGCCTCATGGAAATCGAAGTCAGCGCCGAAGCCAAGGACAAGCGGCTCAACCGCTGGGTGGCGATGACCGTTGTCATCCTGTCGGTGTTCATGGGGCTGGGCAACATCAAGGACGGCAACATCGTCCAGAACATGGCGCAGGCCAAAGCCGATTCGGTCGATCACTGGGCGCAGTATCAAGCGACCAAGACCAAGATCCACATCAACGAAACCGCGCGCGCCGAGTTGGTGGTGCTCTCCACCACCCCCGCCGCGCGGGAGGCAGCGGCCAGCGCGATCGCCGGTCTTGACCGCGACATCGCCAAATATCGCGCCGAAGTGCCGGTGCTCGCCAGGCAGGCGCAGGGCTTTGCCGATCGGTACGACGCGCTCAACGTCCATGACGACCAGTTTGACGCCAGCGAGGCACTGATCGCCACCGCCATTTCCATGGCGGCGGTCGCGGCGCTGGCCGAGAGTTTATGGTTGCTGGTGGCCGGTTGGGTGTTCGGCAGCTTCGGCCTGTTCATGGGGGTGTGCGGCTTTGCCGGCTGGGCGTTCCACCCCGATGTGCTGAGCAATTTCCTCGGCTGAAAGGTTTCAGCGGCGCGGCGTCCCCACTTCGGCGCGCACGACCAACGGTTTCTGGCAGCCATCGACCGTGCGCAGCACCGCCGCGATTTGCTGCGCGGGCGGTTCTTGCCCGAGCGGGCGAATGCTGGCGGTGGGCATGAGGCCACCAGCCACGATGGCACCGTAATGTTGACACATCGGCTTGATCGCGGCCGTTTTGGCGTCGGGCGCAGCCGCGATCATCATGGGTGCCAACACCATCAAAGGGACAATCCGCATTGGAAGCCTCCGTTCAGAACGCGGCATCCTAACCCCAAAACGCCGTTACTGCGAGTCCCGCAGTTCGAGCGCCCGCGCGAACACTGCTTCGAACATCTCGGTCGTCAGCCGTCCGGTATTCTGATTGTAGCTGGAACAGTGATAGCTATCGATCAGGATGCGGCCATCGGGCATGCGGTGTTCGGCGAGGTGGCCGAAGCGGCATTTGGGCAGCTTGCCGCCGAGCATCTTGACCGCGGATTGATGCGCGGTCTGGCCCAGTGCGACGAAGATGCGCGCGTGCGGGAGGGCCGCCGCCTGCCCCTCCAGGAAGGGGCGGCAGGTGCGGATTTCCTCGGGCGTCGGCTTGTTCTCGGGCGGCAGGCATTTGACCGCGTCGAGGATCATCGCGCCGTCGAGCGCCAGCGTATCGTCGGGCTTGCCTTCATACTCGCCGCTGGCGAGGCCGAATTTGGCGAGCGTGCCGAACAGCAAGGGCGCGGAGCGATCCCCGGTGAACGGGCGGCCGGTGCGATTCGCGCCATATTGTGCGGGCGCGAGGCCGATAATGCCGAGCCAGGCGGCGGGATCGCCAAAGGCGGTGACGGGGCCGTTCCACCAATCGGGATGCTCGGCCTGCAGGCTTTCGCGCAGGGCGACGAGGCGCGGGCAGCGCGGGCAATCGCGTGGGGGTTCGGTTTGTGGGATGGGGCTGGGTGCGAAGTTCATCAAGGTGCGATAGGCGTGTTTCGGTGCAAAGCTCAACCTATGCCATCGCGCTCGGCTCCAACCGGCGCGGCCGCCATGGCGGCCCGGTCGCCGAAGTGCGCGCGGCGATCGCCGCTTTGGAGGGCGTGGTCGCGGTCTCGCCGATCATCGCCAGCGCGCCGCTCGGGCCCTCGATCCGGCGCTTCGCCAATGCCGCGGTCTTGCTGGAGAGCCCGCTCGCGCCGCCCGCGATGCTCGCGCGGCTGAAGGCGATCGAGCGCGCGTTCGGGCGGCGGCGGGGGGCACGCTGGGGCGCGCGGGTGATCGACCTCGACATCGTGCTGTGGTCGGGCGGTTCGTGGGGAACGGCAGCGCTCACCGTGCCGCATATCGCCTTTCGGGAGCGCGGCTTCGTGCTGGATCCGCTCCGCACGATCGCCCCCGATTGGCGCGATCCGGTGACGGGTCTGAGCATCCGCCAGTTGCATGCGCGGTTGCACAAGCGTGCACCCCTGGGTTGACCGCGCCCGAACGCGCTCCTAACGCAAGCGCCGAGTGGGCCCGTAGCTCAGTTGGTAGAGCAACGGACTTTTAATCTGTAGGTCTCGGGTTCGAGTCCCGACGGGCCCACCATTCCCAGCGATCGGTCGCCGTTCCTCGCACCGCTGCCCGCGCTGCCGACGGTAAAGCGCCGGCGGCAGCGGGGCTGGACATTAGGCGATCGTCGGAATGATCCCGCCCTCGGCGCGGATCGCCGCGCCGTTGGTGACGGCGGCGAGCGGGCTGGCGAGATAGGTCACGATCGAGCCGATTTCGTCGGCCTCGATCAAGCGGCGGATCAACGAAAGCGGGCGCAGCTTTTCGAAGAACTCGACCTCCTGCTCGGCAGCCGAGGCGTCCTTATTCTCGACCACCGACTGGATGAAATCGACGATCCCTTCCGACCGGGTCGGCCCCGGCAGCACCGAGTTCACGGTAACCCCGGTGCCGCGCGTTTGCTCGGCCAGGCCGCGCGCAATCGACAATTGCGCGGTTTTGGTCATGCCGTAATGGATCATCTCGGCCGGGGGCAGCAGGCCGCTTTCGCTGGCGATGAAGATCACGCGGCCCCAATCGCGCGCCAGCATGCGCGGGAAATACTGCCGGGCAAGGCGGATGCCGCTGACCACATTGACCTCGAAAAAGCGATGCCATTCCGCATCGCTCACCTCGACGAAGGGCTTGGCCTCGTAAATGCCGAGATTGTTGACAAGAATATCGACATCGGGCGCGGCGGCGATCAGCGTGGCCGCCCCTTCGGCAGTAGCGACATCGGCGAGCACGCCGCGCACCGTGCCGAGCGCGGCGACTTCGGTGACGGCAGCATCGAGCTTGGCCTGATCGCGGCCGCTGACGATGACCTCGACGCCTTCGGCCGCCAGCCGTTTGGCGATCGCCAAGCCTATGCCGGCGGTCGATCCCGTTACGATCGCGGTTTTGCCGTTCAGTTGCAGGTCCATCGTAATTTCCTCGCGCTGTCTTGGAGGCTGCGAAGATAAGGCGACCGGCCATTCGTGATTAGAAGGCAGGATTACATTTCAGAAGTGATTCGATATCATGAAAGCCGATGGACAATCGGCTTGGCGATATCGAGATTTTCCTGGCGGCGGCGCGCGCGGGCAGCCTGGCGGCTGCGGCCAAAGAGCTGCGTCTGACGCCGTCTGCGGTCAGCCGCAGCGTCGCGCGGCTGGAGGCGCGGCTGGGGGGTCGTGCTGCTGCGACGGACGACACGCTCGCTGGCCTTGACCGCCCAAGGCGAACGCTATCGCGAGCGCATGGCGCGACTGGTCGCCGACATGGCTGAGGTGGAAAGCGGGCTGGGGCGCGAGACGCAGGAGCCGCGCGGAACGTTGCGCGTCAACGCATCGGTGCCGTTCGGAACGCAGTGCCTGTTGCCGCTGCTGCCCGCCTTCACGGCGCGCTATCCGCATGTCCTGGTCGATCTCGCTTTGTCGGATGCACTCGTCGATCTGGTGGAGGAACGCGCCGACATCGCGATCCGGATCGGGCCGCTGCGCGACACCCGGTTGCGCGCGAAGAAACTTGGGCACAGCAAGATGCTGCTGGTCGCCAGCCCGTCCTATCTCGCGCATTATGGCATGCCGCAAACGCCAGACGATCTCGATGCGCATCGCTGCTTGCAGTTCAGTTTTCGGCGATCGATCGATGGTTGGCCGTTTCGGCTTGGGCAGCGCGTGGTGCATCGCGCGGTTGAAAGTGCCTTTCTCGGCAATTCGGGCGATGTCGTCCGTTTGATGGCGGTGGCCGGCGGCGGGATTGCGCGCCTCTCGCGGTTTCACGTCGCGGGCGACCTGCAAAGCGGGCGGTTGGTCGAAGTGTTGGCCGCTTATAATCCGGGCGACGGCGAGGATATCCATGCGCTGTATTCGGCGCAGGACCGGCTTGCGCCGCGCGTGCGCGCGCTGCTCGACTATCTCGACGAAGCGCTCGTCCTGCGCGATTGACGGCGCTCTGCGACCCAAAGCCAAGCTGCGGCGTTCCACCCGCAGGGAGCGACAATGATGACCCAGATGATGGTGGATATAACGGCGCTGGGCGGCGGCACGGTGCTGTTGCTGGCGGTGGTGCTGGCGGGCGGGTTCCTCGCGGTGCAGCGGCGCTGGGTAACGCTTGCGCTGGTGGTTGTGGGAACGGCGTCGGGGTCGATGGTGGTGACGCTGATCAAGGGACTGGTGGCGCGGGTGCGACCGCCGCTCGACGAACGGCTCGTTGCGGTGTCTTCGGCCAGCTTCCCGAGCGGCCATGCCGCCAACAGCGCGATCGTCTACCTCACCTTGGCGTTGCTGCTGGTGCAGACGGTGCATGGCCACGCCGCGCGTGTCTATATTCTCGCGGCAACGGCAGTGCTGGTGATGCTGATCGGGGTCAGCCGTCTCTATCTGCATGTGCATTGGCCGAGCGACGTCGTTGGCGGTTGGGTGTTCGGTACGATTTGGGCGCTGGGCTGGTGGGCGCTGGGCCGCAAATTGGGGGCGGACACCCGCGCTCGGCGGCCGTAAACCTGCCGTTCCATTCATCGCCCAGCAATCTTGCCCGGCGCACCCGCCTGCATGGCCGAATCGTTTCCGGGAGACGACGAATTGGTCTTGATATAGTATTACATAACATCTATCGCGCTGCAGCATCGTTCTCTGAAAGGCCGTCCCCCGCATGTTTCGAGCCACCTTGTTGTCCAGCGCCGCTTTGCTGTTTTTCGTGCCCGCCACCGCTTATGCCGATTCGGTAGCCGCTCCGGCTGCGACGGCGGATGCGCCGGGTGCCGCGACCGACAAGACCAACAGCGGACCGGATATCGTCGTGACGGGGCGGTTGGATGCCGCGCGCGCGTCGATCCAGCCCAGCCTCGGTGCGACGACCTACACCATCACCAGCGAAACGATCCGCGCTTTGCCCGGCGGGGACAATCAGCAGCTCAACCAGATCCTGCTGCAATTGCCGGGCGTCGTGCAGGACGGCGGCGGCCAGTTCCACGTGCGGGATGACCATAACAACCTGCAATATCGCATCAACGGCACGATCCTGCCCGAAGGCGTCGCCGTATTCGGGCAGACGCTGAGCCCGCGGCTGGTCGAACGGTTCGATCTGCGCACCGGCGCGCTGCCCGCGCAATATGGGCTGCGTACGGCGGGCATCATCGACATCACCACCAAGAATGGCTTCAAAAATGGCGGCGAAGTGTCGCTTTATGGTGGCACCAACGACACGATCCAGCCGAGCTTCGATTATGGCGGCTCAACGGGCAAAACCAATTATTTCGTCACCGGCAGCTACAAGCACAGCAATATCGGGATCGAGGCGGTCGATGGTGGCCGCACCCCGCTGCATGACGAGACCAACCAATATCAGGGCTTCGTCTATGTCGACCACACGCTGAACGAGAATAATCGCGTGTCGTTCATGGGCGGCTATTCCGACCAGAGCTTCCAGATTCCCAATCCGCGCGGCCTGACGCCCAGCAAGGGCTATACTGTCGGCGGCGTCAGCAATTTCCTCAGCGACACCCTCGATGAGCGGCAGCACGAGCGCACCGCCTTCGGTCTCGCCAGCCTGTTGCACGATGCCGGACCCGTCACGCTGCAGGCATCGCTGTTCGCGCGCTATTCCAGCTTGCGCTACACGCCCGACACGCTCGGCGAATTGCTGTTCAACGGCATCGCGCAAAAGGCGTTCAAGCAGGACTTCACCTTTGGCGGCCAAGTCGAAGGCGTCTACCGCGCCAGCGATGCGCACACCCTGCGCGGCGGCGTGATCGTGTCGCGCGACCGCAGCAACAGCCAGACCTCGAGCCAGGTGTTCCCGGTGGATGGCACGGGCGCGCAAATCGGCCAGCCGATCACGGTCGTCGACAATGGTGCCAAGACCGAGATGACCTATAGCGTCTATCTGCAGGACGAATGGAAGATCGCCGAGCCGCTGATCGTCAATTTCGGCGGCCGCTTCGATCATTATGACGGCTATCGTTCCGAATCGCAGTTCTCGCCGCGCATCAATGCCGTGCTCACACCGTCAAAGGGGCTCACGCTTCATGCCGGCTACGCGCGCTATTTCTCGCCTGCGCCGTTCTCGAACGTCGCCACCACCAGCGTGCTCAAATACCGCTTTACCAGCGCGCAGGCGCCCGGCGACGATGGCGTCAACACCCCGCTCGCCACCGTGCCCTTTGCCGAGCGGCAGGACTATTTCGACATCGGTGCCGAACAGAAGATCGGGCGGTTCACGCTCGGCATCGACGCGTATCACCGGCGTTCGAAGAATCTGGTCGATGAAGGCCAGTTCGGCGCGCCGATCATCCTGACGCCGTTCAATTATGCGCGCGGGCGGATCGACGGGATCGAAGGCAATATTTCGTATCAGCATGGCCCGTTGCTGGCCTATGCCAATTTCTCTTACGCCAAGGCCAAAGGGTTTTCGATCGCCTCGGGCCAGTTCAATTTCTCGCCCGATGACCTCGCTTATATTGCCAAGAACTACATCTATCTCGACCACGACCAGACCTATACCGGGTCGGCGGGCGTGTCGTACCGGTTCGATCAGGGCTTTCTGCGCGACAGCCGCGTGGGCGGCAGCATGATTTACGGCTCGGGCCTGCGCAAGGATGGCGACGTGCCCAATGGCGGCAAGCTGACGCCCTATGCCGTGTTCAACCTGACCGCGAGCCATGAGTTCAAGGGCCCGGGCGTGACGATCCGCGCCGACATCATCAACGTGGCCGACCGCGTGTATGAAATCCGCGACGGGTCGGGCGTCGGCGTGGGCGCGCCGCAATTCGGCGCGCGCCGCGGCTTCCTGTTCGGGATCAGCAAGGCGATCTGATGCGGCGTCCCCCTCCCGTGTTCGGGAGGGGGGAGCGCACCAAGCGCCCAGGCTCTGGGCTCAGCCGATCGTCACCCCAACGATCTGCCAGCGGCCATCGACGCGATCGAGCGTGACCGTTTCGATCGCGTCGGCCTTGTTGGCGAAGCTGGTGCGGAACTTGACCATCGTATAGCCGGCCGGCGGTGCCGGGACCTCCTCCGCACTGACGACTCCCCGCGAGATCACCGCGCCAAGCGGCACGCGAACGCGCTGCGACGTCCGCGACCAGACCTGCAACGTGTTGAGCTTGCGGAACGCCGGGCCGGTGCCGCGATAGCTTGCGTCCCAGTCATACTGATCGACAAGGTCGAGCCAGTTGAGCGCCGCCGCCACCGCCTCTGCATTTGCCGGTGCGGTGGTCGCGGTTGGCGGCGCGGTCGTGGGGCTCTGCGGCAGCGCGACCAGCGCCAGGAGGGACAGGACAAGCGTCATGAGAACGACTCCGATCAGACGTGAGGAGGGGCGGTAGGTGCGCCCCGCGCCGACCACCGGCGTGCCGTCCTGATCGTCGAGGGAGTCGATCGCGTCGTCCCTGATTCGCGCGTCCCCTAAGAAATCGGGGTGCGCTAACCCCGCGCCGCCTTCGGCGTCGAGCAACAGCCGCGCGGCCTCACGGCTGCTCGAAACCGCCATCTTCCGCCGCGCATCGCGCAGGCGTTCGTTGATCGTATGCACCGACAGGCCAAGGCTGCGCGCGACCGACTTCGCGTCGTGACCGCGCACGATCAGGCGGAGCGTCTGCTTTTCCTTTTCGGTGAGCGCCCAACAGGCGTCTTTCCCCGGCATCTCCATACCTTGGCCTAAGTCGGGGACGGGCACGCGACTACCCCCAAAAATTCGTAGGTGCGCGCGGGCGATCTAGCGTTCGCTCAGCTTGCGCTCCCACGCCAGCGCATCGCGCACGATGAGATCGAGATCGGCACGCTGGGGCGTCCAGTCGAGCGTTGCCAGGATCGCGCGATTGTCGGCAACCAGTTCACCCGCATCGCCCGCGCGGCGACCCTCAATGACGCGGTTGAGTTTGTGGTTGGTGACGCGGTCGACCGCGTCGAGCACTTCGAGCACAGAGAAGCCCTTGCCATAGCCCGCATTGAGCGTGTGGCTCTTGGCGGGGTCTGCGATCAGCAGGTCGAGTGCTGCGACATGCGCGGCCGCCAGATCGCTGACATGGATATAGTCGCGCACTCCAGTGCCATCGGGCGTGTCATAATCGGTGCCGTAAACCCCGACCGTCTCGCGCTTGCCCAGCGCCGCCTCGACCGCGATCTTGATGAGGTGGGTGGCGCCGATGGTCGATTGGCCGGCGCGCTGCTGCGGATCGGCCCCGGCGACGTTGAAATAGCGCAAGGCGGCATAGTTGATCGGGTGGGCGGCGGCGACATCGCGCAGCATCGCTTCGGTCATCAGCTTGGAAGTGCCATAGGGGTTGATCGGCACGGTCGGGTCGCTCTCGGCGATCGGCACGCGTACCGGCGTGCCATAGGTCGCGGCGGTCGAGGAAAAGATGAAGTGCTTGACGCCCGAGACGACCGCGCTTTCGATCAGCGCGCGGCTGGCGACGGTGTTGTTGCGATAATATTTGAGCGGATTGCTGACCGATTCGGGCACGATGATCGATCCGGCAAAGTGCATCACCGCTTGAACCTGATGGTCGCGCATCGTCGCGCGGACGTGCGCATCGTCCTCGATCTCGCCGCGCACCAGCGTCGCACGGGGGTCGACCAGCCAGTCAAAGCCGGTGCTGAGATTGTCATACACCACCACGCGGTGCCCCGCATCGAGCAACGCCAAGACCGCATGGCTGCCAATATAGCCCGCACCGCCCGTTACCAGCACCGATCCGTCCAGCATTCTACCCTCGCTCTTTTTGTCCGGGCCCCGCGTCCCTATCTTGCAGCCCTAAACGAGGAGCGAATGATGGCAAGCGAAGTCGCAACCCTGGCAGGCGGATGTTTCTGGTGCACCGAGGCGGTGTTCAAGGATGTGATCGGCGTCGAGCGCGTCGAGAGCGGCTATATCGGCGGCAGCGTGCCCAACCCAACCTATAAGCAGGTGTGCGGCGGCGATACCGGTCATGCCGAGGCGATCCGCGTGACCTTCGATACCGATCAGGTGTCTTACGGCGACATTCTCGCCATGTTCTTTGCAACGCATGATCCGACGCAGCTCAACCGCCAGGGCAATGACGTCGGCACGCAATATCGCTCGGCGATCTTCCCGGCGGATGACGCGCAGCGCGCCGAGGCTGAGGCGGCCAAAGCGCGTGCGGCGGCGGACTGGCCTGCACCGATCGTCACCACGATCGAGCCGATGAGCGAATGGTATCCGGCCGAGGACTATCACCAGCAATATTGGGAAGGCGAAGGCCAGCGGAACCCCTATTGCCTGGCGGTGATCCCGCCCAAGCTGGCCAAGCTGCGCAAGAGCTTCGCTGCGCGGTCCAAGGCGGTCGCGGCTTAGAGCGCCTCGCCAGAGATGGGCGGTTTGGTCTTCGAGTCCGCACCCAGCGCCTTATAGGCCAAGCCGCCAAACGCGCCGCCGACCAGCGGTGCCAGCCAGAACAGCCATAGCTGCTGCAGCGCCCAGCCGCCGACGATCAGCGCCGGGCCGGTGCTGCGCGCGGGGTTGACCGAGGTGTTGGTGACCGGAATGCTGATCAAGTGGATCAGCGTGAGCGCGAGGCCGATCGCAATCGGCGCGAAACCGGCGGGCGCGCGCGTATCGGTCGATCCCATGATGACGAGCAGAAAGAAGAAGGTCAGCACCACTTCGATGACAAGCCCGGCCAGCAGCGAATAGCCGCCGGGCGAATGATCGCCGAAGCCGTTGGCGGCGAATCCGCTCGCGACGGGATCGAACCCGGCCTTGCCGCTGGCCACCACGCACAACAACAATGCCGCCAGACACGCGCCGACCACTTGCGCAATGACGTAGAGCGGGATGTCCTTGGCGGGGAAGCGCCCGCCAGCCCACAATCCGACCGTTACCGCCGGATTGAGGTGACAGCCTGAAATGTGGCCGATCGAATAGGCCATCGTCAGCACGGTCAGCCCGAAGGCAAGCGACACGCCAACGAACCCAATGCCGAGCGTGGGAAACCCGGCCGCGAGGATGGCGCTGCCGCAGCCACCGAACACCAGCCAGAAAGTGCCGATCAGTTCCGCCAGACCCCGTTGCGTGTTGCTCATCGCGCGCCCCCCCACTGTGTCCGCGCGATCATAGATATCGTTTCGCAATCGTAAAGAGTGCTCGGCTAATCCCGATGCGCTGCGCGGCCCAGGCGGTCGTTGATGGCGGTGCCGATGCCCTCGCTCGGAATCGGCGCGATTGCGATGCGCGCGCGGTCGCTGGCGTCGGCGCGGTGGAGTGCGTCGAACAGGTTGGCGGCAGCTTCTGTCAGATTGGCGGAGGGGGAGAGCGACTCGATGCCGACGGCGGGGCCGAAGCCGATGAGATATTCGTCAGAAGCGGCTTTCGTCGCGTTCAGGCGGAGCGGCTTGCGCGGCGCGTAATGGCTGGCGAGCTGGCCGGGGGCGGTGATCTCGCGGCTTTCCCCTTCCTTCCACCCCGGCGAAGGCCGGGGCCCAGCTACGGAAGGGGCATTATCGGGCGTTGCGCACGCTGCTGCCGCCGTCTCTTCTGGGCCCCGGCGTTCGCCGGGGTGGTGGTCCGGGGTGGGTAGGGTTCCGAGAACCCTCGCCAGCGCCTCCGCCGTGATCGGCCCCGGGCGCAGGACTTCGCGTCCCAGCACGATCGTCGATTCCAGACCCGCTTCGGTCGCGCCGTCGTCCACCACCAGCGGGATACGCCCGCCAAGGCTAGCGACGACATGCTCCGCGCGGGTGGGGCTGATCGCGCCGCTGGCATTGGCCGAGGGCGCGGCGAGCGGTTTTCCGGTGGCGGCGAGCAGCGCGCGCATCGCGCGGTGCGCCGGGACGCGCAGCGCGATCGTCGGCAGGCCGGCTGTCACCAGCGCGGCAATCCCGGCATCGGCGCGGAGCGGCAGCACCAAAGTCAGCGGCCCCGGCCAGAACGCCGACGCGAGCGCCAGCGCAGTCTCATCGAACGTGGCGATCGCCTGCGCGGCTGCGAGATCGAGCACATGCACGATCAGCGGGTTGAAGCTCGGTCGCCCTTTCGCCGCGTAGATCCGCGCGACGGCGTGCGAATCGGTGGCGTCGGCGGCGAGGCCGTAGACCGTCTCGGTCGGGATCGCGACCGGCTGGCCCTCAGCGATCAGCGCGGCGGCGGTGGCGATGGCAGCCGGGCCGTAGCGTAAGGTCTGCGTCGCAAAAGGCGGGTTTGGCGTGGTCATCATCGCGGGCTATAGCCGGGCAAAGCCTGTTGCATAAGAGGATGCTCGATGTTCACCCCCGCCACCGCCGATCAGCGCTTCGTGCTCGATCATGTCGTCGGCATTGCCGATCTCGCCGCGACCGAGCGCTTCGCCGCCGCCAGCGACGATGTCGTCGATGCCGTGCTCGAGGGCGTCGGGCAACTCGCGGCAGGCGAATGGGCCCCGCTGCTGCGCACGGGCGACACCGTCGGGGCGAAATGGACGCCCGACGGCGTGGTGATGCCCGAGGGCTTCGTGAAAGCCTATCACGATTATGTCGAGGGTGGCTGGGGCACGATCGGCGTGCCAGAGGAATTCGGCGGGCAGGGCCTGCCCTTTGCGATCCAGACCGCGGTGCTCGATACGCTCGGCAGCGCCAATATGGGCTTTGCGCTTGCCCCGACGCTGACGGTCGGCGCGATCGAGGCGCTGGCGCATCATGGCAGCCCCGCACAGCAGGCGCAGTATCTGCCGCACCTGGCCACCGGGGAATGGACCGGCACGATGAACTTGACCGAGCCGCAGGCGGGCTCCGACGTCGGAGCTTTACGCACCCAGGCCAAGCCGCTCGGCGATGGCAAATGGAGCATCAAGGGCACCAAAATCTACATCTCGTTCGGCGACCATGACATGGCCCCCAATATCGTCCACCTCGTGCTCGCGCGCACGCCGGGCGCGCCTGCCGGGACCAAGGGGATTTCCTTGTTCCTGGTGCCCAAATATCGGCTGAACGCCGATGGCACGCCGGGGGCCTTCAACGATGTCCGCGTCGTTTCGATCGAGCATAAGATGGGGCTGCACGCCTCGCCGACTTGCGTGCTGAGCTTTGGCGACAACGATGACTGCATCGGCGAGCTGATCGGCGGCGAGTTTGGCGGGATTCGCGCGATGTTCACGATGATGAACAATGCCCGGCTCAACGTGGGTTTGCAGGGCGTGCAGGTGGCGGAAGCGGCGACGCAGGCGGCGGTCGGCTATGCGCTCGATCGCGTGCAATCGCCGCGTGCCGGATCGGGCAACGCCGAGCCGGTCAAGATCGTCGAGCACCCCGATGTGCGCCGCATGCTGCTGCGCATGAAGGCGCAGACCCAGGCAGCGCGCGCCTTGGTCTATTATGCCGCGTCGCAGGTCGACCGCGCCACGCTGGGCCAAGCGGGCGGGCAGGAGCGGCTCGATATCCTCACCCCACTCGCCAAGGCGCATGGCACCGACATCGGCAATGAAGTCGCCAGCCTCGGTATCCAGGTGCATGGCGGCATGGGTTATATCGAGGAGACGGGCGCGGCGCAGTTCTTCCGCGATGCGCGCATCACCCCGATCTATGAAGGCACCAACGGTATCCAGGCGGCCGATCTGGTCGGGCGCAAGCTCGGGCTCGACAATGGCGGGGTGTTCGCCCGCCTGATCGCCGATATGCGCGCCGAGGCCGAGGATGTGGCGCTGCGCACGCTGATCGACACGTGCGACGAGATTGGGCGCGGCATGGCGGGGCTGTCGGCCGATGACAAATTGGCCGCGAGCTATCCCTTCCTGACGATGCTGTCGGTCGCGGTGTGCGGCTGGCTGATGGAGCGGTCGGGCCGGATCGCCGCCACCGCCGAGGGCGACCGCGCTTACCTCAGCATGAAGGTGGCGGCCGCGCGCTTCTATGTCGCGCAGATCGTGCCCGAGGCGCTGGGGCTGAAGGCGGCGGCGATGGCAAAGGCGGATGTGCTCTATTCGGTCACAGCCGAGGCATTTGCCGCATGAGCGACGCTGCTTTCGATCTCGACGCCTATCTCGCCCGTATCCGCCTGCCAGCACGCCCGACCGTCGATTCCTACGGTCTGGCGGCGCTGCAGCGCGCGCACCGGCTGGCGATCCCGTTCGAGAATCTCGACGTGCTGCTCGGGCGCGGGATCGCGATCGACAGTGACTCGGTGTTCGCCAAATTGGTGACCGCGGGGCGCGGCGGCTATTGTTTCGAGCATAACCGGCTGTTCCTCGATGCGCTGGCGGCGTTGGGCTTCGTCGCGAGCCCGGTGCTCGCGCGGGTCTGGCTGGGGGCGAGCGATGTGCCGCCGCTGACGCACACCTTCAGCCTCGTCACGCTCGGCGAGGAAACATGGATTGCCGATGCCGGATTCGGCGGCAGCTATACCCCGCCAATGCCGCTGATCGCCGGGGCAGAAGTGACCGCGCCCGATGGAGCGACCTTCCGGCTCGAGCAGAGTGACGCACATGGCTGGATGCTGCTGCGCGACGGCGACCCCGCGACCACCGATGGACGCGGCACCGGCAGCGGGTTTCAACCGCAATATAGCTTCGCGGCGGTGCCGGTGCATCCCGTCGATCTCGCGCTCAGCAACCATTGGACGTCGACTGCGCCCGAAAGTCGTTTTCGCCAGATGGGCGTGGTCAGCGTCGTGCTGCCCAATGGCCTGGCGTCGCTGACCGACGCGCGCTACCGCCGCCGCGCCGGGGGCGAGGAAACGCAAGCGACGATCACCGATCCGCGCGTCTACCGGATGCGGCTGAGCATGATGTTCGGGATTGCGCTGAGCGCGGAGGAGGTGGCGGCGCTGGGGGTGGTGGAGGCGTAGCCGACGAGGCGGTGGCCCCGATCCGTCCGGACGAACGCACTGGTCCGTTCGGGGCACTCCCCCTCATCCGTTCGGGCTGAGCTTGTCGAAGCCCCGCTCTCCACAGGCGCAGCGTTCGCGCGGGGAGAGGTGCCCTTCGACAGGCTCAGGGCGAACGGAGGGAGTGTGGGCGCTCAGGCCTTTTCGCGCTCCAGCAGATCTGCGGCATCGAGCCCGAGTAGATCGATATGCGCGGCGATGCGCGGCCAGCTGGTCTTGACGAAATGCTCGCGCTCGGCCGCGCGGAGCTTTTCGGCGGCGCCGGGCAGCACGAACATGCCGACGCCGCGGCGCACCTCGACATAGCCATCGTCCTGGAAGCTTTGATAGGCCTTGGCGACGGTCAGCGGGTTGGCGCCATGTTCGGCGGCAAGCGCGCGGACCGAGGGAAGCTGGTCGCCGGCGCGAAAGTCCCCGCGCAGGATCGCCGCGGAAATGGTGCCGCGCAGCTTGATGTAGACCGGGCTGTCTTCGCTGTTCAGGGCTGTCATGCTACCCTAATACAGCAAGCGACGTTTTTGTCCAGTGCTTCACCCCTCCCACTTTGTGATGATGGCGCTCAGATCGGGGCGGGGGCGTTCTTCCAGCGGGCGGCCGGGCGTGCCGAGAAAGAAGAATCCGGCGATCCGTTCCGGCTCCGCGCCGAACGCATCGCGCACCGCGTCCGAATAGCTCGGCCAGCCGGTCAGCCAGCCGCCGGCAAACCCCAGCGCATGCGTGGCGTGCAGCAGGTTCATGCCGACCGCACCGACCGACAGTTCCTGCTCCCACAAAGGAATATGGCTGGCGGTGCGCGGCGAGAAGAGCAGGACGACGAGCGTGGGGGCCTGCTGCGCGAACTGTTCGAGCGCGGCGATCTCGGTCGCGGCGGCCTGCGGGCGTTCGGCGCGATAGGCGGTGGTGATCACCGTGGCGAGCGTGTCGCGCTGTTCGGGCCCCACCACAACGAAGCGCCACGGGGCGATCTTGCCATGATCGGGCGTGCGCGCGGCGATTTCCAGGATCTGGTCGAGCTGCGCTGCATCGGGGCCGGGCGCGACCAGATCGCGCGGGCGGCCCGAGCGGCGGGTGGCGAGGAGTGAGAGCGGAGTGGTGCGGTCGTTGAGCATGGCTGTGCCATAGCCGCGACGCTCGCATATTTACACACCCGCGATTGGCGTTAGTCTCTGCGGTAACCAATGGGGCCGACCATACAGGCGCCACGCATCTCAGGGAGCTTTCGTACATGGTGGACACCCCGACCGCGGATACCCCGCGAGAGCCGGATATTTCGCATGTGAATCCGGCCGATGGGAAAACGTGGTTCGGCCACCCCAAGCCGCTGTTCTGGCTGTTCGGCACCGAAATGTGGGAGCGTTTCGGCTATTATGGCATGCGCGCGCTGCTCACCATTTACCTGACCAAGCATTTCGTGCTCGGCGATCGCGCCTCGACCGGGCTTTATGGCGGCTATACCGCCTTGGTCTATCTCACCCCGCTGGTCGGCGGGTTCCTGGCGGACCAATATCTCGGATCGAAACGCGCGGTGCGCTTCGGCGCGCTGATCATGGCGATCGGCTATTTCACGCTCGCCTTCGGTGGGCAACCGGCCAAGCCTTATGCGGTGATCGACGGTCAGCGGTATGAGGTCGTGGTCGAGCGTTTCCGCGATGCGCCGAGCAGCGACCCCAAGGAAGCGCGCTACGTCGTCGATGGCACCCGCAAGCTGAAGATCCGCGGCAATGACGATGGCAGCCTGGCGCTGCTCGCCGCCGATGGCAGCGTCGCGCGCAGCGTGGCGGCTGGCCATTATAGCGATGGTGCCGATCGCGACCCGGTGCTGACGATGGTGCTGCTGATCGCCTTGTCGCTCATCTCGATGGGCAACGGCTTCTTCAAGCCGAATATCTCGACGATGGTCGGCGAACTCTATGCGCAGGGCGACCGCCGCCGCGATTCGGGTTTCACGATTTTCTATATGGGGATCAACACCGGCTCGTTCCTCGGGCAGATCCTCTGTCCGATCCTGGCCGACATGTTCGGCTGGCCGATCGGCCTTGGTTTTGCCGGCGTGGTGATGCTGGTGTCGTGGGCGATGATCAGCTTCCATGGCGGGCGGCTGAGCGATGTCGGCAATCCGCCGGCGCGCACCGGCCGCGACCCGGCGCTGCTCATCTATTGCTGCGCGTTGCTGGCGGTGCCGGTCTTCTATCTGTTGTTCGTCAATCTGATGGCGGCCGAGCCGCCGGTCGCGGGATCGGGCTTTATCGGCTATCTCGAATCGCTGTCGGTGATGGGCAAATTGCTGTTCGGCACCTTCCTCGTTTCGGTTCCGGGCATCATCCTCTGGTCGTGGTTCGCGGGCAACCGCACCGAATTCCAGATGATGATGGCGGCGATGGTGCTGGTCACCTTCAACGTGATCTTCTGGACGCTGTTCGAGCAGGCCGGATCGAGCCTGACGCTGTTCGCCGACCGCAACACCAACCTCAGCGTGTTCGGGCTGTTCTCGCTGTCCGCACCGCAGACGCAGAATTTCAACTCGATCGCGATCATGCTGCTGGCGCCGGTGATGAGCGTGTTGTGGGGGGCGCTGGCCAAGCGCAATCTGGAGCCGTCGATCCCGCTCAAGTTCGCGATCGCGCTGATGGGTGTGGGTGCGGGCTTCCTGTTCCTGGTGCTGGGCACGCGCTTCGTCGGGCCGGACTTCAAGGTCGGCCTGTGGTGGCTGGCCGGGCTTTATGTGATCCATTCGCTGGCGGAATTGTGCATCTCGCCGGTTGGTCTCTCAATGATCACCAAATTGTCGATCGCGCGCGTGGTCGGCTTGATGATGGGGGTGTGGTTCCTGTCGATCTCGGTCGCGCAATATGTGGCGGGCGTGATCGCCCAATTCGCCAGCGTCGACACGGTCGGCGGCCAGGTGACCAACCTCAAGGTCAGCCTCGACACCTATGTCGGCGTGTTCACGACGATCGCTGAAGTGGCGATCGGGCTCGGCGTGCTGCTGTTGCTCTTGTCGTGGCCGCTGAAGAAGTGGATGAACGGAGTCAAATAAGCGGGGAGAAGCGCGAGTGGACGGTCTGGAACAGGTGGCCGCGGCAGCGGTGGCGTTTGTGGGGACGCATTTCCTGCTGTCGCATCCGCTGCGCAGCCCGATCGTCAAGGCGGTCGGTGCGAATGGGTTCATGGGGATCTACGCGCTGGTCGCCTTCGCCACGCTCGGCTGGCTGGCCCATGCCTATCGTGCCGCCCCCGCCACCGCGCCGCTATGGGCGGTGGGCGAGGGGATTTGGGGCCCTGTCACGCTGGTGATGCTGCTGGCGAGCGTGCTGCTGATGGGATCGCTGCTCGGCAATCCCGCGTTGCCCGGGCCACCGGTTGCCGCCGCGCCCGCCACGGCGCGCGGGGTGTTCAGCATCACCCGCCACCCGATGCTGTGGGCGTTCGCTTTGTGGGGGCTGTGCCACATCGCGGTCTATCCGATCGCCGCCAACATCATCGTCGCGGTGGCGATTATCGTGCTCTCGCTGGTTGGCGCGGCGTTGCAGGACCGCAAGAAGGAAGCGCTGCAACCCGAGCTGTGGCGCGATTGGGAGCGCAAGACGAGCTATTGGCCGTTCCTCGCCATCGCGCGGGGGCGCGCGCGCTTCGGCGGCTTCCGCCCGCATGATCTTGCGGGCGGGGTGGTGATCTGGCTGGCCGCGACCTGGGCGCACCTTCCCATCGCCGGGGTGGCGGTGGGGCTGTGGCACTGGGTCTATCGCTAGAGCCGGACCATCTTCATCATCGGGCCGCCATAACGCGGCCCCGCCGTGCCGCCGCGCGGCGCGGCGCGATCGAGCGCGGTCAGGTCTTCGGCGGTTAAGCTGACCTCCACTGCCGCCATGCTGTCCTCGAGCGTCGCGCGGCGCTTGGAACCCGGGATCGGCACGACATCGTCGCCTTGTGCCAGCAACCAGGCGAGCGCGACCTGCGCGCCGCTGACGCCGTGGGCGGCGGCGATCCGCTTGACGACATCGACGATCTTGAGGTTTTCCGCGAAATTCTCTTCCGAATAGCGCGGGTCGTTGCGGCGATAATCGCCCTCGGGCAGGTCATCGCGCGACGTGATCTGACCCGTCAGGAAACCGCGCCCGAGCGGGCTGTAGGGCACGAAACCGGTGCCGAGCTCGCGGCACGTGGGCAGGATCTCTTCCTCGATATCGCGCTCCCACAGCGAATATTCGGATTGCAGCGCCGCGATCGGATGCACTGCCGCAGCTTTGCGCAGCGTGGCGGCGCTCGCTTCGGACAGGCCGAGGAAGCGCAACTTGCCCTCGCGCACCAGCTCGGCCATCGCGCCGACGGTGTCTTCGATCGGCACGTTCGGATCGACGCGGTGCTGGTAGAACAGGTCGATCGTGTCGATGCCGAGCCGCTGGAGCGAGCCTTCGCACGCGCGGCGGATGTTGGCGGGGGTGCTGTCGACGCCAGATACCTTGCCATCGTCGCCAAAGCGGAAGCCGAATTTGGTCGCGATCACCAGGCGGTCGCGCTTGCCGCGGATGGCGCGGCCGACCAGTTCCTCGTTGATGAGCGGGCCGTAGACTTCGGCGGTGTCGAACAGCGTCACGCCCAGCTCGATCGCGCGGTGGATGGTGGCGATGCTCTCGGCTTCGTTCGCAGCGCCGTACATATTGGCACCGACGCCCGCCATCGGCATGCAGCCGAGGCCAAGCGCGGAAACCGTGAGATCGGGCCCAAGCGTGCGATATTTCATGAGTGGTGTTCCTGCAGCAAGGTGTCGGCGGCGGAAAGCGGGACCTTGTCACCCCGCGCTGCCACGGTCAGCGTAACCGCCAGATCGAAGATGACGTTCCCAAGGGTTCGGAAAATATCCGGCATCGTCTCGACCGCGACCAGCAGCCCAAGCGGGGCGACGGGCACGCCGAGGGTCACCGCGATCGGCGCGATTGCGCTAATGAAGCTGATTTGCCCGGGCAAGCTGACCGAGCCAAGCGAGGTGAGCACGGCGACCACGGTGGCGGCGGCGAGCGTCGCGAAGGTCAGCGGCACGCCGAACCATGCCGCGACATAGATGGCGACCGCCAGGTTCATCGCCGGGCCGGTCGCGCGCATCATCGCAACGGCAAGCGGCAGCACCACGCCCGAGGTGGCGACCGGCACGTCCATTTCCTCCGAACTGCGCAGCATCGCGGGCAAGCTGGCGAGCGAGGATTGCGTGCTGAGCGCGACCGCCAGCACCGGCAGCGAAGCGCGTACGAACCGCCCCAGCGCGATGCCGCCACCCCAGACGGCAACGGGCACCGCAAACAGGCTGACCACGATTCCGACCGAGGACACCGTCACGATATAGTGGAACAGCGCGCCGACCGCCGCCGTACCCGTCTTGGCGGCGACCGTCAGGGCGAGTGCAAACACGCCGATCGGCGCGATCCAGATGATCCAGCCGATCATCACCAGCATCGCGTCGCGGATCGCCGAAAAGAAGGTCAGCAACGCGGTGCGGCCCGTGGCGTCGATGCGGGTCAGGGCAAAGGCGAAGATCAACGCGAACAGAATCAGCGACAGGAAGCCGCCATTGGCGGCGGCGGCGATGACGTTATTGGGCACCATGCCCGCCAGAAACTCACCGAGCGGCGGCACCGCGCCGGGCGGGCCGACATTCACCAGCGCGCCGCGCAAGGCGGCGGCAGAGGCGGCGGGCATCGGCACCAGGCCGAGGAACAGCGGGGTCAGCAGCGCCGCCGCGACCGCGCTGCTGACCATCACCACCAGAATGATGCTGATCGCGCGCGCCGCGACTGCGCCGCTGCGTGCCGCCTCGGCGGTCGACGCGATGCCGGTGACCAAAAGCGAGAAGACCAGCGGAATCACCGTCATTTGCAGCGCGTTGAGCCAGGCCGAGCCGATCGGTTGCGCCACTGCGGTCGCTCCGGGCACCGCCGCCGGCAGCCAGGTGGCAAAAGCGATGCCAAGGAGTAATCCAGCGCCCAGCGACACGAGGATCCGTGTCGACGGGCTATTCAACGTTGCAGACATACTCGCCCTTATCCGTAAGCGGCGCTATCAGGCACCTCTGAAGATACGGGCATAACCCAATGGATGAGGGCTGATGGCAAGAAAATATTTCGGCACCGATGGGATTCGTGGTCTGACCAACAAAGCCCCGATGACCGCGGCGATGGCAATGCAGGTCGGCATGGCAGCCGGCGCGCATTTCCGCCGCGGCGACCACAAGCACCGCGTGGTGATCGGCAAGGACACGCGCCTGTCGGGTTATATGCTCGAATCGGCGATGGTGGCGGGCTTCACCAGCGTTGGTATGGACGTTGTGCTCTTGGGCCCGATGCCGACGCCGGCGGTGGCGATGCTGACCCAGTCGATGCGCGCCGATCTCGGCGTGATGATTTCCGCCAGCCACAATCCGTTCTTCGACAATGGCATCAAATTGTTCGGTCCCGATGGCTATAAGCTGTCCGATGCTGACGAAACGGCGATCGAGGCGTTGATCGATGGTGAGATCGCGCTGTCGCCCGCTGCCGAAATCGGCCGCGCGCGGCGCGTGGACGACGCGCAGGGTCGATATATCCATTTCGCCAAATCGACCTTTCCCGAAAATCTGCGGCTCGACGGCATGCGTATCGTCGTCGATTGCGCCAATGGCGCGGCGTATCGCGTGGCGCCGACTGCCTTGTGGGAATTGGGGGCCGATGTCGTTGCGATCGGCGTGACGCCCAATGGCCGGAACATCAATGACGGCGTCGGCTCGACCGCGCCGCAGACCTTGTGCGAGACGGTGGTGGCGAGCGGCGCGCAGCTCGGCATCGCGCTCGACGGCGATGCCGACCGGCTGATCGTGGTCGACGAAAAGGGGCATGTCGTCGATGGCGACCAGTTGATGGCGACGATCGCCAGTGGCTGGGCGCGCAGCGGGCGGTTGAAGAATGGCGGCCTGGTCGCGACGGTCATGTCCAACCTCGGGCTTGAGCGGCACCTCGCCGCGCAAGGCATTGGCCTGGTCCGGACCGCGGTCGGTGATCGCCATGTGCTCGAGGCGATGCGCGCGCAGGGCTATAATGTCGGTGGTGAGCAATCGGGGCATATCATCCTGTCCGATTATGCGACGACCGGTGACGGCCTGGTCGCGGCGCTGCAGATCCTCGCCGAACTGGTATGGGCAGGCGCACCGGCGAGCGAGCTGCTGCACCGCTTTGAGCCATTGCCGCAATTGCTGAAGAATGTGCGGTTCGCAGGTGGCAAGCCGCTGGAAGCCGAGGCGGTGAAGGCGGTGATCGCCGAGGCTGAGGCTGAACTGAAGGGCAAGGGGCGGCTCGTGATCCGCCCGTCTGGCACCGAGCCCGTTATCCGCGTGATGGCCGAGGGCGATGACCCGGCGCAGGTCGAGGCGGTGGTCGATCGCATTTGCGACGCCATGCGCGTGGCGGCCGGCTGATGCTCGAAATGCGCCCCGATTGCGAACGCTGCGGCGTGGACTTGCCCGCCGATGAAGCGGGCGCGTTCATTTGCTCGTTCGAATGCACCTTCTGCGCCGAATGCGCCGAGGCGCTCGATGATCGCTGCCCCAATTGCCGCGGCGAATTGATGGACCGTCCTGCGCGCGTCGATGACGCGCTGGCGCGCCACCCGGCGAGCACCGTGCGCCGGTTTAATTCCCCTCCCGCTCGCGGGAGGGGTTAGGGGAGGGCATGTGACGAACCTTCCCGACCAAGACAGCCCCTCCCCCAACCCCTCCCGCCAGCGGGAGGGGCGCTTTGTCGCGCGCATCCTGATCATCGCAGGCTCGGATTCGGGTGGCGGTGCTGGCATCCAGGCCGATATCAAGACCGTGACGATGCTCGGCGGCCACGCGATGACCGCGATCACCGCGATCACCGCGCAGAATACGCTGGGCGTGCAGGCGGTGCTGCCGGTGCCGACCGAAATGGTGATCGCGCAGATCGAATCGTGTGTGCCGGACATTGGGATCGATGCGGTGAAGATTGGGATGATCGGGTCGGCCGAGACGGCACATGCGGTGGCGGATGTGCTGGAGAAGATCGACGCCCCGGTGGTGTTCGATCCGGTGATGGTCGCGACCAGCGGTGATGTGCTGGCCGACGCCGATACGATTGCGGCGTTCGAGCGGCTGATGCGGATTGCTACCGTGGTGACGCCGAATTTGCCGGAATTGGAGGCACTGCAAAAATCCCTCTCCCAGCGGGAGAGGGAGGGAGCCGCGGAGCGGCGGAAGGGTGAGGGTGATGTGGACGCTGCGGCGGACCCTCACCCTTCCCACGCCTTTGGCGCGGGCCCCTTCCCTCTCCCGCTGGGAGAGGGATTTTTGCTCATCAAAGGCGGGCATGGCGAAGGGGACGAGATCGTTGATCGCTTGATCGGCCCCCAAGGCGAGGTCGCGTCCTGGTCTGCCGCGCGGATCGAAACCCGCAGCACGCACGGCACCGGGTGCACGCTCGCCTCGGCGATCGCGACCTTGCTGGCAAAGGGGCAGTCGCTAACCGCAGCGGTTGCTGGCGCGCGCCAGTTCGTTCGCCTCGCGCTCCACGAGGCCCCCGGCCTTGGCGGTGGACATGGGCCGATGGGGCATCAGAACGTCCGGCTGGATCTCGGGCCCGAGCGGCGGCTCAATCAGATCACGCTCGGCCTGGCCGATTATGCCGCCTCGTGCGATTTCTACCGCACGCTCGGCCTCACCCAGATCGTTGCCACCGAGGACGCGCATTATGCGCGCTTCGAAGCACCCGGCGGCGCAACGCTTTCGATCGAGCAGTACGCGGAACCGACGGTGTTTTTCGAATGCACCGATCTCGACGCCGAGGTCGCGCGCTTGCAGGCGGCGGGGCTG
The DNA here is from genome assembly GCF_000241465.1 of Sphingomonas echinoides ATCC 14820. GTDB lineage: Bacteria > Pseudomonadota > Alphaproteobacteria > Sphingomonadales > Sphingomonadaceae > Sphingomonas > Sphingomonas echinoides. The sequence goes on from NZ_JH584235.1 coordinate 2,649,998, forward strand.
GTGTTCGATCAGCCGCCGACCGACCAGCCCTGGGGCTGGCGCGAAGCGCGGCTGCGCGATCCGGCGGGCAATGCGGTGTGCCTCTACCAGGCTGGCGAGAACCGCCGCTATCCGCCATGGCGCTTGCGCAATGCCTAGCCTGAAACACGAAAAGCTCTGCCTTGCGCCCGTCGCTGGGGTGGATGAGGCCGGGCGCGGGCCGCTGGCCGGGCCGGTAGTGGCGGCTGCCGTTATCCTGCCGCCCAAAGGCATCCCGCGCGGGATCGACGATTCGAAGAAGCTCGCCCATGCCGACCGCGCGCGCCTGCATGACCGGTTGCGCGCCTGCGCGATCGTGGGAATCGGCATTGTCGAGGCCGAGGAAATCGACACGCTCAACATCTATTGGGCGACGATGAAGGCGATGACGCTGGCGGTGGAGGCGCTCGGCTGTGCGCCGGGGCATGTGCTGGTGGATGGCAATCGCTTGCCCAAATGGGGCTTTGCCGCGACGCCGATCGTGAAGGGCGATTCGATCAGCCTGTCGATCGCCGCCGCCTCGATCATCGCCAAGCACACGCGCGACACGATCATGCTCGCGCATGCCGACGCGCATCCGCATTATGGCTGGCACAGCAACAAGGGCTATGGCGCGCCCGACCATTTGCGCGCGCTGCGCGAGCATGGGCCGTGCCCGCTCCACCGCCGCAGCTTTGCACCCGTCGCGGCGGCGTATCGCGCGCGCGAAACGTTGTTGGTGTGATCGCGGCCCCGAATTCGTTCCGGGGCCATCTTTTTTCTAGCAAGTGAGTCCTCGCGGCGACACCCCAGCGGTTGGGCCTGTGGATAACTCTGGACTCAACATCTGGCCAGCTTCCCGAAATGTTCCGTCTTGTTAACGATTTGGCAGAGGTTTTCGTTAACCAATGTTCGCTTGACGGGAGTCCCCACATTCGCAGGGATGCGCGCGACAGCGAATAAAGGCGGGCATGATGGGCGTTTTGGAAAAGATCAGGGTCGGGACGAAGCCCGACACGGGGCCACGCGCGCCGATGGCCGAGCTGCCGCTCGACCAGATCCTGCAGGGGGATTGCATCGCCGCGATGCGCGCGCTGCCGGCCAAATCGGTCGATCTGATCTTCGCCGATCCGCCGTACAATTTGCAGCTCGGCGGTGATCTGTCGCGGCCCGATGGCAGCCATGTCGATGCGGTGACCGACGCATGGGACAAGTTCGATTCGCTCAGCGCCTATGACAAGTTCACGCGCGAATGGCTGGTCGAGGCCAAGCGCATCCTGAAGGACAATGGCGCGATCTGGGTGATCGGCAGCTATCACAACATCTTCAAGGTCGGTGCTGCGATCCAGGATCTCGGCTATTGGATCCTCAACGACATTGTGTGGCGCAAGGCCAATCCGATGCCCAATTTCAAGGGCACGCGCTTCACCAACGCGCATGAGACGCTGATCTGGGCGTCGATGGGCGAAAAGGCCAAATACACCTTCAACTATCGCAGCATGAAGACGCTGAACGACGAATTGCAGATGCGCAGCGACTGGGAATTTCCGGTGTGCGGCGGGCAGGAGCGGTTGAAGAAGGACGGGGTCAAGGTTCATCCGACGCAGAAGCCCGAGGCGCTGATCTATCGCATCCTGCTTGCCTGCACCAAGCCCGGCGACGTGGTGCTCGATCCGTTCTTCGGCACCGGCACGACCGGTGCGGTGGCCAAGCGTCTCGGGCGGCGCTGGATCGGGATCGAGCGCGAGGACGACTATATCGCCGCCGCGCGCGAACGCATCGCTGCGGCGCTGCCGCTCGACGAATCGTCGCTGAAGACGATGCAAAGCCCCAAGGCCGCACCGAAGGTCGCGTTCGGTGTGCTGGTCGAAAATGGGTATCTGACGGCCGGCCATGTGCTGTGCGATGCCAAGCGCAAGCACCGCGCGCTGGTGCGCGCCGATGGCAGCCTGGAAAGCGTATGCGGCGCGGTCGGCTCGATCCACAAATTGGGCTCGACGCTGCAGAATGCACCTGCGTGCAACGGCTGGACCTTCTGGCATTATGAAACGCCCGAGGGGCTGAAACCGATCGACGTGCTGCGCCAGACCTATCTGCTGGCGACGCAGCCTTAAGCGCAAACCGTCATGCCGGACTTGTTCCGGCATCCACGGTGCCGCAAAGAACATCGCGCGGGGATGGCACCACGGTGGACCCCGGAACAAGTCCGGGGTGACGTACCATGACCCTCCACCTCCGCCCGATCCAGTTCGTCGACACCCCGGTTGATCGCGACGGCGAGGTCGCGCGGCTGGCGGGCGGGATGCTGTGGTTCTCCGCTTATGAAGTGATCGAGGGGGGGCGGCGGCGCACCGTGCCCGTGGCCGAGCTTGGCCCGTTGCTGCGCGACGAGCGCGCTGCCTCGCTCCACGCCGCGATCACCGCGCCGCGCCCGCCGCTGGTGCTGGGCGAGCGGACGTTGCGCTTTGACCAGCCGCTGGTCGCGGGCATCCTCAACGTGACGCCCGACAGTTTTTCGGACGGCGGTGCGGTGCATGACGATCCGGCCGCCGCCGCCAGTGCGGGTGTGGCGATGGCGGAGGCCGGTGCCGCGCTGATCGACGTTGGCGGCGAATCGACCCGGCCCGGGGCCGCGACGGTGTGGGAAGGCGATGAGATCGCGCGTGTCGTGCCGGTGATCGAACGCCTCGCGCGCAGCGGAACGCTCGTTTCGATCGACACGCGCAAGGCGGCGGTGATGGAGGCGGCGCTGGGCGCAGGGGCGGCGATCGTCAACGATGTCGCCGCGCTTTTGTGGGACGATCGCGCGCTGGAGGTGGTGGCGAAGGCGGGCTGCCCAGTCGTGCTGATGCATTCGCCCGATCCGGCCAAGGGCGGCCATGGCGGGGTGGGCTATCACGATGTGCTGGTCGAGGTGTTCGACTGGCTGGAGGCGCGGATTGCGGCGGTCGTCGCGGGCGGGGTCGACCGGTCGCGGATCATCGTCGATCCCGGCATCGGCTTTGGCAAATCGCTGTCGGACAATCTCGCGCTGATCAACGGCCTTGCGCTGTTGCACGGTCTCGGCTGCCCCATCCTGCTGGGTGCAAGCCGCAAGCGCCTGATTGGCGCGCTGTCCAATGAAGCGCCCGCGCGCGAGCGCCTTGGCGGATCGATCGCGCTGGCGATGGCGGGCGTGGCGGCGGGCGCTCAGGTGCTGCGGGTGCATGATGTCGCGGAAACGGCGCAGACGGTGCGCGTCTGGCGTGGCTTGCGCGATCGGGCACTGGTCGGACGCTAGCGGCACGGGTAACCCAGCCATCAGGTTGGAGGGAGGACGCCCATGATTATCGATTCCGGCCCGCGCCTGCGTCAGATTTTTGCGGAGGTGTGGCGACCGCTGCTCGTTTTGTTCGTGTGGGATGTGGTGGTGACGGGCGGCTATTACCTGCTCCCCTTCCACGCGCCGTCGCTGCCGTTGACGCTGTTCGGGTCGGCACTGGCGCTGTTTCTGGGGTTTCGCAGCACCTCGGCCTATCAGCGCTGGTGGGAAGGGCGCGTCCTATGGGGCGCAATGATCAACGCCTCGCGCAGCCTGTCGCGCACGGTGCGCAGTTACCTGCCCGATGCGGAAGGCCGCGATCTGCAACGCGCGATCATCCTGCGCCAGATCACGTATGTGAACGTGCTGCGGTGTCAGTTGCGGCGGCAGGACCCCAAGCCCGAGGTGGAGCGCTTCCTGTCACCGGACGAAGCCAAGCCCTCGCTCGCGCGCACCAACACCGCCAATGGCATCCTTGATGGTACGGGCCGCCGGATCGACCATGCGCGCGCGCTCGGCTGGATCGACACCGTGCAACAAGCGGCGATCGAGCGGCTCCTGGTCGATATCACCAACGCACAGGGCGGCATGGAGCGGCTGAAGAACACCCCTTTGCCCAATCAATATCGCTTCTTCCCCGAGCTGTTTACCCGGTTGTTCTGCGTGCTGCTGCCGATTGGGCTGGTCGAGACGCTGGAATTTGCCACGCCGATCGGGTCGACCGTGGCGGGGGCGATGTTCCTCGCGGTGCTGCGGATTGGCGACGATCTGGTCGATCCCTTCGCCAATACCGTGCACGACGTGCCGCTGAGCGCGATGTGCCGCACGATCGAGATCGACCTGCTGCAAGCGTTGGGCGATCCTGCTCCCGAACCGATGCGTCCGGTCAAAGGGATCCTCTGGTAGGGGAAGGGCGGTAGTCGCCTACCGCCCACCGCAGATCAGCAGCCGTTCTTGCGATTCTGCGCCGCGTCATGCTTCTTGTCGAGATGCTTGCCGAGCAGGGCACCACCAACGCCGCCTGCCAGCGTGCCGAGCACGCCGCCGCCCAGCACATTGCCCGCGACCGCGCCGCCGACGCCACCGGCGATCGCGCCGGTCGTGCCGCTGCTGCGCTTGCAGCGATAATAACGGCCGTCTTGCCCGCGATAGGTGCGTTGGTCGTCCTGGCGCTCATATCGGCGGTCGCGGTCATCGCGATCTTGCGCGGCGGCCATGGTCGGCAGGGCCGCCGGGATCATCGACAGCACGGCCAGCGCCGCGAAAACGGATTTCTTCGACATGGGTAATCTCCTCCACACTGTAACAGACAGCGCCGCAGATATTTCCGCATCGGCTCTGAATTTGCGATGAAGCGATCGTACAGCCGCGGTTAGGCCGCAGCGTTATCGATCCCCAATTCGCCGAGCTTCCTATACAGGGTCGAACGCCCGATGCCGAGCCGACGCGCCACTTCGGTCATGCGCCCGCGATAATGGCCGATCGCAAGCCGGATGACATCGGCCTCGATTTCCTCGAGCGCGCGCAAATTGCCATCGGCATGGAACAGCGTGACGCCGCCGCTGGTCGCCATCGGCACCGGAGTCGGCGTGGTGTGGCGCTGCCCGCCCAGCGCCGCGATCTGCGGGAAATCCGCGCGGGTCAGCGCCGATCCGTCGCATAAGACGGCGGCGCGGAACAAGGCGTTCTGCAGCTGGCGGACATTGCCAGGCCAGTCATACCGTCCCAGCAAGGCGAGCGCATCGTCGGTAATGCCAAGCTGGCGCAGGCCCGGCTGCTGCGCGATGCGGGCCAGCAAATGGCGGGCGAGCGCCGGAATATCGCCGGTACGTTCGCGTAAAGGCGGGATCGTCACCTGCACGACGTTGAGGCGGTAATAGAGATCTTCGCGGAAACGCCCGGCCTCGACTTCCTCGATCAAGCGCTTGTTGGTGGCAGCGATGACGCGAACATCGACTTCGCGAACATGGCGTGCGCCGATCGGTTGGATCTCGCCCGATTGCAGCACGCGCAGCAATTTGACCTGCGCCTCCAGCGGCATTTCGCCGATTTCGTCGAGGAACAAGGTGCCGCCATCGGCAAGCTGGAAACGCCCGATCTTGCGCTCGAACGCGCCGGTAAAGGCACCCTTTTCATGGCCGAACAGCTCGGATTCGACGAGATTGGGCGGCAGCGCGCCGCAATTGACCGCGACCATCGGCTTCTTGTTGCGCGGCGAGGCGGCGTGGATCGCCTCGGCGACGACTTCCTTGCCGACGCCGCTCTCTCCCTCGAGCAGCACCGGCACGCGCGCGCGCGCGGCCTTGGCGGCGATGGCGAGCGCGGCGCGGAAATCGGGGGCCGAACCGACGATCTCGTCAAACGCCAGCAGCGCCGGGATCTTTTCGGTGAGCGGCCGCAATTCGCCCGCCGCCTTGCCCGCGACCGCCGCATCGAGCGCGCCGAGCAGCCGTTCGGGCGCGAGCGGCTTGACCAGGAAATCGGTGGCACCGCTGCGCATCGCCGCGACCGCTTGCGCGACCGAGCCATTGGCGGTGAGCAGCAACAGCGGCAAATCGGGACGGCGGGCGCGGATTTCGTCGATCAGCGCGCTCGGATCGGCTTCGGGGGCCCATTGGTCGAGCAAGACGGCATCAAGCTGCATCCCGTCGGGCGTGCCGAGCATCGCGATCGCCATTTCGCCGTCGGCCGCGAACACCGCGCGCCAGCCACGCCGCACCGCGATCGCCGCGACGAGGCGGCGCTGCGCGGGTTCGTCGTCGATCAACATCAGCAGGCGCTGTCCGTTGCGCGTCATGCTTTACCCCAATGCGTGCCAAATCCAGCCGCCTGCCATAGCGACAAGGTATGAAAGCGGGCTTAAACGCCCCGTCCTGGGACGGGTGGGACACAGCGGCACGATGGCACGCGCGCCCTGTAACAAATGTAAGGGGGGTTGAGGGCCCAGGCTGTGCGGGCTAAGCACGGGTCCGAAGCGGGGGTAACCCCGGATCTTCGAGGGGAGAAACGATGGCTGCCGATAGCGAGCTGCAAGTTCACCGCGCGACCTATGAAAAGGTCATTGCCGTCCTGAAATATGGTGCGATCGCGTGCTTCATCATCGCGTTCGTGGTGGTGTGGCTGATCTCGGGCAAATAAGCGTGAAGATCGCTGTCCTGCGTGAAACCGCCGAGGGTGAGCGCCGCGTTGCCGCCACCCCCGAAACCGTCAAGAAATTCGTGGGCCTTGGTGCCAGCGTCGCGGTCGAAAGCGGCGCGGGGCTGACCGCCTCGATCGCCGATGCCGATTATGCCGCCGCCGGGGCGAGCGTTGCCGACCGCGCCGCGACGCTGGCCGGGGCGGAAATCGTGCTGGGCGTGCAGGGGCCTGCCGCCGATACGCTGAGCGGTGTCGCGCCCGGCGCATGGCTTGCCGCCGCGCTCAACCCCTTTGCCGACCGCGCGCGGATCGAGGGGTATGCGGCAGCCGGTCTTGAAGCGCTGGCGATGGAATTCATGCCGCGCATCACCCGCGCGCAATCGATGGACATCCTGTCGTCGCAGTCGAACCTTGCCGGGTATAAAGCGGTGCTCGATGCGGCGAGCGTCTATGGCCGCGCCTTTCCGATGATGATGACGGCGGCGGGGACTGTGTCCGCCGCGCGCGTGTTCGTGATGGGCGTTGGCGTCGCCGGATTGCAGGCGATCGCCACCGCACGGCGTCTCGGCGCGCAAGTCTCGGCGACCGACGTACGCTCGGCGACCAAGGAGCAGATTCTGTCGCTGGGTGCCAAACCGGTCTTCGTCGAATCGGTCGCTGGGATCGAGGGCGAAGGCTCGGGCGGCTATGCTGGCGAGATGAGCCCGGAATATCAGGCGGCGCAGGCCGAACTGGTATCGTCGCACATCGCCAAGCAGGACATTGTTATTACGACCGCGCTGATTCCGGGACGGCCCGCGCCGCGGCTGATCTCGGCGGCGCAGGTGGCGAGTATGCGGCCGGGCTCGGTGATCGTCGATCTCGCGGTCGAAAGCGGCGGCAATGTCGAGGGCGCGGTGGCGGGGGAGACCGTGGTGGTGAATGGCGTGTCGATCGTCGGGCATCGCAACGTCGCGTCGCGGCTGGCGGCGGACGCCTCGGCCTTGTTCTCGCGCAACCTGTTCAATTTCCTCAGCGCGTTTTGGGACAAGGAGGCGGGCAAGCCCGTGCTCGATGCCGAAATCGGCGACGCGATCCGGCTGACGCAAGGCGGCAAGATCGTCAACGCACGGTTGCTCCCGGCGGCATGAGCGCTGCTGTCCTACACGCCCCCGTTTCGCTACCCTTGATCGGGTGCAAGCCCGTCCGAATTTTTTCTTTTTTCTCTGCGATACGGGCGAGCATCCTGAAATTTGAGAGGTTCTGATCGGCCATGGACTTTATCTCGATCCTTTCGATCTTCGTTATGGCCTGCTTCGTCGGCTATTACGTCGTGTGGTCGGTCACGCCCGCGTTGCACACACCGTTGATGGCGGTGACCAATGCGATTTCCTCGGTGATTATCGTCGGTGCGCTGATCGCGGCGGCGGCGGCCGGGATCGGTGAGGGCGGGGCGACGTCGAAATGGCTCGGGCTGCTCGCGGTGGTGCTGGCGAGCGTCAACATCTTCGGGGGCTTTGCGGTCACTGCGCGGATGCTGGCGATGTATAAGAAGAAGGCTCCTGCTGGGGCTAAACACTGAATTTCGTCACCCCGGCCTTGTGCCGGGGTCCACTCATCCACTGACGCTAAGGCTATTGGCGCGGTGGACCCCGGCACAAGGCCGGGGTGACGGCAAGGGGTTGAAGACACGTGGAACACATAACCGTCAATCCCTGGGCATCGCTGGCCTATCTCGTTGCGGGGGTGTGCTTCATCCTCGCGCTGCGCGGGCTGTCCAGTCCGGCGACGAGCCAGCGCGGCAACCGCATGGGCATCATCGGCATGACCATTGCCGTGGTGACGACGCTCATCACGCATGTGCCCTATCTGTTCAGCGATGGTTGGACGCTCTACGCACCCGCCCGTGATATCACGCCGTTTATCGACTGGCTTACTGTTGCTGAAATCCTCGCCGCAATCGGGATCGGTGCCGCGATCGGCATCACCACCGCGCGGCGCATCGCGATGACCGACATGCCGCAGCTCGTCGCCGCCTTCCATTCGCTGGTCGGGCTGGCGGCGGTGCTGGTGGCGTGCGCGGCGTTCCTCAATCCGGGCGCGTTCGGCATTGCCGAGGGCGGCGTGATCTTCGCGCAAAGCCGCATCGAAATGGGGCTGGGCGTTGCGATCGGCGCGATCACCTTTTCGGGCTCGGTGATCGCCTTCCTCAAACTCAACGGCAATATGGGCGGCGCGCCGATCCTGTTGCCGGGGCGGCATGTGATCAACCTCGGCGTGCTCGCCGCGATCCTGGGGCTGGTCGGCTATTTCACCATCGACCAGAGCGCGTGGGTGTTCTGGACGATCACGGTGCTGAGTTTCGTGATCGGCTTCCTGCTGATCGTGCCGATCGGCGGGGCGGACATGCCGGTGGTGGTGTCGATGCTGAACTCCTATTCGGGCTGGGCGGCGGCGGCGATGGGCTTCACGCTGCACAATACGGCGATGATCATCACCGGCGCATTGGTCGGGTCGTCGGGCGCGATCCTCAGCTACATCATGTGCAAGGCGATGAACCGCAGTTTCATCAGCGTGATCGCGGGTGGCTTTGGCGGCGAAACCGCGGCGGCGGGCGGCGCGCCCAAGGAACAGCGGCCATGGAAGCGCGGATCGGCGGAGGACGCCGCCTTCCTGCTCGAACAGGCCGAACAGGTCATCATCGTGCCGGGATACGGCATGGCGGTGAGCCAGGCGCAGCACGCACTGCGCGAAATGGGCGACAAATTGAAGGCGCATGGCGTGCGCGTGAAATATGCGATTCACCCCGTCGCCGGGCGCATGCCGGGGCATATGAACGTGCTGCTGGCCGAAGCGAACGTGCCCTATGACGATGTGTTCGAGCTGGAGGACATTAACAGCGAATTCGCGCAGACCGATGTCGCTTTCGTGATCGGCGCGAACGACGTGACCAACCCGGCGGCCAAGACCGACAAGACCTCGCCGATTTACGGCATGCCCGTGCTCGACGTGGGCAAGGCCAAGACCGTGCTCTTCATCAAGCGCTCGATGGGCGGGGTCGGCTATGCCGGGGTCGACAATGACGTGTTCTATATGGACAACACCATGATGCTGCTGGGCGACGCCAAGAAGATGGTCGAAGAGATCGTCAAATCGCTGGACTAAGCTAGTATCCTTCGGCCAAGCTCTTGATCTGAAACGCGAACGGGGGTTTGGGCGATGGTGACGGTTGGCGATATTATCGGCGGTGGCTTTCGTCTGATCCGGGAGCGGATCGGTGCGGTGGCGGTATGGGCTGGCCTGTATCTGGTGATGAACGTCGCCGTGGTTTTGGGGCTACGGCCGATAATGGCCGGAACGCTGGCGGCGCAGGCAGCGGGCGTGGCCCCTGATCCCGCGCTGATGATGGCGGGGATGAGCCAGATGTTCGGCCTCTACCTGCTGCTGATGATCGGCCTGCTGGTGCTGTACACAGCCGCGTTGCGCGCCGCTGTGCGCCCGGCGGAAAGCGGCTTTGCCTATCTGCGCCTGGGCATGGACGAAGTGCGCATGGTGCTCGTCGCATTGGTGCTCTCGGTCGGCTTCTTTCTGTTGTACCTGTTGCTCGTGCTGGTCGTGGGCGTGGTTGGCGGTGTGGTGGCGGTGGTCGCGCGCGGGGCGGCTTTGCCGGTGTTCGTTCTGCTTGGCCTGATCGTGCTGGCGGTGCTGATGTTCTTCTATGTGCGCTTCTCGCTCGCCTTCGCGCTGACGATGCAGCGCGGCAAGATCATGATCGGCGAATCGTGGAACCTGACCAAGGGGCGGTTCTGGACGTTGTTCGCTGCGTATCTCGTCGTTGGCCTGATCGTGACCGTGGTGTCGGTGTTGGTGCTTGGCCTTACCCAGGGCAGCTACATTGCGGAAATGGCGCAGGGCGGCTTCCGGCCCGAGGCGGTGCAGGCGGCGCAGCGCCACCAGATGGAGCAGCAATTCGGCGCGATTACCGGCCTGACCGTGGTGGGTTGGGTGCTGGGCGCGGTGCTGATGACGTTGTGGATCACGCTGGCGGCGGGCGTGGCGGGCGCGGCGACGACCGGATTGCGCGACGATGCCTTTGCCGACATCGGTGCCGTCTACGAATGAACGAGGCGGCTTTGCTCCATTGCGGAGCAAAGACACGCATTCGCGTACCTTTCGCTGCCGAAACGGCGCGGCTTTCGCTGTTCCGCCATTAGGAAATACGTACTTTGCGTACTCAGCCGCGGCCCTAGCCCGGCGTAGCGGAGCGGCAGCGATGGACAAAGACGGGCAAGCGACAGGCGGGGCGTTTCCGATCGGCGGAGCAAGAAGACAGGCCCCGGACATTCTGGCGATCGTCGCGGACGATCGGCGCGCGATGGTGGCGGAGGTGTGCGACGCCGTGCGCGGGGAACGCTGGGCATGGACCGACTGGCACGGCGCGACCGAGCGTTTGGAGCATGCCGGGTCGGTCGGGATCGTCCTGGCCGACACGCGCGGGGTTAGCGAGGCGCAGCTTGCACCCGTCCTGTCACAGCTCGACGCCTTCGCCCGCGGCGCGGGGCAGCGGGTGATCGTCGCGCTGGATTTCGAGCAGATCGATCTCATTTCCGCCGCGCTCGCGACGCCAGGGATCGAATTGTTATGCGCGCCGAGTCTTGCCGAATATGTCGCGGCGTTGTTTGTGGCGGGGGGCGGCACCGGCGGCGTGCGCGACAGCGGGCGCGAGGCGGAGGCCGAGCGGTTGCGGCAATTGCACGAACAGGTCGCGCGCATTGCCGAAACGCTCGCCCGCTTGACCGGCGAAGCGACCGACCTGCCCGCGCGCGAAAGCGGCCATGTCGGCGAACATGGCATGTCCTATCGCGGCGGGCCTGCCGCTGCCGCTGCCAGCCCCATCGCCGCGCGCGACATTCGCGATGCGATCCGCGCGCGGCGCATGCGCGACCAGCATTTCGGGAGCGGACTGTTCGAGGATCCGGCATGGGACATGCTGCTCGATCTGTTCGCCGCCGAGCTGGAGCGGTCGCAGGTTTCGGTCTCCAGCCTCTGCATTGCCGCAGCGGTTGCGCCGACCACCGCGTTGCGCTGGATCGCCAAGCTGACCGATGCCGGGCTGTTCGAGCGCCAGCCCGACCCGTTCGATCGCCGCCGCGCCTTTATGGCGCTGTCCGCCCGCGCGAGTGCGGCGATGCGCGCCTATTTTGGGGCGGTGCAACGGATCGGCGCGCCGATCGCGTAATTGCGCGCTGCGGCGGCGCAGAGGCTTGCAGTGTCGGCCCGGTGATGGCACAGGGCGCTTCTTCGTTCCCGCGAGCGGGGTCGCGGGCGATTAGCTCAGTTGGTAGAGCGTCTCGTTTACACCGAGAATGTCGGCGGTTCGAGCCCGTCATCGCCCACCACGCCCTGCACGGCTATTTCAGCACCAACGGCAAACCGGCAGCGACAAACACCACCGAATCGACGGTGCGTGCGATTGCCTGGTTGATCGTGCCCGCCATATCGCGAAAGCGGCGCGCCAGCGCATTGTCGGGCACGATGCCAAGGCCGACTTCATTCGATACGAGCAGGATTTTCCCCGGCGCAGCGGCGATGGCGGCGGTGAGGTCGTCGATTGCCGAGGTCAGATCGGCCTCCGCGAACAACAGGTTGGACGCCCATAGCGTCAGGCAATCGATCAGCAGGACGGTTTCGGGGCGACTGTGCGCGGCAATCGCCTCGGCCAGCGCGAGCGGTGCCTCGTGCGTTTGCCAGCGCGCACCACGCTCGGCGCGATGCCGCTCGATGCGATCGTCCATCTCGCCATCGAGCGCTTGCGCGGTGGCCAGATAGAGCAGCGCCCCCGGCAGGCCTTCCGCCTGGCGCTGGGCAAAGCCACTCTTGCCGGAGCGCGCGCCGCCCAGGATCAATTGTGTCCGTGTGAATGCAATCGACATCGCTTTGGCGGTTCCAACAGAGTCGCGTTGCCCTATAGCGCGGACGCGGCACTCTGCACCGTTCGATCGAGCGCGGGTGGGGCCAGACGACGGGATACTGTGCGCTTGCGGGAATGGACCATACATGGCGGTCGGCTTGCGGAAGCGCAGCTTCATTACCGCGACGCGCCGACACCGTGGCTGGATCTGTCGACCGGGATCAATCCAGAGCCGTGGCCGGGAGCCGACGCGCTGACCTTCGACTGGGCGCGTTTGCCGGACGACGCCGCGCTTCGTCAGCTTGAAGCGGTCGCCACGGCCTATTTCGGAGCGCGGGGGCCGCAGGTTCTGGCGCTACCCGGCACCGAATTCGGCTTGCGCGGTTTGGCGACGCTTGGCCTGCCCGCGCCCTTCCGCCATGTCTGGCCGGGGTATCGCACCCATGCCGAAGCGTTGCCGGGGAGCGTCCCCGTGTCCTTCGACGCCGCGATCGAGCTGGCGGGGCAGGGCGGCACGATCGTGCTGGCCAACCCGTCCAACCCCGATGGGCGCTTGCTTGCGCCTGCCGATGTGATGGCGCTGGCGGCGGTGCTCGCGCGCAGCGGCGGATGGCTGGTGGTCGATGAGGCGTTCATCGATGCGCAGGACGCCGGCAGTATCGTGCCGTTGCTGGACGGGACCGAGCCCGTTTTGGTCATGCGCTCGTTTGGCAAGTTCTTCGGTCTGGCGGGCGTGCGTTTGGGTTTTGCGGTGGGGCCCGCCGCGATGATCGCACGTTGGCGCGCGACCGTCGGCAGTTGGCCGCTCTCCGCCGCCGCGATCGCGATTGGCACGGCGGCTTATGGTGACAGCGGCTGGATCGCCAGCACCCGCGCCGCCCTGTTCGAGCGGGCAGCGGCGCTGGACCGGGTGTTGCGCCGCCACGGACTGGAGCCGATCGGCGCTTCGCCGCAGTTCCGGCTGGTGGCGTGCGAGGCGAGCGCGCTGTTCGACCGCTTGGCGCGCGTCGGTATCCTGACGCGACCGTTCGACTATGATCCGCGCTGGTTGCGCCTGGGTGTGCCCGCATCGCGCGGAGATCTCGCGCGTCTCGATCGGGCTCTGGCCGGTGGCTGAACCGGTCGCGCTGGTGGCGCTGGCCCTGGATGCGGCGATTGGGTGGCCCGCCTGGCTGTATCGGCGGATCGGTCACCCGATCGGGCTGTTCGCCCGAATCCTCGACATGTGTGAACAGGCATGGAACCGGCCCGACCGTTCTTTTGCGGCGCGCCGGGCGCTCGGGGTTCTCACGATGGCGCTGCTGATCGGGACGGTCGGCGGGGCAAGCTGGTTGCTGCAACGCGCGGTGCTGGAGGGGCTTGGCCCAATCGGGTGGCTGGTGTGCGCGCTGCTCGCCTTTCCCGCGCTGGCGCAGCGCAGCCTGGACGATCACGTCCGCGCGGTTGCGCTGGCGCTCGAGCAAGGCGACCTGCCCGCCGCGCGTACTGCCGTCGCGCAGATCGTGGGGCGCGACCCCGACGCGCTCGATGCCGCCGGGGTCAGCCGTGCCGCGATCGAGAGTCTGGCGGAAAGCTTTTGCGACGGGGTTGCCGCGCCGTTGTTCTGGCTGCTCGCGTTGGGGCTGCCGGGCGTGTGGATGTACAAGGCGATCAACACCGCCGACAGCATGATCGGCCACCGTGAGCCACGCTGGCGCGCGTTCGGCTGGGCGGCGGCGCGGATCGACGATGGGGCGAACCTGGTACCGGCGCGCCTTGCCGGGATCGCGATTTGCCTTGCCGCAGGCAAAGGGTGGCGAACGATGGCGCGCGATGCGGGCAAGCACGCCTCCCCCAATGCCGGATGGACCGAGGCGGCGATGGCGGGCGCGCTCGATCTGCGGCTGGTTGGCCCGGTCTGGTATGATCGCGTTCTGCACGACAAGCCCTGGATCGGCGCGCACGGACGCAACGATGCGGGGGGCGTCGACATTCGCCGCGCGCTGGTGATTTATCGCCGGGCGTGCCTGTTGCTGTGGGCAATCGCAGGAGGGCTGGCATGGGCGCTGTAATGTTGCAGGGGACCGGCTCGGATGTCGGAAAATCGGTGCTGGTGGCGGGGCTGTGCCGCGCGCTTGCCAATCGCGGATTGCGCGTGCGCCCGTTCAAGCCGCAGAATATGTCGAACAACGCCGCCGTCACCGCCGATGGCGGCGAGATCGGGCGGGCCCAGGCGACCCAGGCGATTGCCTGCCGCACCGAGCCGACTACCGACATGAATCCGGTGCTGCTGAAGCCGCAGGCCGATCACACATCGCAACTGATCGTGCATGGCCACGTGCGCGGCACCTTGCGCCCGGGCAATTACCGGCAAGCGCGCGGGGCCCTGCTGGAGGATGTGCTGGCGAGCTATCGTCGGCTGCGCGCCGAATGTGATGTGGTGGTGGTGGAGGGGGCGGGGTCGCCCGCCGAGATCAACCTGCGGGCTGGCGACATCGCCAATATGGGGTTTGCTCGCGCGGCGGGGGTGCCGGTGGTGCTGGTCGGCGATATTGATCGCGGCGGTGTGATCGCGGCGATCGTTGGCACGCGCGCGGTGATCGACCCCGACGATGCCGCGATGATTCACGGCTTTCTGATCAACAAGTTTCGCGGCGATCCGGCGCTGTTCGAGGACGGGTATCGCCAGATCGAGCAACTGGCGGGCTGGCGCGGCTTTGGCGTGGTGCCGTGGCTGGCCCCGGCGGCGCGCTTGCCAAGCGAGGATTCGGTCATTCTCGAACGCCCGATCGTCAGCGAAGCGCAACGGATCGTCATTGCCTGCCCGATCACGCCGCGTATCGCCAATTTCGACGATCTCGATCCGCTGAAGCTGGAGCCGGGCGTGGAGGTGCGGATGATCGCGCCCGGCCAGCCGATCCCGGCCGAGGCCGCTTTGGTGGTGCTGGCCGGATCGAAGGCGACCATCGCCGACCTTGCCTTCCTGCGTGGCCAGGGGTGGGACATTGACATCCTGGCGCACCACCGGCGGGGTGGCCATGTGTTGGGCCTGTGCGGCGGGTATCAGATGCTGGGGCGCTCGATCAGCGATCCGCAGGGCGTCGAGGGGCCGCCGGGCAGCGTGGCCGGGCTGGGTCTGCTCGCGGTGGACACCGTGCTTGCCGGGCGCAAGACGCTGGAGCGGGTGCACGGCACCGCGCTTGGTGCGGCGTTCCAGGGCTATGAAATTCATATGGGCGAGACCACCGGCCCCGATACCGCCCGCCCGGTTGCCCATATGGCCGATGGCCGGAGCGACGGGGCGATCAGCGCCGACGGGCGCATCGCGGGCAGCTATGTCCACGGTCTGCTCGATCTTGCCGGTCAGCGCGCGGCATGGCTCGCGCGGATCGGGGGGACGGGCAGCGGCATCGACCAGCAGGTGGCGGTCGATCAGGCGCTGGACGAAATCGCCGCTTTGCTCGAAATCCATCTCGACATCGACGCGTTGGTCGCGCTGTCACAGATGGCGCAGGGCTAACACCGCGAGCAGCAAGCCGGTTTCGACCAGTTCGATTCCCGCGCCATGGCAATCCCCCGAAACACCGCCGAGGGTTCGCCGCAGCCACACGCCCCACAGGGCAATCAACGGCACCGCGAGCAGGATGGCGGGCACCACTATCGCACCCGCCGCCAGCGCGACGGACCATCCGACGATGTGCGATACGCGCACGTGCTCGACGAAGCGCGCGCCAAGCCCCGCATGCAGCGGTGGCAACCACAGCGTCCACACCAGCGGCCCAATGCGCGCGGCAAAGGGCAGCAGGATCAACGCCGGGAAAACATCGCCTGCCGCGATCAGGGCGTGGACCAGCACCAGCTTGGCGAGGAGTTGCAGCACGATCGCGACCACGCCGAAGCTGCCGACATGCGGATCGGCCATCACCGCGAGCAAGCGCGCGCGGTCCTTATGTGCGGCACCGTAGCCATCGGCGAGGTCCGCCAGCCCGTCGAGATGCAGCGCCCCGGTCACCCCCACCCAGACCGCCACCGCCGCCAGCGCCGCCACCCAGCCATCGAGCTGTGCGCCGAGCCACGCGCCGCCCGCGACCAGTGCCCCGATGATCAGTCCGACGGCGGGAAACCAGCGCATCGATCGGGCAAAGTCGCGCTCGGTCGCCTGCACTTGTGGCGTTGGCAGGCGGGTGAGGAACTGGATCGCCAGGAGGACGCTTTTCATCGGCGCAGGCCAATAATCTGCGCAGCGGGCGTTTCGCCCCGCCACACGCGCAACGACAACAGGCTGGCATAAGGCAGATCGATCGCCCAACTCTGGCGCGCATCGAACCCGCACAGCACTGCCAGCGCCGCCCGCATCGCCCCGGCGTGCGTCACCACGAGCGTTGGCACCGCCGCCAGATTGGCGAGCGCCTCTGCCACCCGCCCGACGAGATCGGACCAGCGCTCGCCCCCTGGCGGCGCGCAGCCATCGGGGTCGTCCCAGAAGCGCGCGAGCGCGTCACTGTCCACCGCGTTGGGGGGCAGGCCGTCCCACTGCCCGAAGTCCAATTCGCGCCAGCGCGGATCGATCGTTAGCGGGATCCCTCTCACCGTCGAGATCGCCGCGCCCGCGTGCTGGGCGCGCGACAAGTCCGATGCGATCAGCGTCGCGACATCCAGCTCGCGCGCCTGCGCCACGCACGCGGCGATGCCCGACGGCAGCGGGGTCGCGTCGGTGTGGCCGATGAAGCGCCCCGCGCGTTCCGGCTCGCCATGCCGCAGGAGGTGCAGGAGGACGCTGCTCACAACGCCTCCGCCACCCCCGCCTCGGCAAAGGTCGCCATGCCGTTATGCGCGGCGAGTGCGCTGCGGATGACCGACACGGCCACTGCGGCACCGCTGCCCTCCCCCAGCCGCATCCCGAGCGACAGGAGCGGCTCCAGTCCCAAATGGCCGAGCAGGCGGACATGCCCCGGCTCGGCCGAACAATGCCCGGCGATGCAGTGATCGGTAATGGCAGGCGCGTGGGCGGCCAGCGGCGCGAGTGCGGCACAGGTGATGAAGCCATCGAGAACCACCGGCACGCGCTGTCGCCGCGCGGCCAGCACTGCGCCCGCAATCGCCGCGATCTCGCGCCCGCCCAGCCGCCGCAGCGTTTCAAACGGCGTGTGCGGTGCGCCCGCATGATAGGCGAGCGCGCGTTCGACCACCGCGATCTTGCGGGCGATGCCGTCCGGGTCGACCCCGGTTCCCGGCCCGACCCACTCTGCCACCGCGCCGCCAAAGCTGCGCGCGCACAAAGCGGCGGCGGCGGTGGTGTTGCCGATGCCCATCTCGCCGACCACCAGCACATCGAGCTCCGGCGTCACCACTGCGGCCCCGGCGGACAGCGCGGCCAGGCATTCGTCCTCCGTCATTGCGGGGCTTTGCGTGAAATCGGCGGTCGGACGATCGAGCTCCAGCGCGACCACCGAAAGCTCCAGGCCCGCCGCCGTCGCCAGGGCGTTGATCGCCGCGCCGCCATTCACGAAATTGGCGACCATCGCCTCCGTCACGCTGGCGGGAAAGGCGCTGACGCCGTGGACGACAAAGCCGTGATTGCCCGCAAAAAGGGCGGCGCGGCCGCAGGCGATGCGCGGCCGCGCGGTGCCCTGCCACCCGGCCATGAACAGCGCGATATCCTCCAGACGACCGAGCGAGCCCGGCGGTTTGGTCAATGCCGCTTGCCGCGCGCGCGCAGCGCCTGTCGCCGCCCGATCGGGTTCGGGCAAATCGGCCAGCGCGGCATCGAACGCGGCGCGCGATGCAAAACCGCTCATTGCGCGACAAAGCCCGGCGGCGGCGTGCGGGTGATGAAATGCCCCTTCACGCCCTGCGGCCACTCTTTGAACGGCACGCGGCCATGCTCGCTCTCGGCATAGGCCAGCGCGTAATCGAGCAAGGCGGTCGCGGCATCGGCATCGGGCGTGAAGCGCCCCAGCACATAGCCGACCTTGCCCGGCGCACGCAGATGCACGGTGCAGAATTCGCTGCAGGCGAACAGGCACGGCATTTCCTGGACGGCGATGCCCACATAGCGTGGGTCACCGGCCTGCACTTCGCGCAACGCCGCGACCAGCCGCGCGCCGCCGCGCAAACCGGCCGCATCCTCTTTCGCGTCGCCGCTGTGGCGACAGGTGTTGCAGGCGACGATGGCGGGGCCATCCTCCACGGGGGTCAGCATAAGGTCGGGGTCTTTCCTGTGGCGGTCATCGTTCAAAAATCCGGTCGTCGACGGGCTCGCGCGCTTGCCAGCCGCGCCGTTCCAGTTCGGGGGTAAGGGAGTCCTCGCTCGGATAGCCGACGCACAGCAGCGCGATCAGCGACCACTGCGTCGGCACGTCGAGCAGTGTGCGCACCGCGTGCGGGTCCACGATCGACACCCAGCCCATGCCGATGCCGCGCAACCGCGCCGACAGCCACAGCGTGTGGATCGCCATCGCGCACGAATAGCGCAGCATTTCGGGCATGGTCGCGATGCCGAGGCCGTGCCCGGCAGCGGGTCGCTCGTCACAGAACACCGCCAGCACTTCGGGGGCCTCGCGCAGGCCGTGCAGTTTCAGCGCGCGATAGCGATCGTGCCGGTCGGTGCCGGTGTAGCGCGCTGCGGCTTTGGCGTTTTGCGCGTCGACATGCGCGGCGAGCGCCGCGCGCAAGGCGGGCGTGCGCACCCGCACGAAGCGCCATGGCTGCGCATTGCCGACCGACGGCACAAGGGCGGCACAGTGCAGGATGTCGCGCAGGTCGGCTTCCGCCACCGCGCGCGGGTCGAAATGCCGCACGTCGCGCCGCCAGCGCAGCACATCGACGAAGCGCGCCTGAAAGGCGGCATCGAAGGCGGGCGGCCCCTCGCTCAAAACTCGATGCCCGCCTGCGCCTTTACGCCCGCGCGGAACGGGTGCTTGACCATCGTCATGTCGGTGACGAGATCGGCCGCGTCGATCAACGCCTCGGGCGCATTGCGGCCGGTGACGATGACGTGTTTCATCGCGGGCTTGGCGGCGAGCACCGCCAGCACTTCGTCGAGCGGCAGATAGTCATAGCGCAAGGCGATGTTCATCTCGTCGGCCAGCACCATGTGATAGGCGGGATCGGCGATCATGCGCTGCACTTCGTCCCACGCGCGGCGGGCGGCGGCGATGTCGCGTGCGCGGTCCTGCGTGTCCCAGGTGAAGCCCTCGCCCATCGGCTTGAACTCGACATTGTCGGGAAAGGCGGCGAAGACGCGCGCTTCCCCGGTCTGCATCGCGCCCTTCACGAACTGCACGACGCCGACCTTCATGCCGTGGCCGATCGCGCGGACGACCATGCCCAGCGCGGCGCTGGTCTTGCCTTTGCCCTTGCCGGTGTGGACGATCAGCAGGCCCTTTTCGCGGGTCTTGTCGGCCATGATCTTGGCTTGCGCGGCCTGCTTTTTGCGCATCTTCTCGGCGTGGCGCGCCTCGATTGCCGCCGCAGCATCTTCGGGTTCAAGCGACATCGGCACCGTCCTTTCGCAAGAGGTAGATATCCATGATCCAGCCATGACGGGCGCGCAGCGCGGCGCGTGCGGCGGCAATGCGCGGCGCGACGGTGGCGAGTGGGCCGTGGAACAGCGTTTCCTCCGCCATCCCCAGATAGGCCCCCCACCAGATCGAAATGCCGTGCGGCTCCAGCACATCGAACGCGCAGCCGCTGTCGAGCATGACGACAACCGTGTCGGCTGCGTCGGGCCAGCCACAGGCGCGCAACAATCGCCCGGTGGTGATGGTGACGGCACCCGCCAGGGCATTGAGCGGGATGGCGTGCGCGGCGGTGAGCAACTGCAGGCTGGTCAGCCCCGGCACGACCCGCACACGAAGCGGCAGGCCGCCCGCCTGCAACCGTTCGGCGATACGCAAGCTGCTGTCATAGAGCGCGGGATCGCCCCAGACGAGCAGCGCCAGCCGCCCGCCGTCCGGCAAATGCACGGCGATCTGCGCGCTCCACGCGGCGGCAATGGCGTCGTGCCAGGCATCGACGGTGTCGGCATAGTCCCCACCGGCATCACGCACCGGCATGTCGAAGGCGACGATCCGCGTCGGCCCGGTCAGCACCCGGGTGCAGATCGCGCGGCGCAGGTCGATCAGGTCCGATTTCGCCTCGCCCTTGCGCGGCAGCAGGATCAGATCGGCGCTGTTCATCGCCTGCACCGCTTGCGCGGTCAGATGGTCGGGATTGCCGGTGGCGATGCCGATCAGGTCGAGATCGATCATGCGTCCTCCATCAACGGGCCAAAGAGGATCAGCGCGGGGGCCGACCCTGCGCCCTTGGTCAGCGCGTCGGCCAGCGTGGCGACCGAACCGCGCGTCATCCGTTGATCGGCATGGCCGACATTTTCGGCCAGCAACGCCGGTGTCTGCGGCGGCAGGCCAGCGGTGATCAGCCGCGCGGCCAGCGCCGGGAAGGTGCGCTTGGGCATGAACACCACGGTCGTCGCGTCGGCATCGGCGAGCGCGGCCAGATTGAGGTCCTGCGGCAGCGCCCCGGTTGCGTCATGGCCAGTGATGAACTGCACGCGCCGCGCCCGCATCCGCCGCGTGAGCGGGATGGCGGCGGCGGCAGCGGCGGCGCTGGCCGAGCTGACGCCGGGAATGATCTCGAAGGGGATGTCCGCCAGCCGCAAGGCTTCGATCTCTTCCTCCAGCCGACCGAAGATTCCGGCATCGCCCGATTTCAGGCGCACCACCCTTCCGCCGGTGGCGGCATGGGCGACGAGCAGGCGGTTCACGTCACTCTGGCTGGGGGAAGGGCGACCCGCGCGCTTGCCGACATCGACCAAGGTTGCCCCCGCGCGGACATGGTCGAGCATCGCGCCCGCAGCCAGGTCGTCGAACAGCACGGCATCGGCCTGTTGCAGCCGCGACAGGCCCTTCAGCGTCAACAACTCAGGGTCGCCGGGGCCTGCGCCGACAAAGGAAACGAAGCCGGTCATGGTGCGGTGGCGATCATGTGAAAGTAGCTGCCGGTGACGCGGCCACGCTGCGAGCCGGTTTCCGCGACCGCTGCGCCATCGGCGTCGGTTACGCGCGCGAGCGGTGCATCGGTCTGCTCGATGACGGTGGAATAATGGAATTCATGCCCGCGCAGCCGCGTGCCCGCCGCCAGGGCTCCCACCGGTGCCGACAGTTCGGCCAGGCGATAGCCCAGATGCATCCGGCGCTTGGCATGGCTGGTGACCAGCCCGAGCAGCCCCGCCATGCGATGCGCCGTGCCGTCTTTGTCGATCAGCGCCGTGCCCAGCACCATATAGCCGCCGCATTCGCCATGAACCGGGCGCGTCTCGGCATGGCGGCGAAGGCCATGGAGAAAGGTTGTGGCGGCGGCGATCGGCCCGGCGTGCAGCTCGGGATAACCGCCGGGTAGCCACACCATATCGGCGGTGGCATCAGGTGCTTCGTCGGCGAGCGGGGAGAAGGGAAGGATTTCCGCACCGGCGCGCCGCCATCCCTCCAGCACATGCGGATAGACGAACGAAAAGGCGGCATCGCGCGCGATTGCGATGCGCTGGGCGGGGGGCGGGGGCAGTCCCGCCCCGTCGCGCGTGTCGGCATGTTCGTGCGAGCGCGCTGCGGCGCAGATCGCGTCGAGATCGGCATGGTCGCGCAGGAAGGCGGCATAAGCGGCGATGGCGGCGTCCAGCGCGGGATGTTCGATCGCCTGCACGAGTCCGAGATGCCGCTCGGGCAAGGTCAAGTCGCCACGGCGCGGCAAGGCCCCCAGTACCGCAATCCCCACCGCTTCCAGTCCGCGCCGTACCAGCCGTTCATGGCGCGGGCTGGCGACGCGGTTGAGGATGACCCCGGCGAGCGGTACAGTGGGATCGAGCAGCTTGAACCCAAGCGCGATCGCTGCCGCAGACTGCGCCTGGCCCGATACGTCGATCACCAGCACGACGGGCCAGCCCATGCGGCGCGCGATATCGGCGCTCGCGCCATTGCCGCTGGCACCGGGTTGGGCAACGCCGTCGTAAAGCCCCATCGAGCCTTCGGCGAGGACGAGATCCGCGCCCGCCGCTTCGCCCGCGATCGTATCGAGCAAACCGCCCGCCATCGCCCAACTGTCGAGGTTGAACGAGGCGCGCCCACTCGCCGCGCGGTGAAAGGCGGGATCGATATAATCGGGCCCGCTCTTAAAGGGCTGTACCACCAGCCCGCGCTCGCTGAGCGCGCGGAGCAGGCCCAGCATCACCGTGGTCTTGCCCGTGCCCGAGGCCGGGGCGGCGATCATCACGCCCGGCACGCTCATTCGGCGGTTTCCGCAAAGCGCGACGTGGCATCCTGCGGCCGGAAGCGCCGGTCATAGCCGTGCGCGTACAGGCTGCTCTCGGCGAAATCTTCGGCCGCCAGCACGCGCCCGACCAGGATCAGCGCGGTGCGTTCCATACTGCCCGCGACCGCCGCCGCGATCGTTGCCAGCGTAGCGCGCACGATCCGCTGATCGGGCCAGCTCGCGCGCCAGACCACCGCCACCGGACAATCCGCGCCGTAGGCCGGGGTAAGATCAGCGACGACGCGATCGAGCGCGTGGATCGACAGATGGATCGCCAGCGTCGCGCCCGTCACCGCGAAATGGGTGAGGCTTTCCGCAGGCGGCATGGTGCTGGCGCGGCCGGGCGTGCGCGTCAGCACTACGGACTGGGCGAGCGCGGGCAGGGTCAGTTCCGTCTCCAGCGCGGCGGCGGCGGCGGCAAAGGCGGGCACGCCGGGCGTGACGGTGACGGGAATGTCCAGCGCGCGCAGGCGGCGCATTTGCTCGCCCATCGCCGACCATAAGGACAGATCCCCCGAATGCAGCCGCGCGACATCCTGCCCCAGCGCATGGGCGGCGGCGATTTCGGCGATGATCGCGTCCAGCTCCATCGGCGCGGTGTTGATGATCCGCGCGCCGGGCGGGCAGTGGCGGAGCACCGCTTCGGGGATGAGCGACCCTGCATAAAGGCATACCGGGCTGGCGGCGATCAGATCGCGCCCGCGCAGCGTCAGCAAATCGGGCGCGCCGGGGCCGGCCCCGATGAAATGAACGGTCATGACAGGGGTCCTTCAGCGATCGCGCAGGTCGCCAGGCGATCGGGCGAAATATGGCGGGGGGCGAGCAGGCGTGCGCCGTTACCCGCGGCACAGAGCGCACTCGCTTCGGCGACGCTGCCGCTGGCGTACGCGGCCAGGCTGGCGGCGGAGTGGGTGGGCGTGATGACGCCGGACAGGGCATCAGGCGACACGGCTCGTAACGGCAGCCCCAAGGCTTCGGCCAGTGGCGAGAGGTGGGCGAGCTTGCCCTGCACCGTGGCAAGATGCGTTACCGCCGGATGGCTCTGCTGCGCCAGCATCAGCGCGGCGCGGAGCGATTCCAATGGTGCCCCGGCGCGAAAGCCGAACCCGGCGACGATCACAGCACGACACTCCATTGCACGACGGGATATTGCGACCGCCACCCGCGCCGATCGCCGAGCGGCGCTGCCTGAGCGAGCTCGATCCGCAGGAGGGTGCCGCCTTTGGCGCGCTGCCAGGTGGCGAGCAGTGCCTCCGATTCCAGCGTCACGGCATTGGCGACCAGCCGCGTGCCGACTGGCAGCCGTGCCCACAGCGCCTCCAGCAGCGCGTGTGAAAGGCCGCCGCCGATGAACACCGCATCGGGGCTCGCGCCTTCGGGCAGAGCGGACGGCGCGGTGCCGATCCGCACGTCGAGCCGGTCTACGCCCAGCGCCCAGGCATTGGCGCGGGCGCGTTCGGCGCGGACCGGATCGGCCTCGATCGCCAGCGCGCGATTGGCCGAGTGCGCCAGCAACCATTCGATCGCGATCGAGCCTGATCCGGCTCCGATGTCCCACAGCGTTTCGCCCGGCCGGGGGGCCAGCGCCGACAGCGTCAGCGCCCGGATCGGGCGCTTGGTGATTTGGCCATCATGGTCGAACAGCGCGTCGGGCAGGCCCGACGCGCGGGGTATTCCCTCGCCGGTGCCCGCGCATTCCACCGCCACCGCGACCGGATGGGCGATATCGGTGAAATCGAGCGTATCGGCCTGCGTTGAACGGATGCGCTCGTCGGGTCCGCCCAGCGCTTCCAGCACGTGCAGCCGCGACGCGCCGAAGCCATAGCCGCGTAGCATAGCTGCCAGCGCCGCAACCGCCGTGCCGTCGCGGACCAGCACCACCAAGCGTGCGCGCGCGGCGAGGTGCGGGCGCATCCGTTCCAACGGCGCGGCATGGAGGCCGAGACAGACGATGTCCTGCAATGCCCAGCCCAGGCGCGCGGCGGCGAGACTGAAGGTGGAGGGCGTTGGATGCGCCACCCATTCATCGCGGGCGAGATGGCGGGTCACGCTGCTGCCCGCCCCGAACCAGAACGGATCGCCCGAGGCCAGCATCACCACTTTCTGCCCGCGATGCGTCAGCAACGGCGCAATGCCGTCGGCAAAGGGCGCTGGCCATTCGATTACGGGGCAGCTAATCGCCGGGAAGAGCGACAGATGCCGGGCCGATCCGATGACCAGCTCGGCCTCTGCCAATGCCATCTGGCTGGCGGGCGAAAGGCTATCCGGGCCCGCCGCCCCGACGCCGACAATCGTCAACCACGGCTGGTGCCGAAGCTGCGGAGCCGTTTCAGCCATGCGCAATGTCCTTCTGCTCGGCGGCACGACCGAGGCGAGCGCGCTCGCGGTACTGCTGGCGGCAAACGGCATTGCGGCCACGCTCAGTTACGCCGGGCGGACGCAATCCCCCCGTCCGCAACCCGTGCCGGTGCGGGTCGGCGGCTTTGGTGGGGTGGCTGGGCTGGTCGCCTATCTGCGCGCGCAGCGGATCACGCATCTGGTCGATGCGACACATCCGTTTGCCGCGACGATGAGCGCCAACGCCATAGCCGCCGCGCGTCTCGCGGGAATTGCCCATATCGCGCTGACCCGGCCCGCCTGGGTGCCGGGCGACGGCGACCGCTGGAGCCATGTCGCCGATAGCGCCAGTGCGGTGGCAGCGCTGGCCGGGCCGCCCCGCCGCGTCCTGCTGGCGCTGGGGCGGATGCACGTGAACGCCTTCGCCGCGCAGCCGCAGCACCATTATCTGTTGCGCTTCGTCGACGTGCCGGATCAGCCACCGCCGCTGCCGCACCACAGCCTGATCGTCGATCGCGGGCCGTTTACCGTCGACGGCGATACCGCAGTGCTGCGCGATCATGCGATCGACCTGGTGGTGTGCAAGAATGCGGGCGGAAGCGGGGCCGAGGCCAAGCTGATCGCCGCCCGACATCTGGGCGTGCCGGTGCTGATGATCGATCGCCCGGTCCTGCCCGAACGGCGCGAAAGCTGCGATCCGGCGGCGGTGCTGGACTGGTTGCTTCATGATAGCGCCGCCGAACGCGGGGTGTAGAGGAACGCGCCGTCCGAACGCGCGATCGTCCGCGTCTGGCTCGAGCCGACGATCACCATCGTGCGCATATCGGCCATATCGGCGCGGGCTTGCCCCAGCGGCACGATCTGCAGATGTTCCTCGGGCGTCGCGACCGCGCGGGCGAACAGCACCGGGCGCGCATCGCCACATGCCGCGCGCAACACCGCCAGCACACGGGCAAACCCCTCGGGTCGGGCTTTCGAGCGCGGGTTGTAGAAGGCCATGGCAAAATCCGCCTCTGCCGCCAGCCGCAGCCGCTTCTCGATCAGCGCCCAGGGCTTGAGATTGTCCGACAGGTTGATCGCGCAGAAATCGTGGCCAAGCGGGGCCCCGGCGCGCGCGCTGGCGGCAAGCATCGCGGTGATCCCCGGCAGGACGCGGATATCGAGGTCGCGCCAGCGTGTCGGGCCTGCTTCGACCGCCTCGAACACGGCCGATGCCATGGCGAACACGCCGGGGTCGCCCGAGGACACCACCACCACCCGCCGCCCCTGCGCCGTCAGGGCCAAGGCGTGAGCGGCGCGGTCCAGCTCCACGCGATTGTCGGAGGGGTGCAGCGTCAACCCCGCGCGCGGTGCAACGCGCGCGACATAGGGGAGATAGCCGATCACATCGCTTGCGCTGGCCAGCGCCGCCGAGACTTCGGGGGTGATCAGCGCCTCGTCGCCCGGACCCAGGCCCGCGATGCAAAGCCAGCCGCTGCTCATGGCCTGCGCCCCTGTCCGTGGATCAGCAGAATCGAGAAATAGGGCGTGACGCTGTCGGCCTCGGCCAGCCGCGTCACTTTCTGCCCCGGCATGGCGGCATGTTCGACCAGCCATGCTGCCTCCGCGCGCCCGGCAGTGGCGACGGCGCGGCGCAGCTTGGCCAGATTGCGCCCGATCTTCATCACCACCAGCGCGTCGGTATCGCGAATCCGGCGGACCAGCTCGTCCTCGGGCAAGGTCGCCATCGCGACCGTCAGCACATCGTCGCCCCAGGTGATCGGCACGTCCGTTGCGGTCCACGCCCCGGCCATGCCGGTAATCCCCGGCACCACCGCCACCGGCACCACGCCCGACAGACGTGCATGCAGATGCATGAACGACCCGTAGAAAAACGGATCGCCCTCGCACAGCACGACCACGTCCGCGCCCGTTTGCGCCAGCGCGGTAAGGCGCGTGCTGCAGTCGGCATAGAAGGCGGCCAGGCAGGCATTGTAGCGCGGGTCGCTCAGCGGGATTTCGGTCGTTACCGGATATTCCATCGCCAGCTCGATCGCGTCGGGGCGCAGCATCCCCTCGACGATGCGCCGGGCCTGTCCGGGTCGTCCGGCCTTGCGGAAATAGGCGACATGGCTCGCGCCGCGCACCAGCCGGTCGGCGCGCACGCTCAACAGGTCGGCCGCGCCGGGGCCGAGCCCGACGCCGTGGATGGTGCCCACCCGCGCGCTCATTCGACGCGGCTCGCGAGTGCGTTGAGCGCGGCAACGGTGATCGCGCTGCCGCCGAGCCGCCCCGCCACCGCGCAGCACGGCACCGGCTGTACCGCCCATAAGGCCGCCTTGGATTCGACCGCGCCGACAAAGCCTACCGGGCACCCGATGATGGCGGCGGGACGCGGACAGTCCGGGTCTTCCAGCATGTTGAGCAAGTGGAACAAGGCGGTCGGGGCATTGCCGATCGCGACCACCGCGCCTGCGAGATGCGGCCGCCACATCTCCAGCGCCGCGGCCGAGCGCGTATTGCCCATCGCCCGCGCGAGATCGGGCACACGCGGATCGTGCAGCGTACACAGCACCGGATTGGAGGCGGGCAAGCGCGCGCGCGTAATCCCCTCGCTCACCATGCGCGCGTCGCACAGGATCGGCGCGCCCTCCGCCAGTGCGGCGCGGGCTGTTTGGACAAAGCTGCCCGAAAAACGGATGTGGGGGGCGAGGTCGACCAGGCCCGAGGCGTGGATCATGCGCACCGCGACCGGTTCTTCCTCGGCGGTAAACCGGGCAAGGTCCGCCTCGGCGCGGATCGTGGCGAAGGACTGGCGATAGATTGCCGCGCCGTCGGTTTCATAGAGGTGCGGCATCACTTGCTTCCAAAATAAGCGAGCAGCGCGTCATGGTTGAGCGCCGTGCGCACCGCCGGAGCCCCGGCGCGCGCGTTGAGGGAAAGATCGTAAAGGCCGTCGCGCCCGGTCACCGTGACGTCAGCGGCGCGTTGTGATGCGCAGCCCTTGGCACAGCCCGACACATGCAGCCGCCCGGCGATCAAAGGGGCCAGGCGGGCGGCGAGGCGGCGGGTTTCGACGCTGGCTTGCGGGCAATATGGGGCACCGGGGCAGGCATCGGCGCGCAGCACGGGGTCGTCTGGGTCCGCCAGCATGGAGTGCGGTGGCGGCAGGTCACGCGGTCCCTCAACCAGTAGCAGCCGCCACGGCGTAAGGCGGAGCGCGGTGACCTCCGACCCCGGCGCGACAAGATCGGCAAGGCTCTCCGCCGTGACTTGGCCGAAGGGCAGGCCCCAGGCCACGCCCCGCACCCATGGCCCCGGCGCAAGCGGCGCGCGCGAGGGGGAGGGCGGCACGGTGCCGATCGCCCAGTCCGGCACTGCCGCCCTGTGCCGCGTCATCCGTCCGGTCGCCGCACCGCCACTGTCGACGAACCACTGCGCCAGCGCGATCAACGCGACGGCCTCGCCACCGCGGGGCACCGCAACCCCGGTTGCACGGCCATCGGCGCGTAGGATCAGCGCCCCATCGACGGCGCGTTCGATGCGGAAATCGCCGGTCTCCCCGCCGAGCGCGCGTGCGGCTCCGGCATCGATGACGAACCCGACCTTGCCGGGCAGCTCGGGTAGGGAGCAGAGGCGCGCGATCAGATCGCAGGCGATGCGGTGGGTGTCGTCGTCCTCCTGCCACTGCGGCGCGACCAGAATCGTCCGCCGCTGTTCCCGTGCGGCATCGGCATCGACCAGATCCAGCGTGATCAAGGTCTGCAAGAGCGGCTGCCAGCCATCTTCCGACACACCGCGAAGCTGGAGGTTGGCGCGCGACGTGAGGTCGATCACGCCGCTGCCATAAGGGATCGCCGCCGCGCACAGCCCGCGCACTTGATCTGCCGTCAACCGGCCAAGCCGGGGCTTTACCCGCACCAGCAGTCCATCGCCCGAGCGCATCGGTCGCCAGGCGTCGGGGCACCAGCCCTTGACGGTGAAGGCGCTCATGCGACCCCCTGCAATTGCGCGAGGATCGAATTGCGGCGCGTCGGCCACAGCCCGGCGGCATGGAGGGCGGCGAAGCGCGCCTCCATCGCCGCCAGCGCACCCGGATTGTCGCGCTCCAGAAACGCCCGCACCTCGGCTTGGCCGAGCGTCGCATCGTAATAAAGGTCGAACAGATGTGGTGGCACGCTGGCCGAGAGGTGGGCGAACGTGCCCAGATGATCGAGCGTCGCCGCCAGTTCTGCCCCGCCGCGAAAGCCGTGCCGCAGCATCCCCGCCACCCAGCCCGGATGCGCGGCGCGCGCGCGCACCACCCGCGCCAACTCCTCGGTCAGCGTGCGCGCAGTCGGGCGGGCGGGATCGCGGTGATCGAGATGATAGAGCGCGACAGAGCCCTGCGTGAGGGCTTTGGCAGCGGCGAACCCCGCCATATGCGCGGCATAGTCGGCGGCCAGCAGCAGGTCGGTTTCGGGCAAGTCCTGGAGATGGACAAAGGCATCCGCTTTCGCGATCCGATCGCGCATCCCGTCCGCATCGGCCCACGTCTGTCCGTTGGGGAGGTCAAGCGGATGCGACGATGCAGCGAGCCAGGCTTCGCCCGCCGCGCGACGCGCATCGTCCGTATAGTGATCGACCGTCTCGCCGAGCCCCACGCCATAAGCGCCTGGCTGCGGCCCATAAACTCGCGCCGTCGCGGTTCGGCCGACAAATGGATTCCAGTCGGCGGGCTCCTCGCGTTCGGCCAGCGCGCGCACGGTTTGCCCGAACAGCACCGGCAGCATGGGGAACGCATCGCGGAACAGCCCGGACACGCGCAAGGTCACGTCGATGCGTGGATGGTCGAGCAGCGCGAGCGGCACGATCTCGATCCCGCTGACGCGCTCGGAAGTGGAATCCCAGACCGGCTTCGCCCCCAGCAGATGCAGCGCCATGGCGAATTCCTCGCCCGCCGTGCGCATTGTCGCCGATCCCCACAGATCGACGATCAGTCCGCGCGGATAGTCGCCATGGTCCTGCAAATGGCGACGGATGAGTTCTCGTGCCAGCACCACGCCCTGTTCGTGCGCCGACCGCGACGGGATCGCGCGCGGGTCGATCGTGTAGAGGTTGCGTCCGGTCGGCAGCACGTTGCTGCGCCCGCGATACGGGGAGCCGGACGGCCCCGCCGCGATGCGCCGACCCGCCAGCGCCGCCAATAGCCCGGCCCGCTCTGCCGCCCCCTGCGGCCCGCGACCGAATATGTGCAGGCCGTCCGTAAACTGGCTCTCCTTCACATCGCAGACGAAGCGATCGATCCGGGTGATCGCCTCGGACAGCGTCGTCGCGCGATCCAGGCCAAGTTCGGCCTCGAGCCCCAGCGCTTCCGCTTCGGCGCGAATATCGGTTTGCAAGCGGTCGCGCCGCGCCGGGTCGAGCCCGTCGGCATTGGAAAATTCGTCGAGCAGCGCCTCGATCCGCCCGAGCCCAGCGCCTGTACCGGACGGGGCCAAAGGCGGCGGGACATGGCCGATCGTGACCGCACCAATGCGCCGCTTGGCTTGGGCTGCCTCGCCGGGATCGTTGACGATGAACGGGTAGATGCAGGGCACAGGCCCGACCAGCGCCTCGGGCCAGCACGCATGCGACAGGGCAACGGATTTGCCCGGCAGCCATTCCAGCGTGCCGTGCGCGCCGACATGCACGATCGCATCGGTCCCAGCCGCGCGCAGCCACAGATAGAAAGCGACATAGCCATGGCGCGGGCAGCGGGTGAGGTCGTGATAGTGCCGATCGCGATCCGCATTATCCCCGCGTTCCGGTTGCAGCGCCACCAGCGTGCGCCCGGCGCGCACCGCCGCGAACCGGAATAGCCCGTCCACCAGTGCCGGGTCGGCTTCGGGTTCGCCCCACGCCGCCGCCAGATCCTGTCGCAAAGCCTCGGGCAACGCCGCCAGCGCGCGGCGATACTCGGTCAGCGGCCAGGTCAAAAAGTCGGAGGGAAGCACCGTGGCAAGGTCGTCGCGCGTCGCGGCGTCATATCCCGCGCTGGCCAGATCGGCCAAAATCGCCTCGGCCGATGCCAGCGCATCCAGCCCGACGGCATGCGCCATTTGATAGGTCTTGCCGGGATAGGTGGAGAGGATCAGCGCCACCTGCCGTTCGCTGGCGGCCTTGGCCGCCAATGCCGTCCAGCCAGCGACTCGGTCTGCAATCGCCGTGATCCGTTCGGGTTCGGCACAATGCGCGGTGCGGGCAAATTCGAGCAGCGGATCGCGCGTGCCCGCTTGCTTGAAACTGGCGAGACCTGCGAACACCCGACCGTCGATTTCGGGCAGCACGACATGCATGGCGAGATCGGCTGGGGACAGTCCGCGCGTGCCGTCCGCCCAGGCCGCCCGTCCGGAGGTGGCCAGCGCCACTTGAAACACCGGCACCCCCGCCGCGTCGAGCGGGGTTTCGCCAGCATCGTCCCGCGCCGAAAATGCCGTCGCGTTGAGGATCGCCACGGGTGCCAGCGTGGCGATCCATGCCGCGATCTGGTCGCGCGTCTGCGGGTGCTTGAGCGACGGTCCGAACAGCGACAGCGTCGCAAAGCCGCGCTGTTCCAACGCGCTATGCAGCGCCGCGAAGGGAGCAAGGTCCTGCGCCGCCAGATAGGCGCGGTAGAAGGCGAGCAGCACCAGCGGCCGATCAGGATCGCGCGCAAACATTGCAGGATCGACCACCCCCAAATCGGGGTGCCATCCGCCCGCGATCGGCAACGGCCTGGGCGCGACCGTGTCGTCCCAGCACAACCCTGCGGCGCGCGCCAGCAGCGCCAGCGCGGCACCACTCGCCTCGGGCCCGCCTTCATCGCAGAGGCGCGCAAGATCCCGCAGCGTCTGCTCCGGCACCGTGGACACAGCGTCCAGGCGCGCGTCAGGTCGGCCATCGGCGGGCAACACCGCGAGTGCGATCCCCTGTGCCCGCGCGAGCCGTTCGACCTGGTGCAGGCCGTAACTCCAATAGGGCATGCCGCCGATCAGCCGGACAAGGACCGCCCGTGCGCTGCTCAGCGTCCGCTCGACATAGGTATCGACCGAAAGCGGATGCCCAAGCGCCGCGAGATTGGCCAGCCGCAGCGATGGCACCGCCTGGCCGGACCTTCGCGCGCTGTGCCACGCGCCCGCGAAGGCACCAAGGTCGCTATCCGAAAAGGACAGGATGACCAGGTCAGCCGGGCTCTGCCCCAGATCCTGCGGGATCGCGGCTTCCTCCAGACCGTGGCTTTCGCGGAACAGGATGTGCACGGTCTGGCCTCAGCCGACCAACACCGTACGCAACGCCTCGCCATCGATATGGTCGCGCTCGGCAATGACGACCAGCGTGGTGCGGCGTGGTTCGCCTGCCTGCCACGGACGATCATAATGGTAGCGCACGCGCGCGCCGACCGCCTGCACCAGCAGCCGCATCGGCTTGCCTGCGACCGCAGCATAGCCCTTCACGCGCAAGATCTGGTGTTGTTGCGCGATTCGTTCGATCCGCGCGGCGAGATCGGCGGGATCGGCGATTTCGCCAATGTCGAGCACGATGCTGTCAAAGTCGTCATGCTCATGATCGTCGTCGCCATCGTGATGCGACGGGCGCGCGGCGATGTCGTCTTCGGCGGCGGCACCGAGCCCCAGAATCACGCGCGGATCGACCACGCCGTCGGTCAGTTCGAGGATGGGCACCGGTCGCGGTGCCTCCGCCATGATGACCGCACGCGCCGCCGCCACGCCGTCTGGGCCGGCCAGATCGGCCTTGGTCAGCAGGACGATGTCGGCACAGGCCAATTGGTCCTCGAACACTTCGGACAGCGGCGTTTCATGGTCGATGCCGGGGTCGGCGGCGCGCTGCGCCTCCAGCGCCGCCAGATCCGGCGCGAAGCGGCCTGCCGCCACCGCCTCGGCATCGGCCAGCGCCACCACGCCGTCGACGGTGATCCGGCTGCGGATCGCAGGCCAGTCGAACGCCTTCAACAAGGGTTTGGGCAAAGCGAGGCCGGAGGTTTCGATCAGGATATGGTCGGGCCGCGGATCGAGCGCCAGCAAGCGTTCGACCGTGGGAATGAAATCGTCGGCGACGGTGCAGCAAATGCAGCCATTGGCCAGCTCGACGATGTTTTCCGCCGGGCAATCGGGAATGGCGCAGCCCTGGAGAATGTCTCCGTCAATGCCGAGCGTGCCGAATTCATTGACGACGACCGCAAGCCGCCGCCCGCCGGCGTTGCGGATCAGGTGCGTAATCAGGGTGGTTTTGCCGGCCCCGAGAAAGCCGGTGACAATGGTGACGGGGATCTTGGAAAGATCGGACATGGTACATCTCCCCGCGCCAGGACGAACACAGGACGGGGCTTGCCGGCGCAACACCGGTCGGCGTGCGCCCCGGACCGACGCGAGAGCGCCCGTGGCCGCACGACCGTGCAGCCCCAGCCGCACAGTTTCGTCGCCCAGACGGAGAAGTACCGTGCCAAGACCATCCCCTGGATCTGGGCAAGAGCGACCGGTGCACTGGCAGGTCTCCTGGCTCACGGGTCACCGTTTGATACGCACCTTCCCAGAGCCCCACCTGCGTGGTTTTCCAGTGGCTGCTCCCGCAAAGGGGAGACTTGCGCATCGCACTATCCGCTTACAGTTGCAGGGACAGCTGTGGATTTGGGAGCACGCTCCCGCACCACATTCCCATTCAAGCCCCTCGCGGGGCACCGGTGCGATCATGAACTCCCGGATTTTGCCGAGAGTTCGCGTGTGGCTTAACCGAGTTCACGGGCAATGCCAATCCGATACGGTGTTCGGGTCAACCCGGCAGGCGGACCTCGATCTCATCGAAGCGCTTCCAGCGATAGATGCCGAAGCTGACGATCCAGCACAGCACGAACAGGCCGATGATCGCAAACCCGATCGTGTTGAACTGCTCGCCCAGCCGCGCCGCCGTCTCCCACGGCCAGCCGACCAAGCCGAGCTTCCCGCCGATCAGCGCCAGCGCCTCGATGCCGCCAATCACGATCGCGACGACTGCTGACATCAGCGTGATCGTGATGTTGTAATAGAGTTTGCGGATCGGCTTGACGAAGGCCCATTCATACGCCCCCAACATGACGACGCCGTCGGCGGTATCGATCAGCGCCATGCCGACCGCAAACAGCAGCGGCAGCACCAGAATGGTGCCGATCGCGGTGCCGTCGGCGGCCTGCTGTCCGGACAGCCCGAGGATCGCGACCTCGGTCGCGGTGTCGAAGCCCAGCCCGAACAGGAAGCCGAGCGGGGCCATGTGCCACGGGCGGTTGACCAAGCGGAACATCGGTCGAAACACCCGCGCCAACAGGCCCCGCCCCGCCAGCAGCAAGTCGATATCTTCATCGACATAGGCACCGCCCGCGCGGACATGGGCAAAGGTCTTCCACACCGCGCGCAGGATGATGAGATTGGTCGCTGCTATCGCGAACAGGAACCCTGCCGACACAATCGTGGCAACCGTTCCGCCAATTTGCTTGAGCTCGGCCATGCTGGCGAGGGCGCTCGCCGTCAGCGCGACCGCGACCGAGGCGATCGCGATGATCCCGGAATGGCCGATCGCGAACCAGAAGCCGGTGGTGACCGGGCGCTGGCCATCCTGCATCAGCTTGCGGGTGACGTTGTCGATGGCAGCGATATGATCGGCATCGACTGCATGGCGCAGCCCCAACCCCCAGGCGAGCAGGGCGGTGCCCAGCATCAGTGGGCGTTCGTGGAACACGCTGAACGCCCAAATCCACGCGCCGACATTCGCCAGGGCCAGGGCCGTGAACAACCAGCCGATGCGACGGCGCAGGCCGTCTTGACGGGGCGGGGACGAAGCTGACGATGCGTGCGTCATACTGAACAGACCCTTTTTCAACCGCTTGGGTCCCGACGCGCGGTCGCCCTTCAGACGCGAATCGCCGCTACCGCCATTTCCTGCTGGATGGCAAGAGCCGCACCAAAACGACGATTGGCCGGATCACGGAGCCTTTGGCCGCGCGATCTCGAACAGTGTCGGCCAGTTTTTGCCCGTCACATAGAGCTTCCGGGCCGCGCGATCATAGGCGATGCCGTTGGCGACCGAATCGGGGTCGGTCATTTGCACCTGCGCCAGAAGCGGGGACAGGTCGATGAAACCAAGCACCTTGCCGCTGACCGGATCGATCCGCGCGATATAGTGCGTCATCCAGATATTGGCGAGCAGCTCGCCATCGACATATTCGAGCTCGTTAATCTGGTCGAGCAAGCGGCCGTTGATCGTCACCGTGACGCGCCGGATAACCTTTTGGGTGACGGGATCGAGAAAGCGCAGCACCGGCGTGCCGTCGGACAGGATCAGGTCGTGTCCATCATCGGTCATCGCCCAGCCTTCGCCGCTATAGCGAAATCCGCCGGTGCGTTTGAGGTCCGGAAGCGACCAGCGGTAGCCCTGCCCGCCATGCCAAGTGACGCTGAACAGGTGTTGCTTCCACGCGACGATGCCTTCGCCAAACAGGTTTGGGGGGAGTTTTACCCGCGCGAGCACCCGTCCACTGGGGAGATCGACGCGGCGAATGTCCGATTGCCCCTCGCGCCCGGTGCTTTCGTAGAGCACGCCGTGGTCGATCAGCAGACCTTCGGTAAAGGCGGTTGTGTCATGCGGATAGCGGTTGAGGATCTGCGCCGTGGTGACGGGCGGCGGCGGTGCCGGGGCGGGAGCCGCGCCTTGCAGGGCGAGGAGCGCGGCGAAGAGCAGGGTGCGGATCATAAAGCGCGAACCAATGTAACGGCGGTGGCGATCCATGGCGGATCGGTGACGACTTGCTGGCGGGCACCGGGGCCGAGCGGGAGCAGGTGGAGCTTTCCGTCCTCGCGCCCGATCAGGCGCGCGAACAGGAAACGGCCTGCCGGGCGCGGGACGAGCACATCGCGGTTGAGCGCCTGGGCGAATTCCGCCGGTGGAATACGCAGGCACCAGATGGTGTCGCCCGCACGATAGTCCCCCACGCCCGCCTGGACCGACACCGCGACATGTTCCGGCACGGGGGCGGGGGGGATGACGGTCGCCGGGCGCTTGGGGGCGTGTGCCCCGCTGGTATCGAGGATCGCGGCGACGGCGATATCGGCGCGGTCGGGCAAGGTGACGAGATCGGCGGCGCGCACGCCAAGCGCTGCGGCGATCCGGTTGAGCCAGCCGACCGATACGGTGCGGGTGCCGGTTTCCAAGCGACCGATCGTCTGCGCGGTGGTGGGCGGCACGCATGCGCGTGCGACATCGTCCAGCGTCATGCCCTTGGCGCGGCGAACTTCACGGATCGCGGTGATCATGTCAGCCCTCTAACCAAATCGGTTTTCGCTGTCCTACATCCGCGCCGCCATGGCAACGCTTTTCGCGAAGGTGCGGCGAGAGGAAATGGTGATGCGGGAACTGGTGGAGCGAGCGATCGATGCGTGCGGCGTGGTGGGCGATGGGGCGGCACCGCGCCCGCATCGGTCGCGGCGCAGCGTTACGGTGCATATTGGCGAATCGCCGCTCGGCTGGCTGCGCGCGCATGGCAAGGTCGATGCGCGGCAGTTCGAGGCGGGCGAGCGCTTGCGAGCCGATTATGAGATGGCGGCACTCGCCCCACGCGTGACGATGCAATGGGCCGCGCGGGTCGATGGCGGCGCGAGCGGGCTCGATCCTACGCTGGCGCAGATCGCCGCCAAACGGCGTTTCGATGCGGCGATGGCGGCGCTGGGCGGCGGTTTGCGCGATGTGGCGTGGCGCGTGGTGTGCGCGGGCGAAGGGTTGCCGGTCGCCGAGCGCGCGCTGGGCTGGCCGCAGCGCGCGGGCCGGCTCGTGCTGACACTGGCGCTCGACCGGCTGGGCGACCATTATGGGCTGGGATGAGGTGAATCACTGGGGGGAAGCATGCCGATCAAGCGCGAGATGATGGTGCGGCGCGATGCGCTGACGCAGGTGGCGATCAACGAGACGCTGGCACCAGAGCCGGGCGAGGGCGAAATCCTGCTGCAAATCGAGGGGTTTGCGGTGACCGCCAATACGGTGACCTACGGCGTGGTCGGCGCGCAGATCGGCTATTGGAATTTCTTCCCCGCGCCCGAAGGCTGGGGGATCGTGCCGGCCTGGGGCTATGCCCGCGTGATCGCCTCGCGCGTTGCAGAGATTGCGGTGGGCGAGCGGGTCTATGGGTTCCTGCCGATGGCGTCGCATCTGATCGTGCAGCCTGGCAAGATTTCGGCCGGCTTGTTCCGCGACATGGCGGCGCACCGCCAGCCGATGAGCGCGGTCTACAACCAGTATCGGCGGCTCCACGCCGACCCCGCGCACGACGCGGCGGCGGAGGATTTGCGGATGCTGTTCGAGCCTTTGTTCCTGACCAGCTTCCTGATCGAGGATGCGCTGCGCCGTGCGGGCTATCACGGCGCCGACACTGCGGTGCTGACCAGTGCATCAAGCAAGACCGCGCTTGGTACCGCTTATGTGCTGCGCGCGCGCAGCCCGCAGCTGCGGCGGATCGGCCTGACCAGCGCGGCGCATGTCGGTTTCGTCGAGAAGACCGGGCTGTATGACGCGGTGCTGGCTTATGATGCGATTGATGCTCTGGCGGGCGTTGGCGCTGCGGTGCTAATCGATTTTGCGGGCAATGCGGGGTTGCTGCACGCGGTCTATACGGCACTGCCCGAGCGCGTGGCGGCGTGCCTGCGCGTGGGCGTGACGCATCATGACACCGGCAGCGAGACCGGGCTGCTGCCGGGGCCGAAACCCGTGTGGTTCTTTGCCCCTGACGCGGCGACGGCGCTGATCGGCGAGATCGGCCAGGACGGGTTCAACGCGGCGGTCGCGGCAGAGTGGAGCGGCTTTGTCGCCACGGCGGCGGGGCTGGTGCAGGTCGAGCATGGCGACGGCGTCGAGGCGTTGCAGCGCATCTGGCGCACGCAGGTGGCGGGGCAGGCCGCGCCGGACACCGGCTTCGTCGTGCGGCTATAGCTATCGTCGCACGGGCCGCGCCGCTAAGAGGGCGGCCATGCAGATCGATTTCATCAAATGCCACGGCTCGGGCAATGATTTTCCGCTGGTGGACGCGCGCGCGCTGACGCTGGACGACGAGAGCTGGGCGCGGATCGCGGTCGCGTTGGCGGATCGGGAGGGGAGTGTCGGCGGTGACGGGCTGTTGCTGCTGACGGCGGGCGATGCGGACCACGCGCTGGGTTTTCGCATGTTCAATTCCGATGGCAGCGAGGCGGAGACGTGCCTCAATGGTGTGCGCTGCGTGGCGCGCGCGGGGTTCGAGGCGCTGGGCATCACCGAAGCGGCGATGCGGTTGCAGACCTCGACCGTCGCAGTGTGGCGCGACCCCGATCTGGCACCGGGTGTGGTGACGATCCGCGAACTGGCGGGGCCGGTCGATCTCGACGTGACGCGCTGGCCGATGGTGGTGGGTGCCGACCGCATCGTCGAGGCACCGATCGCGGCCTTGGGCAGCGCGCGCGCCTTTACCGCCGTCGCCATTCCCAATCCGCATCTGGTGAGCTTTGTCGACACGGTCGATGAGGCGGAGCTGGTCGCGCTCGGCGAGCGCTGCGAGGCGGCACCCGATTGGCTGCCCAACCGCGCCAACGTCTCCTTCGTCGAACTGCGCGGCGACAATGCCGTGTTCGTGCGCACCTTTGAGCGTGGGGTGGGGCTGACCGACAGTTGTGGCAGCGCGATGGCGGCGTCGACCTATGCCGCCTGCCTGACCGGACGGCGGGCGTTTGACAGCGAGATCACCGTGTTCAATCGCGGCGGCATGGTGCGCGCCCAAGCGGGCACCGATGGGATGGTGCGCTTGTCGGGCAATGCCACGTTCGAATGGGCGGGATCGGTCGAGATCGATCTGGCGACACGGACGGCGGGACCGGTCTCGGTAACGCGCCGCCACGACGACGAGGTTGCGGCATGGCGTGGCGTGATCGCGGCGATTGCCTGACGCGATTCTTGCCGCAACCATTGTCGGGGTGCATCGTTGTCGCACCGTAACATGATGGAGTGCCCCCGCAGATGAGCCGTTTTTCCCGTATCGCCCCCGCTTTGGCGATGCTGATCGCTGGATCGTCCTTGGCGACGGTGACCCCTGCGCTGGCGCAGAGCCCGTCCGACGACCGGCGTTTCCAGCAGGCGCAGCAGCGTTTCGACAGCGAACTGGCGATCTTCCGGGCTGAATTCGACCGGTATCAGCAAGCGCGTGCCCGCGGCTATCGCCCGCCGCCGCCTGCATATTACGATCCGCGCCAGGACGATCGCGATGAGGGCGGCTATGACCCTGCACGCTATTACCGGAACGATCCGCGCTATCAGGAGCGGGTGCTGACCAGCGATGACCGGGTCTATCGCGGCAGCGACGGCCAATATTATTGTAAGCGCAATGACGGCACGACCGGGCTGATCGCCGGTGCAATCGGTGGCGGCGTGCTCGGCAATCTGATCGACGGCGGGCATTCGCGCGGGGTCGGTACGATCCTTGGCGCGATTGCTGGTGGCGTGGTTGGCAAGTCGGTCGACCAGAACAACTCGCAGTTGCGCTGCCGCTAATCCCTCTGCGCGCTGGTGCCGGGCCTACGGCGGATCAATGGCGACCGAAGGTCGCGATCATCCGTAGGCCCAGCACCAGCGTATCCCGCTCGCCGCCGTCGGTGCAGGCGCGACGGATATATTGCAGATCAGGCTGGATCGTCAGGAACGGTGCCAGACGATCCTGATAGGTAATCTCAATCCCGTTTTCGGCCGATGCGGCGCGTTCGCCGGTATCGGCCACATTGGCCCGATAGCCGCTCGACAGCAGCCCGTGGGCGAGGCCGAACGATAAACGGCCTTCGGGGCGGCCGGGAACGAGACCCCGGACATGGGCCCCGATCTGAAACCCGCCGCGGAACGGTGTGGTCTTCCCCTCCGACAGCCCGGCGCGCAGGAACAAGGACAGCGCGTGCGCATCCCCGCCCGCGATATGCTGATCGACCAGCAGATAGGCCCCCATTGCGGCGCGGTGGACCGGGTTGCCATCGACATCGACCACATGGATATCGTCCTGCCGCCGCGTGTAGCGCCAAAGGCCGACCGCCAGTTTCCCTCCGCGCGTGCTTCCCGCCTCGGCGATGAGCAGCGCGCCGTCATGCATGGTCAAGTCAACGCCATATTGATCGCCGAGCACGCCCGCGCGCGCATTGACCACGGCAGCGCGCGCATAGCCTGACGTACCGATCGTAACATTCAACCGCGCCATCAGGGCAGTGGAGGGAAAGATCGACGGACCGTTGGGACCGGTCGCGGCCAGTTCCGATCCGACGCCGAAGGCCGGGGCCATCAGGATCGCCGCCCCGTCATTCTGATAGAAATCGGCGTTGAGATCGGCCAGCCCGACCAACAGCGCGGCGCGGCCTCCGGCAAAGGCCTGCTCGATCCAGGCTTCGTACAGTTTGACCCGGCCATCCGCCACTTCGATATTGTCGATCCCCTGCAGCGTACCCGCGGCATCGTTGATGGCGCGGCCCTGATTGCTGAGCAGATGCACCCGCGCTTTGGCACCGTGCCATCCGACCAGGCGCGCGAGATCGGCGTCGGCGGTGAGTTCGAGATTGTCGAGAACGCCGGTCTGGCGCGCCTCGCCACCCGCCGCCACGCCGATCAGATCGAGCACATAGCGACCGTCGAAGGTGATCGGGCGTGGCGCGGGGGCTGCAGTGGGGGCGGGGGCAAGGACGGGATCAGGCGTATCCGTTTGCCCGAACGCTGGGCGCGCACACAGGATTGTCAGGGCCACAACGGAAGCAGAGAGCGCGCGCATCGACTATTTCCCAGACAAGCGGACACCCGCTTCCAAAAATATGATCTATTATAGGATGGTGCAGTCGGGCTTGTGTTGGATGCGACCGACATGCGTGCAGCCTGGCGAAGTATTCGGTGATCAATTGCCGCCCTTTTGAGGGACATTGATCATCGTTTCTATTTGAGGGGGTCGTCGAGATGAAATCCAATAATATCAGTAGCGGTCTAGCTGCGATGCCGCTCGATCGCGCCATCCGCATGGCGGGGGCCGCCTTGCTAAGCCTGATGGTACTGAGTGGCGGCAGCGGGATCGCTGCGGCCTGGCTGCAGTCGGCGGCGCTGGAGCGCCAAAACGAGGCGGGTGCGTTGCTTGCCAATCACGAACTGGCCGACATGATGCATGATGCGATCCGCAGCGACGTGCTTGCCGGGTTCGAAGCCGCCACGCCGAAGAGCCAGATCAAGAGCGCTGACGTCGCCAAGGACTTTGACGAACATCTAAAGGCGCTGCGCGCGGGGATTGCCGCCGATGGCAGCTATACCGGATCTGTCGAGGTCGCCGCGGTCACCAGCAAGCTCGTCGCGCCGATGGAAGCCTATGCGGCGTCCGCGACGCAGATCATGAATCGGATCAAGACCGATCCGAAGGGTGCCCGGTCGGACCTTTCAGGATTTTTCGATCAATTCCGCGCCCTTGAGATTTCGATGGGGAAAGCGTCGGACGTGATCGAGGCCAATGCCAAGCAAGCGTCGGATTCCGGCAGGACCGTAGGGATTGTGGCAATCGCCGCTTTGATCCTGATCGTGCTGCTCGGGATTGCCGGAACGTCGGCGCTTGTGATGATGGCCATCCGCCACGTGATCCGCCCGATTGGCGGCCTTGCCGACACGATGCGCGAACTCGGCGCGGGCAATCTGGGCGTCGCGGTGGTCGGGGCGGATCGTCCAGATGAACTGGGCGATATGGCGCAGGCGATGCTGGCATTTCGCGACCAGTTGCAAGCGGCGGAAGCCTCGAAAGAGGCGCAGGCGCAACTGATTGTGGATAGTCTGGGGTCGGGCCTGATGTCGCTGGCCGAAGGCGATTTGACGGTGGCGGTGACGGCTGACCTGCGGGCACCGTTCACCGCGTTGAAGGACAATTTCAACAGCGCGGTCAGCGGGTTGAACGCGCTGATCGCGGCGGTGACGGAAAGCGCGTCGGCGATCAGCACCGGATCGGGCGAAATCGCGCAGGCGAGCGAGGATCTGGCGCGGCGGACCGAAGGCAATGCTGCCAGCCTGGAACAGACCACGGCGGCGATCAGCCAGATCGAACAGCGCCTGAAAGCCACCGCCTCCGCCGCCGCGCGGACGGTACAGCGTGCCGACGGAGCGATCGCCACGGTGGCCGGCGGGCGCGGCATTGCCGACGAGGCGGTGCAGGCGATGACCCGGGTGAGCGAAAGCGCCAAGGGCATCGACAGCGTGATCGAGGGGCTGGACAAGATCGCATTCCAGACGCGCGTGCTGGCGATGAACGCTGCCGTCGAGGCGGGGCGTGCAGGCGAGGCCGGGCGCGGCTTTGCGGTGGTGGCCGATCTGGTATCGGCGCTGGCGATCCGGGCGGAGCAGGAAGCGGGGCGCGCGCGCGACCAGTTGACCGCGACGCAGACCGACATCGTCGCCGCAGTCGAGCGCGTCCACAAGGTCGATGGCGCGCTGTCCACGATTTCGGGCGATGTGGGCGAGGTGCATGTGCTGCTGGGTGAAATGGCGAACGACAATAATGCGCAGTCGGCGATGATCTCCGAAATCAGCACGGCGATCAGCACGATGGACAAGGCAACGCAGCAGAATGCCGCGATGGTGGAAGAAACCTCCGCGGCTGCGCGCAATCTCACCGACGAGGTTGCCGCGCTGTCGAGCCGGGCGGCGCAGTTTACGATCGGGGGCGCCGGGCGACCGGCACCGTTGCGGAGCTACGCCAAGGCGCCGCGCAAACCGGCTGCGGCGGCAGCGCGCGCTGTGCCGGTCGCGGCCAGCGGGCGCGGTCAAAACGCTGAATGGGCGACCTTCTGACGGGCGAGGTTCAAATAACCAAATAGGCACAATTAGCCTTGACATCGCAACGCTGATTTGGTACATAACAGGAACGATGAAGAATTGCGAGTCGGCCTCTCGGGGTCGATCAACGGGCCGGGGCGGCAACGCCTTTCGGCCCGTTTTGCTGTGCGGGGGGGCCGGATGGAAGCGATTACGGCAGGAAACAAACGCGTCCTGCAAGTGCGCCGGGTGCGCTCTGGCGGGTTCGACAAGGCCAAGCGCAAGCGCTTCCTCGATACGCTGGCGGCGACGTGCAACGTCACCTCGGCGGTGCGGGCGGCGGGCGTGGCTCAGTCGAGCTGCTATCGCGCGCGGATGCGCGATGCGGCCTTCGCGGCGGCGTGGGAGGAGGCGATCGCCACCGGCTACCAACGGCTGGAGGAGGCGTTGCTCGATTATGCGCTGGCGCGGGTTGTCGGTGAGGTGCCCGATCCCGCCGCCGCCGATCCCGAGGCGCTGGCGCAAAGCCCGATTACGGCGCTTGCCGAGCGTACCATTTCGGCCAGCGATCTGCACTTCGC
The DNA here is from genome assembly GCF_000241465.1 of Sphingomonas echinoides ATCC 14820. GTDB lineage: Bacteria > Pseudomonadota > Alphaproteobacteria > Sphingomonadales > Sphingomonadaceae > Sphingomonas > Sphingomonas echinoides. Next base: position 2,693,310 of record NZ_JH584235.1, read on the forward strand.
GGTCGGCTTGCTCAATCGGCAACGCGCTGCCGCCGAGGGAAAGGTTACGCTCGGGCGCAGGGTGAAAATGGCGTCGCCGGCCGAGACCGACGCGGCGCTGCGCCGCAAGCTCGATCAGCTCGCGCGGCGGATGGGGCCGAAATGAGCGAGCGATATTCCGCCGCGCAAGCGCGGGCGCTGTTGCTCGAGCTCGCGCGCTTGCCTGCGGGCGTGCGGGACGCCTTGCTCCGCGACCTGACCGCCGCGCAGCGGGCCGAACTCAATTGGAGCTGGGAGCGCTGGGCGCAGCAGGGGCAGGAGCCGCCCGCCGGCCCGTGGCGGGTGTGGCTGATCCGCGCCGGGCGCGGTTTCGGCAAGACGCGGGCGGGTGCCGAATGGGTGAGCGAGATTGCGCGCACGATGCCGGGCACGCGGATCGCGCTGGTCGGCGCGACGATCGAGGATGTGCGGCGCGTGATGATCGAGGGCGAAAGCGGGCTGATCGCGGTGGCGCGGCCGGGCGAATCGGTCGGCTATCGCTCGCGCGGCACCGAAGTGGAATTTGCCTCCAAGGCGCGCGCTACGATTTTTTCGGCGCACGCGCCCGAGAAATTGCGCGGGCCCGAACATGCCGCCGCCTGGTGCGACGAACTCGCCAAATGGCGCAAGGGCGACGCGACCTGGGACAATCTGATGCTGGGGATGCGGATGGGCGACGCCCCGCAAGTGGTGGTGACGACAACGCCGCGCCCGACCCCATTGCTGCGGCGGATCATGGCGCTGGACGGGTGTCGGGAGACCGGCGGGAGCTCGCACCAAAATCCGTTTCTGCCCGACGCTTTTCTGGCCGCGATCGAGCAGGCCTATGGCGGCACGCGGCTGGGGCGGCAGGAGATTGCGGGCGAGATGCTCGCCGATGTCGAGGGGGCCTTGTGGTCACACGCCCAATTCGACGCGGCGCGGGTGGTGTCTGCCCCGGCGGTGGTGCGCATTGTGGTCGCGGTCGATCCGCCCGCCGGGACTGAATCCGGGCGCGGCGGCGATGCGTGCGGGATCGTCGCGGTCGGGCTGGGGCGCGACGGGCGCGGCTATGTGCTGGAGGATGCGAGCGTCACGGGGCTATCCCCCGAGGGCTGGGCGCAGGCGGTGGCGGCCTGCGCCGCGCGGCACCGCGCCGACCGCGTGATCGCCGAGAAGAATCAAGGCGGGCGGATGGTGCAGAGCGTGCTGCTCGCCGCCGATGCCAGTCTGCCGCTGAAGCTGGTCCATGCCAGCGATGGCAAAGTCGCGCGCGCCGAGCCGGTGGCGTTGCTGTACGAACGCGGAATGGTCTCGCATGTCGGCGCGATGCCCGATCTGGAGCGCGAATTGTGCGGGCTGGTGGTGGGAGGCGGCTATCAAGGGGCGAACCGCTCCCCCGACCGCGCCGACGCCTTGGTCTGGGCGCTGGGCGAGCTGTTGCTCAAACGGCGCGGCGGCGGGCGGGTGCGGGGCTTGTGAGCGGGCGTCAGGCGAGGATGTTGACGGTGCTGTTCGCGGTGGCGGGCGGCGTGGGCGGCGTGGGTGCTTTGCTGGCGTCGGCATCGTGATGGTGGTGGTGATGCCCGCCGCGCGCCTGCTGCAACGCTGCGGTAGCTTTCTGCACGGCGGCAGTGTCGCCGGTCTGCAGCGCGGCCCCGAGCGCGGCGAGCGGGCTGTTTGCCGGAGGGGCCTGATTGGCGGTCAGCTTGGCATAAGCGGTTTTCGCGCTTTCGATGTCGGAGGATTGCAAGGAGGACATGAGGTTTGCATAATCCTGCTTACGCTGTTTCGCCGCCGCGCTTGCTTGACTGGCAGTGGTGGGCGTTGTTGCGCTGATCGCGCTGACGCTGCAGTTCATTCGATCGTACCTTCGCTTGGCCCCGTTGGTGGAATGCCCCGACTCCGTTGTAGGCGGGAGAGCGGGGGCGGGGCCGAATCGCCGCGAGATTATTTGGTGTCGGTTTGCGCGCGCGGGGCGTACCGCGCTGCGCTTGCAATGAAGGTGTGAGGACGAACGACATGGTGCCCCGCGAAAGGATCGACAGCGCGCGCATTCCCGGCGGCGAGGAAATGACGCTGTACCGGCGCGGCGACGATTTCATGATCGTGATCGACCGCAACGAATTGATGAGCACGCGGATGAACGGCTCGGAAGAGGCGCTCGGCACGATGGCGTGCGCGCGGCTATCGCGGGTGGCGGCACCGCGCGTGCTGATCGGCGGGTACGGTATGGGCTTTACGCTGCGCGCGGTGCTGGGCGTGGTCGGCCCCAAGGCGGAGGTGACGGTGGCGGAACTTGTCCCCGAGATCCTTGCCTGGGCGCGCGGGCCGATGGCGGCGGTGGCGGCCGGGTGCCTGGATGACCCGCGCGTGGATGTGGTCGAGGCCGATGTTGCCGAGGCGATTGCCGCTGCGCCGGGTGGGTATGATGCGATCCTGCTCGATGTCGACAATGGCCCGGACGGGCTGGTGCGCGCCGAGAATAACCGGCTCTATGCCCCGCGCGGGCTGGCGGCGGCGCGTGCGGCGTTGCGGCCGGGCGGGGTGCTGGCGGTGTGGTCGGCGGCGCCCGATGCGCGCTTCGTTACGCGGTTGAAGAGCGCGGGCTTTGTGGTCGACGAAGTGGCAGTGAAGGCGCGGCAGAATGGCAAGGGGCCGCGCCATGTGATCTGGTTCGCGACGCTGGCGGGGTAACGGGCAAGAGGCGCGCGAGCCTCTCGTCACCCCGGGCGTGTCCCGGGGTCCACCGTGCCGCAGGTTCTGCGGCCGCAGGATAAGGATCAGGGTGGACCCCGGGACGAGCCCGGGGTGACGGATGCTTGGGGTTCTCCCGGAGCGCGACGCCTGTCCGTCTTTTCTCGATAAGAAGGAAGACAGCATGAAATGGTTCGGCTGGAAGGCAGCCGGGCGCGAGGAATCGCGTCCGGCGCTGGAGTTTCGGCGTGCGCGCTTTGCCGAGGGGGCGGCTTTCGGGGCGCTGCCGCAAAGTTATGCGGAACAGGTGCGCGCGCTGTATCTGCGCAATGCGATGGCGCAGCGCGCGGTGCGGCTGGTTGCCGATGCGGTGGGCGATGCGCCGCTGACGGGGACGCCCGAAACCATCGCGCTGGTCCAGGCACGATCGGGCGGGCAGGCGCTGACCGCGACGCTGGCGGCGCATCTGCTGCTGCACGGCAACGCCTATGTGCAGATGCTGACCGATGCGGCGGGCGATGTGGTCGAGCTGTTCGCGCTGCGCCCCGAGCGGGTGACGGTCGAGCCCGATGCGGGCGGGTGGCCGATCGCCTATCGCTATAGCGTGGGCGATCGATCGGTACGGCTGTCGGCGGAGGAGCCACGGCCCGAAATCGTGCAGATCAAGACGTTCCATCCGCTCGACGATCATTATGGTCTGGGGTGTCTCGGCGGAGCGGCGAGCGCGATCGCGCTGCACAATGCAGCGGCGGCATGGAATGCCGGGCTGCTCGACAATGCCGCGCGACCATCGGGGGCGCTGATCTATGATCCGGGCGATGGCTCGACCTTGTCGCGCGAGCAATTCGCCCGGTTGCGTGAGGAAATGGAGGCGAGCTTTGCGGGCGCGCGCAACGCCGGGCGACCGATGCTGCTGGAAGGCGGCCTCACATGGCAGGCGCTGAGCCTGACGCCCGCCGACATGGACTTTGTTGGCATGAAAGGGGCGGCCGCGCGCGAGATCGCCACCGCTTTCGGGGTGCCGCCGATGCTGCTCGGCCTGCCCGGCGACGCGACCTATGCCAATTACAAGGAGGCCAATCGCGCGCTGTGGCGATCGACGATCCTGCCGCTGGCGGGAACGATCCTGGCCGGGTTGACGCAGGGGTTGCGCGGATGGTTCCCGGACACCGCATTGTCGGTCGACCTCGACCGGGTGACCGCGCTGGCCGAGGATCGCGAACGCTTGTGGAGCCAGGTGGGCGCGGCGGACTTCCTCTCGAGGGATGAAAAGCGCGCGATGGTGGGGTTGGGGCCCGGCGCGGCGGAGGTGGCACCATGAGCGGGGCGGTGTTGGCGCAGTTGATGGCGCAAGGCGCGGGCGAGGGCGCGGATTTGACCACGCTGCGCGCGATTGCCGAGGAAGCGGGCGAACTGGCGGCGTCGCGCGCGATGGCGCGGCTCGGGCTCGACGATGCGGCGGCGGCCAAGGACATGGCCGAATTGCGCGAATTGCTGGGGGCATGGCGCGATGCCAAAAGATCGGTGTGGAAGGCTGCGCTCGCGTGGGTGGTGCGGATCGCGGGCGCGCTGCTGCTGACCGGGCTGGCCGCCAAATTCGGCTTTTGGGATTGGGTTAAGTGAGGGGGGCCACCGGAAAGCCCCTCCCCTTCAGGGGAGGGGTTGGGGTGGGGCCTATCCACCAGTCGCAGATGCCGAATTGGCGGCAC
>NZ_JH584235.1:2698516-2727211 GCF_000241465.1 Sphingomonas echinoides ATCC 14820
ACCCCCAGCCCCTCCCCTGAAGGGGAGGGGAGGAGAGAGGTGCCACTCCGCTTTGCCAGCTATGCAGCGATTTTCGACCGGGTCGATCGGGGTGGCGACGTGATCCGCGCGGGGGCGTTCGGGGCGGACGTACCGGTGGTGCCGTTATTGTGGCAGCATCGCGGGCGTGCAATCGGCACGATCGAGCGCATCGCGCCCGACCAGCGCGGGCTGCGCGTGATCGGGCGGATCGACGATGCGCGGGTCGCGCGGCTGGTGCGGGGCGGGGCGCTGAACGGTTTGTCGATCGGCTTCCGCGCGCGCGGCGCGGTGCGGGGGCGGGTGCGCGAGTTGACCGCGGTCGACCTGGTCGAGGTCAGCCTGGTCGCGCAGCCGATGCAGCCGCTGGCACGGGTGCATATGGTGGAGGAGCGTGCTACGATGCCGCCTCCAGACTTGGTTCCCGATCCCCGGCAGCCGCGCGCGGACGAGGAGAGCGATCATGGCTGAAGGCACCATCAAGCGACTGACCGACAAGGGTTTCGGCTTCATCGCCGATGCGAGCGGCAAGGACCTGTTCTTCCACATGTCGAGCGTCGAGGGCGTCCGTTATGAGGATTTGCGCGAGGGCGAGACGGTCACGTTCGACGTCGGTCAGGGCCCCAAGGGCCCGCGCGCCGAGAATGTGAAGCAGGCGTGATCGGCTAACCGATCCCCCTTTTGATGCGGCGTCGGTGCCGCATCCGAAATGCCAGAGGGCGTCGCGATTGCGGCGCCCTTTTTCGTGTCGGGCGCGTGCCTTCGACAGCGCCGCAGACGCACCGCCGAAGGAGAAGGTTTGTTCGCGCAGAGGCGCGGAGGACGCAGAGGTGTTGCGCGCGGATTGCAACGTGCGTGTCCCGATCACCGGGCCAATCACCGGGATGGTGGATGCGCTTGGAATCGACCGGGCGCGGCTGCTCTGCGTCCTCCGCGCCTCTGCGCGAACCTCTTCGACGCTGCTGTGGGCGCGCCGCCGGCCTTGGCCACAATTTTATCAACAAGGAGAAAAAGCATGACCGACATGACGGTGGACGCGCTGGACGCAAGCTTTGCGGCGCAGAATGTGGGGCAGGATATGGGCGCGGTCCAGCGCCCGTTGCTGGCGGGCGGGGGCGAACCCTCGGGCGCGGCGTTCGAGGGGTTCCTCCGATCGGGCGCGAGCGTCGAGATGAAGGCGTTTACCGCCGTGAGCGGCGATGCCGGTGGCTATGCCGTGCCGCGCGAGATCGATGCGGTGATCGACGCGACGCTCAAATCGATCTCGCCGATCCGCAGCGTGGCGAATGTGGTGACGGTGGGGTCGGCGGGGTATCGCAAGCTGGTGACGACCGGGGGTACGCCCTCGGGCTGGGCGGCGGAGACCGATGCGCGCGGCACCACCGCGACGCCGGTGTTCACCGAAATCGCGCCGCCGATGGGCGAACTCTACGCCAATCCGTCGGCAAGCCAGGCGATGCTCGACGATGCGGCGTTCGATGTCGAGGCGTGGCTGGCGGGCGAAATCGCGATGGAATTCGCCAAGGCCGAGGGGGCGGCCTATGTCAACGGATCGGGCGTCAACCGACCCAAGGGCTTTTTGCAAGCGCCGACCGCGAGCACGGCGGATGCGGCGCGCGCCTTCGGGACGTTGCAATATCTGGCGAGCGGGGCGGCGGGCGATTTCGCGGCCAACCCGCAGGACCGGCTGATCGATTTGGTGCAGGCGTTGCGCGGGCCGTACCGCCAGGGCGCGGTGTTCGTGATGAATGCGAGCACGCTGGCGCGGATCCGCAAGTTCAAGACCAATGACGGCGCGTTCCTGTGGGCGCCGAGCCTGACGGCGGGGACGCCGGCGACGTTGCTCGGCTATCCGGTGATCGAGGCGGAGGACATGCCCGACATCGCCGCCAACAGTCTCTCGATTGCGTTCGGCAATTTCAAGGCGGGCTATCTGATCGCCGAGCGGCGCGAGACGGTGATCCTGCGCGACCCTTACACCAACAAGCCGTTCGTCAATTTCTACGCGACCAAGCGCGTTGGCGGGTGCGTGTCCAATTCCGAGGCGATCAAGCTGCTGAAGTTCGCGGCGGCGTAAACCCGCTCCCCGTGGGAGACGAGGGCGCGGGTGCGGTGCGCGTCCTCCCCCTTCTCGCTCCCACTGGGCGTGGGAGATGGAGGAACAACGATGATCGAGACGGATGGGCCGGGCGTGGTGACGCTTGGCGAGGAGGACCGTGCGCTGGCGGTGGCGGCGGTCAAGGCAGTGCTGCGCGTGGCGAGCGACGACGAGGATGCGCTGATCGCGGCCTTTGCCGAAACGGCACTGGGGCTGGCCGAGCAGTTTCTGGGGATGGTGCTGATCGCGCGGGGGCTGCGCGTGCCGGTGGCGGTGCCGGGGGCGTGGCACGCGCTTGGCGTGGCACCGGTCTCGGCGATTACGGGCGTGGAGACGGTGGCGGGGGTGGCGCTTGCGGCGGATGCCTTTGCGATCGACATCGATGCGGCAGGCGAGGGCTGGGTGCGGATCGTGCAAGCGGCGGGGGTGACCTCGGTCATGGTGCTGGCGCGCGCTGGCCTGGCCGAGGGCTGGGCGGGGTTGCCCGCGCCGATCCGGCAAGGCGTGGTGCTGCTGGCGGCGCATCTGTTCGAGCAGCGCGAGGCCAGCGTCGCCCCGCCGACCGCGATCACCGCTTTGTGGCGGCCGTTCCGGCGGATCGCGCTGCGCCCGACGGCGCACGCATGTTGAGCGCGCTGGAGGCGCAGGGGCGCGTGCTGGCGGAACGCGCGGCGGCGCGGGCACGGGGACGCGTGGCGGAGGCGCTGCGCGCCGAACTGCCGGGGGTGACGGTGACGGTGGAGGGCGAGGCGGTGGTGCTGAGCGGGCGGATCGCGCCCGACGATGCGCGGCTGCGCTGGATCGGGAGTCTGCTGCCATGAGCGCGGAGAGTGTTGTGCAAGCGGCGGTGCTGGCGGCGCTGCGCGGGGTCGCCGGGTTGAACGGCGTTTATCTCGGGCCGCCGGTCAAGGCGACGGTGCCGTTTGCCGAGCTGGGCGATCTGCTGAGCGGCGACTGGAGCGTGAAGGACCGCGTCGGGCGCGAGCTGCGGCTGATCGTGACGGTGCGCGATGCGGGCGACAGCCCGGCGCGCGCGCAGGCGCTGGCCGGGGCGGTAGGCGCGGCCATCGAGGCGGTGCCGCGCGACCTCGGCGGCTGGCGCGTAGCGAGCGTGGTGCTGGTGCGGTCGCGGCTTAGCGCTGCTGCGGCGGGGCGGTGGAACGCCAGCGTCGAATATCGCGTGCGGGTTCTGGCGGCCTGACGTCCCTCTCCCAGCGGGAGAGGGAGGGAGCGGCGGCGCCGCGGAAGGGTGAGGGCGACCGGTTCTGGCGGTTAGTGCTTGCGGCAGCGTCGATTTGGTTCGCGCAGAGGCGCGGAGGACGCAGAGAGAGTGCGCGGGGGGCGAGGTTCCGCCTGGTAATTGGCGCACGGCATTTGTGCTGGGCGGGCCTGCCCTGCGTCCTCTGCGCCTCTGCGCGAACCCGATTTCGGACCCTCACCCTTCCCACTGCCTTTGACAGCGGGTCCCTTCCCTCTCCGGGTGGGAGAGGGAGATTCTTTTTCAGGAGACATTTTATGAGTGCGGAACGGGGTAGTGCCTTTTTGTTGAAGGTGGGGAATGGGGCGTCGCCGCTCGTTTATGCGACGGTGGCGGGGCTGCGGACGACGCAGATGAGCGTCAATGGCGAGATGGTGGCGATCACCTCCAAGGATTCGGGCGGGTGGCGCGAATTGTTGTCGGGGGCGGGGGTGCGATCGGTCAGCGTGTCGGGGGCGGGGATCTTTACCGGGTCCGCCGCCGAGACGCGGATCAAGGGCAATGCGCTGGCCGGCACGATCGACGATTACCGGCTGAGCTTCGAAAGCGGCGAGACGCTGTCGGGGCGCTTCCTGGTGACCAAGCTCGATTATGCCGGGGATTATAATGGCGAGCGCAGCTACACGCTGAGCCTGGAGAGCTCCGGGCCGGTGGTGTCGGCGTGAGCGCGGCCAATCCCGAGCGGGGCGAGGCGGCGCTGCGCGTCGGCGGCGCGACGGTCGTGCTGCGGCCGAGCTTTGCCGCTTTGGTCGCGGCCGAGGGCGAATTGGGGCCGCTCTTCGCCTTGGTCGAGCGCGCGGCGGCGGGGGGCTTGTCGCTGGGCGAGATGGTCGGCTTGTTCTGGCATTGCCTGCACGACGCACCCGCGGGGCTGACGCGCGCGCAATTGGGCGAGGCGGTGGTGCTGGGCGGGCTGTCGCGCGCGACGCCGGTGCTGCGCGTGCTGCTCGGGCAGATTCTGGCGGGGCGGTGATGGAGCGGTTCGCGCCCGCCGCGACGCGGCTGGCGGGCTTTGCCGGTGTGGTGCTGGGCTGGGCGCCCGACACCTTCTGGCACGCGACCCCGGCGGAATTGGCGGCGGTGGTGGCGGTGCTGCGCGGCGGCGAGGGCGAGATCACCCCGCCCGATAGCGCGACGATCGCGCGGATGCAGGAGGCCTTTCCCGATGGATGAGGAAATCGAACGGCTGGTGGTGGGCGTGCGCGCCGATACCGCGGGGTTTGCGCGCGATGTCGATGCGATGCGCGCGAGTCTGGACGGGCCGCTGACCAGCGGGGTGGATCGCGCCGGGCGCGCGATCGAGACGGCGCTGGGCAAGGCGGTGCGCACCGGCAGCCTGGGCTTTGAGGATTTGCGCAAGGTCGCGCTGTCGGTGCTGTCGGACATTGCGGCCTCGGCGCTGCGCAGCGGGTTGAGCGAGATTTTCGGTGGTGGGTCGAGCGGATCTTCGGGGGCTGGCGGGTTACTGGCGACGCTGGGGAGCCTGGTCGGCGCGCCGGGGCGGGCGACGGGTGGGCCGGTGTCGCCGGCGCGGCCCTATCTGGTTGGGGAGCGGGGCCCCGAGCTGTTCGTGCCGACCACCAGTGGGAGCGTGGTTGCGGCGGGCGGTGGCGGCGCGCGCGAGGTGCGCGTGGCGATCACGGTGCAGGGCGGGAGCGATGCGCCGCAAGCGCTGGCGGCGTCGAGCCGACAGGTGGCGCGGGCGGTGCGGGCGGCTTTGATGGAGTGAGGGGCTGCTTTGGCGGTGGCGATTTTGGGAGAGCGGATTGGAGCGGCGGTTCTTGGGACTGCCCCTCTCCCCGGCCCTCTCCCCTGAAGGGGAGAGGGAGAAGCATGGCTTTCTGGTTGGCTGCTGAGCGCACGGTTCAGGTGGAGGGCGTCGTGTCGCGGTTCGATCCGCGCTTTTGGACGGTCAATTTTCCGCGGCCGATGATGGCGGCGGTCACGAGCAGCGCGGCGGATGCGCTGCGCGTCGATGCGGTGTTCTATACCTCGGGCGATCTGGCGGGGCTGATCTGGGAGGCGGAGGATCGCTTCGATCATCCGCTGCTGCGCTATGAGACGGCGCGCGATTTTCGCGGGTGTCGGCTCGGGTTTCGGTGGCGCTCGGCGGGGGTGTTGCCGCTCGATGCGGTCAATGGCCCAGTGCTGACGATCGAGGGGCGCGATGCCAGTGGTGCGGCGCGCGCCTGGTATGTGCGACTGTGGAATTATGCGACCGGCTCGCCCGCCGATGCGACGGTATCGCTCGACTTTGCCAACCTGTCTGGCGGGTTTGTGCTGCCGGATGAGGCTGACCCGGTGTGGGCGGGCGATGTCGACCGGATGTTCGTGTCGCTGGTGCCGCCCGGCTTCGATGGCGGGAGTGCGCCGCTGGCGGCCCCAGTCGAGGCGTGGGTCGAACTGACGCAGATCGTGTGCGACGGGCCGGGGGCGGTACTGGCGATTGGCGATGTGGTGGTGCCCGAGCACGGGCTTCAGATCGCGAGCGGCTATGACGACAGCTACCACCTGACGCCCGCGCGCTTACTGCGCAACGCGCTGTTGCTCGGCTATCGCGGCAGCATCGTCCATTATCTCGGGATGAGCCATTATCTGCGGCTCGAAGCCAATTCGGGCGGCTTTTATGCGAGCCTGGCGGGGGGCGCGCTGAATGTGGCGGCGGCGGCGTGGCAGCGCGACTTTGCCGAGCGCGCGAAGGCGCTCGGCTATGACGTGATCTGGTCGCTCAGCTACGAGCTGTTCGACGCGCATTGCTGGGGTGACTGGAAGCAGCGGGCGTGGGATGGCAGCCCGGCGCTGACCGGGTGGGCGCCGCCTTCGACCTTGCTGTCGCCCGCGCATGAGGGGGCGATGGGCTATTTGCGCGCGGTCGCGGTGGCGATGATCGGGATTGCGGTGGCGGCAGGACTTGCGCCCAAATTTCAGGTGGGCGAGCCGTGGTGGTGGGTAACGCCCGATGGCCGCCCTTGCCTGTATGATGATGCGGCAAAGCGTGCGCTGGGTGGAAATCCGATCGAGATCGCCAGCGTTCATACCGTCACCACGGCATCGCAGCGGGCATTGCTCGATGCGGCGGGGGCGGTGCTGGCGGCGTCGACGGCGGCGCTGGTCGCGGCGGTGCGGGCGGTTGCGCCGACGGTCGAGACGCATGTGCTGGTCTATTTGCCGACGGTGCTGGCGGGCGATGCGCCCGAGGTACAGCGCGCCAATGTGCCGGTCGGCTGGGCGCATCCCGCCTTCGACGTGCTGCAGCTCGAAGACTATGATTTCGTGGTGGCGGGCAATGTCGCGGGGACGGCGCGGGCGGTTGACGCCGCCACCGCGCGGGTTGGCTATGCGGTCGCGGATACGCACTATTTTTCGGGCTTCGTACTGCGACCCGATCAGACGGCGCAGTGGCGCGAGATCGAGGCGGCGGCGCTGGCGGCGCAGGCACGCGGGGCCGCCGCCGCCTTTGTCTGGGCGCTGCCGCAAGTGCTGCGCGATGGGTTCGTTCATTTCCAAGAGGCGGAGGATGCGGTGCAGGCTTTCGACGATGTGCTGTTCCCGCTCGCTTTGGGGCGCGAGGCCGAGGTCAGCCCGGAATTCTCGACCGCGATCGTGACCAGCGCAGGCGGGCATGAGGCGCGCAATGCAAGCTGGGCGGAGGCGCGCACGCGCTATGATGTCGGGCCGGGGTTGCGCTCCGAAGCCGATATCGCGACGCTGCTGACGTTCTTTCGCGCGCGCATGGGACCGGCTCGGGGTTTCCGCCTGCGCGACCCGTTCGATGGCAGTTCGGGGACGACGACACCGGGCGCGCGCGACCAAATGTTGGGGACCGGCGACGGCGTCACGGTGTGCTTTGCTTTGGTCAAGCGCTATGGCGATGCCGTGCGGCGGATCACGCGGCCCGTCGTGGGAAGCGTGCGCGTGGGCGTCGGCGGGGTTGAGACGGCGGCGTTTTCGCTGGTGGCGGGGGGCTATGTCGAGCTGGACGTTGCGCCTGCCATAGGCGTGGCGGTGACGGCGGGGTTCCTATTCGATGTACCGGTGCGGTTCGCCGAGGACCGCTTGAACGTCAATCGCGCAACCTTTCTGGCGGGCACGGCGGCATCGGTGCCGCTGATCGAAGTGCGCGAGGATGCGGTATGAGCTTCCTCGACGGTACGCTGACCACGATCGCCTTGTGCTGGCGGATCGAGCGGCGCGATGGCGTGACGATCGGGCTGACCGACCATGATCGCGACCTGGTCATCAACGGGCTGGTGCATTGCGCGGCACCGGGGATGACGCCGTCTGCGATCAAGCGCAACGACGGGCTCGAGGCCGATACGATGGACATTGCCGGAGCATTGACCAGCGCGGCGATCACCGACGGGGATCTGCTGGCCGGACGCTGGGATGGCGCGCGCGTGGCCCTGTTCGCGGTCGACTGGACCGATGCGGACGCGGCGCAGGTGCCGCTGGGCGAAGGGACGATTGGCGCGGTGGAGACTGATCGTGGGGCCTTCACCGCCGAATTGCGCGGGGCGAGCGCGGCGTTGGAACGACCGGTGGTCGAGGCGACCTCGCCCGAATGCCGTGCCGAGCTGGGCGACGCACGCTGCCGCGTGGCGATGGCGGGCCGACGGCGGATGGTGCGGGTGACGGGAATCGTGGAGCAGGTGGTGACGGTGGATGCGGTCGAGCCGAGCGACAATGCCTATGGCGCGGGGCTGCTGCGCTGGATCGGCGGGGCAAATAGCGGTCTCGAAAGTGCGATTGCGCGATCGGCGGGGGCGACGGTGACGCTGCGCAGCGCGCCCGCGCTGACGGTTGCGGCGGGTGACCGGGTCGAACTGATCGAGGGATGCGACAAGAGCCTGGCGACCTGCGCCGCACGCTTTGCCAATGCGGTGAATTTCCGTGGCGAGCCGTATCTGCCGGGGATCGACCTGCTCACGCGCTATCCCGGCGCATGAGCGCGGGCGAGCGCGCCGTTGCGGCGGCGCGCGGCGCGATCGGCGCGCGCTTCCGGGTGCAGGGGCGTGATCCCGCTTTTGGGCTTGATTGTGTCGGGCTGGCTGGGCTGGCGGCGCGCGCCGCGGGTTTCGAGGGCGAGATCCCAAGCGGTTATGCGCTGCGCGGCGGCGATGCGGCGGTGCTTGCGGCGGCGTTCTCGGCGGCGGGGCTGGTGGCCAGCGACGTTCCCGCGCCTGGCGACCTGGCGCTGTTCCTCACTGGGCCGGGGCAATTTCATCTGGCGGTGCTGGTGCCTGGCGGGATTGTCCATGCCGACGCGATGTTGCGGCGCGTGGTCGAGCGACCGGGGGTGCCGCCGTGGCCGGTACTGGGATGCTGGCGGGTGGAGGGGTAAGCGATGGCGACTCTGATTCTTTCGACCGTCGGCGGCATCGTGGGCGGGCCTATCGGCAGCGCGATTGGCGCGGTGATCGGCAACGCCCTGGATCGCGACGTGCTGTTCAAGCCCAAAGGGCGCGACGGGCCCAGGCTGAGCGAACTGCACCTGCAGACGTCGAGCTATGGCACGCCGCTGCAACGCGTCTTCGGGACGATGCGCGTGGGTGGTTGCGTGATCTGGTCGACCGATCTGATCGAGAGCAGAACCAGCAGTGGCGGCGGCAAAGGACAGCCGAGCACGACCAGTTACAGCTATTCGGCGTCGTTCGCGGTGGCGCTGTCGGGCCGGCCGATCCAGAGCGTCGGGCGCATTTGGGCGGATGGCAAATTGTTGCGCGGTGCCGGTGGGGACTTCAAGAGCGCGACCGGCTTTCGCCTGCATGTGGGCGGGGAGGGCCAGGCGGTCGATCCGCTGATCGCGTCTGCGGAAGGGGTGGGGCTGACGCCTGCGCATCGCGGGCTTGCTTATGCGGTGTTCGAGCATTTCGAACTGGCCGATTACGGCAATCGCATTCCTTCGCTGACCTTTGAGGTGGTTGCCGATGCCGCGCCGGTCAGCGTCGGCGCGATCGCCCAGGAATTGGCAGACGGGAGGATCGATGGAAGCGCCGCCCCGCAGACGGTGACGGGTTTTGCGGCCAATGGCGATAGCGTGCGCGCGGTCGCCGAGACGCTGGCGGTCGCGGGAGGAGCGTGGTTTGCCCCGGACGGGCGGGCCCTGCGGATGCGGGCTGGGGTGGCCGCCGACCATGCGATCGCAGATGGCGAAACCGTCGCAAACGGGGCGGCACGCGGCAAGCACGGTCGCGCGATGGCGGCGCTGGAGACAGTGCCGCGCCACGTGACGCTGGCGCATTACGACCCGGCGCGCGATTATCAGACCGGAGTGCAGCAGGCGCGGCGACCGGGCGCGGGGGTCCGCGAAGACCGGGTCGAGATGCCGGCGGTGATCGCCGCCGACATCGCAAAGACGATGGCCGAGGCGGTGCTCGCCCGGGCCGAGGCTGCCCGGGAGCGGCGCACGGTCACGCTCGGCTGGGACTCGCTCACCATAGCCCCCGGGGCGTGCGTCTCGATTACGGGCGTGGCGGGCGTCTGGCGAGTCACGGGGTGGGCGCTGGAGCATATGGTGCTGTCGCTGGAATGCGTCCGCCTTGCCGCCGGAACCTTGCCCGTTTCGGCGAGCGCCGGTCGTGTGCTGCCCGCGCCCGACGTCGCCACCGGAACAACATTGCTTGCCGCATTCGAAGCGCCGCCGCCGGAGGACAGCGTCCTCTCGGTTCCGCGCGTAACGATCGTGGCGGCGGGGACGCAGCCAGGCTGGCGCAGGGCGGCGTTGCTGTACAGCACCGATGGAGGCGCGCGGTGGGTGGCCGCGGGGGCTACGGCTGTGCCGGGAATCCTTGGGCAGATCGTGGGACCGCTTGGGGTGGCAGGCGCGGCGATTGTCGATCGCGCCAATGTGATCGAGGTTGAATTGGCTCATGCCGCTATGGCGTTGGCGGGAGCAGACGCTGGTGCGCTTGATGCTGGGGTCAATTTGGCCCTGGTCGGGAATGAGTTGCTACAATTCGGCGAAGCGACGCAAATCACGGCGACACGGTGGCATCTCGCGGTCCTCCTCCGGGGGCGGCGCGCGACCGAGGCCGCGATCGGGACGCAGCGTGCGGGCGATTGCTTCGTGTTGCTCGAACCGGACGCGGCCGCAACGCTCGACGTGCCGACAGCCACGCTGGGAACCGATGTGCGGATCCTGGCATCGGGGCTCGGCGATGTGGGCGGTCCGGTCGACGTGACAGTCGCCCTGACGGGGCGATCGATTCTGCCGCTTTCGCCGATCCATCTGACCTGGTGCGAGCTGGGCAATGGCGATGTCGCCGTGCGATGGATTCGTCGCAGCCGGGCGGGCTTGCGCTGGGTCGACGGAGTCGACGCGCCATTGGCCGAAGAGCGCGAGGTTTATCGGGTCGCGCTGGTCTCCCCCGACGGGCGCGCAATTGCGGTTCAGACCACGGAACCCGCGCTAACGGTGCAGCGAGCAGACCGGATTGCCGGACTGTCGCTCGCGGTGCGTCAGGTCGGCGCGCACGGCGAGTCGGCTGCCCTCAACGGCATGATCCCCGCTTGGGTGGATTGAGAAAGGACCGGAAATGAACGACCAAATGAGCGTGCGCTTGGGGTTGCCTCTGCTTCAGGTCGGGCAGGCGCAGAAGGAAGTGTCGCACAACGAGGCGCTGACCTTGCTGGATTTTGCGGTGCAACCGGTGGTGGAGGCGGTGGGGCTCGGGGCACCTCCGGCCAGCCCGGATTTGGGCGCGTGCTGGGTCGTCGGTCCAGCACCGACGGGCGCGTGGACAGGCAGTGGAAACGCGATCGCCGGGTGGACCAGTGCTGGCTGGCGCTTCCTTGCAGCCCGCGACGGGATGACCGCCTGGAGCAGGGCGGATTCCGCGTTTGCCCGTTTCGATGGATCGCATTGGCGCGTGGGGGAAATTACCGGGGCCGGCGTGTTCGTGTCAGGGCACCGGGTTGTCGGGCAACAGCAGCCGCCGATCTCGGTTCCGACGGGTGGATCGATGATCGACATTGAGGCACGTGCGGCGTTCGCCGCCGTCCTTGCTGCATTGCGGTCGCATGGCCTCATCGCCGCGTGAAGGTCACTGCTTTTTCGGCGGTTTCCCGCTTGGCCTTGTGGCTATTGTGCCACAGTCGCATCTATTTGTGCGCTTGCGTGGAAACATTCCTTTGGGTAGGGAGTTTGCGCTGTCCGAGTGACAACCAGAAGAAGGGGTTTTTTTATGCGGAAGCTTGCCGTTGCTATGGCGCTTGCCTCCACTGCTATCGTCGCCACACCTGCCCTCGCCCGCGATAAGTCGTGGTACGTCGGCGTCGAGGGTGGCGCGATGATTGTGGAGGACGTGAAGTTCGACATCAATTCGATCAAGGGTGCCAGCACCGCTGACCACCGTTATGGCTATGACGTCGATGGCGTCATCGGTTACGACCTTGGCATGTTCCGTATCGAAACCGAGGTCGGTTACAAGAGCGCCGATGTGAACGGGTATCGCTCCACCGTGACGACGCCGGGCGGTTTCCCGGCCGGCAGCTACGGCGGCGCTCGTGGTCGTAGCTCGGCGTTGAGCTTCATGGTCAACGGCCTGCTCGATTTCGGTGATTCGGATGAGGTCCAGGGCTTCGTCGGCGGCGGTGTCGGTGTCGCACGCGTCAAGGAAGGCGTTTCGCTCGGCGCTTCGCGCTTCCTGAATGACAGCGATACGGTCTTCGCCTATCAGGGCATCGCGGGCATCCGCGCCCCGATCTCGAAGAACGTTGACGTCTCGCTGAAGTATCGTTTCTTCACCGCCGACAACGTCAAGCTGGTCGACATTGCGGGCAGCTCGTATGCGAGCAAGTTCCGCACGCACAGCCTGCTGGGTGGCCTGACCTACAACTTCGGTGAGCCTGCTGCTCCGCCGCCGCCGCCTGCTCCGGCACCCGCTCCGGCTCCGGCTCCTGAGCCCCCCGCACCGCCGCCCGCACCGGTTGCAGTGCCGTGCTCGCCCGGTCCGTTCATCGTGTTCTTCGAATGGGACAAGTCGGACGTTACGCCTGAAGCAGCAGCAATTCTGGACGGTGCGGTTGCACAGTATCAGAACTGCGGTAGCGCAAAGGTCATGCTGGCCGGCTTCACCGATCGCTCGGGTACGCCGAAGTACAACTTGGCCCTGTCGCAGCGCCGCAACGACGCGGTTCGTGCGTACATGACCGCCCACTCGATCCCCGATGGTGTGATCTCGACCGAAGCGTTCGGTGAAGATCCTGCTCACCTTCGCGTTCAGACCGCCGATGGCGTTCGCGAAGTGCAGAACCGTCGCGTCGAAGTTACCTACGGTCCGGGTTCGGGCAACTAAGCCTTTACCTGTAGACGAAAAATTGTGGGGAGGTCAGCGTAAGCTGGCCTCCCCATTTTTTTGTGATATCGACAATCCCGGCATGCGAGCGCATGGCGGCGATGTTGCGACACCATGACGGCACCGCCGGGGCATCGTTCTCAACCGACGTCCCATTCGCGCTGTCGCATGCACAATGGGTTAGGGAGACATCATGCGAATTACGATGGTTGGCTCGGGCTATGTCGGCCTTGTCTCCGGCGCGTGCTTTTCCGATTTCGGCCATGACGTGATTTGCGTCGACAAAGACGCCGACAAGATCGCCGCGCTGGAAGCGGGCAAGATGCCGATCTTCGAACCTGGCCTCGACATTTTGGTGGCGACCAATGTCGCTGCGGGACGTCTGACGTTTTCCACCGACCTTAAGGCGGCTGTGTCCGGCGCAGATGCCGTCTTCATTGCGGTTGGAACCCCATCGCGGCGCGGCGATGGCCATGCCGATCTGAGTTATGTCTTCGCTGCCACCCGGGAGATCGCTGCGGCGATCGATGGTCCGCTGGTGGTGGTGACCAAGTCGACCGTTCCTGTCGGCACGGGCGATAAGGTCGAGGAAATTCTCACCGAACTGGCCGGCGACTTTCCGATCGCGGTCGTGTCCAATCCGGAATTCCTGCGCGAGGGGGCCGCGATTGGGGACTTCAAACGCCCCGATCGTATCGTCATCGGCACCGACGATGCGCGTGCCCAACAGGTGATGCGCGATATCTATCGTCCGCTCTATCTGAACGAGAGCCCGATCCTGTTCACCGGGCGCCGCACGTCCGAGCTGATCAAATATGCAGCGAATGCGTTTCTCGCGACAAAGATCACCTTCATCAACGAGATTGCGGACTTGTGCGAGGCCGTCGGTGCAAACGTTCAGGACGTTGCGCGCGGCATCGGCCTCGATAATCGGATCGGCTCCAAATTCCTGCATGCCGGACCTGGCTATGGCGGCTCGTGCTTCCCCAAGGACACGCTTGCCCTGCTCAAGACGGCGGAGGATTACGAAACGCCGGTCCGGATTGTCGAGGCCGTCGTGCAAGTGAACGACACGCGCAAGCGTGCGATGGGACGGAAAGTGATTACGGCGCTGGGGGGCGAGGCCAAGGGCAAGACCGTTGCCGTACTCGGCCTGACCTTCAAACCCAATACCGACGACATGCGCGATGCGCCGAGCTTGGCGATCGTCCAGAGCTTGCTCGATGCAGGGGCAAACGTGCGCGCGCATGATCCCGAAGGCATGGAGATTGCGAGGGCGATGATGCCTGATGTGGTGTATTGCAACGATGCCTATGAAGCCGCTGCGGGGTCGGACGCGGTGGTAATAGTGACCGAGTGGGATATTTACCGCGCGCTGGATCTGAAGCGGTTGGCGGCAACGATGGCCGGTGCGGTGATGGTCGACCTGCGCAACGTCTACCGACCAGGCGACGTCGAAAAAGCCGGATTCAGCTACAGCTCGATCGGGCGGTAGCGACCAGCCGACGGGGCCGCAGCCCGCTTGGGTCTTGAGGATCTTGGAAGCACGATCGGGCGGTGCGGTTCGGACAATCCCGACCGCACCGCCCGAATGCGTTCAGGCGGAGACCTTGTCGGTCTTGGCCGCGTGGTAGCGTTCGATCGCCTCGGTCACGATGCGGCGCGCTTCGTCGCGGTCGCCCCAGGTGCCGATGCGCACCCACTTCTTCTTTTCCAGATCCTTATAGTGAGTGAAGAAATGTTCGATCTGTTCGAACACGATCTCGGGCATGTCGCCGCGTTCGTTGACGTTCGAATAATAAGGAAAGGTCGAATCGACCGGCACGCAGACGAGCTTCTCGTCGCCGCCGGCTTCGTCTTCCAGATTGAGCACGGCGATCGGCCGGGCGCGCACGACGCAACCGGGAATGAAGGGCGAGCGTGCGATGACCAGCGCGTCGAGCGGATCGCCATCGGGCGACAGCGTGTGCGGCACGAAGCCGTAATTGGCCGGGTAGCGCATCGGCGTGTGCAGGATGCGATCGACGAACAGCGCGCCGCTGGCCTTGTCGAACTCATACTTTACCGGCTCGCCGCCGGTTGGCACTTCGATGATCACGTTCAGGTCATCGGGCGGGCTCTTGCCGACCGGAATCATGTCGATACGCATGCTAAATCCTTAAACTGATGCAGGTCTGTAGTGCAGCCGCTTAGCGGGCTGTCAGCAACCGATCCAAGCCACCCTCTCCGGTGCCGATTTTCTCCAGGTGCGGATAGCGCAGCCCGCCATGATAGTCGATGCTGACGGGGGTGACGCTGTCATTGGACTTGATCAGCAGCACGATCGGGTCGGTGCCGGTCTTTGCTGCGGTCACGGCGGCCTTCAGCGCCGTATCCGAGAACACAGTGCCGTTCACCGCAACGACGGTGTTGCCGATCGTCAAGCCAGCTTTGAACGCGGGTGTATCCCAGCCCACGCCGGTGATGCCGCCATCCTTGTTGAGCGTAAGGCCCAGCGAGTAGGTCAGATCGGTGCTTTTGCGGGTGGCCTCGGCATTCTTGAACGCGAGCGACGGGGTGTCGGTGTAGACGAGCTTGTAGCCATTGGCCTCAAAGCCCTTGAGCGGGGCTGGTGCGCCCGTTTCGGTCAAGCGCGTGTTGAGCAGGGTGGCCCAGTCATAAGGCTGGATCGCGTTGAGCGTCGAAACGACATCGTCGAAGGTGTAGGTCACCTCGCCATAGTCGCCGTCGTTCAAGCCAAAGAATTTGGTGGCGAAGTCGTCGATCGACTTGGTGCCGCCGGACTGCTTGCGCAGGATCGAATCGACCTCCATCCACACCAGCAGCCCCTCATTGTAATAATCTTCCGAGCGCTGATAGCTGACCCAGCCTTTCGGTCGGCGCTGCGAAATCGTCGGGTCGTTGGTCGTGTCGACCAGGTCACGCCAGTTACGCGCGGGCCGATTATCAAGGCTGGCGAGGATCGAAGCATAGCCGTCAAGCGTGTCCTGCTTCGACACCAGGCCCGAGCGCGCCTGGAACACATAGCCCCAGAATTGCGTCTGGCCTTCATAGACCCAGAGCAGACTGCCCCGCATCGGCGTGCGGTAATCGGGGGTCCACAGGTCGGCACCACGGCGGAATTTGCCGTCCCAGCTATGGTTATATTCGTGCGGCAGCAGGTTGCGCGGCCCGGGGCCTTCCTTCCACTTGGTGAAATAGCCGAGTTTGACCCCGTCCTCGGATGAGCGGTGATGTTCCAGCCCGATGCCGCCCATCACGTCCGAGATCGACAGCAGGAATTCATAGGTGTCGTAATGCTGCGCACCGTACACCTTGACCGCCTGCTCGACGAGTTTCTTATGTGCATCGATCTGTTCGGGTGTGGCGGCGAGTTCGGCGGCATTGTCGGCATAGACGTCGAGATTGACGCGCGGGCTGAGCGGCCACTGCTTGTAATAGCGCCCTGCCAGCACGGGCGAGTCGACCAGGATTTCGTAATTGGTCTTCTCATAGCTGTAGGTCGACCCGGTCGCCTTCGATGGCAGGCCCGACGACGCGGTCCAGCCCGCCGGATATTTCACGGTCGCCTTTACCGGAATCTGCCGGGTGAAATAGCCCGCCGGATAAAGGCTCATCGAATTCCACTGCAGCCGCAGCATGTTGGGCGACATCACTACCGCCCCCTGGTCACCGGCAGTGGCGGAGAGGAATTGCAGATCGATGTCGAGCGCCTTGGCACCGGCGGGCACGTCGGTGTGGAAGGCGTAGACATCGACCGGATCGCGCGTCCACGCCAGTTCCTTGCCGCCCGCGCGGATGTGAAGCCCGGCAAGCTTGTCGAGCTGGCCCGTCGGCGAATGGTTGCCGGGCAGCCATTTCGGGAAGAGCAGCACCATATGACCCGCCGAAACGCCGCTGATCGTTTCACGCGTCGTGAAGATGCCGCGGCGCGTATCGGTCGCGTCAATGTCGAGCGTGATCGTGCCGGGGAAGCGAATGTCCTGCGCAGGTGGGATCGTGTCGACATAGGGCACTGGCTGCGGCTTGGAATTTTCCGCCAACACCGGGGCGGTGGTGGCGAGCAACAGGGTAGTGAGCGCGGCACGACGGATCATTCGGGATTCTTTCGTGTAAGGAGTGCTGTGACGGTGATCTAAGCGGCTCATGCGGTCGGCGTCCAGCCTAGGACGTGCTGCTGCTGCCGAGCACGTTGATGGTAAAGGCGAGCACGCCGATGTTGAAGACGAACGCCGCCAGGCAATGGCCGAGCGTGACGCGGCGGATCTGGCGCGAGGAAATTTCGACGTCGGAGGTCTGGAAGGTCATGCCGAGCGTGAAGCTGAAATATAAAAAATCCCAATAATCCGGTTCGGCGCAATTGGGGATTTCCAGGCCACCGGCATCCTTGCCGTCGCCGTCGCAATCCGAATAGAACAGATGCGCATAATGCAGTGCATAGACCGAATTGGAGAAGAGCCAGGCCAGCACCAGCGTCACGATGACGAGCACCGTCGCGACGAGATTGGCTTTCTCCTGCATTTCCTTGGCGACCGAAGTGAGGATGACGACCATCGTCAGCCCGGTCAGCACCAGCAACCCTGCGCGATTGGCGTCATTCGCGGCGGCGGCCTTGCGCATCTGATCGGCCTTGCCCTTGCGCAGCAAGGTCGAGATCGCGATCAGAAACACCGCCGCTGCGACATCGAACGCCCCCATTGTGCCGCGCCCCCAGCCAAAGGCGGGAATGGCGAAGAACAGCCCGGCCACGAACAGAATCGTGAACAGGATGAAGCGGGGCGGGGCGATTCTCTTGCCGAGGTTCAGGGTCATCGGCGCGGTGCTACCGCGCTTTTGAGCCAGCGCAAATCACATATGCATCGCGCGGTTGAACATGACCCCGGCGATGAACAGCAAGTACACGCCAAACACGCGCTTGAGCGGCTCGGCCGGCAGAGCGTGCGCCGACGCGACGCCAAGCGGCGCGGTCAGGATCGACATCGAGGTGATGATCGCCGCCCCCAGGAAATTGACATAGCCGATCGACCCGATCGGAAGGCCGGGCTTGCCCAGGCCGATCAGCATCCAGCCGATTGTGCCCGGCACTGCGATGATGAAGCCGAAGCCCGCAGCCGTCGCGATCGCCTTGTGGATCGAGCGGCCGCACAGCGTCATCACGATCACCGCGACCGTGCCGCCGCCAATGCCGAGCAGTGAGGAAAAGATGCCAAGGCTTCCGGCGATTCCCGCGCGCACCACGCCAGTCGGCATCGTATCGCTGACCTGACGGCGCGCGAGCTTGGGCACGAGGAAGTTGATCGACATCAGCGTGATGCCGACCGCAAAGATGATCGAGAGCGCTTGGCCAGTCAGCACGCGCGCGAGCATCACGCCGATGCCGACCCCGCCGATAATCCACGGGGCCCAGCTTTTCAGGATCTCGAAATCGACCGCTCCGCGTTTGGCGTGCGATAGCGTCGAGCGCAGCGCGGTAATGACGATCGTGGCGAAGGACGTGCCGATCGCGACATGGGTATATTCGGCGTGGCTACCGCCGAGCAGCGGCAACAGCGCGATCATCGCCGGTACGACGACGAATCCGCCCCCGATGCCGAACAATCCGGCGGCAAAACCGGCAAACAGACCAGCGGCGAGCAGGGCAATGATCGCGGGCCCCCATGCGATCAGCAAGCTCATGCGGAGAAGGGGACGGTGTGGGACGCGAAAGCGGCGGGACTTTGGGAAGCAAACGGACGCATAGCTACCTTTCCGAAACGAGCCGGGTGGAGTCCTGCGGATGCTGAAAAGGGAACTGTGGCCGTTCCCGTTGCGACAATGCTGCGATGCAGCGAAGGCCCTGTCAAGCGCTGTCATGGCCGTTATGCACAAGCATCTGGCGCTTGGTGCGCGGCTCGCTTAGAGAGCGAGCCTTTATGGCACGCATCGAAACCCCCAAACGCATTCGCGGCACGCAGGACATCTTCGGCGACGATCAGCGGCGCTTTGCGCGCGTGGTCGACACCTTTGACCGGGTGCGGCGACTCTATTGTTTCCAGCGCGTTGAGCTGCCCGTGTTTGAATCGACCGCGGTGTTCGCGCGCTCGCTCGGCGAGACGACCGACGTGGTGTCGAAGGAAATGTACACCTTCGAGGATCGCGGTGGCGATTCGCTGACGCTCAGGCCCGAATTCACCGCCGGCATCGCGCGCGCCTATCTGACCGAGGGCTGGCAGCAATATGCGCCGCTGAAGATTGCGACGCACGGTCCGGTATTCCGCTACGAACGCCCGCAAAAGGGGCGGTATCGGCAGTTCCACCAGATCGATGCCGAGGTGATCGGCGCGGCGGAACCAGCGGCGGATGTCGAACTGCTCGTGCTGGCGGACCAGTTGCTGCAAGAACTGGGTATCGCCGAGGGCGTGACGCTGCAGCTCAATACGCTGGGCGATGCCGAGACGCGCGATGCGTGGCGCGCGGCGTTGGTCGCGCATTTCGAGGCGCATCGGGATGTGCTGAGCGAGGACAGCCTGGCGCGGCTGGAGAAGAACCCGCTGCGCATCCTGGATTCGAAGGATCCGCGCGATCGGCCGGTGGCGGATTCGGCACCCGATATCGACGCCTATCTCACGCCCGAAGCGCGCGCGTTCTTCGATGCGGTGACGGCGGGGCTGGACGCGGCGGGTGTGGCGTGGACGCGCAATGCGCGGTTGGTGCGCGGGCTGGATTATTACCGGCACACGGCGTTCGAATTCGTAACCGATCGGCTGGGTGCGCAAGGCACCGTTCTCGCTGGCGGGCGCTATGATGGGTTGATCGGGTCGCTTGGCGGGCCGGAGACGGCGGGCGTTGGCTGGGCGGCGGGGATCGAGCGGCTTGCGATGTTGTTGGCGGAACCAGAGCCGGAAAAGGCGAGCGTTGCAGTGCTGGCCGAGACCGGGTTCGACGAGTATGCAATTGGTATCGTGGCGCAACTGCGGGCTAACGGCATTTCAGTTACTACCTCTTTCTCCGGCAATAATAAACGGCGGTTCGCGCGAGCAGAACGTGAGCGGGTACGAACGGTATTGACGGTCGCGGCCCCACTCGGTTCCTATGAAGCGACGATTAAGATGCGTTCACTTCGGGAGCCCGACAACGATGGGGAGTCCGATCAAGCAATCGAGGCTGCGCTAGCGTTGCGTTACCGCGTTGAAAGACAGGAGCCGGCGCTCGGCGGGCCCGTGCTTAACGTGATACGTTCGCGGCGTCGTACTCGCATATGACCTCCATCTCCCCCGACCGCATCCGCCAGATCGAGGCGCGGCGCGACGAGCTTTCGGCGCTGATGGCGACCGGGGATTTGCCGTCGGATCGCTTCGTGCAGGTGTCGAAGGAATATGCCGAGCTTGAACCCGTTGCGCGCGCGGCGGGCGAGGTGCGGCGGTTGCGCGCCGAGCTCGATGTGCTGGCCGGCATGGAAGATGACGGTGACCCCGAGATCAAGACAATGGCGCGCGAGGAAATCGACACGATCCGTGAGCGCCTGCCGGTCGCCGAGCGGGCGCTGGCGCTGTCGCTGCTGCCGCGCGATGCGGCGGATGAACGCGCCGCGATGCTCGAAATCCGCGCCGGGACTGGCGGGGACGAGGCCGCCTTGTTCGCCGCCGACCTGTTCCGCATGTATCAGCGTTATGCCGAAAGCCAGGGCTGGCGGGTCGAATTGATCTCCACCTCCTCGTCCGAAAGCGGCGGCTTCAAGGAAGCGATCGCCTCGGTCGAGGGCAAGGGCGTGTTCGCCAAGTTGAAGTTCGAAAGCGGCGTCCACCGCGTTCAGCGCGTGCCCGCGACCGAGGCGCAGGGGCGCATCCACACCTCGGCGGCGACCGTTGCGGTGCTGCCCGAGGCCGAGGAAGTCGACGTCAAGATCGAGGACAAGGATCTGCGCATCGACATTTATCGGTCGTCAGGGCCGGGTGGGCAATCGGTCAACACCACCGATTCGGCGGTGCGCATCGTGCATATCCCGACGGGCCTGACCGTCATCCAGCAGGACGAAAAGAGCCAGCACAAGAATAAAGCCAAGGCGATGCGCGTCCTGCGCACCCGTTTGTACGAGGCCGAGCGCGATCGTCTGCACCAGGAGCGTGCGGGTGCGCGCAAATCGATGGTCGGGTCGGGCGATCGTTCGGAGCGGATCCGCACCTATAATTTCCCGCAAGGGCGCGTGACCGACCACCGCATCAATCTGACGCTGCACCGTTTGCCCGAGATTCTGGCGGGCGAGATGGATGAACTGCTCGGCGCGCTGATCGCGCAGGACGAGGCCGAGCGGTTGGCGAGCCTTGACTCTTAAACTCCCCTCCCGCGTGCGGGAGGGGCTGGGGGAGGGCAGTGCGATAAGCGCGCGGTACGAATTATGACAGCCCCTCCCCCAACCCCTCCCGCAAGCGGGAGGGGAGTTAGAGTCGCGCTCGCTTCGGCAACCACCGCGCTTACTCCTGTCTCGGCAACGCCGCGGCTCGATGCCGAACTGCTGATGGCGCACGCGCTGGGCGTTTCGCGTGAAACGCTGTTGCTGCAACGGCTCGATTCCCCCACGCCGCATAGCTTTGGCCCGCTGCTGGCGCGGCGGCTCGCGCATGAGCCGATTGCCTATATCACCGGCAGCCGCGCCTTCTGGACGATCGAGCTGGCGGTGGGGCCGGGGGTGCTGGTGCCGCGCGCCGATAGCGAGACGCTGATCGAGGCGGCGGTCGAGCATTTCGGCAAGGGCAACCCGAAGACGATCCTCGATCTTGGCACCGGGCCCGGCACCTTGTTGCTGGCGGCGCTCGACCAATGGCCTGGGGCCACCGGATTGGGCGTCGATGCGTCGCCCGAGGCGCTGGCTTATGCCGAGCGCAACCGGCTTGCGCTTGGACTGGGCGCGCGCGCGAGTTTGCAGCGCGGCGATTGGGGCGAGGGGGTGAGCGGGGCGTTCGACCTGATCTTGTCCAACCCGCCTTATATCGGCACTGGCGAGGAGCTTCCCGCCGAAGTGCGCGACCATGAGCCGGGTGCCGCGCTATTCGCGGGCTCGGACGGGCTCGATGACTATCGCCGCATCGCCCCGCAACTGCCCCGCTTGCTCGCGCCAGGTGGTGCCGCGATCCTTGAAATCGGGGCGACGCAGGCCGCTGCCGTCACCGCGCTGCTGGAAGCGCAGAGCCTCGCCGTGGCGCTGCGCCATGATCTCGGCGGGCGTCCGCGCGCGCTGATTGCGACGCGCTCGTCCGAATTGGTCACGCGACGGTCATAATATTCCGCTTGGCGATTGGCTTTGCAGTCGCTATTGAACGGCGCAGGGGCTCGCGTTTTCATCGCAACTGGTTGAAAACGGGCTGTAGCCTGCATCCTTAGTCATGCAGTCGCTGTCGTCCGGCGACCGTGGCGGGCGCGCGTTGCCGATGGTCGGCGGCGGTGCCGGGGGCATTTGCATCCAGATTTGTTGGAGCACGGCCGGGTTGGTTTCCAAGCACAGGACAACAAGAACTTGATCAATAATCGTCAGGCCGGCCGCCGTCGCGGCCGTGGCGGGCAGCAGCAGCGCTCGTCGGGTGGCAATCCGGGTCGTCAGGACACCGGCAATCGCATCGACAATCGCGCGCGCGGCAATGCCGCCCAATTGCTCGAGAAATATAAGACGCTCGCGCGTGACGCGCAGATGCAGGGTGACCGCGTCAACGTCGAATATTATCTGCAATTTGCCGATCATTACTTCCGCGTGCTGGCCGAGACCCGCGCGCGCTTTGAGGAAAATGGCGGCGCACCATCGACCCGCCGCATCCAGGGCGCGACGCTCGATGAAGACGAGCCCGATTATGAAGATGAGGGCGAGCGCGTTCAGGAGCAGCCGCGCGGCGACCAGCCGCGTGGCGGCCAGAACGGCAACGGCCAGCAAAATGGCTATCGTCAGGACGGCAACCGCCAGGATGGGCGTCAGGATGGGCGTCAGGACGGCAATCGTTCGTACAACCAGAATGGTGGCCATCCGCAAAACGGCAACCAGAATGCCGCGCCGCAGAATGGCGCAGCCGAAGCGCGTGGTGCAAGCCAGGGCTATGACGATCGCGGACGGGGCCGGGCGAACGGCAACGGGCAAGCCAGCGAAGTCGGTGAAGGCGGTTATGAACGGCAGGCCGACGCGCCGCGCGAAGCGCGCGGTGAGCGCCGTCCGCGTGGCGATCGCTATGAGCGGCAAGACCGCGTAGCGCGGACCCCCGAGGCGAGCGACGCTGCGGTGCCGACGGAAACGGTTGTGCCGTTTGAAGGTGCGCCTGCCGTTGAAGGCGTGGTGGCGGTCGAGCCGGTCGCCGAGGCACCGCGCCGCGGCCGGGGCCGTCCGCGGCGCGAGCCCGTTGCGGTTGCCGCGGTGAAAGACGCTGGCGAGGATAGCGGCTTCACCGCCGATCGCCTGCCGCCGTCGCTCAACGTCTCCGCCGTCGTCGAGTCCGACAGCGAGGGCGAAGTGATCGAGAAGCCGCGCCGCCGTCGCGGTCGCCCACCCGGCAGCACGGCGAGCACGCCAAGCGAGTAACCGGCGGCTCCTTCTCGCGGGCCTGACGATGGGATTGTAACATCATTGTTATATCCATAGCCTAGGCCCGCGATAACGGGAGAGCGATGACATGCGCATGTGGCTGGCGACGACGATGCTCTGCCTGCCCGGCGTGGCGACCGCGCAAAGCGTCGCCCCCGACCTGGTCGCGAGCAGCGCGCAGGGGGACCTGTCAGTCACCATCTACAATAATAATCTCGCGCTGATCCAGGATACCCGCCAATTGGCCCTGCCGCGCGGTCGATCGCGGCAGGAGTTCGCCGACGTCTCGGCGCAGATCCGCCCTGAGACGGTGACGCTCACCGCCGCCGGGGCCGGGATTGTCGAGCAGAATTTCGATTACGACCTTCTCTCGCCCGAAACCTTGATGAACAAATCGGTCGGCCAAAGCGTGACGCTGGTGCGCACCAACCCGGCGACTGGCGCCGAGACGCGCGAGGCGGCCCGCGTGCTCGCCAATAATGGCGGCACGATCGTCCAGGTCGGCAACCGCATCGAGATCCTCGACAGCAATGCTGGCCGTGTGGTGTTCCCGTCGCTTCCCGCCAATTTGCGCGCGCGGCCGACCTTGTCGGTGACGCTCGACAGCGCGAACGCAGGCACGCGCCCGGCGACACTCAACTATCTGTCGCGCGGGCTGGGGTGGAAGGCCGACTATGTCGCCTTGTTCGATGAGAAAGCCGGCAAGCTCGACGTGCAGGGCTGGGTCACGCTGACCAACACCACCGGCACCACCTTCAACGCCGCGAAGACGCTGCTGGTCGCGGGGGCGGTCGGCACGGTCGACGGCGGCAATCGTCCGCGCTTTTACGGTGGGCGTGGCACGCCCGGCCCACGCGGCAACCAGCCCGGCACCGAGGCGGCGCGCCGTGAGCAACTTGGCGACTTCTATCTCTATCCACTGGCTGAGCGCACCACGATCGCCAATGCACAGACCAAGCAAGTCAGCTTCCTCGACGTGGCCGGGGCACCGGCGGCCAAAACCTATTTCTATCGCAGCCCCTGGCTGCAAAAGCTGGACGAGGCGGTCAGCGTTGACACGGTGCTGAGGTTCAGTTCGTCGCGCGAGGGCGGCCTCGGCGATGCGCTGCCCGCTGGCACGGTGCGCGTCTATATGCGCGATGCGCGCGGTGCGCCGCAATTCATCGGCGAAAGCGAAATCCCGCACACGCCGATGGGATCGAAGCTCGCGCTCAAGACCGGCGAAGCGTTCGATGTGAAGATCCTGCCCGTGGTCGAAAAGCGCGAGCGGATTTCGGGTGAACGCTGGCGCACGACGATGCGCTATACCCTCACCAATGCGCGCGCGCAGGGCGTGACAGTGGAACTCGCCCAGGCCGGTCTTGATGGCTGGTGGCACGACACCAAGATCACCGACGAAAGCCAGCCGAGCACGCGCGTCGATGCCGATGAGGCGGTGTGGCAAGTCGCCATCCCCGCCAACGGAACGGCGAGCGTCACCGCGACCTTCGACACGCGGTTCTGATCGCGGTGCGGCGCGTGCTGCGCTGGATGGTGGCACTGCTGGTCGGCGCGCTGGCGAGCGCGGCGACCGCGCAGACGGTGTCGCCCGCGCCCGACCGCGTTGCCGTGACGATCTACCGTGCCCCCCGGCGTGCGCCCGATCAGGCGATCGATCGCGCCTGGCTGCAAGGCTATGCGCTGATCACCGAACAGCGCCGCGTGACCATCCCGGCGGGGCGGACGACGCTGCGCTTTGAAGGTGTGGCGGCGGGGATTCTGCCCGAAAGCGCGATCGTCACAGGCCTGCCGCACGGCGTGCGCGAGAAAAATCTCGATGCCGATCTGCTCTCGCCGCGCAGCCTTTACGCGGGCAGCTTTGGCCGTCCGGTGACGATCCGGCGGACGATCGCCAAGCGCATCGTCGAGGAGGAAGCGATCCTCCGTTCGGGGCCGGATGGTGCTGCGATCCTGCAGACGCGCGACGGCTTCATCGCCGCCGATTGCGCGCCATCGCAGGATGCGCTGGTCTATAACCGCGTGCCCCCTACGCTTGCTGCCAAGCTAACGCTGTCGGTCGAGCTCGATTCGCCCGCCGCAGCGAGCGTCACCGTGACGCTGTCCTATCTCGCCTGGGGGTTTGACTGGCAGGCCAATTATGTCGCGACGCTGCGCCCCGATGGCCAAAGCGCCGATCTGCTCGCGTGGGTGACGCTGGCCAGCAGCGACACCACCAGCTTCGCTAATGCCGAGACGATGGTGGTGGCGGGCGCGGTGAAGCGGGAGGACAGCGCCCCCAATCCGGCGTGGAATGTCCCCGACGAATCGCTCACCTTCCGCTGTTTTGCGCAGCCGATCGTCGCCGCACCGGCGATGGTGTTTGCGCCGCCGCCGCCTGCACCAGCACCAGCACCGATGGAGATGGACGTCGTCGTCACGGGCACCCGCTTACGGCGCGCGATGGTCCAGCAGGAAGATCTCGGCGACCTGAAACTTTACCGCGTGCCCGATCGCACCACCGTCGCCGCGCTCGCGCAAAAGCAGGTGGCCTTGCTCGATCGCGCGGCTGTGCCGGTCAGCATCGTCTATGTCTCGACGGTCGACAGCAATGGCGATGCCGACGCGCCCCGGATAACGTTGCGCCTGCGCAACCGGACCGATCAGGGGCTGGGCGTGCCGCTTCCTGCGGGCCCGGTCGCCTTGTTCCAGCCGCGCGGCGACACCGCGCTGTTGATCGGCGAGGGCGCGATTGCCGACAAGGCGGTGGGCGAAGAGGTCGAAGCCGGCGTCGCCGAGGCCACGCAAGTGACGATCGAAAGCACCAATCCTGAAAGCGGGAAAGGTTGGGAAGCATATCGCCTGACCGCACGCAACGCCAATCCCTATCCCGTCCGCTTCGAGGCGCGCTTTGCGGGCGAGGATCTGCCGCGCATGGCGCGCATGACCGAGACGCTGACGCGCAAGGATGGCAAAGCGGTGTGGTCGGTGGAGATCCCCGCCAATGGCAGCCGCAGCTTCAGCTATCGCATCAAGGATCGCGATTAGAATCGGGTGATCTTTCACCAGCTCCGTTCGTTTCGAGCGAAGTCGAGAAACCAGGCACAGCGCTTGCGGCTGTTTCTCGACTTCGCTCGAAACGAACGGGTCGAGGTAAGCCCCATCGCGCTCAATCCCGCCGATCGACCGATTCATCATGGCCCGAACCCGAGCTGAGGAAGATCAGCCCCATCAGCACCGCGCTCAGCATGATCGATCCGCCCGCGCCGCCGATCACCGCGAGGATCGCGACCCACCCCATCGGGCCATAAACATGCTGCAGCACCACGATCGCCGCGACGATGAACACCGCCGCCAGCACCGCCATCCAGCCGAGGATGCGGCGAAAGCGTGTCCAGGCGAAGGCCGCGTAATCGGGATCATCAAGGCCGGGCGGAATCGTCATTGCTTCCCATAGAGCGCGAAACGTGAAATCCTCAAGCGCCTGAGAGACTCGAATGACGAGCGCAGTAGGAGAGAGCCGATGACGATCGCAGCAATCCTGGGCAATAAGGGCCGTGAGGTCATTTCGATCACCGCGCAGCACAGCGTTGGCGACGCGGTGGCGGTGCTGGCGACGCGCCGCGTCGGCGCGGTGCCGGTGATGGAGGGCAACCGCGTCGTCGGCATCTTTTCCGAACGCGACGTGATTCATGCGATCCACGCTTATGGCGCAGACGCGATGGCGCGCAGCGTCGGCGATACGATGACCGCGCCGCCGATCACCGTGACGCCGGGCGAGGCGGTGATCGGTGCGCTATCGCTGATGACGCGGCGGCGAATCCGCCATTTGCCCGTGGTCGAGGGGGATAGGGTGATCGGCTTCGTCTCGATCGGCGATCTCGTCAAATATCGCATCGACCGGATCGAGGCCGATGCCGAGGCGATGCGCAGCTACATTCAGTCGGCTTAGGCGGGCGCGAGCGGCGCGGGCTGCTTGCGCACCACCGCGATCATTTCGCGCACCACGCCGCGCGCAAACAGCGCGAGCCAGCCACCATAGACGCCCGCGCCGACCGCCACCAACAGCGCAAGGCGCGGGAAGGGATGCATCGCGGGCAAGGCATCGTCGACCAGCGTCACCGCCAATGCCATCGCCAGCGCCGCGAGCAACGCGGGCGTGATGGCATCGGCGATCGCGCGCGGAGAGGCCCCGATCACCGGCAGCGATCGCCACAGGCTGATGCCAAGATAGACCGGATAGCCACAGATCCACGCGGTGGCGAGGCCGGTCGCCCCCCAATGCACGCCGATCAGAAACGCGATGGTCAGCACCAGCGCGCCGCCCGCGCCGTTGCGCGCACCGATCCCCGGCCGTCCGCACGCGTCGCACGCTGGCTGCAACAACACCTGCAGCGTCATGAACGGCATGGCCAGCGCCAGCAAATGCACGACGGGCGCGGCCTCGCGCCACTTTTCGCCGAGCACAGTCAGCACCAGCGGCTCGGCGGTGGCGGCCAGGCCGAAATAGAAAGGGAGGGCTGCGAGCATGATGATCCGCACCGATCGCGCAAAAGCGGCGGCGACCAAAGCGCGATCATGCTGGATCCGCGCATAGGCCGAAAAGGCGACTTCGTTCAGCGGTGGCACGAATTTCGATACGAACACCTGGGTCAGGAACAGGCTCTCGGTGTAGATGCCGAGCGTGTGCGGGGTGAAATGCCGCCCGGCTATGAACACGTCGGCCTGGCTTTGCGCGAACCAGAAGAGCTGGCCGACCGCCATCACCCCACCATAGCGCGCCAGCGTGCCCGCGCCGCGGAAATCGAAGCTCGGCCATACCAGCGATTTGGCGACGATCGTCATGCCGATCGCGCGGACGCTGAACAAAACCAGTGGGGCCAGCACGAGGGTCCACACGCCCAATCCCGCGAGCGCACCGCCAAGCGCCGCGCTGGCACTGGCAATCGATGCAAGAATGTTCACCCGCGCCTGCAGCTTGAATTCCAGCGTGCGTGACAGCAGCGCGTAGGGCAGCGCAATGAACGGGGTGGTCAGATAGAGCAGCGCCTGGACCTGCAGCAGGTGCGCGACGATCGGCTGGCGATAATATGCCGCGGCGGCGGGCGCGAGCAGGAACACCTGCGCCGCAGCAAGCACGCCGTTGAGCAGCAGCAACATGCCGAACAATTGGCGGACGTCGCGCGCGGTGATCTCGGCTTTCTGGATCAACCCGCTCGCGAGCCCATAGCCGTTGAGCATGTTGAGAAAGACGAGGACCACCCCGGTCATCGCAAACAGGCCATAATCGTGCGGGTCGAGGATCCGAATCACGAGAAAGGTGGAGGCCCATTGCACGATCTGGGCGAGAATCTGGCTGCCCGACCGCCAGATCACGGCGCTACGCACCTGATTCGACAGCGATTCGGCCGGGGGATTCGAAGATTCGGCAAGGGCGTCCATTCCGAAGCCCTTATCCCGGAAGCCGTTAAGGACCGCTAAACCCGCAGATTTCCGGGGTTTTCGCGGGCAG
>NZ_JH584235.1:2732648-2778033 GCF_000241465.1 Sphingomonas echinoides ATCC 14820
CACGACCGTCGGCTCAGGTGCTTCGGCCAGAGCAATCTCCAGACCTGCCTCGATCGTCTCAAGTTCCTTCAAACGGACGGTCAATGCGCGCGGCGCATCGTCGTCTTCCTCGATCCGCGACACGAGCTTGGCGATGCGCCGGCGCGTCGCGACAAGCTCGCCTTCTACGTGATTGCGATCTGCATGGTTGGCGAGATGCATCGCCTCGAGCTCCGTCTGGAGCTTCGCAGCGAAGCGACCAATGATTTCCGGGGTCAGAAGCCGGTCGCGGATGCCGGCCAATGCGCGCTCCTCGAGTTCCCGTGTCGTGATAGACCCGTTGGTGCAGGTCCCGGTACGATGACTCTTGCAGCGCCAGCGGCCAGCACCGGTCGCGAGGAATGGCGCCTCGCAAGCTCCGCATGTGACGAGCCCGGACAGTAGGTGGGCAGGGCGCTTTGCGCCCGCCAGCGGATTGCCCGTCAGCTTGTACTTCGCGTCGCGCGCGGCGCGCGCTTCTTTCTGACGGACCTTCACCGCATCCCACAGTGCCTGGTCGATGATCCGCAACTCGGGCTGATCATTGATGATCCACTCCGTTTCGGGGTTGAGGCGCGGGCGGCGCGAAAAGCCGCGATTGTCATTGGGGACCTCGACCCAGATCCGACGGTTAAAGATGCGGCGCCCGATATAAATCTCGTTGTTAAGGATGCCCTCGCCGAGGCTCCGGTCTCCCGAAAGAGTCGTCGGGTTCCAGACGCCGGCGTTGTATTTTCCACGCTCTCGGGCGCGAGGGGAGGGGATGCCATCCCGGTTCAAGATCGCGCAAATCTGCTTCAGGCTCTGTCCCTCGGAATAAAGGTTGAAGATGCGCTGCACCAGCTCGGACTGCGGATCGTCGATCACCAGCCGGTCAACGTCGCGCCCGCCTGCGTCCTGTCCGGTGATCTCGCGTCGGTAACCCAGAACTTTCCCACCGGTCACGCCGCCGCGGCGCGCCTTGCCCTTTAGGCCGCGGCGTGTCGTATAGGCGATGCGCATTCGCTGCTGTTCGCCGATAATAGCTTTGAAGGCGAACACGAGGTCGTCGATGCGACCGGTTGAAACCGTATGGACGGTCACTTGATATAGCCGGAACAGTTTCACCATGTGGTGGATATGCTCCGCGTCGCGTCCGAGCCGGTCGACGTCTTCGATGATGAGGATCCTGATCTTCCCCGAAGCGAGCACCTTGAGCGCCGCCTGCAGGCCTGGCCGTTCCATCGTCGCGCCGGTGATCCCGTCATCGCCGTAGAAGCCGAGCAGATCGAAGCCATGCGAGCGCGCATATGCTTCGGCGAAAAGCTGCTGGTCGTCGACCGAAGACGTGCGCTCGTCCGGGTCATCGAAGCTCTTGCGGCCATAGGCGATGGCTGGTTCGCTCACGATAGTCTCCTCGTAGGTACTGCGCCGCTGGGTACCGACGGAATGATCCTGTCGGCTCTTCGGGGAATCAACCGCTGGCCGCTCGGTTCCCCTGATGTCAGTCGGCTGCTAAAATCGCTAATCGTCGATGCACTAGTCTGAATTTTCTACATTGAACGGTTCGTCACCGCGATCCTGATCGAGCATGAGTGCGCGCGCCAAGCGTTTCGCAAGCAATGTCAGTAACAGATTGTCGATGTCGGCGAGCCGAATTGATGTGGCTTCCTGGGACACCCGTGCAGGATCGGGTACGGTTGTTGCGGCTTGACGCTGGAGCATTCACCGGTTTTAGGAACTCGCGGTCGCCTTACGCAAAAAGCCGACAAAGTATTTGTGTCCGACCATGAGAAATGTCAAAATGCTGACATGTCGCGCCGCCGCGCCCCGTTAGCCCGGATGCTGCTACCAAGGGGTGCTGGACGGTTGCGTGACGATCTGGGCAAATTTCTTAAGGATCGACGCCAAGGGAGGCTTGGCGACGATCAGTACGGTACCCAAGTTCAGATCGCGGCCAAGGTCGGTGTCAGCCGGCAGACACTCTCCGACATTGAGCGTGGTGCGGCGTGGCCAGGGCCCACGACACTAGACCTGTTGCTTGACGCCCTCGAGCTCGGTTGGGAGCACGTCGCGCATCCGGCTGGGCCTCAATGGGAAGGGCGGTTCTTCATCGACGAGATGCCGGGGGTCGAACGACTGCTGCCGGTCACTCCGGAGCAGGTGCCTGACAGAATTCGGGAATTCGTCGAGGGTGTCGAAGGGAGTTTGATCATTGCGTTTGGAGAGCGGATGAGAGCTATCCGCTTGGCATCGGGACTTACCTTAAAAGAGGTCGCAAGGGCCGCCGGCGTCTCGATCGCGTTGCTGTCCAGGCTCGAGCGCGCGCAGGCGCCACGATCCCGCCTGTTCCGCTTCGAGCAGCGAACGGTGGATGGGGAGCAAGTGCCAGTGCTGGTAGTCCGCAACTCGTACCTGCAGGCGATATGGCCCGCCGCGCCGGGATCGACGCGGCTGACGCCCGCCTGGTCGAGAGCGACGGCGACGCGATCGCGCTAATCCGGCGGTTTGATCGACCCGCAGGGGGCGGGCGGTTGATGTACGTTTCGGCGGCGACGATGATCGGTGCGGAGCCCGGCGACGCACAGGAGCACGCCTATACCGAGATCGTTGATGCGCTACGTGTGCACGGGAGTGCTCCTACGGCCGATATCGAAGAGCTATGGCGGAGGATCGCTTTCTCGATCCTGATCACCAACGTCGACGATCATCTGATGAACCACGGCTTCCTCCACGTTGATCGTGGCCTGTGGCGGCTGGCGCCGGCGTTCGATATCACCCCGTTTCCAGAGCGACTGCGCGAATTAAAAACCTGGGTTTCGGAAGAGGTTGGCCCCGAGGCGACTATCGACGCTTTAATGTCGGTGTTGCCGTACTTTCGCATTACGCTTCCGCCCGCCATGGAAATGCTGGCGCCGATTGAGCAGGCTGTCGCGGGCTGGAAGGATGAGGGGCGTGCGCTTGGCATGACCGGTGCCGACCTAGAAAGTTTTGCGGAGGCCTTCGAGCACGGGGAGCGGGCGGCCGCGCGAGCGGTACTGGCATGACTTAGCGTTGGTTGAGGTGTAAAAGGTTTGTATTGTGTGAGATCGATGGAGATAGCTGAGCAGCCTTTTTTTAGCTTAAATCGATTGTCGCAGATTTATATTTTTCACGCACTTGGCACCAATGATGCTCAGGGTGAATTTACGAAGTACGCGCTAAAAGCCCGCTTGGAAGGAAATCCGCATTGACTGATGAAACTGCAAACACCGTTAAACTCGCTACCGAATTAACGATGGCATGGCTGTCCAACCCGAATACCCGCACGTCGGCGGATGATGTCCCAGCATTCTTGAAGTCGATGCATGACGCATTGATCGGCCTCTCATCCGCACCGGCGGAAGCTTCTGCCGAGGAAGCCGCTCCGGAATTTACCGGCGCAGTCACTTCACGAAAGTCGCTGGCAAATCCTGATGTCATTATTTCAATGATCGACGGCAAGCCCTATAAGACGCTGACGCGGCATCTCTCCACCAACGGTCTCACGCCCGCCGAATATCGAACGCGGTATGGCTTAAAGACCGATTATCCCATGACTGCACCGTCCTACTCGGCAATGCGCCGTGACATGGCGAAGAAGATCGGTCTTGGCCGAAAGCCGGGTCAGAAAGCTCCCGCCAAGGCCGCTGACCTCGCACCAGTACCGAAGCGTGGTCGGCCCGCGAAAGTCGTCGAGCCGGATTGAAGCGGCAGGCGGCGAGCGTGCCGGTCATGTTCGCCATCGTCCAAGCTATCTTCCGAACCGTTCATCGCCCGGGGAATCCGCCGCGCACTAAAGATCGTGAAAGATGGCAAATTCTGGGTGGGAAGCGGCTTGGCCGCTTTTTGGCGAAGAGCGGCATAGCCGGACGTTCAGTCATCTAGGTTGCGAGGTCTCAAACGCTTGTTGCCAGCGCACGTTCATTAAGCGCTACCCCAGTAACGTTATCCGAAGAGTCCGATCGCACGTGGCGATTGGAGATACAAATTGCACAGTGGCGCTTGCGTGCCGGATTTTTACGAGTGTTCCAAATTTCAACGATCATAAGTGCGTCAACGCCCAATCCCCATGCGCGCAAGCGCCCGCTGGCGATCGACCCATTGATGCTTCAATGCTCCCGCCACGTGTAGAAGGAGCAGTGCTAGCATGACCCAGCCACCGAATCGGTGGAACGTCGCGATCCGCGCGCGCAATTCGCGCTGCGCAGGTACGCCTTGCGAGGTCCGCCCGATCGCACTGATCTGCGACAGCAAGGGAAGCGGAGCCACCCCCCACACCATCGTCGGACCGCGAGGACGTTGAGCGCTCGATGCTTCGCCGACAGGATGCTCTGCATTCCATGCCGCTCCCGCTGAACCCATGGGGGGCTTAGCCGAGACGAGTGCCCATCCTGAAAAGGGGAGGATCAAGATCGCGGCGTAGAGCAGGGCATGGACCCCGTGAGCCGTGCGTCGTTCCCACGCTTGGACCGCCAGCAAGGGCGGCGGGCGATGGGTCAGCCGCCAGAGGAGGCGGGCGACGCTCAAGACCAGGATCGTTATGCCGGCCGAGACATGGAACCGGAAAACGGCGCCGGGCAGCACGTCGTGCAGAAGTCCTGAGGTCAGATTATAGGCGATAAGGAGCGCGATCGCCCAATGCAGCACAATTGCTACGGTCGAATAGCGCATCCGCACACATGCGCTCGGATCCGATGGTGCCATCTCTGTCCGCCTTTCACACTGCCGCCAGTTCTGGGGCCGGCTGCCCATCTGTTCACAATCGAAGCCGCATGCTCAATGAGACCGAGCGCGGCGCGCCCGGCGCATAGAAAGTCGAGGATACCAATGGCCGCTCGTCGTCAATCATCGGTGCAGCGAACGGACGGGCGACGAACCGACCGCTGCCGTCGAACGCTGTCGCGGCGAGCTGAGCTGCGGTGGCGTAGGCCTTGTCGAACAGATTATTGAGCTGGACGGTGAGCGTAGCAACTTTCGTCACGCGCCATTCGGCGCCTAGATTGAACACCCCATAAGGCCGCGTGCGGCCGGCACCCAAATAATAGACGCCGTCAGGCGCATGCGCACCGTTCTCGTTGCCGCGCGCTATAACGCCCGACACCGCGATCATGTCGATGTCGAGCGTCACGCGTCTGATCGGATCCCAGCCAACCGCCGCCTTGGCGATTGAACGCGGGATCAACGGGATGCGGTCACCTTTGGCGATCGCGATCGTCCCATCGAAGCCCGCGGCGGCGCCATTGTTGCTGCTGTTGCCCGATCCGCCGACACGCTCGCTGCTGCGGTAGGTCGCGTCAAGCCAAGTGTAGTGACCCGATAGCCGGACCGTGCCGAGCGTAGCGGTCGCGTCCAGATCCAAGCCTTGCCGTCGCGTGCGTCCAAAATTGCGGAAATAGCCGAAGCCGGAAGCATCGTTCGCGACGAACAGGATATCCTTGCGGCTGTCGGTACGAAAGGTGCCGATCCGCCAGGTGACGGATCGGCGCGCGCCGCCCTGTATGCTACCATGAACGCCTGCCTCGAAGGTGGTCGCACTAACCTGGTCAAGCGGCGGGTCGCCCGCCAGCGCATTGGGCAAGCGGCACGGGCTCGCGGGATCGGAGCAGCCGAGCTCGATCGCCGAGGGCGCGCGGCTGCTCTGCGCGATAGCGGCGTCGAAGCCGAGCCGTGTCGACGGCATCCATGCGATTGCGACCGCAGGATTGAAAGCAGCGAAACGGTGGTTGCCTGTCAGCGAGCCGGTACCCGCAAGTGGCGTAATCCGATCGCGGTTGCCGACACGGGTGCGATCGTAGCGCGCCGACAGATCGACCCTCAGCGTGCGCGCCAGCATCAGCGAGTCGGTACCATAAAGCCCGAGATTGGTGGTTCGGCCGTGGAGATCAACCCGCGCGTCGAACGCATTTTCGGATTGCTGGCTTCCGTCGGCATAGGCTCCCGGCCCAGTGGCGCCGACCACGCCACGGTCGGCGGTGAGATACGCGAATTGCGCGGATTGCGCGAAATTGGCCTGGCTGTCTGAATAGCTCGCGCCGAGCGTGAGCGTCTGGTGAAGCCCCAGCAAGGGCGCGATGAGTGTCGCCTCAGCGCTCGCGCCCCACTCGCGCTGGTCGGTCGTCGAGCGGTTGATCAGCGCGTTGCATTTCTCGTTGGGCTCGGTGTCGAGAAGTGCCTCGGCAATGCATCGATAGCGCGGGAAGGGGGTGTTGGCCTGCGTCTCGCCGCTAAGAGGAAAGCCGGTAACGCCTGCCGCGGTCAGGGCGGCGCGTTCCGCGGTACTGGGTTGGTAGAGGTTCTCGCCGAGCGCAGTGTCGTTGACGTCGCCATTATAGGTTCTGGTCTTGATCCGCCGCCAATAGGCGTTGCCCGACAGCGATAGTGCAGACGATAGGCTGTGCTTTGCAGTGAGATTGACCAGTGCCGAGCGATTCCGCGTCGTGTCGGGCTGGGTGTAGACGCTGCGCCGATCGGCGGCGAGAAGCCGCTGCTCCTGCAAGCCGTTGCCGTTGAGATCGGTGTCGGCATAGCTGGCCGAAAGGTGTGCCTGCGTGGTCGCATTCGACCAGCCCAGCTTGCCGAAACCCTGATAGGCGCGCGACGCCGAAAAGGCCCGCCACCCGCGCTCGCGAAAGGCGTCGCCGCTGACGAACCAATCAAACCCGCCGCGGATCGCGCCGCCGGCCTGTGCCTCGAGCGTGCGCCGGGCGAATGACCCGGTGCCGATCTCGAGCAGATAGCCTGGGTCGGAGGTGCCGTCCTTGGTGCGGATCGACAGCGCGCCGCCGAGCGCGTTGCGTCCGAACAACGGGTTCGACCCCGGCACGAGGCTGACCGAGCGGATCGCCGATTTCGGGATGAGGTCCCAGCTGACGATATCGCCGAACGGCTGGTTGAGCCGAACGCCGTCCATGAAGACCGACAGCCCCTGCGGTGTGCCAAGCAGCGGAGAGGCGGTGAAGCCGCGATAATTGATGTCGGGTTGGAGTGGGTTGCCCTGCGTCTCGTTGACGAACACCCCGCCGCTGACTCTTTTGAGATATTCTGTGAGGTCAGTGGCGTGCGCGTGCTGGAGTTGTTCGTCGCTGACGGTCTGCGCCGGATAGCGCAGCGCGCCCTCGCCGACATCAAGCAGCGGGGTGGCGGTGACGACAATGTCGGGGCCGCTCTGCTCCTGCGCCGAGGCGGCGAGCGGCAGGACGAGCGCAGCACTCGCCACACCCGCCCGCCAGAAGAGCTGCGCCACTTGCATGTCTCCCGCCGCTATGCTGCGCGGCGCGACCGAGGGCGATCGGCGCCGCTTGATCTAGTGACTGGCCGGTCGATCACCGGGCGGTGCAGCGGAGCGGCACGGGGGCGATGTCGGTGAATTTGGCGACGTCGCCGAACACCGCGCCCGCCTCGGGCGAGGCCAGCGCGGCGTCGAGCGCCGCGCCGTCGCTGAATTCAAGCATTGCGACCGCTGCATAGGCCGGGGCCGGTTCTTCCGGGATGAGGGCGGTCGCGCTGGTCAATCCGTAGCGCACCCAGCTTTCGCGCACGAGCGGCAGGTGCGCGCCGAGATAATAGTCGACGTCGAAGGTCGCGCCTTCGGCGCGGGGATAGGTGACGAGCAAGGTGGTCATGTCAGCGCGCCTTCGCGAGATAGCCCGCCATCCGCTTCATTGCGAAGGGCGGCAGTTTGGCCGCGCGTGCGGCGGCCAGATTGACGGACGGACCATCGCCGGCCTGCACTACGGCGACCATTCCCATTGAATAGTGTGGGGCGCATTTGATCCCGTAGATGCCGGGCGTGGTGACCATGAGGTCGAACTGCTTGCCCATCGCCCCCTTACTCGGCGAGACACCGGTCGGCAGCATTGCCGGGATCAGCTCGGCATTGTGCGCCAAGCTGGTCGGCACGAAGCGGACCGTGTCGCCTAGATTAGCCTTAATAAAGGCGGGGACAAACACCATCGCGCCCTCCGTGCCGCTATCCTTCATTTCGACGACAATCGTCTTGGCGGGCGTCTTGGCGGGATTAGTCTTGGGCGCGCCGGCGATCGCGCCGGTTCCCCCGAGGACTGCTGTCAGACACAAAGCGGCGGCGATCACTCTCGACATCATCTTCTCCTCGCATCGTCCCGCGCGGGCGCTCGGCCTCGGCAGCGGACACTTTGGTATCGGAGGCGAGCATGGAAGCAGACCGATCGACCGCAAATAGCCCTTTGGTGCAATGGCGCGTCCTCGGATTTTGGGCACAGTCAGCGCTGACAAGCCCGCGCAGGCGCCGGCCACCGGGCTCACATCCAGGAGAGAGACAATGCTGCACCAGGCGCTCGAAGGTTTGACAGGCAAGGTCGCGATTCGCGCGACCTACGAAAATTACATCGGGGGCCAGTGGGTCGCGCCGGTGCAGGGCCGCTATTTCGATAATCCCTCGCCGGTGACCGGCCAGACGGTGTGCCAGGTCGCGCGCGGGACCAAAGAAGATATCGATCTCGCGCTAGACGCCGCGCACAAGGCGAAGGACGCCTGGGGCCAAACCTCCTATGCCGAGCGCGCGGTGATCCTCAACAAGATCGCCGACCGGATCGAGGCAAATCTCCCGCTGATCGCGATGGTCGAGACGATCGACAACGGCAAGCCGATCCGCGAGACGACCGCCGCCGACATTCCGCTGGCGATCGACCATTTCCGCTATTTCGCCGGCTGTATTCGTGCCCAGGAAGGCGGCATTTCCGAGATCGATCACGATACGGTTGCCTACCATTATCACGAGCCGCTGGGCGTGGTGGGACAGATCATTCCGTGGAACTTCCCGATCCTGATGGCGGTGTGGAAGCTCGCCCCCGCGCTCGCCGCGGGCAATTGCATCGTGCTCAAGCCCGCCGAGCAAACGCCGATGTCAATTATGGTGCTAATGGACGTGATTGGCGACCTGCTGCCGCCGGGCGTGCTCAATGTCGTCAACGGTTTCGGCGTCGAGGCGGGCAAGCCGCTCGCGCAATCCCCCCGCATCGCCAAGATTGCCTTTACCGGCGAAACCACGACCGGTCGGCTGATCATGCAATATGCGACCGAGAACCTCATCCCCGTCACGCTCGAACTTGGCGGCAAATCGCCCAACATCTTCTTTGCCGACGTGATGGATCAGGACGACGATTTCCTCGACAAGGCGCTCGAGGGCTTTGCGATGTTCGCGCTCAACCAGGGTGAGGTGTGCACCTGCCCGAGCCGGGCGCTGGTGCACGAGAGCATCTATGACCGCTTCATGGAGAAGGCGGTCGCGCGCGTCGAGAAGATCGTCATGGGCAACCCGCTCGATCCCTCGACGATGATCGGTGCGCAGGCATCGAACGACCAGCTTGAGAAGATCCTGTCCTATTTCGACATCGCGCGCGGCGAAGGTGCCAAGATCCTGACCGGCGGCGAACGAGCGCAGCATGGCGACGAACTGGGTGGCGGCTATTACGTCAAGCCGACGATCATTTCGGGCAACAATAAGATGCGCGTATTCCAGGAGGAGATTTTCGGCCCGGTCGTCGCGGTGACGCCGTTCAAGGACGATGCCGATGCGCTCGCGATTGCCAACGATACGCTCTACGGCCTCGGCGCCGGCGTGTGGACGCGCGATGGGACGCGGGCCTATCGCATGGGCCGCGGGATTCAGGCGGGACGGGTGTGGACCAATTGCTATCACCTCTATCCGGCGCATGCGGCGTTCGGCGGGTACAAGCAGTCGGGCATAGGGCGCGAAAACCACCGCATGATGCTCGATCATTACCAGCAGACCAAGAATTTGCTTGTGAGCTATAGCGCGAAGCCGATGGGATTTTTCTAATATCTCATACAAATCTCGGCGGTTGGCCCCCTTTGCCGTCGGTCGCGGCGGGTCTTCGGACCCGCCGGCTTTTGCGTTTCAGGAGCCCGTCGTGCCCCCACCCGCCCGCATCCTCGCGACCGACGCCGCGATCGCCATGATCGATCGGCTGAGCGCGATCCACGGGCCGTTGATGTTCCACCAATCAGGCGGATGCTGCGATGGCTCGGCGCCCATGTGCTACCCCGCGGACGAGTTTCACGTCGGCACGCAGGACATCCTGCTCGGGCGGATCGCGGACAACGTGCCGGTGTGGATCGGTGCCGCGCAGTTCGCCTATTGGCGGCATACGCAGGTGACGATCGACGTCGTGCTCGGTCGTGGCGCCGGCTTTTCGCTCGAAGGCCCCGAGGGCGTGCGCTTCATCATCCGCAGCCGGGTGTTCAGCGACGCCGAGGTCGATGCGCTCGACGCGGCGGGCGAGCCGGTGCGGGGCGTCGGATGATCCGTGACAATCGACGCGTCGGTGCAGGCATGGCATGATGCCGCTTATGCTCGATGCCCCTTTGCCTGTACGGTCTCGTTCCCCGGTCCGTACCGCCGCGACGCGGCTGGCCGATCCCGACGCGGCCGCGCAGGCGTTGTTCGCCGACCTCGATCCGACCACGCTGGCCGGCGTGCTGATCTTCAGTTCGAGCTGCTATGCACTCGACGCGCTGGCCGAGGCGATCAATCGGCGCAGCGAAGGCCTGTGCGTGGTGGGATGCACCTCGTCGGGCGAAATCACGCCCGAGGGTAGCGCGGAGGGGACGATCACCGCGATCGGCTTCCCGGCGAGCGATTTCACGCTTACCGCGGTCC
The DNA here is from genome assembly GCF_000241465.1 of Sphingomonas echinoides ATCC 14820. Lineage (GTDB taxonomy): Bacteria > Pseudomonadota > Alphaproteobacteria > Sphingomonadales > Sphingomonadaceae > Sphingomonas > Sphingomonas echinoides. The sequence continues at coordinate 2,743,327 of NZ_JH584235.1, forward strand.
GCTTCGACCATCTTGATACCTTCGATGCGAGGAGCGCGCAGAGCGTGGTGCGCGAGCTCGTCGCCGCGTCAGTCGCGGCTTCGGACACGTTCGGCTCGATCGTGTCGCGCGCCGCGATCTTTCTCGTCGACGGGTTGTCGCATCGCGAGGAGATGCTCACCGTCACCGTGCAGGACGCGCTCGGCGACATTCCGCTGATAGGCGGCTCGTCGGGCGACGGGCTCGACTTCAAGGAGACGTTCATTTTCCAGGACGGCGCGTTCCGCCGCGATGCTGCGCTTGTCGCGATCCTGTCGTCGGCCCGGCCGATGCAGGTGTTCCGATCGCAACATTACGCCCCCGGACAGGTCAAGATGGTGATCACCGGCGCCGATCCGGTCGGGCGCGTCGTCACCGAGATCAACGCCGAGCCGGCGGCGGAGGAGTATGCGCGGCTGACCGGGACGACCGTGGACCAGCTCGGCCCCTCTGTCTTTGCCTCGCACCCGCTAATGGTGCGCGCGGGCGGCGAATACTACGTCCGCTCGATCCAGTCGGCCAACCCGGACGGAAGCCTGACCTTCTATTGCGCGATCGACGAGGGCGTCGTGCTGACGCTGGGCGAGGCCCGCAATATCCTGGACGGCCTCGACAGCCTGTTCGATGGGCTCGAAAGCGCCGTCGGCGGGATCGACCGGATCGTCGGGTTCGATTGCGTGCTCAACAAGATCGAGGCCGAGCAGCGGCAGTTGACGCGCGAGGTCTCGCGCATGTTCGTCGAACATCGCGTGACCGGCTTCAACACCTATGGCGAGCAGTTCCATGCGCTTCACGTCAACCAGACCTTCAGCGGTCTGGCGATTGGCTGGGGCCGGTGATGGCGACGCGCATCGCCTTGCCCGACAGCCACGATGCCGGACAGATCGCCGCGCTCGAAGCCGAGATCGTCAAACTCAAGCGCATCAACACCGCGCTGATCGACCGTGTCGAGCGCTCGACCGATCTCCAGGGCAACGCCTTCTCGCTGTTCGAGACCGCGATCTCGCTCGAAGGCAAGGTGCGCGAGCGCACCGCCGACCTCGAACAGGCGCTGGGTGCGCTTGCGCGCAGCAACGCCGCACTCGGCATTGCCAAGGAAACGGCAGACGATGCGCAACGCCGCCTGCGCGACGCGATCGAGAGCATCAACGAAGGCTTCGCGATCTTCGACGCCGATGACCGGCTGGTGCTGTGCAACCAGACCTATCTCGGACTGTGGCCCAAGATCGCCGACCGGATCGTGCCCGGCATCAGCTTCTCCGCGATCACCGACATGATCGGCAAGGACGGCACGACGCTCGGCGCGATGGTCGCGCGCGACCGATGGGTGTCTGAGCGGATGGCGCAGCGCATGGTGGCCAGCGGCGGGCACGTCCACGCGCTTGCCGACGGACGCTGGATCCAGATCAACGAACTGCGCACCAGCGAGGGCGGCATAGTCGGCGTCTATACCGACATCACCGAGGTGAAAGCCGAGGATGCACGGCTTCGCGCGCGCGAACTCGCGCAGAAGAGCGCGATCCTCCAGGCGACGCTCGATACGATCCCGCAGGGCGTGTGCGTCTATGATGCCGATCGCCGGCTGGTCGCATGGAACAATCCCCTGCTCGCGGTGATCGGCCTGCCCGCCGACGGGATCGCGATTGTCGCCACGCATGATGGTCTGGTCGCCGGTTGCGCCGAGCTCAACGGGCCGATGGAGCCGGACGAGCCGCTCGCCTGGCTCGAGAGCGGTATTCGCGATGCAGTGTCGCGCCGCCACCACCGCAGCGGCAAGGTCGTCGAGGTCCACCGCGCGCGCATGCCCGATGGCGGGATGGTGATGAGCTTTGGCGACATCACCGAAAGCCTGCGCGCCGCCGACCGGCTGCGCGAGACCAATGAGACGCTCGAACGCCGTGTCGAGGAACGCACCGCCGACATCAACGCGGTAAATCGTGAGCTCAGCCGCGAGAATGCCGAGCGCCTCGCGGTCGAGGCGGCGTTGCGCGACGCCAAGACCGCGGCCGAGCAGGCCAATATTTCCAAGACCCGCTTCCTCGCGGCGGCGAGCCACGATCTTCTGCAGCCGCTCAACGCGGCGCGGCTATTTGTCGCAGCGCTCGGCGACCGGCGGCTCGCGCTGCCGACCCGCGCGCTCGTCCGGCAGGCCGGGTCGGCGCTCGACTCGGTCGAGGATCTGCTCGAATCGCTGCTCGAAATCTCCCGCCTCGATGCCGGCGCGATCGTTGCCGAACCGGTCGATTTTGCGCTCGACGAGATGCTGCGAAGCATGAAGGCCGAATTCGCACCCGTTGCGCGTGAACGGCGGCTCGTGCTGCGAATCGACGACGGCGCATTCTGGGTGCGCTCCGACCCGCGCCTCCTGCGGCGGATCCTGCAGAATTTGATCGGCAACGCACTGCGCTACACCCACGCTGGTTCGGTCGACGTAGCGGTGCGTGCCGAGGGGGAGATGCTGCACGTCGAAGTGATCGACACCGGACCCGGCATCGCGCCCGAGCATCATGTCGAAATCTTCGAGGAGTTCCGGCGGATTGGTGACCACGGGCGCGATCGCGGGATGGGTCTGGGGCTCGCGATCGTCCAGCGCGCGGCGCGCATGCTCGGACATGCGCTTAGCGTCCGCTCGGCGCTCGGCGAAGGGTCGCGCTTCGGCGTGTGTGTGCCGGTCGGCACGTCAACGCCGCGCGTGTCGCACGCCGCTGCGCCGTCGCGTAGTGGGCCGCTCACCGATCAGGTCGTACTGGTGATCGACAATGAGACGCTGATCCTCGAGGGTATGGCCGTTTTGCTCGAAGGCTGGGGCTGCACCGTGCTCAGCGCGCGCGATCTCGGTGCGGGCCAGGCGCAGGCGAACACACTGCGGCCGAACCTCATCATCGCGGATTATCATCTTGACGACGGGCAGACCGGCATCGACGCGATCGCCGGAGTGCGTGCCGCGACCGGCGCGTCGATCCCCGCGATTGTCATTACCGCCGACCGCACCCCCGAGCTGCGTGATCTTCTCGCGGCGGCCGACTTCCACGTGCTGCAGAAACCGGTGAAGCCCGCGCAGCTGCGCGCGCTGATCACGCGGCTCACGCAGTAGCGTCAGGCGTCGGTGCCGAATTTCACCTTGTTGACGAGGATCACCGCCTGCGTACGGCTGAACACCTTGAGCTTGCCGAGGACCGCGGAGACGTGCGCCTTGACCGTCGTCATCGAGACATCGAGCTCATAGGCGATCTGCTTGTTGAGCTTGCCGGCGACGACGAGTCGCAGCACGACCTTCTGCTGCGGCGTCAGGCTGTCGATGCGGTGCTGGATGTCGGCATCCTCGAGCGTCTCGGCCGACTCGACCTCGTCCATCTCGGGCGCGTAGAAATTGCCCGCGAGTACGGTCTTGAGCGCATCGACGATCGCGCTGCGCCGCAGTGACTTGGGAATGAATCCGGCAGCGCCGGCCGCCAGCGCGCTGCGCGCGAGCCCGCGCTCCTGCGCCGCCGAGACGATCACCACGGGCACCGAGGGAAAGCGTTCGCGCAACGCGATCAGCCCGGAAAAGCCGACTGCGCCGGGCATGTTGAGATCGAGCAGCACCAGATCGAAATCGCCTTCGCGCGCGATCACCGCGCTAGCTTCGTCGAGCGACGAGGCCTCGAACAGTTCGCATTGATCGAACGCCACCGCGATGACGGTACGCAGGCCATCGCGCACCATCGGATGGTCGTCGGCGATGAGCACGCGTTCCACGTAATCCAGATCCCCCTGTTGCGCCGTTCCGCTCGCGGAGCGTAGCCCCAAAGCCCGCGAAAGCGAAACGGGGGCGGCAATCGCCACCCCCGCCGCACGGCTCCCGTCGATCGTCGATAGAGCCGGCCCGCTCACGATTTGGGCAGCTTGAATACCCAGAGCGCACCACCCTGATTGATGTGCTGCACGGCCTTGGCGACTTCGCCGCCCCACAGCGGCACCGCGCCGCCCCAGCCTGACATCACCGCGACATATTGCTCGCCATCGGTCTCCCAGGTGATCGGCGTGCCGACAACGCCGGAGCCGGTGTTGAACTTCCACAGCTCCTTGCCAGTCTTGGCGTCGAACGCCTTGAGATACCCCTCGGGTGTGCCAGTGAAGACGAGGTTGCCCGCGGTGCTCAGCACGCCGCCCCACAAGGGCGCCTTGTTATTATATTCCCAGGCGATCTTGCCGGTCGCCGGGTCGATCGCGCGGAGCACGCCGATATGATCCTCGTAGAGCGGCTTGATCGTGAAGCCGGCGCCGAGGAACGCTGCACCCTTCTTATAGGCGATCGGCTCATTCCAGATGTCCATGCCCCATTCGTTGCTCGGCACGTAGAACATGCCTGTCTGCTGGCTGTACGACATCGGCATCCAGTTCTTGGCTCCGAGGAAGGCCGGGGCCGAGAAAACCGTCGTGCCCTTTTCCGCACTCGGCGCGCCGGGACGGTTGGCGTCGACGAAATTGGGCCGACCGGTCTTCAGATTGTACCCGGTCGCCCACGTGGTCTTCGAGACAAACGGCGTCGCCTGCAGCATTTTGCCATTGGTGCGGTCAAGAATGAAGAAATAGCCGTTGCGGTCTGCCTTGGCGCCCAGCTTCATCATCTTGCCGCCGCGCATCGCGTCGAACGGGATCAGCTCGTTGACGCCGTCAAAATCCCAGCCGTCGTGCGGCGTCGTCTGATAGTGCCATTTGATCTGACCGGTGTCGGGATCGATGCCGAGCGTCGAGGCGGTGTAGAGATTGTCGCCGGGGCGCAAATGGCTGTTCCACGGCGCGGGGTTGCCGGTGCCCATGTAGATCAGGTTGGTGTCGGGATCGTAGGTCCCGCCAAGCCAGGTCGCGCCGCCGCCCTGCTTGTACTGGTCGCCCTGCCAACTCGCATTGAGCTTGCCGGTCATCCCGCTGTCCTTGCCGTTGAGGGTACCCATGTTCCCCTCGATCGTCGGGCGCGTCCAGACCAGCTCGCCGGTGTTGACGTCGCGTGCCTGGATCTCGCCGATCACGCCGAATTCGCCACCCGAATTGCCGACGATGATCTTGCCGTGGACGATCATCGGCGCGGCGGTGAAGCTGTAGCCTGCCTTGTAGTCTGCGATCTGCTTATTCCAGATCACCTTGCCGGTGTTGCGGTTGAGCGCGACGAGCCGCGCGTCGAGTGTACCGAAGATGATTTTGTCGCCATAGATCGCCGCGCCGCGATTGACGACGTCGCAGCACGGCACGATCGCGTCGGGCAGCCGCGCGTCATATTCCCACTTTTCCTCGCCGGTCTTGGCATCGTAGGCGAAAACGCGCGAATAGGAGCCAGTGACGTAGATCGTCCCGTCATAGACCAGCGGCTGCGATTCCTGGCCGCGCTGTTTCTCGCCTCCGAGCGAGGCGGAGAAAGCGGGTACGAGCTTTGCGACGTTGCCGGCATTGATCGTGGTAATCGTGCTGAAGCGCTGCGCCCGCGGCCCCATGCCATAAGTGAGGACGTCACCCGGAGTATTGGCATCGTTCATTAGGTCTGCGTCGGTTGGCCCGGCCGCCGTGCCGGTCGCAGCAGGCGCTGCCGGTACGGCGTCGGGTGCAGCAACGAGCGGCGCCGCGAGCAGCGCGCTCCCCATCGCGAAAATCGACGTCTGTCGCAAAATGCGCTTCATCATCTTCTCCCCTGGTTGTTCTTTTGCGGTCGCCGTCTGCGGCGCGCTCGGCTGCTGGTGCAGTTCGATCGCTTCACGCTATCACGGCGTTTGCGCACGCCAATTGGACCTTGGACCTAGCCGGCTGCGGCATCACGATGCGAGCGGCGCACGCAGCGTCACGCCGTAGCGCGCGAAGATCGCCGGAACGGTCTTGTCGGTGATCATTTCGGGCAGCAGGGTCTCGAGCCGATCGCCGAGATCGCGGCTGTCGTCCTTCACTGCCAGGCCGATGTCCCAGCCGGGGCTGGTCAGCGCGGGGATCGGGCCCTTGCGCGCGACGAGCACATCGCCGCCCTTCGACAGCGCATGCTCGACCTGCGCGCGCGTCGCCATCGCCAAGTCGCTCTTGCCGTCGCGAACCGAGTCGAGCGCGACCATGCCACTCGTCATATGGACGACGTCGCTGCGCAGCGCGCCACCGAATTGGCCGCTCATATAGAAATCGGGGATGCTGTTGAGCTCGACAGCGATCTTGTGCCCCTTGAACTGGACCGGCGGGTCCTCGCAGTCGAGGTCGCGGCTGCAGCCGATCGCGAAGCTCTCGCGATAGTAAGGCGCGACGATCACGACGCGATCGTTGCGCAGTGCAAAGGTGCGGTCGAACGGCGCGTGCATCATGATGTCGGACAGCATTCCGCCGGTGGCAGGTCCCTTCCACACCATGTTGCGCAGGTCGTCGTCGACATCGTCGCCCGCCAGGAAATCGCGGAATTCGGCCTTCACGCCCAGCTTCTGCGCGATCGCGGTGCCGAGCTCGACGTCGATCCCGCGCAGCGTCCCGCCGTCATCCCACGCCCATGGCGCAAAATCGCGATACACCGCGATGCGCAGTACGCCGGCGCTCCGGATCTTCTCGAGCGAGGCGGCGCGCAGCGCTACCATCGGCAGAGTGGCCGCTGCTCCGATGCCACCAAGGATAGCGCGTCGCGTGAACCCTGCGGGCATCGCTCAATCCTGATGCTTGGTGTCTAGCCACGAGCGGATCGCCCAGCCGGCTTTCTGCCCGAGCACGTCGCCGAGCGGCGGCATGTAGACTTTGCCGTCGCGCGCCGAGCCATGCTGGTAGCGATCGATGAACCACTCGTCGCCCACCTCGGCGACGTCGAGATACCGCAGGTCGGGCGCGATCCCGCCCGACATCGCTTCCAGACCGTGGCAGCGCGCGCAGTTCTGGCCGTAGGCGGATTCCCCGATCTTGATCGCCGTCGCATTGCCGCGATAGGGGTTCTTGACGAGCCATGCCTCGCCAATGTCAGGCAAGGCGGTGGTGTCGACCGGTTGCGGCAGGACATTGCCATGCGCGAAGACCGCATTGCCGATCGAAGCGGCGGCGAGTCCGGTCGCCGCGAACAAGGCGAGCATCGACAGGTTTGGGGTTTTCATCGGCTTACTCTCCACGACACTCGCGGTCTTCGCGATTGAGTCGGAGATGTAGGCGGGGGCGAGCGCCGCACCCTATTGCACTTAGGTACAGCATGCGGCCGCGCGCGGTTGGATTAGACACTATGCATGCGTGCTCATCTTCTCTCGTCATTCCTTTGCGCCCTCGCCTTTGCAGGGGCCGCCCACGCCGAGACGGTCTACGTTTCCAACGAGAAAGGGAACAGCATCACTGTGATCGACGCGGCGAGCCTCAAGGTCACAGCGACCTGGCCGATCGGCAAACGCCCGCGCGGTATCGTGCTCTCGCGCGACGGCAAGTTCCTCTATGTCTGCGCGAGCGACGACAATGCCGTCCAGGTCATCGACCGCGCGACTGGCAAGGTCGTCGCCGATCTCCCCTCGGGCGAGGACCCTGAGCAGTTCGCACTGTCGCCCGACGGCACGACGCTGTTCGCGGCGAACGAACGCGACGCCGCGGTCACCGCGATCGATGTCGCCAAGCATGTCGTCGCCTGGCAAGTCGATGTCGGCGTCGAGCCCGAGGGAATGGCGGTCAGCCCCGACGGCAAGACGGTCGTTTCGACCTCGGAAACCGATGATTCGGTGCATTGGATCGATCTCGCCAGCCACAGGGACATTGCGCAGACCGCGGTCGGCATGCGGCCGCGCCACGCCGAATTCACCGCTGACGGCAAGGCGCTGTGGGTCAGTTCGGAAATCGGCGGCGGAGTGCAGATCCTCGACACGACCAGCCATGCGGTGAGCAAGACGATCGCCTTTGCGCCGCCGGGCGTGTTCAAGGACAAGATCATGCCGGTCGGGATCCGCTTCACCCCCGACGCGAAGCAAGCGGTGGTCGCGCTGGGGCGCGCCGACACGCTCGCGATCGTCGACGTCGCGAGCGCGACGGTGACCGGCTATGTCCCGGTCGGGCGGCGGGTGTGGCACACTGCGATCGATGCCGCGGGGCGCCGCGTCTTTTCGGCCAATGGACTTTCGGACAATGTCTCGGTGGTCGATCTCGCGACCGGGACCGTGATCGCGACCCTTGCCGCAGGGCGCGCACCGTGGGGCGTCGTCGTCGCGCCCTGATCCGACGCCCCCGGCAAGCTCCGCCACTACCAACCAAAGTCCAATTCCCCGAAGGCGGTGCTGGGCCCAGCCTCGGCACGCAAGGTACCGCGAAAGGCGGGCCGCCAACGGGGAGGATATCCATGAGGGGCACCACGAAATTGCTACAGGCGGTCTGCGCGGTCGCACTGCTGGCGGGCGCCACGCCCGCTTTCGCGCAGGACGACACGACCAGCGCACTGCTGCTGCGGCTGAAGGAAAAGGGCATTCTGACGCAGGCCGAATATGACGACCTCGTCGCGCGCAAGGCGCCCGTTGCGCAACCCGCCGCGGTCGCGACCAACCCGAGCGCCGAGCCGCAGACCGCAGCGGCGGCGCAGCTCGACGACAAGCGCCTGGTGCGGATGACGAGCAGCGGGATCGGCATGGACGTCGGCGGGGTGACAGTAAAGTTCTCGGGATCGGTCAACGCCTTCTACACGCATGATTCGCCCGATAAGCGCCTCGCTGGCACCACCGTCGTGGGTGGCCTCGCCAGTACCGGCACGCAGAACAGCTCGGCAATCCGCAACGGCCTGTTGCCGGGCATCTTCGGCCTCGACGTTTCGACCAACCAGGGCGGCTGGGACATTGCCGCGCACTTCGGTTTCTATCCTGGCATCAACAGCAATTCCTACGGCGGCAATGGCGCGAATGCGGCTGGCGCGCCGGTTGCGCTGGCAACATCGGGGATCGATGCCCGGCAGACCTACATGACGATCGGCAAGCCGCACCTCGGCACGCTCAAGCTCGGGCGCGACATCGGGCTGTTCGGGTCGGATGCGATCCTCAACGACATCACCTTGCTGTCGGTCGGCACGCCGGGGAGCAATGCGGGGCCGTCGAACACCTCGCTCGGGCGGATCGGGATCGGCTATATCTACACCGACTTCCAGCCGCAGATCACCTATACGACGCCCAAGTTCGGCGGCTTCCAGGCCTCGATCGGTGTGTTCCAGCCGCTATCCACGCTGACCGGCGGACTCGAAATCAATGGGACGCCCGGCTTCCAGGGTAAGCTGACCTACGACTTCAAGGCCGACGCCTTCACCGGGCACCTGTGGGCATCGGGCATTTCCCAACGGCATGACGGCTTTGCCGGTACGCCAAGCTATACCGGCAGCGGCTTCGATGTCGGGGGGAAGCTCGGCTATGGGCCGCTTAACGTGCTCGGATACTATTATGGCGGCTCCGGGCTCGGAACGACCGGTCTGTTCGTCTTTTCAACCGATGCGCTGGGGCGCAAGCGCGACAGCAGCGGCTTCTACGGGCAAGCGAGCCTGACCTTCGACAAGGTCACGGTCGCCGCGAGTTATGGCCAGAGCAAGCTCGATCTGGCGCGCGGTGAAATCAACCCGACGCTGCTCGACAAGAACAGCAGCTGGGTCGGACAGGTGCGCTACGGCCTGACGAGCTGGGTGACGCTGCTCGCCGAATATACCCACACCAAGGCCGAGGCGCAGGGCCCGAACGCGGCCAGATCGAACACCGTGTCGGTCGGGTCGATCCTGTTCTTCTGATCTTGCAACCACGCGGTGGCGGGGTGGTCCAACCGGGCTGCCCGTGCCACCGCGCTCTTTTGTGAAAGCTCCGGCTTGGCTATGCGTTGCCCATCACTCCTGCCGCTGTTGACGCTGGCCGTGCCCTTTTCGGCGCTCGCGCAGCAAGGCCCCGTGCCCCCGGCAGGCCAGGCCGATATCGTGGTGCTCGGCCAGCCGCTGCCGCTGCCGCCCGGGGTGCCGGCCTATGGCTCGGTGACGATCGGTCGTGCGCGTTTGACGGGGGACGCGACGGGGCGGGTCGAGGACGTCCTGCTCGACGTGGCGGGGTTCCAGCAGTTCCGCCGATCGGACAGTCGATCAGCCAACCCTTCGGCGCAGGGCGTTACGTTGCGCGCACTTGGCGGCAACGCGTCGAGCCGCGCGCTGGTGCTGCTCGACGGCGTTCCGCTGGCGGATCCGTTCTTCGGCTATATCCCGTTCAACGCGCTGGCGGTCGATCGGCTCGCAGGGGTGCGCGTCACCCGCGGCGGGGGGGCAGGTGCGTTCGGCGCGGGCGCGGTGGCGGGAACGATCGAGCTGGCCAGCGCGACGCGCGCCGACCTGCCGCCGGTGGCGGGCGAGCTATTCTATGGCAGCAATGCCGCGGTCGTGGCGTCGGGCAGCGTCAGCCCCGACGCCGGCGGCGGGTTCGTAAGTCTATCGGGCAAGTTCGAACGCGGCGACGGCTTCTACACCACGCCCCCAGGTCAGTTCACTCCCGCGACCGTCCGCGCGCGCTACCGCGATGGATCGGCGAGCCTTCGTGCGGTCGTGCCGATCGATGCGCAAACCGAGATCCAGGCGCGCGGCCTGCTGTATCGCGACGCTCGCTCGCTCCGCTTCGCCGGCGCGGACAGCAGCAGCGCAGGCGAGGATGCCAGCGTGCGACTGATCCACCGCGGTGCCTGGGCGATCGACGCGCTCGCTTATGTCCAGGCGCGCAATTTCTCCAACCGCGTGATCAGCGCGACGAGCTTCAGGCTCACGCTCGACCAGCGTAACACCCCGGCGACCGGAGTCGGCGGCAAGATCGAGCTCCGGCCGCCGGTCGGGCCGGACCATGTGCTGCGCATCGGCGCCGACGCCCGGCTCGGCGACGGCCAGCTCTACGAGAATGCCTATGCCGCGAGCGGGGCGGTCACCACCCGGCGCAATGCCGGGGGGCACACCAGCACGACCGGGCTGTTCGTCGAGGATGACTGGACGCTCGGGCGGCTCGTGCTGACCGCGGGCGTGCGGGGCGATCGCTGGACGATTACCAGGGGGTTTTTCCGCGAAACCACCGCGGCGGGCGCGACAACCACCGACACGCGCTATCCCGACCGTGATGGGTTCGAGGGCACCGGGCGTGCGGGCGCGCTGTTCCACGCGAGCGACGCCGTGGCGCTGCGCGCGGCGGGCTATACCGGCTTTCGCTTGCCGACGCTCAACGAACTCTATCGGCCGTTCGTCGTCTTTCCGATCACGACGCAGGCCAATGCCGCGCTCGGGCTCGAGCGGTTGCGCGGGGCCGAGGGCGGGCTCGATCTCAAGCCGGTCGCCGGCGTCACGTTCGGGGTCACCGCCTTCTACAACCGGCTGGACGGCGCGATCGCCAACGTTACGATCGCACCCAATCTGCGTCAGCGCCGCAACGTCGATACGATCGTCGCCAAGGGGATTGAGCTTACCGCGCATGCCGCGCGCGGCCGCTTCTCCTTCGACGGCTCCTATGCCTTCAGCGACAGCCGGGTCCACGCCTCGGGCGCGTCGCGACAGCTCGATGGCTTCGTCCCGGCGCAGAGCCCGCGACACAGCGGCAGCGCGACGCTTGCCTGGGCATCGCCGCACGGCTTCGCCGCGGCGCTCACAGCGCGCCATGTCGGGAAGCAGTATGAGGATGACTTGCAGACCGACGTGCTCCCGCCTGCAACGACGCTCGACGGGGTGCTCACGCTGCCCGTCGGCCAGCGCGTGGGGGTCGTCCTGCGCGGCGAAAATCTTTTCGACGAGACGGTGATCACCCGCAATTCGGCCGGATCGATCGATTTTGGCACCCCGCGGACGCTGTGGATCGGCGTGCGCCTGCGATGAGGACGACCGACGTGACGTCAGATATCTATCCCGTACCGGCGAGCTGGGCGGACAGCGCGACGATCAGCGCGGAGCGCTATGCGGCCGACTATGTCCGCTCGCTCGACGACGCGGATCGCTTCTGGCTCGAACAGGCGGAAAGGCTCGAATGGTTCACTCCGCCGAGCGTCGCCGATCAGAGCAGTTTTCACGAGGCCGATTTCGGCGTGCGCTGGTTTGCCGATGGCGTGCTCAACGTCTCGGCTAATTGCATCGACCGGCATCTCGCGACGCGCGGTGATCAGGTCGCGATTTTGTGGGAGCCTGACGCCCCCGACCGGCCGGCACGCCGCATCACCTTCACCGAGCTCCATGCTGAAGTGTGCCGTTTCGCCAACGTGCTCAAGGCGCAGGGTGTGCGCAGGGGCGACCGAGTCACGTTGTATCTTCCGATGATCCCCGAGGCCGCGTTCGCGATGCTGGCGTGCACACGCATCGGCGCGATTCATTCGATCGTGTTCGGCGGCTTTTCGCCCGAGGCGCTGGCCGGGCGGATCACCGATTGCGACAGTCGTCTCGTTATCACCGCCGACGAGGGGTGTCGCGGCGGTAAATGCGTCTCGCTCAAGGCCAATGTCGATGCCGCCGCCAGGCTGATCACTTGCCTCGACACGGTAATCGTGGTGCGCGCGACCGGCGGACCGGTCGCGATGCAGGACGGGCGCGACATCTGGTATCACGATGCCGCGGCGCTGGTCGGGGGCGACTGCCCGCCCGAACCGATGAATGCCGAGGATCCGCTGTTCTTGCTCTACACGTCGGGATCCACCGGCGCGCCCAAGGGCGTGCTTCATACCACCGGCGGTTACTTGCTCTGGGCGGCCTACACGCATGCCTGCGTGTTCGATTGCCGCGACGGCGATACCTATTGGTGCGCCGCCGACGTCGGCTGGGTCACTGGGCACAGCTATATCGTTTACGGCCCGCTCGCGAATGGCGTCACCACGCTGATGTATGAGGGCGTTCCTAACTGGCCGACCCCGGCGCGGATGTGGCAGGTGGTCGATCGCCACCAAGTGACGCAGCTCTACACCGCTCCGACCGCGTTGCGCGCGCTGATGCGCGAGGGCGACGGTTTCGTCATGCAGACCAGCCGCGCCTCGCTCCGCCTGCTCGGGTCGGTTGGCGAGCCCATTAATCCCGAGGCGTGGCGTTGGTATCATGATGTGGTGGGCGATGGGCGCTGCCCGATCGTCGATACATGGTGGCAGACCGAGACCGGCGGCCACATGATCACGCCGCTCCCCGGCGCAACCCCGCTCAAGCCGGGCGCCGCGAGCTTTCCCTTCTTCGGGGTCGAGCCGGCGCTGGTCGATGCGGCGGGGGTAGTGCTCGAGGGCGCGACCGAGGGCAATCTCGTTATCGCGCGCAGCTGGCCGGGGCAGATGCGGACCGTCTGGGGCGACCATGCGCGCTTCTTCCAGACCTATTTCTCGGCCTACCCCGGCGTCTATTTCACCGGCGACGGCGCGCGGCGCGACACTGACGGCTATTGGTGGATCACCGGACGCGTCGACGATGTCATCAATGTCTCGGGCCATCGCATGGGGACTGCCGAAGTCGAGTCGGCGCTCGTGTTGCACCGGTCAGTCGTCGAAGCGGCGGTGGTCGGCTTCGCGCACGACATCAAGGGGCAGGGGATCTACGCCTATGTCACGCTCAACGCTGGCGAAGTGCCGACTGCTGCGTTGCGCAAGGATTTGGTCGCCTGGGTACGCGCCGAGATCGGCCCGATCGCGACGCCCGATGCGATCCAATTCACTCCCGGCCTGCCCAAGACGCGGTCGGGCAAGATCATGCGCCGGATCCTGCGCAAGATCGCCGAGGGTGACTTTGCCGCGCTCGGCGACACGAGCACGCTGGCGGACCCGGCAGTGGTCGACGATCTGATCGCCAACCGCGTCGGATAATTGGCATCGCTCCTGTTTCCTCGCGAAATCGGGGATCCAAAGCCCCTCACGCTGCGCTTGCAAGCCAGGGTTGCGGCGTCCGCAACAGCACCGCGCAAAGCGTCAGCGCTTGGCGTCGATCCGCGGCATAAGTTCCGCCTCGAGGCCCGGATAGAAATGCGAGACCGAGCGCTGCAGCTCGTAGCGCGCGGACTGCAGCGTCGCGAAACGCGCCGGGATCGCGACATTGCCCGCCGCGACATTGTCCTCGCCGGCGGCAACTGCCGCGCGCAGCGTCGCGGTCACCCAGTCGAGCCAGTCGCGCGTTTGATCGATCGCAGCGGTGGGGGTGGGATCGATCGGGCCATGCCCTGGCACGACGCACTTGTGACCTAGCGCTGCAAGCGTTTTCAGCGCGGTATGCCATTTCGCCAGATCGGCATGCGGGGTGGACGGCGCGCGATCATGGAAGACGAGGTCGCCCGCGATGAGCGTGCCGCTCGCTTCGTCGAGGATCGCGAGGTCGGCCGGGCTGTGCCCCGCCAGCGGCAGCAGTCGCAGCCGCCGCGTCCCGAACGTCTCGTGATCGGCAGCCAGGATCGTGCCGGGTAAGGTGAATTCGGTCCCGCGCATCCAATCGCCGAGCAGCCGGTACATCCCGTCCGAAAAGCCCGCACCCTCGCTTTTGAGCAGCGTCGCCAGCTGGGGCGTCGCCGCGACGATCCCAGGGGCGAAGGCGGCGGCAGCATAGATGTGGTCGGGGTGCAGGTGCGTCAGATAGAGGCGAACCACGGGCTTGCCGGTCAGCGCCTCGGCCGCGTGCCTGAGCGCGTTGCCGTAACGAAGCGACGGGCCGCAATCGACCAGCACAGTCCCAGCCTCGGTCGCGAGGATCGTTATGTTGGCGATCGCGCCGCCATTGGCCATTGCGATCGGTGCATCGACGCCGCGCACGACCCACAACCCCTCGGCGATCTTCTCGGGCGTGATCCTATAGGCGAGCGGTTGCGCCCGGACGGGCAGCGCGATGGCGCCGAGCAGTCCCGCCAGTGCGATCCGGCGATTGATCATCTAGCCGACGGCGGCCAGCGCGGGCGCGGCGTCGTGCACCGCAAGCGACCCATCGTAGCGGATGCCGTTGGTATCGCTGCCGCGCAGGACGATCGCCTCGCCCGCCGCCGTATCGGCGATCACCGAGATCGTCGGGTCTTCCGCAACCGATGCCTCGATTCGCATCGTCCCATACGATTTGCTGCCCGCCCCGCTCAGCGCGACCGTATCGAGATTATAAGTCGGGATATTCGTGACGAAGCCGGTATCCATCGGATGTCGGAAGGCAAGCCGGATGTGCGTACCGTCGCGCTCGCGCACCGCGATGCCGCGGACTTGGCCGAGATGTTCGGCCCAGTCGCCCTTGACGCGGCTCGCCGGTGGCGCCGAGCAGCCACCGCCCGCGGCATCGACCCAGCCGCCACTCACCAGCCAGCTACCATCCTCCAATTGCACCGCGCCGCGGACCGGGGTGCGCTGGTCGAGTTTGATCCGCGTGCCGAGAAACGCGCGCGCGCCTTGCGGCGCATAGTCAATCGCCAGCGGGATCGGGTTAAGATCGGCGAACAGCAGGATGCGCTTCACGCCCTTAATGCCGCGCGCGTCGACGGTAACGGGAAAGCTGCTCTGGTCTTCGGCGATTTCCGGGAAGTCCACCCGTACGCGGTCGTCGAAGCGGACGGGATCGCTGCCGAACAGGGTGGTGCCCAGACGCTGCCACATGGGCGAGCCGAGCGGATCGGCGGGCAAGGCGGCGTGCGCCGACACCGGTGCTAGCGCCAAGACTATGACCCCCAACCAGGGTGTCGACGATACGAACATGATCTTCTCCCAAAGCACATCTTAGCAGCGCCTCGGCGTCTGCTACCATGCGACTTTGGATCAAGCGGAGTCGGTCGGATGCGAATGACGATGATGTTCGCGCTGGCGATGATGGTACCCGTCTCCGCCACGGCGCAGTCCGATACCCGACATGTTGATGAGGCGCCGGTGGTTGACCCCGTCACGGGCTATAGGGTTAGCCACTATCGCGGCGTGGTAGGGTCGGTCCCCGAAGGCGTCGCACGCGTCGATGTCGCACAGGCCCGCGCGCTGTGGCGTGCGGGTGCGATCTTCATCGACGTTAATCCGGCACCCGGTGCGCAGCGCGACGCCAAGAATGGGCGATGGGCCCTCGCCGAACTACATTCTTCGATTCCCCGCGCGCATTGGTTTGCCGAGAGCGGGCGGGGGGCCATCCAGCGTGACGTCGAGCGCGCGTTTGTGGTCGGCGTGCGGCGATTGGCGGCGCGGCACCCCAACCGCCCGATCATCGTGTTCTGCCAAGCGGATTGCTGGATGAGCTGGAACGCAGCGCTTCGGCTCCACCGCGCGGGCCTGCCCGACATCCGGTGGTTCGCTGACGGACTAGACGGTTGGAAAGATGCGGGGTGGGGCGTTAAGCCGGTGGTGCCGGAACGATGAGCTGTTCTTCCTTTTGTAGGCCTTCGAAACGACGACGAGGTTCGCAAAAAGAGTTGAGAGGAGGGTATCTTTACGCGTCACATCTCGGTGTCGGATTTGGGTGGATAGCGGTCTGTCCGATATCGGAACGCGACCTGTGTAAACGGCCGTTCCTTCATGTGGCAGAGCGGCAACTCCGAGCGCGCGCCGGGTGTGCGAGCTCGATCCCCTGTCGCACGTGTTCGCCAGTGTTGACGGCCCGAAAGCACCGGAGTTCGTCAAGCGCGGATTGAGATCGACAGCTTGGGCGATCGCCATGAGCAGGACAGCGGTGTCCGTGGGATTTCGGATCACTCTAGCTGACTGGCGTAATGGGAGCGAGGTTGGACGCCATAAGATTGGGGCAGCCTTTCGATGCGCCTATGGTGCATAGCGCCAGGAACACGGCAATCGAAATGCAGCGCGGGTGAGCGTTCCCGCAGAGGTGAAGGCGATTTCGATCGACCGGGTCGGTCTGGATCGCGGCCAGTAGGCAACACCCGCGCTGTTGGGATTTCGCGTTCGGACAAAATTAATCC
Source organism: Sphingomonas echinoides ATCC 14820 (assembly GCF_000241465.1). Taxonomy (GTDB): domain Bacteria; phylum Pseudomonadota; class Alphaproteobacteria; order Sphingomonadales; family Sphingomonadaceae; genus Sphingomonas; species Sphingomonas echinoides. The sequence continues at coordinate 2,760,147 of NZ_JH584235.1, forward strand.
AATAGGTCTGCAGCAGGGGCGCTGCAGCCTCCAGGCCCGTATTTGGCGATGCGAACACGCTGCGCAATTCGCTTCCGTGGGTCACTGCCGCACCGTCTGGTGGCGTATAATCATACGTGTACCGCCAAACCGAACCGCCGCGCGTGGCCACGGCCTTGGCGGCTACGTTCGTCGGGCAACGGAAGGTCAAGTCGGTGGCGAGCTGCAGGGTCGCGTCACCCAGCCGCGGGTCGGACCGCGGAACCTGCCCCGGACCGAGCCCATAATAGGCGAGTGCGACGCCGGCGGTATCCCCGAACGCGCCTGTGGCGATCGCGCGCGCTGCGGAGAGGTCACCGTGCAGCGGCAGCTCGCGGGCATTGGTGCCGATGATCAGCGGCACGGGATTGGATCGCCCGCGCGCGAGCAGGCGCGCCGGCGTATCGGTCAACACGCGACCATCGACCACCGCCTGCAGCCAGATGAAGCTATTATCGTCGAGGCCCGGCACGACGACCGCTTCTTGCGCTACAAGAATGCGTTCGACCGGAAGCGCGCGCAGCTGAGCCGCTGTAGGGTCACGGGCGAGGCCCGCCGCCTGGGCGAACGACGCGCCGACCGCTTCGTTCTGCGCGAGACTGCGCGGCGGCACGCCGAACCCCGCAGTCCCGCTTTCCTGGATCGCAGCATGGAACAGCCCGTGCGCGAGCGGGGATAGTTGTTGCAACGCGACGTCTTGCGCGCCGACCGATTCTCCAGCGATCGTCACTCGTCGCGGATCGCCGCCGAACCGCGCGATGTTCCGCTGGACCCACCGGAGCGCGAGCTGTTGATCGAGCAGCGCGTAGTTGCCCGAATGCCCACCAGCCTCGGCGCTAAGCGCCGGGTGACTGAGGAAACCGAGTGCGCCCAGGCGATACTGAATGCTGACGAGTACGATCCGGTGTTCGGTGATGCGGCTCTCGACGGTGCCGCCGGCGGCCCCGCCGCGATTGCCGCCGCCGTGGATCCATACCATCACTGGAAGCCTGGCAACGCGCGACAGGAACGGGGTGCGGACGTCGACGAACAGGCAGTCCTCCGCGCCGCTGCGCGCCGCCGCCCGGTTCCACGTGCCATAGTCGGATTGCGGGCAGGCGGCATGGTCGGCGACCGCCGCGACGGGCTGCGTCCAAGGGCGGGGGCGGACCGGCGCCCGCCAGCGCAAAGCGCCGGTCGGCGGTGCGCCATAGCGGATTCCGCGGAACACCGCGCCGCCGCCCGCGATCGCTTCGCCGCGGACCGGGCCGTCGTCGGTTGTCACGATTGGACCGGCGGCTGCCAGCGCCAGCGCCAGCAACAGACTCACCGCGGCAGGCCGACCGGGGCAGGGCGGGCGAGCGCATCGCGGATCGCGGCCTCGGCCACCGGCGCCATCGCGGCATAGCCGGCTTCGTTGGGGTGAACCCCGTCGACGGTGAAGGCGGCGCGCTGCGCCTCGCCATCGTGGAGCGCGCTCCAGTAATCGGCATAGGTCGCGCCGATCTGGGCGGCGTAGCGCTTGAGCCAGGCATTCATCCGCTCGATCTTCGACGAAACCTCGAGCCCCGGGCGCCACGGGAAATTGGCCGCGGGTGGGATCGACGCGAGGATCACGCGAGTCCCGTTCGCGCGCGCGAGGTCGCACATCATGATGATGTTGGCCTGCGTCTGCTCGAGCGTCATCGGGCCGGTGTTGCTGGCGATGTCGTTGGTGCCGCCCATGATCTGGACCGCAGCCGGATGCAGGTCGATCACGTCCTGGTGGAAGCGCAGCACCATCTGCGGCGTGGTCTGGCCGCCGATGCCGCGATCGACACGGTCGGGGCCGAAGAAGCTCGGGACCTTGTCGAACCACCCCTGGGTGATCGAATCGCCGATGAAGACGACGCGCTGGCCTGTTGCAGAGGGGGCGAGCGCCGCATTGGCGGGCTGGTAGCGGCCGAGCCACGCCCAATCCTCATGCAATCGCTGTTCGGCTTCCTGCGCCTGGCGGGCCTTGGCATCTGCAGGCGTTTGCGCGTGTGCGGCCGGGGCCAAAGGCAGTAGCACGGACAGCAGCATCATGGCGTGGCGCATCAGCGGGACTCCATCATCCGGGCGTGCATCGCATCGAGCGCGACGCCCTTGGTTTCGGGGAAGAACAGCAGCACGACGACGCACTGTACCGCCATCGCAACCGCGAAGATCACGAACGGCGCGCCCGCCGACCACGCGACGAGCACCGGAAACACGCCGGCGATGGCGGCGTTCATCAGCCAGTGCGTACTCGCCCCCAGACCGCTGCCGCGCGCGCGCACCGCGCTCGGGAAGATCTCCGACAGATAGACCCAGATGACCGCGCCTTGGCTGGTCGCGAAGAAGGCGATGAAGCCGACCAAGGCGGGCAGCAGCGCGGCGTTGCCGATCCGTCCGAACAGCACCAGCGCGGCGACCGACAGGCAGACCGTCATCCCCGCCGCGCCTGCGGCGAGCAGCGTCCGCCGTCCGACGCGATCGATCAGCGCCATGCCCACCAGCGTGAACAGCAGATTGGCCGCGCCGATCAGGATCGCCTGCCGATCGGGTGAAAAGCTGCCGGCCTTGGCGAAGATGTCGTTGAGATAATAAAGGACCGCGTTGATCCCGGCGAGCTGGTTGAACATCGCGGTCGCGACCGCCAGCAGGATCGGCTTGCGATGCTTGCGCCACGACAGCGTCTCGCCCGGCGCATCCTGCCGCAGCGCGGTCTCGACCGACGCAAGCTCGGCGGACGCCTCGTCCGCGCTCAGGCCGATCCGCGCCATCGCGGTGCGCGCATCGTCCAGTCGGCCCGACAGGATCAGCCAGCGCGGGCTGTCTGGAATGCGCGCGAGCAGGACCAGGAACAGGATCGCGGGCGCGGCGGTGACGCCAAGCTTCCAGCGCCATGCCGCCTCGCTGACGAGCGATCCGACAACCGCATTGCTGAGATAGGCGACTAGGATCCCGGTGACGATCGCGAGCTGGAACAGCCCGACTAGCATCCCACGCCGGGCAGGCGGGGCGATCTCGGCGATGTAGACCGGTGCGAGCACCGAGGACCCGCCGATCGCCAGCCCGCAGGCGAAGCGGAAGGCGAGGAACGCGGTCCAATCGGTGACCAGGGCGCAGCCGAGCCCGGCGAGAACATACAATATGCCGAGCAGGCCGAGCACACGGCGGCTGCCATAGCGATCTCCCGGCTTGCCGGTGAACAGCGCACCGATCAGCGTTCCCCACAGCGCCGCGGACACCGTGACCCCGAGCGTTTCCGGGGTCAGGCGGTAGATCCGCGTGAGGTCGCCGGTGACGCCGGCGATCACCGCGGTGTCGAACCCGAACAACAGCCCGGCGAGCGCGGCGGTGCCAATGCTCGCCGCCAGGACTCCGCGGCCGCTCACCGCAGTGCCGTGCTCGACGCGGCGACGTTCCAGCCGCGCAGCGTGACGCTCGGGCTGGCAGCCTTCGCGGTCGGGTAGCGGATCTCGACCGTGCGGCTTTCCCCGGGCAGCAGCGAGACGTAATTGTCGGTGAAATAGGCGGGCAGGACCTGGCTGCCGTCCGTGTTCAGCACCGTCAGCTTGGTTTCGATCGCCGGAGTCTGGCTCGAATTGGTCAGGGTGACCGTCGCGACCGTCTCCGCGCCATCGACCCGGCTGCTCGCACTGGTCTGCAGCGTAACCGGGGCGAGCGCGTTGAGCGCCTGGAACTGCGCGTCGGTGGCTGCCTGCCAGTAGAGGTTGGTCGACAGGACCTTGCCCGCCGCATCGCGTGCCTCAAGCCGCACCAAGGCAACGCCCTTGGCGAGGACCGGCGCGAGGTCGAGCGTGAACGCCGTGTTGGCGGTCTCACCGGTCGCCGTCAGCGTGGTGCGCTTTTCGGCGAGCACGCGGTTGTCGAGGCTGACGACCTTGGCCGAAACCGTCACCCCGCGCAGATCGCCGACGCGGTTGTTGACGAGCATCACCTTGTAATCGGGCAGGTTCATCTGGACGTGGACCGGTTCGGACGCCTTCTTGACGCCGTAGAACGACGCCTGCGTATCGTAATCGGAGGAGAACATCTGCCATGCCGACGACGGCCACGCCGGCTGCGTCATCCACAGCATCCGGCCGCTATTCTGCGTCCACAGCCCGGCGTTCATGCCCTCGAAGATCGCGCGGTACGATTCATACTGCATCATCTGCGCCTTGCGCTCGAAATCCTCGAGGCTCGTGCCCGGGCCGAAACGCGTCGCGAGCGCGTTCATATAGCTCGTCACCGCGCCATTTCCCGTCTGGTGCCAGTCATGATATGCCCAGCTGTCGCTGATCGGCCAGCGATCGGGCTCGGGGATCGCACGCTTCCACGCCTCGAGCGTCGGCAGCGACGGCGTGCCGCTCTCGACCGAGAAACCCTTGGCGTGCTCGGTGAAATATTCGACCGGGGGACGCCAATTGTACGGCCCGCTGTTCTGCAGATTGACGCGATTTGACGAGCCCATGTAGATCCGCGTCCCATCCTCCTTGTGGATCAGCGCCTGCAGGCCTTCGTTTAGGATCGGCTGCGGCACGCCTTCGTTGCGGCCGAACCACACTACGATCGAGGGGTGGTTGCGATAGCGCTTAACCACGTCGGTCGCGTTCTTGAGGAACAGCGCGGGGTCCTGCGCCTCGATGTTATAGTCCTGCGTCGATTCCCAGAAATCGTTGAGGATCATCAGGCCGTATTCGTCGGCGAGATCGTAGAAAGCGTCCTCGGTGTTCTGCCCAACCCAGTTGCGGATGATGTTCATGTGCGCATCCTGGTGGAGCCGGAAGAACGGCTCCAGCCGCGCACGATCGACGCGCTTCATGAAGTCGTCCATGCCGATATTGCCACCGCGCGCCGCGATCCGCACGCCGTTGACGCGGATCACCAGGTACGGCGTCAGGCCGTCCTCATCCTTGATCCGGCGCACCGCGGGCGAGCTTTCCGCGCCCGGCACCAACGACGCCGCCCAGCCGTCCTTGACCTTGCGGATCCCGTCATGGCTGCCGTCGACGATCTGCTGGCCGAGCGCGCGCGCCTTCGACAGATCAATCCCGACGCGTTCGAGCTCGCCCTTCTGGTCCATCAGCGAGATGTCGTATGTGACCTGGCGCATGCCGAAGCGCAGCGTGCGGGTGTCGCTCGGCTGGCCGGCGACGCTGCTGGTCAGCGTCAGCATGTGGAGCGCGGGCGCGCCATAACCGTTCGGCCACCACAGCTTGGGGTTGCGGACGGATAATTGCGGGAACTCGGACGGACGCAGCACGACATGGCTGGTCTCTCCGGGGGCGAGCGTCACCGTCTTCTCGACCGCGACGTCGTCGAACGCGGCGCGCACGACGGTCGTGACCGGCTGCGCCGACGCGTTGGCGACGGGCACGGTGATCTCGACATCGGCGAGGCTGGTATCGGCGCGCGGCAGCGTGGTGACGACCTGCGCATCGCCGAGCGTCGCCGGGCCGGTCGCCGCGAGTGTGACGCCCTGCCACAGGCCGGTGTTGCGGTCGCGGATGCTCGGGATCCAGTCCCACCCTTCGGCCGCGCCGAAGGTCGGGCCGTCGAGCATCATCATCCCGCCATTCTCGCCGACGCCCGCAGTCAGCGATTCCTCCTGCGCGATGCCGGGATGCGGTGGGGGCGAGACCTTGACCGCGATCGCGTTGCGGCCGGGGAGCAGCTTGCCGGTCACGTCGAACTGGCCGCGGATGAAGGCGCCCTTCATCGTGCCGATCACCTGGCCGTTGAGCCAGACTTCGGCGGCATAGTTGACGCCCTTGAAGGTCAGCTGCTGGTGCTTGCCCGCGGCCTCGGCCGGAACGTCGAATTCGGTGCGATACCAATATTCCTGCCGCGCCAGCGTTTCGGGGATCGCCACATTGTTGAGCCCGTGCGCCGGGTCGGGATAGACGCCACGATCGACCAGCGTGGTCAGCACGGTGCCGGGGACGGTCGCGGCGTACCAGCCCTTCGTGTCGAACCCGGCGCGGCTGAGCGTCGTGCCGGGGGCGACGACTTTCGGCGCCTCGGCCAGTTGCCAGCCGTTGACGTCCCATTGCCCCGGACCGGTCGCGACGATCGCCGCCGCGGTCGATACCGGCTTCGCGACCGGCGTATCGAACGGAGCCTTCGACGTCGGTAGCGTCGCCGCGTCCTGCGGTGCGGTCTGGCCATACATCTGGTGGACCTGGACCGGCCAGGTCGGGCTGCCCTGCTGGAAGGCGATGAGCGCGGGGTCGGGCGCGCGCGTAGCGGCGGCTGCGATCGTAGCTGCGTCCGCTGCCCCTGCGACGAGCGCGAAGTTCGCGACACGTCCGGCAAAGACCGGCGCGTTCGCCCGCGGGGCGAGCGTCAGCACCGGCGACACCGCCGCCGCCGCCATTTTGCGCTGCGCGACTGGCTTGCCATCGACGAACAGCCGGGCGGTCGTCCCGTCGAAGCTGGCCGCGACATGATGCCAGGAAGCGGACCCGAGCCGCGCGGGGGAGACGAGCGTGCCAGCCTCGGTGACGAGGCTCGGCTTCCCGCCGTCGAGCGCGAGAAAGCGGCGCGGGCCAGTGCCGGGATCGCCGAATCCGCCGATCAGCGCACTCCCGGTAGGAAGCGCGCTGGGCTCGATCCACGCCGACAGCGTCCAGGTCGGCGTGGCGATCGCCAGGGCGTCGGCACCGCCTATCCGGCTCACGATCGCATCGCCGCCCGCAGGCAGGTTGGCGTTGATCGGTCCATAGGTTTGCGCGCGCGCCGTTGCGGCGGTCGCCAGCAGAGCGATCACTGTCGCGCTTATCCGTACCATGCCCATCGATCGCCTCCCAGGATGCCGATCACGTCGGCTTGCCGCGACCAAAAGCACAGCGGCGGTAGATTGCCAAATCAAATTTGTTTACTTCGGCAGCGGGCATCTCGAGTGCTTTTCGAGTGTCAGGGTCCCGTAGCGATGGGCGCGCACAGTCGGCCAATGAGGCCTTTGCCGGAGGGAATGCCGTGAAAATCATCGTTCCGCAGCTGGCGCAACGAAAGGCTTTGGGACGTCAGAACCGTTACGAAGTCGAACAATATAAAATGCCAAATTGCATTATTTAATCGTTGACGTGCGCGCGGACTTGGTGGATTTGTCGCGCATCGGAGACGACGGCAAGTCGCGAACGCGGTTTTGGGGGAGGGGACAGGCACTGCCTGGACCGCACATTCTCTTCATCCCGTGCAACGTGACAAGGCCGCGGGCCGCCGACGCAGGGCTGGAGAGGATTGGGGAATGAAATTGAAATTTGGGCATAAGGCGACCTTGTTGATCGCCGTATCCGGCTCGGCCTTGCTGACCGGCACCGCCGCGTCGGCACAGCAGAGCGGAACGACGCAAGGTGTGCTCGCGACTGCGCCAGCCGCGCAAGCCGCATCGCCATCGGCTGCGACCGCCGACCAGAATAGCGCCGCGTCCGACCCCGTCGCCGCACCGGCATCCGCCGCCGACGACAGCGCCGCGACTCCGGACATCGTCGTGACCGGCATTCGCGGTGCGCAGCAGCGCGCGGTGAACCTGAAGCGCTCCGCCGGATCTGTGACCGACTCGATTTCCGCCGAGGATATCGGCAAGCTGCCCGACGTGACGATTTCGGATTCGCTCCAGCGTATCCCGGGTGTCCAGATCCGTCGCGACGCGGGCGAGGGCGCTGCGATCAACATTCGCGGCCTGCCGCAGGTGACGACGCTGCTCAACGGCGAGGCCTATCTCGGCGCACAGTCGATCACGACGATCCAGCCGAACTTCAACGATATCCCTTCGCAGCTGTTCGCCGGCGCCGACGTCATCAAGTCGAGCACCGCGGACCTGCTCAACGCCGGCATCACCGGTACGGTAAACCTGCGCACGCGGCGTCCGATGGACCTCAAGCGCGGCCTCACGCTCGCTGCAGCGGCGGAAGGGTCGTATGGCGACAAGTCGAAGGAGCTCGACAAGAGCTTCAACGGGCTGGTCGGTTACCACGGCGAGCGCTTCGGCGTGCTCGTGTCGGGCACCTATTCCAACCTGCATCTGTCGAATTCGCACAACGGCATCCAGGAAGGGTACGGCGTCGGGCTGCACAACGAGCAGTTCAACACCGCGGCCAATCCGAGCGGCGACGTCAACACGACCAACGGCTTCTCGCCCGCGAACCGGCCGCACGGGACGATCGTCGGCACCGGTCGCGACGTCAACGGCAACGGCACGTCGAACGACATCTTCATGACGCCGCAGGCGTTCACCGCGTGGAACAAGATCAACGAGCGCGAGCGGATCGGCGTCAACGCGTCGGCGCAATGGGAAATCAGCGATCAGCTGACGCTCGTCGCCGACGCCTTCTTCACGCGCCAGAACGAACATGACCGCACCGCGGGCATCCAGCTGCAAAACGTCAACTGGCAGGCGGGCGAAGCGACCCCGGGCGCCTCGCGCAATACCGGCGCGACGATCACGCAGACCGCGAACGGCATCCCGCACAGCTACAATCTCTATTCCACCCAGGTCTACAATTACGACCTCGGCAATTTCGATTCCTATTCGCAGAACGATCACTACAAGTCGCAATCGCAGAACTACAATGCCGAGCTTAAGTACGACAACGGCAGCGGTCTGAAGGCCAGCCTGCGCGGGATCTACGGCAAGGCTTCGCAGGATTACGACCAGAGCTATCTGCAGTTCAGCGTCAGCAACGGCGCGCAGTGGCAGCCGGGCGGCATCGGTCGCTATCCGAGCGGAAACGTCGCGTTCAACCCCGGCGGGTATGCGGTCAACACGATTGCGGGCGCCGCATCGCTACCGGCGACGGTCAATTTTTCCGGCAGCCAGCCGGTCTTCACGCTGCCATCGCAGCTCACCTCGCTGCTCGGCAACATCAACAATTATGCGATGAAGACGACCTCGTCGGAAGGGAATTACCGCCGCAACGGGGATCTCAAGCTGATCCGCGGCGATGTGTCATACGAAGCCAACGAGTCGGTCAGCCTCAGCGCAGGCGCGCGCTACAGCGAACGCTCGGTGACCGATTTCGAATTCGATCGCGCCGCGCCGCTCTATGCGGGGCAGGCCTCCAAGGCGGGCGGGTGTCTCGTCAAGTGGAAGGCGTTCGACGTTCCGCTGAACGATCCGAGCTGCTCGGCGGGCCCGGTCGGCGCCGCTTACACCGCCGGCGTCGTCCGCAATGCCAACAACGCAATCTTCAACGGCCAAGTGAAGCAATACACGCTGCCGGGCGCGGGCCTGCCGGGGATCTATGTCCTCAACCCTGGCGCGATGGACAATGCTCTGGCGTTCCAGAACAGCTTCTACCCGGGCAATGTCGAGGTGCAGAACCCCGGTGCGTCGTTCAACGTCGGCGTGAAGCAGATCTCGGGCTATCTGCAGATGAACGTAAAGGGCGAGATCTTCGGGATCCCCGTGTCGGGCAACGCCGGCGCAAAGATCATCAACACCAAGCTCGACATCGTCCAGTTCGTCACCGGTTCGCCGCAGCCTTATGGTCTGGCGAACCTCAGCAACGGGATCGTCGAGACCAAGCGCAACTTCACCGATGTGCTGCCGGCGTTCAACATGGCGTTCGATTTCTCGCGCAATCTCAAGCTGCGTGTCGCGTTCAGCCAGACGATGACGCTGCTCGATCTCAACCAGTGGGGCGGGGGTCTCAACCCGACCTATGCGATCGACACCACCAATGCCGGGTCGCCGGTGTTCCGCGTGACCGGCGGCAGCTCGAACGGCAACCCGCAGCTCGATCCGTGGCGTGCCACCAATGTCGAGGGTTCGCTCGAATATTATATCGGGCGGAGCAGCTTGCTGAGCCTCGGCGCCTTCTACATCGATGTCGCCAGCTTCATTCAGTCGGGCACGGTGACGCGCACTGACCTGCCCGACAATGACGGCGTCGTGCGCGGTCGCACCGTGTTCATCACGACGCCGGTGCAAGGACGTGGCGGCACGCTCAAGGGGCTCGAGGCGGGCTGGAAGCAGTCGTTCAGCGACTTGGGCTTCATGCCGCACGTGTTGTCGAACTTCGGCATCGACGCGAACATCACCTATTCGCCATCGAATTCGGGGCAGACCGATCTCGCGGGCGCGTCGATCCCGTTCCAGGACAATTCGAAGATCCAGACCAACCTCGCCGGCTTCTATCAGGACGGGCATCTGCAGGCGCGCGTCGCCTGGAACTATCGCTCAAAGCGGGCGGTGCAGTCGGATTTCAGCGGGATCAGCGGGCTCGAACTATACCAGCAGCCGACCAACTACGTCGATGCATCGCTCAGCTACGACATCAATTCGCACTTCACCTTCTACGCGCAGGGCTCGAACCTGACGGGCGAGTATGAGAAATATTACCTGACCTTCCCCGATGCGAAGGCGTACAACAACATCTACGAACGGCGTTTCACCGGCGGCGTCCGCGTCAAGTTCTGACGCTGGCACCGTACCCGACCGCCCCGACACCCGTTCGCTCCGATAGGCGCGAACGGGTGTCGGGTGCGGGCGGAACGCCTGGGCGCGGGCAGCGCTATGGGAAGATCGCATGACCGGACAGAGCGAGAGGATCCACGGCGAGCGAGCGATACGCTCGATCGTCATCGTTGGCGGCGGGACCGCGGGGTGGATGGCCGCGGCGATGCTCGCGCGCCGGCTCGAGAAGCAGCGGGTCAAGATCACCGTCGTCGAATCGAGCGCGATCGGCACCGTCGGTGTCGGCGAGGCGACCGTGCCCGGCATCCGCGATTTCTTCCGCGAGATTGGGGTGACCGAACGCGAGGTGATGGCGGCGTCGCACGGCACGGTTAAGCTCGGCATTGAGTTCGCGGATTGGAAGCGGCCGGGGCACAGCTTTTTCCATCCGTTTGGGCTGTACGGGATGCGCTCGCGCGGCGTCGCATTCCATCACTATTGGCAGAAACTGCGCGCGGCGGGCGAACCGGTCGAGCTCGCCGACTATTGCCTGGCAACCGCGATGGCGAAGCAGAACGTCTTCATGCTGCCGACCGATCGGCCGGTCCACGACCTGCTGTTCTTCGACTGGGCGGTGCATTTCGATGCCGGGCTGTTCGCCAAGTTTCTGGCGACTCGCGCCGTTTCGGATGGCGTCACGCGGGTCGACGCGACGATCAGCACCGTCCGGATCAACGCGCAGACCGGGCTGATCGACGGCGTTGACACCAATTGCGGCAAGGCGATCGACGGTGACCTGTTCATCGATTGCACGGGCTTCCGCTCGTTGCTGCTCGGGGCAGCGCTCGGCAGCGGCTATGAGGATTGGAGCAATCTACTGCCGTGCGATCGCGCGGTGGCGATGCCGTGCGAACGCGCAGGGCCGCTGACGCCGTTTACGCGCAGCACGGCCTTCGCACAGGGCTGGCAATGGCGCATTCCGCTCCAGCACCGCGTCGGCAACGGGCTGGTCTATGCCAGCCGGCATTTGTCCGACGACGAGGCGGTTGCCACGCTGCGCTCGCGGATCGAGGGGGCACCGCTAGCCGAGCCCAATCTGATCCGCTTCCGCACCGGGCATCGGCGCGACTTCTGGCGCGGGAACTGCGTCGGGCTCGGGCTGGCCGCGGGGTTCATGGAGCCGCTCGAATCGACCAGCATCACGCTGATCCAGACCGGCATCGAAAAGCTGCTCGCGCTTTTCCCGGATCGCGACTTCGACCCAGCGCTGGCGAGCGAATTCAATCGCTCAACGACGCTCGAATACGAGCGGATTCGCGATTTCCTGCTGCTGCACTATTGGGCGAACGATCGGCGTGGCGAGCCGATGTGGGATCAATGTCGCGACACCGCCTTGCCCGAGGCGTTGGCCAACAAGCTCCGGCTGTTCCGTGCGCGCGGGCATCTGGTCCGGTACGAATGGGAATCGTTCCAGGATCCGAGCTGGCTTTCGATGTATGCCGGTTTCGACATCGCGGCGCGGACGTACGATCCTGCGGCCGATTATTTCTCAATTCCCGATCTGCAATCAGCGCTCGCGCGGATGCGGGAGTCGATCGGCAAGGCGGTCGCGCTGGGGGAACCACATGATGCCTTCCTGAAGGCTTATGCTGTAGCGTCGGCATGATCGCCTGCGCAGCGCCCCTAGAGGCGCACGCAGGGGTGGGCGGGGGCTGGCGACCGCCAGGGTGCGGCGCTCGGGCAACGAGGATATGATGGTGCAGGGAGCGGACGGAATTTTGGATCTTTCGGACTTCACCCCGACGGGACCAGGCGTGACCGCGAGCGACCGCGCCGCGCGGCTCGGCACCAGCCTGTCGGGGACCAACCTCGTGCGCGCCGGCGACTATAATCAGCGCGTTGTCCTCCAGGTGATCCGCAAGAACCCCGACATCACGCGTACCGAGATTGCGGCGATGACCGGGCTGACCGCCCCGACCATCGCCAACATCACCGCCCGCCTGTTCGAGAGCGATCTGGTCGTCGAGTCGGGCCGGCGTACGGGCGGGCGCGGCCAACCCGCTACGCGCTTGCGGATCAACCCCGACGGCTGTTTCGCGATCGGTCTCAACGTCGACCGCGATCACGTCACGCTCGTATCGCTCGATCTTGCGGGAACGGTTCGGTCACGGCTGACGCGGCAGATCGCGTTCGCGATGCCCGACGATGTCGTCGCGATCGTCCGCGAGGGGCTCGGCGAGATCCAGCGCAGCGGCGCGCTCCGCGAGGACCGCATCCTCGGCATGGGCGTCGCCGTGCCCGACGATCTGGGCCGGGTTGCCCTGCCGCACCGCCCTGCGAATTACGAGCGCTGGAGCGAGGTCGATCTGCCCGCGCTGCTCGGTGCGATCGTGCCCTTGTCGATCCATGTCGACAACGACGCCGCTGCCGCGGCGATCGGCGAGGCGCAGTTCGGCGGCGGGCTCGACCATGAAAGCTTTTTCTACATCCTCGTCAGCGCCGGCCTCGGCGGCGGTCTCGTGATCGACGGTGCATATTACCGCGGCGCCAACGCCCGCAGCGGAGAGATCGGCTTCCTTCCGCTGCACCGCTACGATCCCGGCGGGCAGGTGTTGCAGGATGTCGTCTCGCTGTCGGCGCTGTCCGCCAGGATCGAGCGCGCGGGCGTATCGCTCGACGGGGTCGATCCGACGATCGCGTTTCCGGACGCCGCCAAGCCGTATATCGACGGATGGATCGACGATGCGACTGACGCGCTGATACCCCCGCTGACCGCGGTCAATTGCCTGATCAACCCGGCGGTGGTGTTGATTGGCGGGCGCCTGCCTGACGAGATCCTCGACCGGCTCGCGGAGGCGAGCAATCGCAAGCTGCGCGCAATGGCGCCCAACATCCCCGCGCTGGCGCCGATGGCGCGCGCTACGCTGTCGCGCGATGCCCCTGCCGTTGGGGCGGCGATCTTGCCGTTTCTCGATCGGATCCTTCCCTCGGATTCGATCCTGATCAAGAGCAAAGCGGCGATTATATAAATTGACTTTGTTTATTGGCGGGGCAGGGTTGCCCGGTGCGATATGTCGCGCCGGACAGCGCGGCGGACCCTTGGAAGGCATTTAAGTGGTGATACAGATCGGCGTCGATTTCGGCGGGACCAAGATCGAAGCGGCTGCGCTCGATGCGGCGGGGCAGTATGTCGTGCGGACCCGGATCCCCAATCCCGGCAGCTACGATGCGGCGATCCGCGACGTGCGCGATCTGATCGCTGCGGTCGAACGCGACGCCGGTGCGACGGGAACGATCGGGATCGGCACGCCGGGGTCGGTCGACCCGCGGTCGGGGCTGATGCGCAACGCAAATTCGACCTATCTTAACGGTCGCACCTTTCGCTACGACCTCGAGCATGCGATCGGGCGCGAACTGCGCATCGCCAACGATGCCAATTGCATGGCGCTGTCCGAAGCCGTCGACGGCGCGGCGGTTGGCGCCCGCACGGCCTTTGCCGTCATCATCGGTACCGGCGTGGGCGGCGGTCTCGTGGTCGACGGGCAGATCGTCGAGGGTGCAAATGGGATCGGCGGCGAATGGGGCCATGTTCCGTTGCCGTGGATGACCGCCGAGGAATTTCCAGGCCCGGCCTGTTGGTGCGGCCAAGCCGGGTGCCTCGACATGCTGATTTCCGGGACGGGGCTTCGCAAGGATTACGCCGCGCGCGGCGGCGAGGGGCTAGATTGCCCCGCCATTGTGGCCGCGGTGCGAGAGGCCGATCCGCTCGCGGTGGCGGCCCTTGATGCCTATGTCAGCCGGCTCGGACGGGCGATGGCGATGATTGTGAATATCGTCGATCCTGATGTGTTCGTGGTTGCGGGCGGCATGTCGAACGTCACCGAAATCTATCCTGCTTTGCCCGATATCGTCCGCGCGCATGTATTTGGCGGGGTGTGGGAGGGGCGCATTGTTCCGGCACAATGGGGCGATGCGTCGGGAGTGCGCGGTGCGGCGCGGCTGTGGGGACGCTGATGACCGAGACATCGCGTCGAACCGGACCTTGATAGATACGGGCCAGTCCCGATAGCGTCATAATCGCCGGCACATCTCCCCCCCTTTAGAGCGGCGTTTCCAAAAGCCGATTGAGCATTCCTTGATCGATCCGGCACCCAGGAGACGCAGCAGTGGCAGACGCGTGATTGAACGAGCGCGCGCCTGAAAGGCAGAACATCCGGACGCCACTATCGTGTTGGGACAGCTCGAGCGTTCCACGCAAACTTGGCTATAGTTTCCCGCGGACCAAACGGACAGCCTAGAGCCGAAATTGCGCCAAAAAGGGTCATGAACAGACGGCGAGTTTTGGGGAGCGGACAGGGCCTTCTCAGTGACCGGTTCTGGGTCATGCATTGTGGGAGGCGCTCGTCGTGCGAGCGCCTCCGCGTCCTGATCAGCCGTCCTTCTCTGCGCGCTTGCGATCAGCCTTTCGAGCTCGGCGGATGGCAGCGGCGTGTTGGCGCGCGCGCTTCTCAGACGGCTTCTCGTAGTGCTTGCGAAGCCTTAGTTCGCGGTAGACTCCTTCGCGCTGAAGCTTCTTTTTCAAGACGCGCAGGGCCTGATCGACATTGTTGTCGCGTACGATGATCTGCATGCGAGCCTTTTCAAGATGTCGGTTCGGGCATGAACGTGTACCGCTGTATGTCGAAGGAAGCTATAAGCCAAGGCGCAGGCTTTTTTGGAATGGGTAAAAAACGGACTAGCGTTCAGTGGGTGCCGAGCAGCCGTTTCCGACCCTTCGTCGATCGAGGCGGCCAGGGCCCGCGAACGGCTACCAGGGAGGAAATACGTCGTCTGCTCTTGGGCGGCTCGATGATGTGAGAAGAGGCTCGCTCGCGGGGTTCAAGGCGCCAGCTAACCTACGCATTGGCGGTAGTGGGCTGGGGAGTCGGCGGACAGGAGCCGGTCGGGATGGACCCGGTCCCAGACGTTTGGCATATGGGAAGTCACAATAGGCACGATAGCCGTCGAAGAACGTTTTGATGGAGAGACGAATTGTGAGTGTTGCGTCGACCTATCACGGAAATGCGGCGACGGAACGAGCCGCAGCTGCGGAGGAACCGCTTCCGCTGCGACGCCTTCAGCTCGAACGTTCGGCGGAACGGTGGGAGGACATGGCGCGCGCTGCGGACGAGCTCGCTCGGCAGACCGCGGCTAACACCGCCAGTCGGATCGCGCATCCCTATCCTCAGTCATTCAGACATAGTCAGCGTCGGTGATGCTGCTCGACCATCAGCCGAAGAACCCGCGCGATGCGGCCGCGCGCGGCGTTGCTAAGCGGCCGTCTGGCCACACGAATGGTGGAATGATCCGGGGGCCGGACCAACTGGCCGCACTCGCGAACGCCGGTTTCATTCCGGCCGTTATCACGTGAATGGCGTAACGCTGTAGGTGAACAACGGCAATGCGCTCAGGCTTGGCCGCCCATCCGAACTGACACGCATCACTTTGCGGAAGGGCGACGCTAAAACCGAGTTGTGAGACGAGCGTGGCGGATGCCGTGCGTCATCGGTTTCCATTTTTACTCGTACTCGTGACGAATTCGGTAAACACCGTGCTTCCCCGTTCTTGATCTTTCCGAGAAGCTAAGCAGCCCGTTTTTCGGAAGCTATGACGCCGCGTTTGCCGAAACCTGAAGCTGAACAAATGGCAGAAGTTAGGGAGCGCCAACGCGACTCCGAGCGTCCGGGTATGGGGTCTGGCCCGACGCTCAGACTTTTAGGTATCTACCCCTACACTGGCCGTTTTATAGCCTAAGGGGCCCGGAGGAGTGAAACCGCAAGATCGGTCGAGCGCGCGACAAACGAATGCTCCATATCGGCGTCACCACAGCGGATGAGGAAAATGACGGCTGCGCGCAATCAATACCATGCCCGGATGCAGAGAGTTTTGGATCATATTGACCGGCATCTGGACGGCGATCTGGACCTGGACGCGGTGAGCGGCGTAGCGGCTTTTTCCAAATTCCATTTCCACCGGCAGTTCAACGCGACTTTCGGCGTGTCCCTGCATCGTTACGTCCAGCTGGCCCGCCTCAGACTCGCCTCAAAACGGCTGGCGGATCGCGAGGGTCAAAGTGTCACCGATATCGCGTTGGGCTCCGGCTACGAGACGCCCGACGCCTTCGCCCGCGCGTTTCGCCAGAGGTTCCGGCAGTCGCCGTCGAGTTTCCGAAAATGTCCCGACTGGGAGCCGTGGCTTAGGGCCTTCGGGCCGCTCAACTCAGCCAGGAGCAAAATCATGCCTACGACTTTCACACCCGATGAGGTGACCATCCGCGAAGTGGGGCCGACCCGCGTCGCGATCTTCGAACATCGGGGCGATCCCGAGATCCTCGACGTCACCATTCAGAAATTTATCGCCTGGCGCAAAGCCGCCGGGATGTCGCCCAAAACCAATCCGACCTTCAATATCTGGCACACCGAGCGGCGGCCGGCGAACCCCGCCGAATATCGTATGGAGCTGTGCGTTGGCGTCGATGGGGACCACTGTATCGATCCCGCCGACGAGACGGTAAGGGCGGGCGAGATCCCAGGCGGACGCTGCGCTGTGCTGAGGGTGACCGGCGACACCCACAATCTCGAGCCAGCCGCGCTGTACCTGTACCGCGACTGGCTGCCCACCAGCGGCGAAGAGATGAGGGACTTTCCAATTTACTGCCAGCGCTTTTTCCTGGCGGAGCCGGAGCAGGGCACTGCGGCGGAGGTTCATCTGCCGCTGAAGTGACGAACGTGCGATCTCGGTAGTTTCGTCACCACCCGCTTTCGCGTTTCGTCTCACAAGCGTTGATGACGAATCGGTCATCTCAACGCGAACTCGGCCGCTGCGGAAAATGAATGGATGTCGTAAGCTCGGAGCTGGAAGGGTCTCGGAATGGCCTCAACTGGGTCGTCTCTGCCGCAACGGGTGTCGACCAAGTCAAGCCGTTCCCCTGCAAGCGTGAATGGCCGTTCTTGCCCGGACCTGCCATGGGTGTCGCTGGCGTACGCGTGCCAAAGCGCTGTTCGATCTAGTGGTCGACGCCCTACAAGGCGACCCTGATGACAGGGCGGCCAAATGGACGCTGGGCGTCGATGCAGAACTCGCGCGCGAGGCGAATAGGCGCGTAGAGCTTACCAACTTCCTTGATAACATCGCTGTATTGCGTGGTGCGCACCACGATGGCGAGGTCACGGCTAGCGGGTCGGCAGAGTTGTCAGAAGTGATCGAGTTATCGCATTCGACCTGTCGAACCGGAAGCCCAAGGTCAGCTCGTAGCCGTTGACCTTGTCAGATTTTCGCGAAGCCTGCTGGGAATGGCTGCATGACCATGCCACCGAGCGAACGGCTGCCGTCAGAGCAGCGCGCGCTGAATCTGGGCTTGCGCGGAGACCGCAGCCTCGCTGCCACGCCGACGCTGTTCTGTCTCTGCGCCGAAACAGACGTCAATGTCGCGATCCCGGA
>NZ_JH584235.1:2780528-2995202 GCF_000241465.1 Sphingomonas echinoides ATCC 14820
ACAATTGCGATATCCCCGACGTGAAAACGCCGGGGTTTTTTGCGTTCTCGGCAGTCGCAATCGCGAGGATCCCGGCCAGATCGCCCTGCACGTCGATCGCCAGCCCCGTGTCGTCCGGCGTCAGTACGATCGCCGAGATCAGCGATCGCAGAATTTCCGTTGCCTTCATGCGTTCGATCTCTGGTCCCCGCTCGAGCAACCCGTGCAGCGATGCAACCTGGCGGCGATAGTAACCGGCCATTTCAGGATGAAGCAGGGCCGGGGGCTCATTGGCCTCTGCTAGAAAGTCTTTCAGCGATTTCTGACGCGCATCTAGGCCGTGAACCTATAAATGGGATTGAACCGCGCCGGGTTTGCCGGAGGCTCCAACTCCTGAGAAGGTGGAGTCTGTATGAGCAAGACGACGAACAAGTTTGCGCCGGAAGTTCGCGAACGCGCGGTACGGATGGTTTTCGAGCACGAGCGGGATCATCCCTCGCGATGGGCAGCGGTGGTGTCGATCGCGGAGAAGATCGGCTGCGTTCCGCAGACGCTGCATGAGTGGGTGAAGAAGGCTGAGGTCAACAGCGGCAAGCGTGCCGGTGTCCCGACCGAGGTTGCCGACAAGATGAAGGCGCTCGAGCGCGAGGTCCGTGAGCTGCGACAGGCCAACGAGATTCTGCTTAAGGCGTCCGCATATTTTGCCCAGGCGGAGCTCGACCGCCCGTTCCGGTGATGATCGCGTTTATCGATGATCACCGCGATGCCTATGGGGTCGAGCCGATCTGCCGCGTTCTGCCGATCGCCCCATCGACGTATTTCGAACGCGCCGCGCAGCGGCGGGATCCGACACGCCTGTCGGCGCGGGCGCAGCAGGATGTCGCCCTGAAGCCAGAGGTTGCACGCGTATTCGCCGAGAACTTCGCCGTCTACGGCGTGCGCAAGGTCTGGCGGCAGATTATGCGGGAAGGCTTTCCGGTTGCCCGCTGTACGGTCGCTCGGCTGATGCGCGAGATGGGCTTGGCAGGGGTGATCCGGGGCAAGCCGGTGCGCACCACCGTCAGCGACAAAGCGGCGCCGTGTCCGCTCGATCACGTCAATCGAAGATTCTACGCGCCAGCACCGAACATGCTGTGGATGTCGGACTTCACCTATGTCGCGACCTGGGCCGGGTTCGTCTACGTCGCCTTTGTCATCGATACCTACGCCAGGCGGATCGTCGGCTGGCGCGCCAGCAGGACGGCGCATGCCGGCTTCGTCCTCGACGCCCTGGAACAGGCGCTTCACGGTCGACGGCTGGCCCATCGGGGCGGCCTCATCCATCATAGCGACCGCGGGTCGCAATATTTGTCCATCAAGTACACCGAGCGCCTCGCCGAAGCCGGGATCGAGCCGTCAGTCGGCAGCATCGGCGACAGCTACGACAACGCTTTGGCCGAGACCATCAACGGCCTTTACAAGGCCGAGGTGATCTACAGGCGCGGGCCGTGGCGTACCTTCGAAGCCGTCGAGTACGCCACGCTCGAATGGGTGGACTGGTTCAACCATCGTCGGCTGCTCGAGCCCATCGGCAACATCCCGCCTGCCGAAGCCGAAGAACAATATTATGCTGCCGCAGACAACATCGATATGGCAGCGTGACTCACAACCCAATGCCTCCGGCAGACCCGGCGCGGTTCAGTTCGACGCTGTGCTGATGGTTTCGAAGTGTCCAACTTCGAGCGGCAGGCGCAGATAGCGTAACCTTGTGTCCATCGAACCAGCCGCAGCTCAGGCCACTCTTTCTGAGGGTAAGAGCGCGGAGGCAGAAGCTTGCTACCTCCATCGAAAATCACGAAGGCGTGGTGGTCGAACGCTCAGAAGCCCGCCTCACGCCCGGTGTGTTCGCCCCGAGACGTTTCAGGCGCGCAGGATGGACTGATAGAGCACTGTGCCCCCGAAATCGCGGAACTCGAAGGACAGTGCATTCTCGCCAACGCTGACGGCGGCGAAACCCGATCGCGCCTGACAAAACTTTGTGCCCGCCACCGCCGATACCGGGCGCACCTCGGATCCCGCACCGCAGCCAACATAATGCAGCCCGTCCCGCTCAATATGCTGCAGGTCGTGATCATGACCGAACAGATAGGCCGCCACGCCGCGCCGTTTCAGGATCGGCATCACCATCTCGACCATCTCGCGGGTCTCGCCATGTCCGCTGCCGCCGGAGCGGATCGTGTGGTGCCCCGCGACTACTTTCCAGCGTGCAGTCGACGCCGCAAGCCCCTGGTCAAGCCAGGCCAGTTGCGCCGCCACGTCCTGCGATGCAACATTGTGCGCGATCACGCTTTCCACCTTGTCGCGATATTGGTGGACCGTCGGGGACGTATCGATGACGAACAGGTCGATCTGCGGCATCTCCAGCGCTGCGCCTGGTACCTTGTAATATCGGCGCGGCATGCGCCAGCGCTTGCTGGTGGCAGCGTAATCGACCTGAGCCTGCGGGTTGCCGCGATAATCGTGATTGCCGAGCGCAACGTACCACGGCACCTGTAGCGCCGGATCGGTGTAAACCTTCTCGAACGAACTCTGCCACTGCGGATCGTCGGCCGACTGGACGCCGTTTTCGTAAAAATTGTCGCCGACAGACACCACGAAGCGGCTACCCAAGGTGGTGGCGGTCTTGCCCATCTGTACTGCAACGTCGCGCTGGTGCTGGGCACCATCCCGACCCCAATCGCCGACCACCAGGAAACTTCCCGGGCGCGTTTTGGCGGTCAGCGGCACTATGGGAAGCGCTGCCGCCGCAGCCATCCCGGCCATCGCGGTGCGGCGGTCGATTGCGAATTCGGTCATGGCACACTCCTCATTCGTCACGGTCAAAGCTTGAACTTGACGCCGCCTTCATAGGTTTCATCGTAGAATTCGCGTTGGATCGGACGGCTGGAGTCCCGCTCATAAATACGCAATGGCGCGTTGGTCAGATTCTTTACGTTAAAATACAGTCGGATACCTTTGAGGATCTCCAGCGAGCTGGTCAGGTCTAACGTCGTGCGCGGGCTCTGGAACACGTCACCCGCGGCGGTGTCGCCAATACCGAACAGGTTTGAGCCGACATATTGCGCGGCGAGCCGCACTTGCACGCCGTGCGCCTCGTAATAGGCGGCCACGTTCCATGTCCACTTGGATGTGGCCGGTAGCGGGCGTTTCTCCCCGGTCCGTAGCTCGATCTGGCTGTCGACATAGGTGACGTTCGCACCAACACCGAAGCCGTCGAATGGCGTGGGCAGAAAGGCGAAGCGCTGGTCGTAGGCCGCCTCAATACCGCGCGCATAAGCGGAGGGTACATTCTGATAGGTCACGAACTTGACCACCGAGACACCCGGGAAGTTGACGGTGTCGGTGCCGTTCCGGGTGCGGGAGACGACATAATTGTCGAATTCCTTGTCGAAGAACCCGAGTGATAGAATGCCGCTGTGCGGCAGATAATATTCGAGCGATAGGTCGAAGCTGTTCCCGGTAGTCGGCTGCAGATCGGGGTTGCCGGTCGTCAAGATATTATTGTCCCGATCGATCGTGATCGGCTTGGCCACTTGCGAAAAACCGGGGCGACCGATGCCGGTCGAATAGGTCGATCGGACAACAAAGTGCGGCGTAAAATCATAGCGCAGCTGCACCGTGGGAAACACGTTGGTATACGTGCGATTGCGCACCCGCAGGCCAAGGTTGACGGCGTTCTGGTCAAATGCATACGAACTGTAGGTCGCTTGGGTATTCTCTACCCGGACCCCGGCCAAGGCACCGAATTTACCGAGCGTGGTCGTATACATCGCATAGCCGGCATAGATATTTTCCTCCGCCGCGAAGAAGCCGGTCAGATTGTCGGCAAAGCCGGTCGTGGTCGATTGGCCAGCGGTCGCCTGGATTGCCGCAGGGTCGACCTGCGGACCATTGGTATAGCGATTGTCATAAAAAGTGGTGATGGCGCTGCCGAGCAGGGGCAACCCCGAGGTGGGCAGCTTGAAAGATTGCGCCGCCGGCGTATCGATTTTGTCGCGCAACCGCACTTGTCCGCCAAACGTCAAGTGATCGCCATTGCCGATCCAGTTGGTGGTGAGCGTGGCGTTGATCGCTCCCGACCATTCCTTGTCGACCGCCCGTTCCTGCGCGTTGCTCAGCTTGGTTAGCTTGTAGAGCGACGGATCGTTGACATTGGTGCCATTGGTAACCGCCAGCGCCGGAAATTCGGCGTTGGTGATGTTATCATAGGTAAAGGGAACATTTTTCGGCCCGGTATAGGTGGCACCGAAGTTGCGCCCAACCTTGAACGTAGCGCGTGAATAGGCCCCGTGATAATCGAGTGTCAGATCGCCAAAAGTATCGCGCCCGCCGACCACGAACACCTGATTGCGATGTGTTTCCTCTTCGTCGGTGCTCTTTATGGTGAGCGCGGTGGTGGTCGCATAACCCGCCGGATTGGCCGGATCGACCCGCAGCGCCGAGCCGTCCAGCTTGTCATAGGTCAAGCGGTTCTTGAGTACCGACTCGGTGTAGCCGGCGATCGCGGCGCGGATATAATATTGGTGATCATCATTGGGGGTGTAAGCAAATTCCCCGCCATAGCCGAACCGTCGGCGGTTATAATTGTACCGGCGCAACTGGATATCGGACAACGCCTTGTCGATCTGCAACGCCGTGAAGGGCGTGCCCGAGGCGGCAGTCAGGCCCGAATCGTCGACATAATCGGCCTCGATATCGTCGAAACCCCGACGATCTTCACGATAAGACCCCGTCACCACGAAGGAGAAGGGCTTGCTCCCGCCCCCGAAGCGTCCGCCGACCGCGAGGTCGAGATTGAGCGGGCCACCATGATCGTGCGCGGGCTCATATCCATAACCGACCGCGCCATCGACGAACGGCTTGGTCAGTCGCGCGGCGGAACGCGGGGTCAGTTCGATCGAGCCGCCAAGCCCTTCGGCATCGTGATTTGGCAGGCCGGTCTTTGTGACGATGATGCCGTCGATCGCGCCCGTCGGGATGGTGTCGAACTCAACCGCGCGACCGCTGCCAAATACTGTGCCGCCGGGATTGGTGTTGAGCAGCACGACGCCGCCGTACGTGGCACCGTTCAGGTTTCCGTCGATGCCCCGGATGTTGACGAAGCGGCCCTCGCCGGTGTCGCTCGACAGCGAAATGCCAGGAATGCGGCTCAACGATTCGGCCGCGTTGAAATCGGGATATTTGTCGATCGCTTCGGCGGACTGGACGTTGACAATGTTGGGCGCACTCTGCTGCTTCTCCCGTGCCTTGTCCTGTGCGCGCGGCGCGGTGACGACGATGTCCTGCTGAGCAGATGCCGCGTCGGAGCTTTTGGCGCGCTCTGCGGCCAGCGCGCCCGACGTCGCAGAGCAAGCGAGCATCGTCGAGACAAGCGCCATCGATCGAATTTTCATGACGAAAAGTCCCCCGGGGTTTCATTGCACTATCGTCGGTGGGCGTCCCTATTGGGTCCTGCCGCCGGGGACTGATGCTGCCGCAAGGTTACAGGTGAGCGACGCGTGATGCATTGAGGACGAAGGTTGGGAAGTTTTAATTTGAGCGATCGACGATCCGCGTACTGGCGCGACAGCGCCGCAATGTGAAAGGAGCGGGGAAACGCGACCGGTTTTTTCGGAGAATTGCAAGCTTCTGGGTCGGCGAACCCCGGTGGAGGCCAATCGGTGGATCGGGCAATCAGATACTGCGGGGCATGTCCCCCAGCATCTGATGACCAAAATGGCGGCATGAACGGCAACCCGGCGTAACTTAACTCAGCCGCAAACCTGTCCAAGAAGGCGGAACCGCCTCAGTAACCTCTGCCATCGACGCCTCCTTCAGTGGTGTTCAACACCTCCACTATTGTACATCGACGAAGTCGGGGACATCACCTCTGCTATAATCATCAGGCGGTAGCGCCTTCATGCGGCCGCTCGGAAAAGTGCACTATAGCTCGCTTTGTCCGCCACAAAGTTGACCACTTGCCCGCAATTGACCGGCGCTCGCCAGTTAAGATGAAAGCGGGTCACCGCAACCAACGCTATCACAACAGCCCCATCTCGAAAGAGATGGGGCTGTTGTGCGTTTGCAGCTCGGCCGGTGAAACGCCCCTCCAAATCGAAGGCTAAGTCGGTCGGCTCAGTCGGCGACGCAGGGCACTCGACCGATCCAGTCCGTCCAGCCGCCGGTTTGGTGTTCCCGCTGGCCCCGCGATGCGCTAGCGAAAGAAAATGCCCGCCAAGCGAAAGATCCTGGTCGTGGGAGGTGGCACGGCCGGGTGCCTTGCTGCGGCTTATCTCGCGCGCTTCTTCGACGGGCGGATCGAGATCACGCTGCTGGAATCGCCCGATATCGGGATCATCGGGGTCGGTGAAGGCGCGTTTCCGACGATTCGCGCGACGCTGCAATTCCTGGGCATAGACGAGGCCCGTTTCCTGCGCGAGACGTCTGGCACCTTCAAACAGGGAATCCGCTTCGACGATTGGTTGCACGCGCCGACCGCCGACGGGCGGCGGCACCGCTACCTGCATCCGTTCGAAGCGCCGTTCCAGACCGAGCGCACCAGCCTGGTACCTTATTGGCTGCTGCAGGATGCCGCGACCCGCGCGCCCTTTGCCGAAGCCGTGACGATCCAGAATCGCGTCGCCGAAAGCGGCCGCGCGCCCAAGCGGGCCGAGGAAGGCGCGTTTTCCGGGCCGCTCAACTATGCCTATCATTTCGATGCGGCAAAATTCGTCGAGATCATCGAGCAGCGCGCGGTCGAACTGGGGGTGCGGCACCTCAAAGGGTTGCTCACCGATGTCGCGCTGGCCGAGGATGGCAGCATCGCCCATATCGCCACGCGCGAGCATGGCGCGCTGCAGGCCGATCTCTATATCGATTGTTCGGGCTTTCGCGCCGAGTTGATCGGCAAGGCGCTGGGCGCGCCGTTCAAGTCGGCGCAGGATCACTTGTTCACCGACCGCGCGCTGGCCTGCAAGATCGGTTATGATCGTGCCGATGCGCCGATCGAGAGTTTCACGATCGCGACCGCACATGCGGCGGGCTGGACGTGGGACATCGCGCTGGAGGGCGCGCGCGGCATCGGGTGCGTCTATTCCTCGGCCCATATGACCGACGATCGCGCGGCGGAGGTGCTGCAGCGCTATATCGGGCACGATCGCTTTACCGCGCGCACCATTCCGTTCGAATCCGGCTATCGCACACAGCAATGGATCGGGAACTGTGTCGCGGTAGGCCTGTCGGGCGGCTTTCTGGAGCCGCTCGAATCGACCGGCGTGGTGCTGGTCGAGGCAGCGGTGGCGATGATTGCCGAACTGTTCCCCCATACCGGGCCGATCGATGCGCCCGCGCGGCGCTTCAACACGCTGATGGCGGCGCGCTATGACCGGATCATCACCTTCCTGAAGCTGCATTATTGTCTCAGCCGACGCGAGGAGCCGTTCTGGCGCGACAATGCCGCGCCGGATTCGATCCCCGAAGCGCTGCGCGATCTGCTGGACCAATGGCGGTACCGCCCGCCCAACCGTTTCGATTTCCTGATCGATGTCGAAAGCTTCGCCTATTTCAACTATCAGTACATCCTCTACGGCATGGATTTCCCGACCGATCTCGTGGCGGGTAGGGGCGATTTTCCGGACGCGGCGGCGGCGGAAACGATGTTCGCGCGCATCCGCCGCTTTGGCGAGCGCGCCGTTGCCGATTTGCCGACCAACCGTGCGTTGTTGCACGACATCAACGCCGGACGGACGCTCCGCTAAAGGCTCCAGTCGATCCGCCGCCATGCTTGGCAGCGGGATGTCGGATCAGATCGTTGCGAGTGGCGCGTCGAGTGCGCCCAGTTCGCCGCGCGCGCGCGCCTTGCGGCCATAGACCGCCTCGAACAACGGCGTCGCCATCACGGTCGTGACGATCGCCATCAGCACCAGCATCGAGAATAGCGTCGGCCCGATAATGCCCTTTTGCAGGCCGATATTGATGATGATCAACTCCATCAGCCCGCGCGAGTTCATCAACGCCCCGATGCCGAGCGCGGTGCGATTGTCCTCCCCCGACAGGCGCGCGGCGGCGTAGCAGGCACCGAATTTGGCGAGGATCGACACGATCAGGATGCCCAGCGCGATCAGCAGCAGCGCGGCGGAATTGACCATATCCAGGCGCGTGTTGAGCCCCGAATAGGTGAAGAACATCGGCAGCAGCAGCACCACCGCAAGCGGTTCCACCTTGCGCTTCAGTTCCTCGACGAAAACCCCGCGCGGCATACACACGCCCATCAGGAAGCCGCCGAAAATGGCATGAATCCCGATGGCGTCCATCAAGAAGGCGGACAGGCAGAAGAGCAGCATGGCGGTCGCCAGCATCTCGCTGCTCATCGCGCCCTCGCGTTCGACGATGCGACCGAGCGGGGCGAGCAAGCGCCGCCCGAACAGCAGCATGAAGCCGGTATAGAGGATGGCACCCCCGATCGCGAGCACCGCCACCCCGGCCCCCGCGCCAAAGGTCGCCAGCACGATCGCCAACACGCACCACGATGCGGCATCGTCGAACGCGCCGGCCGTCAGCGACAGCGTTCCCAGCGCCGAATTGGCCAGCCCGCGCTCATTGATGATCCGCGCCAGCATCGGAAACGCGGTCAGCGCGATGCACGCGCCCATGAACAGCGTTGCGCTCGCCCGGTCGATGCCGGGCGAGAACAGGCCGGGCACGGTCAACAGGAACGGCGTGATCAGCACCGCGAACAGGAACGGTGCCGCAATCCCCGCCGCCGACACCATCGCCGCGCTGCGCGCCTTGGATTTGAAATGGTCGAGGTTGAGCGTCAGCCCGACGATGAACATGTACAGGCCAACACCCAGTTGCGCGCCGACATACAGCACGTTGCGCGTTTCCTTGGGGAAGATGGCGAGTTGCAGATCGGGCAGCAGCAATCCGAACAGCGACGGTCCGAGCAGGACACCCGCGATCATTTCGCCGACGACCTGTGGCTGACGCAGCAGCTTTTTGCCCAGCCATCCGACCACACGACAGGTGAGGATAATGACGGCAAGCTGCAGAAAGAAGTGAATGCTGAAGTCGCCGGGGACATAGCTTTTCGCGGCATTCACCGCCGGACCGTGCGGACCTAACACCCCGGTCAGCGCGTGCCACGCGCTGGTCAACAGTTCAAACATGCACCCTCCCCAATCGTCTCGCGCAGCTGCGTCCCCGCCATCGCGATCGTTAGAAAAGCGCCATTATTCCGAGGTGTGCAACACCATTGGTAGTAGCGAGCGCGCTTTTTCGTTGGCGGCGCGTCCGGTGTTGCGCAGGCTCAACATTGTAGTAACATCGCTACATGATAGCGCAATCCAAATAGCAACATAGGCACATATGAAAGTCATTGGCAGCCGCGAGTTCAACCAGGATGTCAGTGCCGCCAAGCGGCTGGCACGCGCGGAACCGGTGTTTATCACCGACCGCGGACGGCCGACGCATGTGCTGATGAGCATTCAGGCCTATCGTCAGATGAGCGGGCAGCGCGATACGATTGTCGATTTGCTTGCTATCCCCGGTGGACCTGAGGGCGATCTGCCACCGCCGGAACCCTGGGTCATGCGAGAGCGGCCATAATGTTCCTGCTGGATACAGCGATCGTGTTCGATCTTCGCCGTGCGCGAAGCCCGGACGCAGAGCAGGGCCTTGTGCTGTGGGCTGGCGGGGTTGCGCGTGAGCGCTTGTTCCTATCCGCGCTCAGCGTGCTCGAACTGGACGCGGCAGCGACGCAGGCGGTGCGACGCGACAAGGCGGCGGGCGCTGCGCTGCGCAGTTGGATCGACGAGCGCGTGATCCCGGCGTTTGATGGTAACATCCTGCCGCTCGACACTGCGGTTGCGCGGCGTCGCGCTCAGGTCGCGTTGGCCGATATGCGCGACGCCGTGCTGGCGGCGACCGCGCTGGAACATGGGCTGACACTGGTGACCCGCACGCCCGCCAAGTTCAAGGGGGCGCGAGTCAAACTGTTCGATCCGACCGGCTATCGGCTGGACGAGGTGGCGGACGATGCCGATTGGCGCACGGCGGGGCGCGACGGCGCGGTGTGGCTACGGAATTTGTTCGTGCGATCGTGAGCGCCGGGCGGTGCGCTCCGGCTCAGCCGCCCAATTTCCCGAAGGCCGCCTCATAGCCTGCGCGGTCGTCGGCGCTGAGCAGTTTGGCCTGCTCGACCCAGCGGTCGCGCGTCATCCGTCCCTTGAAGCTGCCGAGCTTTGCGTCGAGCTCGGCGGCGTCGGCTGGGCTGAGCGCCGCAATCTGCTCGATGCGGGTGATGCCGTGCTCGCCAAGCGTGGCCGCCAGTTTCGGACCGAGCCCCTTGATCTGGGTGAGGTTGGTGGCAACCGGTGGGGCTGCGGAGCCTGGCTCAGGTGCTGGCGTTGGCGTCGGTACGGGCACCGGCGGCGCGACGTCCTCGGGCTGCGACCGGAGATCCGCCAGCGGCGTTTCGTCCATGCCTTGCACAGTGGCGGGTGTGGTTGCGCCATGTTCCTCGGCAATTGCGAAATCCTCGTCGACTTGGCTTTCCGCCTCTGCCCGGCGGCGGCGCAGCACTGTTCCCCACCAGATCGCCAACAGTGCCGCAATCGCCAGCGCCGCCATCAGCACGATATGCGCGGTGGTGATCGGTCCCATGATGTCAATTGCTTGGTTGGGGTTTTGCGGGCCACTAGCCATCGGGGTCTCCTGTGTCGTGGTGAGGGTAGCGGACGTGATCAGCCCGCGTCGCGCGCAATCTCGCGCCAGCCAATGTCGCGCCGGTGAAAGCCGCTGGGGAAGGCGATCGCATCGACCGCGCGGTAAGCGGCGGCCTGCGCTTCGGCAATGTCGGCCCCCAGTGCAGTGACCGCCAGCACGCGCCCGCCGCTGGCGACGATCTGCCCGTCCTGCAGCCGCGTCCCCGCCTGGAACACGGTTGCACCGGTCGCTTCTGCGTCGGCGATACCATCGATTCGCCCGCCGCTTTCGGGCGTGCCGGGATAGCCATTGGCGGCGAGCACCACCGTCAGCGCGGTCTGTGCGACCCATTTGGCGGGCCCGCGCTGCCCCAGCGTGCCATTGGCCACCGCGAGCAGCAGCTCGAGCAGATCCTCGTCGAGCCGCGCCATCAGCACCTGGCATTCGGGGTCGCCGAAGCGGGCATTATATTCGATCAGCTTGGGGCCATCGGCGGTCAGCATCAGCCCCGCATAGAGCACCCCCGAAAACGGCGTGCCGGCCTCCGCCAGCGCCGCCACGGTCGGGCGGACGATCTCGTCGATCGCGCGCTGTTCGAGCTTAGGCGTCAGCACACGCGCCGGGCTGTACGCGCCCATGCCGCCGGTATTGGGGCCGGTGTCGCCCTCGCCGACGCGCTTGTGGTCCTGCGCTGAGCCGAAGGAGAGAATATCGGTGCCGTCGGTCAGCACGAACAGGCTGGCTTCCTCGCCCTCGAGAAACTCCTCGATCACCGCTTCCCCGCCGCGCGCGCCGAACAGATCGGCCAGCGCGCCTTCCGCCTCCTCGCGCGTGGTCGCCACGGTCACGCCCTTGCCGGCGGCGAGGCCATCGGCCTTGACCACCACCGGCACGCCGAAGCGATCGAGCGCAAAGCGCGCCTCGGCGCGGCTCGTCGCATGGACATAGCCCGCGGTCGGGATGTCAGCGCGGTCGCACAGCGCCTTGGTAAAGGCCTTCGATCCTTCCAGTTGGGCTGCGGCCTGGTTCGGCCCGAACACCGCGATCCCGGCGGCGCGGAGACTATCGCCGAGCCCGTCGACCAGCGGCGCCTCGGGGCCGATCACCACCAGTTCGACCGCATGCTCTCGCGCAAAGGCGATGACGGCTTCATGATCGGTCACGTCCAGCCCTGCGATTTCGGCATGCGCTGCAATGCCCGGATTGCCGGGTGCGGCGAACAGTGTACCGAGGCGCGGTGATTGCGCGAGCTTCCATGCCAGCGCATGTTCGCGACCACCCGAGCCGATCAACAGGACATTCAATGGCGGACCCTTTTCTAGAGATTGCCCGGCGAGAGGGCGTAGGCGCGCTCCTAGACGAGCCGGTCGCAGGGGACAACGCCGCCCCGATGAGCGTGGGCGAACTCGCGGGAAAGCTCAAGCGCGTCGTCGAAAGCGAGTTCGGCTTCGTCCGGCTGCGCGGCGAGATTTCGGGCTATAAGCGCGTCGCCTCGGGCCATGCCTATCTCAGCCTCAAGGACGATAGCGCCGTGATCGATGGCGTCATCTGGAAGGGCAATGTCGCGCAATTGGGCTTCACGCCGCAGGATGGGGCCGAGGTGATCGCGACCGGCAAGGTCACCACTTATCCCGGCCGTTCCAAATATCAGATCGTGATCGATCGCATGGAGCTGGCAGGCGAGGGTGCGCTGATGGCGCTGCTCGAGAAATTGAAGGCAAAGCTGGCAGGCGAGGGGCTGTTCGCTGCGTCCGCCAAAAAGCGCCTGCCGTTCCTGCCGCGCCGGATCGGCGTGGTCACTTCGCCGACCGGCGCCGTCATCCGCGACATCCTCCACCGGCTCGAGGATCGCTGCCCGACGCATGTGCTGGTGTGGCCGGTCAAGGTGCAGGGCGTAGGGTCGGCCGAGGAAGTTGCCGCCGCCGTGCGCGGCTTCGACGCGATGTCGCCCGAGACGCGGCCCGACCTCGTCATCGTCGCGCGCGGCGGCGGCTCGATCGAGGATCTGTGGTCGTTCAACGAGGAAGTGGTGGTGCGCGCGATTGCGGCGTGCAGCATCCCGATCATCTCCGCGGTCGGCCACGAAACCGACACCACGCTCGCCGATTTCGCCGCCGATCTGCGCGCGCCGACGCCCACGGCGGCGGCCGAGATGGCGGTGCCGGTGCTCGCCGATCTGCGCCTGACGCTGGCGGGCTACGGCACCCGCACCGAGAAATGCGCGCGGCGCTATGCCGATCGCGGACGCGAGCAGCTCACCGCATTGGTGCGCGTGCTGCCGCGCCGCGACGCGCTGCTTGGGCCGCAGCGGCAGAAAGCGGATGATCTCGGCGCCCGGCTCGATCGCGGGCTGGAACGCCGCGTGGTGGTGGCGCGCGGCCAGCTCGATCGGTCGGCGGGCGCGCTGCGCCTGGCGACGCTCGACCGGCAATTGGAGCGCGCGCGCGATCGGCTGGCGGCGACGTGGCGGCTGGTCGAATCGCTTGGCCCCAATGCCATTCTCGACCGCGGCTACGCCTTCGTCTCGGCGCGGCCCTCGGGCGCGGTGGTCGGCTCGGCCGACGCGGCGCGCGCCGCCACCACCGTCACGCTCCACTTTCGGGACGGTCAGGTTGACGCCAAGGTTGAGCGCGCGGGCACCAAAGCCTATGGTGCGCCCAAGCCCGAGCAGCCGACGCTGCTCTGATCCACTCCTATTTTCGAAAAGCCTGCGCTTATGCTGATGTCCAATTCCGATCGCCCGGCGCGGCTGCATTTCATGGCGAACGGTTTTCGCGTGCTGGCCCCGGGCGATCATGTCGTGTGTGCGGTGAGCGGCGCGCGGATCGCGCTCGACGATTTGCGCTATTGGAGCGTTGCGCGGCAGGAAGCCTATGCCAGCGCGCAAATCGCGACCGAGGCGATGGCATCGGAATGACGCGTCGCGGGGGGCTGGTGCGAACAGGATGGGGGGCGGTCGCGGCGATGGCCCTGGTCGCCTTGGGCAGTTGTGCGACCGCGCCCGAACGCCCGACCGTTCAACCGGTCAGCACCCCGCCGGTCGCGCGCCGGGCCACCCCGCAGCCGCAGCGCGAACCGCAGCGGATCAGCTTCAGCTATTCGGGCAACTTGATCCAGGGCGGGCTGGTGATCGGTATTGCGCCATCCAACACCAGTCTGCTGTCCTTCAACGGCGAAACCATCCCGGTCGCGCCTGACGGGCGTTTCCTGATCGCCTTTGATCGCGACGCCAAGCCCACCGCCAGCCTGATCGCGACGCTCGATGACGGGCGGGTGGTGCGCGATACCCTCACCATCGCGCCGCGTGGCTGGGACATTTCGCGGCTCAATTCCTTGCCCAAGATCCCCTTGCCGCAACCCGAATTCGATCGGTTGCGCCCGGCCGAACTGGCGCAGATCAACGCCGCGCGGCGCGTTTCCTCGGACTCGCAGGGCTGGCGGCAGCCCTTTTTGTGGCCAACCACCGGCCGCATCTCCACGCTGTTCGGATCGCAGCGGATCTACAAAAATGGTGAGGCGGGATCGTATCATTCTGGTGTCGATATCGCCAAGCCGCAGGGCTCGGTCATCCTTGCGCCAGCCGATGGCGTGGTCATCCTCGCGGCGGATCACCCCTTCACGCTGGAGGGCAATCTGCTGATGATCGATCACGGCATGGGGCTCAACACCGCCTTCCTGCATTTGTCGCGAATCGACGTGCGCGTGGGGGAACGGGTGCGCCGTGGGCAGCCGGTTGCGCTGTCGGGCATGACCGGGCGCGCGACGGGTCCGCATCTGCACTGGAGCCTGAAATGGCACGATGCGAAGATCGATCCACTGCTGGTCGCAGGGCCGATGCCGCGCAGCGAATGAGCGGTTTGCGGGCCGGGCGGGGCGTGTAACGCAAGAGTGTTGCACCGCAGCGACACTTGGCGAAAGTTCCGTGTCGGCCTCTTTACAATGCTGTGGGATCGTTACAGTCTAGCTGCATTGCGGTGATCTCGGGGGTTCGCGATCGCCGACACAACGCTGCGCCATTGCGCACCATCTGGGGGTTTTTCATTGATGCAGACCACGCAAGCTCGCGCTTTTGCGCGCCTTCGTTCCAGTGCAGCGCCGGTCGCGCTGCTGATCGCGCTGTCGGCCGGTCCAGCCTTTGCGCAGACGGCGACGTTGCCTGCCCAAGCTGCGCCAACCGCCGCAGCCGCCGACGAAGATAAAGACAAAGATATCGTTGTTACCGGGTCGATTTTCCGGCGGAGCGCGGCCGAGACAGCACTGCCGATCACCGTGGTCACCGCGCAGAACATTGAGCGCGCCGGCATCACCAACATCACCGATGCAGTCCGCTCCATCTCCGCCGATGGCGCTGGCTCGATCGGCAACGGCTTCACCAGCGGCTTTTCGGCCGGCGGTGCTGCGATCTCGCTGCGCAACCTCGGCGTTTCCTCGACACTGGTGTTGATCGACGGGCTGCGTTCGACCAACTTCCCGCTCAACGACGATGGCCATAATGCTTATGTCGATCTGAACAGCATCCCGCTGGTCAATGTGCAGCAGGTCCAGGTGCTCAAGGACGGTGCCTCGTCGACCTACGGCGCGGACGCGATTGGCGGCGTGGTCAACATCATCACGCGCAAGCACGTCACCGGCATCGAAGGCGGCGTCCAGGGCGGCGCGACCGAAAAGGGCGACGGGCAGAAGTATCGCGCCCATCTGCTCGCTGGCTATGGTGATTACGACCGTCAGGGCTTCAACGTCTATGTCGGCGGCGATTACGAATTTGGCGGCCGCATCACCGCTGCATCGCGCGGCTTCCCCTTCAACACGCTCGACCTGCGGCGGATCAACGGCCAGGACAACAATCG
Organism: Sphingomonas echinoides ATCC 14820; assembly: GCF_000241465.1. Lineage (GTDB taxonomy): Bacteria > Pseudomonadota > Alphaproteobacteria > Sphingomonadales > Sphingomonadaceae > Sphingomonas > Sphingomonas echinoides. Next base: position 2,796,077 of record NZ_JH584235.1, read on the forward strand.
CGCGGACGACACGCTGACCCAGGCGACCCCCAATGCGGTCGTCACCCGCGTGACCCAGACCGACCTCAACAATCCGCTTGCGGGCTCGGTCGCCAATGCGACCACGCCAGCGCTGTTCACTTCCTTGACGCCGCTCGCAAATTGTCCGTTCGGCACGTTCTCGGAGAACACGAGTTCGCGCGTCGGTACAGCCTGCGCACACGATATCACCAATGAATATGCCCAGATCCTACCGCGGCAGGAGCGGATGGACGCCGTTGCGCGCCTGAGCCTCCGTATCAGCGACAACATCGAGGGATATCTCGCGGGGAGCTATGCGCGCGACCGTGTCGACATCATCAACCCGCCGCGTGCGATCCGCCAAACCCAGGCGTTCGGCGGCCAGCCTTCGACCGCAACGAGCAACCCGGGTATCGTCCTTCCCGTCTACATCTGCTCGTCGGGCATCAACTGCTCGACCGCTGCCGACCGGCAGTTGAACCCGAACAACCCCTATGCCGCCGCTTATGCTGCTAATCCCGCCGCAGGTGCGGCGCGCATCTACTATCTGTTCGGCGACGTCGACTCCGGCAGCAAGCGCATCAACGAAGTGTATCGCGTTTCCGGCGGCCTGAGCGGCCATTTCGGCGATAGCTGGGACTGGAGCGTTCAGGCGGCCTATTCGCAGGACAATCTGCGTTACACCGTTTACGGTTGGGCGAATGAAGCTGCGCTGATCAAGGCGATCAACACGGGCTCTTACAATTTCGTCAATCCGAGCCTGAACTCGCAGGCGGTGCGGGATGCGGTTCTGCCGCCGATCACTGCGCTGTCGAAGTCCAGCGAAGCGACCGTCGATGCGTCGCTCAGCCGCACCTTGTTCACCTTGCCGGGCGGCGATTCGAAGCTGGCCGTTGGTGGACAGTTCCGCCGCGAAACGCTCACCAATAACAGCCTCAACCCGAACCTCGACGTGCCCGGTCTCTCGACCGCGCAGGCTTATGGCAAACGCTCGGTCTGGGCTGGCTTCTTCGAATTTGACGTGCCCGTGCTGAGCGTGCTCAACGTCAATCTGTCGGGTCGCTACGATCATTATTCGACCGGGATCGGTCGTTTCTCGCCAAAGGCGACGGCGAAGTTCCAGCCGATCAAGGAGATCGCGCTGCGCGGTTCCTATTCGGAAGGCTTCCGCGCACCGACCTTTGCCGAATCGGATCCTCGCAGCTCGTATTCGGGCTTCGTCGGCCAGACGCCAGACGCCGGGTTCAAGGCCGCGCATCCCAACAACGCCGCTTACACCGTGGCCTACAGCCTCGGCCGTGGCTATGTCGGTAACCCCAACATCCAGCCGGAAAAGTCGAAGAGCTTTACCGTCGGAACGGTCATCGAGCCGGTGCGCTGGCTGACGCTGACCGCCGACTATTTCAACGTGAAGAAGTCGAATCTGATCGTCACCGGTCCACAGACGTCGGATGCGATCAACGCTTATTACTCGGTTGAATCGAAGACCTTCGCCTCGGCCGCTGCCGCTGCTGCGGCGGCCTGCGCTGCGGTCGCCGCGGTGGGCACCGGTTATTCGTGCAACGTGATCGATGCGGCGGATCCGTTCTCGCTCAATGCACTGCCGCGTCTCCTGGTGCTCAACGCGCCTTATGTGAATGCGTCGTACGAGGTGATCGCCGGCCTGCAATTCGGTGCCAGCGCACGGGTTCCGATCACGTCCGGTCTGCATTTCGAGACCCGCCTCGACGTGCAGGAGACCATGAAATACGATCTCCATCCGGCCGGTGGCGCGGTGCAGCATTATGCCGGCACGGTTGGTCCGGAAGATCTGTCGTCGGGCGGTGGCACGCCGCGTTGGCGCGGCAACTGGCAGAATACGCTGATCTTGGGTCAGGTCGCGCTCACCACCACGACCTATTATGTCGGACGGATGAAGGCGGTCGCCGCCGATCAGTCGACCTCGGTTAATGGCGATACGTCGTGCGCGGCTGTTGTTTACAAGGATGCGAGCGGGGGCACCTCCTTCTGCAACATCAACAGCTTCATCTACACAGACGTAAACGTCGACTTTACCGTGAACGACAAGTTCAAGTTCTTCTTCACCGTCGGTAACGCGTTCAACGCACGCGCGCCGATCTTCGCGAACAACGCTTATACCACGCAACCGAACTATCTGACCTCGTGGCACAACGCTGGCATCGTCGGCCGTACTTTCCAGGCAGGCGCAAACTTCAAGTTCTAAAACCTGCGCTATAGCTTCGGTCTTAAGGGCGGTCTCTGTGAAGGGGCCGCCCTTTTTTGTTCAATTGCTACGCGCACGCAACGAAGTTGTTGTTTTTATGTAACAGAGTGAAATGAAAGCGTAACCGAACGTGCGCGGCTGGCTTTACAGCGTGCCTTGAGCGCTTCATCCCATGCGCATGTCTCGGGGGGCCGGGCACATGTTCGGTCACGAGATTTGCAAACAACGCCGCGGTGCGAATGCTTCGTAGATGCGTGCGGTCAGCAAGGGAAATGACGTGATCGGAACAGATTTTATCGCGCGCAAGGCACGGCTGCTGACGGGGGCCGCATCCACTGCGCTGCTCCTCACCGCAGTTCCCGCGGTTGCGCAGGACCAGCAAGCCGCCGCCGCCCCGGCCGCGACGGCACCCGAGCAAGCGCAGCCCGACACGGGTAGCCAGGGCCAGGACATCGTCGTCACCGGCTCGTTGATCCGCAACAGCGCCGCCGCCGGTGCCGCACCGATCAACACGCTGACCGCGCAAGACTTTGCCAATCGCGGCCAGAACACCATCGCTGAAGCGCTGCAGACCATTCCTGCCAACGGTGCCGGCACGATGACGCGCGCGTGGAACAGCTTCGGTTTCGCCACCGGCGCGACAGCGGTTTCGCTCCGCGGCCTCACCACCGGCAACACGCTGACGGTGTTCGACGGTCTGCGCTCCGCAATCTATCCGCTCGGGGATGACGGCCAGCGCAGCTTTGTCGATCTCAACACCATTCCGCAGGCGATTGTCGAGAAGGTCGACGTCCTGCAGGACGGCGCTTCGGCAACTTATGGTGCCGACGCGGTTGCAGGCGTCGTCAACGTTGTCGTGAAGAAGCAAATTGTTGGACTTCACGCCAACGCGTCGGCTGGCATCTCGCAGCGCGGCGACGGTGGCGAAACGCGCGCGGACGTGACCTATGGTTATGGCAAGCTCAGCGAGCAGGGCTTCAACTTCTACGTCAATGCCGAATTCCAGCATGACAACCCGATCTTCGCCCGCGATCGTGGCTATCCGTGGAACACCAACAATTACAGCGCGATCTGTAAGGCGGGTGGCACCTGCTTGCCCAACGAGACGATCAACGGCATTCAGGGCGATGGCACCTTTGGCGGCCTGGGTGCGACGCGCGTACCGGTCGTGCGGCCTTATCTGAACGGCAGCGCCGTTCCCGGCTCGCAATTCCAGTTGCTCAATCCGGCGGCTGGTTGCCGCGACCTGACCGCGATCACCTTGACGGCGGCACAGCAGGCGCAGGCTGCAGCGGCAGGCACGCCGACCGGTTCGCTGGTCTGCTCGCAGGACAACGTCAAAGATTATCTGATGGAAATCCCGGAGGAGCAGCGCTTCGGGGCGACCGCGCATCTGACCGTCAATGTCGGCAGCCAGGCGCAGGCCTATTTGATGGGCAATTTCTACGAAACGCAGACCAACAGCAGCATCTCGCCGCTGAACTTCGCGGGCCAGACTGCGGCGGGCGGCACGCAATTCACGCTCAGCCCGGTTCTCCTGCCGGTCTATGTCTGCCCGCGCGGCACGACCGTCGCCTGCACCGCGGCCAATGGCACGCTCAATCCGAACAATCCGTTCGCATCGCTGGGCCAGCAGGCGCGGGTGAACTATCGCTACGATCAGCCGCGTATCTCGCTGACCGATGCCAAGACCTATCGCTTCGCAGGCGGGATCCAGGGCACGTTCGGCCAAGGCTGGCACTATAATGCGGATGCGACCTATTCCGAAGTCGATCTGAAGGTCACCAACAAGAACTATCTCAACGCGCAGCGTCTGATCAACGTGATCAACGATGGCTCGTTCAACTTCGTCGATCCGTCCTCAACACGCAGGCGATGCGCGACTATATCGCGCCGACCAACAACAACTTGTCGACCTCGAAGCTGTGGCAAGTCCAGGGCACGCTGTCCAAGGCGTTCTTCACGCTCCCGGGCGGCGATCTGACGACGGCGGTTGGCGTTGCCTACCGTCACGAATCGGTCAACAATCCGAGCGCGAACGCCCCGAATGAGGTCAACCCCGCCGACCGCTATTACAGCATCAACTCGGTGAGCACGGCGGGTAGCCGCAACGTGAAATCGGCCTTCTTCGAAATCGAAGCGCCGGTGTTCAAGATGCTCACGCTTACCGGTGCCGGTCGCTATGACGATTATTCGTCGGGCCAAAGCAACTTCTCGCCGAAGGTCACCGCGATCTTCAAGCCGATCGAGCAGCTGAAGATCCGCGGGACGTGGTCGCGTGGCTTCCGCATCCCGAGCTTCCAGGAAGCCTATGGCCAGCCGACGACCGGTTATGTCACGGCGACGGTTTCGCCGACCCAGGCCGGCGGTGCGGCCTATATCGCGGCGCACGGGGGCGACACCTATGCAACGCAGGCGTACACCTACGGTCTGACGTCGGCGGGCAATCCCAATTTGAAGCCCGAAAAGTCGACGAGCATTACCGGGGGCATCGTCTTCGAGCCGACCCGTCGTCTCAGCTTCACGCTCGATTACTACCACATCAAGATCAAGGGCCTGATCGGGGCACCGGATTATTCGGGTGTGGCTGCGGCCTATTATGCCAATAACGGCGTGGTCAATGTTCCCGGCATCACCGTGAAGCCGGGCGTGGCGGATCCGAACTTCCCGACCGCGCTGCCGCAGCTGGGCTTCATCCAGTACAGCTTCATCAACACGACTTCGGAAACGACGTCGGGGCTCGACATGTCGGGTACGGCACGGATCCCGCTGGGCCATGGCATCAACCTCACCAGCCGCGTCGATGCGACGTATCTGATCAATCTCGAGCAGGTCCAGCCGAACGGTACGATCCAGCGCTTCGACGGATCGCTCAGCCCGTGCAACATCACGTCGTGCTCGGGTGCACCGAAGTGGCGTGGCAGCTGGCAGAACACGCTCGACTTCAACGGCAAGGGTACGTTGAGCGCGACGGCCTATTACACCAGCGGCTATGACATGGCGTCGGTCGATTACGGCGGCGTTCCGGGCGATTGCGCCAACAATGGCGGTGTATCGGTCTACACCTACTCGGACGGCTCGCCGTACAAGTGCCGCGCGCGCCGCTTCATCGATGTGGACATGAGCGCGAGCGTCAAGGTGGGCAGCCGCTTCACCTTCTACGCAAACGTCCTCAACGTGTTCGACGTGAAGCCTGACTTCAACCCGGGCCAGACCTATGACACGGGCTTCGGCTATAACGTGGCATGGGAAAGCCAGGGCTTTATCGGCCGCTTCGTCCGCTTCGGCGCCAAGGTCGACTGGTAAGCCAACCGCATCATAGCAACGCGAAGGGGCGGTTCCTGCAAGGGAACCGCCCCTTTTCGTATCAGTCGACGGTCAGCTCCAGTTTCCCGTCGCCTTCGTCGACCCGCACCGTTGCGCCATCCTTCACGCTGCCGCGCAGGATCAGGTCGGCGAGCGGGTCCTGCAAATAGCGCTGCACCGCGCGCTTCAGGGGGCGCGCGCCGTACACCGGATCATAGCCAACGCGGCCCAACCACGCCCGCGCGGCATCGGTCAGCTCCAGCGTCACCTTGCGTTCGCCGAGCAGCGTCGCGATGCGTTGCACCTGGATATCGACGATCGGCGCCATCTCCGCCTGGCCCAGCCGGTGGAACAGCACGATCTCGTCCAAGCGGTTGAGGAATTCGGGGCGGAAATGCCCGCGCACGATTTCCATCACTTGCGGCTCGACGCTCGCGACATCCTCGCCTTCGCCGAGCGTCGTCAGCACCTGGCTGCCGAGGTTGGAGGTCAGCACGATGATCGTGTTGGTGAAGTCGACCGTGCGGCCCTGGCCGTCGGTCAGCCGCCCATCGTCGAGCACTTGCAACAGGATGTTGAACACATCGCCATGCGCCTTCTCGACCTCGTCGAACAACACCACCTGATAGGGCCGCCGCCGCACCGCCTCGGTCAGCACGCCGCCTTCCTCATAGCCGACATAGCCGGGAGGCGCGCCGATCAGCCGCGCGACCGCGTGCTTTTCCATGAACTCGCTCATGTCGATGCGCACCATTGCGGTGGGATCATCGAACAGGAATTCGGCGAGCGCCTTGGTCAGCTCGGTCTTGCCGACGCCCGTCGGCCCGAGGAACAGGAACGAACCCAGCGGCCGGTTCGGGTCCTGCAACCCCGCACGCGCGCGGCGCACCGCGGTCGACACCGCACGGATCGCATTTTGCTGGCCGATCACGCGCTTGCCGATCGTCGCTTCCATCTGCAGCAATTTGTCGCGCTCGCCTTCCAGCATCCGCTCGACCGGAATCCCGGTCCAGCGTGCGACCACCCCGGCAATGTCCTCGCCGGTCACTTCCTCGCGCAGCATTGCGCCCTTGGTCGCGCCCGCCGCCGCATCCAATTGCCGCTGCAATTCGGGGATGCGCCCGTAGGACAGCTCGCCCGCCTTGGCAAGGTCGCCCGCACGCTGCGCCTGTTCCAGTTCGAGCCGCGCGGCGTCGATCTGTTCCTTCAGCTTGGCCTCGGCCGAGATCTTGTCCTTCTCACCCTGCCAGCGCGTGGTCAGCTCGGAGGATTGCTGTTCGAGATTGGCCAACTCGCCGTCGAGCTTCACCAGCCGGTCGCGCGAGGCTTCGTCGCTCTCGCGCTTCAACGCTTCGCGCTCGATCTTCAATTGGATGATCCGCCGGTCGAGGATTTCGATCTCCTCGGGCTTGCTCTCCACCTCCATGCGGATGCGGCTGGCGGCCTCGTCCATCAAATCGATCGCCTTGTCGGGCAAAAACCGATCGGTGATGTAGCGGTTGGAGAGCGTCGCTGCTGCCACGATCGCAGCATCGGTGATGCGCACGCCGTGGTGCAGCTCGTATTTTTCCTTGAGGCCGCGCAGGATCGAGATCGTGTCGGGCACGGTCGGCTCGCCGACGAACACCGGCTGGAAACGGCGCTGGAGTGCTGCATCCTTCTCGACATATTTGCGATATTCATCGAGCGTGGTCGCACCGACGCAGTGCAACTCGCCGCGCGCGAGCGCGGGTTTCAGCAAATTGCCCGCATCCATCGCGCCTTCGGATTTGCCCGCGCCGATCAATTGATGCATCTCGTCGATGAACAAAACGATGTCGCCCTCGGCGGCTTTCACTTCGTCGAGCACGCCCTTGAGGCGTTCCTCAAACTCGCCGCGATATTTGGCGCCGGCGATCAGCGACCCCATGTCGAGCGACATCAGGCGACGGTCCTTCAGCGTGTCGGGCACGTCGCCATTGGCGATGCGCAGGGCAAGGCCCTCGGCGATCGCGGTCTTGCCCACGCCGGGTTCGCCGATCAGCACGGGGTTGTTTTTGGTGCGGCGCGCCAGAATCTGGATCGTGCGGCGGATTTCCTCGTCGCGGCCGATCACGGGGTCGAGCTTGCCGTCGCGCGCCGCCTGGGTCAGGTCGCGCGCGAATTTCTTGAGCGCATCGAACTTGTCCTCGGCCCCCGCGCTATCGGCGACACGGCCGTTGCGCACCTTTTCGATCGCAGCGTTCAGCGCCTCGGGCGTCACGCCCGCGGTCTTCAGCGCCTTGCCCGCCACGGTGTTGAGCGACAGCGCCAGCGCGACCAGCAGCCGCTCGACCGTGACGAAGCTGTCGCCCGATTTGGTCGCGATCTGCTCGGCCTGGTCGAGCACGCGCACCGCATCATTGTCGAGCCCCGGGGTCGCTTGTGCGTCGCTGCCCGACACGGCAGGGATTTTGGAGAGCGCGAGGTCGGTCTCGGTCATTGCGCGCCTGGCGTCACCACCGGCTGCCAAAATCAGGCCCGAAGCCATGCCTTGCTCATCCTCGAGCAGCGCCTTCAGAATATGTTCGGGCGCGATGCGTTGATGGCTCATCCGGATCGCGACGGTTTGCGCGGATTGCAGAAAGCCTTTCGCGCGGTCGGTGAATTTTTCGATGTTCATTGGGAAGTGTCCCTCCTTCTTCCGGCCCGATGTAGTGTTGCACTTATGCAACACAAGAGCGACTCGCGCAGGATTCTCTATGGGACGATCTACCAGCAGAAATCGTCATCCGCTTGACGCGGGATTTACGTATTTCCGCAACGCAGCATGGCTAGGTCCGGCACTGGGCGCGGGGAGTAGTGCCTGCAAAAAAAACACTTTTCAGGGGATCGACCATGCGTCGTTTTACGCTTTGCCTCCTCGCGGGTGCCGCCCTGGCGTGGCCGCTCGCTGCCTCCGCCCGAGACACGTCTGCCGTTCCGACACCCGATGCCCCGGTCCCGGAGGCACCTCCCGTCACCGATGACGCGGGCGGCGACATCATCATCGTCGGCAAGGGCCAGACGCGCCAGGTGCAGCAGCTCAACCAGGCCGACATTGCGATCCTCGCCGCCGGCACCAGCCCGCTGAAAGCAATCGCCAAGCTCCCCAACGTCAACTTCCAGTCGGCCGATGCCTTCGGTGCCTATGAATGGTCCGAGCGTGTTTCGATCCGCAGCTTCAACCAGAACCAGATCGGCTTCACACTCGACGGCATTCCGCTCGGCGACGGGTCGTATGGCAATACCAACGGCCTGCACATCAGCCGCGCGATTTCGCCCGAAAACGTTGGCCGTACCGAAGTGTCGCAGGGGTCGGGCTCGATCGGCACCCAAGCCACCAACAATCTCGGCGGCACTGTCGAATTTTTCTCGAGCGACCCCAAGCCGACCTTCGGGCTGACGCTCAACGGCACTTATGGCAGCGCCAACACGGTGCGCGCCTTCGGTCGCCTCGACACCGGCGTGCTCGGCGAGAACGGGCCGAGCGCGTATGTCTCCTACGGCTTCCTCGATACCGACAAATGGAAGGGCTATGGCGTCCAGCGCCAGAACCAGGTCAACGCCAAGTTCATCGCCCCCGTCGGCCCGGTGCGCTTGGTCGGCACCTTCGATTTCTCCGATCGCCGCGAGAATGATTTTCAGGATCTGTCGCTCGACATGATCAAGCGCCTCGGCCTGCGCAACGACAATATCTCCAACAACTTCCCGCTGGCGGTGCTGATCGCGGATACCGGCGCGAACAGCGGCTACACCGGTGCCCCCAAACTCAATCCGGCGGCGGGCACGGTTACACCCGCCCCTTATGCCAATGCCGACGATGTCTATTATGACGCTGCGGGCCTGCGACAGGATTATCTCGCCTCGCTTGGCGTCGAGACCGCCAAGGGCGCGACCGTCCACGGCGAATTGAAGGCCTATTACCATGCGAACCACGGCCAGGGCATCTGGTTCACGCCGTATGTCCCCTCGCCGTCGGGCGTGCCGATTTCGGTGCGGACCACCGAATATGACATTCACCGCAAGGGTGTGTTCGGCTCGCTGGGCACCAAGCTCGCCTTTAACGATTTCACCGTCGGCGGCTGGTATGAAGTCAACGATTTCCGCCAAGCCCGGCGCTATTACGGGCTCGACAGTCGCACCACGCCGACACGCGATGCCCTGCACTTCCAGTATCTTCCGTTCGCGACTCAGTGGTACAACACCTATCAGACCGACACCGTGCAATATTATGTGCAGGACAAGATCGCGCTCGGCGATCTGACGGTCGATCTTGGCTGGAAGGGCTTTTCGGTCACCAACAAGGCCACGCCGATCGTGTCGGGCGGCCTTGCCTCGGGCCGGATCCAGGTGAAGGATTTCTTCCAGCCGCACGCAGGGCTCAACTACAAGCTGGGCAATCAGGTCGAATTGTTCGGCGATTTCACCGAAGTGACGCGCGCGTTCGTCGCAGCGGCAACGAGCGGACCGTTCGCTACCACGCAGGCCGGGTTTAATGCGCTGCTGACGACCAACAAGCTGAAGCCTGAAACATCTGACACCTATGAAGTCGGCGCGCGCTATCATCATAGCGGCATAAACGCCTCGGTCGCTGGCTATTATATCGATTTCCAGAACCGCACGCTGGCGCAGACGGTCGGTGCCGGGATCGTCGGCAACCCGCCGATCCTGTCCAACGTCGGTTCGGTGCGCGCCTACGGCATCGAGACCGCGCTGGAAGCCAAGATCGGCTACGGCTTCGGCGTCTACGCTTCGTACAGCTACAACGACTCGACCTATCGCGACAACGTAACGGTCGGCGGCGTGGTGCAGAACATCCGGGGCAAGCAAACCGTCGACACGCCCAAGCATCTTGCCAAGGCCGAGCTGACCTATGACAAGGGCATGTTCTTCGGTCGCGTCGGCGCGGATTATATGAGCCGACGTTACTTCACCTATACCAACGACCAGTCGGTGCCCGACCGTGTCCTGGTCGACGCAACGATCGGTGCCCGCGTCACGATCGGCGACCGCAAGTTCGAAATCCAGGGCAACGCGACCAATCTGTTCGACAAGAAATATATCTCGACGATCGGATCGAACGGTTTTGGCTATTCGGGCGACAACCAGACGCTGCTGGCGGGCGCGCCCGCCCAGTATTTCGTGACGATCAAGGCGGGGTTCTAAGCCAAGCCCGCCGGGGTGTGATTATCCCCTCGTCGTACCGCCGCCGCCCCGCTACACCCTGACGCAAACGATAAAAGGTCAGGGTGGATGCGGGGATTGCGGCGGGCGGCGGTCGGCTTGGGCGTGTTGCTATTGGGGCTCGGCCTCGCTCTTGCGGTGTGGGAGCCGCTGGTCGCGATCCGTGTAACGCCACCGCCCGCCCATCATTACGATAGCGTCATCGCCCGCGATCGCTTCGGCGTGCCGCATATCTTCGGCAAGACCGATCCCGATGTCGCGTACGGCGTGGCCTATGCCCATGCCGAAGATGATTTCGCGACGCTGCAGGAAGCGGTGGCGATGGCGCGCGGGCGGCTCGGTGCGCTGCAGGGCGCGGACGGGGCCAAGGTCGATTACACCTTGCGCCTGCTCGGCGCGCGCGAGACCGCACAGCGCGATTATGCGAAGCAGCCGGCCGATGTACGCGCCTTGCTCGATGCCTATGCCAGCGGGCTCAACGCTTATGCGCGGCGGCATCCGGGCGAGATCCGCCTCGCGCGGCTGTTCCCGGCCAATGGCGAGGACATTGCGACCGGCTTCGTGCTGCGCACCCCGTTCTTCTTCGGGCTCGACCAGACGCTCGGCGCATTGTCGGGCGACACCGCCTTGCCGCGGGAAAGCGCCGGGTCCGTGCCCGACAGCCCCGATCCGGCGGCGTTACCGGCGACGGGTGAAGCCATGCCCAACGGCTCGAACGCCTTTGTTGTCGGCCCGAAGCGTTCGGCCGATGGCTTCACCCGCGTCATCGCCAATTCGCATCAGCCGTGGAGCGGCCCGGTCGCCTGGTATGAACTGAGCGTGCAATCGGGCAGCGGCTGGCATTTTTCCGGCGCGACCTTTCCCGGCGTGCCCTTCCCGGTGCTCGGCCATAACGAACATCTCGGCTGGACCAACACCGTCAACCGCCCCGATCTGACCGACGTCTATAAATTGACGCTCGATGCCGATCGCACCCACTATCGCTTCGATGGTGCGTGGCGTCCGCTGCAGGCGCAGCGCGTGTGGCTGAAGGTGCGCTTCGGCCCGTTCGTGCTGCCGATCCCCAAAATGGCGTATCGCGCGGTGCAGGGGCCGGTGATCGTCAACAAAAGCGGCGCCTATGCGATCCGTTATGCCGGGGCCGACCAGCTCCGCATGATCGAGGAATATTACCGCCTCACCCGCGCGCGTGACTTTGCCGAATGGCAGAAGGCGCTGGCGATCCAGGGCGTGCCCGCGACCAATTTCCTCTATGGCGACGCGCACGGCAACATCGCTTATTTCTACAATGCCAGCTTCCCCAACCGCAAACCGGGGTTCGATTACCGTCACGTTCTGCCCGGCGACACCTCGCGCGATTTCGCCCCCGGTACGGTGCCGTTCGCGCAAGTGCCGCGCAACGTGAACCCCGCCTCGGGCTTTCTCGTCAACGCCAACAACACCCCGTTCCAGGCGGCGGGGGCGGGGTCCGAGCTCAATCCCGCCGCCTATTCACCGCTGCTCGGCATCGAGACCGACACCACCAATCGCGGCACCCGCGCGGTGGAACTGATGGGCGCGCACCCCTCGATCAGCGCGGAGGATCTGCGGCGCATCAAATATGATACCGGCATCAGCCGCTTGAGCTGGGCGGCGCGCTGGTATGGCGACATCGCCCGCGTCGATCCGCACGGCGATGCGCAACTGGTGCAGGCACAAGCGCTGCTCCAGCGGTGGAACTGGGATTTCGATGGCCATCATAGCGGGCAGGCGCTCGCCGCGATCCTGCTGCGCACCGGGCAGAAATGGCATTATCCGCGTCGCCCCGAGCTCGACCCGCGCGATGCGCTGGCCAAGGCGGCGGGGTATCTGCAACGGCATTTCGGCACGCTCGATCCGCCGCTCGGCACCGTGTTGCGCTTGCGGCATGGCGCGGTGGACTTGCCGCTCGACGGTGGCCCCGACGTGCTGCGCGCCGCCTCGACCTGGGATGAAGCCGATGACGGGCGACTGGTGGTGAAGCATGGCGACAGCTTCATCATGTTCATGACCTGGGACAAAGCGGGGCGCGTCAGCTCGGACTCGGTGCAGCCTTATGGTGCGGCGACGACTCGGCCGCAATCACCGCATTATGCCGACCAGGCCCTGCTGTTCGTCGCGCACAAGACCAAGCCGGTATTGTTCTGGCGCGAGGACCTCCGCAAGAAGATCGAGCGCGTCTATCGCCCGTGATCGCTGCCTCGCTCCCCAGGTCGACAGGAGAGAGTGCTGCCAGCCCCACGCCCCTCCCCTCCCTGAAAGGGAGGGGACTGAGGGGTGGGTCGGCCCGTGGTCGAACGTGACCTCCGCCATTGGCCGACCCACCCCCGACCCCTCCCTTGCAGGGAGGGGAGGAAGAAGCGCCTCAACGCGCGCCAGCAAGCACGCCCCACCGCCACCCCCTCAACGCAGCGATTGCTACGGCCAGAACAGTGCGATAGCCTGCTGACACAGTCCTATATTCACACACCATTTCCCAGGGGATCCATCGATGACCGTCAAGCTGTTCGCGCTCTCCGGCGTGGCGCTCGCCACGCTCGCCGTGCCGACCTTTGCGCAGACCGCGCCCAAGCCCGTGCCGGTCGCGGAATTGGTCAAGCAAGTCGATATTCCCTATAGCGAATTCCGCCTCGCCAATGGCCTGCGCGTCATCGTCAATACCGATCGCAAGGCCCCGGTCGTCGCGATCAGCGTGTGGTACAATGTCGGCTCGAAGTTTGAGCCCAAGGGCAAGACCGGCTTTGCGCATCTGTTCGAGCATCTGATGTTCAACGGCTCCGAGAATGCGCCGAAGGACTATTTCACCTATACCAAGGCGATCGGCGCGACCGATCTCAACGGCACGACCTATTTCGATCGCACCAATTATTTCGAGACGGTGCCGGTCGCAGCACTAGACCGCGCGCTGTTCCTGGAAAGCGACCGCATGGGCTATCTGCTCGGGGCGATCACGCCCGGCGTGGTCGATGAGCAGCGCGGCGTCGTGCAGAATGAAAAGCGGCAAGGCGACAACCAGCCGTTCGGTCTGATCGAATATAAGCAGGTCGAGACGCTGTTCCCCGCGACGCACCCTTATGGCCACACTACGATCGGATCGATGGCCGATCTCGATTCGGCCAGCGTCGAGGATGTGAAGGCCTGGTTCCGCAGCCATTACGCCCCCAACAATGCGGTGCTGGTGCTGTCGGGCGATATCGATGCCGCCAAGGCCAAGCTGCTGGTCGAGAAATATTTCGGTGCGATCCCCAAGGGGCCGGAAAGCGTCGTGCCCGCCGCCGACGTGCCGACTTTGGCCGCGCCCAAGGTGGAAACGATCAAGGACCGCGTTGCCACCACGCGCATCTACCGCATGTGGGCGGTGCCGGGCCTCAACAACCCCGAAGCAGTGTCGCTGGACGTGACCGCCGGGGTGCTGGGCGGCCTCGCCAGCAGCCGTCTCGACAATGCGCTGGTGCGCAAGGAAAAGCTCGCGGTGCGCGTGTCGGCCAACAATGAGAGCTTCGCGCAGGTCGGCATGTTCGTGGTCAGCGCCGATGTGCGCCCGGGCGTCGATCCGGCGCTGGTCGCCAAGCGGCTCGACGAGATCATTGCCGATGTCATCGCCAACGGTCCGACTGCGGATGAAGTGCAGCGCGTTGCGACGCGCGATGCTGCGGCACGCATTGCCGGGCTTGAATCGACCGGTGGTTTCGGCGGCAAGGCGGTCGCGCTCGCCGAAGGCGCGCTGTATGAAAACGATCCCGGCTTCTACAAGAAGCAACTGGCCGAACTCGCCGCGCAGACGCCCGCGCAAGTCAAGGCGGCCAGCGCGAAATGGCTGACGCGTCCGGTCTATGCGCTGACCGTCGTGCCCGGCGCGCGCGATGCTTATGTCGAGGCGACACCGCCGGCCAAGGTCGCCGCTGCGCCCGAGCCTGAAGTCAAGGGCACGCGCGGTGCCCTCCCCGCGGTCGGCACCTTGTCGAGCCTGGTCTTCCCCAAGGTCGAGCACGCCAAGCTCAAGAACGGCATCGAACTGGTCTATGCCTATCGCAACGCCGTGCCGATCACCCAGGCGTCGATCAGCTTCGATGCGGGGGTCGCCGCCGATGTGCCGGGCAAGCTCGGCACGCAGGCGTTGACGCTCGACATGCTCGACGAAGGCACGCTCACGCGCGATTCGATCGCGATCGCCGAAGCCAAGGAGCGGCTGGGCGCGAACATCACCAGCGGATCGGGGCCCGATCGCACCGTTGTCGGCCTGTTCACACCGAGCGCCAACCTCGCCGCTTCGACCGAATTGCTCGCCGATATCGTGCGGCATCCGAAATTTGACCCGGCGGAAGTCGCCCGCGTCAAGAACCAGCAGCTTTCGCGAATCTCGGCCGAGCTGACCAGCCCGCAGGGCCTGGCAACGCGCGTCTATCCCAAGCTGATCTACGGCGCGGCCTATCCCTACGCGAAGTCGTTTGGCAGCGGCGATGCCAAGGCGGTGGCCGCGCTGACGCGCGACGATCTGATTGCCTTCCAGCAAGCCTGGATCCGGCCCGACAAGGCCAAGATCTTCGTCGTCAGCGATCGTCCGCTGGCCGAAGTAAAGGCGGCGTTCGACGCGCGCTTTGGCGACTGGACGCCGACCGGCCCGGCGGGCGTCAAGGATTTCAGCGTCAAGGCCGCACCGTCTGCGCCCAAGATCGTGCTGATCGACCGGCCCGATTCGCCGCAGTCGTTCCTCATCGCCGGGATTCCCACGCGCCTGGTCGGCACCGACGATCTGCTGCCGGTGATCACCGCCAACGACACGCTCGGCGGCGATTTCCTGTCGCGCGTCAACATGGACCTGCGCGAGGCGCGGCATTGGTCATACGGCGTCAACGGGTCGTTCCGCCGTGCCCAGCACGACACGCCCTATCTGCTCGGCACCGGGGTGCAGGCCAACAAGACCGGCGAATCGATCAAATCGCTGCGGACCGATTTTGCCGAGTTCCTGACCACCAAGGGCATTACCCAGGAAGAGTTTGATCGCACCATCACCGATGCGATCAGCTCGCTGCCAGGCAATTTCGAAACGTCGGGCGCAGTGCTTGGGGCTTTGCAGCAAAATGACCTCTACAAGCGTCCCGACGATTATTATGCGACGCTCCCGCAAAAATATCGCGCGATGACGGCAGCCGAGCTTGACGCTGCGGCACGCACGGCAATCGACCCGGCCAAGACCGTCTGGATCGTCGTCGGCGACGCGGCGAAGGTCCGTGGCCAGCTTGACAGCATCGGGTTGCCGGTTGAGGTGGTGCCCGCCGCATCCGTCGCGGATGCGCGCTGAAGATTCTTTGTCAGGAGAGAGATCATGGCTGCAATCGACGGAACCTGGGATACCATCGTCAAGTCGCCGCTGGGCGACCAGAAGGCCGTGCTGACGGTCAAGACCGACGGCGCTAGCTGGACCGGAAGCCAAGTCGGCGCGCAGGGCAGCGCCGAAATCACCGACGGCATCGTCGAGGGCGAGACGATCAAGTGGACGATGTCGATCGTCGTGCCGATGCCGATGACGCTGACCTGCGAAGCGACCGCCGATGGCGACACGCTCACCGGTTCGGTCGGCGCCGGCGCGTTCGGCAGCTTCCCGATGACGGGCACCCGCGCGGCCTAAGCCGTTCGCTCAACCGACACGAAAAGGCTCGCGTTCCGCAAGGACCGCGGGCCTTTTTTGATCCTCCCCGGAACGGAGTTTTGGGTCGGATCGTCCCCCGGACGATCCTTGACCATGCGGGGCATGGTCAACCCAAAACTGGGGACCATGCGCAAAGCGCATGGTGGAGGGGGCTCGCCCCAAGCGCAGCCTCGGCCGCGGTAGCCGCCCGGCCCCACCACTCTCCCGTTCGTTTCGAGCGAAGTCGAGAAACCCGTCACACCGGGCGCAGGTTTCTCGACTTCGCTCGAAACGAACGGGGAGGGGAAAGGGCTATCTCACCGCCCCAGCCGCGTCACATGCCCCATCTTGCGCCCCGGCCGCGTCTCCTTGCCGTACAGGTGCAGATGTGCGCCCGGCTCGGCCAGAATCTCGGCCCAGCGGTCGGCGTCATGGCCGATCAGATTTTCCATCGCTACCGTGGGCGCGGTCAGGCCGGTGTCGCCCAGCGGCAGCCCGCAAATCGCGCGGATATGGTTCTCGAATTGCGAGCACACCGCGCCCTCGATCGTCCAATGCCCCGAATTGTGCACGCGCGGCGCCATTTCGTTGAACACCGGCCCGTCGGCGCCCGCAAAGAATTCGCACGCCAGCACGCCGACATACTCGAGCTGGTCGGCGATTCGCCCGGCCAGCGCCGCCGCCTCGCCCCAGCTGGCCGCGACTTCGGCAGGTGCAGGCAAGGTCGATCGCGCCAGTACGCCGTCCTTATGTTCGTTCCACGGCGGCGGATAGCTCACCATCTGCCCATCGCCGCGCCGCGCCAGGATGATCGAGAATTCATGGCTGAAGGTGACGAACCCTTCCAGGATCGCCGGCCGCCGCCCGATCGCCTCCCACGCCGCCGCCACATCGCCGGGCGCGGTCAGGCGCACCTGGCCCTTGCCGTCATAGCCCATGCGCAGCGTCTTCAGGATTGCAGGCGTGCCGATTTCGGCCACCGCCGCCTCCAGTTCGGCCAGCGTCTCGACCTTGGCCCAGGGCGCGGTGCGTCCGCCCAGATCGCGCACGAACGCCTTTTCGGTCGCGCGGTCCTGCGCCACGCCCAGCGCGGCGGGGGCGGGGTGGACCGGCACCTTGCCCGCCAGATAGGTGACGGGCTCGAGCGCGATATTCTCGAACTCGTAAGTGATGACATCGGCGGCGGCGGCGAATTCGTCGAGCACGATGCGGCTGTGATAATCGGCGCGGGTGAAGCTCGATGCGGTCTGCGCGGCGACGGCTTCCTCATCGGGCGCGAGAATGCGCGTGTTGTAGCCGAGCTGCGCCGCCGCCACCGCGAGCATCCGCCCAAGCTGGCCGCCGCCCAGAATGCCGATGGTCGAGCCGGGGGGAAGGGGAGTCATGCTGGTCCGTCCGCTTGGTGAAGAGAAAATCGCTCGGTCTTTATCCTCCCCTCCCTGGAAGGGAGGGGCTGGGGGTGGGTTGGCCCGTAGTCGGGCGTAACGTTCGCCATCAGCCGACCCACCCCCGACCCCTCCCTTTCGGGGAGGGGAGGAAGAACCGCCCGCCCCACCCTCACGCCGGGTCAGTCGCCACGCTTTCGGTCTGCCGCGCGCGCCACGCCTGCAAGCGCTCGCTTAAGCCCGCATCCGACAGCGCCAGGATCGCCGCCGCCAGCAGCGCCGCATTCTTGGCACCCGCCTTGCCGATTGCGAGCGTCCCCACCGGAATCCCGGCCGGCATCTGGACGATCGAATAAAGGCTGTCGACGCCCTTCAGCGTCTTGCTTTCCACCGGCACGCCCAGCACCGGCAGATGCGTCAGCGCCGCCGCCATGCCCGGCAGATGCGCCGCGCCACCGGCCCCTGCGATGATCACCTGGATGCCGCGTTCCGCCGCACCCCCGGCATAGTCATACAGGCGCTGCGGCGTGCGATGCGCCGACACCACCTTGCTTTCATGCGCCACCCCCAGCTCGGCGAGCAGTTCGGCGGCATGGTGCATCGTCTCCCAATCGGAGGTGCTTCCCATGATGATGCCGACGACAGGGCGCGCGGCGGAGGTTTCGGGCGTGGCCATGCCGTTCGACTAGCGGCCTGCGCTGGGCAGGGCAACTCTCGCAAACGGTTCGTCGTGGAACTTGTGCGTCTCGGCGGGGGTTGGGGGGCCACTAGAACAGATCCCAAGGAGAACCCCCATGCACCGCAAGACCCAAGCGTCGATCGCCGCCCTCGCCGCCATGCTCGCCTTCGCCACCCCCGCTTTCGCCGAAGGCAAGCACGAGCGCGCCGAAGCCGCGATCGCCGAAGCCCGCGCGAAGATCGACGCCTCGGCCAAGGTCGGTGCCACTGCCGAGACCCCGCGCCTCCAGGCCGAGGCGCAGGCCGCCTTGCGCACCGCGCAGGAAGATCTCGCCAGCGGCCACAAGGAAGAGGCGATCGCCGCCGCGCACCACGCCAGCCAGCTCGCCGACACAGCGCTTGGTGAAGCGCAGCGCGCCCGCACCCAGAATGCCCGCGCCGTGACCGAAACTGCGCGCGATGCCGCCGCCGATGCGCAGGCGCAGGCCGCTGCCGCCAATGCCCGCGCCAACGCCGCCGAACAGGCCGCCGCCTCGGCATCGGCCGATGCCGCCGCCGCGCGCGCCACGCCGGTGATCATCGCCGCCCCGGCAGCGCCTGCGCCAACCATGACGGTCACCACCGAAACCACCAAGACGGCAACCCCCGCACCGGCTGCGCCCGTGACGCACAAGGTGGTGCGCAAGACCGTGCGCCACACCGCCAAACGCCCGGCGCCGCGCGCGACCGAGAAGACCACCACCACCGTCACCACCGGGCAGTAAGCCGGGGGCGGCCCGCCGCTACCGCTCGTTCAGATAGTAACGATCGGTGGCGGCGAGGCTGTCGTCGAGTTCATAAACGATCGGCTGCCCGGTCGGGATTTCCAGCGTGGTGATCTCGTCATCGGGAATGCCCGACAGATGCTTCACCAGCGCGCGCAGCGAATTGCCATGCGCCGAAATCAGCACCCGCTGCCCGGCGCGCAAGGCCGGCGCGATCCGCCCCTCCCAATACGGCAGCACGCGCGCGATCGTATCCTTCAGGCTCTCGGTCGCGGGCACGGCGATCCCGGCATAGCGGCGGTCCTGCGACAGGTCATAGGCGCTGCCCGGCGCCATGGGCGGCGGCGGCACGTCGAAGCTGCGGCGCCAGATATGCACTTGCGCATCGCCATATTCGGCGGCGGTCTCGGCCTTGTTGAGGCCCGTCAGCCCACCATAATGGCGCTCGTTCAGCCGCCAGTCCTTCTCCACCGGCAGCCACAGCCGCTGCATTTCCTCCAGCGCCAGGTTGAGCGTCTTGATCGCGCGCGTCTGCAGCGAGGTGAAGCAGAGGTCGAAATCCAGCCCCTTCTCCGCCATCAACCGCCCCGCCGCGCGCGCTTCCTCGGCGCCTTTGGCGGTCACGTCGACATCCCACCAGCCGGTGAAGCGGTTTTCGAGGTTCCAGTCGGACTGGCCGTGGCGGATCAGGACGAGGCTAGGCATAAGGCGCGGTCTCCTTCCCCGGCATCAGGCCGGGCGCAACGCCCCGCCGGGTATCCCCTCGCGGCGGCGCGATCAACAGCCGGGTTTGATGTCCCCGCGCAGAAGGGCGTTGAAGGTTTGCGCGCGACTTTCTACGCGCACCCGATTGGGGCCTTCCATCGCCGCGCGCTCGGCCACCGCGCCCGCACGTTGGATAAAGGCAGATCGCCGGGATTGTGACTCGCCATGAATTATCGCCATTCCTTCCATGCCGGCAACAGCGCCGATGTCGTGAAGCACAGCCTGCTGATCGCGCTGGTGCGGGCCTTGCAGCAAAAACCGGGCGCGCTGACGCTGATCGACACCCATGCCGGCTGCGGTCTGTACGACCTTGGCGGCGCGGATGCCGGGCGCACCGGCGAAGCCCTACAGGGCGTGCTGCGCGCCTTTGCCGACGCGAACCCCGTGCTCGACGACTATCGCGCCGCCGTGCAGGCGGTGAATGTCGGGGCCGAGCCGCATTTCTACCCCGGCTCGCCCCGGATTCTGGCGCAGCTTCTGCGCCCGCAGGATTTCTTGATCCTGAACGAAAAGCATCCCGAGGATGCCTATACCCTGCGCGGCGTGATGCGCGGCACCTCGGCTGCGGTGCATGAGCGCGACGCCTACGAACTGTGGCTGGCGCTGCTGCCGCCGCGCACCGCGCGCGGCGTGGTGCTGGTCGATCCGCCGTTCGAGCAGACCGATGAACGCGACCGCATCACCGCCACCCTCGCCGCGGCACACCGCAAATGGGCGCATGGCGTGACGGTGATCTGGTATCCGCTAAAAGACCGCGCCACGCATTGGCAGTGGCGGGAGCAGGTCCGCAAGCTCGGCATCCCGAAACTGCTGCGGGTGGAGCATTGGCTGTACGATAGCGATCAGCCCGGCATCTATAACGGCGCGGGCCTGTATATCGTCAATCCGCCCTACGCCTTCACGCAAGCGCTGCCGCCGCTGCTGGAAGCGCTGCGCGCCGCGCTGGCACCCGAGGGGCATCAAGGCGAGATCATCACCGATTGGCTGGGCGGTTAAAACAAACCCGCAGCGGCGCTTTCTTGCAATGGAGGAATGGCCGCACTGCAAGTGCCGCCGCCGTCAGTCCTCGGCGCGGCCGCGCAGGTAGCGCTGGAAATTATATCCCGACGTGACCAGAATATGCGCAAACTGTCGGCATAGCAGCCGGAAGTCCGCCTCGAGCAGGCGGCTTTCATAATGATATCCGGGCGGTGGCGGCGGCATCGCGTCGGTGTCGGGTGCCTGGAAGCTGGCGACCAACGCATAGCGATCGCCGTCGTCCCCCACCAGCTCCACCAGCGTGCCACCGGCCAGCAATGTCGTCTCGGTGCGGCGCTCGATCAATCCCCGCGACCAGCTTGTCGACGATTGCGAGGCATCGTCGCCCCCGGTTTCGTCGGCCGGGATCGGCTGGATCCAGAGGATGCGCGCGATCAGCAGGCAATCGATCGTCTGCTTCCCGGCGAGCAGCGTGAAGCGCCACGGAAACCCGGCGGGCGGCGTGCCGGGATAGGGAAAGAGTACCGCGGTCTGCGGCACGCCGTTCGTCCCGGGCTCGTCCTTTTGCAGATCGCTGGGCAGCTCGTGCGTCGAGAACGACACGCGGCTCGGCAACAGCGGATAGATATGATCCATATACGCCTGATAATTGTCGCCGGTATGGCTGTAGATATAACCACCAGGAAAACTCGGGTGCTGACGAAACTCCTGGTTGAAGCCGCCTTGTGGTACAGTCATCGGTAGCAGCATCCGGATTTCTCCCAAAAATTGTTTTGAGATCACAGTGCTTCATGCACGACCATTCTGTCTCGGTCGCGGGATAGACAATATCTGGTTATTCTTTACAGGATCAGAACTATTCGATCAAGTCGATACGCGTGGAGATCGAACGCGACGCGTGACGCCGGTCACTCTGTCCGGCGAAAAGAGCGGCTGTCGGTTATGGCACGATCATGCCTAGCGCTGGCCGGCCAGCCCGGCGAACAGGCATCTGACCTGGCGCTGGCGGTGCCTGCCGATCGGTGTCAGATCGCCCGAGGTCAGCTCGACGCGCAGGCGGTGGAGACAATAACAAGGTGCTCCCCAACCCAACGCCTGGCCACTGGGCCCTTGCGTTCGCGAGTGACGCGCCAAGGTCGAGGGCTCAAATCCCGTCAATCATCCCCGCCAACACCTCCAAACACGCATGCGCCAAGGTCTTCGACCGTGCGCCCGACCAGCCGAATTCGGCATCGGCATTGGCGTCATGGTCCTTGAACGGCATTTCCAGCGTCATCGACACCGCGCCAAAGCGCTCGGCCAATTGGTTGGTCGACATGGACAGGTTCGCGCGGCCGGGGGCTGCCTTTTCGTACCCGCGCTCGGTCTGGAAATCGGGCGTGTGCGCCGCCAGCCGCTGGCCGAAATCATAGAATTTCGCGCCCAGCGCATCGGTCCAGGAAGGGATGCCCTCAAAGCCTGCCAGGAAATTGGCGGGGATCGCTTCGTCGCCATGCACGTCCATCGCAAAGGCGACGCCGGTTTCGTCCATCGCGCTGCGCACACACAGCACTTCGGGGCTGCGCGCAGGCGTCGGCGTGTCCCATTCGCGGTTGAGGTTCACGCCCGCCGCATTGGTGCGCAAATGCCCGCGGAAGCTGCCATCGGGGTTCATATTGGGCACGCAGTGGAAGGTCGCCTTGTCGCGCAGTGCTTGCGCAGTCGCGTTGGCCGGGTCGGTCAGCCATTCCAGCGCGCCCTCCATCCACCATTCGGCCATGCTCTCGCCGGGGTGCTGGCGGGCATAGAGCCACACATGCTTGGGGCCGGTGCCAAGCTCCAGGCAATCGATCGCGCGCCCGTCGAGCGACTGGCCGAGCTCGCGGTGGGTGACGCCCGGCTGAAGCGCGATCCGCGCGACCAGGGCGTCATGCTGCTCCAGCGTATAGGGCTGGAAGTACGCGAACCACACCAGCTCGCTCGTCCCCGTCCATTCGAATTCCAGCACGCCGTCGACATAGCGCGTCGGGATCATCCGCCAGTTCTGCCGGTCGGTGCTGGCGCGCACCTTGTAGCCCGGCCAGCCGAACGGATAGGCCGATTCGCTGGCATTCAGGATGCGCAAGGTCAGCGTCCGCCCCTTGGCTCCGGCCACGCGGAAGTGGAACCATTGGAAGAAGTCGGACAGGTGATCCCGCGCGATGGTGAGGTTCACCTGGTCGCCGTCAATGCCGGCGACCAGGATGTTTCCGCTGTCAAAGGCGGCGTTGACGGTGATGCTCATTTCACCGTGATAGTGCGCCCGGATTCGCCGGGGAAGCCCAGGAACAGCGCGCGCGCCAATTTCGTGGCCGCCGGGCCGGTCTGCGCATCGGGTGCGGCACCGTCGGCGGTCGTCTGGGCGTGGCCTTCCCAGATCACCGTGCCATCGCTGCGGCGGCGGATCTGCACGGCGAGGTCGGTCAGCACGATCGTGCGATAGCGCGGCTTGCCGATCGGGAAGGAGATCGCGCCGCCCAGGCCGACGCCACCGCCATAGCCACCACCGCCACCGCCCAGGCCGACGCTGACGCCGCTGCGGCTGCCACCCGGCGTGGGGGCTGGGCGGTTGGTACGCGTGAAGCTGACGACTGCGGCATATTGCGGCGCGGCCCCGGTCGCGGGCACGGTGAAGCCGTGGGTCAGCGCCTCGGTTTCGACGGCGGCGGCATAGGTCTTATATTCCAGGCTGTCCTGATCGCGCCCCGGCATCGCCTCGACCGTCAGCGTGCCGGTTTCGAGCGGCGCGCCGAGGTGGAAGCGCGTCACTTCGACGGGCCCGCTCTTGCCGGTCGTCGTGCAGCCTGCCAGCGCGCCCGCTCCGACGACCATCGTCGCCAATGCCAAACCCATAGTCCGCTTCATGCCAGTTTTCCTCGTACGCGCTTGTTGCAGGGGTGTAACGCTTCGACCCGGTCCCCGTGTTCCGTTGTATCGATGTTCCGGCGGGGTGTCCCGCATATGTCTGGCGCGCTCTATACTTGACTTGGGGGCATCCCGACCATATGCGCAGCCGCTCTTTTCCACATTCCAGAATTTGCAAAGCGAATCGATCATGAAGATCCGCAATTCCCTGAAGTCGCTCAAGGGCCGTCACCGCGATAACCGCGTGATTCGTCGTCGTGGGCGGACCTATGTCATCAACAAGACCAACCGTCGCTTCAAGGCACGCCAGGGCTGATCGCCCGCCATGGGATTGGGCACGCGCGCCGTCATCTTCGATGTCGGCAATGTGCTGTTCCACTGGGATCGCCACGCGATCTATGAGCGCCTGATCGAGGATGATCAGGCGCTTCGTGCATTCGTGGACGATGTTGTCTCGCTCGACTGGCATGCCCAGCACGATCTCGGCGTTTCCTTCGCCGAGACGTCGGCAGAGCTGCGCGCGCGTTTCCCGCAGCATGCCGCGCTGATCGATCTCTACGGTCCGCGCTTCAATGATTCGCTGCAACGCGAAGTGCCCGGCGTCGTCGCGATTCTCGAATCGCTCGATGCAGCGGGCGTACCGCTGTTCGCGATCACCAATTTCCACGATGATTTCTTCGCCGCCTTCCGCGCGAGCCGGCCCGACGTGTTCGGCCGCTTCCGCGACATCGTCGTGTCGGGCGAGGAAAAGCTGATCAAGCCCGATCCGGCGATCTACACGCTCGCGCTCGATCGCTTCGGCGTGGCGGCTGAGGATGCGGTGTTCATCGATGACAGCGCCGCCAATATCGACGCGGCCAATGCGCTCGGCATCACCGGCTTGCTGTTCACCGATGCCGCGACGTTGCGCGCCGATCTCGCAAAGCTCGGCCTGTCGGCCTGATTGCACGGCACCGCGCGGTTCGCGTGTAACCTCGGCCCCCCGCTTTCGCGGGGGACCGGTCGAACGTTAAATATAGTCCTTCAATTCATCGCCGATGATCCGCACGACGTGCAGCACATTGGTCGATCCCGGCGTCTTGAACGGCACGCCCGCGATGATGATGACGCGGTCGCCCGCCACCGCCAGCCCGTGGCGCAGCGCCATGCGCTTGGCCTTGGCGACCATTTCCTCGAACGATTCGACGTCCTTGGTGTGGACGGCATATGCCCCCCACAGCAATCCGGCGCGACGCGCGGTTTCGAGGTTGGGGGTCAGCACCATCAGCGGCACGCCGGGCCGTTCGCGCGCGACGCGGCGCGCGGTCGAGCCCGAGGCGGTGAAGCAGATGATCGCGGCGGCATCGACGGTGTGCGCGATGTTCTTGGCGGCTTCCGACAAAGCGTCGGCGGTGGTCGGGTCGGAGCGGATGACGGTGAAATGGATGCGCTCGCCATGCGTCGGGTCGCGCTCGACCGCCTCGCCGATCGCGTTCATCATCGCGACCGATTCGGTCGGCCACGCCCCCGCAGCGCTCTCCGCCGACAGCATGATCGCGTCCGCCCCGTCGTAAATCGCGGTCGCGACGTCGGAAACTTCGGCGCGGGTGGGGGAGGGCGAGGTGATCATCGATTCGAGCATCTGCGTCGCCACCACCACCGGGCGGCCTAGACGGCGCGAAACCTCGATGATGCGCTTCTGCAGCGGCGGCACGCTTTCGGGCGGAAGCTCGACGCCAAGGTCACCGCGCGCGACCATAACGCCGTCACATGCCTCGACAATTTCCTCGAGCCGCTCAATTGCGGAGGGCTTTTCGATCTTGGCGAGAAGCGCGGTCTTGCCGCCGATCAGCTTGCGCGCTTCGGCCAGATCCTCGGGCCGCTGCACGAAGCTCAGCGCGATCCAGTCGACGCCCTGGTCGACCGCGAAGGCCAGATCGCTGCGGTCCTTCTCGGTCAGTGCCGCCATTGGCAGCACCACGTCGGGCACGTTCAGCCCCTTGCTGTTGGACAGCGCGCCGCCGACCACCACTTCGGTGACGATCGTGTCGGCGGCGTGGCTGGTCACGCGCAGCACCAATTTGCCGTCGTCGAGCAGCAGGCGTGCGCCCGGTTCGATCGCCGCAAAGATTTCCTTGTGCGGCAGTTCGACGCGGGTCGCGTCGCCCGGCGTGGGGTCGCGGTCGAGCGTGAAGGTCTGGCCTTTTTCCAGCGTGACTCGACCGCCTTCAAACTTGCCGACGCGCAGTTTTGGCCCCTGCAGATCGGCGAGGATGGTCGACGGGCGGCCGTATTTTTCTTCCAGCGCGCGGATCGCCTGGATCACCGCGACCTTCGATTGCTGGTCGCCATGGCTCATATTGACGCGAAACGCATCGGCGCCCGCTTCGAACAGCGTGGCGATCATTTCGGGGGTGCTGCTTGCGGGACCGAGCGTCGCGAGGATGCGGACCTTGCGCGAACGCGGGGCTATTGCCTGTGTCATGAAATCATTCTCGCCCTGGGGATGGCTTGTGCGCGTGATGCTCTAACCCCTATTTCCGCCCGATCAACCGTGGAGCGACGATAATGGCCGATTTGGAGACTCTTGATGATGCCGTGGCGGCGGCGGCGTTCCGGCGGCTGGTGCGGCATCTGCGCCACCGGCAGGATGCGCAAAACATTGATTTGATGGGGCTTGCCGGCTTCTGCCGCAATTGCCTGTCGGACTGGGTGGAGGAAGCCGACGGCACTATCACCAAGGATGCCGCGCGCGAGATCATTTACGGCATGCCCTATGCGCAGTGGAAAGCCGCGCATCACAGCGAGGCCACACCCGAGCAGTTGGAGCGGATGCGCCAAAGCGTCGCGAAGAATGCGTGACGCCGCGCGCGCGCTGTCCTAAAGCGCGCCCCTTTCAGTGATTCACATTCAGGGAACAACGCCGTGAGCGACATCATCGCCGCCGACCAACTCCGCCTGCTGATCGAGCGCATCGAGCGCCTCGAAGAGGAAAAGAAGGGCATCGCCGACGACATTAAGGACGTGTACGGCGAAGCCAAATCGACCGGCTTCGACGTCAAGACGATCCGCGCCATCGTCCGCCTGCGTAAAATGGAAAAGCATCACCGCGACGAAGCGGAAATGATGATGGAGACATACCTCCAAGCTCTAGGCATGAAATAGGGTTAGCTGTCTCGGCTGAGCGCAGCGTAATATTGAGTAAGAACATCTGCGTCGCCAACAAGGAGTTGGTCGAGGATCGTGCGAGCCTCGACCAAGGCCAGGTTAGTGCTTGCCATTATGTACTCAATCGTGGCCAGAAGCCAAAATAGGCCCGAGGAGACGGCGTGTAACTCTTCATCGCTAACGTTCAAATCGCTCTCGGGTCGAGGGTGGGTAATGCGGTTCCGGATAGAAACCGCTTCCCGTAAATTTGACCACCCGATGGTGTTGAAATCTACAGACAGTTCTGGGCAGATTATTTGAGCTTGGGCGACAATCAATCTGATGGCAGTCGGAAGAGGGACACTCTTTGTCTGTTCAAGAATTTTGCCATTTTCTGTCACTACATATGTCTTCTCGCCTAATGCTAGATCGGCCAAAGGTGACAGGTCGTCAAAATCTCGAAGAGTTTCCCTGATGTGTTCGCGCGCAAGCCAAACCTCACCTTCTATGGCGGCTAGGCTAGCGCGCACAACGTCTCGGCGGCCTGTTTGCGTGTCATTGACGTCTAGGCGCTCGCGCGCTGCGATAACATCGCCGATCAGGGTCCTAAAGAGATGCATCGCACGATTGCGCTCGTTGGCGTTGGGCATGTTCCTATCTCACTGCCAATCAGCGCGGATAGCAAGGGTTGCCGAACCGAACGACGACCGAGTATGGCGCGACATTCGCGATCGAGGACATAATGGCAGGCCATTCCAAATATAAGAACATCATGTACCGCAAGGGCGCGCAGGATAAGAAGCGCTCGGGCATGTTTTCCAAGCTCAGCCGCGAAATCACCGTCGCCGCCAAGATGGGCTTGCCCGATCCGGACATGAACCCGCGCCTGCGCATGGCGATCAACGCCGCCAAGGCGCAGTCGATGCCCAAGGATAATATCCAGCGCGCGATCGACAAGGCGTCGAAGGGCGACACCGAGAATTACGAGGAAATCCGCTACGAAGGCTTCGGCCCCGGCGGCGTTTCGCTGATCATCGAGGCTTTGACCGACAATCGCAACCGTACCGCGACCAACGTGCGCACCGGCATGGCCAAGAATGGCGGCAATCTCGGCGCATCGGGCTCGGTCAGCCATGCGTTCGATCGGATGGGCCTGATCTCCTATCCGGCGAGTGCGGGCGATGCCGAAAAGGTGTTCGAAGCGGCGCTTGAGGCCGGCGCTGAGGACGTGCAGTCGAGCGAGGAGGGCCATGAAATCTGGACCTCGAACGAATCGCTGCACGAAGTCGTGACGGCGCTCACCCCCGTGCTGGGCGAACCCGAAGGCGCCAAGCTCGCCTGGCGGCCGCAGACCATGGTCGAAGTCAGCGAGGAAGACGCGGTAACGTTGTTCAAGCTGATCGACGTGCTCGACGACGATGACGACGTGCAGACCGTGTGGGGCAATTACGAAGTGTCCGACGCGATCCTCGAGAAACTCGGCTGACCGTCTTTCCCCTCCCGCTTGCGGGAGGGGCTAGGGGAGGGCATGTCGCTCCCGTGCTGAAATGGTCTCTCCTCTCGCCGAGCCTGTGCTCACGCGAAGCCGCAAAGCCGCGAAGCGGGATCCGGTTCGCGCGGAGGCGCGGAGGCGCGGAGGGGATGCGCCCAGCATCGACCGACACACTCCCTACGTCATGCCGGGCTCGTCCCGGCATCCACCCCGCCACCTATCCTGTGGCCGATAGTCTCGGCGATCGGTGGCCCCCGGGACAAGCCCGGGGTGACGCCGCGCGCGCGGTCCGTGAACCCTCTCCGCGCCTCCGCGTCTCCGCGCGAACCAAACCTTGCTTCGCGCCTTCGCGCCTTCGCGTGGACCCAAAACCATGCTGATCCTCGGCCTCGACCCAGGCCTCGGCATCACCGGCTGGGGCCTGATCCGCGCGGAGGGCAACCGGCTCAGCCATGTCGCCAATGGCAAGCTCAAGACCGATACCGCCGCGCCGCTTCCGCGCCGCCTCGCGCATCTCGACGCGATGTTGAGCGCGCTGCTGATCGATCACGCGCCCGATGCGTGCGCGGTCGAGGAAGTGTTCGTCAACGCCAACCCGCAATCGACGCTGAAGCTGGGGCAAGCGCGCGGCGTGGTGCTGTGCGCGGGCGCGCGCGCCGGGCTCGATGTCGGCGAATATGCCACGCGGCTCATCAAGAAGGCGGTGGTCGGCGTCGGCGGCGCTGAAAAGACGCAGGTCCATGCGATGGTCAGCCGCTTGCTGCCGGGCGTAAAGATCGACGGCCCCGATGCGGCGGACGCGCTGGCGGTGGCGATCTGCCACGCCCACCATCTGGCGAGCGCACGGCGCATCCCCTGATTGCGCGTGGCGCCCGATTTCGCTTTCCTACCCCGTCCTGTTCCGGTTACGTACCACGCGTGCCCGTTCCTTTCGCCTCCCGCTCCGCACCCGCCCGGTCGCCGTCCGCCGCCTGCCCTGCAAAAGCGTGCAGGGGGGCAAAAGAGCAGGGACGTAGTGTGGACTTTGTGGACTTCCGCGGCGATTCTGGCACCGCCCATGCCAGGAATGGGCGGTCGCGATGATCGCGCATTTGAAGGGCCGCCTCGATGCGACCGGGCTCGATCATGCAGTGGTCGATGTCGGCGGCGTCGGCTATCTCGTCGGCTGCTCGTCGCGCACGCTCGCCGCGATCGGCCCGGTCGGCGAGGCGGTGATGCTGCATACCGAGATGCTGGTCGCCGAGGATTTCATCCGCCTGGTCGGCTTCGCGACCGCTTCGGAGCGCGACTGGTTCCGCTTGCTCACCGGCGTGCAGGGGGTGGGCGCACGCGTCGCGCTGGCGATCCTGTCGGCGCTCGACCCCGCCGACCTGTCGCGCGCGATCGCGGCGCAGGACAAGGCGATGGTCGCCCGCGCCAATGGCGTGGGGCCAAAACTCGCCGAACGCATCGTGCGCGAATTGAAGGACAAGATCGGCGGCGTCGCCATCGGCAGCGCGGGCGTAACGGTGGCCCCGGTCGGCGCGGGCGGGGATGCGGTGTCGGCGCTGCTCAACCTCGGCTTCCGTCCCGCCGAAGCCAGCGGCGCGGTCGCGGCGGCGGAGGAGGAACTGGGCGGCGGCGCCACACTTGACGCGCTGGTGCGCCTCGCCCTGCGCAAGGCGGCGAAGTGACCAGCCGCCGGTGCGGGCGCTACACGATCGCCGTCGGCAAGGCCTTGCCCGCAAAGTGCGCGTCGAGATTGGCCAGCACCAGCGCCTCCATCGCCGCGCGCGCCTCGATCGTGGCGCTGCCCTGATGCGGGGCGAGCACGACCTGCGGCATCGCTTTCAGCGTATCCGGCACCCGTGGTTCGTCGGCGAACACGTCCAGGCCCGCGCCGGCGATCACGCCCTGCTCCAGCGCAACGATCAGCGCGGCTTCGTCCACCAGACTGCCGCGCGCGATATTGATCAAAACGCCACCGCGCCCCAGCCGTTCGAGCACCCCCGCATCGACACTGCTCTCCGTCGCGGCCCCGCCGGGCGCGGCGAGGATCAGCACGTCGCTCGCCTCGGCCAGCGCGGCGATGTCGGGCACGAAACGCCACGGCAGCTCCGGCTTGGCGTGGCGCGCGGTATAAAGAATTTCGCCTCCGAACGGCGCGGCCCGCCGCGCGATCGCCTGGCCGATCTTGCCCAGCCCGAAGATGCCGATCGTGCGCCCGCTTGCGCGCCGGCCGAGCGGCACGCCCCAGCCGCCGCCGCGCACCACCGCATCGTTGGCGGCCACCCGCCGCTCGACCGCCAGCCACAAGGCGATGGCGAGATCGGCGACATCCTCGGTCAGCACGTCGGGCGTGGTGGTCACGCGCACGCCGCGCGCCTTGGCCGCCGCCAGATCGATGCGATCATGCCCGACACCGTGGATCGCGACGATTTCGAGTGCGGGCAACGTGGCGATCATCGCAGCGTCGAGCCGCGTCATCCCGCCACCGACGATCGCGCGCGTCGTAACCGGCGGCGCATCGCGGTGCAGCGTGAAGCGCGCCTCCAGCGCGGCGATCAGGCTGGGTGCCAGCGGCGAGGCGACGAACAGATCGGGCAGGGCAGTCATGTCGCTCCCTTAGCCGCTGTGCCTTGCCGCGCCCAGCCACCGCGCGCTATCGCCCCATCATGACCGACGACCGCCTCCTCACCCCGGCCCGCACCGCCGAGGACGTCGACGCCGCGCTGCGCCCGAAGTCGCTCGATGATTTCGTCGGGCAGAAGGCGGCGCGCGAGAATCTGCGGATCTTCATCAGTGCGGCGCGCGCGCGCGGCGATGCGCTCGATCATGTGCTGTTCTTCGGTCCGCCGGGCCTGGGCAAGACCACGCTGGCGCAGATCGTCGCGCGCGAAATGGGCGTCGGCTTCCGCGCCACGTCCGGCCCGGTCATCGCCAAATCGGGCGATCTCGCCGCTTTGCTCACCAATCTCGAAGATGGCGACGTGCTGTTCATCGACGAGATCCACCGGCTGCAACCGGCGGTTGAGGAGGTGCTCTATCCCGCAATGGAGGACCGCGCGCTCGATCTCATGATCGGCGAGGGGCCAAGCGCGCGCTCGGTGCGGATCGATTTGCCGCGCTTCACGCTGATCGGCGCGACGACGCGGCAGGGCTTGCTCACGACACCCTTGCGCGATCGCTTCGGCATTCCGGTGCGGCTGTCTTTCTATACGGTCGAGGAATTGACCAGCGTGGTCACGCGCGCGGCGGGGCTGCTCGGTCTTGCGATTTCGCCCGATGGCGCGACCGAGGTGGCGCGGCGTTCGCGCGGCACGCCGCGCATCGCCGGGCGGTTGCTGCGGCGGGTGCGCGATTTTGCGCATGCGGCGGGGCAGATCCAAGTCGATGCGCGCGCCGCCGATGCCGCACTCAATCGGCTGGAGGTTGACCGGCTCGGGCTCGATGCGATGGACCGGCGCTATCTGATGATGATCGCCGACATTTACCGCGGCGGCCCGGTCGGCGTGGAGACGCTCGCGGCGGGCTTAAGCGAGCCGCGTGACACGGTCGAGGAAGTGATCGAGCCCTATCTCATCCAACTCGGGCTGATCGCGCGCACCGCGCGCGGGCGCTGCCTCAATGCAGGCGGGTGGAAGCATCTCGGCCTAACCCCACCCGAAGGCGCGCAGGAAAGTTTGTTTGATGTTTAGCGCTCCCCTCCCACTTGTGGGAGGGGCTGGGGGAGGGCCGTGCGGAACCGCTGCGGCCGCTTCCAACCCCTCCCGCAAGCGGGAGGGGAATAAGAAAGCGCACCCAAGCAAATCTTGTGCGCCGCACGATAGCCAAGCCCGGCAACAATCTGTTAGCCCCGCTGTATGACAGCCGCCGCCTCCGCCCGCGAAATCCTCCGCCGTCTGCACGACGTGATGGCGTCGCGCACGCCTGCGCAGGCCAAGCTCAATGCAGTGGTCAATATCGTCGGCGAGGCGATGGTGAGCGAGGTCTGCTCGATCTACCTGCTGCGCGAGGGCGTACTCGAACTCTATGCCACGCGCGGGCTGGCGCAGGAGGCGGTGCATGTCACCAAGCTGGCGCTCGGCGAAGGCCTGGTCGGCACGATCGCGCAGACCGTCGAGATGCTCAATCTCGACGAAGCGGCGAGCCATCCCGATTTCGTCCACAACCCCGAAACCGGCGAGGAGCGCTTCCGCAGCTTCGCCGGCGTGCCGATCATCCGGCGTGAACGCGC
The DNA here is from genome assembly GCF_000241465.1 of Sphingomonas echinoides ATCC 14820. GTDB lineage: Bacteria > Pseudomonadota > Alphaproteobacteria > Sphingomonadales > Sphingomonadaceae > Sphingomonas > Sphingomonas echinoides. The sequence continues at coordinate 2,828,725 of NZ_JH584235.1, forward strand.
GGTGGGGGTGCTGTCGGTCCAGCATGTCGACCCGCGCAAATATGACGAGGTCGAGATCGAGGCCCTGCAGACCGTGGCGATGGTGCTGAGCGAACTCATCGCCAATGCCGAACTGGTCGATGCGAGCGGTGCCGCGACGACACGCCCGCAATCCACCGCGCCGATGCGCATCGCGGGGCTCAAGCTCGTCGACGGCATGGCGAGCGGCTATGCCGTGTTCCACCAGCCGCGCGTCCATGTCGAACATATCGTCGCCGAGGATACCGAGGTCGAGCGCCACCGCGTCTATGCCGCGTTCGACAAGATGCGCGAGCAAATCGAGCGCATCGCCGCGCAAGCCGAATTCGGCGTCGGCGGCGAGCATGAAGAGGTGCTCGAGACCTATAAGATGTTCGCCTATGACGAAGGCTGGGCGCGGCGCATCAACGAAGCGATCGATTCCGGGCTGACCGCGGAAGCGGCGATCGAGCGCGTGCAGCAGCGCACGCGGATGCGGATGCGCCAGATCGACGATCCCTTGCTCGCAGACCGGATGCACGATCTTGAGGATCTGTCGAACCGGCTGTTGCGCATCGTGTCGGGGCAAATGGGCACCGCCGCGCAAATGGGCTTGCGGCAGGATACGATCCTGATCGCGCGCAATCTGGGGCCGGCCGAACTGCTCGAATATGACCGGCGGCGCTTGAAGGGCGTGCTGCTCGAAGAAGGCTCGCTCACCGCGCATGTCACGATCGTCGCCCGCGCGATGGGCGTGCCCGTGCTCGGCCGCGTGCGCGACGTGCGGCGGCTGATCGGCGAGGGCGACCTGCTGCTGCTCGATGTGACCGCGGGCAATGTGTTCGCGCGCCCCTCGGCGGCGATGGAGGAAGCGTTCGAGACCGCGCTCGAGCTGCGCCAGAAGCGCCGCGCGGTGTTCGCTGCGCTCAAGACCGAGGCACCGGTCACCAAGGACGGCCACCGGCTGACGGTGATGGTCAATGCGGGCTTGCGCGATGACGTGTCGGCGCTCGACGTGACCGGTGCCGACGGCATCGGCCTGTTCCGTACCGAATTCCAGTTCCTCGTCTCCGCCACCTTGCCCTCGCGCGAGCGCCAGCAGCGGCTGTACCGCGACGTGCTCGATGCCGCGGGGGATCGCCCGGTGGTGTTCCGCACGGTCGATATCGGCGGCGACAAGGCGCTGCCCTATCTCAACAAGGAAGATGCCGACGAGGAGAATCCGGCGATGGGCTGGCGCGCGCTGCGCCTCGCGCTGGAGCGTGGCGGGTTGATGAAGGTCCAGGCGCGCGCGCTGCTGGAGGCTGCTGCCGGGCGCACGCTCAACGTGATGTTCCCTATGGTTAGCGAACCGTGGGAGTTTGACGAGGCGCGCGCTTTGTTCGAGGCGCAGCGCGACTGGCTGGGTGCGCGCGGCAAAAAGCTGCCGACCGAGATCCGCTATGGCGCGATGCTGGAAGTGCCGGCGCTCGCCGAACAGCTCGATTTGCTGCTGCCCAACATCTCTTTCCTGTCGGTCGGCACCAATGATCTGACGCAATTCCTGTTCGCCGCCGATCGCGCCAACCCAAAGCTCGCCGAACGTTATGACTGGCTGAGCGCCGCGATCCTGCGCTTCCTGCTCAAGCTGGTCGAGCCAACGCGGGCAGCGGGCGTGCAATTGACGGTCTGTGGCGAGATGGGCGGCCGTCCGCTCGAGGCGATGGCGCTGATCGGGCTCGGCATCGACCGCCTGTCGATCACCCCGGCAGCGGTCGGGCCGATCAAGGCGATGGTGCGCTCGCTCGATCGCGCGGCGTTGACGGCGCATATGGTGGCGCTGCTCAAGGCCCCTCCGCGCGATATGCGCGGCGCGCTTTTGGCCTGGGCGACCGAAAACGGCGTTGAACTGGCGTGATCGGGCGATGGAGGATGCGACAGGGCGTTGACTTGTCTGCCCCCCTTTGTGAGACACGATTGCAGGGCAGGACAGAGATTGGGCCGCACCCATCCTGCCGGAGAGACGCATGACCGATCCGTTACCGTCCGAAGAGGCGACGCTCTTCCCCAAGACTGCCGGGGAAAAGCTGCGCGAAGCGCGCGAGGCGCAGGGCCTGTCCCTCGCCGAGATCGCGGCGCGGACGCGCGTGCCGGTGCGCCAGCTCGAGGCGATCGAACTCGGCAATTATGCGACCTTGCCCTCGATCACCTATTCGGTCGGTTTCGCCAAGGCCTATGCCCGCGCGGTCGGGATCGACGAAGTTGCGATCGCGCGCGAGGTGCGCGGTGCCAGCGATCAGCCCAATGCGGTGCGCCGCACCGAATATGAAGCCTATAAGATCGACGAGCCCTCGCGCGTGCCCACGCGGGGACTGGCCATCGCGACCTTGTTGGTGGCGATCGTGCTGCTGGTTGGGGTCGGGGTGTTTTACGGCACCAACCTGTTTCACGGTGAGGAGAGCGTTCTGCCAGCGCCCGCTGCGGAACCAAGCGCGGCGGTTGCGACTGCGCCGGCGGCAACGCCCGCCGCTGCCGCACCGACGGGCGCAGTGGTGCTGACCGCGACCGACGAAGTCTGGCTGAAAGTGTATGACAAGGCCGGAAAGACCTTGTTCATCGGCACGATGAAGGCCGGGGATACCTATGCGGTGCCCGGCGATGCTGTCGGCCCGATGATCAATGTCGGGCGGCCCGATAAATTGCAGGTGACGGTGGGCGGAACGCAGGTCGCGCCGCTTGGCGATGGCAAGGTTGCGATCAAGGACGTCCCGATCGACGCGGCGACGCTCGGTGCGCGCGGCGCGGCACAGCCTGATCAGGGTGTGGCGGCATCCCCGACGCCCCCCGCGCCAACGCGTGCGGCGTCGCGGAGCACGGCAAGCCCCGCCGCGCATCGCGATCGCGCGGGTTCGGCCTCGGTCGAGCCGCCGCTCAATATCGCTGCACCCGCTCCCGTCGCCCCGGAGCCGACTGGGCCCACGCCGGGCGCGACGCCGAAACCATGATCGTCTGCGCAATGGCGATGTTCGTTGCGCGATTTTTATTTACACCGGGGGGTGTCGAATGCGCACTTATCTGATCTCTGCACTGGTCGTGGCTGGAACAGCCCTGGCCCCCCAACCCGCGTTTGCCCAGCGCACGACCGGCGCTGCAATTGAGGGTCGGGTGGACCGGCTCGAAGGCGAGATGCGCGCGGTGCAGCGCAAGGTGTTTCCGGGCGGAAGCGGGCAATATGTCCAGCCCGAGAACCAGCCCACCAACCCGGACACGATCCTGTCGGGCTCGCCCACCAGCCCGGTCGCGGACCTGACCGCGCGCGTCGATTCGCTGGAAACGCAGTTGCGCGGCATGACCGCACAGATCGAGACCAATCAGCATCGCCTGCAACTGGTCGAGGGGCGACTGAAGACGCTCGAAGCCAATGCAGCGGCTGCGGCTGCCGCAGCGGCGGCCGCAGCAGAGCCCGCACCGATCCAGTCGCCCGGTGCGGACGATCGCCCCACTCCGGTACGCCCCGCAGCGGACCGGCCCTCCGACAAACCGACGGCGGCCAGGCCAGCCCCGACCAAGGGCGGCGTGACTCCGCCGCCGGTCGTGCGGACCGTTGCAGCGAAGGACCCCGAACGCGGGGCGAAGCTCGCCGCGATCGATCGGCCGGACACGGGGGACGCTGCCGAAGACACTTATCTCTACGGCTATCGGCTGTGGGCGGCCAAGCTCTACCCCGAGGCCGAGGCGCAGTTCACCATCGTCACCACCAAATTCCCGACCCACAAGCGCGCGAGCTATGCGCAGAATCTGCTGGGCCGGTCGTATCTGGAAGATGGCAAGCCGTCGCTCGCCAGCCTTGCCTTTTACGACAATTACAAGAAGTGGCCCGATGGCGACCGCGCGCCCGAAAGCCTTTATTATCTGGCCCAGGCATTGGTGAAACTGGACAAGCCCGCCGCACAAGTGTGCAAGGTCTATACCGAGCTTACGCGGACTTACGGTGCCAAGGTCGATGCCGACCCCAAGATGAAGGCCGGCGTCGCCAAGGGCCGCGCGGCGGCCAATTGTTCGTGAGATGAGCATGCTCGACCGGGCAGCGGTCGAGCGGTTCGGCGGTGATCTTGCGCAGGTGCTGGGCGGTGTGGTCCCGCCCGATGCGCCGATCGCGCTGGCGGTGTCGGGCGGGCCCGACAGCATGGCGATGCTCGCGCTCGCCGCGGCGGCCTTTCCGGGGCAAGTCCATGCCGCCACGGTCGATCACTGCTTGCGCGCCGCCGCTGCTGCGGAGGCGCGGATGGTTGCCGATTGGTGTGTCGACGCTGGCGTGCCGCACACCACGCTGGTGGTGGCAGAGCCGATTGGCAGCGCGTCGGTACAGGCGCGCGCGCGGGCGGTACGCTATGATTTGCTGGTACGCTGGGCGGTTGAGATCGGCGCGCGCTGCCTTGCCACTGCGCACCATGCCGACGATCAGGCCGAAACCTTCCTGATGCGCGCGGCACGCGGGTCGGGTGTCGCCGGGCTGGCGGGCATCCGAGCCCGACACCGCCGCGCAATCGACCTTGTTCGCCCCTTGCTCGGCTGGCGCGTATCCGAGTTGCGGGCGTTGGCGGTGGCGGCGGCGGTGCCCTTCGTCGATGACCCCAGCAATGCCGACCCGCATTATGACCGCACGCGGTTTCGCGCGCTGCTGCGGGACACGCCGTGGCTTGATGCCGCGCAGCTCGCACGCGCGGCGGCGTATGTCGCCGAGGCGGATGCGACGCTGCGCGAGATCGAGGCGTGGCTATGGACGACGCGCAAGGTCACGCCCGAACGGATTGACGATCCTGACCTGCAAAGCTGGCTCGATTTGTCCGATCTGCCGCGTGAGGTGCAACGCCGGATGTGCCGTTCCGCGATCCATTCGGTGCGTGCGGCCAATGGTATCCTCCGTCCAATTTTCGACGACTCGACCAATATCGAACCGCTGCTGGACGCGCTCTTGGCGGGCACGACCGCGACTCAGGGCGGAATCATGGTGTCGGTGCGGGGAAAAGTGTGGCGTTTTGCCCCACAACCACCGCGTCGCTCGCTCTGATCGACGAATTTGCTTGGCACATTCCATTGCCATTAATCCGCACGCGCCTATCTTGAGAGATCGAGAAAGGTACGTTTCCGCATGAACGACAACGACAAGCAGCCCGGCTCCGACACTGGCGGGCCCAACCCGTGGATGAAGTCGCTGCTCATCTGGGTTGGCATCCTCGTCGCGCTGGCACTGTTCGTCGCGCTGATCGGCAATCGCGAGCCCGGCGCGGCCGCCGCGCAGATCCCCTATTCGGCCTTCCTCGACAAGGTCGAGAGCGGTGCCGTGCATGATGTGAACATCGCCGGCGAAGTCGTCACGGGCACGTATAACGACACCACCAAATTCCGCACCTTCGCGCCGCAGGACCCGCGCCTGACCGATCGACTGCGCGAAAAGGGCGTGGTGATCAGCGCCAAGCCCGAAGAGGGCGCGCCGATCTGGCAGATCCTGCTGGTCAATTCGCTGCCCTTCTTCCTGTTCCTCGGTCTTGGCTATTTCGTGCTGCGCCAGATGCAGAAGAATACTGGCTCGGGCGCGATGGGCTTCGGCAAGAGCCGCGCCAAGATGCTGACGCAGAAGGAAGGCCGCGTAACCTTCGATGATGTCGCCGGCATCGACGAAGCGCGCGAGGAATTGCAGGAGATCGTCGAGTTCCTCAAGGACCCGACCAAGTTTGCGCGCCTTGGCGGCAAGATCCCCAAGGGCGCGCTGCTGGTCGGCTCGCCTGGCACCGGCAAGACGCTGCTGGCCCGCGCGATTGCTGGTGAGGCGGGCGTGCCGTTCTTCACCATTTCGGGCTCGGATTTCGTCGAGATGTTCGTTGGCGTCGGTGCCAGCCGTGTGCGCGACATGTTCGAACAGGCCAAGAAGTCCGCCCCGTGCATCGTCTTCATCGACGAAATCGACGCGGTCGGCCGCCATCGTGGTGCTGGCCTCGGCAATGGCAATGACGAGCGCGAACAGACGCTCAACCAGTTGCTGGTCGAGATGGACGGTTTCGAGGCGAACGAGGGCATTATCATCATTGCCGCCACCAACCGACCGGACGTGCTCGACCCAGCCTTGCTACGTCCGGGCCGGTTCGATCGCCAGGTCGTCGTGCCCCGGCCCGACATTGAAGGCCGCGTGAAGATCCTCGAAGTGCATATGAAGAAGGTGCCGCTGGCCCCAGACGTCGATGCGCGCGTCATCGCGCGCGGTACGCCCGGCTTCTCGGGTGCCGATCTCGCCAATCTGGTCAATGAGGCTGCTCTGCTGGCGGCGCGCAAGGGCAAGCGGCTGGTCGCGATGAGCGAGTTTGAGGAAGCCAAGGACAAGGTGATGATGGGCGCCGAACGGCGCTCGATGGTGATGACCGACGAAGAAAAGCGCATGACCGCCTATCACGAGGCCGGCCATGCGATCGTCTCGATCCACGAAGCGGCATCTGATCCGATCCACAAGGCGACGATCATCCCGCGCGGTCGCGCGCTGGGCATGGTGATGCGCCTGCCGGAGCGCGATTCGTACAGCTATCACCGTGACAAGATGTACGCGAACCTTGCGGTGTCGATGGGCGGGCGCGTCGCCGAGGAAGTGATCTTCGGCTATGACAAAGTGTCGTCGGGCGCGTCGTCGGACATTCAATATGCCACCGGCCTGGCGCGCGACATGGTCACCAAATGGGGCATGTCCGATAAGGTCGGCCCGGTCGAATATGCCCAGCCCGAAGGCGAATCCTTCCTTGGCTATTCGAATTCGCAGCCGGTGCGCATGTCCAACCAGACCGCGCAACTGATTGACGATGAGATCAAGGCGATCGTCCAGGGCGGGCTCGACCGCGCCAAGCATCTCCTGACCGAGCATATCGACCAGCTGCACTTGCTGGCCGGTGCCTTGCTCGAATATGAGACGCTGTCGGGTGACGAAATCCTGAAGCTCGTCGCCGAGGGCAGCATCAGCCGCGACGATGGCCCCAAATCGCCATCGGTGCCGGGGGCGGGCACGTCGATCCCCAAGACGCGCAAGCCCAAGGGCGGCAGCGGCTTCGGTAACCCGGCACCCGCCGGGGCCTGACGTTCCGCTCTCCGAGGCAAGAAAAGGCCGCGTCCGACATATCGGACGCGGCCTTTTTCCTGTGCTGCGGGATCGGGTGGCGACCGAGCGGAGGGCTATTCCATCAAGCCCATAACAAGCAGCATCGCGACGAAGGCGAGCAACGCGACCCAGGCGAAGATCAGCAAAGCGACCGTGCGCCACAGCGCCGATCGCTTGCGCAGGCCATAAGCACCGCGCAATTGCGCGAACATATGGACAGGAGGGATGATCAGCGCCGCGCGCTCGATCAGCCAGTACGATACCCCCGCGCTCGACAGCAGCGTCAGCGCGACCACCAGCATCATCATGAAGGCGATCGAATAGGTCACGAAGATCGCATGGTCGTACATCTGGAAGCGCCGCCGCCACAGAAACAGCAAGGCCACGAACGGCGTTGAGATCGGGATCAGCGCCCAGCTATATTTATACGCGCTCGATTGCAGCTTGTAGAGCACCAGCCCCGGATTCTCCCTCGCCTTGGCCAGCCCCTTGTCGAGCGCGTGCCAACTGGTGTGGACGTCGTCGAAGCTGAGCGGGATGTCCTGCGCGGCCTTGCCCGACATCACATTGCGCGCTGCGGTGAGCGAGGTCATATCGTCCTTCACCTCAGCGATTTTCTCCGCCGCGCCGGGGGCATTGGGCGTCGCTTGCAGCTCGGCGAGCTGCGCTTTGCCCTTGGCGAGGTTCGCGTCGATGTTCTCGACTGCCTTGGCGCGCGCCTCGGGTGGCATGCCGACGCCGCCTTCCCCGGCAAGCGCGTGGATCGTCGCGAACATCAGGAACACCGAAAACAGGAACAGCGCCAGCGGCGAGACGAAGCGCGCGCGCTCGCCGGCAATGTAGCGCCGCGTCAGCGCGCCGGGGTGGAATGCCAGCATCGGCAAGGTGCGCCAGATCTTGCCTTCAAAGTGGAAGACGCCGTGGAGCAGATCATGCCCGATCGAATGAAGCGAGCGGTGGACATGCCCCGCCTGACCGCAGGCGTGGCAGAAATCGCCCTGCAGCGACGTTCCGCAATTCAGGCAAAGCCCATGCTCATGGGCGCGATGGACGACCTCGCCAGCATGCGGCTCGGCCACACGGCCAACCAGCATGCCCGTTGCGATATCGCCCGCTGCCCCGATTTCCCCCGACATGGGGCCAAGCATAGCAGCGGCTTTTGCGAATGCGATAGCTTTTGCGGGAGGCCATATGCTCGTGATACCGCCTGTGTCATGACCGATGCCACGACTCTGCTCGCCGACATGACCAACCGCGCCCGCGTCGCCGCCCGCACGCTGGCGACGCTGCCGACCGCGACCAAGGCGGCTGCGCTCCGCGCGGCCGCACAGGCGCTGCGCGATGCCGCGCCGCAGATCCTTTCCGCCAATGCTTCCGATATGGCCAAGGCAACAGAAGCGGGGCTGTCGAATGCGATGCTCGACCGGCTGAAGCTCGATGCCGGGCGCGTGGCGGCGATGGCCGATGGCGTTACTGCCGTTGCAGGCCTGGCCGATCCGGTCGGCGCGATCATTGATGAGCGCGAGCGCCCCAACGGCTTGCGTCTGCGCCGCGTGCGCGTGCCGATTGGCGTGATCGGCATCATCTATGAAAGCCGTCCGAACGTGACCGCCGATGCCGCCGCACTCGCGGTGATGGCGGGCAACGCCGTCATCCTGCGCGGGGGCTCCGAAGCGATTGAGAGCAACCGCGCGATCCACGCCGCGCTCGTCGCGGGCCTGGTGGCGGCAGGCATTCCGGCCGATGCCGCGCAATTGGTGCCGACCACTGACCGTGCCGCCGTCGGTGCGATGCTGGCGGCGGACGGAGCATCGGGCGCCGGTGCGATCGACTTGATCGTTCCGCGCGGCGGCAAGGGGCTGGTCGCGCGCGTCCAGGCGGAAGCGCGCGTGCCCGTGCTCGCGCATCTCGACGGCATCAACCACATCTATGTCGATGCCTCGGCCGATCCCGCGATGGCGCGCGCGATCGTGGTCGACGCCAAGATGCGGCGCACCGGGGTGTGCGGGGCGATGGAAACGTTGCTGATCGATCGCGCTTATCCCGATCCGGTGGGGCTGGTCTCCGCTTTGCGCGACGCCGGGTGCGAGGTGCGCGGTGGCCCCGGCTTGCGCGCGCTGGTGCCTGATCTCGTGCCGACGACCGATATGGATTGGGATACCGAATATCTCGAGGCGATCGCCTCGGCGGGTCTGGTCGACGGGCTGGAAGGGGCATTGCGCTTCATCGCGCGGCACAGCTCGCACCACACCGACGCGATCGTCGCCGCCGACGAAAGTGTCGCGACGCGCTTCCTGGCCGAAGTCGACAGCGCGATCGTGCTGTGGAACGCGTCGACGCAATTTGCCGATGGCGGGGAGTTCGGATTGGGTGCCGAAATCGGGATCGCTACCGGACGGTTGCACGCACGCGGGCCGGTCGCACTGGAAGGGCTGACCACCTACAAATGGGTTGGCTATGGCACCGGGCAGGTGCGCGGTTGAAGACGCCGACACGGACGCGCATCGGTATTCTCGGCGGTTCGTTCAATCCAGCGCATGCGGGGCACCGCGCGATCAGCCTGGCGGCGCTCGACGCGCTCGCGCTCGATGAAGTGTGGTGGCTGGTGTCGCCGGGCAACCCGTTGAAGGAGAAGAGCGGCGACATGGCCCCGTTCGCCGCGCGCTTCGCCTCGGCCACGCGCGTCGCGCGGCACGCGCCGATCCGGGTGAGCGCGATCGAACAGCATCTCGGCACGCGCTACACCGTCGACACCGTCACCAAATTGCGGCGAATCTACCCCAAGAAGCAGTTCATCTGGCTGATGGGATCGGACAATCTCGCGCAGTTCCACCAGTGGAAAGGGTGGCGCCGGATCGCGCGTGAGGTTCCGATTGCGGTTATCGCGCGTCCGGGGTATGAACATGCTGCTCTCGCGGCTCCCGCGATGGGCTGGTTGCGGCGCGCACGTCGGCCCGCACACCAGGCGAAGAACTGGACGCAGTGGAGATTGCCGGCACTCGTGCTGTTGCGCTTCCGCCCCGACCCGCACTCCGCGACGCAGCTTCGTGCTGCCGACCCCGCCTGGCAGCGGCATTTCCTGCCAGATGAACCGTCTCCACCTTCTGCATAGGAATCGTCTTGGCCTCATCTTCTCCTGTTTATCGCGCGTCCGAACCCGATGAGGTCGAGGCGCTGCATCGGCTCGTGCTCGCGTCGCTCGACGACGATCAGGCGGTCGACACCATCTCGATCCCGCTTGCGGGCAAATCGAGCATTGCGGATTACATGGTCATCGCCAGCGGGCGGTCGACCCGTCAGGTCGCGTCGATGGCGCAGAAGCTCGCCGAAAAGATCAAGGGTGAGCTTGGCCGCCCGACCCGCATCGAAGGCTTGCCGACCGCGGATTGGGTGCTGCTCGATGCCGGTGACGTGATCGTGCATCTGTTCCGCCCCGAAGTGCGCACCTTCTACAATCTCGAACGGATGTGGGCGTTTGGCGATGCGCCGACGCCGCCGGTCGTGCCGCCGGTCGAGGGTTGATCGCAATATCTTCTGCCTCCCCGGCCTTCGCCGGGGAAGTCGTGGGCTAAGACATCTCGCAACGGAGTAACCAATGCTGCTCCACATCGTCGCCCGTGGTCGGATCGGGCGCGGGCCGGAGGCCGAATTGGTCGAGCGCTATGTCAAACGGCTGGCCTGGCCGTTTAAAATGACCGAACTGCCCGATACCGGCGGCAAGATGCCCCCGGTCGAGCCTGGCACCCGCGTGGTGATGCTTGATGAGACGGGGCAGGTGCTGCCCTCGCGCGACCTTGCCGCGAAGCTGGAGAAGTGGCGCGATGGCGGGGTGCGCGAGGCGCGCTTTCTGATCGGGGCGGCGGATGGCTTTGACGATGCGCAGCGCGCCGAAGCCGATGTGCTGCTGAGCTTCGGGCGGGCGACCTGGCCGCATTTGCTGGCGCGCGCGATGCTGGCGGAACAATTGTACCGTGCGACCAGCATTCTCGCCAACCATCCTTATCACCGCGAGGGGTAAGATGCGCGGGCGGGGTTTTTTGATCGGGGCGGTGGCACTGGCGGGTGCGAGTGTGGCACCGGCGCAGGATACTGCCGACCAACGCCAGCGACTGGCCGAGGCCAAGGCGCAATCGGCTGCCGCTGCTGCGCGGTCGGCCGGGCTGGAACGCGCCGCCGCCATCGAACGCAATCAGGCTGCCCAAGCCCGCGCCCAAGAAGCCGCCGTCGCGGCCCGCATTCAACAGGCCGAGGCCGATATCGCCGCCGGGCAAGCACGGATCGCGATCATCGACACGTTGCTGGCCGACCAGCGCGCGCGCCTCGCCGTGAAACAAGCGCCGGTCGCGCGGCTGATGGCGGCGCTGCAGTCGCTCGCGCGGCGTCCCGCCGTCATCAGCATGGTCCAGCCTGGCTCAGTCGATGATCTCGTCCACGTTCGCGCGGTGCTGTCCAGCACGCTGCCGGTCATCCGCGCGCGCACCGCCGACGTCCGCGCCGATCTGGCCCAGACGCGCGCGCTGCAGGAGCAAGCCGCGCTGGCGACGCGGGCGCTGGCCGAAAGTCGCGCGCGGCTGGAGGCACAACGGCTCGCGCTGACGCGGTTGGAGGCCGAGCACCGCTTGCGCTCGCGTACCCTTGGGCGCGACGCGCTGTTCGAATCCGACCGGGCGATCGCGCTTGGCGAAAAGGCGCGCGACATTGTCGATTCGATGGACACGATCGGCAATCAGGCGGCGACGCGCGAGAGCCTGCAATCGCTGCCGGGGCCGTTGCCGCGCCCGCCACGGCCCGGCGAAGCCGCCGCGCCGATTGACCCGATGCATTGGTCGAACGCGGCCCCGCCCTATCGCCTGCCGGTCCAGGGCAAAATCGTGACCGGGCTTGGCGAAGTGTCGGCGGCGGGCGTGCGGTCGCGCGGGCTGACGCTGGCACCGCTCGCGGGGGCGCAAGTCGTCGCGCCCGCCGCCGGACGCATCGCCTTTGCCGGGCCGTTTCGCGATTATGGGGCGATCGTCATCATCGATCATGGCGGCGGCTGGACGTCGCTGGTGGCCGGGCTCGCCAGTGTGAGCGTACGGATCGGCGAGGCGGTCGGGCAGGGCGCGCCGATCGGTCAGGCCCAGCGCGGTGAGGCTCCGCGCGTGACGGTCGAGCTAAGGCGGCGCGATCGCGCGGTGGACATGACCGCGCTGATCGGCTGAGTCACGCTGCGTTCAGGGCGACCATGCTTTGCTCTGCGACGAAACCCCGCTACGGTGTGGCGATACCCTCTTGCTCGTACGAGTATCGAAACGATGTCGCGCTTCACCACCTCGCTGTTTCAGGCCTCCGCGATTGCCGCGGTGCTGGCCATTGTGCCGATCGGCACCAGCGCAATGGCGGCGGTCGACACCGGCACGTACCGCGAAATGTCGGTGTTCCTCGACGTGTTCAACCGCGTGAAGGCGGAATATGTCGACAAGGTCGACGATAAGGTGCTGGTCAAGGGCGCGATCCAGGGAATGCTCGCCGCGCTCGATCCGCACAGCGCGTATGAGACCGGGCTCGATTACGACAATCTCAAGATCCAGACGATGGGCAGCTATGGCGGCCTTGGCCTCACCGTCACGATGGAGGATGGCGCGGTCAAGGTGATGTCGCCACAGCCCGATGCTCCGGGCGCGCGCGCCGGGATCAAGTCGGGCGACTATATCACCCATATCGACGGCAAATTGATCTTTGGCGACTCACTGGATGAATCGATCCAGAAGATGCGCGGTGCGCCGGGCACCAAGGTCGCGCTGACGCTGCTGCGTCCAGGCCGCGACAAGCCGATCCAGGTGACTTTGGTGCGCGAAAAGATCGTGCAGAAGCCAGTCAAATGGAGCGTCAAGGACGGCGTTGGGGTCATCACCATCACCGCCTTTTCGGAACATACCGGCGAAGCGGTGACGGGCGCGATCCGCGGCATCGTCAAGCAGCTCGGTCACGATCCGCTCGGCTATATCATTGATCTGCGCGACAATGGCGGTGGCTTGCGCGACGAATCGATCGCGGTTGCCGACAATTTCCTCAGCAGCGGTGAAATCGTCTCGCAGCGTGGGCGCGACAAGGCCGATATCGAGCCGTTCTACGCCGAATCCTATGTGAAAGGCGATCTCGCGCATGGCGTGCCGATCATCGTGCTGACCAACGCCGGCACCGCATCGGCCTCCGAAATCGTCGCGGGCGCGCTGCAGGATCATCACCGCGCGCTGGTGATGGGCGAACGCTCGTTCGGCAAGGGATCGGTGCAGACGGTGATCGATCTTGGCGACAATGCCGCGCTGCGCTTGACCACCTCGCGTTATTATACCCCGTCCGGCCGATCGGTGCAGGAGGGCGGGATCGAGCCCGATATCGCGGTGCCGCAGCTTTCCGACCCCGATTACAAATCGCGGCCCGTGTTCCGCGAGGATGATTTGCGGCGGCATCTCATCAACGAAGTGAAGGCCAATAACGGCGCGCTGGAGGAAGACGGCAAGGTCGATCCGCGCTTTGCCGCGACCGCGGACGAGCTGAAAGCCAAGGGGGTCGATGACTTTCAGCTGAGCTATGCGCTGAAGACGCTCGCGCGGCTGTCGTCCACCCAATCCGTGACGGCGGCGAAGTAAGCGATGATCCGGGACCGTTTTCGCGCCGCGCGTTTGCTGGCATTGCTGATCCCGCTGGCGTTGCTCGGCGGGGCGCTGGCCTTTCAATATATCGGCAAGCTCTATCCGTGCGAGATGTGCTGGTGGCAGCGGTATCCGCATATCGTGGCCCTGGTGCTGGCGGCGCTTGCGTTTGTGGTGCCGGGACGCGTGGCGCAGACCGCGCTCGTCGGGCTGGCGGCGTTGGCAATTCTGGTCAGCGGCCTGATCGGGGTTTATCATGCCGGGGTCGAATATCATTGGTGGGCGGGCGTCACCGCTTGCACTTCGACGGTATCGGGGCCGATCACGCTCGACAGCATCATGAACGCGCCGATCATTCGCTGCGACGTGGCGCAGTGGACGTTGTTCCATGTCTCGCTCGCCGGGTACAATGCGCTCTTTTCGAGTGTCGGCGCGCTCACCATCTTTGCGCTGATGCGGAGGAAGGCCGCATGACTCGCTGGAAACCCGGCGATCCGAAGCGCGCGACCGCAGCGATGGTACGGGTCGATCAAGCGGGCGAATATGGCGCGACGCGGATCTATGCGGGGCAGCTGGCGGTGCTGGGCGATCGCAGCCCGGCGGCGCGCGCGGTTGCGGGCATGGCCAATCAGGAGGAGCGCCACCGCGCGTTCTTCGATTCGATGATGGCGCGGCGCAGTGTGCGGCCAACCGTGCTGCAGCCGTTCTGGGATGTGGCCGGTTTTGCGCTCGGCGCGGTGACGGCGGCGATGGGCCCTGAAGCCGCGATGGCGTGCACCGCTGCCGTAGAAACCGAGATCGACAAGCATTATGCCGAGCAGCTCGATGTGCTAGGGGACAGCGATCCGGAGCTTTCCGCCGCCATCCGCGATTTTCAGGCCGAAGAGGTCGAACATCGCGAAACGGCGCTGGCGGCGGGTGCGGAAAACGCTGTTGGATATCCGCTGCTCAGCGCGGTCATCCGGCTGGGCTGCAAGGTCGCCATCGCGACCGCGAAACGGATTTGACGGGAGACAGGATCATGGCGAACCTGACGACGAAGACAGTGTTGGCGGCGACGGTGCTAAGCGGACTTGGCATGGGGGCCATCGCGCCCACGCCGCTTGCCGCGCAGAATGTGCCGGTGCCGACGCTGGTGATCTACGGCACGCAAAAGTGCCCGACCGATGCCGACGGCAATGAAATCGTGGTGTGCGTTCGCCGCAAGCCCGGCGAGCAGTTCCGTATCCCCAAGGAATTGCGCGAACTGAAGGTCACGCCCGAAAATGAAAGCTGGGCATCGCGCGCGGCGGCCAGTGACCGGGTCGGCGCATCGGGCATCGGCAGTTGTTCGACAGTTGGTCCCGGCGGGTCGACCGGCTGCTTCGCGCAGGCCGGGCGCACCTACAAGCGGGAAAAGCAGGAAGCCAAAGCCGACCAACGCGCCATCGAAGCCTCGCTGCCGTGATCGTTTGAGCGTGCAAGGGGGTGGCATGGCGCGCGGGAACGTCCTGACACGCGACAAGATGACAAAGCCGCTCGCGGCCGATGCTTATGAGAAAGTTCTCGCCATCGCCGCGTTGGCGTTGTTCGGGACCATCATGGTCGCGCTCGCCAAGGGGTATCCAAGGTGGGGCGGGGTGCCGCTCGTCATCTGGGGCCATCTCGTCACGGTGATGCTGGCGCTGGTGCTGACGCCGGTGATGCTGCTGCGGCCCCGCGGGGACAGGCCGCACCGGATCCTGGGCATGATTTGGGTCGTCGCCATGGTCCTGACGGCGGTTGAATCCTTTTTTGTGCGCTCCACCAATCACGGGCGTTTCAGCGTCATCCATATCATTTCGGCCTATGTCGTGATCGCCGCACCCTTGCTCTGGTGGAGCGCGCGCAACCACCGGATCGCCTCGCACCGGCGGCAAGTGCGCGGGATGGTGACGGGTGCACTGCTGATTGCGGGCTTTTTCACACTCCCGTTCGGGCGCTTGCTTGGCCGATGGCTGTTCGCCTGATTTCATGAGCGAGCCTAACACGACCGTTCGCGCTCCGCATGCGTCGGCGCTCCTGCTGTTCGCGCTCGTGTGGCTGTCGTGCGTGTGGTTCGGCTCGTTCGAGCTCAACCCCAATAACGCCACGCGCCTGTTTGGCGCGCTCGCGCTGGTCGAGCGCGGCGAGGCGACGATCGATCGTTACGAGACGCTGACGATCGACAAGGCGCAGTTCGAGACCAAGACCGGCACCCATTATTATATGGATAAAGCGCCGGGCATGACGCTGATGGCGGCCCCGGTGGTTTGGGCGGCCGATCGCCTGGCGGGCGCGCAATCCTATGATGAAGTGATCGACATCACCAATCTCCGGCTCGCCAATTTCCTGCGGCTGCGCTTGTGGCTGGCGGTGGCATTCGGGTCGGCGCTGTTGACGGCCTTTGCGACGGTGCTGCTGTTCGATTTCGGCACTGGCCTCACCGGCAGCCCGGCCGCCGGGCTGTTTGCGGCGCTGGGGTATGCCTTGGGGTCGGTGATATGGGGCTGGTCGACCACGATGTTCGGCCATGCCTCGGTCGCGGCGCTGTTTCTGATCGCGACCTGGGCGATCTGGCGTGGCACGTCGGGCGCGACGGAGCTTGGCCGCTGGCGCTATCCGGTGATGGCCGGGTTGGCGCTTGGCTGGGGGGTTGCGGTGGAATTTCAGGCGGCCTTGGGCGGCCTTGCCATCGGGCTATGGGCCTTGTGGCGCAGCCGGTCGGCGGTGTGGCCGATGCGGTGGCGATTGCATGCGCTGGCGGTTGCGTCTGCGGTGGTCGCGGTGCTGCCGATGCTGGCCTATAATCAGTTCGCGTTCGGGACGCCGTTCATGACCGGCTATCGCGGCGTGGTCGGGTTTAGTGGGATGAATCAGGGGCTGTTCGGGCTGACCTACCCAAAACCGGAAGCGCTGCTGGGCATCACGCTTGGCCTGCGGCGCGGCCTGATGTGGGTGGCACCGGCGCTCGTGATGGGCGGGGTGGGTGTGGTCTATTGGCTGCGCGACCGTCGGACTCGCGACCTCGGCATCTTGGCGGTTGGTGTGATCGGGATCGTGCTCTTGCTCAACGCCTCCTACGCCTATTGGGACGGTGGCGCTTCAACCGGGCCGCGCCATTCGGTGCCGGCCATTCCCTTTCTGGCGCTTGGTCTCGCGCCGTTCTGGGCCTCGCTGCGGTCGCGTGCGGCCAAGCGTGCGGCGGCGGCGCTGCTCGGGCTGTCGATGATCCTCAATCTGGTCATCGCATCGACCGACATTTTCGCACCGGAAAACATGGCGACGCCGGTATGGACGCGCAATTTTGTCGGCCTGTTCGCGCACGGCAAGTTCAACACGCTGGCCAATGTCTATTGGGGCTGGCAGCCTTGGTTCGGCTTTGCCTTATATCTCGACGTCGCGTTGCCGATGCTGGGGCTGATCCTGTGGTGGACACGGGCCGCAGAGCGCGACCGGCGGCTCGCGCCGTCAGTATAAACGCCCGCCATTGGGCACGGGGAGGGTGGGTTGCACCAGCACGACCTCGCCCTCCGCATCGGGAAAGCCCAGCGTCAGCACTTCGGACAGGACCGGGCCGATCTGGCGCGGTGGAAAGTTCACCACCGCCGCCACCTGCTGCCCCGGTAATTCCTCCAGCGTGTAGCGCTTGGTAATCTGCGCCGAGGAGCGTTTGATCCCGATCTCCGGCCCGAAATCGATCTTCAACCGATAGGCGGGTTTGCGCGCCTCCGGGAAGGGCAAGGCCTCGACGATCGTCCCGACGCGAATGTCGAGCTTCAGGAAATCGTCGAAGGTGACGCGCTCAGAAATCGACATCGTCATAGTGCCTTGGAGGAACGATCCCTTCCATCCGCTCGGACAGTAACGGGCGGAAGCTCGGGCGGCTCTTGAACCCGCGGTACCATTTTGCGGTCTGTTCGTGATTCTTCCAGTCGATCCCGCCGAGATAATCGGCGACCGAAATCTGCGCCGCGGCGGCAAGGTCGGCCAGACTCATCGTCGATCCTGCCATCCAATTATGATGGTCGAGCAGATAATCGGTATAATCGAGGTGCCGCACCGCCGCCTTCATCGCATCGCGCAGCTTGCGCGCGTCGGGCGGCTCCTTGGTGACCAGCCGCTTTTCCATGCGTTCGTGCAGCAGCGGTGCCACGATATCGGCGAAGAATTGCGAATCGAACCAGGCCACCAGACGGCGGATTTCGGCGCGGTTGACGGCGGTGCCGTTGAGCATCGCGTTCTTCTCGACGGTTTCCTCAAGATATTCGCAAATCGCCATCGAATCCATCAGGCGGATGCTGCGCTGCTTGTCCGTCATCACCGGCACCTGGCCCGCCGGGTTCATGTCGAGGAATTCGTCGCGCTGCTCCCACGGGTTTTCGCGGATGAGCTCGCAGCCGACGCCCTTTTCCCCCAGCAGCAGGCGCACCTTGCGCGAAAACGGGCAGAGCGGGAATTGAAAGAGTTGCCACATAGGCCCGTCGTAGAAGCTGCGCGGCGGCGGGGGAAGATGGCTTGACGCGGGATTCGGTCGATCGACCCCTTTGCGGCATGCCCGACGCCACTCGAGATATTAGCGGAGCGATTCCATCTCCGCCCGTGTCTGGTCGAGCAGGTGGCGGATCCGGTCGGAGGTGCGCTTGAGCTCGGCGCTCATGCTGGCAACGTCCTGCATCGCCCGACCGGTAGCCGCGACCGCGCCGCGCGCGCTTTCGTGCAGATCGCGGCGGTAATTGGGGTTGGAACGGGCCGCGAGATCGCCGAGCGTATTGTCCGGTCGCACATTGGCGCGCGGATCGGCATAATGCGCCAGCGGGCCGACATGCGTCTGGAGCAGGGCATCTGCGAATTCATCGACGGTGGCGGCAAGGCCTTCCTGAACCAGCGGCGTCGACAGCGCCGAGCCGATTTGCTGCGCATCCAGAGCGGGCGCGCGGTCCTGCGCAAAAGCGGGCGAGGCCAGCCCGAGCGCGAAAACACTGACGAGAAGAAACCGCATAACAAACCTCGAATAGAAACCGAGCGCACGCACCGTTAGCACGATTCGCGCGCTCGGTCGATCATTCGGCGGCGATTTGCTCCACCTGGTCGTCGAGCGGATGCGACAGGCGGGTCAGCATTTCCTTGGGCACCACTTGCCAGAAGCGATCGACCACGCGGCCCCAATCGTCGAGCAACGCGCCCGACCATTTGCTGTCGGTCGCGGCATGGTGCGCGCGGACGAGACCGAGCAGCACCGCTTCCCAATGCAGCGACGACAGGCGGTTCCAGGTGATGTTCTCGGGGTTGGCGCGCCGGGCGAAGCTGCCATCCGCATCATAGATGAACGCCATGCCGCCGGTCATGCCTGCGCCGAAGTTGGCCCCGACCGGGCCGAGCACGACGGCGGTGCCGCCGGTCATATATTCACAGCCATTGGCACCACAGCCTTCGACCACCACGGTCGCGCCCGAATTGCGCACCGCGAAGCGCTCGCCCGCCTGGCCTGCCGCATAGAGGCTGCCCGAGGTCGCGCCGTAGAGCACGGTGTTGCCGATGATGGTGTTGTCCTGGCTGGCGAGCGGTGAACTGACCACCGGGCGAACCACGATGTTCCCGCCCGACAGACCCTTGCCGACATAGTCATTGGCGTCGCCGAACACTTCGAGCGTGATGCCCTTGCACAGGAACGCGCCGAGGCTTTGCCCGGCCGAGCCGCGCAGACGGACATGGACATGCCCGTCGGCCAGGGCCGACATGCCGAAGGTGCGCGTGATCTCGCTCGACAGGCGCGTGCCGACCGCGCGGTGCGTGTTGCGCACCGAATAGGTCAATTGCATCTTCTCGCGCCGGGTGAACACCGCTGCGGCATCCTTGATCATCTGCGCATCGAGGCTGTCGGGCACTTCGTTGCGGCGCGTTTTCAGGCTGAAGCGACGCTGATCGTCGGGTGCATCCACCTTGGCGAGGATCGGGTTGAGGTCGAGATCGTCGAGATGTTCGGCCCCCCGGCTGACCTGGCGCAGCAATTCGGTGCGGCCGATCACTTCGTCCAGACTGCGGAACCCCAGCCGGGCGAGGATATCGCGCACTTCCTCGGCGATGAACGTCATCAAATTGATGACCTTTTCGGGCGTGCCGCCGAACTTGGCGCGCAACGCCTCGTCCTGCGTGCACACGCCGACCGGGCAGGTGTTGGAATGGCATTGGCGCACCATGATGCAGCCCATCGCCACCAGGCTGAGCGTGCCGATGCCGAATTCTTCCGCGCCCAGGATCGCGGCGATGACGATGTCGCGTCCGGTCTTGAGGCCACCATCGGTGCGCAGCTTGATGCGCCCGCGCAGGCCGTTGAGCGTCAGCGTCTGGTTGACCTCCGACAAGCCCATTTCCCACGGGGTCCCCGCATATTTGATGCTGGTTTGCGGGGAGGCTCCGGTGCCGCCGACATGCCCGGCGATCAGGATGACGTCGGCATGGGCCTTGGCCACGCCCGCCGCCACCGTGCCGATCCCGGCCGAGGAGACGAGCTTGACGCACACCCGCGCGACTGGATTGATCTGCTTCAGGTCATAGATGAGCTGCGCCAGATCCTCGATCGAATAGATGTCGTGGTGCGGCGGCGGCGAGATCAGCGTTACGCCGGGGGTCGCATGGCGCAATTTGGCGATGAATTCGGTCACCTTGAAGCCGGGCAATTGCCCGCCTTCGCCGGGCTTTGCGCCCTGCGCGACCTTGATTTCGATCTCGTCGCAGGCGTTGAGATATTCCGCCGTCACGCCGAAGCGACCGCTGGCGATCTGCTTCACCCCGGAATTGGCGTTGTCGCCATTGGCATAGGGTTGATAGCGGGCGCTGTCCTCGCCGCCTTCGCCCGACACGGCCTTGGCCCCGATGCGGTTCATCGCGATGGCGAGCGTTTCATGCGCTTCGGGGCTGAGCGCGCCCAACGACATGCCCGGCGTCACGAAACGCTTGCGGATCTCGGTGATCGCCTCGACCTGATCGACCGGCACGCCCTCGGCGGGGAAATTGAACTGCAGCAGATCGCGCAGATAGATGGGCGGCAGCCCCTCCACCCCACGCGAGAATTGCAGATAGGTCGAATAGCTGTCGGTCGCGACCGAGGTCTGCAGCAAGTGCATGAGTTGTGCGGAATATGCGTGCGTTTCGCCGGTGTGGCGCTGGCGATAGAAGCCGCCGATCGGCAGCGAGGCCACCGCCGTGTCATAAGCCTTGTCGTGCCGCAACTGCGCGTTGAGGTGGAGCGAGGCATAGCCCTCGCCCGAGATCTTCGCGGGCATCCCCGGGAACAGGTCGTTGACCAGCGCACGGCTGAGGCCGACCGCTTCGAAATTATAGCCGCCGCGATAGCTGGAGATCACGGCGATCCCCATCTTCGACATGATCTTGAGCAGGCCCTCGTCGATCGCCGTGCGATGCCGTTCAAGACATTGTTCCAGCGTCAGATTTCCGAACAGGCCGCGCGCATGGCGATCGACGATCGCGGCCTCGGCCAGATAGGCGTGGACCGTGGTCGCGCCGACGCCGATCAGCACCGCATAATAATGAGTGTCGAGGCATTCGGCGGTCTGGATGTTGATGCTGGCATAGGAGCGCAATCCCATCCGCACGAGATGGGTGTGGACGGCGGCGGCAGCGAGGACCCCGGCGATGCCGATGCGGTCCGGGCCGATCGCCATGTCGGTCAGGAACAATTCGCTCTTGCCCTGGCGCACGGCGGTCACCGCTTCGGCACGAATGCGGGCGATTGCGGCGCGCAGCGTCTCGGGGCCACCACCGGCCTCAAAGGTGCAGTCGATTTCGGCTGCCTGTGCGCCGAAATGCGTTTTCAATTGCGCCCAGGTGGTGCCGTCGAGCACCGGCGATTGCAGCACCAGCACGCCATCGCGCCGATCCTCGGTGTCGAGGATGTTGGCGAGGTTGCCGAAGCGCGTCTTGAGCGACATCACATGGCGTTCGCGTAAAGGATCGATCGGCGGGTTGGTGACCTGGCTGAAATTCTGCCGGAAGAATTGGCTGATCAGGCGCGGCTTGTCGGAAATGACCGCGAGCGGGGTATCGTCGCCCATCGAGCCGATCGCTTCCTTGGCGCTTTCCACCATCGGCGCGAGGATCAGCTCCATATCTTCGAGCGTCTGCCCGGCGGCGATCTGGCGGCGCGTCAGTTCGGCGCGGTCGAAGCGCGTGATCGGATCGTGGTCGGGCTGCGGCAGCGCTTCGATCCGCTGGAACGCCTCGATCATCCCGGCATAATCGGCTTCGCCGGCAATGCGGTCCTTGATCGCGCGGTCGTGCAGCAGCACGCCTTCGTCGAGATCAATCGCGAGCATCTGGCCCGGCCCGAGCCGGCCTTTCTCGACCACAGTCGATTCGGGCACGACGACCATGCCGCTTTCCGACCCGACGATCACCAGACCGTCGATGGTGCGGACATAGCGCAAGGGGCGCAGCGCGTTGCGGTCCATGCCCGCCACCGCCCAGCGGCCATCGGTCATCGCCAGCGCGGCGGGGCCGTCCCACGGCTCCATCACGCTCGCCAGATATTGATACATAGCGAGGTGATCGGCGGGCATGTCGGAATTGTCCGCCACGGCCTCGGGCACCAGCATCAGCTTGGCGGTCGGCGCATCGCGGCCCGAGCGGCAGATCGCCTCGAACACCGCGTCGAGCGCGGCGGTGTCCGACGCGCCCGCCGGGATCACCGGCTTGATGTCCTCGGACTGTTCGCCGAACGAGAGGCTCGCCATCTTGATTTCGTGGCTGAGCATCCAGTTCTTGTTGCCGCGAATGGTGTTGATCTCACCATTATGCGCCAGCGTGCGGAACGGTTGCGCCAGCCACCATTGCGGGAAGGTGTTGGTGGAATAGCGCTGGTGGAAGATCGCGACGCGGCTCTCGAAACGCGGATCGCGCAGATCGGGGTAGAAGATCGACAGCGATTCGGCGAGGAACAGCCCCTTGTAGATGATCGAGCGGCACGACAGCGAGCAGACGTAAAAGCCCTGAATCTGCGCGGCGATGACACGCTTCTCGATCCGGCGGCGAACGAGATAGAGGTTCTTTTCAAACTCGGCGGCACTCTGCTCCTCGGGCAGCGGGCCGGCGATCATGATCTGTTCGATCTCGGGGCGCGTGGCGAGGCCCTTTTGCCCGATCACCGACACATCGACCGGCACCTGACGCCAGCCATAGATGGTATAGCCTTCCTCGATGATCGCGCTTTCAACGATCGTGCGGCAATCCTCCTGCGCGCCAAGATCGGTGCGCGGCAGGAAGATCATGCCGACCGCCAGCCGGTTGGGCAGCGGGCGGTGGCCCGAGGCGGCGATCGCATCGTCGAAGAATTTGAGCGGCAAGTCGATATGCAGGCCAGCGCCATCGCCGGTCTTGCCATCGGCATCGACCGCACCGCGATGCCATACGGCCTTCAGCGCATCGATCGCGGATTGCACGACCCGGCGCGACGGCGTGCCATCGGTCGCCGCGACGAGGCCGACGCCGCACGCGTCGCCCTCGAATTCGGGGCGGTACATGCCGTGTTCGGCGAGGCGGAGGCGTTCGGCGTCACTTGCCATTTTTGCTGTCCTGCTGGTGGAGCGATGCGAGATCAGCTCTCATTTTCGCTATCTCCTCGGGTGCCCGTTTCACGCCCGCGCCAATCACTTCTGCGATTGGGCGGGCGGCCATCGGGTCGTTGTCGAGCAAAGCTGTTACGTTGAGATAGCTCTGTCCCGCGTCCGTTGCCATGAAGGCCTCGGTTGCTTTCATTTGCTCGACGGTAAGGCGCAAGGCGTAGGCATTCGCCTGCGCTTCCGCGATTGTCGGCCAAGCTGCGGTTAGATCGTGCTCGACCAGCAGCGTTTGTCGATTGAGGAGCCGCTGAATGGAAGGCCTGCTCTTCGATCCCAGGGCTTTGAATGTCGCGTCTGACCGGACGGCCTGCATCACTTGTTCCGTCAAGATAAAAGCGAGCTTGTCGCTGGTCACTTTACGGACTGACGGTGGTGATAAGATCGCTACAAGCCTGCGTGCTTCGTCCAGTCGCGCGGGATCTGGCGTCTGGGCGGCGTAGATCGGGACCGGAGGCTTTGGCCCATCCTGTCCGGCAACGGCACCCCCCAACAGCAGAAACGACAGTAGCGCGGTCATGGCGTCTTCACGGGCGGCTGGAGGGCGGTGATTTGCTTGACGAGATCTGCGATGTCGGATTGCACCGTTTTCATCGATTGCGTCATCACATTGCGTTGCCACGCGGCAATGTCGTGATCGCTCAGGATCGTCATCGAAGTTGCAGTGTAGATTTTGCCGGTCGGGGTCGAGAAGAATGCCGACAAATCATGGAGTTGGGCGGTATCGAAACGACGCGCATAAGCGTGGGCCATCGCGTCGGCCATTCCGGGGAGGTTTGCGTTTAATACCTGGGTCGATCGAGCGAATTGACGAGCGACAAAGGCATCGAAGAGCGTCTTGACGCGCGGGTCCTTGTTAACCGCAGCCGCAAATTCAGGATTGGCCATGAGCGGCTGACGAATGTTGGCGGTCATCGCCGCCATCATACCGTTCATCATTTGCTCCCGGGTGGCCGGGGGGAAGATTTGGTCGATGAGCAAGCGGGCTGCGGCGAGACGCGCTGGATCGACCGCAGGTGCCGTAGCTTCCGACGTTGCGGTCTGGCTCATGGCGGGGGCGGCGGGGGCGAGGATCGCGGCCGCGAGCAAGATCGTCCCCTTCACGCCGCTTTCCTCCCCGCGCTCGCCTTTGCCTTCAGATATTTGTGCATGCTCGCCGCGACATCGCGGCCGTCGCGGATCGCCCAGACGACGAGGCTCGCACCGCGCACGATATCGCCCGCCGCGAACACGCCGTCGAGCGAGGTCATCAGCGTCTTATTGTCGACCAGCACCGTGCCCCAACGCGTGGTGCCGAGTTCGGGCGCGGCGAACAGTTTGGGCAGATCCTCGGCATCGAAGCCGAGCGCCTTGATGACGAGATCGGCGGGCAAGTCAAAGCCGCCCTCAGGGTCGATCTCGGGCGCGCGGCGGCCCGAGGCGTCGGGCGCGCCGAGGCGCATGCCGCTCGCCTTCACGCCGCTCACCGCGTCGCCGCCGGTGAAGCTTTCGGGGGCGGAGAGCCAGACGAACTCGACGCCTTCCTCCTCGGCATTGTTCACTTCGCGCTGCGAACCCGGCATGTTGGCGCGGTCGCGGCGATAGAGGCACTTCACTGACGCCGCATTCTGGCGGATCGCGGTGCGCACGCAATCCATCGCGGTATCTCCGCCGCCAATGACCACGACATGCTTGCCCGCCGCATTGAGGCGACCATCGTCGAACGCCGGCACGGTATCGCCGAAATTCTTGCGGTTGGAGGCGGTGAGGAAGGCTAGCGCGTCGACGACGCCCTTCTTGTCCACGCCCGCTGCCTTGATCGCGCGCGCGCGGTACACGCCGGTAGCGATCAGCACCGCATCATGGCGCTGGCGCAATTCGTCGAGCGTGGCATCACGGCCGACCTCGAAATTTTCGTGGAAGACGATGCCGCCGGCCTTCAACCGATCGACCCGGCGCATGACGACGGGCTTTTCCAGCTTGAAGCCGGGGATGCCATAGGTCAGCAGCCCGCCCGCACGGTCATACCGGTCATAGACATGCACGTCATAGCCATTGACGCGCAGATATTCGGCGGCGCTGAGGCCCGCTGGCCCCGCCCCGATCACGCCGACCGACTGGCCGCGCGGGGTGCCGGGCACGAGGGGTTCGACCCAGCCTTCTTCCCAGGCGGTATCGGTGATGAACTTTTCGACCGATCCGATCGTCACCGCGCCATGGCCGGAGAATTCAATGACGCAATTGCCTTCGCACAGCCGGTCCTGCGGGCAGATGCGGCCGCAAATCTCGGGCATGGTCGAGGTGGAATTGCTCAGCTCATAGGCTTCGCGCAGCCGCCCCTCGGCGGTGAGGCGCAGCCAGTCGGGGATGTGGTTGTGCAGCGGGCAATGCACCGAGCAATAGGGCACGCCGCATTGCGAGCAGCGCCCGGCCTGATCCTCCGCTTCGGGCGCGGCATAGCGCTCGGCGATTTCGCGGAAATCCTCGGCACGGATCTCGGGTTCGCGCTTGGCTGGATAAGCCTGCTCGCGATCGACGAACTTCAGTAGCGACGTGTCGGCCATCTGCGCCCCTTTCGAGGGCGCAGATACCGTGTGTTACGCGGATTGTCACGATCAAAACGGCATTTAGGACAGCTATAGTGACCTATAAAATGCGGTGTTTGATACGGGCGGTGGCAAAACCGGCTTGAACAAGGTTCAACTGATACCGCGCCGGACCTAAATACTTAAAATCCATGCGAGGGCGATGCTTCCCGCAACAATCCGATACCAGGCAAAGGGCACGAACCCGAATCGGGTAACGATGCCGACAAAGGCTTTCACCACGATCAGCGCGACGACGAAGGCCACCGCAAAGCCGAGCGCGATTGCCGCCAGCCCGACGCCGTGCCCGCTGACCAGCTCATGCCGGTTCTTGACCAGTTCGAGCGTGGTCGCCCCGAGCATGGTCGGGATGGCGAGGAAGAAGCTGAACTCGGCGGCGGTGCGGCGTTCGACCCCCAATGCCAGCGCGCCGAGGATGGTCGCGCCCGAGCGGCTGACGCCGGGCACCATCGCCATGCATTGCAGAAAGCCGATCCCGATGACCTTGGGCAACGGAATATCCGCCACGCCGACGATGTTGCTCTTGGGCGCGAAGCGCTCGACCGCGATGATCGCAAAGCCGCCGACGATCAGCGCGATCGACACGACCTCGGCATTGCCGAGCAGCGCTTCGATCTGCTTGTGGATGGCAAGGCCGATGACGGCGGCGGGGATGAACGCCACCAGCACATTGCGCACGAAGCGGATCGACACCGGATCGCGCCGCAGCAGCCCCATGCCGACCGCCCAGAAGGTGCGCCAGTACAGCACCACGATCGCCAGGATCGCGCCGAGCTGGATGACGATGTTGAACACCTCCCAGCGCGTCGCATCATAGCCCAGCAGCTTGGTTGCCAGGATCAAATGGCCGGTCGAGGAGACTGGCAGGAACTCGGTCACCCCCTCGACAATGCCGAGCAGGATGATGTTGATAATTTCGTTCACGAAAATCCCCTGTTAGTCGGCGCTCAGGCCGACGCCGGCACCGCGAACCGTCGGCCCTTGCGATATTGCACCAGCCACCCCGCCGCCACCGCGTCGAGCGGCGTTGGCGTGATTCCGAGCGCGGTTAGCCCGTTCTTGCCGGACACGACATTATCGTTTGCCAACATCTTCCACTGATCGGCCGTGATCGGCGCGCCGGGCAGAAAGCCGAAGGCAGCGATCGCGCCGCCAACGGCATCGGGCAGTTCGACGATAGGCGGCGTGCGACGGACCGCCTTGGCGATCCAGCGCACCAGCGCCCCCATCGACAGCACATCGGGGCCACCCAGCTCGAATGTTTTGCCGGAAGCAAGCGCCGGATGCTCCAGCGCAGCGACGACCGCGTCGGCGACGTCGCCAACATAGACCGGCTGGAATTTCGTGCCCGCGCGCAGCACGGGCACGATCGGCGCGCTGGCAATCATCTTGGCGAAGCGGTTGATGAACTGGTCCTCGCGGCCGAACACGATCGATGGGCGCAGAATGGTGGCACCGGGGAAAGCCGCGCGCACCGCCGCTTCGCCCTCGCCCTTGGAACGACCATAAGCCGAGGGCGATGCAGGGTCGGCACCGATCGCCGAGATATGCACCAGATGGCCAACGCCCGCGGTTTTCGCGGCTTCGGCGACGATCCGCGCGCCCTCGACCTGGATCCGCTGGAAATCCCCCGCGAGGATGCCGACCAGATTCACCACCACGTCGGACCCGGCGACCGCGCGCGCGATCGATTCGGGCTTAAGAAGGTCGGCGGCGACGAACTGCGTTTGGCCGAGCCCGCCCTGCGGCTTCAGAAAAAACGCCTGGCGCGGGTCGCGCTGGGCGATTCGCACGCGGGCACCGCGTGCGAGCAAGGCTTGCGCGACATAGCGGCCGAGGAAACCCCCGCCGCCAATCAGCGTAACCAGTGTGTCTTTCATGGGGTGCGCCTCGTAAATGCCGTCTGGATCGGTGATTTGTCCCTTGCCCCAGCAACGCCCGTGTTGACAAGGCCGACTCCGCTCCCCTAAAGGCCGCTCCCTACCCAGTGCCCGGATGGCGGAATTGGTAGACGCACCAGCTTCAGGTGCTGGCGCTCGCAAGGGCGTGGAGGTTCGAGTCCTCTTCCGGGCACCATTCGTTCTTCTCAGAACATCCGACAACCATCGGCAAAACGGCATATGTCTGCCGTTTTATCGTTAATTTTGTCTGATAAGGTTCGAGCAGATCTCAGTCGATTTCAGCCAAAAACGGGCCATGGATCGGGCCATTGGTGGCCCGATTTAGGTGATGGCCCGGCGGGCCATTTCGACGCAATTTCACCGGGGGTTTCGGCCAAGATCGATCATATCGGGATGTTTCGTCATGCCCTTGAGAGATTTGGAAATTCGCGCTCTTCCGCCGCAGGATCGTGTCGACAAACGAACGGATGATCGCGGACTATACCTTTAGGTGCCTCCCAGCGGCCCAAGGCAGCCTCCCGCCACTCCCACAGCGCAATCCAATTTTACGCCCTTCTGCGGGCGAACGGCGCATGGTAGCGATATCATGAGGACCCGCGTTCTGGAACGAGTCCCACAAGACCGGACAGGAGAGTAAGATGCGTCGACGCGCAGGACCGGCTTTGACGCGGCGAAGGCTGATGGGGGGTGCCGCCTGCGCGGGCGCGCTCGCTCTTCTTGCACCGCCGTCGCTTGGCGTGGGCCGGCTGGACCGGTCCGGGCACCGCGGCGCTTTCCCTCTGGTTACGAACGGTTATCCCGCAGCCGTCCTCGTCGATTCCCAAGCCGATTCGGCGGTGTTGCATGCGGCGAGGAGCTTCGCAGCCGACCTCGAACGCGTTAGCGGAAACCGCGCGCGACTGATCGATGGGGGAGCCGACGACCTACGGGGTGCCGTTGTCGTGATCGGCGTCCTCGGACACAGCATCCTTATCGACGCGCTCGCCGCAGCAGGAAAGATCGATATCACCGATCTTCAGGGCGAATGGGAGGCCTTTCGCCAGATCGTCGTCGACAATCCCTTCCCGGGTGTACCGCGCGCGCTCGTCGTCGTCGGTTCGGACCGGCGCGGTGCCGTGTTTGGCACCTACGACCTGTCCGAACGCATCGGCGTTTCGCCTTGGCACTGGTTCGCCGACGTGCCCGTGCGCCGCCAGCCTGAGGTCCACATCCCGGCGGGCTCCCAGCGGGACCAGCCGAGGGTCCGTTACAGGGGCTTCTTCATCAACGACGAAGCCCCCTGCCTGAGCGGCTGGGCCGAGAAGAAGTTCGGCGGCGTCAACGCCGCGATGTATGCGCATGTCTTTGAACTTTTGCTGCGTATGAAGGGCAATTATCTCTGGCCCGCAATGTGGTCGCCAAGGGCCTTTGCCGCCGATGATCCGCAGAACATGGTGCTCGCCGACGCCATGGGGGTGGTGATCGGAAATTCCCACCACGAGCCGATGCTTCGCGCGCATGACGAATGGCATCGCAACCCGGACCAGGGCGTGACCGGCGGACCATGGGACTATACGAAAAACACCGCGAACCTGCGCAGTTTCTGGCGCGGCGGCATCGAACGAATGATGTCGAAGGGCGACGGCAAGGGATATGAGTCGGTCGTCACGGTCGGCATGCGCGGGGACGGCGACGAAGCGATGGCGGAAGGCACCGCTGTGCCATTGCTCGAGCGGATTGTGCGCGATCAGCGTTCGATCATCGCCAATGTTACAGGGCGGCCTGCCAGCGAAACGCCGCAGGTCTGGGCGCTCTACAAGGAAGTGCAGGACTATTACGACCATGGCATGCAGGTGCCGGACGATGTGATCCTGCTCTTCGCCGACGACAATTGGGGACAGATCCGGCGGCTGCCCGGCCCAGCCGCTCAGCCGCGCCGCGGCGGCTACGGTGTCTATTACCACTTCGATTATGTCGGCGCGCCCCGAAACTATAAGTGGATCAACACCAACCAGATTGAAAAGGTCTGGCAGCAGATGGATCTCGCCTATCGCCGCGACGCGCGGTCGATGTGGATCGTCAATGTCGGCGACATCAAGCCGATGGAATATCCGTTGAGCTTCTTCCTGGCGATGGCGTGGAACCCCGAGGCGATGACGTCCGACGCGCTCGCCGCGTATCCGCAAGCCTGGGCGGAGGCGACCTTCGGTGCCGAGCATGCCAGCGCGATCGGCGAGATGATAACCGCCTACAGCAAATATGCCGCGCGCCGCAAACCCGAGCTGATCGACCAGGACAGTTTTCCGCTCGGCGGCATCACGCCCGAGCGGCTGGATGGCGGCGAGTTCGGTGCGATGGTGGCCGAGTGGGAGGTGCTCGAGGCCCGCATGCTCGACACGCGCGCCAAGCTGCGGCCCGAGCAGCTCGACGCCTATTACCAACTGCTGGAATTCCCCGTTGCGGCGATGGCCAACCTCTACCGCCTTTATTACGGCGCGGCCTGGAACACGCTGCTGGCCTCGCGCAATGATGCCCGCGCCAATTATTTCGCGGATCAGGTCGAAAGGGCCTTCCGGCGCGATGGCGAGTTGACCGAGCATTACCACTCGATCAACGGCGGCAAGTGGGACGGCATGATGGCGCAAGTCCATATGAGCTACGTCATCTGGAACGACCCCACTCGGCAGAACATGCCCAGCATCACGCGCGTGGGCGGCGATACGCCGAGCGAGCAGCGCAGTCCCCGGCCCACGTTTGTCGACAGCCGCCCAACGCCAGACGGGATCCTCGCAATCGAGGCACTTGCATTCAGCCGCGCGCGCCACGCGAGCGACTTGCGCTGGACGAAAATACCGCATCTCGGCCGAACCGAAGGCGCGGTGATCGCGCTTCCGCAGGGCAGGCCTGCAACGGTGCCGGATGACGGTGTCCGCCTCGAATATGATGTGACCGTCACGAAGGCCGGGTCGGGGCTACTGACCCTCTACCTAGCACCCACCCTCGACACGATCGGCAAGACCGGTGGGGTGCGCATCGGCGTTTCGATCGACGAAGGCGCGGTTCAGACGCTGCAGGCACAACTCGAAGCCACCGGCGGGACCCAAGATACGCCGGGAAAGAAGCGCTGGGCCAAGGCCGTGTGCGATAACGCCGTGCAGCTTTCGTCGGAACTCGGCCACCTCGCTGCCGGGAGGCATACGATCAAGATCTGGAGGGTTGACGACAATGTGGTGCTCGAGAAGTTGGTGCTGAGCACGGAGACTTTGCCGCCGACTTATCTCGGCCCGAGGACTAGCATAGGCTAACGTTCCGCACTGGCGACCGGTCAGACAGGCGAAATGCATCGTTGGCTGCGGCCGACCCGAACCGCAATGCTGCATAAGCTCTGGCTCCTGCTGCTTGTGCTGATCGCGTCATCGCTGCTGGCGATGGCGACCAGTCGCAGGGTTATTCCGACAAGATGGTTCCGCACCATCATCGCCCCCGCCGTCGCCCGACGGAGAATGTGCGCAAGGCGATTGACGCCAGCCACCGCCTATCCAGAGGTACCAGCAGCGCTGCTGAAGGCGGCCTACAGCCCGGCCGATATCGGCAAGGTGTGGCGCGGAAATGCGGTGCGCGTACTGCGGGAGGCCCGGGCTTTGGCCGATCCCGCCGCTGTCCCTAAGGTGCCGGTAAAGGGATAGGGCCGCCCCGCAGCCGCCCCCGCCCGCCATCGTCGGCTCCCCGCCTAATGTGCGCCCCGATCCGAGCGGGATCGCGTGATCGATGCGCGGTTGGTGGAGGTGGGCCTGGCTGGGTAGCGGCGCTACCGTTCGCTCGGCGGTCAGGACGGAATGAGGTGGGAGGGCCAGCCGATGCGAATCAGCATCCCGTCAGGCCCGGAAATGCCGACTTCGTACAAGCCCCACGGGCGGTGACGGAGAATGCCGCCAGGGCGAATGATCAGGTCGTCAACGCGCGCCGCGATCTCATCGACATCGGGTGTGCGAACGAAGACGCCGAATGGGTTGTGCTCGGCGGGGACTTGCCAGGGTCCGGGCCCAGCCTGCGTTAAATGGACCTCGCAATGCCACCCCGTCATGATCGCATATTGGGCATCCCCGCCGGTCCGTGCGAAGCCAAGTCGTTCCCAGAAGGGGATGGCGGCGGACAGATCGTTATGGGGGACGATTGCGAACGCCCCGATCGTCTCAGGAATTGGCATCGCGCGCTCCGTGCAATTCTCGCCCATCTTTTATCGCCACGGACGTTGCGCCGCTATCGATATGTGAGGGCAGCACCACTCGAGGACTTGTTTCCAGAGGTTCAACCCGTGCCTTGCGCGTGCCGGATGGGTTAAAAGCGTGCGCCGTCGATCAAACGGCGTGGCAGAGCAGACCATAGCGCCGGATCGAACATCCTCAGGTTGACGCCCATGCGCTGATAGGCGGGGTCCGTTGGAGTCCAGTGCGTCGTGCAGCCACATGTCGGGCAATGCCATAGATCGAGCGCGCGATCGCCCTGCTGATACGCAGCGCCTTCACCTGCCACCGTGACGGCATCGGGAGCGCAATAGTGCCAAAGCCCGGCGGTGCGCCGACATATGGAGCAGTTGCACTCGGCGACCTCGAGCGGTGTATCGCGAAGCAGGAGTTGAACCTGCCCGCAATGGCAGCTTCCGCGATGTTCGTTCACTCTCGCGTCCTCCTCCCGGCTCGATGCCTTGTTGCATGCGAAACAAGCGATCGCAAAGGAGCGATTGCCACCGGTCGACCTGAGACCGCGTCGCCTTTTCGGCCGCGATTGGAGGAGCATCGTTGTGAGAGGTATTTCGCGCGCGTGGCGACCTTGCGCGGGAAAACGATGCGGGGTCTTCAGTCAGCGACGACAACGATTTTTCTCAGGGTGTCCCGCTTGCCAAGGGCGGCCAGTGCCTGGGGCGCTTGGCCAAGTGTGTATTCTTGCAACGGCCGTGGCCGCAGTCGCCCGTCGACGGCCTGGACGAACAGCGCGTTCCAGATCCGCATGGCGCGATCGGGATCGCTTTCGAAAAGGTATCGCGCATCGACGCCGATCAGCGCGGCGTTTTTGAGCAATGGGAGGTTCGCGGGAAGGCTCGGGATCGTCCCGGCGGCAAACCCCAAGACGAGATGACGGCCCCCCTTGGCGAGTGATCGAAACGCGGGTTCGAGGCTTGCCCCGCCGACCGGATCAACCACGACATCGACTCCCCCGCCGAGGATGCGTCGCAGGTCGTCTCGCCAATCGGCCGCGCGATAATCGATCGCAGCTTCTGCCCCCAGTTCCAGGGCATAGTCCCGCTTGGCTGGCGTAGCGGCCGCGGCGATCACGCGCGCGCCGCTGTTCGCGGCCAATTGCACCGCAGCGCTGCCGATCCCGCCACCGGCCCCCAAAACGAGCACGCTCTCGCCCGCGCGCAGGCCGCCGCGATCGAACAGCGCATACCATCCGGTAAGGTGATCGAGCAGCATGGACGCCGCCGCTGCCGAGGCAAGGGCGTCGGGGACCCGGATCAGCGATCGCGCGGGCGCGAGCGCGAATTCGGCCAATCCGCCGCCCGCGATGAGTTGCCAACTCGCCACGCGCGCGCCGATCTCAACCCCGAACGTGTTGGCACCAACCCGGTCGACCACGCCGACGATCTCGGCCCCCGGCACATAAGGCGGCGTCGGCTTGTGCTGATATCCCCCCGCCGCCATCAGCGAATCGACATAGCCGAGCGCGACGGCCTCGATGCGCAGCCGCACCTCCCCCTCGGCCGGTTCGGGCACGGCGACACGCCGAAGCGCATATCCTTCGACTGGGCCCAACGCGTCGCTGGTCAACGCGATCATCGTCGCCGCGCCCATCGGCGCTAGCCCCAGTGCGCTTCGAGCCGGGTCAACCCGCGGAACAGGAAGTTCGCCCGCCACGCCGCCCCGTGCAGATCGACCCTCATAGCCGGAAGTGTACGCGCGAGATGTTCGAACGCGATGCGCCCCTCGATCCGCGCCAGCTCGGCACCGACGCAGAAATGGATGCCGCCGCCGAACGACATATGGTCGGCTGCACCGCGCGCGACGTCGAAGCGATCGGGGTCGGCGAATTTGCGACCGTCGCGGTTTGCAGCGCCGACCAGGGTGAGCACGCGCTCGCCCGCCTTCACCGGATGCTCGGCGATCGTCGTGTCGCTCAGCGCGGTGCGATAGGCTGCGACCAGCGAACTTTCGTAGCGCAGCACTTCTTCGTTGGCCGACGCGGCGAGTCCGGTCGGATCAGCCACGAGGCGATCCCATTGGTCGCGGTGCCGGTGCAGCCGGTAGAGGCCGTTGCCGATGATATTGGCGGTCGTCTCAAAGCCTGCGCCGAACAGCGCGATGGCGACGGTGGTCGCCTCCTGCATCGTCAGCCCGTCGGGCGCGGCCCCGGTTTGTGCCAGCGACGTCAACAGATCGTCGCGCGGATGGGCCAGGCGGTTTTCGAACTCGGCGCGGAAGAAGCGTTCGAGCTGGTCGATCCGGCGATTGGCCGTGGTCAGTTCGGGCTCAGTCAATTTTCGCGCTTCGAAGACGACAAAGGCTTCGGGGATGGCGGCGATCAATGCGGCCATCTCCGGCGTCTCGTAATCGATCCCCATCAATTCGCAGATGACCATCACCGGCAATTTGTAGGCGAATTGCGTGATCAGATCGGCATGGCCATCGGCGAGGAAGGCGTCGGTCAGCTCCTGGCAAATCTCGCGGATCCGCGGCTCGAGCGCGCGAACCCGTTTTGCGGTCAGCGAACCCGTGACGAGGCTGCGGATGCGCGTGTGCTGCGGCGGATCCTGCATGATGAAAACGTCGGACAGCCAGCGATAACCCGAATTGGCCATCACGTCGAAATCGGGGCCGTAAAACAGCTTCAGATTTTCGACGAAATCGCCCGTGCCGAAGTCCTTCCGGTTCATCAGCACTTCGCGCACATGATCGTAGCGCGATACCACCCAATAGCCCGGTTTCGACCGATGAAACGGGTCGCTCTCGCGGATGCGCGCGAACATGGGATAGGGATCGGTGATCAGGTCGGGATGCGCCGGATCGAACGGCTCGAGCTGAGCGACTCCAGTCATGGCAAATTCTCTCCCTTGCCCCAGCCTGTGACTGTGGGTCGATTGTAGCTAGGCGTGTTCGAAGGTCAGATCGTCGGGGTTGGCTTCGCGCGTCATTCGCCAGAAGGCGTCGTTGCGCCACGGCGTGATCGCGATGATCCGACCACGCGCGTTGCGGTACCAATTTTCGGCACCCGGGTGCGTCCACACCAATTTCTCATGCGCCGCGTCGAGCTTCGCGACATAGGCGCGGTACACGTCCTCGCGGACCTCCACCGCAGACGCGTCGCGCGCAATCATCGCATCGATGATGCGCAGCGCATAATGCGCTTGATTCTCGATATTGCGGATCATGCTCCCGCCATGTCCGGCACCGACATTGGGGCCGAGCAGGATGAAGAAATTGGGAAATCCGGGCACCAGCGTGCCGAGATAGGCGGCGGCATTGTCGCCATCCCAGACGTCGCGCAAGACACGCCCGTCGCGCCCGATGACGTCGTAGGATCCGAGCACGTTGGTGGTCTGGAACCCCGTTGCCAGGATCAGAACGTCGGCTTGCACCTCTTCGCCAGACGCGGCGACGAGGGTGCTGCCACGAACTTCCGCCAAATGTTCGGGGATCAGCCGCACATGCGGTTTGCGCAGCGCGCGGAACCACCCATTGTCGAGCAGCATGCGTTTGAGGAACGGCGGGTAATCGGGCAGCAGCAACGGCAGCAGGTCCTGCCGGTCGCCGAGTTGCTCTTCATAATAGGTCGTGAAGAATTGCCGGTGCCCATCGTTGATCTTGTTGATCGACCGCTTCGAGTCCGCCCAGTCGGGATCGCGGAACAAGGTGCCATGGACTCGATCGTTGAAAGTCCACGACAGCCGTTGCTCGACCCAGTGGCGATAGAGCGGGAAGGTGCGCATCAAATAGCGAACGCCGTCGGGGACGACCTTGCGAAACTGCGGGAAGGGCGCGATCCATTGTTTCGATCGCGCGAAAATCGTCATCTCCGCCACATCGTCGGCGATCGCGGGCACCACTTGCATGCCCGACGCGCCATTGCCGATCACCGCGACGCGTTTGCCGACAAGGTCGACCTCGTCGCGCCAGGCGGAGGTATGCAGCACCTCGCCGGTAAACGTGTCCAGCCCGGGGATTTGCGGGATCTTGGGGATATTGAGCAGCCCGACCGCGCTCATCACGATATCGGCGCGATGCGTTTCGCGCTTGCCGTCCGGGTCGGTGACGGTGACCGCCCACTTGGCGTCCTCGGCGATCCACTCCGCGCGGTCGACCTTGGTGCCGAAACGCGCTTTGTCATAGAGACCGAAAGCGCGCGCGGTTTCCAGCAGATAGCGCTCGATCTCACCCTGCAGCGGAAAATGATGCGACCAGTCGGTCGGCCGACACGAAAAGGTGTAGGTGAGATTGGGCGTATCGACGCCACAGCCGGGATAGTGATTTTCCCACCACGTCCCGCCGAAATCCGCGTTCTTTTCAAAAAGCGTATAGTCGATGCCGGCCCGCTGCAGCTCGATTCCCGCGCAGATCCCCGAAATGCCCCCGCCGATCACGATCGCCGTGAGCGGGCGCTTGGACGGGGTTGGGGCGGCTGGCTGTTCGAACTGCATCGAGAAGGCGACGACATCGCCATAGTCCTCCGGCACCGGTTCGCTCATCGCGACGCTCAGCATGGCGGCCAATTGGGCATTGCTCGGGCGCGGCAGGTTCAGCGGTGCGCCTTCGGCCCAGGCAAGGATCGCGTCATAGGCCGCATCGCGGATCGTACGCTGAACCTCGTCGCTCAGCCCACCCGTATCGTTGTCGTCCAACCCGCGACCGCGCCGTGGTGCGAACGGCGCCTCCAGCCACGCTTGATCCCCGGTCAGCTGGACCAGGCACAGCAGCAGCGCGGGAATGTTGGCTTGGTCGACGCCTTGGCGCAGCAACCCGCGATCGAGGGACACGCCTTGGAGTTGGTCGCTGGCTTGCATTGCCGTCAAGTGCCTCTCGATGATGGTGCGTCACGCGCCCACATTACTGATGATATGCAATATCTACTCACTGGTATATCGAGTCAACGCATTAGGCCGCTGTCATTAGGTCGAACGAGAAACATCGGGGCGGTAAGGTCACGCCGTCAGGCGGAAAACACCTCGCGCCGCACGCGCATTCCGGCCTTCTCGCGATCCCAGGTGTCGTGCGTGATCCCCTCCTGGCGCAGATCGACCTTGAGCACCTTGGCCGACGGCGTCTTGGGCAATTCGTCCATGATTCGGATATAGCGCGGTACCATGAAGTACGGCATTTGGCGGATCAGGAAGGCGGCGAGATCTTCATGCGTGATGGTGCGCCCCGGCACCGGTGCCACGACCACCATCACCTCGTCCTCCGAATATTCGCTCGGCACGGCGATTGCTGCTGCCTCGCGCACGTCGGGGTGCGCGCAAACCTCCACTTCGACTTCGAACGACGAAATGTTCTCGCCGCGCCGCCGGATCGCGTCCTTCACCCGGTCGACAAAATAGAAATAGCCATCCGCGTCGCGCCGGAAGGCGTCGCCGGTATGGAACCAGCCATTGGCCCACGCCGCGGCGGTTGCTTCGGGGTTGCGATTATAGCCGCTGTTCATCGCCCAGGGACGGTCCGTCCGCACCAGCATTTCGCCGATCGCGCCGACGGGCACTTCGCAGTCGTTGTGGTCCACCAGCCGCACCTCGACGTTCGGCCTGACCTTGCCGCACGTACCGCGCTTGACCGGGTTGGCTTCGGATACCACGGGCGACGAGATCTCGGTCATGTTGAAGATCGTGTAGATGTCGACGCCAAACCGCTCGGTGAAGGCTGCGGCGTCATCGGTCAGCGGCACCATGAAGGCGGCGCGCACGCAGTGATCGCGATCTTCGGGTGCGGGCGGGCGCTTCATCAGGAATGTCGCCATCACGCCCAGCAGGAAAACGACCGTCGCCTGCGTCGTGCGGGCAATGTCCCAAAAGCGGTCGGTCGAGAAGGATTCGATCAGCGCGACCGATGCCCCGCGCGCCAGCATGACGAAAGGCGGGCCCATGCCGCCGATGTGAAAGATCGGCGCGACGCACATATAGCGATCGTCTTCCCCCACCATCGGCCAGGACTCCGGTCCGGCGTTGGAAAACATGTGCAGATAGGACGACAGCACCCCTTTGGACGGGCCCGTCGTCCCGGAGGTGTAAATGATCGACTGGATATCCCATGGCTCGATCGGACGGTCCAGCGGATCAAGCGTTTCCCCGCCGACCTCGTCGAAGCGCACCGCCGGCAGACCGATATCGGGTGCTGGCGCATCCGAGACGATCACGAGCTGGGCAAGCTCGGCGCGATCGATTTCGGCCAGGCGCTCGACCAGATCGGGGTGCACGATCATCACGATCGCGCCCGAATTGCGCACCACATGACCCAGCATCTTGCCGCGATAGGCCGTGTTGAACGGCACGAAGACCGCGCCGATATAATTGATCGCGTAAAAGGCGATCAGCGCATCGCGCCCGCTCGGCAGCCATGCCGCAACGTGGTCCCCCTGACGGATGCCCAGCCGCTGCAGACCTGCCGCTTTGGAGACCACGCGACGACGGAGCTCGGCATAGCTCCACTCCTCGCCATCTTCGAAAATAACATGGGTCTTGTCGGGGCGCTCGTCGGCCCAGCGGTCGACCAGATAGCGCAGGACGCATTCGTTGCGATTGGGGATTCGCGGATCGGCAAAGTCGCGGCTTCCGCTCGCCACAGTCATAGTCATAACACCTTCACCTCGAAAATGTTGAGCGAGGGCAGTCGTCAATCCACGGCGATAAGGCGCAGACAGGCCGCGACCGCCTGATCGACCACCATTTCCGCCGACCGTTTGCTGCCCGGCCGATAGCAATGGATGATCCAGCTCAGCAGGCCGCCGATCCAGATCGACATGCCGGCCGCATTGGCGACGGTGACCGCGCCATCCTGGACACAATCATCGATCAACTTCCCGATGCGCAGATCGAATTCGTGCCGTAGGCGCAAAATGCGCTGCGCGTCGGCGCGATCGAGGTTCATCATCTCGCGTTGATAGATCACGAGATATTCGTGTCGTGCGACGATGATTTCCGCGACTTCGCGTAACGACGCCTTGAGTTTGTCGATCGGCCGCCGCTCGATTTCCTCGATCCGGTCGAGCGCCGCGAGCGATTCCTTGACGCCCGCTTCGCAGATCGCGCTCAGGATCGCGCTCTTACCCTTGAAATAGGTGTACAGAAACGGCTTGGTGGCGCTCAGACGGTCGGCGAGCATTTCGAGCGTCGCCGATTCATACCCCTTCTCGTAAAACAGCGCGCTCGCTTCCGCGAGAATGCGCGCGCGCTTATAGGCGACAACGCCCGGCTTGATTTCCCGCAAGCTCGATTCGTAACCGGCCGGGTTTTTCGCGGCGGCGCTGGATTTGGTCATGCGGCCCTTCTGAGAATTTCCATGATATCCGACGGCGACGTCACGGGGCGCGGATTGGTCCGTCCCCATATATCAAGCATGGTATATTCCGCCACCTGCTGGAAGCGGTCTGCGGTGACGCCCACTTCGCCCAACGTCCGCGGCATTCCGAGCGATCGGATCAGCGCATCGAGGCTCGCTGCCGCCGTCGGGTGCGTAGCGCCCAGACAGGCATTGATGCGATGCTGCCGACTGTCGTCATATTCGGCATTCCAGTCGAGGACATAGGGCGACATCACACAGGAGCAATGGCCGTGCGGGACGCCGCAGGTGCCACCAAGGATATGCCCGATCGCATGGCTGGCCCCCATCGGGACCCCGCCGATGATCGAGATCATCGATTGCCAGGCACCGATCTGGCATTTGAGGCGGGCTTCCAGGTCCGTGGGATCGGCCTTGGCGCGCGTCAGCCCCTCGACGAGCAGGCGGAGCGCATTGTCCGCCAAGCCGTTGGCGAAGTCGTTCGACTTGTCGGAGGCGAGCGTTTCCACCGCATGATCGACCGACCGGACGCCGGTCGACAGCCACAGCCATTCGGGCGTGTGCAGCGTGATGGCGGGATCGAGCACCACCATGACCGGGGCCATGTTGCGATGCTCATAGCCCTGCTTGTGCGCCGTGACCTCGTCGGTCGAGCCCGACAGGGCGTTGAACTCTCCGCCGGACAAGGTGGTGGGGACGCAAATCGTCCGAATGTCGGGTCCGATCTTTATCGGATTGATCACAGTGCCGTCGCCATCGACGAAGGTGCGCAGCGGCTCGAAATCCTCGACCGTCCGCACGTCGTGCTTGAGCAACAACGGCACGATCTTGCCCGCGTCGATGACCGAGCCACCCCCGATGCCGACGATCAGGTCCGCTCCGGCGGCGCGTGCGGCCTCGGCTGCGGCGAGAACGTCCGCGCGCGGCGCGTGCGAGGCGATCCCGCTATGCGTGGCGGCGTGACGATCGCCCAACGCGATCTCAATCTGTGCGATTTCGTCGGTATTGCGCCGCAGACTGTCGGAGGTCAGCAGGAACACCTTGCGTGCGCCCATCGCCTCGGCTTGCGCGCGTAGGGCGTCGCGCGCGGGCTGCCCCATCGTAACGCGCTCGGTCGTCGTAAAAGTCATCTGGGTCGGAATGACGCTCGTCACGGCCTTATCCTCTCTCGCATATCTTTGCGCTTGTGATGAGCAGTATGCACGCCACTGGTGATACTGACTAGTATATTTTCATACCATTATTCAAAAATCACCGGGTGGCGGCTTGACCCTCTCTCTACCCCTCGGTAGCCGGTAGGCACATTGCCGGGCGCATCGCCGGTCGCCACCACGAAGACAGAGATAGCCTGGATGGATCAACGATTAGTCTCTCTTGATCCCGCGCGCCGCGCGAAAAGAGCCGTCGGGCACCGCTGCGCA
The DNA here is from genome assembly GCF_000241465.1 of Sphingomonas echinoides ATCC 14820. Lineage (GTDB taxonomy): Bacteria > Pseudomonadota > Alphaproteobacteria > Sphingomonadales > Sphingomonadaceae > Sphingomonas > Sphingomonas echinoides. Next base: position 2,869,532 of record NZ_JH584235.1, read on the forward strand.
CCGTCTGCGGCGGTCGTTCAATGAGCGGCCCTCTCTCTGGTATCCGCGTGGTCGAATTTGCCGGGCTGGGCCCGACCCCGTTCGGGGCGATGGTGCTTGCCGATCTGGGCGCGGAGGTGGTGCGCATCGACCGCCGCCGAACCGAGACGTTTGGGGGCGGGGACGATCGCGCCGATTTCCTCAACCGGGGCCGACCCTCGGTCGTGGTGGACCTGAAGTCCGATCCCGGTCGCGCGCTGGCGCTCGAATTGGCCAGTCGGGCCGATGTTTTGATCGAAGGGTTTCGGCCGGGCGTCATGGAACGTCTGATGCTGGGGCCGGATCCGCTGCTCGCGGCAAATCCCCGTCTCATCTACGCCCGCATGACCGGATGGGGCCAGACGGGCCCGATGACGCACAAAGCCGGGCACGATATCAACTACCTGTCGATGACGGGTGCGCTCGACCTGATTGGGCCGTTCGACGGGCCACCGGTGCCGCCGATCAATTATGTCGCCAATTTCGGCGGCGGCGGCATGCTTTTGGTCGTGGGCGTGCTCAGCGCTTTGCTCGAACGATCCGTCAGCGGACGCGGGCAGATCGTCGATGCCGCGATGGTTGATGGTGCATCGTTGCTGGCGACGCAAATCTTCGCGTGGACCGCAATGGGGCGATGGCATCCCGGGCGCGGGGGCAATTTGCTGGACGGGAGCGCCTATTTCTATCGGTGCTACCGAGCCGCCGACGACAAGTTTGTCGCGGTCGGGGCGCTTGAGCCGCAATTTCATGCAGAGCTGATCCGCGGTCTCGGGCTCGATCCTGCCGACTTTGGCGGTCACCTCGATCCGTCCTGTTGGGCCACGCGCGCCGCGCAGTTGGAAGCGATCTTCGCCACGCGCACGCGCGATGGATGGATCGAGCATTTCGCGCCGTTCGATGCGTGCCTCAGTCCCGTGCTCAGCCCGCAGGAGGCGACGGAGCACCCGGCAAACGTGACGCGCGGCGTGCATGTCGCGGTGTCTGGCGTGCTGCAGCCGGCACCCGCACCGCGTTTCGATCGTACCCCGCCAACCCTTCCGACGGCACCGGTTGAGCCTGGCGAGGGCGGCGAGGATCGGTTGCGCGCATGGGGCATCGACCCTGCCCACTTCGCCCCAGAGACTGGACGATAGGACCGGCCAAGCGCCCTTCGCTTCGCACATCACCACCGGCCGAAGCGCGCTCCCCCGTCATCCGACGGGATCAGCAGCGCGTGGCGATGCCGCGGCGTCGCCACGCGCCGGTCTACCCCGACCGCACCAGCGCTGCCATCAGGCAGGCTTCAGAAATTGATGCCAAGCGTAGCGCCGTACGTCCTTGGCGGCATCAACGAGCCGACCCGCGGGAATTGATAGGTGGCCGCCGCAATGATGTTGTTTGCGATCACGAACTCATCACCGATGTTCTTGACCCATACGCCGAGTGACCAGCGATCCTTGGCGGCGTGATAGGTCAGACCGGCATTGGCCATCGCATATGCGCCCTGTTCGGCGTCGCGATTGTTGAACTCGGTGAAGTAGACCTTGGACTGCCACTTCGCGTCGCCGTTCAGCGTGATCTTTCCACTGCCGACCGGCACATCCCAGTTGAAACCACCGCCGAACGACGTTCGCGGCGCATTGGGAAGACTGTTGCCGCTCAAATCGACCAGGCCCGGCTGGTTGGGGCATGGCGCATAAGAGATGCCTGCGCGCGCCGGAAAGGCGGCACCGTAATAGGCGTTGCAGAACTTCGTGAACTTGGCATTCAGATACGACGCATTGGCATTGATCGAGAGGCCGCCGACGATCCGCGCTTCCAGCTCGAGTTCGCCGCCATAGTTGCGCGCGGTCGCTGCGTTGATCGTTTGGACGATGCTGTTCGCGTTGACGAAGCTAACCTGCAAGTTTTTGTAATCATAATAGAAAATCGCGCCGCTCAGGAGTACGCGATTGTTGGCGAAGCGCTGCTTGAACCCGCCTTCATAGCTCCATACCGTTTCAGGATCGATCGCCGGGTCTGTGCTCCCGACATTGATCACGCCCGATTTGAAACCCTTGGTGACGCTGGCGTACAGCATCGTCGTCGTGGTGGGATGATATTCGATCAGCGCCTTGGGCGTAACCGACGACCATCCTTTCGCGACGTTGGTTGGAATGTTCAGCCCAATCGCATCGAACCGAAAATAGCCATCGCCGCTGCGATGCTCGTAATTGTAGCGACCGCCGAGCGTGACCTTCACCGCCGGGCTGAGCTCATAACTGGCCTGCAGATAGACGCCGACGGCGTCGATCTTGACGACGCCCTTTTGCTCATAGGCACCATTGTCGAACGTGCTCGCCGGCAGCCCGAACAGCAAGGCCAAGTTCGTCGTCGGCACGAGCACCTGGCCCGACAGCTTCTCGTGCAGATACATCGCGCCGCCCAGCAGCGATAAGCCGCCACGCTGGTAATTGACCGTGACTTCCTGGCTGAACGATCTGCTTTTTTCGACGTAATTGTTCTGGCCGGCCAAATTGACTTGTGACGAATCCAGATCGTCGCGCTGAAAACGGTCGAAGCTGCGATAGGCGGTGATCGTTTTGATCGTGGCCGCGCCCAGATTGAAGTCGAGCGTTCCGGTCGCGCCATAGCCTTTGCGACGATTGATCGCTTCCTGATCGGAATAGATATTGCGCAGGTTGGGGGTTTGGCCGATCGACGCATAATAGCCGATCACCGTTTTGCCGCCGAGCAGCGTATGCGGCAGCTGGTTTTCCGGAACGACCGACGGCCCGAAATAGTGAAACGCGTAATTGTGGTCGTCCTCGTTGAAATGATCGAGGACCAGCGTTGCGCGCACCGACGGATTGAAGTTGGCGATGATCGTGCCGCGCAGCGCGTATGCGTCGCGATCGTCGACGTCGCCGCCTGTAAACAAATTCTTGCCGTAGCCGTCGCGTTTTTCATATTTGCCGGCGATCCGCGCCAGCAGGCGGTCGTCCCCGGACACGCTGCCACCAACCGCGCCCTCAATGATCTTGGCGTTATAGTCCCCGTAGGTCGCGCGGATAAAGCCTTGCAGCTCCTCCTTCGGGCGCGCGGTGACGAGATTGATCGCGCCTGCGGTTGCGCCGCGTCCGTAGAGGATCGACTGCGGCCCGCGCAGCACTTCGATCTGCTCGAGATCGAAGAAACCGCTCAGCTGCTGCGCCGGGCGGGGCAGAATGGCACCGTTCTGCAAGAAGGCGACCGCGCCTTCGCCACCGACATCGAAATTGTTCAGCCCGACGCCGCGGATGAACGTCCGGTTGACGCCGAACTGATCGCCGATCGACACGTTGGGGACGACAACCTGAAGGTCACCGATATTGGAGACCCCGCCCGGCCCGAGATCGGCACCGGTGATTGCGCTGACTGCCCCGGGGACTCGGCTTAGCGAGGTGTTTTGGCGCGTTGCCGTGACGATGATATCCTGGATCCCGTCCTGATCGGCGGAGGCGGGCGGGGAGGGAGGCGTAACGGGTGCCGTTTGCGCATGGGCAAGGGCGGGCACCATCAGCATGGCCAAAGGCGCGTAACGCGCCAGCAAAAAGCGTCGCAGCATCCGAACTCCCCTATTTTTCGGCCACGCTTGATCACGCGGCATCTTTTGATACTGACGGGTATATCTTTCTTTACATCGGTATTCAAGCGGATGTTGCGCTCGGTTTTTGGTGTCCCGGCAGCCTCTCGCAGCGTCGCCGCACCGCGTCATCCCGACGGACGGTCGCGAGCATAAGGTCGGAGGGAGGGCGACGGCGCTACGGCAGCAATGGTCGTGGTGGTGGCAGAGCCGCCGGGCCAGAGACGGGCCGTGCCGCGCTATTTAGCGCATCTCAGGCCGGTGTGGCGCGGTTCATTCGAGCGGGCCGAAGATGTCCGCCAGGCAATCGACCAGGGTGTCCGGGCTATACGGCTTCTGCAAAAAACAATGCGCACCGTTGTTCAGCGCGCGGGTGAGCAGGTCGTCGGTCGGATAAGCGGTCATCAAGATCAGCGGCACCGCAATGCCGCGCGTGCGAAGCGCGTCCTGAAACTCCAGGCCTGACATTTCGGGCATGTTGATGTCGGAGATGATGCAGCCGAACTGGTCAGGGTAGGCCGCGAGGCATTCGGGCGCAGAGGGAAATTGCGCGGCCTCCAGGCCGAGCGAACGGATCAGGCTAGCTGTCGCCGAGCGTACGAGGTCGTCATCCTCGACAATCGCCACCGTCCGCTGCTGCAAGGTCATCGAAATTCCTGGTCATGGCCGACTTTGGCGACCGCTTCCCTGCTAGAGCGTTCGCGGGGCGCGCAAAACCATACACAAGTTTAGGATGGGACGCCGCGCCGCCCGATCGCCTCGGAAAGCCGTACCAGATCGGCGACCGTGCGCACGCCCATTTTGCGCATCATACTGCCGCGGTGCAGCTTCACGGTGATTTCGCTGAGGCCAAGGTCGGCGGCGATCTGCTTGTTCATCAGCCCGGCCACGACGCGTTCCATCACTTCGCGTTCGCGAGGTGTCAGCGAGGCCTGGCGCTGTGCGGCCGCGGCGATCGCATCTTCGTCCTCCAGCCGCTTTCGGTCGCGGTCGAGCGCGGTTTCGACGGCATCGATAATATCCTGGTCGCGAAACGGCTTTGCGAGAAAGTCGATCGCGCCCGCCTTCATGGCGCGCACGCTCATCGGAATGTCGCCATGCCCGGTGATGAAAACGATCGGCGCGCGGTCACCACGTTCCATCAGTTTCGCCTGGATTTCCAACCCGTTCATGCGCGGCAGGCGGACATCCATCACCAGGCAGCTGGGCCCTTTTGGCAACGCGTGTTCGAACAGCGTCTGCGCTGAATCGAAGGTGAGCGTTCGCAGGCCGATCGAGCGAAACAGCGAATCCATCGCAGAGCGTACCAGTGCGTCATCATCGACGATGATGACCGTCGGTTCGCCGTGATGATCGCTGCCGTCTGTCTCCTGCGTCCGTCGTGTCACCCGATCTCCCTTCCTTCCCGTCTCCCGACCATCGCCGCGATCGGGGTTTTGCGCTTTACCGCGTCTTGCCGGGCTGTCCTATGGCTGGGGCAGGTTTCGCAAGGTGCGGACCATGGCGGCGGCGTGTTCGGCGCATTTCTGGATATCGCGCAGGCTGCTCTCCACTTCCGCAAGATCGGGGTGATCGCGCTTGAGCCAGCGCAGCGCGGCACCGGCATTGGAGAGGATACTGGAAAGCGGCTGGTTGATCTCGTGTATGATCGAAGCGGCCTGGATTTCTCCTTTGCCGCCTTCGGTGCCGTTGGCATCGCTTGGTGTCATTCGATTTCACCAGTCCATTGCGGTTGGAGGGGAGCCGTGAAGCGGTAAGCGCGAAGAAAAATGCGTGGCCGCATACGACGTTACGATACCAGCGGCGGCGGACGATTATTGTCGAAATCGCACACAATAACCAAAGCTTGTCCCATATTGCGCCCAGCTTTGCTGAGCGGTGCGCGCGTGCCTGTTCGGATCGGTCGAATGTCCCCGTGGCGACGCAAAACGTCTTTTGCCGTCCCTGTAAGATCGCGCGCGCCGACATCGAAAAGCGCGGCGGTCCATATCAAGACAGCATGACGTTCGCGGGGACGGATGCCCTTGCGCAGCGCGTTTGGCGCGGTTGGAAAATGCCGACCATGTTCCAAGCCCACCGAATATACGATTGTATGATTACTGCGCCGAATACCGACCAATACACGGCGCTCATCCGAAACCTCAGGATGTGCCCCATGAATGCCATAGCAACCGGCCCGCTGTTGCGGCCCGTTATGATAGCGCTGGTGTCCCCACGGACGGGAAGGGCGCGTGATGCGGATTGCGATTGTAGGAGGCTCGCTTGGCGGGCTCTTTGCGGCGGCGTTGCTGCAACAGGCCGGGCACACGGTCCATGTCTATGAGCGGTCGCGCGCGGGTCTCGCCGGGCGCGGTGCCGGGCTGGTGCCGCAGGAGGATGTCTTCGCGACCTTGCGTATGCTCGGACTCAACCATTTGGCGAGTGTGGGCGTGGTCGCGCGGGAGCGGATTTTTCTCGACCTGGCCGGTCGCATCGTCGACCGCGCCGCCACGCCGCAACTGCACGTGTCGTGGGATCATCTCTACACCGGCCTGCGCGCGCTTGTTGGCGAGCAAAATTACAGCCTCGGGCGGCTGGTCCAGCGCGCGGGCCAGGACGACGGCTTGGCCTGGATCGAGTTCGCCGACGGTGCGCGCGCGGAGGCGGATCTCGTGATCGGTGCCGACGGGATCGGGTCGGCGGTGCGGTCGGCCGTCATCGGCGGCACGCAAAATGCGCGCTGTACCGGCTATGTCGCCTGGCGTGGGCTGATCCCGGAAAACGCCTTGTCGGCATCGGCGGCGAGCACCTTGCTCGACCGCTTCGCCTTCTACACGGCGCAGCGGACGCAGGCGCTGGGCTATGTCGTGCCGGGGCCGCGCGGCGAGATCGATCAAGGCCATCGGCGGTACAATTGGGTGTGGTATCGACGCGAAGCGGATCTGAGCGCCACGCTGACGGACCGCGAGGGGCGGGTGCACCCCTTCTCCCTTGCGCCAAAGCAACTATCGAACGCGGCCAGGTCCACCTTGCGCCACGACGCCGAAACGCAATTGCCGCCGCAATTCAGGGATGCGCTGCACGCCGAGCCGGAGCCGTTTGTGCAAGCGATCTTCGATTATGAAACCCCGCAGATGGTCCGTGGCCGCTTGGCGTTGGTTGGTGACAGTGCCTTCGTCGCGCGTCCGCACACCGCGATGGGGGTGGCCAAGGCGGCGGCGGATTCGCTGGCACTGGTCGAGGCACTGGCGCGCGCGCCCGTCGAACAGGCCTTGCTGCACTATCAACGCCAGCGGTTGCCGGTTGGGCGCGCGATCACGCAATATGGTCGGCGACTGGGGGCCTTCATGGCCTGATCGGCCACGCGCGCCGGGCTTAGAGGGACGGGTGTTGGGACGCCTAGAACGGCACTGGCGCGGCGAAGCGGGCCGCGCTTTCTTCGCGCGCGCCGAGCACTTCCGCCATGCGCACCAGGTCGGCAAGCGATTGCGCGCGCATCTTGCGCATCATGTTTCCGCGGTGAATCTTGACGGTGATTTCACTGACACCAAGGCGCGCTGCCACCTGCTTGTTGAGCAGGCCGGCTGTCACCAGGCTCATCACCTCGCGCTCGCGCGGCGTCAGCGTCTCGTAAAGCGGGCGCGCCGTGTCACTTTTGCGCGTCTCGGCCCGGCGGACGGCGTTGAGGCGGACCGCCTCGGCGACTGCCGCGAGGATCTTGTCATCGGCGCAGGGCTTGGTCAGGAAATCGACCGCGCCCGCTCTCATGCCCTGCACCGTCATCGGGATGTCGCCATATCCGGTCATCAGGATGACCGGAACCTTGGCATCGCGCTCGCGCAGCTCCCGTTGGAAGTCGAGACCGCTCGCTCCATTCAGACGGACATCCAGCAAGAGGCACGCCGCATCCTTTGCGCGGGGGCAGGCCAGATAGTCGGCGGGCGCGGTGAAGGTGCGCACCATGAACCCCGCCGCGCGCAACAGGTTGTCGATCGCGCTGCAAACGTCGCGATCGTCATCGATCACGCAGATGAGGGCGGGGGGGCTTGCTGTTTCCGAAATGCTCATCGCGTGTCTCCCGCTTGCTCGTCAACGGGCAGCCGCAGCCGCTCGACCGAGGGGAATATGCCATCCGTCGCTTGGGACGGGCTACCATCCAAGCGAGCAGCCGCCCTACACCAAGGTATGGTGGCGCGAACGACCATGTCGGGCACAGGGGCGTAGGCTGTGGTACCGCGCGCTTTTGCCGGGCGCGCGGAAAGGGAGCGGGCCGCAGACGCTGCAGAAATGCTTCTGCGACCCGAGACGATGTACAGCGCTTTCAAACGCTAAGTATCTTTAAACGAAAGTATAAATTTAACGGCTGCATCGAATTTCTAGATGAGACCCGAGGCCTGGTGCCTCCTGGGGCGATTTTGTCCTGGTCAGGAAACGGCGCCGGTGTGGCGCTGGTCGAATCGGAGGAGAATTCTAATGAGCAACGGAAATAGCTATGCGCGCCCATTCGCCGCCCTGACGGCGGTTGGTCTGTTGGTGGTGGGCCTGTCTGCGCCGGCAATGGCAGCTTCGACCAAGAGCATTCAGAAAACCGAAGACGCGTTGCTCGCCGCCGGTTTCGTCGATCGCCCGGCCAGCACGCCCGAGCGCGTCGCGATGATCGCCCAACTCCCCAAGAACAGATTCATCCGCCGGGTGAAGGGGCAGATGGTGCATTACGTCTATGCCGATACCAAGAATTGCAACTGCATCTATGTCGGCACCCAACAGGCTTACGGGGCGTATGTGAAGGCGATGCAGGCCCAGAAGCTGGCCGACACGCAGCAGATGGCGGCGGAGGATTACGCGAATCCGGCCTGGAACTGGGGTGCCTGGGGCGGCTTCAACCGCGGCTGGGGCTTCGGGCGCTATCGCGGCTGGTAAGGGCAAGCAGGCGCGCCGCTCGACTGGAGCATCCGATGCTTGCGGCGCGCCTTTTTGATTTTTGAAGGGGAGGGCCAATGCCAGACACGGATCCAAGCGGCCTAGCCTTGCCAGGCCCGATGCCGCCGTTCGCCGCCCTCGGAACCCCCAATTTTCGACGGTTCGTCACGGGCCAGGGCATCAGCCTGGTCGGGTCGTGGACGGAAACCGTCGCACAGGCATTGCTCGTCCTGCAATTGACCAATTCGGCGGTCGCGGTGGGCCTCGCCACCGCCGCGCGGTATCTGCCGGTGCTGTTGCTGACGCCCTATGCCGGCCTGATCGTCGATCGCCACGACAAGCGCCGCATCCTGATCCTCACCGCCTGTTCGCTGGCGCTGTTGTCGGTGCTGCAGGGCGCTCTTGTCCTGTCGCATCACATGCAGATGTGGGTGGTGTTCGTCGTGGCGCTGGTCTTTGGCACGCTTTCGGCACTCGACAACCCTGCCCGCCAGGCTTTCATCCCCGAAATGGTCGGCAAGGGTCTGATCCGCAACGCCGTCACCATCAACAGCACGATGGTCAATGTCGGGCGGGCGCTTGGGCCGCTGGTCGCCGCCGGGCTGGTCAGCACGGTCGGCATCGGATGGTGCTTTCTCATCAACGCCATCAGCTTTGCAGCCGTGCTGCTCGCGCTCGCTACGATGGACACCCGCGCGCTGTTCCCGGTAAAACGCGTAGCGGTCGCGCGCGGTCAGGTGCTGCAGGGCCTGCGATATGCCGCGACCGTGCCCGAGATTATCGGGCCGATCGCGATGATGGCGCTGATCGGCACTTTTACCTACGAGTTTGAGGTCAGCCTGCCGATCTTCGCGAAGATGGAGCTGAACCCCGCACCTGTGACCTATAGCTGGCTGCTCGGCGCGTTCGGCGCGGGGTCGGTGCTGGGTGGTTTCTATTGCATGGTCCGTCCGGCAACGGGCTTGCCCCGCCTGGTACGCGCCGCCGCGCTTTATGCGGCGGCGATGCTGGCGCTGTCTTTCGCGCCGTCCTTGCCGGTGGCGGTACCGGTGCTGATCGTGGTGGGCCTGGCCAGCATCACCTTCATCACGACCGGAAATTCCACGATCCAGCTTGCCGCCGCGCCCCAATATCGCGGTCGGGTGACGGGTTTGTGGTCGACCGCCTTTGTCGGATCCACGCCGATCGGCGCAACAATAATCGGCTTTGTTGCGGAGGTCAGTCCGCGCTGGGCGATCGTGGTCGGCGCGCTGGCGTGCATCGTCGCGGCATGGGTCGGGTGGCATTTCCTGGGCCTGCACCCGGCCCCGAACGGCGATGCAGAGGATTCCGGGGCACCCCGCTCAATGCGATACGGAAAGCGCTGTGCATAAACTTCCGTATGATAGCATCTGCGGTGGTTCCAAGAGATCAGAGTGACACGTTTGCACCGGAGAATTGGAAGGAAAGTGCGATGATCGCAACAGAAAGTCCGAAGCCGGGTTTCGCGCCCCAGATCACAGTGTTGCCGCCGATGCCCGAACCGAGCGCGGTCGACGAGGTCAATCATCGCGTCGCCAACAGCCTGCAATTGCTTGCCGCCATGGTTTCGATCGAGGCGCGCGGGATCGTCGATCCGCTGGCGCTTGCCGCGCTGGACATGACGCAGCGCCGGATCGGCGCGATCGCGGGCGTTCACCGCCTGTTGTATCAAGTGCGCGATGCCCGCTCGGTCGACATGGCGGCCTATCTCGGCGAGTTGGCCGGCGATCTGGAGCAGAGCTGCGCCGATGCAGCCGGCGGACGGCATGTCCGCATCGACGCGGAGGCGCTGCATCTGCCGGCGGACAACGCGACCGCAATCGGCATCATTGTGTCGGAACTGGTCGGAAACGCCTGTAAATATGCTTATGATCCGGGCCAATCCGGGGATATCCAGATCTCGCTACGGGCGATGCCGTTCGGCGGCTATCAGCTCGAAGTCTCGGATCGCGGTCGCGGTATGGCGGGCGGCGTCGCCCCGCAGGGCACCGGGCTTGGCACACGGCTGATCGCAATGATGGCGGACCGGCTGCGCGCGCGCTATGCGTGGCGCGACATGCGGCCGGGGACTTGCTTCACCTTGCTGGTCGATCGGTGCTGACCGGCTTTATTGAAGCAATATCTGATCGATCTGTGCGCGGAATTGGGCGATCCGGGCGCGATCGGCGCTGGCATCATGGTCCGGCCGTGCGACCGCCAGGGGGCAATCCGCCGCGATCAGCACGTTGGTCATGGCGTCGGGGCTGATGGCAGGGTCCATTCGCCGCATCTCCTTGACCGCCTCTTCGACGACATTTTCACGGTTGCCGTCGCCCAGCCGTCCGGTCAATCCCGCGACATAACCGGCACCGCCGATGGAGGCCGGGGCGACCGCGGCTGCATCCGGGCACCCCACGACCGTAACGGGTTTGCTGGACGAGCAGCCGCCCAGGATGAGCGCAAGCGAGCCGAGGAAAATGCGTCCGTCCATATCGATCTCCCGTGGAACACGATCGTCATGGCGGCGCACCCGGGGGGCAGGGGAGGTGCGCCGCCATCGCCGAGATCCCTTCCGCGATGGCGGACGGGCGGCACGTCTCGCAGGCACACCACGCGCATCATGGCGGGTGGCACTGCTCGAACATCCTCGAAATATGGGGGCGCTGGCGCGATCCAAGTCATACCAAGGTTTGTATGGCCGAGGCCTGCCGGTGGCGCGGTTTTCCTGCGGCTGCCCGCTCCGACGACCGCTCCAAACCGCGTCTCCAAACCATTGTATAATGTCGGGGGCGCGGCCCGAAACCTAGATAGGCAGTGCCGGTCATATTCGGGACCAGTGGTCACACACGATCAACCGCCGAATCCCTATGCCCTGGCACCGACCGGACGTTCCTTCGGGCAGCGTCTCCATTCCTTCCTCCCAAAAAGGGCAAATGCGGATGTCAAACCTCAAGCGTGAACCGTCCCGGCGCGCGGTTCTTGTCGGGACCGCCAGCGTCGCTGCCGCGACGTTGCTGCCCACAGCAACTTTTGCGCGCCCCCTTCCCCCCAAGCACACCGGAGATACCAAGATGGCCAGCGGATTCATCAAGACCAAGGACGGCACCGAGATCTTCTACAAGGATTGGGGTCCCAAGGACGCCCAGCCGATCGTGTTCCACCACGGCTGGCCGCTGTCGGCGGACGATTGGGACGCGCAGATGCTGTTCTTCCTCGCCAACGGGTATCGCACCGTGGCGCATGACCGCCGTGGTCATGGGCGTTCCACCCAGGTCGATACCGGCAACGATATGGATCATTATGCCGCAGACGCTTCGGCCGTGGTGGAGCATCTGGACCTGCGCAATGCCGTCCACATCGGTCATTCGACCGGCGGGGGCGAAGTCGCCCGTTATGTCGCGCGGTACGGCCAGCCGCAGGGACGCGTGGCCAAGGCCGTGCTGGTCAGCTCGGTTCCGCCGTTGATGCTGAAGACGCCGAACAACCCCGGTGGCACGCCGCTATCGGTCTTTGACGGCTTTCGCGCCGCTCTCGCCGCCAATCGTGCGCAATTCTATCGCGATGTTGCCTCCGGCCCGTTTTACGGCTTCAACCGACCCGACGCGAAGGTTTCGCAAGGGGTGATCGACAATTGGTGGCGCCAGGGCATGATGGGCGGCGCGATCGCCCAATATGAGGGCATCAAGGCCTTTTCGGAAACCGACCAGACCGATGACCTGAAGGCAATGGCGGTGCCAACCCTGATCCTGCAGGGCGATGACGATCAGATCGTGCCGTATAAGGACGCGTCGATGCTGCAGGTCAAGCTCGTGCAGAACGGCACGCTCAAGATCTACAAGGGGTATCCGCATGGGATGCTGACCACCCATGCCGACGTCATCAACCCGGATCTGCTCGCGTTCGTGAAGGGCTGAGCCCCGGATCCGCACGACGACAAAAAGGGGAGGGTGGAGCAATCCACCCTCCCTTCTTCGTATCTGCAGCTGGCCTGTGTCCGTGTCCGGCGGGCGCGATCCCCGAGCCGACAAAAAAAGGGGGGCGGGCCGCGCGGCCCGCCCCCTCCGGGGGGGTATCAGCGCTTGTAGATGACGGTGCTGACGGTGTCGTGCAGCGAACCCTTGGGGTGCGACTTGCACGTGCTGACAATGACCGGGGTGAGCGTGTCGACAGCGCTGATGTCGATGGCCTTCACGCTGGGATTGCGGGCCTTGTTGTAGCCGATGATATAGGAAATCGCCTGCGGCTTGTACTTGTTCTCGATGTCGAGAAAGTCTTCGCAGCTAATTTCCTGGCCGCCTTTGCGCGTCTTTACGAATTGATCGGTGGTGACGACGCCGTTCTTGACCTGAATGTTCTTGGCCGTGCTCTGCGAGCAGGCCGGCGTCGCCAAAGCGGCCATCAGGATGCTGGCTGCGAAGAAGGAGGAGCTGCGCATGGGAAGAACCTTTCGTGTTACGCTCGCAAGCGTGGGTCATGGGACGATCTGACACTCCGGCCGGTACTGTGCGGCCAAAGCGATTTCGATCGCCGCCAAAGTAACGGCGCGACGGGCGCATTTTGATAATACGTTGATATGAGTCGGTGGCGCGATCGGTATCCGCTGGCCAGAGATGACACCGTTATTGCCCGTGTTGGTCGCGACGCTGTGTGTCGGCATCTGTCTGCGGACATGCGGCGACGTCAACGGGAAGAACTCGAAACGATCGTATAGGTATCACCACCAAAGCGGCTCGTCATACCGTGAAACAGCCCGAACGGATCTTGGTTCGGCGTCAGGATCACCGTAAAAGTCGAGGTATCGTCATGACCGACCCGCGCGCTGCGCAGCTTTCACCGCATCATGAGGCCCCCGTCTTCGGCAATCCGGATATGCCGGCCGAGGGTCGTGTGAACATTGCCGATGACGCCAAAAGCAGCCGCATGACCGGCCCGCGCAATCCGGTGATCGAAAGCCAGTTCCCGTCGCAGATCGATGCGCCGGCGACCGACATCAGCACCCAGCCGTTCTTCTGGTCGTCGTTCAACATCTCGCCGCGCCGCCAACAGCTTGGGGGCTGGGCACGCGAGCTGACACAGGCCGATTTCGCGATCTCCGACGAAATTTCTGGCGTGAACATGTATCTCGAAGCGGGCGGCATCCGCGAGCTGCACTGGCACCAGACGGCGGAATGGGCGATCATGACGCGCGGGCGCTGCCGCGTCACCACGCTCGATCGCCACGGCCGCCCGAGCATTGAAGATGTGGAGGCGGGCGACCTGTGGTACTTCCCGCCGGGCCTGCCGCACTCGCTGCAGGGGCTCGGTCCGGACGGTGCCGAATTCGTCATCGTCTTCGACGACGGCTCCCAGTCCGAAAGCAACACCCTCCTCATCACGGATTGGTTCGCGCACACGCCGCCCGAGGTGCTCGCCAAGAATTTCGGGATGCCGATCGAGACGTTCAAGGATATCCCGCTCCACAACCTCTGGATCTTCGCGGCGAACGAACCCGGCGATCTTGACGCCGATCGCAAGGCGGCCAGGGTCGTGGAAGGGACCGAGCCGGTGATCTTCCGCCTGTCGCGCTCGCCCGCCATCAAGAGCAATAGCGGCGGCAGCATCCAGACCGCGGACAGCCGCAACTTTCCAATCGCGAAGACCGTGGCGACCGCGCTGGTCACGATCGAGCCGGGCGGGATGCGCGAAATGCATTGGCACCCCAATGCAGACGAATGGCAATATTACCTGCGCGGAAGCGCACGCATGACGGTGTTCAACACCGGCCCCAAGGCGACCACGACCGATTTTCGTCCCGGCGACGTTGGCGTCGTGCGGCGCAATTACGGCCATTATGTCGAAAATACCGGCGATGACGTGCTGCAGTTCGTCGAGGTGTTCCGCTCGGATCGTTATGAGGAGGTCTCGCTCGCCAATTGGCTCAGCCATTTGCCCCCGGCGCTGGTCACCCAGCACCTCAATATCGACGCTGAGACGCTGGCGAAATTTCCGGTCGGAACCCAGGGTATCGTCCCCCTCCCGACCAATCGACCGTCCCCTTAGGCTTGGCACCTTTGGTGGTGCCCTGTCGTTCGGCGGCCAGACCCCGATCGTGTGCAGATTATACAATCCTCGGTGCTCGGGTCACCCTAAGCCCTCTTCATCGGGGTCGCGTCACTGCGTGGGCGTCAATCCGGGATGAGCTTGGCGTGCGGCTACGGGCGCGTGCAACATTTCTGCGCGGTGTGGGATTGATATGACCTCGATCGATCACAGGCCTTCGTCGAGCGTCGTATTTGGCACTGTCGATGCCGCAGAGTTCACAGACCAGGGTTCCTCGGACGGCAGCTTCACGCGACGGCTGTTTGGCCGGATCACCGAAAGTGCGGCGCTGGCCGATGCGCTCGCGCGCGTGCGGGCCAGCGGTCGTTCCGAAATCGTGTTGCTGTCGGGCGTGTCCGGGGTCGGAAAGTCGGCGCTGGTCCGCAGATTTCGCATGTTGATGGCGGCGTCGCCGCACCGCTTCACGGCGGGCAAATGCGACCAGCTTCACCATCATGCGCCGTTCGTGCCGATAGCGCAGGCATTGAAACATCTGGCGCATGGCCTGCTCGGCGAAAGCGATGCCATGCTCGAGAGCTTGCGCGCGTCCCTTTTGCCGGAATTGGGAAACGATACCCGCCTGGTCGTCGATCTCGTGCCGGACATGGAGATCGTGCTTGGAACCGGTGGCGCGCGGACCGACATGTCCCCCGCACTTGCAAAGGTCAGGCTTCACAAAGCACTGTTGGCGACGATTGCAGCGCTGGCGACGCGGGAAGCGCCGCTGATCCTGTTTCTGGACGATATTCAATGGGCTGACCCCTTCTCGCTTGAAATGCTGATGAGTCTGGCCGCCGATCCCCCGGCCAACACGCTCGTCATCCTGGCCTATCGTGAAGACGAAGCGCATGTGTATTTAAAGCCCATCGGCTTCCTCGACGGAATCGGCGCGTGCGCGCTTCCGGTGACACCGATCGCGTTGGCGGCGTTAGCGCCGGATTCGATCGTCGAGATGCTGGAGCACACCTTTGGCGGCTCGGATCGTGATCTGAGGGCGTTGGGGCACGCCATTCACGCGAAAACCGGCGGAAATCCGTTCTTCGTGCAGCAGGTTCTCGGCAGCCTGCGCGAGGAAGGGGTGATCCGCTATGACGAGACGCGGCAGTGCTGGATTTGGACCGCCCAAAACCTCGAAACGTCGGTGCACGCCGGCAATGTGGTCGACTTTACCGGTAGCCGGGTCGAGCGTCTGCCGCGCGAGCAACGCGAAGTCCTCCAATCGCTTGCGTTGATCGGCAGCCGTGCGGATGGCGGTTTGCTTGGGGCGTTCATGGATCTTGACCGCGATCCGTTGGAGGCGCGGACACGCCCGCTGGTCGAAGCCGGGTTCCTCCACCGCGATGCCACGCACTATGCGTTTGCGCATGACCGCATCATGGAAGTTTCCATCGCCTTGACCCCGGAGGCCGACCGGCCCGTTCGACATGCCGCGCTTGCGCGCCTGATGCTCGAGCAGCGCGGTACCACCGGTGTGACGGAATTCGATATCGCCGACCATGTCGTCGGGGCGATGGTGAGCGATGTTGCCATAATCGACCGACCTCTGTTCGCGCGCGCGCTGGTCGACGCGGCGGATCGCGCGTTGCAGACGGCCGCGGTTGACCAGGTCACGCGCTACATGGAGGGCGCGAAGCGCCTGTCGTCCGACGAATGGTGGCAAACCCATTACACCTTGGCGTTCGACATCGATTTTCGCAGGATCGAAAATCTGTTGCAGATTGGTGCTGTGGACATTGCCGAACGCGCGATCGACGCCTTGTTGGGCCATGCCGCCAAACCGATCGACAAGGCGCGGGTGTATCGCCTGAAGGCGATCACGCGGACGCTCCATTCCGATTATGACGGCTCGATCGCGGCGGGGCTGGCCGGGCTGGCGCTGCTCGGCGTCGATCTTCACCGCTTTCCCGCACAGGCCGAATGCGACGCCGCCTATCAGCGGGTTCGGATCGCGCTTGGCGATGCCCCGATCGCCAGCCTGGCCGATCTGCCCAAAACCGATGATCCCCAAATCGAGGCGATCATGGCGTTGTTATCGACGATGATCGCGGCGGTTTTCGCAGATGACGGACTGCGTTTCATCCACGTCGCCAAGATCGTCGAGCTCACGCTGGCCCATGGGGCCACTGCGGGGTCGGCTTATGGCCTCGCCTGGTTCGGGGTGTTCGTGTGCGATTTCTACGGACAATATGCCGACGGTTTCGAATATGGCCTGGCCGCGCTCGCGCTGGTCGACCGGCATGGATTCGAGACGCAGCGAACGGGTACGCTTGTCGCGCTCGATCAGCTCAGTCCGTGGACGCAGCCATTTTCCTACGCCGTCCTGCGGATCCGCGAAGCGATTGCGGCGGGGCATGCGGCGGGTGATCTTGGCATGACCTGTTATGCGCGCAACCACCTGGTGACGGACCTGCTGATGATGGGGGCACCGCTGTCGCTGGTCGAAGAAGAGGCCGAACGCGGGCTGCAGTTGACGCGCCGCATCAATTTTCGCGACATCGAATTGCTGATCGGCGGTCAATACGGGCTGGTGCGTCAGCTCAGCCGGAACGAAACGATGCTGCCGTTCGAATCAGCAGGTGACATCACCTCGGCCTCGACCCGGTTCTGGGTTCGCCTGAATGCCGGCATGGCTGCCTATTTCTTCAAGGATTATGCGCGGGCATCGCAGGTGCTCGACGAAGCGGAGTTCCTGTCCTGGGCGCTTCCGGCCAATATCGATCTGGCCTATCTCGCCTTGTTCTCCGCCCTCACGGCCGCCCAATACGGGGAAGGTGCGGACGCCTTGCGCAAGATTGAGGTCCATCGCGCTAGGCTCGCGACCTGGGCCCAGCTCAATCCTCGCAATTTCGAGAATAAGCGCTTGCTCGTCGAAGCGGAAATGGCGCGCCTGCGTGGCGAGGGGCTGGGGGCCCTGCAGCTTTACGATCGCGCGATCGAGGCGAGCGGGGACTTTGGCCACGAACGCGCGATGGCCCACGAACTGGCCGCGCGCCATTGCACCGCAATCGGGCTGGGCGTGACTGCTGCCTATCATGGCCGCGCGGCGCGCACCGGCTATCGCGATTGGGGTGCCACCGCCAAGGCCACCCTGCTTGAAACGGGTCATCCCGAATGGTTTGGCAGCCAGCAAGGCGATCAGACTCGCGACGTCGATACGGTGCTCGATCTCGCGCTGTCCTTCTCTCAGGAACTCGCCCCTGACCGGCTGACCGAACTGCTCACCAGCACGATGATCGAGCGCTCCGGCGCACAGCGTGGCTTGCTGATGATTTTGCGCGACGGCGAGCCCGTCATCGAATCCATGGGGGTTCGCACGCCGGGCGGGATCGAGGTCAGCGTGGCGGCGGTGATCCCCACCGCCGAGCGCATAGACCCGACGATCCTGAACACGGTGATGCGCACGCAGACATCGGTTGTCACTGCCGATCGGCAGCAGGGGCAAGTCCTGTCGATTCCGCTACTCCAGCGCAATCGGTTGCTCGGCATCGTGCATCTCGAAAGCTGTCCCGCCGAGAGCTGCTCGCCGTCCGGCGTCGCCTTGATGGAGCGGATCGCTGCGGTGGCCAGTATCGCGCTTGGCACCGCGCACCGGCACGCCGCGCTGATGGAGGAGGATGCGCGTCGCGCGCAGGCCGAAAACGCGCTGCGCGCCGCTCGGGCGGAATTGGCGCAGACCTCGCATCTTTCGGTGATGGGCGGGCTCGCCGCATCGATCGCGCATGAAATCGGCCAGCCACTCGCCGCGATCGTGTCGCATGCCGGGGCCAGCATCCGGTGGTTGAAGCGAGCTGAGCCCAATATTCCGGAAGCCGTGGCGGGTCTGCAGCAGATCAAGGACGGCGGTTTGCGCGCGGCCGACATCGTGCGCGGCCTTCGCGCGCTGGCCCGGCAGGAACCCGCATCCCGCGAACCCGTCGTTCTGAATGCCGTGGTGCGCGACGTGCTGGAGCTGACGGCGGCGGAAATCGACGAGCGCGCGGTCGTGCTGATAGTGCACCTCGACGAAACCGAATCCGTCGTCATCGGGGACTATGTGCAATTGCAGCAGGTCGTGCTCAACCTGGTGATGAACGCGATCGACGCGATGGGGAGCGTTCCGGAGGCGGAGCGCGCTCTGACGGTTACCACACACCGGGAAGAGGCCAGCGTCGCCGTGCGGGTGGAGGATTCGGGCACTGGCATTTCGCCGGAACATCTCGCGCGCATCTTCACGCCGCTGTTCACCACCAAATCGAAGGGGATGGGCATGGGGCTGGCGATCTGCAAATCGATCGTCGAGGCTCATGGCGGACGATTGACGGCACGCCATGCCGACAAACGCGGTACCGTTTTCACCTTCGAACTGCCGAGCACCGCCGAAGGTGCTGTGCCGGGAGAGGGCGCTTAGCCGGCCGAGCCCCGGCTAAGCCAGTCTTGACCATGCCCTGCCTCGGAAACGCGATGGCTCTGGCGGGCATGGCTGGACCTAATTCGCTAAAACCACTTGCACCTGTCCGCCATTATAGTCGGTCAGGAAAAGTGTCTGTCCGTCGCCGCCGACGCTGACCGAGCGCGGAAAGTGTGTGGCCGGAATGGACGCCGTCAGTTTGGGCGCACTTGGCACAGCGTCGAGCAAGGCGAGGTTTCCCGTGGCCGTCGCTCCGCCAAACCGATTGGAGTTCGCAACGGCCAGGCGCTTTCCGCCAGCGAACACCGCAAGCCCGACCGGTGCCTGCCCGCCGCTGTCGCTTTCCCCCAAAAACGCCTGTGCCGGATCGGCTTCAAGTCGGTCTGTTGAGAAGGCGAGGACCTTGTCGTCGCCCCGCGCCGCCACCCACACCGTCTGCCCATCGGGTGACACCGCCGCGCGCACCGGCGAGCACCCCGCCGCTGTCGCTGAAATCACCGAGCGGGCATCGCCAGCTTCGGCCCGGGCGACGTCGATCACCGACAACACCCCGAACGGCTGCGCGGGACCGTCGCCTTGTCGGCAACCGCCATGCGCGAGCTTTGGCACGGTCGCATTGGCCAACCGCGCACCGGGCCGCGCCACTTCGCTGGTCACGTAGAGCCTGCGTCCGTCGCGCGACAGCACCACGCTGGTGACCGCAGCGGCACCCGTTGCGACGCGGCCCACCACCCTGCCGCCGGTCGGTGCCCCCTTATCGTCATAGGAAAGCGCGACGATGGCGACGTGACCGCGCAGGTCGTGCCCCGCAGCATCGGTCGACACGACCCCATATTCGTTCGCGACGAACGCATAGCGACCGTCTGGCGAGATCGTAACGTCGATGCTGCCCTGCCGCGACGCCGCGCTTCCGAGCGAGACCGTTACCGGGCGCGCGTGGCAGCCATTGATTACGGCGGCACGGCTAAACAGTTGCAGGCCAGCATCCCCCGCCGCCACGACCAGCGTGTTCCGGTCCGCCGAGATCGCGATCGCATGCACCTGCTTCGCATCCACCGCTTGAAAGCAGTCGAACTTCAGCGCGGCAGGCGACGGGCCCGTAAAGACTCGCAGCCCTGTTGCGCTATCAGGCCGTCCATTTGCCGTGACCGTCACGATCACCGCGCCTGGTAGCGGCAGTGCCGCAAACGGGTGCCCCTGGGTCGGCAGGGCCGCGATCTCTTGCGCCCGTACGGGCGTGGCGAGTGCCAGCACAGCAAGAATCAGGAAACGCATGCAGTGCCTCTTTGAAGATCAGACAAAAACACCGCGTGCGAGAGTGTGCGCTTGCGCGCAGCACATCGCAACGCCTGCCAACGCTGGATAAGCCACTGTATGTCTGGAAAAATGGTGACGCACCAACGCTGAAAGCGACGGTGGTGCCGACCCGATCACCGGGCCTGACGCTCAGCGCGCGGTACGGTCGATCAGAACGCGCCTGCGGATCCAGTCTGCCATCGTGTCGAGCGCGACCGGTGCGACGGTCTCTTCGATATCGGCATATTCGCCCAAAGCGCCTGTCTTTGCCGTTTGGAACAGATGATTGAGACCCGGCAGCTCGACAAGGGTGACATCGGGATTGCCCTTGGTCGCCATCCGGATTGGCGGCAGGTTTTGCTCGGGCAGCACCTGGCCGTCCTTCGAGCCGTTCAGTGCCAGGATCGGGCATTTTACCTTTGCGAGCGTCGGGCCCGGATCATAGTCGAACAGATCGCGCATCCATTTCGAGCTCAGCGTGGTTGCCATCGCTTCGGCTTGCTCGTTGGAGCGGATCAGATCGGCACCCTCGCCCGTGATAACCTTCATCGCCCGCGCGTGGGCCTCGGCCTCGTCTTTCGATCCGCGCATCGCCAACACCATGCGGTCGGTCAGCGCCTGTGTCTGGCGGACCTGCTTGGGCGTCTGACCCATTGCCGGGGCAAGCCGGGCGCGCTGCGCCGCGAGCACCTGCGACAGCGGCACGCCGGGCCCCGCCATCAGGACGATGAACGCGATCCTCGGATCCTTCGCCGCAACCTTCGGTGCCACGATCCCGCCCTCGCTATGGCCGATCAGGCCGATCCGCGCCGGATCAATATCGGCGCGGGTGCGCAGGAACGCCACGTCGGCGGCGGTATCCACCGCGAAGTCGTCGTCGATCGCGGCGGCAAAGTCGCCGGTCGACTTTGCGACGCCTCAGTCGTCCATGCGCAGCACCGCGATGCCGTCGCGCGTCAGCCGATCGGCGATGACCGCGAAGGGCTTATGGCCGAAGATCGTTTCGTCGCGGTCCTGGGGCCCCGAGCCCGTGATCAGCACCACCGCCGGGAACGGGCCCTTGCCCGCAGGCAGGGTGAGCGTGCCCGCGAGCTTCACCCCCGGGGCGCTCTCTACCGTCACCTCCTCGGTGCGATAGGGGAAGGGCGGCTGCGGGGTCTGCGGGCGCTTCGGCGCAGCGGCCTGCTTCGCTTGCGGGGTAAAGACCAGCGGACCCTTATAGTTTGGCCCCTCCCATGTGCCGTCGATCGTGCGGCCGTCCGCCGATAGCGTCCCTTCGAAGCGGCTGCCGTTGACGGTGAAGCGGACCTTCTGGCCCTCGCGCGTGAGCGTGGGCAGCGGCAGGCCGAAGGCGAGCTGGTCGGGCGAATCCAGGCTCACTACCGTGCCCCGGGCATCGGTCGTGACATGGAGCACCAGGCGGATCGTCGCGCCCGCCGGGGTGATGGTCCCCGCCCAGTCACCGTCCAAGCCGGTGATCACCGGACGCGCATCGGGCTTGCCGGCGGTCAGCACCAGCGGCAGTGCCTTGCCCTGCCGCCATTCGCCGACCCAGGCTTTGCGCGCCGCATCCCAGCGAGCGGCATAGCTGGCGTGGATCGCATCGACGGCGAAGCTGAGCGCGTCGCCCTCCACCTTCACCGCGTCCAGCGGGATTAGGGCAGGGGTCTGATCGGGGCTCTGCATCACGCCCTGATAGCCGCCGTCAGCTTTGGGGCTGATCGTCACGCCGATCCGCAGCACGACGCCGGGAGGAATGCTGAGCGTGCCGTGCCACTCGCCTGCGGCTTGCTGGGCATGCGCCGCGCCGGGGGCGATGGCGGCCATTGCAACCGATGCCGCAAGGGCCGCGCTCGTTCGGATGATTCCGTACATTCCGTGTTTCCCCCTCAATAATGGTTGAACTAGGCGGCGCGTGCCCTGCCGCGCAGCGACAGGCCGTAGCCCAGCGTCACCGCAATCCCAGTGATAACGGCAGCGCTGCCGAGCGGCAGCGCCATGGAGAGCGGAGCGAACGCCATCAGCGCCGTATAGACCAAGCCGCTCCCGCTGTCCTGTGTCGAACGATCTTTGGCAGGTCGCCGGGGCCTCACACCGCCGAGTTGAGAGTGACGGAGACGATGTGTGCCGGTGCGGTGACGCTAAGGGCCGCGTCGGGCCGGGTATCGAAGCGGAAAGCGTCGCACGCCTGCATCGGGATGGCGCGGGAGCCGATGTGAAGCGCCATGTCGGCTGTCGCGACAAGGATCGCTCCAGCACCGACGCCGAAGATGGGACCGGCGGACACCATTCGCATCTCGCCTATCCCCGCAGTGCGCCGCACCATCAAGTTCAGGTCGAGCACCGGGCCGTTCTCGGGGGTACCGAAGGCAGCGACATCGCCCGGGAAAGTATAGGGTGCGCTGTGCGGCGTGAGCGTGATCGGTGCCGCGCCCGCCACGTTCAGCAGCAAGCGCCCGGAAAGGATCGCAAGGGTGCGATCCACCCCCGCAAAATGCGAAAAGGGCCCGGGCACATCGACGCGCGCCGCACTCAACCGCCAGGCGAAGCTCTCCATCCCGGCATCGTCGGGAAAGCTGGCGAGCGCGCGCGTCACGCCCCCGCCATTTTTCCACGCCACTTGCGGACGTGCGTCCGCGCGGATCAGCACGCCGTCGCTCACCCCAGGATCGCGGGCAAGTCGAGTCCCTTCTCGCGGGCGCAGTCCAGCGCAATGTCGTACCCCGCATCGGCATGGCGCATCACGCCGGTCGCCGGGTCGTTCCACAAAACGCGTTCCAACCGCGCCGCCGCTTCCGGCGTGCCATCGGCGACGATCACCATCCCCGAATGTTGCGAATAGCCCATGCCAACCCCGCCGCCATGGTGCAGCGACACCCAGGTCGCGCCGCTCGCCGTGTTGAGCAACGCATTGAGCAGCGGCCAGTCGCTCACCGCGTCGCTGCCGTCGCGCATCGCTTCGGTTTCGCGGTTGGGCGACGCGACCGAACCCGAATCGAGATGGTCACGCCCGATCACCACCGGGGCCTTCAATTCGCCGCTGGCTACCATTGCGTTGAAAGCGAGGCCTAAGCGGTGGCGGTCGCCAAGGCCAACCCAGCAGATCCGCGCCGGGAGGCCCTGAAACTGGATCTTCTCACGCGCCATGTCGAGCCAGTGATGCAGGTGCGTATCGTCGGGCAGCAACTCCTTCACCTTGGCATCCGTCTTGTAGATATCCTCGGGATCCCCCGACAAGGCGACCCAGCGAAACGGCCCGACGCCGCGGCAGAAGAGCGGGCGGATATAGGCCGGTACGAACCCTGGAAAATCGAACGCATTGGTGACGCCTGCGTCGAAGGCGACCTGGCGGATGTTGTTGCCGTAATCGGTGGTCGGCACGCCGGCTGCCTGGAAATCAAGCATTGACCGGACATGCACCGCCATCGATTGCTTGGCGGCGGCTGCCACCGCCTGCGGGTCGCGCTCGCGGCCCTCGGCCCACTTCGCCATGCTCCAGCCGATCGGGAGATAGCCGTTGATCGGATCGTGCGCGCTGGTCTGGTCGGTCAGCAGATCGGGGCGGATGCCACGGCGATACAGCTCGGGCAGGATTTCCGCCGCATTGCCGACCAGGCCGACCGAGACCGGCGTCTTGTCGGCACAACTCTGTTCGATGATCGCCATCGCCTCCTCGATCGTCGCGGCGGCGACGTCGAGATAGCCGGTGCGCAGTCGCATATCGATGCGGCTCTGCTGGCATTCGATCGCGAGGCACGATGCGCCCGCCATCACCGCCGCAAGCGGCTGCGCGCCGCCCATGCCGCCAAGACCGGCGGTGAGCAGCCATCTGCCCGACAGGTCACCGCCATAATGCTGGCGACCCATCTCGACGAAGGTCTCATAGGTGCCCTGCACGATGCCCTGCGTGCCGATATAGATCCACGATCCCGCCGTCATCTGGCCGTACATCGCCAGCCCCTTGCGATCGAGTTCGTTGAAATGCTCCCACGTCGCCCAATGCGGCACGAGGTTGGAATTGGCGATCAGCACGCGCGGTGCATCGGCATGGGTGCGGAACACGCCGACCGGCTTGCCCGACTGGACGAGCAGCGTCTCATTGGCCTCGAGCCGACGCAGCGTCTCGACGATCGTGTCGTAACTTTCCCAATCGCGCGCGGCGCGACCGATGCCGCCATAGACGACCAGTTCCTCGGGCCGTTCGGCCACATCGGGGTGGAGATTGTTCATCAGCATGCGCAAGGGGGCTTCGGTCAGCCAGCTCTTGGCGGTGAGGTCGGTGCCGATCGCCGCGCGAATGTCGCGGCTGTTGTCGAGGCGAGTCATGGCGAGTCCTTAGGCTTGGGCGAAGGCGAGACAGGCCTTCAAGATGTCGGAAAGCGTGGTCGTGAGCGGTGCGGCGCGCGCGGCGTCATAGGGTGGCGGCCACATGCCGGGCGCGGGCTCATCGGATTCGTCCAGATAGCCGCGCATCGCGAGCTCCATCTGGATTGCGTGCACGCCCGTGTCCGGCCGACCATAATGGCGCGTCGTCCAGCCGCCGCGAAAGCGGCCGTTGAGCACGTGGCCAAGACCGCTCGCCGCGCACAGGCCCGCAACCGCCTCGGCCAGCGCGGGTGCGCAGCTCGCGCCGTCATGGGTGCCGATGTTGAACTGGGGCAGTTCGCCCTCGAACAGGCGCGGGATTCGGCTGCGGATCGAATGCGCGTCGTACAGCACGACGGCGGAGTGGGCGTCGCGCAGCCGTGCGATCTCGGCCGCCAGCGCGGCATGGTACGGATCGAACCACAGCGTCCGCCGCCGCGCAATCTCCGCCGCATCGGGCACGGCCCCGCGATAGAGCGGCGTGCCGTCAAAGGTTGTCGTCGGACACAATTCGGTGGTTGCCATGCCGGGATAGAGCGACGCGCCCGACGGATCGCGATTCACGTCGATCACGCTGCGCGAAATCGTGGTGCGCACCGTCGTCGCGCCGAGGTCGCGCGCGAAGGCATAGAGCCGGTCAATCCACCAATCCGCATCGCGCTGCGCACGCCACGACGAAACGAAGCTGTCGCTCACATCGGCGAGATCGGTACCGGTATGGGGAAAGGCGACGATCAGCGGCGTTTCGCCGCGATCGACGTGTAGCCAGTCGCTCATGCCACCCCCGGCAGCAGGTCACCCGCGACCGCGACCAGCGCCCCCGAGCGCACCAGCCGGTTGGCGGCTTCCATATCGGGATGGAAATGCCGGTCGTCCGATAGATGCGGCACGTCTGCCCGCAGGCAGGCATGGGCGGCCTGCAACACCGTGCTGCTGGCGAGTGGCGCATGGAAATCGATCGCTTGCGCTGCCGCCAGATATTCGATGCCGATCACCGCGCTCGCATTCTCGGCCATTTCCAGCAGGCGGCGTGCGCCGTGCGCGGCCATCGAGACATGGTCCTCCTGGTTGGCGGAGGTCGGGATCGAATCGACGCTGGCGGGATAGGCGCGTTGCTTGTTTTCCGAAACGAGCGCGGCGGCGGTGACTTGCGGGATCATGAAGCCCGAGTTGAGACCGGGCTTGGGCGTCAGGAACGCTGGCAGGCCGGAGAGGGCGGGGTCGACCAGCATGGCAATCCGCCGCTCCGAAATCGAACCGATCTCGCAAATCGCGAGCGCGATCATATCTGCGGCAAAGGCGACCGGTTCGGCATGGAAATTCCCGCCCGACAGCGCTTCGTCGGTTTCGGGAAAGATCAGCGGATTGTCGGATACGCAATTCGCTTCGATCGCCAATGTCGTCGCGGCTTGGCGCAGGATGTCGAGCGCCGCGCCCATCACCTGCGGCTGGCAGCGCAGGCAATAGGGATCCTGCACGCGCGCATCGTTTTCGAGATGGCTCGCGCGGATCGCAGAGCCATCCATCAGCGTCCGCAACGCGGCAGCGGTTTCGATCTGTCCGGCATGGCGACGCAGGGCATGGATGCGCGGGTCGAACGGCGTGTCCGACCCCTTGGCCGCCTCGGTCGACAGCGCGCCGGTCATCAGCGCCGATTTGAACAGCAATTCGGCCTCGAACAGCCCGGCCAGCGCATTGGCGTTGGAGAATTGCGTGCCGTTGAGCAGCGCCAGCCCTTCCTTCGGGCCGAGCTCGAGGACCGCGAGCCCTGCCTGTTCGAGCGCCGCGCGCGCCGGAACGCGCTTGTCGCCCACCCAGATTTCGCCCACGCCGATCATCGTCGCCGCCATGTGCGACAGCGGCGCGAGATCGCCGCTCGCGCCGACCGAGCCCTGGCACGGGACGACCGGGGTCAAGCCCTGGTCGAGCATCGCCTCGAGCAAGGCGATCGTCTGCGGCTGCACGCCCGATGCCCCTTGCCCCAGGCTCGCCAGCTTCAGCGCCATCATCAGCCGGACGATCGGCACAGGCGACGGCGCGCCGGTGCCGGCCGCATGGCTCAGTACGATGTTGCGCTGGAGCGTCGCGAGATCGTCATCGCCGATCCGCACGCTCGCCAGTTTCCCAAAGCCGGTGTTGATCCCGTAGACCGGCGCGCCTTTGGCGAGGATGCGCGCGACCGCAGCGGCGCTCTCGGCGATGCGCGGTGCGCACGCCGGGTCGAGCCGCGCGGGGGCTCCACGATATAAGGCACGCCACTGCGCCAGCGTGACCGCACCCGGCTTTAGCAAAATCGTGTTCATTGACCCCTCCAGATACGGGCATGGAGCGGGTTGAACCCCATGCGATAGACCAGTTCTGCGGGACGCTCGATGTCCCAGATTGCGAGGTCGCACGCCAATCCGACTGCGAGCGTACCGACCGTGTCGGCCAAGCCGAGCGCGCGGGCGGCGTTGCGCGTGACGCCGAGCAGGCATTCCTCGACCGTCAGCCCGAACACGGTCGCCCCCATGTTCATCGCCAGCAACAGCGACGTCAGCGGGGATGTCCCCGGATTACAGTCGGTCGCCAAGGCAATCGGCACGCCAGCCGAGCGCAGCGCGGCGATTGGCGGCTGCTTGGTTTCGCGTACGAAGTAATAGGCACCGGGGAGCAGCGTTGCGACCGTGCCGGCCTGCGCCATCGCCGCGACACCGGCATCGTCGAGATATTCGAGATGATCCGCCGAAAGCGCGTGATAGCGCGCGGCGAGGGCGGCACCCTGCAAGTTGGAGAGCTGTTCGGCGTGCAGTTTGATCGGCAGGCCGTGCGCCGCCGCTGCTTGGAAAACCCGCTCGGTCTGGGCGAGCGAAAAGCCGATTTCCTCGCAAAAGGCATCGACCGCATCGGCAAGGCCGGCCGCCGCGACCTGCGGCAGCAGCGTGTCGCACAGCATGGCGATATAGCCATCGGCGTCACCCGCGAATTCGGGCGGCAGCGCGTGCGCCCCGAGGAAGGTCGTCGCAACCCGTACGCGCCGCTCTACGCCCAGCCGACGCGCGGCGCGCAGCATCCGCAGCTCGCTCGGCCCGTCGAGGCCATAGCCCGACTTGATCTCGACGGTCGTCACGCCCTCGGCGATCAGCGCATCGAGCCGGGGCAGCGCGCTGGCCACCAGCGCGTCCTCGCTCGCCGCGCGCGTTGCGCGCATCGTCGAGACGATACCGCCACCGGCGCGGGCGATCTCCTCATACGAAGCCCCCGCCAGCCGCAACTCGAATTCCTGCGACCGATCGCCGCCATGGACGAGATGGGTATGGCAATCGATCAGGCCGGGCGTGATCCAGCGCCCGTCACAGTCGATCGTGCTGGTCGCTTCGAAGGGCGGCGCGTCAAGGGCGGGACCGGCATAGAGGATCTTGCCGTCAAGCGCCGCGACGCAGCCGCGCTCGACCAACCCGAGGCCCTCGCCCACGCCTGTCACCAAGCGCGCGTTGCTCCAAAGCGTATCGCATCGCACAGTCCCTTACTCCCGCGCATCACCGTTTGCGGGCAGAGTGATTGCACCCTTCGCGTTTAATGTATAGACAAAAAGTGCAGCTTTTGGCAGGGATCGAGACGATGCAAACGACCATCGGCGCACCGCAGTCTTCGCTGTTTTTCGAGCAAGCGTTGCTGCCCGAGGGCTGGGCGCGCGATGTGCGCATCACCATCGTCGACGGACGCGTCGCCACGCTGGATGCCGACTGTGCCGCGATGCCCGATGACGACCGGCATGGCTGCGCGCTGCCCGGCCTGCCCAATCTCCACAGTCACGCCTTTCAGCGCGGTATGGCCGGGCTGGCCGAGATTCGCGGCCCCGCGCAGGACAGTTTCTGGACGTGGCGCGACGTTATGTACCGCTTCGTTGCGCGGATGACCCCGGATGACGTGCAGGCGATCGCCGCGCTCGCTTATGTCGAGATGCTGGAGGGCGGCTTCACCCGCGTCGGCGAATTTCATTACCTGCACCATGATCGCGATGGCGCGCGCTTCGCCGACCCGGCGCAGATGAGCGCTGCGATCATCGCGGCTGCGGCGGAGAGCGGGGTCGGACTGACGTTGCTGCCGGTGTTCTACGCTTATGCGGGCTTTGGCGCGCAGGCTCCGCGAGCGGAGCAGGCGCGCTTCCTGCATGATATTGATGGCTATGCGCGCCTCATCGCGCGCGCGGCGGATATTGCGGCGACGGCGCTGCCCGATGCGATCGTGGGTGTCGCGCCACACAGTTTGCGCGCGGTATCGCCCGAGCAACTGGGGCTGCTCACCGCGCTTGCCGCCGACCGCCCGATCCACATCCACATTGCCGAGCAAACCGGCGAAGTCGATGCGTGCCGCGCCTGGAGCGGGCAGCGGCCGGTCGAATGGCTGCTCGACCACGCAGCGGTCGATGCGCGCTGGTGCCTCGTCCACGCCACGCACATGACCGATGCCGAAGCCACGGCAATGGCGCGCTCGGGTGCGGTTGCCGGTCTATGCCCGATCACCGAAGCCAATCTGGGTGACGGCATCTTCCCGACCGCGCCGTTCCTCGCCGCCGGTGGCCTGTATGGGCTGGGCAGCGATTCCAACGTGCTGATCGACGCGACCGAGGAGATGCGCCTGCTTGAATATGGCCAGCGGCTCGCGCATCGTAGCCGCAATCTGCTGGCGCGCGCGACCGGGCGGTCGACCGGCGGGGACATTTACACAGCGGCGCTTGCCGGTGGCGCGGCAGCGCTGGGCGTGCCGTCCGGGCTCGCGGTCGGGTTGCCAGCGGATATCGTCAGCCTCGATCTCGACCATCCTTCGCTTGTCGGGCGGACTGGCGACGGATTGATCGACGCGCTGACCTTCGCGGCGGGACGCGCGGGGATCGATTGCGTCTGGCGATACGGCACAAAGTTGGTTAGCCATGGTCGACATCACGCGCGCGCGCGCATCGTCGCACGCTATCGCACTGTGCTGGAGACGCTTTCCGGATGAGACAGCCCCTCCACGAACGCATCCGCTCGGATTTTGAGGCGCGCATCCTGTCGGGCGCGCTCGCGCCCGGCGATCGCTTGCCGATCGAGCAGGAGTTGATGCAGCATTATGGCTGCGCGCGTATGACCGTGAACAAGGCGCTGTCGGCGTTGCTTGCGGCCGGGCTGATCGACCGGCGCAAGCGCGCGGGCACGTTCGTGGCGCGGCCGCGGATGCATTCGATGGTGCTCGACGTGCCCGATCTGCCCTCGCAGATTCGCGAGCGCGGCCAGACCTATGCCTATGAACCGATCGGCCACCGCTCGCGCCCTCCCATGCCCGGCGTGGAGGACGAGGTTCAACTGGCCGGCGGTGGCGATTTGTTCGAGTTGGAAGGGCTGCACCTTGCCGACGGCATCCCGCTCGCGCTGGAGTTTCGCCTGATCAGCGTGGCGGCGGTGCCCGATATCGGCGATGCGGCGGACATTGAGGCGATCTCGCCGGGCAGTTGGCTGTTGAAGCACGTGCCGTGGACCGAGGCGGAGACGCGCATCTCGGCGCTGGATGCGACCCCGGAGGAAGCGCGTCTGCTGGGGATTCCGCAGCGTTCCGCCTGTCTGTGCGTCGAACGCCGCACCTGGCGCGGGAGCGACCGCATCACCTATGTGCGGCAGCTCTTTGTCGGCAACAGCTATGATCTGGTCGCGCGTTTCGGTGCCACTAACGGCGCGACGCGCTAGCCGCTCCGGTCCGCCGCAAGGACCGGAGCGGAGCGTGGCTTACTGGCTCGGGTAGAGTGTGTTGAACACCAATTTGTAGGTGCCGTGCGACTGGGCGCGCCACTGCGGTTTGAAGCCGTAGAGGTAGATTGTGCCTTTGCCGTAGCGGACCGACACTGCGGCTGCCTTGCCCTGGATCTTCTCGGGGTGGAGCAGCACGCCGCTGCGCAGCGGATTTCCGGTTGCGGGATAGGACGCAAGGATCTCACCCTGGAAGCCGGGCTTGGGCGCGAAGGCTGGCCCGCGTTCGAACATCACGATCGGGTCGGTCGGCATCCCGGCGGTCGCCGCGAGGCCAGGGGTCAGGTCGACCGCGAGCAGCGCGCCTGAACAGAAGAACTGCTCACTCTTCACATCCTTGAGGATATTGGTGACGGGCAAATCGAACAGGTCGATGATGGCATCGGACGCGTTGTTGAGCGCGACCAGCGTACCGCCCTCGCGGACGAACGCCATCAGCTTGGCCGCACCCTCCTTGCCGATCCCGCCAGCATAGGGGGCGGGCATCTGGCTCGCGGCGAAGCCGTCCATCAGCGTGCCGAGCGGGCCCTTATACGACGACATCACGTCAGGCGCGGGCGCAGTATCGCCGGGACGCCCTTTGCTGGGTGAGCCCATGTCGGGAATAACGATCGTATCGAACTTGCCGCTGAGGCCCGCCTTCACGTCGGCATTGTAGACGCTTTTCGGCTGAAAATCATACTGTTCGAGCAGCCAGCGCGTCCACCCTTCGTCGATGTTCGAACCCCATGGCCGATACAGCGCGACGCGGCCTTTGTGCACAGGCACCCCGCTGGCCTTATCCGCCATGGCCGTGACGCCCACGCTGAAGTCCGCCGCGATCTTGCTCATGGTCGGGGCGCTTACGCCGGAAATCGCGATCGCCTCTTCGGGTGCCGCTCCCGCCTTGAGCGCGGCACTGGTCCACGCCGCTTTGCCTCCGGCGGCGAGTGCTGCATTGAGGACACGGTAGCTGTTGTTGATGCGGCGGCTCACCAGATAGGTCGTGCCCGCTCCGCTGACGAGGCCGGCAGGCGGCGCGGCCTTGGCGATCTTGTGCATATCGCCACGCACCTCCGCTGCGATCGGCTGAACGAGGCGGTCGACCTTGACCCCCATCTGCATCGGCAAGGTCCACCCGGTTACGTCATAGGGCAGGTCGACGGGCTTGCCATTGCCGTCGAGGATCGCATCCGGATAGGTCTGCTTTTCGAACAATTCGCGCGCGAGGCCGGCAAAGGGCTGGTCGGTCGGCACGACGAAGCTGCCGGCGGCATAGCTCTGCCCGCCGATCAGCGTCGGTTTGTCAGTCTGCAGCACATCGAGCCCTTGCGCGATCATCAACTGCGCAAGCGATGCCGCCTCGGGCATGTCGGTCTGGCCTGCAGGGATGACATAAGCGGCGGGACCGTCCTTGGCGGAGGCCGCAACCATGTCGCGCCCGGCCTGGTAGCGGTTGTACAACAAGGTCTCGCTATACTTTTGCGCGGTATCGAGCACCGCCATCGACGCGGTAACCATATAATCGACCGAGTTCTTGAGGTGCCATTCGCCACCGCGCCACGGATCGGGATACATGATCTGCGGCTTGAGATCGCGCATGTTGGCCGGGAAATCGGCGACTTTGCTCGTCATCGGCGTCGCGCTGTCATGCGCCGTTTCGGTGAAGAACGAGATCGTGTTGCGGAACACGTGGATGTAATCGAGGAAACCGGCATACCAATTGTCGAACCGCGCCTGGGCGATCGCGCCCGGCTTCTGCTCGGCCTGCATCCGCGTCATGATGTTGGTGCCGAGCGCGTTGGTCCAGATCCGCATATACGGGCTGATGTTCGGCGACACCGGATCGGCAAACGGCGGCACCCAGATGCGCGCGGGCCACGGCGCGGTCTGGTGCTGCGAATACCAGATGACGGGTGAATAGGTCTGCTCGGTCGCGACGACGACCTGGCTTTCCTTCATGTTGAGCATGTAGCCGTCGCGATTGTTATCGTGGCCGACATATTCCTGGTACAGCCATGGCGTTCGGCTGGTTTCCCATTTGGTCCCGCGCTGCTTGCGATACCAGTCGACGACCATGTCCTGCCCGTCGGGATTGAGCGTCGGCCACAGCACCAGGATGACCTTGTCGAGGATCGCGTCGATTTCGCGGTCATCCTTCGCCGACAGCAATTTGTAGGCGAGCGCCAGGGGCAGTTGGTGGTCGGACACTTCGCTCGCATGCATTCCGCCATCGATATGGACGATGATCTTGCCGTCGCGCGCCAGCGTGTGTGCGATGTCGTCGGTCAGCCCGCGCGGGTCGGCCAGCTGCTTTGAGATCGCCTTGTATTTCTCGAAATTGGCGAGGTTGGAGGCCGAGGAAATGACCGCATAGGTCATCGTTCGCCCTTGCGTGGTCTTGCCCGCATCGAACAGCTTGATCCGGTCCGACACGGCGGCGAGCGCGCGGAAATAGCGGATCGAGTCCTCGTAATTGGCGAGGTAATAATCGTCGCCGGGGTCATGCCCCAGCACTGCCTTGGGGCTGGGGACGGTTTGCGCCATGGCGGGGGCGCACAGCCCCAGCGCCGAGGTCAGGAACAGCACGCGTATCGCGCGCGAAAGCGATCTGGTCATGAAGGTCTGCCTTTGTCTGGAGAAAGCGTTCAGAAGCTCTTGCGGACGTTGATCCCGATCGTGCGCGGGGCTGCCGAGGTGGCCGAGTAGGAGTTCGCGGTTGAGGATTGCGACGCGCGATTGATCGCCACCGCGTCGAACAGATTGTTGACGAAGAGGTAGACCCCTGCATCGTTGTGCTTGAGGTCGATGCCGACCCGCAGGTTGGTCAGCGAATAGGCACCGATCTTGACGCGATAGACGTTGGTTGGCCGGAATTCCGAATAAGACGATCCGACATAGTTGAAGTCGGCGCGCGCGAAGAAATCGAGCGTGGGGCTGATCGGCGCGGTATATTCGGCACCGGCGGCTCCGGTCCAGTTCGGGATGTAGGGGATGCGATCACCGGCACGGCCCGCCGCGACGACCGAGGCGTTGACCTGATCCTGGGTCAGCCGCGGATCGATGTAATTGCCCGAGAAGGTGAACTGCAACCCCCGCGTCGGCCGCACGAACGCCTCGGCTTCGACACCGCGAATGCGCGCCGCGCCAGCGTTGGACAGGAAGCTGAACGCGCCATTGGTGGTGCGGCCGCTGACCTGGATGTTGCTCCAGTCGATCTGATAAGCTGCGAGATTGAGCGTCAGCTTGCGGTCGAGCAGGCCGAGCTTGGTGCCGATCTCATAATTCCACAGACTGTCCGACTTATACGGCGTCAAATCCGCCGAAAGGCCGATCACCTGATTGGCACCGCCCGGCCGGTAACCCTGCGAAGCGGTTGCGTAGAACAGGATGTCGGGGTTCGCCTGCCACGATGCGTTGAACTTGAGCAAAGTCCCGTTTTCCGACGAGTTCACCGTCGACAGCGGGCGCGCCGGCGCGCCGATCAGCGTCCAGGCGATGTCGGTGAAACCCGACACGGTCTTGTTATAGCTGAAATAGCGGATGCCTGCGGTTAAGCCGATCGTGCGCGTCGGGTGGAACGTCCCCTCGCCAAAGCCTGCATATTGCTCGAGCTTGTCGAAGATCTCACGACGATAGAAAATCTGGTTGGGCGTGATGATATCGCCGGTGGTTGCGTCGGCGCGCGCATCCTCCGATGTCACGTTGTTCTTGCGGTTCTGGTAAAAGCCACCGATCGTCCAATCGAACAGATGCGTGCCGTCGGAGCTGATCCGCACCTCCTGCGTAAAGTCCTTGGTCGAGCCGGGGTAATAGAT
This sequence comes from Sphingomonas echinoides ATCC 14820, assembly GCF_000241465.1. Lineage (GTDB taxonomy): Bacteria > Pseudomonadota > Alphaproteobacteria > Sphingomonadales > Sphingomonadaceae > Sphingomonas > Sphingomonas echinoides. Next base: position 2,903,717 of record NZ_JH584235.1, read on the forward strand.
CGCGGCGGGGCTCAGACTGTCGATATAGCCATAATAATTGGTGAGCTGATCGCTCGAACAGGCGGCACCGGTGCTGGCATTGACATAGCCCGCGCATTTCGCAGCGGTGCGATAGCTGGCGATGTAATAGCTGTCGTCGGCTGCATAAGCCGAGCGGCGATGCTGATATGAGGTGATCGAGGTGACCGTAGCAGGGCCGAGATCCAGCTTGCCGGTCAGATTGTAGAGCTGCGACCGGTCGGTGTAGGGCAGCATCACCTTGGTCGCGGATTTGTAGGTGCCGACCGCAGGGTTCCAGTTCGACGAGAAAGCGTCGGTATTTTCGATCATCGCCATGCCGTCGATCGTCAGGTTGGACGACGGCGTCAGGCGTGCCATCAGGCGACCGCCTGTCGCGGTATAATCGTTGACGTTCTGGCGCTTGAGGTAGGTGTTGTCGATATAGCCATCGCTGTCGCGGCGATACAACACCGCGCGCACGGCCAGCAGGTCTTTGACCAGCGGCACGTTGACCATGCCCTGGACGAAATAGTTCAAGCCGCCGCCATTGGTGCCAGCCACCTGCGATTCGATCTTTCCCTCATAATCCTGGGTCGGTTTGTTGAGGAGGACGCGGATCGCGCCGCCCATCGAACTCGCGCCGTACAAGGTGCCCTGCGGTCCGCGCAGCACCTCGATGCGGTTGACGTCGAACAAGGTGAAATCGGCGGTGCGCCCGGCCGCGTCGCTCGATACGCCGACCGAGCCGGTGACCGGCGTGTCGTCATAATAAACGCCGACCGTCGCTTCCCCTGAGGTCTGCACGCCCCGCAAGCTGACGCGACGCTGCCCCGGACCATTGTCCTGGATGCGCAGGCTGGGGACGAACTTGGCATAATCGGCGATGTTGGTGACACCGGCATTGGTCAAGGTCTGGCCGGTCAGCACGGTGATCGCCAGCGGCGTCTTTTGCAGCGATGTGTCGCGGCGGGTGGCGGTGACGACAATATCCCCATCGGGCGCGTTCTTGTCGGGTGCCGCTGAAGCGGTTGTGGGCGCAGTGGTGCTTTGCGCGCAGGCGGCGCTGGCAAAGGCGGACGAAAGAGCGAAAGCGGCAGTGCAACCAAGCAGCCGAGACGTTACCGAGATGATACGCATAAAAGTCCCCTTGTTTGTCGTTGCTCCTCCCTCCTGCGACCTTGCCTCTCCGGGCGTATTTCGACTCGGATCATGATGCAAAAATAATGTCTAGACAAGAAATTTTATTGCCGAAATTGTAGGCAGAACAATGGATGATTGCTTATTTTTTAGGCAAAGACTTTTATCCTTCTCCAGTGGAGTTGCGGCCCGCCGCACAGGCCGTTCTGCCCCTTCCAGGCGCGCGAATAACGGGGTGATGTCCGGAAAACGGATCGCCGTTCTGTGAGGCCTGACTCACCGGTTATGGCTTCGGTGCGAGGGAATGGACCATTCCGCCGCTCGTCGCGTTGTGATGGTAGAGACCAGCTTGCGATAGAGTGTTCCGTGACGACCCATGACAAGGCGGATGTGACCGCGCCCGGCGACCGCGTCGCCAATACCCTTTCTCCAATGAGCGCGGATGCTCAGCGCATTGCCGCGGAGGTGACCGGGACGGACCTTGGTACCGATCCTTTCGTCGCGGCGGTGCGCGCGACGCGCATGCCGATGATCATCACCAATCCGCGCCTGCCCGATAATCCGGTGGTGTTCGCCAACAACGCCTTTTGTCGTTTGAGCGGCTATCCCCGCGACGAGATTCTCGGACGCAATTGTCGCTTCCTGCAAGGCCCAAAAAGCAATCCAGCAACGGTGCGGCGCATTCGCGAGGCGGTCGAGCGGGTCGAGCCGCTCGAGATCGACATTCTCAACCACCGCAAGGACGGCGAGACCTTCTGGAACCGGCTGCTGATGGCCCCGGTGTTCGATACCGAGGGCGTGCTGGCCTATTTCTTCGCCAGCCAGGTCGATGTCACGATCGAGCGCGAGCGGTTGAAGGGGCTGGAGGACGATAACGCCTCGCTAATGGCCGAATTGACCGACCGGCTGCGGCTGCAGGAAGAGCATGAGCGCGAACTCGCCTTTACGCTCCGGGCGGCACGGTTCGGCACGTGGAGCCTCGACATTGCCAGCAAGCGCCTGACCGCGTCGGAAACCTGCAAGGAGATTTTCGGACTGCGCGGTGATCAGCCCTTCACCTACCAGGATCGGCTGGAGGCGATCCATCCCGACGACCGCGGCAAAAGCGTGGCCGAGGTCGAGCGCTGCATCGCGGAGGGCAATGACTATGACATCGTCTACCGCATTCATCGGTCGGATGGTGAATTGCGCTGGCTGGCCTCGCGCGGGCAGCCGTTCTTTGATGCGCAGGGCCGCGCGTTGCGGATCGCGGGGGTGTCGACCGATATCACCGATCAACGCCGTGCCGAGCGCATGCGATCGGCGCTGGTCGATCTGTCCGATGTGTTCCGCGATACCGAAGAGCCGGACGATATTTCCTTTGCCGCGGCGGCGATCATTGGGCGCACGCTCGATGTCAGCCGGGCTGGGTATGGCGAGGTCGATACGCGCGCCGAGACGATCACGATCGCGCGCGACTGGAATGCGCCGGGGGTGAAAACGCTGGCCGGGGTGCTGCAGTTTCGCGACTATGGCAGCTATATCGACGATCTGAAACGCGGGGAAACCGTGATCGTCGAGGATGCGCGTACCGACCCGCGCACCGCCGAAACCGCCGCGCAGCTGGAGGGGATTTCGGCGCGGGCCTTCGTCAACATGCCGCTGACCGAACATGGCGGCCTGGTGGCGTTGCTCTACCTCAATCACGCGACCCGGCGGACATGGCATGCGGATGAGATCGCGTTTATGCGCGAGGTGGCCGAGCGGACCCGCATCGCGACCGAGCGTCGTCGCGCCGAGCAGGAACTGGCGCTGCTCGCCGCCTCGCTCGAACAGCAAGTCGCCGAGCGGACCAGCGCGCTGCAGACCGCCGAGGACGCGCTGCGCCAATCGCAGAAGATGGAAGCGGTCGGGCAATTGACGGGCGGTGTGGCGCACGATTTCAACAATCTGTTGACCGTCATCCAATCGGCGACCGATTTGCTGAAGCGCCCCGGCCTAAGCGACGAGCGGCGAGAGCGCTATATCGATGCCATTTCCGATACCGCCGAACGCGCCGCCAAATTGACCGGGCAGTTGCTGGCCTTTGCGCGGCGGCAGGCGTTGAAGCCGGAGGTGATCGATGTCGGGCAAAGCCTGTATGTGATTTCCGACATGCTGCGCACGCTGACCGGATCGCGCATCGATATTACGATCGACGTGCCCGACAGCCCGTGTTTCACCAATGTCGACCCCAGCCAGCTTGACACCGCGCTGGTCAACATGGCGGTCAATGCGCGCGATGCGATGAACGGTGCCGGGCATATCGATATTGCGGTGCGCGCGGTGCCGGGCATTCCGGCGGTGCGCGCGCATCCGGCGGTTGCGGGACGCTATGTCGCGATCTCGATCCGCGACAGCGGGACCGGCATCGAGTCCGACCAGATCGAGCGCATCTTCGAGCCGTTTTTCACGACCAAGAGCGTCGGACAAGGGACCGGGCTCGGGCTGAGCCAGGTGTTCGGCTTTGCCAAACAATCGGGCGGCGATATCACGGTCGAGAGCAGCCCGGGCGAGGGGGCAACCTTCACGCTCTATCTGCCACAGGCCGACGCGCCGAAGGTACGCACGACCGATGCGCCGGTCGAAGGCGTTGCCGATGGCCATGGCGCGTGCGTGCTGGTGGTGGAGGACAATATCGAAGTGGGCACGTTCACCACCCAGTCGCTGGCCGAGCTTGGCTATGTCACGGTGTGGGCCGCCAATGCCCAGGAAGCGCTCGCGGAGCTGGAGCACGATGCCGCACGCTTTGACGTGGTCTTTTCGGACGTGGTGATGCCCGGAATGAACGGCGTGGCCCTGGCCAAGCTGATCCGGCAGGAATATCCCGATCTGCCCGTGGTGCTGACCTCCGGCTATAGCAGCGTGCTGGTCGAAAGCGTGCCCGATGGCTTTGAGCTGCTGCACAAACCCTATTCGGTCGAACAACTCTCGCGCATGTTGCACAAGACGCTTCGATGAGGGCGTATGTGGGGCGGTGTTAGCCGTTAGGTAAATGCAGTACTTTTACCCATTCGTTTCGAGGGACGCTATTTATCGACTTCGTTCGAAACGAACGGTTGGGATGCTAATCGTCCTCATCCTCAAAGCCCAGCAACGCCAGCGCGCGCGCCTTGATCTGGTGCGTCTGGCACCAATGCACCAGCGCATCCTCGCGGCCATGCGTGACCCACACTTCGCGCGGGGCGATTTCGGTGAGGGTGTCGGTCAATTCGTCCCAATCGGCATGATCGGACAGGATCAGCGGCAGTTCCACGCCGCGCTGCACCGCGCGCTGGCGCACGCGCATCCAGCCGCTCGCCATCGCGGTGATCGGATCGGGCAGCCGGCGCGACCAGCGATCGGCCAGCGCACCGGGCGGGGCGAGCACAATATGGCCCATCATCTCGGCCTTGCTCGCGGTGGTGGCGGGACGCAGTTCGCCGAGCGCCACGCCGTGGTCTTCATACAGCGCGCACAGCCGTTCGAGCGCGCCGTGAATGTAGATCGGCGCATCATGCCCGCGTGCGCGCAATTCGGCGATGACGCGCTGCGCCTTGCCCAGCGCATAGGCCCCGACCAGCACGCAGCGCGTCGGATTAGCGTGCAGCGCGCTGGTCAATTTGTCGATTTCGTCGCCGGTATCGGGATGGCGGAAGACGGGCAGGCCGAAGGTCGCCTCGGTGATGAACACGTCGCAGGGGACGGGCTCGAACGGCGCGCAAGTGGGGTCGGCGCGGCGTTTGTAATCGCCCGAGACGACGATGCGTTCGCCGCGATATTCGAGCAGGATCTGCGCCGATCCCAGCACGTGCCCGGCGGGGACGAAGGTGGCGGTGACATCGCCGAAACTTTGGCTTTGCCCATAAGCGATCGGATGCCCGGCTTGCGGGCCATAGCGCGTTTCCATGATCGCGAGCGTCTCGGGCGTCGCCCACACCGCGCCGTGGCCGCCGCGCGCATGATCGGCATGGCCATGCGTCACCAGCGCCATCGGCGACGGGCGCGCCGAATCGACCCACAGGTCGGCGGGTTTTACATAGAGACCGTGCGGGTGCGGTTCGACCCAGTCGCCGAGCTTTGCCATCGTGCCTATATGGGCGGGATGGCCGATGGTTCCCAGCTTGGAGATTGTTTTCCGATCTCCCTCTCCCTTATCTCCCTCTCCCCCTGGGAGAGGAGTTTCGGGTCGGTCGTGCCCCCGGCACGACCTGAACAGCGCGGGGCGCTGTTCACCCGAAACTGGGCCCGCGCCGCAGGCGTGGGAAGGGTGAGGGTGATGAGTTTCGCCGGTGTGCGCCCTATCACCCTCACCCTTCCGCCGCTTTGCGGCTCCCTCCCTCTCCCAAAGGGAGAGGGATTTGGGGGCACGGTTTGACTGCTCCGCTTCCCCCCGCCATCACCGAATGGTTCGCCGCCAAGGGCTGGGTGCCGCGCGCGCATCAGCTGGCGATGCTGGATGTCGCACGCACGGGGGATCATGGCTTGCTCGTCGCCACCACCGGTGCGGGCAAGACGCTCGCGGGGTTTTTGCCGACGCTCGCCGATCTGGTCGCGGCCCCGAGCGAGGGACTGCACACGCTCTATGTCTCGCCGCTAAAGGCGTTGGCGGTCGATGTGCAGCGCAACCTGCTCACCCCGATCGCCGAGATGGGGCTCGATATCCGGGTCGAGACCCGCACTGGCGACACGCCCTCTGACCGCAAGGCGCGGCAGCGCATCCGCCCGCCGCAGATCCTGCTGACCACGCCCGAATCGCTCAGCCTGTTGCTCAGCTATCCCGATAGCAGCCTGATGTTCGAAGGGCTGAAGACGATCGTGGTCGATGAAGTCCACGCCTTTGCCACCGGCAAGCGCGGCGATTTGCTGAGCCTGTGCATGGCGCGGCTGCAACGCCTCGCGCCCGGTCTGCGGCGCGTCGCGCTGTCGGCGACGGTGGCCGATCCCGATGCCTATCGCGCCTGGCTCGCGCCCGATGGCGATATCGATGCGGTGCGGCTGGTGCGGGGGGCGGCGGGCGCGCCGCCCAATGTCACGATCCTGCTGCCGCAGGGGCGGGTGCCATGGTCGGGCCATTCGGGGCGCTATGCCGCCGAACAGGTGATCGCCGAGATCGAGACGCACAAGACGACGATCGTGTTCTGCAACACGCGCGCGCTCGCCGAATTGATCTTCCAGGATCTGTGGAAGGTCAATGCGATGAACTTGCCGCTTGGCGTGCATCACGGCTCGCTCAGCCTGGAGGCGCGGCGCAAGGTCGAGGGCGCGATGGCCGATGGGCGGTTGCGCGGGCTGGTGGCGACGTCGTCGCTCGACCTGGGGGTCGATTGGGGCGATGTCGATTGCGTGATCCAGATGGGCGCGCCCAAGGGATCGTCGCGGCTGTTGCAGCGCATCGGGCGTTCCAACCACCGGCTCGACGAACCGTCCGAGGCGATCGTCGTGCCCGGCAATCGCTTCGAATATCTCGAGGCGCGTGCGGCGCTGGATGCGATCGAGGCGGGCGAACTGGATGCCGATGTGTTCCGCATGGGCGCGCTCGACGTGCTGGCGCAACATGTCATGGCGTGCGCCTGTGCCGCGCCGTTCCGCGAAGAGGCGCTGCTCGACGAAGTGCGCTCGGCCTTGCCCTACTCCGCGCTGACGGCGGACACGTTCGCGCAAGTGCTCGGCTTCGTGCGCGACGGGGGCTATGCGCTGAAGGCCTATGACAAGTTCAGGCGGCTGACGCAGGACCCGGACGGAAGCTGGCGCGTCAGCCATCCGCGCTTCATCGCGCAGCACCGCTTGAACGCCGGGATCATCGTCGAGGCGACGATGCTGAGCGTGCGCTTCGGCAATGGCCGCACGCTGGGGCGCGTGGAGGAGGGGTTCGCCGCGACGCTGTCGCCGCGCGACACCTTCTTCTTTGCCGGGCTGAGCCTGGAGGTCGAGCGGATCGATACCGAGGCGGTGGTGGTGCGCGCGACCTCGCGCCCGGCGCGCATCCCGAGCTATGGCGGCGCGCGGATGCCGCTGTCGACCAATCTCGCCGAGCGCGTGCGCGGGTTTCTGGCGAGCCCGGCGCAGTGGCACCGCTTCCCCGACGATGTGCGCGAATGGCTGGAGGTGCAGCAGCAACGCTCGGTGCTGCCGCGACCGGGGCAATTGCTGGTCGAAACCTTTCCGCGCGAGGGGCGGCATTATCTGGTTGCGTACAGTTTCGAAGGCTGGAATGCGCATCAGTCGCTGGGGATGCTGATCACGCGGCGGATGGAGACGCAGGGGCTGAAGCCGATCGGCTTCGTCGCCAATGATTATGCGCTGGCGTGCTTCGGGCTTGAGTCCGTCACCGATCCGGCGGCGTTGTTCTCGCGCGATATCCTGGAGGATGAATTCGTCGACTGGGTGCAGCAATCCTCGCTCCTGAAGCGCGCGTTTCGCGAGGTCGCGGTGATTGGCGGGCTGGTCGAGCGGCAGATTCCGGGCAAGCGCAAGACCGGCAAGCAAGTCAGCTTCTCGACCGATCTGATCTATGACGTGCTGCGCAAATATGAGCCCGGCCATTTGTTGTTGCAGGCGGCCTGGGCCGATGCGCGTGCGCGGATGACCGATGTCGGGCGCCTGGCCGATCTGCTCGACCGCGCACAGGACACGATGCTGCACGTGCCGTTGGAGCGGATTTCGCCGCTCGCGGTGCCGGTGCTGACGCTGATCGGGCGCGAGCATATCGCGCAGGGGCTGGCCGACGATGCGCTGTTGATGGAAGCCGAAGTGCTGGCGGCGGAGGCGATGCGGCTCGATTGATCGGGCTTGTTACGGGCCGGATGCGGGCGTAGCTTTGTGCAAATGGCCCCGGCGCTCCTCTTGATCGTGCCGTTGGCAACGGTGCTTGCCGCCGCGCCGCCCCAGACCCGCGTGCCACCCCCGCCGCCTGCTGCGACGCAGCAAGAGGCACCGGGTGCGACCGCCGACGCGCTTGGCTTTACCGATGATGGGCTGCGCCTGTCGGTGCCGGTGATGATCGGCCAGAACGGCCCGTTTCGCTTCATTGTCGATACCGGTGCCGAACGCACCGTCATCGCGCGCGACCTCGCGACGACGCTGGCTCTGGCACCGGGCAAGCGCGTTCGCATCAGCGCGATGGCGGGTTCGACCGGGGCAGACACTTATGTGCTGCCCGAAATCAGCATCGGTGCGGAGACGCTGGCCGAGGGCGTGCGGCTGCGCGGATCGGGGATTGAGGCCCCGGCGCTGCTCGCGGGAAATCTGGGCGGGCAGGGGCTGGTCGGGATCGATACGCTGCAGGGCCGTGCGGTCACGATCGATTTTGCCGCGCGTACGATGACGGTGGTGCCGGCGACCAAGCGCACCAAGCGCGAGGTGTTCGGCCCGGGCGACATCGTGGTCCGTGCGCGCAATCGCGCGGGCCAGCTCGTCGTCACCGATGCCAACTATGAGGGGCATAAGGTGCGGGTGGTGATCGATACCGGCGCAGTCGTCAGCATGGGCAATCTCGCGTTGAAGCGACTGGTCGGGGATGATCTGGCGCAAGCGCAACCGATGACCTTGCTCAGCGTAACCGGCGGCAAGCTTGAGACGCAGTTTGGGCTGGTCCCGCGTTTCGCGATCGGCGACACCGGCTTTGCCAATTTGCCGGTCGCCTTTTCGGATGCGGCACCCTTTGCCCGGCTTGGGCTGACCGCACGCCCGGCGCTGTTCCTCGGCATGGATGCGCTGCGCCTGTTCGGGCAGGTGCGGATCGATTTCGCCAATCACGAACTGCGCTTCGCCAAACCAAAGCGTGCCGCGACGCGCTAACGGTTGCGTTACGCCCAAGCTGCGTTAGCCTCCTCCCGACATACTTTTGGGGGCTTTGCCATGCGCGCGATCAGCACATTTTTGGGGGCGACGATTTTGGGAATGGCGGGGCTGGCCAGCGCGGCCTCGGCGCAGGATCGGCCCGACCAGCAGGCGTATCTCGGCCTCTACAAACAACTGGTCGAAACCAACACGACACTGTCGAGCGGCAGTTGCACGACGGCGGCGGCGCAGATCGGCGCGCGGTTGAAGGCGGCGGGCTATGCCGACCAGGACATCACCTATTTTGCGGTGCCCGATCACCCCAAGGATGGCGGGCTGGTCGCGGTGCTGAAGGGCAGCGATGCCAAGGCCAAGCCGATCCTGCTGCTCGCGCATCTCGACGTGGTCGAGGCCAAGCGTGCCGACTGGGTGCGCGATCCGTTCACGCTGATCGATGAGGGCGGCTATTATTACGGGCGCGGCACGGTTGACGACAAGGCGATGGCGGCGGTGTGGGCCGACAGCATGATCCGCTTCAAGGCCGAAGGGTATCACCCCAAGCGCACGATCAAGCTGGCGCTGACCTGCGGCGAGGAAACCACCTTTGCCTTTAACGGTGCCGAGTGGCTGTCCAAGAACAAGCGCGAGCTGATCGATGCCGAATTCGCGCTCAACGAAGGCGGGGGCGGGCGCTATGGCCCCGATGGCAAGCCGCAGTTGATCGCGCTGCAAGTCGGCGAAAAGGCCGCGCAAAACTACACCTTCGAGACGACCAATCCGGGCGGGCACAGCTCGCAGCCAGTGCCCGACAATGCCATCTATCAGCTCGCGGATGCATTGAAGGCCGTGCAGGGCTATGAGTTCCCGATAAAGTTCACCGAGACGACGCGCGCGTTCTTCAGCATGGTCGCGCTCGGCTCGCCAGCGCCGCTGCGCACGGGGATCACCGCCTTGCTCGCCAATCCGCAGGATGCGGCGGCGGACAAGGTCGTCAGCAGCGACAAGATGATGCATTCGACACTGCGCACGACCTGCGTCGCGACGATGGTGAGTGCTGGGCACGCCGAAAACGCGTTGCCGCAACGCGCCACCGCCAACGTCAATTGCCGCATCTTCCCCGGCGAAACGGTGGAAGGCACGCTCGCCAAATTGCAGGAACTCGCTGGCCCCAAGGTAAAGGTGACCGCCAATCCGCCGATCCGCCCGACCGCCATCCCGCCCGCGCTCGATCCCAAGGTGGTCGGCCCGGTCAAGGCGGTGGCGGCGAAGCATTTTCCGGGCCTGCCGCTGCTGCCGCTCATGTCGACCGGCGCGACCGATGGCGTGTTCCTCGAGGCGGTTGGCATTCCGGTATACGGCGTGCCGGGCTTCTTCCTGGATAATGACGGCAACGGCATGCACGGCCTGAACGAGCGGATGCGCAAGGATTCGCTCTATCAAGGGCGCGACTATCTGTTTGATTTGGTGAAGACTTTCGCAGGGTAAGCGCGAACGGTGGGGGAAGGCGCAGGCCTGCCCCCACCGGGCAACGGCAACAGCCGAGCCACGTTTTCTGCATAATTGCTATTGATAATCGATCGCAAAAGAGACATTGCGCAGCCCTCGATAAAAAAGGGATTCGCAGTGAAGCAGCATTTGGTATCGGCCCTCCTCCTTGGCACCGCGGTGATCGGCAGCCCGGCTTTGGCGCAGAATCAGGCCGATTTGGAGGACGGCACGATTGTGGTGACCGGCCAGCGTCCGCGCACCGAGGCGTCCGCAGGCACCAAGAGCGCCGCCCCGATCGCCGAGACGCCGCAGTCGATCAGCGTTATCAGTGCGGCCGACATTGCCGATCTCGGGCTGCAGAACCTCAACCAGGCGCTGCGCTTTGTCGCGGGTGCAACCACCGAGCAGCGCGGATCGAGCGCCGAGGTCTATGACCAGTTCAAGCTGCGCGGTTTCGACGCGCCGCAATTTCTCGATGGATTGAAACTGATCGAGGGCGCGGGGTATCTTGCGCCGCAGATCGACGTGTCGCGGCTCGACCGGATCGAGGTGGTGAAGGGTCCGGCATCGGTGCTTTATGGGCAGTCGGGCCCCGGCGGGCTGGTCGCGATGTCGAGCAAGCTGCCGCTCGACCGCGACTTTTACGGCGCAGTGTCGGGCAGCTACGGCAGCTATGACCAGTACCGTGCCGATGCCGATGTTGGCGGGCGCGCCGGATCGTCGATCCTGTGGCGCGTCAACGGCACGGTCAACGGCGCACACACGCAGCAGGATTTCGGCAAGCGCGAGCGCGAGGCGATCTCGGGCGCGGTGACGAGCGGCGCGGGCCACGCGACCAGCTTGACGCTGCTCGGTGCCTATTCGCATGATCCGTATAACGGCACCTACGGCGTGTTCCCGGCATCAGGCACCTTCCTCGCCAATCCCAATGGCCAGATCCCGACCACGCGCGATTTCGGCGAGCCGGGCAATGTCTTCAAGCGCGAGCAGGTGGCGGGCACCTATATCCTGAACCATGATTTCGGATCGGGCTGGAGCTTCCGTGCGTCGGGCCGCTATCAGCACGCCACCTCCAATCTCGGCATCGTCTACGCCAGTGGATCGCTGACCAACAGCGCGACCAGCACCACGCTATACGACCGCGCTTCCTATGCGACGCGCGAACGCAGCGATTCCTGGGTGTTCGACCATCAGGTGCGAGGCAGTTTCACGACCGGGCCGCTGACGCATGCGGTGCTGCTGGGGGTCGACCATCAAGCCGGGCACGCGCGCGAAGTCTATGCCTTTGGCACGGCGACGCCGCTTGATGGGTATCGTCCGGTGTATGGCACGATGGCGGTGCCGCTAACGCCCGAGACGGTGCCCGGCGGCACGGTCGGGGTGCTTGCGCCGCGCAAGACGCAGACCGGCCTTTACGCGCAGGACGAGATTTCGACGGGCGGGCTGCGCGTGGTGCTGAGCGGTCGGCAGGATTGGGCGCGGACGACGGCGGGCAGCGCTGCGCCGGAAACGTCGCAGAAATTCACCTATCGCGCGGGCGTCCTATACACCACAGGGTTCGGGCTGGCACCGTATGCCAGTTATTCGACCTCGTTCGAGCCGCAGAGCGGAACGGTGCAGAATGCCGATGGCACGCTCCGCCAGGCCAAGCCGTCGCTTGGCAAGCAGATCGAGCTTGGCGCGAAATACACCGTGCCGGGCACCAAGATCCTCGTTACGGCGGCCTGGTTCCAGATCGACCAGACCAATTTGCTGACCGCGATCCCCAATTCGCTGTTCGCGCTGCAAAGCGGCAAGGTGCGCTCGACCGGCTTCGAAGTGGAAGCCAATGCGCCGCTGCCCTACGATTTCAATGGCAAGCTTGCTTATAGTCGGCAGAAGGTGCGCACCATTGCCGATGCCGATCCCGCCAATATCGGCAATGGCATTCTCGGCGTCGGGCGCGGCGGGGTTTCCGCCAATCTCGAATGGGCACCGCGCCACGGTGCGTGGCAAGGCTTCGCGATTGGCGGGGCGGTGCGGCATGTCGACAGCATCTATGCTGGGACCTCCGCGCGGGTCAGCACGCCGGGCTTCACGCTGTTCGATGGGCAAGTGCGCTATGATCTCGGTCGGCTTGCGCCACGGCTCGAGGGGCTGACCTTGGGGGTGAACGCCGCCAACATCTTCGACAAAAAGTATGTGACGACGTGCTATCTCGATTATGCCTGGTGCTGGTATGGCAACCGCCGTACCGTGCAAGGCACGATCGCCTATCGCTGGTGAGGGCGGCAGTGTCGCAACGTCCGACTTTTCCCAAGCGAGACGCCGCCCGCGCCTGGCGACGAAGCGGCGATACGGCACTCCGCGTCGTCGCAGCGATCCCGGGCGGCTATGCCGTCGCCAGCCTGTGGGCGATGGCGCTGGCGCGGGTGCTGCCCTTTGGACCGGCGCAGTCGACCTTCGCCGCCACGATCGTCGCCTTCGCGATTTGCGCCATTACCGCAATGTGGGCCTTTGCCGCCCGGAGTGGCTGGCGCGCGCTGTGGACGATCGTGCTGGCGGGGATCGTTGCGGCCTGCATCACCGCTGTGTCGATCCACGCATGGGGCCGGGTATGAAGACGGGGTTCCGCCAGAGCCAGGCGACGCTGCACACATGGTCCGGCTTGCTGGTCGGCTGGGTGTTGTTCGTCGTGTTCCTCACCGGCACCACGGCCTATTGGCGTGAGGCGCTGAACCGCTGGGCACAGCCGGAATTGCCCGCGATCACCGATCCGTTGACGGTCGTGCGGGGCGCGCAAGCCTTTCTCACGCGAGAAGCGCCCGGTGCCGACTCGTGGTTCATCACCGTGCCGACCACGCGCTCGGCGAGCGGAAGCGTCTATTGGGTGCCGGGGCCGGGCACGCCGCCCAAGCGTGACGGTGGCGAGACCTCCGCGACGATTGACGGTGCTGGCCACCCGGTGGTTGCACGCGCGACACGCGGCGGGGACTTTTTCTACCGCTTCCATTTCGACCTCTTCTATTTGCCGGTGCTGTGGTCGCGCTGGATCGTCGGTACGTGCGCGATGTTCATGCTGGTCGCGATTTTGACGGGGATCGTCACGCACAAGAAAATCTTCCGCGATTTCTTCACGTTGCGGCGGGGCAAGGGACAGCGATCATGGCTGGACGGGCACAATGCCGCAGCCGTGCTTGGCCTGCCGTTTCATGTGATGATTACCTATACCGGGCTGGTCACGCTGGCGACGATGCTGATGCCGTGGGCAGTGGTCGCCAATTATAGCGATACCGGCAGCTTCGCCGGAATCCTGTACCCGCAGGCTCCGGTGGTGGCGCGGACTGGGCGGGCGGCGCCGCTGGTCGATCTGGCGCGGGTGGTACGCGATGGAGAAGCGCGGTTGGGTGGGCCCGTCGATGCGATCCTGGTGACCTTTGCCGGGGATGCGGCGGCGCGAGTCACGCTGGCGAGAAGCAGTCAGGCATCACTGTCCAACTTCACCCCAAAGCTTGGCTATGATGGCGTGAGCGGTCGCCTGATCTGGGCGTCGCCGCCGCCGGGCGGAGCACAGGTGACGGCGGGCGCGATGATCGGGCTGCATGCTGGCCGCTTCGCCGATGCCGCGATCCGCTGGGTGTATTTCCTGTGCGGCATCGGTGGCACGCTGATGGTGGCGAGCGGGCTGGTGCTGTGGACGGTCAAGCGGCGCGAGAAGCTGCCCGATCCAGCGCGACCGCATTTCGGTTTCCGCTTGGTTGAGCGGTTGAATGTCGGGTTCATCGCGGGGTTTCCGGCGGCGATGGTCGGCTTTCTCTGGGCCAATCGCCTGTTGCCGCCGCTGCTGCCGCAGCGTGCAGACGCGGAAGTGAATGTCCTGTTCGCTATATGGGGCGTGCTGCTGCTCTACGCCTTCCTGCGCAAACCGACGCGGGCGTGGGTTGACCTGCTAGGGTTGACGGCGGGCTTGCTGCTCGCGCTGCCCGTCTTCGACATGCTGGCGACCGACAGGGGTTTGCCTCGGACGATCGCCAGCGGGGACTGGACGCTGGCTGGGGTCGATCTGACCTTCCTCGCCGTGGGGGGCGCTTTTGGCTGGATGGCGCGGGCCGTCGCGCGGCATCGCGCGCACCCGCGCCGCGCACGATCGCGCGCCGCCGCCACGGTGCTTGCAGGATGAAGGCCGTGGCGTTCCTGCTCGGGCTCATCGCCTTCATGCTGTTTGCGCTCTCGACCAATCGCCATCACGAGCGCGGCTGGGGCCGACGGTGTTCGCCGCGCGCCGCGACCGGTTTGCGCATCGCGGCGTGGGTCTGCGTCGGGGTCGATTTCGTGATGGCGATCGCGGCGTGGGGCGCCGTGTTCGGGCCGATCGGCTGGGTAGCAAGCTGCATGGTCGGCGCGGCCGCGACCTTTCTGTTGCTCAACCTGCTGCCTGCGCCGCCCCCGCACCGCAAAGCGAGGCCTTAGCCCTTATGCGGCGGGGCGTTCGCCCGCTTCGATCCGACGGGCGATGGTTTCGAGCACGGGCCACAGATCGGCCACGCTGTCGATGACATAATCCGCGCCTGCTGCGTGCAGATCGGCGGCAGCGGCGGCGATGCGCCGGGCGCGCTCTTCGGGTTCGAGCGCGAGCATGGCATCATGGCTGAGGCCGACGCCATTGCCGGACGCGGCGAGCCCGACCGTCCAGGCTCCGGCTGCCTTGCCCTCGCCAATGCCGACCGTGGCGTCATCGACCTTTACACACGCCGCGGCGGGCCATACGCCGAGTTCGACCAGGCCCTTCCACAGCATCAGCGGTGAGGGGCGGCCCTCCAGCGTCTCGCCCGAGCAGACCACGACATCGGGGGCGTAGCCTTGTTCGGCGGCGAGCGGCAGGATGTCGGCCATCATCGGGCGCGTATAGCCGGTGCAGGAGGCGATCTTCACGCCGTGCGCGCGCAGCGTGGCGGTGAGCTCGGCCGCACCCGGGATCAGTGCCGCACAGTCCTTGGCCGCGCCGCGCATCATCGGTTCGACCGCATCGTGCAAGGTGGTCACGTCGCTTTCGGCGGGGGATGTCGCGTGCGCCGCCTGCCAGGCCTCGGCCACGCGGGGTTTGGCCAGGATCGCACGGATATGGTCGCGCTTGGCACGGCCCATATCGGCGCGGGCTTCGTCTTCGGAGATGGTCACGCCCGCATCGGCGAAGACGCGCTGGAGCGCGATAACGGGCGCGCAGCAGCCATGATCGATCATCGTGCCCGCCCAATCGAGCACCACGGCCTTGATCGGAAAACTCATGCAACGGCTCCTTGGGGTTGCGCCGCAATCGCCGCGATCGTTTCCTCGGCGAGGGCAAAGGCGGTCGAGGCACCGGTGCCGCTGGTCACCGTCACCACCTGCACGCCGGGCAGCGGGCGCGCGACGCGGCTGTGGCTGGCGGCGGAGGCATAGGTACCGGTCCAACGTTCGAGCACCGGCGGGACATGACCGAATACCGCGTGGAATTCGTCGAGGATCAGCGCGTCGACCGCGTCCTTGCCGAATGGATCGGGCGTGGCGGCATAATGATGGCTGTCGCCGACAACCAGGCTGCCATCGGCGCTTTGCACGACGATCAGATGGATACCATTGGCGAGATGGTCGGCCTGTTCGGCCTCGAGCCGCTGCCGCAGCGCCGCCGCCTCGGGCAAGGCGGCATAGCCAAGATAGCGCACCATGCCGAGATCGGACATGATCGCCCCCGGCAAGCGATAGCCCGGGTCGGCGAGGCGCAGCATCTGCAATTTGCAGCGCGTGATTCCGGCGAGCGCATCGGGGAAGAGCGTGGCAAGATCGTCACCGGGGCAGACGATGATCGCGCGCGCGGGGATCGTGCCGACCGAAGTCTCGAGCTGCCCGGTCTCGACACTGTGGACCGCGACGCCACGCCAAAATTCGACGCCGTGATGCGCCGCGAGCCATGCCGCCAGCTTGGGGATGGCAGTGCGCGATTCGACGCGGATGTCGATCGCGCTGGTCAGCACGCCTTCGAGTGTCGCCGGGCGGATCGGGCCGAGCAGCGCTTGCGCTGCATCGGCGTCGTGCCAGGCGCACCCTTCCGCCATGTCGGTTTGCAGGAAGGCCTCGCACACTGCGCGTGCCTCAGGCCGCTGCGCGACCATCGTCAGGCCGTGATGCTCGACCGCGATCCCGGCGGGACCCGCGACCTCCATCCACACATCGCGCGACCGGCGCGCGCGCCGCCAGACGGTGCCCTGTTCCTGGCCGGTGACGGTGACGAAGCCGAAATTGCGGATCGACGCACCATTGGCCTGCGCATCGCGGTCGATCACCAGCACGCGCCGTCCACCCCGCGCGGCGGCGAGTGCATGGGCGAGGCCGACGATCCCGGCACCGACGATGGCGACGTCGTAGGAGTCGATTTCGCTCATGCCGGCACCGGTGCCAAGGACTCAGCGGCCCGCTGTTCCGGCGCACGGCGGAAGAAATACAGCGCGGCGAACAGCGTCAGCACCGTGCCGACCACGCTGGTGACATAGGCCCCGCCCATGAAGAAGCTCAGCCAGTCGAGCGAGCGCTGCCCGAAATTGCGCCACAGCAGCAAGGCCACGCTGCCCAGATAGCCGAACGAATCGGCGACATAAATTAGAAAACCGGCATTCGCGATCCGGCCGCTGGCCGCCACCATCCGGTCGAACAGCACCGCGTTGATCGGGCTATAAGCGATGTAGAGCCCCGATCCCGACAGCACCACCCACACAAAGGGCGAGATCAAATGCGCCTGAAACGCGAGCGTTGAGACCCCAAGCAGCGCGAAACCGCTCGCAATCATGATGTGGATGACGAGCAAGGCACGGCGGTTGTCGCGCACCAGGATGACCAGCGCCATGCCCGCGAGCGCGATCAGTGCGACGGGCAGTTCGCTTGCCGAGAAGATCGCAGCCTTCCCGCCATAACCGAGCGCCGCCCAGATCTCGGCGGCGAAATTGTCGCGGAAATCGCGAAAGGCGGTGAGCAGGACATAAGCGACGACGATCGCAATCAGCCCCGGCGCATAGGCTTTTAGGAAGCTGCGGCGTTCGGCCCCGGTCATCGGTGCGCGTTTGATGCGCTCCGCTTCGTCGCGCGCGCTGGGCGGCGGCAGCGCGCTCAGCACCCAGACCGAAACGAACAGCAGCGGCATGAACAACAGGCCGGTCGCGGCGGGCATCCAGAAACGGTCGACATGCTCGCTTTGCATCAGCCAGGTGCCGACCGATTTGACCACGCCCGACGACAGGATGAAGCTCGCGCACAGCATCGAGGCAAGCACCTCGGATACGCGCCGCCCCTCCATGAAACCAAAGACCAGCCCCCAGATCATGCCAAGCGGCACGCCATTGAGGAACAACGCGGCGACGTTCCAGGGTGCCGGGATGATCGCGAAGGCGACCAGCGCCAGCCACGACAGCCCGATCAGGGCGAGGATGGCGGCGGCGCGGTGGCGCGGCGCGATTTCCGACACGACCTTTATGCCGATGAACTTCGACAGCGCATAGCCCGCCACCTGTGCGACGATCAGCGCGATCTTGTAATCGAGCACCCAATGCCAGCCGGGCACCAGCTCGAAGGTCGCTGCCGTGAAGGGCTTGCGAAAGGCGTACATCGCGAAATAGGCGCAGAAACCCGCGGTTCCGGCGACCGCCGTGAACACCGCAGGATGGGCCTGCCCCAAAGCGCGTCGAAAACGACTTTCCACCTCTGTACCCCGGCCCGATCCCACTGCGACTGGCCCTAAGCGCGCTGTATGACAGTCTCGCGTCGGCTGTTCGGCTCAGGCCGATCGACCCGCCAGCGCATCGAGCACCGCCGCCGGGGTGATCGGCAAATGCCGCACCCGCGCGCCCACCGCAGCGAAGATCGCATTGCCGATTGCGGGCGCGACCACCGTCGTCGCAGGCTCGCCCAGGCCGACGGGGACGTGCTCGCTTTCGACAAAGGTAATGTCGAGTTCGGGCACATCGGCCATGCGCAACGGCAGATAGGTGTCGAGATTGGTGTCCTTGACCAATCCGTTGGCGAATTCGGTGCCTTCATGCAGCGCCATGCTGAGGCCCCACAAAGCGGCCCCTTGCGTTTGTGCGAGCGCGCCATCGGGATCGACGATCGTCCCGGCATCGGTGACCAAAGTCAGCTTCTCGACGCGCACCACGCCGGTCTTGCGATCGACATGGACGCGCGCGACGCAGGCGACCCAGGTCGGCATGTCACGTTCCTGCCCAAAGCTGGTGGCGATGCCGAGCGCGGTATCGGGCGGCAGTTTCTCGCCCCAGCCCGCGCGGGCGGCGGCGCGGCGTACCACTTCGGCCTGGCGCAGCGCCCCGCCAATGGCGCTGGGGGCCGACCCGGCATTGCGACCGGCCCCGGTCAGCAATTTCAGGCGGAAGGCCACGGGATCGCTTTTCACCTGCAGCGCGGCTTCATCGATGAAGCTTTCGAGGGCCCAATTGGTCCAGCCCGGCCCGACCGAGCGCAGCCAGCCCGAGCGGAAGGTGGTGTTGGCGAGATCGTTGGGGATGGCGTGGACGGTCTGGTGGCCGACCTCATACCAATGGTCCGCGCCCGAAATGGCGAAGGGATCATAGGCCCCGCCGCTCTTGGTCTTGGCGAGGAGCGCGGGCGCGTTCATCTGCGTCGGCCAACCGGCGGCCGCGTGATGCTCCATCGCGATCACCGCATTGTCCTTGTCGAAGCTCATCCGCACGCGCTGCACCGAGGGCGAGCGCACCGAATCGAACAGCGCATCATCCTGCCGCGTCAGCACCATCTTGACCGGACGACCCAGCGCCTTGGCGGCGAGCGCGGCGGGGACGGCATAATCGCCGTTGAGCCGCCGCCCGAAGCCGCCACCCAGCATATAGGTGCGCAGGATAATCTTTGTCTCGGGCACGCCGAGCGCCTTGGCCAGCGTCGGCAGGATCAGGCTTTGCCATTGGTTGCCGGTATGGATTTCGAAGCGACCGTCCTTCTCGAAGGCGAGCGCGTTGAGTGGTTCCAACTGGAAATGCAGCACGGTGCTGGTGGTGTAGACGCGCTCCAACGTGCTGGCGGCGTTGGTGGGTTTGGCACCAGCGTTGACGATGTCGAGCGCGACGCCGCTCTCGGCCTTGCCTGCCAGGTCGGCGGCATGGGCTTGCAGGTCCTTTTCAGACGTGGTCGCGCCCGGCCCGGCGGTCCAGGTGACCTGGAGCAGATCGGCGGCGCGGATCGCGGCGGGGTAATTTTGCGCGATCACCATCACCCAGCCAGGCACCGTGTCCGACGGGTCCTCGATGACGAGGTAGCGCAAATATCCGCGCACCGTCTTGGCCTTGCTGTCATCGACCGACACGACCTTGGAGCCGAAGCGCGTTGGCGGCAGTTTGGGCCGGGCATAGACCATGTTGGGCACCTTGGCGTCGATGCCGTATAGAGCGGTGCCATCGGTCTTGGTGGCGATGTCGAGCGCAGCGACCTGCTTGCCGATCAGGCGACGGTCCTTGGCCGGCTTGATCGGCAGCGCCTTCAGTTCCTCGGGGGTGAATTGGCGGGCGACGCCGCCACGCTTGGCGATGTCGCCATAGGAAATCGAGCGGCCACCCGCATGGACCGCGCCACCGCGCGCGGTGCAATTGGCCGCACTGGTGCCGAGCAGCTTCGCGCCCGCCTCGATCAAGGCGATGCGACCGGCGGCACCCGCCTGGCTGAACACCGGGAAGGTCTGCCACACCGACCAGCTCCCGCCGGTGACCATCAGCCCCCATTTGGGATCGGTATCGACATGGACGATGCGGACCTTGTCCCAATCGGCCTCCAGCTCATCGGCGAGGATGCGCGCGAGCGCGGTGCCGACATGCTGCCCCATCTCGGCGCGGATGATGTTGACGGTGACGATGGCGGCAGCATCGATACCGAACCAGATCGAGGGTTCGAATTGCGGCCCCGTGGGGGCAGCGGGGGTGCCGCCGGGCACGGCAGGATCAATCGCCGCCAGCACGTGCGAAAACCCGAAGGCGATCCCGGCGGCACCGCTGGCAACGAGGAAACCACGGCGCGAGAGCGCATTGCGGGTGGCTTCCGCCGTGGAGGCGAGGCGGCTCATGCCTTTGGTCCTTCCGCGAGCGTGCCTGCCGCCTGCCGGATCGCGGCGCGGATGCGGACATAGGTCATGCAGCGGCACAGATTGCCGGTCATCACCGCATCGATGTCCTCATCGGTCGGCGCGGGGAAATCCTTGAGCATCGCGGCGGCCTGCATGATCTGGCCCGATTGGCAGTAACCGCATTGCGGCACCTGGATCTCGCGCCACGCGTGTTGCAGCGGATGCTCGCCCTTCGGGTCGAGTCCTTCGATCGTGGTGACATCGGCACCGTCGACGGCGGAGACCGGGGTGATGCACGACCGCGTTGCCCGCCCGCCGACATGCACCGTGCACGCCCCGCACATGCCAATGCCGCAGCCGAATTTGGTGCCGGTCAGCCCGATTTCATCGCGGATCACCCACAAGAGCGGAGTGTCGTCCTCGATTGTGGTGGAAACGGGGCGACCGTTGATCGTGAAACTGGTCATCACTCCTGGCCCTTGCCCTGCGCGCGGATCGCCGCGACTTTCTGTTCGAGATCGGGCCACGCCGCCTTGGTCGTCCGCGTCGCGCGCAGATAGGCGGCGATGCGGGCGACATCGGCGTTGCTGAACCCGGTGCCAAAGCCCGGCATCACCACGCCCGGTGCACCGTCCTTGGCGTCGATGCCGTAGAGAATGACGCGGATCACATTGGTCGGATCGTCGAGATGCACGGTACTGTTGAGCGCCAGATCGGGGCGCAATGGGTTGAGCCCCTTACTGCCATTATAATGGCACGATGCGCAGGCGGCGGTGAACAGCCGTGTCCCCGCATCATATTGCAGGCCGGTGCCGATACGGTCGGTGGCGAGCGCCTTCTGGATCAGCGCGGCATCCTGCCCGGCGCGCGCGGCGGAGCCGTTGAAGCTGGTGAAATAGGTGGCGATCGCCGCCACATCGGCGGCGGGCAGACGGGAAAGCCCGCGCGGCACCGCCGCCATCGGCCCCGCCGCCGTGCCATGATACAGGCTGACCCCTGTGCCGAGATAGGCGACCAGTTCACTCTGGCTCCACGCGATCGGCGCGGGGTTGGTCTTGTCGAGCGGCGGCGCGATCCAATTGTCGATCGCGGCCCCGGCATACGCCTTTTCCTTACGCTCGGCCCCCAGCGCCCCGCGCGGCGTGTGGCACGCTGCGCAATGGCTGATTCCTTCGGCAAGATAGGCCCCGCGATTCCAGGTCGCATCCTTGGTCGCGACGGGCTCATAGCGGCCAGGCTTGAAGAACAGCAGTTTCCACCCCGCCTGCAACAGGCGGATGTTGAGCGGGAAGGGCAGGCCATTGGCCTTGTCCTCGGCGCGCACCGCAGGCTGCGTCATCAGATAGGCATAGAGCGCCGAGACATCGGCATCGGTCAGCTTGGTGAAATGGTCATAAGGGAAAGCGGGGAAGAGATGTGCGCCGTCGCGCCGCACGCCTTCATGCATGGCGCGGCGGAAGGCGGTTTCGGACCAGCCGCCAATGCCGGTGTCGATATCGGGGGTGATGTTGGTCGAATAGATCGTGCCGAAGCTGGTGGCCATCGCATAACCGCCCGCCAGCGCAGCACCGCCCTTGGCGGTATGGCACGACGCGCAATAGCCGGCACTCGCCAGCACTGCGCCCTTGGCGACGAGGGCGGGCGCGAAGGACGCGGCAGCCGGGCGAGCAATCGGGGAAATCGCAGGCCGCCAGGCAAAGCCCGTAAAGATCGCCAGGCCAACAAGAAGGGCGAGGACGCCACCGAGAAAAATGCGTTTCACCACGCCGTGCCCGCCGCCATCATATTCACCCTGTGCTTCGCGTGCTTATGACAGGGCAATCGCGCTTTCCGCGCCCGACGTCCAGAAACAAATCGCGCTTATCCCGCCGACACGCGCGCGCGGCGCTTGCGTCGTGCAAATGTTAGCGCTACCTCTCTCATCATAGCGCGGTTACGCGCATCGGGAGAGGAATGATGGCGTATCGCGTGATTGGGGCAGTGATGATGTGTGGCGTGGCCACGCTGGCGCTTGCCCAGGATCGGATTCCGGATCGGGCCCCGGATGGCCGGAAATATCTGTCGCAGCCGCTGGTGACATCGATCTACACGGCAGACCCGTCCGCGCATGTCTTTGCGGGCAAGATTTACGTCTACCCAAGCCACGACGTGCCGACCGCCATTCCCGACGATGATCTGGGCAACGAATATGCGATGCACGATTACCGTGTGCTGCGGATGGATCGCATTGGCGGCCCCGTCACGGTCGGTCCGGTCGCGCTCGATGTGAAGCAGGTGCCATGGGCGTCGCAGCAAATGTGGGCACCCGATGCCGCTTATAAGAACGGCACTTATTATCTGTATTTCCCGGCGCGCGACAAAGCCCGTGACAAAAACGGGTTGGGCACGTTCCGCATCGGTGTGGCCACCTCAAAGAGCCCGATGGGCCCGTTCAAGGCCGAGCCCAAGCCGATCGCGGGCAGCTTCTCGATGGATCCGGCGGTGTTCACTGACCAGGACGGCAAGAGCTATATGTATTTTGGCGGCATCTGGGGCGGGCAGCTCCAGCGCTGGAAGAATGGCACCTTCGACCCCAATGGCAGCGATACCGATTTGCACCAGGATGATCAGCCGGCGCTGACCGGCAAGGTCGTGCGTATGAATGCCGATATGAAGAGCTTTGCCGAGACGCCGCGCGATGCGGTGATCCTCGACGAACAGGGCAAGCCGATCCTGGGCGGCGACCATGACCGGCGCTTCTTCGAGGCATCGTGGGTGTTCAAGCGCGGCGGGCACTATTATTACACCTATTCGACCGGCGACACGCATTTCCTGAACTATGCGACCGGCACCAATCCCTACGGGCCCTTTACCTATCGCGGGCACTTCCTGCTGCCAGTGCAGGGCTGGACGACGCACCATTCGATCATCCAGACCGGCGGCAAATGGTGGCTGTTCTATGCGGACACGCAGCTCAGCAACAAAAACCACCTGCGCAACGTCAAGGTGACCGAGCTTTCCTTCAACGCCGACGGGACGATCAAGCCAATCGATCCGTTCGTCAAATAAGGCCCGCAATGTTTCTTGGAATTGATATCGGTACGTCGGGCGTCAAGGCGGTCGTGCTCGACACGCACGGCGTGGTCGTCGGGCAGGGCACCGCTGCGCTCAGCGTGCAGCGCCCGCACCCCTTATGGTCCGAACAGGACCCTGAGGATTGGTGGAAGGCGACCAGTGCGGCCGTGCTGGCGATCGACCCGGCGGTCCGTCGCGCGGTGCGCGGCATCGGGCTCGCCGGGCAAATGCACGGTGCGACCTTGCTTGGTGCGGACGATCGGCCGTTGCGCCCCGCGATCCTGTGGAATGATGGGCGCTCCTTCGCCGAATGCGCTGCACTGGAAGCGACAACGCCCGAGTTCCGCACGCTCGGCGGCAATATCGTGATGCCGGGCTTCACCGCGCCCAAGCTCGAATGGGTGCGGCGGCAGGAACCCGAGGTTTTTGCACAGGTCGCCACCGTCTTGTTGCCCAAGGATTATGTCCGGCTGCGCATGACCGGCGAGAAGGCGTCCGACATGTCGGATTCCGCCGGCACCTTGTGGCTTGACGTCGCCGGGCGGCGGTGGAGTGATACGCTGCTCGCGGCCTGTGGGCTGACGCAAGCGCAGATGCCGCGCCTGGTCGAAGGCACCGATGTCGCCGGGATGCTCCGCGCGGACATCGCCGAGGCGTGGGGCATGGCACAGGTTCCCGTCGCGGGCGGGGCTGGCGACAATGCCGGTGGGGCTGCGGGTGTGGGTGTCGTGACCGATGGCAAGGCATTGCTGTCGCTCGGTACGTCGGGCGTGATCTTCGTTGCCAATGATCGCTTCAGGCCCAATCCTGCGCGCGCGGTCCATGCCTTCTGCCACTGCCTGCCCGAGATGTGGCACCAGATGTCGGTGCACCTCAGCGCCGCCTCGTGCATCGACTGGGTCGCGCGGCTGACGGGCGCGAGCGGCGCGGCGGAAGTGTTCCACCGCGCCGAAGCGGCGGGCGTGGCGAACGGGCCTGAGATTTTCCTCCCCTATCTCTCGGGCGAGCGCACCCCGCATAACGATGCGCAGGTGCGCGGCGCGTTCGTCGGGCTCGACAACGATACCGATCCCAACCGGCTTGCGCAGGCGGTGCTGGAAGGCGTGGCGTTCGCGCTCGCCGACGGGCTCGACGTGCTGCGCGAGGCAGGGACCGAAGTCGCCGAACTCGCCGTGATCGGCGGCGGTGCGCGGTCGCGTTACTGGGGCGAGACGCTCGCCACCGCGATGGAGGTGCCCATGGTGTATCTCCAGGGCGGCGAGGTCGGCCCCGCGCTCGGGGCCGCACGTCTCGCGCAGATTGCGGTCGATGGCGGCACTCCCGCCGAAGTGTGCGTCGCCCCGCCAGTGTCGCACCGCATTGCCCCCAATGCCGAGCTGGCGGCGCGGCTCGCGCCTAAGAAAGCGGTGTTCCGCGCCGCTTACGCCCAGATTTCTCCCCTTACTCACTCCAATTGACCCCCAAGGAGCGCCCGATGG
Organism: Sphingomonas echinoides ATCC 14820; assembly: GCF_000241465.1. Lineage (GTDB taxonomy): Bacteria > Pseudomonadota > Alphaproteobacteria > Sphingomonadales > Sphingomonadaceae > Sphingomonas > Sphingomonas echinoides. The sequence goes on from NZ_JH584235.1 coordinate 2,928,740, forward strand.
CCACCGATTTCTTCGCCGATATTCCCCAGATCACCTTCAAGGGCCCAGGCACCGACGACGAGCTTGCATACCGTTTCTACGACAAGGACCGGGTCGTGCTCGGCAAGCGGATGGAAGACCATCTGCGCTTCGCCGCCTGCTTCTGGCACACCTTCTGCTGGCCGGGATCGGACGTGTTCGGCGGGGGCACGTTCAACCGTCCGTGGCATGCCGGTGCCAATGATGCCGCCGCCGCCGAGCATAAACGCCGCGTTGCGTTCGAGTTCTTCACCAAGCTCGATATTCCCTATTACTGCTTCCACGATGTCGACGTGATGGCCGATGCGACCACTGTCGCCGAGCATCGCCGCAATTTCGCCGAAGCCGTCGATCATCTCGAGCAGCTTCAGGCCGCATCGGGCCGCAAGCTGTTGTGGGGCACCGCGAACCTGTTCAGCCATCCGCGCTTTGCCGCTGGTGGCGCGACCAACCCTAACCCGGAAGTGTTCGCGTTTGGCGCGATGCAGGTGCGCGACGCACTTGAAGCCACGCATCGTCTGGGCGGCGCAAACTATGTGCTGTGGGGCGGTCGCGAAGGCTATGAGACGCTGCTCAACACCGATCTTAAGCGCGAGCTCGACAATCTCGGCCGCTTCCTGTCGCTCGTCGTCGAGCACAAGCACAAGATCGGCTTCACCGGCACGATTCTGATCGAACCCAAGCCGTTCGAGCCGACCAAGCACCAGTACGACTTCGACACCGCAACGGTGTACGGTTTCCTCAAGCGCTATGGCCTTGAGAATGAAGTGAAGGTCAATATCGAGGCGAACCACGCGACCCTCGCCAGCCACACCTTCGAGCATGAGATCGCTACCGCAGCGGCGCTCGGCATCTTCGGCTCGATCGATGCCAATCGCGGCGATCCGCAAAATGGCTGGGACACCGACCAATTCCCCAATTCGGTCGAGGAACTGACGCTCGCCAATCTCGAAATCCTGCGCGCGGGCGGGTTCACCACCGGCGGCTTCAATTTCGATGCCAAGGTGCGGCGCCAGTCGATGGACGCGATCGACCTGTTCTATGGCCATGTTGGCGCAATCGACGTGGTGGCGAAGGGGCTGCTCAATGCCGCCGCGCTAATCGAAGACGGTCGTCTCGACGCGATCAAGGCCGAACGCTATGCGGGATGGGAGGGCGATCTTGGCCAGCAGATCGGCACGCTCGATCTCGCCGCGATCGCCGATCTGGCGGTCGAACAGGCGATCGACCCCAAGCCGCGTTCGGGCCGCCAGGAGCGAATCGAAAATTTGATCAACCGCTTCATTTAACAGCGGTTAGGATACGCAGTATCGGTGTCACCAGCCGACCGCCCCAGCGCTTGACAGCGCCGGGGCGGTCGTCAAGGTAACGCTATCAAGGATGAGGGTCGCGTGGAGGGGTTAATGGCGGGCGAGAACGACGCGAGCGCGTCGGCGCTACCGGTGGATTGGCAGGACGGCGTGTTTGTCGGTCGCATCGCGACCGATGCTGGGCCGAGCCCGGTTTTGGTTGTGCGGGGCGAAGCGTTCGACATGTCCGCGCGCGCGCCGACGGTCGTCGATTTGGTTGAATCGGGGGATTTCAGCGCGTCGGGCGGAGTGTCGCTCGGCGCGTTTGGAGCGGATCTGTCGCGGCTGCTGGCACCGGTTGATCTGCAATGCGTGAAGGCGTGCGGGGTCACCTTCGCGCTTTCGGCGATCGAACGCGTGATCGAGGAGCGCGCGCGCGGGGATTCCTCCGCTGCCGCCGACATCCGCGCGCGGCTCGAATCGCGCGTCGGCGGGTCGATCCGCGCGGTCGTTCCCGGCACGCCAGAAGCGGCTGAGCTCAAACGGGCGCTGATCGAGGACGGCCTGTGGTCGCAATATCTCGAAGTCGCGATCGGCCCCGATGCCGAAGTGTTCACTAAGGCCCCGGTGCTTTCCAGCGTCGGGCCCGATGCCGAGATCGGCATCCGGTCGGACTCGACCTGGAACAACCCCGAGCCGGAGATTGCCTTGCTGGTGGACAGCCGTGGCAAAGCGGTCGGCGCGACGCTTGGCAATGACGTCAATCTGCGCGATTTCGAAGGCCGCTCGGCGCTGCTGCTGGGCAAGGCCAAGGACAATAATGCGTCGTGCGCGCTCGGGCCGCTGGTGCGGCTGTTCGACGCTGGCTTCACGATCGACGATGTGCGCCGCGCCGAAGTGCGGCTGCGGATCGAAGGCGAGGATGGCTATGTGCTGGAGGGCACCAGCAGCATGAGCCAGATCAGCCGTGACCCGCTCGATCTGGTGCGCCAGACGCTGAGTGAACACCAATATCCCGATGGCTTTGCGCTGTTCCTCGGCACGTTGTTCGCGCCGGTGCAGGACCGCGATGAACCGGGCCGGGGCTTCACCCACAAGATTGGCGACCGGGTGACGATCGCGAGCGATCGGCTCGGGCGTCTCACCAATCGCGTGGTTACCTCGCGCGATGCGGCACCGTGGGATTTCGGAATTCGCGCGCTGATCGCAAATCTGGCCGGGCGCGGGCTGTTGGAGACGAGCAAGTGACCGGCACGCGTGCGATTTACCCGAGCCTTGTCGGCAAGCGGGTGCTGGTGACGGGCGGTGCCAGCGGCATTGGCGCAGGCCTGGTCCAAGCCTTTGCCGAGCAACAGGCCAACGTCGCCTTTATCGATGTCGACCAGACTGCTGGCGCGGACATCGCCGAGCGCTTTGCCCCCGGTCGCTTCCACTTTTGCGATCTGCGTGATCCGACGGCGTTGGGTGCGGCGATCGCGGCGATTGCCGAGGATCTTGGTGGGATCGACATTCTCATCAACAATGCCGCGAGCGACGATCGCCATAGCGTTGACGAGGTGACCCCGGCATATTGGGACGAGCGGATGGCGACCAATTTGCGCCATCTGTTCTTCGCTGCACAAGCCGTGGTGCCGGGTATGCGCGCGGCGGGCGGCGGTGTGATCATCAATTTCGGGTCGATCAGCTGGCATTTGGGCTTGCCCGATCTCGTGCTGTACCAGACCGCCAAGGCCGCGATCGAAGGCATGACGCGCGGCCTCGCGCGCGATCTCGGGCGCGACGGCATCCGCGTGACGACGATCGTGCCCGGCAATGTGCAGACGCCGCGCCAGCAGCGCTGGTACACGCCCGAAGGCGAGGCCGAGATCGTCGCGGCACAATGCCTGTCGGGGCGGATCCAGCCGGTCGACGTTGCGGCGCTTGCCTTGTTCCTGGCTTCGGACGACGCGCATATGTGCACGGGCCACGATTATTTCGTCGACGCGGGCTGGCGCTGATGGCGAGCGCACCCGTCACGATCGCGCCGCTCGGCGCAACGCTCGGCGAAGGGCCGATGTGGGACGTCGCCACGCAGACATTGTGGTGTGTCGATATCAAACGGCATCTCGTGTTCCGGTTCGATCCCGCGACTGCGGCGCTGTCATCCTGGACCGCGCCGGGCGAAGTCGGCTGGGTACTGCCGCGTGTGGGCGGCGGAATGGTCGTCGGGGTGCAATCGGGCCTGTACGGGTTCGATCCGGCTGGTGGCAGCTTCACGCCGCTGATCGACCCCGAGCCGCATATGCCGGGCAACCGCCTGAACGATGCGACGACCGATGCGGCCGGACGGATCTGGTTCGGCAGTATGGACAATGGCGAGCAAGCGGAGAGCGGTCGGCTGTACCGGCACGATCACCGTGGCTGCGCCGATGCGGGTCTCGCGCCGGTTGCGATCACCAACGGCCCGGCGATCTCGCCCGATGGCACCACGCTCTATCATACCGATACGCTGGGGCGGACGGTGTGGCGCGTGCCGATAAGGGACGACGGCACGCTGGGCGATCCCACGCCGTTCGTCGAGATTGCGGCGGGCGAAGGCCATCCCGATGGATCGACCACCGATGCCGAGGGCGGCGTATGGGTTGCGCTGTTCGGCGGCTGGGGTGTGCGGCATTATGATCCGGCGGGCACGCTGATCGAGACCGTGCGCTTTCCGGTCGCCAACATCACCAAGATCGCCTTTGGCGGCGCGGATCTGCGCACGGCTTATGCGACCACTGCGCGCAAGGGCCTGAGTGCCGCCGAATTGGCGGCGCAGCCCGAGGCGGGCAATCTGTTCGCCTTCGACCCCGGCGTGGCGGGTATGGCGACACATTCGGCAAAAATATAACAATCGATAGGGAGCGGAAGACGGACAATGGCAACGCTGGCGCAACCGGACCTGCAACGGGTCAATATAGGTTTCATTGCCTCGATCGTCGTGGTGGCGACGATCGGCGGCTTCATGTTCGGCTATGATTCGGGCGTTATCAACGGCACCCAAAAGGGGCTGGAGGCCGCGTTCGAGCTGGGCAAGCTCGGCATCGGCATCAATGTCGGCGCGATCCTAGTCGGTTCGTCGATCGGTGCCTTCGGCGCGGGGCGTTTGTCAGATGCCTATGGCCGCCGCACGGTGATGATGGGGGCCGCCGTGCTGTTCCTGATCAGCGCGCTGCTCGCAGGCGGTGCCAGCAGCTCGATCCTGTTCATCGTCGCGCGCATCATCGGTGGCCTTGGCGTCGGTGCCGCCAGCGTGATTTCGCCAGTATACATTTCCGAAGTGACCCCGGCCTCGATCCGCGGGCGCTTGTCGAGCGTGCAGCAAGTGATGATCATCACCGGCCTGACCGGCGCGTTCGTCGCCAACTTCGCGCTTGCACGCTATGCGGGCGGCTCGACCGCGCATTTCTGGCTCGGCTTTCCGGCATGGCGCTGGATGTTCTGGCTGCAGGCGCTGCCGGCCGCGATCTATTTTCTGGCTCTCCTCACCATCCCGGAAAGCCCGCGCTACCTTGTCGTCAAAGGCCATACCGAGCGCGCCCGCGCGGTGCTGACCAAGCTGTTCGGATCCGACGAGGCCGATCGCAAGGTCGCCGAGATTGCCGCGAGCCTTGCCGCTGACCATCACAAGCCGCGCCTGTCCGACCTGATCGACAAGACCACGGGCAAGATTCGCCCGATTCTGTGGGCGGGCATCGGGCTCGCCGTGTTCCAGCAGCTCGTCGGCATCAATGTCGTCTTTTATTATGGCGCGACGCTGTGGGAGGCGGTCGGCTTCTCCGAGGATTATGCGCTGCAGACCAACATCCTGTCGGGCGTGCTGTCGATCGGCGCGTGCGTCTTCACGATCGCGTTCGTCGACAAGATCGGGCGCAAGCCGCTGCTGTTGATCGGTTCGGCCGGCATGGCGGTAACGCTGGCGACGGTGGCGTATGCCTTTTCGACCGCTGTCACCGCGCCTGGCGGCGGGGTTTCGCTGCCCGGGAATAACGGCGTGATCGCGCTGGTCGCGGCCAACCTCTACGTCGTGTTCTTCAACTTCAGCTGGGGCCCGATCATGTGGGTCATGCTGGGCGAAATGTTCCCGAACCAGATTCGCGGGTCGGGTCTGGCGGTGTCGGGCTTTGCACAGTGGATCGCCAATGCGGCGATCTCGGTCAGCTTCCCGTCGCTGGCGGTGTCGCCCGGCTTGGCGGTCACCTACACGGGCTATGCCGTGTTTGCCGGCATTTCGTTCTTCTTCGTCCAGGCGATGGTCAAGGAAACGCGCGGTCGCGAACTGGAAGCGATGGAGGGATAAGCGCCTTCACGTGGCGGGTAAAAAGGGGGCGCTGATTTCGGTCAGCGCCCTTTTTTACGGTTTCGGCGGCGCATCCGATTCGCGCCGGATCAGCGCATAGTCCGCCAGTACGTGCGGATGATCGACGCTGCTGTCATTGGCGTTGCGCATGCGGATTTCGCGCACCAGCAGCTCGATCGCGGTGCGCGACATCTCGGTCACCGGCTGGCGGATGGTGGTGAGTTCGGGCCAGATCGTCGTCGCCAGCACGGTATCGTCAAACCCGCACACCGTCAGATCGGTCGGCACGTCGAGCCCCTTGCGGTGGGCGATCGCCACGGCGGCGGCGGCCATGTCGTCATTTGAGGCAAAGATCGCGGTCGGCCGCTCGGTCAGATCCAGCAGACGTTCGGCAGCATCGAGCCCCGAGCGATAGGTAAACAGCCCGTGACCGACGAGTTCGGGCGCGAAGGCCAGCCCAAGGTCGGACAGCGCGGCACGGTATCCCGCCAGCCGCTCGCCACTGGCGGTCTGCTTCGGGTCGCCGGTAATAAAGCCGATCCGCGTGTGCCCCAGCGCGCCCAGATGCCGCGTCATGTCATAGGCCGCGCGACGATCATCGATGCTGACGGACAGGGCCCAATCGGGCGCGCGACCGGTTGCCACCGCCACCACCGGGATGCCGTGGCCTTCAAGCGCCGCCAGCACCACCGGCGAATCGCTCAGTGGTGGGGGGAGCGCGATTCCGTCGATCCGCCCTTGCAACAGGCGTTCGATCGTCGCCGCCTCGTGGCCGTCCTCTTCGCATTTCTCGATGACGAGCTGCACGTTGCTGCGGCTCGCCTGATCGAGCCCACCGACCAGGAAGTCGCTGAAATAGGTCAATGACGGGTTGGTGTGCAGCAGGCAAATGCGGATTTCCTCGCCACCCGCCAGCGCGCGCGCGGCGGCGTTCGGCGCATAGCCGAGCGCCGCGATCGCGGATTCGACGCTTGCCCGCGTGGCCGGGCGAACGCTGCCCTTGCCATTTACGACACGTGACACCGTCATCGGCGAAACCCCGGCGTGTGCCGCGACATCGGTGATGGTGGGAACATTATGCTGACGACGCGAGCCCCGAATTTGCTTCATGCACGTCCTTTCTATGCCACTTCTATGGCGGAGTGGTGCGCTACGGCAAGTCGGCGTCGCGATGGTGCTTGCCCATGCCCCCCCGCATCGGCCATGTGGCCGCGATGACGTTTCAAGTCGACATGGGCCTCGACGCGGGCGGCGCGCCCGTCCCGATCGATCTCGAAGAATTGCTGGCGACGCGGTTGCTCGTGCAGGGCAATTCGGGTTCGGGAAAATCGCATCTGCTGCGTCGCCTGCTCGAACGCAGCGCGGGCCAGGTGCAACAGATCATCATCGATCCCGAGGGCGATTTCGTCACGCTCGGCGAACGCTATGGCCATGTCGCCATTACGGCGGCGGATTATTCGGTGGCGGAAGTCGCCCGTTTTGCCGCGCGCATCCGCGAACATCGCACCTCGGTCGTGCTCGATCTCGAAGGCCTGGAGATGGAAGGGCAGATGCGCTGTGCCGCCGCCTTCCTGTCCGCGCTGTTCGATGCGCCGCGCGACCATTGGTTCCCGGCATTGGTCGTCGTCGACGAAGCGCAGGTGTTCGCGCCGTCAATGGGGGCGGAGGTGACCGAGGAGGTCCGCCGTGCCTCGCTGGGCGCGATGACCAATTTGATGTGCCGTGGCCGCAAGCGCGGGCTCGCCGGGATCATCGCGACGCAGCGCCTGGCCAAGCTGGCCAAGAACGTCGCCGCCGAGGCGTCCAATTTCCTGATGGGGCGCACCTTCCTCGACATCGACATGGCGCGTGCGGCGGATTTGCTGGGGATGGAGCGGCGTCAGGCCGAGCAGATCCGCGATCTTGCGCGCGGCACCTTCCTCGCGCTGGGGCCTGCCGTGTCGCGCCGCCCGGTGGCGATCCGGATCGGTGCGGTCGAAACCGGCTCGCGTGGCGGTGGCCCGGCGCTGATCCCGCTGCCCGACGCGCAAGCCAGCGACATGCGGCAATTTCTGTTTGCGGAAATGGAAGAGCCGGTGCGCCCGGCACCGCCGCCGCCACGCGCGGCCCCGGCCGAATCGGTGTTCGCGCAGATCGAAACCGTCGCCGCGCTTGATCCCGTTCCCGAGGTGCCGCAACGCGACCCCGAGGAACTGGCGCAGATCGTGTGTGACGTGCTGCGCGCGATTGTCGCGGATGCCGATTCGACCGCGCGCCCGGCGGCGGTGCTGTATCAGGATTTCCAGGTGCGCTGCCGTATGGTCGGCGTGTATCCCGCGCCGCTCGACCCGTCCGCCTTTTCGCGGCGGCTGGCGGCGGGGCGCGCGGGGATCTTCGAAGGGCTTGATGGCGATTGGGGCGAGGCGCTGGCGCTGGCGCGCGATCTGCCGGACGAAATGCTTGGCTGCTTCCTATTGGTGGCGAAGGCCGCGCGCGAGGGGCTGCCATGCCCGAGCGATGAGGCGGTGGCGCAGACCTATGGCACCAGTTCGTTGGGGCGTGCGCGGCGCGTGATCGGCTATATAGAGGGCCGCAACCTGCTGGTGACGCGGACCGATCTGTCGGGCAAGCGCTCGATGACGATTCCCGCTTTGGGATGGACCACCGCGCCCGCCGACGCTGGATGACAAAGCGTTCAGGTTACGCCGAACTGGTTGCAGTGCGGCACGGCGCACTCTAGGCGCGGCACGATGTCTGCCATGTCCTATCGATCCGAGTCGGGCAAAGGACGATTCCGCGGCATCGCGCTGGCACTTGTTGTCGAGGCGCTGGTGGCGTTGCTGCTTCTGCAGCTCGGCACGGGCATCTTTCACAAGACCGAGAAGCAAAAACCGCTCATCACCTTCGACGTGAAGCCAATCGGCCCGGTGGTTTCCAAACAGGCGCAGAAGACCCAGGTCGCGCACAAGCAGAAGCAGACGACCACCGCCTCGGCCGCACCGCCGCCGCCCGTCGCGCCGCCGCCGGTGAAAAGCCCCGTGCCCTCCAAGCTGATTCAGTTGAGCTCCGAGGAATTCGCTGCTTCTGACATTGGCAAAATTCCGGCGCATCAGGGCGAGGGCGACGATTCTGGCAGCGGCAAGGATAGCGTCGCAGCCTATGGCCCGGGCCAGGGGCCGGGCGGGGCGGCGCTGTACAATGCCGAATGGTTACACGGGCAGCCGAGCAGGGCCGAGATGGCACCATATCTCCGCGATTATGCGAAGGCGGATTCGGGTTCGGCGCTGATCGCCTGCAAGACCGCGCCCGATTATCGGGTCGAGAATTGCCGCGCGCTGGATGAATCACCGCCAGGCGGCGGGCTGGCGCGCGCGCTGCGGCTGGCGGCGTGGCAATTCCGGGTGCGGCCGCCGCGAATCGGCGGCAAGCCGATGATCGGTGCGTGGGTGCGGATCCGCTTCGATTTGACCGTCGGCTTCCAGAAGTAGCGCGGGCTTAGCCTGTCGGCAGCGTGTCCAGATAGGCACGAACCGCATCGCTGATCGGCAGCGGCTTGCCGGTGGGCAAGTGGACGTTGACGATCACCATGTCGATCACGGTGTGCAACGCACCGGTCTCCGCATGGCACAGCTCGAAGCGTTGCGTCAGGCTCGACCCGCCGACCCGCGCGATGCGGACGAACGCTTCGATCGTATCGCCCCACACGAAGGGCTTCAGATAATCGATCTCGGTGCGGCGGACATGGAATTCGGTGTGCGTCCACGCTTCGCCAAGCGCGGCGCCAATGCCGGTCCATTCCCAGAACTCGCTGACCGCGACATCGGCATATTCGAGATAGCGCGAGTTAAAGACAACCTTCTGCCCGTCAATTTCGGCATAGCGCACCTTGAAACGAGTCGAAAAAGCGAAACCGGGACGCGTCATCAAAACAGCAGCCTTAAACCGACAAGGGCGAGCACCGCCGCAAGGATCGGGCTCAGAATGCGGTCGGATATGCGCGATGCGATCAAACTGCCAACGATGATTCCGGGGATAGACCCAAGCAATAGCGAGAACAGCAAGGTGCCGTTGACCGAGCCGAGCAGCCAGTGACCAAAACCGCCGAGCAGCGTCAGCGGCACGGCATGGGCGATGTCGGAGCCGACCAGGCGGTTGATCGGCAAGCTTGGGTAGAGGATCAGCAAGGCGGTCATGCCGAGCGCCCCCGCGCCGACCGAGGTGATCGACACGAGCACCCCTAGCACCACGCCCAGCAACACCGTCAGCCAGGCGAGCCGCGCCGTTCCGATCTTGCCGAACAGCCGTGTCAGCGATCCGACGATGCGCATCCGGAACACCGTCGCCACCGCCGACAGGACCAGCGTGACGCCGAGGATGGCGGAGATCGCCTGCCCCATATCCTGCTTCTCGGCGGCATAATGCAGCGCGATGATGGTAACGATGGTGGCGGGCACACTGCCCGCCGCCAGTCGCGCGACCACGCGCCAGTCGACGGTGCCGCGCCAGCCATGCACCACGGTGCCGACACTCTTGGTGGCGGAAGCATAGAGCAAGTCGGTGCCGACCGCAGTCGCCGGGTGGAAACCGAAGGCGAGCACCAGCAGCGGAGTCATCAAAGATCCCCCGCCGACTCCGGTCAGCCCGACGAGTAGCCCGACGAGCACGCCGGCCAGCGAATACAGCGGGGTGATGATCATCCGGGGCGGCGGTCAGCCGACCTTTGCGCTGGGAATATTAACCCCCATCGACACCAGATATTTCTTCACGTTGCGCGCCGCCTGGCGGAGCCTCTGTTCGTTTTCGACCATCGCGATGCGCACAAAGCCTTCCCCGTTTTCACCGTAGCCCACCCCTGGCGCAACCGCGACCTTGGCGTGAGTCAGTAATTGTTTGGAGAACTCAAGGCTGCCTAGGTGCGCGAGCGCGGGCGGCAACGGTGCCCAGGCGAACATCGAGGCAGGCGGGGCGGGAATATCCCACCCGGCGCGCCCGAAACTCTCGACCAGCACGTCGCGGCGCTTGTGGTAGAGTTGGCGATTGGTCTCGACAATGTCCTGCGGGCCGTTGAGTGCTGCGCACGCCGCCGCCTGGATCGGGGTGAACGCCCCATAATCGAGGTACGACTTCACCCGGCTCATCGCCGCGATCAGCGTCTTGTTGCCGACCGCGAAGCCGATCCGCCAGCCCGCCATCGAATAGGTCTTGCTGAGCGAGGTGAACTCGATCGCAATGTCCTTGGCGCCGGGCACCTGCAGGATCGACGGCGTCGGCTTGCCGTCGAAATACAGCTCGGAATAGGCGAGATCGGAGATGATCCAGACCTTATTCTCCTTCGCCCAGGCAACGAGCCGTTCGTAGAACGCCAGATCGACCGCTTCCGCCGTGGGGTTGGAAGGATAATTGACGACCAGGATCGACGGGCGCGGGACGGTGAAGGCCATCGCGCGTTCCAGCGACTCGAAATAGGTATCGTCGGGCGTGGTCGGCACCGCGCGGATCGTGGCGCCGGCGATGATGAAGCCGAAGGTATGGATCGGATAGGACGGGTTGGGCGCAAGCACGACATCGCCCGGCGCGGTGATCGCGGTGGCGAGGCTGGCGAGCCCTTCTTTCGAGCCCATCGTCACGACCACTTCGGTCTCGGGATCGACATCGACGCCGAAGCGGCGACCGTAATAATTGGCTTGCGCACGGCGCAGCCCCGGAATGCCCTTCGACTGCGAATAGCCATGCGCATCAGGCTTGCGCGCCACCTCGATCAATTTCTCGATGACGTGCGGCGGCGGCGGCAAATCCGGGTTGCCCATGCCGAGATCGATAATGTCCTCGCCCGTCGCGCGCGCTTCCGCTCGCATCGCGTTCACTTCGGCGATGACGTAAGGCGGGAGGCGCTTCATGCGATAGAATTCGTCGGACATTGCAGGGATTCCGGCTGGAGGGAGGCCTTCCTTACGCCATTATGTGTCGCGCCGTCACCCCGCCGCACACCAATATGACCGGGGGGGGGTGTTTTGCGCCAAGGCGATGATGTGCGCTTTCATGAACGGGGCTCGTCGGGGTAAGGATGGCAGGCACGAGAAGAGGATGTCATGGCCGAATCCACCAAAGCCGCCACCGCTGCCATGCCCAGCCTTGTGGAGTTGCAGCATTGGACCTGGGTGCTTGGGCGGGCGCAGCAAATGCTGCTGGAACAGGGCCTGGCCACCTTGGGCGCGGCGGAAACGCCGTTGCCGCCGATCCCCGGCCTGACCGACCCGGAAACGCTGACGCGTGCGCGGGATTTCTGGACCGACAGCCTTACCCTGTGGCAGCGGATGCTCACCCCCGGTGAGGCACCACCGCCCGTCGATGAGCCGGCCGAGCGCGCGCGCGACAAACGCTTCAAGGATGCGCGCTGGCGTGAGGACCCGCTGTTCGCCTGGATTCGCCAAAGCTACTTCCTGTTCTCGGACCAGTTGCTCGCTCAGGTCGACGCGCTGCAGGGCGTTGACGACAAGCAGCGCGAGCAGATGCGCTTTGCCACGCGCGGTTTTCTGGATGCGATCAGCCCGTCCAATTTCCCCGCGACCAACCCCGAAGTGCTCGAAAAGACGATCGAGACCGGCGGCGAAAACCTGCTCAAGGGCCTGCAGAATATGCTTGCCGATCTCGCCAAGGGGCAAGTGACGCATACCGACCAGACCGCGTTCGAACTGGGGCGTAATCTGGCGACGACGCCGGGCAAGGTAATCCACCGCACCGATCTCTACGAACTGATCCAATATGCCCCGTCCACGCCCAACGTGCTGGCGGTGCCGCTGGTGATCTTCCCGCCCTGGATCAACCGTTTCTACATTCTCGACCTGACGCCGGAGAAAAGCTTCATCCGCTGGGCGGTCGAACAGGGCATCACCGTGTTCATGGTCTCGTGGCGATCGGCCGACGCCAGCATGAAGGATGTGGTGTGGGACGATTATATCGCCGCACAGATCGACGCGATCGAAACCGTGCGACGCGCGCTGAAGGTGTCGGCGGTGCACACCATTGGCTATTGCGTGGCGGGCACGACGCTCGCTGCGACGCTCGCGGTGCTCGCAGCGCGCGGGGAAGCGGACACGGTCAAGAGCGCGACCTTCTTCACCGCGCAAGTCGATTTCGAGAAAGCGGGGGAATTGTTGTATTTCGTCGCTGACGATCAGCTCGAACTGCTCAAGACGCTGACCCCCGACGGCTTTCTCGACGGGCGCTATATGGCGGCGGTGTTCAACCAATTGCGCGGGCGCGACCTGATCTGGAATTACGTCACCAACAATTATCTGCTGGGCAAGGATTATGCCCCGTTCGATCTGCTCCACTGGAATGGCGACACCACCAATCTGCCCGCGCAGTGGCACATGCGCTATCTGGTGGATCTGTACCGCGACAATCTGCTGAGCAAGGCTGGGGCGCTCAGCGCGCTGGGCACGCCGATCGACCTCGGGCTGGTGACGACGCCGAGCTATATTCAGGCCGGGCGCGAGGACCATATCGCACCGGCCGAAAGCGTGTGGGCGCTGATGCGGCTCTTCTCGGGCGAGCGGCGCTTCGTGCTGGCGGGGTCGGGGCATATTGCCGGGGTGGTTAACCCGCCGAGCGCGAACAAATATCAATATTGGGTCAATCCCGAACCGGTCGACACGCTTGAGGCCTTCGTCGCCGGGGCGCACGAGACCAAGGGGAGCTGGTGGCCCGATTGGGTGGCATGGCTGCGTGATCAGGACGCGGCGATGGTCCCGGCCAAGGGCGCGCGCCAGCCGGGCAAGGGGGCGCTGAAGGCAATCGAAGATGCGCCGGGACGCTACGTAAAGGCGCGCTGAAGCGCGCGGGAACTTCGTAATTTCACTTATGTTGCAGTGCAACATTTTGCTTGTATTGACCGCCAATGCTGCTATATTGCAGTGCAGCATTGGTGTGGGAGAAATCCGGTCATGGCAAGCAAAGGCCCGAAGTCAGACGCGGCACCAAAAGCCGCAAAGCCGACCGCGAAGGTTGACGCTCCGGCGGCTGTGGCCCCCCCGGCTGTTGCTCCGGCAAAACCCGCCGCGCCCAAGACGCGGACCGCTGCGGCGGCCGTAAAAGCTCCCTCGGTTCCTGCAGCGCTTCCGGTTTCGGTCTCGGCAGCGTCGGAACCGGTCGTCGCGGCCCCTGCCGCCGACGAGATCGTTCCGGCACCGATCGTGGCAGAACCCGAGGTCGCTGCGCCGATCGTGTCTGTGCCCGAGCCTGTGCGTACCCCAGACCCGATTGTTACCGCCGAAGCCCCCAAACCCGTCGCCGCCGCCGCGCCGACTGTATCGCAGAAGGAAATCTTCACCATGGAAAACACCATCAAAGCCGCTACCGACAAGGTCCAGGAACAGGCCAAGGCGCTGTTCGCCGATGTCAACGATCGCACCAAGACCGCCGTTGAAAAGGGCACCAAGCTGGTCGAGGAATTCAACGAATTCTCGAAGGGCAACGTTGAAGCCATCGTCGAATCGTCGAAGATCGCTGCCAAGGGCATCGAGACGATGGGCCAGGACGCCGCCGAATATGGCCGCAAGCATTTCGAAGGCGCGACCGCGGCGCTGAAGAGCCTGTCGAGCGTCAAGACCCCGTCGGACTTCTTCAAGCTGCAGAGCGACTATGTCCGCAGCGCGTTCGACTCGATCGTCGCCGAAACCTCGAAGAACACCGAGTCGCTGGTGAAGCTCGCCGGTGAGGTCGCCCAGCCGATCTCGAACCGCGTTGCGCTTGCCGCCGAGAAGATCAAGATCAGCGCCTAAGCCGATCTTCGTCCGTATCGGACAGGAGAGGGCGGTCCCGAATGGGGCCGCCCTTTTCGTTTGCCCCCTTGCCCTCACCCCCGGCAATGCCATATTTTAGGCACCAGATGATCGACAGCAGCGCAATCTCGATGGCGGAACGCCGTGATGACGGAACCGGGGACGGGCCGGACGACGGCACCGGCCTGGGCGTTGCGACGCGCACCCGCGCCAAGACCAAGCAGCCGACGCCCTATCGCGTGTTGCTGCTGAATGACGATTACACCCCGATGGAATTCGTGGTGCTGGTGCTGCAGCGCTTTTTCCGCATGGATATGGAAGCGGCGACGCGGGTGATGCTCCACGTCCACCAGAAGGGCGTCGGCGTGTGCGGCATTTTCAGCTACGAAGTCGCCGAGACCAAGGTCAGCCAGGTCATCGATTTCGCGCGGCAAAACCAGCATCCGCTGCAATGCATGTTGGAAAAGGCCTGATTTAGCCGGACGTTTCTGCGCGCCTCGTCGCAATTCGGCTATCGTGCTTGCGCGGGCGGTGCGAGGCGATAAACGAGATCCATGGATCGTATTCTCATTCGCGGCGGCAATCGCCTGTCGGGCCGCCTCCCCATCTCCGGTGCAAAGAACGCCGCGCTCACGCTGATGCCGTGCGCGCTGCTGACCGAAGAGCCGGTGACGCTGCGCAATCTGCCGCGCCTGGCCGATGTCGACAGCTTCGGGCATCTGCTCAACCAGCTCGGTTGCTCGACTCGGATCGAGGGCGCGCGGCCAGAGGATTTCGGTCGGGTGATGACGATCCGCGCGGGCAAGCTGACCGCGACCGAAGCACCGTATGACATCGTGCGCAAAATGCGCGCGTCGATTCTGGTGCTGGGCCCGTTGATCGGGCGTGCGGGCGAAGCGACCGTGTCGCTGCCGGGCGGCTGCGCGATCGGCAATCGCCCGATCGACCTGCATCTGAAAGCGCTGGAGGCGATCGGCGCGCAGCTCGAAATGGCAGCGGGCTATGTCAAGGCGATCGCGCCCGGCGGGCGTCTGTCGGGCGGCACCTATACCTTCCCGATCGTCTCGGTCGGCGCTACCGAGAATGTTGTGATGGCAGCCGTGCTGGCCAAGGGCGGCAGCCGCATCGAAAATGCCGCGCGCGAGCCCGAAATCGTCGATTTGTGCAATCTGCTGGTGGCGATGGGTGCCAAGATCTCCGGCATCGGCACCGAGACTCTGGAAATCGAAGGCGTCGACCGGCTGCACGGCGCGACCTATCGCGTGATGCCCGACCGGATCGAGGCGGGCAGCTATGCCTGCGCCGCCGCGATCACCGGCGGTTCGGTCGAACTGGTCGGCGTGAAGATGGACGATATGCGCGCCACCACCGCCGCCTTGATCGCGGCCGGGGTGACGCTGGAGGAGCGCGGCGACAATCTGCTGGTTTCCGCCACCAACGGCATCAAGCCGCTGACGCTGTCGACCGCGCCCTTCCCCGGCTTTGCGACCGATATGCAGGCGCAGTTCATGGCGATGCTGTGTCTGGCCGATGGGGCCAGCGTACTGACCGAGACGATCTTCGAGAACCGTTACATGCACGTGCCCGAACTGGCGCGGATGGGCGCAGACATCTTGGTGCAGGGCCGCACCGCGGTCGTGCGCGGCGTGCCCAAATTGGTCGGCGCGCCAGTGATGGCGACCGATTTGCGCGCGTCGATGAGCCTGATCATCGCCGGCCTCGTCGCCGAGGGTGAGACGCAGGTCAGCCGCGTCTATCACCTTGATCGCGGCTATGAACGGCTCGAGGAAAAGCTGAGCGCGGTCGGTGCCGATATCGAGCGCGTCGGCGACGGTTAAAGTCGTCCGCCACCACTCCCGTTCGTTTCGAGCGTAGTCGAGAAACCTGGCACAGCGCTTGTTGCTGTTTCTCGACTACGCTCGAAACGAACGGGGCGCGGGCAAGTCCGCGACGATTAAGCCGTCCGCTCCGGCACGGCCGCGGCGTCGGCCTGGATGGCGAGGTCGGGCGCAACCGCTTCCCATGGGAAAATGAACCAGTCCTTGGTCACCGCGCGGTCGATTTCGCGTGCGTGATAGTCGACGCGCTCGCCCGAGCGGATATTGTCGAGCAGCGTCGCGAACCGCACGCTGCCCGGCACCGCGCCCGCCGCCGCCAGCATCGCCCGCAACCGCGCGATCGTGCGGCCCGTATCGTTGATGTCATCGAGGAACAGGAAACGCTCGCCGCCGCGCGTCCGCGCTGCCAGGCGTGCGATCGGGTCGAGCGCGAAATCCTCGACCTGCGCCGAGAAATCGACGGATAGCATCGGCAGCCCGCTCGCATGGCTGAGGAACACCGCCGGGACCAGCCCGCCGCGCCCTATGCCGATCAGGAAGGTCGGTGCCCATGCCGCATCCTCGCCCAGTCGTGCCGCCAGCAGATGGATGTCGGCGACGAAACGCTCCTGCGCAATCGGCGTGTAGAGGGTCATGCCGCCGCCTCCGCATAGGCATCCAGCCGCGCCAGATGCTCCGCCACGGCGGCATCGGGTAGGAAAGATCCCAGAAAGCTGTTGCGCGCCAGCGCGACGAGATCGCCGCGATCAAGCCCGCGCGCGGCCGCGACCGCGCGATAATTGTCGCCGACATAGCCGCCGAAATAGGCGGGGTCGTCGGAATTGATTGTCGCACGTAACCCGGCGCGCAGCATCTGGTCGATCGGGTGCTCGGCCATGTCACCCACCACGCACAGTTTGAGGTTGGACAGCGGACACACCGTCAACGTCATGCACATGCGCGCGAGCCGGGTGACGAGCAGCGGGTCCTCCAGGCTGCGATTGCCATGGTCGAGCCGGTCGACGCCGATCAGGTCGAGCGCCTGCAGCACATAGTCGGGCGGGCCTTCCTCCCCGGCATGGGCGACCAGCTTCAAGCCCTTCGCGCGGGCCGCGGCGAAAACGCGCGCGAACTTTTCCGGCGGGTGGCCGAGTTCGGACGAGTCGAGCCCGACCGCCGCAATCCGCTCCAGCCACGGCTCGGCGGCCTCCAGCGTGGCAAAGGCATCGGCTTCGTCGAGGTGCCGCAGGAAGCTCATAATCAGCAGCACGGTCATGCCGTGCTTCGCCTCGGCCTCGGCAATGGCGGAGAGCAGCCCGGTGATCACCGTCTCAAAGGCGATGCCGCGCGCGGTATGCGTCTGCGGATCGAACATGATTTCGGCGTGGACCACCCCGTCCGCCGCGGCGCGGTCGAAATAGGCAGCGGCGAGATCGTGGAAATCCTGCGCGGTCCGCAGCACGTCCGCCCCGGCATAATAAAGGTCGAGAAAGTCCTGCAGCCGCGAGAAGTTATACGCCGCACGGACATCCTCGACGCTCGCGAACGGGATCGCCACTTGGTTGCGCTGGGCGAGCGCGAACATCAGCTCGGGCTCAAGGCTGCCTTCGATATGCAAATGGAGTTCGGCCTTGGGCAAGCCGGTGATGAAGTCGGGATCGGTCATTCGCGCACCATTGCCAGGTTGCTGGCCGTGGGCAAGCGGCGAACCACCACCCACGGCACCCGCTTCACCCGTTAAGCGCACTTTCCAGCGTCGTGCGCCACGGCGTGGTCGGTCGGCCGATCACTTCGCTCAACGCATGGTTATCGTCGAACAGCGCGCCGTTGGCCGCCTTGGTGTCGCTTTCGGCCAGCATCGCGGCAATCGCTGCGGGCAGGCCAACCCCCTCCAGTGCAGCGCGATAGTCGGCCTCGGGCAAATCCTGATAGGCGACTGGCTTGCCCGAAAGATCGCTCAGCGCCGCCGCCAGATCGGCAAGGGTGAACGCCTCGTCGCCAGCCAGTTCATAGATGGCGGGCTTGGCCGCGTCTGCCGTCAGTACGGCCACAGCCGCTGCCGCGTAGTCGGCGCGCGCAGCCCCCGAAATGCGGCCCGCGCCCGCGCTTCCTAACACCGCCCCATGCGCGACCGCCATCGGCGCGCTTTGCGCATAATTTTCGGTGTACCAGCCATTGCGCAGCAGCGCGTGCGGCACGCCGCCGTCGGCCAAGGCCAGCTCGGTCGCGCGATGTTCGACCGCGAGGTTGAGCGGGTTGGTGTCGGCATGGAGCAGGCTGGTATAGGCGATGAAGCCGACCCCGGCGGCCTTGGCGGCGGCGATGACGGCCTGATGCTGTGCTACGCGCTGTCCGATCTCGCTCGACGAGATCAGCAGCAGCCGATCGACCCCGGCCAGCGCGCCGGCAAGGGTGTCTGCCTGATTATAGTCAAACGCCCGGACGACCACTCCCTGTGCAGCTAAATCGGCCAGTTTCGCGGGGTCACGCACCAGCGCGACGATGGTGTCAGGCGCAACCTTCTCCAGCAGCCCAGCGATGACGAGGCGGCCGAGTTGGCCCGAAGCTCCAGTAACGGCAATCATGATAGCACTCCCAAAAACCATTGAGACGCACCATTTAGGGGTATAGCTTATGAAAAATAAGTACGCACAAAAAGGTAAGTGATAAAATGGTAGAGTGGAGCGCCACCCCGCTTTCGGATGCGCTGGAACGCGGCGACGTGCTGAGCCCGGACTGCCCGTCCCGCCTCATCCTCAATCATGTCACCAGCAAATGGGGGGTGCTGACGCTGCTGTCGTTGCGCTCGGGCACGCTGCGCTTCAGCGCCCTGCGCCGTAAGGTCAGCGGCGTGAGCGAGCGGATGCTGGCGCAGACGCTGCAGCAATTGGAGGGGTGCCGCCTGGTCGATCGGCGGAGCTATGCCGAAGTGCCGCCGCGCGTCGACTATACGCTGACCCCGCTCGGGCGCGAGGCGGCCGACCGAGTCGCCGCGCTGGCGGACTGGATCGAATCATCGCTGCCCTTTCTGCTGGAGCCAGGACCGGTCGCGGCGTGATAGTCAGCCCGGGCGGACGCCTTGCGCCGCCCGGGCCACGCTTATCAGATCGCTGCCAGCGCCTGCTCGAAATCGGCGATCAGGTCGTCGGCATCCTCGACCCCGATCGAGATGCGCACGAGATTGTCGGTGATGCCGAGCGCCTGTTTACGCGCATCGGGCACCGACAGATGCGTCATCGCCGCCGGGTGCGAGGCGAGCGTCTCGGTGCCGCCCAGCGACACCGCCAGCTTGGCGATTTTCAGCGCGTCGAGGAAGGCGAACGCCTCCTTCTCGCCGCCCTTCAGGATCAGCGAAAAGGTCGATCCGGCACCGGTGCAATGGCGCGCATAGATGTCGGCCTGGCGCTCCATCCCCGGCGTATCGGCTAGGAAGCCGAGATAGCCGACTCGCTCGACCTTGGGGTGGCTACGCAGGAAGCCACACACCTTGACCGCATTTTCGCCCGCGCGGCTCATGCGCAGTTCGAGTGTCTCCAGGCTGCGCATCAGCATCCACGCGGTATTGGGGTCGCAGATCGTGCCGATCGTGTTGCGCATCAGGCGGATCGTGTTGATGTGCTCCTTGGACCCCAGCACGCCGCCTGCAACCAAATCGCTATGGCCGCCGGCATATTTGGTCAGCGAGTAGACGACGATGTCGGCCCCATGTTCTAGCGGCTTGAGCCAGAGCGGGCCGAGGAAGGTGTTGTCGATCGCGATCGGCGGCTTGGTGGCACCGGTGAAGATCGCGTCGCGGCTCGCCGCCACCGCCTGAATGTCGACCAGCGCATTGGTCGGGTTGGCGGGGCTTTCGAGATAGATCAACGCGACATTGCCGGTCGCCGCCTTGCTCATCACGGCATCGATTTCCTCGCGCGTCGCGCCCGCCGGAAAATCGAGCCAATGCACGCCGAAGCGGCCGAGAATGCGCGCGATCAGCGTCTCGGTCGCGGCGTAGAGCGGGCCCGAATGGACGATCGTGTCGCCCGGCTTGACCATCGACAGGAACAGCGTCGCGATCGCCGACATGCCGCTGGAAAAGACCAAAGCGTCCTCGGCCTCTTCCCATACGCCCAGGCGATCTTCGAGAATCTCCTGATTCGGCCCGTTGAAGCGCGAATAGACCAGCCCTTCGGAGCCGCCGGGGCGCTTGCCGGTGACGCCCTCGAAATGGCGCTTGCCTGCGGCGGCATTGGGGAAAACATAGGTCGAGGTCGCGAAGATCGGCGGCTTGAGCGAGCCTTCCGACAGCATCGGATCATAGCCATGGCCCATCATCAGCGTGGACGCCTTCAGCTTGCGGTCGCCGATCTTTTCGATCGAGGGCTTGGGCTTGGTGCGTGGCGCGACGCCGGTCAGATCGGCTTCGGTCTGCGGGTCGGTCCGGTCGGTGGGCGTCGCCATAAGGGTGCATCCTGTGTCGAAAAATGATAGGAGGCTTTACCGCGAGATAGTCTCGAATGATACTATTTCGCGGCGGATCCGTGGGGGGACAGGACATGCCGATCGCAATCGTTTCAGTGCCCGTGACCGATGTGGCACGCGCGCGGACTTTTTACGTGGAAACGCTCGGACTGGTGGTGCTGCGCGACGAGGCGATGGGCCCTGACATGCGCTGGGTGCAGTTGCAGCCCAAGGATAGCGGCGCGACGGTTGCGCTGGTGACATGGTTCGATGCCATGCCCCCTGGATCGGTGCAGGGGCTGATGCTGGCGGTGGACGATATCGATGCCGAACATGCGCGGCTGGCGGCGGCCGGGGCGACGGTGTCACCGGTCGACGAACAGCCATGGGGGCGCTTCACCATGCTGCAGGACCCGGACGGCAATGGCTGGATCGTCGCGCAATTGACCAATCCCGACGAAGTGAAGACGCGGTAACGGGCTTTTGGCCGCCCGCTGGGCGAGGCGTCAGAGGCCGATGATCGAAATCTGACGGCCATAGCCCGGCTCGCCGCGATGCGTTGCGCGGCGGAAGCTGAAGAAGCGCGCTTCATCGGCATAGGTGTCGAGCCCGAGCATCGCCACGCGAGTCACCCCCACGCTGGCCAGGCGGTGCGCGACATAGGCCTCCAGGTCGAACTGGAAATGGCCCGCGCGGCCTTCGGCGAAGAAGCGTTCATTGGCCGGGTCGTCGGCTGCGAAGCGATCCGCAAAGCCCGCGTCCACTTCGTAACTTGCGCGCGCGATGCACGGGCCGATCGCGGCGGCGATGCGGTCGCGCTGCGCACCGAGCGCTTCCATCGCCTCGATCGTCGCATCGGTCACGCCGCCGAGCGCGCCCTTCCACCCGGCATGCGCCGCGCCGATGACGCCGGCCTGCACATCCGCCAGCAACACCGGCGCGCAATCGGCGGTGACGATGCCGAGCGCGAGACCGGGGCGATCGGTCACCAGCGCATCGGCATGCGGGCGCGCATCGTCCGCAAACGGCGTGACCACGGTGACACAATCGGCGGAATGCACTTGATAGGGCGATAGCAAGCGCGCGCCGGGCTGCACCGCCGCCACGGCGCGCGCGCGGTTTTCGATGACGGCGGCCGCATCGTCGTCGGAGCCGATGCCGACGTTCAGCCAGGCATGGATACCCGTCGATACGCCGCCGATCCGCCCGAGAAAGCCATGCGGGATTCCCGCCAGCATCGGCGCGCGGATCACCTCGACGAGTGCGGGCGCGCTCACAGCACCAGCCGCATCAGATTGTCGTCATCGACGGTCGCGCCCACGCGGAAGGCGATCCGTCCAATGTCGTGAAAGCCGTATTTCTCATAGAAACGGTGCGCCCTGTGATTGTCGACATAGACGCTCAGGATCACCTCGCGCGCGCCGTGGCTGCGCGCATGGTCGAGCGACCACGCCATCAGCTCCTGCGCGACGCCCTGTCCGTGCCAGTCGCTGAGTACATAGAATTGGTAGAGCTCGATCGCATCAGGCCGCCATTCGCCGGGGAAGGTGACCGGCCCCATTTTGACGAAGCCGATGATCTGGCCCTCGTCCAGCGCCAGCCGGATCGCGAAATCGGGGTCGGACAGTTGCGCGGGCAAGCCATTGGGCCCGAACGCCTCGTCGAGAAACGCGCTCAGGTCGGATTCGGGATAGAGCATGCCGAAGGTTTCGGTGAACGACTGGCGCGCCATTGCGGCCAGCGCTGGCCCGTCGATCGTCCGGGCGTCTCGGTAATGGATCATGCAAACCCCGCTGGGAGTGGCCAGTCGGGGGAGGAAACCGCCAGAACCTGGAATAAAGTGCCCATCGCCTGGGTCAGCCGCTGGTGATCGGCGGTGATACGCTCGGCGCGGTCGGGCGCAGCCTTGGCGAGCGCCGCCGCGCGCGCGGCGATACCGAGCGCGCCGAGGAATGCGCCCTGGCCGATCGGCCCTGCAACCTGCGCCCCCTCGACGATCGCCGCCGCGGCGAGCGTGCCGAAATCGACATGCGCGGTCAGGTCCTGCTCGCCGGGCGCCTCATAGGGGTTGGCGTAGGCATGGCCGCGCACCGCCTGCAGCGTGTCGCCGACGGCGGGGCCATCATAGCCGTAATCGACCACCAGCAGCGCACCACCTTGCGCGACGATGCGCTGGGCGAGGCTGCGCAGGATCGCCACGCTGGCGGGCGACGTCTCGATCACCGATCCGGCGGCGGCATCGCGCAAGGCTTCGGGGATGACGCCATCGGGCACTTGCTTGCCGGCAATCGGCAGGAACAAAGTGTCCTGGCAGGCGACCAACCGCTCGAACCAGCCGCCTGTACCCTTGACGAGTTGCCGGATCGGCAGCGCGTCGAAGAATTCGTTGGCGACGGCAATCAGCGGGCGATCGGCGGGCAATGTGTCGATCGCGTCGTGCCAGGTCGCGTGCGGCAAGCGCTCGGCTTGCGCGGCGCGCAGCACCGGGCTGGTTTCGACCAGGTGCACCGGCGGCACGAAACCGGCCTTGCCCGCCGCGCGCAGCGCATCGGTCGAGAGCGTTCCGCGACCGGGGCCGAGTTCGACCCACGCCGCGTGCGGCCGCCCGGCGCGGTCCCACAGATCGGCACCCCACAGGCCGATCAACTCGCCGAACATCTGGCTGATTTCGGGCGCGGTTGTGAAATCGCCGCCGCTGCCGAGCGGATCGCGCGTCGCATAATATTGCTGGTTGGCCGCCGCCATGAACTGCGCGAGCGAAATCGGCCCGGCGAGCGTGATCGCACGGGCGAGGCGGTCGGCCAAATCTCCCCTCTCGCTCATCGGAGGGGCTGGGGGAGGGGCTGTTATAGGATCGAGGGACGCTGCGGCCATTCCCTCCCCTAACCCCTCCCGCACGCGGGAGGGGGACTTTTTCATGCCACGCTCGCGTCGCCCGCGATCGGCACGACGCGGTGGCGGCGGCCCTTGGCGGTGACGATCAGATAGAGCCCGGCCACGATCATCGGCAGCGTCAGCACCTGGCCCATATGGATCGTGTGCGCGAAGAAGCCGCCCCACCATTGGTTGAATTGCGCATCGGGCTCGCGGAAGAATTCGACGGTGAAGCGCGCCAGGCCATAGCCAAGCAGGAACAGCCCGACCAATTTGCCCGGCTCATAGCGCGCCTTGGTCTTCCAGAAGGCAAACCACAGCACCGCGAACAAGGCGACGCCCTCCAGCCCGGCTTCGTAGAGCTGGCTCGGGTGGCGTGCGGGTTCGATCATGCCGCTTTGCACGGTGTCGTTGAACACGATTGCCCATGGCACGTCGGCGGGCTTGCCCCACAATTCGCCGTTCACGAAATTGGCGATCCGCCCGAAGAACAGGCCGAACGGCACCGCGCAGGCGAGATAATCATGCACGCGCAGCCAATCGAGCTTTTGCGAGCGTGCGAACAGGATGATGCCGATCGAGGTGCCGATCATCCCGCCGTGGAACGACATGCCGCCATCCCACAGCTTGAACAGGCCCCAGGTGGTCAGCAATTGCGGCGCATAGAACAGCGCATAGCCCAGCCGCCCGCCTAGGATGATGCCGAGCGTAGCGTAGAACACCAGATCATCGGCATGACGCCGCGCCATCGGTGCGCCCGGCTGGCGCAGCAGCTTCAGCAGATACCACCAGCCGACCAGGATGCCGGTGATATAGGCGATCGAATACCATTTGATCTGGAAGAAACGCAGGTCGATCGCCACCGGATTGAGGTGGAGATCGGCGAAATGGAGGTGGCCCTGCGCGGCCGAGGCGGCATTGGCGAGCACGGGCAGGGCGGCGGTCAGGATCAAGGCTTTTCCCCGAGGATTTGCGCCTCCATAATGGGGGAAGGCGATAAGACCAAGTGGAGAGCGAGATGCCGAGCAAACTGGACCTGCGGATGGATGCCGCGCTGGCGGGGCTGACCGGCCCCGGGGCACCATTCGGCTTGGGATCCGTAACGGCAGGTGGCGTCGAGCTGCCGCTGATCACCGGCGTGCCGCAGACCTTGCCCCCCTATTTCGCGCATTATTGTGCGAATCACGCCGAGCTGCCTTTCCTGGTGGCGGGGCCCGAGCGGCTGACCTTTGCCGAGGTCTATGCGGTCGCGCAGGGCGTCGCGAAGAGCCTGATTGCACACCATCACGTTGCCCCCGGCGACCGGATCGGCATCGCGATGCGCAATTCGCCGTCATGGATCGCGCTGTACATGGGCATCGTGATGGCGGGCGGTGTCGCGACGCTGCTCAACGGCTGGTGGCAGTCCGAAGAGCTGGCGACGGCGGTGGCCGAGGTCGAATGCCGTCTGGTCTTTGCCGACCCGCCGCGCGCCAAACGGCTGGCCGATATCGATGGGCTCGATGTCGCGGTGGTGACGGTCGATGACGTGCGGCCGCTTGGCATCGCGCTGGCGGCGCTGGCCGGACCGGCCGATGTCGCCCTGCCGACGATCGCGCCCGAAGACCCCGCCACGATCCTGTTCACCTCGGGCTCGACCGGGCAGTCGAAGGGTGCGATCAGCAACCACCGTGCGGTCACGCAGGGCGTGTTCAACTATCTGGCGCAAGCGCTGGTGATGCTCGGTATCACGACTGCGGACGGCACTCCGCCGGTCGGCCAGCCCGCGACCTTGCTCAACGTGCCACTCTTCCATGTCACCGCCGAAGTCCCGGTGTTCCTGCAAAGCTTCGCGATGGGGCGCAAACTGGTGCTGATGCCGAAATGGGATGCCGAAGAAGCGATGCGGCTGATCCAGGCGGAAAAGATCAGCTATTTCGTCGGTGTGCCGCTGATGAGCTTCGAAATCCTGACGCACCCCAAGCGCGCCGAGTATGATCTGTCCTCGGTTACCGATTTCGCGGCGGGGGGGGCGCCCCGCCCGGTCGAGCATGTCCGCCGCATCGCCGACGAAATGGGCGGCCCCAAGCCGCTGCTCGGTTATGGCCTGACCGAGACCAATGGCGTGGGCTGCGGCAATTTCCGCGACAACTACCTCGCCAAACCCAATTCGACTGGCCGCGCATCGGCACCCCTGGTCGATCTCGCGATCCTGGATGGCGCGGGCAAACCAGTCGCGCAGGGTGAGCGCGGCGAGGTCGGTATCCGCTCGATCTGCAACTTCACCGAATATTATGGGCGGCCCGATGCGACCGCCGCCGCCTTCACCGCCGATCGCTATTTTCTGACCGGCGACATCGGTTATCTGGACGAGGATGGGTATCTGTTCATCGTCGATCGCAAGAAGGACATCATCATCCGCGGCGGCGAGAATATCTCGTGCCAGGAAGTCGAGGCGGCGATTTACGAGCATCCGGCGGTGGCCGAGGCAGCCGTATTCGGCCTTCCCGACGAACGCTTTGGCGAAGTGCCGGGCGCGGTGGTGCTGCCGCGCGAGGGCGAGACGCTGACGACCGAGGCGCTGTGCGCATTCCTGTTTGCGCATGTTGCCGCCTTCAAGGTGCCGCAGCGCATTTGGATCGTCGATCACGCACTGCCACGCCTGGGCACCGAGAAGATCGACAAGGTATCGATCCGCACCAAATATCGCGCACTGGCGGCGGCGGAGACCGTGACGGCATAGCCACACCGAACTGGCGGTGCGGCGCTTGGCGCGATAGAGCAAGGCGATGGCTTCCCCCGCACCCCCGAAGATCGATCGTCGCACGCTGCTGATCGGTGGTGGGGCAGGGATCGGGCTGGTCGTGGCGTGGGGGCTATGGCCACGGCGCTATTCCGGCAATCTCACCGCCGACAAGGGCGAGAGCGTGTTTGGCGCGTGGCTCAAGATCGGCGACGATGGCCATGTCACCGTCGCCGTGCCGCAGGCCGAGCATGGGCAGGGCGTCTACACGACGCTGCCGCAAATCATCGCCGACGAACTGGGTGCGGACTGGCGGACGGTCGCGGTGGAGGCAGCCCCGTTCAATCCGCTCTACGCCAATGCGCTTGGCGCGCGCGAACTGTTCGAGCAGCCGGGCGACGGCCTGGTCAAGGCGTGGCGCCAGGCTCATGCCGGGCGGATGGGGCTGATGCTGACCGCCGGATCGACCTCGATCCGCGCATTTGAGGACCCTTTGCGCGCGGCGGGGGCGGCGGCGCGCGTGTTGTTGTGCCAGGCTGCGGCCAAACGGTGGAAGGTCGCGTGGCAGGCGTGCACCACCGCCGAGGGTTTTGTCGTCCACGGCAAGGACAGGTTGCGCTTCGCCGAGCTGGCGGCTGAGGCGGTCGGTGGCACCCTGCCCGATCCGTTGCCGCTGCGCGGGGATGGTGGCGACCGGCTGTCGGGCCAGTCGCTGCCCCGGCTCGATGGCCCCTCCAAGATCGACGGATCGGCCAATTTCGCAGGCGACGTGCGCTTGCCCGACATGGTCTATGCCAGCATCCGCCAAGGCCCGGTGGGTGACAGCACGTTGGTGCGGGTCGATCGCACGGCGGCAGAGCGCGTTCGCGGCGTGTTGCAGGTCGTCACCAACGATCGCTGGGTCGCGGCGATCGCCAATAATTGGTGGGCGGCGAACACGGCGCTCGATGCGCTCGCCCCCCGGTTCGAGACGAAAAGCCGCGTGGTCAACACCGCCAGCATCACTGCGGCGCTGAAGGCCGCGCTCGACGGGCCCGGCGCACGCATCGCGCGGCAGGGCGATCTGTCGGCGGTGTTCAAGGGCGCGCGCGTGGTGACCGCCGATTACCATGTCGGCCTTGCCGCGCACGCCGCGATCGAGACGATGACGGCGACCGCGCAGTATCGGGACGGGCGGCTGGAACTGTGGTTGCCGACCCAGGCACCGGGATTGGCGCGCAGCGCGGCGGCGGCGGCGATCGGTGTTAGCGAGGATGCGGTGCTCGTGCATCCGATGCTGATCGGTGGATCGTTCGGCGCGAATCTGGAAACGCAGTGCGCGGCGCAGGCGGCGGTGCTGGCGCACAGCCTCAAACGCCCGGTGCAACTGGTGTGGAGCCGGTCGGAGGATCTGCTGCACGATCGCTATCGCCCCCCGGCAATGGCCCGGATGGCGGCGCGGCTCGGCGGCAACGGACAGATCCTCGGCTGGCTGGCCAAGATCGCCGCCCCTGCCACCGGGCAGGATCTGGCGGCGCGCTTACTGGCGCACGATACGGGGTTCCGCACGGCGCAAGCCGTCACGCCGTTCGGCGATGGCTATGCGGTGGCCGGGGCCACGCCGTTTTACCGTATTCCGGCTTATGCGATCGACCATCACCCGGCCGATATCGGTGTGCCAACCGGACATTGGCGCTCGGGCGCGCATAGCTACACGACGTTTTTTACCGAGTGTTTTCTGGACGAACTGGCGCATGTCGCGGGAACCGAGCCGCTGTCCTTCCGCATCGGCATGCTGGGCGGGGATGCGCGGCTGGCGCGGTGCCTTTCGACCGCCGCGTCGCTTGGCGGTTGGGAAGGCGGCATTGCGGGAAGCGGGCAGGGCATTGCCTGCCACAGCTTTCGCGGCAGCCATATCGCGGTGCTGGTCGAGGCGCATGTCGGCGAGGGGCAGGCGGTCAGCGTCGATCGCATCGTCGCGGCGGTCGATTGCGGGCGGCAGATCAATCCCGACATCGTCCGCCAGCAAATCGAGGGCGGGTTGCTGTTCGGCATGGCGGCGGCGACCGGCAGCGCGACCGGGTTCAAGGCCAATCTGGCCCAGGCGCGCGGCTTTGGCGATCTCGGCCTGCCACGACTGGCCGACACCCCTGACATTACGGTCGAGCTGATTTCGAGCGAGGCGGAGCCGGGCGGGGTGAGCGAACTCGCCGTGCCGCCGGTTGCGCCCGCAATTGCCAATGCCCTGCAAGCCGCTACGGGCTATCGCTTGCGCCGCCTGCCGCTCACTCCGGGAACCGTTTGATGCCACCGATTCTCCCCGCCGGACATCCGGTCGTGCCCAAGCCGAAGATCGGCGTTCTGCTCACCAATCTCGGCACGCCGGACGGGCCCGATACCAAGTCGGTCAAACGCTATCTCGCCGAATTTCTCTCGGACCGCCGCGTTGTGGAGATTCCGCCGCTGATTTGGCAGCCGATCCTGCGCGGCATCATCCTGAACACCCGTCCGCAAAAATCAGCGGAAGCCTATGCCCAGGTGTGGAGCGCCGACGGCTCGCCTTTGGCCGCGATCACCAAGGCGCAGAGCGCGGCGCTGCAAGGGGCGTTCGGCGCGGACGTGCTGGTCGATTGGGCGATGCGCTATGGCAATCCCTCCATCCCCAATCGCCTGCAGGCGATGAAGGATGCTGGCTGCGAACGGATCCTGATCGCGCCGCTCTATCCGCAATATTGCGGGGCGACGACCGCGACCGCCAATGACAAAGCCTTTGCCGCTTTGGCCAAGATGCGCTGGCAACCGGCCTTGCGCACCTTGCCGCCTTATTATGACGACCCCGCTTATATCGAGGCGCTGGCGCAATCGCTGACGGCGGGGCTGGCCGCGCTCGATTTCGAGCCGCAGGCGATCGTTGCCAGTTTCCACGGCATGCCGCAGCGCACGCTCGAACTGGGCGATCCCTATCACTGCCATTGCCAGAAGACCGCGCGGTTGCTGGGCGAGCGGCTGGGGCGGCCGATGACGGTCACCTTCCAATCGCGCTTCGGGCGCGCGAAGTGGCTCGAACCGGCGACCGACGCGACGCTCGATGCGCTGCCGGCCAAGGGCATCACCAAGGTCGCGATTTTCGCCCCCGGCTTTTCGGCCGATTGCCTTGAAACGCTGGAGGAACTGGCGATTCGGGGGCGGGAGAGCTTCGAGGAAAATGGCGGCACCCATTTCGCCTATATCCCCTGCCTCAATGCCGATGAGATCGGCATCGAAATGCTACGGGTTTTACTTGCGCGTCAACTTGAAGGGTGGACGCCATCCGCCTAGCGTGGGCTAGGCGATAGATCCTGGGAGGAGAGTTTAATGGCACGCGTCGCGATCGTAACCGGCGGCACTCGCGGGATTGGGGAGGCGATCAGCCTCGCGCTGAAGGATCATGGCATGACGGTCGCTGCGACCTATGCCGGCAACGATGATCGTGCACGCGACTTCACCGAACGCACCGGCATCGCCGCCTTCAAATGGGATGTGGCGGATTACGAGGCCTGCCAGGAAGGCACGGCGAAAGTGGTCGAGGCGCTGGGGCCGGTCGACGTGCTGGTCAACAATGCCGGCATCACGCGCGACGGCACGATCATGAAGCTCAGCTACCAGGCGTGGAAAGAGGTGATCGACACCAATTTGGGCGGTTGCTTCAACATGGCCAAGGCGGTGTTCCCGGGCATGCGCGACCGCAAATGGGGGCGCATCGTCAATATCGGGTCGATCAACGGCCAGGCCGGGCAATATGGCCAGGTCAATTACGCGGCCGCCAAATCGGGCATTCACGGTTTCACCAAGGCGCTGGCGCAAGAGGGCGCGCGGGCGGGCGTAACGGTCAACGCGATCGCGCCCGGCTATATCGATACCGACATGGTCGCCGCCGTCCCGGCGGACGTGCTGGAGAAGATCGTTGCCAAGATCCCGGTCGGTCGGTTGGGGCAAGCGAGCGAAATCGCGCGCGGCGTTGCCTTCCTGTGTTCCGACGAGGGCGGGTTCGTCACCGGCTCGACGCTCAGCATCAATGGCGGGCAACATATGTATTGATCGCCCGGCGCATCGCGCCCGGACATAAAGGAGGCCGACCTCTAGGGAAGCCGGCCTCCGCCCCCTGTTCCGCAACGCGGGGGAACTCTGAAAAGCGTCGCGGTCGCGTTAGCGGCAATAGCCCGGCTGACCGTCCTTCTGGATCGCACGACCGGCCAGGGCACCGCCGCCTGCACCCAGGACGGTGCCGAGCGTGCGGTCGCCGCCGCCTGCGATCACATTGCCGAGCAAGCCACCCGCGATCGCGCCGATAATGGTCCCGCGGTCGTTATTGCAGCGGTTGCGCGCGCGGCTGTAATAGCGGCGGTCCTGATAATAGCCGTCGTCGCGATAGCCGCGCCGATCATCCCGGTACCCGCGATATCCGTCATCGCGATTGTAGCCGTCGCGATACGCCTGATCGTAAGCATAGCCTTGGCCGCCATCATAGCGCTGGGCGGCGGCAGGGGTCGCGGCCAGACCGGAAGCGGTCATGACCATCGCGGTGGCTGCGAGCGTGAGTTTCTTGAACATGATGCGTCTCCCGGTTGGTGTTTCCGATGATCCGGTTATGGCCGAGTCGGGCTGAGGTCAGCCTGAATGGCGCTGTTAGCCGCCGTTCATCGTCGCCAGTGCCCGACGAATCGCGGTTGCGTGTCGCTGCTGGCTCCCGCAGGGGCGGGGGATGCGCATTTTATGGTCGGTTTTGTTTGCCCTGCTGTTCGTGCCGGATTCGACGGTGCCAGGGCGTCGCGTGAGGCTCGGCACCGATCCGCATTTTCGCGCCGTGCCGGTGATGCTTGATCCGGCCCGACCCGACCTCACCCGCGTGGGGGATCTGGTGTGGCTGGGCGGTGTGCAGTTGCGCAGCCGCGATCCGCAATTCGGGGGCTTCTCCTCGCTCAGTGTCGCGGGCGACCGCTTCACCTTGCTGAGCGACAGCAGTGACATTGTGCGCTTCACGATGGGCTCGGATTGGAAGGTCCGTGACCCGAGCTTCGCAGAACTGCCCGCTGGCCCCGGCACGGGATGGTTCAAGCGCGACCGCGACAGCGAATCGATGAGTATCGACCGCAAGACGGGGGCGATCTGGGTCGGTTTCGAGAGTTATAATGAGCTGTGGCGCTACGATTCGCGGTTCCGCCGAGCGGAAGCGCACGGGGCTCCGCCGGTTATGTCGAAATGGCCTGAGAATGAGGGGCCAGAGGCGATGACGCTGCTTCCGACAGGAGGGATGGTCACGATTGCCGAAACCAAGCCCTGGCCCAAGGCAAGCGGGCGTGGTGGCATCGTGTTCCTCGGCGATCCGGTGCAGCGGCCGCGTTGGGGCTATCGCTTCAATTATCTGCCCCCGCGCGGCTACGATCCCAGCGACATGACGGTGCTGCCCGACGGGCGCTGGTTGATTCTCAACCGTCGCCTTGCCGGGGCACGCTTTTCCAATGTGTTGACCGTGGTCGATCCAGCGCAGGTCAAGCCGGGGGCGACGGTGCGCGGGCGCGATATCGCGACGCTGGCGGCCCCGCTCATCCACGACAATTTCGAAGGCGTGGCGGTGACGCGCGAAGGCGCTGCAACGATCATCTGGCTCGTCTCGGACGATAACCAATTGTCGCTACAGCGCAGCCTGTTGCTGAAGTTCAGGCTCGATCCGGTCGCGCCGAAGCGCAACCGGAGCTGAGAGGGGTCTTACGCGGCGGCCTGCGGCGCGGCGGTCAGCTTCTTGGCGACATCGCGCTTCAGGCGACGGGCGCGCAGCGACAGCTTGTCGTCGGTCGTCTTGACCAGCCAGTTGTCGAGGCCGCCGACATGCTCGACCGAACGCAGGCCGTGCGCCGACACGCGCAGCTTGACGCTGGTGCCGAGCGCGTCGGAGATCAGCGTGACGTTCTGCAGGTTCGGCAAGAACGTGCGCTTGGTCTTGTTGTTCGCGTGGGAAACGTTGTTACCCACCATCCGGCCCTTGCCGGTCAGTTCGCAGATCCGCGACATCGTAAATTCCTGAATGTCCGTGAGCCCATGAAGAGGCTCGTGAAGGCGGGGCGCATACCGAATGCAGTGCGGTCGGTCAACCGTCCGAGGCGATTCGATGTCGCGATGCAACCATAAGGCCGGACGCCGGTTTGGTTACGGTAACGATTCGATGTTGCGAACACGGGAGAAGATCCATGCGCTTTCTTTTAGCTTTAGTCGGCCTTGCCGCGCTTGTCGTCGTTGCGCTCGTCTCGCTCGGAATGCTCAAGATCGATACCAAGGCGGGCTCGCTGCCGACGCTCAGCGTGAATGGCGGCAAGGCACCCGAAGTCAGCGCCAATATGGCAACGGTCGAACTCGGCACCGAAAACAAGACGATCGAAGTGCCGACGGTCGGCACCACCACCAAGACGATTTCGGTACCGACGCTAAAGGTCAATAAGCCGGTCAGCGCTGACGGTAACGCCGTTACGACGCAATAACCGACCGCCCCTTGCCGCAAGTTGCCGATTCGGCGGCAACACGGCATGGCAGAACGATGTTTCCGCTTCCCCCCCCAATGCGTGCCGCGCTGGCCGCTGCTGCCGATGCGGCGGCGGCGGGGGAGGTTCCGGTCGGCGCAGTGGTGGTGCTCGACGGGCGCATCATCGCGACCGCTGCCAATGCGCCGCGCGCGCTGCATGATCCGACCGCCCATGCCGAAATGCTGGCGATTCGCGCGGCGGCTGCGGCGATCGGGTCGGATCGATTGAGCGATTGTGATGTGTGGGTGACGCTGGAGCCGTGCGCGATGTGTGCAGGTGCCATCGCCCATGCCCGAATCGCGCGCCTTTATTATGGAGCGAGCGACCCGAAGGGTGGGGCGGTGGAGTATGGACCGCGCCTGTTTTCCCAGCCGACGATTCACCATCGGCCCGAGGTGTTTCCGGGAATCGGTGACGGCGAGGCGAGCGCGCTGCTGCGCGATTTTTTTAGCCGACTTCGCTGATTTCGTCCGCCTTCGCCAAATAACGGCAAGGCGATAGCCCTCGCGCGGTTGTGAAATGGCGCGATTCGCGCAAAGGAGGGGCTGCGCCATGGCACCGCTCCCCCCCTTTCCCTGGATCGACGTCGCGATCATCTTCGCGCTGATCGTGTTGAACGGCGTTTTCGCCATGTCCGAACTGGCGATCGTCTCGGCGCGCAAGGCGCGGCTGGAGGCGATGGCGCGCACCGGCTATCGTGGTGCGCGCACCGCGCTGACGCTGGCGGCGGATCCGGGCAAGATCCTGTCGACGACGCAGATCGGCATCACGCTGATCGGGATTCTGGCGGGTGCCTATTCGGGGGCCAGTCTCGGCGGCCCGGTTGCGGCGCGATTGCATTTTCTAGGGCTGAGCGCGGCGACCACCGAAAGCATCGGCTTTGTGATCGTCATCGGCATCACCACCTATGCTTCGCTGGTCATTGGCGAGCTGGTGCCCAAGCAAATCGCGCTGCGCGCGCCCGAACCGCTGGCGGCCGCGATGGCGGGGCCGGTGCTGGCGCTGGCCTGGAGCACCGCGCCGGTGGTGTGGCTGCTCGATTCGTCCTCCGGGCTGCTGTTTCGCCTGATGGGCCTGAAGCGCGAGAGCGAAGAGCATGTCACCGCCGAGGAACTGCATCTGATCGTCGCCGAGGCGAGCAAGTCGGGTGTGATCGAGGAGCATGAGCGTTCGATCATCTCGGGGGTGGTGCGGCTGGCGGATCGCCCAGTGCGCGAGGTGATGACGCCGCGCACCGACATCGAATGGATCGACGCGACGCTCGATGATGCCGGGCTGCGCGCGGCATTGGTCGCCGCCTCGCACAGTCGGCTGCCGGTAACCGAAGGTTCGGTCGATACCGTGATCGGCGTGGTGCAGGCGCGCGACATTGCCGTCGCTTTGTTCAAGGGCGAACCGCTCGATCTGCGCGCGCTGATGCGGCAGGCACCGATCGTGCTCGACCAGATCGACGCGATGGACGCGCTCGACGCGCTGCGCCAGGCCGAAGTGCCGATGGCGTTGATCCACGACGAATATGGCCATTTCGAAGGCATCGTCACCCCGGCGGATCTGCTCGCCGCGATCGCCGGCGAATTCGCGTCAGATACCGATCCGGATGATGCGCCCTCGGTGGTGACGCGCGATGATGGCTCGCTGCTGGTTGCCGGGCAAATGGCGGTCGACATGCTGGCCGAGCGGCTCGGCATCGATTTGCCCGAGGATCGCGATTACGCGACCGTCGCGGGGCTTGCGCTCGCGGTGTTCCGCCATTTGCCGGGCGAAGGCGAAAGCTTCATCGAACAGGGCTGGAAGTTCGAAGTGGTCGATCTCGACGGGCGGCGAATCGACAAATTGCTGGTCAGCCGCGCGCGCACCGCTGGCTATAGGCCGACCTAGCCACCGTCGCCTCGTACTGCGAACCGAGTGCGGCGGACCTTATCGCCGCAACACGATCCGACCGACTCGCCGCCCGCCTTCGCCACGCACCAATTGCACCGACACATCGATCACGCTTTCGACATAGCGGACGATCTCGCCGCGGCCGAGGCTGGTGCCCGCTTGCATCACCATCAGCGCGATCTGGTCTATTGCGGCGGCGGGGCTGTCGGCGTGGACGGTGGTGATCGAACCGGGATGCCCCGAATTGACCGCGCGCAGGAAGCTGAACGCTTCGCTGCCGCGCAATTCGCCCAGGATGATGCGGTCGGGGCGCAAGCGGAGCGAGGCCTTGAGCAAATCCTCCGCTTCGACCTGTGCTTCGCCCTGTCCGCCGCGCACCGCGATCAGGCCGATGCTGTTGGGGTGGGTCATCTCCACTTCGGGCGTGTCCTCGATCAGCACCAGCCGTTCGCGCTCGGGCACCGCTTTCAATAGCGCGTTGAGGAAGGTGGTCTTGCCGGTCGAGGTGCCGCCCGAAATCAGGATGTTCTTGCGCGCCCGCACTGCCTGGCGGAGGAAATCGCCGATCTGTCGCGCCTCCAGCAACGCCGCCAAGGCGATGTCCTCGGCGCTTTCGTGCTGGGTATCGCCAATCGCGGTGGTGGCGAAGGCATCGCCCGCCTCATAGTCGGCCAGCGACAGCGCGCGCACCACTTGTCGCCGGATTGCCATGACCAACGCGCCACGGGTCGCGGGCGGGGCGACGATTTGCACGCGCGCGCCGCCGGGCAGCGTTGCCGACACCAAGGGGTGCTCCCGGCTGATGCCTTGATGCGTGATCGCGGCGATCTGGGTGGCGAGTCGCCACAGATTGGACTCGGTCAAATCGGGCGCGGGGTGGCGCGTGCTTTGGCCATCGAGCGTCTCGACCCAGATCTCGCCGGGTACGTTGATATAGATGTCGGTGACATCACCGCGTTCCAGCCACGGCGAAAGCGGGCGCAGATAGGCGTCGAGATAGGTGCCGGGCGGTGACAGCGCGTTCATTCCGCCGCCCCGCCGACTGGGGTGAAATCGAGATCGCGTGCCACGAACACCCGCACCGGCGTGCCTTGTGCGACCTTGATCGTCGGCGGGATGATCTGTGTCGGCAGCAAGGCAGCGGCGAGGCCGGTTGCCTCCTGGCTCGACCCGATCAGGATTTGCGTGTTCGATCCGCGCGATACCGATGCTACTGCGGCATTGACCACCGAC
The DNA here is from genome assembly GCF_000241465.1 of Sphingomonas echinoides ATCC 14820. Classification (GTDB taxonomy): domain Bacteria; phylum Pseudomonadota; class Alphaproteobacteria; order Sphingomonadales; family Sphingomonadaceae; genus Sphingomonas; species Sphingomonas echinoides. Next base: position 2,964,630 of record NZ_JH584235.1, read on the forward strand.
AGCAGCACCGAATTGGTGAAGCGCTGGAAGAAATGGCGGTTGACGCTGCCCGCCAGCCCGGCGCGGCCCAGCGTATCGGCGGCGGGGGAGCCGATCTGGATCGAGGCACCATCGGGCCGGATCACCCGTGTCCAGATCACGAAGGCGCGCGACTGCCCCTGCGCGACCGCGCTTTTATACTGGCCGACCAGCCGACTGCCGCGCGGGATCAGCACCATGCTGCCATCGAAGCTGCGCACGTCGCGGCTGACCACCGCGCGCGCGAAACCGGGCAAATCCGAATTGAGCGCGGTTTCCAATACCGCGGGGATGATCGCGCCCTGTGGCACCACCGTTGCCAGATTGTGCAGTTGCGAGGCGCGCGCGCGCTCGGGCTCGGCGGACGAGACGCGCTCGGCAAATTGTTCGTCGCCGTCCAGGCGCGCAGCACCGCCGTTCTTGCCGTCTGCGGCTTTGGCGGCATCGGTGGCACCGGCTTTGCCTGGTTCGGTGGCGGGGGCGGGCGGCGCGACCGAGAGATCGACGATCAGCGCGGGCGCTTTCAGCCGCTGCGCCTCGTTCAGCGCCGCAGCCGATGGGCCGATAAAGCCGGGGGTGGCAACGGCCACCGGCGGCAGCGGTGTGGCGATGGGTACGGAAGTGGGTGTGGCCGTCGGCATCGGTACGACGCCATGCGCGGCCGCCTCTACCGCCGCGATTTCCGCAGGGGGTGCGAGCGGGGCGACCAAGTCGGCAGGGCGGCCACCGCGCGTGACGATGCCATCGCTAACGGGTGCCCGCGCGGCGTACAGCAAGGTGAAACACAGCAGCCCGAGCGAAACCGCCCCGGCACCAATCAGCCAGCCACCCCGTTGTGGTCGGGGTGAGGCGACGGCGGGCCGGGGTGGGCCAGCGGCGCTGGGGGAAAGCGGATCGGTCATGGCTTGGCTCGCTCGGCAGATTTGGCGGCTTTTGCGGTTTTCGCGTCGAATGGCGGCGGCGCGTCGGGGCCGGGATCGGGCTCGCGCCAGCCTTCGTTGATCAGCGTGGTCGTCTCGCTGCCGTTGCGCAGCAGGAAGCGCGGCGCGATCTGTTCGACGATGGTATAGCCTTGCCGCACGCCATAATTGACCAGGCTTTCCTCGCCCTTGCCGGTCACGGCGAAGAGGGCCGGGGTGGGGGTCTGCTCCGCCCATTTGAAATAGGTGAAATGGCCGTCGTCGAACACCAGGGTCGGCAGCAGCGACCGCGCGCCGGTATAGCTGTAGCGCGTGTTGCTGCGCACCGGTGGTGGCGGCGCGGCTGGCGCGGCGGCGACTTCGACGGGCGCAGCGGGATAGACGAAGCGCACGACATAGGTGCGCGCACCGCCATGCGCGGCCTTGCCACGGCTGGCGTCGAGATCGAAGATATAGCGGCGCTGGTCGGTCACCACCGACATGTTGGTCAAAATGTTGGCGTCGAGCGGCTTCAGGAACAGGATGTTGGCGCGTTTGTTGGGCACCACTTGCCAGGCCAGCGCATCGCCGATCGAGACGTTTTCGATATGCTCATCGGGCGCGAACTCGATCATGACCTGGAAACCGAGCTGCCCGTGCAGCGTGACCAGATGATCGGGATCGTAAGCGATGTTGCGGATGTGCGGATCGACCCAGGCGGGCCGGTCGGGCGCGGTCGTCGCTGCGACGCACGCCGTCCACGTCACCGCCAGCGCGATCAACCAGGGGGCGGTATTGCACTTCATCGCGTGGGCACCCCGAGCGCGCTGTCGAACTGCACCGGTGTGGGGGCGGTGTCCTCGGCATCGCGGCGATAATGCGTCACTTGGAAGCCCAGCGGATTGACGAAGCGATCCTCCATCCGCATCGGCGCACCCGAAAAGCGATAGTCGATCACCGCCGTCCAGCTCCGCCGTTCGCCGCCAGCCGCGCCCTGATCGTGGCGGATCGTATCGAAGCGCACCGTCGCGCTGCCCGCGCGCGGCATCGTTACGCTCTTCACCGTGGTCGAGACGATAGTGGTCGCGGGATAGCGGGTGAGCGGGCTGTCGGGATTGCCCTTCTGGAACAGGTGGCGATAGGCGGCGCGCATCGGGCCATCGGACCACAAGGCGGTCTTTTCGTAATTGGCGCGCAGATCGCTTGCGTCGAAGGTCTCGCGGGCGATGACATATTGGACGATCGCGGCTTGGGCGATGGCGTTGTCCTGGGTGAGCGCTCCGGGGGCAAGGCCCTTGATCGTCTCGGCATAGCCGCTCTGGCGATCGACCAGGATCGTATAGGGGACCACGGTCTTGAGCGGGGCGAGCCCGGCCAGCGCAACCGCCTCCAGCACCGCGATCAGCGCCGCGACGCCCGCCAGCATCAGCGCCCGCCGCCGTGCCGCCTCCGCGCGCGCGATCAGATCGTCGCCCCAGCTATCGGGGCGTTGCTGCAGGATCCGCGTAAACGCGGGTTCGGGGGTGGCTTGGTGCATGGTCAATCGGGCCTTCTTGAGGCGGTGCCGGAAACGGTGCGCGTCGGGGTGATGCGCCGGGCACCGTCGCCAAGGCGGGTCTGGTCGCGCGGTGGAGCCCAAGGATCGCGGCTGGCGGCGGCGCTGGCCCCGGTGCTGCCGAGGATGCGGACGCTGGTCTCGCCGCCCTCGGTGCGGATCAGCCGATCCTCACGCCGGGCCAGCGCGGCGACGGCGGCACTGGTGCGCGCAGCGGGGGAGGCGAGCGCTTCCACGGCGGGTGTGGACGAGGCCGGTGTGCGAAGCGGGGGTGGCGTGGCGGTGGCGGCCTTGCGTTCGGGCAGGCGAAAGCCGCGAAACACGGTCGCCGCGGCGATCAGCAAACCCGTCGCGACCGCCGCGAACACCAGCACCAGCAACAGCACGCTATAGGCGGTGTCGGCGTGTACTGCCCCGGTCGCGCGCTGCTCGGCCATCGCCGCCAGCGATGGTTCGAGAATCTCCAGCATCACCGCCAGCAGAAAGATCGTCGTCATCGGGGCAAAGGCAAAGGTGAGTGTCGCGCGCAGCCACCCCTCGAACAGCCCGCGCGTTACATCGAACAGCAACAGCGCGATGAAAATCGGGCCGATCGCCAGCAACACCCCCAGCACGACCTTGGTGGCGAGCAACAGGCCCAGGCTGAAAAACAGCAGCATGGCGGCGGCTGCCTTGAGCGTCAGCACCTTCACCCCGCCGCCGAGCAGCGGCAACGCTTGCAGCGCGGCGATCTGTGGCACGGCGGCGAGCGGCCCTGTCGGCTTGGCGGGCACGGGCGGGGTGGGCGCGGCGCTCAGGATGTCGAAGGCGCGCTGCAGCCGGTCGAAAATGTCGCCGCTGCTGGCGGTCGCCGAATCGAGGTGCAGCATGGCGGTCGCGATTTGCGCGGTGCCGTCGAACAGCACGCGCACCACGATCGCCTGATAGGTATCCCATTGCGTGGCAAAGGACAGGATCGCGGCGAGCTTCACCACCGAGAGCGTCACGTCGCCAATGCGCAAGCCGCCCCGGCCCAGCATCAATTGATAGCCGATCAGCGCGACATAGAGCGTCATCAGCGTGGTAAGGACGCCCGCGAAGCTGCCCCCGCTCTGGAACAGCCCGTCATAGCCGGTGTGGACCAGCGCACGCACCTGACAATCGGTCCCGCGCAGCAGCGCATGGACCAGATGGACATCGGGCGGAGCGGCGGGGCAGGCGTTCGACATGGCGGTTAGGCCAGCAGCCGTGGCAGCCACTGCGCCGGATCGTCGCCGACCTCGGCGCGGATCGCATCGAGGCGGCGCACGCTGCTTTCGCGGCCCGACAGGATCGTCAGCAAATCGGGCATACCGCCCAGATTGAGCCGCGCGATCACGCTGTCATTGCCATGTTTTATCAGGAAACAGCGCGCCGTGTCGGGCAGCGTGCGGATCAGGTCGAATTCATGCGCGGTCAAGCCAAAGCCGTCGCAATAATCGACCGCCTGCGCCTTGGGGTTGACCATGAAGATTTGCGTCGCGGCTTGTTCGATGATGGCGCTGGAAATCTGGCTCGCCAGCGCGTCCGACGCGCTTTGGGTGCAGAAGCCGACGATGCCGTTGCGTTTGCGGATCGTCTTTTCCCAATCCTTGATGCGCAGCACGAACGCGGGATCGTCGAGCGCCTTCCAGCCTTCATCGATCACGATGATGCTCGGTGTGCCGTCCAGCCGCTGTTCGACGCGGTGGAACAGATACATCATCACCGGCGTGCGCGCGGCGGGATCATCGAGGATTTGCGTCATGTCGAAGCCGAGCGTCGCCACGTCGAGATCGAGCGCGTCCTCTTCATTGTCGAACAGCCAAGCATAATCGCCCTTGCCGCACCACGCCGCCAGGCGTGCGGCGAGATCGAGCGTGGTCGGGCGTCCGCGTCCACGGAACAGCTCGACGAAATAACGCAGCCGCCGGAGCGCGCGCGGCTGGCTGAAATTGGCGTCGACCGCATCGGCGATGCGCGCCAGGTCCTCCGCGTCGAGCGCGGGGCCAGTGCCCGATACGAGCTTCGCCACCCAGTCGCACAGAAAGCGCCGGTTGGCGGGTTCGTCCTCCAGCAGCAGCGGGTTGAGCCCGGTCGGCTGGCCGGGACGCAGCAGATCATAGCGCCCGCCAATCGCGCGCAGGAAGATCTCCGCGCCGCGATCCTTGTCGAAATAGATCGTGCGCGGCGACAGCTTTTGCGCCTGGGCGAGCAGGAAGCCCATCACCACCGTCTTGCCCGCGCCCGATGGGCCAATCACGGTGAAATTGCCGAGATCGCCCTTGTGGAAATTGAAATAATAGGGTCCAGCCGATGTCGTTTCCAACACCGTAATCGCCGGGCCCCAATGGTTGCCTCGCGCCGAGCCGGACGGGAAGCAATGGCCGCTGGCCAGGCTGGCGAAATTGCCGCTCGACACCAAGGCGCGCCGCGCGATGAATTTGAAATTGCCGGGGAATTGCGCCCAGTACGCCGCTTCGAGATTGACGTCCTCGCGCACCGCGATCACGCCCAGTTCGCTAAACGCGGTCTGCACATCGGCGGCGGCGAAATTGAGCGCGTCGAGCGTGTCGGCCTTGACCATCACGGTCAGGTGATGCTCGCCAAAGCCCGATCGGCCCGCCGCGACATCGTCCTTGGCCGATGCCAGCTCGTAACGCTGGCTCAATGCCTCATCATCGGCGGCCCTCATTCGGCGCAAAGCGAGGTTCATGCGGTCGAGCGTTGCCTGGCGATCGACAAAGGCGAAGCTCTCGCTCAGCACCATTTCGGCGGGCAGGCGCAGCAAATCGTCGAACATGCCGGGCACGGTCTGCGCCGGATAATCCTTGATCGACACCATCGCCGCGAAGCGACGCGGCGCATCGCCGGTGGCCGCGAGTTCGAGCGCGTCGGCCCCGAAGCTGATCCGGCGATCGGGCAGATACTGGCCAAAATCGCCACCCGGCTCCATCACCCGGCGCAGATCACCGCCATAGAGCAATGCGAGAAATTCGAGCGGCTCCGAACAGCGTCCGGCAGGCCCGGCATAGCTGGTGAGCAAGCGCGCGCCATAGGGTTCGAGCGAGGCGAGCAGAATGTCGCGCGCGGCGTTGAGCGCGACCAGATCGCGCATCCGCCGCGCGTTGCTTTCCGCGCGCCCGCTCCCGCGAAACAGATTTTGCAACACCCCGATCCGCCCCGGCAGCGGACGCCGCACCAGCGTGAGGAACAGGTCGTTGACGTAGAGTTTGCGGCTGGACAGCTTGGTACGCCAGGCGGTGTCCAGCGACTGGCTGAACGGATCGGCAAAGGTCCCTTCGAACACCGGCTGCACTTCGCGGCGGACGACATGATGATAGAGCGCAAAGCGCGCATCGGCGATGCCGCGCAGCATCGTGTCGCGCAGCGTCTTGCGGTAATTCAGCTCCTCCGAATCCGCCGTTTCGAACGGAAAGCCGGTCAGCCGGATAACTTGCATCATCCGCCCGTCGCGCAGCTCGATTGTCGCATCGTCGAGCGCGCGGGCATAAGGCAAATACGTGCCCGCCGAGCGTTCACGCGCGAAGCTCGGTGCCTGTTCGGCTGGGGAAGTGCGCGCCAGCATCGCTCAGGGACAGTAAGAGTTGCAGCGCCAATAGGCGTGGTTGCGCCCGCGCGGACATTGCGCGAGCTTGGTCATCCACAAATCGAAGAAGCGCGGCTCGCGCAGGCACGCGAGATATCCGCCCAGATGGATGACGAGCGACAGCAGCAGCACCAGAAACGATTTGGTGAGGAGAAACGCCTCCATCGTGATGACGGCGTTGAGCACGAAGAAACTGTAGGTGACGCCCGCGAACATTTGCGGGCGGGTCAGCGCGCCGAACACGGGATCACGGGCGAGCGCCGTGTTCACAGCCCCGGCCCGGTCGCGGCGGATTTGATTCCGGCGACGATCGCGGCGGCCCCGAACACGATGAAACAGCCGAGGATGACGGTTGCGCCGCGCCGCCAGTCGATGCGGCCGGTGAGCATCCCCAGCCCGGTCGCGCCGACCGCGATCACCGCCAGCGAAGTCGCTACTGCGCCGAGCAGGGTGCCCTGCACCCAATCGACCGCCGAGACGATCACACCTGACCCCGACGGATCGAGCGAGGCCGATTGGGCGTGCGCCATCGTGCTCCATAGCAGGCCAAGGCCTGCCGCGACGGAACGCGCAAGAATAGGAGTACGCCGAAGCGATATCATCGATCATTCCTCTGCTTGAATTTGGGGGCGACGCCCTCGACCGTGCTGCCGAGCCGCCCGAGCACCGCCCCGACATAAGCGCGCGTTTCGCGATACGGCGGCACGCCGCGCCAGCGATCGACCGCGCCGGGACCGGCATTATAAGCGGCGAGGCTGAGCACGAGATCGCCGCGATAGCGCCGCATCAACCGCGCGAGATACAGCGCGCCGCCCTGATAATTCTGTTCCGAATCATACGGATCAACCCCCAGGGCGCGGGCGGTGGCGGGCATCAACTGCATCTCGCCAATCGCACCCGCGCGCGACACCACGCCCGCACGAAAGCGCGATTCCTGCCACGCCACGGCTTCGATCAAAGCGGGGCTGACCCCGGTGGCCAGCCCGGCGCGCGCGGCGGCTTGCGCGGTCGGGTTGGTGGAGACGCGGCGCTCTCGCACCGGAGCTGGCGGCACGATGGCGCGGCTACCCTCGGCGGTGAATTGCGTCGGCCCGGTATAGACGTTGGTCTGCCCATCGCTGCCGACTTCGATCACTTGCGCCGCTACGGGCACAGCGAGGCCAAGCACGGTCGTTGCCGCCGCTCTTATGCTCCACACGCCGATCCGCGCCATCATCTCGCGATCCTTCGATGCGGGGGCGATGGTGTCGCCGACCGCGTTTGATAGCGCCCGGATGCCAGCCGCCGCCTTACGGCGCGCGGCGCGACATTGGGGGCCGGGGATAGCCGAAGGTCAGGCTCGAAAACGTCGTTTCGAAATCCGCTTTGGGATTGCCCTTGATCGGCTTTGTCCAGATTACGTTGAGCTGCCAGTTTCCGATGCGCGGCACGCGAAATAAAGCGCGCCCGGTGGCGTCGGTCACATGCGTGGCGAGCGGGCGTTCGTCGAAATCGAGATTATTGAGCTTGACCGTGCCGCCCACCAGCGGCTTGCCCTCGAAGAACACGCGCACCGGCAAATCGGCCCCCGGCGGCAAGGTGTAGGGATCACGCTCCAGCACGAGTTCCAGGCTGAGGCCAATGCGCCGGGTCGCCACGTCGGTTGCGGGGGCGTTGCCGACCTGGATCAACGCCTTCGCGCGGCGTGAATAGAGCTCGCGTCCGGGAGAATCGGTCATGCCGGTGCGTTGGCGCAGCGCAAGTGCAGGGGTGAGCCCCTCCACTTTCAGATAATCGGTGAAGCGGATGCCGGGGAGCTCGCTCGGCGTCGCATTGGTCGCCAGTGCGTACAGATATTCGCCGGGCGGTCCGAAATGGAGCGTGGTGTCGGTCGTGGCGGACCCCAGCTTCAATTCGGGTCGCCGATCGCTATGCCCGTCGGGGCCATAACGGTCGAACCGGGTGATGCGGTTCGCCTCGATCAGCGATTTCGAACGATAGCTGCCATGACCGACCAGGATCGACATGCTGGTGGTGCCGCCGGGCGCGATCCAGAAGGCGTTGGGCTGGATCCAGAAATCATGCGCCAGCGCCAGGCCGGGCAGCGCCAAAACCGCCACTGCGCCTAAGCGCCACATGGTCCCGCTGCGCGGTTTTATCCGGCGCGAAGGCATCGATTTGGCGCACCGGCCCGTAAGCCTGGCACATTCCCGGGCGACAAGGTTTGCAAATGACACGGTCTCGAAATCTCCCAGGCGATGCTGGCTTTACGGAACAGGAGCGGATTTCGGTGCAGGGACGGGCAAACAATCCGCGCGCGCCGAGGTGGGGGTCGCCGCTTGTGCCACTGGCCTGCGCGCTCACGCTGGCGAGTGTGCTCGCCGCGCCCGCCAGCGCGCATACCGGTACGGGTCTGGCGGGTGGGTTCGTTTCGGGGATGCTCCATCCGCTCAGCGGAATGGATCATTTGCTGGCGATGGTATCGGTCGGTTTGTGGGGCGCGATCCTGGGGCGGCCGCTGCTGGTGGCGTTGCCGGTGATCTTCCCGGCGATGATGGCGGGCGGGGCGATCCTTGGCATGGTCGGTGCGCCGGTGCCGCCGGTCGAACTCGGCATCGCGCTGTCGGTGCTGATGCTGGGCGTGGCGATTGCGTTCGGCCTGCGCCCGCCGGTGTGGCTGGCGTGCGTGATGGTGGGTGTGTTCGCGCTGTTCCACGGCTATGCGCATGGCCGCGAATTGCCGTCCGCTGCCGATCCGATCGGCTATAGCGCGGGCTTCGTGCTCAGTACCGGGCTGCTGCATATCGCCGGTATCGCGATCGGGACCGTGAATGACACGCCGCGCGGCGCGCTGTTCGTCAAAGGGCTGGGCGCGGGGATCGGCGTGACCGGGCTGTATTTCCTGGCCAAGGCTCTGCTGTGATGCGCGACGGTTTGCTTCCCTCGGCGATGCTGTGCGTCGCGGTGGCGCTGGCGTTGGGGTTTGTGCCGACCCGCATCTGGGGGGGCGCTGTCGCGGCCTTGCTGTTCGGATGCGCCGCCGCCTTGCTGCCGCCGATCACGCCCGATCATGCCGATGTGATTTTCCTGGGGTGCTGGGTCAGCACCGTCGTGCTGGCGGCTTGCGTCCATCTGCCGCACGGCATGAACCGCGCCACCGCTGTGGTGCTGGGCCTTAACGCAGGCGTGTGGGCCTGTCTGGTGGCGCGCGTCGGCGGGGGCGCGGCAAACCTGCTGGTCGCGCTCCCGCTTGTGCTGCTGTGCGTGCCGGCGCGCTGGCTGGTGCTGAGCGGGCGCGGGATTGTGCTGAAAGTCGCGGCAAGCTGGCTGCTGGCGATCGGCGTGATGGAGATGGTGCTGATGCTGACACCGACGCCAGGGTATAAGCCCGATCATATGGAGTGAGCCTGACCGTGACGTCAGGAGGACAGCGCCACCGCCTGATCGAAAAACACCCGCAACTGCTGCACTCCGCGCCGCATTCTCGCTTTGGCGGTGCCGACAGGGACGCAAAGCACCGTAGCCAGTTCCTCATGCGTATAGCCATAGACCAAGGCGAGCGTCAGAACCTCGCGTTGCTTGTCGGCCAGTTTCGAAAAGCCGCTGAACATGTCGAGCCGCTCGATCACCGGGTCGGCGAGCGAGGCAATGTGATCGACATGGTCGGCAATGTCTTCCAACTGTGTGCGGTTGCGGCGGACATGGTCGATCGCGGCATTGCGCGCGATGCGCGAGATCCACGCCATCGCCGGGCCTTTGGAGGGATCGAACTGCTTGGCCTGCGACCAGACGCGCACGAAGGTGTCCTGCGTCACGTCTTCCGCGATCACGGTCTGGCCGACGATGCGCAGCGCAATGTTGAACAGGCGGCGGTTGATCGCCTCATAGAGTGCGCGAAAGGCGCGAGTGTCACCGGCGGCGGTGGCGCTGAGCAAGCGCGAGAGGGCAAGGTCGAACCTGTCGATCGCAGCGGTTTGTTCCGCCGTTTTTAGTGCACTCGACATGATACCCCCACCCGTCCCAAGCTCGTGTCGGGCTGCCTGAAGGCACCGACATTCCCAATACGGGCGGGCCATCCGAAAGGATGCGGGGCGGGTGGGGGCGGTTCGCGTAACCCCGCAGACTACAGGTCGAACGGGTCGCCGGGCGTGTTTTCGTCAAGCGGGGCCAGCGGGCCACGAATGTAGAGGAGCGCACCGTCGCGGCTGGTCAGAGTCCCGTGATCATGCCCGGTAAAGGCGATATGCAAATCGCCCTCGCGGGCGATGTCGCCATCGACCTCGATTTCGCCCGACAGGACCAGGCACTCTTCTACGGAGGCGTGCGGATGCGGTGGCACCTCGGCACCGGGTTCCAGCTTCAGATAATAGGATTCCCAACCCGCATTGGCATCGACATAGAGTTGGCGCTTCAGCACCTTGGGGCCGATGCTCAGCCACACGGCCGAGTCCTTGGTAATCGTCAAGCGCGGGCGCGCCGCCACCAAGGCGGCAATGCGCGCCTCGATTTGCTGCCAGCGCGCATCGCCATCCGAATCGACCGATGCCGATGGATCCGATCGGCCGCTTTCGGGCCCCGCGTCTTCAACCATCGTCATATCGAACCGGTGCCCTTCACCCACTATTCCTCAGCTCTTACGCAGCATTTCCCAATTGCGATGCGCTACCATAGCGATGGCGCATGATCCACAATCCGGCGCACCTCCGTGCCGAAGCTCGGGGATCGCGGTTCCACCTGCCAACGGCGCATCCTTTTGATGGATCGCTTCGTAAACGCATCATGGTCTCATTCGGTTCAGCAAAGTGACGCGACGGGCATGTGGCGATCAACCGTGTCGTGGCCTGAGCCGCCGCTCCTGCGCCGTCGCCTCGCGGCGATCGGCCTGTCGCTATGTGTTGCCGCGCTTGAACTGATCCTGGCCTTTTGGGGGTTTTCCTTCGGGGTCCCGGTGCCCGCCTCTCCATCCCATGGCGCGAACGGCATCTCGGCACCACTCTCGGTCTTTAATCTTCAGGCGGTCGCGGCTACCCGTCCTGCCCAACGCGCGGCAAAGGCGATATCACTCCCAATACCCAAACCGAAACTGGCAAAGCCCGCACCTCTGGCGGTCGGGCCTGCGGCGATTGATCCTGATCTCCTCGAGAGTCACGAAGCGGATGAAGCGAGCCTCGCCGCGTTCGAGCCGCTATCGGGGCAGCACGGGGCGGAAGCGCCCTGTAGCCTGGCGCAGGATCTCGCGCGCGACCTCCAGGCCAACCCGCTGGCGCAACGCGCGCTGGAACGCATCCCGGCTCGATCGACCGCGATCGCGGGCGCATTGCTGCTGTGGGACGGTCGCTGGATCATCGCCGATACCGATCCCGGCGTGGTGATGTTGCGCGAGATCGTGCTGCGCGAAGTGGTGGCCGCCAAGCCGGACTGTCGTGCCGCCGTGAACATCGGCCCGCACTTTCTGTTCGTGAGCAGCGGCAGCAGCGGCAAAACCACCACGATCGTGATCGGATCGGGCCAGTGGCGCTGGGGCGATCTGACGACCAGCCCATAATTTTTGGCACAATATTTTCGGCGGGGTGATCCGGATTTTGCGCGGCTGCGTAACGAAGGTGCGGTCCCAATCGGGGATCGATCCATATCCCCGGAGATAGCAGTGAAACCACGCACACGTAAACTCGTCGGGCTCATGTTGGCGACCACGGTCCTGGTGACCGATGCCGCCGCCAGCTTTGCCTCCAGCCACCGGGAAGCCCCCGGCATCACCAAGTCGCCGAAGACCGATTCGACCGACCTCTACATGTTCCGCAGCTACGAACCCGGTCGCGACCAGTATGTCACGCTGATCGCAAACTATCAGCCGCTGCAGGATCCGGGCGGCGGCCCCAACTATTTCACGATGGACCCCGATGCCGTCTATGAAATCCACATCGATAACGTTGGCGATGCCAAGGAGCATCTGACCTATCAGTTCAAATTCAGCAACACGCTGCAAAATGGCGGCCTGATGCTCAACATCGGCGGCACCAACGTGGCGACCGCGCTGCGCCAGAGCGGCCCGGTGACCAAGGTCACTGACCCGAACACCGCCGAAATCGAATCTTACACTGTCACGCTGATCACCGGCGATCGCCACACCGGCACGCGCGCCGCGATCACCAATGCCGCCGGTGGCGGCACGACCTTCACCAAGCCGCTCGACAATACCGGGGTGAAGACGTTTCCCGACTATAACAGCTACGCTAAGCAATTCATCTATAACGTGAATATCCCCGGTTGCGGCATGCCCGGGCGCGTGTTCGTTGGGCAACGCGCCGAAGCCTTCGCGGTCAATCTTGGCGGCGTGTTCGACATGGTCAACTTCGTGCCGATCGAGGGCGATTCGGCTCCTGGCGCTGGCGACAAGGGCGGTTTCCCGCTCGGCATCACCCAGAACCGCGCGAATGACGAACTGGTCGGCAAGAAGAACGTCACCAGCATCGCGATGGAAGTCCCGATCAGCTGCCTGACGGCACAAGGCGGCAATGGCGTGATTGGCGCATGGCAGACCGCAAGCCTGCCGCAGGCGCGTCTGGTCGATCCCAAGGCAAGCTATGCCGCACCGACGCTGTCGGGTGGTGCCTATACCCAGGTCTCGCGTCTCGCGAACCCGCTGGTGAACGAACTCGTCATCGGCTTGCCCGACAAGGACAAGTTCAACGCGTCGGACCCCAAGGATGACGCGCAGTTCGCCACCTATGTCACCAACCCGACCTATCCCGAGGTGCTCAACCAGCTCTTCCTCGCGCCGGTAAACCAATTGGCCAAGGCGAACTTCAAGACGCTCGCCCCGACCAACTTCCCGCGTGCCGATCTTGTCGCCACCTTCCTCACCGGGTTCAAGAATTTGAACCAGCTTGGCACGGTCACGGCGTCGGAAATGATGCGCCTGAACACCAATGTTCCGGTCACGCCACAGGCAAAGCAAGCCAATCTCGGCGTCGCGGCGGGCGATCTGGCCGGTTACCCGAACGGTCGTCGTCCGGGCGATGACACGGTCGATATCACGCTGCGCGTTGCAATGGGCGCGCTGTGCTACCCCGTGCCGATCGGCGCGAACGGGGCTCCGGCGGATCTCGGCCTGTGCAAGCCAGCCGATGCTTCGACCGGCCAGGTTCCTTACACCGATGGCGCACCGATCAGCGCCAATGATGTGCAGGGATCCTTCCCGTATCTGAACGCCCCGCTGCCCGGCACGCCGCTCTCCGCGCACCGGGTTGGCCAGTGACCGCCGTCTCCGAAAGGAATGGAAGCATGAGAAAAATCGCGCTCATCGTGTCGGTCTCCGGCCTGGCGCTCGGCTTGGCGGGTTGCTCGGGGTCCTACACCGCCCCGACGCCAACCCCGACGCCGACGCCGAGTCCGGCATTCCAGGAGCAGTTCGGAACCGGGTTTAACAGCGCCTTCCAGGCGTCGCCCAACGCGACCCCGGCGGCGGTTAAGCCCGGCGACGTCATCCCGGTCGATCCGGCGGCGACGCCACAGACCCTGCCGAAATGACCGGTTGGGCCGGGCCTTTGTGACCCGGCCCGATTGTTCAGGGCGAAACGGCCGTTGCGGTGTTACCGCAGCGGCCGTTTTGTTTCTCTTCGCATCCCTCCTGGCAATCTCATGCGGGGTCGGCCCCTTCGATAGGCTCAGGGCGAACGGGGAAGCTAAAAGCCATAGCGCAGGCTGACGCGCACCTGGCGCGGTTCGACCGGATGCAGGTGATAATCGTCGACGCCACCGCTTGGTTCGCCCTGCAGGCGCGAGGTGTAGAAATAGGTGATGTCGGCGTCCTTCGCGTCGAACACATTCAGGACATCGACGCCAAGTTTCAACCGACCCAGCGTGTAATAGCCGCCGAAATTGACCAGCGTGGTCGGCTGCGATCGTGCGCTGCCGTCTTCGATCAGCGGCGCGCTGCCAAAGTGGCGCAGCCGCACCGATCCGGTGATTCCGTGCCCGAAATCGACCGCCGCGCCACCGGCAAGGACATTGCTGACCGAATTGGGGATGTGGTCCTGCCCGGCTGCGACAGTGTGGAAGCGTGCGTGCGTGAACGCCGCCGATCCGTCGAGCGCGAGCCACGATGTCGGCCGCCAGAACAATGTGGCCTCGGTGCCGTAGCGACGGGTCGCGTCATTGGGTTCGGTTGTCCCGTCATCGCCGGAAAACACCAGTTCAGAGCCCAGCGTCAGATAATAGCCGACGATCGATGCGGTGAAGCGCTGATATTCCACCCGCGCACCGAGTTCCCCGCCGCGCGCCTTGACCAGCACTGGCAGGCGGTCGGCGGGTGCGCCGCTCTTCGGGTCGACCGTGATCGCGGCACCGCGTACGTCGTTGGAGTGAAAGCTCTCGCCATAATTGGCGTAAAGTTCGAGATGGTCGGTCGCGCGCCAGGCCAGCGCGGCCTTGGGGCCCAGGATGGTATCGGTTCCGCGCCCGGAATTGGCGGCCTGCGTTTGCGCGTGCACATCATAACCGTAAAGGTCGCCGCGTAAACCGAGGACGAGGCGCAGACGCGGAGTCAGCGCGGCGGTCGCCTCGCCATACAGCGCACCGCTATATTCCTCTACCTGGTCCTGGCGGACGGTGCCGATCGGGACGCCCTTGACGGTGTGATACAGGCCGATCTTGCCGATATGATCGTAGCGCGTGTCGCCACCGATCACGAACGTCACGGGCAGGCCGGCGATGGTGGTCGGCATGGTGTGGCGGATCGAACCGCCGAAAACGCCGCGCTGGTCGCGCTGCTGAAACTCGTCGCCATTGACCGGATCATCGAGGAAATAGGTGAAATTGGAGGTCAGGCGGAAGCGGTAATAGAGGCCGAAGAGTGAGACCTCGGTTTCGCCGAAATGACCGTTGCCGGTCAGCCCGATCCGCGTCGTCTCGCCGCCAAGAAAGGGGTCGATATTGCCAAAGCGGCTGATCAAGCCGCTGTCGATCGCGCGGAGCGGCACCTGGTCGGTGGAGTTCCAGGTCGCGTGATAGGCGGTCAAGCCAAGGCTCAACCCGTCGCGCGTATATTTGGCAAGCGCGTTCACCTTGCGCAGCCGTTCGTTCAGCACCCACGGCCCATCGGACACCGTGCCATCAAGCCCGAGCAGCAGATCGCCGCCCGCCACCCCGGTGCTGCCCGCCGCCAACGCCCGATAATAGCCGAAACTCCCTGCGGTGACTTGCGCGATCGGCTGAGCGAGGTGGTCGGCGGTGGTGAATTTGACGGTGCCTGCGGCCGAAAAATCCCCGACATCGGCAAAATAGGGGCCTTTGCGATAATCGATCCGTTCGACCAGCTCAGGAATGAGGAAATTGAGATCGAGATAGCCCTGGCCGTGCCCATGCGTGCGCATGTTGATCGGCACGCCATCGACGAAGCCCGCGAAATCGGTACCGTGATCGAGGTTAAAGCCGCGCAGGAAATATTGATTGGCCTTGCCCGTGCCCGAATGCTGGGTCGCGATCACGCCCGGCACATTCTCGACCAACTCGCCGACGCGCGAGAGCGGTTTATCCGCGAAATCCTTATAGCCGACAACGCCCTGCGATCCCGACGTGGCAATGCCGATCTGGGCGATGGCGCGACCGTAGACGATGATGTCGTCCGGATGCTGCGCGTCGGTCGGCGCAGGAAAATCCGGGGCTTGCGGCATCTCTTGCGCAGCGGCGAGGTTGGCGGCGAGCGATTGCGCGATCAGCAAGGTGGCGGCCCCGCACAGCAGCGCACGCCAGTGTCGCGATCGCCCGGGGCCACGGTGCCGCGCGGCTTTGATCGCGCTTGCGGACGGGGTCTTGTGTGGCACGGGCGTTTCCCTTTCGTATGCAGTTTTTTCAAAAAGTTCACACGTGAAAGGGTACGTTTCGGGCCGTCGATTTGGGTGCCTCCGCGCGCAAAGAAATTTGGTGGATCGGCACTGGATAAAAATATCGCCCGGTCTCCCACTGCGATATGTGCGGTCAGCAGGAGAACAGGAGCCGTCCCCAACGATGCAACGCGTGACCGTTTCGCTAGATCTCAGGATTGCGCCGCTGTTCGATGCGATGCTCAAGGAGCAGGGGTACCAAACGCGATCGGAGGCGGTTCGCGATCTGGTGCGTGAGGCCGTGGAGACGCATCATCGCAACTCGACGACGGAGGGGGAGTGCGTCGCGAACCTTGCCTATGTCTACAGCCACAGCACGCGCTTGCTCGCGCAACGGTTGCTCGACATCAAGCATCAGCATCATGATCTCATCGTCTCATCAACGCAGATCATTCTGGATCATACCAGCTTGTTCGAGACGGTTATTTTGAAAGGGCCGACGCTTGCCGTGCGGGCGCTGGCGGATTTGATCCGCGCGGAACGGGGCGTGCGCTTTGGCTCGGTCAATGTGGTGGCGGTCGAACCCAATGGCGATCACCACACCGAAGGTGCGCACCACCACGCCAGCAAAAGCCATTTGTCGCCACTGCACGGCTGAGCCGAGCGGCCGCGCGTATAAAATGAGCGGCGCGCCGATGGTCGGCGCGCCGCTCGGCCGTCTTCGTCAGAAGGCGTAGCTTACCGTGACCCGGTACGACCGCCCGAAAATCGGGCGCACGTCGGGCAGCGCGGCCCCGGGGCCGGCGAGGAAGCGCGGGTTGCCCTCGGTCAGGCCATGGGAGTTGGTCAGATTGTCGCCAGCGACCTGCAAGGTGTAGCCCTTGATCTTGGCGCGAAGCCCCGCGCTCACCGTCGCATAAGCGGGCAACAGCTGGGTGTTGGCGAGATCGCTGTAGCGCTTCCCGATCGCTTCATAGGTGCCATAGAGCGTTACGTCGCTGTCGTCGGCGATGCGGGTGGTATAGGTCGGCGTCACCCGGACCTGATAGGACGGAATCCGTTGCGCATTCTTCCCGTCGATAGTCGGGATGCCCGGCGTGTCGGTCTTCGCATCTTCGAGCACGGCGTTGCCGGTGAACCCGAGGCCGCTCGCATGATGGTAGGACGCGTCGAGCTCGATGCCCTTGGTCTTCGATCCTGCAATTTGCGGGGGCACGCCCACGTCATTGTACACCGCGCCGACGACCTCGTCATAAAACCCGGTCAGTGCCGCCTCGAATCCGCCGCCGCGATATTTCACGCCGCCTTCATAGGAGCGCACGCTCCAGTTCAGGTCGAGCCGCGGCCCGGTATTGCCGAGCTGTGACCGCACATCGTCGAACGACGGCGAGTGATAGCCCTGCGATATCCGGGCGTAGACGTCCAGATTGCGCAGCGCGCGGTAGTTGACGCCGACGGTCCACGGCGTGGCTTCGCGGTGGATCTTCGCCGCATTGGGAAGGCCATTGCCGGTGATGGTGAAATCGATATCGGTCCACTGGTGGCGCACCCCTGCGTCGATGCGCAGCGCTTCGGTGATGTTGAAGGAATCCGACAGATAGACCGCGTTCACATCGGCGCGGCCGCGGTCGGAAATGTCGAAGGCGGACAGGGTTCCGTTATTGAGATTGACCAGATCGCCCGACCCGCCAACCTGCGCCCAGCGATTGCCGCCCAGACTCCAAGCGTCATTCGACGTGAAGTGCGAGAAATAATAACCGAGGTTGAGCGTGTTGGCACCGCGCTTGAAGTTCAGCACGGCTTCATTCGAAACGTTCTGCAGCTTCTTTTCGACCAGCCAGGAGCCGAATTGCTGCACATAGTCGGTTGCAGCGAGCGTCTGCCCGGTGTTGAGCGTGCGCACCGTGGTCTGGCCGGGCGTGCCCGCAGTGGCCAGCGCAGTTGCAACCGTGATCGCGCCTGCTCCGGCCGGAACCAGGCCAGCGGTGCGCAGCGTACCGCTGGTAAAGCCGAACCGGTCGGTGACCGAAAAACCGCCGCCGAAATCATAATCGAGGCTGGCCCCGGTCACGACGCCCTTCCAGCCGCGCCCCTGGGCGAGATCGACTCGCTCGGTCGCGCCGCTCCCCGCTGCGCCGGGCGAAATGATCGTCGCATAACGGGTATATTGGTTGAGCTGGTTGTAGCGGCCCAGGTCGAGGCCCGGCACGTTGGCTGCAAAGGGCAGGAACCATTCACCGTGATCGTCGGTGTAGCGTGCGAAGATATTGAATTTGCCGCCGGTAAATTTCTTGGTGATGTTCGCGGTGAATTGCTGGCCCTTTTCGGTGTCGAAGCCAGCGCGCCGCACGCTGTCCCCGCGCGAAATATAGCCGCCGACCATGTAATAGAGGTCGTCGGCAAGCTTTCCGCTGAGATAGCCGTCGGTCCGCCATGCGCTGTAATCGGTGATCGACGCGCCGATGCTGCCGTGCGTGCGCTCGCCGCCTTCACGCAGGCGCAAATTGGTGGTGAGACCGGCCTGGCCGTCCGAATAAAGCGATTGCGGGCCGCCATTCACGCCCTCGATCCCGGCGACGGTTTCGTCGATCCGGACCAGGCCCGTCTGATCCATGAAGGATAGGCTGCTGACGCCGTAGACCGGGATCCCGTTGAACTGCAACGTAACGAACGGTGCGTCGCCGGTGCTGGGAATGCCGCGCACGAAGATGTTGGAGGTGCCGACGCCGCCCGAGCTTTCCACCCAGACGCCGGGAATCGATTTGAGCGCGTCGCCCGAACTCTTCGGGGCCTGCAGCTTCAGGTCGTCGGCGGAAAGGGTGGTGATCGAGTAGCCGGCCTCGAGCTTGTTGATCCCGCTGCCTGCGGGGCGCCCGGTGACGACAATGTCCGCTTGGTCGGCTGGGTCAGCCGGCGCGGTGGCCGCTGGCTGTGCGGGCGGCGAAGGGGCGGGGGCGTCCTGGGCGGCAGCGGGGCTGGCGAGTGCGATCGCTAGGGCGAACCCCGACACGGCGACCAATGAGCGATTGCGCGAAATTTTCATCTTCCTCTCCCTCACGCCGCATTCCTGCTCGGGAACCGGCTATGACAGGAGGGATACACGTCTATGAATTGCATTTCAATGATTTGTTACAGTTGCTGTAAAAGGGTAGAAAATATCATAAAATCAATAAAATAAGCCGGAATAGGCGTACCGGTGGCGCGCGACTCTGCGCTGGATCGGATATCGCGTAGCTGGCCGCCTGCGCGCATCGCGAGAACCACGTGTTGCATCGCCGCCGAGTCCATGCCTATTTCACCGCGTTCAGGCGGGGTGGGCAGTTTTCGCCGTTTATCGGTATCCGTTTCAACAATGGCCTGCCTGCCCAGGAAATGAGGAGCCCTGTCTTGCGTCGACGCGCCATGGATTTGAACATGGGGGACATTGCCCTGCTTGCGAACGTGTCAAAGCCAACGGTGTCGCGCGTCCTCAACAACAGCCCGCTGGTCAATGAGGAAACCCGCGAGCGCGTCCTGCGCGTGGCGCGCGAACATGGCTATGCGATCAATCGCAACGCGCAGAAGCTGCGGCAGGCGCGTAATGACACCGTCGCGGTGGTGCTCGATTTCGGGTCGCATCGCGCAGGCCGGATTGCCGACCCGTTCATCTTTGAATTGCTGGCGGGCGTGTCCGAGGCATTGTCGGTGCGCAACCAGGACCTGTTATTGTCGCCGCCCAGCCTGACCGACGTACAGAGCCATCTCGACCTGATCAGCTCGCGCGTGGCCGATGGCTTCATTTTCCTGGGTCAGGGCGTGCGCGAACCGATGCTGCGCGATCTCGCGCGCGCCGGTGCGGCGTTTGTCGTGTGGGGCGGGGTGGATCCCAAGGAACCCTATTGCTCGGTCGGGAGCGACAATCGGCTTGGTGGTCAGCTTGCCGGAGAGCTGTTCGTCAAGCGTCAGGCCAAGCGCTGGTTATATGTCGGCAATATCGCCCATTCCGAAATCCGCATGCGCTATGACGGCCTGTGCGAGGTTGCCGCCACGCATGGCGATGTCCATGTGGCGCATCTCGATGTCGAGCAGATGGCTTATGCTTCCACCTATCAAAGCATGGTGGCGTGGCTGCAGAAAAATCCGCCGCCCGACGCCGTTTTCGCCTTTTCGGACACCGCGGCAATCGCGATCGTTGCCGCATTCCGCGAATTCGGGCTCGAAGCGCCGACCGATTACGCGTTGTGCGGCTACAACAACATTCCGCCCGCCGCCGATTTCACGCCCGCGCTGACCACAATCGAGCAGGAAACGCACTTGGCGGGCGCGATTCTGGTCGAAAAGCTGATGCAGATTCTGGAAGGCGGCAAGCCCAAATCGAGCCTGTTGCCGACCCGCCTGATCGTCCGTCAGACCTGAGGCCGGGCCGGGGACAGCCGCAAAACGCGGTCGAGGTCGACCTCGGCGGTTGCCGCAAAGATCAAGTCGGCTTTGGCCAAAACCTGGCTGTCGCCAATGCCGATCGCCACCATGTTGGCGGCCTTGATCGCGTCCACGCCGGCGGCGGCGTCCTCAAACCCGACACACTCGTCGGATGCCACGCCCAGCGCCGTCACGCAGGCTAGAAAGATGTCCGGTGCCGGTTTCGAGTGCGCGACCTTTGCCGCATCGGCGACGAAATCGACGGCATTGGAGAGCCCGGCCCGTTCGAGCACGACCATGGCATTCCGGCTGGCGGAGGCGACCCCCAGCAGCAGCCCCCGGTCGCGCGCCTGCGCCAGCAATGCCGCCGCGCCGGGCAGCACGTCGGCATCGCTCATCGTCGTCAGCGCATCGAGGTAGAAGCCGTTCTTGCGGGCGGCGAGGTGCTCTTTCGCGGACAGGTCGAGCGTGCGGCCCCCAAGCCGCAGGATGTGCTCGAGCGAGCCCATGCGATCGACGCCCTTCAGCGCTTCATTATCGTCCGCGTCGAAGGGAATGCCGAGCTCATCGGCAATCCGTTTCCAGGCGACGAAATGCAGGCGCGCGCTGTCGACCAGCACGCCATCCAGATCGAAAAGTGCGGCGCGGAAGGTCATGATACGGTCGCTCGCGCGCTCTGAATTTCCGGGGATGCCGCCACATCGATGCCCGCGATGCGGATCTGCACGGCGTGGTCGCCCCGTACCGATACGCGCGCGGTGGCACCGGAGACCGTCACCTCGACTGGCGCGCCGCGATAGGTGATCGAAAAGCGGTATTCGGGCAGGCCGGGGATCTCGACCGGATTGAAACAGAGCGTGTCGCCCTCGACCCGCATCCCGGCAAAGCCCATCGCCAGCGTCGTCCAGCTTCCCGCCAGGGCGGCCATATGCAGCCCATGATCGGTATTGCCGAACAGATCGGACAAATCGGTCAGCGCGGCGACGCGCCAATAATGCGCGGCGCGCGCACCATCACCGGCCCGCGCCGCTGCGGTGGCGAAGGCGCTGGCGGACAACGTCGAATCGTGGGTCGTCGTCGCCTCATAGGTCTCCACCATCCGCTGCCGCATGGTGTCGCTGAAGGCGTCTGGCAGCAGCGCCACGGCCAGCACGGCGTCCGCCTGCTTCGATACCCGCCGCCGATAAATGGCGAGCGGGTGGAAGTGCAGCAGCAGCGGATATTTCTCCGGCGGGGTGTCGGCGAACGGCCACGGATCGAGCGCAAAATAGCCATCGTCCTGCGCATAGACCTGCCGCGCATCGTCAAACGGCAGGAACATCGCGTCGGCCGCGCGCACCATCCGCGCGGCTTCGGCGGCGTCAATCAGCGAAAGCGCCAGCCCTTCGCGCGCGGCGAAGCGCAAATGCCGTGCGGCCATCATGTTGGTATAGAGGTTGTTGTCGACGATCGCCGAATATTCGTCGGGGCCGGTCACGCGGTTGATGACGAAGGCGTCGTCGCGATCGCTGTCATGGTATCCGATCGCCAGCCAGATCCGCGCGGTTTCCACGAGCATCGCCGCCCCGCCCTGATCGAGAATGGTGCGGTCGCCGGTCGCTGCCAGATAGGTTTCCAGCGCGTAGGCGATGTCGGCGTTGATGTGATATTGCGCAGGCCCGGCGGGGAAATAGGAGGAGCATTCGTGCCCGCCGATCGTCCGCCAAGGATAGAGCGCACCCTCGGTCTGGCCCATCGCACGGGCATTGTCGCGGGCGGCATCCAGACCCGAAATCCGCCATGCGAGCATCGCCCGGGCGATTGCCGGATGCGTGAAGGCAAATACCGGCAGCACGTAAAGATCGGCATCCCAGAAGACATGGCCTTCATAACCTTCGCCGGTCTGCCCCTTCGCCCCGATCGAGGTCTTGCCATCGCGCCCGACCGCCATCGTCAATTCCGCAAGCGCATAGCGGATCGCCAGTTCGGTTGCGGGCTGGCCGGGAACGTTGATAGTGCTGCTCGACCAGAAGTCGGCGAACCATGCGGTCTGTTCCGCCAGCATCGCGTCATAGCCCTGTGCCTGCGCGGCGGTGAGCGTGGCAAGCAGCGGTTCCAGCACGGGTTCGTCGCGCGCGGCGCGATAGCCCGATACGAAATCGACTTCGACCACGCTGCCGACGCTACGGCGTCCGATTTCCTGCATCGCGCTCGCCACGACGAAGCCGCTGCGGTGCAGGCGGTCGGCGCGCGCCGCGATGCCGGGGCCGGCGCGGAGATCGAGCTTGCGCCACGGGCTGTCAGCGAGCGTGGGCGCGATGCGCGGATCGTAAATCGCGTCGCTTTGCGGTTCGGCAATGGCGGGCGCTTCGCTGCCGGGCGGCGGCGTTACCAACGGTGTCACCACCACGTCTTTGCCCTCGGGAAACCGGACGCGGGTGAGGACGAGTGCGGTTTGCGCCATCGACACGAATTGTTCGATCGTTACGTCGATACCCCCGGCCCGCACCGTTTCGGCGCGGACGCAGCGCGTGAGATCAAGCGTGACACTGCTCGCCGCCTCGGCGTGCTGTCCCTCGACCAGGATGGCTGGCCGGGTCGCATCCGCCACCGCGAGCCGCAGATCGGTTTCGCGCGCATAGCCATGTGCCGCCTCATGATAGGCGATCGGCATGCGCTCATAAACGCCGTTCAGATAGACCCGGGGCGCATCCGCCCCGTCTCCCGGGCCGCGCGTTCCGATAAAGCCGTTGCCGATCGAAAACAGCGCGGGAACATGGTGCAGCTGCAGGGTCTGCCCTTCGGCAGCCAGGCACCAGCCATCGCGCGCAAAACGCATGGCAGTAAACGACGCTTCCGGTAATGACCGCCCCACGCAAACTCTCTCCTGACACGGCGCATGTGCGCCCGATTTGCCAATGATATGCATTTCATAATAGGAGGTGGTCAAGACAATAAGCCGGATAGGCGATCCGGCAGGGGAGGACCATGAACCGAACACGATTGATCGTCGGGCTTGCCCTGACCTATGCGGTTTTTGCCGTACTGCTGAACAGCGTCGGCACCGTCATCCTGCAATCGATCGAATCCTTCCACATCACCAAAGGCGCGGCGAGTTCGCTCGAGGGATTCAAGGATCTGTCGATCGCGGCGACCAGCTTTTTGCTCGCGGCACAGCTTCCGCGCTTTGGCTTGCGTCGCGCAATGGTCGTCGCGCTTGGCATCGTGGCGATCGCGTGTCTCGCCATGCCGCTGGCCCCGGGCTTCTGGACGACCCGGCTGATGTTCCTCGCGGTCGGGGTCGGCTTCGGGGTCGCCAAGGTTTCGGTGTATAGCTTCGTTGGCCTGCTCACCAAGGACAGTACCCAGCACGCCTCGCTGCTCAATGTGATCGAGGGCGTGTTCATGCTCGGCGTGCTGAGCGGATATTGGATCTTTGCCGCTTTCATAAACCCCACCAACCCGGCCGACCCGCAGTGGCTGAATGTCTATTACGGGCTCGCGGCGGTGAGTGGGGTTGCGCTGGTGCTGTTGGCCTTAACCCCGTTTGACGAAGGCGCAGCGGTCGAACCGGCGGGTGCCGCGCCCCAGGGCGCGCGCCAGAAATTCGCCGAAATGGTCGCGCTCGCCTGGCGGCCGCTGACGCTGAGCTTCATCGCCGCGATCTTCTGCTATGTGCTGGTCGAGCAGGGCATCGGATCGTGGCTGCCGACGTTCAATCGTGAATTGCTCGGCCTGTCGGCGCAAATGAGCGTGCAGGCGGCCTCGATCTTCGCGGTCTGCCTGGCGCTTGGGCGGCTTGGAGCCGGCGTCGTTGTGCGGCGAACGGGCTGGTTTCCCTTGGTCTGCGGCTGCCTCGCCGGGATGGCGCTGTTGATGCTGGCCGTGCTGCCGCTCGCCGCTGGGCAGCATGGGCGAGTGACGGGATGGGCGTCCGCGCCAATCGCGGCGTACCTGTTGCCGATGATCGGCCTGTTGATGGCACCGATCTACCCGGCGCTGAACTCCGCGATCCTGTCGTCGATGCCGCAGCGGGAACAACCGGCGATGGTCGGCCTGATCGTCGTCTTTTCCGCGCTGGGCGGCACGACCGGGTCGTTCATCGTCGGGCATCTGCTGGCGGCGTTCAACGGAACGATCGGATTTTACGTCCTCTTGGTGCCGATCATGCTGCTGGTTGGCGCGGCGACGCTGATTCAGCGGCTGGCACGGCAGCCATCACCCATCCAGTGATGAACAGACATTGTGCGGGATCGTGCAGACCGTGGGGCTAGCGGATTCCTGATCTTTTCCGGCAGAACCCGTTTATCACCGACATGGCCGATCCCCCAGGGGGTGCCCAGGGAATCGGCCGATCGGCTCACATCAGCGTATCGATAACCCCGCCATCGACGCGCAAAGCCGCGCCCGTCGTCGCCGACGCCAGCGGCGACGCGAGATACACGACCATATTCGCGACTTCTTCGACCGATGCGGCGCGCTGGATGATCGAGGTAGAGCGGTGTTGCTGGACAAAAGCGGCGGCGACATCCTCGATCGGCTTGCCCGACTTGGCACGTTCCGCCTCCAGCATCGCCTCGACCCCTTCGGACAGGGTCGGACCGGGAAGAACCGAGTTCACGGTCACCCCGGTCCCCGCCATCCGCTTTGCGAGGCCGCGAGCAAGCGCAACGTCTGCGGTCTTGCTGACACCATAATGGATCATCTCGACCGGGATGTTGAACGCCGATTCCGACGCCAGAAAGAGGAACCGGCCCCATCCGTCTGCCGCCATTCCCGGCAAATAGGCCCGGGCAAGCCGCACGCCCGCCATCACATTGACCTGCCAATGCCGGTCCCAGGTCGCGTCATCGGTGTCGAAGAAATCGGACGGCTGAAAGATGCCGAGATTGCTGACGACGATGTCCGCCTTCGGCAAGGCAGCGACGAGACGATCGTGGCCCTCGATCGTCCCGAGATCGGCCGCTATGCCGCGCGCGTTGCCGCCGATCCGCGCGACAGCGGCATCGACCTTGGTTTGGCTGCGGCCGTTGATGACCACTTCAGCACCAGAGCGTGCCAGCCCCTGCGCGATGCCGAAGCCGATGCCCTCGGTCGAGCCGGTGACGAGAGCGGTCTTGCCGTGCAGATCGATGTTCATGGGTTTTTCCTTTGATGGGATAAAACAGGGAGGCCGCAGTGCCGTCAGGCGGGTGTCAGGATCGCAAGCGAGACGGCGCGGCGGCGGTGGATCTTGATGCTGCCATTCGTGCTCAGCCGGACGCGCGTTGCGCAATCCAGTTGCCGATATCGTTCGTCACACGGTCCCGGTCGAGATCGTTGAGCAGATCGTGATAGTGTCCCTCATACAGCTTGAGCGTCTTGTCGCTTGCGCTGGCCGCATCGAAGAATTCCCGACTGCCTTCGACGTCTGCTGCCTTGTCCGCGTCCCCGTGCAGGATGAGGACGGGAAGGGCGACGCGGTCGAAGGTTGCGCGCAACCGATCCGCCGCGCGTGCCAGTGCCGCGACAGTCTGCACCGGCTGCACCTCGTCGCGCACCAGCGGATCGTGCTCAAGCTGTTCGATCCATGCAGGATCGCGCGAAAAGTCCGCGATTTTTAAACGCAGGACGTGCGCGTGCGGTACGACGTGGCTGGCGCCCCGCAGCAGCGTCAACGCGAAATCCGGCGCGAACACGCGGTACGCAAAGCTCTCGCAGATCAATCCCGCGATGCGATCCTGATGGCCGAGCACGTAGCTCAGCGCGATCACCCCGCCGGCGCTGTGTCCGAGGAGGTACACCGGCAGATCGGGTGCCTGTGCGCGGGCAAAGTCGATCGCGTGCGAGAGGTCGGACACATAGTCGTCGAACGAGTCGACATAAAAGCGCTCGCCCTCGGAATGGCCGCGGCCGCGCAGGTCAGGCGCGGTGACGGCGAACCCGCGCTGCGCGAACACCTCGGCGGCGCGCGCATAGTGCCCGCTATGCGCGTTGAAGCCGTGGCAGATCACGAACGACGCAGCGGCGGTGCCGATCGCGGGCCAGTGCCGGACGAATAAGCGTCCGGCAGCCCCGTCGACCCAATGGTCCTGCATCGCGCTCGAAGAGAATTGTGGCATTTTCTGTCTCCTGAACAGCGGTGGAT
The DNA here is from genome assembly GCF_000241465.1 of Sphingomonas echinoides ATCC 14820. Taxonomy (GTDB): domain Bacteria; phylum Pseudomonadota; class Alphaproteobacteria; order Sphingomonadales; family Sphingomonadaceae; genus Sphingomonas; species Sphingomonas echinoides. Next base: position 2,991,016 of record NZ_JH584235.1, read on the forward strand.
CAGCGCGGTGCCGGTTCGGCCACGAAGACGGTGTCGCTCGGACCAGTGCCGGTGATGCGGACGACCGCCGACTCGTCGCGGGTGGCGGCGAAGTGCGGCACTTTGCCGGGCTCGGTATAGAAACCGCCGCTCCCAAGCGCGCGGATCGGCGCGTTCGATGCATCGGTACCGTAGCCGAAATACCATGTTCCCGAGACGACGGTCGCGACGCGATCATCGCGGTGCGTGTGCGGCGCGATTGTGGTGTGCGCCGGCACGCGGATCTCCAGCGTGTAAGGGCCTGGCTTGGCGGGATCGCCGGAGAGCAGCACGGTGCGGATACCGGCCATGCCGGACGTGCCGGCACCGGCTCCCGCAGTCGGCAGGCGATCGGTCTGCTCGCCCGAGAGCGCAGTGGGCGCAAACCGCACGCGCGTCGTGACGACGGGCGTGTCGAGATAGCTGCGGATCGCCCGAACGGTTGCGTCGGGCTGTTCCTCCATCAGCCAGTGCCCGGCATCGGCAATCACGCGCTCCTGCACATCGACGGCACCTGCGCGACTGACCACCGCCATGGTCGACCCGAACGACTTTTCGCCGCCGATCGCGAGCACAGGCAGGGTCAGCTTGCCGTGCGCCGCGATCCAGGCGCGGTTGTCGATCGCGTCCTGGTCGAATGCGGCAAATTGCGCGAAACCCGCATGCATCCGCCCTGGCCCCGCATACAGCGCGGCATAATGCGCACGCGCGGCTTCGGAAAAGCGTGCCGGCTTGGCGGAAAAGTCGTTCCAGAAGCGGTCGAGATAAATCCGCTCGCGGCCTGCGACGAGGCGCTCCATGTCCGGGCCACCGAAGCGGAAATGCCACAGCAATGGGTTCTTGAGGATTTCCTCCCACGGGCCAATGCCGGGCACCGGCGCATCCATGAGCACGAGCTTTGTCACGCGGTCGGGATGCCGCGCGGCAAGCGCATAACCGACCATGTTGCCGATATCGTGCGCCACGACATCGGCGCGCGCGGCGCCCAGCACGTCCATCACGCCGACGATGTCATTTGCCTCGTTCGCCTTTTCGAACCCGGTGTCGGCCCGCGCGGACAGGCCCATGCCGCGCAGGTCGGGCACGATCACCGTGTGGTCGCGGGCGAGATCGGTGGCGAGCGGCACCCACATGTCGCCGGTGTCGCCATAGCCGTGCAGCAGCACGACCGCCGGTCCCAAACCACCAATGCGGACATGCAGGGTGGTGCCGTTGGTCGCGATGTCCTGCTCGCGGAAGGTTGTGGGGAAATGCGGGCCGCTCTGCGCGAGCGCGGTGCTGCTCGCGAGGCTGATCAGGGATGCCGCGGCAAAGGCGAGGCGGCGAGGGGTGCAGTGCGTCGTCATCGTCTGTCTCCTCAAGGGGGCTCGATGCGCCCAAGCAAAGAGTAGACAGAATAGCGCGCTTTGATTAGCTGGATCGGAAGGCAAGAACCTTTGATGCCGAGGCAAAGATGGGCAGCTTTGATCGCGCGCGTGACTTGTCGGTATTTGCGGCCGTTGCCGCGACCGGCAGCTTCTCCGCCGCAGGGCGGCAACTCGCGCTGACGCCGTCCGGCGTCAGCCGCACGATCGACCGGATCGAGGCCCGGCTTGGGACACGGCTGCTGTTGCGCACGACGCGCGCGCTCACGTTGACGGCGGAGGGCAGGACCTATCTTGGCGGTGCGCGCCGCATCCTCGCCGATCTCGACGAGGTCGAGCAGGGGATCGCCAACCAAGGTGCGCCGCGGGGCCGGATCCGGGTGAGCGCCGCCGTGTCGCATGGGCGGGTGTGTATCGTGCCGTTGCTCAAGGCCTTTACGCGGGCGCATCCCTTGATCGTCGTCGATATCAACCTGAGTGACGAGAAGGTCGATGTCGCGCAGGGGCAGGCCGATGTCGCGGTGCGTTCGGGGCCACTGCCCGACAGCGTGCTGATGGCGCGCCGCCTGGGCGATAACGGTCGCACCATCGTTGCCTCGCCCGAATATCTCGCCGAACGCGGAACGCCGCGCGCGCCGCAGGACCTCGCGCAGCACAATTGCCTAAATTTCAATTTCCGCCGCGCCGAACCGACCTGGCCGTTCCGCGTGGACGGTGAAACAAAGGCACTGACGGTGGACGGCTCGATTGAGGCCAATAGCGGCGAGACGCTGCTGCAACTGGCGCTGGATGGCGTCGGCATCGCGCGTGTCGGTAATTTCGGGATTGGCCGCGCGCTTGCGGACGGGCGGCTGGTGCCGTTGCTGGAACCGTTTAATCCCGGCGACCGGGAGGTATTCCACGCCGTTTTCGTGGGCGGCGCGAACATCCCAGCACGCATCCGGCTGTTCGTCGATTATCTGGCGGAGCATTATGGCGAGGTCACGGACCAGCAAATCTGAGATTGCAGGGCGAGACCCTGTTTGTTGCCCTCCTCCAAGGGATCGTACCCGCCCTGGCAAGTTTGCGCAGATCGGCCGCTGCAGAAAGATCGCGGACTTGATCCATGGTCAGGTTTTCCATGACCAAGGCACAGCATTTTCAGGCCGGCTCGGAACCCGGATCGCCACTGAGACAGATCAACGTCAGCGAATAGATACCGATCATTGTCAGAAATTTAAGCGCCCTTGGCGGGCGTCAGCGCAGGCTGGAAAATGATGGATTGGCGGAGACGGAGTCCGCCAAACTACCATCCCGCTACGTTCGACAATGAAAGCTAACTACTAGAGAAGCCGTGATTTCTGCTGACTTCATTAAGCACGAATGTCCCACACCGTCCGTTGCTGTTCCCCTAAAACCAGCATATTATCGGGGAACGGATTTGGGAACAAGGATCGTGGGTCATGCCGAAAAAGCTCAGCAATGCGCTTACATCGCTAGCGGTGAAAAGCGCGAAGCCTGGACGGCATGCGGACGGTGGCGGGCTGCATTTGCTCGTAAAGGAAACCGGCGCGCGATCGTGGGTCTATCGATTCATGCTGAAAGGTAAGGCGCGCGACGTTGGGTTAGGCGCTGCATCCGGTCCAGAGGCGATATCACTTGCGACGGCGCGCGATAAGGCCAGCGCTCTGCGGTTGAGGGTCAAATCCGGCGTCGATCCTCTTGCGGAACGCGATCAGAACGCCGCTGAGGCGCTTGCTGCGGCTCAGACGGCAAAGATAGCCGGAATTACGTTTAGGGCCGTTGCTGACGCTCACATCGCTGCCAATGAAGGAAGCTGGCGCAATGCAAAGCATCGGCAGCAATGGAGCAATACACTCGCCACTTACGCCTATCCGGTGGTTGGCGAATTACCCGTCGCGGAAATTGACACGCCGCACATCCTCCAAATCCTAGAGCCGATCTGGAAAGCCAAGCCCGAAACCGCCAGTCGTATTCGCGGTCGCATCGAAACCATTTTGGACGCGGCAAAAGCGCGCGGATACCGCAACGGCGAAAATCCCGCGCGGTGGCGCGGCCACATCGCACAAATTCTCCCGGCGCGCTCGCGACTGACGCGCGGCCATCATAAGGCGATGCCCTATGACACAGTCCCGGCATTCGTGAGCGCGCTTCGGGCGCGCAGCGCAATGGCGGCGTCGGCGCTGGAATTTGCCATTATAACCGCTGCACGAACGGGCGAGGTGCTTCACGCGAAATGGAGCGAAGTCGATTTTGACAAGGCAGTTTGGACGATCCCGGCTGCGCGCATGAAAGCGGGTAAAGAGCACCGCGTTCCTCTGTCACCGCGCGCTATCGAAATTCTCGAAACGACAAAGCCGCTCGGCAAAGAATGGCTTTTCCCAGCGGACGGTGGCGGTGCGCTTTCGACAATGGCGATGACGATGCTGCTCCGTCGAATGGAGCGCGACGCCACCGTACACGGCTTCCGATCGGCGTTCCGGGATTGGGCGGCAGAATGCACGGGCTATGCACATGAGGTTTGCGAAATGGCCTTAGCGCACGTCATCGCCAACAAGGCTGAGGCCGCGTATCGGCGGGGTGATATGTTCGATAAACGGCGGCGGCTTATGGCCGATTGGGCGACATATTGCTCCATTCCGTGAATTTGCAGGTTTGGCGGTCGCCCAAATACTGAAGCTATGACAGGCAACCAACTTCCAAAATTAGAACAAAGAGTGTCCGAAAACGGTGTTCACCCCCGGTTGATCGGGGCAGCCATCCCAGCTAAGGGGGAGGAATGCGCTACACGCAAAGCCAGGTTGT
>NZ_JH584235.1:2997703-3011720 GCF_000241465.1 Sphingomonas echinoides ATCC 14820
GAGCAGGATCTTGCCGCGCTTGGTGTATTTGAGGGCATTGCCGAGTAGATTGCGGATCATCTGTTCGAGCAGCCGGGGATCGCTTTTCACGACGGCGGCGCTGGGAAGGATGTGCAGCGTGAGGCCGCGCGCCTGGGCGAGATAGTTGAACTCGTCGCGCAGACGATCGAGCAGATCGCCGATGGGAAAGGCCACGGGCTCAGCCTCGACGACGCCCGCCTCGATCTGGTTGATGTCGAGCAGGGCGTTCAGCATGCCCGACATGGCGCCGAGCGTCTGTTCGAGGCGCGCAATCAGCTTTTGGGGTTTTTCGCCTTCGACCGTCTGGGCCAGCAACTCTTGCAACAGCGTCAGCGATTGCAGCGGCTGGCGCAGGTCATGGCTGGCGGCAGCCAGGAAACGCGACTTGGCGACATTCGCACGATCGGCTTCGAGCTTCGATGCCTCTAGCGCCTTGGCGATCTGCTTGCGTTCGGTGATATCGGCAAAGGTGATGACCACGCCTTCGACCCGATTGTCGTGCGCGCGATAGGGAAATATTCGCCTGAGGAACCAGGTGGCATTCGGCGCGACCACCTCGCGTTCGATCGGCGCCTCATGCGCGAGCACCTCGCGCGCATCAGCCAGCAGCTCAAGATCGGTCGCGATGGCGCGGAGGTCGGAGAGCGGGCGGCCGATATCGCCCGCGATCACGTTAAACAGCGACTTGATCGCCGGTGTGAAGAAACGGATCTTCAAGTCGATATCCAAGAATAGGGTGCCGACGTTCGTGCTGTAGAGGACGTTCTGCAGGTCATCAGAGGTCAGCCGCTGCCGTTCGAGCGTTTCCTGAAGCTGGCTGTTGAGCGCGGTCAGCTCCTCATTCAGTGATTGCAGTTCCTCCTTGGAGGTCAGCAGTTCCTCGTTGGTCGACTGAAACTCCTCGTTGACCGAGAGCGCCTCCTCGTTGATCGCTTTCTGCTCCTGGCTCGACGTCTCCTGGCTCTGGATGGATGTCTGGAGCTCGGCCTGGGTCGCCTCGAGTTCACGCTCGAGTTCGGCGATGCGTGCGGCATCTCCGCCTTTCCCGGCTGAAGCCGCTCCCGCTTCCCGGCTTGTCTCCTCGACGAAGCAGATCAGCAGCAGATCCTCGGCCTCACCTGCCAGGCACTCGACGTCGATCCGGAACCAGCTCGTGACACCATCGATGACGAGCCGACTTCTGCCGCCGGTGACTCTTGGCTCTGCGGTGTTCGCCCTGTCGATCGCAAGCCTCAGCCTGGTTCTCAACGCCGGGGTCGCCATTGCGAGCAGATCCAGCGTCGCATAGCCCGGCGCGACCCGTAGGTAACGATCGGTTGGTCCCGTCGAATACAGGCACTGGCGCTTGCGGTTGATCAGCACCGCAGCCGGCGCATGATTGGTGAGGAGGGCGCGCCGGCAAATATCGGCCAGGGTGATCTCACGCGCCGACAACGGGCTCTTTCCCGCTTTGGAGAGCAGCGGAAGCGCGTCGCCGAAGCTCAGCGGAAAACCGGTGTCCCCCAGGCGACTGCGGGCGATATGACGATAAAAGCGCTCGGCCTTTGCAATGGCCTCGAACCGGTCCTCGGCTTTCCCGACTGTCTCGGAAGTGCCGAGCACCAGGATGCCGCCCTCGCGCAGCGCAAAGTGGAACAGCGCGATGACCTTCGCCTGCGCCTCGGGATTGAGATAAATCAGGAGATTGCGGCAGGAGACGAGGTCGATCCGCGAAAAGGGCGGGTCCGAAAGGACATCCTGGACGGTGAATACGACATCGCCGCGCAGCGACGGCGCAACCCGGTAGCCGGATTCGTCTTTCACGAAGAAGCGAGCGAGCCGTTCCGGTGAGATCGCGTCATCGATGTCGAGCGGATACAATCCTTCGCGTGCGGTCGCGATCGCATCGGGATCAACGTCGGAGGCAAAGACCTGCAGCTTGATCTCGCGCCCGGCACCCGCGATCGCGTCGCGGCAGATCATCGCGATCGAATAGGCTTCCTCGCCGGTGCTGCATCCCGCGACCCACACCCGAAGCGGCTGATGCGCCGGCAGTTGGCGAATGATGTCGGGGATGATTGTGCTCGCCAGCGCATCGAAAACCTTGGGATCGCGGAAGAAGCTCGTCACATTGATCAGCAGATCCTTGGCCAGCAGATCACGTTCGGCGGGATCCTTGCGAAGGAGATCGAGATAGAGGTTCAAGTGGCCACGCCGGATCGCGAGCAAGGCCATACGTCGTTCGATACGGCGCTCGAGTGTCCCCGGCTTATATTGCCGGAAATCATGTGCGGTCTCGTCCTTCAGCAGGTCGATGATCTCGGCAAGGCCTGTCGCCTGAGGATCACTGGCGCCGTCATCGGGGTGCTCGAGCCTGCTGGTGATCTGAACAGCAAGCTCCGCTAACGCGTGCGGCATTTCCGGCAAGGGCAGAATCCGATCGACCTGGCCGGTAGCGATCGCGCTGCGCGGCATGCCGTCATATTCCGCTTCATTTGGATCCTGGGCGAGGACGAACCCGCCAGCGGCCTTGAGTGCGACCAGCCCGCCACTCCCGTCGGCGCCGGTCCCGGACAGGATCACGCAAACCGCCTGCGACCCGCCCGCTTCCGCCAGGGATTTGAGCAGGAAATCGAAAGGAAGGCGCGCGCCCTGATGTGTCTGCGAGGGCGACAGGTGGAGCGCCCCCGCGCGAACAGAAAGATAGCGGCCGGGCGGGATGACATAGACGTGGTCGGCAGCGAGCGCACACCCGTCGGTTGCTTCGGACACTGTCATCGCGGTGTGCTCGGCGAGCAGCTCCACCATCAGGCTTGGATGTGTCGGGTCGAGATGCTGGACGAGAATGAACGCCATGCCTGTATCGGGCGGGAGGGCGTCGAGCAGTCTAGATGTCGCTTCGAGACCACCTGCTGAAGCCCCGATCGCAACGATCGGTAGATTCATCGGCGAAGCCCGCGCTAGCACCGGCAGCGCATCGGCCAGGAGCGGCGCACCGTCGGCGTCCCGGATGCCTGATCTTCTAACGTCCGACTCAGTTTCGTCTGCTGCCATGCAAAATAGGGTAGCACCCCAAGAGGACCAACCTGCTACGCATTGTTACAGGTGGACGAACGCGCGGTGATGCGGTGACGCTGAGTAGTTTCCGAGGCTGAACCGCGGCCCCGTCTGCCGCCATGGTCGCTTCCCTCATATCCAGTCGCCGGAGGGCTGAAGCTGTTTAGAGCCCGACACGGGGATATGCCCTGCATGCGTTGGCAAAATGACGCTGACACGGATGGAGATGCACGATGACGGACAGTCTCCGCATCGTCATTGTCGAGGATGACGTGCTGATCGCCATGGATTTGGCCGACCTGTTGATCGGGATGGGGCACGATGTCCGTGCCATCGCGCGCACTGAGGCCGAGGCTTTGACGGCAGCGGCAGAATTCCAGCCCGACTTGATGATCGTCGACGGCAACCTCGAGGATGGCAGTGGCGTATCAGCCATGCGCGAGATCCTCGCAAACCGCTTCGTGCCGCATTTCTATGTGACGGGTGATCCGCTACAGGTCCAGGGACTGGAGAGCGACGCGATCGTTGTAGCGAAGCCGTTCAACCTTCGAGGCCTGAGCAATGGTATCATGCGCGCCCGACAGACGCGGCAATCCCACACCGATCTCCGCAATGAAATCGTCTGAGCGGTGGATCGAAGCACAGTCGCGTCCGTTAATGCGGTGCGCCAAGGTTTGAGCTTCTCTGGGGCACTTGAGCGGGCAGCCTGACCTCGTTCGCGGTCTCTTTCAGGTGGAAGGAGAGGCCCCGTGGAACCACCAGCCGCCGAACGCGAGACGGTGGTCCTCGTTGTCGAGGACGATCCGATGATCCGGATGGCGGCCATGATGCTGATCGAGGGTCTTGGCTATTACACGCTTGAAGCCACCAATGCCGATGAGGCTATCACGCTGCTCGAAGACCATCCTGAGATCACCATCGTCTTCACTGACGTTCAGATGGAAGGCTCGATGGACGGAATAGCGCTGACGCATTGGGCGGCGGGTCGGTGGCCACCGCTACGCTTCATTATCGTCTCCGGCGGCATGACGCCCGAACTTCATGAAATACCGGCTGGCGCGATCTTTCTGTCCAAGCCTTATGCCGATGCTACGGTCGGCCGGCTGATCGCGCAATTTGCCTAACGTCTGGAGGGCGCGGCCTTCCATACCAGCACGGGCGCGCGCTTCGGCAGTGCTAATTCGAGGACGGCGCGTGGGGGAACCCGATCGATCGCCTCTATTCGTCGCAATTTGGGCTCGGATGGCCGCGGGAGTTCGCCGCAATCCGGCGTTGAAACCCGGACGGAAACCCGGACTCGGGGCCGCCTTCGGCGAAATTATTCAATAAATTCAATGCATTCTGGCGGAGACGGAGGGATTCGAACCCTCGGTACCAGTAAACCCGGTACGGCGGTTTAGCAAACCGCTGGTTTCAGCCACTCACCCACGTCTCCGGATCACGGCGAAGGCGGGCTATAGCCGCGCATGCGTTGCGGATCAACAGCGCGTTCGCATGTTACCTGGCCTAAATTCGACTCGGTTGGTCGCGCGCGCAGGCGTGGTTCATTGTCGCGACAGGCACGATGGCGTTACGGGGGCAGATTGAGGCGTGGGGAGAAGAACGATGCGAACAGGATGGCACAGCGTCCCGAAAAGCGGGGTCGCGTTGGTACTGGCACTCGCCACCGCCTCCGCAGGCGTCGCGGGGCAAGTGCGCACGATCGATCCCAACCAGGCGATCGACGCCGATCTGCGCGGCCAGACCACCCCAGCGCCAGCCCAGCCGCAATATCCGAACCCCGTGCCGACCGCGCCCGATGCGCAACGCTACCCCGATGCCCCGCGCTACCCGGATGCGCCGCAGTCGAGCGCGCCGCTCCCCGGACCCGCATCGGCGACCCCGACACCGCCAGACGGCACTACACGCGATGCGCGGGCGCAATCGGCCGCGCGCAACGGGGCCGACGCCGAATCCGCCGCCAGCCAGACCTTCCAGAAACAGGAACTGCTCAACGCCGCCGAGGGTACCTTCGGCAAGGGTGCGGCTGGCCTGGCCGGCATCCTCGAGCGCACGCTAAAGGAGCAGGGCGAGCCCAACGCCTATATCGCCGGGCGCGAAGCGTCGGGCGCGGTGGTGGTCGGCCTGCGCTATGGCAAGGGTACCATGTTCCACAAGATCGAGGGGCAGCAGCCAGTCTATTGGACGGGGCCGTCGGTCGGCTTCGATCTCGGCGGCGATGCCAATAAGGTGTTCGTATTGGTCTACAACCTCTACGATTCGGAAGACCTGTACAAGCGCTTCCCGGCGGGCGAGGGGCGCGTCTATTTCGTCGGCGGGTTTGCGGCCACCTATTTGCGGCGCGGCAATATCGTGCTGATCCCGATCCGGCTGGGCGTCGGCTGGCGGCAGGGCGTGAACCTTGGCTATATGAAGTTCAGCCATACTTCGAAGTGGTTCCCCTTCTGAGGCAGCGATCCGCCAGCGCCGCACCGCGTGCCCGAGCGGTGCTGCGCGCGGTGCTGGCTGTGGCCTATCTCGCGGCGGGCGTGTTGCACGTTGCGGTGCCGGGGCCGTTTCTGTCGATCACGCCCGCCTGCGTGCCCTTTCCCAAAGCCGTCATTCTCGTGACCGGCCTGTGCGAGATCGCCGGGGCGGCGGGGCTGTACTTGCCGCGCTGGCGGTGGTGGGCGGGGGTGATGCTCGCGCTGTATGCGGTGTGCGTCTATCCCGCCAATGTGAAACATGCGGTGGATTATATCGAGCATGGCACCGGGGGATTGAGCCTGTGGTACCATGTCCCGCGTTTGCTGTTTCAGCCGGTGATCGTGTGGTGGGCGCTGTTCGCCGGCGGCGTGATCGACTGGCCCTTCAAGCGGCGGAGCAGTTTCCGATGAGCGACATAGACGACACCATCATCGACACCCCCGACGGCCCGATGACCTGGGCCGCGTGGAAGAAGAAGAACCCGGTGCAAATCCCCTCCCGCCGCACCAAGGGCAAGGATTTGCCGGTGAAGGTGAAGCGCTTCACCGAGAAGTGAGCGCGGGTGTTGTTGGGCGGAAGGTTAGGGGAAAGTTCGAGCTAAAACGTCATATTGCAGGGCGTTGCGGTGACTTGGGGGTGGGGTGCCGGTTGGGTTCAAGGCGGCGGCAGGATAAAAAGTCCGCGTTTGTAGCAAGGGCGAGCACTGCTCGCGTCTGCGGGGATGCGCGTTTGCGATTAGCGCTGCGCTGCCACCTCCACAGCCCGGGTCATCAATGCGGCAAAGCGTGCGTCATCCACAACCGCCGCCGGGTCGTTCCAGCTTGCCGACATTGCATACCAGTCGCCCCCTTTGGCGTGCAGTAGGAACGTCATTGCGATCACGCCCGGTTCCGACCCGCCTTTATATCCCAGATATTGCCATCGCGCTGCCGCGTCACGGCCGACGCCCGGGTTCTGCGCCAGAAGCGCGCGCGCCTCGGCCGCAGGACCGCTCTCGGTGTGGTGCCGCAGCCAGTCCATCACCCGCACCATGTCGGCTGGGCTGGCGAACCATTCGACGCCCTCGATCTGCAACGGTTTGCCGGTTGCGAAGAGCTTTTCATCAATGGAGCTGCTCGGGGTGCGGGCGACAGCCTCCGCCAGCAGCGTACGGCGCCCCGCTTCGTCGGCCGCCGTCCAGCGTCGGCCGAGCGCGCCGCCGTCCACGCCCTTCAGCTTGAACGCCTCCAGCGTTCCCAGGAAAGGCCTCATCCCCTCGGGGCGGGCAATGCCGACGGTCGAAAGCATTGCCTCCACCTTTTCTCGCCCCAGCCCGCGCAGCAAGATGTCGGTCGCGCTGTTGTCGCTAACGGAGATCATCCGCCCGGCCAACTCGCGGAGCGACACCGCGGTGCCCGGCGGGCGCTGGGCGTACAGGCCGCCCGGCAGGGGCGTGCCGTCCAACGTCACCATGTCGTCCCACCGTCGCTCACCGGCGGTGATCGCGCGCACCAGTTCGGCCAGAATGACCAACTTGAACTCGGACCCGATCGCGAAGGCCTGGTCTGCGTTGGCGGCAGCCAAGGGGAGTGGTCCGTTCTTATCCAGGCGCGCGAACAGTATCCCCGCTTTGCCGGGCAAGGCCGCCAGCGCGGCCGCGACCGCGTCGACCGATGCTTCGGTTCTCGGCGCTTGCAGCGTGACCGGTGGCCGGATCAGCAATTGCGTGATTTGATGTGGTTCCGCCGGGGCGACTGCGATCTCGACGGGCGCAATCGCTTTCTCGTATCGCAGGCGAAAGCGAGCTTGCCATGGGGACACCGCCGTGACCTGCTCCACCGCGCCCACGGCCCCAAAGGCGTCGCGCAATTGCTTGGCCAGCGCAGCAACCGACGATGCTGGCACCTGCGCCAGGAAATCGGGGGAAAAGGTCGCGGTTGGATCGCCCTCAGTTCCGGCAAGCAGCGAGCGAACTTCCAAGATGCGATGTTCGAGCGCCGGGTCCGCCTTGATGGTGGCATCCGACCTGCTTTGCGCTCCGGCAGGCGCGATTATGCCGACACAGGACAACAGCAACCCTGCAATGAGGTGGCGCATCGACGATCCCCTTCAGGGGTGGTGTACTCGGTTAGTACACTTGGATCAATCCATCGTCGTTCTACGCCATCTAGCTATACCGCCCTGTACCGACGACGGCTGCCGGGTGCCATTTAACGACAGTGTTACGCCATCGGTTTCGTGTGTTGCTGTCATGGCCTGCGCACCGCTCGGCTTGTGGTAAGCCAGGTTGCGGCACTGTCTCACCCAAACTCAACCGCCTCGAACCGGATCGGTTCGCCCACCGCCGTCGCCGCCAGCGCGCCGTCCCACATCACGCGGTGGCCACGGACGATGGTGCCGATCGGGCGGCCGGTGAGCTCCATGCCGGTGAAGGGCGACCAGCCGCAGCGCGAGGCGAGCCAGTCCTCGGTGATCGTCCAGCGTGCCTTCAAGTCGACCACCGAGAAATCGGCATCATAGCCGACCGCGATGCGGCCCTTGCCGACGATGCCGAACACGCGCTGCGGTCCGGCGCTGGTGAGGTCGATCACGCGGGCGAGCGTGGTGCGCCCCTCCGCCACATGGTTGAGCATCAGCGGCAGCAGCGTCTGCACGCCGGGCATGCCGCTGGGCGAGCCGGGATAGGGCTTGGCCTTTTCCTCCAGCGTATGCGGGGCATGGTCGGAGCCGAGAATGTCGGCGACGCCTTGGCCGACCCAATGCCACAGCCCGTCGCGATGCGCGCCCGAGCGGATCGGCGGGTTCATCTGCGCCAGTGTGCCGAGCCGGGAATACGCCTCCTCGCCCGCCAGCGTGAGGTGCTGCGGGGTCACCTCGCAGGTCGCGATGTCCTTGTGCGCGCTCAGAAACTCCAGCTCGGCGGGGGTGGTGATGTGCAGCACATGGATGCGCCGCCGCGCCGCGCGGGCGAGCGCGACGATGCGCTTGGTCGCGAGCAGCGCGCTTTCATCATCGCGCCACACCGGATGCGAGGACGGGTCGCCGGGGACGCGCTCGTCGGCGCGGGCGTTCATGCGGTCCTCATCCTCGGCATGGATCGCGACGCGGCGATGGCCCGAGGCGAGCACGGCGGCGAGCGAGGCGTCTTCCGACACCAGCAGATCACCGGTCGAGGCACCCATGAAGATCTTGACGCCAGCGGTGCCGCGCATCCGCTCCAACTCGGCGAGATCGGCGGCATTGTGGTTGGTCGCGCCGACATAGAAAGCGTGGTCGCACCACATGCGATGATGCGCGCGGGCGAGCTTGTCGGCGATCGCCTCGGCCGAATCGGTATTGGGCTTGGTGTTGGGCATTTCGAACACGGCGGTCACCCCGCCGAGCACGGCCGCACGCGCGCCCGATTCCAAGTCTTCCTTATGGACGAGGCCGGGCTCGCGGAAGTGGACTTGCGTGTCGATGACGCCGGGCAGGATGTCGAGCCCGGTGCAGTCGATCGTCTCGCCGGCATCGCCGCTTACGCCGATCGCGGCGATTTTCCCTGCGATGACGCCGACGCTGGTCTGCACCGGACCTGCGGGCAAATGCACGGTGCCGTTCTTCAGGAGGAGATCGAAAGTCACTGCACGCACTCCGTTCGGGCGGAATCTGTCGAAGCCCTGACCTTGATCCCCGCCCGACGGGGAAAGGCAGCCTGGCGGGAAGCGCCCTGCGCATGGGTGACAAAGAGTCGCGGGCTTCCTACCTGTTCGTCATGCCAGAAACCACCCTGACCGACCGAGCGCTCCTTCGTATCGCGGGCGATGACCCGCGCGGCTTCTTGCAGGGGCTTGTCACGCACGACATGGCGAGCGTGGTGCCGGGCGCGCCGCAATGGGGTGGGCTGCTGACGCCGCAGGGCAAGGCGCTGTTCGATTTCGTGCTGTGGGCCGAGGGTGACGCGATCCTGGTCGATTGCGAGGCGAGCGCGGCGGAGGCGCTGGCGCGGCGCTTGTCGATGTACCGGTTGCGGCGCGCGATTACGATCGAGCGCAGCGAGGGCGCGGTGCATTGGGCGCGCGAGGGTGGCGAGGGCGTGCCCGATCCGCGCCTGGCGGCGCTCGGTTGGCGCTGGATTGGGGACGCGGGGGCGGCGGCCGAGGGCTGGCTGGCGCACCGGCTGTCGCTGGGGGTGACCGAGGGGGTGGCCGAGCTGGGCAGCGACCAGACGCTGTGGCTGGAATGCAATGCGCGCGAGCTGAACGGGGTGAGCTTCACCAAGGGCTGTTATGTCGGGCAGGAGAATACCGCGCGGATGCACCATCGCAGCAAGGTCAACCGGCGGCTGGTGGTCGCGCCGCTGGGTGAGGCGGGGGACCGCACGCGGGCGACGTATCCGGACTTGGGCGTGATGGTGGAACTGCGCCGGGTGGAGGCGCTGGGCGATGCGCGGGTACCCGACTGGATGGCGGCGGCGTTGGCGTAACGCAGCCGACGGTCCCCTATACCAAAGGGTGAGTCCGGATCGGGGCACGGCTCGCTATTTTCATGATCGATCGTCAGCTTTGACGGTGGCCCGCGCAGAAGGACGAAGCGATGGATAGGACAGCGCAAGCGAACCGCGCCGAACCGCGCGCGCTGTCGCACGGGCTCACGCTGACGATGGCGGTCGCGACCGGCATTGCCGTATCAAACATCTATTATAACCAGCCGATGCTCGGCATTATCGAGCGGGATTTGCCCGGCGCGTGGACCGGGCTGGTGCCGACCGCGACGCAATTGGGCTATGCGGCGGGGCTGTTCCTGCTCACGCCGCTGGGCGATCTGCTGGAACGCAAGCGGCTGATCGTCGTGCAGTTCGTGGTGCTGGCGCTGGCGTTGGGACTGGCGGCGGTGGCCCCCAATGTCGCCTTGCTGCTGGTGGCGTCGCTGCTGGTCGGGGTGACGGCGACGGTCGCGCAGCAGATCGTGCCGTTCGCGGCGCATCTGTCCGATCCGGCCAAGCGCGGCGCGACGGTCGGCACGGTGATGGCGGGGCTGTTGTGCGGCATCCTGCTCAGCCGGACGCTCGCCGGGCTGGTGGCGACGCATGCCGGATGGCGCGAAATGTTCTGGCTGGGCGTGCCGCTGGCGCTGGGCGCGGGCGGGCTGATGGCGGCGCGGTTGCCGCGCAGCCTGCCCGAGACGACGATTGGCTATCCCGCGCTGATGGCGTCGCTGACCGGCCTGTGGCGCGAATTCGCCGAACTGCGGCTGGCCGCCGCGACGCAGGCTTTGTTGTTTGCGGCCTTCACCGCGTTCTGGACAATCCTGGCCCTGTATCTGCAGACGCCGCGCTTTGCGCTGGGGGCGGATGTCGCCGGGCTGTTCGGCATTGTCGGCGCGATCGGCATTCTCGCGGCACCGGTGGCGGGGCGTTTCGCCGACCGCTACGGGCCGCACCGCGTGATCGTGCTGGGGGCGGTGCTGACGCTGCTGTCCTGGCTGATTTTCGGCGCGTGGCTGTCGATCGCGGGGCTGATCGTCGGCGTGGTCCTACTCGACTTTGCGGTGCAGAGCGCGCTCGTGTCGAACCAGCATTTGGTCTATGCGCTGCGGCCCGAAGTTCGGGCGCGGCTCAACACCATCTTCATGGGGGCGATGTTCCTGGGCGGGGCGGGCGGATCGGCGGCGGCGACGGCGGCGTGGAATGCCGGTGGCTGGAGCGCGGTATCGGGCCTTGGGATCGCGCTGTCGGCGGGGGCGGCGCTGCTCCAATTGCGCAGCATGATGCGGCGGCACTGACCTTTGGCGATGTGACCGCGCGGTTCGCGCGCACTCACATGTTGCGTGTGCGAGCCGATTGTGGCCATGTCGCGCGCGACAAAGGGGCCACTGAGTGATCGATAGCGCATCATCCATAGAGCGTTGCCCGGCACCAGGCCGGCCGCAGGGCGAAATGCCGGTGCGCGGTTTCTGATGGCGAGCGCGCCCGCCCCGTCGCTGCTCGACCCCGGCATCCACGCCGCGCGCTGGATCGCCGAGTATCGCGCGCGGGCGGTCACCGGCGATGTGCTCACTGCCGATCCCGATCCGGCGTGGGCGGCGATGTTCGAGGAACTGGCGGCGGCGGCGGGCGACGATCTCGGCCTCGCGCGCGAACGCGTGCAGCGCCATGCCGAGGATATCGGCACGGGTTTTCGCATCATCGGCGAAAGCGAGGAACGGCCGTGGCCGCTGTCGCCGGTGCCGCTGCTGATCGGCGCGGACGAATGGCGCACGATCGAGGCGGGGATCGTGCAACGCGCCGATCTGCTCGAAAGCGTGATCGCCGATCTGTACGGCGATGCGTCGCTGGTCACGCGCGGGCTGATCCCGGCGGCGCTGGTCGGGGGATCGCCCTTCTTCCTGCGACCGATGGCGGGCTTGGTGCCGTCGGGCGGGCATCATCTGCAATTCATCGCGGTCGATCTCGGGCGCGGGCCGACCGGTGAATGGCGCGTGCTGGCCGATCATCTGCGCAGCCCCGCAGGCGCGGGCTATGCGCTGGAGAACCGGCTGGCGATCGCGCGGACGCTGGGCGGATTGCAGGCGCGGCTGAACGTGCAGCGCCACGCGCCCTTCTTCGCGGCGTTTCGCGACGGGCTGGCGGCGGCGTGCCGCCGCGCGGAACCGCGCATCGGGCTGCTGACGCCGGGCCGCTATAGCGCGAGCTATGCCGAGCAGGCGCATCTGGCGCGCTATCTCGGCTTCCTGCTGGTCGAGGGTGCAGATCTCGCCGCACTGGAGGACAAGCTCTATGTCCGCACGATTGGCGGGCTGAAGCGCGTCGATGCGTTGTGGCACCGCGTCGACCCGCGTTTGCTCGATCCGCTGGCGTTCGATTCGCATTCGCGCATTGGCGTCGCCGGGCTGATCGATGCTGCGGCGGCGGGCAATGTCGTCATCGCCAATGTGCCGGGCGCGGGGGTGCTCGAATCGGCGGCGTTCGGCGCGTTCCTGCCGCGCCTGGCGACGCGGCTGTTCGGTGCGGACCTGATCCTGCCCAACATCGCAACCTGGTGGTGCGGACAGGATGACGCGCGGGCGGCGGTGATCGAGGATCTCGACCAGATGCTGATCGGCCCGGCCTTTGGCGTGGCCCCGCTGGGGCTGGGCAGCGCGGTGGCGGTGCCGGGAGCGGAGATTGTCGGCGATGCACGCGTCGCCCTGCTCGAAGACATGGCGCGGCGGCCACAGGATTATGTCGGGCAGGAAATCGTCCGGCTCTCGACCATGCCGGTGGTGACCGATGCCGGGCTGGCCGCGCGCCCTTTCACGCTGCGCGTGTTTGCGGCGCGCGGGGCGGATGGGCACTGGACCGTGCTGCCCGGGGGCTTTGCGCGCATCGCCGAACATCCCGATCCGCGCGCGTCGGTGATGGGGGAGGGCTGCTGGTCCGCTGATGTCGCGATTCATGGCGGTGAGGCGGTCGCGCCGGTCTCGCTGCTGCCGCCTGCCGACACCATCCACGTGCGCCGCAACCCCGGCACCTTGCCGAGCCGCGTCGCCGACAATTTCTTCTGGCTCGGGCGCTATCTGGAACGCGGCGAGGCGTTGCTGGCGATCATCCGCGTGATGCTGGGCAATTCGATCGATGCCGATGCCGGGGCGGCACTCGCGCCCGAGACGGTCGGGCGGCTGGTTGGGCTGGCGGTCAATGTTGGGGCGGCACCGCACCCGCCGAGTTTGCGCCGCGCCGATCTCGCCGCCTTTGCGCGCACCGCGATGGAGGATGGCGACTGGCACAGCGTGCGCTCGATCAACCGGTTGGCGCGCGGCATCGGGCAGGGGTCGCGCGATCGGCTGGCGGCGGATGTCGTGCGGCTGCTCGACGCGCCCTATCCGAGCAAGGGCGGGATGCTCGATCGCGCAGGCACGCTGCAGCGCCGCTATGCCGCTTTGTCGGGCCTGTCCGCCGAACATATGGGGCGCACCGCGGCGTGGCGCTTCCACGATCTCGGGCGCAGGCTGGAACGCGCGCTGACGGTGACGCGCGCGCTGCGCGTGTTCGGCATGGCGCAAGCGAGTGCGGATGATTTGTCGAGCCTGCTCGACCTTGCCGACAGCCAGATCAGCTATCGCCAGCGCTATCTTACGGGCATCGCCCGTGTGCCGGTGGTCGATCTGGTCGCGCTCGATCCCGGCAATCCGCGCTCGCTCGCCTTCCAGATTTGCCGGATTTGCGAGCATCTGGCGGCGCTGCCGGTGCTGGAGGATGACGGGATGGAAGAGCCGCAGCAGACGCAGGGTACGGTGCTGACCGCGATCGTCTCCACCGCGACCGCCGCTGGGCTCGATGCCGATGTGCTGGGCGATGTCGAACGGCGGCTGTTCCAATTGTCCGAGGCGATTGCGCGGCGGTACTTCCTGCAGGGTGCAGAGCCACTGCGCGCGGCGGGGATGGTGCTGGCGTGAGCGGATGTGCGATGCGCTGGATCATGCTTTCTCCCCTCCCTGGAAGGGAGGGGTCGGGGGTGGGTGGGCCCGTGGAGAAGTCGACGCCTGCATTAGACCG
>NZ_JH584235.1:3012497-3059021 GCF_000241465.1 Sphingomonas echinoides ATCC 14820
CCGACCCACCCCCAACCCCTCCCTTCCAGGGAGGGGAGACGCCAAATGATCTACGACATCCGCCACATCACGCGCTTCGATTATGGGGCAAACGTGAAATTCGCGCGCTGCAATTTGCGGCTGAAGCCGATCCATTGGTCTGGGCAGGATCTGCTCGATTATCGACTCACCATTTCGCCGTCGGGGCGCGTTTCGCCCGCGCGGGCCGAGGCAGGGCTCGCCAATGTGATGCGGATGGTGGTCGATGCGCCGGTGCGGCATCTGACGATCGAAAGCGTGTCGCGGATCAAGGTGGATCGCCCGGTGCCGATGCCGTCCAACGGATCGCCACCCTTGCGGGAGATCGCCGCCGCCGCGCGCGCCAGCCGCGATCCGTCGCCCGCCGGCCCGGCCAATTATATTTTCCCCTCGCCGCTGATCCCGCTGGATCGCGACATTGCCGATTGGTGCGCACAGGATCTCCACCCCGATCGCCCCGCGCTCGACGCCGCCATTGGCCTTGCGCAGCGCATCCAGCATGATTTCGCGTTCGATCCGCAGGCGACGCTGGTCGACACATCGCCGCACGAGGCGTTCATGAAGCGCGGCGGCGTGTGCCAGGATTTCGCGCAGATCATGATTACCGGCCTGCGCGCTGCCGGGCTGCCTGCCGCTTATGCCTCGGGCTATATCCGCACGATCCCGCCACCGGGGCAGGCGCGGCTGGTGGGGGCGGATGCGACGCACGCCTGGGTGCTTTTGTGGTGCGGGGCCGAACTGGGCTGGGTCGGCGTCGATCCGACCAACGGCATCTGGATGGCGGGTGACCATATCGTGATGGCGATTGGCCGCGATTATGGCGAGATCGCGCCGATCGACGGGGTTGTGCTCGGCTCCAGCGCGCAGAAAATGGACGTTAGCGTCGATGTGGCACCGCTAATCTAGGCGACTGCGTTTGCACTCGCTCCCGCGATACCCCAAATAGATCGCACCTAAGACCATATCAGCACACCGGGGACATTCGTGGCCGATCCATATGCAACGCTGGGCGTCGCGCGCACTGCGACCGATGCGGAGATCAAGAAAGCATATCGCAAGCTTGCGAAAGAGCTGCATCCTGATCGCAACAAGGACAACCCGAAAGCGACCGATCGCTTCGGCCAGGTGACGCAGGCCTATGATCTGTTGCTCGACAAGGACAAGCGCGCGCGCTTCGATCGCGGCGAGATAGACGGCGACGGCAATCCGGCATCGCCCTTTGGGTTTGGTGCGGGCGGCGGCAATACCGGCGGGTTCCGTCCCGGTCCGGGTGGTGCCGGCTTCCAGGCCGACGGCCCCGATCTGAGCGACATTTTCGAGAACATGTTCGCAGGCAGCAGCGGGCGCGGCGGCTTTGCCGGTGGCTTTGGCGGTTTTGGGCGGCGCGAACAGCCCAAGGGCGCAAACGTGTTGTACAAGCTCGACGTGCCGTTCGTCGACGCGGTGGCGGCCAAGCCGCAGCGCATTACGCTCGCCGACAATAAGACGATCGACCTGAAATTGCCTGCGGGTCTTGAGAGCGGCGCGCAAATGCGGCTGGCCGGCAAAGGGCAGGTTGGACCGGGCGGCAATGGCGACGGCATCGTCACCATCACCGTGCTGCCGCATCGCTTCTTCGAACGCGTCGGCGACGATGTCCGGCTCGATTTGCCGATCAGCCTGTCGGAAGCGGTGCTGGGCGCGAGCGTGCGCGTGCCGACCGCCGAGGGCGCGGTGATGCTCACCATCCCCAAGGGATCGAATTCGGGCAAAGTGCTGCGGCTGCGCGGGCGCGGGTTCCACCGCAAGGACGGCACGCGCGGCGATCAGTTGGTGACGCTGATGGTCGATCTGCCGGTCGATGACGATGCGCTGATCGAGTTCGTCGAGGGCTGGAAAGACAAGGACTTGCGGAACCCGCGCGGCGGAATGGGCGTCTGACCCGTTCCAGGAGAGCGACCGCGTGAGCCATATTTCCCCCGTATCCCCAGAAGAGCGCGAAGCGCACCGAGCGGCGGGGGGCAATGCTGTGCCGGTCGGCCGGACGTACCTGGAGCGGCTGGCCAGGCGGGCCTGGCAAGTGTTGCAGCGGGTGTTGATCGGGGTGTTTTCCGACGGCTTCATTCACGCCGGGAACCTGGCCTATCTGGCGCTGCTGACGGTGTTCCCGTTCTTCATCCTGGCGGCGGCGATCGCCTCGCTGATCGGGCAGAGTGCCGAGACGCAGCGCGCGGTCGCCTCCTTCCTTCACGTCCTGCCGCCCAATGTCAGCGAGTTGCTCGCCAAGCCGATCGCCGATGTGCTGGTCGCGCGGACGGGCTCGCTTCTGTGGCTGGGCGCGATTGTCGGGCTATGGTCGGTCGGCAGTTTCGTCGAGACGATCCGTGACATTTTCCGCCGCGCTTATGGCGTGAAGATGAGCCGACCGTTCTGGCATTACCGGCTGAGTTCGATGCTGGTCATTATCGTGTCGGTGGTCGTCGCCTTGCTGTCCTTCCTGGTGCAGGGCGTGCTGACGGCGGCAGAGCGCTTCATTTACGACGTGCTTCCGGTCGCGCGCGATGTGGCGGGATGGGTCGGCTTGTCGCGCGCGGTGCCGGGGGTGGTGATGTTCATCGCGCTCTACATGCTGTTCTTTTCGGTAACCCCGGCCAAATATCGTCTGAGCAAATGCCCGAAATGGCCGGGCGCGCTGTTCACCAGCGCGTGGTGGGTGACGATCACGGCCTTGCTGCCGGTGATCCTGTCGCGCCTCAGCAGCTACAGCCTGACCTATGGCAGCCTGGCGGGGGTGATCGTCGCGCTGTTGTTCTTCTTTCTGGTGGGGCTTGGCATCGTCGTCGGGGCGCATTTGAATGCGGCACTGGCGGAACCCCCCGAACCGGGAGTAGAGAGCGCTCACGGAATCAAGGAGTTTATACCGGCGTGATGGAATTGATGGCAGGCAAACGCGGGCTGATCATGGGCCTCGCCAACGATCGCTCGCTCGCCTGGGGCATTGCCAAGAAGCTCAGCGAAGCGGGGGCAGAGCTTGCCTTCAGCTATCAGGGCGAGGCGATGGAGAAGCGCGTGCGGCCGCTGGCCGAGCAGCTTGGCGTGGCGCGCTTGTTCGATTGCGACGTGTCGGACATGGCCGCGCTGGATGCGACCTTTGCCGAACTGGCGAAGGAATGGCCGACGATCGACTTCGTCGTCCACGCGATCGGCTTTTCGGACAAGAATGAGCTGCGCGGTGGCTATGTCGACACCACGCTCGACAATTTCCTGATGACGATGAACATCTCGGTCTATTCGTTCGTCGCGGTCGCACAGCGGGCGTCGAAGATGATGCCGAATGGCGGCGCGCTGCTGACGCTCAGCTATTACGGCGCGGAAAAGGTCATCCCGCATTACAACGTCATGGGCGTGGCCAAGGCGGCGCTTGAGACCAGTGTGCAATATCTCGCGGTCGATCTCGGGCGCGACAATATCCGCGTCAACGCGATCTCGGCCGGGCCGATCAAGACGCTGGCGGCCTCGGGGATTGGCGATTTCCGCCTGATCCTGAAGTGGAACGAGTTGAACTCGCCACTCAAGCGCAACGTGACGATCGAGGATGTCGGCGGGGCCGGCCTGTATCTGCTGAGCGACCTGTCGAGCGGCGTGACTGGCGAGACGCACCATGTCGATGCGGGCTATCATGTGATCGGCATGAAGGCAGAAGACGCGCCGGACATCGCGCTGGCGTAAAGCTCCCTCTCCCTTTGGGAGAGGGAAGGGGCCCGCGCCGCAGGCGTGGGAAGGGTGAGGGCGACAGCCATGATTGATCTAGCAGGCGTGGGTGTATCACCCTCACCCTCCCATGCTGCGCATGGGCCCCTCCCTCTCCCGTTGGGAGAGGGAAAGTGAGCTTCAACACTTTCGGCCATCTCTTCCGCTTCACCACCTGGGGCGAATCGCACGGACCCGCGATCGGCGCGGTGGTCGATGGGTGCCCGCCGGGGATCGCTTTGTCCGAGGCCGATGTGCAGCCGTGGCTCGACCAGCGCCGTCCCGGCACGTCGCGCTTCACCACGCAGCGGCAGGAGCCCGACCAGGTCCGCATCCTGTCGGGTGTGTTCGAGGGGCGCACGACCGGCACGCCGATCAGCCTGATGATCGAGAATGTCGACCAACGCTCCAAGGACTATTCGGAGGTCGCCAAGGCCTATCGCCCCGGCCATGCCGATTATGCCTATGACGCCAAATATGGTTTCCGCGATTATCGCGGCGGTGGGCGGTCCTCGGCGCGCGAAACCGCGTCGCGCGTGGCGGCGGGTGCGGTGGCGCGGCTGGTGATCCCCGAGGTCAGCATCATCGCCTGGGTCGAGGCGATTGGCGGCGACGCGATCGACCCCGCCAATTTCGATGCCGCCGAGATTGGCCGCAACCCGTTCTTCTGCCCTGACCCGGAAGCCGCAGCGCGCTGGGAGGGGCTGGTCGATGCGGCGCGCAAGGCGGGCTCCTCGCTCGGCGCGGTGGTGGCGTGTGCGGCGACCGGCGTGCCCGCTGGCTGGGGCGCGCCGCTTTATGCCAAGCTCGATGCCGAACTGGCGGCGGCGTGCATGGGCATCAATGCCGTCAAAGGCGTCGAGATTGGCGATGGCTTTGCCGCGGCGCGCTTGCGCGGTGAGGATAATGCCGATGCGATGCGCCCCGGCACCGATGGCCCGCAGTTCCTCGCCAACCATGCCGGGGGCATTGCCGGGGGGATTGCGACGGGGCAGCC
The DNA here is from genome assembly GCF_000241465.1 of Sphingomonas echinoides ATCC 14820. Lineage (GTDB taxonomy): Bacteria > Pseudomonadota > Alphaproteobacteria > Sphingomonadales > Sphingomonadaceae > Sphingomonas > Sphingomonas echinoides. Next base: position 3,017,242 of record NZ_JH584235.1, read on the forward strand.
GATCACGCTGCGCGTCGCGTTTAAGCCGACAAGTTCGATCCTAACGCCCGTCGAGACCATCGATCGCAATGGGACCGCCACCGAGATCATGACCAAAGGACGGCATGACCCGTGCGTTGGTATTCGCGGCGTGCCGGTGGTGGAGGCGATGGTTGCGTTAGTATTGGCCGACCATAAGCTGATGCATCGCGGACAATGCGGCTAAAGCAGGCCAGTCGTGGTCTCTGCGCGATAAAAGGAGCGACCGATCGTACGGCGATGCGTTGTTAGGTTCGACCCATTTGGTGGTCACTGATTTAAAGGACCAGAACCAATGCGTATTGCAACTTTGACCGGTATTGCGGCTTTGACCCTTTCGACTGCGGCGTTTGCGCAAACCACAACGCCCGCACCAGGCGCGCCGACCAGCACGGTTCCCGCGACCCCGTCGACGACGCCCGGTACCCCCGCGCCGACCACGACCACACCGGCGACCCCGGCTGCGGATCCGGCCACCACTCCGGCGGACCCGATGGCCAGTCCGACTACGACCACGCCGGATTCGACGATGACGACGCAGGCGCCAACCGATCCGGCGACGCCGACGACGAAGAAGTCGAAAAAGCGCCCGATGTAATCAATCGCTGTAGTGCGGTTTCGGATCCCGGCCTTGCGCAAGCGAGGCCGGGATTTTTTGTGCCAGATGCTTTTGCGTGAACGCGGCTTTCCCCGTACAGGCCCCGCCGACCATGACCATTTCCTTGCCGTCCGCGATCGGACTCGACTTTGGGACCACCAATTCGGTGGTCGCCCTCGCCCAGCAGCCGGGCGCGGCCGACATGCTGCTGTTCGACGGGCCAGCTGCGCCCGGCGCGGTGTTCCGCTCGGCCTTGTGCCTGTGGGAGGAAGAGGGCGAGCCGCAGGGTTTGGCGAGCGAAGCGGGGCCATGGGCGATTGCGGAATATCTCGCCTTTCCGCAGGGCAGCCGCTTCCTGCAATCGTTCAAGTCGGTCGCCGCCAATGCGAGCTTCGAATATGCCAGCGTGTTCGAGCGGCGGTTCCGCTTTGAGGATCTGGGGCGTTTGTTCCTCGGCAAGATGGCGGGCCGCGCGCGCGGCGCGCTGAACGGCAAGACGTCGCGGCTGGTGGTCGGGCGTCCGGTGGAATTCGCCGGAAGTCGCCCGGACGAGGCGCTGGCGCGGACGCGTTATGATGCGATGTTCGGGCACCTCGCCGAGGAAATCCATTATGTGTATGAGCCGATCGGCGCGGCGTTCAGCTATGCCTCGCGCATCACCGATCCGGCGACGATCCTGGTGGCGGATTTCGGGGGCGGCACCAGCGATTTTTCGGTGGTGCGGATCGATGTTCCGGGCGCGGCGCGGCGCTGCACCCCGCTTGGCCATGCCGGGGTCGGCATTGCGGGCGACCGGTTCGATTTCCGCATTGTCGATCATCTCGTCATGCCGCTGCTGGGCAAGGGCGGGTCGTATCGCTCGTTCGACAAGGTGCTCGATATTCCCGGCGGATATTTCACCGATTTTGCCGACTGGTCGCGCCTCGCGCTGATGCGCAACCGACGGACAATGGCCGAACTCGACAAATTGCGCCGCGTCGCGCTCGATCCAGAGGCGATCGGGCGGATGATCGCGATCATCGATCAGGAATTGGGCTATCAACTGTACGATGCGGTCGGTGCGTTGAAGCGCGCCTTGTCGCAGAGCGATGTGGCGGAGTTTCGCTTTGCCGGCGCGGGGCTGTCGATCGCGGCGGAGGTGCGGCGCGATGCGTTCGAGGCGTGGATCGCCCCCGACATCGCGCAGATGGAGCAAGCGGTCGACCAGGCGCTGGCCCGCGCCGAAACCGACGCGAGCGCCATCGACCGCGTGTTCCTGACCGGTGGCACCTCGCTCACCCCGCGCGTGCGACGGCTGTTCGTCGAACGCTTTGGGGAGGAGCGCATCGCCGCCGGTGGTGAACTCACCTCGATCGCGCACGGCCTGGCGCTGATCGGCCAGCAGGACGATATCGCCGCCTGGGCAGCGTGACCGCGCCGGTCAGCGCCGCGTGGTGAAGCCGCCCACCCCGGCCAACGCGATCGCGCTGGTGGGGAGCGCGGGCGCGTCGAACGACAGGCGCAGGAAGCGCGCCGGGCGTGGGTGGTCGAAGGCCAGGCGCTGCGTGGCGAGTGCATAAGCGATATTGGCCAGCTCGCCACTGCCCGCCGCTTCCCACTGCGTGCCATCCAGGCTGGTTTCGCAGCGATAGTCGCGCGGCGGGGACACGTCCTTGGCGATCGTGCGCGACGGCGAGATGCTCACCCCGGCCAGCGCAGCCACTTGCCCCATGTCGATCGTCACACTGACAGGGGCGCCCGGCGTCGGGGCCGGGGTGGTCCAGCGCGTCGCAGCATCGTCATCGAGCAAGGCCTCGGCACCTGGCGTGGTGGCGGCGACGATGTGCCAGCCCTTGGTCGACAGGATCGTCGGGTCGCTCGACCGCGCCGGTGCAACCGCGACGGGTTGAACCTGACGGAACAAGGCGATCTCGCTGATTGCCGGGCAAGCGGGAGCCTCCAGGATGCGCAGGCGCACGCGGCGCGCAGTGATGGGCGCAGGCAAGCGGATGATGCGCTGTGCGCCGATACACTCATGCTCGGCGAGCGTCTTCCATACGCCGCCTACCTCTGCATCGACCGCGAAGCGCGTAACGCGCACGCCGAGCGGCAGATATTCGCGGATACGGATCAGATCGAAGTGGCGGCCGGGCGGCAGATCGAGCGTCAGCGACGGGGTGTGGTCGGCATCGGGTGTCGACCAATAGGTCTCGCGATTGCCGTCGAGCACGCGCGCGGCGCTGAAGGCGGCGGTACGCTCCGCGCTGGCATGGGCGACCGCGCCCTTGGCGAGATCATGGGCATAGGTCGCGGCTTGCGCATCGCCGAAGGAGCGCAGCACCGCGACATCGGTGTCGGCCAGCCGACCGCGCCGGTCGGGCGGCAGGTTTAGGTTGAGGTTGGTGCCACGCCCGACCGATTCATCGAACAGCTTGAGCAGGCGCTCGGGCGTCTTGACCTTGGCGTCCTCATCGGCGTGGTAGAACCAGCCGGGGCGGATCGACACGTCGGTTTCGGCGGGCCACCATAAGGGGGCACCCCGCACGCCGCTATTGCCCTCCGACTGGACATACGGGTGGTTGGGCATGGTCGGCCAGCACGGATCGCCCGCCACGCCATCTTCATTGCCGACCCAGCGGATCTCGGCACCGAGCGGATCGAAGGTGCAGGCCATTGGCTGATATTTGTGAACCAAAGCGATCGTGGTCGGCCAGTCGTAATACGCCGGGGCGTCGATCTTCCGGGTCTCGCGTGCGCCGCCATAATAGCCGTCGCCGCCATTGGCTCCGTCGAACCAGAATTCGAACAGTTCGCCATAGCGGGTGCAAAGTTCGACGATCTGTTTGCGGAAATACTCGACATAGGCCGGGCGGCCATAATCTGGATGATGCCGGTCCCATGGCGAGAGATAGAGGCCGAAGGCGAGGCCGGCGCGGCGCGTGGCCGCTGCCATTTCCGCGACGATATCGCCCGTGCCGTTCTTATACGGCGTGTTGCGGATGCAGCGTTCGGTCAGCAGCGTCGGCCACAGGCAGAAGCCGTCATGATGCTTGGCGGTGAGGATGATGCCGGTCATGCCCCCGACCTTGGCTGCCGCTACGATCTGGTCGGCGGAGAAATCGGTCGGGTTGAACAGCGCCGGGTCCTCATCGCCATAGCCCCATTCCTTGTCGGTGAAGGTGTTGATGGAGAAATGGACGAAGGCATATTGCTGGCGCGTGTGCCAGACGAGCTGGCGCGGCGCGGGGGTGGCCCCCCAGGGCTGTGGCGCGCCGCTTGGTGCCTTATTGGCCAAAGCGGGCGTGGCGAGCGTCGGCAAAGCGGTGGCCGCAAGGCCGGAGGCGATTACGCCGCGACGCGAAGGATGGGTCATCGGGGAGCTCCGGGAAATCAGGCCGAATGGCCGAAAGAGGGGGGACGATCGGCGCGCGCCGCACCGAAATTGGGGTTGGGCGTGGCCGACATGGTAAAGCGCAGCGTGCCGCCGCTGCTGAGCGTGCGGTGGTCGATCCAGCTCTTCGTCCAGGGCTGGCCGTTCCACGAAACTGCCGTGACATACGGCGTGTCGGCGCGATTGCCGGGGGCCTCGATCGTCAGCGTGCGGCCGGTGCCGACGCGCACCGTTGCGCGTTCGAACAAAGGCGAGCCGAACACATAGGCCGCCTCGACCGGATCGACCGGATAGAAGCCGAGCGCGGAAAAGACGAACCACGCGCTCATCTGGCCGCAATCGTCATTGCCGATGATGCCATCGGGCGCGTTGCGGTACATTTCGGTGCACAGCCGCCGCACCATCGCCTGCGTTTTCCACGGCTGGCCGACATAGGCATAGAGATAGGCGGCGTGCTGGTCGGGTTCGTTGCCGTGCGCATATTGGCCGACCAGCCCGGAAATGTCGGGCGGGGCGTTGTCGGGCAGCGTCGAGGGGGCGGAGAAGAACGCATCGAGCTTCGCCGCGAACGCGGCATCGCCGCCGACATGCGCGATCCGGCCATAAATGTCGTGCTGGTTGAGGAAGGTCGCCTGCCAGCCATTGGCCTCGGTATAATCGCGCCACCACGGCTTTGGCATATGGCCGAGCTGGACCGGATCATAGGGTGTCCACCATGTGCCATCGGCGAAGCGCGGGCGGGCGAAGCCGGTGTCGCGGTCGATAACGTTGCGCCAATGGCCCGATCGCTTGAGCAGCCGGTCGGCATCTGCGCTGGCCCCGGCGGCACGGGCGAGGTGTGACGAGGCCCAATCGTCATAGGCATATTCCTGCGTGCGGCTGACGCTTTCGAACACTTGGTCGGCCGGGACATAGCCGAGCTTGTCATAGGCTTCGCGGGCCAGGCTATTGTCCTGTTCGGGGGCCTTGAAATCGAAGCTGCGCTTGGCGATGGCGGGCCAGGCGGCGGCATAATCGGCAGGAATGCCCTTGGCTTGCGCCTCGGCCAGCGGGACGACGCCGTGCCAGCCGATCATCGTGCCGGTTTCCTTGCCCTGCAGCGGCCACACCAAAGGACCGTAAGGCGATTGCTGGGTTTGGCGGATCAGATCGTCGATCAGGCTCTTGGTGCGCGCAGGCGCGATCAGCGTCAGCAGCGGGTGCAGCGCGCGATAGGTGTCCCACAGCGAATAGGTGCTGTAGGCGGCGCCGCCCGGCGGCACGGTGTGGATTTGCCCGTCCAGCCCGACATAGCGGCCATCGACATCCGAGAAGAGCGTGGGGGCAAGCTGCGCGTGATAGAGCGCCGAGGCCATGATCGTGCGCTGGTCGGCGCTGCCGCCTTCGACTTGCACCACGCCGAGCGCCTCCGCCCAACGCTGGCGGGCGGCGCGAAGCGTGCGGTCGAAATCCCAATGCGGGGCTTCTGCGGCAAGGTTGGCGCGCGCGCCCGCGACATCGACCCCCGAGATGCCACAGCGCAGCAGGATCGGCGCGGCACCTGCGTCGTTCCAGTGCAGCGCCATTTTCAGGCGCTTGCCGGAGACGTGCGTGGTGCCCGCGGGTTGCTCGGCATCGCCATCGCCATAGAAGGTGACGCGATCGGGCCGCCGCGAGCATTGCAGCGCGAAGTGGATGCGCCGCCCCTTGGCCCAGCGGAACACGCGGCGGCTGCCGGTGATGGTGCCATCAGTGTCGATCGCCAGGCTGGCTTCATCGACCAGCGGAGCATGGTCCGAGGTGTCGAGGATGAGGTGCGACAGGTCGATCAGCACATGGCCCGGCCCTTTCGGGTAGCTGTAGCGGTGCCAGCCGGTGCGATCGGTCGTGGTCAGTTCGGCGTGCACGCCCGATTCGAGCGTGACGCGGTAGGAGCCGGGCTCGGCGATCTCGTTGGAATAGCGCTGGCGATAGCCGGCATCGGGATTGTCGAGCGGCCCCGGTGTCAGCGTGACCGGCCCGGTGGTCGGCACGACCAGCACGTCGAGCATGTCGCCGATCCCGGTGCCCGACAGATGCGTGTGGCTGAAGCCCATGATCGAGCCGTCGCCATGGTGATAGCCCGAACAGGTCGCCCAGCGCTCGACATCGGTATCGGGACCGAGCTGGACCATGCCGAAGGGAAGCGATGGCCCCGGATAGGTATGGCCGTCGCCACCGGTGCCGACGAACAGATTGGGGGCGGCCGCAGGGGCGCGGGCGTCGAGCCGCCATGGCAGCGCGCTGGCGAACAATGCGAGGGTGGAGCTGCTGAGCAGGGTACGGCGGTCGATGGTCACAGGGTACCTTCCAGCAAAGCGGGGCGGGTATTGGCGAGGCGGACGATCAGTTCGCCGAACAGGCCGTTGGCCCAGGCGAACCAAGGGCGGGTGAATTTACGGGCGTCGTCCTGATCGAAGGTTTCGTGGATGAAGCCGGTATCGGCATCGGTCTCGCGCAGCGTCTTGAGACAGGCGCGGATCACGGCGGGGTCGTCGCTCGACAACGCGCGCACGATCAGCGACATCGGCCAGATCTGGCGCAATCCGGCATGCGGGCCGCCAATGCCTTCGCCGGCTTTTCCCTTGAAGAAATAGGGGTTGTCCGGCCCCCAGGCGGCGGCCTGGGTGCGTTGCCACAGCGGATCGCTCTGGGCGACGCAGCCGAGATAGGCGAGGCCGGAGAGCGAGGGGACGTTGGCATCGTCCATGAAAATCGCATTGCCGAAGCCGTCGACCTCATAGGCCCAGACCTCGCGCCCATCGCGCAGCCGCATCCGGCCATGCTCGAGCAGCGCTTGCTCGACCTCGGCGGCGAGCGCGGTGGCGTCCTGCGCCAAGGCTGCGTCGCCGCGCGCCCCTTGCGCCACCACCGCCAGCTCGCGCAAAGCGCTGACCGCGAACAGGTTGGCGGGGATGAGGTACGGATAGAGGCAGGCATCGTCCGAGGGGCGGAAGCCGCAATGGATCAGCCCGACGGGACGCGACGGATTGCCATAGCCGTCGAGCGGCTGGGTTTCGGTATTGCGATCGGATTCGCGCAGGAAGCGGTAAGGGCCGGGTCCGTCCTTGCGCTGCTGTTCGCGGAAGGTGGCGATGCTGAGCCGCGCCGCCGCCGCCCAGCGCGCGTCGAAGGGGGCGGGGTCGCGCGTCGTCTGCCAATAATCGTGCGCGAGCCGCATCGGATAGCAGAGCGAGTCGATCTCCCATTTGCGTTCGGCGACGCCGGGTTTCATCTCGGTCTTGTCGTCCTTCGCCCAGCCGAGATTGGTCCGGGCCGACGGATCTTGCATGAAGGCGTTGGCATAAGGGTCGATCAGGATCGAGCGCGCCTGCCGCGCGATCAACCCGTGGAACAGCGTGCGCAACGCGGGATCGTCGCGCACGAGATGGAGATAGGGTGCGAGCTGCGCCGAGGAATCACGCAGCCACAGGCAGGGGATGTCGCCGGTGATGACGAACGCATCGGGTGCGCCATCGACCGTGCTCATCCTGACCGTGGTGTCGAGCGTGTTGGGATAGCAATTGGCGAACATCCAGCGCAGCTTGGGGTCGCCGATCTTGGCCGAGACGTGCACGATTTCGCGCTCGACCGCGCGACTGGTGAATAGCCGCTCCGTGACGGGCGGGCGCTTGCTGGCGAGCGGTGCGGCGGCGAGTGCGGGGGAGGCGACGAGCGCGGCCCCCGCCGCACCGCCGAGGAGGGTTTCACGCCTGGTCAGGATCATTTGGGCAATTCCTGGCGGCTACCGGTAATCGTCAGGTCGATCCAGCTACCGGGCGCGCTGCCCGGCTGGCCGCCACCTACGAACAGGCGGTAAGCGCCGGGCTCGACCGCGCGCGTACCGTCGCGCGCGACCAGGCTGAGGCTGCGCGGATCGAGCGTGAAGGTGGCATCGCCCGCCTTGCCGCGCGCAATCGCCAGCCGTTTGAAGCCGACCAACTGGCGCTGGAGCACCGGGGTGGTGAAGCCGGCCCCCTTGGTGGCCGGCGGGACGAGATAGGCCTGCACCACCTCTTCGCCGTCGCGCGCGCCGACATTGGCGACGCGCACGCGCACCGTTGCGCTTTGCCCGGCGGCGACGCTGATCGCGCTGGTCGGGGCGGTATAAGCGAAGCGCGTGTAGCTGAGGCCATGGCCGAAACCCCACACGGGCGTGCCGGTGAAGTAGCGATAGGTGCGCTCCTTCATGCCGTAATCTACAAAGGCGGGTAGGTCGGTGGTGTGGGCGTAGAAGGTGACGGGCAAGCGGCCCGAGGGGTTGTTGCGCCCGGCCAGCGTCTCGGCGATCGCAGTGCCGCCGGATTCGCCGGGATACCAGGCAGCGAGGATCGCGTCGGCATCGTTCGGATCTAGCGCGACGGCGCTGCCGCTGGTCAGCACCAGCACCAGCGGCTTGCCGGTCGCCTTGAGCGCGGCGATCAGGCGTTGCTGGGCGTGCGGCAGCGCGATGTCGGTGCGGTCACCGCCGACGAAGCCGGGCACGCTGACCGACAGCGCTTCACCCTCCAGATCGGGCGAGAGGCCGACCGAGACGACCACCACGTCGGCGGCCTTGGCGGCGGCCACGGCCTCGGCGATCAGCGGCTCGGCGGGGGCAGCCACAACAGCCGCACGCCTTCATCGTCGCTGACATGGTCGAGTTCCAGCTTGAACGGCACGGCGCGGCCGTCGCTGTCGAACGCGACCTCGATCCGGCCCTTCTGGATTTCGCCGGTCGCGACTTGCTTGCCGTCGATCCACAGCCGCGCGGCATCGTGCGTCTTGCAATATTTCCAGCAAGCGGGTGCGTCGATGACGAGGCGGTAGGCACCGGGGCCGGGCGGGACCAGCTCGCCGGTCCAACGTGCGCTCCACTGCGGGCCGAGGCCGGGGGCGGGGACGGCGCGGTTGAGGTCATGGTCGATATGGCGCTCGCGCCGGGTGATGACGGGTTCCCCTCCGAGGCGGGGTGCTGCGAAATATTCGGCCTGGAGGCCGGGCGCGCCGTTCCAGCGCAAGGCGGTTTCGGGAACAAGCACCGCCGCACCATCGGCGAGCAGCGAGCCTTGCGCATAAAGGACGTTTTCCGCCCCGAATTGCTGGCGCAGGCCCTCGAGCGGAGTCACCGGCGCGATGGCGGTGCCGTGATAATTGCCCTGCAATACGCCGATATCATCGGCATCGGCGCCGATCAGTGCGATGCGCGTGCCGGTCTTCAGCGGCAGCCGGTCGCCCTCATTCTTGAGCAGCACGATGGCCTTGCGCGCCGCCTCCAGCGCGACGGCGTGGTGTTCGGGCGTGCCGATGTCCCTGGGCGAAATGCGAGCCCAGGGGCTGGTCGCACCATAAGCGATGCCGAGTGCCTTGCGCGCGGCCATTGCGCGGCCGAACGCGGTGTCGATGTCCTGACTGGTGACCAGGCCGCGCTGGAGCGCTTCGGGCAGCGCCGCATAGGTGGTGCCGCAATTGAGATCGGTCCCGCCCTTGAGCGAGGCCGCCGCCGCCCCCGCAGCATCCAGCCGGTAATGGTGGAACAAATGGACATTGGCGACGGCGTCGCAATCGGAGACGGTGAAACCGGTAAAGCCCCAGTCGTGGCGCAGCCGATCGACCATCAACGGCGCATTGGCGCAGGCGGGGACGCCGTGGATGGCGTTATAGGCGCACATTAGCGACTGCGCCTTGCCCTCGGTCACCGCCAGACGGAAGGCGGGGAGGTAGGTCGCTTCCAGATCCTGCGGCGAGGGGTCGACATCGAAGCCGTCGCGTCCCGCTTCGGGGCCGCTATGCACCACGAAATGCTTGGGCGTGGCGATGACCTTGGGGTGCTTCGGGTCTGGCCCCTGCAGGCCGGTGATGAAGGCGACACCGAGATGGCCGGTGAGATAGGGATCCTCGCCATAGGTCTCTTGCCCGCGGCCCCAGCGCGGATCACGGAAGATGTTGATGTTGGGCGACCAGATCGTCAGCCCTTGATAGATCTTGCGATCGGCCGCGACCGGTTGCGCGTTGAACTTGGCGCGCGCTTCGGTTGCGACGACCTCGCCGATGCGGTTGAGCAACGGCGCGTCCCACGTCGCGGCCATGCCGATCGCCTGCGGGAACACGGTGGCATAGCCGTTGCGCGCGAGACCGTGCAGACCTTCATTCCACCAGTCATACGCCGGCAGCCCGGCGGCGGGATCGGCGGGCGCGCTGCTTTGCAGCTGGGCCGCCTTTTGCGCAGTGGTCAGCGTTTCGGGGGCGGGAGCGACTTGCGCGGCCTCGGCGGCGAGCAACATCCAGATCATCGACGGGATCCCAGCGAACGGAGGGTGAGGGCGGCGGCGAGCGCCGTGGGCGACGCCGTGGACGTCACGGTGATGGTGCGGCTTTCGCCCGGCAACAGATCGAAGCCGTCATCGGAGGGATGCGCGCCGATCTGGCCGAAATCGAGCATCACCGCGCGGGCGAGCGCCGTGCTGTGGATGGTGACGCTCTTGCCACTCCACGTCGCGGTCAGGCCGGGATCGGGATAGTGCATCGTCTTGGGCACGCCGCGCTCGATGATGGCGCGGCTGACCACGGCATCGCCGACCAGCAATTCGGCGACAGCGTAGCTGGACGCCGGGTCTGTCCCGCCGAACAGCGTCGCATCGTCGAGCTTGGCGACATCCGTGGCGGACAAAGCGGGCATGCTTGCCGCCGCGCCCTGTTCGCCAAGCGGCTTGCCCGCCATGTCGAAGGCGCGGACGCGCCAGCGCGCTGCGATCGGCGTGGTTGCATCCGACACCAGCACGATGCGCGTTGCCGCGTCCTTATGTTCGGCGACGATCACTTGCGGTGCGAAGAAACGGCGCGCGGCATAATGCAGCAGCTTCCAGCGGCCGTCATAATCGATGCTGGACCAGGAGATGGACGGCCATACGTCGTTCAACTGCCAATAGAGCGACCCCATCGTCACCGGGCGGCACGAACGGTGGTGGAGGGCGGCGAGGCTGATCGCCTCGGCCTGGTTGACCTGGCTGAGATAGACGAAGTCGGCAATGTCCTTGGGCTCGCCCAGCCGGTCGCGAATATACATCAACAGGCGTTCATTGCCTTCCCCGGCAAGGAACTTCTGATGCGCCTTCAGCACCGCGCTGTCGGGCGTGAGCGGGCCGTTACCGGCAAAGGCGCGCACCGTTGCCATGGCGGGCATCGCCTGAAAGCCATATTCGGACATGAAGCGCGGGCATGCATCGAGATAGCGCTCGACCGGCTTGGAGCCCGACCACACATCCCAGAAATGGCGGTCGCCCGCCGCATCGGTATCGACCGGGCCTTCATAATCGGTCGAGGGCGAGCCCGGCCAATAGGGCGTACCGGGCGAGCGCGTCAGCACCGCATCGCGCAGCACGCGATCGAACAGCACCGCCATGCCAGCGCCGATGCGTTCCTGCTCATCGGCACCGACCGCCTTTTTGAAGGCCTTGCGGTCACCCCAATTCTCCCAGCCCGACAGCACTTCATTGCCGCCCGACCACAGAACGATCGAGGGATGGTTGCCGAGCCGCTCGACCTGTTCCTCCGCCTCGATCCGCACATTCTCGCGATAGGCGGCATCGGGCGGGGTGACCGCGCCGCCGAACATAAAGTCCTGCCACACCATCAGGCCCATTTCGTCGGCTTGATCGTAAAAAGCATCGTCGAGATAATAGCCGCCGCCCCAGATACGCAGCATGTTCATATTGGCGTCGCGCGCGGCGGTGAGCAGCGGGCGCAGCGATGCTGGGGTGACGCGCGCCGGGAAGCTGTCGAACGGGATGACGTTCGCGCCCTTGGCGAAGATCGGGATGCCGTTGACGCGAAAGCCGATCGCGCCGCCGCCACGGATCAGTTCGACCGTGCGCAGGCCGATGCGGCGCTCGGCAGTGTCGGTCGCTTCGCCATTCTGATTGAGCGTCGCCGTGACGCGATAGAGCGGCTGCGTGCCATAGCCGACTGGCTGCCAGCGCTGCGGGTTGGCGACGGTGATCGGCACAGACACGGCGTTGGTGCCGGCGGCGAGTGTCACCTGCTGCACGACCTGCTGCTGCGATCCGTCGGGCGCGGTCAGCGTGAGGCGGACGTTGGCGACAGTCTCGCGATCGGCCTGGATGACGGCCTTGGCCGACAGGCGCGCCTCGCGATCGTTGAGCGCATCCTGATCGATGCGCAGCGTGTCGATCCGCGCACTGTCCCACGCCTCCAGCCGCACCGGACGCCACGGACCGACGTTGAGGATACGCGGACCCCAATCCCAGCCATAATGGTATTTGGGCTTGCGGATATAAGGCGAGGTCTGGCGGCCCTTGGGTTCGTCGCCATAAGCGGAATCATATTCACCGGGCAGCGACGCCTTTTGTGCCAGCACCATCGGTTGCAGCGTTTTGATCGGCGCGGCGAAGGTGATGAGGATCTCGTTCGCGCCCGCTTTGAGCAGCGGCTTGGCCGCGATCCGCCAGCGGCGGTGGGCATTGTCGGCGGTAAGCGCGAGCTGCCCGTTGATCGTCACGGTGGCGAAGGTGTCGAGCCCGTCGAACACCAGATCGAGATGATCGCGCGCGAGCATCGCCGGGGTCACCTGCAAAGTGCGGCGATAGTGCCAGTCGGTGCGCCCGACCCACTGGATCGCGGCTTCGTTGGTGGCAAGGAACGGATCGGGCACGCGGTGGCGCGCGATCAGATCCTGCTGGATGCTGCCCGGGACATGCGCCGGGAACCAGCGCGTCTGTTCCTTATGCGCGAGGGTGGCAGCGCTGTCCGACGGCGCGATCCGCGCCTGCCAGCCATCGTCGAGGCTGACCGTGGTGCGCGGTGCGGCGGCAAGCGGCGCTGCCGCGCCCACGAGCAGGGCGGCGAGGATCGCGCGGCGCAGCGTCCTACGCATTACCGGCGCTCGGTCAGTTGGACCGACGCCACGGCATAATAAGGCTCGGCGACGGGCGAGGTGAACTGGAAGCACAAGTCACGGTCCCCGGTCAGCTGCGGCAAGGTGCCCTTGAACGTCATCTTGGTCGGCGATGCGGCGGGATCGGGGAGCGGGAAGGTCGCGACCACGACGGGTTTGGGGGCATCCTTGTTGGGCGCGCCCTTGCGGCCTGCCTGGCATCCGGCGAGCACGACCAGTTCGCCATGCGCGGTGACGCTATAGGGCTCGCGCACGGCCGATGCCTCATGCGCCAGGCCGTAATGGCGCGCCAGGCGCGCGACCTCGATCGTGAAACCCCCGGCCACGTCCAGCGGGGCCGCCGGATAGGCGCTGCACGTATCGAACAGGTTGACGTTGAAAGCGGGGCCGTTGCTTTCGGCATCCGCAGTCAGCGGCACGCGCAGCCCCAGCGCGCCGCGCGGGCAGGAGACGAGATCGGAGGCGTTGCGATACAACAGCGCGCTGCGGCTCGTCGCGAAATCGCGGATGCGCGCCGTGGCGATGCCGTCTGTGTCAAAGGCGGCGGCCTTGATCGTCGCGCCCGGGACAAGGCTGAGGGGGGCTGCATAAACGGGCGAGCGTGCCGTCGGCGCGGTGCCGTCCAGCGTATAGCGGATCGTACCAACCGGGACTTGCGTGGCGAGCGCAACCGTCACCTTATTTGCCAGCAGCGCATCGCCGCGTGCGCCTTGCAGGGCATAGGTTACCGCAAAGGCGCTGTCGGCCACCTCAATCCCACCGCGCCGCCAGCGTGCCGCCTGCGGGGCCAGCCGTGTGGCGAAGCTCGTGAAATCGCGCGGCGCGTTCGACCAGGTGTTCTCGGCGAGCGCCGCCGCGCGCGGGAAGAGTGCGTGCTGGATTTGATAGGGCGTGACGAGATATTCGCTCCACGCATTGACCTGCGCGCCCAGCACATGTTTCGCGCGGGTCCCATCGATGCCCTTGGGCAGCGGATCATAGGCATAGACATCGGCCAGCGTCTGGATCGACAAGCGGCCCGGCGGCTCGTCGCGCTGGTCGCTTTGCAGGCTGTCGACGTACAGCGTCGGGGCCGGGGTCAGCACGACATCGTGTCCCGCATTGGCGGCATCGACCGCGCCCTTTTCGCCACGCCACGACATGACCGAAGCCGAAGGCGGGAGCCCGCCTTCAAGAATTTCGTCCCAGCCGATCAGGCGGCGGCCCTTGCTGGCGAGATAGCGGCCGAACTCGTCGATCAGCCAGCTTTGCAGCGCATTTTCGGTCTTGAGGCCGAGCTTGGCCATCTGCGCCTGGACTTCGGGCGAGCGTTCCCACTGATCCTTGACCGCTTCGTCGCCACCGAGATGGATGAAGCTGCCGGGGAATACCGCCATCACTTCATCGAGCACATTCTCGACAAAGGTGACGCCCTTCGGGCCGGGGTTGAGCAGATAGGGATTGACCCCCCAATCGTGCGACACCACCGGACGATCGCCGAACACGCCGATCTCGGGATAGGCCGCGACCAACGCCTGGGCGTGGCCGGGCAAATCGATTTCGGGGACGATGGTGATGCCGCGCTCGGCGGCATAGCGGACCAGATCCCGCAGTTCGGCCTGGGTGTAGAAACCGCCGACGCGCGTCGCCGGGGCGGGGCCGCCGGTGCTTGGCGGCGCGCGGAACGCACCCAATTCGGTCAGCTTGGGATAGCGTTTCACTTCGAAGCGCCAGCCCTGATCGTCGGTCAAATGGAGATGCAGCACGTTGAGCTTCACCGCGACCATCTGGTCGACGATTTGGTAGAGCGAGGGCAATGGCTGAAAATGCCGCGCAACATCGACCATCACGCCGCGCCAGGCAAAGCGCGGCGCGTCACGGATATCGACGCCGGGGACGGTGACGGGTTTGCCGAACGCCTGATCGGGGCTGAGCAATTGCGCCAGCGTCATCGCGCCATAGACGAAACCGCCACGCGCCGAAGCCGCGATCCGGATGCCGCTGGCATCGGCGGTCAGGCGATACGCCTCCGCGCCGACAATCGCGGGGTCGCGCACGAAGCGGATTACCGCTCCGGTGCTGGTGGTGCGCAGCGTTAGCCCGCGCGTGGTGGCGACTTGCGCGATCAGCAGGCGCGCGGCGGCTTCGGCTTCGGCGTCGCCGCTGGGCACGGCGACGCCCGCGCCATTGGCGATGGTGATGCTGTCGGCGGTGCGCGTGATCGTGGCGGGAAGCGGGAGCAAGGGGAGGGGGGCTGGCGCGGCTTGCG
Source organism: Sphingomonas echinoides ATCC 14820 (assembly GCF_000241465.1). Taxonomy (GTDB): domain Bacteria; phylum Pseudomonadota; class Alphaproteobacteria; order Sphingomonadales; family Sphingomonadaceae; genus Sphingomonas; species Sphingomonas echinoides. The sequence goes on from NZ_JH584235.1 coordinate 3,032,387, forward strand.
CCGTCGCCGATGCGGTGATCAGCAGCGAGGACAGCATTCCGAGCGTAGCACCGCACCGCCGAAAATTGCGCTCCGCAGTGCCGCGCTGCTTGCTTTGCATCATAAAATCTCCCTGCCGCCGCTCTGGCGTATCTTTGGCTCGAAGTGTAACCAATATAAGTCCACTTGCAAGCGGACGGGATAACGGTTTTTGATATAAAACGGCAGTATCGACCGGTGCGGCATGCGTGCAGAGCATACCAATATGAAATCGCAACAATCCCGATTGCTCACCTGCCACGCTTTGATTAGGCTGGCTGCTCACACAGCGACGCACGTACGGGACGGGGGCGTTCTACGGCGCGGCGAAAGGGATGGGCATTGGCGTTTTCGCAACAGATCGGACAGTTTCGCGAAGGCAATCCGGCACCGCTCTACCTTCAGCTCCAGCACCTCATTCGCGAGGCTATCGCGCACGATGTGCTGGCGCAAGACGATGCCATTCCCGCCGAGCGCGACCTTGCCGTCGAATATGATATTTCGCGCATCACCGTGCGCAAGGCGATTGGTGGGCTGGTCGAGGAAGGACTGCTGACGCGGCGGCGCGGTGCGGGCACCTTCGTTACCGGGCGCGTCGAAAAGAGCTTTTCGAAACTGTCGTCCTTTTCCGAAGACATGGCGGCGCGCGGCAAGACCGCGTCGAGCAGTTGGATCAGCCGGGCGGCGGGGACGGTCGACCCCGATGAAGCGATGTCGCTGGGGCTGTCACCGGGGACGCCGGTCTATCGCTTTCACCGCATCCGCTATGCCGACGATCAGCCGATGGCGCTCGAATTTTCGACCATCGCCGGTTACTGCCTGCCGGGGATCAGCGCGGTCGAGGATTCGCTCTATACCGCGCTCGACAAGGCCGGCAGCCGCCCGGTGCGGGCATTGCAGCGGCTGCGCGCGGTGCCGTTCGGGCCGGAACATGCCAAGATGCTGGGGGTCAGTGCCGGGCATCCCGGTTTGCTGATCGAGCGGCGCGGTTTCCTGAAGGATGGTCGCGCGGCGGAATTCACCCGGTCTTATTATCGCGGTGACGCCTACGACTTCGTCGCCGAACTGTCCGACCTGTAGCCGCGTTCGCGCGCCGACCTTTCCTCCCCGGAGTGTTGTCATGAACCGTCGCCAGCTTCTGCTCGCCAGCGCGGGGGCTGGTGCCCTGCGCGCCGTTCCAGCCGCCGCCGCCGTCGCCGCGCCGCCAACGGTCGATGGCTTTCCGATGCCGCGCCCCGAAAACAGCCTGCCGCCAAGGCCCGTCCGGCAGGACCCGGCGCGGACGCTGCTCGAGCTTGGCTGGCGCTTTCATGAAGGCGATATCGCAGCACCCGCACCGGCGGGCCACGCCGAGACCTATCTTTCCGCCATGGCGGGGAATGCGATTGGTGCCGCCGCCGTGCTGTATGACGATAGCGACTGGGCGGCAGTGCGCGTGCCGCATGATTGGGCGGCGGCGCAGCCGTTCGTCGAGAGCGCGAACATCTCGCAAGGGTATCGGCCGCGCGGGATTGGCTGGTATCGTCGCACACTGCTGCTCGATCCCGCCGATCGCGGCAAGACGATCGAGCTGCATTTCGACGGCATCGCCACCAATGCGACGATCTGGGTGAATGGCAGCGTCGTCGCGCATAGCTGGTCGGGTTATGCTAGCGTCTATGCCGACATCACGCCGTTCGCGACCTTTGGCGACGAGCCGAACGTGATCGCGATCCGGGTCGATGCGAGTGCGTGGGAGGGCTGGTGGTATGAAGGGGCGGGGCTGTATCGCCACGCCTGGCTGGTCTGCCGCGCGCCCGTCGCGATCATCAGCGACGGCGTCTATTGTGACCCGCGCCGCGATGCGGCGGGCCGCTGGCAGGTGCCCGTCGTGGCGACGCTTGCCAATAGCGGGCGCGCCGCAGCGACGGTGACGGTCGAGGCGACGCTGTTCGATCCGGACGGCCACGCGGTCCAGCGCGCGAGCGTCGCGGCGACGGTGCCGGTGCTGGAGCAGGCCGATGCCACGTTGACGCTCGACGTTGGCGATGCGCGGTTGTGGTCGGTGGAAACGCCGACGCTCTACACGCTGCGCGTACACGTGCTGCGCGACGGGGGCGTGGTGGATGTGCGGCAGATCCCGATCGGCTTCCGCACGATCCGCTTCGACGCCGAGCGCGGGTTTTTCCTCAATGAGCGGCCGGTGAAGATCAAAGGCGTGTGTCTCCATCAGGATCACGCCGGGGTCGGCACCGCCATGCCCGACGCTTTGCTCTCTTGGCGGCTGCAACGTCTGAAGGCGATGGGCTGCAACGCGGTGCGCATGTCCTCCAACGCGCCGACCGCCGAACTGCTCGACTATTGCGACCGGATGGGCTTGCTGGTGATGGACGAGAATCGCCGTTTCAACCCGTCGCCCGACTATCTGGCCCAACTGGAATGGCTGGTGCGGCGCGACCGCAACCACCCCAGCGTGATCATCTGGACGCTGTGGAATGAGGAACCGCTGAAATCGACGCCGCAGGGTGTCGAAATGACGCGGCGGATGGTGGCGGCGCTGAAGCGGCTGGACGATGCGCGGCCCGTGACCGTGGCGATGAATGGCGCGTTCAACGATCCGGTCAACACCTCGACCGAAGTCGATGTCACCGGGTTCAATTATTATCAGGACCAATATGACGTCTATCATCGGCTGGTCCCGACCAAGCCGATCATCAGCACCGAGGACACCAGCGCGTATCAGACGCGCGGCGCGTTCGAGAGCGACCCGAAGGCGCATATTGCGACGTCTTATGATCGCGAAGCGGCCGGCTGGGGGGCACCGCATGGGCCGAGCTGGAAGATGATCGCCGATCGGCCGTTCGTGGCTGGCGGGTTCGTGTGGACGGGCTTCGATTATCATGGCGAGCCGACGCCTTATGAGTGGCCGACGATCTCGAGCTTCTTCGGCATTCTCGACTTGTGCGGTTTCCCGAAGACCGCCTTTGGCCTGCGCAGCGCGCAATGGATCGACGATGCGCCGGTCCTGAGCCTCGCGCCGCATTGGACGTGGCCGGGGCGCGAGGGGCACAGCATCGATGTCGTGGTGATGAGCAATGCCGAACAGGTGACGGTCAGCCTGAACGGGCGCGAGCTGGGCACGCAGGCGGTCGACCGGTTCCTGGGGAACCATTGGAAAGTGCCCTATGCGCCGGGCCGGATCGAGGTGGTCGCACGGCGCGGTGGTCGGATCGTCGCGCGCGCGGCGCAGGAGACGGCGGGGCGACCGGTTGCGTTGCGCCTGACGCCTGCCCGCGGCGTGATGGCGGGCGATGGCGAGGATGTGCAGCCGGTGACGGTCGATGCGATCGATGCAAAGGGGCGGCACGTGCCGACCGCCAATCTACCGGCGCGCTTCACGGTCGCTGGCGCGGCGATCATCGGGCTCGGCAATGGTGACCCAAACAGCCATGAGCCCGAACAATCGCCGCCCGACCATGGCGCGCGCTCGTTATTCAACGGTCTCGCACAAGTGATCGTGCGCGCCGAGGTCGGGCGTGGGCGGATCGTGATGACGGCGCAGGCGGACGGTCTTGCCCCGGCGCGGTTGATGATCGACCGGCTGGCGATCGATCCGCCCGGCCAGGTTCCCGCGATCGCGCCGCAGCAGCGCATCGCGCAGTGGCGGCGCTCGGCGGCGTTCGACGCGCGGCCTTCGCCCGATCTCGCGCCGAGCGATGGCGATAACAATAGCTGGGCGTTCGTGCGCAGCGGCACGCCGACGCCGGTCGAAACGGGCGGGCGCTGGCGCGTCTATCGCGCCGCGATCACGCCGTGGCGCGCGGTGGCGGCAGGCGGCGGGATGCTGCGCTTCGCCGCGATCGGCGGGCGTGCGGAACTGTGGGTCGATGGCAAGCGCCTCGCGGACAAGGCCGATGGCGCGGCAGGGCCGTTGAGTGCGCGTGTGCCCGCCGGGGCGGGTGCGCGGCGGATCGTGCTGGTGATCGAGGCGGATGCGGGGGGTGAGTCGGGGATTTTGGGGCCGGTTACGCTGGCGGCGGTGTAGGGTTCCCTTCCCCCCGTTCGTTTCGAGCATCGTCGAGAAACCTGGCACCGCGCTTGTGGCTGTTTCTCGACTACGCTCGAAACGAACGGGTTGGGGGGGAGAGGCTTGCCCCCAGAGGCTCAGGCGGCGATCAGCCGCCCGAGCGTGGCTTCGTCACCGAGCAGATGCAGCAGCCCCGGCGCGGGGCGTGCGACTGCGTGCAGGTTGAGCGTGTCGAGCGCCGCCTGGTCGGCCTTGGCCGCATCGCGCAGCATGACCCGCAGCCGCCCGAAATAGCGTGCGCTGTCGGCGATATTGTCCGCGCCGCCCAGCGCCGCGAGCAAGGGTGCGGCGAGCGTCAGCTTGGGCTCCGCGGTCGGCGCGGCGGCGGCCGGTGGCGCGACAATGCCGCCGCCGAGCGCGAGCGCATCGCGGATTTCGACCGAGACGACATCGGCGATCGGCCCGAGCACCACTTGCAGCGCGGTCGCCGAGGGACGGATGATGCCGCGTGCGCCGAGCGCCTTGAGCGCGGCGTCATCGACCAGCGCCTGATCGCGTACCACCAGCCGCAGCCGCGTCGTACAGGCGCCGACGGTGGTGAGATTGCCCCCGCCGCCAAGCGCCTGCGCAAAGGCCGCACCGCGCCCGCCTGCGACGACTGGGGAGGATGTCGCAGGGGTATCGCTGAGCGGCTCGCGGCCGGGGGTCGGCAAGTCCATCCGTTTGATGAAGAAACGGAAGATGCCGTAATAGAGCAGGAAATAGACCGCGCCGACCGGCAGCAGCAGCAGCGGGCGCGTCGCCTTGCCGTAGTTCAGCACGTAATCGAACAGCCCGGCCGAGAAGCCGAAGCCGAGCTTGACGCCGAGCAGGTCCATCAGCGCCATCGACAGGCCGGTCAGCACGGCATGGATGGCGAACAGAACGGGGGCCAGGAACATGAAGCTGAATTCGATCGGCTCGGTCACCCCGGTCAGCGCGGAGGTGAGCGCGAGGCTGAACAGCATGCCGCCGACCGCCTTGCGCCGATCGGGCGCGGCGGCGTGGTACATGGCGAGGCAGGCGGCAGGCAGACCGAACATCATCACCGGGAAGAACCCGGCCATGAAGCTTCCGGCGCTCGGGTCGCCCGCGAAGAAGCGGCGCAGATCGCCGGTGGTGCCGTGCCAGTCGCCGACCACGAACCAGGCGACGTTGTTGAGGATATGGTGCAGCCCCGTCACCAGCAGCAGCCGGTTGAGCAAGCCGAACACGAACAGCCCCGGCGCGCCCGCGCTGGTCGCCGCGGTGCTGAGCGCGTCGATGCCGTTGCTGATCGACTGGAAGCCGAGTCCGACGACGAGCGCGAGCGCGAGCCCGGCCAGTCCGCTGACGATCGGCACGAAGCGGCGGCCGCCGAAGAAGGCGAGATATTCGGGCAGTTTGATCGCCGAGAAGCGATTGTAGAACAGGCCGCCGACCAGCCCCGACAGGATCCCGATCGGCACGTCGAGCCGCGCCATGACCTTGGCTTTCCATGCCGCCGTGGCGAGGTCGATTGATGGACCGGTGAAGCCTGCAACGGCTTCGGGGGGAACCGTCAGCAGCGTCTTGCCTGCCTCGGTCGTCACCAGGAAGCAGGTGACACCCGCGAGGCACGCAGCGCCATTGCCATCGCGCGCAAAGCCGGTCGCGACACCGATCGCGAACAGCAGGCCGAGATGGTCGAAGATCGCCTGCCCCGCCGCGCCGATAAAGGGCAGGCCGCCGGGGATGAGATCGGGCTGGCCGAGCCGCATCAGCAGGCCGGCGATCGGCAGCACCGCGATCGGCAGCATCAGCGCGCGGCCAAGCGGCTGGAGCGCCCCCAGGATCGATTTCATGCCGACATCTCCTTGGTCGCGAAGCTTCGGGCGAGGGCGCGCACCTCGGCGGCGGAGGCGCAGGCAAGCGCGGCGGCGGCATGATCGCGACAGGCCGCGAGCGTGACGTCCGACACCAGCGCCTTGATCGTCGGCACCATTACCGGCGCGGTCGACAATTCGGTGACGCCGAGCCCGAGCAGGATCGGCACGGCGAGCGGATCGGAGGCGAGACCGCCGCACACGCCGGTCCAGCGGCCGTGCGCGGCACCGCCGCGACAGGTCTCGCCGATCAGGCGCAATACGGCGGGGTGCAGGCCGTCGAGCGCGCTTGCGACTGCCGGATTGGCGCGGTCCATCGCCAGCGTATATTGCGTCAGGTCATTGGTGCCGATCGACAGGAAATCGGCCTCGCGCGCCAGCAGATCGGCGGTGACGGCGGCGGCGGGGGTTTCGACCATGATGCCGAGCTGCACCGGCGTGGCGATGCCGAGTTCCGCGCACAGACGGTCGAGCAGCGCGCGGACGCGGCGCAGTTCCTCGATCTGGGCGACCATCGGCAGCATGATCTTGCATTGGCCGGTCGGCTGTACCGCGAGGATCGCGCGCAGCTGCTCTTCGAGCAAGGCGGGGTGGGCCAGGCCGACGCGGATACCGCGTAAGCCCAGCGCCGGATTTTCCTCGCCCGCGATCGGCAGATAGGGGGCGGGCTTGTCGCCGCCAATGTCGAGCAGGCGCACGATCAGCGGGCGACCCTCGAGCGCATCGGCGATTGCCTGATATTCGGCGGCCTGTTCGGCGACCGAGGGCGCGGTGTCGCGTTCGAGGAACAGGAATTCGGTGCGCAGCAGGCCACAGCCTTCGGCACCATTGGCGATAGCGGGGGCCGCTTCGGCGGCGGAACCGAGATTGGCGACGACTTCGATGCGGGTGCCGTCGGCTGTGTGGCAGGGTGTGCCCGCCCGCGCGAGCGCGCTTGCGCGGCGCGCGGCGGCCTTGGCTTGCGCGGCTTCGGCTTCGGCCAGCTGCGTGGCGGAGGGAGCGGTGTGGAGCAGGCCGTTGCTCGCATCGAGAATGACGCGGGTGTCGTCAGCGATATCCAGCACGTCGGGGCCGATCGCGACCAATGCGGGCAAGCCCATCGAGGCGGCGAGGATCGCGACATGCGAGGTCGGGCCGCCTTTGGCGATGCACAGACCGGCCAGGCCCTCGGCCGAGCCGATCAGATCGGACGGCATCAGATCCTCGGCGATCAGGATCGTGCCGGCGGGATAGATCTGCGCGGCTTCGGCCCCGCCCAACAGCCGGGCGAGCAACTGGCGTTCCAGGTCGCGCAGATCGTCGGCGCGTTCGGCGAGATGCGGGTCGCCACCGGCGCGCAGCGCATCGGCTTGCGGGCGGATCGCGGCGCGCCACGCATAAGCGGCGCTTTCGCCGCGGGCGATGCCGGTGTGGGTCGTCTCGATCAGCGCCGGATCTGCCAGCAACGCGGCGTGCGCCTCCAGAATGGCGCGTGCCGGCCCGTGGGCGGCGGCGGCCTGCCGGGTCATGTCGGCGATGAGCGCGGCATGGGCGGTGGTGAAGGCGGCCTGCTCGGCGGCAATGCCGCGCCCCAGCAACGGAACCTCTGGGTCAATGGCGCGGTGATGCCGTACCGGCCCGATCGCGAGCCCCGGCGCTGCGGTCACGCCCGCAAGCGCGCCCTCGGGCACATCAGCGCGGCGCATGGTGGCGGGCGGCGGCGTGGCAGGCGCGGGCGCTTCGTCCATGCCGCCGGAGATCAGCGCGACCAGCGCATCGAGCGCGGCGGTGCCGTCGCTGCCCTGCGCGGCCAGCGTGATCGTATCGCCATGCCCGATGCCCAGCGCGAGCAGCCCGGTCGGGCTGAGCGCTGAGGCAGTGCGCGCGCCCTTGCCGAGCGTGATCGTCGCGCGGAAGGCGCGTGCGCAGGCGGCAATGCGGGCGGCCGGGCGGGCGTGGATGCCGTGAGCCAGATCGATGCGCAGCGTGCGCTCTTCGCGCGGCATATCGCTGCGGTCGGTGTGCTCGGTCGCCGACGGGGCGATCGCCCGCACCGTCATCAGCGGCGCACCGACCGCGATTGGCCCGATCGCCGCGCGATCGCTCAGCGCATAGCCTTCGCCTTCCACCAGAAGAATCGGCGTGATCACGGCCGGGGCTTCGCGCACCAGCAGATCGAGATCGAAGTCGATCAGGGCGTCGCCCGTAGCGACTCGGTCCCCGGCGCGCACATGCGGGGTGAAGCCGCGCCCGCCCAGCCCGACCGTGTCGATGCCGAGGTGGATCAGGATTTGCGCACCGTTATCGGCTTCGATCGTCAGCGCATGGCCGGTCGATTGCACGCTGACGATGCGCCCGTCGCAGGGCGCGTACAGGCAAGTGCCGGTGGGATCGATCGCCAGCCCGTCGCCCAGCATCCGCCCGGCGAACACGGCGTCGGGAACATCGTCCAGCGCAGTGACCCAGCCTTGTAACGGTGCGGACAGCACGATCGACGCCATGGTTTCTCCTCAAACGGGGCAGGACGCGCAAAGCGCGAAGGGTCAGGCAGGGACGGGTTCGGACCGGGCCGTCGCCGCAACGTCTCCGCCAATGATGGTCGCGATTGGGTGGAATGCGGCGTCGAGCTGCACCCAGTCCGCGCGCTTGCCCGGCGTGATCGCACCGCGATCCCGCGACAGGCCGAGGAAGGCGGCCGGATGAGTTGCCGCCATCGCCGCCGCGCGCTCGGGCGCGATGCCGAGCCGGGTAATGGTGTTGCGCACCGCGCGTGCCATGTCGAGATCCGACCCGGCGAGCGTACCGTCCGCCCCGATGCAGCGGCCACCCTCGACATGGATCGGGCGGCCTTGCAGCAGGAAGGTGGTCTCGGCGGTGTTGACGCACGGCATCGCGTCGGTGACCAGCATCATGCGATCCGCCGGGCGCGCGCGCAGCGCGATGCGCAGCGCGGCATCGTCGACATGGAAGCCATCGACGATCAGCCCGCAATAGACCGACTGGTTGTCCAGCGCGGCACCAACCGCGCCGGGCGCGCGCTGAATGAGCGGCGACATTGCGTTGAACAGATGGGTGACCCCCGTCACGCCGGCGGCGAACCCTGCCGTCGCTTCGGCATAGGTCGCATTGCTATGGCCAAGGCTGACCAGCACGTCGGCGCGCGCGAGCGCGGCAATGCGATCGAGCGGCACCAATTCGGGCGCGATCGTGACCATCACGCGACCACGGCGCGGCCGCATCAGCAACGCCATCAGCGTATCGTCGAGCGTGACGAAGCGCGCGGCATCGTGAATGCCCTTGCGCGCAACGTTGATGACTGGCCCCTCGATATGCACGCCGACCACGCCCGGAACACCGGCCGCAATCGCCGCATCGGTTGCCTCCAGCGCCTGGCCGATGACCGTTGCCGAATCGCTGATCAGCGTCGGCAGGAAGGCGGTGGTGCCATAAGGCCGGTGCGCCGCACCGATCGCGGCAATCCCGTCGACGGTCGGTTCGTCGTTGAACAGCACGCCGCCGCCGCCATTGACCTGGGTGTCGATGAAGCCGGGCATCAGCCATCCACCGTCAAGATCGATCGCTCCGGCACCGGCGCGCTCCATGATCGCGACGATGACGCCGCCCTCGACGTCGATCGTCGCAGCGGACAGGATTCCGCGCGGCGTGACGATATTGCCGTTTACGAAAGCATAAGACGTCATAGCGTGCGGGTAACCTTGCTGAGATGGCTCGGCGCATCGGGATTGTACCCGCGCGCGCGCGAAAGCGCATCGGCCATGCGATAGAAGCTCTGGATCATCAGGATCGGCTCGATTGCGGGGTCGGCGGTAAGCGCGGGCGGGTCACCCGCCCCATCGGTGCGTGCGTCGGCCAGGCTGACACGCGCACCGCGCGCGGCAAAGTCCGCCGCAACCGCGCGGACGTCGTCGCCAATCACGTCGGAGGTGGCGAAGGCGATGATTGGAAAGCCGCTGCCAACGATCGCCATCGGGCCGTGGCGCACCTCGGCCGAACTGAAGGCTTCGGCGTGAAGCCCGCAGGTTTCCTTCAGCTTCAACGCCGCTTCCTGCGCGACCGCAAGGCCAAGCCCGCGCCCAATGACGAACAGGTTGGTCGCGTTCTGCAGGCTCGCGCCAACGCTGCCCCAGTCCAGCGCCCAGGACCGCGCGAGCGCATCGGGCAAGCCCGCGACGGCGCGGCGCAATGTGTCGTCCTCGGCCCACTCCGCCACCAAGGCAGCAAGTGCTGCCAGCGATGCAATGTAGGATTTGGTCGCAGCGACCGACCGTTCGACCCCGGCCGACAGCGCGATCACCGTATCGGCGGTGTCGGCGAGCGGGGAGGTGGCATCGTTGACCAACGCGACGACATGCGCGCCCGCCGCCTTTTGCGCGGCCACGGTGGCGAGCAAGTCCGGGCTGCGCCCGCTTTGCGAGATGGCAATGCACAGCGCATGGCCCTGTACGGCGGGCGCGGCATAGACCGAGGCGACCGACGGTGCGGCCGATGCCACCGGAATGCCGGTGCGCGTCTCGATCAGATATTTGCCATAGGTGGCGGCATGATCGGACGATCCGCGTGCGCAGGTTACGATAACGGCGGGCGGGGCGGCGCGCAGCTTCGCGCCGAGCGCGGCGAAGGCCGGTCCATTGGCGGCGAGCATGCGGGCGACGGCGGCACCGGCCTCCGCCGCTTCCTGAAACATCAGCGTTGGGCCCAAAACGGGCGAAGCGGTCATGGATATGGTATCGTGCATGGCTGGTCCGATTGCTATCTCAGCCGGGATAGGTTTTATATTGGTATTACTCAAGCCGCAAAATGCACCAGCTGCGCAAGCGCTGCGACGCGATCGACATCGGTATCGCCGTCCTGCGCCGCAACGAAGCCGAAGCGGCGTTCGGGGGCGTCCGGGGCGATCTCGCGGGTGCTGCGGCACGATGCGTGGAGTTCGGTGATGCCCGTCGCCAACAGCGCGGGCGCGGTTTCGACGCTTATCCCGCTTCCCGCGAGGATGATGATCCGCCCCGCCGCCTGCCGATGCAACGCAGCGAGCGTTGTCACGCCGTCGATCGCACGCGGCTCTCCGCCCGAGGTCAGGATACGATCGAACCCCAAGGCCACTGCCTGCTCGAGCGCTGCAAGCGGATCGGGCACCAGATCGAAGGCACGGTGCAGGGTCAACGACAGCGCGGCACCGCGCTGCTGCCCTAGTGTGCGTGCGTGATCCACCCAGCGTGCGAGCACAGCGGTATCGAGCTGTCGGTCGGCGGCACTGGCCCCGATCACGACACCGGCGAGCCCGGCGTCGGCGGCGGCGCGAATGTCGTCGGCGATCAGCGCCTGTTCTGCCGTGTTATACCTAAACCCGCCCGCGCGGGGGCGGGCCAGCAAATGGACCGGCAGGGGGCCGGACGCGGTCGCGCGGATCAGCGAGCCCGGCGGGGTCAGTCCACCGACCGACAAGGCGGCGCACAATTCGATCCGGTCGGCCCCGCCACGAAGTGCCGCCTCCAGCCCCGCGACCGTTTCGACGCAGACTTCGAGCATGCCGCGTTTGGGTGTCACGCCTGGAATAGCGACGTTCCTTTATGCACCACGGTGCGGCCGGCCATGTCGGTGACGGCATAGGTGAAGCCCGGCAACAGGCAGAACGCTCCGACATTGCCATGCGGATCGAGCGCCAGAAAACCGACCTGGACTCCACGAATGGCGTCACCGCGCAGCTTGGCAATGTGCTTCACCACTTCCTCGCACGCCTCCTGCGGGGAACGTCCGGCGCGCATCGACGCGATCACGCGCGCGGTGCCCGCAATGCGTGTCACTTCCTCGCCCAGTCCGGTCGAGGTTGCGCCGCCAACGCCCGCTTCGACGAACAGCCCGCTGCCGACCTGCGGCGAATCGCCGACGCGGCCGCGCATCTTGAACGCCATGCCGGAGGTAGTGCACGCACCCGCCAGCCGTCCGCTGGCATCGCGCGCGAGCAGGCCGATCGTATCATGGTCGAGCGCGCCGCCGGGCGTGCGGGTGATGCGGTTCTCGCTATTGGCTTCGGGTCGATAATTTGCGGTCTTGAGCCATTCGCGCCACGCCTTTTCCGAGTCGGGCGTCAGCAATTTGCAATAAGGGAAGCCCTGATCCTTGGCGAAGCGCGTCGCGCCTTCGCCGACCAGCAGCGTGTGCGGGGTCTTTTCCATCACGCGGCGCGCGACCGAAATGGCGTGCATGGAATCTTCGAGCGCGGCGACCGCGCCGACCCGGCCGGCATCATCCATGATGACGGCGTCGAGCGTGACGTGACCGTCGCGGTCGGGATAGCCGCTATAGCCAACCGAGTGGTTGTTCGGGTCCGCTTCAGGCACCATCGCCCCTGCTTCGACCGCATCGAGCAACGATCCGCCGCTGACCAGCTTCGCATAGGCAGCGTCGTTTGCGGCCGCGCCAAAGTCCCAGGTCGAGACAATTTGCGCGGCAGGCCCGGACGTTACGTCGGCCAAGGCCTTGGCCGCGGGCAATGCGCCGGCGGCAACGCCCATCATGGCGAGCAAGGATCTTCTACTGGTCATGGTCACCCCGGTTCATTCTTTATGTACGATCATGACATGGACGCATAAAATGTCAAAATCGGTTTGGCGTGGTATCAATTAGGTATTGACGGTTTGCCAATTTGAATAGAACCTCTTGTCACGGTGCCGTAACGCAAAACGCGGGCGGCATGTGTAATTAGGGGAAATTTTCATGATGCTCCGTCACTCTGTATCCTTTGCTGCGCTGGGCGCGGCGCTGGCTTTCGCCGCGCCTGCGATGGCGCAGCAGGCCGCCGCCGACGATCACGTCTCGAAACCGGATGCAGCCGATGCCACACCGGCAGACGGCGATATTCTGGTAACCGGGACGCGCATTTTGCGTCCGAACATCGCGTCGGCCGCGCCGATCACCACGGTGACCGCGCAGGACATCCGGGCGCAGTCGCCGACCAATATCGAAGAGGTATTGAACCGCCTCCCGCAGATCGCGCCCGACAGCCAGCAAAATTACCAGGATTCGGACGGTCGCCAGCGCATCAAGCTGCGCAGCCTGGGTTTTGAACGCACGCTGGTGCTGATCGACGGCAAGCGCCTGGGCACGCAAAACGGTGAGGATGCGGGGATCATTCCGGTCTCGCTGATCGATCGCGTCGACGTGCTGACCGGCGGTGCCTCGTCGGTCTATGGCTCGGACGCGGTTGCAGGCGTCGTCAACTTCGTCCTCAAGCCCGATTTCAAGGGCATCCGGATCGACGGCAATTACAATTTCTACAACCACCAGAACCGCGCGAACATCGTCACCCAGCAGGCGCAGGCATCGAGCTTCCCGACCAATACCGGGATGGTCAATGACGGTGGCCGTGCCGATGTGACGTTGACCGCCGGGACCTCGCTGTTTGACGACAAGCTGAAAGTGTCCGGCTTCGTCAATTATAAGCACCAGGATCTGGTGCCGTACGACGCGCGATCGACCTCGGCCTGCCAATTGGTGCAGACCGGTACCGATGGCCCGCTCAGCTGCTCGTTGTCGTCCTATTCGGTCAGCGGTTACATCTCGCCCCGTTCGGGGGCCAACAACGGGACGGCCTATGTCAACAATCCGGACGGCACGCGCAGCTTCGTTCCCTATGGCGCGGGTGCGGGCAATGCGGCCAACCCCTATGACGGCTATTCGTACCAGCGCGCCTTCACCCGCGTGAACGCCGGGGGCTTCGCAACGCTGAAGCTCTCGCCGGCGGCGGAAATCTACGGGTCGGGCATCTGGTTCCGGGATAAGTCGACCAACCGCTTCCCGACCCGGGTGTTTGCTGCCGCCAATTATGGGTCCGACCCGTATCAGGTGAACTGCAACAATCCGTTCCTGTCGGCGTCGCAAGCATCCGCGATTTGCGGGGCTGCGGCCGGAACCGCGACGCTCGCGCCGCTCGATGTGCGCTATCGCTTCAATGTGCCGTATCTGACCGATACCTATGTCAATAGCGCCATTCGCGCGACGGGCGGTGTTCGCGGCAAGATCGGCGATGCATGGACCTATGACGTTGGCGGCGTCTATGCGCGCAACCAGCAGGACTATATGCCCGCCTCGCTGCCGCAATTTGCCAACGTCAACCGCTCGCTCAACGTGGTCAACGTCAATGGCACGCCGACCTGCGCCTCGGTCGTCGATGGGACCGACAAGAATTGCGTCCCGTTCGATGCGTTCAAGGCGGGGAACAGCAACCAGGCGCTGGTCAACTATCTGTATAGTGGTCTCGCGGCCGAGAAGCAGACCACCGTTGGCATCCTGTACGATGTGCTCGCCAACGTGACCGGCGACCTCGGCAAATATGGCATCAAGTCACCCTTTGCCGATCAGGGGCTCGCCTTTGCGGCGGGTGTGGAATATCGCGAGGATCGTCAGTTCTCGACCGCGAATGCGGCATTCCGGGCCGACAATGGCGGATCGGATGCCGACCTCCGCCAGCATGTCTGGGAAGGCAATATCGAGCTTCAGGCACCTTTGGTTCAGCACAAGCCCTTTATCGAAGAGCTTCAGGTGAATGCCGGCGGGCGTCTGTCCAAATACAGCTCCAACCCCGACAAATTCACGACGTGGAAGCTGGAAGGGTTGTACGCGCCGGTTCGCGACATCGTGTTCCGCGCCTCCTTCAACAAGGCGCAGCGCGCGCCGACCGTGGTCGAAGCGTATCAGGCCAGCAACATCAGCTATTCGCGTCAGGGCGGGTCGCAGAACGACTTCTGCGCTCCCGTGCCGCGTCAGATTGCTGACCCTGCCAATCCGGGCAAGACCATCACCACCACCGCGCCGCTCGCGTCGAAGGAAGTGTGCCGCGCAACCGGCCTGTCCGATTCGCTCTATGGCAGCGCGACGCTGCTGTGCCCGAACGACCAGTGCACCGTCCGTTCGGGCGGTTTCACCGCTGCGCCGGAAACGGCCTATACCCAGACCTATGGCATCATCCTGAAGCCGCGCTTCGTCAAAGGGTTGGTGTTCTCGGTCGATCGCTATCGGATCAAGATCAACAACTCGCTCGGCTATAATGACGACAGCTATTATACCGATGGCTGCCTGCGTTCGAACGGGGATCCGTTCTTCTGCTCGGGCATCGTGCGCGCCGCCAATGGCACGCTCTATGCGGCGGCCGGCACCAACCCGACCAGCGGCTTCATCCGCGCCGGTACGACCAACTATTATTTCTCGATCGCGCGCGGTTGGGACTTCCAGTCGCAATATGCGCTGGGTCTGGGCAAGGTTGGCCGGATGGATCTGAGCTTCAACGGCTCGCTGACCACCTTCGCCGGTGGCCAGGATTCGCCGCTGCAGCCCGAGCGCAATTGCGCCGGTTATTACGGCAATGGCTGTGGCCAATTGCTGCCGAAGTGGAGCCATGGGCTGCGCGCGACCTATGTTACGCCGGATGATGGCTTCAACGCCTCGTTCAACTGGCGCTATGTCGGGTCGCTCACCAGCGCCAACAATTCGGGCGATCCGGCGATCGGCGGCACGCCTGATCGGGTGCAGAAGACCTTCGGCTATATCGCCCCGGTCAGCTACTTCGATCTCGCGCTGACGTTCAACATTGCCAAGCGCTACAGCCTGCGCCTGATCGCGAACAACCTGCTCGACAAGGCCCCGCCGATCCTGGCGAATTCGTACAATATCAGCCTGGCGCGCAACAACACGATCCCGGCACGCTATGACAGCCTGGGTCGCAACCTCGCAGTTGGTTTCACGGCGAACTTCTGAACGATCCTTGGAGGGAGCACTGCGGTGCTCCCTCCGCCCTTTCGATCGATCACCCCAACCGTATCGCCAGCGCCGCAAGCGTCACCAGCAGGATCGGCGTGGTGAGCGTGATGCCTACCCGAAAATAATAGCCCCAGCCGATCCGCACGTCTTTCTGCCCAAGCACGTGCAGCCACAACAGGGTGGCGAGAGAACCGATCGGGGTAATCTTGGGCCCCAGATCGCAGCCGATGACGTTGGCATAGATCATCGCTTGCCGGACCGCGCCGGTCGCGTGCGTGGCGTCGATCGACAGGGCACCGATCAGCACCGTCGGCAAATTGTTCATCACCGAAGAGAGCAGCGCGGCAAGGATGCCGGTGGCGAAGGTGGCCCCCCAAAGCCCGCTCTGCGCCGTGCGATCCAGCAGCAGCGCGAGCCCATTGGTCAGCCCGGCGTTTTTCAGCCCATAAACGACCAGATACATGCCGAGCGAGAAGACCACGATTTGCCACGGCGCGGTACGGATCAACTGGCGGGTGTCAATGGTGCCACCCCGCGCCGCGATACCGATCAACACCACCGCGCCAACGGCAGCTGTCGCGCTGACGGGAACGCCGAGCGGTTCCAGCAGGAAGAACCCGACCAGTAGCAGCGCCAACACGCCCCACCCGGCGCGAAAGGTCGCGCGGTCGCTGATCGCCTCGCCGGGTGTGCGGAGCAGCGCGACATCGTAATCGGACGGTATGTCGCGCCGAAAGAACAGCAGGAGTACCGCGAGCGTCGCCGCGATCGCGGCCAGATCGACCGGCACCATCACCCACGCATAATCGGCAAAGCCCAGCTTGAAGACATCGGCCGAGACGATGTTGACGAGATTGGACACCACGAGCGGCACGCTGGCGGTATCAGCGATGAAGCCCGCCGCCATCACGAACGCCAGCGCCGCCTTGACGCCATAACCCAGCGCCCGCAGCATCGCGAGGACGATCGGGGTCAGGATGAGCGCGGCCCCATCATTGGCGAACAGCGCCGACACCGCCGCCCCCAACACCACCACCAGCGCGAACAGCCTTTTGCCGTTGCCACCGCCCCAGCGTGCGACGTGCAACGCCGCCCATTCGAAGAAACCCGCCGCATCGAGGATCAAGCTGATCAGGATGATCGCGACAAACGCGCCCGTCGCATTCCATACGATGTTCCACACCACCGGAATGTCGGCGAGACCGATGGTTCCGGTCGCAAGCGCGACGACCGCGCCCGCCGTCGCGCTCCAGCCAATGCCGAGTCCGCGGGGTTGCCAGATGACGAGGGTAATCGTCGCGAGAAAGATCAGAACGGCGATAAGCATCAGCCGACGCGCTGGCCGTGCGCGTCGATCACTTGCTCGCCATCTTCCTTGGTGAACGCACCGTGTTGCGGTGTCGGCAGCAAGTCCAGCACCCGTTCGGACGGGCGGCAAAGCGTCACGCCGAGCGGCGACACCACCAGCGGGCGGTTGATCAGGATCGGATGCGCCATCATCGCATCGACCAGCGCGGCGTCACTCAGGCTCTCATCGTCCAGGCCAAGCTCGGCATAGGGCGTGCCTTTTTCGCGCAGCAAATCGCGCGGGCGCATTCCGGCGCGCGCGATCAACTGCTCGAGCAGCGCGCGCGATGGCGGCGTCTTGAGATATTCGACGACATGCGGCTCGATCCCTGCGTTGCGGATCATCGCCAGCGTGTTGCGCGACGTGCCGCAGGCCGGATTGTGATAGACGATGATATCGATGGCGATCGGGGCGGTCATGCGTGTCCTTCCTCAGTGCAACGGCTGCGCAGCACGGTGTCGGCCAACTGCCCGCAAATCTCCGGACTGCCCCCGCAACAATCCTCCATGAGATATTCGAGCAAGGTCGCCATGCTGTCGTGCCGCGCGGAATAGATGACCGAACGCCCATCGCGGCGACTCGATACCAATTGCGCGTGCGACAGGATGTGGAGATTGGTCGACAAGCTGTTGGCCGGAACGTCCAGCCGACGCGCGATTTCGCCCGCCGCAAGCCCTTCGGGACTGGCCTGGACCAGCATGCGGAACACGCTGAGCCGCCCGGCATGGGCGAGCGCGGACAAAGCGGCGACAGCGTTCTCTATTTCCATAATTCCACTATAGTGGAATTATGGAGTGCTGCAAGGGTGCTGCTATGGCGCTCCGTCATCCGGGGCAGTGCCCGGATGACGGAGCGGGTGATCAGAAGCGTGCGCGAACACCGCCGTAAACGGTGCGACCCGGATTGGTGAAGCTGAACACGTCCTCATAATGCGCGTTGTTGAGATTCTCGATCCGCCCGAACAGCGTGAAATGCTTGGTCAGCTTCACGTCGCCATTGAGGTTGAGCAGCACATAATCGTGCAGCCGCACGGTGACCGGGACATAAGACGGATCGGTGAACGCCACGTCGCTGGTGTCGCCATTGTAGCGTGCCACGGCGGTGAAGCCGAAGCGATCGTGCGGCGCGCGCCAGCCGACCGCGACGCTGGCGATATGGCTCGGGCGGCGCACTTCCTCCACACCATTCTCGCGGGCGTGGAGATAGGTATAGGCCGCGTCTATCCGCCACGCGGTGCCGATGCGGGCGTTGAGGAACGCCTCGACCCCGTGTTGGCGCGATTTGGTGGTGCGGTTGGCGGGTGTCGCCACGTACGTTGGCGCGGGGTAAATGGTGTAGATTTCATCCGACAGACGGCTGTCGAAATAGGTCGCGCCGATCAGCACATGGCCCTGGTCGAAGCTCTGCTCGATCCCGGCTTCCCATCCTTCGGAGCGCTCCGGCTTCAGACCCGGATTGCCGATGAAGCGCCCGTCGCTATAGCCATAGAGTTCGTAAAAGCCCGGATTCTTCACGCCCGATCCGGCCGCTGCGCGAACCCGCGTGCCGCTGTCGAAGCAATAGCTGCCTTGCACGCGATAGGTGGTGGTGTCCTGAAAGCGGTTGTTGAGGTCCTGCCGCAGCGAGGCGCCGAACGCGGCATGCTCGCCGAGCGTCAGGTCATATTGTCCGACGATGCCGACATTGTCGACTTGCCGCCGCCCGGTGAAGGCAAAGCCGGTCGGATCGGTATTGCGATAGCGCTCGCGCTCGACATCGACCGCGACGGTCAATTGGTGATGCAGTGCGCCCTGGTTGAGCTTGAGCGTTGATTCATACGAGCCCTTCAGCCGCTGGCCCGTGTCGCCATAGGTGCGCGCGGTCGCGCCATAGCCATTGCGCGTGGTGTCGGCGATTTGGCCGGTCAGCGCTTGCGTCCATTTGCCGTCGAGCAAATCGAGTTCGCCACGCAGCAGGCCGTATATCGCTTCGTTGATGAAATGCGCGCCTGGCGTGTCGATCGTATAGCCAAAGGTCTTGCTGGCGGGGTTGCTGTCGCTGTCGTTAAAATCGGCTTGAGTGCGGGCATAGCGCGCGACGGCGGTGAGGCGCGCATTGGATGCGGGCGACCACGTCGATTTGAACGACACCGCGCCCGAGTCATTGCCAAGATTGCGCGTTCCTCCGCGCGCATTGGGCGTGCCGTCGGTGGTGTTGAGCGTGCCCGACAGCGCATAATCGAATGTGCCGGATACGCCCGCGATCCGAGCTGCCGAGTTGACCGTGCCGGACGAACCGCCTTCGATCCGCGCGCTGACACCCGGGGCCTCACGCCCGGTCAGCGTGATATATTGGATCACGCCACCGATCGCATCGGAGCCGTAGATCGAACTTTGCTGCCCGCGCAGCACTTCCACGCGCGCGACATCATCCGCGATCAGCGTGCCGAAATCGAATTCGCCGGCATAGGGGTCGGACACTTCGATCCCGTCGATCAGCACCAGCGTGTGGTTGGCCTCGGCCCCGCGCAGGCGGATCTGCGTCTGGCCGGGGATGCGGCTGACCGCAACGCCGGGCACATCGCGCAGGATGTCGGAAACGGTGCGGGTCTGGCGTTGGTCGAGCGCATCGGTATCGAGCACGGTGACCGAACCGCCAATCTGATCCGCACGCAGCGGGGTGACGGTGGAGCGGATGCCAGTGACGACGATGGCGGACTCGTCGTCGGTGGTTTGCGCGAGTGCCGGATCGGGGGCGACCTGAGCGAAGGCGGTGGCGGGGAGCAGCAGCGCGGCAAGCGCGGCCGAGGAAAGCAGAGTCTTCATGGCGTAAACGAGTCCCTTGGGCGTCGAGCGACAAGGACCGGGGCGTCCGCTGCGAACGGTCGGGACACGCCACCGGACGGACGCATAAGCGCCCGGCACCGCCCCCCGATGCGGCCCCAGCCGCACGTTCGTCGCTCAGACGAAAATCGTTTCGCGCCTGGCCAATCCCATGAGCCGGGCAAGAGCGACCCGCGCCGGTCGGTCTCCTGGCTCACGGGTCATCGCACGATGCGCGCCTTCCCAGGTGGTCCGCCAAGGTGGCGGGCTTCCCCAGTGGCCGCGGAACCGTCGGTTCCACATGCGCGTCATACTCGCCGCTTACAGTTGCAGGGACAGCTGCAGATTTGCACGGATCGTGCGCACTGCATTCCCGTTACCGGCGCGAATGCGCGATGGGGCCTCGAAAGGCCGCATCGCGCGGTTCGGGGATAGGGCAGCGTACGTAATAAACCAACCGCCTTTTGCGGGCTGCCAATTTACGAAAAAGGGGCCCGGATCGCTCCGGGCCCCTTCTTTCTCCGTAAGACGCGGAGGTTTTAGTCGCGGTCACCGGTCAGGAAGGCCGGTGCGAACTCGGGCGCGGGGCCGTCGTCATTGCCGCCCGAACGCTCTGCACGGGGTGCGCGCTCGCCGCCGCCATCGCGACGCGGGCCACGGCCACCGTCGCCATCACGGCGTGGACCACGATCGCCACGGCCTTCGCCACGGCCACCGCCATCGCCACGCGGGCCACGGCCGCCGTCACCATCACGACGCGGACCACGGGGACCGCGATCGCCACCTTCGCGCGGCTCACGCGCCGGGCGGGTGTCTTCGATCTCGGCACCGGTTTCCTGATCGACGACGCGCATCGACAGGCGGACCTTGCCGCGCGGATCGATCTCGAGGACCTTGACCTTGACGTCCTGGCCTTCCTTAAGGACGTCCGCGACCTTCTCGACGCGCTCGTTCTTGATTTCGGAGACGTGGACGAGACCGTCCTTGCCGCCCATGAAGTTCACGAACGCCCCGAAGTCCACCAGGTTGACGACCTTGCCGTCATAGACCTTGCCGACTTCGGCTTCCTCGACGATGCCCTTGATCCACTTGATCGCGGCTTCGATCTGCGCGGTGTCGGACGAGCTGATCTTGATCAGGCCCTCATCATCGATGTCGACCTTGGCGCCGGTCTGCGCGACGATCTCGCGGATCACCTTGCCGCCGGTGCCGATCACTTCACGGATCTTGCTCTTGTCGATCTGCAGCGTCTCAATGCGCGGTGCGTGCGCCGAAAGCTCGGTGCGGGTCGACGACAGCGCCTTGTTCATCTCACCCAGGATATGCGCGCGGCCTTCCTTGGCTTGCTCCAGCGCCTTGCGCATGATCTCTTCGGTGATGCCGGCGATCTTGATGTCCATCTGCATCGTGGTGATGCCGGCTTCGGTGCCTGCGACCTTGAAGTCCATGTCGCCCAGATGATCCTCGTCGCCGAGAATGTCGGAGAGAACGGCGAACTTCTTGCCTTCCAGGATCAGGCCCATGGCGATGCCCGAAACCGGGCGCTTCAGCGGCACACCGGCATCCATCATCGACAGCGAACCGCCGCACACCGTCGCCATCGACGACGAGCCGTTCGACTCGGTGATGTCCGACAGAACGCGGATCGTGTAGGGGAACTCGTCCTTCGACGGCAGCACCGGGTGCAGCGCGCGCCAGGCGAGTTTGCCATGGCCGACTTCACGACGGCCCGGCGCGCCGAAGCGGCCGACTTCACCGACCGAGTAAGGCGGGAAGTTGTAGTGCAGCATGAAGTTTTCGTAGGACAGGCCGGTCAGGCCGTCGATCATCTGCTCGGCGTCCTTGGTGCCGAGCGTGGTGGTGCAGATCGACTGCGTCTCACCACGCGTGAACAGCGCCGAGCCGTGCGCGCGCGGCAGGAAGTGGACGATCGCCTCGATCGGGCGGATCTGCGTGGTGGTGCGGCCATCGATACGCTGGCCGTCCTTCAGGATCGCGCCACGGACGATTTCGGCTTCGAGCTTCTTGACGAGCTTCTGCGCGGCCATCTGGTCCTGCGGAGCGGCATCGGCAAAGGCTTCCTTGGCCTTGGCGCGCGCGGCGTTGAGCAGGTTAGACCGCTCGGACTTGTCGGTCACCTTATAGGCGGCGGCGATGTCCTTGCCGATCAGCTTCTTGAGCTTGTCCTTGGCGGCCGAGAGATCGGCCTGAGCGGCCATTTCCCACGGATCCTTGGCAGCCTGCTCGGCCAGATCGATGATGAGGTTGACGGCTTCGCGGCACGCCTTGTGCGCGAACTGCACGGCACCGAGCATGACCTCTTCCGAAAGCTCCTTGGCTTCGGATTCGACCATCATCACGGCTTCACCAGTCGCGGCGACGACGAGATCGAGATCGCCTTCCTTGACCTGGTCGAGCGTCGGGTTGAGCACATATTCGCCATCGACATAGCCGACGCGCGCTGCGCCGATCGGGCCCATGAAGGGCACGCCCGAGATGGTCAGCGCAGCCGAGGCGGCGACCATTGCGAGCACGTCGGGCTCGTTTTCGCCATCGTAGCTGAGCACCTGGCAGATCACGTTGATCTCGTTGTAAAACCCTTCGGGGAACAACGGGCGGATCGGGCGGTCGATCAGGCGGCTGACCAGCGTTTCCTTTTCGGTCGCGCCGCGCTCACGCTTGAAGAAGCCACCGGGGATGCGGCCGGCAGCCGAATATTTTTCTTGATAGTGAACGGTCAGCGGGAAGAAATCCTGGCCTTCCTTCACCGACTTGGCGGCGGTCACGGCGCAGAGCACCACGGTTTCGCCGAGCGTTGCCATAACGGCGCCATTGGCCTGGCGCGCGACGCGGCCGGTTTCCAGCGTCAGCGTCTTGCCACCCCATTGGGTGGTCACGGTCTTGGTATCGAACATCTTTTTTCCTTCAACGCCGCCGGCCGGATGCCGACGGGGCCACTGTGCGGGTTAAGCCGACCCGCGCGGTTTGGAGCCTTTCGTGGCTCCCCTGCCATGCCGCCGGAGTGCGGAATGGCGAAAGAGGGACATATGAAAACGGCGCCGCGAGGGCGCCGTTTCCGTACTGGTCGCGTTACTTGCGCAGGCCCAGCTTAGCGATGAGGTCGGTATATCGCGCGCCGTCCTTGTGGCGGAGATAGTCGAGCAGCGAGCGCCGCTTGTTGACCATCATCAGCAGGCCGCGCCGCGAGTGATTGTCCTTCTTGTGGCCCTTGAAGTGCTCGGTCAGGTTGCGAATACGCTCGGTAAGGATCGCAATCTGGACTTCGGGGCTGCCGGTGTCGCCTTCGACGCGGCCATGTTCCTTGACGAGCGCATTCTTGCGCTCTGCAGTGATCGTCATATTCTTTCCTTCGACATCGTCACAGGTTGAAACCGCGAATGACGCGGACCTCGCGGTCCTGAACCTCCACCAGGGCGACCGGACTTTCGTCCAGCGTCGCGAAGTATTGGCCATCATCTGCGGCGATCCCGATCAACACCCGCCCCTGTCGGAGCAGCCCTGCCTGATCGGGGGAGAGGGATAGAGCCGGGATGTCGTCCAGCCCCGCCCTCAACGGCAGGAGATTGTGTTCAAGGGTGCGCGCATTACCGAAATCGGCCAGTTTGTCCAGCGATATTGCATGGTCGAGCGTGAACGGCCCGGCCTTGGTGCGGCGGAGCATGGTGACATGACCGACCGTGCCAAGCGCGAGCGCGATGTCGCGCGCGAGGCTGCGGATATAGGTGCCTTTGGAGACGTGGGCGGTGAGGGTGATGGAGTCCAGCCGGCCTTCTCCGTCACCCCGGCCTTGTGCCGGGGTCCACCCATCCTCTCGGGCATCGGTTTGGGGCATGGTGGACCCCGGCACAAGGCCGGGGTGACGGCAGGAAAGGGCGTGCACCGTCACAGCCCGGCTTGCCAGCAGCACGGTTTCGCCAGCCCGCGCGAGATCATAAGCGCGCTCGCCATCCACCTTGAGCGCTGAGTAAGCCGGCGGCACCTGCTCGATCGGGCCGGTGAAACGCGGCAGCACCGTTTCGACCTGGCCGAGGGTGGGGCGCACCGCGCTCTCGGCAATGACCTTGCCCTCCAGATCGAGCGTGTCGGTCTCCACCCCAAACCCGATCGTAAAATCATACACCTTGTCGCTGTCGAGCATCCGCCCGGCGAGCTTGGTCGCTTCGCCCAAAGCGATCGGCAGCACGCCGGTCGCCAGCGGATCGAGCGTGCCGCCATGTCCGACCTTGATGCCGCGCTTGCTCGCATCATAGCCAGCGGCGCGCAGCGCGCGCTTCACCGCCGATACGCCCTGGGTCGACCCAAGCCCCAACGGCTTGTCGAGGATCAGCCAGCCATGCACGCCAGTCATGCCGCGCCCAGATTGGCGATGCCGAAGAAGAAGTCGGTGGCGGCCCCGGCGATGGGAGCGACGAAGCGGCGCACGATGTCCGCCTGCGGGCTGATCATCGGCAGGACGAACAGCAGCACGATCAGCAAGGGAAAACCGTAGCGCGCCAGTTTGGCATAGTGGATCGCGGCGGCGCGCGGCAGCAGGCCCTGGACGACATGCCCGCCATCAAAGGGGGGCAGCGGGATCAGGTTGAAGATGCCGAGAAACACATTGATCTGCAGGAAATTCCCGAGATTATCGACCGCGAAGCGCGCCAGGGTGAAGGGCGGCACCGGGGCTGGAACGCCGTGCAGCACGAGCAACAGCCCCGCCAGTGCGAAGGCGGTCAGCGTCGCCAGCACGAAATTGGTCGCGGGGCCTGCCAGCGCCACCAGCATCATGTCGCGGCGCGGGTTGCGCATCTTCCGTGCATCTACGGGCACCGGCTTGGCCCAGCCGAAGATCGGCGCGTGCACGATCGCCAGCACCATCGGCAACACCACGGTGCCGATCGGGTCGACATGGCGCAGCGGGTTGAGCGTCAGGCGGCCGAGCCGCTCGGCGGTGGGATCGCCGAACAGGCGCGCGACATAGCCATGCGCGACTTCGTGAAACACGATCGCGATGACGAGGGGAATGAGCCACACCGCGATGGTATAGGGCAGATTGGGGTCGGTCATGGGGGTCCGTTCGAAATCAGGCGGCGGCGAGCGCTTCGCTGAAATGGCGACGGCACAGCGCAATGTACAGGTCGTTGCCGCCAATCTCGGTCTGCGCGCCCGCCGCAATCGCGCGGCCATCCGCCCCGACGCGCAAGTTCATCGTCGCCTTGCGCCCGCACGCACAGACCGATTTGATTTCGATCAGCGAATCCGCAATCGCCAGCAGGCGCGCCGAACCTTCGAACAGAGTGCCGAGGAAATCGGTGCGCAGGCCATAAGCCAGCACGGGAATGCCGTGGAAATCCGCCAGCGTGGCGAGTTGGTCAACCTGGGCTGCGGTCAGGAATTGCGCTTCATCCACCAATACGCAGGCTGGAGGCGCTTCGCCTTCGCGGGTGACGACCGCGACCAGATCGGTATCGCGCTCGAACGCGATGGCATCGGCGGCAAGGCCGATGCGCGAGGTGATCGTCCCCGCCGCAAAGCGATCATCGATCGCGGCGGTGAGCAGCACGGTGCGCATGCCGCGTTCGCGATAGTTGAAATCGGCCTGCAACAGGTTGGTCGATTTGCCCGCGTTCATCGAGGCGTAGTAGAAATAGAGCTTGGCCATTAGGGGAGCGTTTCGATGGGAACGGGCGTGTCTTGGCCAGCAGCCTTGGCAAGTCGGCGGTCGAACGTGACGAAGCCTTCGGCGGAGCCTGCGGCGGCGAGGTGCAGCATATCGGCCAAGTCTGCGCCGCTGGCGAAGCGCTCGATCACCCAACCGATACCCGGTGGTGCCTCGCGCAACGTTGGCAGGTCGATAAGCGTCGCCAGCGCCTCTCCGATTCGGGCGCGCGGCCATTTGTAACTCGACCGCAGCACCCATTCGGTTTCGAGCAATACGCTCGGCAATAACGCGAAATCTCGCGATAGCACGGCCTTTGCCATCGCGACCTGACGTGCATCGTCGTCGACGAGAATACGCACGACGATGTTCGTATCGACCGCGACAGTCAGATGTCTTCCTTGGATCGTGCCGCGAACATCGCATCGATGGCGCAGTCCATCTCCTCGATCGAGACCGGAGGCCCCTCCCATTTGGGCGCGATTTCGCGGAGATGCGCGAAAATCTCTTCCGTCGTGCGACCGCTTTTCTGCAATACCGGGCGCAGCAATACGCCGTTGCCTGCCCTCACCACGTCAAGCTTTTGCCCAGGAACAAGCCCGAGTGCATCCCGCATGTCCTTTGGGATGACGACTTGGCCTTTTCCCGAAAGAGTGGTTTGCGTGTTCATAGCGGTAAGATGCGTCTTACCGGCGCTGCTGTCAATCCTCGCCGCCCAAATCCCGCGCAACCTTGGGATCCCGCAGCAATTTGTCGATATGGCTGCCTTCGTCAAAGCTCTCGTCCGCTAGAAACTTGAGCTTGGCGGCGTATTTCATCTGAACGCGGGCGGCGACCTCGCGCTGCAGATAGGCGGTGTTGGTGCGCAGCGCTTTCAGCACCGCTTCCTCATCCTTGCCGAGCAAGGGCTTCATGAACACGGTTGCATGACGCAAATCAGGGGACATGCGGACTTCGGTGATCGTCACCGGATGCTTGGCCAGCGTCTCGTCATGCACATCGCCGCGCGCGAGGATGTCGCTCAGCGTGTGGCGCACTTGCTCGCCCACGCGGAGCAGGCGGACGGAGCGGGTTTCTGGGGTTTCGGTAGGGCGCATTTCTTACTCCTCCCTCTCCCCTCCGGGGAGAGGGTCGGGGAGAGGGGCTGTAAACGAAAACGAACGC
>NZ_JH584235.1:3059574-3087222 GCF_000241465.1 Sphingomonas echinoides ATCC 14820
GGAGGGGAGAGGGAGAAGATTACAGCGTCCGTTCGCGCAGTTCGACTTCGAACGTCTCGAGGAAGTCGCCCGGCTTGATGTCGACGAAGTTCGACGTGAAGGTCACCCCGCACTCCAGACCGGCGCGGACCTCGGCCACGTCGTCCTTGAAGCGACGCAGCGAGGCGATTTCGCCCTGGTAGATGATGACATCGGCCCGGGTGATACGCGCCTTGAGCGCCTTGCGGATATTGCCTTCGGTGACCAGCAGACCAGCCGCCTTGCCGTGCTTGCCCGCCGAGAAGACCTCGCGGATTTCGGCGCGGCCGACGACCGTTTCGAATGCCTCGGGGCCAAGCTCGCCCGCCATGCCGGCGCGGATCTCGTCGATCAGGTCATAGATCACGTCGTAATATTTGAGCGCGACCTTCTGGCGTTCGGCGATTTCGCGCGCCTTGGCATTGGCGCGGACGTTGAAGCCGATGATCGGTGCACCGCTGGCGCCCGCCAGCGTCACGTCGCTCTCGGTGATGCCACCGACGCCCGAATGCAGCACGCGCGCCTTGATGAGATCGGTCGAGATCTTGTTGATCGACGACACGATCGCCTCGACTGACCCTTGCGTGTCGGCCTTGACCACCAACGGATATTCGATCGCCTGCTTTTCCTTGAGCGCGCTGAACATCGATTCGAGGCTGGCCGGGCCACCCCCGGTGCGCTTGCTGGTCATCACGCCCTGGCGATATTCGGCAACTTCGCGCGCACGCGCTTCGTTTTCGACCACCGACAGCGGATCACCCGCACGCGGCACGCCCGACAGGCCGAGCACTTCGACCGGCATGGACGGGCCCGCTTCCTTGATCTGCATGCCCTTGTCGTTGGTCATCGCGCGGACCTTGCCGCTCTCGGCACCGACGACGAAGATGTCGCCGACCTTGAGCGTGCCGCGGTTGACCAGGATCGTCGCAACCGGACCACGGCCCTTGTCGAGCTTGGCTTCGATCACGGTGCCTTCGGCCGCGCGATCGGGATTGGCCTTCAACTCGAGCAGTTCGGCCTGGAGCTGGATCTTCTCGATCAACTCGTCGAGCCCGGTCTTCTTGAGCGCCGAGACTTCGACATCCTGCACGTCGCCCGACATTTCCTCGACCACGACTTCATATTGCAGCAGCGCTTCGCGCACCTTCTGCGGATTGGCGTCGTGCTTGTCGACCTTGTTGATCGCCACGATCATCGGCACGCCGGCCGCCTTGGTGTGGTTGATCGCCTCCACCGTCTGCGGCTTGATGCTGTCGTCCGCTGCCACCACGAGCACGACGATGTCGGTCACATTGGCACCGCGCTGGCGCATTTCGGTAAAGGCTTCGTGGCCCGGCGTGTCGAGGAAGGTGATCTTCGACTTGTCCTTCAGCGTGACCTGATAGGCACCGATATGCTGGGTGATGCCACCGGCCTCGCCCTTCACGACATCGGTGCCGCGCAGCGCATCGAGCAGCGAGGTCTTGCCGTGGTCGACATGGCCCATGATCGTGACGACCGGCGGACGCGGACGCAGCGTGTCCTCGGGATCGGTATCGGTTTCGACCGCGATATCGATGTCCGAATCGCTGACGCGGACAATGTTGTGGCCGAATTCGGTGACCAGCAGCTCGGCCGTGTCCTGGTCGATCGTCTGCGTCATCGTGACGGGCATACCCATCTTGAACAGCGTCTTGACCAGATCCGCGCCCTTTTCCGCCATGCGGTTGGCGAGTTCCTGGACGGTGATCGCTTCGGGCACCACAACGTCGCGGATCTGCTTGGCCTGCGCTTCACGCGGGCCGCCCATCCGACGGTTTTCCTTCTCGCGCGCACGCTTCAGCGCGGCGAGCGAGCGGGCACGCGCGCCATCGCCATCGTTGAGCGCGCGGTTGACGGTCAGCTTGCCGCCGCGACGTTCGTCGCCCTTGCGGTCGCGCTGGCCTGGACGCGACGGCGCTTCGCTGGCGGGAGCCACAACACCGACGGCGGGGCGCTTGGCAGCACCGGCCGCGCTGCTGGTCGTGGGTGCAGGGGTTGCCTCGGCTGCGGGAGCAGGCGGGGGCGGCGGGGCCGGACGTGGACGCTCGGGGCGTGGCACCGGCGTGAACAGACGCGGCGCGGGCAGCGATGGATCGAGCAGCAGGCCGAGCGGGCGCGGGGGCGCAGCTGGCGCGGGGGCCGGTGCTGGCGCGGCGACAGGAGCGGGCGCTGCCGCGACCGGAGCTGGGGCGGGTGCGGCTGCCACGGGCGCAGGTGTAGCGGCTGGCGCGACCGGCGTTGGCGCAGCCTCAACCGGGGTCGGGGCTTCCGCCACGGGGGCGACCGGCTCGGGTGCCGGTTGCGGCGCGGGGTCGGGCGCGGCCGGGCTATCGGGCGCATCGCCGGCGCGGCGATTTTCCTCGGCGCGGCGACGCTCTTCGGCTTGCGCCTCGAGACGGTCGCGCTCTTCCCGGCGGCGCGTTTCTTCAAGCGCGTTCATGCGCGCTTCGTCGGCCTCACGCAGCAGCTTGGCCTGCAGCTCCTGGCGCGACAGCAAAGAATTGCCCGGCGAAACTGGCGCGGGTGCCGGGCGCGGCGGCGGCGCGGGTGGGGCAGGCGGCGCAGCCACGGCGGGCGCGGCATCCTCGACAACGGCAGCCTCGACCGGCGCACCGCCGGGGCCGAGCACGCGGCGGCGCTTCACTTCGACCACGACGGTGTTCGACCGTCCGTGGCTGAAGCTCTGCTTGACCTTGCCGGTCTCGACCGTGCGCTTGAGCCCCAAGGGCTGACGCATTCCGAGTTTCGGCTTTTCGTTGTCGGTATCGCTCACTCAAATTCCTCGCATGTGTCTTCGTCAGCCGCAACAGGGGCGCCACGTCCCGCTGGGTTGGATATAAGCGCCGATGCGCCCTGCGATGGTGTTTCGCAAGACACGAGGGCGGGGTGGGGTCCGATAAAATGCAGCCAGCGTGTCAGCGTTTCGCTCACCCGCCGCGCCGCATCGCGCTCCGTTAGGCCGATATGTACCACATTCTGCCGCCCCAGGGCCACGGCCAATATGGTACGCGACACGGGAAGTGCCAACCCCCTGAGCGCACTGCCCTCTTCATCGTTGCCGATGCGCCACGCCTGGTCGAGCTTGCGGTTGCCATCGGTGCTGGCATCGCTCGCATGCAGCAGCAAATGCAGCTTGCCCGAACGCGCCGCCGTTTCGATCTTTTCGGCACCGGTCAGCAAGTTTCCGGTGCGCGCTTCCAGCCCTAGTCGGTCGAGCGTCGCGCGTTCCAGCGCGGTCGCGATCATGCCGGGCAAATCGTCGGGAATCAGCACCGGTCCTTTGAAGGCGCGGGCGAGTGCGCCCTTCAATTTGCCCTTGGCGATGGCGGTTTCCAGGTCGGCGCGCGTCACGCCGATCCATGCGCCGCGCCCCGGTGCCTTGGCGCGCACGTCGGGCAGCACATGCCCATCGGGCGACAGCGCAAGCCGCACCAACGCCGCGCGCGGTGCACGCTCGCCAAGCAGGATGCAGCGGCGGATGGCCCCGGTGGGATCGTCGTTAGTTGCGACTTCGGTGACGATGTCGGTCATTGCGCTCCCCTCCGTTTCAGGGAGGGGAGGACGCGAAATGCGAACGTCGGTGTCTGAACCGCTAGCGTGTCATTGCGAGGATTCCGCATGCGCGTCCTCCTGCGGTTTGGGTGCATCGCGGTCGGCGAGCAATTGCCCGCCCGCGCCGTAATTTTCCGGGCTCACTTCTTCGATCACGATCTGCACCGCAGCCGGGTTCTTGCCCAGCCGCGTAACCAGCGACTGGGTGACATCGGCAACGATGGCGGACTTCTGGTCCTTCGTGGCCGTGCCGGCAAGGCGGATGCTGACGAAGGGCATCAGGCTTCGCTCGCCTCCGTCGTCTCGCCAGCGGTTTCCTCATCAGCGAACCAGTGCGCGCGCGCGGCCATGATGATCTCATTGCCCTGCGCTTCGCTCAGGCCATATTCGCCGAGCACGCCACCCTTGTCCTCGGCGCGCTTGGGCGCATCCTCGGCGCGGCGGCGCTGTTCCTGGCGCTTCTTCTGGATCAGTTCGTCGGTCGCCAGATCGGCGAGATCGTCGAGCGTCTTGATCCCGGCCTTGCCGAGCGTGACCAGCATCGCTTCGTTGAGGTGCGGCAGCGCGGCAAGATCGTCCTCGACGCCGAGCGCGCGGCGCTCTTCGCGATTGGCGGCTTCGCGGCGTTCGAGCGCTTCGGACGCGCGGCTCTGCAATTCGGCGGCGAGATCGTCGTCAAAGCCTTCGATCGACGCGATTTCGTCGACTTCGACATACGCGACTTCTTCCAGCGCGCCAAAGCCCTCGGCGACCAGCAGCTGGGCCAGCGTCTCGTCAACGTCCAATTCGGTCTGGAACATCTCGGTGCGCTCGGCGAATTCCTTCTGGCGCTTCTCGCTGGCATCGGCCTCGGTCAGGATGTCGATCGCCTTGCCGGTCAGCTGCGAGGCGAGGCGCACGTTCTGGCCGCGACGACCGATCGCCAGGCTGAGCTGATCGTCGGGGACGACGACTTCGATGCGGTCCTCTTCCTCGTCGATCACCACGCGCGACACGGAGGCTGGCTGCAGCGCGTTGACGACGAAGGTCGCGGTGTCGGGCGACCACGGGATGATGTCGATCTTCTCGCCCTGCATTTCCTGCACGACCGCCTGCACGCGGCTGCCCTTCATGCCGACGCACGCGCCGACCGGATCGATCGACGAGTCATGGCTGATGACGCCGATTTTCGCGCGCGAACCCGGATCGCGGGCCGCCGCCTTGATTTCGATGATGCCGTCGTAAATTTCGGGCACTTCCTGCGCGAACAGCTTCTTCATGAAGTCGGGATGCGCGCGGCTGAGGAAGATTTGCGGCCCGCGATTCTCGCGGCGCACGTTGAGGATCAGCGAGCGGATGCGGTCGTTGACGCGCACCACTTCGCGCGGGATCTGCTGGTCGCGGCGGATGACGCCCTCGGCGCGGCCAAGGTCGACGACGACATGGCCGAATTCGACGCGCTTGACGACGCCGGTGATGATCTCACCCATGCGGTCCTTAAACTCTTCAAACTGGCGCTCGCGCTCGGCGTCGCGGACCTTCTGAAAGATCACTTGCTTGGCAGCCTGCGCGGCGATGCGGCCGAACTCGATCGGGGGCAGCGGATCGACGATGTAATCGCCGACAACGGCACCCTTTTGGAGCTTCTCGGCTTCCTTCAGGTTGACCTGCTTGAAATAGTCATCGACCGCCTCGACCACTTCGACGACGCGCCACAAGCGCAGATCGCCGGTGACGGGGTCGAGCTTCGCACGAATGTCATTCTCGGCACCGTAGCGGGCGCGGGCGGCGCGCTGGATCGCGTCTTCCATCGCTTCGATGACGATGCCCTTGTCGATCATCTTCTCGGTCGCGACGGCGTTCGCAATGGCGATCAGCTCGGCGCGGTTGGCGGTAACGCCAGAGGTTCCTGCGGTGGCCATCAGTTCAGTCCTTCGTCTTCAGTGCCTTCGGGCACCAGTTCGTCTTCAATTTCTTCCGCACCGTCGAGTGACAGCGGCCGCGTGGCGGCGATCAGCGCGTCGGTCAGCAACAATTTTGCGGTGCCGACCTGCGCGAAGCTGATCTCCATCTCGCCATGCTTCTGCACGTAGATGGTGATGCGGTCGTCGGTGACGCCTTTCAGCAGCCCGGTCAGCACCTTGCGCCCCTCGATCGGCGCGGCCAGCACGATTCGCGCTTCATGGCCGGTCCAGTCGGCGAAATCCTTCAGCCGCGTCAGCGGGCGATCGATGCCGGGCGAGGACACTTCGAGGCGATATTCCTCGGTGATCGGATCGCGGCCCTCAGCTTCCAGCGCATCGAGCACGTCCGAGATGCGGCGCGACAAATCGGCGCAATCCTCGATCGTCAACTGGCGCGTATCGGGGCGCTCGGCCATCACTTGCAGGGTCAAGTCGCCCTTGCCGCCGAACAGCTTCACGCGCAC
Source organism: Sphingomonas echinoides ATCC 14820 (assembly GCF_000241465.1). Classification (GTDB taxonomy): domain Bacteria; phylum Pseudomonadota; class Alphaproteobacteria; order Sphingomonadales; family Sphingomonadaceae; genus Sphingomonas; species Sphingomonas echinoides. The sequence continues at coordinate 3,065,573 of NZ_JH584235.1, forward strand.
AAGATCGAAGCCGAGCGCAGCGGCTTCGGGGGCGATCAGCGCAGTCAGGTCGGGCGTGTCGGCCAAGATATGTCCCATGCAAAGGTCTTCGCTGCCGGAACCGGGTGGCTCCAGCCTCTTCACCTGGCGATGTAGAGAATAAGCGTCGTATAGGCGTGTGGAGCGACGCTGGCAAGCCGTCGCGGATGTCGCACTGTCGCGCAACGGAACAACTGAGGGGGGATGACGGTAGTGGTTTGGAAAAGCCGGAGAGTCCGTATGCTGTCGTCCCGTCTGCCGCTTGTTATCGCCTTTGTCGCTGCGACCGCCTGTTCGGCGCAACCGCAGCAGAGCGGAACCGCGCCGCCAGTGGCATCGCCCGGCGATCCAGCCACCCCGACTCCGTCCCCCAGCCCGCCGCCGGTGACCACACTGCCCGACAATGCGCCCGATGCGACGGTGCCCAACGTTCCCGCGACCACCGGCCGCGCCAATCTCAGCGCGACCACGCCGCCCTTCGCCACGCAGAAGATCGGCCAGTTTGTCGAGCCGTTCGCGATTGCGATCCTGCCCGACGGATCGGCGCTGATCACCGAGAAGGCCGGCAAGCTCAAATGGCGTCGGACCGACGGGACGGTCGCCGATATCAGCGGTGTGCCAAAGGTGCTGAACGAGGGGCAGGGCGGGCTGCTCGATATCGCGCTTGCGCCCGATTTCGCGACGAGCAAGCTGGTGTACATCAGTTATTCCGAACCGCGCACGGTTGGCAGCAGCCTGGCGCTGGCGCGCGCGCAGTTGAGCGGAACGGCGCTGTCGAACGTGCAGGTGCTGTGGCGCGCGGGCTCGGACGGGGTCGGCGGGCAGTTCGGGGCCAATATCCTGTTCGCGCCCGACGGCCAGTCGCTATATCTGTCGTCGGGCGAGCGGCAGCGCTTCACCCCGGCGCAGGACCCCGAGCAGCGATTGGGCAAGATCCTGCGCCTGACGCTCGACGGCAAGCCATGGCCGGGCAATCCCGAGTATAAAGCGGGCGGCGCGCGCGCCGAGACGTGGAGCACCGGGCACCGCAACCCTTATGGCATGGTGTTCACCGCCGATGGCCATTTATGGGAAGAGGAGATGGGGCCGCAGGGGGGCGATGAGCTCAACCTGATCCTGCCGGGGCGCAATTACGGCTGGCCGATCGTCTCCAATGGCGACAATTACAGCGGGAAGATGATCCCCGATCACCCCAGCCGCCCCGATCTTGAAGCGCCCAAATTGTGGTGGAACCCATCCATCTCACCGGGCGGGATGATCGTCTATTCGGGCGCGCTATTCCCGCAATATCGCGGCAATTTGCTGATCGGGGCGTTGTCGGGCGAGGCGCTGATCCGCGTCTCGGTGTCGGGCGACACCGCCAAGGCCGAGGAGCAATGGGCGATGGGCGCGCGCATTCGCGACGTCGCCCAGGCACCCGACGGTGCGATCTGGGTGCTGGAGGATGATGGGGCCTTGGTGCGACTTACGCCGAAGGGGTGAGCGTCGCGCCCCAGGTCGATCAGGGGCGCACGATCAGATAGTTCATGCGCGCCGCCGCGATCGGCTTGTCGGCATCGTCCTGCCACGCGGTCGCCTCGACATTGGCGACGCGGCCGCCAAGCCGAGTGACCGATCCTTGCGCAAAGGTCGGCTTTTCGCGCCCGCCGCGCATATAATCGACGGTGACGTTGATCGGCTTAATCTGGCCGCCGCCATCTTCGGCCAATGCGCAGCGCAGAGCCACGATCGCGGCCATTTCGAGCAATCCGCCAATCGCGCCGCCATGCAAATAGCCCGGTCGCCCGAGCAGGGTGTCGGCACTCGGCATCAGCAACAGCGTGGGGTCCGCCGCATCGGCCAATGTGATTCCGAGCAGTTCGGCATAGGGTGGCAGCATCATGCGCGCTCCGCCGGGGCGTCGGTGAACATGAAGGTGCCCGCGACATGGGCGAGCGGATCGGCGGGATCCCCATCATGCGCCTGCCCGCGCACGAATGAGATCGAACGCGTGATGCGGTAGCATTCGCCGCGCCCGAACACCGTTTTGCCCGGCGTCGCGGGGCGCAGATAATCGATCCGCAAATCGAGCGTTGCGTGCGGCCGGAACTGTCCGAATCGCGTCCACACCGCCAGGCTGGTCGCCATGTCCATCATCGTCAGGATCGGCCCGGAGGCGAGCACGCCGCTACCGGGATCGCCGACCAGGGCCGCTTGATAGGGGAGCTGCAGTTCGACCCAATCGGGGCCGTGCGCGTGATAGCTGAGCTTCAGCAATCCGCCATGCCCGCCCACGCCGTGGCGGATGAAGCGCTGAGGATCGAACGGCGGCAAGGTCTCTGGCGTCATCGTGCTTGCGATGTACTGCAATGCAGCACCAGCGCAAGCGTGTTGGTGGACGCGCGGCACTACCGTGGGCAGGCTGCGGCCGCGCAATATTACAGCGAATTAACTCCGCCAAGGCTTCGTCGCGCGCGTAGCATCCATGGGCCCGGAGCATCGGGCGCAAGGTGGGTGGCAAATTAGGGAGACGCGCGATGGATATCTTTAACATCGACATCAATCAGATCGTCGATCTTGGAACGCAAATTGGCACCAGCGGAGCGATTCGTAGCCTCGAATTGGTTGGCGATGACGTGTTTGATTACATTATCGGCGTCGCGATCCTGATCTACGAAATCTACCCAAATGGCTGAGCGCAGTGCGCTCGATGCGGCGGCGGCGCGGTCTTTTGCCGCCGCCGCCCGTTTTCGGGCGAGCGAGCCGTATCGTGCGCTGGAAGCCGCGTTTGCCGGGAATGCGGTCGAGGATGCGGCCGCCATCGTGTTGGCCGATGCGGAGTGGGTCGGCGCGCTGATCGCGCCGCTGGTCGCCGCGCTGGCCGACGATTCATGGTTCGAGCCGCCCTTTCGCGTTGCCCGTGATGGTCTGCGGATCGGGACGGTGCTGTTCGAAAACCCCGCAGTTTCGATTGCGGCAACGGTGTTGTCGGCGGATGCGCTTTCGGCGGCACCGCGGCCGCAAACCGTGGTGGTGCCGGGGCGCTTGACCTTGACGCGCTATGTCCGCGCCGGAAATGCGCGGCTGCGGTTATGGGATGCCGAGCCGATGGGGGAGGACTTTTCGGCGGAGACGGCGCGGCCTTGCCGCCCAGCGCCCGACCTTGTGCTGCGCGATGGCGCGGTGGTGCGGCTGGACGGGCGCACGCGCGGCCATTTGATCGAGTCCGCGCAGAGCGATGTGGTGACGCTAAACGCGACGATTCGCGCGGCGACCGCCCCCTATGCGCGCGAATATGCGATCGGCAGCGGGGCATTGGTGCGCATCGCGACCAATGATGATCGCGCGGCGCGCACACAGATGCTGCTGGCCTATCTCCGCCTGGCGCAACGCCCCGGCGCGCAGCAGCGCTTCGCCGCCGCGACGCGCGACCCGGCATTCTTCCTGCGGTGGGGCGCGATGCGCGAGTGGCTGGCGATCGACACCCGCGCGGCGTTGCCACGCTTGCGTGAAATGGCGGAGGCGGACCCCAATGCCGAGGTGCGCGCGGCGGCGCGCGCGACGCTGGCGCTGGTTGAACAACGGATCGCCGCCTGATGCCGCGCGTGCTGGACCCCGGCAGTGGCGACGCGATCGGCCTTGATGATCTGGTCGCCGCGCTCGACGCGACACCGTTCGACGCGCGCGACGAGGATTCGCTGGCAGCGCTTGGTCCGCTTTTGGCGCGGCTTGGGCGCAACCGCGATTTTCTGGCGGATCTGGTGATTGCCGAGTTGGAGGACCGCTGTTCAGGACAATCGAGCGGCAATACCTATGGCGCGCAGGTGTTTCTGTTGCGGCCGGCCAATGGCCGCTATGTGCTGCGCGCCAATTTCTGGCCTGCCCGCAACGATGCCGTCGTGCGCGCGAGCGGCACTGCGCCGTTCTTCTACGATCTGCCGCACGACCATAATTTCTCGTTCCTGACGGTGGGCTATCAGGGACCGGGCTATTGGAGCGACTATTACGATTATGATGTCGATGCCGTGACGGGATTGCCCGGCGAAAGCGCGGACTTGCGCTTCGTCGAGCGGTCGCGGCTCGAACCGGGCAAGGTGTTGCTGTATCGCGCTCGGCGCGATGTTCACCGGCAATTGCCGCCCGATAGCCTGTCAGTATCGCTCAATATCCTTGCTTATGATCGTGCGCAGCCATGGTGCGATCAGTTCCGTTTCGATGTAGAAGCGGGCACCATCGCGGAAGGGCTGACCACTGCGCCGTCGGAAGCGTTGGTTGCGCTGGCGGTGCATTATGCGGGGGAAGAGGGTCTGGCCTTGACCGAAGACCTGGCCAAGCGCCACCCGGCAGCGCGCATGCGGGTCACCGCGCTGCGCGCGCTGGCGTCGCGCGAGCCCGGGCGGGCCGAGCGCGATGCGGTCTGGGCTCGCGGGTTGGACGACCCCGACGCTTATGTGGCGGGCTATGCGCGACGGGCGCTATTTGGTCCAAATCGGATTTAAAGCACAGCATTTGCACATTTGGCCGCTGCTAAACAGATGCGGTGGAACCCGTTCTGGCCCTGGGCCCGCTCCGTCCCGGACTTGGTGTGGAGGCCGCAAAGCGCGGCCTTCGCTTCGTGCCCGACGGGTCGTCCGCGCGCGCCGGGGTGCGGTTCTTCCGTGGGGCGGTCGGTGTCGCCGACATTCCGATGCTCGAGGTGGTTGCGGGCGACGACGCGGCGGTCGCGGCGGCGATCGATGCGGGGGCCGATGATGCGGTTGCGGCATCCGCCAGCGACGCGCTGATCGCGGCGCGGCTGGCGGCGCTGGTGCGACGGAATTCGGGGCGGCTTCGGCTCGGCGCGCTGGACATCGATCGGGTGGAGCGCCGCGTGTTGCGCTCGGGGCGTGCGCTCGATTTGTTGCCGCGCGAATATCGCTTGCTGCTGCATCTGGCGGAGCGCGCGGGGCAAGTGGTGCCGCATGACGAATTGCGCCGCGCGGTGTGGGGGTTGAATTTTCACCCCGGCACCAATGTCGTTGCGGTGCATGTCTCGCGTTGCGCGCCAAGCTCGATCGCGGATTCGCGGCACCGCTGCTGCACACCGAAAAGGGCCTCGGCTATCGGCTTGCGGTCCCGGAAAGCGCGGTATAGCTTCACGTTGCAAAACGAAACCAAATAGCCGGTGAGAGGGCCCTGATATGTCGCACCCGAGCGTTCACGCGCGGACCGATCCCGCGAAGCCTGCGCTGATCGTGGCGGAAACGGGGGAGGCGATCAGCTTCGCCGAGCTCGATCACCGCTCGAACCGCGCTGCACAGCTGTTTCGCGCCCGCGGGTTGAAGGCGGGCGACACCATCGCTTTGTGTCTGGAGAACACGCCCGAATTTTACGATATCGCGTGGGGCGCGCAGCGCGCCGGTTTGTTCTTCGTCTGCATCTCGACCAAGCTCACCGCGCCCGAGATCGACTATATCCTGCGCGATTCGGGGGCGGCGCTGGTGGTCGCTTCGGCAAGCCTGGGTGCGGCGGTGTCGGCGGCGGGCGTCGACATCGCGCGCTTCGTCATCGGGGGCGCGCTGGCCGGGTGGGAAGCGTGGGAGCCCGCCGTCGCCGCCATGCCCGACACGCCGATCGCCGATGAGCGCGCCGGCATCGACATGCTCTATTCCTCGGGCACCACCGGTCGGCCCAAGGGCGTGCGCGTCGCCTTGCCCGAAGACCCTGACATTGCGGGCGCGACCGTGCTCGAAATGCTCGCGCGCGGGCTGTATGGCCTTGGCCCCGACAGCCTCTATCTCAGCCCCGCGCCGCTTTATCATGCCGCCCCGTTGCGCTGGTCGATGACGGTTCAGCGGCTCGGCGGCACGGTGGTGATGATGGAGCATTTCGACCCCGAACGCGCGCTCGCCGCGATCGAGCGCTACCACATCAACGCCAGCCAATGGGTGCCGACGCATTTCGTGCGCATGCTGAAGCTCGATGACGCCACGCGCGCGCGCTATGACCTGTCGAGCCTCAGGGTCGCGATCCATGCCGCCGCGCCGTGCCCGGTGCCGGTGAAGGAAGCGATGATCGCCTGGTGGGGGCCGGTGTTGTACGAATATTATGCGGGATCGGAGGGCAATGGCCTGACCACCATCGCCTCGCCCGAATGGCTGACGCACAAGGGTTCGGTCGGCAAGGCGGCTTACGGCGTGCTGCACATCTGTGATGAGCACGGCGAGGATTTGCCGCCCGGCGCCGAGGGGCTGGTCTATTTCGAAGGCGGCGGCGCGTTCGAATATCATAATGATCCCGCCAAGACCGCCGAGGCGCGCAATGCGCGCGGCTGGTCGACGCTCGGCGATATCGGGCGGATGGATGCCGACGGGTATCTCTACCTGACCGATCGCAAGAGCTTCATGATCATCTCGGGCGGGGTGAACATCTATCCGCAGGAAATCGAAAACCGACTGATCACGCATCCGCGCGTCGCCGATGTCGCGGTGATCGGCGGGCCGTGCCCCGAAATGGGCGAGCGCGTCGTCGCGGTGGTGCAGCCGGTCGACATGGCCGAAGCGGGCGAGGCGCTGGCGGCGGAACTGACCGCCTGGTGCCGCGCCGAGCTGTCGGGCGTGAAAACCCCGCGCCAGATCGATTTCGCGGCGGAATTGCCGCGCCATGCCACCGGAAAATTGTACAAAAGGCTGCTTCGCGACCGTTATTGGGGCGAAACCGGGAGTAAGATCGTATGAACGACCGCGTATCCACCACCATCGAGCACCACGTTGCCGACGTGCGGCTGACCCGCGCCGACAAGATGAACGCGATCGACCCGGCGATGTTCGAGGGGATCGGCAAGGCGATCGACGCGCTTGGCCCCCGCAAGGATGTGCGCGCGGTGGTGCTGTCGGGCGAGGGCAAGGCGTTTTGCGCGGGGCTCGACATGACCAGCATGGCGGGTGGCGGATCGGGCCTGTCGCGCGTCGATCGCAACGCGCAGGGCGCGATTCTGCCGCAGCATGTGACGTGGGGCTGGCGCAATCTGCCAGTGCCCGTGATCGCGGCGGTGCATGGCGTCGCCTTTGGCGGAGGCTTCCAGATCATGTCGGGTGCCGACATCCGCATCGCGGCCCCGGGCACGCGCTTTGCGATCCGCGAACTCTATTGGGGGCTGGTGCCCGACATGGCGGGCTTCCCGATCTGGCGTGGGCTGGTGCGCGACGACGTGCTGCGCGAGTTGATCTATACCGCGCGCGAATTCGATGCCGAGGAAGCGCTGCACCACGGCTTCATCACGCGCATTTCCGAGGACCCGCGCGCCGCGGCCATGGCGCTCGCGCACGATATCGCCGCCAAGAGCCCCAATGCCATCCGCGGCGCCAAGCGCCTGTGCAACATGGCGTTCGATGCCGATCCGCTGGCGATGCTCGAAGCCGAAACCGCCGAGCAGATCGCGGTGATCGGCCAGCCGCCGATGATGGAGCAAGTCGCCGCCAACATTCAGAAGCGCCCGGCGGTGTTCCACGACGCGGATTAGAGGCGATTTCCTTTAGGCAGGTCCCCTCAAATCCCGTTCGGGCTGAGCGTGTCGAAGCCCTCCTCTCCACAGGCGTAGCGATCGCGGGGGGAGAGGTGCCCTTCGACAGGCTCGGGGCGAACGGGGAGGAGACAGCTTTCCCCTTGACGGAAGGGGGACACCGTCCGCACCACCCCTCAAGCCCGAATGCGGTGCGCCTCCAGTCCGGCGCGGAATTCCGGGGGCAGTTCGGTCAGGCCGCCGCTGGCGCTCATTACCAGCACCACGTCGGCGGTGGCGATGCACTCGCCCTTTTGGAAGGCGGCGGCGAGGATGCTCCAGCTCCGTTTGCCGACCTCGCCGATCCCGCTGGCGATTTCGACATCGTCGGGGAAAAAGCCCTCGCCGAGATAATTGATCTCGAGCTTGGCGACGAGCCAGCGATGGCCCGACCATCCGGTCAAGTTCATCGCGCGATTGAAGCGCACGCGTCCGCTTTCGAACAGGCCGGCCATCGCGACATTGTTGATATGGCCGAGCACGTCGAGATCCTGGAAGCGCGTCTGGATCGTTTCGCGATGCGGATAGGTGGCGGGATCAAGGCGATGGGGGGCGGGGCGGGACATGAAGGTTCCTTATTCCCCTCCCGCTTGCGGGAGGGGTTAGGGGAGGGGCGTGGGGCAGGTGCGGAGATGGCCTTTTTGCCCTCCCCCAGCCCCTCCCGCAAGCGGGAGGGGAGATGTTACCTTGGTGCCATGCGGATCGCGCCGTCGAGGCGGACGTCCTCGCCGTTGAAATAGCTGTTCTCGACCATGGCGAGCGCGAGCTTGGCATATTCCTCGGGCTTGCCGAGCCGCTTGGGGAAGGGCACCGAGGCAGCGAGATTGTCCTTCACTGCTTGCGGCGCGCCTTGCATCAGCGGCGTTTCGAAAATGCCCGGCAGGATGGTGTTGACGCGAATGCCTTCGCCCATCAGGTCGCGCGCGATCGGCAGTGTCATGCCGACGACACCGCCCTTGGACGCGGAATAGGCAGCCTGCCCGATCTGCCCGTCCTCGGCGGCGACGCTGGCGGTCATCACGATCGCGCCGCGCTCGCCATCCTCGCCTGGCTCCAGCGTCAGCATTCCCGCCGCCGATTTGGCGACGCAGCGGAAGGTGCCGACCAGGTTGATCTGGATGAGCCAGTCGAACGCGGCCAGGCTGAAATGCTTGATGCTGCCGTCTTCCTTGGATCGGCTGGCGGTCTTCATCGCATTGCCGGTGCCCGCGCAGCAGACCAGCACCGACTCCTGCCCATGCGCCGCGCGCGCCTTGGCGAAACCGGCATCGACCGAGTCCTCCGAGGTGACATTCACTTCGCAGAACACCCCGCCGATTTCGGCGGCAATCGCCTCGCCCTTTTCGGTCTGCAGATCGAAGATCGCGACCTTCACCCCCTTGGCGGCAAGCGCGCGGGCGGTGGCGGCGCCGAGGCCGGAGGCCCCGCCGGTGACGACGGCGGCTTTGGTGGAATCGAGATTCATGAGGTCTCCCCTACTTCGTCGCCCCGGCGGAGGCCGGGGCCGCTTTGGTGTGTGCAGTGCCGGTGTTGCGCTTCGCAACGTGGCGGCCCCGGCCTTCGCCGGGGCGACGCCGTGGTCAAACCCGCTCGATGATCGTCACATTGGCGATGCCGCCGCCTTCGCACATCGTCTGCAGACCGTACCGCCCGCCCGAGTGCTTGAGCGCATGCACCAAGGTCGCCATCAACTTGGTACCTGAGGCCCCCAGCGGATGCCCCAGCGCGATCGCGCCGCCATTGACGTTCAATTTGGCATGGTCTGCGCCTGTATGCTTCAACCACGCCAGCGGCACCGGCGCGAAGGCTTCGTTGACTTCGTACAGGTCGATATCGTCGATCTTCATGCCCGAGCGCTGCAGCGCGCGGTCGGTCGCGAACAGCGGTTCCTCCAGCATGATGACCGGGTCGCCGCCCGTTACGGTCAAGTTCACGATCCGTGCGATCGGGGTGAGGTTGTGTGCCTTCAGCGCGGCTTCGCTGACGATCATCACCGCGCTGGCGCCGTCGCAAATCTGGCTGGCATTGGCGGCGGAGATGCTGCCGCCTTCCTGCAACAGCTTGACCGAACCGATGCTCTCCAGCGTCGCATCGAAGCGGATGCCTTCGTCGGTGGCGTGGGCGACGACGCCTTCGGGCGTCTCGATGTCGAGCGCGATGATCTCATCGGCAAAGGCCCCGCGCTCGGTCGCGGCGGCGGCGCGGCGGTGGCTTTCGAGCGCGAAGGCGTCGAGCTGGGCGCGGTCGAAGCCGTGCTTCTTGACGATCATTTCGGCACCCATGAACTGGCTGAACAGGATGCCGGGATATTTCTCTTCCAGCCGGGGCGATTTGTAATTGCCGAGCCCCTCTTTCATGAACAGCGTCGCGGTCGAGCCCATCGGCACGCGCGTCATGCTTTCCACGCCCGCAGCGATGATGATATCCTGCGTGCCCGACATCACCGCTTGCGCGGCGAACTGCATTGCCTGTTGCGAGGAGCCGCATTGCCGGTCGATCGACACGGCGGGGACGCTGTCTGGCAGGTTGCGGGCGGCGAGCACGGCATTGCGGCCGACTTGCCCGGCCTGCTGCCCGCCCTGCATCACGCAGCCCATGATGACGTCGTCGACCGCAGCAGCATCGATCCCGGTGCGCGCGACGATCGCATCCAGCACCGCCGCCGCCATGTCGACCGGGTGCCAACCGGCGAGTTTGCCGCCGCGTTTGCCACCAGCGGTGCGCACCGCATCCACGATATATGCCTCGGCCATGCTCGACTCTCCATATCCGTTGTTATTTGCAACCTCTCTTGCCGTGATCCTCCGCGCTCGGCAAGGTGGTTCGCATACCGAATGATCGAAAGGATAGGGTGATGGAGGTCAGCGAAGCGATTGCGGCGCGGCGATCGGTGCGCGGGTTCCGTGCCGATCCGGTCGATCCGGCGGTGCTGCACGGCATCGTCACCAAGGCCGCGCGCGCGGCGACGGGGGGCAATTTACAGCCCTGGCACATCGACGTGCTGACCGGCGATCCGCTCGCCCGGCTCAAGGCGGCGGTGCTGCACAAGCTCCAATGGGGCCAGGCCGAGACGCCCGCTTATGACATTTACCCCAAGGAGCTGGTCGCGCCGTACCGCGACCGCCGGTTTGCCGTGGGGGAAGCGATGTATGCCGAGATCGGCATCCCGCGTGAGGACAAGGCGGGGCGGCGCTTATGGTTCGCGCGCAACTTCCAGTTCTTCGGCGCGCCTGCCGGGCTGTTCTGCACGGTCGACCGGCGGATGGGGCCGCCGCAATGGGCCGATCTTGGCATGTATCTGCAGAATGTCATGCTGCTCGCGGTCGAGGCCGGGCTGGCGACCTGCGCGCAGGAGTGCTGGGCGATGTGCCCGGAGACGGTGGGCGATGCGATCGGCATCCCGCCCGAGCGGATGCTGTTTTGCGGCATGGCGATCGGGTTCGAGGATACAGAAGAGCCCGCGAACCGCTTGCGCAGTGCACGGGCTCCGGAAGGGGAGTGGTTGCGGATCTGGGATTAATTCCCTCTCCCTTTGGGAGAGGGAAGGGGCCCGCCAAGCGTAGCTGGGTGGGAAGGGTGAGGGCGCTGCTCACCCTCACCCTTCCGTCGCTTCGCTCCTCCCTCCCTCTCCCACAGGGAGAGGGAAAGGGAAGTCAGCCTGCGGCTGGCGAGCGACGGCCACCGCCGCCGCCGGCTGGGCGACCCTGGCCACCCGAGCGACCGCCACCCGGACGATCGAAGCCGCCGCCGGGGCGACCCTGGCCACCGGGACGACCGCCGCCTGCCGGACGGCCTGCGCCTTCGGGGCGTGCGCCAGCCGGACGGCCAGCGCCAGCTGGACGATCACCGGTCGGGCGTGCCGCATGCGTCGCCTTGGGCGGGGCGCGGTGACGGCCGGAGTCATCGCGACGTTCGAACGTGTCGGAGCCCGCCGGGCGTGCCGCCTTGATGCGGGCGGCTTCGGCGGTGAAGCCTTCGGGGAGCTGCATCATCTCGGGCTTGACGCGCGTCAGCTTCTCGATGTCGCGCAGGTACGTCCGCTCATCATCCGCCACGAAGCTGATCGCGGTGCCCGATGCGCCGGCGCGCGCGGTGCGGCCGATGCGGTGGACGTACTGCTCGGGCACATTGGGCAGCTCGAAGTTGAAGACGTGGCTGACGCCCGACACGTCGATGCCGCGCGCGGCGATGTCGGTCGCGACGAGCACCTTGGCCTTGCCCGACTTGAATTCGGCGAGCGCGCGTTCGCGCTGCGGCTGGCTCTTATTGCCGTGGATCGCGTTGGAGACGATGCCATTGGCGCCGAGCAGCTTCACGACGCGGTCGGCGCCATGCTTGGTGCGCGTGAAGACGAGCGCGCGCTCGACCTTCTCGTCGCGCAGCAGGATCGTCAGCAGCGCCTGCTTTTCGCCTTGGTTGAGGAAGGTGACGAACTGGTCGACGCGCTCGGCGGTGCTCGACGTCGGCGCGACCTTCACCGTCTTTGGATCGTTGAGGAACTGGTTGGCGAGCTCGCGGATCGCGTTGGGCATCGTCGCCGAGAAGAACAAGGTCTGGCGCTGCTTGGGCAGCATCCGCACGATCTTGCGCAGCGCGTGAATGAAGCCGAGGTCGAGCATCTGGTCGGCTTCGTCGAGCACGAGGATCTCGAGCATCGCGAGGCTGACGAAGCGCTGCTCGATCAGATCGAGCAAGCGGCCCGGCGTGGCGACGAGGATATCGACGCCGCGCGCCATGTCCTGGCGGTTCTTGTTGATGCTGGTGCCGCCGAACACGGTTGCGACCGACATCTTGGAGAACTTACCATATTCGCGCGCGCTTTCGGCGATCTGGCTGGCCAGTTCGCGCGTCGGCGCGAGCACGAGCATGCGGCAATGCGTCGGCAGCACGCGCTTTTCGTTGTTGACGAGCTGCTGGATCGACGGGAGCACGAAGGCCGCCGTCTTGCCGGTGCCGGTCTGCGCGATGCCGAGCAGATCGCCGCCTTCGAGCAGGATCGGGATCGACTGCTTCTGGATCGGGGTGGGGGTGGTGTAGCCTTTGGCTTCGAGCGCGCGGACGAGCGGCTCGGCGAGGCCGAGTTGTGCGAAAGTCATAATGGTTCAGTCCATTGCATGTGCCATGGACGCGCGTTTTGGACGCACGGATGGCGGGGGAAAATGACACCCCGCGTGAAAAGGGAAGTCCGTTGGATAACGACCGAGGCGGAGCTTGGGCTACCGGTTAACGGTATACCTAATCACGCTGCATGACGCCTCGATAGGGCGCACATAAATGGTGCGCTGCGGAAAGTCAAGGTGGTGGAGGCCTCGCAATCTCCCTGCCGCCGTCACCCCGGCCTTGTGCCGGGGGCCACCCCCCCGGGCCCGATACCGCCAGCAATGCAGCACACGCTCGCGGCGCAGTGGACCCCGGCACAAGGCCGGGGTGACGGCGGGAGTTGTGGTGCTGCGTCAGCCGCACCTCACCGCTCATAGGCCTTGGGCAACGCGCCTTCCTGCGGGACCATGTAGCGCTCGCGCAAAGCGTCCTGGCGGGTGCGCAGCGGTTGCTTGATGCCGTCGATATAGACCGCCGCCACCGCCGTGCCGAGTTCGAGCGGGTCGCCGTCCCAGATCACCACATCGCCGCGCCGCCCCGCTTTGAGCGAGCCGATCTCGTCGCCCAGACCGATCGCTTCGGCCGGTGCCGAGGTGATTGCGGCGAAGGCGGCGTTCCAGTCGAGCCCGGTTGCGCCGGGCAGCTTGGTCAGCGCCACCAGATTGCCGGCATATTGCTTCTCGCGCCGCGCCTGGCGGGCTTCGTCGTCGTTGATCGTGCCGATGCCGACCAGCACGCCCGCCGCCTTCATCCGCCCGACATTGGACTGGGTTGCGCCGAGCTGGTCGAACGATTCGGGCAGATCGGCAAGCGCCGAGGCGATGACGGGCACATGCGCGGCGGCGAGTTCACGCGCCACCATCCAGCCTTCGCCAGCGCCGACGAACACCAGCTTCAGCGCAGGGAAATCGCGCTTGAGCTCGATCAGCGCGAGCATGTCCGCCGCGCGCTCGACATGGACGAGCAGCGGCATGCGGCCATTCACCACCGGCACCAGCGCCTCCGCATCGGCACGGGTCAGCAGCGCGTCCTTGCCCTGATCGGCATAATGGGCCGGATCGCGGGCGTAGTCGCGCGCCTGGGCGATGGCGTTGCGGAAGGCGATGAGCGCGGCGGGGCGGCTGCCCCCCGCGGCGCGGGCACCGCCCTCGCCATATTCCATGAACTGGAAGGCGCGCGCCTTGGTGATGGGACTGCGGTCGGCGCCGAGGTCGATCACCGCGCCCTGTCCGGCGAAGATCGACCCGGCATTGTCGGGCGCGACGATCGCGCGGGTCACGCCCTCGGCGCGGTTGAGCGGGATCGAGGAGGTGGCCGGGTTGACCGCCGGGGCGATGTCGATCGCGGCGTGGAACGGGCTGGTGCGCGCGCCAGCATCGTTGGTTTCATCGACGCCGTCGACCTCGACGATGCCCATGCGCGTGAAGCCCGCGACGATGCCGGGGGTGACCCAGCGGCCACCGGCATCGACCGTGGCGATCCCGGCGGGAACCGCCACCGCCTTGCCCGCCGCGACGACGCGGCCGTCACGAACGATAACGGTGCCGCCCTCGATCGGCGCGGAGCCGTCGCCGATGACGAGCCTGGCATTGGTGATCGCAACCGATTGGGCGGCGGCGGGCGCGGCGAGGAAGGCGGCGCTGAGCAGCAGGAGGCGCTTCACTTGGTATCTCCCGCACCGGGCTGGCCGAGTTCGAAATCGGAGACGGGCCGTCGCTTCGGATCGTTGGCGTCGTAGAGCAGCGCCCCGTCGATCCACACCTTTTCGGGCCGGGTGTAGACGCTGAACGGATTGCCGTTCCACAGCACGACATCGGCCATCTTGCCGGGCTTGAGGCTGCCGGTCTTGTCGGCGATGCCGAGTGCCTTGGCCGGGTTGTAGGTCAGCCATTCCCAGGCGACCGCATCCGAAATGTCGATGCCGGCATGGCGGCCCGCGGCGAGCGCCTTGGCCACTTCCTGGTTGAGGCGCTGGATGCCGTTGGCGTCGTCCGAGTGGATCATCGCGCAGGCACCGTTCTTCTGCAGCAAAGCGAGGTTCTCGCCGATCGCGTCATAGGACTCCATCTTGAAGCCCCACCAATCGGCCCAGACCGCCGCGCAAGTGCCATTTTCTTTCAGCAGATCGGCGATTTTATAGGCCTCCACCGCGTGGTGGAACGCACTGACATGATAGCCGAATTCCTTGGCCATATCCATGACGATGGCCATTTCATCGGCGCGGTAGCAATGGTTCTGGACGAGGATTTCGCCCGACAGCACGCCCGCCAGCGTGTCCATGGCGATGTCGCGGCCGGGGATTTCGCCGCCGTCCTTCTCATATTTGTCCCATTTGCGCTTATATTCGGCCGCACGCGCCCAGGTTTGGCGGTCGACCGCGATATTGCCCATGCGGGTCGAGGGTTCGCGGCCCTTGCTGCCATAAACGCGCTTGGGGTTCTCGCCGCACGCCATTTTGAGGCCATAGGGCGCGCCGGGGAACTTCATGCCCTGTTCGGTGCGGGCATAGACGTTCTTGATCACCACCGATCGCCCGCCCATCAAATTGGCCGAGCCGGGCAGGATCTGCAGCGTGGTGACCCCGCCATTGACCAGCGCGCGGCTGAACCCCGGGTCCTGCGGCCACACGCTATGTTCGGCCCAGACATCGGCGGTGATCGGCCCGGTCGCTTCATTGCCGTCCGAATTGGCCTGCACGCCGGGCGAGGGGTAATCGCCCAAATGGCTGTGAATATCGATGATGCCGGGGGTGAGCGTCTTGCCGGTGCCATCGATGACGGTCGCGCCCGCCGGGGCCGCGACGCTCTGGCCAAGCTCAACGATCTTGCCATCGGCGAACAGCACCGCGCCATTGTCGATCCGCCCGCCTTCGCCATCGAAAATGGTGACATGGGTGACGAGCGTCGGCACGCCGGGATAGGGCTTGTAGGTCGAGGGGTAAGGATCATGCGTAAAACCCTTTCCCGCGCCGGGCCCGGCCTTGCTCGAGGCGGTGGCGGGCTTCGCGCCGCCGTCGCTGGCGCAGCCCGCCAGCAGCGCCGTGATGGCCGCGGCACCCAGCAGCGCCCGCAGGCGTGCGGGCAGAATTCGATCCGCCATGAAAGTCCCCCTTGTGCCGCGATCGGCTTGGTTTTGCGCAACATTCCGGGATTGGCAGGGGCTGTCAACCGCGCGCGGCGCAGGGTGCCGCTTGGCGAGAACGCAAGTGCGCTGAAAGAAAAACTTTTGGCCCCTAAAGATGAACGCAATTGAATGCATAGGCTTTTAGTGGAGATTGGTGCGGTGCCTGGGGGGCAGTGGTGCGGATGCCGCTGGCTGGGCCGAGATTTCAAGGAGATTCGACGATGAAGAAGGTTCTGGCCCTGACGCTGACGGCCGCGATGGCGCTTTCGCTGGCGGCGTGCGGCGGCGGTGGCAGCAACACCAGCGCGGTGGCGAACGAGGATCTCTCGCTCAACGACACGCTCGGCAATGATGCATTCGGGAACGACACCATCGGCAATGACACGGTGATCGACACCAACGCAGCCGATACCAATGCCGCTGCCGCGACGGGCAACGCGCTCTGACCTGATTTTCGTCCTATAGTGGATTCAGACACGCCAGGTTTGCTCCCTAGGCGCAACCTCAGGCCCGGCGGCACCACCGCCGGGCTTTTTGTTTTTGGGCGGGGTGGGGGTGCGTGGAAGGTAAGGCGAGACGCGGCGCGTGGGGCGCTAAATTTCACCAAGTTCGCGCATATCGTAAAAGCGCGACGTGCGAAGATCCGACCGTGAGAAAGAGCGGGCGGTATTATAGCGTGGGGGCGGGGTGTAGGACATGGGCGGCGGTGGAGGCGTTCCTGCCAGGGAGGCGATGACCACCTGCCCGCTTAGGAAATGACCCGGCGGGTTGGAGAGGCGCGAAATCTGGTGTTAAAGCAGTGCGTGCTCAGATACTTAAAGTACGGCTTAGTTTGGGGGGAGTGGACTAGCGGCACTTGCTGCGAAAATCGGCAAAGTGGCCGTTTCAAACGGGCACGAGCAGGCGGACGATTGATCCGCCGAACTTATTCGGGGCTGTCTCGATATTCCTTTTGAAACAGCGCGTGCGACCGCTTCACGATCATTACAAAGGTGAGCAGGAAATGCGCATACAGAAAAACCGCTACCGCTGGCGCAACGCCCGTAAGCCACTTTTCAACATAGAAGATCAAAACAGCGGCTAAGCCGATGCAGCTTACGAAAGTAAGATACGATATGTTGGCGTTTAATTCGCCCAACAATTCACGCCTCGCCGCCATCGTTTTGCGCTGAATTTCAGCTAGTCGCTTATCTGTGGGCACGTCCCATTTTCGCTGAAAAATCGAGAATATCGCTACTTGAATATTGAGTAGCAGTGCGAGGAAAATCCCGAAAAACGTAATGGACACGTTATAGCTGTCGTTTGTGACTGCGAAACCCTTTGCGAACGCCCCGATCGCGCACGCGATAGGAACTCCATAAAACGTCACCATGTCCCAGGTATCTAGGCGCGTCGATCCAGCCTTGTGCAATGTGCCCAAGTGATCCCGCACGATGAAGGACGGATTGATCTTCATTCCGTGATGCCGGTCATCGTTTCATGAAAATCGCTTAAAATCGCGTCCGACTCCTTTTTCAAAGACTCGAAAGTGGGATGGCCGTCAGTGCCGCGAACGATAACGTCGGTTAGGTCTATCACCCCCGCGTCTCCATTAAAGCCCAATACGCCCACCCGCCGGCTACGGTTGCCCACACGAATTTCCGCGATTGCTTCTGGAAAGTCGATCCCGGCATGAGTGATGACGCTCTTCTCAGAAGATTTAATAGTATTGAATAAGGAATTCAAGTCGCCAAGACTTTTTCGGCGGCGGGCTGATATAATAAATTCAAGGTCAATCGCATCAGGCTCCGTATGTTCGAAATACTGACCCGCGATATCGCTAGACACTTTGCGCTTAATTAGGCGAAGTTGTCGAACCGGCGCGGAGAAGTACGCGCTTCCCTTGAGGTCGTTTGGAAGAAGTTTCTTTATAATCAAAAAATGTGACGGATTTTGCGTTTCGAACGCTTCTTTCATATTTGATATCACTAGGCCAATGCATGAGCGACCTTGGAATGACTGAAAAGCAGCAAAGCAGTAGTCATCCCCATCCGGGCACCAGAATTCGTAGAACAGCGGTATCTCTTCTATATCGGTTACTTGACGCCGATAGTTATGCTTTTTCGTTTTCGTGTCGATAAAGTTACTTTCGAACCCGAAGGTTCCGTAGTGGACATAACCCTGACTGCTGCCTTTGCCACCTGCATTTTTCTGTTCGAAATACCAGCTACGTTCCATTTCGGTATTCTGCACGACGGATGCGTGTCCCGCGACGAACGCCGAAATGAAATCCTGTACAGGTTGCGATAGGTTGGGGTCGTCAAATGGGACTAACGCGGGATCACCGCGTACATGAACGCTGATTCGATAAATTCGGATACCTATCGCACTTGCCATTACATCACTCGTCCCGCTGTTTATGGGCAACGTAGTGCGATTTATCCAACATATCAAAAAATACGATAGCGCGGAATAATCGATTTCGATCGTTCTTGAAGATCTCCGCTGCCAAGCGGAATGCCAATGGCAGACATCATTGCAAACGGCTGGCCTGGTTCGGAAAGCACTTAATGATTTCAATGGTTAATGGCGAGGGGGAGGCATTCGAGGTTCTGGGGTGTTTTTGGCTTTCCACCCCGGTCGCCGGACGATTGAAGTTAGGGTCCATAGCTGACCCCTTGTCGAACAAGCGGTCAGCCCAGCATCGAGGTGGACCCCGGCACAAGGCCGGGGTGACGGCTACGGGGCGGCCCCTCTACAGCGACCGCCCAATCAACTCCTTCATAATCTCGTTCGTCCCCCCGAAAATGCGCGTTACGCGGGCGGCGCGCCAGGCGCGGGCGATGGGGTATTCGTTCATATAGCCAGCCCCGCCATGGAGTTGCAGGCAGGCGTCCATCACTTCCCATTGCAGATCGGTGTGCCACAATTTGGCGGCGGCGCCTTCTTCGTTGGTCAGTTCGCCCTTCAAATGGCGCGCGATCGCCCAGTCGAGATGCGCCCAGCCGACTTGCAATTTGGCCTTGAGGTCGGCGAGGACGAAGCGGGTGTTCTGGAAATCGAACACCATGCCGGCAAAGGCCTTGCGCGTCTTGGTGAACTCCACCGTCTCGTCGAACGCCTTTTGCGCCGAGGCTTGCACCGAGACCGCGATCGAGAGGCGTTCCTGCGGCAATTGGCTCATCAGATAGATAAAGCCCTTGCCTTCCTCGCCCAGGCAATTGGTCATCGGCACGCGCACGTCGTTGAAGAACAATTCCGACGTATCGGCCGCATCCTGACCGATTTTGTCCAGTTTGCGCCCTTTCTGGAACCCTTCGCGCTCGCTTTCGACCAGGATGATCGACATGCCCTTCCAGGCGGGCTTGGCATCGGGATCGGTCTTGGCGACGACCAGCGTCAGATCGGTATTCTGGCCGTTGGTGATATAGGTTTTGGAGCCGTTGATGACATAGTGATTGCCATCCTTCCTGGCGGTGGTGCGGATCGCCTGCAGGTCGCTGCCGGTGCCGGGTTCGGTCATGGCGATGGCGGTGATCACCTCGCCCGACACCATCTTGGGCAGCCACTGTTTCTTCTGCTCTTCCGAGCCATAGGTTTCGATATAGCCCGCGACGATGTCCGACTGGAGCGAGAAGCCGGCGGGGACGCCGTTATAGGCCATCTCCTCATCGACGATCGCGTTATAGCCGAAATCGAGGCCGAGCCCGCCATAGGCCTCGGGCGCGGTCGGGCAGAGCATGCCGATGGCGCCGGCCTTGATCCAGAAATCCTTGGGGACGAGCTTGTTCTCCTCCCACTCAGCGACATGCGGCACGCCTTCCTTTTGCAGGAATTGGCGCACGGTCTGGCGGAACGCCTCATGATCCTCGGTATAGGCAAAGCGGCCGGCGACGGAATCGAGCGTCATGTCAGGTCTCTCCAATAACAGTTGTCGTCTGCAACTCTTTTGCTGGGTGTGCGGTGAGGTGACGCGTTCGTCAAGCGCGTTGCGCTCGACACGCCCGATGGGGGAGCTATGATCGCACGAAACAGGAGAGCTTCATGAAACTGGCCAGCCTCACATCGGGTCGCGACGGCAAGCTCGTCGTGGTTTCCAACGATCTCGCCTGGTATGCCGATGCCGCGCACATCGCGCCGACGCTGCAGGCCGCGCTCGACGATTGGGACCGGTTGCTGCCCGATCTGCAGAATCTCAGCACCGATCTGGAACATGAGATGATCCCGATGCGGCGCTTCCACGAACATCAGGCGGCGGCCCCCTTGCCGCGCGCGTACCAATGGGCGGACGGGTCGGCCTATGTGAACCATGTCGCCTTGGTGCGGCAGGCGCGCGCGGCGGAGCTGCCCGACAGCTTCTGGCATGATCCGCTGATGTATCAGGGCGGGTCCGATGGGTTTTTGGGGCCGCGCGCGCCGATCCCGCTGGCGGATGAAAGCTGGGGCTGCGATTTCGAGGGCGAAGTGGTGGTGGTGACGGGCGACGTGCCGCAGGGTGCCACCCGCGAGGAAGCGCTGGCGGCGGTGCGGCTGGTCGGGCTGACCAATGACGTGAGCTTGCGCAACCTGATTCCGGGGGAACTCGCCAAGGGCTTCGGGTTCTTCCAGTCCAAGCCCGCCAGTGCTTTCTCGCCGGTGTTTGTCACGCCCGAGGCGCTGGGCAACTGGTGGCAGGACGGCAAATTGCACCGCACGCTGATGGTCGATCTCAACGGCAAGCCGTTCGGGCGCGTGGCGGCGGCGGTCGACATGACCTTCGATTTCGGCACGCTGATCGCGCATGCCGCCAAGACGCGCGCGCTGGGGGCGGGGACGATTATCGGCTCGGGCACCGTCTCCAACCGCGACGCCGACGGGGGCCCGGGCAAGCCGATCGCCGAGGGTGGGGTGGGCTATGCGTGCCTCGCTGAGCTGCGCACGGTCGAGACGATCCTGGGCGGCGCGGCGGTGACGCCGTTCCTTAAAAGCGGCGATACGGTGCGGATCTGGGCGGAGGATGACAAGCATCATCCGATCTTCGGGGTGATCGAACAGACGGTGGGGTGAGCGCAGAGGCTCAGTGGAAATCGTGGCTGCGGATCGGGATGACCGGTTCCAGCTCGCTTCCCACCCTGCGCCGTTCGCGCGGGTCGATCGTGCCGCCATGGGTGGCACCGTCGCCGGGCATGGTCAGGCGCGGCAAGTCGATGTCGCCAATCTGCCGCAGCAGCCCGGTGAGATCGGTGATGTGATCGGCGATGACGTGGATCGTCCCGCTTTCGCTTTGCACGCGACCGCGCACGCTGAGCATCGACGCGGCCATCACCGTGCGGCGCTGCGCCTCGAAGCGGTCGGGCCACAGGATCGCGTTGGCGATGCCGGTCTCGTCCTCCAGCGTCACGAACACCACGCCCTTGGCGCTGCCGGGGCGTTGCCGCACCAGGATGAGCCCGGCCACTTCGACGCGGGTGCCGTCCTTCAGCCCTTTGAGATCGCCGCAGCGGGTGATGCGGCGGCGGTCGAGGTCGCCGCGCAGGAAGCTGACCGGATGCGCGCGCAGCGACAATTGCGTCGCGCGGTAATCCTCGACCACTTCGCGCCCTGCGGTGAGTGCGGCGAGCGTGACGCTGGGTTCGCTGGGGGATTCGATCGCGGCGAAGAGCGGCAGCGGCTTTTGCCCTAACGCCTTCACCGCCCATAAGGCCTGGCGGCGGTCGAGGCCGAAGCCGTGGAACGCATCGGCTTGGGCGAGCTTTTCGAGCGTCAGCAGCGAGACGCCCGCGCGCCGCCAGACATCCTCGATCGAGCTGAACGGGCGCGTTGCGCGGGCGATGAGGATGCGCCCGGCATCCTCGCCCGACAGGCCGAGCACGATGCGCAGGCCCAGGCGGAGGGGATCTCCCTCTCCCCGCTTGCGGGGAGAGGGCCGGGG
>NZ_JH584235.1:3087694-3095951 GCF_000241465.1 Sphingomonas echinoides ATCC 14820
CCTCTCCCGACCTCGCTTCGCTCGGCCACCCTCTCCCCGCTTGCGGGGAGAGGGAGTAGGGTTGCGTCCCAATCACTCCGGTTGACGCACACCGGCACCACCCGCACGCCGTGTTCGCGCGCGTCGCGGACGATTTGGGCGGGGGCGTAAAAGCCCATCGGCTGGGCGTTGAGCAAGGCCGCGCAGAAGATGTCGGGGTGGTGGCATTTCAGCCAGGCCGAGGCGTAGGCGATCTTGGCGAAGCTCGCCGCGTGGCTTTCGGGGAAGCCATAGCTGCCAAAGCCCTCGATCTGCTTGACCAGCCGCTCGGCGAAATCCTGGCTGATGCCGTTGGCGCGCATCCCTTCGATCAGCGGATCGCGGAGTTTGCCGACGCCGCCGGTCATCTTGAAGGTCGCCATCGCGCGGCGGAGCCGGTCGGCTTCGCCCGCGCTGAAACCCGCACCGACGATGGCGACCTGCATCGCCTGTTCCTGGAACAGCGGCACGCCCAGCGTCTTTTCCAGCACCTCGCGCAGCTTCGGGCTGGGATATTGGATGTCGACCTTGCCGATGCGGCGTTGCTCGCGGCGTTTGAGATAGGGGTGGACCATGTCGCCCTGAATCGGCCCAGGGCGGACGATCGCCACCTGGATTACGATGTCGTAAAACTCTGCGGGCTTCATCCGCGGCAGCATCGACATTTGCGCGCGGCTTTCGATCTGGAAGGTGCCGAGCGTGTCGGCCTTTTGAATCATCGCATAGGTGGTGGGATCATCCTCCTGCATCTCGGCGCTGTCGAGCCGCAGGTCGATGCCCTTATGCTCGCGCAGCAGATCGAAACAGCGGCGCAGGCAGCCGAGCATGCCAAGACCGAGGATATCCACCTTCATCAGCCCGATTTCCTCGATATCGAGCTTTTCCCATTCGACCACGCGGCGATCGATCATCGCGGCGGGTTCGACCGGCACCAGATCGTCGAGCCGGTCATGCGCGAGCACGAAGCCGCCGGGATGCTGCGACAGATGGCGCGGCGTGCCGATCAATTGCGTGGCGAGGTCGAGCGTCAGCGCAAGGCGCGGCTCGCTGGCATCGAGGTTGAGCGCGGCGACATGCTCCTCGGGCACGCCGTCATTCGACCAGCCCCAGATTTGCGAGGCGAGCGCTGCGGTCATGTCCTCGGGCAAGCCAAGCGCCTTGCCGACTTCGCGCACCGCGCCGCGTGAGCGATAGCGGCTGACGACGGCGGTGAGCGCGGCATGGTTCCGCCCATAGGTGTCGTAAATCCACTGGATCACTTCCTCGCGCCGTTCATGTTCGAAATCGACGTCGATGTCGGGCGGTTCGTGGCGTTCGGTGGAAATGAAGCGTTCGAACAACAGCTTGTGCTTGACCGGATCGATCGAGGTGATGCCGAGCACGAAGCAGATCACCGAATTCGCCGCCGATCCGCGCCCCTGGCACAAAATGCCCTGGCTGCGCGCATAGCGCACGATCGAATTCACCGTCAGGAAATAGGGCGCATAGCCCATATGCGCGACCAGGCCGAGTTCGTGCTCGAGCAAGCTGGTGTAGGCAGGTGGGGGCGTGCCGTCGAAGCGCTCGGCGAGCGCGGTGCGCGCCATCGCCGCCAGCGCCTCCTGCGGGGTGCGCTGGCTGATCACGATCTCGTCGGGATAGCGATACTGGTCCTTCAATTCGCGCAAGCTGAAGGTGCAGCGTTCGACGATCGCGGCGGCGGCGGCGAGCGCGCGCGGGTGCAGCTTGAAGCGGCGCGCCATTTCGGCAGGGCCTTTGAGATGGCGGTCGGCGCTGCGTTCGCGGGCATGGCCGAGCGCGTCGATCGTGCAGCGATGGCGGATCGCAGTGACGACGTCCTGCAGCATCCGCCGCTCGGGCACGTCATACAGCACGTCGCCCGTGGCGAGCGGGATCAGGCCGAAATGCCGGGCGTGTTCGTCGAGCGTGTGGAGCCGCTGCGCATCGCCGGGGCGGCGATGCTGCGTCAGGCAGAGATGGCCGCGCGTGCCGAACACATCCGCCATCCAGCGCAGGGCCTGGTCGTCTTCGGCAAAGGTTTCGGTGAGGCCGGGGACGAGCGCGGCGACCAGCCCCTCGGCATGTGCCGCGACATCCTCCCAATGCAGGAAGCACTGCCCCTTCTCGCCCTTTTGCGGATCGGCGCGGCCCTTGCCGAGCGTCAGCAGCCGGGTGAGGCGGCTCCAGCCGGCGCGATCCTCGGGCCAGACCAGCACCGATGTGCCATCGACCAGATCGAGCCGACAGCCCGCGACGAGGCGAATCGGGCGGATCGCCGACATTTGCTCGGCCGCGACCAGCCCGCGCACCACGCCGCCGACCGAATTGCGATCGGTGATGCCGAGCGCGGGCATCCCGGCGAGCACGGCCGCCTGAAACAGATGCTCGGGCGAGGACGCGCCGCGCAGGAAGCTGTAATGCGTCGTCACCTGGAGCTCGCACCACGTCACCCGAACGATCCGTGCATGAACCAGGCGAGATCGCCGGTTTCGCCGCGCTCGCCATCGCCGCGGCGGAACAGCCAGAAACGCTGCCCGGCGTCATCCTCGACCTGGAAATAGTCGCGCACGCTGTGCCGCTCGGTGCCGCGCTTCCACCATTCGCCGAGGATGCGTTCGGGGCCGTCGGCGCGGACCACGCGGTGCGCCATGCCGCGCCAGGTGAAGCGTTTGGGCGGCTGGTCGGGCAATTCGGCGAGGACATGGTCGAGCAGTTCGGGGCGCCGCAACAGCCGCACCGGGCGCGGCCAGCGCGCATCCCAGGGGTGTAGCGGGCGCGAGCGATCGAGCTGGCGGACGTCGTCGGGCTTGCTTTTGGGCGCGGCGCGCGGCGGTGGATCGAGCGGCGGGGCGGCGGCGACCGAGCGTTCGGGCACGTCGCTTTCGACCGGCACGCTGCGCCACAGCGCGCTTATGCCGATGCGGTTGGCGAGCGTGTCGATCAGCGGCGCGAGATCGGGCGGGCGGTCTTCGAGCGTTTCGGCAAAGGGTTCAGCGCCAAGCGGATCGGCGCGGCGAACGTGAAGCGCGAGCGCATCGATGCCATAGCCCGGCGCGATTTCCTCGATCCGGCGCACGATCAGCCGCAACAGATGCGCGCCGTCGCGGGTCGGGCGGGCGAGGCCGATGCGCAGGCGCTGCGGTACACCGTCGATACGGTCGGCGACCAGATCGATCACGCGCGCGCCGAGCCCTGCTTCGGCCAATGCGGTGACGAGGCGCGGCATCAGCACGCCCAGCCAATGCGCGATCGCCTCGGCGGTGGCGATCGGCTCGGCGAAGCGTTGCACGACGCCGATCGCTTCGGGCGGGATGACGGGATCGAGCGGTTCCGCCAGCCGCCCCGACGCCTGATCGAGCCGCGCGATGAGCGTGCTGCCGAACCGGCGCGCGAGCGGGGCGCGCGGCACGGCGGCGAGCTGGCCGATGGTCTCGATCCCCAGCCGCTTGAGCACGTCGCGGGCGCGCGGTTCGAGCCGCAGCGCGGCGGTCGGCAGCGGGGCGAGGGCGTCAGGGTGCGCGCCGGGCGGGCAGATTTGCGGGGCATAGCGCGCCAGCGCCCAGGCCGCACCCGGCGTATCCGCCACGGCAACACGCGCGGTGAAGCCGTGCCGCTTTAGCAGCGCCACGATCCGCCGCGCCATCCGCGCCTCCCCGCCGAACAGATGCGCGGTGCCGCTGATGTCGAGGAACAGCCCATCGTCGCCCGACGGCATCACCACCGGGCACCAGCGCCTGGCTGCAAGCATGGCGAGGCGCAGCAAGGCGGCGCGGTCGCCCTCCGGGTCGGCGGGGCGGATGTCGAGCCCGGGCACCAGCGCCCGCGCTTGCGTCACCGCCATGCCGGGCGCGAGCCCGAGCGCACGCGCGGCAGGGCATGCGGCGGCGATGATGAGCGCGTTGCCGGATTGGAGGCTGGTGATGCGGGGGACTGCTCCCCTCCCTGGAAGGGAGGGGGTAGGGGGTGGGTCGGCCCGTAAGCGGGCGGACGGGCTGCTATCGGCCGACCCACCCCCGGCCCCTCCCTTCCAGGGAGGGGAGGCAGAAGGGGGTGTGGCGCGGGGATCGCGCACCGGCGTGCGCCCTTCATCGGGCGGCATCGCCTTGACCGGATGCGGTGCGGCCTCGCTCACGCGCCCGGCGCGACGGTCGCGCGGGCGCGCATCGGCACCTTCGACCCGTGCCCAGCGCGCGCCGGGACGCCAGCCACCCCCGCGCAGCACCGAACAGGCGACGGCCTGTTCCTGCGCGGCGATGGCGTTCAGCGGGGTGGTATCGACCGGCGCTGCTTCAGGCGGCGTGGCGATACGCTCGGCCTGCGCCAGCCGTTCGATCGGCCAGTCGGGCAGGTAGAGCGAGGCGACCCGTTTCATCGCATGCCTCCATCGTCCAGTCGGCCGGTTCGCCGCCGCGTTGGCGGACCAGCTCCACCTGCCAGCGCGCCCGCCCGACTCCCGCCGCGCCGACCGGTAGCGGGGCGGACGGGGCGGCGGCGATGCGCCACCGCGTCACCGCCGCCGAGGGCACGGCGAGCGGGTTGCCGCCGCCTTTATCGGTCGCCGCGCGGGCATGGCGCTTGAGCAGCAAGGCGATCGTCTTGCCGCCCTCGGCCGCCAGTTGCAGCCGCCGCGTATTGGGCATCGCCGCGCGCTTCACTTCGCCGACCACCGCGCCGAGCCCACGGTGGCGCAGGCCCTCCTCCATCAAGGCGAGCAATTCGGCATCGTCGGCCGCCTCGGCATAGATCAGCCGCTCGGGGGCGAGCCCGGCCTGGTAGAGTCCGGGCGCGAACAGATCGCGCCGCCGCACCACCCACAGCACCGGCCCCCAGGCGCGCGCCGCGATTCCGGCCATGAACAGCGTGGCGGCGGCATCGTCTGACGGTGCGGCGCTGGCGGCGGCGATCTCATGCAGCGAATCGAGCCGGAGCCCGCCGGGCGCCAGTTTCTCGTCGATCGCCCCGATTCCGAAGGGCAGCACCGGGCGACGACGCAGCCCGTCGCCTTCCACCTTCTTCAGGCTTTCGCGAAGCTCGGCTATGATGGCCGAGGAGGGGATGGCAGGACAGGACACGGCCACGACTCGCAAATAGGTTCGTTCCTATTTTGTTCCGTTTGTAAGCCCTGAGTCAAGCGGCCGCTTATCGCAATTGGGACGGTCCGTCGTTTCCCCGCCTTCGCCCCTCTCGCCAAAGCCCACGAAATTTTATAACAACGATTCGAAAGAGCGTTTCCGCGTGCCCGAGCGTTGGTACAGCGCACGCCCCGTTTGGAGAGATCATGGCAAGCGACCGCGTTCCTGCGCATTTGAAGCCCAATTTGCCGCCTTTGTCGCTCTATGTGCCCGAACCCAAATTCCGGCCGGGCGACACGGTCGATTTCACCCAGGTCGCGATTCCGGCGGCGGGCGAAACGCGACGCCCCGATACTGCCGACCGGGCCGACAGCTTCACCGATCTGGCGTATCAAATGGTGCGCGTGCTCGACGAGAACGGCCAGGCGGTCGGCCCGTGGAACCCGCGCCTGTCGCCCGATATGCTGCGGGCGATGTTGCGCAGCATGGCGCTGGTGCGCGCGTTCGACGAGCGCATGTTCCGCGCGCAGCGCCAGGGCAAGACCAGCTTCTATATGAAGTGTACGGGCGAGGAAGCGGTCGCGGTCGCCGCCGCCTTTGCGCTCGATTATGAGGATATGTGCTTCCCGTCCTATCGCCAGCAAGGCCTGCTGATCGCGCGCGGCTGGTCGATGGTCGACATGATGAACCAGATCTATTCGAACACCGCCGACCGGCTGCACGGCAAGCAATTGCCGATCATGTATTCGGTCAAGGAAGCCGGGTTCTTCTCGATCTCGGGCAATTTGGCGACGCAATATCCCCAAGCGGTCGGCTGGGCGATGGCGAGCGCGGCCAAGGGCGATACGCGCATCGCGGCGACCTGGTGCGGCGAGGGATCGACCGCCGAGGGCGATTTCCATTCGGCCTGCACCTTTGCCAGCGTCTACCGCGCGCCGGTGATCTTCAACGTCGTCAACAATCAATGGGCGATTTCGAGCTTTTCGGGTTTCGCCGGTGCGGAATCGACCACCTTCGCGGCGCGCGCGGTCGGCTATGGCATCGCCGGGCTGCGCGTCGACGGCAATGACGCGCTGGCGGTCTATGCCGCCACCGCCTGGGCGGCGGAGCGCGCGCGCACCAACCAGGGGCCGACGCTGATCGAGCATTTCACTTATCGCGCCGAAGGCCATTCGACCTCGGACGATCCGGGGCAATATCGCTCGGCCGGCGAACCGACGGCATGGCCGCTGGGCGACCCGATTGCGCGGTTGAAGGATCATCTCATCGCGATCGGCGAATGGGACGAGGAGCGTCATGCGGCGCAGGACAAGGACCTCGCCGAGCAGGTGAAGGCCGCGCAGAAGGAAGCCGAGGCCAACGGCGTGCTCGGCCACGGCCTGCACCAGCCGCTCGACAGCCTGTTCGATGGCGTGTTCGAGGAAATGCCGTGGCATTTGCGCGAGCAGCAGGCGCAGATGATCGCCGAAGAAACCGCCAGCGGTCGTCCATGGGCACGCAAGTGATGCGTGGCCACCACGGCGGCGCAGCCAATCCCTCTTCTTCCCTTCGTGGCTTTGTGTCTTCGTGCGAGCAAATTTTTTTCGCACAAAGCCGCAAAGGCACGAAGAAGGTTTTTAAAGCCGCTGTCGCGGCGGGTGCAGCAGCATGACCGACACTCCAGAATCCACCCGCATGAACATGATCCAGGCGATCAATTCCGCCATGGACGTGATGATGGACCGCGATCCCGATATCGTCGTGATGGGCGAGGATGTCGGCTATTTTGGCGGCGTGTTTCGCGCGACGGCGGGCTTGCAGTCCAAATATGGCAAGACCCGCGTGTTCGATACGCCGATCACCGAATGCGGCATCATCGGTGTCGCGGTCGGCATGGGGGCTTACGGCTTGCGGCCTGTGCCCGAGATCCAGTTCGCCGATTATATCTACCCCGCGCTCGATCAGTTGGTGAGCGAGGCGGCGCGCTTGCGCTATCGCTCGGCCGGGGAATTCACCGCGCCGATCACGGTGCGCTCCCCGTTCGGTGGCGGTATCTTTGGCGGGCAGACGCACAGCCAGAGCCCCGAGGGCATCTTCACCCATGTCTCGGGCATCAAGACGGTGATCCCGTCGACACCCTATGACGCCAAGGGCCTGCTGATCGCGGCGATCGAGGATAATGATCCGACGATCTTCTTCGAGCCCAAGCGCATCTATAACGGCCCGTTCGACGGCCATTGGGACCGACCGACGCAGAATTGGTCGCAGCATCCGGCGGGCGACGTGCCGACCGGCTATTACAAGATCGAACTGGGCAAGGCCAAGGTCGTGCGCCCGGGCGAAGCGCTGACCATTCTCGCTTATGGCACGATGGTGCATGTTGCGCTGTCGGTGATCGCCGAAGCGGGGGTCGATGCCGAGGTGATCGATCTGCGCACGCTGGTGCCGCTCGACATTGAGACGATCGAGGCGTCGGTCCAGAAGACCGGGCGCTGCATGATCGTGCATGAAGCCACGCGCACCAGCGGCTTTGGCGCGGAACTGTCGGCCTTGGTGCAGGAGCGCTGCTTCTACCATCTCGAAGCCCCGATCGAGCGCGTGACCGGCTTTGACACGCCATATCCGCACAGCCTGGAATGGGCGTATTTCCCGGGCCCCGTCCGTATCGGCGAGGCGCTCAAGAAGATCATGAAGGACGCATAATGGGGCTTTTGTCCCTCCCGTTCGTGTCGAGCGAAGTCGAGACACCTGCGCGGCACCAAATTTCTCGACTTCGCTCGAAACGAACGGATCTAGTGTAATGGCACGCTTCACCTTCAAACTCCCCGATATCGGCGAAGGCATTTCCGAGGCCGAAATCGTCACCTGGCATGTCAAGGTCGGTGACCGGATCGAGGAAGACCAGCAGATCGCCGACATGATGACCGACAAGGCGACGGTCGAAATGGAATCGCCCGTGTCCGGCATTGTGATCGAACTGGCGGGCGAGGTCGGTGACCAGGTGTCGATCGGCGCGGCGCTGGTGGTGATCGAGACCGAGGGCGATTTCTCGGCATCGGAAGCGCCTGCGCTGGAGCCGGTGACCGATGAAGTGAAGGTTGCGCCGCTGAGTGCCGATCAGGTCGAGGTGGCGGAGCAATATGAGGCGGAAAATCCGGGGGTAGAGGCACCTTCTCCCTCTCCCCTCC
>NZ_JH584235.1:3095971-3098126 GCF_000241465.1 Sphingomonas echinoides ATCC 14820
GGGGAGAGGGAGAGAGTGGTCCTCGCTTCCCCCGCAGTGCGCGCCCGCGCCGCCGATCTTGGCATCGACCTCGCGCAGGTGAAGACCGAGGGCGACCGCGTACGCCATGCCGATCTCGATGCGTTCCTGCGCTACAGCAACGGACAAGGCTATCACGCCCCGCATGCGAGCCACGCCCGCGCCGATGAGGCGATCAAGGTGATCGGCATGCGCCGCCGCATCGCCGAGAATATGGCGGCGTCGAAGCGCGCGATCCCGCATTTCACCTATGTCGAGGAAATCGACGTCACTGCGCTGGAGGCGATGCGCGCCGATCTGAATGGCGCGCGCGGGTCACGGCCCAAGCTCACGATGCTGCCGCTGCTGATCGCCGCGATCTGCAAGACCGTGCCCGCTTTCCCGATGATCAACGCGCGCTATGATGACGAAGCCGGCATAGTGACGCGGCATGGCGCGGTGCATCTCGGCATGGCGACGCAGACCGACGCCGGGCTGACCGTTCCCGTGATCCGCGATGCGCAGGATCGCAATGTCTGGCAATTGGCCGCCGAAATCCTGCGCCTGGCCGAGGCGGCGCGCGCCAATAAGCTCAAGCCCGATGAAATGGGCGGCGGCACGCTGACGGTGACGTCGCTCGGGCCGCTTGGCGGGATCGCGACGACGCCGGTGATCAACCGGCCCGAAGTGGCGATCATCGGTCCCAACAAGATCGTCGAGCGCCCGGTGTTCGTCGGCGATGAGATCGTCCGTGCCAAGCTGATGAACCTGTCGATCAGTTGCGATCACCGCGTGGTCGATGGCTGGGATGCGGCGAGCTTCGTGCAGGCGCTCAAGCGCTATCTGGAAACGCCCGTGCTGTTGTTCGCCGACTGAAATCCGTCATGATCGGCTGGTAGGAGGATCTTATGCGCTTCGATCTGCTCCAGTCGATCAGTCTTGCGGGTGACGCCGCCATCGCCAATGATGACCGCGCGGGGTCGAGCGACACGCTCGCCTGGGTGATCGACGGCGCGACCGATTTGGGGGAGCCGGGGCTGGTCGGGTCGCGCGGTGGCGCCGCATGGCTGGCGCTGGAGGCGGACGCCGCCTTTGCGGCCGCGGGCGACGCCTCGATCGACGCGATCTGCAAGGGTGTGTTCGCAAGGCTTGCGCGGCGCTTTGCCGCGCAGCGGACACGCGCGCCCATCTCCGCCTGGGAATTGCCGAGCGCGTCCTTCCTGGCGGCGCGCGTCGGTAAGGACGGTCTCGCCTGCCGCTGGCTGGGCGATTGTGCGGGGCTGCTCAAGCGCGGCGATACCGTCGAGCGGATCGGGCCGCCTGCCAGCAAGGACGACGAAAATGCCAGCGCCGCCGCGCTGGCCGAGCATGGGCTGGGCCTGAAGCAGCGACCGCAGCCGATCCTCGAAGTGCTGCGCGCCGCGCGTGAACGACCCGACCGCTATGTCCTCGGGGTCGATCCGGCCGCCGCCACGCATTTGGGCGGTGCGGTGCTGCCGTGCAGCGTTGGGGATGAACTGCTGCTGATGAGCGACGGCTTTGCGGCATTGATCGACGTCTATGGCCTGCGCGACGAGGCGGGTCTGTTCGCGGAACTCGCCACCAGCGGCTTGACCGGGCTGGCGCTGCAATTGCGCGCAATCGAACAGGAGGATGGCGATTTCGGCCGCTTCCCGCGCTTCAAGGGGTCGGACGATGCCACCGCTTTGTGGCTGCGGATCGTCGCCTGACCCCGGTCACCAGACACATTTGAGAGACATTTCCCGCGTAGCACGCCGGATCGACGCATCCGGAGGGCAAGATGGTGGGTTTTTGGCTTGGGCTGGCACTGATGGCCGGTGTACAGCAAGGGGGACCCGGGCCTGACGGACCGCCGCCACCCCCACCGCCGGGCGGACCCCGCCCTCCGCACGGTCGCTTGTTCATCAGCCCGATGGGCGAACCGTTCCGTGGGGAAGATCCGATTGGGGCCTGGTTCGCCGGTGCTGACGCCAATCATGACGGCGTGGTGACCGAGGCCGAATTCACCGCCGATGCCGACCGTGTGTTCCTGCTGCTCGATCGCGAGCATGATGGCGAAATCGATCCCCAGGACATCGATTATTATGAAACCGTTCTTGTCCCCGAAATCCGCTATGGCGGTGGCGAGCCGGGCGGC
>NZ_JH584235.1:3098747-3143863 GCF_000241465.1 Sphingomonas echinoides ATCC 14820
AAATCCGGTCCGGCGTATGACGACGTTGCGCGCGGCGCGGCACGTTTTGGTTTCTTTGCCTATCCCGAGCCGATCACGGCGGCCGACGCCAACCTCAACCGTGGGATCGACATCAGCGAGTTTCGCAAGGCGGCGGCGGAGCGCTTCGCGATGCTCGACAAGAAAGGCGACGGGCGGTTGACGCGCGACGAACTGCCCAAATTGTCGCCACCACCCGGCCGTGGCGGCCGTCAGGGCTGGTATGGCGGCAAGCGCCGTACCGCAGGCGGCGGCCCCGAGCCGGTCGAGCAGGCACCACCCGAGCAATGACCCTGCCAACCCCGCTCCTGCCATAACAAGCGCGGTTCGGCTTGCCAGTTTCCGTTCGCGCGATGCTATAGCGCGTCGCGGGTTTGGCGGGGCGGCCGGACCCGGCAGGAGAGGGTGATGAAGCGCGACGTACGGTTTCCCAATGCGACCGGGGTTCAACTGGCCGGGTCGCTGGAAGTCCCGCCCGCGCGGATTCGCGCAGTGGCGCTGTTCGCGCATTGCTTCACCTGCACCGCGCAAAGCCATGCCGCGCGTCGCGTCAGCCTGGCGCTCGCCGAACAGGGCATTGCCACGCTGCGCTTCGATTTCACGGGCCTTGGCCAAAGCGATGGCGCGTTTGCCGACAGCCATTTCGGCGCGAATGTCGAGGATCTGGTCGCGGCGGCGGCGTTCCTGGAAAGCGATGTCGGCGCACCGGCGATCCTGATCGGCCATTCGCTGGGTGGGGCAGCGGTGATTGCCGCTGCCGACCGTATCCCGTCTTCCAAGGCGGTGGTGACGATCGCCGCGCCGTTCGATCCGCGCCACGTGCTGCATTTGATTCAGGGCGCGCACGACATTGCCGATACCCCGCGCGACGTGTCGATTGGCGGACGACCGTTTCGCATCGGACGCGAATTTCTCACCTCGGTCGAGGGGCAGGACCAGGCGGCGCGGCTGGCGCGTTTGAAGCGGGCGTTGCTGGTGCTGCATTCGGCCACCGATGCGACCGTCGGCGTCGAAAATGCGCGCGCCATTTTCGAGGCGGCCAAACACCCCAAGAGTTTCGTCGCGCTCGACGGGGCGGATCATTTGCTGACCGATGCCGAACAGGCGCAATATGTCGCACAGATCATCGCCGCCTGGGTGCAGCCGTTCCTTGGGCCGGCAATGGCGATCGACGCGGTGCCCGAGGGGCATGTGCGGGTGAGTTCGACCGATGCCAAATTCGTGCAGATCGTCGAATCCTCGGGCCACAGCTTTCTTGCCGACGAACCGCTGGCGGCGGGGGGCAGCGATTACGGCCCGACGCCGTATGACTTGCTGTTGTCGGCGCTGGGCACCTGTACCGCGATGACGCTCAAGCTGATCGCGGAGAAGGAAGGCATCCCGCTCACCGGCGTTTCGGTCGTGCTCCACCACAGCCGCCGCCATGCCGATGATTGCGCTGCGGCGGCAGGCGGGCGGCCGCAAATCGAAGTGATCGAGCGGCGCATCGCCTTGCAGGGCGATCTGACCGAGGCACAGCGGATGCGGATGCTGGTCATCGCCGACAAGTGCCCGGTGCACCGCACGCTGGAGAGCAGGCCGGTGATCGAGACGCGGCTGGTTTGATGCACGCCCCCCGCTGGACAGGGGGCGCTGCGCTGCGCAAAGCCGGGTGCGGGCATCTGGGGCCTGAGCGGAAAGACATGAGGCGATGGCGCGGCTGATCCTGTTCAACAAGCCGTATGACGTGCTGTCGCAATTCACCGATAGCAGCATCGGTGCGGCGCGAACCACGCTGTCGGACTTCATCGCGGTGCCGGACGTTTATCCGGCCGGGCGGCTCGACCGTGATAGCGAGGGGCTGTTGCTGCTGACCGATGACGGGCGGTTGCAGGCGCGCATTGCCGATCCGCGCTTCAAATTGCCCAAGACCTATCTCGTTCAAATCGAAGGAGAACCCGATTCCGCCAGCCTCGATCGGCTGCGGCAGGGCGTGATGTTGAAGGACGGCATCACGCGCCCGGCCGAGGTCGAGCGGATCGACCCGCCCGAGCTGTGGCCGCGCGATCCGCCAGTGCGGTTTCGCAAGAGCGTGCCCGATTGCTGGATCCGGCTGACGATCCGCGAGGGGCGCAATCGCCAGGTGCGGCGGATGACAGCGGCGGTGGGCTTCCCGACCTTGCGGCTGGTGCGCTGGAGCATAGGTGCGTGGACGCTCGATGGCTTGGCACCGGGGACGTGGCGCGAAGCGCCGGTGGGGTAAGCCGGGGGTTTACACGATTTCGAACAGACCCGCCGCGCCCATGCCGCCTGCGGTGCACATCGACACCACCACCCAGCGCACCCCGCGCTTGCGCCCTTCGATCAGCGCGTGGCCGACGAGGCGCGATCCGGTCATGCCGAAGGGGTGGCCGATCGCGATCGCGCCGCCATTGACGTTGAAACGATCGGGATCGATGCCGAGCATGTCGCGGCAATACAGGCATTGCGAGGCGAAGGCTTCGTTGAGTTCCCACAGGCCGATGTCCTCGACCGACAGCCCGGCACGGGCGAGCAATTTGGGAATAGCGAAGACCGGGCCGATGCCCATTTCATCGGGCGCGCAGCCGGCCGCCTGGAAACCGCGATACAGGCCCAGCACCTCGCGCCCCTCGGCGAGGGCCGTCGCATGGTCCATCACGATCTGCGCGGAGGCACCGTCGGACAATTGGCTGGCATTGCCCGCCGTCACATGCTGGCCGGGGCCGGAAAAGTCGCCGCCGGGCCACACCGTCTTCAATCCCGCCAGTGCCTCCACCGTCGTGCCCGCGCGAATGCCTTCGTCCTGTGCGAGCGTCACGGTCTCGCTGCCGGTGCGGTTGCCCTCTTTGTCAAACAGCGCTTTTTCAACGGTAATCGGCGCGATCTCTTCGCGGAACGCCCCGGCTTCGAGCCCGCGCGCCGCGCGCTGCTGGCTTTGCGCGGCATAGGCATCCTGCGCGGCGCGGCTGATGCCATAGCGCTCGGCGACGATCTCGGCGGTCTCGATCATCGGCACATAGGCCGCCGGTTCGCGCGCCACCACTGATTGGTTGATGTAACGCGGCGCATCCTTGGTGACGGTGAGGCTGATCGACTCCATGCCACCCGCCAACGCCACGTCGATTTCGTTGCAGACGATGCTGCGCGCGGCCAGCGCGATCGCGGTAAGCCCCGAGCCGCATTTGCGGTCGAGCGTGAAAGCGGGGACGCTCTCGGGCAAGCCCGCCGCGAAGGTCGCCATGCGCCCGGCATTGCCGCCCTGGCTGCCCCATTGATTGCCGACGCCCCAGAAAATCTCGTCGATGCGCACCGGATCGATGCCTGCACGCTCGACCGCAGCGTTCATCACATGCGCCGCGAGCACCGGTGCTTCGGTCGCGTTGAACGCGCCGCGATAGGCCTTGCCGATCGGGGTACGGGCGGTGGAGACGATCGCGGCTTCACGCATGGCAGATGCTTTCGAGCTTTGGGTATGGAAAGAAGGTGTAGAGCCTGCACGCTTTCTCCACAAGCGCCGGATCATGCGTGGACGCGCCGAACGCTACACGGTTGACCGGTCGCATCCCGGAGCCACAATGACACGCATGAGCCATATCCTGATCGTCGATGACGACCCGCATATCCGCGACTTGCTCGCCTTCGCGCTGGGCAAGGCGGGGATGAGCGTCGCCGAAGCGAGCGACGGCGAGGATGCGCAAGCCGCGATCGCGCGGCGCATGCCCGATCTGATGGTGCTCGACATCAACATGCCACGCCTGAACGGGCTCGATCTGTGCCGGATGCTCCGCGCCGAGGGTGGGGCGGGGGCGGCGCTGCCGATTCTGTTCCTGTCCTCGCGCGATGACGAGATCGACCGCATCGTCGGGATCGAGATTGGCGGCGACGATTATGTGGTGAAGCCATTCTCACCGCGCGAAGTGGTGGCGCGCGTCGGCGCGATTTTGAAACGCGGTACGCGCGCGGCGGTGGGGGCGACGACGGTCACGCACAACCGGCTGACGCTCGACACCGATGGCTGGGAGGCGCGCTGGGACGAGGTGCCGGTCGCGCTGACCGCGACCGAATTTCAGTTGCTGCTGCTGTTCGCGACCAGCCCGGCCAAGGTGTTCTCGCGCGATGCGATTATCGACCGGCTGCACGGGCCGGGCTTTGCCATCACCGATCGCACGATCGACAGCCATGTGCGCAACTTGCGCGGCAAGTTTCCGGGTGTCGATCTGGTCGAGACGCGCGCCGGGATCGGCTATCGCATCGGTCGTTGTGCGTGATCGGCTGGCTGAAGGCGCTGGCCAAGGCGCATTGGCCGCGCCTGCATCTGAGTGCGATCTTGTTTGGCACCTTGCTGCTGGTGGCGTCACTGCCCGGTGTCGCGGCACTGTCGCTGCGCGTGTATGAAAACACGCTTGTTCAGCAGACCGAATCCGAACTGATCGCGCAAAGCGTGGTGCTGGCGGCGGCGTATAAGGCGGCGTGGTACGATGCCGCGCACGCGCCGCAGCCCGATCCTTCGTCCCGCCCGCTCGCGCCCGAAGCGCCTGCGATCGATTTGCGCACCATGCCGGTGCTGCCGCGCGCGCCGGGCGGGGTGCGAGCCGGCGCGGCCGATCCGCACGCGCTGCAGGTGGCGGCGCGGTTGCGGCCGATGGTCGGCGATGCGGTGGCGGTGACGCTGACCGGAACGCGGTTGTTGGATGCGCAGGGCATTGTCGTGCTGGGGCGCGGCGATGCCGGACAGGGGCTTGCCGGGCTGGCCGAAGTCCGCGCGGCGCTGGCCGGGCACAGCGCGACCGTGTTGCGCGAACGCAGCGCCGCCGAAATGGCCGATTGGCGCGCCGCGCTCAGCCGCGCTTATGCGATCCGCGTGCATCATGCCCGCCCGGTGATCGCCGATGGCAAGGTGATTGGCGTGGTGATGGTGACGCGATCGCCGCGCGGGCTGTTCATCGGCATCTGGCAGGACCGTTTCGCGATAGTGCTGGGCGCCGGGCTCATTTTCCTGACGCTGCTGGTGCTGGCAGGGTTGTTGTCGCGCGGCATTGCGCGGCCGATCACGGCGCTGGCGCGCGCCAGCGAGGAGGTCGCGCGCGGTGTGCCGGTGGTGCCCGAAACGCCGGTGACCGCCGCGATCGAGATCGCGCAGCTCTATGACAATTTCCGCGCAATGGCCGAGCGGATCGAGCGCCGCCAACGCTATTTGCGCGATGTCGCGGCGGCGGTGGCGCACGAGTTCAAGACCCCGATCGCGGGGATTCGCGGGGCACTGGAACTGCTCGACGAGCATGGCGCGGCGATGAGTACGGCCGAGCGCGCGCGTTTTATCGGCAATGCGACGGCGGATGCCGATCGCTTGGCGCGACTGGTGCAGCGGTTGCTGGACCTGGCGCGCGCCGACATGGCGACGATCGATGCGGATGCGCGCGCCGATATCGTTGCGGCGGCGCGGCGCGTGGCCGATTCCTTTCGAGGGGAAGGCTTTGCGGTCGAGGTGCAGGCGGGTGCCGTGGCCGAGGCGCGGGTGACGAGTGCTGCGATCGAGACGATCCTGGAAACGGTCGTTGAAAATGCGCGGCAGGCGGGGGCTTCGCTGGTGACGATCCGGGTTGAAGGCATTGGCGGCGTGCGGCTGACGGTGGCGGACGACGGGCCGGGAATCGCGGCGGCGGATATCGAGCGCATCTTCGAGCCGTTCTTCACCGGGCGGCGCGAGGAAGGCGGCGCCGGCCTTGGCCTCGCCATTGCGCGCTCCTTGCTGGCGGCGAGCGGCGGCACGATCGTTGCCGAACCGGTGGCGGCGGGGGCGTGCTTTCGGATCTGCCTCCTGCGCGCTTGAGGGGGGCGGCTGCGAAAAAGGGTTTTCACGCGAAGGCGCGAAAGCGCGAAGATTAAAGAGAGATGGTTCGCGCGGAGACGCGGAGGCGCGGAGAGGTTGGATTCGGGTCTGATGTCGGGAGACCAAAGGGGCGCTTGGGGAGCGCTGCGCGCTCGTTTTTCTGCTCTTTCTTCTCTCCGCGCCTCCGCGGCTCCGCGTGAGACACCTTCTTCCTTCGTGCCTTTGTGGCTTTGTGCGAGAAAATTTCCGCGCGCCGGCGGCACTGGTCGGTGGGGCACTTGAGCGTTGGGGAGAAGGGGTGTTCGCACAAAGCCACCAAGCCACGAAGCCACGAAGAGGAAGAAGATATTTTCGCGCAGAGGCGCAGAGGACGCGGAGGGGATATGCTCGGGGCTGATGCCGGGAGACCCAGAGCGCGTTTGGGGAGCGCTGTCGCGCTCATTTGTGCTCTCTCCTTTTCCTCTGCGCCTCTGCGCGGAAAAACCTTCTTCGTGTCTTCGCGGCTTCGCGTGGAAACCCTTTTCCTCGCCTGCCCCAGAGATATTTCCGCAAAAGCGTGTAGAGCCGCCCGATGACGACCTCTTGTTACGACACCATCATCCTGGGCGCGGGCGCTGCTGGCCTGATGTGCGCCGCCACCGCCGGACAACGCGGACGCCGCGTGCTGCTGATCGATCATGCAGAGGCGATCGGTAAGAAGATCCTGATTTCGGGCGGCGGGCGGTGTAATTTCACCAACCTCCACACCGCCGCCGACCGTTATCTCTCGGCCAACCTGCATTTCGCCAAATCGGCGCTGGGGCGCTACAGCGCTGCCGATTTCATCGCCTTGGTCGACAGGCACGGCATCGCCTGGCACGAAAAGACGCTGGGGCAATTGTTCTGCGACGGCTCGGCCAAGCAGATCGTCGCGATGCTGCAGGACGAATGCGATCGGGGCGGGGTGGAGATCGCGCTAGGCGCGGCGATCAGCGACGTGGCGCATGGCGACGGGCAGTATCGCGTCACCTTCGGTACTCGCAGCGCCAGCGCGCCCGCTTTGGTGATCGCGACGGGTGGCCCATCGATCCCGCAAATGGGCGCGACCGGCTTTGCGTATGATCTGGCGCGGCGCTTCGGGCTGAAGGTGGTCGAGCCGCGCCCGGCTTTGGTGCCGCTGACGCTGGGGGGCGAGGAGACGCTGTTCCGCGCGCTGTCGGGGGTGGCGGCGGAGGTGGTCGCGCGCGTTGGCAAGACGCGTTTTCGCGAGGCGGCGTTGTTCACGCATAAGGGGCTGAGCGGCCCGGCGATCCTGCAAATCTCGTCTTACTGGCGGCATGGCGAGCCGGTCGCGATCGATTTCCTGCCCGCGCTGAAACCGGGCTGGCTGGTGGCGGCCAAGCATGCGCGGCCGCGCGTGTCGCTGGCCTCGGCTCTGTCCAACCATTTGCCGGGGCGGCTGGCCGAAACGCTCGCCGACCGGCTCGGCATCGAGGGCGAATTGGGCGCGGCGACCGACAAAGCGGTCGAGGCGGCGGCGCGGCAACTGGC
This sequence comes from Sphingomonas echinoides ATCC 14820, assembly GCF_000241465.1. GTDB lineage: Bacteria > Pseudomonadota > Alphaproteobacteria > Sphingomonadales > Sphingomonadaceae > Sphingomonas > Sphingomonas echinoides. The sequence continues at coordinate 3,106,126 of NZ_JH584235.1, forward strand.
CGACTGGGCGTTCACGCCGAATGGCACCGAGGGCTTTGCCAAGGCCGAGGTGACGGCGGGCGGAATTTCGACCGCGGAATTGTCGTCCCAGACGATGGAAGCGCGCAAGGTGCCGGGGCTGTATGCGATTGGCGAGGCGGTCGATGTGACGGGGTGGCTTGGCGGGTATAACTTCCAATGGGCCTGGGCGAGCGGCTGGGCGGCCGGGATGGTGGTTTAAGGTCGGGCGTTGGTCGGCGTTGCGTAATACGGCAGGCCGACCCACCCCCAACCCCTCCCTTTCAGGGAGGGGAGGAAGAAGTGGAGGAACGCTTTCCTCCCCTCCCTGGAAGGGAGGGGGCGGGGGTGGGTTGCTCTCCGCATCGCGGGAGGCCAGTTTCTTGCGATGCCGCGCGTTCCGCCTGAAATGACTCGCCGCGCGCGGGCGCTGCGCACGAACGCGACCGAGGCGGAGCGGCTGGTGTGGGTACGTGTGCGGAGCTACCGGCCGCGCTTTACGCGGCAATTGGTGGTCAGGCGGTATATCCTTGATCTCGCCTGTCGTGAGGCACGGCTGGCGGTGGAGTTTGATGGCAGCCAGCATTGCGACTCGTCTTATGATGTCGAGCGCACGGCGTTCTTGGAAAGCGTCGGGTGGCGCGTGTTGCGGTTCTGGAATTCGGATGTGGTCGAAAATCCGGACGGGGTGGCGGAGGCGATTTTGAATGAGGTCGCGCTTCGCTGTAGGCCGACCCACCCCCAACCCCTCCCTTCCAGGGAGGGGAGGAGGAAATAGTATCTCCCCTCCCTGGAAGGGAGGGGCTGGGGGTGGGTTGCTCTCCGTAGTGTGCAGCGCCCGCCACCCGAAAACCCGCCCGAATGATACCAATTGCACACCCCCCGTGCATTTCCCGCACACCCGTGCTAAGCGCTCGCTTTGGCGTGCGCCCCCGCCGCCCCAGATCCGGAATATCATGCCCTTTTCACACCTCCCCACGCTTCTTGCCGAAGCGCTTTCCGCCCGTGGCTATGCCGCGCCGACTCCGGTCCAGGCTTCGGTCATCGAACCCGCCGCCGAGGGCCGCGATCTGATCGTTTCGGCGCAGACCGGCTCGGGCAAGACCGTCGCGTTTGGCCTCGCCATCGCCCCGCAATTGCTGACCGAAGACGAAGGCCGCCTGCCGCCGCCGCGCGCGCCGCTGGCGCTCGCCATTGCGCCGACGCGCGAGCTGGCGCTGCAAGTGAGCCGCGAACTCGAATGGCTCTACGCCAAGGCCGGTGCGCGCATTTCGACCTGCGTTGGCGGGATGGACGCCAGCCGCGAGCGCCGCTCCCTCAGCCATGGCGCGCATATCGTCGTCGGCACGCCGGGCCGGTTGCGCGACCATATCGAGCGCGGCGCGCTCGACCTGTCCAACCTCAAGGCGGTCATTCTCGACGAAGCTGACGAAATGCTCGACATGGGCTTCCGCGAGGATCTCGAGCTGATCCTCGACGCGTCGCCGTCCGAGCGCCGCACGCTGTTATTCTCGGCGACGATGCCCAAGTCGATCGTGGCGCTGGCCAAGCGCTATCAGAAGGATGCGTTGCGCATCTCGACCGTGGGCGAGGATCGCGGGCATGGCGACATCAGCTATCAGGCGGTGACCGTCGCGCCGGCCGATATCGAGAATGCCGTGGTCAATCTGTTGCGGCTGCATGAGGCGGAGACCGCGATCCTGTTCTGCGCGACGCGCGACAATGTGCGCCATCTGCACGCCGGCTTGATCGAGCGGGGCTTTGCCGCCGTCGCGCTGTCGGGCGAGCATAGCCAGAATGAGCGCAATTCGGCGATGCAGGCGCTGCGCGACAAGCGCGCGCGGGTGTGTGTGGCGACCGACGTTGCCGCGCGCGGGCTTGATCTGCCGTCGCTCAGTCTCGTCATCCATGTCGAACTGCCGCGCGATGCCGAGACGTTGCAGCATCGTTCGGGCCGCACCGGTCGCGCGGGCAAGAAGGGCACCGCGATCCTGATCGTGCCGTATCAGCGCAAGCGCCGCGTCGAGATGATGCTGCGCGGCGCGCGGATCGCGGTCGAATGGAAGAATGCGCCGACCGTCGACGATATCCGCAAGGCCGATCGCGAACGCTTGCTGGCAATGCTGATGGAGCCGGTCGAGATCGAAGATGACGATCGCGAACTGGCGGCCAAGCTGCTCGAACAGAAATCGCCTGAGGAAATCGCGGCCGCCCTGGTGCAGAGCCTGCGCTCGAAAATGCCGGCACCCGAGGAAATGCTGTCGCAATCCTCCGAAAAGCCTGCGGGCAAGGAGCATCACCGCGAGGGCTTTGACGACGTCAAATGGTTCCGCATGGACATCGGGCGGCGGCAGAATGCCGATCCGCGCTGGATCCTGCCGCTGATCTGCCGTCGCGGGCACATCACCAAGAACGAAGTCGGCGCGATCCGCATCGCCGCCAATGAGACGATGTTCCAGGTGCCGAGCGCGATCGCGGCCAAGTTCATGGCGGCGGTGAAGCGCACCGCGGGCGAAGAGGCCGAAGGCGGCGTGCAGTTCGAAGCGGTGCAGGGCGGCCCGGTCGAAGCCGAGCGTGGCCCGCGCCGCGCGAACGGCCCGGCGCCGGTGCGCCACAACCCGCGCCCGACGCTGCGCCCCGGCGGCCCGAACAAGCGCCCGCAACGCTGATTTGATCCTCCCCGTGCCGGGGAGGATTTGATGTTCTGCTGGTTCCCCGCTAACGTGCCGGGCATGAACGCACCTCAGCCTAAGCCATGGGTCATGGCTATCGCTCCTTATGTTCCGGGTCGCTCGACGGTCGAGGGCGACACGCCGGTTATCAAGCTGTCGTCGAACGAAAATCCGCTCGGCACCAGCCCAGAGGCAGTCGCGGCATTCACGCGCCATGCGGGTGATCTGGCGCGCTATCCCGATGCGGGGGCGGGCTTGCTGCGCGAGGCGATCGCGGCCCATCACGACCTGGATCCGGCGCGGGTGATTTACGGCACGGGATCGGACGAAGTGCTGCATCTCGTCGCCGGGGCCTATGCCGGGCCGGGCGATGAAGTGATTCAGGTCCGCTATGGCTTTGCGGTCTATGAGATCGCGACCCGGCGTGTGGGCGCGACCTTGGTGGTGGCGGACGACCGCGACTATGCGACCGATGTCGATGCGATCCTGGCGGCGGTGACCGAGCGGACGCGCGTGGTGTTCGTCGCCAACCCCAACAACCCGACCGGCACCTTTACGCCCAAGGCCGAGATCGCGCGGCTGCACGCGAGCTTGCCGCCGCAGGTGATGCTGGTGCTCGACCAGGCTTATGCCGAATATCTGGCACCCGAGGATGACGATGGCGGGCTGGAGCTTGCGCGCACTGCACCCAATGTGATCGTCACGCGCACCTTCTCCAAGATCCACGGGCTGGCCGCCGAGCGGATCGGCTGGGGCTATGGCTCGGCTGAGGCGATTGCGGCGATGCACCGCATCCGCGCGCCATTCTGCTGCACCACGGCTGGCCAGGAAGCCGCGATCGCGGCGCTGGCTGCTGCCGACTTCATCGCCGCCTCGCGCGCGCATAACCGCCTGTGGCGCGGCTGGTTTGCGGACGAGATCGCCAAGCTCGGCAATGCCGGGCTGCGCGCGGTGCCGAGCGAAGCCAATTTCCTGCTCGTGCTGTTCGATGGCGCGGTCACTGCCGAGACGGCGTATAAGGCGCTGCTGGCGCGCGGTTATATCGTGCGCTGGCTGCCGGGGCAGGGGCTGGCCAACGGTCTGCGCATGACGATCGGCACCGAGGCGGAAACGCGCGGGCTGGCGGCGGCGCTGCGAGAGATCGTGGGCGCGTAAGGCGCAAGCCCCGCCCGAATCCCCACCCCCGTTCGTTTCGAGCGCAGTCGAGAAACGGCCCCACGCGCTGTGCCTGGTTTCTCGACTACGCTCGAAACGAACGGGTTGGGGCGAGATGCCCCCCTCGCTCAAGCGGGCAGCAGCTCCTTCAGCGGCACCGTGGCGTCGGCCAGCCGCGCGGGATCGACCACCGCGCGCGCGACCACCAGCGCGCGGCCTTGCACATAATCGCGCGTGGCGTTGACGCAGTCGAGCGCGATGACGTGGCCGTGCTTGAGATAGATTACCGAGAAGCTGCGCGCGGCCACGTCGCCGCGCAGCACCACCGCATCATGGCCGATCGACAGGCCGACGGTCTGCAGCTTCAAATCATATTGGTTCGACCAGAACCACGGCACCGCGTCATAGGGCGTTTCCTCGCCGGTCAGCAGCTTGGCGACGGTGGTTGCCTGATCATTGGCATTCTGCACCGATTCGAGCCGGATCACCGCGCCATCGGCATACGGATTGGGGTGCGCGGCGCAGTCGCCGATCGCGAAGATATCGGGCAGGCTGGTGCGGCACAGCGCATCGACGCTGACGCCATTGCCGCCGTCCGCGCCCGCCGCGAGCAGCGGGGCGACGGCGGGGATGATGCCGATGCCGACGATGACGAGATTGCCGGGCAGCACCGTCCCATCGGCCAGGCGCACGCCGCTGGCAGCCCCGTCTTGGCCGACGATCGACTCGACGGTCACGCCGGTGCGCAGATCGACGCCGTGGGCGCGGTGCTCGGCCTCGTAGAAATGCGACAGCGGTTCGCCCGCGACGCGCGCCAGCACGCGCGGGGCGGCCTCCAGCACGGTGACGGGTTTGCCGAGCTTGGTCAGCACGGCGGCGGCTTCCAGCCCGATATAGCCACCACCGATGACGATCGCGTGCGTGACGGCGGGCAGTTCGGCGATCATCCGGTCGACATCGGCGCGGGTGCGCACGCCGTGGACGCCGCTGAGATCATGCCCCGCGCACGGCAGGCGGCGCGGCGCGCCACCGGTCGCCCAGATCAGCGTGCGATAGCCGATCGTGGCGCCATCCGCGGTGATGACCTGATGCGCGGGGGCGTCGACCGACACGACACGCTGCCCGGGGAGGAGTGTGATGTCGCGATCGACCCAAAAGGCGGCGGGGCGGATCAGCAGGCGCTCGAACGGCTTGTCGCCGGCCAGATATTCCTTCGACAGCGGGGGCCGCTCATAGGGCAGTTCGGGTTCGTCGCCGAGCATGGCGATCGTGCCCTCGAACTTGCGCTGGCGCAGCGCGATTGCCGCCTGCGCGCCGCCATGCCCGGCCCCAACGATCAGGACATCGAAGGGCGTCGGGTTGGTGTCGGTCATTGCAGATCCTCTCCGGCAGGGCAGTGTTCTTTGGGCCCTCATGAAAGCGCGACTGGCGCGGATCAACCCCCGCGCGCCAATAGGTAGTTTCCGCAGCTACCCGGGCGGGCTTCGCAATCCTATTTCCAGCCAGCGAAATGCGGCGTCGATCAACCGCCGCTGTTGCGAAAGGTGGCCCGATGATTGAGCATCTCACAACCCGGACGGGCTTTGAATTTCACGTTCGCCCCGCGCGGCCCGAGGATGACGGCACGGTTGCCGAGTTTTTCACGCACGTAACGCATGAGGATTTGCGCTTTCGGTTCCTGACCGGGCTCAACGAAGTGCGCCCCGACCAGATCGCGGCCTTGACGCATGTCGACCATCGCTGGTCGGAGAATTTTCTCGCCTTCACCAAGGATGGGTCGATGATGATCGCCACCGCGATGCTGGCGTGCGACGCGACCTTCGAGCGCGGCGAAGTGGCGATTGCGATCCGCAAGGACTTTAAGAACAAGGGCGTGGGCTGGGAATTGCTCGCTCATGTCGCGCGCTTCGCCGAGGCCAAGGGCGTGAAAGTGCTCGAGGCGATCGAAAGCCGCGAAAACCACGCCGCGATCGAGCTGGAGCGCGAAATGGGCTTCACCGTCGAAAGTTATCCCGGGGATTCGAGCCTGTTGCTGGTCAGCCGCAAGCTCGCGCACGACGTGCCGCGAGCGGGAATGCCAAATCGCCCGATGTGAGAAATCTGGGATACGTAAAGACGGCGGTGATGCTCGCCGCCGAATGTGTGCCGGTTCGGCGCGATGGCGTGGTACGAACGCCCATGACGCTAGCCGAATCCCAAGGCAGCGATGCACGCGATCTGGCTCTGCTCAATGAAGAGCTTGGCTTGCTGATCGACGGCGCGACCAACCACGCCATTTATATGCTGGATCCGCGTGGCCATGTGACGATCTGGAACCGCGGAGCGGAACGGATCAAGGGGTGGGCGCAGGCTGAGATTCTGGGCCGTCACTTTTCGCTCTTCTATCCGCCAGAGGATGTGCTGGCAGGGATGCCGCAGCGTGATCTCGATCGCACCAGCCTGGCCGGGCGGCTGGAGGAGGATAGCTGGCGGTTGCGGCGCGACGGGTCGGAGTTCCTTGCCAATATCACCATGACCGCGCTGTATGACGAAGCGGGCGCGCTGCGCGGCTTTGGCAAGGTGGTGCGCGACATTACCGACCAGAAAGCCGCCGAAACCGCGCTGGCGCGGCGCGAGCAGCATTTGCTCTCGATTCTGGCGACCGTGCCCGATGCGATGATCGTGCTCGACGAACAGGGCCGGATCGCCTCGTTCAGCGGGGCGGCGGAACGGATGTTCGGCTATTGCGAGGCGGACATTGTCGGCGAAAAGGCCGATATGCTGTTTCCGCGCATCGACCGCGACCGCGATGGCGGGTTTCTGGGCAGTTATCTGGTTTTTGACGACCGCGCCGTGGCCGGTGCGGTGCGGACGGTGCGGGGTCAGCGCAAGAATGGCGAGATCTTTCCGGTCGAACTCGCGGTCGGGGAGGCGTTGAGCGGTGGGCAGCGGATCTTCACCGGCTTTCTGCGCGATCTAACGCAGCGGCATCGCACCGAAAGCCGATTGCGCGATGTCCAGTCCGAGCTGATCCACGTGTCCCGGCTGAGCGCAATGGGCACGATGGCCTCGACCCTGGCGCATGAACTCAACCAGCCATTGACCGCGATCGCCAATTATCTGGAGGCAACGCGCGATCTGATGGTCGATCCGTCGCCCGAGACCGTGCTGCTGGTGCGCGGGGCGTTGGACGAGGCGGCGGGGCAATCGCTGCGCGCGGGGCAAATCGTGCGGCGGCTGCGCGATTTCGTGGCGCGCGGCGATGTCGAGCAACGCGCCGAGCCGCTGAACGCGCTCGTGCGCGAGGCCGCCAGCCTTGGTCTGATCGGTGCGGGCCAAGCGGGGGTCGAGACGGTGATGACCTTTGTCGACGACAGCGTTTGCGTGCAGGTCGACCGCGTCCAGATCCAGCAAGTGCTGGTCAATCTCATCCGCAACGCCCTCCAGGCGATGGCCGAGAGTCCGCAACGCGTGTTGACGATGACGAGCGCGACGCTGCGGGATATGGTAGAAGTCACCGTGGCAGATACCGGCACCGGTATTGCCCCCGAAATGACCGATCGCCTGTTCCAGGCCTTCGCCTCGACCAAGCAGGATGGCATGGGGCTGGGCCTGTCGATCTGCCAGACGATCGTGGAGGCGCATGGCGGGCGCATTTGGGCGGCACCGGTGCCAGGGGGCGGGACGGCGTTTCATTTCACCTTGATGCGGAGCAGTGCCGATGCCGGATAGTCGCCAGGACAAGCGCATCATCCATCTGGTCGATGATGAAGAGGCCATCCGGCGCTCGGCCGGCTTCCTGCTGCGGACAGCCGGATTCGAGGTGCAGACTTATGCATCGGGCACCGCCTTCCTTGCCGCCGCAGCCCATGCCACGCCGGGGTGCGTGTTGCTGGATATTCGCATGCCGGGCATTGACGGGCTCGAGGTGCAGCGCCTGCTCAATGAGCGCGGCATCGCGTTTCCGGTGATCGTGCTGACCGGGCATGGCGACATCTCGCTGTCGGTGCGCGCGATCAAGGCGGGCGCGGTCGACTTTCTGGAAAAGCCGTTCGACAAAGCGACGGTGTTGCACGCGATCGAAGAAGCGTTCGCGCGGCTAGCCAATTTGGAGGCGCAGCAATTGAGCGCGATCGAGGCGAGCGTCCGCCTGGCCGCGCTGACGCCGCGCGAGCGCGACGTGCTGGAGGGGCTCGTCAACGGGCAACCCAATAAGATCACCGCCTATAAACTCGGCATTTCGACGCGCACGGTGGAGGCACACCGCGCGAACCTGACGCACAAGCTGGGCGTGCGGTCGATATCGGATGTGTTGCGGCTGGCCTTTGCCGCGCGGCTGCATAGCCCCGTGGCCGAATGCGACACCGCGCCTTAGGTTTCTACCTACAGACCGCAGCGCGGTTATGGCCGATGGCAATCCTGAACGATTGGGAATGACCATGGTGCCAGCGCGGACAAGCATTCAAATCGCGCTGGTGGACGGCTATACTGCGGTGCGCCATGCGCGACAGCTTATGTTGCGCGCGGAAGGGTTCGACGTCCGTGCCTATGTCAGTGTCGCCTCCTTGCTGGCTGATCCGTTGGCGCGTGCCAGCGCCTGCGTCATTGCCGATGTCGATATGCCCGAACTTGGCGGCCTGGAGATCTTGCAGGCGATGCGGTTACAGGGTTGGACGGGGGTGATGATCCTGCTGGTCGATACGATCACCGACGCGCTGCTGGCCGAGGCGCGGTTGCTGGGCTTTGCCGCGCTGGTGCCGCGCGACCTGCCCGATCGCTCCCTGATCGAGGCGATCCGCATGGCCATCGCCGAGCTGCCGCACTAGCCAAGCAGTTGCGCTGTATGCCGTGCGATCTGCGCATTTTCCTGCGAGGGCAGCACGCGCTGCGCGATCGGCCGGGCAAAAGCGAGATCGGCGGAGATGGCGGCGCGCACCGCCGCATCATGCTCGCCAATGCCGCCGGTGAAGACGATCAGGTCGGCCCCGCCCAGCACCACCAGCATCCCGGCGATCTGCTTGGCGACCGAACGGCAGAAGATGGCAAGCGCGAGCGTCGCGGCGGCATCGCCTGACGCATGCAGCACGCGCAGATCGCTGGAGCGCCCCGACAGGCCGAGCAGGCCGGATTGGCGATCGATCAGCGTTTCGATCTGTGCCGCATCCAGGCGGCGTTCGCGCATCAGATAGAGCAACAGGCCGGGATCGATATCGCCGGCGCGCGTGCCCATCACCACCCCGCCCGAGGGGGTGAGCCCCATGCTGGTGTCGACCGAGTGCCCGTCCAGTACTGCCGTCACGCTCGCGCCATTGCCGAGATGCGCGATGATCAGGCGGTGCGGCACGGCGTCGCCCAGTTGCGCGAGGATCGATTCGCACGACAGGCCGTGAAAGCCGTAGCGCCGCACGCCTGCATCGCGCAGCGCCTTGGGGATCGGCAGCGTGGCGGCGATGGCGGGCAAGCGGGCGTGGAAGCCGGTGTCGAAGCACGCGATCTGCGGCACGCCGGGATAGCGCGCCTGCGCCAGCGCGATCATCCGCAGCGAGGCCGGGCCGTGCAGCGGCGCGAAGGCGGTTGCCGCCTGCAGCCGCGCGAGGACGCCCGCATCGATCCGCACCGGCGCAAACAGATCGATGCCGCCATGCACGATGCGGTGGCCGATCGCATCGGGCTGGCCGCCGCCGATCTCAGCGAACACGGCGGCATCGACATCGGCATGCTCGACCTCGCCCGCGGACAGCTCGACCACCGCCTCGCCGACCGCATACACGCCGTATTTGACCGAGGACGACCCGCCGTTGAGCGTGAGGACGCGCGTGCTCACCGCGTCCATTGCCAGTCGCGCACTTCGGGCAGATCCTCGCCATGTTCGGCGATGTAGAGCCTGTGGCGCTCGATCATCGTCCAATAGCGTTCGGTCTCGGCGGGCACGCGGTCCCGCAGGCGCGGGATGCGTTCGATCGCGTCGAGCGCCAGGCGATAGCGGTCGAGATCGTTGAGCACGACCATGTCGAACGGCGTCGTCGTGGTGCCTTCATCCTTATAGCCGCGCACATGGAAATTGCGGTGGTTGGTGCGGCGGTAGGCGAGCTTGTGGATCAGCGACGGGTAACCGTGAAAGGCGAAGATCACGGGTGTGTCGGTGGTGAACAGCGCATCGAAGGCGCGTTCGTCGAGGCCGTGGGGATGCTCCGATTGCGGTTGCAGCACCATCAGATCGACGACGTTGACGACGCGAATGCGGATATCGGGGACGAATTGGCGCAGCAACTGCACCGCCGCCATCGTCTCCAGCGTCGGCACGTCACCGGCACACGCCATCACCACATCGGGGTCGCCCGGATCGCTCGCCCATTCCCACACGCCCGCCCCGGTGGTGCAGTGGCGCACGGCCTCGTCAATGCCGAGCCATTGCCATTCGGGCTGCTTGCCCGCGACGATGACATTCACATAATTGCGGCTGCGCAGGCAGTGATCGGCGACCGACAACAGGCAATTGGCATCGGCGGGCAGATAGATGCGCACCACCTCGGCCTTCTTGTTGGCGACATGATCGAGGAAGCCCGGGTCCTGATGCGACAGGCCATTATGGTCCTGCCGCCAGACATGCGAGGTCAGCAGGTAATTGAGCGAGGCGATCGGCCGCCGCCACGGGATGCCGCGCGTCACCTTTAGCCATTTGGCGTGCTGGTTGAACATCGAGTCGATGATGTGGATGAAGGCTTCGTAGCACGAGAACAGTCCGTGCCGCCCGGTGAGCAGATAGCCTTCGAGCCAGCCCTCGCAGAGATGCTCGCTCAGCACCTCCATCACGCGGCCGTCGCGCGACAGATTCTCGTCAACCGGCTCGACCTCGGCCATCCACGCCTTGCCGGTGACTTCATACACCGCCTGCAACCGGTTGGAGGCGGTTTCGTCGGGGCCGAACAGGCGGAAATTGGCGGCCTCCAGATTGAGCGCCATCACGTCGCGCAAGAAACCGCCGAGCACCGCCGTCGCCGCCGCTTTGACCGTGCCGTGCCCGGCTTGCGCCACGGCGTGGTCGCGGAAATCGGGGAGGACCAGCGGCACGAGCAATTCCCCGCCATTGGCATGGGGGTTGGACCCCATGCGGCGGTGCCCGGTCGGCGCGAGCGACGCATACTCCTCGCGGAACTTGCCGGTCTCGTCGAACAATTCGGCGGGGCGGTAGCTTAGCAGCCATTCTTCGAGCTGGCGGAGATGCTCGGGCTCCTTGAAATCGGCGATCGGCACCTGGTGCGCGCGCCAGGTGCCTTCGACCGGCTTGCCATCGACGAATTTCGGGCCGGTCCAGCCCTTGGGGGTTTGCAGCACGATCATCGGCCAGCGCGGGCGCTCGCCATCCGGCGCACCGTACCGCGCCTGCGCCTGAATATCCTGGATCTGCGCCAGCACCGCGTCGAGCGTTGCGGCGAGCGTCTGGTGCACCGCCTCGGGATCGTCCCCCACCACGAAATGCGGATCATAACCATAGCCGCGCAGCAACTCGGTCAGCTCCGCGCGGCCGATCCGCGCCAGCAGCGTGGGGTTGGCGATCTTGAAGCCGTTGAGGTGGAGGATCGGCAGCACCGCGCCATCGCGCGCGGGGTTGAGGAACTTGTTCGAATGCCAGCTCGTCGCCAGCGCGCCCGTCTCCGCCTCGCCATCGCCGACGACGCAAGCGACGATCAGATCGGGATTGTCGAACACCGCGCCATACGCATGCGCCAGCGAATAACCGAGCTCGCCGCCTTCATGGATCGACCCCGGCGTCTCCGGCGCGACATGGCTGGGGATGCCGCCCGGCCAGGAGAATTGGCGGAACAGCCGGTCCATGCCGCCACGGCTGCGCTCGATCGCGGGATAACGCTCGGTATAGGAGCCTTCGAGATAGGTGTTGGCGACCAGCCCCGGCCCGCCATGCCCCGGCCCGATCACCGCGATCATATTGAGATCGTGTTCGACGATCAGCCGGTTGAGATGGACATAGAGCAGGTTGAGCCCCGGCGTCGTGCCCCAATGGCCGAGCAGCCGCGTCTTGACGTCGGCCAGCGCGAGCGGACGATCGAGCAGCGGGTTGGCGCGCAGATAGATCTGCCCGACCGACAGATAATTGGCGGCGCGCCAATAGCCATGCATCCGCCGCAGCAGATCGGGCGAAAGCGGGCCGGATATGGAGGCACCGGGAATGGGCGCGCCGGAGCCAAGCGGGGCGGGGAGCGGATCGGTCATGGGCATTCCTGTGCTGCGCGCGGTGTGGGGCGGTTATGCCTGTGGGGCGCGCGCGGCGGCAGCTTCGGGAAATACGGGGGTGGTTGGGGGGGGCGGGACCGCTGGGTGTTGCGGTCATCGACGCTGGTTTTGAAAGTCGAGCGATTTGTGGATTCGCCGCTTTTGGGCCGTCTCCAGTCTGTCCGGTTTCAGATTGCCGCCGGTCGAAGCGGCCATGATCTAAAGGTCAGGTTTTTCGATACCAAAAAATCTCCAAGGATCGCCGGAGCCGACAAGCAGCGCCACATTTTCGCCAGCGGGTGCCGTCGAGTCTTCCCAGCCACCCGGTGAGAGCGCTTCAATGGTACCGACACCGGGGCCGGTGAGATAGATTTCGGACTTGGCCTGTCCCGGCTCACTTTTCATGAACATCGCGAGGTTTTCAGGCCCGCCGCTAGCCACCATGAGATTGCAGAAATGATCCTGTAACGCCGCCCAGTCCGCGAGCGGGAGCGACTTAGTGCGCCACACCATATCCATCCTCCTTGGGGCGATTGCCATGGCCGCAATCATGCCTCACCTGCTGCAAATTGACTAGGCGCGCGCTACATACCAGCGATGGCAATGTTACTCGCTGACTCGAACGCGCTAGGTAATCCTCAGCTCAGGACGTATCTCGCGGCGTCCGGCGATCATAACATCGCGCTATCCGACCTCACGCTGGTTGAGATGCGGAAGGAACACGCCATCACCAATTCCCGCATGTCGCTGCGCATCGCTTCGCAATTCCCGACACAAGTGTTCGTGCTGAAGCGTACGCACGAAATTTTGGAGCTGAACATGGCGGCCTGTGCTGACGTGAATGCCCTTTTCGACTACATGGCAGGCGCAGAGCTAAACCGAGATATGCTGGACCTTTCGACAGTCCCGGTGCCTGAACGACTGAAGGTTCGCATGGCGGCACTCGAACCGGAGGCTGCAAACGTCATCGCGGAGTTGGGCAATCAAATGCAAGACCTTGAAGAGGCGCTTGTGGACATCACCAAGGAGTTCAAGCCCTGTCAGGTGAAGCAATTGCGTACCGGGCGCGACGTCACGGAGGACACGCGGCAAACCCTTTTCCGGCTGCTGAAGGAAACGACCGCGCGATTCTTCATCGACAACCAAAAGCCCCTGAACCGGAAAAGCATTTTGCTCACTGAAGCGCGCGGCACGTTTGCATTCCGCTACTCGCTATGCATGATGGTCTATTACATTCTGTGGGTGCAGAATGGACGGCAAGTAGGACGCCCCGTGCATCTGCGTGTGAACGATGTGATAGATATGCAACTCGCCACTATGGGCACTTATTTCAACGGCGTGCTGAGCACCGACAAGCTGGTATGGAATACATCGCGCGCCGTTCGTGCGGTTCTCCGGCAGTTTGGCGCCTTCGTTGGCGAGGATTGGGTTCTCCCAGATTCCTTGGTGTCACTCTAAGGAAGTTCCTGCGGATACCTAATCTCGAAGACCGGCTTTCCCGATTTCGCCTCACAGCAGATTGCGTGCATCAAGCTACTGGCAGGCTGCGACTCTATGAAGTTCTGCACGAAATTCTGCGTCATAGCGGTTGCCATCTTCCGGGTGACCTTGGTGGCAGGCGTGTTGATGTTCGTGCACCCTTGCTTTGGCTCGCCGCCATCGTCGTCAACGTAGGTGTAGTCGATCCTTAGCACGATTATTGCTCCTGACTTCGTGGCCTCCGCAAAGTGCCGTGGTCCAAACTCGTCCGCGAACATCGGTGCGGAATATTCCTCAGACAGATAGAAGCAGATCATCGAGCATAGCCATGATAGGTCGCGGGCCTCATCCTGCTTGTCTGGACTCCACGCCCCAGGCTTTCGCCGGTTGCTGTGGAAGTAGTGGCCCCGCCGCTCGATGAGGTGCTTGGCGATCTCTTTCGGCGTTGGCGAGCCACGTAGAAGGATGCTCGTGGGGGTGGCGAGCCGCGTGCGATCCTCTCGAAAATCGGCCTTCGCCGACTTGATCGCATCCATAAGCACCGCATGACCTGTAAACGCCTCATTCAAGCCAGCCTGTGTTGATTTTCCATTGCTGAAAAAGGCATCGAGTATCAGGAAGTAGTAGCGGAAGGCGTCGATATAACGGGCCTCCTTCGATGCCTCGCGGGCATAGTTGGTCAACGTGGCAAAGAGTCGATATCGGTCGTCATACGGCTTCTCAGCGGCCATCATTGCCCTGGTGAAATAGTCGTAAGTCAGCGCGAGCGGACGGTCATCCGCCTCGCCGTAGCTGAAATGGCTTATCGCAACGGCGTCGTTCTCTTCCGGCGTTTCGCCTTCGTACTCGGCATCCGTCCGATCGAAAGCGACTTGAACGGGGAATAATGCCTGCATGAAGCTGAAGCCGTTCCGAACCTGCTGACGAAGCATCGTTTGCAGCGGATCGTTGACCGTGATTTTAGGAGGCTCCCCCGGTTTCTCCGGGTCGGTCAGAGTAGGTGCATGGGTTGTGGGCTGCCCGGTGAAGGTGAACTTCAATGCGCTCACCATGTCGCCGTCTGCCACCAGCGTCATACGCGCGCCCAGCACATCAATGGGCCAATGGTCCAACATGCGAATTGGCTGCTTCAAGTGGACCGTATAGCGCGCGATCATTCTTGAAAACTACCGCACGACCGCCCGAACGCAACCCTTCAACCTCGCGGACATGGTGCAAAATCTATGGCCCGCGAACGGCCGGTTTCGGGAACTACACCTGCTCCGCCGAACGGCGAATATTGGGGCGCATAGTCGCCCCCCCACACACCCCCTACCGCAACCGCCGCGTCACCGCGTGCAGCGTTTTGCGGTCCTGTGCCGGGCAGTGCCAGTTGAGCGTGTTGCCATAAGGGTGGCTGTCGGCCAGCCGGATCGATTGGCCGTCGGGCCAGCAGGTCAGCCATAATTGGACGCGGGTGCATTAACCCGATTTTCGTCTGGTGTCGGTATCGCGCATCCCCGATTGCGGACTTGTTGAGCCCCCTACGTACTTCCCGCCCCTCGACCCCGTCGCCGCGCCGTCGCATCTCCCGCAAGCGCATAGCGGGGAGCAAAGCCGATGACCGTCGAACGCCGCTTCAGTCGCCGGGCCACCTTGATCGGGGGCGGGGCGGTGGTGTTGGCCGGGGTGGGGGCAGCCGGGCTCGGCTATCGCGAGCTGGCGTCGCTGAAGGGCTATGATGCCGCCGTGGCGGAGAGCCGCGCCGCGCTGGCGGCGCAGCCTGCCGCGCGCGATCTGGTGCGGTTTGCGACGCTCGCCGCCAATGGGCACAACACCCAGCCCTGGCTGTTCCGCATCGGCGAGAACCGCATCGACATCCTGCCCGATCGATCGCGCCGGACGCCGGTGGTGGACCCCGACGACCATCATCTGTTCGTGAGCCTTGGCTGTGCTGCGGAAAATCTGGCGCTGGCTTCGGCGGCGGCGGGGTTGCCGTGCGACGTTGGCTTCGATCCCGCAAGCGGCGCGGTGTCGGTGCGGCAGCAGCGCGGCGCGCCGGTCGCCTCGCCGCTGTTCGCCGCCATCCCGCACCGCCAATCGACGCGCGCGGTGTATGATGGGCGCGTGGTTGCGCCGGAGCTGCTACGGCAATTGGCGGAGGCGGCGGCGGAGCCGGGGGTGTCGCTGGTGCTGCTGACCGATCGCCCGCGCCTCAACCACATCCGCGATCTGGTGGTGGCGGGGAATAGCGCGCAACTGGCCGATGCCGCGTTCCTGCGCGAACTCAAAAGCTGGATGCGCTTCACCCCGCAGCGCGCGCTGGCGACGGGCGACGGATTGTTCAGCGTGACCTCGGGCGCGCCGGTGCTGCCCGAATGGCTGGCCCCGCTGCTGCTCGATCAAGTGTTCACCGCGTCTTCGGAAAACGCCAAATATGCGCGGCAAATGGCGTCCACGGCGGGCGTGGCGGTGTTCGTCGGGGATCGCGCCGACCCCGCGCATTGGCTGCGCGTGGGGCGCGCGTGCCAGCGCTTTGCGTTGCAGGCGACCGCGCTTGGGCTGCGCCATGCGATGATCAACCAGCCGGTCGAGGTGGCGCGGTTGCGGCCCGAGCTGGCGCGGTTGATCGGTGCGCCGGGCGTGCGGCCCGATCTGGCGATGCGCTTCGGCTATGGCGCGTGCCTGCCCTTTTCCGCGCGGCGATCGGTGGAGGCAGTGCTGGCCTGAGCCGCGCGCCCGCTAGGTACTTCCCGAGTCTGCCTGGGCATCGGGCCGCGCATTATGCTGTGACGACGCGCCACCCGGGGAACGACCATGCCTGCCAATCAACCGATCCGCCATGTCATCGTGCTGGGGCATCCCTCGCCCGGCAGCTTCAACCACGAAGTCGTCCAGCGCTACTGCGCAACCGTCCGCGAAAACGGGCAGGAGGCGGTGGTGCGCGATCTCTATGCGCTCGATTTCGACCCGTGCCTGCGCGCCGACCGGCTGCCCGGTCACGCCAGCGGCATGTCCGCTGATGTCGCGCATGAGATCGGGCTGTTGCGGCAGGCCGATGTGATCGTGTTCGTCTATCCGATCTGGTTCGGTATGCCGCCGGCGATCATCAAGGGCTATGTCGACCGCGTGCTAGGCGTGGCGCAGACGCCGTCCTCGATCCGCGACCATCGCCCGGATTCGGTGCTGGTCGGCAAATCCTTCGCCACCTTTTCCAGCTCGGCGACGACGCGGATCTGGTTGGACGAACAGGGCCAGATGGAATCGATCCGCCAGGCATTCGACCGCTATCTGATGGGCATTTTCGGGCTGCGCGATGCGGGCCATGTCCATTTCGGCGCGATCGTCGCGGATATGGAGGCGCGCTTCGTCGCCGAATGCCTGCTCGAGGTGGAAACGCAGGCGCGCAAGATCTGCAGCGAGGTCGCCGCCGCGCGCCACGCCGCCCGCGCGCAGGATGCAGTGGCGGCGTTCACCGGGGACTGAGCGTTTGTTTGGAAATGCGCCACGGCGCATTTCGCGGCACCGGCCCGCTCCCCCACCCGGCCACCCAACGGCAGTATTCTATGGGTGGCCGGGTGGGGGAGCGGGCCGGTGCCGCCTTGAAATTCGCTCTTTCGCGAATTTCCAAACGGCCTCTAAGCGAGCGTTTCCGCCAAGCCGCGCAGCCAATCGCCGACCGCCTGGATGCGCGGGGTGGCGTGGGTGTCCTGATGCGTCACCAGCCAGAAGGTGCGCGTCAGATGCACGCTGTCGCCGAGCACGGGCACCAGCGCTGCGTCGCGCGCGGCGATGAAATCGGGCAGCACGCCGATGCCCGCGCCCGCGCGGATCATGGCGTGTTGCACAGTGATGCTGGTGCTGCGCGCCCGCGCCACGAGGCCGTCGTGGATTTCCGACAGATAATTGAGCTCGGGCGCGTGGACGTGTTCTGGGACATAGCTGATCAGCGCATGGCCGTGCAGGTCGGCGGCGCTGGCCACCCGCGCGTGATCGGCGAGGAAGCCGGGCGTGGCGTAGAGCCGCAGCCGGTAATCGGTGAGTTTGGTCGCGCGCAATTGGCGGTTGCGCGGGCGCGCGAGCATCACCGCCATATCGGCCTCCCGCCTGGACGGGTTGAGGAAGCCCGAGGCGGTGATCAGGTCGATCCGCAAATTGGGCTGGTCGCGGCGGAAGGCGGGCAGAGCTGGCGCGACGACATGGGTGGCGAGGCCCTCGGCGATGCTGAGGCGGACCTGGCCCGCGAGCGCGGCGCTGGTGGGATCGACCTCGGTTGCGGCGAGCACGGCGGCCTCGATCGTCTCGCTATGGAGCAAGAGCGCCTGGCCGGTTTCGGTCAGGCGGCGCTCGCCAGCGATCGTCTCGAAGATGGCGGTGCCGAGCCGCTGCTCCAGCCGGGCGAGGCGGCGGCCGACGGTGGTGACGTCCACCCCCAGCGCACGCGCCGCGCCCGCCATGCGCTGCGCCCGCGCAACGGCGAGGAAAATGCGCAGATCATCCCAGTTTTCCATCGTCACCTCTGCAAAAATGCACTGCCTAGCAGCAAAGATGGAGGGTTGAATGCAAAAATGCTGGGTGGGATAGGGGGGTATAAGCTTTAGGAGAGCGCCATGCGGATCATCGACCACCATATCATGGGTCTAGCGAGCGGCACTGCCGCGCGGACGGGCGAGGTGTTCGATCCCAACACCGGTGCGGTGCAGGCCCAGGTCAAGTTCGGCACGCAGGCCGATCTCGACGCCGCCGTCGCCGCTGCGCAAAAGGCGCAGCCGGGTTGGGCCGCAACCAACCCCCAGCGCCGCGCGCGCGTGATGTTCAATTTCAAGGCGCTGGTCGAAGCGCATATCGACGAACTCGCACACTTGCTGTCATCCGAACACGGCAAGGTGATCGCCGATTCCAAAGGCGACATTCAGCGCGGGCTGGAAGTGATCGAATTTTGCTGCGGCATTCCGCATGTGCTGAAGGGTGAGTTTACCCAGGGCGCGGGGCCGGGGATCGACGTTTACTCCATGCGCCAGCCGCTTGGCATCGGGGCTGGCATCACGCCGTTCAATTTCCCGGCGATGATCCCCTTGTGGATGAGCGGCGTCGCCATCGCCACGGGCAATGCCTTCATCCTGAAGCCCAGCGAGCGCGATCCGTCGGTGCCGGTGCGGCTGGCCGAATTGTTCCGCGAGGCGGGGCTGCCCGAGGGCATTTTGCAAGTCGTCCACGGCGACAAGGACATGGTCGACGCGATCCTCGATCATCCCGCGATCAGCGCGGTCAGCTTCGTCGGATCGTCCGACATTGCGCATTATGTCTACCGGCGCGGCGTCGCGGCGGGCAAGCGCGTGCAGGCGATGGGCGGGGCCAAGAATCACGGCATCGTCATGCCCGATGCCGATCTCGACCAGGTCGTCGCCGATCTGTCGGGCGCGGCCTTCGGCTCGGCGGGCGAGCGCTGCATGGCGCTGCCGGTGGTGGTGCCGGTGGGCGAGAAGACCGCAGTTGCGCTGCGCGAGAAACTGATCCCGGCGATCGCCGCGTTGCGCGTCGGCGTGTCGACCGATGCCGAGGCGCATTACGGCCCGGTGGTGAACGCCGCGCACCGCACGCGCATCGAAAACTGGATCCAGACCGGCGTCGACGAAGGCGCGGAGCTGGTCGTCGACGGGCGCGGGTTCGCGCTGCAGGGGCATGAGAAGGGCTTCTTCATCGGCCCGACCCTGTTCGACCATGTCACGCCCGACATGTCGGCCTATAAGGAAGAGATTTTCGGCCCCGTGCTGCAAATCGTCCGCGCCGACGATTTCGAACATGCGCTGCGGCTGCCGAGCGAGCATCAGTACGGCAATGGCGTTGCGATCTTCACCCGCAACGGCCACGCCGCGCGCGAATTCGCGGCGCGGGTGAATGTGGGGATGGTTGGCATTAACGTGCCGATCCCGGTGCCGGTCGCCTATCACACCTTTGGCGGGTGGAAGCGCTCGGCGTTCGGCGATACCAACCAGCACGGCATGGAAGGCGTGAAGTTCTGGACCAAGGTCAAGACCGTGACGCAGCGCTGGCCCGATGGCGGGGTCGGCGATGGCGCGAACGCCTTCGTCATTCCGACGATGGGGTGAGGCGGGTGGATCGGGATTGTCCCGATTTTGCGGTGCGCGCGCGATTGCCGGCCTTTGCGGAGTGTCCGGCGTCGGGCACAGTGGTCGCATGAGCGCTGCCCGATGAACCTCTTGCGCCAGGCCATGTTCGTGGGCGGGATCGTGCTGGTCGCGTTGCCGCTGGCCTGGGCGTTTTTGCCGCGCGCCACGGTGCCGGGGGCGGTGGCGCAGCCGGTGGTGGCGCCGGTCGGCAAGCGCATCGCGCTCAGTTTCGATGATGTCCCGCGCGGGCCCGGCGCGTTCTATACGCCGGCGGAGCGCACCGCGCGGCTGATCGCGGCGCTGCGGGCGAGCGGGGTGGAGCAGGCGGCGTTCTTCGCCAATCCCGGCCGGATCGGCGCGTCCAACGATGGCGCGGCGCGGCTGGCGGCCTATGCCGCGGCGGGGCATGTCGTGGGCGACCACAGCTTTGCGCATCGTGATTTGCGCGCGGTTTCGGCGCAGGCGTTTCTGGCGGATGTCGACCGCGCCGAGGATTGGCTGAAGGGCAAGCCCGGCTATCGCCCGTGGTTCCGCTTTCCCGGCCTCAACCAGGGCGGGCGCGATGCGGTGAAGCGGCGCGCTGTGCTGGATGGCCTTGGCGCGCGCGGCTTAAGCGTCGCATGGGTGACGGCGGACGGTTCCGACTGGAATATCGAGGGGCAGACGATCGCCGCGCGCAAGGCAGGCCAGGCGATCGACGAGGGCGCTCTGCGCGATCTCTATGTCGAGACGATGGTGCAATCGGCCGATTTCTCCGACGCGCTGCTGCGCCGCGTGACCGGGCGCAGCCCGCCGCAGATGCTGTTGCTGCACGAAACCGATGTCGCGGCGCGTTATATTGGCGATCTGGTCGCCGCTTTGCGCCGTGACGGCTGGACGATCGTGACGGCCGATGCCGCTTATGCCGACCCGCTCTATCGCCAGACCGGCGATTTCGACAGCGCCAACGGCACCTTGCCCGAGGCGATCGGGTGGCAGCAGCGTGTGCCCGGCCCGCTATATTATGCGCGCAACGACAAGCCGCTCGCCGATCGCCTCTTCGCCGAACGCGTGCTGCACCGCACGCCCATCGCCACGCCGCGCTGCCGGGTGCAACGCCATCCGTGGCGGCGCGTCTGTTCCCAGACGGCCTTTGCGCCGCGCCGACCTTTACCCCTAGGACTTGCCGCATGACCGACCAATTCGACCTAACCGACGACCAGCGCGAGATTCAGGAACTCGCGCGGCGCTTCACCGCCGATCGCATCACGCCGTTTGCGGCGGAATGGGACGAGAAGCACATTTTCCCGCGCGACACGATCAAGGCGGCGGCCGAACTCGGTTTCGCCTCGATCTATGTCAGCGAGGAATCGGGCGGCATCAACCTCGGGCGGCTGGAGGCGGCGCTGATCATGGAGGCGATGGCCTATGGCTGCCCCTCGACCAGCGCGTTCATCTCGATCCACAATATGGCGAGCTGGATGATCGACCGCTTCGGCGGGCAGACGGTGAAGGAGAAATATCTGCCCTCGCTGGTCACGATGGACCGGATCGCCAGTTACTGTCTGACCGAGCCGGGCTCGGGCTCGGATGCCGCGGCGCTGAAGACGCGCGCGGTGCGAGACGGGGACCATTATATCGTCAACGGTACCAAGCAGTTCATCTCGGGCGGCGGCGAGAATGAGGTCTATGTCACCATGGTGCGCACCGGGGCGGAGGGGCCCAAGGGCATCTCCTGCCTGGTGATCGAGAAGGACATGCCCGGTGTCAGCTTCGGCGCGAACGAGCGCAAGCTCGGCTGGCATTCGCAGCCGACCGCCCAGGTGATCTTCGAGGATGTGCGTATCCCTGTGGATAACCTTGTGGGTGGCGAGGGCGAGGGCTTCCGCATCGCGATGATGGGGCTGGATGGCGGGCGTCTCAACATCGGTGCCTGCTCGCTCGGTGGCGCGCAGCGCTGCCTCGACGAAGCCATCGGCTATACCCGCGACCGCAAGCAGTTCGGCACCGCCATCGCCGATTTCCAGAACACGCAGTTCCTGCTGGCCGACATGGCGACCGACCTCGAGGCGGCGCGCGCGCTGCTGTACATGGCGGCGGCCAAGGTGACGGCGAACGCGCCCGATAAGACCAAATTCGCGGCAATGGCGAAGCGGCTGGCAACCGACACGGGGTCCGCCGTGGCCGACCGCGCGCTGCAGCTGCATGGCGGCTACGGCTATCTGATGGATTACCCGATCGAACGCTTCTGGCGTGACTTGCGCGTGCATTCGATCCTGGAGGGGACCAACCAGGTAATGCGGATGATCATCGGCCGGGAGCTGACACGGCAATGACCCCGCGCAGCGCCGATCCTGCACTTCTCCGCGTCTCCGCGTCTCCGCGTCTCCGCGTGAACGGAAAGATATGTTCGCGCGGAGGCGCGGAGACGCGGAGATGATGCGAATGGGAAAAGCGGCATGAGCGATGTTCAGACGATTGTGGATGGGCCTGTCGGCCGGATTCGGCTGAACCGGCCCAAGGCGCTGCATGCGCTGACCAACGATATGTGCGTCGCGATGCTGGCGGCGCTCGATGCGTGGCGGACCGATCCTGCGATCGAGGCGGTGCTGATCGATCACGCTGAGGGTCGCGGGTTTTGCGCAGGCGGGGATATTCGGATGCTCGCCGAGAGCGGGGCGCAGGACGGCGCGGAGGCGCGCGCCTTCTTTCATACCGAATATCGGCTCAACCACCGGCTGTTCACCTATGCCAAGCCGACGGTCGCGTTCATGGATGGCATCACCATGGGCGGTGGGGTTGGGCTCGCCTGCCCGTGCGATTTCCGTATCGCGACCGAGAACACCAAATTCGCCATGCCCGAAACGGGGATCGGGTTGTTCCCCGATGTCGGCGGCGGCTGGTATCTGTCGCGGCTGCCGGGGCGGATCGGGCAGTATCTGGCGCTGACCGGGCACCGGCTCGACGGGGCGGAATGCCATGCGCTGGGGCTGGCGACGCACTATCTGCCGAGCGCCGCGCTGTTGGAGGGCAAGGCGCGGATCGTGGCCGACCCGCAGGCGATTGCCGCGATCCTGGCCGATCTCTCGGTCGCGCCGCCGCCTGCGCGGCTGCTCGATCAGCGCGAGGCGATCGACCGTTTGTTCGCGTCGGACGTGCTGGAGGACATCTTCGCCGCGCTCGCCGCCGATGGCGGGAACTGGGCGACGCAGACGCTCGCCACGCTCAAGACCAAATCGCCGCAGACGATGAAGGTGTCGCTGCGGCTGCTGCACGAAGGCGCGATGATGCCGACCTTCGAGGACGAAATGCGCCAGGAATATGCGGTCGGCGCGCGGGTGGTGCAGCGGCATGATTTTCTGGAAGGCGTGCGCGCGGTGATCGTCGACAAGGACAATGCGCCACGCTGGGACCCGGCGACGCCCGAGGGCGTGACCGATCACGTCATCGACCAGATCTTCGCGCCGCTGCCCGATGCGGAGGCGTGGACGCCTGCTTGATCGTCGCCCCGGCGCAGGCCGGGGCCGCTCGACATTCGCGCGAAATCGGCTGTTTCGCGCACCAACCCAACGGCCCCGGCCTGCGCCGGGGCGACGGAGAGAAGAATGACCTACGAAACCATCCTCGTCGAACAACGCGGCGGCGTCACGCTCGTCACGCTCAACCGCCCGCAGGCGCTGAACGCGCTCAACAGCCAGGTGTTGGCCGACATGCTCGCCGCGATGGTGGCGTTCGATGCCGATCCGTCGCAGGGCTGCGCGGTCATCACCGGCAGCGAGAAGGCGTTCGCGGCGGGCGCCGACATCAAGGAGATGCAGGCGCAGGGCTTTGCCGACATGTACGCGCATGATTTCTTCGCCGGATGGGACCGCTTCACCCGCACGCGCAAACCCATCATCGCGGCGGTGGCGGGCTATGCGCTGGGCGGCGGCTGCGAGCTGGCGATGATGTGCGACTTCATCCTCGCCGCCGATACCGCCAAATTCGGCCAGCCCGAAATCAAGCTGGCGGTGTCGCCCGGCATGGGGGGATCGCAGCGGCTGACGCGCGCGGTCGGCAAGGCCAAGGCGATGGAAATGTGCCTGACCGGCCGGATGATGGATGCCGCCGAAGCCGAGCGTGCCGGGCTCGTCAGCCGCGTGGTGCCTGCCGCCGATCTGGTCGAGGAAGCGGTCAAGACCGCGACCACGATCGCGGGGATGGCACCGCTGGCGGTCAAGGCGAACAAGGAAATGGTCAATGCCGCGTTCGACACCACGCTGGCGATGGGCGTGCAGTTCGAGCGGCGGCTGTTCCATGCTTTGTTCGGCACCGACGACCAGAGCGAGGGGATGACCGCCTTTGTCGAGAAGCGGCAGGGGGTTTGGACGGGGAAGTAACATCCAATTCGCCTCCCGCTGTGCGGGAGGGGTTAGGGGAGGGGAGGGGCGTAGCGCCCGATCTTAGCGCGCGACTGCCCTCCCCCAGCCCCTCCCGCAAGCGGGAGGGGAGAAAGAAGAATAGGAGAGAGACATGACACGGATCGCCTTTATCGGGCTCGGCAATATGGGCGGCGGGATGGCCGCGAACCTCGCCAAAGCGGGGCATGATGTCCGCGCCTTCGATCTGTCGCAGGACGCGCTCGATCGCGCCAAAGCGGCCGGGTGCCTGCCCATGGCGAGCGTGGGGGAGGCGGCTGACGGGGCCGAGGCGGTGGTGACGATGCTGCCCGCGGGCACGCATGTCGAGGCGGTCTATGGCGATCTGTTCGCCGCCAGCCTGTCGCCAGCCGCGATCCTGATCGATTGTTCGACGATCGACGTCGCCACCGCCAAGCGCGTGACCGAGGCGGCGCGCGCCAAGGGCATCACCGCGGTCGATGCGCCGGTGTCGGGCGGGATCGGTGCCGCCAATGCGGGCACGCTGACCTTCATGGTCGGCGGCAGCGAGGAGGCGTTCGGTCGCGCGCAGCCGATTTTGGCGGCGATGGGCAAGGCGGTGATCCATGCCGGGGCGAACGGGACCGGCCAGGCGGCTAAGATCGCCAACAACATGCTCCTCGGCGCGACGATGGTGGCGACGTGCGAGGCGTTCCTGTTGGCGGAGAAACTGGGCCTCGACCCGCAGACCTTCTTCGATATTTCGAGCGTGTCGTCAGGGCAGAGCTGGTCGATGACGAGTTACTGCCCGGTGCCGGGTGTCGGGCCGAATACCCCTGCCGATCATGGCTATCAGGGCGGCTTTGCGACCGCGCTGATGCTGAAGGATTTAAAGCTCGCCGCCGCCGCCGCCAGCGACACGGGTGCCGACACGCCGATGGGGGCGAAAGCGGCGGAATTGTATCAGCGCTTTGCCGAGGCCGGGCATGGCGGGCTGGATTTCTCGGCGATCATCACCGCGCTGCGGGGGTGAGCCGGGGGGGGGGGAGGTCGGCCAGATACGGGCGATCTCTCCCACCCTCCGTTCGTTTCGAGCGAAGTCGAGAAACAGCCGCGCGCGCTGTGCCTGGTTTCTCGACTTCGCTCGAAACGAACGGGGTGGGGATGTCGGCTAGCTCCTCGGCCCCGATTGTGCTCCTGCGCTTGCTGGACGGCCCCACCCCAACCCCTCCCCTGAAGGGGAGGGGCTTGTGGCCAGCGTTCAAACCCGCATCGACCCCGTATCCATGAAGCGCTGGTGCCAGGACAGCGCTTCGCCGGGCAAGGACGGCGATTGCTGGCCGTAGGAACCCACCCGCGCGCGCGCATAATAGTCCGCCAGCATCGGGCGATAATCGGGATGCGCGCAGTTCTGGATGATCAGCGCGGCGCGTTGTTTGGGGCTTAAGCCCCGCAGGTCGGCGAGGCCCTGTTCGGTGACGATCACCTGAACGTCCTGGCTGATATGGTCGACATGGCTCGCTTGCGGCACGATCGCCGAGATCTTGCCGCCCTTGGCGGTCGAGGGGGTCATGAAGATCGAGACATAGGCGTTGCGCGCGAAATCGCCCGATCCGCCAATGCCGTTCTGGATGCGCGAGCCCATCACGTGCGTCGAATTGACGTTGCCGTAAATGTCGGCCTCGATCAGCCCGTTCATGGCGAGGCAGCCGAGCCGACGGATCAGTTCGGGATGGTTGCTGATTTCCTGCGGGCGCAGGATCATTTTATCACGATAGCGGCCCATATCGGCATTGAGCCGCGCCGCCGCCTCCGGGCTGAGCGAGAAGGCGGTGGCCGAGGCCATGCGCAATTTGCCCGAATCGAGCAGGTCGAGCATCCCGTCCTGGATCACCTCGGTATAGGAGGTCATGTCCTCGAACGGGCCGTTGACCAGGCCGGTGAGCACCGCATTGGCGATGTTGCCGACGCCCGATTGCAGCGGCAGCAGCGACGCGGGGAGGCGTCCGCGCGCCACTTCATGGGTAAAGAATTCGATCAGGTGCCCGGCAATCGCATGCGCCGCCGCATCGGGCGCGGCGAAGGGCAAATTGCGGTCGGGCGCTTCGGTCTCGACGATCGCGACGATCTTGTCGGGGTCGCAGCGGAAATAGGCATCGCCAATGCGATCGTCGGCGCGGACCAGCGGGATCGGCACGCGGTGCGGCGGCAGCGCGGTGCCGTAATAGATGTCGTGCATCCCCTCCAAAGCGGGGTTCTGCCAGCTATTGACCTCGAGGATGACCTTGCTCGCCCGGTCGAGCCAGGTCTTGTTGTTGCCGATCGAGGAGGAGGGGATCAGCGATCCATCGGCGCGGATGCCCGAGACTTCGATCACCGCAGTGTCGAGCGGCCCGAGAAAGCCCTGCCACGCCATTGGCGCGACCTGGCTCAGATGCATGTCGAAATATTCCATCGTGCCGTTGTTGATCTTCTCGCGGGCGATGGGATCGGAATTATAGGGCAGGCGGAATTCGATGCCGTCGGCCTTGGCCAGCGCGCCGTCGAGTTCGGGCCCGGTCGAGGCGCCCGTCCAGATGCGCACGCGGAACGGGTTGCCAGCGGCATGTTCCGCCTCGATCCGCGCGGCGAGCGCCAGCGGGACCGCCTTGGGATAGCCCGAGCCGGTAAAGCCGCTCATCCCGACCGTGCTGCCAGAGGTGATGAAGGCGGCGGCCTGTTCGGCGCTCATCACGCGCGAGCGGAGCGTTTCGCAAGCAATACGGCTGGTGCTCATTCCCATCCCTTTTTTATCATCGTTACGCCTGCGGCTAGGCGCGCAAAGTGGCGGATGCGCAAGCGCCGGGTCTTTTTGGTCACATGCAATTTTTGCAATCGTGTCCGGGCCGGGGCCGTTGGCCTATTTGATCGGCTGCTTTTCGAGCTTTCGCGCCAGCGTGCGACGGTGCATGCCCAATTGGCGGGCGGTTTCGGAAATGTTGAAATTGTTCTCGGCGAGCGTCTGGTGGATGCGTTCCCATTCCAGCGTCTTGATCGAGGTCGGGCGCTTGCCGAGCGGGGTCGCGACATCGCCGGCCGCACCACCCTCGGCCTTGGCAAAGGCGGCTTCGATGTCGTCGGTGTCGGACGGCTTGGGCAGGTAATTGCTCGCCCCCAGCTTGATCGCCTCGACCGCGGTGGCGATGCTGGCATAGCCGGTCAGCACGACGATCCGCGTGCGCGCATCCTGCGCGTGGATCGCCTGCACGCAGACCAGCCCGGACGTGGCCCCGAGTTTCAGATCCACCACCGCATAATCGGGCGTGCGCTTGGCGAGTGCGGCTTCGACACCGGCCTGATCGGAGGCCAATTCGACGCTATAGCCACGCCGCTCGAACGAGCGCCCCAGCGTCTTGGCGAGCGCGGCATCGTCCTCGACGATCAGCAGATGCTTTTCGGTCATCGCTCGCCCCATTCCAGCGCGGACAATGGCAGCGTGATCGTCACGGTCGCACCACCCTCGGGCCGGTTGCGGGCATCGACTGTGCCGCCGAGCTTGCGCATCGCGTTGACCACCAGAAACAGCCCGAGTCCACTGCCGAGCCGCTCCCGCGTGGAATGATACGGTTTGCCGAGATTGGCGAGCATTTCCGGGGTGAAGCCGGGGCCGGTATCGCGCACCGACAGCACCAACGATGCCCCGTCGCGCGTCACATCGAGCGCGATCGGCTGGCCCGAGGCTTCGGCGGCATTGTCGAGCACGTTCCAGATGACTTGCTTCACCGCCGTATCGGCGACGATCGCCATGTCGGTGCCGAAGCGATTGTCATAGACGATCGCTTCGGGCGCATGCTGGACGCGCCATTCGGCGACGACTTCGTCGAAGAAGCGCTTCACGCTGGTGATCGTCGGGTTTTCGCCACGCGCTTCGCCCGCAGCGAGCAGGATGCCGGTGACGATCGCCTTGCAGCGCGCGAGCGCGACCTGCATTTCGCTGATTTCCTCGGCAAAGCTTTCCTGCGCCATCAGGGCAGGCGCGTGCCGCCAGTCATTGACGATCACAGAGAGCGAGGCGAGCGGGGTGCCGAGTTCGTGCGCGGCGCCGGTCGCGAGCAGGCCCATCCGCACGATATGGTCCTCCTCGGCCGCTTGTTGGCGCATCGTCGCGAGGCGGGCGTCGCGCGCGCGCAAATTGCTGTTGATGCGCGTGACGAAGGCGACCAGCAGCACTGCGACCAGCCCGAAGCAGATCAGCGTGCCGATCATATACAGATCGCCCCAGTCGGAGAGGAAGCGCGGCGGCAGTGCAAGCGGAACATGGACTTCGGCGAGCAGGATGAAGGCGGCGCTGGTGATCGCGACCAGTACCCAGCTCGACCATGCTTCCAGCAACACCGCGCCCATCACCACCTGCAGCAGATACAGCGAGATGAACGGATTGGTCGCCCCGCCGCTCTGATAGAGCAACGCCGTCAAGGCGGCGACATCGAGCAAAAGGCTGGCGAAGAGCGCGCTGTTGGAATTGGTCACGCGGCGCGAGAGTTGCGCGAGGCTGACGAGATTGAGCACGACCAGCGCCGCGACCACCGACAGCATCGGAAAGAGCGGGAGCGGGACGCCCATGCCGAAGCGCACGATCAGGATCGTCGCGCATTGGCCGCACACCGCCAGCCAGCGCAAATTGACCAGCTGACGCATGTTGTCGCGTTCGGTTGTATCGACGGACGCGGGCGGACTCATGCCGGGCGGCGGGCGGGGCGGAGCAGCATCGCCGCCGCCCCCGCAACCATCACCGCGAGCGCAAACCATGTCAGCGCATAGACCAGATGGTTGTTGGTGAAGCGCACGACCGTCAGGCCTCCCACCGGGGCTGTGGTGGCCGGCCCGGCATCGGCATCGATGAAATAGGGCGCGACAGGACCGAGCCCGCGCGCCGTGGAAATGGCCGAGACGTCGCGCGAATACCAGCGGTTCGTCCCAGGATCATTATAGCGCAAGAATGCGCCCTTCGGTTCCGTCAACCGCAACAGGCCGGTGACGGTCGCGGTGCCGCCGGGGGGAACCGCGTTGCGCGTTGGCACGAAGCCGCGATTGATCAGCACGGTAAAGCCGCGATCGGTGACGAGCGGCGTCATCACCCAGAATCCGGGGCCGCGCTCGGTGACGGCCTGGACGAAGGTCGGTCGGTCATCGCGGTAGCGCCCGCGCACCTGCACATGGCGATAGCCGTCGCTGTCATCGGTGATGTGGGCCCAGCGGTCGGGGCCGGGAGCCGGGGAGGCGGGGGCGTGAATACGCTGCTCGACCCGGGTGATCAGCGCCAATTTCCAGGTGCGCCGCTCGATTTGCCACACGCCCAGCGCCACCAGACCGGCGCAGAGCAAACCTGCGACGATCAGCAGAAACGCGATCGTCGCAGGGGATCGTCTCATTGCTGGCTCATGGACTCGGCGATAGCGGCCGGGGTGGCCGGCATCATGTTGGCGTTCATATGATACATCACCCAGATCGATCCGGACAGGGTTATGACGATGACGATGACGGTGAACAGCAAAGCGAGGAACGACCAGCCGCCCTCCGCCGTCGTGGTCATGTGCAGGAAGAACACCATGTGCACGACGACCTGGATCGCCGCCATGGACAGCACGATGACCGCGGTGGTGGTGGCGTCGAGCTTGCCGGTCATCACGAGCGCGAAGGGAATCGCGGTCAGGATCACCGACAGGATGAAGCCGATCATATAGCCGCGCAGCGAACCGTGCGGGGCCTCGCCATGGGCGTGCTCATGGTCGTGATGATCGTGGCCATGAGCCGAATTGTGCAGCGTATCGGCGCTCATCCGAGCACTCCCATGAGATAGACGATGGTGAAGACGCCGATCCAGATGACGTCGAGAAAGTGCCAGAACATGCTGAGGCACATCAGGCGACGGCGATTGGCCTGGCCGAGGCCGTGCATGCCGATCTGCGCGACCAGCGTGACCAGCCAGATCAGGCCGACGGTGACGTGCAGACCGTGCGTGCCGACCAGCGTGAAGAAGGACGACAGGAACGCGCTGCGCCACGGGCCCGCACCTTCATGGATCAGGTTCGAGAATTCGTAGAGCTCGATGCACAGGAAGGCGAGGCCGAACAGACCGGTGACGATCAGCCAGCCCTGCACCGCGCGGACGCTGGCGCCGGGGCGTTCCATCGTCAGCATGGCAAAGCCATAGGTCAGCGACGAGAACAGCAGCATCGCGGTGTTGAGCGCGACCAGCGGCAGCTCGAACAACTGCTTCGGCCCTTCGCCGCCGCCATAGCTATGGCCGAGCACGGCATAGCAGGCGAACAGGATGGCGAAGATGAGACAGTCGCTCATCAGGTACATCCAGAAGCCCAGCATCGTGCTGCTGCCCTCGGGATGATGATGCTCTTCGACTTCGTAGAACAGCGGGGTCTCGCCGTTGGCGGTCGCTTCGAAGGTCTGCGCGCTCATGCCGAAACTCCTTCGCCGGCGAGAAGGCGGGTGCGTTCATCCTCGGTGCGGACCACATCCTCGACCGGGATGTAGAAGTCGCGCTTGTAGTTGAATGAGTGGCCGATCGCGACGGCGAAGATGCCGACCAGCGAAACGACCGCCAGCCACCACATGTACCAGATCATGCCAAAGCCGAAGGCGACGCTGAGCCCCGCGAGGATGACGCCGGTGCCGGTGTTCTTGGGCATGTGGATCTTGCGGAAGCCGGTGGTCGGGCGGACATAGCCGCGCCGCTTCATGTCCCACCACGCATCATTGTCATAGACGACGGGCGTGAAGGGAAAGTTGTAGTCCGGTGGCGGCGACGAGGTCGACCATTCGAGCGTGCGGCCATCCCAGGGATCGCCGGTCACGTCGCGCAGCTTTTCACGGTTGCGGAAGCTGACGAAGAACTGGACGAACATCGCGCCCGTGCCGGCCAGGATCAGCAGCGCGCCGAACCCTGCGACCAGGAAATAGGGCTGCAGCGAGGCATCGTCGAACTGGCTGAGGCGACGCGTCACGCCCATCAGGCCGAGCGCATAGACCGGCGCGAAGGCGAACCAGAAGCCCACCACCCACAGCCAGAACTGGCGCTTGCCCCACACGCGATCGAGCGTGAAGCCGAACGCCTTGGGCCACCAGTAATTGATGCCGGCGAACATCCCGAACACCACGCCACCAATGATGACGTTGTGGAAATGCGCGATCAGGAACAGCGAGTTGTGCAGCACGAAATCGGCCGGGGGCACGGCGAGCAGAACGCCAGTCATGCCGCCGATGACGAAGGTGAGCATGAACGCGACGGTCCACATCATCGGCAGCTCATAGCGGATGCGGCCGTGATACATGGTGAACAGCCAGTTGAAGATCTTCGCGCCCGTCGGGATCGAGATGATCATCGTGGTGATCGCGAAGAACGAGTTGACGCTGGCGCCAGAGCCCATGGTGAAGAAGTGGTGCAGCCAGACGAGATAGGCGAGGATCGTGATGACGATCGTCGCATAGATCATCGAGGTATAGCCGAACAGGCGCTTGCTGGCGAAGGTCGCGACCACTTCCGAGAACACGCCGAAGGCGGGCAGGATGAGGATGTACACCTCCGGGTGACCCCAGATCCAGATGAGGTTGACGTACATCATCGGGTTGCCGCCCAGGCCGTTCGTGAAGAACTGCATGCCGACATAGCGGTCGAGCGACAGCAAGGCGAGCACGGCGGTCAGCACCGGGAAGGCGGCGACGATCAGGGTGTTGGTGCACAGCGACGTCCACACGAACACCGGCATCTTCATCAGCGTCATGCCCGGCGCGCGCATCTTGACGATGGTCGCGATCAGATTGACGCCCGAAAGCAAGGTGCCGACGCCTGCCACCTGCAGGCCCCAGATATAGTAATCGACCCCCACGTCCGGGCTGGCGGCAATGCCCGACAGCGGCGGCATGGCGAGCCAGCCGGTGCGGGCATAGTTGCCGACGAACAGCGAGATCATGGTGATCACCGCGCCCGCGGTCGTCATCCAGAAGCTGAAATTGTTGAGATAGGGGAAGGACACGTCGCGCGCGCCGATCTGCAGCGGCACGACGAAGTTCATCAGGCCTGCGACCAGCGGCATCGCCACGAAGAAGATCATGATCACGCCGTGCGCGGTGAAGATCTGGTTGTAATGGTCGGGCGGCAGGTAACCGGGGTTGCCGTTAAAGGCCATCGCCTGCTGCGCGCGCATCATCAGCGCGTCGGAGAAGCCGCGCACGAACATCACCAATCCGAGGATGATGTACATGATGCCGATCTTCTTGTGGTCGACGCTGGTGAACCAGTCGCGCCACAGCATGCCCCATGCCTTGTAATAGGTAATGATCGCGAGCAGCGCGATCCCGCCAACAGCGACGCCGGCAAAGGCGACGAGCACGGGCAGTTCGTGCAGCGGTAACGCATCGAGCGAGAGACGGCCGAAGATCGGGCTGATCGACGGCGACGAAAGCGGGAGGGGGGACGTCATGTCAGAAAGTCCTTCGGTCGCCGGCGGTCGCCGGGACGTCTGTTGCGCGGGTACCGGGCATCGGCAGCCCTGCACCGGTCAGGCGAGCGCCAGGTTGCGTAGTAGCGGGGATCGGAGCCGATGCCGCCATCGGCATCGCCATTTTCTGGGTCGGACGGCCAGCGGCGACATTGGCGTGATGTTCACCGGCATCGGCGTGCATCATTGCGCTCATGCAGGTCTCGCCGGGGGCGACGCAGCGATTGGCCGCGGCATCGAACAGGCCGGGGGTGACGCTGGCGAAGCGGGCAACGGGAACGTTGGCGCTTGGCGCGGCGAGCTTGAGGTAACCCTGCCGATCGAGGCTGCCACCGCCCGCGCGGATCCGCCCGACCCACTGGTCGAACGCGCCTTGCGACACTGCATGGAAGCGGAAGCGCATGCCCGAGAAGCCGTCGCCGCTGAAGTTGGAAGAGAAGCCGGCATAATTGCCAGGATGGTTGACGACCGCGTTCAGCTTGGTCGTCATGCCGGGCATCGCGTAGATCTGGCCGACCAGCGCCGGGATATAAAAGGCGTTCATCACATTGGATGAGGTCAAATCGAACTGAAGCGGGCGATCGACCGGTGCCGCCAGCTCATTGACCGTCGCGATGCCGTAATCGGGATAGATAAACAGCCATTTCCAATCGAGCGCGACCACCTGAACGCGCACCGGCTTGGCCGTCGCGGCGACCGCGCGACCCGCATCGAGGCGGCCGATCGGACGATAGGGATCGAGCAGATGCGTGCTGGTCCAGGTCACCGCGCCGAGGCAGATGATGATCAGCAGCGGGGCCGCCCAGATGACGAGTTCGAGCGCGGTCGAGTGGTGCCATTCGGGCGAATAGGGCGCGTCGGTGTTGGTCGAGCGATAGCGCCACGCGAACACGGCAATGAGCGTCATCACCGGCACGATGATCAGCAGCATCAGCACCGTCGAGAAAATCACGAGGTTGCCTTGCTGCACTGCAAGATCGCCCGCCGGGTCCAGCACGACGGCGCTGCACCCACCGAGCAAGGCAGGCGCAAGCAGCGCCAAGGGGCGGAATAAGGGGGTTCGGGTCATGCCGGCGCAGATACGCGCGGGACAGCGGGCCTCCCATTGGACACTTTGTCCAATCCCCGCTGCAGTGCAGCACGCTTAGAGGGGGCGTTCGGCGATCATGCCGGGAGTTCGAACACCGATGACTGCAGCCACCACGCCTACCTCGCGCGCGATCGAAGCCGATGTCGGCCGAATCAATGCCGAGCACGGCGAAATCACCTCGGGCGAAATCGCGATTGGCGTCGTCATTGGGCGTACGTCGGAGTTTTTCGACTTCTTCGTCTACGCGATCGCCTCGGTGCTGGTGTTTCCGACGCTGGTCTTCCCCTATGTCGATCGTCTGACGGGGACTCTCTATTCCTTCGCGCTGTTCGCGCTCGCCTTCATCGCCCGTCCGATCGGGTCGTTCCTGTTCCTCGCGATTGACCGCGCCTTTGGGCGCGGCACCAAGCTGACCATCGCCTTGTTCCTGCTTGGCGGGTCGACCGTGGCGATCGGCTTCCTGCCCGGTTACGCGCAGGTCGGCGTTTATGCCGCGATCCTGCTCGGCCTGTTCCGTATCGGCCAGGGCGTTGCGCTCGGCGGTGCCTGGGACGGTTTGCCCTCGCTGCTGGCGCTCAACGTGCCCGAGAATCGGCGCGGCTGGTATGCGATGATTCCGCAGCTTGGCGCGCCGCTGGGCCTGATGGTGGCCGCCGCTTTGTTCGCCTATCTGACGAGCAGCCTGTCGGCGGCGGATTTCCTCGATTGGGGCTGGCGCTATCCGTTCTTCGTCGCCTTTGCGATCAACGTCGTCGCGCTGTTCGCACGGCTGCGCATCGTCAGCACGGCGGCTTATCAGGACATGTTCGAAAGCCGCGCGCTGCAGCCCGCTCCGGTGCTGGAGACGGTACGCGGGCAGGGCCGTACGATCGTCATCGGTGCCTTCGCACCGCTGGCGAGCTTCGCCTTGTTCCACATGGTCACGGTGTTCCCGCTGTCCTGGGTGTTCCTCTACACCAGCGGCGGCCCGGAGCGCTTCCTGGTGATCGAAGTGCTGGGTGGCGTGATCGGTGTGCTTGCGATTGTCGCCTCGGGCTATCTGGCGGACCGGTTCGGGCGTCGCTCGCTGCTCGGCGCGTCGGCAGTGGCAATCGCGGTGTTCTCCGGGTTCGCGCCGCAATTGCTGGGCGCTGGCGAAGCCGGCGAAGTGCTGTTCATGGCGCTTGGTTTCGTGCTGCTCGGCGTGTCGTTCGGCCAGTCGTCGGGCGCAGTGGCGGCCAATTTCTCGGGCGATTTCCGCTATACCGGCGCTGCGTTGACGTCGGACCTGGCATGGCTGGTCGGAGCAGGCTTTGCGCCGCTGGTCGGCCTGTTCCTGTCGTCGCACTTCGGGCTGGCGGCGGCGGGTGGCTATCTGCTGTCGGGCGCACTCGCGACGCTGGCGGCCTTGTGGCTGAACAAGGAACTGGCGGGTCGGGCCTGAGCTTCGGTCCGGGCCTCGCCCGGATCACCCCGACATTCTTAAGCGCCACTTGCGTTACCTGGAACGCGAACCGTCCTATAATAGAACAGAATCGCTTCGAGGGAAATACCGGGTTTCCAACCTAAGGGGTTGCCCTCAATTCGGCCGATCGCTCGCCTTCGCTAGATCGTGGTCGTTCGCTGCGGTTCGCGGCGATCGCGTTGGGGGGAGAGTGCGAGTGGATCTGAGCGACCATCAAGCTATGTCGGCTTATACCAACCCTGGCGTCAGCCAAGGCGATCGATACCGAATCAGCATTGCCATCGATGTCGTCAACACCCGCGCCTTGTGGAACGCGGCCTTGAGCCGCGGCCTGATGGCCCCCGGTGCGACCTTCGAAGATGTCGTCGATACGATCGGCCCGTGTGACGATCCCGCGATCGCCGATTGCCTGGCGATGCTGGCGCTGCCCGCTGATCTTAAGGGCTGTTTGGTCGATGATTTCACGATCGATCCGGCGTTGCCGCGTGGGGTGATGGAAGCATCGCGCCCATGGACAGGGGCGTCCGCAGCGCGCTGAGTCGCATTCCGCAATAGATGCGCTCAATAAAGAGCGCGTCTATACTACACATTGCAACTTATAGATAATTTTGATTATGGGGTGAGATCTGCCGGAGTAATTGGGGGCTGACGCGGGCAGATCTCACTTTTAATATAGTATAAATTCAAATTTCTTCAAACATTATTGCGATTTTCTTTGATTCAGTTGCTGGCTGCGGCAATGCCGAGCAACTTATCGCTGGTGTAGGGTGCGCCATTGACCTTGAGCGTCAATGCACCGTTGGCGGAGCTGACTTCCTGCACCGTTCCTTGGGCATGGATGGTCACCGGAACCGGATTGCCCGCCGCATCGGTCGCCGTGAGCGCCAGCGTGTAGCTGCCGGCAGGCGCGGTCGATCCATCGGCCAGTTTGCCATCCCACGACAAGGTTCCTTGCGCAGTCGGCGTCATCGGCCCGGTCATCACCACTTTTCCCGTCGCATCCGTGATCGACGAGGTTAGCGTCGAAACGGGGAGCGTGGCGGAATAGCTCCAGCTCGCAGGGGTTCCGGCGGAAAGGCCGGCGACATCAGAATTGATGGTAACGCTGCGGCCGATCATGCCCGACGCCTGGGTCAGGCCCTGATTGTTCAAATTGCTCAGGATCGAGTTCAGCGTCGTGTTCTGCTGGACCGATTGCTCGACCTGCGAATATTGCACCAGCTGCTGGGTATATTGCGAGGTGTCCATCGGGCTCAGCGGATCCTGATTCTGCATCTGCGCGGTGAGCAATTTCAGGAACATGTTGAAATCGGCTTTGATCCCGGTCGCGGGCGCAGCGGCGGTCGCCGTCGTTGCGGCGGTGGGGCTGGTGGCTCCGATGGCGGTCGTCGTGGTCATCGCGATGGTCCCTTATGCTAGAAAGTCGACACGGCTGCTGGTGCGCAGCGGCTGATAGGAATCGGGGATGGGTGTGGCCGGGGAATCGGCCTGTTGCCCGCGTTGGGCGAAGTCGGCGAAGGGCGATTGCTGGCGCGACCCGGCCGGTTGGCCGTCGGCACCGCGCCCCTGAAAGGAAAGGCTGGCCGAGTCCGAGCGCACCCCCGCCTGATCGAGCGCGCGCGACAGATCGGTGCTGTCCCGGCGCAGCAGGTCGAGCGCGGCGGGATTGTCGGCGCGCAGCGTGGCGCGCAGGCTGCCATCCTCGAACGCGATCTTGACCTCGATCCGGCCGAGGCTGGCCGGGCTGAGGTGCAGCGTCATCTCATCGCCACCCGTGCCGATGCGATGCGCAATCGCCACGCCGGTTTCGCGGCCGATCCGGCCCGGTTGCGCGGAGATCAGCGTACGGGGGGCGGCGGTAGCGATCGGCGCGCGCGCGCCAACCGCCGTTGGTGCGACCATTGCCGCCGCAGCAGTGCCGGCGGGCTGACCGGGCGGGAGGTCTGCGTTGCGCGGGTTTTGCGGCGCATCGGCCGGGGCGGCTAGCCCAGGCGTCGGAAGGATCGGAGCCGGGTTGCTGGCGAGCGAAGGTTGTGGGGTGCTGAGCCCGGTATCGGCTGGCGGAACGATTGCGGAAACGCTGACCTCGCGCGGGGCGGGGGCGCTTGCGGGGGCGGCGCGCGTGGTGTCTTGCGCGGCGGTTTGCGGGGGTGGTGAGGGCTGCGCTGTCGCGGGAATGCCGCCTGTCGCATCCGTCGGCGTTGGTGGTGGCGTTACGGCCGCCATCGCGGGGCTGCTTTGGTCGGGCGTTTCAACCTCGGCATCGGCATGATCGCGCCGCGCACGCACGGCGGGCCGGGCCGCTGGCGTGGCCGAGTTCTCCGCCGGAACGACGGTCGCGGCGATGGCGTCTGGCGCGGTCTTGGCAACGGGTACCGCAGGCCCTGCTGGCGACGCACTGGGCGGAGCTTCGGCGATCGGGTTTTGCGCCGTCGGCAGCGCAGTGTCATGCGTAACTGGCGATGGCGTTGGGGCAGGATTCGCCGGATCTGCGGGTGATTCCGGCGCATATCGGGGCGGCGATTCGTCGGGGAGCGCGCTGGAAGCGGCGACCGCTGGCGTGGGCAGGACATTGGGAGCGGCAATGGGCTGGCGTTGGTTTGGCGACGACGTGCCAGCGAGGGTCAGCGGTGCGGCGGGCCCGCCCGCGACAGTGCCGGGCACCGCCGGGGCGACCGTTGGCGCAGGCGCGACAGGCATTACGGGGACCGTCGTCGCGGCGAGGGCGACCGGTGGGACCGCCATTGG
>NZ_JH584235.1:3144601-3242364 GCF_000241465.1 Sphingomonas echinoides ATCC 14820
AACCGCTGGGTCAAGCGCGATCTCGTTCTCCTCGTCGCTCCCAGTCTTGCCGGACTGCGCGAGCGTGTCGGATGCATTGGTCTCCGGCGTTATGGCTGCGGGCTGGTCGCCGGGTTCCGCCATTGGCTGCATTTGTCCGCTTTGCGGGGGTAGCACGGTCGATACGGTCGTATTGGGCAATCCTTGGGTCGGCGCGGATGCCACTGCGGTGGTGTCGGCGACATCCGCTTTGCCCATGGTCAGGACGGTTGACGGCGATGATGCCGTATCGGTGCGCGTGGTGCCGTATATTGGCGCGGAAAATGCGGCCGCGACCGGCGTTGCGCGCGACGCGCGCGCTGCTTCGGTCGGGCGGGAAAGGTTGGCGGCAACGGCGATGGGCGGTGGCACGGGAGCCGCATCGGTCTCCAGCACCGCGGAGGCAACTGCGGTCGGGTCGAGCTTCGCAGTGGTTACGGTTGCGGGTGCAACGGTGAGCCCGGTGGCGTTTGCAGTGACCGCGTTGCGCGGTTCGCGCGCCGGGCCTGCTGTAATTGGGCTCCGCGTGCCCTGGAGGGTTGGCAACGGTTCGGGCACAGTTGGCGTCGGGGCGGGCGTGGCGGCAACGGAACCGCCATTAGCGGCACTGCTTGCCACCGGAAGCGTCGGGGCGCGGTCTGTCGCGATCTCCGGCGCGGAGGGGGCGGTAGATGCCGTCGCTACAGCGCGGGGCTCCGGCACAAGGTTGCCAAGCGACGGCGTGCTGGGTGCCGTGGCGGCCATGGCTGCGGAGGCGTTGGGCAAGGCGTGCGGGAGCAGGGCCGTAGGACGCTCTGCATTTCCCGAGGCTATGCCTGCCGCGAGCAGTGCAGAGTTATCACGCCCAGCCGACGGGACCGGGGCATTGGTGGCGACCACGCCCAAAATTGGCGTACTCCTCACCGATACGGTCGGCGCGGTGCCCAACGCGCCGATCAAAGACGGCGCGGGCGGGTTCGGTGTCGCAGCGGCCTGTGCGGTTGTCAGCGTCGTCGCCGATGCACTCCCCAGAAGGGCGAGCGTGGTGAACGCCATCGCACCGGTGTCGCTGGTGGCGGTCGACAACGGCAGCACAGGCGAAGCGGTAGCAGCCGCCGGAACGCTAAGCGAAACGAGGTCGCCAAGGGTTGCCGCAAAACCCTGCGCTACACCGTTGGGGCGACCGATTGCGCCGGGCAATCCGGCCATTCCGCTTCCAACGATCTGCATGCAGTTCCTTTCACGGCGAGGCCTTCATCCCATTATAGGCGGGTCGCGGCGGGAGCGTGCTCAACTGACCGTG
The DNA here is from genome assembly GCF_000241465.1 of Sphingomonas echinoides ATCC 14820. Lineage (GTDB taxonomy): Bacteria > Pseudomonadota > Alphaproteobacteria > Sphingomonadales > Sphingomonadaceae > Sphingomonas > Sphingomonas echinoides. The sequence continues at coordinate 3,145,902 of NZ_JH584235.1, forward strand.
CCAAGCGCACGAATGCGAGCGCGGGCGTGGATTTCGTTCTGCGACAGCACCACGGTCGAAGGCCGCACGCGCTCGATGATCGAGCGGACGAACGGGCGCACGCTGGGGTTGGTGAGCAGGCACGGGATCTCGCCGCTCTCGGCCAGCCGGTCATAGGTTTCGCGCACCGCCGACACGAAGCCTTGTAGCGTGGAGGGGGCCATAGCGAGCTGGCGGTCGTCGCCGGTGCCGACGATGCTGTCGGCAAAGGCGGTGTCCCATTCGGGCGACAGCGTCACCACCGGAATGGCGTTGTCGCGGGTTTGCGCGACCGAAATCTGCCGGGCGAGGCGCGATCGGACATGTTCGGTCATCATCGTCAAATTGCTGGTCGAGGCCGACGCTTCGGCAATGCCTTCGAGGATGGTCGGGATGTCGCGGATCGAAATCCCTTCCGACAGCAAATTCTGCAGGATGCGCTGCACGCTCGACACCGAGACCTTGGACGGCACGATATCGGCGACCAGCTTTGCCGCGTCCTTGTGGATGTCGCCCAGCAGCTTTTGCGTTTCGGTGTAGGACAGCAGATCGGCGATATTGTCCTTCACCAGCTCGGTCAGGTGCGTGGTGATGATCGTGCCGCAATCCACGACCGTCAGGCCGCGGAAGCCCGCTTCCTCGCGCAACTCGCGGTCGATCCACAAAGCGGGCAGGTTGAACACCGGCTCGCGCGTTGGCTCGCCGGGCAGCCCGGGAGCGCCGCCGCCGGGATTGATCAGCAGCAACTTGTCGAGCCGCACCTCGCCGCGCGCGGCTTCGCTTTCCTTGATGTAGATGACGTACTCGCTCGCCCCCAGCGCCATATTGTCGATGATGCGCACGGCGGGCAGCACGAAGCCGTAATCGGTCGCCATCTGACGGCGCAGCGCGCGGACCTGATCATCAAGACGCGGCTCGCGCGTCGCATCGTTGATGATCGGCAGCAGCGCATAGCCGATTTCGATGCGCAGCGAATCGATCGCCAGCGTCTGCGCGATCGGCTCCTCAACGATCTTGACCGTCGCGGCCTCGGTCGCTTCGGCCAGCCGCTCGGCATTGGCGGTGGCGATTGCCTTGCGGCTCATGCTCCAGGCAAGCCAGCCCGACAGACCGGCAAAACCGGCGAAGGGCACGAAGGGCAGGCCCGGCATCAGCGCCAGCGCGCCCATCAGGAAAGCGACCATGCCAAACGCCTTGGGGAAGCGGCCGAGCTGTTCGCCCAGCGCATTGCCGGTCTTGCCGCGCGCGCTGCCCTTGGACACCAGCATGCCCGCCGCGACCGAGACGATCAGCGCCGGGATCTGGCTGACCAGACCGTCGCCCGCCGTCAGCACGGTATAGGTGCGGAACGCCTCGGCGACCGGCACGCCGTGCGAGAACACGCCAATGCCGAGCCCGACGATGATGTTGATGCCGGTGATCAGCAGGCTGGCGACGGCGTCGCCCTTCACGAATTTGGAGGCACCATCCATCGAGCCGTAAAAACCGCTTTCGGCCTCCACCTCGGCACGGCGCTCCTTGGCTTGTTCTTCCGAAATCATGCCCGCCGACAGATCGGCGTCGATTGCCATCTGCTTGCCGGGCATGGCGTCCAGGCTGAAGCGGGCGGCGACTTCGGCGATGCGGCCCGCACCCTTGGTGATGACGACGAAATTGATGACGATCAGGATCGCGAAGATGGTCAGGCCGATGATCGTTTCGCCGCCCATCAGGAATTCGCCGAACGCGCCGATCACCCCGCCGGCTGCCTGCGGCCCCTCATGGCCGTGCCCCAGGATCAGCCGGGTCGAGGCGAGGTTGAGGCCGAGCCGCAGCATCGTCGCGATCAGCAGGATCGTCGGGAAGGCCGAGAGTTGCAGCGGCTTTTCGATGAACAGCGAGGTCATCAGGATCATCACCGACAAGGTGATCGACAAAGCGAGGCCGATATCGAGCAGCCATGCCGGGATCGGCAAAATGAGCATGCCGATGATGGCGATGACGCCGAACGCCAGCGCGAGATCGCGCCCGGCACCGATCCGTTCGAGCAAGCGGGTAATGGGTAGCGGCAGCACAGCGTTCACGGCGCGGGCGACACGGCGATACCGGCCTCAATAAAGGTCTTCAGCTTGTTGCGCATCGTCCGCACCGAAATGCCGAGGATGCCCGATGCCGAAGTGCGGTTGCCGTGGCAGCGCTGCAGCGTTTGCAGGATCAGTTCGCGCTCGACCTCTTCGACCGTGCGGCCGACCAGCCCTTCGATTTCGAGGCGGCCTTCGGTGGCGGCGTGCTCCTGCGCGAGTTGCGAGCCATCGACCAGGACGATGTCGCGCGCCTCGATCCGGGGGCCGCGCGCGATCAGCACGGCGCGGTGGATGGCGTCTTCCAGTTCGCTGACATTGCCCGGCCAGCCATAGGCCTGCAGCACGCCTTCCGCCGCATCGCTGAGCGGACGCGGCGACAGCCCGTCCGCGTCGGCGAGGCGGTGGGCAAAGTGCCGTGCGAGCAGTGCGATATCGCCACGCCGCTGGCGCAGCGGCGGCATTTCGATGCGGGCAAGGCCGAGGCGGGCAAGCAGATCGGCGCGGAATGCGCCTGCCGCAACGCGCTGCTGCAGGTCGATCGTGGACGTGGCGAGGACGCGCGCCTGCACCGCCACCGAATGGCTGCCGCCGATGCGCCGGATGTGATGTTCCTGCAGTGCCGACAGCAGGCGCGCTTGCGTCCCCGGCGACAGCGCCCCAACCTCGCGCAGCAGGATCGTGCCGCTGCCGGCCTTTTCGAACCGGCCGATGCGCAGCCCAAGCGCACCGGCAAAGGCGCCCTGCTCATGTCCGAACAGTTCCGAATCGACGATTTCAGGCGCGACTCCGGCGCATTCGACGACCAGGATCGGACCGAGCCGACCCGATGCTTCATGGATCGCGCGGGCCATCAGGCCCTTGCCAGTGCCGGTTTCGCCGACCAGCAGCACGGGCGACGCGCTGCGTGCCACCGCCAGCGCAAGGTTGCGCGCCCGCGCCAGATCGGGCGCGTCGCCCAGGATTTCGATCGACCCGCGCGCGACAACCGACGCGATCGCGGCGGCGATCAGCGCGCGTTCGGGCGGCAGCGGCAGATAGTCGCGCGCGCCAGCCCGGATCGCCGCCACCGCTTGCTGGGCCGAGGCGTTGATGCCGCACGCAATGACCGGCACGGCGAAGCGTTCGTCGCGCAAATGCTGCAAGAAACCGCGCACATCGGCATCGACATCGATCATCACCAGGTCGCCACCGCTTATCCGCAGCAGCGCGATGGCTTCGGCGGCATCGTCCGCCATCGTCACGTCCGCCCCCGCCGCGCGCGCCAGATCGGCGGCGAGGCGAAATTCGGAGCCGGGGGCCCCAACGAGCAGCAATCGTACCGCTGGGGTCATGCCCTTCATCGTTCGCCCCGCACGATTTCGGTCAGCGTCACGCCCAGCGAGCCGTCGATCAGCACGACTTCTCCGCGCGCGATCAGGCGGTTGTTGACGAAAATGTCGACCGGCTCCCCAACGCGACGGTCGAGCTCGACGACGGTGCCGACGACGAGTTGCAGCAATTTGCCGACCGGCATGCGCGACCGGCCGAGCACGGCCTGCACCTTGACCGGCACATCATAGACCGCTTCGAGCCCCTCGGCCGGGCTGCCCCCGGCGGGCGCGCGGCTTGGCTCGTCCGCGAAATCGGCGATGAAGGGTTGTTCGGTCTGCACAGGCGGGTCGAGCGCGACCAGCGAGGGTTCGGAATCCATGGGCTGTTCCATCTTATGAGTTCATCCATTGCCGGATTACGGAGGCGGATTCGGGCGGGCTTTCGGCGATCGTGGTGCCGATGCGTTTGAGCGCCGAAAGTTTGATGCGGCCATCGACCTGCGCGAGCGCGATTTCCTGGTCGAGCAGATGCTGGTCGCCGCCGAGTGCGGCGATTTGCTGCATCGCGTCGGGGTCGCCATCGGCGGCGCGCGCGGCCAGCGCCAGGCGCTCGGGGTCGCTGCCGAGCTGTTGCACTTGCTCTGCGACAACGGCGGGTTCCGGCGATGGTTTCGGCAGCAACATGCGCAGGACGATCACCCCGACCACCGCGATCACCAGCAGTTCGATCAGCGAGAAAATCTTGTCCATTGGCAGCAGCGACAGCAGCCCGCTCTTATTTTCAGCCAGCGCATCGCCAGCGGTGAAGGGCATGCTTTCGACGACGACGCTATCGCCGCGCTTGGTGTCGATGCCGGCCGCATTTTCGACGATCCGGGTCAGCCGCTGAATCTGGGCAGCGGGAAGGCCCTTCGGGCCGCCATCGACCATCACCGCGATCGACAGCCGCTTGATCTGGCCGGGAACGCGCACCGTTACGGTGTGGGTGCTGCTATTCTCATAAGTGGTGTCTTCGGAATTCTGCGTGCTCGCGGTCTTGCGCGAGGTGCCGGTTCCTCCAGCGGGTGTCGCCTGCGCGTCGGGCAATTGCCCCGCGACCGAGGCTTGCGGTGTGGTCGCGTTGTTCTCGGCATTCTGGTCGCCGGATTCGACCGTGGTCTGGTGGCCGATCACTTGCTTGTCGGGGTCGAAGGCGGTGGTTTCCTCGCGCGTCTGGTCGCGGTCGATCAGCGCGGACACCTCGGCGCGGACCTTGCCCATGCCGACGATCGGCGCGAGCAGCGATTCGATCTCGTCCCGCAATTTGGCCTCGGTGGCGGTCTGGCGCTCATCGGCTTCGGCACCGCCGGCTGACCCGGCATCGCCCGCGCGGGCCAGCAGGGCACCGGTCTGATCGACCACCGACACTGCTTCGGGCGCGAGCTCGGGCACTGAGGACGCGACGAGATAGCGGATCGAGGCGACCGCTTCGGTGGACAGCCGTCCCTTGGTCTTCACCGTGACGGCGGCGGTCGATTTGCGGCTTTCGGTCGCGAACATCGCGCGCTCGGGCATGACGATGTGGACGCGCGCCTTGGACACGCCGTCCAGGCTTTCGATCGATTTGCCCAACTCGCCTTCGATCGCGCGGGTCTCGTTCAGTTTCGCACGCGAAGCGGACACGCCGAAGCTCTGTTCGTTGTCGAGCACGTCATAGCCGATCTTGCCGCCAAGATGATCGCCCGCCATCGCCATGCGCAATTCGGCGAGCTTGTCCTGTGGGGCGAGGATCGAGGTGCCGTCGGCGGACAGGCGATACTCGACGCCCTTCGCCTTCAGCTTTTCGGTGATCGATTGTGCGGCGGCGGGATCGAGGTCGGTGAACAAAAAGCCCATCGAAGAGGTCGATCCGCGCGTCGCGACGAATGCCAGCGCCGCCAAGACGGCCAGCGCCACACCGGCCATTACGGCAAGCCGTCTTACGCCCAATTGCGAAAAGAGAGTGCGCGCTGCTTCCAAAGTGAGTCCCGATCCTGACCGTAGGGGCGAGCCCCCATGACTATCTTATAGGATGGAGACGGGCGGCAATTTCTGCCGGGCGGAAAAAATTGCCGTGTGGAGCGATCAGGCGGTCGGAGGAGGGGGCAGCAGCGAGGCCAGTTCGCTTTCCACTGCGGCCAGTCGCGCGGCCCTTTCCAGCAGCAGGCCGCCTTGTTCCCAATCGATCAACGCATCGCCCGGGGCGAGCGTCGCATCGGGCACGACGCCGACATGCAGCTTGCGCCGGTCGGCGGCTTGGCGCGTGGCGACGCGCTGCTCGACCGCCTCGACCAGATCGGGGTGGACGCGGACTTGCAGCTCGGTGCCGCGCGCGACCTGCTGCAGCACCCGGCCGATCCCGTCATCGATCAGCCCGGTCGGATCGCGCACGAGCGCGCGGCCGGCAATGGCATCGGCCGCAGCCAGCGCCACGTCGGTGGCGTCGGCAACGATGCGGCGCGTGGTCTCGGCAAAGCGCGCGTCGAGCGCATCGAGCGCGCCGTGCATCGCATCGATGGCACACAGCAATGCCGCGTCGCGTTCGGTGCGTGCCTGGGCAAGCCCGGCTTCGAACGCATCGGCGCGGGCGATCGAGAGGGCGTTTTCATGATCGGCCTTGCGCGCGTCCAGCTCGGCGCGCAGCGCCGCCTGATCGAGCATCGAATCGGGCATGTCGAACGGCGTCGGACCCATCTCGGTAAAGACGCGGTCGAAGGCGAAGCGCTGGACGGTTTCAAAACTCATATGCCTGTCTCCGTCACACGATCATCGTGTCGTCGCTCTTGGGATCGACCAGCGTGATTTCCCCGGCATCGGCCAGGGTCTTGGCAAGTCGGACGAGCGAGGACTGGGCTTCTTCGCAATCGCGCGCACGCACCGGCCCCATGCCGGCCATGTCCTCGCGCAGCAGCTTGGCGGCGCGTTCGGTCATGGTGCTGAAGAACAGCTTCTTCATCTCCTCCGGGGCCCCCTTCAGCGCCAGCGCCATTTCGCGCTTGTCGGCATTGCGCACGACCACGCCGATCGCGGCGGGCAGCAAATTGCCCAGATCCTCGAAGGTGAACATCAAGGCGCGAATGCGGATGGCGGATTCGGGCACGCGCTCGTCGAGCGCCGCCAGCATCTTTTCCTCGGTCGAGCGGTCGAGCGCGTTGAACATGTCGGCCATCGCCTCATGCGGATCGCGCTTGTTGGAGCGCGACAGATTGGCCATGAATTCGGTGCGCAGCGTCTGCTCGATTTCGAGGATGACTTCCTTCTGCACCGTCTCCATCCGCAACATGCGCATGATGACATCGACCGCAAATTCGCTGGGCAATTCGGACAGCACGCGGGCGGCATGTTCCGAGCGCAGCTTCGACAGGATCACCGCCACCGTCTGCGGATATTCGTGGCGCAAGCCTTGCGCGAGCACGGTTTCGCTGACGTTGGACAGCTTGTCCCACATCGTCCGGCCGGAGGGGCCGCGAATGTCCTCCATGATGTCCTTGACGCGCTCGCCCGGCAGGATGCCCGAGAGCAAGCGCTCGGTCGATTCATAGGAACCGTGCAGCGAGGCCATGCTGGCGACCTCGCCGCTGAAATGCACCAGCAGATATTCGACCACCACCGCAGGGATGCGGCCAAGGCCTGCGATCGTGGCGGACAATTCCTTAATCTCGTCGACCGACAGCTGTTCCCAGATCGGCGCGCCATGTTCTCTTCCGAGTGCGAGCATCAAGGCCGCAGCCCGCTGTTGCCCGGTGAATCGCTTCATTTCAGGCGGTTCGCCCATTTGCGCCATCATGTTCACCAATTTTCCCCAGAAAATTCGCCGAAAGCACGGCCTTCGAGCGTCTCTCCCTGCTATTATAGGAAGAGTCTTATAGGGATGACGGAGATGTCGGCGGATTTATCGGGTAGCTTGATCGGGCTCAGCCTCATGACGGGCAGCAATTCGTTCGCGGATTTCAGCGCGTCCAACAGCAGTGCGCCCGCGATCGAGACCAAAGCCGTGCGCGTCGCCAAGGCGCAGTTTACGACTGCGCCAACCACGCCGCCGTGGAAGGAAACGCCGACGACCTTGCCGGTGTCGGCGCAGGTGTCCGCGATCAAGGCGATGACGACGATCATCGACAAGCCCGCGACGGGCCCGGCTGCGCTGCCGAGCGACGTGCAGACCAGCTTTACCACTTATAAGGCGCTCGATCGCTTGCGGCTGCTCGCCGAAACCGCGACTGCCACCACCAGCAACGCCGCGCAGCGCGCGACTCTGCAGACGACCTTCGCCAAAGGCCTGACGGATTTGCAGGGCTTTCTGGCGCACGCGCCCAACGGGATCCTGGACCTCTCGCTCGCTCAGCCCGCGCGCAGCGCGACGACCGTCGGGATTCCGTCGCCCGATGCGTACACCGTAAAGGGGCCGGAAGTGGTGGCGAGCCGGTCGGACCCGCTGCCGGGGATGACCGGGCAGGAGCAACTCAAGATCACGCTCTCCAAGCCGGGGGCGAGCGACACGCTGACGGTCGATTTGTCGCAGGGGCCGCAACCGCCGACGCTGGACTCGGTCTCGGACGCGCTCAACGCCGCCATTTCAGCGCTTCCCCGCCTCAATCCTGATGGCAGCTTGCAGCTTGATGACAAGGGGATGCAGCAGCCGAAGTGGCTGGCGCACTTCACCCCGGAACGCGGCACCGACAAATGGGGCCTGACGCTCAACGCGCCCAACGGCACCGACCGTGTGACAATCGACCAGATCAACGCCAAGCCCGCGCTGCTCGTCGCGACCGGAGAGAGCGGGCCGGTCGCGCTCGCACCCGGGCAGACGGCGGTCGCCGGGCAGCAGACCGCCACCACCCCGACCGCGACGCAGATCTTCCGCTTCGCCGATCCTGCCGGCGCGATGGTGCAAAAGTCGGTGGCGACGCTGAGCGCGCTCGACCGTGTTGCCACCGAACAGGCAAAGATCGCCGGCAAGACGACCAGTTCGACGACAACCTTCAAGACCGATTACAATGGCAAGGCGGTGGCGACCACCACCAAGAACACCGCCGTCCAGGCCAATACCGATGCCGCGGCGATGGCGACCGATGCGCAGGGCAACACCTATGTGGTGGGCACGACGCGCGGCGATCTGGGGTCGGAACGCTCGAACGGATCGGACACGCTGTTCCTGACCAAGCTCGACGGCGCGGGCAAAGTGGTGTGGGAACGCGGGCTCGGCGCGGCCGGGGCCTCGACCGGCGCTGCCGTCAGTGTCGCCGCCAATGGCGACGTCGTGGTGGCGGGCACCGTCACGGGCAGCCTCGACGGGGTGACGCATGACGGCGACATGTTCGTCGCGCGCTACAGCACGCTGGGCGATGAAGCGTTTACGACGGTGGTGCCGGGCACTGGCAATGACGTCGCCAAAGCGCTCGCCATCGGGAATGATGGTTCGGTCTTCGTCGGGGGCAAGAGCGCGACCGGGGGCGGCGACGCCTTTGTCGCGCGTCTCGATTCGACGGGCCACGTTGCCGATCGTCGCGCGATCGATTCGGGTGGAAGCGAATCGGTCACGGCGCTGGCGATCGGCAGCGACGGCAATGTGCTGGCGCTGGTGAACAACAATGGCACCGCGCAACTGCGCAAGCTCGATGCGAGCGCCCTGTCCAACGATCTGGCGACGCTTGATCTGGGCACGGCCGATGCCCGCGCGCTGGCGGTGGGAAGCGATGGCACGATTGCGGTCGGTGGGTCCGCGAGCGCGGCGCTTTCGGGCACACAGGTGAATGGCACGTCGGGCGGGCGCGATGGCTTTGTCGCGCGCATCGACGGTGCACTGAGCGGCGCGGCGGTCACGTATGTTGGCAGCGCGCAGGACGATCAGGTCGACAGCGTCGCCTTTCTCGACGGTGCGATCTATGCGGGCGGGCGGACGTCCGGCACGATCGGTGCGGCGCGCTCGGGCACCGTGGATGGTTTTGTCAGCCGGATCGACGGCGCGACCGGCGCGATCGCCAGTACCACCCAATTCGGTCAAAGCGGGCAGACGACGCAGCCGGTGCGGCTGGCGGTGGCGGCAACCGGGGATAACAGCCTGGGCGCGATCGGCTTTGGCACGGGCACGATCAACCCCGAAGTCTCGGCCAAATTGGTGACGCAGACCGCACTCCGCGTGGGCGACAGCTTCTCGATCAGCATCGATGGCGGCACCGCCAAGAAGATCACCATCACCGCCGATGACACGATGCAGACGCTGTCGGACCGGATCGGCAAGCTGACGGGCACCAAGGGCAGCACCAGTACGCCCAGGATCAGCGGCATGAAGAGCCTGCGCATCGATGCCGCTGCGGGGCATTCGATCGAGCTTATTCCCGGCACCGGGGATCGCGACGCGCTGTCCAAGCTCGGCATTGCGCCGCAGCGGATCGAGACGCCGCTGCCGGTCGCGGCCAATGCGCCGACCGTGCGACCGGGCGGTGCCTATGGGCTCGACCTCAGCACCTCGCTGACCTTGGCGACGCCTGAGGATGCCAAAGCGGCCTTGGGCAAGATCAAGTCGGCATTGTCGATGACGCAGACTGCGTATCGTTCGCTCTATTGGGACGATACCAAGGCGTCGATCGTCAATAACACGAAGAAGGCCGGTGGCGGCACGGTGAGCGCCTATCAGCAGGCGCAACTGGCGGGGTATCAATCTGCCCTTGCGCGCCTGAGCTCGTCGACTTCGGACACGAGCAATAGCGGTTCCCTCGTATCCCTGTTCGGAGGCTGAGCATGGCTGTTCCCGCAATCCTGTCGGGCATCCGCACCGAAATGAAGCATCTGGCCGATCGTCAGCGCGTCATTTCGCAAAATATCGCCAATTCCGAGACGCCGGGCTTCAAGGCCCGCGATGTCGCGGCCCCCAATTTCTCGGCGCTGCTTGCGGCGCAGGGCGGCGCGGCGGGCGGTGCGCCGGGTATCGCCGTGCCCACGGTGCAATTGACCGAGAGCATGGCCGCGCTCGGCGCGCGCGCGCCGATGGGGGCATCGTCGATCCTCGATACCAATGTGAGCGAGACCAAGCCCGACGGCAACAACGTCACGCTGGAAGATCAATTGCTCAAGATGGGGCAGATTCAGGCCGATTTCGCGGCGATGACCAACATTTACCGCAAACAGCTTTCGATGCTGAAGACGGCGATTGGCCATGGCGGGTAAGGCGTTGGCCTTATAGCGGCTGTGCCTCTGCGGCCGACGCCGGGCGGGCTACATGGACTGCCATGCCGGTGGCTGCCGCCGCCGTGACAAAGGGGTGGGGCGGCGGCGCATCGGTCACCAGATCGGCAACATCGCCAAAGCCTGCCACCCGCGTTGTGCCCTTGCGCCCGAATTTGGTCGAATCCGCCAGCACGACGATCCGGCGCGCACTTTCGATCAAGGCGCGTTTGAAGGTGGCTTCGTCGGGCTCGAAATCGAGGAAGCCGCGCTCCACATCGATCGCGCCCATCGAAAAAATCGTCAAGTCGGGAATGAAGCCGCCACAATAAGCGATCGCCTCCGGCCCGAAGGCGGCGCGATAATCGTGATTGATGATGCCGCCTGCGAGGAACAGGCGCTGTTTTGGGCGGCCAAGCACTTCGCTCGCGACCTCGATACTGTTGGTGACGATGGTGAGATCGGGCACCCGCGCCAGGGCGCGCACCAGCCAGAAGGATGTGGTGCCCGAATCGATCAGCAGCGTCATGCCCGGCTCGACCAGTTCTGCAGCCGCCCGGCCGATCTGTTGTTTGGCATCGGCTTGCTCGCGAAAGCGCAAGCGATAGGGCGCTTCGAAGTCCGCATCGGGCATGCGCACGCCGCCATGCACCTTCAGCACGCGGCCGGTTTGCTCCAACTGGCGGATATCGCGGCGGATCGTTTCTTCCGAACAGTCAAAGCGTGCGGCCAGCTCCGCGATCGACAGGCTGGAGCGCGCCTCGAGCAATTTGAGGATCGCCGCAATCCGCGAACTCTGGATGACGCGCGGCCCTGGAGCATCGTCGAGCGGAGAGAACGGAGTCTGCATGGCCGGATCATATCGCGGCTGTCACACAATGGAAACTCACATTTATCCACATCAAAACCGCCATAAAACCACAAAATGTCACACGAGCGTCATGTGCGCGCTCTACCGGCCGGGTCGGGCAGCGCGGCATGGGCTTTCACCGCCGCGCAGGGAGGGCACCAAAATGCGTAAAATGAGCACGGCGATCCTGGCGATCGCAACCGCCACGAGCGGAGTTTTTGCAACCAGCGCGATGGCGCAGACCGCGACCGATCCAGCCGCCGCCAGCACCGATGCGGCACCGGCCGATATCGTCGTCAACGGCTATATCCAGTCGCTCGCCAAAGCGCGTGCCCTGAAGCGCGATTCCAACATCGTCAAGGATGTGATCGTCGCGGAAGACATGGCGAAGTTCCCCGAACTCAACCTGGCCGAATCGATCCAGCGCCTGCCGGGCGTGGCGATCAACCGCGAAGCGGGCGAAGGCCGCCGCATCACGCTGCGCGGCCTGGGGCCGGATTATACCCGCGTCCAGCTCAACGGCATGGAAGTGCTGGGCAACGTCGACTCAGCGATGGACAGCCGTGGCCAGCGCTCGCGCGACCGCGCGTTCGACTTCAATATCTTCGCGTCCGAACTGTTCTCGCGCATCGAGGTCGAAAAGACCTATCAGGCGGCGCAGAATGAAGGCGGCATGGCCGGCACGGTCGGCCTGTTCACCGCCAAGCCGCTGGAATATAAGCAGGGCATTACCGGCGCGATCTCGGCGAAGCTCGGCACCAACAGCTACACCAAGGATGCGCAGCCGCGCATCGCCGCGATGATCGGCCAGAATTGGGGCGACACCTTCGGCGTGCTCGTCTCGGTCGCCTATTCGAAGCGCAAGACCGAAGAGCAGGGCTACAACACCTATTCGCCGACCCAGCTCAGCGCGAGCAAGATCGCCGGTTACCTCAAAAGCGGCCTCGACATCTCGTCATTGTCTGCCGACCAGCAGACCAAGTTCAAGTCGGGCGATCTGGTGTTCGCCTCGGGTAACCGCCTGTCGGTCTGGGACGCCCAGCAGGAGCGTCTCGGCCTGACGCTTGCCACCCAGTGGCGTCCGGCGGACAATGTGCTGTTGACGCTCGATGCGCTGCATGGCGAATTCACCACGCACCGCGACGAATATCATCTCGCGACGCGGCCCAACAACACCTCGGGCTCGGTCGCGTTCGACACGACGTCCAAGATCAACGCGATCCATTGGGACAGCAGCAACTTCGTCGATTCGATCAACGTCGATAACGTGACCTATGCCAGCGAACATCGCCGCTCGCTCAACAAGAACCGCTTCAACCAGATCGCGCTGACCGGCAAATGGGATGTGAACGACAATCTCGGCTTTGACGGGCATGTCGGCTATGAAGATTCGAAATACACCACGCCGTATGACGACAAGCTCTACCTGCGCGCTTACGGTGGCATGACCACGACCTATGCGGCGGACGGCACCTCGGCGACCAACGTCTATCGTTGGAACACCACCGATGCGTCGAAATATGAGTTCAAGGAATTCTACTTCCGCGAATTCTGGAACAAGACCAGCCTGCGTGAAGCGACCGGCAACGCCCACCTGAAGCTGGGCGACGTGTTCACGTTGCGCGGCGGGGCGAGCTATCGCCGCTACAGCACGTCGGGCTCCGAAATCTACAATGACGGGCAGTTCCGCCAATTTACCGGCACCGCGGTGACCGCCTATGCGGACGTCTTCACGCAGAACAAGGCGGCGAGCTGGATCACCGGCAATTATGCGGCCGCGTTCGCCCAATATAATGCGTCGCACACCACCGCCGGTGCGACCGACATCGAAAACACCTACACCGTCACCGAAACCACCAAGGCGACCTATGGCCAGCTCGATTGGGATGGCCATGTTGCGGGGATGCGGCTGCGCGGCAATGTCGGCCTTCGCGCATATTTCACCGACCTCAACAGCAATGGCCTGATCACCAACAGCAACGATACGCCGATCGGCAGCAACTTCACCAAATCGAGCTATTCGGGCGTGCTCCCGGCACTCAACGCCATTTTGGAAGTCACGCCGAGCTTCCTCATCCGCGTGGCGGCTGCCAAGAACATCAACCGTCCCTCGCTGGGTTCGCTGGCGGCGGCGGGCAGCGCCAATGCCGATAGCGGCCAGATCACCGCAAGCGTCGGCAACCCCAACCTGCAGCCGTATAAGGACAATGCTTACGACCTGTCGGCCGAATGGTATTTCGGCAAGATCGGGCTGATCTCGGTTGGCGTGTTCCACAAGGACATCAGCAACCTGATCTCGACCGAGACGCTGTACAATGTCCCGTTCAGCACGACGGGCCTGCCGCTTTCGACGCTGTCGGGCGTGACGCCGACCACCATCGTCGCGCAATTCTCGCGGCCGGTGAACCTGAGCAAGGCCTATGTCACCGGTTTCGAGGCCGCGGCGCAGACCAACTTCACCTTCCTGCCGGCCCCGTTCGACAAGTTCGGCGTTTCGGCGAACGTGACGGTGCTCGATTCGAACGCGCCGGTGAAGGGCATCAAGTCTCCGATCCCGGGTCTGTCGAAGACCAACGCCAACGGCACGCTGTATTACGAGACCAAGCGCTGGGGCATTCGCGGATCGGCGAACTATCGTTCGTCCTATCTGCTCAGCGTCTATGACGGCTCCAACCCGGCGAGCCAGGACGGTTTCGACGGCACGGTGTATGTCGATGCAGCGGCGTTCGTGAACCTCACGAGCAAGCTGCGGCTGACGCTGGACGCAATCAACATCGCCAACACCACCGAGGTGCAGTATAACAGCATCTATCACCGCTTGCATAACGAGACTCAGAGTGGCCGTACCGTCTTTGCCGGTTTCACGCTGAAGTTCTGACGACCCCCACCGGGCGGCGCGTCGGGCTTGTCCGGCGCGCCGTCTTCTTGTGAATGGACGAACGCCCATGTCGCTGCCCCCCGCCGATCGCCGCGCTTTCCTGAAGACCCTGATGGCCGGTGGCGGCGCGGCGGCGGGCGGCATGTTCCCGTCGATTGCGCGCGCCTTGTCGATCCCCGCCAATCGCCGCACGGGGACGGTGATGGATGTCGAACATGTCGTGATCCTCACCCAGGAAAACCGCGCGTTCGACCATTATTTCGGCGCGATGCCAGGGGTGCGCGGCTTTGGCGATCGCTTCGCCATTCCCGTGCCCGATCTGGGCGAACGGCGCGGGGCGACGGTGTTCGTGCAGCCGAGCGAACATGCCGGGCCGCCCGACTGGATCGCGCCCTTCCACCTCGACACCAAGCGCGATTTCCGGCTGATGCGGCCACTCGGCACGCCGCACGGTTTCCCCGACAGCCAGGCGGCGTGGGACAATGGCCGGATGGGCGGCTGGCCCAAGGCCAAGCACGACCATGCGATGGCCTATTTCACGCGCGAGGATATTCCCTTCCAATATGCGCTGGCCGAGTCCTTTACGCTGTGTGACGCCTATCATTGCGCTTTGCATCTCAGCACCAATCCCAACCGGCTCTATGTGTGGACCGGCACGCATGATCCGCAGGCGCGCGGGCATGGCCCGGCGATCGACAATGGCTATGACGGGTTGGAAGATCCGCGCGGCCATGGCGGCTATGCCTGGACGACCTATCCCGAGCGGCTGCAGGCGGCGGGGATCAGCTTCCAAATCTATCAGCAGATGGAGGACAATTTCAGCGACAACCCGCTGATCGGTTTCCGCCGCTATCGCGATGCGCGCAAGGCGACGTCGGGGCCGGACGCCGATCTGATCCGGCGAACGCTGACGACGCGCGGGCTCGATCTGCTCAAGGCCGATGTGCTGGCCGACAAACTTCCCCAAGTCTCGTGGATCATCGCGCCGACGGCAGCGTCGGAACATCCGAGCGTTTCCACGCCGCTGCAGGGGGCGGACTATACCGCACAGGTGCTCGACGCGCTGACCGCCAACCCGGACGTTTGGGCCAAGACGGTGTTGTTGCTTAATTTCGACGAGAATGACGGGCTGTTCGACCATGTCCCGCCGCCAGCGCCCCCCGCGCACGATCCGCGCGATCCGGCACGCTTGCTCGGCGGCACCACGGTTGCGGCCGAGGACGAATATCACCGCCATTCGCAAGGCGAGGCCGATGCGGCATATCTCGGCCGTCCTTATGGGCTGGGGCCGCGCGTGCCGATGTATGTCGTCTCGCCGTGGAGCCGCGGCGGCTATGTCGCGTCCGAAGTGTTCGATCACACCAGCGTGATCCGCTTCCTCGAAACCCGCTTCGGCGTGGCCGAACCCAATATCAGCGCGTGGCGGCGCGCGGTCTGCGGTGATTTGACGTCCTGCTTCGATTTTTCGCGTGCCGATGACCGGGCCTTTGCCAGCGCCTTGCCACCGACGCGGGCGCTGTCCGACCGTGCGGCGACGCTCAAGGAAATGCGCCCGCTGCCGCCCGCCGCGCTGACCGCGCCGGTGCAGGAAGCGGGCATCCGCCGCCGCCGCGCAACACCCTATCGGCTCGATGCCACGCTGGCGGTTGTGCCAGGGCAAGCGCCGGGCCTGCTGCTGTCCAACACCGGGCGCGAGCGGGCGGCGGTGTTCCACCTCTATCCGCTGACCGATCTGGCGGGCGGGCCGCGCCGCTACACCGTGGGCGCAGGGCAATCGCTTTCCGCCGAACTGCCGGTGGGCGCGGATGGGGCCTATGATGCGTTCCTGCTCGGGCCGGCCGGGTTCCACCGGCGCTTCACCGGGCGCAGCGCGGGCTTCGCGCCGGTGCTGGAGGGTGAAGGCAAGCGGACGACATTGCGGATACGCAACCATACAGACGGCGCGTTAGCGCTTAGCGTGCACGATCTTGCTTATGGCCAGCCACCGCGCACGTTGCATGTTGCCGCGCGCGCCGAAAGCGTCGTGCCGGTCGATCTGTCGGGCAGCCACGGCTGGTACGATTTCCTCGTCACGAGTGCTTCCGAGCAGGTGCGGCTTGCCGGGCATCGGGAGAGCGGCGCCGAAGGGTTCAGCGATCCGGTCGCGCATGGCGCGGCTCCGCTGGTGATGGCGTCGCCCAACCCGGTCGCGTGAGGCGACCGGGGCTTCAATAATACGCGCGCGCCAGCACCTCGGCCTCGATCGCGCACGCGGCGGGATCGACCTTGGGGGCGGTAATGCGGGCGCGGGCGAGTTCGACACGCGCCAGATCGAGCTGCTGGCGGAACGAGGCGGAGCCGTGCAGCACCGCCGACGCTGCGGCCCCGGCTTGCCAGCCGCCCTCGACCGCGCTGGCCGAATGCGCGCCGCAAATCACGCGGCTTTCGCCCGCCTGGCGACCGCGCGCGAGGATCTCGCTCGCCCGGTCGGGCGCGAGTTCGGCGAGCAACAACGCCTCCAGCCAACCGTTGGCGGCATGGCCCGAGGGATAATCGCCGCTGCGGGCGAGCGCGGCGGTGCGCGCCTGACACATGGGCGCATCGTTGTCGGCATAGGGCCGGGCCCGCGCGTAATGGGTTTTGACGGGCTCGACGAGGAAACCCGCGCCTGCACGGTCGAAGAGACTCGCCAGGATCGGCACGTCGCGGGCCTTCAACGTCACGCCGAGCGCGCAGGCATAACGCGACAACGGGCCGTCTTCGACATCGCGCTGTGCAATTTGCCAGCGCGGGCTGCCCTGCAGTGCGCGGGTCGCCTGAAAGATGGCGCGATCGGCAATATCGCGCGCCGATCCGGCGGCGGGCGGGGCGGACAGGATGCGCACCCCATCCACGGGCGGCATCCACGGATCGCCGATCGCGGCGACGGCGCTGCCCATTGTCGCAACCGCGACGAGGCCTGCGAGGAAAAGGCGCTTAGACATAGAGACGCATCTCTCCAATGGCGGGGTCGGTCCGGCCCGGTCGCCCGTTTTCGACCTTGCCCGCGAAGCGACGCAAAAAGGCGGGGGCGTCGGGCGAACGGATTGTCAGATCATACCAGCGGTCGCTGGCCGCCAGATCCCAGCGGTCGCGCAGCGTTGCTCCGGCGGGCACCGTGAGGTCGCGCGTTCGCGCGGCCACAGTTGGATAGGCCGGATCGAGCGTGATCGTGTAGCGGCGCGGCGCGGTGCCGGGATTGGCGAGCAGGAGCTCGACCGCATCCTGGCTGGGCAGCGCGACCATGCCGACCTCTGCCGTGTCCGCCAACGTTCCGGCATAGCGGCGCAGCAGCCCGTCAGGGCCGATCACGCTCAGGTCGTAGCGGTCGGTGACGGTGCCGTCGTCATGCCACTGCGTGCTGGCATAGTGGTCGCCCGCGCCGATCATATAGTGCCATGGGCCGCCGCGATCGAGATTGTCGTGGACGGTCAACACCGCGCCGGTCGTGCCGCGATTGATCAGGTCGATCCGGAAGCGCCGATCCGCATCGACCCGAGCGAGGATGTCGAGCCGATAGGGCAGCGCGCGGGCCGGCCGTTGCCCCGCCATTTGGCGCGCTGCGCGTTGCACCGCCGGAATCGCGGTGGCGCGCCCGGCTTGCGAGCGCGCGATGCGCTGTTCGAAATCGGCGGTGCCGGGCAAGGTGAGGCTCGCCCAGTCGCGATTGGGGTGCGCGAAATCGAAGGCGGAGATGAGGTCGCCACACACCGCGCGCCGCCATGGCCCGATATTGGGTTCTGCCACGCCGAAGCGCGCCTCGAGAAAGCGCAGCACCGATGTATGGTCGAACAGTTCGGAGCAGACAAAGCCGCCGCGGCTCCACGGCGACACGAGGAGTGCGGGCACGCGAATGCCCAGGCCGATCGGCTGTGCGCCCGGATTGTCGCCGCTGGCATAATGCTTCGCTTCTCCGGCGATCGAGACGGTGCTGTGGCCCGGCACGTCCCCCACCGGCGGCACGGGCGAGGGCATATGGTCATAAAAGCCGCCGCTCTCGTCATAATTGACGATGAACACCGTTTTGGCAAAGACCTCGGGATGGTCGACCAAGGCGGCGATCAGCTCGGCGCAGAGATGTTCGCCGCGCGCGGGCACGGCCGTCGGATGTTCGGACAGGTCGGCGGCGGTGACGATCCACGACACTTGCGGCAAGGTCCCCGCCGCCAGATCGCGCCGGAAGCCCTCGACCAGTTGCTCCCCGTCCGAGCGGGTGCGGTCGGCACCGGTCTTATGTTCGCTCACCCACGATCGACCGCGCCGATACAAAGCGGAATCGCGCGCGCACGGGCGGAAGGCGGGAAAGACCGACAGCGTGTTGTCGCCGAAATTGTCATATTCCTGATAGACCTTCCAGCTTACCCCGGCTTGTTCCAGCCGCTCGGCATAAGTGGTCCAGCGATAGGCATCGGGGCGCAGCGGCTGGTCGGTCGCCATGTCAGCGCTGGGCGTTTCGTCCTCGCCATAATTGTCCATTTCGGGATCGCCACCGACCGTGCCGCCGCCATTGCAGCCGGTGAACAAATGCAGCCGGTTGGGATAGGTCTGCGTCAGCGTCGAGGCGTGATAGGCGTCGCAAATCGTGAACGCATTGGCGAGTGCGTAATAAAAGGGCAGGTCGCCCGCGCCATAATGCAGCATCCGCTGGTGCAATTGCCGCGTCGCGCCCCAGCGATCACACCGACCCCGGTTGAAGATGGTAAGATTGTGCTGATGGCCCTGTTCGGAGCCATCGACGCGGAACGACTGCGTTGTGGTCGAATCGCCGTGGAAGGGCAGCACGAAGCCATCGGGATGCTGCGCGCTCGGTTGCGCCCACACACTGCGCCCGCCGGGCAGGCGCAGGGGACGGGGATCGCCCAGCCCGCGCACGCCATTATAGCTGCCGAAATAATGATCGAACGAGCGGTTTTCCTGCATGAAGATCACGACATGCTCGACATCGCGGATCGTGCCGGTCGGGCTGTTGGCGGCGATCGCGGCGGCGCGCTCGATCAGGCCCGGCAGCATCCCGGCTGCGCCCGCACCGGCCCCCGCCGCCATCTGCAGAAACCGCCGTCTGGTCGCATCGCTCACCACAAACCTCCGTCGATCCGGGCGGGTGTCGCCAGCGGGTCACAAATCTGGTATAGTCCAGTTAAGCGACAATCGTGCGACACTCGCGCTTGGGGTCATCGCTTTTGCAAAGGAAAATGTCATGTCCGCCGCCCTTATCGACCAGATTTACGCGATGTTCGCCGAGCATGGCGACGATCGTTATGGCGAGGAGGTCGATCAGGTACAGCATGTGCTGCAAGCCGCGCAGGCTGCGCGTGAAGATGGCGCGTCGGACACGCTGATTGCGGCGGCCTTGCTCCACGACATTGGTCAGTTCGTCGACGGGGCCGGGCTTGCCGCCGATCTGCACGGCGCGGACGCGCGGCACGAAGAGCTTGGCGCGGCGTTGCTCGCCACGGCCTTTCCCCCCGCCGTATATGAGCCGGTGCGCCTGCACGTCGCCGCTAAGCGCTATCTCTGCGCGGTCGAGCCGCGCTATGAAGCGGGCTTGAGTGCCGCCTCCGCGCTCAGCCTGCGTTTGCAGGGCGGTGCGTTTGATGCAGCGGGCATCGCCGCGTTCGAACAGGAACCGTATTTCGCCGATGCGGTGGCGCTGCGCCGCTATGACGATATCGGCAAGCAGCCCGACTGGCAGGTGCCAGATCTCGCCAGCTATCGCCCGCTGCTGGAACGGCTCGCGGTGCACACGCTGGCGTGACCCTCCGGCTTCGGCCATGACGGAGCGTATGCAGAACGCAGCAGACGCTGGGCCAGGCCCACACTATCTCGCGCTGCGCGATCACCTGGCAGGGGAGATCGCGCAGGGGGCACTGGCCGTGGGGGCGCGGCTACCGTCCGAGCGGCAGCTTCAGCTTGGGTCGGGCGCGGCGCGCGGCACGGTGCGCGAGGCGCTGTTCCAATTGGAGGCGGAGGGGCTGATCTATCGGCGCGACCGCAGCGGCTGGTACGTCTCGCCACCGCCGGTGGTCTATGATCCGACGCGCTGGGCGGGCTTCATGGCCTATGTCGCCGAGCAGGGCCGCGTGCCGACGACCGAAACGCTGGGCAAGCAGTCGGTGGCGGCGTCGGCGGCGGACGCGGCGGTGTTCGGTTGCGCAATTGGCACGCCGTTGTTCGCGCTCGACCGCCGCCGCGCGATCGACGGGCGACCGGTGCTGGTCGAGCGGATCCTGGTCGATCCCGTTATCGCACCCGACTTGCTCGACGAGGGTCTGGATGGCTCGCTGACGGCGGTGCTGACCGGGCGCTATGGTGTTCGGGTGGTGCGCAACCATGTCGAGATGCGGCCGTGCGCGCTGATCAAGGATGTCGCGCGGGCGTTGGGGGTGGCGTCGGGCACGCCGGGGTTGCTGGTCGTGCGCCGCAGTTTCGATGCGGGCGACCGCATCATCGAATATGACCATGAATATTGGCGCCACGACGCGATCCGCGTGCTGGTCGAGGTGCGCACGCGCGATTAGCCCTTGCCGAGTGCGTAGGCCTGCGTCCCGTGCGTAAGGACGCGGTCCTGGGGCAGCAGCGTCGCGACCGGTATGTCGGACATGCCGACCAGTTCCTCATAAAGCGGCGCGAAATCAGTCTCGACCGTCACGCGCAGCAGTTCGTCGAAGCTCGGGATCACGAAATAATTCTGCTGGAAATCGTCGATGCGGTAGTCGGTGCGCATCACGCGCTTGAGATCGAAGGCGATGCGGTTGGGGCTGGCATCGTCGAGCGCAAAGCGGCTTTCGGCAAAGCTGGAGACGATGCCCGCGCCATAGATGCGCAAGCCCTCGGGCTCGGCGATCAGCCCGAATTCGACCGTATACCAGTAAAGCCGCCCGAGATATTTGAGCGCGTCCAGCCCCTGCGCGCGCTGCCCGCCGCGCCCATAGGCCGCTAGATAATCGGCAAAGACCGGATCGGCGAGCATCGGCACATGGCCGAACACGTCGTGGAACACATCGGGTTCCTGCAGATAATCGAGCTGGTCGGGGCGGCGGATGAAATTGCCCGCGACGAAGCGGCGATTGGCCATGTGATCGAAGAACACGTCATCGGGCACCAGCCCCGGCACCGCGACGACTTGCCAGCCGGTGAGCTTCATCAGCCGTTCCGACAGCTCCTCGAAATCGGGAATGCCGGGTTTGGACAGCTTCAGTACATCCAGCCCGCGTAAATAGGCGTCCGAGGCACGGCCCGGCAGCAGCTTCGCCTGACGGGCGAACAGCGTGTCCCACACCCGGTGTTCCTCGGGCGTGAAGTGCGCCCAGTCTTGCGGGATCGTCCAATCATCCGCCGCGTTGGCTGGTGGGCGGTCGAGAACATGCGTTTCTTCGGTCATGTCGATAGGGTATCATAGTGGTGGCGGGGCAGGAAATAGGTTGCAGATGAAACGACTGTCCCATGCGGCGTACCAAGTCCTGCCCGCATGAAGCCCCCATCGAAACTTTTATGGGCGCTGGAACTGCCGCGCGGCGCATGGGGCCTCGCCTCGCTGGCGGGGGCGCACGCGCTGTTGGCGCAGGCTCCGCGTGGCGATGGGCGACCCGTGCTGCTGCTGCCGGGGCTGTTCAACAGCGATGTTTCTGGCGTGTTCCTGCGGCGCTATCTGCGTCGGCTCGGCTACCGTGCCGAGGGCTGGGGGCTTGGGCGCAATCTCGGCGCGCGCACGATTGGACCGGACGGAGAGCGGCTGTTGGCGCGGATCCGCGCTTTGTATGACGAAACGGGGGAGCCGGTGACGCTGGTCGGCGTCAGCCTGGGCGGGATCATGGCGCGGTTCGCGGCGCACCGCTTGCCCGACACGGTGCGCGAGGTGCTGACGATCAGCTCGCCCTTCGCCGGCGACCCGCGCGCGACCAATGTGTGGCGCGCGTTCGAGCTGCTAACCGGGGAGCGCGTCGACGCGCCCCATGTCCGCGCGCAAAGCGCACTGGTCGCGGAGCCGTTGCCGGTGCCGAGCACCGCGATCTGGAGCCGCAGCGACGGACTGGTCAACGGCATGATCTGTCATGATGCCGCCAGCCGCGCGATCGAAGTGCGCAGCAGCCATGTCGGGGTGCAAGTGCGCCCGGCGGTGATGCTGGCGGTGGCGCGGGTGCTGGGCAGCGATACGGCCTGACGCACCGCCGCCCGTCGCGGGTTTAGCGTTGGGCGTGGGGCCGGTACTGATCGCAATCGTCGCGGTTTTGCGCGCGGCATTCCTTATATTGCCGCTTCAACTCCCGCCCTTCGCGCGCTTCCTGCTTGCGCATCTTGCGGCCGTAATTGCGGTCGGCTTCGGACTGGCTCGTCGTGGTCCAGTCGACCACCTTGCTGGTGGCGCGCACGGGCAGGGTGGCGACATTGACCGCCGTCTTGGCAAGGCATCCGCCGACAAGCAGCGGGAGCAAGGCGGCGACGGCGATCACGGATTTGCGCATTACTGGCCTTTCGCCTTGGCGCGCTGGGCGTTGCGCGCGTCCACCCCGATATAGGCGAAATCGGTGAAGAAGCCATCAATGCCGAGATTGAGGAAGCGCGTGATTTCCTCGGCCAGCTTGCCGCGCGCGACCGGATCGGTGCCGACGCGCAGCGATGGCGGCAGGAACAGGTTCTCCGCGCGGAAGGTCCAGGGGTGGAGCCGCAGCCCTGCCGCATGGGCGTCCGCCACCAGCGTCGACGGGGCGGCATCGCCGCGCTGGATCATGTCCTTGTTAGGGCCGATGCCATAAGCGTAAGCGGCGACGGCCTTCAGTCCGTCTGGCGTTGCCATCGCGGCATAGCTCGGCGCGGCCTTGTCGGCGGGGGCACCGGCAGCGTCCATCAATTGGATCAGGCGCAGGCCGGTCATGCCGTGGAGTTGCTTGAGGTTGTTGACCTCGAACGACTGGATGAACACCGGGTCGCTCGGCTTGGACCAGCCCGCCGCGTTCAACTGCGCGACGAGGCGGGCTTCCATCGGATGGCCGATGCTGGCGAAATAGGTCGGGTGCTTGGTCTCGGGATAGATGCCGACGACGCGGCCGCCGACCGAATGCTTCTTGGCCAGCGCGATCACCTCAGCCAGCGTCGGCACTTCGAACTGGCCGTCATATTTGGCGTTGTCGGGGCGGACCTTGGGCAACCGCTCGATCGCGCGCAGCGTCTTCAACTCGGCGAGCGTGAAATCCTCGGTAAACCAGCCGGTATGGGTTTCGCCGTCGATCACCTTGGTGGTGCGGCGTGCGGCGAATTCGGGATGCTTGGCGACATCGGTGGTGCCGGTAATGTCATTCTCATGGCGCGCGACGAACACGTCGTCCTTGGTCAGTACCAGATCGGGCTCGATGAAATCGGCACCCTGTTCGATCGCCAGCGTATAAGAGGCGATGGTGTGTTCGGGACGCAGCCCGCTCGCGCCGCGATGGGCGATGACGATGGGGGAGGAGAGCGGCTTCACCGGCACAGTCTGCGCCATCGCGCCGCCCGATACCAGCAGCAGCGCCGACATACCGGCTATTCGCGTGCGCGCGATCCCTTTAAGAAGGGCGGGCGTGCGCCGATATACGGAAACCAAAGCGTTCATAATCGTTACCCCAAGCTCAACGGGAGGCGAGCCTCAATGCATTTCACCATCAACGGCGCGACCCATGCGGTCGAGCCCGATATCCGTGCCTCGCTGCTCGATGTGCTGCGCGAGCATCTCGGGCTGACGGGAACGAAGAAGGGCTGTGACCATGGCCAGTGCGGTGCGTGCACGGTGCTGGTCAACGGCCGACGGATCAATGCGTGTCTCACTTTGGCGGTGATGCATCAGGATGATGACATTCTGACGATAGAGGGACTTGGCAGCGCAGAACACCTGCATCCGTTACAGGCCGCCTTCATCAAGCATGACGGATATCAGTGCGGCTATTGCACGCCGGGGCAGATCTGTTCGGCGGTCGGGATGCTCGATGAGGTGGCCAAGGGCTGGCCGAGCCATGTCAGTGCCGATCTGGAAACGGTCACGCTCGACGGGGCTGAGATTTCGGAGCGGATGAGCGGCAATCTGTGTCGCTGCTCCGCCTATCCCAATATCGTCGATGCCATTGCCGAAGTTGCTGGGGCGGAGCGCGCATGAAGACCTTCACCTACAGCCGCGCCGAGAGCCCCGAAGCTGCGGTCGCCGCCGGTGGTCGCTTCATTGCGGGCGGCACCAATTTGCTCGATCTGATGAAGCTGCAGATCGAAACGCCGGAGAAATTGGTCGACATCAGTCGGCTCGATCTCGCACGGGTCGAGCGGCGCGGCGATGGCGGGCTGACGATCGGGGCGCTGGTGCCCAATAGCGACCTTGCTGCTGATCCCCAGGTGATCGCCGATTATCCCGTGCTGAGCCGCGCTTTGCTCGCCGGGGCATCGGGGCAATTGCGCAACAAGGCGACCACTGGCGGCAATCTGCTCCAGCGCACGCGCTGCCCGTATTTTTACGACACGGCGATGGCGTGCAACAAGCGCGACCCCGGCGCGGGCTGTTCGGCGATGGACGGGTTCAACCGCAACCTCGCGGTGCTGGGCACGAGTGCTGAGTGTATCGCGACCAACCCGAGCGACATGGCGGTGGCGCTGCGCGCGCTGGATGCGACGATCGTCACGCTCACCTCGGATGGCGACAAGCGCCGCATCGCGATCGGCGATTTCTATCGCTTGCCGGGGGACACGCCGCACATCGAGACGGTGCTTCGACCGGGCGAACTCATCACCCATGTCGAACTGCCCGCGCCGCCTGCCGGTGCGCAAGGCTATCGCAAGGTGCGCGACCGCGCGTCTTATGCCTTTGCCTTGGTGTCGGTAGCGGGGGTGGTCGCGGTTGCGGACGGGAAGATCGTCTCCGCCGCTTTGGCCTTTGGCGGGCTCGCGCCAATGCCGTGGCGCGATGCTGCGGTCGAGGCGGCGCTGGTCGGGCAGGTGCCGAATGACGCGGTGTTTGCCGCAGCGGCGGATGCGCTGCTGGCGGGTGCCAAGGGCCACGGCGCGAACGATTTCAAAATCCCGCTCGCGCGCCGGACGCTGATCGCGACGCTGCGCACGCTGACAGGAGCCGTTGCATGAGCGACTTCACGATGAACGCCGATCATCCCGGCCTTGCGATGGATCGCGGCGTGCAAGGCGTGCTCGGCGCGGGGCTCGACCGTAGCGAAGGTGCGCTCAAGGTCAGCGGCACGGCGCGGTACGGCTATGAACATCTGGTCGAAGGTGAGGTGGCCTATGGCTATCTGATCACTGCGCCTGCCGCCAAGGGCAAGGTGACGGGCATCGATACCGACGCCGCGCGGGCACTGCCCGACGTGCTCGACATCATCGTCGATGATCCGCGCATTCCGCGCCAGGCGGCGGCGTTTGGTCCGGCGCATGCCGGGAATGACGAGATCGACCATTGGGACCAGGTCGTCGGGGTCGCGGTCGCGACCAGCTTCGAGGCGGCGCGGGCTGCGGCGAAAGCGGTGCGCGTGCATGTCGCCATCGAACCCGGCCATTTCGACACGATGGCCGATATCGATAAGGCGAGCGGCCCGCCCAAGGATTCGCGACTGCAGGACATTGCCAAGGGCGATATCGATGCCGCCATGGCGCAGGCGGCGGTGACGATCGACCAAGTCTACACCACGCCCAACCACGTCCATGCCGCGATGGAGCCGCATGCTTCGGTCGCGATCTGGGAGGGCGATTCGCTGACGCTGCATTCCAGCCTGCAGATCCTGAAGGTCGCGCGGCCGGTGCTGGCCAAGGCGCTTGGTATTGCCGACGACAAGGTCCGCATCCTGTCGCCCTATATTGGCGGCGGCTTCGGCGGAAAGATGCTGGGGCCCGATGCGGTGCTCGCCGCGATCGCCGCGCAGAAGCTGGGGCGACCGGTCAAGATCGCGATGGCGCGTCGCCAATTGTTCCACAATGTCTATCGCCGCACCGATACCAACCAGCGCATTCGTCTCGCCGCCACCGAAGACGGCAAGCTGCTAGCGGTCGGGCATGACAGTGTGGTGAGCCAGGGCCCTGATGGCGGTTTCATGGAGCCGGTCGCCTTGGGCTCGATCTCGCTTTACGATGCGCCGGTCCGGCATTTCAGCCACAAGGTGGTCACGCTCGATATGGTGATGGCGGGCGCGGTGCGCGCGCCGGGCGAGGCGGTCGGTACGCTCGCGCTCGAAACCGCGATGGACGAAATGGCCGAGGCGCTGGGCCGCGACCCGATCGATTTTCGCAAGCTCAATGAGCCCAAGGTCGATCCAATGACGGGCGCGCCGTTCTCGACGCGCGGACTCGTCGCCTGTCTCGATCGTGGGGCGGAGGCGTTTGGCTGGGCCAAGCGGTCGGCGCAGCCGGGGCAAGTGCGCGAGGGCGAGTGGCTGATCGGCATGGGGGTGTCGGCGGCGGTGCGGATCAATCTGCTGGTCGATTCGGAGGCGCGTGTGACGCTGTCGCCAGATGGCCGCGCGCGGATCGAGACCGACATGACCGATATCGGCACGGGCAGCTATACGATCCTAGCGCAGATTGCGGGTGAGGCGCTCGGGCTGCCGATGGAGCGGATCGACGTGATCCTGGGCGATACCGATTTGCCGCCGGGCGCCGGCTCGGGCGGGTCGTTCGGTGCGGCGAGCGCGGGGTCCTCGGTCGCGCTGGCGTGCGAGGACATTGTCGCGACGCTCGCCGAGCGGATGGGGGCCAAGGCGCAGGACATGACGTTGAAGGACGGCCATGCGGTTGCGGGCAACCGGCGCGTGCCGCTTGCCGAACTCGTCGGTGATGCGCCGCTGGTGGCGATGGGCAAGATTTCGCAAGGCTCCAACGCGCGCACGTTCAGCCAGGCGGCGCATGGTGCGCAATTCGCCGAAGTTGCGGTGAATGCCGTCACCGGCGAAGCGCGGGTGCGGCGGATGCTCGGCGTGTTCGAGGCGGGGCGCATCCTCAACGCCAAATTGGCGCGCAGCCAGGCGATTGGCGGGATGATCTGGGGGATCGGCTATGCGCTGATGGAGGAAGCGGTGCTCGACCAGCGCCACGGCCAGTTCGTCAACCAGGATCTGGGCGAATATCATGTGCCGAGCCATGCCGATGTGCCGCCGCTCGACGTGCTGTTCCTTGAAGAGATCGACACCCATGCAAACCCGATCGGGGTGAAGGGGCTAGGCGAATTGTCGATTTCGGGCGCGGGCGCGGCGGTGACCAACGCGATCTACAATGCCTGCGGCGTGCGGGTGCGCGATTTCCCGCTGACGCTCGACAAGATTCTGGCCGGTTTGCCGGAGATGTAAATCCTCCCCGTGCCGGGGAGGATTTAGGAGACGATGATGGCCGATAACGATTCCGTGCTGAACGCCGCCGCGCAGTGGAAGGGCGCGCCGCTGGCGCTTGCCACGGTGGTTTCGACCTGGGGATCTGCCCCGCGCCCGCGTGGCAGCCATATGATTGTGCACGCCGATGGCCGGTTCGAAGGATCGGTTTCGGGCGGCTGTGTCGAAAGCGACATCTTGGCGACCGCCGCCGAGGTGATCGCCGGCGCGCCGTTCCAGCTGAAAAGTTATGGCGTGGCCGATGCCGCCGCCTGGGAAGTCGGCCTGCCGTGCGGTGGCGAAATTTCGGTGCTTGTGCAGCCGGTATCGGCCGAAGGCTTCGATCCCGAACTGTTCGACCGCATCGCCGAGGCGCAGGCGAGCGGCAAGGCGTTGGCGGTGTCGACCGATCTCGCAACCGGGCAAAGCTCACTGCGCCCGCTGGAGGGCGCAGCGTTCGTCAATCGCTACGATCCGCCACGACGGCTGTTGATCGTTGGCGCGGTGCAGATCGCGCAGGCGCTGGCCGGTCTCGCGCGGCAATTGGGCATCCAGGTGACGATCATCGATCCGCGCGCGCGCTTCCTGACCGAGGAGCGTTTCCCCGGTGTCACGCTCGACGATCGCTGGCCCGATGAGGCGATCGCGGCGCTCGATCCCGGCCCGGCGAGCGCGGTGGTGACGCTCAGCCACGACACCAAGATTGACGATCCCGCGCTGATCGCGGCGCTGGCGCGGCCAACCGCCTATGTCGGCGCGCTCGGTTCGCGCCGCAGCCATGCCGCGCGGCGGGAGCGTTTGGCGGCGGCGGGCGTTGCAGAGACGGACATCGATCGCATCGATGCGCCGGTCGGGCTGGATATTGGTGCGATCGGTCCCGCCGAAATCGCGCTGTCGATCGCGGCGGCCATGGTAGGAGCGTTCAACCGGAAGGACTGAAACGATGATCGCGGTCGAAGAGTGCGTGCTGATTCTGCTCGCCGCCGGGCGATCGCGCCGTTTCGGCGACGCCGATAAATTGCAGGAGTTCTTTCTCGGCAAGCCGCTGGCCTACCATGTCGTCACTGCGCTGGAGGACGTGCCGTTCAAGGCGCGCTTCGTGGTGTGTTCGGGCACAGAGCTCGATTTCGCCAGCCGTGGCTATGCCGTTCTCCACAATCACAACCCCGACGATGGCATGTCCGGCTCGGTCAAGCTCGGCGTCGCGGCGGCGCGCGAGATCGGGTGCGCGGCGGTTGTTATTGCGCTGGCCGACATGCCGCGCGTGACCGCGACGCACATTCATCGCTTGCTTGAGGCGGCGACCGGCCCGGATGCCGTGGTCGCCTCGAGCAACGGTATCCACAGCAGCCCGCCCGCTTTGTTCGGGGTCGATCAGTTCGAGGCGCTGATGATGCTGTCCGGCGACGAAGGCGGACGCGCGATGGTGCGCGCTGGGCGGCATGTGATCGCGCCCGAAGCCGAATTGCTCGATATCGACCGGCCCGAGGATCTCGAACGGTTGCGCGCGCTGCGCTGACTTAGCGCACGTAGCTCGCGCCGTTCACGTCGAGCACCGCCCCGGTCATCGATGGCGGTGCGTCGAGCGCGAGGAAGCGGGCGACCTCGGCCACTTCCTCGGGACTGGCGACGCGGCCGAGCGGAATGTCGGCGAGTAATTTGTCCCCGCCGCGACTCTCCAGATAGTCTTCGGCCATGCCGGTCATGGTGAAGCCCGGGCACACCGCAAAGGCGAGAATGCCGTCCTTGGCATAGCCGCGCGCGATGCTCTTGGTCATCGCGACCATGCCCGCCTTGGATGCGGCATAATGCCAATGCTGCGGCGAATCGCCGCGATAGGCGGCGCGGCTGGCGATGTTGACGATCCGACCGCCAGTCCCACGGTCCTGCCAATGCAGCACTGCGAAGCGGCACAGTTCGGCGGCAGCGGTCAGGTTGATGCGCATCGTGCGCTCCCATTCCGCCACCCAGGCGGCGTCGTCGCGCGTTATCGGATTGGCCTCGAACACCCCGGCATTGTTGATCAGCACGTCGATCCGCCCGCCCTGCGCCGCGAGCGCCGCATCCCACAGCGCGCGCGGAGCTGCCGGATCGGCAAAGTCGGCCGGGATGCCGCTTGCGGTGCCTTGCCCGATCACGGTCGCGCCGGCGGTCTGGAGTGCGGTCAGGGTGGCGGCACCGATGCCGCGCGAGGAGCCGGTGAGGAGAATATGGGTCATGCGCGCGGTGTAGCGGGCGATCGCGGTCGCCGCCATATCGCTCGACGGTGATGACGAGCGCTCAGGCCGCGACGCTGGCCGAGAAGGTGTCGGCGGCGCGCTTCAAGCCACCGAGCCGATCGTCGACCTCGCCGAAATCGTGTTCGAGCGTTTCGATTTCCCCCGCAACGCTTTCGGTATCCTCGCGGATCGCGGTGATGGTGTTCGACATCGAATCGGCGGCAAGCGCGGTTTCATCGACAGCGGCAGTGATAGCGGTGACGGTCTGCGCCTGTGCCTCCATCGCGTAGCGGATGCGGTTGGCGCTTTCCTGCACCTCGGCCACGGTCGATTTGATCGAGGCGTTGGTCGCGACCGTCGAGCGCGTGGCGGACTGGATCGCGGCGATCTTGGCGGCGATGTCGTCGGTCGCGCGCGCGGTCTGGCTGGCGAGGCTCTTCACTTCCTGCGCGACGACCGCAAAGCCGCGCCCGGCATCGCCCGCACGCGCAGCCTCGATCGTGGCGTTGAGCGCGAGCAAATTGGTCTGCCCGGCAATGTCGCGAATGAGGCCCAGAATCGATTCGATCGACTTGGCGTGGTCGCTCAGCGTCTCCGACATGCCGACGGCGGCCCCCGCCTGAGGCGAGGCGCGGGTGGCGATTTCGGCGGCGGCTTCGACTTCGGTGCGCGCGTCCTCGATCGCGCGGATCAGCCCGGCGGCGGTCTGCGCCGCTTCGCGCATCGCCATCGCCGATTGCTCGGCTGCGGCGGCGACTTCGCTGGTCTTGCCCAGCATCCCGCGCGCCGATCGCGCAGCGCCCTGCGCCTGAATGCGGATGCGATTGCCGAGCGCGGCGGTGCCCTCGATCGACCCGGCGATCGTCGCGCTGAACGCGCTTGACCGCGTGCGGCGCTCGTCGCGGGCCCGCTCGGCATCGCGCGCGCCGAGATGCGATGCCATCACATCGGCCTCGACCAGCCCAAGTCGCTGCACGCAATCCGCCAGCACCCGCAGCCGGGGCGACCCCATCCCGAGCTTCGCCTCGATCCGTTCGAGCGTACGGCTATGCGCAAAGCTCAACGAGGTCAGCAGCGCTGGCAGTGGAATATTGGCCTTTTGCGAATCGGTGGCGTGGCGGATCGCCATGCGCATCCAATCGTCGTCCAGCGGCGCGGCATATTTGGCGCGGGTATATTTTGCGCTGTGCGCCACGCGCGCGGACAGATAGTCGGGCGTGAAGAACCCCCGGATATGCGCGGTTTGCGGCAGCGAAAGATAATACTCCCAGAAAGCGCGCGCGATCTCGCCTTCGTGACCGACGATGGCCTCTGCGATTTCGGTGGAGGCCGCGGCGACGCTGCCATCCCAATCATAGTCCGCGACGCGCGCGGCGGCGGTGCGGCTTACGCCACTCCAACCACCGGCGGTCGCGCCCTCGGGCGTCCCGCTTCCAGCCATGTCAGGTCCTCTCCAGGGCTCATGCAGCGACTTTTGCGACGAATTCGCTTGCGCTGTTCTTGAGCATGCCAAGTTTCGTATCGAGCGAATCGAAGCCGCGCCCGACGCGGTCGATCTCGGAGGCAACGCTTTCGGTGTCCTCGCGGATCGCGGTGATGGTGTTGGACATCGAATCGGCGGCAAGCGCGGTTTCATCGACGGCAGCGGTGATGGCGGTGACGGTCTGCGCCTGTGCTTCCATGGCGTAACGGATGCGGTTGGCGCTCTCCTGGACTTCCGAAACGGTCGCCTTGATCGAGGCGTTGGTCTCGACCGTGGAGCGCGTGGCGGACTGGATCGCGGCGATCTTGGCGGCGATGTCGTCGGTCGCGCGTGCGGTCTGGTTGGCCAGGCTCTTCACTTCCTGCGCGACCACGGCAAAGCCGCGCCCGGCGTCTCCGGCACGGGCCGCCTCGATCGTGGCGTTGAGCGCGAGCAAATTGGTCTGCCCGGCAATGTCGCGAATGAGGCCCAGAATCGATTCGATCGACTTGGCATGGTCGCTCAGCGTTTCCGACATGCCGACGGCGGCCCCGGCTTGAGTCGAGGCGCGCGTGGCGATTTCGGCGGCGGCTTCGACTTCGGTGCGCGCATCCTCGATCGCGCGGATCAGCCCGGCGGCGGTCTGTGCCGCTTCGCGCATCGCCATCGCCGATTGTTCGGCGGCGGCGGCGACTTCGCTGGTCTTACCCAGCATCCCGCGCGCCGAGGTCGAGGTTTTCACCGATTGGCCGCGCAGCACTTCCGATTCCTGCGTTGCCTGTTCGACCGTGGCCGCGATCCCCTCGCGGAAATCGATCGCCAGCCGGTCACGTTCGCCGCGCGCGGTGTGGGCCCGGAACGCGTTGTAGATTTCTACGGTAATCTCGGCTTCGAGGCCGGTCAGTCGCATCACGGTGTCGATAAAGCTCGGCAAGCGCGGATCGTCCGACTTTACCCGCTTGAATAGAATTTCAAGCGCGGCGCGGTCGCTGGCGCAGGTCATCGACAGCAACGCCATGGTCGAGACACCGGCCTTGTAGCCCGAGGCGACCGAGCGCTCCATCGATTCGACCCACAAGCGACCCGACACGTCACAGAAGCGGTGGCGCAAATAGGTGACGCCCAGTTCCACCATCTTGGCTTCTTCATGCGGTTGCCAGCTTTGCGCGCCCGGGCTGGCGCGACGCCACTGCGCCCAGAAAGCAAGCGCGATGTCCGCCGCATCGGGTTCCAGCACCGTCCACACGTCGCGCGCGGCGCTCTCCAGCGTGGCGTCGGAATCGAACGCGCGCAGCCGCGCCCGAATGTCGATCGTCGCAGCAACCGTGCCGGGCGCGGGCAATTCATTGACGGTCAAGGCGAAAACTCCGTGTTTGGCAGGACCGATGAAGCGGACGGTCCGACACGTGGCGTAGCGCGATTTGGTTAACGGGCTGTAACCGCAACGCGCGTGGCGGCCTGCTTGCAGCGTTTGCACGTGCACAAGCCCCCACACACCTTGCATCGCGCGCTTCGGTGTCTAAGAGGGCACACCTGTATCAGACCTTAGATTTCGACCCATCCATCGACGAGGACGTTCCGCCTTGGCCAGTTCTGCTCCCCGCGCCCGCCCGCTCAGCCCGCATCTGTCGATCTGGAAACCCGGGCCGCACATGATTGTCTCGATTCTGCATCGTATCACTGGCGACGGCATGGCGACGGTCGGGACGGTGGTGCTGGTGTGGTGGCTGGCGGCTTTGGCCGCTGGTGCGAAAAGCTATGCGACCTTCACCTTCGTGTTCGGCGGGTTTGCCGGCGGGGCGATCGGGTATCTGTTCGGCATCGGCTTGACGCTGTGCTTCTTCCAGCATCTCGCCACCGGCATCCGCCATTTCGTGCTCGACACCGGGGCCGGCTATGAACTGAAGGGCAACCGCACCGGGTCGATCGCGACGATGGTGTTCTCGGTCCTGGCGACCGCGGCCTTTTGGGCCTATTTGCTGATGGTGAAATAAGATGGGCAATGGAACCGAACTCGGCCGCGTTCGCGGTCTCGGCAGCGCCAAGGAAGGCGCGCATCACTGGTGGGCGCAGCGCGTTACCGCAGCGGCCAACCTGTTCCTGATGGTCTGGTTCTTCGTCGCGATCGCGCGGATGCCGGCTTATGATTACGACACCGCCCGCAACTGGCTGCAATCGCCGTGGGCGGCGATTCCGATGGGCTTGCTGATCGTGTCGGTTTTCTACCATTTCCGACTCGGCCTGCAGGTGCTGATCGAGGATTATGTCCACGGCGCAGCACGCGTCTTGTGGTTGCTGGTCCTCAACTTCTTCACCTTCGGCACCGCCGCCATTGCCCTTTTCGCGATCCTCAAGGTCGCCTTCACCGTCACCACCGGAGCGCCGCATGCCTGAGGCATATAAGATCATCGACCACACCTATGACACGGTTGTCGTGGGTGCCGGGGGCTCGGGCCTGCGCGCGACGATGGGCAGCGCCGAGGCGGGGCTGAAGACCGCGTGCATCACCAAGGTGTTCCCGACGCGCAGCCACACCGTCGCGGCGCAGGGCGGCATCGCCGCCAGCCTCGGCAATATGGGTCCGGACCATTGGACCTGGCACATGTACGACACCGTCAAAGGGTCGGACTGGCTCGGCGACCAGGACGCGATCGAATATATGGTCCGCGAGGCACCGCAGGCGGTGTACGAGCTGGAACATGCCGGTGTGCCGTTCAGCCGCACCAACGAAGGCAAGATCTATCAGCGCCCGTTCGGCGGCATGATGCAGAATATGGGCGAAGGCCCGCCCGCGCAGCGCACCTGCGCCGCCGCCGACCGTACCGGCCACGCGATGCTGCACGCTTTGTATCAGCAGAGCCTGAAGTATGATGCTGACTTCTACATCGAATATTTCGCGCTCGACCTGATCATGGAAAACGGCGTGTGCCGGGGCGTGATCGCGTTGTGCATGGATGACGGGTCGATCCACCGCTTCCGCAGCCATGCGGTCGTGCTGGCGACGGGCGGTTATGGCCGCACCTATTTCTCGGCGACCTCGGCGCACACCTGCACCGGCGACGGCGGCGGGATGGTGCTGCGCGCCGGGTTACCGCTGCAGGACATGGAATTCGTGCAATTCCACCCGACCGGCATTTACGGCGCAGGCGTGCTGATCACCGAGGGCGCACGCGGCGAGGGCGGGTATCTCACCAACTCCGAGGGCGAGCGCTTCATGGAGCGCTATGCGCCGAGCGCCAAGGATCTCGCCAGCCGCGACGTCGTGTCGCGCTCGATGGCGATGGAAATCCGCGAGGGGCGCGGCGTCGGCAAGGAGAAGGACCATATCTTCCTTCACCTCGACCATATCGACCCCAAGGTGCTGGCCGAGCGGCTGCCCGGCATCACCGAGACCGGCAAGATCTTCGCCGGCGTCGACCTGACGCGCCAGCCTTTGCCGGTTACGCCGACGGTGCATTACAATATGGGCGGCATCCCCTGTAACTTCCACGGCGAAGTCGTGCAGTTGAAGGATGGCAACCCCGACAGCGTCGTGCCGGGCCTGTTCGCCGTCGGCGAGGCGGCGTGCGTCTCTGTGCACGGCGCGAACCGCCTCGGCTCGAACAGCCTGATCGATCTCGTGGTGTTCGGCCGCGCGACCGGCCTGCGCCTGAAGGACACGCTCAAGCCCAACACGCCGCACGGACCGCTGCCTAAGGGGTCGGAAGAGCTGGCACTTGGCCGTCTCGACCATTTCCGCAACGCCAAGGGCGGCTCGCCGACCGCGGCGATCCGGCTCGAGATGCAGCGCACGATGCAGAAGAATTGCGCGGTGTTCCGCGACAATGCGCTGCTTAGCGAAGGCGTCGAGAAGATCGGTGCGACCTACAGCCGCCTGGCCGATGTCGATGTGCAGGATCGCTCGCTGATCTGGAACACCGATCTGGTCGAGACGCTCGAACTCGACAATCTGCTGGCGCAAGCGGTGGTGACGATGAACTCGGCGGCCAACCGCAAGGAAAGCCGTGGCGCGCACGTCAATGAGGATCATCCCGATCGCGATGACGTCAATTGGATGAAGCACACCACCGCGACCTTCACCGGTTGGGGCGGCAAGGACGGCACGGTCGATCTCGGCTTCCGCCCGGTGCACGACTACACGCTCACCGACGACATCGAATACATCAAGCCCAAGAAGCGCGTTTACTGATCGCGCGTCCCGGCCCTCCATTTTCAGGGGAGGGCCGGGAAGTTGCTTTCGCGCCGGAACTCCCGCGCGCGTCGGAGGTTTGCGCGCACATGTCCCAGCCCCGCTATCCCCTGCTCGCCAACCCGCACATCCGCCTGTCGGGTCCCGTCGACCAGATGATGTATGCAAGCTTCCGCCAGCAGCTCGAGCAATGCCCGGGTGAGGGCACGCTCGTCATCGCCCTGACCACGCTGGGCGGCGACCCAGAGGTCGCGCGGACGATGGCCGACGACATCCGCTTGCTCGAAGACCATGACGGGCGCGAGATTTTGTTCCTGGGCAAGGTCGCGGTCTATTCGGCGGGCGCGACCTTCATGGCGGCGTTCCCGGTCAATCGCCGTTTCCTGACGCGCCATACCCGGCTGATGATCCATGAGCGGACGATCACCAAGACGCTCAACCTCAACGGCCCGCTGCGCATGGTCGTCGCCTCGATCAAGGCGGCGTTGCACGAGGTCGAGCATTCGATCCTGATCGAGGAAGAGGGCTTTCGCGACATCGTGACCGGCAGCCGCGTCGATTTCGAGGAATTGCGCGAAAAGGCCCCGTCCAACTGGTATATCGAGGCGGAAGAGGCGCGGTCGCTTGGTCTGGTGCTCGATGTGATCTAGCCGCGCTTTTGGGCGGCGATGGGGTGGTGCCGGGGCCTCCGGCACCACCCGATTGCTTACAGCGAGAAGCCGCCGTCGATGTCGATCGCCGCGCCGGTAATGTACGACGCCTCGTCGCTGGCGAGGAAGGCCGCAAGCGCTGCCACCTCATCCGCCGTGCCATAGCGGCCGAGCGCGATGCCGGGGGTGAGCAGCTTGGCGAAATCGCCGTCGGCGGGGTTAAGGTCGGTATCGATCGGGCCCGGCTGGATGACGTTGACCAGAATGCCGCGCTTGCCGAGGTCCCGCGCCCAGCCGCGCACCAGCCCCGCCACCGCCGCCTTGGTCGCGCCGTAAATGGCACCGCCTGCGATCGGCATGGTGTGTGCGTTGATGCTGCCGATCACGATGATCCGTCCGCCATCGGCGATCAGCGGCACGGCGGCCGCTGTCCCGGCGAACACGCCTTCGACATTGACGCCGAACTGACGAGTGAACGCGTCGGCCGGATCGGTCTCGATCGAAGCGAAGTCGGCGATTCCGGCATTGTGGACGAGGATGTCGAGCCCGCCGAGCTTTTCGGTGGCGTCCTTGATCGCGGCGCGCTGCGCAACGGGGTCCGCGCTGTTTGCCTGGATCGCATAGCCTTTGCGGCCGGCGGCGGTGATCGCACCGACGGTCTGGTTGGCGGCATCCTGGTTGCCGGCGAAGGTGATGACGACATCTGCGCCATCGGCGGCGAGTCGGCGCGCGATCGCCGCGCCAATCCCGCGCGATCCGCCGGTGACGATCGCTTTCTTGCCCTCAAGCTTGCTGGTCATGCTGCAAATTCCCTGGCGCGGCTCGCCCGCTGGCGAGTCTTCGGCGCTGACCGGCAAATGGCGTTACGCCGCGTGCATTCAACGCGCCGCGCCGCTAGTTCTTCTTTACAGCGTCCAAGATTGGTGCGCGTCGGTGTTGCCCTGCACAATCGCGCTTGCAGCAATTCGTTGCCATAGGGGTTTGCGAGCGAGCCCTTGCTTGTGTACGGCCTATAAGACTCTAGGGCGGAATGCCGCCCCCCACGGATGGAAAGCGCGAGCAAGCGATGGCCGAATTCTCTCTTCCCGCCAATTCGAAGATCAAGCCGAAGGGCAAGGTCCACAAAGCCGCTGCCGAAGCGTCGCGGATCAAAAATTTCAAAATCTACCGCTACGATCCTGATGCCGGCGCGAACCCGCATTACGACACGTTCGAGGTCGATCTCGATTCGTGCGGGCCGATGGTGCTCGATGCGCTGATCAAGATGAAGTCCGAGCAAGACTCGTCGCTGACCTTCCGCCGCTCGTGCCGCGAAGGCATTTGCGGGTCGTGCGCGATGAACATCGATGGCACCAACACGCTCGCCTGCACCAAGGCGATCGAGGACGTGAAGGGCGAAGTCCGCATCACGCCGCTGCCGCACATGGAAGTGATCAAGGACCTGGTCCCTGATTTCACGCATTTCTACGCGCAGTACAGCTCGATCAAGCCGTGGCTGCAGACCGTCACGCCGCCGCCCTCGGGCAAGGAGCGGTTGCAGTCGCCGGAAGATCGCGAGAAGCTCGATGGCCTGTACGAGTGCATCCTGTGCGCGTGCTGCTCGACCTCGTGCCCGAGCTATTGGTGGAATTCGGACAAGTTCCTGGGCCCCGCAATCCTGTTGCAAGCCTATCGCTGGCTCGCCGACAGCCGCGACGAAATGACCGGCGAGCGGCTTGACGATCTGGAGGATCCGTTCCGCCTGTATCGCTGCCACACGATCATGAACTGCGCGAACGTCTGCCCCAAGGGCCTGAACCCGGCCAAGGCGATTGCCGAGATCAAGAAGCTGGAAGTCGAACGGATCGTTTGATGCTTCTCCCTCTCCCACCGGGAGAGGGAAGGGGCCCGCGCCGTCGGCGCGGGAAGGGTGAGGGCGACGTTGGCGATAGTGTGCGTCACCTCATCCGGCGCTTCGCGCCACCTTCGCCCAAAGGGAGAAGGATTTACCGCAACGTCGCCCGGTGACTGCACTGCCGCGGGGTGCCCGTACGAGGCGCTAAGCCATGACCGACATCCTCAAACGCTACGCCGCGCTGCTTGCCTCGGGCGAGCTCAAGCCCGATCCCGAGCAAGCCGCCGCCGCCCAGCGCCTCGCCGATCTCGCGACCGCGCTGCAAGCCACCCCGAAGCGCGGTTCCACCTTATGGCGCGCGCTCGGTCGCAAGCCCGCGCCGCCGCGCGGGTTATATCTGTGGGGCGGGGTCGGGCGCGGCAAATCGATGCTGATGGACCTGTTCTACACCAGCCTCGACATCCGCCGGAAACGGCGCGTCCATTTCGCCGAATTCATGCTGGAGGTGCACCAGCGCCTCGCGATCGAGCGCGCCAAGGAGCAGGGCGATCCGATCCCCGGCCTCGCCCATGTGCTAGCCGAGGAAGCGCGGCTGCTCGCCTTTGACGAGATGATGGTGACCAACAGCCCCGATGCGATGATCCTGTCGCGGCTGTTCACGCACTTGCTCGAGGAGGGCGTGACGGTGGTGACCACCTCCAACCGCCCGCCGGTCGATCTCTACAAGAACGGTCTCAACCGCGAGCATTTCCTGCCCTTCATCGCGCTGATCGAATCGCGGCTCGACGTGATCGCGCTCAACGGCCCGACCGATTATCGGCGCGACCGGCTGGGGCAGGTCGATACCTGGCTGGTGCCCAACGGCCCCGAGGCGACGCGCATCCTGTCGGGCGATTTTTTCCGCCTGACCGATTTTCCGGTCGAGGATCGCGCGCACGTGCCGTCCGAGGATCTGATCGTGCAAGGCCGCACGCTGCATGTGCCCAAGGCACTGAAAGGCGTCGCGGTGTTCAGCTTCAAGCGCCTGTGCGCCGAAGCACGCGGACCGGCCGATTATATTGCGATCGCCCGGCGCTTCCACACGGTGATTCTGGTCGGCATTCCCAAATTAGGGCCGGAAAACCGCAACGAAGCGGCGCGGTTCGTGGCGTTGATCGACGCATTGTACGAGCAGAAGGTCAAATTGCTCGCCGCCGCCGACGCCGAACCGGCGCAGCTCTATGAAAGCGGCGACGGGCGCTTCGAGTTCGACCGCACGATCAGCCGCCTGGAAGAGATGCGTTCCGAAACCTATCTCGCGCAGGGGCATGGCGCGGACTGAACAACCGCGCGAGCGGGCGGCGCAGCGCCGGTTCGGCGACCGAGGCGACCCAATAGGCAAAGGCCAGCGCGCCGACCAGCGTCAACAGGATAGCAGGCGCGAACGGTAATCCGCCGCGCATCAGTGCGGCCGCTGCCGCCGCACCGACGTCCTGATGGATCAAATAGAGCGGATACGTCATCAGGCCGACGCGCGATGCGATTTTGGTGCCGATGTACCGCTGCAGCAAGGGCTGCAGCTTCAGCGATGCCAGCATCACCACCAGCCCGGCGATAAAAACGAGCATCGGCACCAGGGGCGTCGCGGCGATCCGCAAGGTCGTCGCGCGCTCGATCGCGTGCGCGGCGATTTCGAGCAGCGCGGTCGCGGCGAACAGGCTGAGCAGACCGAGACGCAAGCGCGTTGTGTGATCGCGCAGCAGGGCCAAGATCGTCACCCCCAAGGCGAAGATGCAACCATAGCGCGAGAGCAGCAGCGGGGCAGATTGATATTGCAGCAGCGGGGACGCGGTCCAGCCGGTGCACAGCACGACGATCCAGAAGGCGACACTCGCCAGCCCGAGCCAGCGTGCCCGCTGCTCGATGGCGGCGAGGGTACCGCCGGTGCCGAGACCGGTCGCGATCAACAGGTAAAAGCATATCTCGATCGGCAGGGTCCAATAGGACGGGTCGATCCAGCCGCCGTCCCCGGGCCAAAAGGTAACCGAGCGAAGCCAGCGCAGCGGCAGGTCGTGCGCGGGCAGGGTGACCGCCACCACACCCAAGGTCACCGTTGCGCAAATCCACGCGGCCGGCAGCAATCGCAAGGCCCGACGCCGCAGGAACGTGGCGATGCCGATGCCCTCGGCCGACAGCGCGATCACGAAGCCCGATATCATGAAAAACAGTTCGACCCCGATCCACCCGAACCAGCTTGCCCGCGCGAGCGGGGCGGTGACCGGCAAGGCGTGCAGCAGCGCAGCAGCCGCGGCGCTCGGCGCAAGGGCGAACGCGGCACCGTAATGAAAGGCGACGACGAGCAGGGCGCTGGCGAAGCGCAACAGGTCGAGCGCGATGATCGCGTGAGGCTTTGATGCCGCCATCGCAACACCGTACCTTATATGGGCTTAACACCGCGTAACACGCGCGCTACACCCGCTCATCGCCTGCGGGGACCCATGCCCATGCTCGTCACCACTACCGAGACCGTCCCCGGCCACACCGTGCGCGCGACGCTCGGTCAGGTCTTCGGCGTCGTCGTGCGCAGCCGCGGGATTGGCGGCAACATCACCGCCAGCCTGCGCTCGATCGTCGGTGGCGAAATCCCTGAATATACGAGGCTGGTGGAAGATACGCGCCGCCATGCGATCGACCGGATGGTGGCCAACGCCACGCTGATGGGCGCGAACGCGGTGGTGATGATGCGCTTCGACTCGGGCGAGATCGCGCAGGCGATGAACGAGGTCGTCGCCTACGGCACCGCTGTGCTGCTCGATCCCGCGCCCGAATGAGGCCCCTGCAATGATGCTGCGCACCTTCGTGCTGGTCGCCGCCGCCTTGTTTTTGACAGCGGCGCTGATTGGCGTGGTGCTGGATCCGGGGACGTGGCCGACGGTCCTTACAGCCGGGCTGCTGGCGGGCGGCATTGCGTTTGAGCGCGTGCGCTACGGCGCGGTGCAGCGCGCGCCCGAAGGGCCGGACTGGCGCGAGACATCGGAGCGTTTCATCGACGATGTCTCGGGCAAGCCGGTGTCGGTATG
The DNA here is from genome assembly GCF_000241465.1 of Sphingomonas echinoides ATCC 14820. Lineage (GTDB taxonomy): Bacteria > Pseudomonadota > Alphaproteobacteria > Sphingomonadales > Sphingomonadaceae > Sphingomonas > Sphingomonas echinoides. The sequence goes on from NZ_JH584235.1 coordinate 3,186,947, forward strand.
GTTCGATGCGAAGACCGGTGAGCGGCGGTACGTGGCAATGGAGCAGCCGGATGCGGAATAATTGCACTTGCGAACCATGTGCAATAGGCCTTGACAAAGGCGTTGTGTTTCGGGTTGCCCCGCAGGGAAAACCGGCCTAAGCCGCGCGCGTTCAGGCCGAACGCGGCCGAGACAGGTCGGCCGCACGCGGCCACAGCGAAGAAGGACATTCGATGGCTCGCAAGAAGATCGCGCTGATCGGCGCCGGCAACATCGGCGGCACGCTCGCCCATCTCGCAGCACTGAAGGGTCTGGGCGATGTCGTCCTGTTCGACGTGGTCGAAGGCGTGCCGCAGGGCAAGGCGCTCGATCTCAGCCAGTGCTCGCCGGTCGAGGGCTTCGATGCCAAGATCACCGGCACCAATGATTACAAGGACATCGCAGGCGCGGACGTGATCATCGTCACCGCCGGTGTCGCGCGCAAGCCCGGCATGAGCCGTGACGATCTGCTCGGCATCAACCTCAAGGTGATGAAGGCCGTCGGCGAGGGTATCGCCGCCAACGCGCCCGACGCGTTCGTGATCTGCATCACCAACCCGCTTGATGCGATGGTGTGGGCGCTGCGCGAATTTTCGGGTCTGCCGCACAATAAGGTGGTCGGCATGGCCGGTGTGCTCGATTCGGCGCGCTTCAGCCACTTCCTCGCCGAGGAATTCCAGGTGTCGGTCAAGGATGTGACCAGCTTCGTGCTCGGCGGGCACGGCGACACCATGGTCCCGGTGATCCAATATTCGGCGGTTTCGGGCATCCCGGTTCCCGATCTGATCAAGATGGGCCGTTCGACCCAGGAAAAGATCGACGCGATCGTCAAGCGCACGCGCGGCGGTGGCGGCGAGATCGTTGCCCTGCTCAAGACCGGTTCGGCTTATTATGCGCCCGCCACCAGCGGCATCGCGATGGCGGAAGCCTATCTGTACGACCAGAAGCGCGTTCTTCCGGCTGCGGCGCACCTCACCGGCCAGTACGGCATCGACAATCTCTATGTCGGCGTGCCGGTGGTGATTGGTGCGGGCGGCGTCGAGCAGGTGGTTGAGATCGCGCTGGATGATGAAGCCAAGGGCAACCTTGCCGTGTCGGTCGACGCGGTCAAGGAACTGCTGGTCGCGTGCAAGGCTATCGATTCGAGCTTGAACTAAAGGGGTAGGCACCACCCCGGCGAACGCCGGGGCCCAGTCGTGGAAGGCTGGCTGTGAACGGGCACGCTTATGTCTACATCATGGCCAGTCAGCGCAACGGCACGATTTATCTGGGTTCGACGATAAATCTCGCCAAGCGCGCCTGGGAGCATCGCAACGGACTCGTTGACGGGTTCACAAAGCGGTACGGGTGCAAACTTCTCGTTTGGTACGAAGCCCGAGCCGATTGGGAAGATGCAAGGCAGCGCGAGCTGCAGATGAAGGAATGGAAGCGGCGCTGGAAAGTCGACGAGATCGAAGGGCTCAACCCGGATTGGGAAGATCTCTACGACCGGATCGCGCAGCCATGAGCCGAATCGCAACTGGGCCCCGGCGTTCGCCGGGGTGGAATTGAACGAAGAGCAGGACCCTTATGAGCATCCTCGTCGACAAGAACACCAAGGTTATCACCCAGGGCATGACCGGGGAGACCGGCAGCTTCCACACCAAGGCGGCGCTGGACTATGGCACGCAGATGGTGGGCGGCGTTACCCCCGGCAAGGGCGGCACGACGCACCTCGATCTGCCGGTGTATGACACCGTGGCCGAGGCGGTTGCCAAGACCGGCGCGACCGCGTCCGTCATCTACGTTCCGCCCCCCTTCGCGGCGGATTCGATCCTCGAGGCGATCGATGCGCAGGTTCCGCTGATCGTCACCATCACCGAGGGTATTCCGGTGCTCGACATGGTGCGTGTGAAGCGCGCGCTGTCGGGGTCCAAGTCGCGGCTGATCGGCCCGAACTGCCCGGGCGTGCTGACGCCCGGCGAGTGCAAGATCGGCATCATGCCCGGCAGCATTTTCCGTCAGGGTTCGGTCGGGGTTGTCAGCCGTTCGGGCACGCTTACCTATGAAGCGGTGTTCCAGACGTCGAATGCAGGCCTTGGCCAGACGACCGCGGTCGGTATCGGTGGCGATCCGGTCAACGGCACCAACTTCATCGACGTGCTCGAGTTGTTCCTCGCCGATGAGGCGACCAAGTCGATCATCATGATCGGCGAAATCGGCGGCTCGGCCGAAGAAGAAGCGGCGCAGTTCCTGATCGACGAGGCCAAGCGCGGCCGCAAAAAGCCGATGGCCGGCTTTATTGCGGGCCGCACGGCGCCTCCGGGCCGCCGCATGGGCCATGCCGGTGCTATAGTAAGTGGCGGGCAGGGCGGTGCCGAAGACAAGATCGCGGCGATGGAAGCTGCCGGGATCCGTGTCGCGGACTCGCCCAGCGAACTCGGCACCACCTTGTTGGCGGTGTTGAACGGTTGATTGAACTCTCCCTCTCCCCGGATGGGGAGAGGGTACCGAAGCTTGGCAGCGTGCTGCCTAGCGAAGGTGGGGAGAGGGGCGATGTGGCCCTCGGGGCCACGCGGTCGCGAGCGACCGCACACCCCTCTCCCAGCTACGACTAGGGCCGCGTGAAGTACGCGACCCAAGTCTTCGCATCCCTCTCCCCTCGGAGAGGGGCGAGGGAGAAGAAGAATGGGTTTCGAAGGCCAGGATTTCGCGGATGTGGCGGGCAGCGTAAGCCCCGCTTTTATCGAATCGCTGTATACACGTTTCAAGACGTCGCCCGACAGTGTCGAGCCCTCCTGGCGGTCCTGGTTCGAAGGGCTGGAAGGCAGCGCGGGCAGCGCCTCGTGGCAGCAGGCGAATTGGCCGCTCTCCTCGACCGATGACCTCACCTCGGCGCTCGATCCGACCCAGATGGAGCCCGCGCCCAAGCCGTCCAAGGGCAAGCCTGCCGCTGCCGCCGCGCCCGCCGCCCCGTCACAGGACGCGATCCTGCGCGCGGCGAGCGACTCGATCCGCGCGATGCTGCTGATCCGCACCTACCGTGTGCGCGGCCATCTGGCCGCCAATCTCGATCCGCTCGGCCTGTCCAAGCGTGAGATGCCCGATGATCTGAAGACCGAATATCACGGCTTTTCCGACGCCGATATCGATCGTCCGGTCTATCTCGGCGGCACGATGGGGCTGCAATGGGCCACGGTGCGCGAGCTCGTCGATATCCTGCGTGCCAATTACTGCGGCAATGTCGGCCTTGAATATATGCACATCGCCGATGTCGAGGAGCGCCGCTTCCTGCAGGAACGCATGGAAGGCAAGGACAAGGCGATCGAGTTCACCGATCTCGGCAAGAAGGCGATCCTCAACAAGGTGATCGAGGCCGAGCAGTGGGAACGCTTCTGCGGCAAGAAATATGTCGGGACCAAGCGTTTCGGGCTCGACGGCGGCGAGAGCATGATCCCGGCACTCGAATCGGTCATCAAATATGGTGGCCAGTTCGGCGTGCGTGAGATCGTGTTCGGCATGGCGCATCGCGGGCGTCTGAATGTGCTGACCAACGTGATGGCCAAGCCGTTCCGCATCATTTTCCACGAATTTGGCGGCGGTTCGGACAATCCCGATGACGTCGCCGGTTCGGGCGACGTGAAATATCACCTCGGCACCTCGACCGACCGCGAGTTTGACGGGATCAGCGTGCATATGTCGCTGGTCGCCAACCCGTCGCACCTGGAGGCCGAAGATCCGGTCGTGCTCGGCAAGACCCGCGCGATCCAGACCATCGCCAACGACCTGACCGAGCACAAAGCGTCGCTCCCCGTGCTGATCCACGGCGATGCGGCGTTTGCGGGCCAGGGCATCGTGTGGGAGTGTCTCGGCTTCTCCGGCATCCGTGGCTACAATACTGGCGGTTGCATCCACTTCGTCATCAACAACCAGATCGGCTTCACGACCAGCCCGCAATATGCGCGCAGCTCGCCCTATCCGAGCGATGTCGCCAAGGGCGTGCAGGCCCCGATCTTCCACGTCAACGGCGATGATCCCGAGGCGGTGACCTTCGCCACCAAGATGGCGATCGAGTTCCGCCAGCGCTTCCACCGCGACATCGTGATCGACATGTGGTGCTATCGCCGCTTCGGGCATAACGAAGGTGATGAGCCGGGCTTCACCCAGCCGCTGATGTACAAGGCGATCAAGGATCACCCGCCGGTCAGCGAAATCTACGGCCAGAAGCTGATCGCGCAGAAGGTGATCGACCGCGCCTGGATCGACGACAATATTCAACAGTTCACCACGCTGCTCGAGGGCGAGTTCGAGGCAGGGGCGAGCTACAAGCCCAATAAGGCGGACTGGTTTGCCGGGCGCTGGTCGGGGCTGCACGCACCCGCCGATGCCGAGACTGCGCGGCGCAACGTCAACACCGGCATCGAGCAGAAACTGTTCGATTCGCTCGGTCGCACGCTGACCACGATCCCCGAGGGGCTGACCGTCCACAAGACGCTCAACCGCGTGCTCGATGCCAAGCGCGAGATGTTCAAGTCGGGCCGCAATTTCGACTGGGCGACGGGCGAAGCGCTGGCGTTCGGGTCGCTGCTGTCGGAAGGCTATGGCGTGCGTCTGTCGGGCCAGGATTCGGGGCGCGGCACCTTCTCGCAGCGGCATGCGGTGTGGGTCGACCAGACCGACGAGCATAAGTATCGTCCGCTCGAGACGATCCCGCACGGCCGCTTCGAAGTGCTCGATAGCCCCTTGAGCGAATATGGCGTGCTCGGCTTCGAATATGGCTATGCGCTGGCCGACCCCAAGACGCTGGTGATGTGGGAGGCGCAGTTCGGCGACTTCATGAACGGCGCGCAGATCATGATCGACCAGTTCATCGCGAGCGGCGAGGCCAAGTGGCTGCGCGCCAACGGCTTGGTGATGCTGCTGCCGCACGGTTATGAAGGGCAGGGGCCTGAGCATAGCTCGGCGCGCGTCGAGCGCTTCCTGCAATTGTGCGCGCAGGACAATATGCAGGTCGCCAATTGCACCACGCCGGCCAACTATTTCCACTTGCTACGTCGGCAAATGCACCGGTCGTTCCGCAAGCCGTTGGTGATCTTCACGCCCAAGTCGCTGCTGCGTCACAAGCTCGCGGTTTCGCAGACCGAGGACTTCCTCGGCGACAGCCACTTCATGCGCATCCTCAGTGACCCTTCCGCTCCGGCGGATGTCGATGTGAAGCGCCTGGTCCTGTGCACCGGCAAGGTCGCGTATGACCTGATAGAAGCGCGCGATGCGGCTGGCGATACCAACACCGCGATCGTCCGGGTCGAACAGCTGTATCCCTTCCCGGGCGAGCCGCTGGTTGAGCGTCTGAAGAAGATGCCCAATCTCGAGACGGTCGTCTGGGCGCAGGAAGAGCCGAAGAATAACGGTGCGTGGAGCTTCGTCGATCCGTTTATCGAGGAGTGTCTGGTCGAAGCAGGCGTGCGCTCGACGCGCGCGCGCTATGCCGGGCGGGCCGCTTCGGCTTCGCCCGCCACCGGGCTGATGAAGCGCCACCAGACCGAGCAGGCGGCGCTCGTCGCCGATGCGCTGGGGCACAGCGTTCGCGAAGAAATTCGGCGGACGCGTAAGGTTTGATGGAGTGTCTCGCTACCACCCCGGCGAAAGCCGGGGTGGTAGCGAGAGGTAGGTAATTTCGCGCGGCGCTTGATGATCGAGCGTTGCGCAACTGGGCCCCGGCCTCCGCCGGGGTGGAAAAAGAGGCGGATATGGCAACCGAAGTCACAGTACCGGTACTCGGCGAATCGATCACCGAAGCGACGCTCGGCGAATGGCTCAAGCAGCCTGGCGACAAGGTCGCGGTCGACGAGCCGATCGCGAGCCTCGAAACCGACAAGGTTTCGGTCGAAGTCCCCTCGCCGGTGGCGGGCGTGATGGGCCAGCATGCGGTGCAGGTCGGCGATACCGTGCTCGTCGGCGCGATGATCGCGACGATCGAGGCGGGTGACGGCGCGCCTGCGGTTGCGGCCGCGCCACAACCGGCCGTGCTCGAATCTCCGGCGGCGACCGCCGGGCAGCAGGCCCCGGCCGCGCCGAGCGATACCCCCGCCGCGCTCAGCCCGTCGGTGCGCCGCGCGGTGCTGGAACACGGTGTCGATCCCGCGACCGTCAAGGGCACCGGTAAGGACGGCCGCCTGACCAAGGACGATGTCGTTGCCGCCGCCGCAACCCCCGCCGCAGCCCCCGCGCCGAGCGAGCCGCTCCCGGTCGCCTCGTCTGTTGCCGCCGCTACGGGCCGCAAGGAAGAGCGCGTGCGGATGACGCGCCTGCGCCAGACGATCGCCAAGCGACTGAAGGAAGCGCAGAACACCGCCGCCTTGCTGACGACCTTTAACGACGTCGACATGAGCGCCGTGATCGCAGCGCGCGCCAAATATAAGGATCTGTTCGAGAAGAAGCATGGCGTCCGCCTTGGCTTCATGGGCTTCTTCGTGAAGGCGGCGTGCCTCGCTCTGAAGGACATCCCCAGCGTCAACGCCTCGATCGAGGGCGATGAGATCGTCTATCACGATTATGCCGACATCTCGGTCGCGGTGTCGTCGCCGGGCGGGCTCGTCGTGCCGGTGGTGCGCGATGCCGACCAGATGTCGGTTGCTGAAGTCGAAAAGACGATCGGCGATTTCGGCAAGCGCGCCAAGGACGGCACGCTCAAAATGGACGAGATGAAGGGCGGTACCTTCACCATCTCGAATGGCGGCGTGTTCGGCTCGCTGATGTCGACCCCGATCATCAACCCGCCCCAGGCCGCCGTGCTCGGCCTGCACCGCATCGAGGACCGCCCGGTCGTCGTCAACGGCGAGATCGTGATCCGCCCGATGATGTATCTGGCGCTCAGCTACGATCACCGTTTGATCGATGGTCGCGAAGCGGTGACGTTCCTCGTCGCGCTGAAAAATGCTATCGAGGATCCTACCCGGATTTTGATCGACCTATAAGGGGGGGCGCTGCAATGGGGATGGTGATGTACCTGCGGCGGGCAAGCCCGTCGGACATCGCGGCGTTACGGCGCGACCCCAGCGAAGTGCAGAAATTTGCTTTCGAGGACGGTGATGTCGAAGCCGATCTGATCGAATTCGACAAAGCCTGGCATGCGCTTCACTTCATGCTGACCGGTGCGGCATATGACAGCCACAGCCCGCTCGGCATCATCGCCGATATTGGCGAAGCGGTTAGCCAGGATGTGGACGGGCTGGATGAATTCTGGATCATCAGCCCCGAGGAGATGCAAGCCTTTGACACGGCGTTTCGCCAGATCGATGATGCTGCCTTGTCGGGCCGATATGATAATGCGGCGATGCTAGAGAGCGATATCTATCTGGCCGATGCCTTCGCCGACGACGGCGACGAGTTGGCGCTCGAATATATTCTGCAGGGCGTTCCCGCCTTGCGACGGCTTTCCGCTGCTTGCGCGGCGGCTGGCGACGGCGCGGTCCGTATCTTGGCCTGAAGTAGCGAACGGCGAACGGCAAATGGCAAAGACACCCGAGCACCGAACCCCATGGGACGGTATCATCGTCACAGACGAAAGTGTCTGCATGGGCAAGGTCCGCATCGTCGGCACACGACTGTATTTGGATCACCTGCTTGGACTCATTGAAGGCGGTTACAGCCTTGACGATATTCTAGCAGACTATCCCCATCTTACCCGCGCCCAGCTCCAAGCAATGCTGGGTTTCACGCGCGATCTGGTTGCGGCAAAACGCAACCGACTGAAAGGCGAACACCACCATGGCTGACTATGATTACGACGTCCTCATCATCGGTTCCGGCCCCGGCGGCTATGTCGCGGCGATCCGCGCGGCGCAGCTGGGCCTCCGCACCGCGTGCGTCGAGAGCCGCGAGACGCTGGGCGGCACCTGCCTCAACGTCGGCTGCATCCCCTCCAAGGCGATGCTGCATGCGTCGGAATATTTCGATGCCGCCGCCAATGGCACGATGGCCAAGATGGGCATCAAGGTCACGCCCGAGCTCGATTTGCCCGCGATGCACGCGCAGCGCATCGACGCCGTCACGCAACTGACCGGCGGCATCGCCTTCCTGTTCAAGAAAAACAAAGTGACGTGGCTGAAGGGTCGCGGCGCGTTCGTCGATGCGCACACCGTGCAGGTCGGCGAGCAGACCGTTACCGCCAAAGACATCGTGATCGCGACCGGTTCCTCGGTCACCCCGCTGCCGGGCGTGACGGTCGACCAGAAGGTCGTGGTCGATTCGACCGGTGCGCTCGAACTGGCCAAGGTGCCCGAGCATCTCGTCGTGATCGGTGGCGGCGTGATTGGGCTTGAGCTGGGCAGCGTGTGGCGGCGGCTGGGGGCCAAGGTCACCTGCATCGAATATCTCGACCAGATCCTGCCGGGCTTCGATGGCGACATCCGCAAGGAAGCCAATAAGATCTTCCGCAAGCAAGGCATCGAATTCAAGCTCTCGACCAAGGTCACCGGCGTTTCGGTGAGCGGCGACACCGCCAGCATCACGGTCGAACCCGCCGCGGGGGGTGCCGCCGAGACGATCACGGCGGATTGCGTGCTGGTCGCGATCGGCCGCCGTCCCAATACCGACGGCCTGGCGCTCGAAAAGGCGGGTCTTGCCACCAACGCACGCGGCCAGATCGACACCGATCACCGCTTCCAGACCAGCGTCCCCGGCATCTGGGCGATCGGCGATGTCATCCCCGGCCCGATGCTCGCGCACAAGGCTGAGGATGAGGGCATTGCCGTTGCCGAGAATATCGGCGGGCTGACCGGCATCGTGAACCACGATGTCATCCCGAGCGTGGTCTACACCTGGCCCGAAATCGCTGGGGTCGGCCTGACCGAGGAAGCGGCCAAGGCCAAAGGCGAGATCAAGGTCGGCAAGTTCCCGATGGCGGGCAACAGCCGCGCCAAGACCAATCACGAGCCCGACGGCTTCGTGAAGATCATCGCCGATGCCAAATCGGACCGCGTAATCGGCGTCTGGGCGATCGCGGTGCCCGCAGGCACGATGATCGCCGAGGCGGCTTTGGGCATGGAAATGGGCGCGACCAGCGAGGACATCGCCTACACCTGCCATGCTCATCCGACGCATAGCGAGGCGATCAAGGAAGCGGCGATGGCGGTACGCGGGAAGGCGATCCACGTCTGAGACGCGGCGGCTAAGGCTTTAGCGTCAGCTAAAGCCGCGCGGCCGAGCCGCGTCCGGCCGGCGCGGCTACAGCCGCGACCGACGGCATGGGCTTTGCCCATGCCGCGCCACCTCTGCGACACGCCCCGCCCCAGCATTCATTTCCTCGCGCAAGCGCGCTACAGGAGTGCGGATGCTCCCGCTCGCCCCCTGGCAATTCGGCTCGATCCTGCCGTGGCTCGATTTGTTCGGGATCGCCGTGTTCGCCATTACCGGTGCGCTGGCGGCGGCGGGGCGCGGGCAGACCTTCGTCACCGCCGCCTTCTTCGCGCTGATCACCGGGGTTGGCGGCGGGTCGGTGCGCGATCTGTTGATCGGTGCGCCGGTCTTTTGGGTGCATGATCCGCTGGTTGCCGCCATTTGCCTCGCGGTGGCGGTCTTGGTGTGGACGACACCGCGCGGCTGGTGGCAGGGCGCGCACGCGCCGACCTCGGCGCTCGATTGGCTCGATGGCGTAGGGCTAGCCGCTTATGCCGTGTTCGGTGCGGCCAAGGCGCTGGCCTTCGGCATCCCGCCCGTGCCTGCGGCACTGATGGGGGTGGTGACGGCGTGCGTCGGCGGTATCATCCGCGACGTGCTGGCGGGCGAACCGTCGATCCTGATGCGGCCCGAACTCTATGTCACCGCAGCCGCGCTGGCGGCGGGGCTGCACGTCGCGCTGGTCGAACTGGGCATATCGCCGACGGTCGCGGCGGGCGTGGCAGCAAGCTGTGGCTTCGCGCTGCGCGCGGCGGCGATCCGGTGGCGGTTGGGGCTGCCGGCTTATGGGGCGAAATAGCTGCCGTTAGGGAAGACGCCATACGACTTTGTGCATCGCGTGCGCTGTTGCAGGTTTTCCGTCACGGTCGATGACCGCGGCATATCTTCCCTTCTTTTTGAAAGCGCGACAGGCGGTGTCGTCCAGAGGTTTTGATCCGCTGGATTGGACGATGCGACAATCGCCAATCAGGCCGTTCGGCTGGATCGTCCATACGATCACGGAGGTGCCCTCCGAATGCGATGCCATCGCTTCGGAGGGATAGTCGTCGGTGCTGAGCCACGTCGCAACCTCGGTGCGCGGTTTGGGCGTCGGAACGCGGTCGCGTTCGGTGGGGTCGATGCCCCAGCTCTTCAGCAAATCGTCCTGGCAGGCCCTCAGCGCCGCTGCCGCGCCCGGCATGCCGGGCACCGCGAAGCTCTTTCGGGTTCCGTCGGCCAACGCGATCGATATGCTGGTCGAGCGCAGTAACTTCGCCGCGATATCGCCTTCGGCGTTCAAGGTGGTGAGGGTGTTGTTTCTGGCGGCGATGCCATAAACGGTAACCTCGCTCTGAAAGGTTTCACCCGACGGCTGCAGCGTCAGCGTACCCTTCAATTTCTGGTAGCGTTTCGCGGGGATGCCCGGCGATACCGTGATGACTTCAAGCGTGTCGCCGAGCGGAAAGGGATTGAACCCGATGGATGTGACTGCGGGCACCGTTCCATAATCCCGCGACAGGATGCAGCCAGCATTGGCATAGTCGACGGTCCACTTACCGCTTGGGACCAGCGGAGCGTCCGTCGATGTCGCGAGAACCTGCCCCAACAGCGCCACAATCGCGATCGTCTTCATGAATGGCCCCCAGCATCTTCTTTTTTCGGATTTTAGCGGTTCGTTGCCGCTGGGCAACCGATCGTTCGCCGTTACGCGCGCATGCGTTGCTTGGCGCGGCGGATTACGCCGCCTCCCCGCCATCCATGTCATGGTCCGTCGGCTCGTCCGCGTCGCGTTGCTCGACCGCCGCTTCGCCGCCGAGCGCCGCGAAGCGTTCGTTCGCCAGCCATGCCAGTCGATCGGCCTGCGTCGCCAACGCACGCCGCAGCCCGGCCTGCACGTCGCGTCCGGCGATGATCTGCGCCAGCCTGGCGATGGTTTGCGCGCGCCGCGCGATCCGGACATCGGGGTGTTGGCGAAGCTTGAGCACGTCGGGGCTGACGATCTCGCCCTCGATCGCGGGCGGCAAAGCGCATAACGGAACGTCGGGCGGATCCTTTTCGTTCAGGATGCGGCCGAAATCGCTTTCGCTGACGAGCTTTACGAACACGCTGCGTTCCAGCGCGTTGAGGTGGTCTGCCGCGGCTCGCGCAGCGGGCACGCGTTTCGGATCGCCCTTCACGTCCTGATATTCGGGCAGCAGCCAGACCTTGATCGTACGCACTTCGAATGGATCGAGCACCGACATCGCCACCGCATCGGTCCGCTGGTTGGTCAAATGCCGCCCGATCCGCCCGCCCACGGTTTCGCGCGTCTGGCCGACATAGATCGGCTCCCCATCATAATCGAAAAAGGCGTAGACGCCCCATTTCACCGCCCCGACCGAAATCGAGACCCCAGCTTTCGTCGTGGGGGCCTGGTCGAAGAAATCGGAGAGTTTCTGCCGCTTGAACTGCTCAAGCGCGCGGCGCAGCTCGATCGTCTCATCGGGGGCACTTTTGGTGTCGATGTCGGCGACCCGACGCCGGGTCGGCGATCGCGGTTCCTTAAGCAGAGGCAAGGGCGATCCCCGATTGCGTCAGCGCAGGTTCCAGCACCCATTCCGCAATGTGGCGCACGACCGGAACGACCACGCCATCGCCCGTCAAATGATAGGCATCGTTATAGCGCTCGGGCAGGCGATACGCTTCGGGCAGCCCCATCAGCCGCGCGGTTTCGCGAGCAGAGATGAGCCGCGTGCGCACCTTGCCACGCTCGACCACCAGGATCGTCTGGCGGCTGGATCCGCCACCCGGCGTGCGCAGGCAGCCCGCCAGATCGAAGCGAACCTCGGCGCGCTGCACCTTCTTGCCGCCTTCGAACCGCGTGCGCTTGTAGACCGCACCAATCGCCCGCCGGGCATTGCCCGCGACCAGATCAACCTTCGCCCGGTTCCCCTTGCTCATCATCGCCAGCAGCTTCTTTGTGTCAGCAGCGCTGTGCCACGCGACATCGCCGGGGTGATCCTCGATGACATCAATGAGGCGTGCCTGGCGCGGGGCCGGGGCCGGGGCGGTGAACCACAGCCATTGCGCGCGCAGCTTTTCCGGCAGCGCGGCCTGCGCCTGTCGCAGCCGCTCGGGATGCCAGCGATCGACCGCCCACGGGCTGAAGACGCGGGCGGGCATCTCCACGTCGCGATCGAGCGCGATGACGAACAGGCGCGGGCGCGACTGCGGCACGAAATGCTGTGCGTCGATCACCATCGCGCCCAGCCAATAGCCGGCGTCTCCCACCGTCTGGCACAGCGCGGCGAAATCTGCGCCGTTCCGCGATGTCAGCAGCCCGCAGACGTTTTCCAGTACGATCGCGCGCGGCTTGCGACCCTGTTTGCTCAAATCCCGGATCAACTTCCAAAACGGCCAGAACGCGCCCGAGCGTGCGCCCGTCAGCCCGGCTCCGGCCCCGGCGAGTGAAAGGTCCTGGCACGGGAAGGACGCCCATACCAAATCCGCCTGGCCGGGCAATTGGCCGAGGGTTACCTCGCCCACATCGCCAAGCCACAGCTCGTTCGTGCCCCAATTGTCGGCATAGGCCTTGGCCTTTTTGGGGTCGAAATCATTGGCGAACAGGCATTGCCACGTTCCGCCCAGCCCCGCGCGGGCCATTCCGCCGCCTGCGAAAAATTCGTAAAAGCCGGGCCGTTCGTTCATCGATTCACCATGCCCGATCGCTTGCCCGGTGCAAGCCCCCTGCTTGTCGATGCCGACTGGCGACGCCATGTTGGGTTTTGCCCGATTGCCATTTGCCTTTCAAGAACAAATCTGGAACACGTCCTTCATGCTGACTCATATTTCGGTGCGCGGCGCGCGCGAGCACAACCTTAAGGACGTGAGCGTGGACATTCCGCGCGATACGCTGACGGTCATCACCGGCCTGTCGGGATCGGGCAAATCGAGCCTCGCCTTCGACACCATCTATGCCGAGGGGCAGCGGCGTTATGTCGAGTCCCTCAGCGCCTATGCGCGCCAGTTCCTCGAGCTGATGCAAAAGCCCGATGTCGACCATATCGAGGGCCTGTCGCCTGCGATCAGCATCGAGCAGAAGACCACCAGCCGCAACCCGCGCTCGACTGTGGCGACCGTCACCGAGATTTACGATTATATGCGCTTGCTGTGGGCGCGCGTCGGCATTCCCTATTCGCCCGCGACCGGCCTGCCGATTGCGGCGCAGACCGTCAGCCAGATGGTCGACCGGGTGATGGCGCTGCCCGAGGGCACGCGGCTGTACCTGCTCGCGCCGGTCGTGCGCGGGCGCAAGGGCGAGTATAAGAAGGAACTGCTCGAATGGCAGAAAGCGGGCTTCACCCGCGTCCGCATCGACGGCGAGATTTATGAAATCGACGAAGCGCCCGCGATCGACAAGAAACTGAAGCATGACATTGAGGTGGTGGTCGACCGCCTCGTCGTCGGCCCCGACATGGCGACGCGACTGGCCGAGAGCTTCGAGGCGGCGCTGAAGCTGGCCGAGGGGCTGGCCTATGTCGATTTGGTGGACACAACGGTGGCGGCGCTTTCTGCTCCCCTCCCGCTTGCGGGAGGGGCTGGGGGAGGGGCTGTTAAAGAGGCGCGCCAATCATTTTCAGGCGATATGCCCTCCCCCAACCCCTCCCGCGAGCGGGAGGGGAGCCTTGGCGGCGCAATGAAAGGTGCGGGCATCCCCGCCAACCGCATCGTGTTCAGCGAGAAATTCGCCTGCCCCGTCTCGGGCTTCACCATCGCCGAGATCGAGCCGCGCCTCTTCTCCTTCAACGCCCCCCAAGGCGCATGCCCGGCGTGCGATGGGCTGGGCGAAAAGCTGCTGTTCGACGAGGACCTTGTCGTCCCCAACCATGCGCTCAGCATCAAGAAGGGCGCGGTCGTGCCCTGGGCGAAGTCCAACCCGCCAAGCCCCTATTACATGCAGGTGCTGGGCAGCCTGGCGCGCGAATTCGGCTTCAGCCTGGATACGCCGTGGGAGGATCTGCCGGGCGAGGTGAAGCTCATCATCCTGCACGGCACCGGCGGCAAGCCGGTGACACTGACCTTCATCGACGGCAAGAAGTCGTATGACGTGAAGAAGCCGTTCGAGGGCGTGATCGGCAACCTCAACCGCCGCATGCTCTCGACCGAAAGCGCGTGGATGCGAGAGGAACTCGCCAAATACCAAAGCTCCGCCGCGTGCGAAGTGTGCGGCGGTGCGCGGCTCAAGCCGGAGGCGCTTGCGGTCAAGATCGGCATGCGCGACATTTCCAGCGTCACCCGCCTGTCGGTGGTCGATGCGCTCGCTTGGTTCGAATCCGTCCCCGCCGACCTCACCGACCAGCAACGCGCGATCGCCGAGCGCATCCTCAAGGAAATCCTCGAGCGCCTGGGCTTCCTCAACAATGTCGGGCTCGATTATCTCAACTTGGATCGCACCAGCGGCACGCTGTCGGGCGGGGAATCGCAGCGCATCCGCCTCGCCAGCCAGATCGGCAGCGGGCTGTCGGGCGTGCTCTATGTGCTCGACGAGCCCAGCATCGGCCTGCACCAGCGCGACAATGACATGCTGCTGAAAACGCTGCGGCGCCTGCGCGACCTCGGCAACACCGTGCTGGTGGTCGAGCATGACGAGGATGCGATCCGCACCGCCGATTATGTCATCGACATGGGGCCGGGGGCTGGCGTCCATGGCGGCGCGATCGTCGCGCAGGGCACGTTCGAGGAAGTGCTCGCCAACCCCAACAGCATCACCGCCGATTATCTGTCGGGCCGGCGCGAGGTCGCGGTGCCGACCACCCGGCGCAAGGGCAATGGCAAGAAACTGACCGTCCACAACGCCACCGCCAACAATCTGAAGGGCGTGACGGCCAGCCTGCCGCTCGGCACCTTTACGTGCATCACCGGGGTCAGCGGCAGCGGCAAATCGAGCTTCACGATCGACACGCTCTATGCCTCCGCCGCGCGCGCGCTCAACGGCGCGCGGGTGCTGGCGGGCAAGCATGACAAGATCACCGGCCTGCAATATCTCGACAAGGTCATCGATATCGACCAGTCGCCGATCGGCCGCACCCCGCGCAGCAACCCCGCCACCTATACCGGTGCCTTCACCCAGATCCGCGACTGGTTCGCAGGGCTGCCCGAGGCGCAGGCGCGCGGCTACAAGCCCGGCCGCTTCAGCTTCAACGTCAAGGGCGGGCGCTGCGAGGCGTGCCAGGGTGACGGGCTGCTCAAGATCGAAATGCACTTCCTGCCCGATGTCTATGTGACGTGCGACGTGTGCCACGGCGCGCGCTACAATCGCGAGACGCTGGAGGTGAAGTTCAAGGGCAAGTCGATCGCCGACGTGCTCGACATGACGGTCGAGGATGCGGTCGAATTCTTCAAGGCGGTGCCGCCGATCCGCGACAAGATGGCGATGCTCGCCGAAGTGGGCCTCGGTTACGTCAAGGTCGGCCAGCAAGCGACGACGCTGTCGGGCGGCGAGGCGCAGCGCGTGAAACTCGCCAAGGAACTGTCGCGCCGCGCGACCGGGCAGACGCTATACATCTTGGACGAGCCGACCACCGGGCTGCATTTCGAGGACGTGCGCAAGCTGCTGGAGGTGCTGCACCAACTGGTCGAGCAGGGGAATACGGTCGTGGTGATCGAGCATAACCTCGATGTGATCAAGACCGCGGATTGGGTGCTCGACCTGGGGCCGGAGGGCGGCGTGAAGGGCGGGGAGATTGTGGCGCAGGGGACGCCTGAGGTTGTGGCGAAGGCGGCGGGCTCGTTTACCGGCAAATACCTCGCCCCGCTCTTGAGCCGTCCCGGCGCAACGGTTGCATGACGACGACGCAGTCGTGGTGGCCGACCGCCAAACACTCCATGACGGCAACGACAGGCGGGCCTAGGGTTTCGTAGCTTTCAGAACCGATATCAGTTAGAAAAATTTCGCACTTGCGTTGCCTTACTCTGCCAGAGCTATTCTTTCTTGCATATCTAACGCATGATCCACAAAATGTGCCATCTATGTAACAACGATAAATGCACATTGGGGATGTCATGCAGGTCTCGAAAGCGCTCAATTTAGGCAAGACTCAACCTGAGCTCGATTTCGTAGACATCGACCTTTCGACCGATACGCCGCTGTTTCTGGACCCCGCGGCCTTCTATGAAGGACAGGGTAGATTTGCGGAAGATTGCTCGCGCGATATTGAAACGTTCTTTGAGGCGGTTTTGCACGCAGCCGGAGAAGGCGATCATGAGTTGGGCGTCCGCCTATTGAGGGGCCTTAAGGAACCGGACGAAATTCAGTTTGGATTTTCCGTTGGTCCACCTCGCGGACGAGGCGTCGGAGAATTTCAAGCAGAGCAGATATTTGAAGCAATACTAAGAAGTAAAGCTATTAAGTCAGGACTTATTCGTGATCTAAATGACGCACTCATTTTTGTGCCGGGAATCGGGCCTGACAAAGTCTCTGATATAACCACAAATATCGTACGACGACATTTGATCGAATATACCCAGAACCAATTTGCTCTTTACGGCATAGAGATAAATACCCTTATGCCAACAGGCTTGATTTGGGATTCGGTGTCTGCCGATTGGACTGATGGTTATGACTATATTCCTGTCATCAACGATCAAAAATTTCTATTGGTCCCTAAGCGTTTTGTTAAATATGCGTACGATTTTACTAAGGCAGGGCAGCGCTACTATACCGGATATGTAGCGAACTTTATTCGTCAGCGTGAACTTACATCCATGGGAAGGCTCGTGCGGTTCAGAGAGTCCAAAAATGGGCTTAAGACTCCTCATGTTTATAATGAGGATATTCATCGAGAGGTTCCGCGCGACAAAAATAGCGTTGCCGATTTTTCTATGAAACATCCGGAAATATATGAGCGCTTTAAAAATGCGTTCTTTAAGTTTAGTCCGATGAGCGTCAATGCGATATTAGCCGCTCAAAAAGAAAACTTCCATGAAATTGAATATGGAAAGCATATCGTCAAAGCTTTATCGTCAATTCCTTCCGGTGATAGATCTGCGTCTGATTTTCAGTCTTTGGTTGTCGGAATAATCCACTTCATTCTTTACCCGCAAATATCAAATCCTGTGCTTGAGAGGTCAATAAACGACAAAAGGAAACGAATAGATATATCGTTTGATAATACATCACAGTCTGGAGTGTTCAGTCGTATTAGACAAGACCCGTTTATGATGGGTCGCGAGATTATGATCGAATGCAAGAACTATACGCATGATCTAAAAAATCCAGAGATTGACCAACTCATTGGTCGATTTGATCCCCGTAGAGGGCGGTTTGGAATAATCGTTTGCCGAAATATAACCGATCGAAAGACGATGGTTGCACGTTGTGCGGATGCTTTTAAATCACAACAAGGCGTTATTGTGGTGCTAACAGATGCTGATTTAGAAGAGGTTCTGTTGGCGGGGCCACTTGGCCGAGCGACGAGGATCGACGAAATTATTCAAGGACAGCTGCGTGACTTGTTGGCGTAAGGAAGTGCGCGGTTAAAACGCGATTCGGGTAATTTGCTGGGCGAAGCTTTCACTCCGTCCGCCCCACAACCCGCATCCCCCGCCCAGCCTAAGTCCCAACACGCGCCCGCACCCGCAAGAACAGCCAATCGGGGATCGCGTCATAAAAGCGCGTGCCGTCGTCCAGCATGCGCACGTCCGGCCCCGGCCAGCGGAAGCCGACCTCCCGGCTCAACCCAGCGCCGCCAGCGTCATGCGCAAAAGGTGCGGCGATCCGGGCTGACGGTCAAAATCGCCTACAGTCCCGCCGCCTTGCGCAGCGCGGCGTTCATCCGCCCCTGCCAGCCCGGCCCATCGGCGCGGAAGCGCTCGATCACGTCGGGGTCGAGCCGCAGCGTCACCTGGCGCTTGGCCACATCGCGCTGCGGCGGGCGGCCGCGCACGACGCCGTTCGGGCCGAGATAGCCCGTCGCCGGACGGATCACTTTTCCGCTGATCGAGAATTCGGCCACGTCGAACATCTCGTCGGTCCATTCCGGCGCGTCGTCTGCCGGATCAAGCGAGACGGCTGCGATAGCGGGTTTGTTCTCGGTCATTGGCCTTCCTCATCGAAATCACGCGCCGCCCCCGTTCGGCCACTGTCCAGATCACCACGACCATGCGGTCGTCCAGCAAGCCGATCGTGGAATATCGCCGCTCCGGATAGGCGAAGCGTTGGTCCTCGGTTTCGTAGACCGGCCCCTCGAACACCGTCGCGGCGTCTGCAAAGTCCAGCCCGCGCTCTTGTAGCGTCAGATCGCGCTTGGCGGGGTCGAAGCTGATCTCCACGCTCGCCTTTATGTAACTACACAACGCGCGGAGTCAAGCGAAGGGCCGCGCCTCGCGGCACGGCCCTAACTCAACCCTGAAGGGGGAGCTTTGCCCACCTGCTACCGGTGCAGCGTCCTAATCGCATCGACGATCACTTGCGGGCTGTGCAGCCCCTTATACACCGGCGGCGGGGTGCGATCGAGCTTGAGCAGCGTGTACACCGCCGTCATCGCGCAGCGCACCGAATATTCCACGGTGAACACCACGTCGTCGGGCTGCTCGGCATATTGGCCGAGAAAGGCGAGGTTGGTCGATCCCGCGGGCACCACCTTGGGCCGGTCTTTGCCGGTGCGCACCATGAACTGGCTGGTGATATAGGGCATCGCGCAGGGGATGCAGGTCGATGCCGCCATCACCGCCGCCTGGTCGGCTGCGCTGAAGTGCAGATGGCCGAGCACTTCCTCCAGGATTTCGGCCCCCGTGCAATCGACCATGCGCTTCTTGACGTAATCGCCGACGCGATCGTGGAACAGGCCGTACCCCCACCACACCGACACGCCCTCGGGCTGATCGGCGAAGAACGGCTGGTGATAGATGGACAGCGTGATCAGCCAGCTCGACTCCTTGAAGGTGATCAGCCCGCCGGTACCGGGGGCGCTGCCGCTGAAGCGTTCCATCAATTGCAGGAACAGCGGGTCCTTGACCGTGACGGTGTAGGAAATCCACGAGCTTTCCGCGATATTGCCGTTGAAGGTGGCGGGGTTGCCGAAGGCGGGGCGGCCTTGCGCCAGCTTTTCCCAGAGTTTCCACGCGCCCGAATGGTTGCTGGTGTCGAGGCCGGGGGCCTTGGTCATCGATCCGAACGCCTTGTCCGCGGTCATCGATCCGTTGGTGACGAACACGCAGTCGCCGGGCGCGACCGGGATCGCTTCGGGTCCGTGATCGGTGAGCGTGGCGATGCTGGTGACGGTGATCGCCTCGCCGCTCGCAAAGCCCAGATCCTCGACGCGCACGCCGAAGCGGAACTGCACCCCGCGTTCCTTCAGCCAGTTCACGATCGGCACGGCGAAGCTGTCATATTGGTTGAGCAGGCTGCGATAGATGCCCTCCTGCGTGTCGATCGTCGAGAAATGGTGGACGAAGCGCTGGAGGTAGCGCTTGAACTCGATCGCGCTGTGCCACGGTTCGAAGGCGAACAACGTGCACCATTCGAACCAGAAATTGCTCTGGAAGAAATGCGGCTGGAAACAATCGACGATGCGCTTGCCGTCGAGCAGATGCTCGGGCTCGGCCATGATCTTGACCAGGTCGATGCGGTCGCGCTCGGTAAAGCCCATGGTGTGGAAATCGGGGATGCTGCCGTCGCGGTTCACCAGCCGCACCTTGTTGTGCCACGGCCACTCAGCATTGGCGCGGTCGGTCTCCTCGCGCACCGAGATGCTCGGGTCGCTGGCCGAGGGGATCGAATCGAGCAGGTCGAAGGTGCATTGATACATCGCCTCGAACATGCGGCTGCCGCTCATGAAATAGCCGTTCTCGGCATCGCCATGCGCATCGAACGCACCGCCGAACTGGTGGCTTTCCTCCAGGATCACGATGTCCTTGCCGGCAACTTGGCCGTCCCGGATCAGGAAAACTGCACCGGCGAGCGAGGCGATGCCGCTGCCGACGAAAGTATAGGTGCTCATGGAGGCGATCCTTTTCTAGCTGTCGGAGCGCGGTCTATCAGCGGCCCTGCGCGGGCGAGGAGCCTCGGAAACTACGCAGAGGGCGGGCATGAAAGGGCCGGTTCGCAACCTTTCCGGGCGCGGCGCATTTCGTCTTTACAGAATAACTGGAGGAGTTCCGAAATGCGCGCATTCACGCTCGGCTTGATCGCCGCGTCGACCCTGGTTGCCGGTTGCACCGAATATGGTGACGGGCCGCGCCGCGGCTATGGCAATGGCGGTTATTCGCAATATGATTATGACCGGCCCGACCCTGCCTATAACGGCTATGACGCGTCGCGTTATTACCGCCAGGATGAGCGCCGCTATCAGGAACGCCGCCTGAGCTCGAACGATCGCGTCTATCGCGGCAGCGACGGGCGTTATTATTGCCGCCGCAATGACGGGACGACCGGCTTGATCGTCGGCGGTGTCGCCGGTGGTGCGCTGGGTGCGGCGATCGCGCCGGGCGGTTCGGGCGTGCTGGGCGCGCTGCTCGGCGGCGTTGGTGGTGCGCTGGCCGGACAGGCGATCGACAAGAGCGACAATCGCGACGTGCGCTGCCGCTGATGTGATGTGGCCGGGCGAGGGGGTGCTCTCGCCCGGCTTCCGCAAACTTATATGGGCCGGATTGCGCAGCCGTAATCCGCATCCCATATCGCTGCACATGAGCGATAACCCAATGGTGTGGCACGGCACCACGATCCTGTCCGTGCGCAAGAATGGCCGCGTCGTCGTCGCCGGAGATGGCCAGGTGACGCAGGGCCAGACCGTCATGAAACCCAATGCGAAGAAGGTCCGCCGCCTGGGCGACGGATCGGTGATCGGCGGCTTTGCAGGGGCCACCGCCGATGCCTTCACGCTGTTCGAGCGGCTCGAGCGCAAGCTGGAGCAGCATCACGGGGCTTTGCTGCGCAGCGCCGTCGAACTGGCCAAGGACTGGCGCACCGACAAATATCTGCGCAATCTGGAAGCGATGATGATCGTCGCCGACAAGGACGTGACGCTGATCCTGACCGGCAATGGCGATGTGCTGGAGCCTGAGGCGAGCCCCAACGGCACCGTCGCCGCGATCGGTTCTGGCGGCAATTACGCACTGTCCGCCGCGCGCGCGCTGGTCGATTACGAAGCCGATGCCGAGACGATCTGCCGCAAGGCAATGGCGATCGCGGCGGAGGTGTGCGTCTACACCAACGACCGGCTGACCGTGGAGAGCCTGGAGGCATCTGCCTGATGCGCGTCGCCCCGGCGGAGGCCGGGGCCGCTAGCTTATAGCACGCGCCTTTATGTTGTAGCGGCCCCGGCCTCCGCCGGGGCGACGGAACCTTTCCAATGAACGAAGCCCTTACCCCCAAAGCCATTGTCGCCGCGCTCGATGCGCACATCATCGGCCAGGCCGACGCCAAGCGCGCGGTTGCGGTCGCGATGCGCAATCGCTGGCGGCGCCAGCAGCTCAGCCCCGAGCTGCGCGACGAAGTGAGCCCGAAAAACATCCTGATGATCGGGCCGACGGGCTGCGGCAAGACCGAGATCAGCCGCCGTCTCGCCAAGCTGGCCGATGCGCCGTTCATCAAGGTCGAGGCGACCAAGTTCACCGAGGTCGGCTATGTCGGCCGCGACGTCGAACAGATTGCGCGCGATCTGGTCGAAGAGGCGATCCGGCTGGAGAAGGAACGCCGCCGCGCTGCGGTGAAGGACAAGGCCGAAGAGGCCGCGATGGGCCGCCTGCTCGACGCGCTGACCGGCAAGGGCGCAAGCGAGGCGACGCGCGAGGCGTTCCGCCAGCGGCTGCACGATGGCCATCTGCGCGAGACCGAGATCGAGATCGAGCTCGAAGCGCAGCCCAATATGCCGTTCGAGCTGCCCGGCGGCGGCGCGCAGATGATCAACCTGTCCGAGATGATGGGCAAGGCCTTCGGCGGTGGCCAGTTGAAGCGCCGCAAGCTGACCGTGCCCGCCGCGTGGGACAAGCTCGTCGAGGAAGAGGCCGACAAGCGTCTCGACCAGGATGAGGTCAGCCGCGTGGCGCTGGCCGATGCCGAGGCAAATGGCATCGTCTTCCTCGACGAAATCGACAAGATCGCGGTCAGCGACGTGCGCGGCGGCTCGGTGAGCCGCGAGGGCGTGCAGCGCGATTTGCTGCCGCTGATCGAGGGCACCACGGTCGCGACCAAATATGGGCCGATGAAGACCGACCATATCCTGTTCATCGCCAGCGGCGCGTTCCACGTCGCCAAGCCGAGCGACTTGCTGCCCGAGCTACAAGGCCGCTTGCCGATCCGCGTCGAGCTGAAGGCGCTGACCGAGGACGATTTCGTCGCGATCCTGAGCGACACCAAGGCCTCGCTGACGCAGCAATATGTCGCGCTGATCGCGACCGAGAATGTCGGCGTGGAATTCACCGAAGACGGTATCCGCGCGGTCGCGCGGATTGCGGCGGAAGTGAATGGCGAGATCGAGAATATCGGGGCGCGGCGCTTGCAGACGGTGATGGAAAAGCTGCTCGAAGACGTCAGCTTCAACGCCGAGGATCGCGGCGGGGAGACGGTGGTGGTCGATGCCGCTTATGTCGAAACGCATTTGGCGAGCATCGCGCGCAACACCGATCTCAGCCGGTTCGTGCTGTAAAAGGGGGGAGGGTGCCCGCACCCTCCCCGCTTTACTTAGCCCCGCTTGGCTTGACCTTGTCCCACGGCACGAACGCGCCCAGGCGACAGCGCTGGCCGGGGATGCCGATGCCTGAGCGTTCGAGCGTGTAGAACAGGTCGCCACGGCATAATTGACCGCCAAACACCTCGGTCACCACGATCACGTCGTTGTCGAGGCCGGGGCAGGCGTCGGGCAAGTCGTTGCGCCAGATGCGTCCGCCGTCGCGGTACAGCAACGTGTGATCGTCGATGACCTGCGGGCTGCCGATCCGGCTGGTCGACAGGCACGTCTCGGCGTTCCCCGCCACGCGCCCGGCCAAGGCCTTATCAAGATCCTTGCTGTCCGATGCCATCATCGTGGCCAGCGCGGACACGAGCAGGGCAGTGCGGATCATGGTTTGCGGTACGGGATGAAGTCGCCAAAGCTGCAGCTGCCGCTCGGGATATGGCTGGTCAAATCGACGGTGCGGACGATATCGCCACGGCAAAGCTGGCTGCCAAAGGTCTTGGTCACGATCGCATCGCCATTCCGCAGCCCAAAGCAGCCGCCGCCGGTATCGGTGCGCATGATGTCGTTGCGGCCGTTCTTGTACAGGATGGTGTCGCCGACGCGGGCGGTGTCGCGGTAGCGGATCGGGTCGATGCAGGTCTGCGGCTTGCCCGGCACCAGCCCGGCGAGCTGCTTGTCGAGCTCGACCTTATCCTGTGCGGCCTGGCGCGCCTGATAGCCCTTGGTGTCGGCGGAAAGTGCGGCGGTCCCGCCGATCAGCAACGCGGCGGGCAGAAGGAATCGGTACATGGCAACGGTCCTTTTCACAGCATCTGCCCCCGCATCATCTTTACGCCAATTCGCGATTAAAAAACATCCTTTGCCGCGCGGCGCTCGGCCAGTTGCTCGGCCGAGCTGGCGCGCAGGAAGGGGTTGGTGGCCAGCTCCAGTGCGATCGTGGTCGGCACGGTCGGCTCACCCGCCGCACGCTTGGCATCGACGTCCTTCATGCGTTCGGCGACCGCCGTATTGTCGGGTTCGGCGGCGGCGGCATAGCGGCCGTTCGACTGGGTATATTCATGCGCGCAGAACACGATCGTCTCGGGCGGCAAAACGGCGAGGCGCTGCATGTTGGCGAACATCTGCGCCGGGCCCCCTTCGAACAGGCGCCCGCAGCCCATTGCGAACAGCGTATCACCGCTGAACAGCAGTGCATCGTCGGCCATGTGGAACACAATGTGCCCGGCGGTGTGCCCCGGCGTTTCGATCACGCGCGCGACGTGGGTTCCGATCTTGACGCTGTCGCCCTCGCGCAGGCCGTAGTCGAGCGTGGGGATCTTGTCGGCTTCGGCCGCCGGGCCGCTGACGGTTGCACCCAGCGCCTTGATCTCGGCATTGCCGTTGGTGTGGTCGGGGTGCCAGTGCGTGTTCCAAATCTGCGAAATGGTCCAGCCGCGCGCATTCGCCGCCGCCAGAACCGGGGCCGCCTCGCTTGGATCGACCACGACGGTTTCATTGGCAACGGCGTCGTGCAGCAGCCACACATAATTGTCGTCGAGCGCGGGCACGCGGACGATGTCGAGCGTGGTTGCCATTACCATTCTCCGGTGTTGGGCATCGACGCCCAGGGCTCGGCGGGGGCGAGCACGCCGTCCTGCAGCAGCTCGATCGAGATATTGTCGGGCGTGCGCACGAACGCCATGTGGCCGTCGCGCGGCGGGCGGTTGATCGTCACGCCGCCGTCCATCAGGCGCTGGCACGTCTCGTAAATGTTATCGACCTGATAAGCGAGATGGCCGAAATTGCGCCCGCCCGTATAGGGCTCCGGGTCCCAATTGTGCGTCAGTTCGACTTGTGCGCTGTGATCGCCGGGGGCGGCGAGGAAGATCAGCGTGAAGCGGCCCTTCTCATTGTCGAAGCGGCGCACTTCCTCCAGCCCGAGCAATTTGAAGAAGTCGATCGTCGCGACCGGGTCGGTCACGCGAATCATCGTGTGGAGATATTTCATCGGCGCACTCCTACAGGCTTTGCCGCCCAAATAGGCATGCGCGGCGGCAAGCGCCAGCTACGGTTTGGCGTCGAATTGCGTAAGCGCCGCCGCCGCTGCCTTTCCGGGGGCGCTATCGGGACGCAGCGTCACCGCCTGATGCCAGGCCGCTTTGGCCCCGGCTTCATCCCCGGCCAGTGCGGCGATGTTGCCCGCCTCCAGCTGTACCGCAGGATCGTCGCCGCCCAGCCGCAAGGCCTCGGCGATGTCCTTCTTGGCGCGCGGCACTTCCTGCATCCGCCGTGCGAGCGTTGCCGACAGCAGCCACGCCAGCGGATCGGTCGGCACTTCGGTTAGCGCATGGTCGATGTCGTCGCGCGCATTTTCCATGTCGTCGCCCGCCACCATCGCGCGCGCGCGGTCGAGATGCGCTTCGCCCAGCGACAGGCCAGTCAGCGTGCCGGTGGCCAGCGCGGCATCGAGCGCGCTGCGCGCCTTGGAGGCATCGCCCGCTGCAAGCCAGGCATTGCCCGCCTGCGCCCAGTAATTGACGGCTTGCTTGTCCTTGGCCCGCTCCGCGCCGGTTGCCGCTTTCTCGAAGGCGGCAGCAGCAGCGGACCAGCGTTGTTCGCGGCTATAGGCCATGCCCAGGCATTGGCTGGCGAGAAAGTCGCCGCCCGCCAACGCCCATTGCCCCGCTTCGGCCTCGGCGGCGGCGGGGTTGGTGGTCGACAGCGCCAGGCAGCGGTCATAGCGGTCGGCACTGGGGGCAGCGGGGCCGGTTGGCCCGGTGGCGGTGCTTTGCGCAAGCGCAGCGGCGGCAAGCAGGGGCAGCAGGATCATAAAGCGCGCGTCACATCCTCGACCGCGGCGATCAGCAAGGCGAGGTCCGCCTCGCGCGACAGCCGGTGATCCCCGTCCTTGATCAGCGTAACCTGCACCTTGGCTGAACGGATCACCTCGGCCAGGCGGATGGTCCGGTTGGCGGGCACCTCGGCATCGGCCATGCCGTGCAGCAGCCGCACCGGCACGTCGATCGGGAGCCCGGAGAACAGCACGCGGTTGGCCTCGCCCGATTGCCAGAAGGCACGGGTATAGACCATCGGCAAATCGGCATAGCGCCCGACCTTCTCCAGCCGCCCTTCGGACAGGATCTGCAGTTTCTCGTCGACGGTGAAGCCCCAGTCGGTGAAATCGGGCGCAGGCGCAATGCCGACCAAGGCGGCAACCTTTTCGGGATGATCGCGCGCGACCAGCAGCATCAGCCACCCGCCGAGCGACGATCCGACCAGCACGGCGGGGCCTTCGACCAGTTGATCCAGCATCGCCAGCACATCGTCGCGCCAACCGGCGAGCGTCTGTTCCTCGAACGCCCCCGCGCTTTGCCCGCACCCGCCATAATCGAACCGCAGATAGGCATGGCCGGTGCGCTTGGCCCAGGCTTCCAGCGCGAGCGCCTTGGTGCCTTCCATGTCCGAACCATAACCGGGCAGGAACACGACGGTGGGGCCGGTGCCCTCGGTCAGATGATAAGCGAGGGCGGGGCGAGCGGGGGGCGACGTGTCGGTCATGGCGGCGGGCTTAGCCGAAGATCGGGGGAGGGGAAATCGTGGGTTTGCGTCGCCGCCCTTACTTCCCCGCAACAAACGCGATCACTGCCGCCTTGAATGCCTCTGGTTGATCGAGCATCACCATATGACCGCTGTCGCCGATATCGACATAGCTGATGTGCGGTGCTGCGGCATATTGCTTGCGGTAGAACGGATCGGCCATCGCCTTGGTTGGGCGCGCCGCATTCCACGGGTAGAGCAGCGTCATCGGCGTGGTGATCGACCCCAGTACCGGGCGCAGATCGGTGGTCAGGTCCTCATACATCGCTTGCGCGGTCACGCGCGGGTCAGCGGCCTTGGCCCAGGCGGTCATGCGGGCGATGCTGCTGGGCTTGATCGCAAGGCCCCGCGTTTGCGCTGCCACCGCTGCATCACTCGGCACCGTGCCATAACTGGCGGCGATGGCGTCGCGCATTTTGGCGGCTTGCGGCGCGACCATATCGGGGGTGGGGTCGATCCCCGGCGGGGCCATCAGCACCGCGAAATAGGGGAGCGAGTCGACGATCATCAACCGCGCAAGGTCGCCCGGATGCGCCTTGGCCAGCATCAGGCCGACCAGCCCGCCCATCGAATGGCCGATCACCAGCGCGCCCTGCAGTTTCTCGCGCGCGATATAGCCGTCGAGATCGGCGACGATACCGTCGAGCACGCCGGGCTGCAGATTGGCCCCGGGATCGTCGCCGCCAAAACCGTTGACCTGCACCAGGATCACGCGGTGCGTCTTGGCCAGTTCGGGCGCAACATCGTCCCACACCGCGCGCGGGGAGGCGAGGCCGGGGATCAGGATCACCGGACTGCCCTTGCCCATGGTGATGATCGAAAGGTGCGGCAGGCGCTGCTCGGCTGTCGTTGCCACCTGTGCCCCCGTCGGGGCGGCCTGCGTCGGCGTGGCGGGCAGCAGCAGCGCCAGCGCGGCGATCAAAGCGGTTTTGCGGGCAGACATCATGCGGCGTCTCCTTTGGAGGGGCTTACGAAAATGGCTTCGATCGGAAGCGCGAACAATTCAGCGATGCGGAAGGCGAGCGGGAGCGAGGGATCGTAGCGCCCGGTCTCGATCGCGTTGACGCTCTGGCGCGATACCTCCAGCCGCTCGGCCAGGTCGCCCTGGCTCCAGCCCCGCTCGGCGCGCAGCACCTTGAGGCGGTTGATCACCGCATCGCCCTCCGCTCGCTCGCGGTGACGATCAGCGCGCCGATTCCCTGGCACGGGAACCACGCCAACGGCACGGCAAACAGCGGCAGGTGCGGCGCGGCGGCATAGGTTTCCAGAAAGCCCCACGCCGTGGCGGCCATCATCACGATTCCGGTCGCGATCAGCGCCTTCCGAATTTCGAGCAGGCGGATATATTCGTCGCGCAGCTCGACGAAAAACTGCCCGTAGAACCAGAAGACCATCGACAAGGGAAACGCGGGCAATAACGCGATCAGCCACAGCGCTGGCCCGGTCGGGCGCAACCACGCGATCAGGAACGGCAGGGCGACGATCAGCGCCAGATAGACGATCATCGTGGGGATGACTCGGCGGACATAGGCCAATTCGGCGGGATCGCGATCGCGGGTCACAGCGCGGCATCCGCGCCGAACAGCCGGTTGGCGCACCGGCCAAGCCCAAGCCCGCCAAACCACAGGACTGCTACGTAAAAAGGCTCGATATGGCCAACCAGATCGAAGGCCTCCAGAAACCCCCACAGCGTCGCTGCACTCAGCGCGAAACCACTGGCCCATAACGTCTGGCGGACCATCAGCATCCGCAGATATTCATCCTGTTCCTCGACCAAATACCGGCCGATCGCGACAAACACGCCGATGATCGCCAAAGCCGGTAGCGTGCCCACGATCCATGCGACGGGGCCGGAAACCAGCTGGTGCTTGAAGCAATACACCGCGCTGCACAGCGTGAGTGCGTAGAGCAGCGCCAACCAGATCGTGCGGGTTCGGTAATGGCGCATGGCAGGGGTGCGTGACATGGAAAGCATCCTTTCACTCTTGTGAAGGGTGCTTTACAGTCAAGTTTCCTTGTCTGTCAAGTGAGCTTTCCCATTCGGACGGTCGCCGAGACACACCCGTCCCCCGGCACAGGGCCGGGGTGACGAAGCAGGATGATTTCAACTTACGTAGGTTTAGACACGCAACGCCTGCGCCACCGCCTCCGCCACCTTGATCCCGTCCACCGCCGCCGACAAAATCCCACCGGCATAGCCAGCGCCTTCGCCCGCCGGGAATAGCCCCGCCGTATTGAGGCTCTGGAAATCGTCACCGCGCGTGATGCGCACCGGGGCGGAGGTGCGCGTCTCCACGCCAGTCAGCACCGCGTCGGGATGGTCATAGCCGGGGATCTCACGCCCGAACTGGACCAGCGCCTCGCGCATCGCGGTGATGACGAATTCGGGCAGGCACAGCGCCAGATCGGTCATCGTCACGCCGGGGCGATAGGAGGGGGTGACGCTGCCGAGCTTGGTCGAGGGGCGACCGGCGAGGAAGTCACCCAGCAATTGCGCGGGCGCGTGATAGTTGGAGCCACCGGCGACGAAGGCGCGTTCCTCGATCTGGCGTTGCAGCGCGATACCCGCCAGCGGATGCTCGGGATAGTCGCGCTCGGGGTCGATGCCGACCACCATGCCGGAATTGGCGTTGCGCTCGTTGCGCGAATACTGGCTCATGCCGTTGGTCGCGACGCGCCCTTCCTCGGACGTCGCCGCCACCACCGTGCCGCCGGGGCACATGCAGAAGCTGTAGGCGGTGCGCCCGTTCTTGGCATGGTGCGAGATGTGATATTCGGCCGCCCCCAAAATCGGGTGCCCGGCATTGGGGCCGAAGCGCGCCTGGTCGATCCACGATTGCGGATGCTCGATGCGCACGCCGATCGAGAAGGGCTTGGCCTCGACATGCACGCCCTCGGCATGGAGCATATGGAAGGTATCGCGCGCGCTATGGCCGACCGCGAGCACGACCTGTTCGGCGGCGAGATAATCGCCGGTGTGCAACTGCAGCCCGCGCACGCGCCGCGCGCCTTTGTCGTCGGTGGCGACATCGATGCCGTCGACGCGCGTCTCGAAACGATATTCGCCGCCCAGCGCCTCGATCGTCGCGCGCATGCTCTCGACCATCGTGACCAGGCGGAAGGTGCCGATATGCGGGTGCGCCTCGGTCAGGATTTCGGGCGGGGCACCGGCTTTGACGAATTCGGTCAGCACCTTGCGGTCGAGATGGCGCGGGTCCTTGATCCGGCTGTAGAGCTTGCCGTCGGAAAAGGTGCCGGCGCCGCCTTCGCCGAACTGCACATTGCTTTCGGGGTTGAGCGCGCTGCGCCGCCACAGGCCCCACGTGTCCTTGGTGCGTTCGCGCACCACCTTGCCGCGATCGAGGATGATCGGGCGGAAGCCCATTTGCGCGAGGATCAGCCCGGCGAACAGCCCGCATGGCCCTGCGCCGATCACCACCGGGCGCGGGCCGCTCCAGCCTTCGGGGGCCTTGGCGACGAATTTGTAGGCGGTGTTGGGGGTTGGCTGGACATGCTTGTCCTTCTTGAAGCGCGCCAGCACGGGCGCTTCGTCGCGGACGTTCACATCGACCGAATAGACCAATTGGATGTCGGTCTTGTCGCGCGCGTCATGCGCGCGGCGGGCAATGGTGTAGCGCACCAGATCGCGTGGGGTGATGCGCAACCGCTGGCGGATCGCGGCGGCGAGTTCTTCGTCGGCATGGTGAAGCGGGAGCTTGAGGTCGGTGATGCGCAGCATCGCGTCGCCATAGCGGGGAAGCGAACTTTCGGGAACTGCGTTCCTCCCCGGCACGGGGAGGGGGCTCACCGCAAACGGTGCGCTCGCGGAGGTCCCCCTCCCCGTGCCGAAGAGGATAACGTTAGATCACATATTCGACCGTGCGGCGCTGCAGTTCATCCGCCATCACCGCTGCACGCTTTTCGACGATGCGCTTGTTCAGGCGCAGCACGGTCTGGCTGCCGGTGGTCTTGAACGCGGCGGGCACGAAGGCATGGACCAGGCATGCCAAGCCGCCGCCAACCAGCTCGATGCCAAAGCGCGAGGCAACGCCGAAATGCTCGGCATAGCTCTCGCCAACGGCGGCGGGGTGATCGAGGAACAGGCGGCGAAACATAAAGCGGCTCCTTGGCAACTCAGGCGACCTTGAGCGCGATTTGTGGCAGCATGTCGGCGGCCAACTGGCTCAGCGTGTCGTCCCGCGCCCCCATTACCACAATCCGGTCGCCGGGTCGCGCTTGCTCGACGAGCCAGGCGGCGGCCTGTGCGCGGTCGGCGATGTGGTGGGCCTGCGCACCGATGTCGCGGGCGATGTCGGCGCTGGTCACCTCCCGTGCGACGGTGCCGCCTTGATAGACCGGATCGGGCAGCACCAGCAGGTCGTCCGGGGCGAGCGCGCGGCGGAACATCGCGACCAATTCGGCGCGCATGACTTTGAGCGGACCATAGCCGTGCGGTTGGAAAAGCACGCCCAAACGGCCCGAAAAGGCGTGCAAAGTCTCCAAAGTTGCTTCGATTTTGTCCGGATTATGCCCGAAATCGTCGATAATGGTCACGTTTTGGCATGTTCCAACGCGCTCGAAGCGTCGTTTGAGTCCGGTGAACCCGGCAAGCGCGGCGATCGCCTGATCCAGCGGGACGCTCGCCGCGCGCGCCGCGCCGATCGCCGCGAGTGCATTCGCGACATTGTGCCGACCCGGCACCGCCAACCGCACCGGATGCGTCGCGCCATCGACGTGCAGGTCGAACGCGATCGCGAAGGGTTCGGGCTGGAGGTTGCGCGCGCTGAGATCGGCGTCGGCTTCGACCGCGAAGGTGACCAGCCGCGCCCGGTCGAGCGTCGTCGCCAGCGCCGCGGTTTCGGCATCGCCGACATTGAGGATGGTGGTCTCGGCTTTCGCAGCGAAATCGGCGAACAGCGCGCGCAATTCCTCCAGCGACTTGTGGTCGAGGCTGACATTGTTGAGCACCGCGATCTTGGGCGTGTAGAGCGCGATCGAGCCGTCGCTCTCATCGACTTCGCTGACGAAGGCCGGGCCATCACCGACCAGCGCGCTGGCAAAGGGCGCGTCGGGCGAGGCGAAATTCTTCATCACCGCGCCGTTCATCACGGTCGGATCGCGCCCGCAGGCGTGGAGGATCCAGCCGATCATGCCCGTCACGGTCGATTTGCCGCTGGTGCCGGCCACGCCGATCGGCAGGTCGCTCGCGTTGAACAGGGATGCGAGCAATTGCGGGCGGCTCAGCCGCTGCGCGCCGACGCGATCGGCGGCGACGATGTCGGCGACGCTCGGCTCGACCGCGGCCGAGGCGACGACGATCTGCTCGGCCGAGGTGACGCCCGAGCCATCCTGCGGGAACAGCGCCACGCCCTTGGCGGCAAGATCGGCGAATTTGGCGGGCAAGCGCCCGGCATCGAGCGTGCGGTCCGACCCCGCGACGCTCGCCCCGCGCCCGGCCAGGATCATCGCCAGGGGCATCATGCCGCTGCCGCCGATCCCGACGAAGAAATAGGGGGCGGAAAAGTAGGATTTGCCGTTGCTCATGACAGCGGGCTATCCCGACGCCGACTAGAGCGCAACGGAGCAAACATGCGAATTGGGGTGGTGGCACCGGCACGCGGGATCGATGAAGCGCTGGCGTCGCGTGCGCTGGGGCTGGCGGCGGTGGCGATGCCAGAGGTCGATCTGGTGTTCCACCCGCAATGCTTCCTCAGCGACGGGCATTTCGCCGGGTCGGATGCGGTGCGCGCGGCGGCGTTTGTGGAGGTCGCCAACGACCCTGCCTTCGATGCGATCTGGTTCGCGCGCGGCGGTTATGGCTCCAACCGCATCCTGCACAGCGTGATGCCGCAACTGGGCGCGGCGGCGCGGCACAAGACCTATTTGGGGTTTTCCGACATGGGATTCCTGCTCGGCGCGCTGTATGCCGCCAAGGTCGGGCATCCGGTGCATGGGCCGATGGCGTCGGTCGCGGGCAGCGGCGATGGCGGCGCGGCGTTCGCGCGGTCTTTGCTGTGGCTGACCAAGAAGGATCGCAGCGTGCTCGAACCCGGGCTCGACGGGCGACCGGCGGCGGCGTTCAACCTCGCCATCCTGACCGCGCTGATCGGCACGCCGTGGATCCCCGATCTCACCGATCATGTGCTGATCGTCGAGGAAGTGTCCGAGCCGCTCTACCGCGTCGACCGGATGTTGTTCACCATGGCGCATGCCACGCAGTTGAAGGGGCTGGCGGGCGTCCGGCTGGGCGAAGTCAGCGAAGTGCAGGACAATGATCCCCCTTGGGGCGAAAGCCTTGAAACAATGATCACACGCTGGTGCGGCGAGATGCGCGTGCCCTATCTCGGGCGCGCCGAGATCGGCCATGTTCGCAGCAATCGCGTGGTGCCGTTCGGGGTGGCCTAAGCGGCTCGCGCAAAGGCCGGTCGGTCGTCGTCATTGGCGGAGGGCGGAGCGGCGCGCTTGCCGCGCCGCCGCCGTCGCGCGCGCGGCGCGCGGTGCGGCAGGAACCGAGCGATGAGCGTGCGCCAGCCCGCGCCGCCGCGCGTGGCAGCGGCGACCACCGCAGTGGTCAGCACGATGTCGATATAGGTCGACACGTCCCACAGCACGACCAACGCCATGTCGAATGGCCCGGCCATCGCCAGCAGCTCGGCACCGGCGATCAGGATGACCGCCATCAGCGCCAGAAAGATGAGGTGTCGACGCTCGATCCTGCCAAACGCATCGCGTGTGATCCCCACGATACGATCCAGACACCGCGCGGTAGCCGTTTCAGGAAAAAGCCGGAGTACGATGATTGAGTACACCAACAATCCGGTCAGCATCATTCTATTCCCTGGCGAATGGGGCGGCAATTTCTGCCAAAAGCCCTCTGCAATATAGTTGGCCGTGTCAGTAATCCGCAATCGCGGAAACCGATCTCTCATGAGAGACCGGCGCGACGTGCGAAATTTCACAAAAATGTTTCTACAATGCCAAGACAGGCGCCTTCGCAATCCGCGCGAGGACGATCCTTCTAATTCTAAAGTACAATTTCAGGAGGTTCTCCGTGTATTGGTTTAAATCGTCGGCACCCATTCGGTTGAAATTGCTGGTAGCCTTCGGGTTTTTCGTTGGTTTGTTGGCAGTAACCACATGCGCCATGTGGTTGAATCCGAAGGGCGCGTTGCTGGTCGCTATGATTGCGACCGCGGTCGGCCTCGTCATGGCGCATCTCTTCCGCGAGGCTATCGCCGGACCCTATGTCGCGACCGTCGTGCGCATGGAGGGGTTGGCCGCTGGTGACCTCGACTCGCCGATCGAGTTCACCGACTTCACCGACTGTGTCGGGCGCATGACCAAGGCGATGTTCACGTTTCGTGAAAACGCCCAGAAGCAGGTCGTCATGAACGAAGAGCTGGAACGCAATTCGGAAATCAACGCGGTGGTCACCAAGACGATGGTCGCCAAGCTCGGGCGGCTCTCCGATGGCGACCTTACCGTCGATATCACGGAGAACTTCCCCGCAACCTACGCGCCGATGAAGAGCAGCTTCAACGAGGCACTGGGCAATCTTCGCGAGCTGCTTGCCTCGGTGAAATCGAGCGCCAGCAATATTCACAGCGGCTCGAACGAAATCGCCCAGGCGGCAAACGACATCGCCCGCCGCACCGAGAGTACGGCGGCGAGCCTGGAGCAGACCACGGCCGCGATTCAGCAAGTCGATTCGCGGCTCAAGGCGACGGCACTCGCCGCGTCGCAGTCGGTGGAAACGTCCGAGGAGGCCAATGCCGCCGTGCTCGAAGGGCGCGGTCGCACCGATGCCGCCGTGCAGGCGATGACGCGCGTGCTCGACAGCGCCAAGGGCATTGACGATGTGATTGGCGGGCTCGACAAGATCGCGTTCCAGACGCGCGTCCTTGCCATGAATGCGGCGGTCGAAGCGGGGCGGGCGGGCGATGCCGGCCGTGGCTTCGCGGTGGTGGCCGATCTGGTGTCGGCGCTCGCCATGCGCGCCGAGGAAGAGGCCAAGCGCGCGCGAGACCAATTGGGCGTGACTCGGATTGACATCGGAGCCGCCGTGGATGCGGTCCAGCAAGTGGACGAGGCGTTCGGCGTCATCCTCACCTCCGGCGACCGCGTTGCCGTGCTGGCCAAGCAGATCGCCAAGGATAATGAGGCGCAGGCGGGCGCGATCACCGAAGTGAGCAGCGCTGTCCACGCGATCGACCGTTCGACGCAGGAAAATGCCGCGATGGTCGAGGAAACCTCGGCGGCCGCGCGCAATCTGACCGGTGAGGTCGGGCAGTTGTCCGCCCAGGCCGACCGTTTCCAGGTCGAGCAGGGCCGACGGATGCCCTCGCCGACTGCGCTGTTGGCAACGACGGTCAGCGGGAATTGCTGACGGGACCGGCGGGCAGAGGGTGACGGATCGCGCGCGCTTGCTTATATCGACCAGCCCGGCTTAAGCGCCGGGCTCCTATAAGCCAAGAAAGATCCCATCCCGATGTCCGCCCTGTTCCGCATCTCGCTGCCCGACGGTTCCGTCCGTGAGGTAGCCCCGGGGACTACCCCCGCGGATGTGGCCGCAGCGATCGGGCCGGGGCTGGCGAAAGCGGCGATCGCCGCGCGCGTCGATGGCGAATTGCGCGACATTATGCGCCCGTTCGAGGCCGACAGCGCGCTGGCGCTGGTGACCGCGAAGGATGAGGCCGACGCGCTGGAACTGGCGCGGCATGATTATGCGCATGTGCTGGCCGAGGCGGTGCAAAATCTGTTTCCGGGGACGCAGATCACCTTCGGTCCCTCGACCGACGATGGTTTCTATTACGACTTCGCGCCGAAGGATCGCCCGTTCACCGACGAGGATCTGCCCGCGATCGAGGCCGAGATGCGCCGCATCATCGGCAAGGACGAGCCGCTGATCCGCGAAGTGTGGAGCCGCGCCGACCTGATCGCGCGCTGGACCGCGCAGGGCGAAAGCTTCAAGGCCGAATGGGCCGCCGAACTGCCCGAGGGCGAGGAACTGACGGTCTATAAGGCCGGCAAGGGTGACGACGCGTGGCTCGACATGTGCCGCGGGCCGCATCTGGCCTCGACCGGTAAGCTTGATCCGCAAGCGTTCAAACTCACGAGGGTTTCGGGCGCCTATTGGCGCGGCGACCAGAAGAATGCGATGCTCAGCCGCATCTACGGCACCGGCTGGCTGAACAAGAAGCAGCTCGATGCGCATCTGACGATGCTCGAGGAAGCGGCCAAGCGCGACCACCGCAAGATCGGCCAGGAAATGGACCTGTTCCATCTCCAGTCCGAAGCGCAAGGCAGCGTGTTCTGGCACCCCAAGGGCTATATGCTGTGGCGCCAGCTTGAGGCCTATATGCGCCGCCGTCTCGACGCGGCGGGCTATGTCGAGGTGAAAACCCCGCAATTGATGGACGCGCGCCAGTGGGAGCAATCCGGCCATTGGGGCAAATATCGCGAGAACATGTTCGTCGTGCCCGACGAAATTCCGGGCACCGAGGATGACGCGGCGATCTTCAGCGGCACCGCCGATCTGATGGCGCTGAAGCCGATGAACTGCCCGGCGCACGTGCTGATCTTCCGCCAGGGCATCAAGAGCTACCGCGACCTGCCGCTGCGCATGGCTGAATTCGGCTGCTGCCACCGCAACGAGCCGCATGGCGCGCTGCACGGCATCATGCGCGTGCGCCAGTTCACGCAGGATGACGCGCATATCTTCGTGCGTGAGGACCAATTGGTCGCCGAAGTGCAGCAATTCTGCGAATTGCTCGACAGCGTGTACCAGCATCTCGGCTTCTCCGATTATGCCGTGAAACTGGCGCTGCGCCCCGAAAAGCGCTTCGGCAGCGACGCAATGTGGGACAAGGCCGAGGACGAATTGCACCAGGCGGTGCTCGGCTCCAACCTCAGCGAGACGATCAAGGCCAATTTCGAGGAATTGCCGGGCGAGGGGGCGTTCTATGCGCCCAAGCTCGAATTCCATTTGACCGATGCGATCGGGCGGACGTGGCAAGTCGGCACGATCCAGTCGGACCGCGTGCTGCCCGAGCGACTCGACGCCAGCTATGTCGGCGCGGATGGCGAGCGCCACCGCCCGGTGATGCTGCACCGGGCGATTCTGGGCACGTTCGAGCGCTTTATCGGCATTCTGATCGAGCACCATGCCGGGCGCTTCCCGCTATGGCTGGCGCCGGTGCAGGCGGTGGTCGCGACGATCGTGTCCGATGCGGATGGCTATGCCACCGAAGTGGCCGAGAAACTGGCGGCGGCGGGGATCCGCGTCGAGACCGATCTGCGCAACGAGAAGATCAACTATAAGGTGCGCGAACATTCGCTGGCGAAGGTCCCCAACCTGCTCGTGGTCGGCAAGCGCGAGGCCGAAGAGGGCAACGTCGCGCTGCGCCAATTGGGCAGCGAGCGGCAGCAATTCCTGCTGCTCGACGAGGCGATTGCGATGCTGACCGAGGCGGCCAAGGCACCGGACCTGTAAAATCGACGACCACCCCGGCGCAGGCCGGGGCCCAGTTGCGAAGGTTTTTGCAAGGGAGCGTAGCGCTTTCAGCATTAGCCTGTCCGGCTGGGCACCGGACTTCGCCGGGGTGGTATGAGGATCGAACGAGTGCACCTTTCGTTTTGCCCGAAAATCCCCTATATCAGTCCATCAACAACGACAGGAGCTACACCTATCCGTCCTCCCATGACCCGGCAGGCGCCGCCAATGAACGGCCCTCGCTTCAACGAATTCATTGTGTCGTCCAAGGTCCGCGTGATCGATCAGGACGGCGAAAATCTTGGCGTGATGTATACGCGCGAGGCGATGGAGCAGGCGCGCGAGGTCGGTTTGGACCTGGTCGAGGTGTCGCCCAACGCTGATCCGCCCGTCGCCAAGTTCCTTGATGTCGGCAAGTTCAAATATGAGGCGCAGAAGAAGGCGAACCTCGCGCGCAAGTCGCAAAAGACGCAGGAGATCAAAGAGATCAAGATGCGTCCCAACATCGATGACCACGATTACGACACCAAGATGAAAAAGGTGCTCGAGTTCATCGACGAAGGCGACAAGGTCAAGATCACGCTGCGCTTCCGCGGTCGTGAATTGAGCCACGGCCAGCTCGGCATGATCCTGCTGCAGCGCGTTCAGGCCGACGTGGCGGAAACCGCCAAGGTCGAAGCCTATCCGCGCATGGAAGGCCGTCAGATGCTGATGGTGCTCGCGCCCAAATAAGGTTGGGCGGGCAGTGCGCCCGCCCGCTTTGCGTCAGTCTGCAGGGGCCTCCCACAGTTCGATCGGACGGCCTTCCGGATCGTGGATCCGGGCAAACCGGCCCGTTGTCGGGTCGTCCCATTCGGGCTTGGTCAGCACGTCGATTCCGGCACCGGTCAGACTGGCGATCAAGCCGTCCAGGTCCGTCACGCGCAGATTGAGCATGAACTGCCGGTCTGCGGGAAAATAATCGGTATCGGCGGCGAAGGGGGCGAATATGACGGGGCCGCCTTGGGCCTGCCACGACCACGGATCGGGCGTTGCGCCCTCAACCGAAACGCAGCCAGCGCCGACGCCGAGATGATCGCGATACCACGCCGACAGGGCGTCCGGGTCGGTGCTGCGCAAGAATAGGCCGCCAATTCCAAGTACCGGCATGCAATCCTCCTTGTGACAGTGTTTGCCCCGAGGCCCACGGAACGCGGCCATGGCGGCACCGCAAGATATCACCGAATACGAACCGCAAAAGCGAAAATGCGGGAGCGGAATCCCTCATAAAGCCGACGCTTCGCCCGTCATATCCGCCAAACCTATGGCTTTCGGGCCCCCCTGCTGTCGCTCGAAATCAAATCCCGCCGCTCGCCCGCTAACGCTTTGCCACCGCCTATAAAGAGGGCAGGGCAAGAAGGATTATGCGATGCGTTTGAATATCGGCCGTCGACTGAATCTTCTTACTTTGGCGGCGCTGTGCGCGATGACGCTTGGTCTTGGCGTCGCGCTGCTGCGCTTGGGCGATGTCATGTTGCACGATGTTGCCACGCAGACGCGTGCCACGCTGGAAACCGCTTATGGCGTCGTGGAACAGTATCAGGCGCAGGAGGCCGACGGTCGCCTCACCCGCGAACAGGCGCAGGCGGGCGCGCTCTCCACGCTCCGCAAGATGCGCTACAACGGCAAAGAGTATTTCTGGGTCAACGATCTGTTGCCGCGCATGATCATGCATCCGGTCAAGCCGGAGCTGGAGGGCAAGGATTTGCGCCAGACCACTGATCCGGATGGTCGCTTTCCGTTTGTGGAGTTTGTCAAGGCGGCCGAGCGCAACCCGGACGGGGACTTTGTCGCCTATCGCTGGCCCAAGCCGGGCTCGGAGGCACCGCAGCCCAAAATCTCCTTCGTGAAGAAGTTCGCGCCCTGGGGCTGGGTGATCGGCACCGGCGCGTACCAGACCGATGCCTGGGCGGCGATCTGGGGTGAAGCGTCCTTGCTGGTTGGCCTTGCGCTGCTCGGAATTCTGGCGATGGCGGCGCTGGGTTGGTTGCTCGCCCGCTCGATCACGCGGCCGCTCAACGCGCTGACGGCGCGCATGGGGGCGCTTCAGGCGGGGGACACCGCGACCGACATTCCCGGTCTCGCCAGGTCTGACGAATTGGGTGACATGGCGCGCGCCCTCGGCACCTTCCGCGATGTGGCGGTGGCCAAGGCAGCCGCCGATCGCGCCAAGGCGGCGGAAGATATCGCGCAGCATGCGGTGGTCGATACGCTTTCACGCCACTTGAAGGCGATGTCGGACGGTGATCTGACCGCGCAGATTCGCGAAGAGTTTCCGGATAACTATCAGGAGCTTAAACAGAATTATAACGGCGCGGTCGGTGATCTGCGCGAGCTGATGGCCTCGGTCACCGATGCGTGTCACGGCATCCGCACCGGCTCCAACGAGATCGCGCTGGCGGCGGATGACCTAGCCCGGCGCTCCGAGGGCAATGCCGCCAGTCTCGAAAAGGCGTCTGCGTCGCTGACACAGATGGAGGGCGTGCTGGTGCAGACGGCGCGATCGGCGGGCCAGACCGTCGATCAGACCGAGCAAGCGGTGTCGAACGTGGTCGCCGGTCGCAACACCGCCGAGCATGCCGTGTCGGCAATGAGCCGTGTGCTGGACGGCGCGAAGGGGATTGATAGCGTCATCGAAGGCCTCGACAAGATCGCGTTCCAGACGCGTGTCCTGGCGATGAATGCGGCGGTCGAAGCGGGGCGCGCAGGCGACGCCGGACGCGGCTTCGCCGTCGTCGCCGACCTGGTCTCGGCGCTGGCAATGCGGTCCGAAGAGGAGGCGAAGCGCGCGCGCGGGCAGTTGACCGCGACCCAGGAGGATATCAGCACCGCCGTTGGTGCGGTGCAGAATGTCGATGGCGCTCTGTCCAATATTTCCGGCAGCGTGGAGCAAGTATTGTCGCTGGTGTCGCGCATGGCCGCGGAAAACCGGACACAAGCCACCACGATCAAGGAGATCGCCGGAGCGGTGAACGATATCGACCGGGCGACCCAGCAAAATGCCGCGATGGTGGAGCAGACCTCCGCCGCCGCGCGCAACCTGGCAACCGAAGTCGATGGTCTCGATCGCAATGCCAGCCGGTTCAAGACCCGCGATACCGACGGCGCACGGGTGGGGGCCAAGGTCCGCGACCATCGCGGCGATGCGGGCGGCAGTTCCGCACGGCGACCAAAGGCGATCGCATCGGGCGGATTTCAGGTGCATTGACCGGAGCGACGTGGATTGCCTGCGGGACAGGCTCTCGCAGCGATCCCGCCCCGGCAGACTTTACGCCGCGTCCGTCATCCGCTCCCCCGCCGCGGCACCGAGCAAGCGGCGCTCGATCGTCTTCAGCCGACTCGGCGCGGCAATCTTGTCGCCCGTCAAATCGGTCAGATAGAAGGTGTCGACGGCGCGCTCGCCATAGGTTGCGACATGCGCCGAATGGATCGTCACCTTAGACTGGAACAGCGCGTGCGCCAGTTGGTGCAACAAGGCCGGCCGATCACGCGCGTTGATTTCTATGACGGTGAAGCGGTTCGACGCCTTATTGTCGATCAGCACGTTGGGCGCGATCGCAAACGCTTCCGCGCGCGGGCGGGTCAGCGGCTTGGCCATCAGCCGGTCGATCATCTTCCCGCGATTGGCAAGCGCGTCTTCGATCGCCTGTTTCAGCCGCGACAGCTGCGCGCTTTCGTCGAACGGGCGACCAAAGGGATCCTGCACCAGGAAATTGTCGAGCGCCATGCCGTCGCGGGTGGTGTGGATGCGCGCGTCGATAATGTTCCCGCCGCCGACGCTGATCGCCCCGGCGATGCGGTAGAACAGCCCCGGATGATCGGCGGCGTAGACGGTGACCAGCGTCGCGCCGCGTTCGGGATAGACTTGCGCGGTGATCGACAATTGCGCGTCGCCCGCCTCGGCAATCAGCCGGGCGTTGCGGGCGATCACGTCCTCGGGCTCGGCCACCCAATAAGGTTCGGGCAAGCGGCGCACGAGATGGTCAAACTGCGCAGCATCCCAGCTCAGCAGCGCTTGTAGAGCCTCCTGCTTGGCGGCGATCCGCTCGCCGCGCCCCTTTTGCTTGTGCCCGAGCCGCAGCACTTCCTCGGCGGATTCGTACAGGTCGGACAGCAATTGCCGTTTCCACCCGTTCCACACGCCGGGGCCGACCGCGCGAATGTCGACGACCGTCAGCAGCAGCAGCAGCCGCAGCCGCTCGGGGCTTTGCACCGCTTCGGCAAAGTCGAGGATGGTCTTGAAGTCCGACAGGTCGCGCTTGAACGCGGTCGCCGACATCAGCAGATGGTAGCGCACCAGCCACGCCACCGTCTCGGTCTCGGCCGGGCTCAGCCCCAGGCGCGGGCACAGCCGGTGCGCGACCTCCGCCCCCAGCACCGAGTGATCGCCACCTCGTCCCTTGGCGATGTCGTGCAGCAGCACCGCGACAAAGAGCGCGCGGCGGGACACGATCTGTTTCAGCAGCACCGTGCACAGCGGATGGTCGGTCTCCAGCTCGCCATGCTCGATCCGGCTGAGCAGCCCGATCGCGCGGATGGTGTGTTCGTCGACGGTGTAGTGATGGTACATGTCGAACTGCATCTGCGCGACGACGCGGCCGAAATCGGGCACGAAGCGGCCGAACACGCCCGCCTCGTTCATCCAGCGCAGCACGGTTTCGGGGTCGCGCGGCGAGGTGAGCATCTCAAGGAACAGCGCGTTGGCGGTCGGATCCTGCCGGATGTCGTCGGCCAGCTTCGCGTCGCGCGCGGCGGCGCGCATCGCCAGCGGGTGGATTTCCAGCCCGTGTTTGTCGGCGAGCGCGAACAGCTCGATCAGCCGTACGGGCTTCTCAGCAAGAAAGCCGTCATTGGGGATGGCCAGCCGACCGCGCGTAAGGGTGAAGCCGTTCAGCTTGCGTGGGGAACGCCGCAGCGTCGGAAAGCCGAAGCGCCGCCCACGCGCCGCGAACTTCTCATCGAGATGCGCCAGGAACACGCCGGTGAGGTCGCCCGCAGTGCGCGCCTGCAGGAAGTAATAATGCATGAAGCGCTCGACCTTGGATTTGCCGGGGCGATCGGCAAAGCGCATTCGCTCGGCAATTTCGCGCTGCAAATCGAAGGTCAGCCGGTCTTCCGCGCGGCCGGAAATGGCGTGGAGGTGGCAGCGCACCGCCCACAGGAAATTCTCGGCGCGGTAGAACTGGCGATATTCATCGCGGCTGAGCAGCCCGGCCTCGACCAGCTCGGCGGGTTCGGTGACGTTATAGGCATATTTGCCGATCCAGAAGAGCGTGTGCAGATCGCGCAGGCCGCCCTTCGCTTCCTTAACGTTGGGTTCGACGACATAGCGCGTGTCGCCCATCTTGTGGTGGCGCACATCGCGCTCGGCGAGCTTATCGGCGATGAACTGGCGTGCGGTGTCCGCCTGCACCTCGGCTTTGAAGCGCCGCGCGGCCTCGTCATACAGCGCCTGGTCGCCCCACACATAGCGCGCCTCGAGCAAGGCGGTGCGGATCGTCACGTCGCTCTTGGCCTGCCGCACCATCTCGTCGAGCGAACGGCTGCTATGGCCGACTTTCAGCCCCAGATCCCACAAAGCATAGAGCATCGTCTCGATCACTTGCTCGGCCCAGGGCGGTTGTTTGGCCGGGGTGAGGAAGCCAACATCGACGTCCGAATAGGGGGCCATCTCGCCGCGCCCATAGCCGCCGACCGCGATGATCGTGATGCGTTCTGCCGCCGTCGGGTTGCTGGCCGGATATAGTCGCTGGACGGTGAAGTCGTATAACAGGCGCAGTAATTGATCGACCAGAAAGGCCTGTCCGGCGGCCGCCTCCAGCCCGCGCGAGGGATGCTCGATCAGCCGCCGCCCGATCTCGGCGCGGCCGGCGTCGAGCGCTTGCTTGAGCAAGACGGTGGCGGCGCTCCGCAAAGTGTTGCGATCCCCCTCCAGTGCGGCGAGCGCATCGGCGACGGTGCGCCGATCGATGATCGAACGG
Source organism: Sphingomonas echinoides ATCC 14820 (assembly GCF_000241465.1). Classification (GTDB taxonomy): domain Bacteria; phylum Pseudomonadota; class Alphaproteobacteria; order Sphingomonadales; family Sphingomonadaceae; genus Sphingomonas; species Sphingomonas echinoides. The sequence continues at coordinate 3,229,846 of NZ_JH584235.1, forward strand.
CGTTGCGGGAGGGTTTCAAAGCGTGGCGGCATGCGTTCCAGATAGGGGGTCGGGCGATCCGCGTCCACGCGCGATCCGCATGGCGTCGTGGCCAAAGCTTGTCGTGCCGCGGTGTCATGATGCACAGTGTCGGAGGGTGGCGCGGTTTGATGGCAAGGGCCGGGATGCGCCGCGCCGCGCTTCTCGGGTGTAAGGGGCCAATGACCAACCTGCCATTCTCGCCGCTCGATCGACCGATCTGGCACAGTCTCACTGGTCGTCAGGGGGCGCTGGCGATTGGCGACGCCCGCGCGCTGCGTTTCCGGCCTGACGTCAATCTGTTTGGCGAGGCCGCCTGCGATTCATCGGAGGCATTGGCCGCGCTCGCCGCGCTTGTCCCGGACGGCGGCACGCTCGGCCTGATCGGGGTGGGCCCAGCCGTGCTGCCGCCGGGGACGGCGATCGTGTCGGAGCGGCAGCTCGACCAGATGGTCGCGACCCGGCTGCACCGCGCGGCGCGCGACGTGGACATCGTGCGCTTGGGGGATGACGATGCGCCCGAGATGCTGGCGCTGGCAACGCTGACCGCGCCGGGCCCGTTCTTCGCGGCGACGCACCTGCAAGGCGGTTATATCGGGGTGCGCCGCGCCGGGCGATTGGTCGCGATGGCGGGCGAGCGGATGAAGGTGCCGGGTTTCAGCGAGGTGAGCGCGGTCTGCACGCATCCTGACTTTCGCGGGCAAGGCTTTGCACGGGCGTTGATGGAAGCGGTGATCGCGCCGCTGATCGCGGGAGGAGAGGGCGTGTTTCTCCATAGCTATGCCGACAATCCGGCGGTGGCGCTGTACCGCGCGCTCGGCTTCGAGACGCGGCGGGAGCTGACGTACACGGTGATCAAGCGGGCGTAGCGCGTTACTCCCGCGCCAGCGCCTTCAGCCGGTAGAGCGTTTCCAGCGCTTCACGCGGGGTGAGCGCGTCGACGTCGAGCGTCTCCACCTCGGCGCGGATCGCGTCGGCTTGCTCTTCCTCCACCTCCATCGCGGCCGCGAAGAGCGGCAGATCGTCGAGACCCGCGGCCAGCCCACCGGTCTTGGCGCGGCCCGCTTCCAGCTTTGCCAGCACCGCCTTGGCGCGCGCGATCGTCGCAGGCGGCAGCCCCGCGAGCCGCGCCACCGCGAGGCCATAACTGCGATCGGCCGGGCCTTCGGACACTTCGTGCAGCAACACCAGCTCGCCCTTCCACTCGCGCGCGCGGACGTGGTGGAGGGTGAGCGCATCACAGCGTTCGGCGAGCCGCGTCAGCTCGTGATAATGTGTGGCGAACAGGCAGCGGCAGCGATTGTCGTCGTGGATCGCCTCGACCACCGACCAGGCAATGGCGAGCCCGTCATAGGTCGAGGTGCCGCGCCCGACTTCGTCGAGGATGACGAAGCTGCGCGGCGTGGCCTGCGCCAGAATGGCGGCGGTCTCGACCATTTCGACCATGAAGGTCGAGCGACCGCGCGCGAGATTGTCCGACGCGCCGACTCGGCTGAACAGCCGGTCGACCAGTCCGAGCGTCGCGCTGGCGGCGGGGACGTAGCTGCCCGCTTGCGCCAGCACCGCGATGGCGGCGTTCTGGCGCAGGAAGGTCGATTTACCGCCCATATTGGGGCCGGTGACGAGCCACAGGCGCGAGTCTTCCGACAAGCGACAATCATTGGCGACGAAGCGTTCGCCGCGCTTGGCCAGCGCATCCTCGACCACCGGGTGCCGCCCGCCGACAATGTCGAAACAGGCATGCTCGACCAGATCGGGCCGGGCCCAGCCGCCTTCCGCCGCGCGCTCGGCATGGCTGGCGGCGACATCGAGCCGTGCCAGCGCATCCGCGGTCGCCGCCACCGCCTCGCGCCGGTCGAGCGCGGCGGCGATCAGGTCTTCGAGATGCGCCGCCTCGGCTGCGAGCGCGTGGGCACCGGCTTGCGTTACCTTGGCGGCGACTTCGTGCAGTTCGGGCGCGTTGAAGCGCACCGCGCCCGCCATCGTCTGGCGGTGGATGAAGCCGCTATCGGGCTTCATCAAACCATCGGCCGCGCGCGCAGGGACTTCGATATGATAGCCGAGCACGCCATTGTGGCGGATCTTGAGCTGGGCGACGCCGGTGCGGGCGCGATAGTCAGCCTCGAGCGCGGCGATCGCGCGTCGGCCGCCCGCGCCCGCATCGCGCAGATCGTCGAGCGCGGCGTCATAGCCTGCCGCGATATAGCCGCCGTCCGAGGCGTCGATCGGCGGGGAGGGGACGAGGGCCCGGCTGAGCAAGTCGATCAGCGCGCCATGTCCGCGCAGGCGCGGGGCGAGCTCCGCCAGCAACGCAGGTGGCGCGGCGATCGCGTCGAGCCGCTCGCCCAAGCGCCACGCGCCGTCGAGCCCGTCGCGCAACTGGCCGAGATCGCGCGGGGAACCGCGCCCCGCCGCCAGCCGCCCGAGCGCGCGGCCGATATCGGCCATGCTGCGCAGCGTGCCGCGCAGCGATTCGCGCAAGGCGCTATCCTCGGCCAGCAAAGTGACCAGATCGAGCCGCGCCTCGATCCGCGCGCGTTCCATCAGTGGTGCGCCGAGGTCGGCGGCGAGCAGGCGTGCGCCCGCCGCCGTCACCGTGCGGTCGATCGCGTCGAGCAAGCTGCCCTTGCGCGCGCCGCTCGTCGTCTGGGTCAGTTCCAGGCTTTCACGCGTGGCGGCATCGATCGCCATGTGCTGCGCGCTCTGGCCGAGACGGGGCGGGCGCAGGAACGGCATCGCGCCCTTGGCGGTGTGATCGAGATAGGCTACGAGCCCGCCCGCAGCCGACAAGGCCGCACGGTCGAACTGGCCGAAGCCGTCGAGCGTCGCCACCGCGTACAGGTCCTTCAGCCGCGCTTCGCCGCGCGCGCTGTCAAACTCGCCGCGCGGGCGCAGCATCGTCGCCAATTCGGCAAAGGCACTCGCTTCGGACGCGATCGTCTCGGCCGGGCTGAGACGGGCGATTTCCGCGGGCAGCCCGGCGGCATCGCAGGCGATCAGCTCGAAGCGACCGGTCGAGATGTCGGCGGCGGCGATGGCGACCGCGCCGCCCGCTTCGCCGATGGCAGCGCACCAATTGGCGGCGCGCGCATCGAGCAAAGCTTCCTCGGTCAGCGTGCCCGCCGTCACCACGCGGACGATGGCGCGCGCCACCAAGGTCTTGCCCGCGCGCTTCTTGGCGTCGGCGGGGCTTTCGGTCTGTTCGGCAATGGCGACGCGGTGCCCGGCCTTGATCAGCCGTGCGAGATAGGCGTCGGCGGCATGGACCGGCACGCCGCACATCGGGATCGGCACGCCGTCTTGCTCGCCGCGCGCCGTCAGCGCGATGTCGAGCACGGCGGCGGCGACCTTGGCGTCTTCGAAGAACATCTCGAAGAAATCGCCCATGCGGTAGAACAGCAGGCAATCGCTCGCCTCTGCCTTGAGCGCGAAATATTGCGCCATCATCGGGGTGAGAGCGGGGGTTGGTGCTGGCGCCATCGCCGTCTGATACCGCCCGCCCTCCCGAAAGGAAACCGCCGCGTCAGTGGCTTTGGTTGAGCGCGGCAAAGACCGCGTCATAGCGCCCCTCATGCTCGGCATCGCGCAGGAATTTGACGCGCTCGACGGCGTTCTCAGGCCCGTGCGGATTGGCTTCCAGCAGTGCCATCGTCTCGGCGATATAGGCGTCGAGCGGCATCGAATTGGGGTTTTCGGCATGACCCGGCATCAGATCGGTCGCGACGGCAGGCGGGGCGATTTCGATGACGTCGATGCCCGTATCGGCGAGCTGCGCGCGCAACGACTGCGACCAGCTGTGGATCGCCGCCTTGGTTGCGCTGTAGGTCGGTGTCGCCACCAAGGGCACGAACGCAAGGCCCGACGACACGGTGAGGATCGCGGGGTTCGCCTGCTTGCGCAGGTGCGGCAGCAAAGCCGCAGTCAGCCGGATCGGCCCCAGTAAATTGGTCGCGATCATCGCCTCGGCATCGCTCAGATCATAAGGCTGCGCCGTCATGTCTTCGGCGCGCATGATCCCGGCATTGTGGATCACGACGTTGAGCGCCGGGTGCTCGCTGGCGACAGTGTCGGCGAAGCGCGCGATGTCGGCTGCGTCGGAAACGTCGAGCACGGCGGTGCGGATTCCCGGGCGATCGCGCGCGAGCGCTTCGAGTGGCTCGGCGCGACGGCCAGCGACGATGACGTGGTTGCCGCGCGCCTGGAATTGCTCGGCGAGCGCGCGACCGATGCCGGTGCCGCCGCCGGTGATGAGGATGGTGTTGCCGCTGATGTTCATGGGTATTGCTCCTGTCGTTCGGTTGACAAAGCCCCTAAAAGCTGCGCTTTCCATTGGAAAGTAGGCACGTAAAAGTGCGGTACTTACCAATAGGAAACCAATGGCCGTTTCGCACGAATATCCCGAAAATCTGGACCCGCGCGTCGAGGCCTTGGTCACCGAGGTGATCGGGCGCGTTGCCGACAAATGGACGATGATCGTGCTCGAAGTGCTGACCGAGCATGGCGAGCTTCGCTTCTCGCGCCTCGCCCAGCTTGCCGAGGGCATCTCCCAGAAGATGTTGACCCAGACGCTGCGCCAGATGGAGCGCGACGGACTGGTGATCCGGACGATCCATCCCGTTATTCCGCCCAAGGTGGAGTATCGCCTGACCGATCTCGGCTTCACGCTTTCCGAGGCGTTTTGCGGCGTGTGGGCGTGGGCGGCGCACAATGTCGATCGCATTGCCGAGGCGCGGCGGTCCTTCGATAGTCGTAACGGCAACTAGGGCCGTTTCCTTCCGCCCAAAGTGTTTCTAAGACGACGCCGATCCAGGAGGCCTCCCCGATGACTGAAGATTCGAACGTCCAATTTTCCGAGCGCGAGGCGCTGCTGTTCCATTCGGAAGGTCGGCCGGGCAAGATCGAGATCGTCGCGTCCAAGCCGATGGCGACGCAGCGCGACCTGGCGCTGGCCTATTCGCCGGGCGTCGCGGTGCCGGTGCTGGCGATCGCGGCGGACCCGAGCCTGGCTTATGATTACACGGCCAAGGGCAATCTCGTCGCGGTCATCTCCAACGGCACGGCGATTCTGGGCCTGGGCAATCTCGGCGCGCTTGCGTCCAAGCCAGTGATGGAAGGCAAGGCCGTCCTGTTCAAGCGCTTCGCCGATGTCGATGCGATCGATATCGAGCTGAAGACCGAGGATGCCGACCGGCTGATCGACGCGATCGAACTGATGGAGCCGAGCTTTGGCGGCATCAATCTGGAGGACATCAAGTCCCCCGAATGCTTCATCATCGAGCAGACGCTGCGCCAGCGCATGAACATTCCGGTGTTCCATGACGATCAGCACGGCACCGCGATCATTTGCGCGGCAGGCTTGATCAACGCGCTGTTCCTGACCGGGCGCGACATCAAGGACACCAAGGTGGTGATGAACGGCGCGGGCGCGGCGGCGATCGCTTGCGCGGAACTCATCAAGGCGATGGGTCTGCCGAGCGACCAGCTGACGATGGTCGATCTGGGCGGGGTGATCTATCAGGGCCGTGCCGACATCAACCAATGGCAGTCGGCGCATGCCGTCGCCACCGACAAGCGCACGCTGGCCGAAGCGCTGGACGGTGCGGACGTGTTCGTCGGCCTCTCGGCCGCGGGCGCGCTGCCGGCCGAATATCTGATGAAGATGGCGCCCAAGCCGATCATCTTCGCCATGGCCAATCCCGACCCCGAAATCACGCCGCCCGAAGCCAAGGCGGCGCGGCCCGATGCGATCATCGCCACGGGGCGTTCGGATTATCCGAATCAGGTCAACAATGTGCTTGGCTTCCCGTTCATCTTCCGCGGCGCGCTCGATGTGCGCGCGACGACGATCAACGACGAAATGAAGCTGGCGGCCGCGCGCGCGCTGGCGGCGCTGGCGCGCCAGCAAGTGGCCGAGGAAGTGGCGGTGGCGTATGGCGTGCGCCACACCTTCGGCCCCGATTACATCATCCCCGCACCCTTCGACCCGCGCCTGATGGAGATCGTGCCGGTCGCGGTGGCCAAGGCGGCGATGGATTCGGGCGTGGCGACCAAGCCGATCCTCGATCTGGAGGCGTATCGCCAGACGCTGAAGGCGCGGCTCAACCCTACCACCTCGGTGCTGACGCTCGCATATGAAGGGGCAAAGGCGCATCCCAAGCGCGTGTTGTTCGCAGAAGGCGAAGAAGAAGTCGTGCTGCGCGCGGCGATCGCGTTCAAGGATGGCGGCTATGGCACGCCGGTGCTGGTCGGGCGCGACGACGTGCCCGAGCGGCTGCGCGCGCTCGGCGTTACCGACCCCGACAGCTACGAGTTGCACAACAGCCGCAAGTCGCCGCTGGTGCCGCGCATGGTCGATTTCCTCTACGAGCGCCTGCAGCGGCGCGGCTATCTGCGCCGCGATTGCGAGCGGATGATCAACCAGGATCGCAACATCTTCGGCGCGGTGCTGCTGCAACTGGGCGAGGCCGATGCGATGATCACCGGCATCACCCGCACCTATGCCCACACCATGCGCGAAATCCGCCGCGTGATCGATCCGGAAGCGGGGCGCACGCCGTTCGGCATTCATTTGATGGTCGGGCAAAGCCACACGGTGTTCATGGCCGACACGACCGTGAACGAGCGTCCTACCGCCGAGGAACTGGCCGACATGGCCGAGCAGACGGCGTTGGTGGCCAAGCGCATGGGGCATGAACCACGCGTGGCGTTCCTCAGCTATTCGACCTTCGGCAACCCATCGGGCAATTGGATCGACAATATCCGCGGTGCGGTGCAGGTGCTCGACGGGCGCAAGGTCAGCTTCGAATATGAAGGCGAAATGGCGCCGGACGTGGCGCTCAACCCCAAGCAGCTCGCCAACTATCCGTTTGCGCGGCTGTCCGGCCCGGCCAATGTGCTGATCATGCCGGGGCTGCAATCCGCCAATATCTCGGCAAAATTGCTGCGCGAGCTGGGCGGGGACGCGGTGATCGGCCCGATGCTGGTCGGCATGGAAAAATCGGTGCAGATCGCGCCGATGACGTCGACGGCGAGTGAACTCGTCACGCTGGCGGTGCTGGCCGCCGGCGGTATCGCCCGGTAACGCGCCTTCAGCGGCGTGGCAGCCGGTTGATTTGGCGATGCGCGACCTCGCGCCGAATGCGTTCGGGCAGGGTCGACGCGAGAATTGGGGAAAACCTTAAAGTAGGATTGAGGATTTCTGCCGCTGGTGTCGTCACACACATAGCGGGGGCTTGGCGTATTCCATTTTGCCCCGTGGGCGGAAGTTAGGAAACGACAATTGGCGTCTTCCCTAAGAGTGCGGCAGGAAGACTCGATCGTCAGCTTTGCCGGTCATGACGCCCTTTGTCGGTGTCGGACAGGAGCAGATGTGTGAGCATTCCGATCTGGGTGACCGCGATGCTGGTGACGGGCACGCCGGTGGCCGACGGCGATGTGCAGGCAAGCCCGCCAGCCGAACTGATCATGGCGGGCACTCTGCAACCGTTTTCGACGGTCTCGCTGATCGCCCCGGAGACCGCGGATCTTGTCGCACCCGACGCCGCCATGGTGTCGCCTGCTGCCCCGATTCCGCCCGAAGAACCGGAAGAGTCGCAAGACATCGTCGTCATGGCACGTCCACGAAACGCCGCAAATGATCCGATCGCGGCGATCAACACCGAATCCTTCAAGGCCACGCAGGCGGTGGACCGTGCCTTTGTCGGGCCGCTCGCTTTGGCGTATAAGCGCGGCGTTCCGACACCGGTGCGCAGTGGCATCCGCAACTTCATCTACAATCTGCGCGAGCCGATCGTGTTCGTGAACTTCCTGCTGCAGCATAAAGTGGGCAAGGCCGCCGAGACGCTCGGGCGGTTTGTCGTCAATTCCAGCGTCGGCGTCGGCGGCGTTTTCGACATGGCCAAGCGTCGTCCGATCCATTTGCCGCGCCGCCCGAACGGCTTTGCCGACACGCTCGGGTTTTACGGCGTGAAGCCCGGCCCGTTTTTGTTCCTGCCGCTGATCGGCCCCACGACATTGCGCGATTTCGTGGGCGACACGGTCGATCGGCTGGTGTTGCCACTGGCGGTCGGAAAACCCTTCAACCGGGCTGCCTTCACCATCCCGGTCAGCGTGCTGGGGGTGCTTGACCGGCGCGCCGAAAATGACGAGCTGTTCCACGAGCTCCATACCGGACCGACCGATCCGTATGTCGCCACGCGCACCTTCTATTTGAAGCGGCGCCAGGCCGAGATCGACGATCTGCATGGCAAGCATCGTAGCGTGCCCGCGACCCCGATGCCGACGACAACAGGTGCGACCGCTAAACCTTAAACGGCGGGTGCTGGTGTCGGCGGCGCATCTGCGGATTGCGCGGCGGTGAAATGATGCTCCAGGGTGACGCGAGTCCCCGGCGCGGCATCCGTCACGGTGACGCTGGCATCCATCTGCTTGGCGAGCGCCTGCACGATATTGGTACCCAGCCCGGCCTTGATCGGGCCCGGCTGCATTGTCATGCCGATTCCATCGTCGCTCACCGAGAGCGCCCAATCGGCACCGCTGCGCTGATAATCGACCGCGATCTTGCCGTGCCGTCCATCGGGGAACGCATGCTTGAGCGCGTTGATGACCAACTCCGTCACCACCAGACCAAGGCTGACCGATATATTGGCCTGGACCTGCTCCCGGGCACTGGTGACTTCGATCGAGATCTGGTCATGATCATGGATCATCGATGCCCCGATGCTCTCGCACAATTGGTGCAGGTATGGACCGACATCGACCTTGTCGAGCGAGGCGACCGCCAATTGCCGCTGGATCGCCGCGACCGACATCACGCGGCTGTGCGCGTCCCGCAAATGCCCGCGCACCTCTTCCGACTGAACCTTGCGGGCGCTCTGCAGCAATACGCTGGCGATGATCTGCAAACTGTTCGCGACGCGGTGCTGCAATTCCTGCAGCAACACGCTCTTGTCATGAACCAGATCGTCATTCATTTTTTCGGCGATGCGAGCATCGGTGACGTCCGATATGGCAAGCAACAGCCGCGGTTCGGCACCCACGCCATAACTGAGCTTATGCGCGTTCAGGACCAGGCACCGTGTGCCAAGGCCGGGGCGCTTCAAGTCGAATTCGTAATTCTTGACTTCAGCGAGCCCGGACGCCGTTGCCTTGAGGAGCGATTGCAGTTGCGGAATGGCCCATTCGCCGTTGCCCAGATCGGCAAAGGTCTTGCCGACGATCGTCTTGGGATCGATGTCGAAGGCTGCGCAAAAGGCGTCGCTGGCGACGATGACGGCGCGATTTTCGTCCAGCAACAGCACGGGCGCGTGGGAGGAGCCAACCACCGCGAGGGCAAGATTGAGGCCGAGTTCGGCATCGGGAGAAACGGGAGACGGCATCGGAACCCTTTCGGTCCCGGGCGTTCCGTGTGGACGCTATTCGGGCGCGGTCACAGCGGGCCGGTGGGTGTATGTACCATGGGCGTGCCGATTCCCGGCACCAATTCGTCCGCGCGCGCCATCGAGCATGGGTAACCTCCGCCGTTTGTGACTGCCGTACCAATGGCATAAGGCGACGATCGGCGCTGGATCGTCGCCGATCCCCGCACGTTCAGGCGGCTGCGTTGCGGGATTGCGGCGGCGGATTCGAAAGGAATGCAATGGCGGACGTTCAGCTCAAACTTGACCATAGCAGCGTTATTCTGCGGCCTGACCCATCGCGCACGGTCGTGCGGCCGTTTTCGCTCGACTATCCCACCCAATTTCAGCGCGAAGGGCACAGCCGCACCCAGACGATCGTCGATCGCGTGCTGACGTTGACCGGCGATGCGCTGGCGGCGGAGTTGGCGTTGATCGTGGACTCGCTGGATGAGCGGCACCGCGATGTCGATGCGATGTTGCTGCGGCGTTATGATGAGATCGCTGGCGCTTTGCCGGTGCCGCCAGTGGCATCGGAGGGGCAACGCCGTTTGATCGGGGCGTATTTCAGCGAAGAATTTTCGTATGAGGCCGCCGCCTTGTTCAACCCGAGCGCGGTCGTAGCGCCCGACCAGACGGACGTCGAGGCGGGCGCGGTACGCTTTGTCCTGTCGTTGCGCGGCATTGGCGAAGGGCATGTTTCCTCTGTCGCATTTCGCACCGGCACTTGGCTGCCCGGCGGCGCGCTCAAGATCGATCCGCCAAGCCTGGTTGCCGTGCCGCCGATCATCGATGGCACCGATGTCGATGCTGGGGCGGTGACGATGCTGCGTTGCGGGGGTAGTCGCGATATTTCCGAGACGGTGCTGTTTCCGGTACTGCCAAGCCAGCGCCAGGGGATTGAGGATTTGCGCCTCGTCCACTTCACCGAGGAAGATGGCAGCACGACCTATTACGGCACCTATACCGCCTTCAGCGGAGCCGCAGCGCGCCCGGAATTGTTGTCGAGCGATGACTTTCGCAGCTTCACGATGCGGGCGCTGACTGGGGACGCCGCGGGGGCCAAGGGTATGGCGCTGTTCCCGCAGCGCGTCGGTGGGCGGTTTATGATGCTTGGGCGGCAGGATAGCGAAAGCATCTGGCTGCATGCCTCCGACGACATTCTGCATTGGGCGGGCGGTGGCAAGATCGTCTCGCCGCGTTACCCGTGGGAGTTCGTGCAGATGGGCAATTGTGGCTCGCCGATCGAGATCGACGAGGGTTGGCTGGTGTTCACCCACGGCGTCGGGATGGTGCGCAATTACTGTGTCGGCGCGTGCCTGCTCGACAAGGCCGACCCGTCACGCTTGCTTGCGCGCACGCCTGAGCCGATCCTCACGCCAAGCCCGCTCGAGCGCGACGGTTATGTGCCCAATGTGGTCTATAGCTGTGGCGTGTTGGCAAAGGGGCGCGACCTGTTGATCCCATATGGCGTGGCCGACAATTTCACCGCGTTCGCCACGACCACGGTCGATCAGTTGCTCGCGGTGATGGCCTAGTCAGCCTTCATAAAGCTGCGCCCGCTATTATATTTGGGTGGTGAACACGCTTCCGGATCTTGGGCCGCACGGCTCGCTCTATCTGCTGGTCGTCGCTGTCGTGGCGGTGATGGTGCTCGCGCGGCGTATTCCGGTGATCGGGCGGTTCCTCGCTTTTGCGATGACGGCCGGATGCCTGGTGCTGGTCGCTTTGCTGCTGATGGAGCGCGCGCCGTTCGACCCGACCTTCGCCCGCGTGGCGCAGCGCTTCGAGCTTGGCGGGCAGCGCGTGGTCGGCAAGGAGATGCGCGTGCCGATGGCGGCGGACGGGCATTTCTGGGTGCACGTGAAGCTGGGCGGGATCGAGCGGCGGATGCTGGTCGATAGCGGGGCGACCGTGACCGCGATTTCGGTTGACACTGCTGCTGCAGCGGGGATCGAACCGAGCGATTCGCTAATGCCGGTGATGATGCAGACCGCCAATGGCACGGTGGCGGCACAAACCGCGACGGTGCCGGAACTGCGCATCGGCAATGTCGTTGCGCGCGATTTGCCGGTGGTGGTGTCGCCCGCCTTTGGCGACATGAACGTGGTGGGGATGAACTTCCTGTCGCGCCTCAAATCCTGGCGGGTGGAGGACGGTGTCATGATTTTGCAGCCGCATCACCCAACCAAGTCCCTGTCGCTTGGCGAGAGGGAAGCGGCCCGCCCGGCCTAGTTGGCTGGGGAGGGTGGGGACGACACTGGCGTCACCCCCACACCCCCAGGCGAGCGGGGTTAGGCGTCGATGCTTGTGCCTAGTGCTGCATGGACCAGCCCGCCATCGACGGTGATGGTATCGCCCACCACATAATCGCCCGCGCGACTGGCGAGGTAGATCGCGGCACCCGCCATATCTTCATCGACGCCGATGCGTTTGGCGGGGATGCTCTGCGCGATCGCCGAACCATGGTCGCGCGCGGCCTTGTTCATCTCGCTGGCAAAGGCCCCCGGCGCGATCGAGGTGACGTTGATGTGATCGGTGATGAGCCGCGCCGCCATCCGCTTGGTGAGGTAGATCAGCGCCGCTTTGGAGGCCTGATAGCTGTACGTCTCCCATGGGTTCAGGCGCTGGCCGTCGATCGAGGTGATGTTGATGACCTTGGCCGGATGCCCGGCGCTGGCGGCGGCTTTCAGCGGGGCGTGCAGCGCCTGGGTCAGGAAGAAAGGCGATTTGACGTTGAGGTCCATCACCTTGTCCCAGCCTTTTTCCGGAAACACCTCGAACGGTTCGCCCCAGGCCGCCCCTGCATTGTTGACCAGAATGTCGAGCCGGTCGCTATGTTCCGCCAGCTGTGCCGCGAGCGCCTTGCACCCGGCCACCGTCGACACGTCCTGCGGCAGCGCGATGCACTTCTCGCCCAGTTCTGCAGCGGTTTCGAAACAGGCATCGGCCTTGCGCGACGAGATATAGACGGTCGCGCCCTGCGCGATGAAGCCGGTCGCGATCATCTTGCCGATGCCGCGCGAGCCGCCGGTGACAAGGGCGATGCGGCCGTCGAGGCGGAACAGGGTAGTGGTGTCCATTTTATATCTCCCTCTCCCCTTCA
>NZ_JH584235.1:3243006-3299287 GCF_000241465.1 Sphingomonas echinoides ATCC 14820
GGGGAGAGGGCTATTTGTTTTATCCCCCGCGCTTGATCGTCTCGCGCGCGATGATGAGTTGCTGGATCTGGCTGGTGCCTTCGTAAATGCGGAACAGCCGCACGTCGCGGTACAGCCGCTCGATCCCATAATCGGCGATATAGCCCGCCCCGCCGAAGATCTGCACCGCGCGGTCCGCCACACGCCCGACCATTTCGCTCGCATAATATTTGGCCGCCGCCGATTCCAAGACGACGTCCTTGCCCGCATCCTTGGCCGCCGCCGTCTCCAGCACCAGCGCGCGCGCGGCGAGCGCCTCGGTCTTGCTGTCGGCGATCATGCCCTGGATCAGTTGATGCTCGGCAATCGGTTTGCCGAACTGCTTGCGTTCGGTCGCATAGGCCACGCAATCCGCGATCAACCGCTCGGCCACGCCGACGCACACCGCCGAAATGTGGAGCCGCCCGCGATCGAGCACGCGCATCGCGATCTTGAAGCCTTCGCCCTCGGCACCGAGCCGGTTCTCCCCCGGCACAACGACGTCGTCGAAATGGACGTCGGCGACCTTTGCGCCCTTTTGCCCCATCTTCTTTTCAGGCTCACCGACGCTCACGCCCGCCAGCGTGCGCGGCACCAGAAAGGCCGAGACGCCGCGTGCGCCGGGATCCTCGCCGGTCCGCGCCATCACCGTGAACAGGTCGGCCTTGTCGGCATTGGTGATGTAGCGTTTGGTGCCGCTCAGCCGATAGGATTGGCCGTCAAAGATCGCGCGCGTCTTCACCGCGCCCGAATCCGAGCCGACATCGGGCTCGGTCAGCGCAAAGCTGGTGATGATCTCACCGCTTGCGATGCGCGGCAGCCATGCCGCTTTCTGCGCCGCATTGCCCGCCATCACCAACCCTTGCGAGCCGATTCCGACATTGGTGCCGAAGGTTGAACGGAAGGCAGGGGTAGTGCGGCCAAGCTCGATCGCGACCTTGGTTTCCTCGAGCATGGTCAAGCCAAGACCGCCATACTCCTCGGCGATCGACAGGCCGAACAGCCCCATGTCGCGCATTTCGCTGACGATGTCGGCGGGGATCGCGTCGGCCTCCTCGACCGCGCCCTCCAGCGGCCGGAGCCGCTCCGCGACGAAGCGGCGCACGGTTTCGATCAGCGCGTCGAAAGTTTCGGGGTCGAGTGCCATGATCTCTCTTCTCTGCGCCATCCTTGCGAAACGCGGCTGTGCGGCAGTGGTAGGGAAATGCGGCGGCGGTCGCAAGGCTGCGCCAAACCCAAAATTCCAAAAATACCGTGATGGCCCGGATTGACCGGCCCATGGCCCGTACTAAGGTGACAAAAAATACAGGAGAGCAAGATGCGTTTTGCGGGCAAGCGCGCCGTCGTCACCGGCGGTGCCTCAGGAATAGGGCGCGCCACCGCGCTCCGGCTGGTGCGCGAAGGGGCCGAGGTGTGGATCGGCGATGTCGATGTCACAGGCGGGCATGAGCTTGCCGAAACCTCCAACGGGCGTATCCATTTTCTGCGCACCGACGTGACCGACGTTGCCGATATCGCCGCCCTGCTGCAGGCTGCGGACGATGCCGGGGGCATCGATGTGCTGTTCAACAATGCCGGTGCGGGCGGCGCGCGCGAGACGATCGACGCGATTTCGCCCGAGGATTGGGATCGCACGCAAAGCCTGTTGCTACGCTCGGTCGCGATGGGCATCCGCTATGCCGCTCCGCTAATGATCGCGCGCGGCAAGGGCGGAGCGATCGTCAATACGTCTTCAATCGCAGCACTCCAGACCGGTGCCGCCCCGACCGCTTATTCGGTGGCGAAAGCCGGTGTGTTGCATTTGACGACGCTTGCGGCGGCGGACCTGTCGCAGCATAATATCCGCGTCAACGCGGTGTGTCCGGGCTTCATCACCACCAACATCTTCGCCTCGGCACTCGGCATTTCGGGCGAAAAACGCGTGATGGCCAATGGCATGATCGAACAGGTCGCGGCGCACGCGCAGCCGTTGCAGCGCGCCGGCACCGCCGACGACATCGCCGCCGCCGTCGCCTATCTGGCGAGCGAGGACGCAGCTTTCGTGACCGGTACGCGCATCGTCGTCGATGGTGGGATGACGATCGGCCCGCGCCACAGTTGGGACCCGAAGACGCCGTCGCTCTTCTCCAGCCTCGAAGCGTTTGCCGCGTGACCACGCCGCTCGCGGTCCCGGCGGCGCGACGACTCGGCGCGCGCAGCCGCTGGTCGTTCGGACTCGGCTCGATCGCTTATGGGGTGAAGGATAGCGGTTTCGCGACCTTCTTGCTGCTGTTCTACAATCAGGTGATCGGCCTGCCTGCCGGGCTGGTGGGCGTGGCGATCATGGCGGCGTTGGTGGTCGAGGCGTTTGTCGATCCGCTGGTCGGCTATCTGTCGGATCATACGCGCGGGCGCTGGGGGCGACGACACCCGTGGATGTACGCCTCGGCGCTGCCGGTGGCGATCGGATGGCTGCTCTTGTGGAACCCGCCGCACTGGTCGCACGCGGCGCTTGGTTTCTATGTGTTTGGCAGTGCGCTGTTGGTGCGGATCGCCTTGTCGGCGTTCGAGATTCCGTCCTCGGCACTCGGGCCCGAACTCAGTTCGGACTATGACGAGCGCACCCGGATGTTCTCCTATCGCTATCTGTTCGGCTGGGGTGGCGGGTTGGCGATGCTGGCGCTGGCCTATGGCGTGTTCCTGGTGCCCGACGCGACGCATCCGGTGGGGATTCTCAACCGCGATGGCTATGCCGCGATGGCGACGCTGGCGGCGGTGGTGATGGCAGTGTCGATCGTGCTGTCGTCGATCGGCTTGCACCACGAAATCCCGCTGCTGCCGCAAATCCCGAAATCGCAGGAAACGCTGGCCGAGCATTTTGCCGATTTTCTTCGGACCGTCCGCAATCGCGGTTTTCTGATCCTGATGGTCGCGGGGGTGTTCGCCTATACCGCGCAGGGCGTCTCGTTCGCGCTATCGACCTATATGTATCAGTTC
Source organism: Sphingomonas echinoides ATCC 14820 (assembly GCF_000241465.1). Lineage (GTDB taxonomy): Bacteria > Pseudomonadota > Alphaproteobacteria > Sphingomonadales > Sphingomonadaceae > Sphingomonas > Sphingomonas echinoides. The sequence continues at coordinate 3,246,001 of NZ_JH584235.1, forward strand.
GTCTGGCAATTTGCGGGCCGCGATTTCAATTGGCTGTCGCTCGCGCTGATGATCGGCGCGCTGGGTGCGTTCTTCCTGGCCCCCGCGCTGACCAAGGGCGGCGACAAGCCGCGCATCGGCATGATCGCCTCGTTCGGCAGCGCGGTGCTGCTGGTCTCGCCTTATGTGCTGCGGCTGGCGGGCTGGTTTCCGGAGCCGGGCTCGCCGCTGCTATTGCCGGTGTTGCTGACGATCTTCGCGGCCAACACGGCGTGCGGTGTGTCGGCCTTCATCCTGGGGGCGGCAATGCTGTCCGACGTGGTGGAGGAATCCGAAGTGCGCACGGGCAAACGATCCGAAGGCGTGTTCTTTGCCGGCGGGTTTTTTGTGCAGAAACTGGTCGGCGGGCTTGGCATCTTCATGGCCGGCGCGATTCTGGCGTTTGCGCAGTTTCCGCAGGGCGCGCGCCCCGGGATGGTGCCGTCCGGGACGCTCGACCGGCTGACAATCGTGTTTATCGTGCTGGAACTGGCCTTTTACGGCATGGCCGGGCTCTGCTACGCGCGTTTTCCGTTCGGGCGCGCGGATCACGATGCGCGGCTGGTTTCGGCGGCGCGGGGTTAACCTGCGACCGGACGGACGAAGCTGCTCAACACCCAGCCCGATTTGCACGGCCCGGCATAAGCGCTCGCATTGGCCAGCGTGGCCGCCACTCCGCAATCAAGCTGCGGCGAATCGACTGGCGGGACCACGACGCCCTGCCAGCGTTGGTCGAGCGAGCGCTGACACAGGAAGAGTTTCGCGCCCTCGCCAAGCCGGGCGACTTCCTGCGCCTCGGTAAAGGGTGCGGCGCGGAGCGGCAGATAGGCCTCGCCACCGGGCGACAGGTTCACCACCAGGCCGGAACTGGCACAGGCCGGATACGCCGGGCCGCCTTCGCCGACGCGCACGGCCTGTACGCCAGGGGTGAGGGTCGTGGTGTTGCTTTGATAAAGCGAGGGATCGTTGCTGAACGCGCCTTCCCGCGAGCAGGCGGTCAAGAGCAGGGCGATCGCCAGGATGCTGCGGTTCATGACTGATTCTTAGCCGAGTGCGCGCGGGTTGGCGAGCGGGCATCATCCGAAAGCACTGTTTCGGCAGCGGCGAAAAGCCACCCATCGTGCGACAAACTCACTTCGTCGGAAATGGTTCCGTTCGCCGCGCGGTGGGGTTTTCAACCCTGCTATGAACTGCTTTGAGACATTTAACGAATTCATCGCGACCTGAGGGGGTCACATGACAATCCGGACTTTGACAGCGCGTTTTGCGCTGGTGGTATCTTGCGCCCTGATGACGGCGACCCCAGCGATGGCCCAGTTCTGGCAGTGCGCGCCATATGCCCGGATGATTTCTGGCATCGAGATCCGTGGCAACGCCAACACCTGGTGGGGCCAGGCTGCCGGTCGCTATGCACGCGGCCATGCCCCCAAGGTCGGTGCCGTGCTCGCTTTTGCCTCGACCAGCCACATGCGCCTCGGCCATGTGGCGATGGTCAGCGAAGTGGTGAGCGATCGCGAAGTCCTGTTGACCCATGCCAATTGGTCGCGCCGCGGCGGTGTCGAGCGTGACGTTCGCGCGATCGACATTTCGGAAAAGGGCGACTGGACGCGCGTCAAGGTCTGGTACGGTCCGCAGGGTGGCCTCGGCACCTCGGCCTATCCGACCAAGGGTTTCATCTACGCCGAACATGCGCCGCTGAACGACCAGGGCGACGACGCGATCGACAGCACCGCCAAGGCCCCGATCATCCTGGCCTCGCTCAGCCAGGGGCCGGCGCGCTTCTAAGCCGCCAACCCGCCGCGCTGCGGCCCGGCGTTACGCTTTGCCGGGGGTAAAGCTGAGCGCCACGCCGTTCATGCAATAGCGCTTGCCCGTCGGTTGCGGGCCATCATCGAACACATGGCCGAGATGGCCGCCGCAGCGGCGGCAATGCACCTCGGTTCGCGTAAAGCCGAGCGAACCGTCGGCGCGGGTGCGCACGGCATTGGGCAGCGGTGCCCAGAAGCTCGGCCAGCCCGTGCCGCTGTCGAACTTGGTCTTCGAGGAGAAAGCGGGGAGGGCACATCCCGCGCAGGAGAACACCCCCGCCCGATGTTCGCTGTTGAGCGGGCTGGTAAAGGGCGTCTCGGTGCTTTCGTGGCGCAGCACGACATAAGCGGCGGGCGACAGCTTCTTCCGCCACGCAGCGTCGCTCAGCACCACTTCGAACTGCTCGGGCGCGCTCGCCGTGGCCCCCTTGCAGCCGAATAGAGCAATCGCGGCAGCACCGGTGCCGGCGAGGCTGAGGAAGTGGCGGCGGTGGGGCATCAGGGCGGGCATCGATAGGGTCCTCTTTTCGGGCGTCATGTGGCTATACGCGCGCGGCGACACAATAGTTACGCGGCTTTCGCCCAGGCGGATGCACTGCGCCCGGAACCGCCTGCGATTTCGCGCGCTTTTGGCATATGACGATGCAGCAACTCGATCCGCCGCTTCCGGTGCATGTTCTCGACAAGGGCCCAGGCTATGCCTTCGCCGTCATCGATTATGGCCAGGAGCATAACCTCATTTGGGTCACCGCGATCAACGAGACCGGTGAAATCTGGTGCGCGCCCAATCCACGCGTGCGGATGCAGGCCAATTGGACGATGGGACGGAAAAAGCCCGAATCGATTGCGCGCGAGCACAGCGATTGCTCGGGCGACGCCGAGCCCGTGGTTGCGCAAATGTCGAAGCCGAACTGAAACCGTGCTCAGTACCTGCTGATCTCGACCGGCAACTTGCGATAGCCATGCACGAAACAGGCGGCAACGCGCTCGGGCTCGCCGAGGACGTTTACGCGCATCCGCCGCTTGGCCATCTCTTCCAGCAATACTGAAACCTGTAATTCAGCGAGGCGTGCGCCAACGCAGCGATGGATGCCGTGGCCAAATGCCAAGTGGCGGCGCGCATTCGCACGATCGACGATGATCTGGTCGGCGTTTTCGAACACGCTTTCGTCGCGATTGGCCGACAAATACCATAAGGCCAATTTGTCCCCGGCCTTGATCTGTTGTCCCTCCAATTCGGTGTCGGCGGTGGCGGTGCGGCGCATATGCGCGAGCGGGGTCTGCCAGCGGATCACTTCCTGCACGGTATTGTGGATCAGCGATGGGTTGGCCTCAAGTTTCGCGCGCTGGTCGGGAAACAGGTCGAGGCCGTAGGCGACCGCGCTCATCGTGTTGCGGGTGGTGTCGTTGCCGCCGACGATCAGCAGGATCAAATTTCCGAGAAACTCCATCTGGTCCATCTCGGCCATCGCGTCGGAATGGATCATCATCGAGATCAGGTCCGGGGTCGGATCCTTGCCGACCTTGGCGTTCCACAGATTCTGGAAATAGGCACCGCACTCGTACATGTGCTTCAGCCGTTCGAGCCGCAGTTCGTCATTCTTGGCGAGTTCGATGTCGCCCGCCCAATCCGACCAGAAGGTCAGTTTGCGGCGTTCCTCCCACGGGAAATCGAACAAGATCGCCAGCATTTGCGTGGTCAGCTCGACCGAGACTTTATCCACCCAATCGAACGGCGTGTTCCAATCGAGCGAGTCGAGAATTTCGGAGGTGCGCGTGCGGATATTGTCGCTCATCCGCACCATTTCGGAAGGCGTGAAGGCGGGCGCTACCGTTCGGCGCTGGCCGGTGTGTTTGGGCCGGTCCATCGCGATGAACATCGGCATCCGCACGTCGCCGGGATTGTTTTCGATAAAGTCGGCCAGCGTGATGCCACCGGCTTGCGAAGAATAGAGATCGGGCAGCGATTCCACCGTGATGATCGGCTTGTAGGAGGAGATCGACCAATAGGGGCCGAAGTCCGAATGTTCGACGCGGTGGACGGGTGCGGTCGCGCGCAATTCCCGGAACGGCGCTTGCCACACATCGTCGCGATACAGTTCGGGACGGCTGACATCGAGCGGATCCACCGCGCGCACGGGTGCTACGGGTGCCAGAGTCGCCATCATCACTCTCCTGTCTTTTATGGAGAGAGAAGACCCTTAACTGACACTGATGTCAACAGCGTTTCGCCGTCGGAACAGCGGTCGCCCGCTACCCGATTTGAGCACGCCGCGGCGGAACACCCGTGCGCCGATCGTGATCGCGATCGCCACCCACAAAGCCTGCCAGCCGAGCGCGGCGACGTGCGGCCACAGGTCGGGCTTGTCGGCTGCGCGCGCTGCCATCGCGTATGGCGAACTCAGCGGAAACAGCTCGATAAAGCGCGTCGACGCGGCGTCCGGCGCGCCGATTGCTTTCAGCGCGAGCCCGACCATTGCGACCTGGATGATGGTGATCGGCAGAGACAGCATCTGCAATTCGCGCGGGGTGGAAGCCTGCGCACCCGCGCCTAGGAAGACCGCGCCGAGCAGCAGATAGGCCATTGCAAAATAGGCAAAGAATAGCAGGAAGAATATCGGTACGCCCACCGCCGGGCCGATCTGGCCGATCGCGCTGGCATATTGTGCGGGCAGAATGCCGCTGATCTGGCTGACCAAAGTCGCCCAGAAGGCGACAAACAGCAGCGCCGATCCGAACATGCCGAGCAGCTTGCCAAAAAACACTGCCTCCAGCGACACCGCCGCGGCGAGCACTTCGATCACCTTGTTGCTGCGTTCCTCCATCATCGTGCCGACCAACTGACCCGCGAGCAGCAACGTCAGGAAGAAGATGCCGATCACGGCGACAAGCGCCGCCTGTTTGTGGCCACCCTCGGTCGGCACGATGCGCGCGATCGAGGTGAGCGTCGCGGTGCTGAGCGGCGCGGTCTGCGTAGGGTTGGTCCGCAGCGTCGCCTCGGCCAGCGCCGCCAGATAGCGGGCATCGCCGCGACCCTGGCCATCATACAGGATCGTCGGATGGGTGAGATCGCCGAACAAGGCGGCGGAGACATCCGCGCCCTTGCGCACGGCGAAGGCGGCGCGCGCCTGTGCCTGCGGGTCGGCGCTCGGATTTTCCAACGTCAGTGTGGCGGGACGATCCCCGCGCGGAAACATCGCACGCAGCCGCGCGTCGGCGGCGCGCATCGCCGCTTGCTGGGCCGGGGCGACGATCGCGACGATGCGGGTCTTGTCGGTCGATCCGCTGGCCACGCTTGACGCGCCCATCCCGCCGACCAGCCCGAAGCCGATCGTGAACAAGGGCGAGAGCAGGAACAGCAGGAAGGTGGGGGTGAACACCGTCGCCACGAAATCGCGGCGGGCAATGGTGAAGGTCTGGCGGACGATGCGGGGCAGCTTGCTCATTGGCCTTGCTCCAGGGCGGCGTTGCCGACGATGCGGACGAACGCATCGTGCAGGCCGGGGCGTTCGATCGACAGCCCGGCAATGCCGTGGCCCGCGCCGATCAGCCGACTGAGCGCTTGCTCGACCCCGCCATCGGGCACTTCGAAATGCCAGCCTCGTTCGTCATGCGTGGCGTCTTGCGGCAGATGCGTGGCGATAGCGGCATCGTCGCGTTCGGGCACATAATGCGCGCGCATCGGCAGCAGGCCGCGCGCTTCGGCGACGGTGCCCTCAAAGCGGCGCTTGCCGCCCGCGATGATCGCGAGCCGGTCGCACAGCCGCTCGGCATGGGCCATGACATGCGTCGAAAACAGCACCGTCGCCCCCCGATCGCGCTCGGCGAGGATCAGCGCCTCCAGCCGTTCCTGGTTGACCGGGTCGAGCCCGGAAAAGGGTTCGTCGAGCACCAGCAGATCGGGCTGATGCACCACCGCACCCAGCAACTGCACGAGCTGCGCCATCCCCTTGGACAATTTGCGGATCTTGGTGTCGACCGCGTGGCCGAGCCCGGCGGCTTCGAGCAGTGCCACCGCGCGCTTGCGCCCGGTCTTGAGGTCGAGCCCGCGCAACGCCCCCATGAAGGCGATCGCATCCTTGGCGCGCATCGCGGGATACAGGCCGCGTTCCTCGGGGAGGTAGCCGACGCGGTCGCTCGCCTCGCGCGGGCGTTCGTGGCCGAGCAGCGTGCGCGTTCCGCCATCGGGCTCGATAATGCCGAGCAGCATCCGCAGCGTGGTGGTCTTGCCCGCGCCATTGGGGCCTAGCACGCCGTAGATCGTGCCCGTTGGCACCGCGATATCGACCCCGTCGACGACGCGCCGGTCGCCGAAGCGCTTGATCAGGCCCGATGCGCGGACCGCGAATTCCTGCCCCAACGCCAATTCCCTGTTTCAGCCCAATTCCCTGTTGGGCAATCCCCGTGGTAGCGGGTGGTGGTGCAGTTCGACAAGTCACTCCATGCCCGCCTGATGGCGAAGGCATCCGAATATGGGTTCGCGGCGTGCGGCGTCGCGTCCGCCGATGCCGCGCCCGAGACGGCGGCACGGCTGCGGCAATGGCTGGCCGAGGGGCGGCATGGCGAGATGATCTGGATGGAGACGCGCGCGCACCACCGCGAATCCCCCGCCGGATTGTGGCCCGAGGTGCGCAGCGTCATCGCGCTGGGGATGAGCTATGCCCCCGCGCGCGATCCGCTGGCGCTGGCCGGGGAAGGCGGCGTCGGCCGAATTTCGACCTATGCGCAGGGCGGCGATTATCATGACGTGGTCAAGCGCGCGCTGAAGGCGCTGGCGCGCTGGCTGGTGGCGGAGGTGCCGGGGATCGACGTCAAGGTGTTCGTCGATACCGCGCCGGTGATGGAAAAGCCGCTGGCGGCGGCGGCAGGGCTCGGCTGGCAGGGCAAGCACACCAATTTGGTAAGCCGCACCGAGGGGAGCTGGCTGTTCCTGGGGGCGATCTACACGACGCTGGAGCTGGCTGCATTCGGGGGAGAGGAGGCGCATGAGCGCGACCGCTGCGGCTCGTGTGACGCATGCCAGCGTGCGTGCCCGACCGACGCCTTTCCCGCGCCCTATCGGCTCGATGCGCGGCGCTGCATTTCCTACCTCACGATCGAACATGCCGGGCCGATCCCGCACGAATTTCGCGAGAGCATCGGCAACCGCATCTATGGTTGCGACGATTGTCTGGCGGTGTGCCCGTGGAACAAGTTCGCGGAGGCCGCGCACGCCAACCGCGCCTTCCGCCCGCGTGCCGAACTTGCGGCACCGGCGCTGGCGGATCTGCTTGCGCTCGATGATGCAGCGTTCCGCCAGGTGTTTTCCGGCTCGCCGATCAAGCGCATCGGGCGCGACCGGATGATGCGCAACTGCCTGATCGCGGCGGGCAATAGCGGCGATGCTACACTACGCGCGCCGGTGGCGCGGCTGCTTGATGATCCCAATGCCGTGGTGGCGGAAGCTGCGGGCTGGGCGCTGGCGCGGCTGGCTTAGGCGCGCGCTATTTCCGTCGCCCTGCCTGCAACGCCCCGACGCAGCTCGCGCGGTCGATCGGCGATCCGTCGGTCTGGCGCGCATCGAGATAGGTGACGACAGGCTCGGCAGTGCCCTTTGGGTAGAGATAGGTATCGAGAACGCAGGTGGCGTTGCCGAATTGCAGCTTGCGCGCGGTGCCTTCGCGGATATCGGCGACGGGGGCCCCGAACATCCGCGTCAGATTGGCGGCGTTGGTGCCCAGCACATGGTCAAGCCCTGCCGTTCCGGTCGGGATCGGGATGAGCGGCGGACGCACCGTGCTGGGCGCTGGTGCCCCAGTGGTCGCGCAGCCTGTGACGAGCAGGCCCGCCGTCAAAGCGCCAAGAAGTTTCATGTGTTTCGCCCCGCATGGAACAGATGGGTGGCCATCGCCGCGCCGAGGATCGGCGCGAACAGGTTGAGCACGGGAACCATGAACAGGGCGGTGCCCGCAACCCCCAGCGCGAAACGATCGACCGCGCCGGTCTTGCGCCAGTCTCGCATCATCGCATCGGGAATGTGGCGCGCGGCGACCATGGTGCCGAGATCCTGACCAAGCAGCCACCCATTGACCAGGAAGAACAACAGCCAGGTGCCCACTCCGGTGGCGAGCAATGCGAGATAGATTGGGGCCAGCGCGATGTTGATCAGGATCGCCCGCAGCGCCGACCGCACGCCAAGCGCGATACCGCGCGTCAGCGGCACACTGCGCGCGGTGGCAAGGGCGTTGGGATAGTGTTTGGCCTCCACCGCGATCACGATGTCGTCGGCAAACACGCCCATCACGCCAATTGCGATCACACGGAACAGCAGCCAGCCAAGCCCGAACGCGGCGAGCAATGCCATTGCGCCGAGCAGCCCGCCCATCTGCGTCCCCCAGCCGAGCCATGCGGCCAGCCGGGTTGCGCCATACCACAGCCCGCCCCCCGCCGCCGTGAGCAGCGCCAAGGTCACCGCCAGCGATTTCAGGAAGACGGCGGCAAAGGCGCGGTCGCCAATCTGGCCAATCGCGAGAAGGAAAGCGCGGAGCATGGCCGCAGTCTTAGCGATCGATCGTGCAATACGAAACCAGCGCGCCGCCTAACCGCCGCGCAAAGCTAATTGTAGCGTGGCGATCGCGCGGGCGCGCGCAGCCCTTCGCTGGTATGGGCCGAAATCAGGCAAAGTTCGGCATACAGCCGGTCCCACAAGGACGCCGGGATATCGAGGGCGACGAGGCCCCCGTCCTGTGTCAGGGCCAGATTGACGACGGGATCGACCACCAGCCGGAATTGCGTCGCAAACGGTCCGCCGACGATTTCGTCGGGAAGCCCGCCCGACAGGGACAGGCGTGCGGCCATCAAGAAGGCGCGTAACACTTCGGCACCATAGCGATCGAGCAGCGCACGCGTGCCGTTGCTCAGATCGCCCCGTTCCAGAATGACCAGGCTGCCGGAATGGCGATCTTCGGCCGTGACACGGAGCCTGCTGCCCAGCCCATCGGCTATCTCTCTAATGCGCAGCGACAATGCTCAAACTCCTGTTATCCTTGTTCCATTATAGCGGGGATCGCGCCCGCATCCGGTCCCCGCGACCGATGAAACACAGGTTAAAAAAGAAAAGGGGTCGACGTGGTTTCCCGCGTCGACCCCAGTGCAGCGACCAGATACGCGGCCGCTGATCTCTCTTAACGGAACAGCGACGTGATCGCCTGCGGTGCCTGGTTGGCGATCGAAAGCGCCTGAACACCGAGCTGCTGCTTGACCTGCAGTGACTGCAGATTTGCAGACTCCTTGGCCAGATCCGCATCGACGAGATTGCCGATGCCGGTCGTGATCGTGTCGGACAGCTTGCTGACGAAGGTCATCTGGCTGTCGATCTTGCGCGAAGCCGAACCCAGCGTGCTGAGGCTTGCGTTGATCGTGTCGGACACGGTGTTGAGCGTCGTTACCATGGTCTTCGCGGCCGCAGCGGTCGCGAAGGTGGAACCAATCGCCGTCGTGACGCCTGTCTCGAAGTCCTGGTTGGCGACGTCGAGGGTGGCTGCGGTCGTGTCAGTCGACTGCAGTGCCTTGACGGTGCCCGCCGAAACGCTCGACAGGAGGTTCGTACCGTTGAACGACGAGGACGCGATGACCGTCGAGATCTGATCCTTCAACGCGGTGAAGTCTTTCGCGTTGGCGGACAGGCTGGCGGCATCAAGGCCGGTGTCGCTGGCGGTCGTTGCCTTTGCCTTCATCTGGTTGACCAGATCCGAGATCTGCTCGGCACCGGCAGTTGCCACGTCAACAACGCTCTTGGCGCGGCTGAGCGAGGAGCTGACGGACTTCAGGCTACCCACGTCACCACGAAGGCCTTGGGCGATCGTGTACGAAGCCGAATCGTCCTTGGTCGAAGAAACCGACAGGCCGGTCGTGATGCGGGTTTGGGTCGTCGCGAGGGACTTGCCGGTCGCACTCAGGCTCTGGAGAGCCGTCATCGCGCCGACGTTGGTATTTACCGAAAACGCCATACATATTTCCTTCTTGGATTGAGAGCCGCATTCTGCGGCCTGGGGCTAGACGCCGCCCCGGCGATGCTCGGCGAAGAATGCCGCTCACCTCTCCATTTTGGGAAAGTTATTGGATTACCAAAATCGAACGGCAAATTATTGAAGGTTACCGAAAGATGAAGGTGCGCGCTGACCGTCGCGACGCAGTCGGCCCGCTTCCCCGGGGCGCGGGAAAGCGGGCCGATTGGCAAAGCAAGTGTCAGAAATTGCTGAAAATTGTAACGTCTCAGAAGGGGAAGAGCGCATCATAGATCTGCTGGCCCCAGCGCGCCTGTTGCGCATCGGTCAATTGGCCCTTGCCGCCATAAATGATGCGGGCCTCGGCGATCTGGGTATGCGCGATGCTGTTGTCGCGACCAATGTCTTGCGGGCGCACGATGCCGCTGACGATCAACTCGCGCATCTCGAAATTCACGCGCACTTCCTGCCGTCCGCGGATCATCAGATTGCCGTTGGGCATCACATCGGTGACGATTGCCGCCATCGTCATGTTGATGGTTTCCGACCGCGCCACCGTACCGGCACCATTATAGCCGGAGGTCGATTTGGTATCGACCAGCTTCGCCGGATCGACCTGCCCCGGCAGGACCTTGGCCAACGGGTTTTGCAGCCCCAACAACGCACTGATGCCGCTGGATTCGGTGCCGCCGCGGGTGCGTGTCGTGGCGTTGCCCAAATCCGCCTTGTCGGCGATCTTGATGCGGATCGTCAGGATGTCGCCCTTTTGCGAGGCGCGCTGATCATGAAAGAAGGCACCTGCCCCCGTGCGAAAGAGCGACGCATTCGGCGGGGAGGGCGGGGCGGTGGCCGAACGTCCCTGGCCGCGCCGATCGGACGGGGCAGAGAGCGATGGCTCAAGCGCCGGGCCATCGTCCGTGCCCGCCGGGCTCAGCTTTGGGGCCTTGCCGACGCTGGCCAGTCGGCCTGGTATGCCGCACCCGGCGAGGGTGCTGGCGAGGAGGAGCAATGCGAGAGTCTTCTTCATGGCGGTTCTTTCGGTTCGGGCCGACGGTGGAAGGCGGATCGGATCGATCTTTAAGGCGCGACGATGCGGACCGAGCCGGTACCGTCGACAATGCCGTCGAGGGTTCGGCTGGTGGTGTTGGTGACGACACGCACCATCTCGCCTTTGGCACCGCTGGCGAGCGCGCGCCCGCTGGCGGCAATGGTCAGGCCGCCGCTGACGACGCGGATCATCACCGGCTCGCCGCGACGGACGAGCTGTTGCGGCATCAGATCGGACGTCATCACGATCGAGCCCGAAGGAAGCGCGCGCCGCGCCTCCAGGCCAACGCAATCGCGCGGTGGCAGCGCAATGCGCGCCTGGGCCGCAGGGCGCTGATCCTCGGTGAAGTCTTCCTGCGTAAGCACATCGCCGCGCGCGATCGGATGGCCAAGCACCGCGACGCGGACCGCCTCGGGCGGCTGCGCGCAAGCGATGGCCGGCGCAAACGCCAGTAGCGCGAAGAGCGCGGCACGACCGAGCTGCTGGCTCATCGCATCTGCGCCGTGGTGGAGAGCATTTCGTCCGCCGTCTTCACCACGCGGCTGTTCATTTCATATGCGCGCTGCGCACTGATCAGTGCGGTGATTTCCGAGACGGGATTGACGTTCGATGCCTCGATAAAGCCCTGGCTCAGCGTCCCGAAACCCGGTTCGCCGGGGTTGGCGGCGGTGGGTTTGCCCGACGCGTTGGTTTCCAGGAACAGGTTGCCGCCCTTGGCCTCCAGGCCGGATTCGTTGATGAAGGAGGCAAGCTGGATCTGGCCGATCGTTTGCGGCGTGGGGTTGCCCGACAAGGTGACCTGAACCTCGCCAGTCTTGGAAATATTGAAATTCACGGCCCCCTGCGGGAGCGTGATGCCGGGCTGAACGGCATAGCCATCCTGCGTCACCAATTCGCCCTGGTCGGAAATCTGGAAGCTGCCGTCGCGCGTATAGCCCGTTTCGCCCGAGGGAAGCGTGACCTGGAAATAGCCCTTGCCCTGGATCGCGACGTCTTGCGGGTTGCTGGTTTGCGTCAGCGCACCCTGTTCCAGAATGCGATAGACGCCGCCGGTCTTGACGCCGGCCCCGATCTGGATGCCGGACGGGATCTTCGCATCGGCACCACCCGAGGCTGAGCCGGGGCGCGACACCTCCTGATAGAGCAGATCCTGAAACTCCGCGCGCTGGCGTTTGAACGCGGCGGTGTTCATGTTGGCGATGTTGTTCGAAATCACGTCGACGTTGGTCTGCTGTGCAAGCATACCGGTCGCGGCGATCGAGAGAGAACGCATGATAAAGGCCTTTCACTCAGGGAAGGGGGGCTCAGCCAACTTTGCCGAGCTGATCGATTGCCTTGCGGCGCATGTCGGTCATGCTCTGGGTCATTTGCTGGCTGGATTGGTACGCCCGCAAAATCTCGACCATGTCGGCGGTTTCGCTGATCGGCTGGACGTTTGATCCCTCGACGCCACCGCTGCGCAGCTTGGTTTCCGTGGCGGAAAGCTCGCGCCCGCCGCTTGCGGCCATCAACCCGTCGCCGCGCGGCGTGACGCCCGCTTCACTGGGGAAGACGGTGATCGCGATGCGTCCAAGCTGGCCGGTCTTTCCCGACACGGTGCCGTCCGCCGCAACCGAAAGGTTGCCGGCATCTTCTAGGGGAATATTGATCGGCTTGCCGCCTTCGCCGAGCAGCCGCTGCCCGCTGATCGTGCCCAAATCCCCCGACGGCAACACATGGATCAGCCCAGCGCGGGTATAAGCGGTCGCCCCGCCGGGGGCCTCGACCGCGAGATAGCCGGGGCCGTCGATCATCACATCGAGCGGATTGCCGGTCGGCTGAAACGCGCCCGCCGTGGTGTCGTGCGTTGCCCCGTAATCGAGCACGAACGCCGTGGTCTTCGCATCTTCGGTCACCGCCTGGTCGGCATGCTCGACATAATCATGGAAGACGGGCTGTTCGCGCTTGAACCCTACGGTCGAGATGTTGGCCATATTGTTGGCCGCCACGTCGAGCCGACGACGCAGCGCCTGCTCGTGGCTCAGCAGCACATAGGAAGAGACATCCATCGGCGGTTGCTTTCGAAATCTTTGTCGATCTGGGTCACTAGGCAGAATTTGCCGCCCATTGATCCTATAATAGGATGAAATCACCGAGCGGGTTGACCGTCTGGCGAAACAATCATGGGGATTACGGCCTTGTCGGAACCGAACGTCACATCGAGCGAAGAAGGCGAGGAGGGGGCGGCTCCCGCTGCCCCCAAAGCGGGCAAGAAGAAGCTGCTGATCCTTGTTGGCGCTGTCGTCTTGCTGTTGCTGCTGGCGGGGGGCGGCGCGGCCTTCTTCCTGTTGGGCGGCAAGAGCGATCCAAAGGCGGAGGCTGCCAAAGCGGAAGCGGCGAAAGCCGAGGCGGCCAAGCACGGCGGCGGCGAAGAAGGCGTAAAGTTCGTCGATATCCCGGCAATGGTCGTCAACATCCGCTCCCCTGATGGGGTGGCGCGCTTTTTGAAAGTGCACGTCATGCTGGTCCCGGGCACGATGAAGGAGGAGGCGATCAAGGCCGGTCTGCCGCTGGTGCTCGATGCGTATCAGCCGTTCTTGCGCGAATTGCGCCCCGAGGATCTTGCCGGCTCGGCGGCGGTGTTCCGCGTGAAAGAGGAGTTGCTGGTGCGGACCACCGGCGCGCTTGGCGAAGGATCGGTCAAGGATGTGCTGATCGAAGATCTGGTGCAGCAATGAGCGACGATTTCGAAGAATTCGACCTTCCCGATGTCCCCATGGGGGGCGCGATGCTGGGCGATGGCACCTTTGACCAAGCCGCCATCGATGCGATGTTCGGCGATAGCGGCGTCCCGCAAGAGGCCAAGAAGGGCCTGCGCGCAGTGCTGGAATCGCGCGTCATCGCGCACGAACGCCTGCCGATGCTGGAGGTGGTGTGCGATCGCGTCGTGCGTGCCTTTTCCAGCTCGATGCGCAATCTCACCTCCGATGCGATCGAGGTCAGCCTGGAAGAGGTGACCTCGACCCGCTTTGGCGAGTTCGTCGGGCGCGTTGCGCTGCCCGCCATGATCGGCGTCTTCCACATTCAGGAATGGGAGAATTACGGGCTCGTCACGGTCGAGTCCGGCCTCATCTACGCCGTGGTCGATGCCCTGCTGGGCGGACGTGGCGGCAGCGCGCCGGTTTTGATCGACGGTCGCGCCTTCACCACCATCGAGACCAAATTGGTATCGCGCATGCTGGATCTGGCGCTGTCCGATTTTTCAGAGGCCTTTGCCCCGATCGAGCCGATCACGATGGGGTTGGAGCGGATCGAGACCAACCCGCGCTTCGCGGCGATCGCCGGGAACAGTAATATCTGCGCGGTGGCGACCTTCCGAGTCGACATGGACGGGCGCGGCGGCAAATTCTCGATGCTGCTTCCTTACGCCACGCTCGAGCCAGTGCGCGAAAAGCTGCTGCAGCGCTTCATGGGCGAGAAGAGCGGGCGCGACCATATCTGGGAAGAGCATATGGTCTCTGAAATCAGCAAGACCGACATCTCGCTCGACGTTGTGCTCGGCGAAGCGGCGATGTCCCTCGACAAATTGCGCAGCCTTGCCGTGGGGGATGTCGTCAACCTCGCGCAAAGCCCGGACGCGCCGCTGGAATTGCGGTGCGGCGGCGTGCCGCTTGGCCGCGCCCAGATCGGACAGCGCAGCGGCAAAATGGCCGTTCGCCTAATCACCGGCATATCCCGAAACCCATACCAGGAGTGCGCATGATGAATTTCGTCGCCTGTACCAATATCGCCACCGCGCTGTTCTGCGCGGCGGTCCTGATCCAGAGCGTGCGGATGATGCGCAGCCTGAAGGCGATGCGGAATTCGCCATTGTCCGATGTCGTTGCGGCGCTGGACGATTCGACCGAGCGTGCCAAGATTGTCCTGTCGGAGATGAAGGCGATGCTGTCGCATGGCATCGCCGCCAATGGGCGCTGTTCGGAAGATGCGCGCAAGCTGAGCGACGAATTGCGGATCATCATCGAGATTGCCGATGCCGCCGCTGACCGGATCGTCGAGGCGACCTCTGCCGCCAATCAACGCGCGCACGCCGAACGCACGCTGGCTGCCTATATTGAGGCGGACGCCTGATGGGTCGCCCTTCGCTTCTCGTAATGACGGCGGTTGCAGCCGGCCTGTCGATTTTTGCCAACGGCGTTACTGCGGCTCTGCCCGCACTGGCGGATCAGCCCCAACCGACGCGTTTGGGTAGCGCCATCCAGGGCGATCTTGGCGCGCGCGACGCCGCGACAAAGAAGCGCACGCGCGCGCTCGACATGCGCGAGCAGGCGGCACGCGCGGCGGAGGCACGGTTGAAAGCCGACATGGCCGCGCGGCAGGAGGCGGCGGCCGCCGCAAAGCCCGCCGTCGGCGGCCCGACCGCGCCGAGCGACCCGCAATATGAAAATCTTGCGCGGATCTATCAGGCGATGAAGCCCGCCCGCGCCGCGGTTGTTTTCGAACAACTCGAAATGGACGTGCAGATGCAGGTTGCGCAGAAGATGCGGGATCGGTCGACCGCGATGATCTTGGCGAGCATGACGCCGCAAGGGGCCGCCAATCTGAGCATGGCCCTGGCGCGCCGCAATGCAAATGCGGGGAAGAAGCCGGTCGTTGGCACCCCCAAGGGTCCGGCGCGCGCCGCGCAGCCGGTCAGCCGTTCGTCGCCGACACCTCGGTGATCAGCACGCGCGCATGGCCGAGATCGGGGCCGGCCATGGCGGACGTCAAATTACCTTCCAGCAATTCTGCATTGACCGGCAGGAAGGGCGACGCGTGTAGCCGAGCAAAGTCGATCGCGCTGCCCATCGCCGCCTGCCGCAGGACGGGCAGGCGCAGCTTCATCTTTTCTGCGCTTGCCGCGTCTCCGGCATCGATCATGATCTTGAGGCGCAAATTGCCCGTGATGCGATCCGAATCCACGATCGGCACGACGAAGGGATCGAGCGCGACATATTGCGGTGCCGTGTGCGCGGGTGCGCTTTCGCCGCCCGAGGCACCGGTGCTGACGATGACGATAGGCAGTGCGGCAATGGCTCGGGCGAAACGTTGGCGCATGATGTCTCCGGCTTGTGTCGCCGCGACGACTGCGGGCGGCACGCTCCCTCTATAATAGAACAATAAAGGAAGAGGCGTATCACCATGAGTCATGATCAGCGACCCAGTCGCGTCCGTGTGGTCGCCAGCCGCGACGCAACGGCGGCCTCGGCGGCTTCTGCGGAACCGCTTCGCGCCGGTGACGTGGTCGCCAGCGCCACGGCCAAAGAGGTGACTTCACCGGCCAAGCGCGGGATGATGGTGCCGTCGCTCGTGTTCTGCATTGGCTGTGCCGTGGGCGGGCTCGGCCTTGGTGCCGCGTTGCTCGCGCGCTGATGCGGCTGGTTTCTCTCATCGCGCTCGCTTCGGCGATCGCCACGCCCCTTGCTGCCACGCGGGCCAATGCACCATCGGCGGCGGGCCCGCCCGCAGTCGCTCCGTCGCCTGCGGCACCATCCGCACCGCAGCCCGTCTCGGCGGCGGTGGCTGCGGCCAATGCGCCAATGGCACTGGCCAGCGCACCGCGTTTCCGGGGATTCGCACCGGTGTTGAGCGCGCAGCCCGCGCTGGTCGATGGCACTGCATGGGCCGCGCGCCCGGAAGCGGAGGCATGGTCCGCATTGGCGCACGCGACGCCCACCACACGGCAAGCCGCCCGCTGGGCGCTGGTGCGCAGTCTGATCGGCAAAAGCCGGTATCCAGAAGCGCTCGGCACGCTGCAGATCATGGCTGCCGACGACCCTGATCTGCTGCTGGTGCCCGCCTTCCAGCTTGCCCGCGGCGTGACGTTGGCGGGGTTTGGCCGGAGCGGTGAAGCGCTGTCTGCCCTGTCGGGGCCGACGTTGTTGGGCAATGCTGAAGCGTGCGCCTGGCGGCTGCGGGCGCAGGAGGCCCTGGGCAATCCGGCGGCGGCGTTGGCAGAGGTGCATTGCGCCTTGCCGGCGATCAACCACCGCGCGCCGCTGGAGCGGCGTCCCTTTGCCTTGGCCGCAATCCGCGCCGCGCTCGACGACGGTCGCTGGTTACAGGCTTTGCATTGGCTGAAACGGCAGCCTGCCGACGGAGAAGCCAACATCCTGCGGGGCCGTGCCTATCTGGGGAAGGCCGATTTCGGCCATGCCCGCACTCAGTTCGAGAAGGTCGGTGCTGCGGCAGAGCGCGGGCAACGCGCCGAGGCGGCATTGGGCCTGGCGATGGTGGGCATTGCGCAGCGGCGGATTGCCCCGGCCGCTGCCGTGCGGCAGCTTGGGGCGATCCGTTTCGGCTGGCGTGGTGACGATCTTGAACGGCGCATTCTGACGGTCGAATTTGCGCAGGCGCAGGCCGCGCACGATCCGGCCGCGATGTTGCGCACGGGATCGACCCTGCTGCGCTATTGCAAGCTCGGTGCTGCTGCTGCGCCGATTCTGTCCCAGCTGCAACAATCGCTCACGACGATGCTGGCTCCCGATTCCAAAATGCCTCTGCCCGATGTGGCTGGCGTGTTCTGGGAATATCGCGAGATTACGCCAGCCGGTGCCGATGGCGATCTGCTGGCGGTGCATCTGGCCGATCGACTCCAGGCGGCGGGTTTATATGCCCGGGCGGCGGAGCTGCTCCAATATCAATTGACCGCGCGTGCCAGCGATGTCGCGAAGGGGCCATTGTCTGTGCGCGTGGCGACGTTGCGCATCCTCGCGGGCGACCCGGCCAAAGCGGTCGAGGCGTTGCGGAACAGCAGCGGGCCCTCTTATTCGCAACCGATGGTCTGGGATCGCCAACGTGTCGAGGCGGTGGCGCTAGCCTTGCTGGGCAAGACCGACGCCGCGTTCGCCGCGCTCGCCGATGTCCCCGACGGTGCTGCGATCCGCGCAGAAATTCTGTGGCGGCGGCGTGACTGGAATGGATTGGCGACCGTGACCGGTGCGTCGCTCCCGGCCAAAGTGGGCTTGAGCGAGGTGGCGCAGGCCACCATCCTTCGCCATGCGATCGCGCTCGCGATGATCGGTCGGGAGGATAAATTGCAGGCCTTGCGCACGCGCTATCAGGCGGCATTTGCGACATTGCCCAGCGCGGGTGTGTTCGATGTGCTGACAAGCCCGGTCGGGAAGATCGACTCCGCTCAAATCAGCGCCGCAATGGCAGCGATTCCGTCGGCCAGCCCGGCGGGAGTCTATGCGGACTTGCTGGCCTCGACCCCGGGATAGTGCGCAATGCCCCGTTCGCTCGCCGCCATTAGCGCGGGCGAACGGGGCTTGCTGCGGTTATTTCAGATACTGAACCAGGCTCAGCCCGGCGAGCTGCGAAAACACCGAATAGCTCGCTTCAAGGATCGTCTTTTGCTGCGAAATGTCGGTCGCGACCTGGCCCAGATCGGCGTCCTCGTTCGCGCCGATCACCCCCGTCAGCAACGTCTTGCGCTGATCGCCGCTGTTGATCATCGATTCCACTTGCGTGGTCCGGCGGCCATTTTCGGCATTCACTGCGCGCAGCGATCCAAGGCCGCTCTGCAACTGGTCTACGACAGTCGTCAACGCCGTTTTCTGGGCGGCCGTCAGCGTCGCGCCGATCGGGCCCGCCTGAGCAAGCGACTGAAATGCCGTGTAAAGGCCGCCCCCTGCGGTACTTGCGCCAACGCCATACGGGACATCAACCCCGTCTGCGATGCGCGCCGATGCAACGACGCTATCGTTGGCAAAGGCATCGGACTGCGGCAACCCGACCAGATCGCTCAGCGCCTTGGGCTTGAAGGGGGGCGTATCGGTTTGCGAGCCGCCGAACATGGCGACGCCGCCCTCGGTGCTGTTGAGCGCGTTGCGATATTGTTCGAAGGCCCCGTCGATCGTCGATTGCAGGCCGCTTGTCTGGCCGTTGCCGAGCGCGGTGAGGATGCTTTGGCGCAGGTTTTCCGAGGACGTATCGATCCCGGTCAGTTGCGCATCATACAGGCTCAGCGTCGTCTGCACGCGCTTTGCGACCGTGGTCTCGGCACTCTGCCGCGCGAGCATGCTGTGCGCCGAAAGGTTACGGACCGATTCGCTGCCCAGGTCCGCGAAGGTGTTCGCCTTCTTGGTGGTCGCCAGGTTTTGCTGCGATGTCGCGAGCTTGGCTTGCGCGCGCTGAATCGCGTTCGACATGACTTGTTGCAGCGGGACGGTGGCAATGCGGGTCATGGGGCGTTCCTATCGGATCATCGCCAGCAGCGTGTCGTACATGCTGCTGGCGGTGCTGATGACACGGGCGGAGGCCGAATAGCTGCTTTGCAGCACGACCATCTGCGACAATTCCTCGTCGATATTGACGCCCGAAAAACTGTCTCGACGATTGATCGCATCGTCGCGGCGCGAGGTCGCATTGTCGAGATTGGTCTTGGCCTGGCTGGCTTTCAATCCCGCGCCGCCGAGCAGCGCGCTGGACACATGATCGAGCGTGACAACACCGTCCTTACCCAGATCGATGGTCTGTGCCAGCCGATCGACAAAGGCCGTGGCACCGCGAATGTCGCCCGCGCCGACGGCCTTGGCACCGACCGCTGCGGTTGTATCCAATATGGCCAGGGGCAGCTTGTTCGGGTTGACGTCGATGTCGCCGCGCACTTTCGCGTGCCCGAGGCCACTTGTCGCACCGGTCAGCCCCGACAAAGAGCTGAACGAGACGCCGCTGCCGAACCGATTGGTCGAGTCAGACGGGACCGACAAGACGGCCCCGGACAGACCGGTGAGGGGGCTAAACTCCACGCGACCGCGTTGATCGAGCGCGAAGCTGCCATATTTGGACAAGGGCGACGCGTTCAACTCGGTCACCAGATCGCCAATGGTCGGACCGACCGAGCCGGTGAGCGTATAGCTGGTCAGCGCGCGTCCCGACACGTCGCGCAGCACAATGTTGGCGGTTTCTCCTGCCCCAAATCCGTGCGGGTCGCTCGCGATGAAGCCGCTCGGCGTCAAACTGCTGGTATCGCTGCGGACCAGGTCGTTCATGCCAAAGAATTGCGAGAAGCCGATTCCGGCGCGATCGCTGGGGGCACCGGGTGTCTGCGCGATGGCGACGCCGTTGCCGCCGCCCGTGGCCTTCAAGGTCAGCACCCCGCCGGTGAAACTTGCCGTGGCCGCGCCGCCAAGGCCGGCATTGATCGCGGTGACGGCATCATTGACCGTCGCGCCCGCGCCCAGGCGGGAGAAATCGACCGTCGTGCTGGCCACCAGCTTTCCGCTGGTGCCGAGCACCGCGAACGTTGCCGAGCCGGTAAAGCCAAGGCGGTCACCGCCGACCAATCCGGTCTGCCGCCCGTCGAGTTCGGTCGGGGCCGGAACCGTGGTGCCGGCGTTCGACACCGAATTTAGCGCTTCCGCCATCCCGCTGAACACGGTGCCGAGTTGCTCTTGAAACTGCGGCAGCGCGCGGTCGCGCAGAGCCAGCAATCCACCGAGCTTCCCGCCCGCCGCAGCGGTCTCGATCCGTTCGCCCGTTGCCGGCGAGGCACCGCCGGGGTCGGCAAAGCGAATGTCGATCGGCGGATAGGAGGCCTGTGCGCCATCGCCCGTTCCGGTCCCGGCATAGGATAGTTGGCGCAGACGCCGGTCGAGGAGCGTCGCACCGGAAGCTGTGTCAATCGAAACACGGCCATCCGGTTGGTCGCGTACCGTGATTCCGATCAGGCTGCTCAGTTCGGTGAGCGCCGTCGTCCGTTGATCGGCAGCGCCGGACGTGCTGCGGCCTTGCCCGACCTGCTGCGATACGGTTCCATTCAGATCATTGATTTGCGACAGCAGCCCGTTGATCCGGTCGACCGTGGTGCCGACTTCGGATTCGACATCGCCGCGCAGATTCGTGACGTCGCCATTGAGCTGCTGCATCGACGAAATCGCGTCCTGCACGTTGCCGGTAAACGATGCGACGGTCTGGGCCGATCCCGGTGATCCGGTCAGCGCGATTGCGGATGCCGAAATCGAATCGAGCTTTGCGGGCAAGCTCGCCGCATCGCCCGGCTGGCCCAGCAAGGACTGGAGCCGATCGAGATAAGAGGACGTCACATCCGCCCGACCGAAGTCCCCGCCACGCTGGTAAACCGAGGCTTCGAGAAAGCGATCGGCGACCCGCTGCGGCTCGCCAATGACGACGCCGTTGACCCCGCCGGAATTGACGCGGGTCGCCAGTGTAACCTTTTCGCGCGCATAGCCCGCCACGCCGACATTGGCGATGTTGTTGGACACCGTGCGCAGCCCGGCCTGCGCTGCCGCAAGCCCGGACGTCGCCGATCCCAGAATTTCGCTAAGCGACATGACCGGCCCCCATTGTCATCCGATCAGCGCTTCAGGTCGCTGACTTCCCGCAACATTTCGTCGGCGGTGGTGATGATTTTGGACGCGGCACTATAGGCCCGCTGAAAGCGGATCATGTTGGTGAACTCGCCAGCCAAGTCAACGGTGGATGCTTCGAGCGAGCTCGCTGCGACCGTGCCTGCGGCGAGCGAGCCCGGCTTGTTGAGGGTGAGGGTGCCCGAGTTCTTGCTGCTCGCATAGGCATTGCCCGGCAAGCGGGTGAGGCCGTCGGGATTTTGAAAATTGGCGATCGGCAACTGAAAAACCGAGCGAGTCTTGCCGTCCGAGAACACGGCATTGACTTGGCCGGTCTTGGTGATGTCGATCGACGACAATTGGCCGAGCTGCCCGCCATCGACGTTGGAGGAGATCAGCGCGGATTCGCTGCCAAATTGGGTAATGCCGTCGAGCCCGCCATCATTGCCGATCGCAAGCGTTATCGGAGCCGATGCGGCCGCATTGGTCCAGGAAATGCTGAGCGGACTGAACAACGCTGCGGTCGAACCGGTCTTGTTCAGGCTACCATCTGGATTGAACGCAAGCGTGCCGCTCGACAGCAAGCCGCCGGCTGCCGTCACATCACTGGCCGGTTCGGCATAGGTTTCCGAAGCCCATTGGTTAGCGCCGGTCTTGAGATAGGCCATGGTCAAACGGTGCGATCCGCCCTGCGAATCATAGACGTCAAAGGAGCGTTTGAAGTCGGGCGTTACCGTTCCGCTGGCGAGGTTGCCCGGCGTATAGGCTCCGACATGGACTGCGGTGGTGGATTGGAGATTGGCGCGGACCTGAATGCGCGTGGTGGGCGCAGCTGTCCCGACCAGATCGCTAACGCGGACGGATTCGAGCCCGTTCAGCCCGCCGGTATTGGTGTAGCTGCCGGTGGAGTCGAGGCGCCAGCCTTGCAAATACAGGCCGCTCGCGTTGCGCAGAAAGCCCTCGGAATCCGGGCGGAACGATCCGGCGCGGGTGAAGGCGGGGTCGGCGGTGCTGCTTGTCGACGTGCGCGTAACGAAAAAGCCGCCGCCGTCGATGGCCAGGTCGGTGTTGCTGCTCGAGGACTGGATCAGCCCTTGCTTTGAAACTTGCGCGACCGAGACGGCGGCGACGCCACCGGCCGAATAATTGGCCTGGGAACGGCCGTCGGTGACCAGCGTCCGGAACTGGGCCTCGGTCCCTTTATAGCCGATCGTATTGATGTTGGTGATGTTGTCAGCAACCGTCGCCATGGCGCTGGATTGAGCATTCAGGCCGGAAACGCCGGCGTAAAGGGCGGAATAGAGGCTCAATGCGGATCTCCTTGCAGTGCGCAGTACGCGACACGCTCGCTTATTTTATAGGATGCGGTTGGCGCAGGGGCGCGATGTCGGCCCACTATTTGTGAAGAAAATCGGCAGGTGGGCAATTTTTGCCGACCGGTTTGGCCGACCAGGCAAGAATGATCCTATAACGATGGCAGATTGAGAGGACGCCACCATTATGTTGAGGATCACTTTGCGCGATGGCGAGAAGGCCATTTTGAACGGTGCGGTCATCAGCGCCGTCGGGCGAACACAGTTGCGCGTCGAAAACACGGTGTCGATTCTGCGCGGTCGTGAAGTCATGCGGCCGGAAGAGGCCACGACTCCGGCACGCCAACTCTATTTTTCCTGTATGCTGGCGTATATCGACCCCGACGGGCGCGAGAAGCACCAGGAAGCAACCTTGGTTGCGTTGCGCGACTTGCTCAATCCCGGCGCTCCCGATGCGGTGAAGCAGGCGTGTGTCCGCTTCGCCAACGAAATCGCCCGGGGAGAATTCTATCGCGCGCTGGCCCCGGCGCGGGATCTGATTGCGCTGGAGACGCCTGCAGGGTCTTCCGAAACCGCAGCGGCCTGAGCGGGCCATGCCGACGCTGGCCGGCGCTGCGCGGGCAATCCGCGCGCTATCGCCCGATACCCGCTTTGGACGTGTGGTCGCGGTGCGCGGTGCCTTGATTGAGGTCGAAGGCTTGGTTGGTGCGGCGCATATTGGCAGCCGTATCCGTATCGCCGGGGGCGAGATTGAGGCCGAGGTGACCGCGCTCGACCGCGGCATTGCGCTGTGCCTTCCCTTTACCGATCCGCAGGGCGTCGGCCTGGGCATGCGCGCCGATCTGACGGCGGGCGAGGTTTCGATCCGGCCCGGCGCGGGCTGGCTGGGGCGGATGGTCGATGGGCTCGGCCGCCCGATTGATGGGCTCGGCCCGCTTCCGCTCGGCCCCGATCCGCGCCCGATCAAAGCCACGCCGCCGCCCGCCGCTGATCGTGCGCGGGTTGGCCACCGCGTCGAGACGGGGGTGCGCGTGCTCGATCTGTTTGCCCCCTTATGTGAGGGGCAGCGCCTTGGCCTGTTCGCCGGCTCTGGCGTCGGGAAATCGGTGCTGCTCTCGATGCTGGCACGCTGGACCGAATGCGACGTCGCGGTGATCGGGCTGGTCGGCGAGCGCGGTCGCGAAGTGCAGGAATTCGTCGAGGACGATCTCGGCGCGGAAGGACTGGCGCGCAGTGTCGTCGTCGTCGCGACCTCCGATGCGCCGGCGCTGATGCGGCGGCAGGCGGCGTGGACGACGCTCGCCATTGCCGAGCATTTTCGCGATCAGGGGCTGAACGTGCTGTGCCTGATGGACTCGGTCACGCGCTTTGCGATGGCGCAGCGCGAAATCGGGCTGGCGTCGGGCGAGCCGCCCGCGACCAAGGGGTATACGCCGACGGTGTTTGCGGAACTGCCGCGCTTGCTCGAACGGGCAGGGCCGGGCTTGCCCGGGCAGGGCTCGATCACCGGGCTGTTCACCGTGCTGGTGGACGGCGATGACCATAATGAGCCGGTCGCCGATGCCGTGCGCGGGATTCTTGACGGCCATGTCGTGATGAGCCGCAAGATCGCAGAACGCGGACGCTATCCCGCGATCGACGTCCTGAAATCGGTGTCGCGCACCTTGCCGCACTGCCTGAGCGACAGCGAGAACGCGACCAGGCTCGGCGCGCGCGCGTTGCTGTCCACTTATGCCGATATGGAGGAGCTCGTCCGGCTTGGTGCCTATAAGGCCGGGTCGAGCGCCGAGATCGATCGCGCCGTGGCGATCGCGCCACAAATCGAAGCGATGTTGCGCCAGGGCAAGGACGACCAGGGCGATTGCGCCGCCGGCTTCGCTGCGCTGGCCGCGATGCTGGAGCAAGCCGCATGAGAACGCCGTTCGATACCGCGCAGCGCGTACAGCAGCGCGCGGTCGAGACCGTCCGGGTCGCGATCAGCGTAGAGGTGGAATATCACAGCCGGATCGAACGCGAATCGGACGCGCTGGTTCAGTCGATCGCGCGCGAGCGCGCGGTCGGGCAAGCGGCCGGTTGGCTCACCACCGATGCGTGGCTGGCCCGCATGCGCGCCGAACGCGAGCGACTGGAGCACGAAGCCCGTAGTGTCGAAGCGCGCCTTGCCACGCTTCGCGGGCAAGCCGCCGAAGCCTATGGATCGATGCGCGTTATTGACGGCGCGGTGGAGCGTCATCGCGACGAACTGGTGCGGACCGAAGAGGCCAGTGAACAGGGGCGGCTGGATGACATCGCGGCCGCGCGCCTGGCGCGCAGCAGGGTGGCACGGCGATGATCGATCGAGCGGCCCTTGTGGCGATGACGCCGACCCAGCGCGCGCATGTGATCTACAGCACTGCCCAGACCGAGCTCGCCAATAGCTTGTGGCGCGCTGCGCTCGGCGACGGCGGTGCCCCGGACCGTACCGCTGCCGACCCAGGATTGACGCGCAGCGACATGGATGCGCTGCTGAAAATGCTGGCACCACAGGAGAATGCGCCCGAGGACGCGCCTCTAAAAACGGTGCCGTGTCCGTGCGACGATCCGGCGACGGCGGTGCCGTCTACATCGGCCGCGGCTTTGTCCCCTTCGGGCGCGGTCGACGCTTCGGCCGCCCTTGGCCCGGATGGGGGACTCGGCCCCAATGCGCGCTTCCGCGCGGCTTTGTGCGAAGCGGCGCAACGTACCGGCATTCCCGCGACGGCGCTCGCGACGATTGTCGATGCCGAGGCGGCCAAGAGCCGTGATGGCAGCTGGAATTGCCACTCGCGCAATCCGCGGTCGAGCGCGGCCGGGCTCGGCCAGTTTCTTAACGCGACGTGGGAAGGTCTTGCCGAAACGCCGGGGACGGCGCTGAACGCCACAGCGCATGCGAAGGGCTGGCTCAATTCGGACGGCAAGGTCAGCGGCGCGGCGCGCGGTGCCTTGCTTGCCTTGCGCTATGATCCGACGACCGCGATTGACGGCATTGCCGATTATGCCCGGCAAAACCTGTCGCAGCTACAAAAACGGGGCATCAGCACCGACGACAGCGTCAAGACCACCGCGCGCGCTGCCTATCTCGCGCATCATCTCGGTTTGGGAGATGCGGTGCGGTTTCTCAAAGGCGGGATCTTGCCCGCGCGGGCGCATGTGTTGCTACGCGCACAAGTTGGCGCGGCCGACGCCGAAAAGCGGATCGCGCAGGCCGGTGACCCGACGCGGGCCCATCAGCAGTGGTTGCTTGCCTACATCGATCGCCGGATTCAGCCCGCCAATTTCGCGATTTGAGCGGCCACGCCGCGCAATTGCCGATTCTTCGCCCTTGCAATCCAATATCATCCAATATATGTATTGTGATAGCGATGCTCGAGTAAGTCACTATAAAAACGTATATTATCTAGAATCAGGCCGCACTGCGACGCAGTCGATGTAGATATACGTATAGGATCGTTTCCTCCTTGTTAGGATTTTTCCGCGACACCGGTTTCCAGAGCGAAGGGCAGTAGGGGCTGCCCACTTATTGGGGAAAATCGATGTCGAAGACCACAGCAGCACTCGAAGCCGCAGTCGCCACTATCATCGAGAACACACCGCGCGACGCCAAGCAGACCGCCCGCCAGCGCGTTGCCGTCGATCGCGCCTTTGCAAATATCCTGAAGCTGATCGCGCCGCGCATCCGCCACTTCATCCGCCAATATGGCCTGGCCGCACATTGGGATGATGCCGAGCAGTGCTGTGCGATCGCGGTGCATCGCGCCATCGAAGCCTATGATCCGACCAAGGCGCAATTCACCACCTTCGTGAATTGGCAAATCCGTGGCGAGCTGCAGAGCCTGCGCTTCCGCATGATGGCCGATCAGCGCCCCTCGGCGCGCAAGGTTGGCGCAATGACCGTGTCGCTCGATGCGCTGACGGCCCGTTCCGAGAATGAAGACGGCGCGGTCGAAGTGACCATTGAGGACGAATTCGCGCTTGAACAGACCGAGGCCTGTGCGTCGAACTATCTCGCCGAATCCGCGATGAACGCGCTGATCGACGCCTATGTCGACCATCTGCGCCAGGTGTCGCTCGATCAAATGCGCCGCCGCCCGCGTGCCAAGCGCGCCACGCCCGTCCGTATCGACGGCGCGCCGCGCTTCAAGACCGCCACGCACGGGATTGATCCCGAGCAGCTCGACAAGCTGGAAGAAAAGTTGGCCCGCGACCGTGAAATCGTCGCGCGGCGTATCTTCGAGACCGCCACGCTGGACGATCTCGCAAACGAGACCGGTGTCACCAAGGAACGCGTGCGCCAGATCACCAAATCGGCGGCGCGGACGATCGTCGAACTCACTGCGCGCGACCCGCGCTTCGCGTTGATGACCGAAGGACTGCGCCAGCGCCACGCCGCGCCAGCTCCGCGCAAGCCAAAATCGCCGCCGCCGCTGCGCACTGCGCCTGTGTCGCTGCTGCCCGATCCCTCGGCTCCGCACAACCGGCTGGTACAGGTCACGGCGTTCGACACGATACAGGCCGCCGATGCGGCAAGCGGCCGGATCGCACCAACGAGCCGGGCATCGTTGCCTGAGCCGTTTTCCATCCACCTCGCGGCCGAGGATGCCCCCGTGCACGGGTCGCGCACGACCCACTGAGCGTGATTTCACCCGGTGGCACCGCACACGCTGGTGCTCGGATGGTCCTCTGATCAAAAACGATTGGCACAACCATGCACACCAACCTTCAGAACATCCGCGTTGAATGGTTGCAGCGTCCGCTTCCTCGGCCCAATCGCCGCCTCACGGCCCTTGCGACGCGGCTCGCCCGTTGTGCGGGGGCGTTGATGCAGATTGGCAACCAGACCGCGCTGATCGGCGTTACAGCAGAACGGGGTATCCTTCGCCTGACCTGCTGGAATCATCGGATGGACGTGTGGGCGGAGCTGACCGCCGGCGCACCGGCCTTCGCGCCGACGTCGTCCCTGGAGGGCGCATTGCAGCGCGCCGGTGCGGCGTTGCTCGACTATTTCGCGGGGCGGTGGCCCGATGGTGCCAGTCCGCCTTGCCTGGGGGTGGTCACCGACGGCATCGGGGTCGCGTTTTCGCCAAGCTACCCTGCACCCTGCGTGCCCGGCTGGTTGGAGTTGCACGGTAGTGGCCGTGTCGCCGCTGTGACGATTTTGCCTTTTGCCGATGGTGGCCTCTTTGGCCAAGACACCCAGGCTGGCCACCGCCTGCACTGAGATGCGCCCTTCGATTTCGCGACCGCGTTGACCGCCCCGCTCGCCCTGCCTACAAGCGCGCGCAAGGATAGCCAGGGCAGTGGATTCCGGCGGAGCGAGCAATGGAATCAACGATCGGCCGGTCAACACAGAGCGAAGCAAAAGTCGGCCAGCGCGATCTGACCGAAATCCCGATCGATCCTTTTCGTAATATCGTGTTTCCCAACCGGCTGCGGGAGAAGCGTCGCGCCGCCGGCTTTATGAAATTGCTGCGCTTTGCCGCAGTTTTACCCGAAATCCCCTATATCCGACTGTCCAAGATCGAACGCGGCGAAGTGGTTGCGCGGACGGACGAACTCGGTCGCATTGCAACCGCACTTGGCATCGCCCCGAGCGACTTGCTGATCGACATTGACGATCCCGGCTTCGATCTCGCCGAATGGGCGCAACCCTTTGCCGACGGCAAGCCGATCGACGACGATGAGGAACGCTTCGCTTTGCTGCTGGCGGCGGCGGTGCGGGCGCGACGGTCGCTCGACGCGGACCTCACTATCGCCGATGTAGAGCAGCGTTTCGGGCTGGCGCAAGTCAATCTGTCTCGGGTCGAAAACGCGGCAAAGCCGTGGCCGCGCTGGAACGCTGCGGTACAGTCGGCGCTTTTGCGGTTGTTTGGCGTCGCGGATGAAGCGGCACTCCGGCACAACGTCTTGGCCGCCTATCAGGATGGCAGCCTGGCACCGTTTCTCGAAAATGTCGTCGACCCCGCGCATCGATGGTCGCGGAGCCGGAGCCGAATTGCGAGCCTGGCGCGGGAGCTGAACGGGCTATCTGCCGCGCAACCCTCGTCCGAGGCCCGACCGCTTCCCAACAAGCGGGACGCGCATGACGAGCGTGCGCTGCTCAAGCCGTCGCCCGCCCCACGCGCGCGCGCGCTGACGGTCTATGGTGCGCCTTTGCCCGACGGGTTGATCGATTTCGTCAACACCGGCGGCACGATCGACGCGCCGCGCGACGTCAGCGACGCGGCGTTCGGGCTCCGGGTAGGGCGCGCGACGCTGGGCGGCGGTTTGCCGGGGCACGCGATCGTGGTGGTCGATCCCGGCCGCTATCCGGTCGCAGGGGGATTGGCAGCGGTGCGAGAGGGGACCGCCTGGCGTGTCGTCGCCGTAACGATCGATCGCGATGGCGTGCTCGGCGGCTACAGCGTCAATCCTGCGCGCGAAGTGCCGATCGACGGTCGCGATGCGACCGAAGTCGCAGCGGTGGTCGCCGCACTTTTCTAAATTCTACCGCGCCGACGGCGTTTACGCCTGCGGCGCGCCCGATGTCGCGTCTGCCCGGCCGCGCGCGGAGCCGTGCGGCAGCAAGCGTTTTTGACAAAGAAAAACCCGGCCCGAGCGATGCTCGGGCCGGGTCTTATCCGTCGTTAGAGCAGATCAGAACTTAGCCGACAGCTCCAGGCCCCAGGTGCGGGGTGCGTTGAAGTTGGCATAGTCGCCGAGGATGCCGCCATAGTTGGTCGAGGCAACCGTGCCGTTCGGATTGTAGTTGACGACCGGCGACGAGTTCGCAGCCGAGCGACGGTAGATGTAGGTCGTGTCGAGCAGGTTGCGCGCCCAAACCGACACGGTGACCTTGTTATGGTCGTTCACCGCGATGTCGGCCAGTGCGAGGCGACCGTTCATGACGAAGCTTGCGTCGGTCTTGGTCGGCTCGAGCTGGAAGCTGTACTGGCTGCTCGAATAGTTGCCGTCGAGGTGCAGGCGAACGCTTGCGTCGCCAACATTGATCGGCACGACATAGTCGATCGCGCCCGATGCGGCATTCTTAGGCGTGTAGACGATGTAGAGCTGCTGCGCCGGAGCGCCGGGGGTCAGCGGGTTCACCGCCGACGGCGCACGCCAGTAGGTATAGGCATACGAACCGGTCAGCGTCAGTTCCGGGATCGGCTTCACGGTCAGATCGATTTCAACACCACGGATCTTGCTGCTGCCAGCGTTCGTGGTCTGCTCGATATGGGTACCATTGGTCACGCTCTTGCCGTCCGTATCGAAATAATCGAAGTCGAACTGCGTGTTGGTGCGATCCATGATGTAGTTGGCGATGTTCAGGCGCGCACGATGGTTCCAGAAGTCCATCTTTGCGCCGATTTCGTACGACTTGACGGCTTCAGGCCCGAACGCGTTGAACTGGAGCGAACGGTCGTTTGCGCCACCGGCACGGAAGCCGGTCGAATATTTGGCGTAGAAGTGAACGTCGCGGCTGGCATCAAAGGCGATGTTGAACATCGGGTCGAAGCGGCTGATGCTGTTCTTGAACGAGAACGGCGACACCGTACCCGCAGTCACCAGATCGGACCGGTTGTTGACGACGTAGAGCGTGCCGTGGCGATCGTCCTTGGTCCAACGGCCACCGGCGGTGATGTGGAGGACATTGCCCAGGAATTCGGGCGTGTAGGTCAGGTTGCCGAAGACCGAATAGTTGTGGTCGGCAGCCTGGCTGGCGCGCGTGATGAACTGGCAGCTGTTGGCAAACTGCGCAACGGTGGCACCCAGCGTGTTGTTGCACGACGGATCGTACTGCTGATAGCCCGAGTTCGCGCCAGTGATCGCCGAGGCGTTGCCGGGGATCGGGCTGCGGATGGTGTAAGCCGTGCCGTCGCTATTCCACTGGTTGGAGAGCGGGGTCGCCGCATATTCGGTCGCGTGTTCGGTATAGTAATAGGCACCGACGACGTAATCGAACTCAGGGATGCTACCAACCGCCTGGAATTCCTGGCTGAACTGATGCTGGCGCAGGAACGAAAGGCTGTAACGGCTGAACGTGCCGGTCGTGTTGATCGCCGTCGGGTTGGCTGTGTTGGGCACGAACGGCGCGAACGAGCTGCGCTCTGGGCCGCCCGAATTGTCCCACTGGTCCGTGCTGACGCCGCGCCATGCGGTGATCGAGCGCAGCTCCATCCACGGAGCGACCTTGTACTTCAGATTGGCCGAGAAGCCGTGCGTGATATCGACGCTAGGCTGCTGCGGCACGCCAACGTCTGCAACGGTCTGCCGCCCGGGATGCACGCCCACCAGCGGGCCCTTGGGCGCGACGCAGATCTGGCGTCCGGCCGCGGCTTGCACCGGAGTGATGGTGCCGCCGCAGGCCGCGCCGTTGAGCGTCAGAGCACCAGCCGCGTTGTAGGTGCCGACGGCATAGTTGTTCGGGTTGTAGTTGATCAGCTGGCTGTACTGCGGGGTATTTTCGTCCTTCGCATAATCATAAGCGAAGTCGGCCGTGAAGCCGTCAACCGGCTGCCAGCGGGCAGCGGCGCGACCGCCCTTGCGATCATAATAGTTCCAGCCGGTCGAACCCGTGAGCGGATCCTTCACGGTCGGATCCTGATGCTGGTACACGCCGTCGAACTTCAGCGCGATATTGTAGAAGGACGGCAGGTCGAGATGCGCGTCGACATTGTGGCTGCCATAATTGCCGACGCCGCCGGTGATGCGGCCATCGAACACGCCGGTCGGAGCCTTGGAGACCAACGACAGCGCGCCGCCTTCGGTGTTGCGACCGAACAGCGTGCCCTGCGGACCCTTCAGCACTTCGATACGCTCAATGTCGAACAGCGCAGCGTTCAGGCCCTGCGTCTTACCGAGCGCGACACCGTCGATATAGACGCCGACGCCGCCGTCGCGAGCGGTCTGGTTCTGATCGTAAGGGACGATACCGCGAATGCCGATCGTCAGCGCCGACTGGCGTGCTTCGAAGGTTGCAACGCGCAGCGACGGGATCGTGCCGTCGGCCAGGTTGAACAAGCTGAGCACGTGGCGGTCGGTCAGACCCTGCGTGTTGAGCACCGAAATCGAGATCGGCGTCTTCTGGAGGTTGGTTTCGCGCTTGGTCGCGGTAACGACGATGTCACCGAGGCCTTGATCTTCCGGAGTGGCGGTCGCCGCTGGTGCGGTAGCATCGGCGGTCGGCGCGGTCTGCGCGAACGCTGGCGTCGCGCTGATGGCGAGAGCAGCGCCACCCAAGAGGAGCTGCAGGCGGAAGCCCGATCGAACAGTCATTTTGAATCCCCTGAACCTTTGGACCTAGGCGTCCTGGTGCTCCGGGCGGCTACACAGGGTTTGGGTCAAGATTGTTACAGTCAACGTCACTGAAATGGCGCTGAAATGTCACAAAAAATTCACACATCTGGATTGGCGTGGCGAAATCGCATGATAGGCGACCCATTTGGTGGGCGTTGCGTAAAAGTCGCAGTTTGAATTAATTTCCCGGGGCGGTTTGATGTGCCTAGGCGGCCGCGTCTTTGCGCACCCGCCGCTGTGCCGCCCGTACCGACCCGACGATGCGCGACAGGATGAGCTCCTCGATCCCGGCATAGCCCAGGCCGAGATGGGGTGGGCGCACCGCCGCCGCGTCGCCCAGCCGCAGCGTGCCGGTCCGCAGACCGGCACGACCGATTCGGGCCCAGCGCCGCGCGGTTTCCCAGCGAATGAGGCTGCGGCTCTCGCGATCCGGACGATGCTGGGCCAGGAACCGGTCCTGCAAGGCGACCAGCGCCGATCCCACCCGTTCCAACGTCAACCGATCCGGCACCGGTTGCTGGCCCATGACATGCGTGACGATCAAATCGGCCGTCTCCGCCGCCGCTTCGCCAAACGGCTCGACATACACTCCGGTCAAAACGCGGATTGCGGCCTGGCGCATGGCCTGCGCTTGCGTTTGCGACGCGCCGCCGCTGTGGCGACGATAGGTCAGCAATTCATCGTCCAACCGCGCGACGCCGCCAAAGCTGGCGATGCGGTGGTAGAGATCGAAGTCCTCGGCATAGACCATTTCCGGCCGCATAAACGGGTCAAGCTGCCGCGCCGCATCGGTGCGCAGCATAACGGACGACCAGACCAGCGGATTTTCAATCTGCAGCAACCACGCGATGACCGGGGGCGTGGAAAGCGGCGCGAGCGATGACGGGAGAATGGTGCCGTCTTCCAGGACATTTGCGGCGCTGCCGACCAGTACGATCCCCGGATTCGCGTCGAGATACGCGACCTGGCGCTGGAAGCGGTCGGGGTGGCAGAGATCATCGTGGTCGAGCGCGGCGATATAGCGCCCGCGTGCCTCGGCAAAGGCTGCGTTGCGGCTCAGCACGACGCGGCGGTTTTTCTGCGACTGGATCAGCCGGATGCGCGGATCGTCGAAGCTGCGGATCACCGCCACAGTGTCGTCGGTGGAGCAATCATCGACGATGATGAGTTCGAAATCGCGAAAGCTCTGCGCCTGCAGCGACGCAATCGTCTCGCCGATCAGCGCCGCGCCATTGTAGGTCGGCATCACGACGCTGACCATCGGCGCTGGCAGGCGTGGTGTCATGCGACCGCCCGCACCGCGTCGTCCAGCACCTGATCGACGATCATCGCACCGACGTCGTTCTGCCACTGCCACAGGCCATTGGCCTGGCCCGAGAAGCTCGCCTCGCCGCCGAGCTTGCCCCATGGCACGAAGCCGGCTGCCAGCCCGATACCATAGAGTCCGGGGATGGGCGCGCCGCTCGCATCGACGATGCGGCAGTGGCGATCGACCATTGCTGCGCCGTGATCGGCGGCGAGCGCGATGCGAGCGCCCTTCGCATCGTGGATCGGCAGCGCGCGCGGACGATAGCCGAGCGCGGCGATGACGATATCAGCCTCGGCGAGGTGGGCGCGGGTGACGGGATCGTCGTCGCCGGTCACCTGATGAACGGTCAGGCGCGGATCTGGGGTACGCCCATCGATCCGCAGCATCCGCAGCACCAGTTCGCGCGCTTCCAGCCGGAATCCGGCGAGACGATAGACAAAGCCGCTGACCGGGCAGATGTCATCGGGGCCGAAATCGGTGAAGCCTTCCGCGCGTGCCGCTTCGGGGGTGGGGTAGAAGGGACGGAGCGGTTCGCGGTGGAGCAGCGTGATCGCGCCTGCGCCGAAGGGAATGCTGGCGGTCTTGAGCAGCAACACGATCGTGGCGATCGCGCTGGTCGATCCGCCGATGATGACGATTTTCGGATTGCGCCGCGTCGACAGCAGATCGGCGATCTTCGCCGGGCCACCCAACGACAATGCTTCGTCCGATTGCATCAGGCGATCGCCGACTTCGCTGACCAACGCGACCCCGCCGACGCGTTGTGTCACAAGCCGGTCGAGCGGTTGATGGCCGCCGGTGGCGATCGCGACGGCGTTTGACAGTTGCTCGAATTCCACCCCGTCGCTGCGGCGGCGCAGGCGGCTTGACCACAGGCCGCCGGCCGTGGCGCGCGTCGAGAGAACCTCATGGCCGGTCAGCACGGTGCCGCCATGGCGATGGACCAGCCCATGAAGCCGTTCGCCCGTCGCGCGGACGAAGCGCCCGGCGTCGACCAGCGGCACGCCAAGCGCACCGACGTAGCGTGCGACGACGCGCGCGCTCGGATGATCGATCATCGTGGCGAGTTCGGGGTGGGGGCTGTCCTTCACCGCGCTGAGAAAGGTTTCGGCGGTGCTGTCCGACGTAATCGCATAGCGCCCGAGCGTACCCTCGCCGAGCCCGTCATCGCGTTCGGCGATGACCAGGCCGGACGCGGCGAGTTCGGGCAAACGCCCGCGCTTGGCGGCGGCGGTGAGCAAGGCGGTGCCGGCGGGACCGCCACCGACCAGCAGCAATGAAGCGATCGGACGCGCGCGCGGCGTGGCGGGAACGCGCGCTTCCTTGGCAAGGATGCGGTTAAAGGTCGCCGAGATGGTGCTGATGTCGGCAACGCTCAGCGTGTCGCTGACGGGGAGCGACAGCATCCGCCCCGCAACCGAATCGGCAATGGGGGTCGGCAGGATCATCGCTTCACGCTGGAACAGGGGTTGTTCGCCCAGATGCGGGCTAAAATAGCGGCCGCAGCCAATCCCTTCGGCTTCGAGCGCGGCGCTGATCGCGTCGCGGCGCGGGCCCATGCCTTCCGGCAGCAGGATCGGCATGAACTGGCTGGCGCGGCGTTGCCCCTCCGCCTGCTGAAAGTCGACGCCGACCAAGTGCGTGCGATAGGCCTCTTCCAGCGCTGCGCGGTGGTCGCAGACGGTATCGATCTCGGCCAGTTTCGCGCGCGCCATCACCGCGATCACTTCGGGCAGCTTGGCGTTGAGGCCGGGCAGCGTCGCGTTGCGCCCCGCTTCGAATCCGAAATTGGTCATTGCGCGCAGCCGGTCGATCAGCCGTGTGTCGCCCGAATGGATCAGGCCACCCTCGGCGACGGCGAAGGTCTTGGTCGCGTGCATCGAATGGACCACGGCGAAGGGCGCGTCCGCGCCAAAGCCCTCACCGCTCGCGTCGCGGGTGCCAAGCGAGGCGGCAGCGTCGATTACCACGCCGACGCCGTGCTGGCGCTGGAGCCAGGCATAGCGATCGAGATCGATCGCATTGCCGAAGGTTGCATAAGGCAACAGCACCGCGATCCGGTCGCCATATTCGCGCAGCAGCCGCTCCTCTGCCTCGGCGCTGGCACCCCAGTCGTTCGGATCGATGTCGCAAATGAGCGGCGTCAGGCCGGCCCAGAGCGCCGCTTGTGCCGTCGCGGCAAAGGTGAGGGCGGGCATCAGGGCGTAGCGACCCGCAGGGTGATCCCCGGCGGCTTCGCGCAGTGCGATCATCAGGCCGAGCGTGGCGTTGCCGACCGCAAGGCTCGCGCCCCGGCCGCCGAACAAGGTCTCGGTCGCCTCCGCTTCGAAGGCGCGCACTTCCGGACCGTTATTGCTGAACACGCCAGAGGCCTCGACACGGCGGAGCGCCTCGACATGGGCGCTGAGCCGGGGCGGGTTGGGGGCAATCAAGGGATAGCGCATGCGGGCGGACCTGAATGGTGTGCGACCCGTGGCTTGTGATCCAAAGCCCCCTAAAATCTCGTTACGCTTACCGCGCGCTTGACGATATCGGTGCGGTCCGCGCCGCGATCAGCCTTCGCGCGCCACCGCGAAACCGGCGAAGGACTGGTTGACGGGCATCAGCTCCAGCCGGTTGATGTTGAGGTGCGGCGGCAATTGCGCGACCCACAGCATCGTTTCGGCAATGTCGTCGCCGGTCATCGGGTTGACGCCCCCATACAGCGCGTCGGACGCCGCCTGATTGCCGCCGGTGCGCACGACGGTGAATTCGGTTTCGACCATACCCGGTTCGATCGAGGTGACGCGCACGCCCTTGCCGTGCAGGTCGGCGCGCAGGCCGAGGCTGAACTGGCGCACGAACGCCTTGGTCGCGGCATACACATTGCCGCCGGAATAGGGGTAGGTCGCGGCGACCGAGGACAGGTTGATGATCGCGCCCTTGCGCGCGACGAGACCCGGCAGCAGCTTGCGCGTGATGCTGACCAGCGCCGAGACGTTGGTGTCGATCATCGTCTGCCAATCGTCGAGGCTGGCCTCCTGCGCAGGCGCAGTGCCGAGCGCGAGCCCGGCATTGTTGATCAGCAGATCGATCTCGGCAAAGTCGGCGGGCAGGGAGGCCAAGGCGGCGTCGAGCGCGGCGCCATCGCGAATGTCGAAGGCGAGCGTGTGGACGGCACCCCCCAGCGATTCGGCCAAGGCGGCGAGGCGGTCGGCGCGGCGCCCGGTGGTGACGACGCGCCACCCGGCCGCGACAAACGCCCGTACGGCGGCCTCACCGATGCCGGCAGTTCCGCCCGTGATGAAGGCCGTGCGCATCACCATCTCTCCAACGCTGTCTGAGAAAATGGTGCCCGAGGGCGGATTCGAACCACCGACACTGCGATTTTCAGTCGCATGCTCTACCAACTGAGCTACTCGGGCACACCCGAAGTTGCTCGGGGAAGCGGCCTCTTAATCGCGCTCTGGCGTGCTGTCTAGCCCGTCTTGTTCTTCTCCGGGCGGAGTCGACACGGGAAGCGCATAGCCCTCGCCCAGCCATTGCAGCAGATCGCGGTCGCGGCAGCCCTGGCTGCAGAACGGCGCATGGGCGGCCACCGGGGGCTTTCCGCACAAAGGACAGGGTTTGGAACGCGCCATCATGCCACCTCGAAGATCGGGGTCACGCCGGTACGCCGGGCGAGCTCGGCGATCCAGTGCGGATTGGCCTGCAGCACCTTTTGCACCGCGACCGACACGCGGTTGTGTGCCGGAACCGGGGGCGGGGTGCGCTCGATTCGGCGGAGCAGCGCGCGCGCCTGCGCAGCGGCAGGATCGGCGCGGAGCAGTTCGGGCAGCGAGGCGCGCGGGCGGCGGCGGATGATCTGGACGAAGCCGAAGCCGTTCATCGCGGTGCGCTCGAACGGTTGCGGGATGCCGGCATCGAGCGCGGCATCGACCGCGGCGCGCGCGGCCTTGCCTTGCAGCGTCGGGAAATCCACGCCGATCGAGCCGCCAATATCGAGTCGCACGATCGCGGCGGCGACGGCGCGCGCGGCGGCGAGCGCGAGCGGATCGAGCGGGGGATAGCCGTCGACGTCGAACAGCGTCATGGCGGGCGTCGGGCTCATCCGCAGCGCGCCGCCGACCGGGCCGCTGAAGACAATGTCGCCGGTCAGCGCTTCTTCCAGCACCTCCGACCAGCCCGCCGCTTCGAGATGATCGGGCTCATGCGCGTGGCAGATCCGCACCGGCACGCCGGTCGCGGTGATGCGCTCCAGCAGCGTTGGCCCGGCGCGTTCGGGCCCCTCGGCGGGGGCGCAGCGCGGGAGCTTGGCGCGGCCGGGCTCGGGGATCGCCTCGCGCACCAGCTCGACCGTCAGCGCGGCGCCTTGGGTGATGCCGGGGGGCAAAGGCGAGAGCAGCGCCTCGCCGCCGGCGAAGGCGACGCGGCCCTCGCGGCCCTTGACGGTGATTTCGACCAGCCGCGCCGCCAGCACCGCGCCCAGCGCCGGGCCGGGGCGATCGGGGGCGAGTCGCGCTTCCAATATGGTGCCATGCTCGACCAAGGCGGCGCGCGCTTCGCCGATCCCGGCTTCATAGAGCCATTCAGCCAAGCGCGAGACCCGCCGCCAGCAACAGCGCGCGCGTTTCGAACAAGGGCAGGCCGATGACCCCCGAATGCGAGCCCGACAGGAAGCGCACGAACGCCTCGGCGCGGCCCTGAATGGCATAGCCGCCGGCCTTGCCGAGGCCCTCGCCGCTGGCGACATACGCCTCAATTTCGGCCGAAGACAAAGGCTTGAAGGCGAGGATCGTGTCCGACAGGCGGTGGCGCACAGTGCCGTCCGCCGCGATGACGCACACCGCGCTCAGGCAATGGTGGCGGCGGCCCGAGAGCATTCCGAGCATCGCGCGGACGGTGGCATCGTCCTCCGCCTTGCCGAGGATGCGGCGGCCGAGCGCGATGGTGGTGTCGCCGGCCAGCACGACTTCGCCCGGCGCACGCGCGACCGCCAGCGCCTTGGCGCGCGCGACCCGCTCGACATAGGCGCGCGGCGGCTCGGCCTTGAGCGGCGCCTCGTCAACGTCGGGCGCGGCGATGCGGGTGGGCACAACGCCCAGCCGCGCGAGCAGATCGGCGCGGCGCGGGGAGGTGGAGGCGAGGACGAGCGTCAAGAGGTCACCATTCGCCCTGAGCCTGTCGAAGGGCCGTACTTCACACGCGAAGGGGTCGCGTGGGGCAAGCTGGGCTTCGACAGGCTCAGCCCGAACGGAACAACGGGGACACGCACCGGCTCAAGGGCGGGCACGCCGCTCACTTGAAACGATAGGTGATCCGCCCCTTGGTAAGATCATAGGGCGTCAGTTCGACCAGCACTTCGTCGCCGACGAGCACGCGGATGCGGTTCTTGCGCATCTTGCCGGCGGTGTGACCGAGAATTTCATGGTCGTTCTCAAGCTTCACGCGGAACATGGCGTTGGGGAGAAGCTCCACCACCTGGCCGCGCATTTCGAGCAGTTCTTCTTTTGCCAAACAAACCTCTGGGGATTTTGGGGGAATTCTTGAAGGGCGCGCCTTAGCCGATGATGCGCCAAAAGGAAAGCCGCGTGCGGCGGGCGGTGGGGGCGGGCGAAATTTCAGGAAGTTCGCCCATGTGCGGCCTAAAAATACGAAAAAGCGCGCGGGCGGGGTGCCCGTTGGGAAAAGCGTAGCGGCAATGCGAAAGAGCGGCGCGCCCGCGCACGGCGGGCGGCGCGGGGGAGAATGCCAGCGCGGCGGCGTGTAGGACAGGGGGCTTCCGCGTCATCTCGCCTGTGGCCGTCATGCCGGGCGTGTCCCGGCATCCACCCCGCCTAGCGATCTGCGGGCGATGTTCGCCCAGCACGGTGGACCCCGGCACAAGGCCGGGGTGACGAGTGGCTGGAGGCGGGCTCAGCGCGGCAGCCGCCAGGTCATTCCCGCGTGACCCTCGACCGGGTGGACATCCCTTGGCCGATCATCGTTAAATCATGCGATCGTATTCTTTCAGCCGTCTTTCCATGTCAGCCTTTAGATTGGGAAATTCATCGAAGATCACATCGATTAAATTTTGATATATGTGGTGGACGGTCGATGCACTGGCTAATTTTAAATCGCGCCGATCATCGGGAATTAGGCGGCACAGGTCGCCAATGTCCCGGGCAGATTTGATGCAGACACCTGCAATTATCAACGCCAAATCATCATTCATTGCAGATACTCCAAGGCGATGTGCGGAGACGTGATCCCCGCTCGGCTCACAGCAGCGTCGCCTGTGTCGCAGTATCCTCGCGCGCGGCGCGTTTCATGCCGGCGGTGGGGTCGACATAGGGGATGTCGGGCTTCTTGCCCTGGAACAGTTCGGCGAGGGTGATGATCTGGAGCCGGGCATAGCTCTTGCCCGTCGCGGTCGACTGAAAGCGCCCGACCGCCGCCGCTTCGCGTTCCATCACGCTGGTCGGCAAGGCCTTGGTGATGAACACGCCGATCGGGGCCTTTTCGCGCTCCATCGCGGAGTGGAGATCGCGGATCATCTGCACGCCGACATTGTCGCCGCCCTTCACCGAGACGATCGCCTTTTCGGTCTTCTTGCCGTCGGGCTTGAAATAGATGAGGCCGTCAATGCCGCCATCGGCCCCCTTCTTCTTGCCGCCGAACGGCATGGCGTCGACCATCGACACCGCCCACCATTGGAACTGATATTTGTCGCGTGTGGCCAGATCGACGGCGGAGGCAAGATCCTTGGGTGTGCCCTCGACGGTGAAGGCGATGCCGGGGAAGGCGGCCTTCATGCGTTTTTCGATCAGCGTAATGGCGAGATGGGTGATGTCGATGCCGAGCCACTGCCGCCCGAGCTTTTGCGCGGCATGGACGGCGGTGCCGCAACCGCAGAACGGATCGAGCACCACATCGCCTGGGTTGGACGAGGCTGCGATAATGCGTTCGAGCAGGGCCAGCGGTTTTTGGGTGGGGTAGCCGAGGCGTTCTTGGGCTTGGGAGGAAATTGGCCCGATGTCGGTAACGACATCCTGCACTGGAACGCCTTCCCCCTCATCGACGTATCTCTTTTGCTGAGGAATGCTTCCGCGAGGTGGCCAATAGATGAGGTTAGCTTGATCGAGGAGGTCAAGCTTCTGTTGTGTCGTTAGGCCCACCATACTTTGG
The DNA here is from genome assembly GCF_000241465.1 of Sphingomonas echinoides ATCC 14820. Lineage (GTDB taxonomy): Bacteria > Pseudomonadota > Alphaproteobacteria > Sphingomonadales > Sphingomonadaceae > Sphingomonas > Sphingomonas echinoides. The sequence goes on from NZ_JH584235.1 coordinate 3,286,253, forward strand.
TCGGGGTAGGCGCGCGCAAGCGAACTGGTTGGTACTGCCCAATGACGGCCTGAAACAGTTGGATCAACTCCACGCCAAGCCGCGCCGGAATCGCCGTTTCTTGTTCCTGCTCCCGTTAAAGTAACAAGCCTATAGCTGCCGCGTTCGTCAGAGAAACGGTAGAAGTCACGCAGATAAGACTCTTCATAATCTTGGTAGATTCGGTTCCAGAAGGGCTCAGTCGCCTTGCTGTAAAACAGAATTGTATCGTGAATCGGCCCCCACCGTCTTGAGCCGCCGTGGGAACCAGTGCGCTTCCAGATTATCTCGTTCTGAAACTTGTCCGCGCCAAACACCCCATCCAGCAACAGCTTGAGATAATGGCTCGCGGTCGGGTCGCAGTGCAGATACAGGCTGCCGGTCGGTTTCAGCACGCGGTGCAGCTCGATCAAACGGATTGCCATCATGGTGAGATACGCCATCATGTCGTTATCACCGAGGAACCCGCGCATCGCGCGCAGCAGCTCGAAGGCCTGCGTGTTGCCGCTCTGCATGACCTGGTCGAAGGCCTCTTCGGCATGGTCGTTCCAATGCCACGTATCCTCGAACGCCTCGATCTGCGCGTCGGAGGACGTGCCCGTCGGCGATTTGAACAGGATGTTGTAATTGGCGTTCGAGTTGAACGGCGGGTCGAGATAGACGAGATCGACGCTCTCATCCTTTACCTGCTCGCGCAGGACATCGAGATTGTCGCCATAATAAAGCCGGTTGGTCATGCTTGCCTGCCTACACCACAATCGTCAGCACGGGATAGTCGGCGAGGCGCGCATCGTGCGTCATCAAGTGCATCGGCTCGGTGCGCGCTTGCGCCACCAGCATACGATCGAACGGATCGGCGTGTAGCGGCGGGAGATCATCGACTGCCTCGGCGTGCGCGGCGGTGATGGGCAGCAGGGAAAAGCCCGCTTCGACGAAGCGGAGGCGGGCTTCGCGCCCCGAGATGAGGATGTCGTCCTGGCGGTCGCGGCGCAAGGCGTGCTTGATCGCGATTTCCCAAATCGCCACGGCGCTGACCGCGACATCGTCCGCCTGTTCGATCGCGCGCACCGCCGATGGCGCGAGTCTGGCCGGGTCGCCGATCGCCCATAAGGCGATGTGGGTATCGAGCAGCAGTCTCATTCGGGGTTCGGCACCGGCCAGAGCGGCCCGCCGTTGAACAAGGCGGCGATCTCCGCATCGTCCTTGTTCCATTCCTCCAGCGAAGGGATGGCGTAGTGGCCCTTGGCGAGCCCGAGCCGGATCGGTTTGCGCGGGGCGACCGGAACCAGGCGCGCGACGGGCTTGCCGTTGCGGGCAATGACGATCTCGGTTTCGCTTCCGCTCTCGACCGCATCGACGAGCTGCGACAGGCGCGACTTGGCGTCATGCATGTTGACGGATTCCATCGAAGGGCTCCTGGCTAGACTTAGCTAAGGTAGACCATGTGGCGGTGGTGATCAATTGGGGCCGGGCCGCCGCGGCAAAGCCGCGTCGTCGGTCGGATCGGGCGGGGAAGGCCCGCCCGTCCGCCGGCCGGCCTTCGGCTGATCCGCCCCCAACGGCTGCGCCGTTGCTGGCGGGCCTCAGGCTTACGCCGGGTTATGCTCCTTCAAAAACGCTTCCATCGCCTTCAAAAACTCCAGCCGATCGGCCTGGCGGGTGAAATGGTGGTCGCCCAGCGGTTGCTCGATATAGATATAGGGCTTGCCCGCCGCCTTCAGCTTCGCCGCCATGTCGCGCGATTGCTTGACGGGGACGACGGTGTCCTTCTTGCCGTGCATGATCAGGATCGGCATCGAGAATTGCGCCGCGCCGTACAGCGGGGAAACGGCCTTCAGATCGGGGGCCTGTTCGCGCAGATAATCCTTGCTGCGTCCGCCATTGAGGAAGCTGCCGTCATAGCGCAGCATCGCGGGCATATCCGACACACCGGCAAAGGACACCGCGCAGCGATACACCGCGCCATCGCGCTGCGCCCCGCGAAACGCGGCATAGCCGCCATAGGAGCCGCCGACGATGCAGACGCGCTTGGCATCGGCCAGGCCGCTATCCGCCGCCCATTTGACCGCGTCGGTCAAATCGTCCTGCATGGCGAGGCCCCATTGCCCGCGCCCCTTTTTGGTGAAGGCGGTGCCATAGCCTGACGATCCGCGATAATTGGGTTGCAGCACGGCATAGCCGCGGCTGGCGAGGAATTGCGTCCACCAGTCCCAGCTTTCGTCATCGCGCGCAAACGGGCCGCCATGCGGCAGCAGGATCAGCGGCAGGTTCTTAGGGTCCTTGCCGCGCGGCAAGGTGAGCACGGCGGAAATTTCGAGGCCGTCGCGTGCCTTATATTTCACCGTGCGCACCGGGCCATAGGCCTTCAGCCCGAGCGCTTCATTGACCATCGCCATCATGTGCATCACGCCTTCGGCCTGGCGATAGACATAATACGCGCCGGGGCGATCGGGCCCGCCGACATGGACGATCAGCACCTGGAAATCCTTGCTCCACGACACGATCCGCGCGGTGCGGGTGCCGACGGCGGCATCGAGCTTGGTCTGGATGTCGGCGAGCGCGGGGTCGATCCAGTGCGTGCGCGGGCGCGTGTCGGTATAGTTCACGCCGACCAGGCGCGTGCCGCTGTCGTCGGTGATGATGCCGTCAATATCATAACCGGGCACGCCGAACAGTTTCGGGCCGGTCTTGAGCGTGGCGAGATCGAGCGGATAGAGCGCGGTCACGTCATCGGCATCGCTGATCGACAGCGCCTTGCCGGGTTCGGGCAGGAACATCGCGGGGGTGTTGCCGAGATCGGCATCCTTGCCCTTTGCCTTGACGAGCGTGCGGAAGGGCTGGGCGGCGCTGTCGCGGTAGAGCAAGCGGTAGGAGCGCGCGTCATCGTCATAAGCGAGGCCCGAGCGCACCGTGCCGGTGCCATCGGCATACCAGTCCATCACGGTGGTGCGCGGCGGCTGCACCTGCACGCTGTGGCCGTTGGTGACATCGAAATCGCGCACTTCGGGCCAGAAGCCTGCGGCATCGCGGTAGATCGAGGTCTGCAGCGCGAGGCGGATGTGCGGGCTGCCATCGCGCGCGATCCACAGGATGTCATCGGCCCCCTGCGCGGCGACATCTTTGCCGAGCACGTTGATCTTCTTGCCATCGGCGCTGATGCCGATCGTGCGGCGCAGATACCAGCTGTCGCCTTCGACCGGGGCGGTGGTACCGATCGTGGCGACGAGCCAGTCATTATTGACCCAGGCCCAGCTGTTGAGATCGTTGGGGCCGGGGTTGATCATCACCGGGTTGCTCGCGCCGTCGAGCCGGATGATGGCGAAGCGTTGCTCGCCCTTGATCGCCATTCTCAGCGCGACGCGCGTGCCATCGGGTGACAAAGCGGGCGCTTGCAGAAAGGGGAGCGTGGCAAAGGCTTCGGCGGGGAGGGGCGCGGCGGTGGTGGCGGCGGTGTCGGCAACCGGCGCGGCCCCCTGCGCATGGACGACGCCAGCGGATATCGCGCTCGCGAGCGCCAGCGCCTGCCAGTAACGGTATAGGATCACGGTGATTTCCCTCCCCCAGAGATGCCGCCAAGCTTTATTGCCGATGCGCGCGCTGACAAGGGGGATGACAAGAAAAAACGCGGTTATTGTATGAAAACGACAAGCCGTTGCAAAATGTGTGATTGCGGCGCAGTCTTTTTGTACCTGTCGCGCCGATTCAAAGACTCTGCAGCGATGGATGCGGCGTGCGCCACTGGAATGGTGCATAAACGCCTGAAATATATCTCTACTGTAGAAGCCATCCTGTTATTGATAAAATGGGCATATTGTGCCAGTTTAAAGTTGTTTTCTTCGAAAAGACATGGGGGAGAGGATGGTGATGCGGGGCGATCGATTAGGTCCAATCCCTATCATCGTACGCGGGATGGGGGATATTGTGCGAAAGGCAGCGGTCGGGGGACTTGCCGTCTCGCTGGCCGGGTGCGCCACCGTAAGCGGATTTCCAAAATCGGCGTTCGATACTGCGCAAGTCAATGCCGAGATTGCGCCGTATCTGCTGGCGGCAAAGGTCACCGCTTATGATTCCTGTCAGGCCAAGAAGGCGTGCCGCAATGATATTATCGACGCGCGGCTGCGCGCGATCGACCTGCGTTTTGGCGAATATGAGCGCAATCTTTACAAGGAAGGCGTCGGTTTTGGCGTCGGAACCGACTGGATCGCGCTCGCGCTGAACGGGGTCGGCTCGGTGAGTGCGGCATCGAAGGCGCTGTCGGCGGCCTCCGCCGGGGTGCTGGGGGCGCGCGCCTCGTTCGAGAAGCAGGCGCTGTACAACATGACCATGCCCGCGATGCTGGCGCAGATGGTGGCGAAACGCCGCGAAGTGCTCGCCCGCATCCGCGAGGGCGAATCGCAGGATGCCGCCGCGTATTCGCTGTTTCGCGCGCTCAACGACATCGATGACTATGCTTTCGCTGGTACGCTTCCCGGGGCGATCACCGAAATTTCCAATCATGCGGGCGTGCAGGCGACGCAGGCAAACGCAGACATCAAGGCGATCCAGATCGTCGCGCCGGTTGCCCAGGATCTGCAAGACCGCCGGGAAAAGATCGCGACCCTGCTGAAGGCCGCGACGCCCGCGCAGCTCGGACTGTTGCAGCGGGTGTCGGGCGGGGAGCCGAGCGATGCCGATCCGCTGATCAACGCTTTGAACCTGCTCGATTCGGCACGGACGACGGAGAAACTCGACACCTTTTGCCAACGTTTCACGGTTTCGATCGGAGGGCCCTGCTAATGGCGATTGTCCAAAAGGCGTGCGACGGCAACCAGCCGCTCAGCTATCTGCAAACGGTGGTGCAGCAGGAGGAGGGCATTTACGGCCCGCTTACCGGACTGATGGCGCAGGCCCCCAATAATGTGATGACCTTGCAGATCGGCGCGAGCCCCGCCGTGGGCAAGCGCGCCGTGCTGGAGGTGTATAGCGGCCATCCGCCCCAAAAAGATGGCCATGTGCTGATTTGCGTGGCGAACTGCCTGGTGAACGCGGCGATGCAGAGCGTCGCCGCCTACCGACCGACCTGATCGGCAGCGCGTTCGCCGACTCGGCGGCGGATGAAGCGCCGCCGCCGCGCCGTGAACCTCATCCTGCCGCCGCCAAGGCCGCGAGCAACAGTAGTGCTACGATATTGGTGATCTTGATCATCGGGTTCACCGCCGGGCCTGCCGTATCCTTATACGGATCGCCCACGGTGTCGCCGGTGACCGCGGCCTTGTGCGCCTCGCTGCCCTTGCCGCCGTGATGGCCGTCTTCGATATATTTCTTGGCATTGTCCCACGCGCCGCCGCCCGACGTCATCGAAATCGCGACGAACAGGCCCGAGACGATCACGCCGAGCAGCATCGCGCCCAGCGCCGCAAAGCCTTCGGCCTGGCCCGCGACCGCAGTGATGACGAAATAGACCAGGATCGGCGAGAGCACCGGCAGCAGGCTCGGCACGATCATTTCCTTGATCGCGGCTTGCGTGACCAGGTCGACGGTGCGGGCATAATCGGGGCGGCTGGTGCCGGCCATGATGCCGGGATTGTCGCGGAACTGCGCGCGCACTTCTTCCACCACCGCGCCCGCCGCGCGGCCGACCGCGGTCATCCCCATCGCGCCGAACAGATAGGGGAGCAAAGCCCCCAGCAGCAGCCCGACGATGACATAGGGGTTGGAGAGCTGGAAATTGACCGTGAGATCGGGGAAATCGCGGCCCAAGTCCGAGGTATAGGCGTTGAACAGCACGAGTGCTGCGAGCGCGGCCGAGCCGATGGCATAGCCCTTGGTCACCGCCTTGGTGGTGTTGCCGACCGCGTCCAGCGCGTCGGTGCGGTGGCGCACGTCATCGGGCAGGCCGGCCATTTCGGCGATGCCGCCGGCATTGTCGGTGACCGGGCCGTACGCATCGAGCGCAACGACCATCCCGGCCTGGGCGAGCATCGCGGTGGCGGCAAAGGCGATGCCGATCACGCCTGCGAGCTGATAGGCCGCGATCACCGCGATGACGATGACGAGCGTGGGCAAAGCGGTCGATTCTAGGCTGATCGCCAGGCCCTGGATGACGTTGGTACCGTGGCCGGTTTCCGACGCCTTGGCGATGCTGCGCACCGGGCGGAAGTTGGTGCCGGTATAATATTCGGTGATCCACACCAGCAGCCCGGTGACGGCGAGGCCGATCATCATCGACCAGAACAATTTCATGCCGGTGAACGCGCCGACATCGCCGAGAAAGGCGTTGCCGCCGATCGGCGTATTCAGGTCGCCCAGCGTATATTGCGTGGCGAAATAGATAGCGGGGATCGACAGCAGTACGCTGACCCAAAAGCCCTTGTACAGCGCGCCCATGATCGAGCCGCTCGACCCCAGCCGCACGAAGAAGGTGCCTATGATCGAGGTCAGGATGCACACCCCGCCGACGATCAGCGGCAGCGTCATCACTTGCAGCAGATGATCGGCATTTTTGAGCGCGAGCGCGACCGAGATCATCGTCACGCCGATCGTCACCACATAGGTTTCGAACAGATCGGCGGCCATCCCTGCGCAATCGCCGACATTGTCGCCGACATTGTCGGCAATGGTGGCGGGGTTGCGGGGGTCGTCCTCGGGAATGCCCGCCTCGACCTTGCCCACCAGATCAGCGCCGACATCGGCGGCCTTGGTGAAGATGCCGCCGCCCAGCCGCGCGAAGATCGAGATGAGCGACGCGCCGAACGCGAGCGCCGTCAGCGCCTTGACCACGACGGGGCCGCCCGCCGCGCTGCCGTTCGTGCCTGCCAGATACCAGAAGGTGCCCGAAATCGCGAGCAGGCCGAGCCCCGCCACCAGCAAGCCGGTGACCGCGCCCGAGCGGAACGCCATCGTCAGCCCGCCTTGCAGCGATGTGCGCGCGGCCTCTGCCGTGCGCACATTGGCGCGCACCGAAATGTTCATGCCGACATAGCCCGCCACGCCCGACAGCACCGCGCCGAGCGCGAAGCTGATGGCGGAGACGGGGTCGCGCATTCCGTCGAGGAAGACCCACACCAAAGCGAGCACGATCACGCCGACAATGGCGATGGTGCGATATTGGCGGCCGAGATAGGCCTTGGCACCTTCCTGAATGGCGGCGGCGATGTCCTGCATCTTTTCGTTGCCGGGCGGCGCGCGGAGGACCTGGGCGCTGGTGATGATGCCGTAGGCGACGGCGATCAGCCCACAGATGATGGCGGCATAGACGATCGTCATGCGTATCCTTTCCCTGGCTTGTCGGTGGGATGGTCACACGATGCGTGCCCCCACGCTTGTCCCCGCAGACTAGCGCCGGGGAATGGCTTGGCAAGCCGCTGTCTTAGCCGTGTTGGAAGCCGAGGCTGGAGGGGAGGGCGACGGGCGCGCCAGCGTCGGTGAGGGTGAGGCCTTCCCCGCGCGCGAAGTTGCCGATGCGGGTGGCGGGGACGGGGGGGGGCTGGTCGGGGCCAAGCGCGAACAGCAATTGATAATCGTCGCCCGCAGTGGCGGCGGCAAGGCGGGCGGCGCGGGTGTCGCCGGTAAAGGCGCGGTACGAGTCGGACAGCGGCACGGTGGCGAGGTCGATGGTGACGGCGAGGCCGCTCGCTTGGGCCATGCGGTGCGCGTCGATCAGCAGGCCATCCGACACGTCCATCATCGCGCGGACCAAAGGCGCGAGTGCCTGCCCCTCGGTAAGGCGCGGCTGCGGGCGGCGATAGGCGGCGAGCAGATCGGCGGGGCCTGCTTCCCCGCGCGCGATGGCGAGCCCGGCCCCGGCATCGCCGATCGAGCCGGTGACGTAGAGCGCATCGCCCGCGCGCGCGCCGCTGCGGCTTGGCGCGTGCGCGCTGTCGCCGAGCGCGGTGAGCGTGAGCACGCGCGGGGCGTGCGGCGGGAGCGAGACCGTATCGCCGCCGAGGATCGGCGCGGCGAAGCGGGTGAGGGCGTCTGCCAGGCCGGTGAGGAAGGCGGTGTCCCAGTCTTCGGCATCGTTACCCGTTGCTGCCGCAGCGCCCGTCACCGTCACCCCGGGCTTGTCCCGGGGTCCACATTGCGGCGTCTCCTGCGGCGGTTGGTTTCGCGGCCCGGTGGACCCCGGGACAAGCCCGGGGTGACGGGTTGAGAGCGTCGGGTTTGGCCACGGAGCACGCAACGGGTAGTTCAGCATCACGCCCACCGGCACCGCGCCCTTGGCGGCGAGATCGGACAGGTTGGTCGCGACCAGCTTCCACGCGACATCCCCGGCCGGATCGCTGGCGAGGTAATGCACGCCTTCGACCAAGGTATCGCTGGTCAGCACCAGCCGCCCGAGCCGCGCGGCATCGTCGCTCAGGCCCAGCGCGCCGGGATGCAGCGGCAGCGCGCGCAAGGCGGCGAGGAAATCGGCTTCAGTCATACGCGCCGGTTTAGCGGGGGTGGGGGCGGATGTCTTCGGGTGGTGGGAAGCGGTCGTTAAAGGATCCCCCGAAGCGCCGTCCCGAGAAAAGCCAAGAGCAGCAGCGCGAATGCTGCCAAGGGGATAGCGATGCTCCACATCATCAACCGGGAAGCTCGCGTATTGAGATGCTTCTGCGTACCGACGATGATTGGCGGCAGCACGATTAAAGCCGGATAAATCCAGCTCAATGGATGCCATTCAGGTAAAAGAAGACGCAGGCCCATCGGTGAGAAAAAGAGAGCTATCGAGACGCTCATAAGCGTGAAGCAGAGCCACAAGGGCATAATGATTTTCGCTAATCGCAGGCTCATGATTACTGAATTATCTCAGCCGTCCTGCGTCCGCAACTGGGTGAGAGTGTACAATTGCCCTCACTCACTCCTCGCGCTTCGCCCCGTCCAGCCCGCGTTCCCGCCGCGCCGCCTCCGTGGCCGCCGCCTCGCGCTCGGCCTTGCTCCGCCCGAAGGCGGCGCGGTTGATCGTGGCGGTGGCGTCTGCTGCTTGACGGTCGCGGGCCTTGCGGGCGCGGCGGAGGTTGATGACCTCCGCCATGGTTAGACGCGGACGTCCTTGGCGATGGCGTCGAGCAGGCCGTTGACGAAACCCGCCTCGCGCTTGTCGAAGAAAGCATGCGCGACATCGACATATTCGGTGATGACGGTGCCGACCGGCACATCCGCGCGCGCCAGCAATTCATAGGTGCCCGCGCGCAGGATCGCGCGCATCGCCTTGTCGAGCCGGGCGAGGTTCCAGCCCTTGGCGAGCTTACCGGCAATGGCGGTGTCGATCTCGCCGAGGCGCGCTTCGGTGCCCTTTACGACATCGTCGAAGAAATCGACTTCGGCCTCGGCATATTCGGCATCCTCGATCGTCGCGCCGAGGCGGTGATTGTGGAATTCGTTGAGCAACTGCGCGATCGGCGTTGCTTCCATATCATGCTGATACAGCGCCTGGACGGCGGCGAGACGGGCGGCGGCGCGCGCTTTGGAGCGGGCGGCGGTACGGGGGGTGGCGTGGGAGGACATGGGCGGGCCCTTAGGCGAAAAAGCGGGGAACGGGAAGTTGGGTGTTTTTTGGGGGGGCTTCTTGCCTCCCCTCCCTGGAAGGGAGGGGATTGAGGGGTGGGTCGGCCCGTAATCGGGCGTAACATCCGCCATCAGCCGACCCACCCCCGGCCCCTCCCTTGTCAGGGAGGGGAGGAAGAGGGGGCATTGATCGCATCGCGAAGCCCGTCACCCCGGGACGAGCCCGGGGTGACGGGGAGGTTATTTCAGCCGCAGCGCCACCGATCTGGCGTGCGCCGGGAGGCCCTCTGCTTCGGCGAGCGCCACCGCCGCCGGGCCGATCGCCGCCAGACCCTTGGGGTCCAAGTGCAGGAAGCTGGTGCGCTTCATGAAATCGAGCACCGACAGGCCGCTGGCGAAGCGGGCGCGGCGGCCGGTGGGGAGGACGTGGTTGGGCCCGGCGACATAATCGCCGATCGCTTCCGGAGTATGCCGGCCGAGGAACACCGATCCGGCATGGCGCACCTTGTCGAACAAAGCTTGCGGATCATCACACGCCAGCTCGAGATGTTCGGGCGCGAGGCGGTCGACCAGCGGCAGCGCTTCGTCGAGGTCGCGCACCAGGATGATCGCGCCGTTCGCATCCCACGCCGCGCGCGCGACCTTGGACGTGGCGAGCGTGGCGATCTGGGCGTCGACCTCAGACGCGACGGCGTCGGCAAAGACCGCCGAGTCGGTGAACAGGATCGACTGGCTGGTCGGGTCATGCTCGCTCTGTGACAGCAGATCGGCGGCGATCCAGTCGGCGCGGTTCTGCCCATCGGCGACGACGACGATTTCGGACGGCCCTGCGACCATGTCGATGCCGACCACGCCGTACAACTGGCGCTTGGCTTCGGCGACCCAGGCATTGCCGGGGCCGGTGATGACATCGACCGGCGCGATGCGATCGGTGCCGTAAGCGAGCGCCGCGACGGCTTGCGCGCCGCCGATGCGCCACACTTCATCGACCCCGGCAATGTGCGCGGCGGCGAGCACCAGCGGGTTGATCTCGCCATCGGGGGTGGGGGTGACCATCACCACGCGATCGACGCCTGCGACCTTGGCCGGGATGGCGTTCATCAGCACCGAGCTGGGATAGGCCGCACGCCCGCCGGGGATATAGATCCCGGCATTTTCGATCGCGTTCCAGCGCGCGCCGGTGCGGATGCCGTGCGCGTCGGTTAGGTCACTGCCCTGCGGCTTCTGCTTCTCGTGATAGGTGGCGATGCGCTCAGCCGCGAGATCGAGCGCGGCGCGCATATCGGGGGCGAGGCCGTCATAGGCGGCGCGCCATTCTTCGCGGTGGATCTGCCAGCCTGTCGCGTCGAGATCGTGGCGGTCGAAGCTTTGGGTGTAAGCGCGCACGGCGGCGTCGCCTTCGTCACGGACGCGCGTGATGATGGCGGTTACGTCGCGCGCGACATCGGCATCGGCTTCGCGGCGGGCGTTGACCAAAGCGGTGAAGTCTGCGGCGAAGCTGGGGGCGGTGGTGGTGAGGCGGATCATAACGTGCTCCCCTCCCGCTTGCGAGTTCGGGGTCGCCAGCGCCCCGCGCTGTCGAGGATGTGCCGGGGGCACATCCGACCCCGGACTGGGTTGGGGGAGGGAAAGTGCGTCATCATCATGCGGCAGCCTTGCTTGTCTCAGGCCCTCCCCCAGCCCCTCCCGCAAGCGGGAGGGGAGAGGAGACCGCGCGGCGAAACGCCTCGACCAGCGGCACGACATGCCCGCGCGTCTTGAATGCGGCGCGGTTGACGATCAGGCGGCTGGTGACCTCGCAAATCACTTCGACCTCGACCAGGCCGTTTTCTTTCAGCGTGCGGCCCGACGACACCAGATCGACGATGCGCGGGGCAAGGCCGAGCAGGGGCGCGAGTTCCATCGCGCCGTTCAGTTTCACGCATTCGGCCGACACGCCACGGCGTGCGAAATGCGCTTCGGTGACGTGCGGATATTTGGTGGCGACGCGGACATGGCTCCAGCCGCGCGGATCGTCGTGCGCGGCCATGTCGGCGGGCTCGGCGACCGACAGGCGGCAATGGCCGATGCCGAGATCGACTGGGGCGTAGAGCTCCGAATAATCGAATTCCGCCAGCACGTCCGACCCGACGATGCCGAGCTGCGCGGCGCCGTGTGCGACGAAGGTGGCGACGTCGAACGCACGGACGCGGATCAAGTCGATGCCGGGAGTGTTGGTCGAGAAGCGCAAGGCGCGCGAATCCTCGTCGCGGAACGCGGCTTCGGGAACGATTCCGGCGCGTTCGAGCAGCGGAACGGCCTCGGCGAGGATGCGGCCCTTGGGCACGGCGATGATGATGGGATCGGCCATATCCGCCGGGCTTTACTTAGGCGCGGGGGTGGGCGCAACAACGGGGCGGAACGACGGAGGACCATTATGGCGAGCGAGCAGAATAATCGCGGGGCGTTCCTGATCCAGCAGCATTATTGCGAGGCCAATGCCGCGCCAATCTATGGCCGGATGGCGGGTGCGGTGGCGGCGGGGCTGACGCGCGACACCGCGATGGGCGCACGCATCCTCGATTGGCCGGGTGAGCCGACGCGCGATGCGCTGCCGCTGCGCTTCTTCGGCGGGCTGCATGCGCTGGTGCAGGCGGGCAAGGATGACGGGCTGGCGGCGGTGTTTGCGGGTGTGGTGACCGAACAGGACGAGATCCTCGCCACGCTGGAGCGCGTGCTGGCCGAACACGAAGCGGCGCTGCTGCCCTGGCTCGACGGGCCGCCGCAGACCAACGAGCCGGGGCGATCGGCGGCGCTGCTGCTGGGGTTGATCGAGATCGCACGGCGGCATGGGCCGAGACTCGAGCTGCTCGAGATCGGGTCGAGCGCGGGGCTCAATTTGCTGATCGACCGTTATCGCTTCGATCTGGGCGGGACCTTTTATGGGCCGGAGGATGCGCCGGTGACGATCACGCCGGTGTGGAGTGGGCCAGCGGCGCCGGTGGTGCCGCTGGAGATCGTGTCGGTGCGCGGGTGCGACGTTCAGCCGCTCGATGCGACCGATCCCACGGTTGCGGCGCGGCTGGCGGCCTATGTCTGGCCCGAGACGCCCGAACGGCTGGTGCGGGTGCGCGCGGCGATCGCGATGCAAGTCGAACGCGGGGTCGATCTGGTGCGGGCCGATGCCGCCGACTGGGTCGAAGCGCGGCTGGCCGAGCCGCAGGACGCGGGCGTGACGCGCGTGCTGATGCATTCGGTGGTGTGGCAATATCTGCCCGAGCCGGTGGCGGAGCGTATCCGCGCTGCGATGACGGCGGCAGGCGCGCGGGCGAGCGCGGAGCGGCCGATCGGCTGGGTGATGATGGAGCCCGATCGGGCGCTGGGGCACCAAGTGGTGCGGGCGCGGTCGTGGCCGGGGACGGGCGCGTGGACCACGGTTGCCACGGCGCATGCGCATGGCACGTGGATCGATACGCGCGGGGAGAGCGGCGACGCGCTGCCGCCGGTGGCGCTGCCCGAGGCGGCGCGGGTTCGGGTTTGAGGGTGAGGGGCCGGGTGTGCCGTTGA
>NZ_JH584235.1:3299856-3315608 GCF_000241465.1 Sphingomonas echinoides ATCC 14820
TCCTCCCCGGCACGGGGAGGGGGACCGCCAGCCTTCTTCAGGCTGGTGGTGGAGGGGCCTCTCCACAGGCGTAGCTCTTGTGGAGGGCCCCCTCCACCGTTCGCTGAATGCTCACGGTCCCCCTCCCCGTGCCGGGGAGGATCAGGAGGCGCGGATCGCGGCGACGATCGCGTCGGGGTTTTCCCAGGGGACGAAATGGCCAGCATCGACCTTGACCAGCGTCAGGTCGGGGACGAGCGCGCTCAGCCCTTCGAGCTGGCTGGGCAGCAAGGCGATGTCCTTCAGGCCCCACACCACCAGCGTCGGCTGGTGGATCGGCGGGAACGGACCGTCGAGAAAGGCGGGGCGCTCGGGCGTTTCGTCCATGGCGGGGACGAGGATCGGGCTGGCGCGATACCAGTTGAGCATCGCGGTGAGTGCGCCGGGCTGGCCCCATTGGTCAAGATAGATGGGTTTTTCCTCGGCCATCTTTGCGAGGTCGGTGTGCGCGGCGAAGCTGCCGTCGAAGAATGCCGACAGGCCGATGCTGGCAACGTGCTTTTCGAAATCGGGATTGCGGAACGCGCGGATATATTGGCTCGCGGCGCGCTGGGCCATGTCGTCAAACAGCGTGCGCTGAAAGACGAACGGGTGCGGCGCGTTGACGATCACCAGCCGCGTGATGCGCGCCGGGTTTTGCAGCGCCGCCATCCACGCGATCGCGCCGCCCCAATCATGGCCGACCAGCGTGAAGGTGGTGAGGCCGAAATGATCGGCAAGCGCGAGCAGATCGGCGACCATCTTGTCGGGGGTATAATCGGACACCTGCGCCGGCTTGGACGAACGCGCGAAACCGCGCTGGTCGGGCGCGATCACGAAATGGTCGGTGCTGAGCTGCGGGATGACGTGCCGCCAAGTGCGGTGCGATTCGGGGAAGCCGTGGAGCAGGATGATCGGCGGATGCGCCGGGTCGCCCGCCGTCGCCACGTCGAGCGTTACGCCGGTCGAGAGGGGGATGGAGTTTAGGGTGAAGGTGGGCATGGAAATTCCCCTCCCGCTTGCGGGAGGGGTTAGGGGAGGGCCTGACCTTCTCTCACCGCGCGTTCGGTTCACCATGCCCTCCCCCAACCCAGTTGTACAAGGGCTCCAGGTCGGAATTGCCCCCAGCAATTCCTAAATCGTGCCGGGGGCACGATTTACCTGGAGCCCTTGCACAACTCGCAAGCGGGAGGGGAGTAGATTACGGATAACTCACCGTCTTGGGCACTCCGGGGATCGGGATCCATTCCTTGTCGTCGCCCGGCACCTTCGGAAATTCCCCGGCGGTCCAGGCGCGCTTGGCTTCCTCAATGCGGTCGCGGCTGGACGAGACGAAATTCCACCAGACGTGGCGCGGGGTGGTGAAGGCTTCTCCGCCGCACAGCATCGCGCGCGCACCGGTCGCCGAGCGCAGCGTCGCGGCAACGCCGGGTTTGAGCACGTACAGCGTCATTGGCTCCAGCGTCATACCGTCAAGCGTCGCCTCGCCGAGCGCAATGTAAATGGCGCGCTCGTCCGCCTCGGCATCGATCGGGATTGACCCGCCCGCATCGAGCACGATGTCGGCATAGATCGTGCTGGCATAAGTGGTGGTCGGCGCGCTCTGCCCCCACAGGCTGCCCATCACCACGCGCGCGCGGGCGTTGGTGGCATCGATCGTTGGCAAATCCGCCTTGGCGACATGTTCGAACGCCGGATCACGCTCCTCATCCGCCTCGGGCAAAGCGAGCCAGGTCTGGATGCCCGACAATTCGGGGCCCGTCTCCCGCTCGGCGCTGGGCGAGCGTTCGGAATGGACGATGCCGTGCCCCGCCGTCATCAGATTGACCGCGCCGGGCTCGATCACGACATCGCTGCCGATCGAATCGCGGTGGCCGAGCGCACCCGCGAACAGATAGGTGACGGTGGCGAGATTGATGTGCGGGTGCGGGCGCACGTCGATGCCGGTGCCGACCTCCAGCCGTGCCGGGCCCATCTGGTCGAAGAAGATAAACGGCCCGACCATGGTGCGCGGCCGCGAGGGCAAGGTGCGATGCACCTTGAAACCGCCGAGATCGTGAGTCGAAGGGATGATCGTCTGCAGGATCAGATCGTCATTGGTCATGGCTGTGCCTCCAGATCGGCGAGAATAGCGAGCAGGTCGCTCGGGAAATAGGGCTCGGTCGCTTCCGTCAGCTCGGCGCGGGTGAACCAGCGCCAGCGTGTCATCACGCGCTGTTCGAGCGCGGTATGGCCGTGCGTCTCGATCCGGTCATGCGGCGCGCGCACCAGGAAATAGCGCTCGTCGGCGGTGACGGGGACGCCCTCGATCGTCAGAAAATCGACCACGCGGCGCAGGATTTCGGGGCCGGGATCGAGATCGAGCCCGGTTTCCTCCAGCAATTCGCGTCGGGCAGCGGTGGGGTAGCTTTCGCCCGGATCGAGCGCGCCACCGGGGGTGCACCAGAAAGGCGGGCGATCGTCAGGGTCGAAGCGGAACAGGAGCACGCGCCCCGCCGGATCGAGCAGGACGATGCGGGCGGCGGGGCGGGGGGTGCGGGTCATGCGGCGTCGAGCTCGGGATAATGGCGGAAGATGCCGTTCTGCGAGAAGGGCAGGCGGCGCTCGCTTTTCAGATAGGCGCGGATGCCGGGCAGATCGGCGACGAGATCGCGGATGCGGATCAGGTCGGGATAAGCGGGCTCAAGCGCGGCCATACGCTTGGGGAACATGTAGCGCAGCCCTTCGACGAGCTGGAACAGCGAGGTGTCGGCATAGGTCCAGTGATGGTCGATCAGCCATTCGCCCGGACCGCTCTTGGCCGCCTCATCGAAATGCGTGAGGAATTTGGGCATGCGCTCTTCCCGGAACACCTTGGCGACGGCGAGTGCGGTGTCTTTCTGCTCCTCATAGGTCAGCGATCCGGCAACCGGGTGGTGGACGCTGTGGACCTCGGTGACCATGTCGGCGATCGTCAGTTGCAACTGGTTGAGCCACAGCCGATCGGCAATGCGCGACGCGCCGACCTGGTGATGATCGCCAAGGAACAGCAGGATGTTGGCGACCTGCGCAATCACCATGCCGTCGAGTTCGAGATAGGGCGGCGCGAAGGGGCCGCGCTTGGCGGCATGGTGGGCCATGTTGGCGACCAGCATGTCCTCCCCTTCGACGCGGCCGCAATCGACATAAGCGATGCCCGCCGCTTCAAGCGGAAGCCTAATAAATTCGCCACGGCCCTGGATACCGGGCCAATACCACAGACCGTAGCGCATCGTTTATTCTCCGGGAGCCCGCGCGCGGATCGCGAGGGCGTGGATGCGGTCCCGCAACAGGTCCGCCAGCGCCTGATGGACCAGACGCTGCCGCCCAACGCGCGACAGGCCGACAAAGGCCCCGGATTCGACCGTGACCGTGAAGTGCGATTCGCCGGTGCCGTCATCGCCGAGATGCCCGGCATGCTGGGCGCTGTCATTGGAGATGGTGAGCGCGGTGGGGGAGAGCGCGGCTGTGAGGCGATCGCGAATCTCGTCGACGATCGGGCGCTGAATCGGATGGGAGGCGGTGGCAGGGTCTGTCATCGCGCCTATATAGACCGCTTTTGCATTTGAGGGAGCCGCGTGGCCTGCGACGACGACAAGAAAGATGCCGCGAGGGAGCGGCCCGCCCCGCGCTTTCACGGACGCGTGGAGGGGACCGGGCGCGTGTGCGAGGAGCCGGGCTGCGATCAACCGGGCGAATTTCGCGCGCCGACGGGCGATGGGCCGCGCTTCGGCGGGGACGGTCCGCGCGGCTATCGCTGGTTCTGCCTCGACCATGTCCGCGCGTTCAACGCGCGCTACAATTTCTTCAACGGGATGAGCGCGGAGGAAATCCACGCGCAGCAGCGCCCGTTTGCCGGGTGGGAGCGCGAGACGCGCGCCTTCGCGCATTCGGGCGGCGACGTACCGCCGAAATGGTCCGACTTCAGCGACCCGCTCGACGCGATCGGCGCGCGCTTCCGCCGCAAGATGGAGCCAGAGCGCAAGGACGGACGGCCTTTGTCGGAGGTCGACCGGCGCTCGCTAAAGGTGTTGGGGCTCGCGCCCGATGTCGACCGGCGGGCTTTGCGCGAACGCTATGCCGAGCTGGTGCGCAAATATCACCCCGATCGCAATGGCGGCGACCGCAGTTTCGAGAGCAAGCTGCAGGACGTGATCGCCGCCTACACGCAATTGAAGAGCGCGGCGGCGTTCGCCTGACGTTGCGCGACACCAAGCGGCGGGCGCGATACGAACGGCGTCGCCCTTTCTTACGGCGCGATCACCAACTGCCTTCCTTCATCCGCCGCTGACGGTCGTCTTCGGCGGCGCTCTCGACATGGCCGAACGCGCCGGTCGCGACCGGCCCCGCCGGTTGATAGGTCGCGATGACCGTGCCGCCGGGGGTGAGGGTATGTTCGACCAGCTTTAGCGTGAGCGGCGGGGTGTCGGCCCCGAACCAGCGTTTGCCCGCGCCAAGCACGATCGGGAGCGTGTAGAGCTTCAACTGATCGAGCAGCCCGGCGGCGAGCAGGGCTGGGTAGAGCGTGCTCGATCCCTGGATGAGCAGATCGGGGCCGTCGCCTTGGCGAAGCGCGGCGACCGCATCGAGATCGCCGAGCCGGTGGCTGTTGGCCCATGTCAGTGGCTGCTCGCCGCGGGTGACGACATATTTGTTCGCCGCAGTGAAGGCGTCGCCCATCGCCGCCGCTTCGCCCGCGACATAGGGCCAATAGGCGGCGAAAATGTCATAGGTCCGCCGCCCGAGCAGCAAGTCATAGGGGCCGGCGAAGAAATCGCCGACCGCCGCGCCGACCGCTTCGTCGGAAACCGGGAACATCCAGCCGCCATGCGCGAAACCGTGGCTTGGATCTTCGGTCGGCCCACCCGGTGCCTGGATGACGCCGTCGAGCGACTGGAACAGGCCGCCGATGACCCTACGCAAGCGCGGCCTCGCCCCCGCTTTGGCCCGGCCCGACCACGCCGAAGACGACGCCGTGCGGGTCGCTGGCGATGATGATGCGGTCGCCGCCGGGGACCTCCATCGGGCCCATCATCACGCTGCCGCCCGCCTCTGTCACGTTGGCGGCGGCCGCCTCGATATCGGGCGCGCGGAAGTAGAAGCGCCAGCCGGGGGGCGGCCCAGCACCGTCATGGGGTTGCGTCGCGCCGAAGGTCTGGTCGCCGACCGCGATGAAGCGATATTCGCCCCTCGGCCCCATCGGCATGACGCCCGGATAGTTCCAGCCGAAGACGCTGCGGTAGAAGGCGTCGCCCGCGTCCTGATCGGGGGTGATCAGCTCGTTCCAGTTGCACTTGCCCATGCCGGTGCGGTCATACGCGGTGCTCGATGCGTCGCTGTCGCCGCGCATGATGTAGAAAGGGATGCCCTGCGGGTCGGCGGCGAGCGCCATGCGGCCGACCCCCGGCATGCTCCATGGGCCCATATGCACTGCGCCGCCCGCGCTTTTGATCGCGTCGGCGGTGGCATCGACATCGCCGACGCCAAGGTAGAACAGCCAGCCGGGCTTGGCCCCGCCCGCCTGCATCTCGGGGGTCAGGCGCATCACCCCGCCGACCGCACCGTCACCGGTTTCGATCATGCGGTAATCCATGTCCGGGTTGGGTTCGGCTATGCTCCATCCGATGACGTGATCGTAAAACGCCTTGGACGCGAGCGGATCGGCGCTTTGCAATTCGTACCAGATCGGGGTGCCGTGCGGGTTGGTCATCGCGGTGCTCCTTCAGGCCGTGAGGTCGAGGACGGGGGCGAACCCGCCGAAAATCATGCGCTTGCCATCGAACGGGATCGGCGTGTCCCGCATCCGCGGATCGTCGCGCATCGTGTCGAACGCCGCATCGCGCGTCGCCTTGTCGGGCCATTCGATCCACGAAAAGGCGACGGTCTCGTCGGGCGTCGCGGCAACCGCGCGGGCGAAATCGGTCAGCTTGCCGGCGGGGACGTCATCGCCCCAGCACTCGACGATCCGCGTCGCACCGAGTTCAAGGAACATCGCATCGACGATGGTGGCGTGATCGATAAAGGCCTGTTTCTGGTCGGTCGGCACGGGAATGACGAAGCCATCGATATAGGGCATCGATCGTCTCCTTATGGGGGTCAGGCGGGCACGGTTTCCTCGGTGTAGAGCGCGAGCTGGTCGGCGAGCGCCTTGCGGAAGGCGGGGCGCGCGGTGCAGCGCTCGAGATAGGCGGCGAGCGTCGGGAAGTCGTCGAGGATGTCCTTGGTCCGCCCGATGCGCAGCACCGAGGCCATCACCAGGTCGCCGACGGTAAAGCGCTCGCCGCCGAGATAAGGCTGATCGCCCAGCGCCGCCGCCACCCCGCCAAGCCGGTCGCGAACGGTGTCGATCACGCTCGGGCGGCGCTGCGTCGACCAGGGCTTGTCCGCCTCGAACAGATCGCACCGCACCAAATCCATCACGAACGGTTCGACCGAATTGAGCGCGGCGATCACCCATTGCTCGGCGATCGCTTGCCCGGCCGCGTCATCGGGTAAAAGCCCCGTGCCGCGCCGCGCGATATGCAGCACGATCGCGCCCGATTCGAACAAGGCGACATCCTCGTCGCGATAGCACGGCACCTGGCCGAAGGGCTGGAAGCGGCGATGCTCGGGGGTCTTGGCATCGCGGATCAGATCGAGCGCATAGGGCTGGCCAATCTCCTCGAACGCCCAGCGCGCGCGCAGATCGCGAACCTGGCCGCGTGCGAAGGGTGGAACCCAGGCGAAGGTGGTGATGGTGGGGGTCATCGCAGGTCTCCCAAAGGTCAGAGCGCGGCTTCGGCTTCGCTGGGCATGGTATCGGTCGCCATCCAGAACGGCCCGAAGCCGTTGCCATCGGGATCCTCCACCCCGCGCGAATACATGAAGCCTTCGTCCTCGGCGCCGTGCACTTCGCGGCCACCGGCGGCGATCGCGGCGGCGGCGAAGGCGTCGACCGCCTCGCGCGTATCGAGCGCCAGCGCGAACAGGGCGGCGCTGGTCGCCTTGGCGTCGCTGGGCGGCTTGGGGGTGAGGCCGCGATAGACCTCATGGCTGAGCAGATTGAAGGTGACCGCATCGGACCACAGCATCGATGCGGCAGCCGCGTTGGAGAAGCGGGGGTCCCGGGTGCATCCGATCGCTTCGTAAAAAGCGGTCGCGGCGGCGACGTCGGCCACGGGCAGGCTGATGAAGATCCTCTTGGTCACGGCGCAACTCTCCGGTGCGATTCGCGGTTTGCATGGGATGCCGTGATTGGTTACAAAAAACAACTATGAAGGTAGAAAAAATAACTAAGAAGGAGCCCCCCCCGGCGAAGCGTTGGTATAACGATGCGTGTGGAACCGCGCTGGCGCTGGAATTCGTCGGGGAGCGCTGGTCCCTGCTGATCATCCGCGAATTGCTGCTGGGGCCGCGGCGCTTCAGCGAAATTCGCGGCGGGCTGCCGGGGCTGAGCGCCAATGTGCTGACGCAGCGGCTGCAGGGGCTCGAGGCGGCGGGCATATTGACGCGCGAGACGCTGCCGCCGCCCGCCAATGTCCAGGTCTATGCGCTGACGCCCTGGGGGTATGACGCCGAACCCGTGGTGATGGCGCTGGGACGTTGGGCGCTGCGCTCGCCAGCGCACGACCCGTCGCTGCCCTTTTCGCGCATTGCGCTGATGCTGGCGCTGCGGATGATGTTTCATCCCGAGCGGGCGGGCGGCTTTGCGGGGGCGTTCGGTTTCGTGCTCGGCAAGGAGCATTATGGTGCCCGCATCGCCAATGGCCTGTTGACGGTCAGCCGCGGCGCGCTGGCCGATCCCGATGCGGTGTTCGCAGGCGAGCCCAATGCCTTTCTGCCCGCGCTGTTCGGCACGACGCCGTTGGCGGAGGTGGTGTCGTGGGGGCGGCTGGCGGTGCGCGGCGACGTGGCGCTCGCCGCGCACTTCTGCACCCTGTTCGAACTGCCGCCCAAGATTGCATGAAACTCCCGTCTCGACTTCGCGCGATGCGAAGGGCTAGGGAGGGGGCAACCACCTTGCAGAGCATTCAGCAATGACCACGATTCCGAACACCCAGCCCGACAGCCGCGAGACCACGATCCTCGACGCGCCCGACCAGATGAAGAAGGTCCGCGACCTGTTCGGGATCGATTCGGACATGGAAGTCCCGGCGTTCAGCGAAGCCGATGAGCGCGTGCCCGATCTCGACCCGACCTATGTGTTCGACAAGGACACCACGCTCGCGATTTGCGCAGGCTTTGCGCACAATCGCCGCGTGATGGTGCAGGGCTATCACGGCACCGGCAAATCCACGCATATCGAACAGGTTGCGGCGCGGCTGAACTGGCCGTGCATCCGCATCAACCTCGACGCGCATATCAGCCGCATCGACTTGATCGGCCGCGATGCGATCGTGCTGAAGGACGGCCAGCAAGTCACCGAATTTCGCGAGGGGCTGCTGCCCTGGGCGCTGCAGACGCCGACCGCCTTGGTGTTCGACGAATATGATGCCGGCCGCCCCGACGTGATGTTCGTGATCCAGCGCGTGCTGGAGACCGAGGGCAAGTTGACGCTGCTCGACCAGAACCGCGTGATCCGCCCCAACCCCTATTTCCGCCTGTTCGCCACCGCCAATACGGTGGGCCTGGGCGACACGTCGGGCCTGTACCACGGCACGCAGCAGATCAACCAGGGCCAGATGGACCGCTGGAACATCGTGGTGACGCTCAATTATCTGCCAGCGGCGGTCGAGGCGCGGATCGTGCTCGCCAAATCGGGCGAATATGATCACCCCGAGGGCAAGAAGCAGGTCGAGAATATGGTGCGCGTGGCGGATCTCACGCGGCGCGGCTTCATCAATGGCGACATTTCGACCGTGATGAGCCCGCGCACGGTGATCACCTGGGCGCAGAACACGCTGATCTTCGGTGATGTCGGCTTTGCCTTCCGCCTGTCCTTCCTCAACAAATGCGACGAGACCGAGCGCAGCCTGGTCGCGGAATATTATCAGCGGGTGTTCGGCAAGGATCTGCCCGAAAGCGTGGTGGCACAGTGATGCTCGCGCTGCTCCTGCTTCAGGCGGCAGCGCCCGCCCCCGCCGCAGCGCCCGCGCCTGCACCCTGGGCGGTGCAGACCCGCACCAATGGCGCGAATGTGTCGACATCGAGTTCGGCCTGGTCGACCGACGCCAAGGCGCGCCTGGTTGTGCGCTGTGACGTGACCAACGAAAAGATCGTCTCGATCCAGTTCATCCCCAAGCCGGGCTTTGCAGCGGCGCTGCCGCGCCCGGTGTCGATCAATGTCGATGATGGCGGCTGGCTCGGCACCAACTGGCAATTTCCGGGCAGCGGGGCGTTCATCAGCAACGATGCGGTCGTCAGCAACCTGTCCGTCATGATCGCACACGGCAAATCGATCCGCGTCCGCGTGATCGACCCCGAGGAAAAGGTCGTGGAGGCGCAGTTCGTCGGCCCGGGCGAAGCGCCCATCCGGCAAGTGCTGTCGGCCTGTGGCTATGAGTTCGGCAAGGCCCCGTCGCGTGGACCCGCCCCTCCTGCGGCCGGGCCAGCCACGCCCGAGGCGAGTGACGATCAATGACGGTGCCTGTGCCGGGAAAGGGGGATTGCCGATGAGCGACTTCACGCTGGGGCGGCTCAACCATGTCGGCATCGCCACGCCGTCGATCGAACGGTCGATCGCTTTGTATCGCGACGTGCTGGGTGCGACCCATATCGGCGAGCCGTTCGATTTGCCCGCGCAGGGCGTGAAAGTGTGCTTCATCGACACGCCCAACACCCAGATCGAATTGATCGAACCGTATGACGACAGCTCGCCGATCGCGGGCTTCCTGCGCAAGAATCCGGCCGGGGGGCAGCATCATGTCTGTTTCGAAGTGCCCGAAATCCATGCCGCCGTTGCCGCGTTGAAGGCGAAGGGCGTGACGATCCTGGGCGAACCGCGCATCGGCGCGCATGGCACGCCGATCGTATTCATCCACCCCAAGGATATGGGGGGCGTGCTGGTCGAAGTGATGGAAACGCCCGCAGAGGCGCACGGCTGACGCGGCATGCCCCGTGACATAGGCGAGTGGACGCAGGCCATGTTCGCTCTGTAGGGACGGGTCGAAACGACGTTGCGTGGGTGCGGCTTTGCCCGGACAGCATGCGCGCGAAGATAGGGAGAGGCCATGACCGACACGATGATCCAGCAGGAACGGCGCGGCGACGTGCTGGTGCTGACGCTCAACCGGCCGGAGCGGCTGAATGCCGCGCCGCCCGAAATGTTCGTGGAATTGCGCGAGGCTTTGGGGGCGCTGGACGGTGCGCGCGCGGTGTTGATCGCGGCGAACGGGCGCGGCTTTTGTTCGGGCGCGGATGTTGGCGGCGGGGCGTTGGGCAGCCATGATCCGGGCAACACCACCTTCAAGGCGCTGACCGAGGCGTATAACCCGACGATCGCGGCGATCGCCGACCTCGGCGTGCCGGTGGTGAGCGCGGTGCGCGGGCCGGCGGCGGGGATCGGCTGCAGCCTGGCGCTGGCCGCCGATTTCTGCGTGGTGAGCGAGACGGCGTATTTCCTGCAGGCGTTCGTCAATATCGGGCTGGTGCCCGATGGCGGCGCAAGCTGGATGCTGCCGCGCCTGATCGGCCGGGCGCGCGCGACCGAGATGATGCTGCTGGGCGAGCGCGTCGCGGCGGCCAAGGCGCTCGACTGGGGCATGATCCACAAGGTCGTCGCCGACGATGCGCTCGATGCCGAGGCGTTCGCTTTGGCCGAGCGGCTGGCGGCGGGGCCGACGGTCGCTTTGGGGCTGATGCGGCGGCAAATCCGCCATGCCTATGAAGTCGATTATGCCGCCGCGATGCTGCAGGAGGCCGAGAACCAGCGCACCGTGCGCGGCAGTGCGGATTCGATGGAGGGCGGCATCGCCTTCCTGCAAAAGCGCAAGCCGGTGTTCAAGGGGGCGTGAGTTGCATTCCCTCTCCCTTTGGGAGAGGGAGGGAGCCGCCGTCAGGCGGCGGAAGGGTGAGGGTCACCCTCACCAACTTCGGCTAAGCCGCTGCGCGGCTAAGCCTTCGTATCCTCTCCCGATGGGAGAGGAGGAATGGACCGATGACAGACAAACCCACCCTTGAAGACTGGCAGGCCCTCGCCGCGAAAGAGGTGAAGGGGCGTGATCTGACCTGGGCGACGCCCGAGGGGATCGACGTCAAGCCGCTCTACACCGCAGCCGATGTGGCAGGGATCGACCCCGGTCTGCCCGGCTTCGCGCCGTTCACGCGCGGGGTGCGCGCGAGCATGTATGCGGGGCGGCCGTGGACGATCCGGCAATATGCGGGGTTCTCGACTGCGGAAGCCTCCAACGCTTTCTACCGGCGCAATCTGGCGGCGGGGCAGAAGGGGCTGTCGGTCGCGTTCGATCTGGCGACGCATCGCGGCTATGATAGCGACCATCCGCGCGTCACCGGCGATGTCGGCAAGGCCGGCGTGGCGATCGATACGATCGACGACATGAAGATCCTGTTCGACGGCATCCCGCTCGACAAAATGTCGGTCAGCATGACGATGAACGGCGCGGTGATCCCGATCCTCGCTTTCTTCATCGTCGCGGGCGAGGAGCAGGGGGTGTCACAGGATCAGCTCGACGGCACGATCCAGAACGACATCCTCAAGGAGTTCATGGTCCGCAACACCTATATCTACCCACCCGCGCCCTCGATGCGGATCATCTCGGACATCATCGCCTACACCTCGGCGCATATGCCCAAGTTCAATTCGATTTCGATTTCCGGCTATCACATGCAGGAAGCGGGCGCGACGCAGTTGCAGGAGCTGGCCTTCACGATTGCCGACGGGCGCGAATATGCCAAGGCGGCGATGGCGAGCGGGCTTGACCTCGATGCCTTTGCCGGGCGGCTGAGCTTCTTCTTCGCGATCGGCATGAACTTCTTCATGGAAGTCGCCAAATTGCGCGCGGCGCGCAAGCTGTGGCACCGCGTGATGACCGATCTTGGCGCCAAGGACGAGCGCTCCAAGATGCTGCGCACGCATTGCCAGACGAGCGGCGTGTCGCTGACCGAGCAGGACCCGTATAACAATGTGATCCGCACCACGGTCGAGGCGATGGCGGCGATGCTGGGGGGGACGCAGAGCCTCCACACCAATGCGCTGGACGAGGCGATCGCGCTGCCGACCGATTTCTCGGCGCGGATTGCGCGCAACACGCAGATCGTGCTGCAGGAAGAGACGGGGATGACCAAGGTCGTCGATCCCCTGGGCGGCAGCTATTATATCGAGAGCCTGACCGAGGAACTGGTCGACAAGGCGTGGGAGATCATCGAGCGCGTCGAGGCCGAGGGCGGGATGGCGCAAGCGGTCGCCAAGGGCTGGCCCAAGGCGATGATCGAGCAAGCCTCCGCCGCGCGCGCGGCGCGGGTCGACAAGGGCGAGGACGTCATCGTCGGCGTCAACAAGTACAAGCTCGCCGAGCAGGACCCGATCGACATTCTCGACGTGGATAACGTCGCGGTGCGCGAGGCGCAGATCGCGCGGATTGCGAAGGTGAAGGCTGGGCGCGATGAGTCGAAGTGCCAGGCGGCGCTGGAGGCGTTGCGCGAAGGCGCGCGCAATCCTCCCCGGCACGGGGAGGGGGACCATCCGCAGGATGGTGGAGGGGGCGTGCCGCACGCTGGCGGGTCGCTTGGGGAGAGCCCCCTCCGTCAGCCTGCGGCTGCCACCTCCCCGTTCCGGGGAGGATCGAACTTGCTCGCGCTCGCGGTCGAATGCGCGCGGCAGCGGGCGACTTTGGGCGAGATTTCCTCGGCGATGGAGGATGTGTTCGGGCGCTATGACACCGTGCCGACGCCGGTTTCGGGCATTTATGGCGGCGCGCACCAATTTGATGCGGCGTGGCAGGGCTTGAAGGAGGGCGTGGTCTCGCTGGAGACGCGCAATGGCCGCAAGCCGCGGATGCTGGTCGCCAAGATGGGGCAGGACGGGCATGACCGCGGTGCCAATCTGGTGTCGTCGGCGTTCGGCGATCTCGGCTTCGAGGTGGTGCCGGGGCCGCTGTTCCAGACGCCCGCCGAAGCCGCCAAGCTCGCGATAGACCGCGATGTCGATGTGGTCGGTGCCTCCAGCCTGGCGGCAGGGCACAAGACGCTGATCCCCGAGCTGATCGGCCATTTGCGGGGTGCCGGGCGCGGGGACATCAAGGTGATCGCCGGTGGGGTGATCCCGGCGCAGGATTACCAGTTCCTGCGCGATGCGGGCGTACAGGGGATTTTCGGGCCTGGCACCAATCTGGTCGAGGCGGCGGGCGAAGTGCTTAGATTGCTGGGGCATAATATGCCCCCGGTTGAGGAAAGTGTGGAATGAACGTGATTACGAAGCATAGCCCCTCCCCTTCAGGGGAGGGGTTGGGGTGGGGCCGTGCCGCGAATACGGACGGTGCGCTCGGTGAGACCCCCCCCACCCCCATCCCCTCCCCTGAAGGGGAGGGGCGGACGAGGAACGACTGGACCCGCGCGGAAATCGCCGCGCTCTATGACCTGCCCTTCGACGAACTGATGTTCCAGGCGCAGACCGTCCACCGTGCGCATCATGCGGCGGGGCAGGTGCAGCTTTGCACATTGCTGTCGATCAAGACCGGCGGTTGCCCGGAGGATTGCGGCTATTGCAACCAGTCGGCCAGCGCCGATACCGATCTCAAGGCCAGCAAGCTGATGGACGTGCGCGCGGTGCTGCAATCGGCGGCGCAGGCGCGCGATGCGGGGTCGCAGCGCTTCTGCATGGGCGCGGCGTGGCGCAACCCCAAGGACAAGGACATGCCCGCGATCATCGAGATGGTGCAGGGCGTGCGCCAGATGGGTATGGAAACCTGCATGACGCTGGGGATGCTGACGCCCACCCAGGCGCAGCAGCTCGCCGAGGCGGGGCTCGATTATTACAACCACAATATCGACACTTCGCCGGAAAAGTACGCCGAGGTGATCACCACGCGCACCTTCCAGGACCGGCTCGACACGCTCGATCATGTCCGCGAGGCAGGCATCAACGTGTGCTGCGGCGGCATCGTCGGCATGGGCGAGACGCGCGGCGACCGGGTCGGCTTCATCCATGCGCTGGCGACCTTGCCACGCCACCCGGAGAGCGTGCCGGTCAATGCGTTGGTGCCGGTCAAGGGCACCGTGCTCGGCAACATGCTGGCCGACACCCCGCTCGCCAAGATCGACGACATCGAATTCGTCCGCACGGTGGCGGTGGCGCGCATCACCATGCCGATGAGCATGGTGCGCCTGTCGGCCGGGCGCGAGAGCATGTCCGAAGCGACGCAGGCCTTGTGCTTCATGGCGGGGGCGAACTCGATCTTCACCGGCGACACATTGCTCACCACGGGCAATGCCGGGGACGACAAGGACGCCGCGCTGCTGGCGAAGCTCGGGCTGGTGCCGATGACGGGTGAAGAGCCGATGCGGGTGGCGGCAGCCTAATTCCCCTCCCGCTTGCGGGAGGGGCTAGGGGAGGGGTGTTCCTCCCCCCACACATCAACCCCTTGCGGACAGGCCCTCCCCCGGCCCCTCCCGCAAGCGGGAGGGGAGAGTAGAATGTTCAAGAAAATCCTGGTCGCCAATCGTGGTGAAATCGCCTGCCGGGTGATGCGCACCGCCAAGAAGATGGGGATCGCGACGGTCGCGGTCTATTCGGATGCCGATGCGCGCAGCCCGCATGTGCTGATGGCGGATGAGGCGGTGCGGCTCGGGCCGCCGCCGGCGGGGGAGAGCTATTTGCTCGCCGATCTGATCCTGAAGGCGGCCAAGGAGACCGGCGCGGATTGCATCCATCCGGGCTATGGCTTCCTGTCGGAGCGCGAGAGTTTTGCCAAGGCGTGCGCCGAGGCGGGGATCGCCTTTGTCGGGCCGCCGCCCGCCGCGATCGCCGCGATGGGCGACAAGATCGAATCGAAGAAGCTGGCCAAGCAAGCCGGGGTCAATGTCGTCCCCGGTTTCCTGGGCGAGATCGCCGATACCGAGGAAGCGGTGCGGATCGCGTCGGGCATCGGCTATCCGGTGATGATGAAGGCGAGCGCGGGCGGCGGCGGCAAGGGGATGCGGCTGGCCTATAGCGAGCAGGATGTGCGCGAAGGGTTCGAGGCGACCAAGCGCGAGGGGCTGGCATCGTTCGGCGACGACCGCGTGTTCATCGAGAAGTTCATCGAAAGCCCACGCCATATCGAAATCCAGGTGATGGGAGACCAGCACGGCAACATCGTCTATCTCGGCGAGCGCGAATGCTCGATCCAGCGGCGCCACCAGAAGGTGGTGGAAGAGGCCCCGTCGCCCTTCGTCACGCCGAAGATGCGCAAAGCCATGGGCGAGCAAGCGGTCGCGCTGGCGCGCGCGGTTGGCTATTATTCGGCAGGGACGGTCGAGCTGATCGTGTCGGGCGCGGATACGACGGGCGAGGGCTTCTACTTCCTCGAAATGAACACCCGCCTGCAAGTCGAGCATCCCGTGACCGAGGCGGTGACCGGGCTGGATCTGGTCGAGCTGATGATCCGCGTCGCATATGGAGAGCCGCTTGGGTTCGGCCAGGATGACGTGCAGTTGAACGGCTGGGCGGTGGAAAATCGCGTCTATGCCGAGGACCCGTATCGCGGTTTCCTGCCGAGCATCGGGCGGCTGGTGCGGTATAACCCGCCTGAAAGCAAGAGCACGCCTTATACGTCCCCCTCCCTTCAGGGAGGGGCTAGGGG
>NZ_JH584235.1:3316334-3324363 GCF_000241465.1 Sphingomonas echinoides ATCC 14820
GAGGAGGGGAGAAGCGTATGTCCGCGTCGATGATGGCGTGCGCGAAGGGGGCGAGGTCAGCATGTTCTATGACCCGATGATCGCCAAATTGATCACCTGGGCACCGACGCGCGAGGAAGCGATCGACGAACAGATCGCCGCGCTCGATGCGTTCGAGATCGAAGGGCCGGGCAACAACCTCGATTTCCTGTCGGCGCTGATGCAGCATCCGCGCTTCCGCAGCGGGACTATCACCACCGGCTTCATCGCCGAGGAATATCCGGGCGGCTTCCATGGCGCGCCCGCCTCGCCCGAACTGTCCGAAGCGCTCGCCGCGATCGCGGCCTTCGCTGCGACCGCCGAGGCCGACCGTGCGCGCCGCATCGACGGGCAACTCGGCAAGCGGTTGCGGCCGCCATCGGACTGGTCGGTCAAGATTGGCGAGCAGGAGCATCTGGTCGCGATTTCGACGACGGGGATCACGGTCGACGATGCCGATCTCGACATTGCGCTGGAATATACGCCGGGTGACCGCGTGGTCGAGGCCGAGCTGGAGGACGCCCCGCTGACCGTGAAGATCGCGCGCACGCGCACCGGCTTCAAGCTGACCACGCGTGGCGCGAGCCACGTCGCGCGCGTGCTGCCCGCGCACGTCGCGCCCTATGCGCAGCATCTGATCGAGAAGATCCCGCCCGATCTGTCCAAATTCCTGCTGTGTCCGATGCCGGGTCTGCTGATGCGGCTCGATGTCGCGGCGGGCGACAAGGTCGAGGCGGGGCAGCCGCTTGCCGTTGTCGAGGCGATGAAGATGGAGAACATCCTGCGCGCCGAAAAGGCGGGCACGGTCAAATCGATCAACGCCAAAACCGGGGACAGTCTTGCCGTCGATGCGGTCATTTTGGAAATGGAGTAACGCAAGACGTAGTTTCCGCGACAGATTGTCACGAAATTTCGGTGGACCGCGCGTGGTGTATTAGTCAAATAGGGATCATGCGCTCCCCGACCGTCCTGCTGCTCGCCCTGTCATTGCCGATTGCGGGGTGCTCCGTCGGGCCCGCTTATCACCCGGCGACCCCGGCGGCGCTGGGCGTGCCCGATGGCTATTCGGTGGCCGCCGACACGCGGCCCTTGGCCAACATCACGACATGGTGGGCCAATTTCGACGATCCCTTGCTGGTCAGCATCGTCGAGCGCGCGCGCGTCAACAATCTCGATATCGCACAGGCCGTCGCGCGGTTGCGGCAGGCGCGCGAAGCGCTGATCCAGTCGCGCGCGCAACTGTTGCCGACGCTCAGCGGATCGGCAGGCTATACGCGCTCGCAAAGCATTGTTGGGGGCACCACCACTTTGCCGGGCGGGGCGACGATCATCACCGGGCGCGGGTCGGGCGATACGCTGTCGGTTGGGTTGAACGCATCGTATCAGGCGGGGCTGTTCGGCGAAATTCGCGGCGCGGTCGACGCCAGCCGGGCGCAATATCAGGCGTCGGGCTTCAATTACGCCACCGTCCTGCTGTCGACCGAGGCGGAAGCCGCGCGCAATTACATGCTGGCGCGGCTGTATCAGGCGCAACTCGCCAATGCGCGCGGATCGCTGGCGCTGCAGGACGACAATCTGGAGATCGCCGGATTCCGCGTGCAAGCGGGGCTGGTGTCGTCGCTCGATGCCGAACAGGCGCGCTCCCAGCGTGCGAGCACGGCGGCGACGATCCCGACGCTGGAGCAGAATTATAACGCCGCCGTCTCGCGGCTCGGCGTGCTGACGGGGCAGGCCCCGGGCGCGCTGAAGGCCGAGCTGGAAGCGGTCAAGCCGATCCCCGCCGGGCCGGATTCGGTCGCGGCGGGCATTCCGGTCGATACGCTGCGCCAGCGCCCCGATGTGCGCGCCGCCGAACGCACGCTGGCTGCTGCCACCGCGCAGATCGGCGTGGCCAAGGCGCAGCTCTATCCGGCGCTGGCGATCAGCGGCAGCTTTTCGACCGATGCGTCCAAGATCGGCAATCTGTTCCAGACGATTGCAGGGCAGGCCTTTGCCGGGCTGACTCAGGCGATCTTCAATGGCGGACGGCTGCGTTCGCAAGTGCGCGCCAATGAGGCCGCCGCCGATGGCGCGCTGGCCGCATATAAGGCGACCGTGCTGGCCGGGCTGGAAGATGTCGAAAATGCAGTTATCGCGCTCGACAGTGCCAAGCGTCGCGCGGCGGAGTTCACGATCGCGCTCGATGCCGCCAACAACACCGCGATCCTGTCGCGCAGCCAGTATCGCGCGGGCCTGACCGATTTCACCACGCTCAACACCGCCGAGAGCAGCCTGTTGTCGGCACGCAACGGCTTGTCGCAAGCGCAGTCCGATCGCGCCAACGCGCTGGTTCAGCTGTATCTGGCGCTCGGCGGCGGTTGGGACAGTGCCGCCGATCCGACGACGCTCCCGACTCCTTCTTCTCCCGCGCAGGTGCGATAAATGGCCGATCCCGTCCCTTCCAACGCTCGTCCCGACCTGGACGCCTTCCTGGGGGCCAAGCCGGTCCCTGCATGGCGGCGCTGGGCCAAATGGGGGGCGGTCGCGCTTGGCGTGATCCTGCTGCTCTTGGCGCTGAAGAGCTGCTTTGCGGGAAGCGCCAAGCCCGAATATGCCACCGAAACCGTCGCCCGCGGCGCGCTCTCGGTCAGCGTGTCCGCGACGGGCAAGCTGGCACCGACCAATCAGGTGCAGGTCGGCTCGGAATTGTCGGGCCTGGTCACTAAGGTGGTGGTCGACGTCAATGACCGGGTGACGCAGAACCAGCCGCTGGCGCTGGTCGATCCGTCGCGCTTCCAGGATGCCGTCAACCAGAGCCAGGCCGCGCTTAATGCCGCGCAGGCAACCGTCGCACAGAATCAGGCGACGCTGGCGCAGTCGGTCGCGCAATTGGCGCGGCTGCAGGAAGTCAGCCGCCTGTCGGGCGGGCGCGTGCCGGCCAAGACCGAGCTGGAACAGGGCATCGCCGACCGCGACCGCGCGATCGCCAATGTCAAGGCGGCCGAGGCCAATGTGGTGTCGGCGCGCGCGACGCTGTCGTCGAACGCCACGCAGTTGCTCAAGACCGTGATCCGCTCGCCCGTCAACGGCGTGGTGCTCGCGCGCCAGATCGAGCCCGGCCAGACCGTGGCCGCGTCGTTCAGCACGCCGACCTTGTTTGTCATCGCGCAGGATCTGTCGGCGATGAAATTGCAGGTCGCGATCGACGAAGCCGATGTCGGATCGGTCAAACAGGGCCAGAAGGCGACCTTCACGGTCGATGCATTCCCCGGCAAGACCTTTCCCGCCACGATCACGCGCGTCGATCTCGGATCGAATTTGAGCGCGCAGACCACGACCACCACCACGACCACCACCACCGGGCAGGTCGTATCCTATAGCGCGACGCTGAGCGTCGGGAATGCCGACTTGCAATTGCGGCCGGGCATGACGGCGACCGCGGATATTGTCACCACGGCCAAGTCCGATGTGTTGCTGGTGCCCAACGCCGCCTTGCGCTTCAAGCCTGCGACGACCGGAGCCAGCGCGAACAGCGGTATTGCCGGGGCGCTGATCCCGCGCGGGCCGCGGCGCGGCGGCGCTGGATCTGCCAAGGGCGAGACGGTCAAGCGCGGCGGATCGCAGACGGTGTACATCGCCGACGCAACGGGAACCCCGCAGCCGGTGCAAATCACCACGGGCGAGAGCAACGGCACGATGACCGAGGTGATCGGCGGCGACCTGAAGGTTGGCGACAAGGTCATCACCGGGCAATTGGCGGCGGGTGCCACCGCAGCCGCGTCCAAGCGTAAGGGCAATGGCGGGCAGAGCGGTGGCCAGTAGCGCGCCCGCCGCGATCGAGCGCGGCGCGCGGATCGCGCCTGGCGCAGCGCTGCCGATCATCAGTCTGCGCGGCGTCACCAAGACCTATGGCGAGGGCGCGACCGCGTTTCTGGCGCTGAAGGGCATCGACCTCGATATCACGCAAGGCGATTTCGTCGCGGTGATGGGGGCGAGCGGATCGGGCAAGTCGACGACGATGAACATCCTCGGCTGCTTGGATGTGCCAAGCGCCGGGACGTTTCAGTTCAAGGGCGTGCATGTCGAGACGCTGGATCGTGATCAGCGCGCCTTGCTGCGCCGCAAATATCTCGGCTTCGTGTTTCAGGGCTTCAATCTGCTCGCGCGCACCAGCGCGCTGGAGAATGTCGAACTGCCCTTGCTCTATCGCGGTGATGCCAAGAAGGCGCGGCGCGCGGCGGCGATGGCGGCGCTCGACAAGGTCGGGCTGGCGGAGTGGTGGGATCATACCCCGGCTGAGTTGTCCGGCGGGCAGCAGCAGCGCGTCGCCATTGCGCGCGCGATCGTCACCAGCCCGGCGGTGTTGCTGGCCGACGAACCGACCGGCAATCTCGATTCGGAGCGCTCGGTCGAAATCATGCAATTGCTCGCCGGGCTCAATCGCGACAGCGGCATCACCGTGATCATGGTCACGCACGAGCCCGACATGGCCGCGTTTGCGCGCACGATCGTGCATTTCAAGGACGGCCTGGTCGAGCGCGTCGATACGCAGCATTCCCCCGGCCAAGTTCCGGCGATCGACTGATGTTTGGCACCACCCTCATCCTCGCGCTGCGGTCGATCTCGCGGCACAAATTGCGCTCGTTTCTGACGACGCTCGGCATCATCATCGGCGTGGCGGCGGTGGTGACGATGGTGACGCTCGGCAACGCCACCACGGCGGCGGTGCAGAAATCGATCTCGTCGCTTGGCACCAACATTTTGCAAGTGCGCCCGGGCCAGGGCTTTGGCCGTGGCGGCGGCGGGCCGCGCCCGCCCGATTTCAAGCCGCAGGACGCGGTTGCGATCCGGGACCAGATTGCAGGCGTTACCGCAGTCGCGGCGCAAGCGGGTGCGTCGGCGACGGCGATTTATGAAGGGGCCAACTGGTCGACGACCGTCAACGGCACCACCAACGAATATTTCCAGGTGCAACCATGGCCGTTGGTCGATGGGCGCTATTTCTCGCCGATCGAGGAAGCGGCGGGCAAATCGGTGTGCATCATCGGCAATACCGTCAACGACAATCTCTATCGCGGCGGCTCCCCGCTCGGCACGCGGATGCGCATCGGCGGCATTTCGTGCGACGTGATCGGGCTGTTGTCCAAGCGCGGGCAGGCGGGCTTTGGCGGCGATCAGGACGATGTTGTGATCATGCCGCTCAAGACCGTGCAACGTCGCTTTACCGGATCGACCGACTTGAAGCTGATGCTGGTCGGCGTCGACCAGTCCTATTCGAGTGCGGCGGTACAGGCGTCGATCGAAAATTTGCTGCGCGAACGGCGCAATATCAATGGCGGCAAGGATGATGATTTCAACATCTTCGACACCGCGCAGATTTCGGCGACGCTGACGCAATCGACCACCTTGCTCACCGGCATCGTCACCACAGTGGCGGCGATCAGCCTGATCGTGGGCGGGATCGGGATCATGAACATCATGCTGGTGTCGGTGACCGAACGCACGCGCGAAATCGGCATCCGCCTCGCGATCGGCGCGGTGGCGAATGAGGTGCTGATGCAGTTTCTGGTCGAAGCGATTGCTTTGTCGATGCTGGGCGGGGTGATCGGGCTGATCGTTGCGCAGCTGGCGGTGCTGGGGCTGTCGGGCGTTATGAAGGTCGATTACCTGTTCGTGCCGCAAATCAACATCATCGCCTTTGGCATTTCGGCGTTGATCGGTGTGGTGTTCGGCTATTTCCCGGCGCGGCGTGCGGCCTCGCTCAACCCGATCGACGCGCTGCGCCACGAATAGCGCGCAGCGCAAAAAGCCTTCTTCTCTCTTAGCTTTGTGCCTTTGTGTCTTCGTGCGAGCTAATTTCTGCGCTCGCAAAGGTATTGGAAGCTAGAAAATCTCGCACAAAGCCACAAAGGCGCGAAGAGGGTGTGCCCCAAGCATCGGGTGATGGGATCGAAGAAGGATTTTCGGGCCGCTTGCGCGGGCGCGGCGGTGGGGGCAGGAGGCTGGCATGACCAGTTGGAAATTGAGCCTGCCCTGCACCCGCGCCGAAGCCGAGGCGATCGATGCCGCCGAGGATGTCGCCGAGGGCGTCGTGCTGATGACGACCGAAATCGAGGAAGATGACCGCGAGCATTGGCGGCTCGACGCCTATCTTGAGGCGGAGCCTTCGCCCGAGACGATCGCCGCGATCTGTGCGCTGGTGCCAAGTGCTGCCGCCACCGCGCCGGTGATCGAGCGGCTGGCGGATGAGGATTGGGTGACGCTCAGCCAGCAAGGGCTGGAGCCGATCGCCGAGGGGCGCTTCGTCGTCCACACCAGTGCACATCCGGTCGCGCCGCCGCCGGGCGGGCGCGCTTTCCTGATCGAGGCGGGGCAGGCGTTCGGGACGGGGCATCACGCGACCACCTCTGGCTGTCTCGCGATGCTCGATGGGATGGCGGACCAGTCATTCGGTACGATCATCGATGTCGGCACCGGCACCGGGCTGCTCGCCTTCGCCGCGCGGCATTTGTGGCCTGAGGCTGAGATTATCGCGACCGATATCGACCCGCGCGCGATTGTGGTGACGCGCGAAAATGCGGAGCTGAACGCGATTCCTGCGATCGACCTGATCGTCGCCGATGGCGCGCTCGACGACAGCATCACCGCGCGGGCGCCCTATGACCTGCTGATCGCCAACATCCTCGCGGGGCCGTTGGTGTCGATGGCACCCGAGATCGCCGCAATTGCAGCACCCCGTGCGACGATCGTGCTGGCGGGGCTGCTGGAAACGCAGCGCGGCGATGTGGTCGCGGCGTTTGGCGAGTGCGGCTGTACGCTGGACGCGGTCGACCGGCGCGGGGACTGGTCGATCCTGCGCTTGACGGCGGGGGCGGTGCGCTATGTGCCGACCAAGCCGATCGACCCCAAGGGCCGCGACGGCTGGGCGCTCGACCTCTGACCGGCGTGGGGCGGTTGCGTAGTGCCCACGGCCCCGGTACGGCGCGACAACCTTTTTTGACCGGAGACCCTCTGTGACCGAGCCCACTTACGACGTCGTCGCGATCGGCAATGCCATCGTCGACGTGTTGTCGCAGTCCGACGACGCCTTCCTCGCCGAGGCGGCGATGACCAAGGGCTCGATGCAATTGATGTTCTCGCCCGAGGAAGCCGACGCGCTCTACGCCAAGATGGGTCCGGGGATCGAGGCGAGCGGCGGCTCGGCGGCGAACACGGTTGCGGGCATTGCGGCGATGGGCGGCAAATGCGGATTCATCGGCCAGGTCGCCAACGATGAGCTGGGCGACATCTTCGCGCACGACATTCGCGCGGTCGGCATCGATTTCACCACCGCCGCGCGCGAAGGCGCACCGACCACCGCGCGCTGCCTGATCTTCGTCACGCCCGATGGCCAGCGCACGATGAACACCTTCCTCGGTGCCTCGCAATTCCTGCCCGAGGCGGCGCTCGACCGCGATCTGATCGCCAGCGCCGCGATCCTGTATCTCGAAGGCTATTTGTGGGACCCGGAAGAGCCGCGCCAGGCGATGCGCGCCGCAA
The DNA here is from genome assembly GCF_000241465.1 of Sphingomonas echinoides ATCC 14820. Lineage (GTDB taxonomy): Bacteria > Pseudomonadota > Alphaproteobacteria > Sphingomonadales > Sphingomonadaceae > Sphingomonas > Sphingomonas echinoides. The sequence goes on from NZ_JH584235.1 coordinate 3,323,871, forward strand.
TCGAGGTTGCGCGCAAAGCGGGGCGCAAGGTCGCCTTCACGCTGAGCGACGTGTTCTGCATCTCGCGCCACGGCGGCGATTTCCGCAAGCTGATGGCCGATGGCCTGATCGACATCATGTTCGCCAACGAGGCCGAGATCACCGCCTTGATGGGCACCGACGATTTCGACGCGGCGGTGACGGCGGCGGCGGCGGAAGTGCCGATGCTGGTGGTGACGCGCAGCGAGCATGGCGCGATCGCGGTGTCGGGCGGCAAGACCGTCAGCGTTCCCGCCGAGCCGATCGAGCGCGTGGTCGACACCACCGGTGCGGGTGACCTGTTCGCCGCCGGTTTCCTGCGCGGCCAGGCGCAGGGCAAGAGCATCGAAGCGTCGCTCAAGATGGGCGCGATTTGCGCCGCCGAAATCATCTCGCATTACGGCGCGCGCGCGCAGGTCGATTTGAAGGCGCTGATCGCCAGCAAGCTCGGCTGAAACCTTCCTCCCCTCCCTGA
>NZ_JH584235.1:3325864-3329791 GCF_000241465.1 Sphingomonas echinoides ATCC 14820
CGGGGCGACATATTCGCCCATGTCCGGTGCCTCTTCTTCGTCGAGCCCCTTGGCCAAGCGGCTGTTGTGCATGCCATAGAGGAAATAGAGGATGATCGCCGCCAGCGTGTACCAGGCGAAAAACACCAGCACGCGCGTTTCGACCGTGAAGATCAGCGCGATGCAGGTCAGGATCCCCAACGCCGGAACGATCGGATAGACCGGCACGCGGAACCCGCGCGGGATCTCGGGGTGAGTCCGCCGCAGCCAAATCACCGACAGGCAGACGATGGCAAAGGCGGCGAGCGTGCCGACCGAGGTCATGTCGCCAAGCGTGTTGATATCGAAGAAGGCTGCCGCCACCCCCGTGATCAGCCCGACCAGCAGCGTGTTGACCCACGGCGTCTTGAACTTGGCGTGCACCGTCGCGAAGACGCGCGGCAACAAGCCATCGCGGGCCATCGTGTAGAAGATGCGCGTCTGGCCATACATCAGAACCAGCACCACCGAGGTCAGGCCGACGATTGCGCCAGCCTTCACCAGCTTCGCGAACCACGCCCATTGCGGGCCAAGCGCGTCGACAGCGACCGCGACGGGATCGGGCACGTCGAGCGTCTTGTAGTTGACGATCAGCGTCATCACGATCGAGACGAGGATGTAGATCGCGGTGCAGACGAACAGCGAACCGAGCAGGCCGATCGGCATGTCCTTCGCCGGGTTCTTGGCTTCCTGGCCTGCGGTCGAGACTGCCTCGAAACCGATATAGGCAAAGAACACGATCGATGCCGCGCGAAGGATGCCGCCCCAGCCGAACTCACCCTTGTCGCCGCTCGCTGGCGGAATGAAGGGCGACCAGTTGGCCTTGAGCGTACCGAAATGCGCGATCACAAAGGCACCGCAAATCACGATGAAGGCGATGATGACGGTCAGCTTGATCGCGACGATGATGTTGTTGACCTTCGCGCTTTCCGACACGCCCACGACCAGCAATGCCGTCATCGCCATACAGATCAGGAAAGCGGGGAGGTTGAAGAGATAGGTGATTGGCGCACCGTTGACGAGCACGGGAACGAGTTCCCCGCCGACGGCATGCTTGATGACATGGCCGGTCGGGCCGGTCAGCTCGACTGGAATGACCAGGCCGAAATCGCCAAGCAGGCTGACGACATAGCCCGCCCAGCCGACCGCGACGACCGATGCGGCAAGCCCATATTCGAGCAGCAGCAGCGCGCCCATGATCCAGGCCGCGAACTCACCAATCGTGGTGTAGCTATAGGTATAGGCCGACCCGGAAACGGGGAGAGTCGAAGACAATTCGGCGTAGCACAGCCCGGCGAGCGCGCAGACAAAGCCCGCGATCAGAAACGAGATCAACACGGCCGGGCCGGCATGGAGCGCGGCGGCGTTGCCGGTGCGCACGAAGATGCCAGCCCCGATGATGCAGCCAATGCCCAGGAAAACGAGGTTCCAGGGACCAAGCGTGCGTTTGAGTTGGCTGGTCTTTGTCTCTCGCTGTACCTGCTCCACGGTCTTTCGGAGCAGCATACGGTTCAGGATACCCGTAGTGGGCTGTGTCGCCATTCGAAAAGTCCCCCATCGTCGGATCGTTGCCGACGAGAAAAGTTAGATTGCGGCGAAACCTAACCGCAAAACTGGCGCGCGCAATCCCCTTAGCGTGCGAGCAACGGCCCAAGCGCGCGTCCGGCGAAAATATGGACGTGAAGGTGCGGCACTTCCTGGTGCGAATCGGTGCCGGTATTGGCCAGCAACCGGTATCCGGGCGCGACCAGCCCGGCATCGCGCGCGACCTTGCCGACCGCGCGGACGAAGCCGGTGATTTCGGCATCGGACGCCTTTGCGCTGAAGTCGTCCCACGAGACATAGCGGCCCTTGGGGATCACCAGAATGTGCGTCGGGGATTGCGGGTTGATGTCGGGAAAGGCGAGCGCGTACTCGTCCTCGTACAGCCGCGTCGCGGGGATCTCGCCGCGCAGGATCTTGGCGAAGACGTTCTGGTCGTCATAAGGCAGTGTTGCGTCGACGGGCATAGATTCCCCTCCCGCTTGCGAGCGGGGTTAAAGGTCAGGTCAATTATGCCCCCAGCATAATTGAGGGATTGCCGGGGGCAATCCCGACCTGACTTTTAACCCCGCTGGGTTAGGGGAGGGGATGTGTCCTCCTTGGGCTCCCGGCGGTGCTGGAGGTTCATGCCCTCCCCCAGCCCAGTTGTCCAAAGCTATCGGGTAAAGCGTGCCCCCGGCACGCTTTAGGAATTGCCGGGGGCAATTCCGACCCGATCGCTTTGGACAACTCGCAAGCGGGAGGGGAGCATTAGGCCTTTCGTGCGGCCTTTTCGTCGATTCCCGACACGCCTTCACGCCGCGCGATTTCGGCGCGGATGTCGTCGAGGGTGACGTCGCACTCGGCCAGCAGCACGAGCAGGTGGAAGACGAGGTCGGTCGCCTCTCCCACCAATGCCGCTTTGTCCTCGACCAGCGCGGCGATGACGGTTTCGACCGCTTCCTCGCCGACCTTCTGCGCGATTTTGCGGCGGCCGCGTGCGAACAGCTTGGCGGTGTAGGAGGTTGCGGGATCGGCACCCTTGCGGGCGTGGATCGTCGCTTCGAGCTGGTCGATCGGGTCTTGGGCCATACGCCACGGCTGGCGCAAGTGCTGCCGCGCGTCAATCCTTGGGCGGGCGCTTCATAAAGCGTTTGCGCAAAGCGCGGCGCACCACGAACACGCCGATTGCAGCCACCACGAACAAGGCGATGTCCGAGAGTTCAGGCCCGGTGCGGACCTTTGGCACACCGCTATGCGGAGCGGCGAGGGCGGGGGATACGGCTTGAAGACCGAGGATCGCTGCTGAACAGGCCAGTTGCGCCCCAGCACCACCCCGGCGCACGCCGGGGCCCAGTCGCGACACTTCGGAAATCATGGTGCTGTCCCGGCTTGCCGACGATGGCGCATCTGGGCCCCGGCGTTCGCCGGGGTGGTGGCGAATCGAGAACTTCACGCCACCGGCCGCCGTACCGGGATGCCCGCTGCCGCCAACGCGGCGTGGGCGTCGGCAATGCTCGCTTCGCCGAAATGGAAGATCGAGGCGGCGAGCACCGCGCTTGCGTGTCCCTCGCTGATCCCCGCGACAAGATCGGACAAGCCGCCGACCCCGCCCGAGGCGACCACCGGCACGCGGACCTGATCGGCGATGGTGCGGGTGAGCGCGAGGTCGAAGCCTTGCCGCGTGCCGTCGCGGTCCATCGAGGTGACGAGCACTTCGCCCGCGCCAAGCTCGGCCAGGCGCAGCGCGTGCGCGACCGCATCGATGCCGGTCGCGCGTCTGCCGCCATGGGTGAACACTTCCCAGCCCCCCTCGACCCGCCGCGCATCGACTGAGGCGACGACGCATTGGCTGCCGAAGCGGTCGGCGAGATCGGCGACCAGTTCGGGCCGCGCCACCGCCGCGCTGTTGATCGCGACCTTGTCCGCCCCCGCCAGCAGCAGCGCGCGGGCATCCTCGACCGAGCGCACCCCGCCGCCAACCGTCAGCGGCATGAAGCACACTTCGGCGGTGCGGCGCACCACGTCGAGGATCGTGCCGCGCGCTTCATGGCTGGCGGTGATGTCGAGGAAGCACAGTTCGTCCGCCCCCGCCGCATCATAAGCGCGGGCCTGCTCGACCGGATCACCCGCATCGCGCAATTCGACGAAGTTGACGCCCTTGACGACGCGGCCATTGGCGACGTCGAGACAGGGAATGACGCGCGCGCGGACGGTCATCGTCTCCCTCTCCCCGCTTGCGGGGAGAGGGCAAGCGAGCGAAGCGATGCGCGGGAGAGGGGCAGTTCGGCAGCGCCGCGCCCGATACTGCCCCTCTCCCCGACCCTCTCCCCGGAGGGGAGAGGGAGATTTGGTCGCCCGCTCACGCCGCCGCCGCCACGGCGAGCG
>NZ_JH584235.1:3330274-3348000 GCF_000241465.1 Sphingomonas echinoides ATCC 14820
GCCAGATCGAGCCGCCCGTCATACAGCGCGCGCCCCGTAATCACGCCTTCCACGCCATCGCGGTTATGCAGCGCCAGCACATGAATTTCGGCAATGCCCTTCACCCCGCCGCTGGCAATGACCGGGATGCGCACCGCGCGCGCCAGATCGACCGTCGCCTCGACATTGCAGCCTTTCAGCAACCCGTCGCGCCCGACATCGGTGAACAGCAAAGCCGCCACGCCCGCATCCTCGAAGCGGCGCGCCATGTCGATCACTTCGACGGTCGAGACATCGGCCCAGCCCTTGGTGGCGACGAAGCCGTCGCGCGCATCGACCGCGACGACGATGCCACCGGGGAAATCGCGCGCGGCCGCGCGGACCAGCTCGGGATTTTCCAGCGCAGCGGTGCCGATCACCACGCGCGAGACGCCGAGATCGAACCAGCGCTCGATCCCCGCGCGGTCGCGAATGCCGCCGCCCAATTGCACATGGCCGGGGAAGCGCTCGACGATCGCGCGCACGGCCTCGCCATTGACCGATTCGCCGGCGAACGCGCCGTCGAGATCGACGACGTGGAGATGCTCCGCGCCCGCTTCGGCAAACAGCATCGCCTGCGCGGCGGGATCGTCACCATAGACGGTCGCGCGGTCCATATCGCCCTCGGCCAGGCGGACGACCTGGCCGCCCTTCAGATCGATCGCGGGGAAAACGATAAGGCTCATGGTTTCCAGCTCAAGAATCGCGTGAGAAGATCGAGCCCGTAACGCTGGCTCTTTTCGGGGTGGAATTGCACGCCCAGCAGATTGTCGCGCCCGATCGCGGCGGTGACCGGACCGGCATGATTGGTGCCGGCGATCACGTCGTCGCCTTCAAAGGCGTAGGAATGCAGGAAATAGGCTTCGCCCGGCACGATCAGCGGATGCGCGACGCTGGGGACGACATCGTTCCAGCCCATATGCGGCACTTTGGCGGACGTGTCGGCGGGGGTCAGGTGGCGCACCGTGCCGCGCACCCAGCCGAGCCCGGCATGCGTGCCCAGCTCCTCGCCCGTCTCCGCCATCAACTGCATCCCGACGCAAATGCCGAGAAAGGGGACGCCCTCCCGCCGCACGCGCTGCTCAAGCGCCTCGACCATGCCCGGCACCGCGCGGAGTGCCGCCGCGCAGGTGCCGAACGCGCCGACGCCGGGCAGGACGATGCGGTCTGCGGTCGCCACGGCGTCGGCATCGGCGGTGATCAGCACGTCGCTGGCACCCGCCGCCTTCAGCGCATTGGCGACCGAATGCAGGTTGCCCGCGCCATAATCGATCAGGGCGAGGGTCACATTCCCCTCCCTTCCAGGGAGGGAAGGAATGCGGGGAGCTTCACAACGTCCCCTTGGTGCTGGGGATCACCCCCGCTTTGCGCGGGTCGAGTTCGACCGCTTCGCGCAACGCGCGCGCCACGCCCTTGAACGCGGCCTCGGCGATGTGGTGGTTGTTGGTGCCGTACAGCGTCTCGATGTGCAGCGTGATCCCGGCGGTCTGGGCGAAGGAATGGAAGAAATGTTCAAACATTTCGGTGTCCATCTCGCCCAGCTTCTTCTGCGAGAAGGCGGTCTTCCACACGAGATAGGGCCGCCCCGAAATATCGATCGCGACGCGGGTGAGCGTTTCGTCCATCGGCGACAGCGCATCGGCATAGCGGCGGATGCCGCGCTTTTCGCCCAGCGCCTTCAACACCGCTTCGCCAATCGCAAGGCCGGTATCCTCGACCGTGTGATGCTGGTCGATGTGCAGATCGCCGACCGTCTTGATATGCATGTCGATCAGCGAATGGCGGCTGAGCTGCTCGAGCATATGATCGAAAAAGCCGATGCCGGTGGAGACCGTATAGGCTCCCGTGCCATCGAGGTTGACGGTGACGTCGATCGACGTCTCGCTGGTGTGGCGGCTGATCGTGGCGGTACGCATGGCTACTCCCCATAACGCGCTTGTGACCGCATGCAATCTTGCTGCCTATGTTGACTCCCCAATCTTGACGACGACGCAAAGCCCGCTACCCAAGGGCGCATGAGCGATGGCCTTCCCGATAGTCTGATTCCCTATGACGAAATCGTCCAGGAGGCGTTGCGTGCCGTGGTCGGCCGCGTGCTCGGCTCGGTCGCGACCAATGGCGGCTTGCCGGGGGAGCACCATTTCTACATCACCTTCAAGACGCAGGCCCCGGGCGTCGATATCCCGCAGCGCCTGATCGAGCGTTTTCCCGACGAAATGACGATCGTAATGCAGAACCGCTATTGGGATCTGCTGGTCGACGACACCAAGTTTTCGATCGGCCTCAGCTTCAACCAGGTGCCGTCCAAGCTGGTCATTCCCTATTCGGCGATTACCCTCTTCCATGATCCAGCGGTCAGTTTCGAATTGCGCTTTCAGGCAGCGGAAGGCCCCGAAGGCCCCGAGCCGCATGACGAAGCGGAGAATGACGGCCCGACGATCAAGCCGGTCGAGGATGGATCGAACGTCGTCGCGGTGGATTTCAAGCGGAAGAAGTAAGCTGGCCGCATAAACGACTCTTTATACGACCCTTTTCGTCACCCCGGGCTTGTCCCGGGGGCCACCGTGCCGCACATCGCAACCGATCGGCTTCGCAGCCCGGTGGATGCCGGGACAAGCCCGGCATGACGGAGTTGGCATGGTTCAGAATACCCGCACCGAAACCGATTCGCTCGGCAGCATCGAAGTCCCAGCCTCCGCCTATTGGGGCGCCCAGACGCAGCGATCGATCGAGAATTTCCCCTTCCCTGCGACTGAGCGGATGCCGATCGCGATCATCCACGCGCTCGCTATCGTCAAACAGGCGGCGGCGCGGGTGAACCGCCAGCATGGCCTGGCAGGCGAGATTGCCGATGCGATCGAAACCGCGGCGGCGGAAGTGGTGGCGGGCAAATTCGACGATCAGTTCCCGCTGGTCATCTGGCAGACCGGCAGCGGCACCCAGTCCAACATGAATGTCAATGAAGTGATCGCTGGCCGCGCCAACGAGATCCTGACCGGCACGCGCGGCGGCAAGAGCCCGGTCCACCCCAACGATCATGTCAACAAAAGCCAGTCGTCGAACGACAGCTTCCCGACCGCGCTGCACATTGCCGCGGCGATCGCGGCGACGCAGCGCCTGTTGCCCGCGCTCGACCGGCTCAACCGCGCCGTGAAGGCCAAATCCGAGGCGTGGCACGATATCGTCAAGATCGGCCGCACGCATTTGCAGGACGCAACGCCGCTGACGCTGGGGCAGGAATTCTCGGGCTATGCGGTGCAATTGTACCGCTGCTATCACCGCATCGAACCGGCGATCACCCACAATATGCTGTTGCTCGCGCAAGGCGGCACGGCGGTTGGCACCGGGCTCAACGCCCCGGCGGGCTTCGCCGAAGCGTTTGCGGCAGAGGTGGCAGCGATCACTGGCCTTGCCTTTGAAACCATGCCCAACAAGTTCGAGGCGCTCGCCTCGAACGACCCGATCGTGCATGTGTCGGGCACGCTCAACACGCTGGCGGTGGCGCTGACCAAGATCGCCAACGACATTCGCCTGCTGGGGTCGGGCCCGCGTTCGGGGCTGGGCGAACTGCATTTGCCGGAGAATGAGCCGGGCAGCTCGATCATGCCGGGCAAGGTCAACCCGACGCAGTGCGAAATGCTGACGATGGTGGCGGCGCAAGTGATCGGCAATCATCAGGCGATCACGATCGGGGGGCTGCAGGGCCATCTCGAACTCAACGTGTTCAAGCCGATGCTGGGGGCGGCGCTGCTGCGCTCGATCGATTTGCTCAGCGTCGGCATGGCGAGTTTCGCCGAGCGCTGCGTCGAGGGCATCGAACCGAATCGCGCGCGGATCGCCGAACTGGTCGAGCGTTCGCTGATGCTGGTGACCGCGCTTGCGCCCGAAATCGGCTATGACAATGCCGCCAAGATCGCCAAGCACGCGCACCACGAAGGGCTGACGCTGAAGGAAGCGGGGCTGGCGCTCAGACTGGTCGACTCCGAGACCTTCGATCGCCTAGTCCGCCCCGAAACGATGGTCTAAAGCGCCGCAGGCTTCCTCTATCTTCTTCTTCTCCGCGTCCTCCGCGCCTCTGCGCGAATCATTCTTCTTTTTTGTTCGCGCAGAGGCGCAGAGGACGCAGAGAGGGCGCACGCCGGGCACGGGCGGTATCTGCCGGACAGGAGTGGGGGGGCGCTTCGCGGGATTTGTGCAGGAACCATATCGCCAGTCGCGCGCTCAAGCGGCGAATGGGAGACGACAGATGAGTTTCACGACCCTGATTGGCGCGGCGATCGGCAGTGCGATTGATGGCGCGAGCGGTGATGACAGCAGCATCGATGGCGCGATCGAAGGCGCGATTGCCGCCAATGTCGTGAAGGCGGTGATTCCGCTGGCTTTGACCTTCGCGACCGGCTGGCTGGTGCTCCGCGGGATCGGCAAAGTGAAGGATCAGGTGTTCGGGACCAGCACTGCCGAGCGTTGATCGGCCACGCCATGCCTTGACGGGACGGCCATGCCCGCGCCAAAGGCGCGCATGGTCGACCATCGCGCTTCTCAACCCAAGAACTTCAAACGCCGTGGGCTGATGTTCGTTTTGTCCTCTCCCTCCGGGGCGGGCAAATCGACGATCGCCAATCGGCTGCTGAAGGAAGAGCGCAACAAGCTCAAAATGTCGGTGTCCTACACCACCCGCGCGCCGCGCAAGGGCGAGGTCGAGGGCAAGGACTATCACTTCGTCGACAAGGAAACCTTCCGCGCGATGGCGGAGGACGACCAGTTCCTCGAATGGGCGCGCGTGTTCGACGAACGCTACGGTACTCCGCGTGACACCGTGTTCAAGGATCTGGAGCACGGCCAGGACATTCTGTTCGACATCGATTGGCAGGGCGCGCAGCAATTGTTCCAGCTTGCGGGCGGTGACGTCGTGCGCGTGTTCATCCTGCCGCCCGGCCTCAAGACGCTGCGCGAGCGCCTCGAAAAGCGCGCGACCGACACGCAGGAGGTGATCGACCGGCGGATGGACCGTGCGCTCGCCGAGGTGAGCCATTGGGACGGCTATGATTATGTGCTGGTCAATGACGATCTCGACGATTGCTATGACTGCGTGCAGACCATCCTGACCGCCGAGCGGCTCAAGCGCTCACGACAGCGTGGCATGATCGGCTTCATCCGCCGCCTGCCCGAGCGTTAAGAAGCGCACGCCGGCGTCGAAATCGCGACGCCGCGCTGCGATTCCGGCAGCCGCAAGCGGATCGCGGCCCCACCGTTCGGCCTGATAGTCTTCGTCGAGCGTGACCGCGTCCCAGGTCTGTTCGGCGCTTGCTGCGCCTTCGGCCAGCGCCAAAGCCGCGATCAGCGATCCGCCAATGGTCACGATCGGCGAGAGCGCGGCGAGCGCAAAGGCATTGCGCGCGGCGATCGCGGTGCCGAGCCGCGTCAGCGTGGCGACGGGTTGCGCGCGGTGGAGGATGCCGGTGGCCACTTCGATCTGCACGTCATAACGCGCGCGCGCCCAATCGAGCAGCGGATCCCACGCTGCCGCCTGACGCGCGACCAGATCCTCGGGCGCGTCGGCGCGGTAACAGAGCAAGTCGCTCTCGGCATAAGTGGCGAGCCCGCGCGCGAACAGCGCCGGGTCAGGGCCGACCCGGTCGATCGCGGCGTTGGCGAGGCCGGTCAGCGGCATGGCGAGCGGGTTGATCTCGCCTTTGACCGCGCGCCATTCCTCGGCCACTGCCTCCGCCAGGGCGGCGGTCGGCAGTGCCAGCGGCACGCGGCCGGGGGTGCGCACGGGCTTGCCGTCAAGCTGGACGGCGCGGTTGTGGTCGAGGGTGACGTGGGTCCAGAAGCGTTTCATGCCGGTCTCCATAGCGCGGTGGTGCGCTATGTCGAACAGGCGTGGGGCTATTCCGCCGGGGGCGTGCGCCAGCGTTGCGCCAGCGCGCGCGGAACGATCGCGATCATCAGCAGGGCGGAGAGCACCAGCGCCGTGCCGATGACCTTTGGGATCGGCGCATCGGCGCGCGCGATCAGCACCAGACCGAGCAAGGCCCCGGCCGCCCCGGCGAGCCGCGTCGCGGTGATCGCAAGATAACGATTGCGAATGGTCGCATCGGGATCGGTCACCGCGGTGTCTCCTGAAACGTGACTAGCTGGGGCAGCGCCGCCACCGTCGATGCGATGGCATGCGCGCCCGCAGCCGTCAGCTCGTCCACGGGGTGATAGCCCCAGGCGACGCCAAGCGCGCGTGCCCCCGCCGCGCGTGCCATCAGCATGTCATAGCTGGTATCGCCGATCATCACCGTTGTTGCGGGGGATGCGCCCGAATCGGCCATGGCTGTCTCAATCATGGACGGGTGCGGCTTGGAGGGGTGGCGGTCCGCAGTCTGGAGCGTGATGAAGCGGTCGGCAATGCCGTGATGCGCCAGGATATGGGCAAGCCCGCGATCGGATTTGCCGGTGGCGACGCCCAAATGCCAGCCATCGGCCCGCAACAGATCGAGCACGTCCACGATCCCGGCGTAGAGCGGCTCCTCGGCCATCGCTCCGGCTGTGCGCATCTTGAAGAAGGCGGCCTTATAGTCGGCGGCGAGGCTCTGGTGCAGCGCATCCTCGCCCTCGGGCAGCAACTGCTGCATCGCCTCGACCAGGCTCAGCCCGACGATCCGCCGAATCGCGGACCGGTCCGGCGGGGTGAGGTTCGCCCCGGCAAAGGCGTGCTCGACCGAACGACAGATATTGTCCTGACTGTCGACTAGCGTGCCGTCGCAATCGAAGAGCGCGAGACGGTTCATCGCATCATCGCTTCCGCGAGCGCCGGATTGCCGCTTCGCCGCAGGCCTGCGAGGACACCGACATTGTCTTCGTTCGATTTGTGCTGGCTGAGCTTGGTCGTGCCACGCACCGTTTCCACCGCGACCTCAACGCCGATGATGCTCTTGAGCAATGTATCGAAATATTCCGGATCGGTTTTTCCACGCGTCCATGGCAGCTCGGGCGAAACACGCGGCTCGTTCAGCGCGGCGAGGGTATCGAGCTGTGCGGTCAGTTCCCTCTCATCAAGCAAGCGCGCCGTCCCGACGATCTCGACCGCGACATAATTCCATGTCGGCACATGCTTTGGTCCCTGCGGGTCGGCGTACCAGCTCGGGCTGATATAGCCGTCGGTCGTGCTGATGCTGAGCAGCAGCGTCGCACCGTCCAGGTGCCGCGCGATCCGATTGCCGCGCGCGACGTGGAAGCGGAAGGCTCCGTCGAAGGGCGTGACCGGGGCATGCGCCACCATCGGCCCCTCGGGCGTGCTCACGAAGATGTGCGCAAAGGCCCGCTTGGTCGCGAAATCGAGCATCGAGGCATCATCGGCAAAGCGGAAGGCGCGGTTCGGATGCATCGCCGACTAGTCCGACGCGCCCCGACGCCGCCGCTCGCCCTTGCGGTCCTTGCGGACGGTCTTGGCGTGCTGTCGCGCCTGCTGCTTCTTCACCGCGCGGCTTGGCGGGGGCGGCGATTCGAGCGGCATGGTGTTGCCGAGCATCTCGTCGAAACCGAGCTGCTTCAGGCTCTCGGCGAAGTGCGTCGGCAATTCGGCCTGCACGTCGATCGCGCCGCCATCGGGATGGTCGATGCGGATCCGCCTGGAATGCAGGTGCATTTTCCGCGAGATATTGCCGGTCAGGAACGCGGCCTGCCCGCCATATTTGCCGTCGCCGACGATCGGATGGCCGATCGCCGCGAGATGCACGCGGAGCTGGTGGGTGCGCCCGGTATAGGGGATCAGCTCCAGCCACGCCGTGGTGGTGCCCGCCATTTCGATCACGCGGTAGCGCGTGCGCGCCGGGCTGCCTTCTTTCTCATCGACATGCATCTTCTCGCCGCCGGTGCCGGGCTGCTTGGCGATCGGCAGCTCGATCATCCCGTCCTCGATCGACGGCACGCCGACGACCAGCGCCCAATAGGTTTTCCGCGCGGTGCGTGAGGAGAAGGATTTGGAGAAATAGGCCGCCGCCCGCGCGGTGCGCGCAATCAGCAGGGCTCCGCTCGTATCCTTGTCGAGCCGGTGGACCAGCTTGGGGCGGCCCTCCAGATCGTCCTGCAAGGCATCGAGCAGGCCATCGACATGCTCGATCGTCTTGGTGCCGCCTTGCGTGGCGAGGCCGGGCGGCTTGTTGAGCACGATTGCCTGCGCATCGCGGTGGATGACCATTTCGCGCGCAAAGGTGATTTCGTCGTCGCTGAGCGGCGGCCGCTCGCGCTTGACCGGGGCATCGACCCGGACAGGCTCGGCGGGGGGCACGCGGATCGACTGGCCCGCGACGACATGGTCGCCGGGCTTGGCGCGCGCGCCATCGATGCGCAATTGCCCGGTCCGCGCCCATTTGGCGACGGTGGTGTAGCTGGTGTCGGGCAAGTGCCGCTTGAACCAGCGATCGAGCCGGATGCCGTCGTCATCCACGCCGACAGTGAACTGGCGGACATCGGAGGTTGCTTTGGTGGGGCCGTCGCTCATGCTGCCACCCGCACGCTGGTAAGGCCGACGAACACGGCAAGGATCGACCCGATCACCGACACCAGCACATAGCCGAGTGCCGTGCCGAGGCTACCGCGCTCGATCAGCGCGATCGTGTCGAGCGAGAAGGATGAGAAGGTGGTGAACCCGCCCAGCACGCCCACGCCGAGCAGCAAGCGCCAGGCCTCGCCATTGGCGTGGCGCGCGAGAAAGCCAGCGAGCACCCCCATCGCCAGCCCGCCGACGAGATTGACCGTCAGCGTGCCATAAGGAAAATTGGGGCCGAACCCGGCGAGCGTGGCGCGCCCGACGAGAAAGCGCGCAGCAGACCCGAGCGCGCCGCCCGCCATGACGAGGATAAGTTGGTACATGAGGGTGCGTTAGCGCGGATTGACACAAAAATGAACCTTTTCCCCAGCGAAGGCGCGCGAGGGATGGTTTTCACGCGGTCGGACGCCGTCTTGCGCCCGGAAAAACCCGCTTATTTGCCGTTATTGGCGATTAGGTCGACATCGGTGCCGCCATCGCGGCGCGGGCTGAGGAACAGCACATAGGCACCGCCATCCCGGTCGCGCGTGCCACCCAGCGTATGCTGGGTGCCGTCCGACTGATGCTCGGCGGTGAAGCCGGTGTTGGTGACGCGGGTGTAATACCAGTCGATCACGGTTTGCAGCCGCGCATTGGTCGAAAAGCTGACCGCGCGCAGCGCGCACGCATTGGTGTTCGCGCCCGCTGCCTCGGTCACGCGCGCGCCGGGATACAGCGGCACATCGGCGGGGAGGCGATCGGCCCAGCTCGCCGAATAGCGCATCGCGCCCGCACAGGCGCTGGTGCGGCGGTCCTTTTGGCGCGAGGCGAGCGCCCCGAGCGTCAGCGATTCGCGCGCGGCGGTGCAGCCGGGGCAATCCTTGCTCGGGGCGGGTGCGGCTTTGATGGTTTCGCTGGTGGAGGCACCGGCGGTGCCGGGCGTGCTGCCCGAAGATTGCGCAATGCCGGTTGGCGGTACCCCGCCCGAATACGGCTGCGTTGGCGGGCGGACGCTGTCGGCATTGGCATGTTGGGTGAGCGCGGGATCGACCATGATCTGGTCGTGCAGCGCCGCGGTCATCGCCGGATCGCTGACATTGGCGTTGCCCGAACCCGCCTCGACCAGTTCGTTATCCAGCGAATCGAGATTGCGATCGTCATCGCGCTTTGCGCATGCCAGCAGAGCGAGCGGCAAAGCCACGGCGCTCAAAATGCGAAGGCGGTTGCGGACCATTGACGGAAAGCTCCAATATCAGCCTCCGATCTTGCACCGGGTTCGGTTAAAAAAGCGTTGGCCATAGCGACGGCGCGCCATCGCCGGTTGCGCGCCGCGATGGCGGGCGGCATGGTTGGCGCATGGGCTTTGTCGTCAATCTCTTCTCGATTCTGGTGGGCCTGGTGGCGTTGCCGGTGGCGCTGGTTGGCCTGGTGCCGTTTTTCGGGATCGCCAATTATTTGGCGCTGCCGATCGCCGTGGTCGGCGCGGCCATCGGTATTTTGTCGGGGCATAAGACCGGTCGTAATTTCAATATCTTCGTCATGGTCGTCGCGGTGGTTCGGCTGATCCTGGGCGGCGGCCTGCTGTAACGACAAACGGCCCGACGCTTGCGCGCCGGGCCATTCGTTTCGCCATCAGATTGGCGTTTAGCGGCAGATGACCTTGCCGCGATCGATCGACTGACCGAGCAGCGCGCCCGCACCGCCGCCAAGCAGCGTGCCGAGCGTGCGCGAACCGCCGCCCGCCAGCGTATTGCCGAGCAAGCCGCCGGTCAGGCCACCGATGATGAGGCCCGTCGTGCCGTCGCTGCGGCGGCAATAATAGCGGTTGTCGCTGCCGCGATAGATGCGGTCGTTACGGCCGAGACGGCGCGGCTGGTAATAGCGCCCATCGCGATAATAACGGTCGGCATAATAGGTACGCTGGCCCGGCTCGTAGCGATTATAATCGTAGCTACGATACTGCTGCCAATTGGCCCGACGGTCGTCGCGGCGGTGGTCGCCGCGGTCGCGGCCGTCATCGCGATGGTCCCGGCCGTCGTCGCGGTGGTCGCGAGCGTCATTCCGCGGGTCGCCGCGTGGATCGGGTCGATCGCCGCGCTGGTCCTGGCGATCGCCGCGATAATCCTGCGCGGTGGCGGGAAGCGCGGACAGGGCGGTCGCGGCCATGGCGGCAGCGAGAAAAAACGTGCGCATAAAAATGCTCCTTGCGGTAATCCGTGTTGGATCAAGGACAGAACACACCGGCGCGCACGAGGTTGCGTGAACGCAAAACTACAGTGCGTTCACGCCCCCGCAAGGACACAGCGTCGTCGAATTTCTTGTGGTAATTACGCGTTGAGCGAGTGGGTTAGCGTGATTTCGGCATTGAGAACTTTCGACACCGGGCAATTCGCCTTGGCACCCGCCGCAATCGTTTCGAACTGCTCGGGCGAAATGTCGGCGATGGTGGCCTTCAGGTCGAGCGCGGATTTGGTGATCGAGAAACCGTCGCCATCCTTGTCCAGCGTCACCTTCGCGGTCGTCTCCAGCTTGCCAGCGGTGAAGCCCGCGCCGGCCAGCGCGAAGCTGAGCGCCATGGTGAAGCAGCTTGCGTGCGCGGCGGCGATCAATTCCTCGGGGTTGGTGCCGATGCCGTCCTCGAAACGGCTGCCGAAGCCATATTGCGTGTCCGACAGGACACCTGACTGCGTGGAGACATGGCCTTTGCCATCCTTGCCAAAACCGTCATAGCTGGCCGATCCGCTGCGTGTCGTCATGCTCATTCTCCGAAAAAAAGGCACGGACCGTTGCTGGTCCGCGCCCTATATAGCCTCACCGTGTGACCGTGCTTAGTTGCAGCGACGATCTGCCGTGCTGGCACGGTCAATCGCGCGTCCGCCAAAGGCACCGGCGACACCGCCGAGCACGGTGCCCAATGTCTTGTCGCCATGGCCCGCGACCGAATTGCCGAGCAAAGCACCGCCGACGCCGCCGACGATCAGGCCGGTGGTGCCATCCGAATGGCGGCAATAGCGACGCCCGTCGCGGCCCTGATATTCGCGCGGCTGATAATGGTGGCGGCGCGCCTCGGCCTGCGTGGTCGGGACGACCATGGTGGCGGGGATGGCGACGGCGGCAGCGCTGAGCGCGAGGATGAAGGAACGCATATGAATTCTCCCTTGAAGATGCGACTTGCTTTGAATCAATCTCGCTTACGTAACGACCTCGCTTGTCCTTAAGTTTCATGAACCTGAAATAACCGTGTGTTCAGGAAAGGGTGGGGCGAAGGCCGCTTGCTTTACGCGCGCGATATTATCCCCGTTATCCACACTATTCACAGGGTCACCCGGTGATTTCAGGGCTTGGCGCGACTCGCGGGCCATGACAGCATCCGGAGTGTAAGCAGCGGATGAAAACGCGGGAAACCGAAGAAACATCAGCTACTTATGCTGCAAATGGCGGTATGGTCCCTCACGGAAACCTGCGGTCGTTGGCGGCGGAGGGACGGTAAGAAATCGCGACCTTGGCTTTGCGCAAGCACGGCGTTTCGGCGGCGGTGAAAAGACGGCCTTCCAAATATGTCCTGGCCGGGTCGTTCCGCGACGAAAGGGCAGGATGTAGGTGACAGGCGGCCTGCGCACCCCTTCTTTCACGGGGGGCGGGTGCGAGGGCCGAGTGATCGCCGAAACGCGTCGGCCAATGTCCTTCGGGCACGGTCGGGGCGAGCCGCCAGGGCTGGGCGGCGCGGGCGCTTCCTCTCGGGGCAGTGTCCAGCGCGTTCGGATGAGGCGACAGGGGGTCGGCAGCAATGCCGGCCCCTTTTGCGGTGAGCGGTTAGCGAGGTTCCGCCGCCAGCAGGACCTTGGCGCGTGCGCAATCCTGTTCCATCTGGGCGGTGAGCGCGTCGAGCGTGTCGAATTTTGCCTCGGGACGCAGATACTCGATCAACGCGACCTCGATCGTCTGGCCATAAAGATTTTCCGAAAAATCGAAAAAGAACGGCTCCAGCAATTCCTTGGGCGGGGCGAAGCTCGGGCGGATGCCGAGATTGGCCGCGCCATCGAGCACGCGGCCGTCGGGCAAGTGCCCGCGCACCGCGTAGATGCCATAGGCCGGGCGCAAATAGCTGCCCATGTCGAGATTGGCGGTGGGATAGCCGATTGTGCGGCCGAGCTTGTCGCCATGCTGCACCGTGCCCGCCACCGCGAACGGGCGCGTCAACAACCGCGCCGCGCCGCGCGGGTCGCCCGCCTCGAGCAGCGCGCGGATCCGGCTCGACGAAACCGGCTCGCCGTCGCGCAGCACCGGGCCGACGGTGTCGACCGAAAAGCCATTCTTGCGGCCGAGATCGGCCAGGACCGCGACCGTGCCGCTCTTGGCCTTGCCAAAGGTGAAGTCCTCGCCGGTTACGACGCCGCCAATGCCGATCGTGTCGAGCAACCGATCGCCGACGAACTCGACCGCACTCAGCGCGGCCAGTGCCGTATCGAACTGGAAGACGATCATCGCATCGGCCCCGGCTTCGGCGAACAGCCGCTCACGCTGGTCGAGCGTGGTCAGGCGGAAGGGGGCGGTGTCGGGGCGGAAATGGCGTACGGGGTGCGGATCGAAGGTGGCGACCAGCGCCGGGCGGCCCTCGGCGCGTGCGCGTTCGACTGCGCGACCCACCACCGCCTGGTGGCCAAGGTGAAATCCATCGAAATTGCCAAGCGCGACGATCCCGCCGCGCAAGGTCGCGGGAACCACCGAGCCGCCGTCGAGCCGCTGCATGCGCGCGCTATACGGCGCGCTTTGCGGCGGCGCTAGAGCAGGATGACGTTGCATGGACCCGTTCGTTTCGAGCAACGTCGAGAAACCGCAAAACACCCTGTGCCATGTTCCTCGACTGCGCTCGAAACGAACGGACGGGGAGAGGATGCGATCAAGGGTTATCGTGCTCCAGGGGCGATCCCGGCCTTCAGCACGCGCAGGACATTGCCGCCCATCACCTTGGCGATGTCGCCGTCGCTGAAGCCGCGATCGATCAGCGCTTGTGTTACGGCGGCCAACTGGCTCGCGTCGAAACCCGTCATCACCGCGCCATCGAAATCCGATCCCAGCCCGACATGGTCGATCCCCGCCACGTCGCGCACATGCGCAATCGCGGCAGCGGCGGCGGCGGGCTGTGTCGAGCAAATCGCCGCATCCCAATAGCCGATGCCGATCACGCCGCCGGTGCGCGCGATGCCGCGAATCTCGTCATCGGTCAGGTTGCGATTGACCTTGCAGGTCGCCTGCACGCCGCCATGGCTGGCGACGACCGGGCGCTGCGCCATCGCCAGCACCTCGGCAATCGTCGCATGGCTGGAATGCGCGACATCGACGACCATGCCGAGCGCCTCCATCCGCCGCACCACTTGCCGACCGAGCGGGGTGAGCCCGCCTTTGGCCTCGCCGTGCATCGACCCCGCCACCTCATTGTCGAAAAAGTGCGCGAGCCCCGCCATGCGGAACCCCGCGCGATACAGGACATCGAGATTGGCAAGTCTGCCCTCAAGATCCTGCAGGCCCTCGATCGACAGCATCGCGCCGACCACCTTTTGTCCGCCCGCACGATCCGCCAGCAGCCGGTCGAGATCGGCGGGGGAGTGGATCGCCCGCAATTGGCCGTTTGACGCAGCGGCGTAGCGATCGAGCTTCTGCGCGTGCCATAGCGAGCGTTGCAGCAACGATCCCCAGGTGCGCGGCGGCTGCAGATCGGCGATGGTGAGCGCGGTGATATTGTCGGTATCGGACGGGTTCGCGTCGTAATTCTGGCCCTTGGGCGTCTTGGTCACCGAGGAGAAGACTTGCAGCGCATAATGGCCGGCCAGCAGCCGCGGCAGATCGATTTGCCCCCGGTCAGACCGGTCCAGCAGGCTGCGCTGCCACAGCAAGGTATCGGCGTGCATGTCGGCGATTTGCAGCGTCGCGTGCAACGCACGGGCGCGCGGCGTGATCTTCAGCGGGATCGCGACCACCTGGTTCATCGAGCGCTCGACGATACCGGGCGCGAGCGCGAAGAAGGCGAGGGTGGCAATCAGCACCAGGCCCAGTACGGCCAGCAAGATCTTGCGCATCGAAGTCGCTCCCCGTCATGCCGGACTTGTATCGACGCCTTTGCCGTGTCCGATCCAGCGCTTGATATGCTGCGCGCTGGCGGCGGGAGCAAGCCCGCAGATGGCGATCAGGGCCGGTCCAGCGTTACGAAGCTATAGGCCGGGCGCGTGCCCTCGGCGGGATGGTCTTCTCGCGCGGTTTCGTGCCAGCCCACAAACGCCGGAACGATCGCGTCGCCTGCGGGCATCAAGTGAACCTCGGTCAGTTCGACCCGGTCCGCCAAAGGGGTAAACAGCGCGAAGATCTCGGCCCCGCCGATTACCGCGACGTCCCCGTCGCCCGCCAACGCCAATGCGGCGTCGACCGAATAGGCCACCTCGGCACCCGGCGCGGACCAGTCGCGATCGCGCGTCAGCACGATATGGCGACGGCCGGGCAGAGGGGCGGGAAAACTCTCAAAGGTCTTGCGCCCCATCACCATCGGCTTGCCCATCGTCAGCGCCTTGAAGCGTTTGAGATCGGCCGGGAGGTGCCAGGGCAAGGCACCCTTGGCACCGATGACGCCATTGTCGGCGCGCGCAAGGTAGAGCGTGATCATCCGCGCTTCATGCCGCGCCGCGCCGACAATGGCGAGCAGAAGATACGGCGCGCGTTGGCGCGGCGCGGATGGCGGCTTAGAACTTCTTTGTCGCCGATAGGCGCAGCGTCATCGATCGCGAGCCGGGCCCGCCCCTTCCACCCAGGTCGATCCCGGTCGTCCAGCCATCGCCCGGGTTGAGCCCCAGGCCGATTTCGAACTGGAGTTCATCGCGCAGCCAGTCATTGGTGGTGATGCTGTACTGCGACGGGCCGCCGAGATCGGCATAATCCAGCAGCTGCGGACTGGCCTGGTTGAACTCATGGCGCCATTCGAACCGCGCGCGGGGTGCAAAGGCACCTAGGTGCAGGGTCGCCCGACCACCGGCCACGCTGGTCAACGATTCCAGGGTGCGCGGATCGAAGGTCAGGCTGTAGACACCGGCTCCGGTCTCGGCATAGGCCCTGAGCTTGGCGTTGAGATATTCGGCACGCCCGTAGAGCGAATAGCTGAGCCGCCCGGTGCTCTGGTCGATTCCCGCGCTCAACGATCCGAACAGCATCGATCCGTTGCGGTGACCGACCGCCAGCGACCCGCCAAGCGCCGCGCGCCGTGTGTTGAACGAGAGGTTCCCATATCCCAGCACGCCATCGATAAACGCACCCGGCGTGGGCCTGAAGCTGCCATAAGCGGCCCCGATCCAGGTGTCGGCGGTCAGATGGCCGGCATCGGCAGTGCCGACCCGCGTGCGCTCCTCGCCGACGCCCCCGCCCGCGCCGACGGTGAGATCGTCCGACAGCTTCACATCGGCACCCGCGCTCAAGCCCGAGCTTGAGATTGACAGCTTGGTGCGGCGCGTCGTCGCGTCGCGCGTGCCGATGCTGATCGCGCCGCCGCTCCAGATCGCGACCGACCCGATCTTGCGCGGTCCGGTGTCGCCAGTCTCATCGGCCACCGCTCCGACAGCAGCGGCGGTTCTGGCGGATGTCGCAGCGCCGGTCGCTATGCCATTGCGGGCACCGGCGGGGGTCCGCAGGCCCATCGCGCCCGGCATGCCCATTGGCGCGCCGCCCGGCTGCAGCGTTCCGGTCGAGGAAACGCGCAGGCCTTCGGCACCCATCACTTCATTGGCATGCTCCATCTTGAGCGCAGTTTCGGGGGCGATTCCGTCGAACCGGCCAGGGCGTCGGAAGCTGCCGCCATCATTGCTGCCGAGCGTGATCCCGATCGGGTTGTTGCCGGTGCTGCCGCCGCCGCCATGGAGCTGTTCGTTGCGGCGCCCAAAGTTCTCGATCTGGGCACGGGCGAAATCGCGGGTCGCGGTGTCTTGCGCGTCGATCAATCCGCGCACGACCGGGTCGGCCGAGGGGTCGGGCCGCGCCTTCACGGTGACGGTGATGGTCGCGGCCGGCGACATGCCGAAGGTGTTGCCGATCGTGTAGGTCACCACGGTGGTGCCACTGAAGCGCGGGCTGGGTTGGATCTGCAAGCGATAGGTCCGCGCGGCCGCCGTGCCGTCCGCGATGAGGGTCGCGGTCGCGGAGTTGGCCGGCGACACACTGACGATGGCGGCTTGCGTGAACGGCCCGCCGACAGCACCGCTCGAGATATCGACCGTGACGGGCTGATTCTGGTCGGTCGTGGTGACCAGATTGGCGGCGACCGGGGGTGTCCCCTTCACCGTGATGTCCACCGTCGCGAAGGTCGAGCTGCCGCCGGGCCCGACGGCGGTGAAGGTGAAGCGGTCGGGTCCCTGGTAACCGGGGGTCGGCGTGTAGACCGCGACAAAGCGGGGTGCTGCAACGGTCGCGCCGAGGGGCACGGTCGGGGCGGCAACGGCAGCGCTCCGCTCGAGCCCGACCGCGCCTGGTTGCAGCGGGTTGGCGATCGACACGCCGGTGAAGCTTGCACCGCTCCGCTGGATCACGACCGTCCCGTGTTGCGGGGGCGTAGCGATCGTCACATCGGTGACGTTGCCCGAGATCAAAGTGCTGAGGTCGATCGAGGCTGGCTGATTGTTGGTGACGGTCTGCGTAACGGCGACCGAGGTGTCGTGGACGACGGGCGGCGCGGGCAACGCGATCTGCAAGCTGAAGGTCTGGCTGACCCGGCTCGGCCCGTCGCCGGTTGAGCTGTCCGAAGCGGTGATCGTGACGCTGAACGTTCCGTTTGCCGTCGGCGTCCCGGCGAGCGTTCCGTTCGCTGCGAGCGCAAGGCCAGACGGCAACGCGCCGCCCGTCACCGCAAAGGTATAGGGTGCCGTTCCGCCGGACGCCGTCAACGCTACGCTATACGCGACGTCCTGCTGGCCCGCCGGCAAGCTGGTTTGCGTGATCGCAAGCGCAGGCGTCGCGACGGTGAGCGTGACGGTGGCTGCGGCGGAGGTTCCGCCAGGCCCGGTGGCGGTATAGCCGAAGCTGTCGCTGCCATAATAGCCGGTGGTGGGCGTATAGGTGATGACATCGCCCGCAATGCTGGTGGTGCCATGCGCGGGCACCGTGCTGACGGTGAGGTTGCTATGCATACCGCTGACCGAAGCGGTCAGATCGATCGGGG
>NZ_JH584235.1:3352384-3406464 GCF_000241465.1 Sphingomonas echinoides ATCC 14820
CCCGCAATGCTGGTGGTGCCATGTGCAGGGGCGGTGCTGACGCTGAGGCTGCTATGCACGCCGCTAACCGAAGCGGAGAGGTCGATCGGTGTCGCGGTGTTGTAGGCAACGCTCGCACTCTTGGCGGCCACGGTGGGGGCGGCGGCGGTATTGGTCAGACTGAAGTTTTGCGAAACCGACCCTGCGGTCGCACTGACCGTATAAGGCCCGCCTGCGGTCGCATTGGCGGTGAACGTGCCCGATGTGGCGATCCCTGAGGCGTTGGTGTTGGCCGAGATGCTATTGGTGCCGCTGCCGCTGAACGTGCCGCTTGCTCCGCTTCCAGGTGCCGTGAAGGTCACCGGGCTGGACGGGATCACTACGCTTGCCGCGTCCAGCACGCGGACTTGCAAAGCCGAAGCAAAGGCGGTCGAGACCCCCGCGCTCTGGCTATTGCCGCTGGTGATGGCCATCGAGGCCGGGGTCTGCACCACGGTCGCCGAATCGGTAGCATTGGCGCTTGCGGCGGCCCCGCCACCCGACAATGTGCCGCTGAACGACAGGGATACCGACGCCGACGCGCCGATCGCGACGTTGAGCGTGAGGGGATTGCCATTGCTCCCGGCGGTGATCACGCTCGCGCTGGTGCAGCTAACCGTGGAGGTTCCACTGCAGCTCCACCCCGTGCCGCTCGAACTGGAGAGGCTCGTATTGGCGGGCAACGTGATCGCAAAGGTCAACGTGCCGGAGGTGTTAGCGACAGTTGCGCTCGGCGTGACGGTCAGCGTGCCGGTCTGGCCCTGAGTCAGCGTCCCATTGCTGATGGCGAGGCCAAGCGTCGGTGCAGCGGCGACCGTCAGCCCGGTCGGCGTGGTCGCGGTCGACCCCGTAAGCGTTATCGGGCCGCTCGCGGAAACCGTTCCGCTGGTGTAATTATAGGTCGCCGCATTGGTCGAGGAAACGGTCAACGTCACGGTGCAGCTTGCGCTCGCGCTGAGCGCGCCGCCGGACAGGCTGAGCGCGTTGCCGGACAGCGTCGCTGTCCCGCCGCACGTCGTGGCGGCACCGGATCCGGTAAGATTGGTCGGCAGCGTCGCCGAACCGACCGCGATTCCGCTGAGTGCAGTTCCGGTGTTCGGGTTGGTGACCGTCAGGGTAAGCGTGGAATTCCCCCCGGAGGACACCGATGTCGGGCTGAACGCAGCGCTGATCGTCGGCACGGCGAGATAGGTGAGCGTGGCGTTCGTTGTCGACGAAACCGATCCGGTGGTAGCCACCACGCTGGCCGCACCGGCAGCCTTCGCCCCCGCCGTCGCGGTGCACGTCGTCGAAGAGGTGCAACTGCCCCCGACCGACGTTCCCCCTACGGAAAAGCTGGTATTGCCGATGACGAAATTGGTGCCGGTAATCGTAATCGCGCCACCGCTCAGCGGGACATTGGCCGGCGAGACGCCAGTCACGGTCGGCGCGTTGTAGGTGAATTGATCGGCCGATGATGTCGCGCTGGTGTTGCCGCCAGCGGTCACCGTGACATGGACAGCACCCGCCGCAGTGGCGGCCGGCGCAGCGGTGGTGATCGAAGTGTCGCTGTTGACGGTGAAGCTGGCCGCATTGACGCTGCCGAACTTCACGGCGGTCGCGCTGCTGAAGCCGGTGCCGGTGATCGCCACCGAGGTGGCACCGCCAGCGGGGCCGCTGGTTGGGCTAACGGCGGTTACGGTCGGTCCCGAACTCGCCGGGGTGCAGGACAGAGTCAAAAATACGCTTGAATTCGAATGTGCGGCAGTCGCGTCGTTGTTGGCGCTTCCCGCTGCGTTATTAGTAAAATTCGAGAGCGCATAATTATAGTAGCGGAAGAGGTTGCTGGATCCAATTGTAAAACTTAATGTATTTCCTGTCTGATTTAGCACACTTCTCACGATGAGGCCTTGGTCATCGTATTCATATGCTGAAAAATATCCAGTTCCGCTGCGTGATGATAATGTGAAATTAACAACTTCACCGCTATTGAAATAATAATCGCTCAGAGTTACTGCATAAGCGCCGAGCGTTATGTCCTGATCCTGGACCGAATTGCCATTGGCTACCGATGGTATCGAAAAGGTGCGGTTATACTGGCCCGTATTGATGTCAGCGCAGCCCTTCGACGTTGCCGCCGCAGCAAAGGCGGGCATTAGCGCGAACAGAAATGCAAAAAGGGCGATAAGGGGGCGCGTTGTGCGCCAAACGGACGTTTGCCTGCCGTGAGCGCGCGGACGATCGCTATCAGCAAAACCGCCCAATGTAGATTTTATACATTCGGCGAAGGCATGAAAATGCCCCCGTCCAATCCGAAAAAACCCCATTACTGCCCCCGCCCCACGACTCGCTTATTTGTCAACGAACATAGCTGTTTTTTAAAATATGTAAGGGAAAAGAAATTGCCTTAAGACAGATACTTGCCTGATCCAGAGATAGAGTATATTTTGTATCGATCGGTTTCGGATGCGAAACCTTTTCTGTATGTCGAGCAATAGCGGTACCGTAGGCCGACGGCGGTAATCGGTTTCCGCTCATGGTATTTGCCAGATTCATACCGCGAGAATCACCCAAAGCGGCAAGCTTAGTATGTATATTATTGCACATGCCGGCTCTTGGCCGTGACGGTGCTGTCCCGCAGAGCACATGCGGGCGCTCTGCAGCCAATGGCAAAATATTAGGGAAGACCTATGCTTACGCTCGACACTGCGTCATGGCGGGGCAGCGCGTTAAGCAACCCGAACGACGACGGTCTTCGGCGAAACGCGTAAATTCAGGGTCAATCGTGCCGTGAAAAGAACCGGCTGGTATCCTGTACCGCTATGGATGACTCCATCGACGGCGGGGCTGCATCACACCGCGACGTCGGCCTTGATCGCATCGTGCGGCGCATAGCCCTCGACGTGAAAATCCTCGATCCGGTAGCCATCCATATTAGCGGGCTTGCGCAGGAGTCGCATCGTCGGGAACGGGCGCGGCGTGCGCGAGATTTGTTCGCGCGCTTGATCGAGATGGTTGAGATAGAGATGGACGTCGCCCCCCATCCAGACCAGTTCGCCTGGGCGGAGATCGGCCTGTTGAGCAAGCATCAGCTGCAGCGCGGCGGCCCCCGTGAAGTTGAAGGCGGCCCCTAGCAGCAAGTCACACGACCTTTGGTACAGGCCGCAGTTCAGCCGCCCGTCGGAGGTCACGTGGAATTGATAGACCATGTGGCACGGCGGCAACGCCATCTGATCGAGCTCCGCCACGTTCCAGGCATGAAACAGCATTCTCCGGCTGGCGGGATTGTGCTTCAGCGTCTCGACAAGCCCGGCAATCTGGTCATGCACGCGCCCGTCCGCACCTTGCCAGCGGCGCCATTGCTTCCCGTAAATCGGGCCCAGGTCTCCCCATTGCGCGGCAAAGGCATCGTCGGTCAGCACACGCTGCTCGAACGCGTCCTGGGAGATGTCCTGTCCGGTGGCGCGCCGGTACTGCGCGAGCGGCCAATCGGTCCAGATCTTCACATTCTCGCGCAGGAGCGACTGGAGGCTGGTGTCCCCGGTCAGGAACCACAGCATCTCCTTCACCGCCGTCTTCCAATAGACGCGTTTGGTGGTGAGGATCGGCACGCTTCCGTCGGAAAGATCGAAGCGGATCATCGCGCCGAACAGCGACCGTGTCCCGACGCCGGTCCGGTCCACGCGCTGGTCACCATGATCGAGAATGCGCTGAAGCAAGTCGAGATATTGGTGTTCGGGGTGCCGCATGCTCATGCCTTCATACCCGCAATCTGGTTCATTATTTGGTTCGCTGACGGGTGGTTCGCTGACGGGGCGGCTTGTCGGTCCGGTCGAGCGGGTGTTGCATCAGGCCAGTGTAGCGCGCTGCCGGGTGATGCGGTAGCGCGAAGTCGCCTGGCATGAAGGCGGATCAGGTCATTCGGCAGGGTTTGATCGCCGCTGGCTCGGGGCGAGGCCCTTCCGCCCGGAACGCGGCGAGATAACCGCCCGCCGAGGGCATGTCGTAACGTGCGACCTGGGTGTAGCCGACCGCTGCAAATTCACATTTGAGCAAGGCGGGCGGCGTGCCGTGGTTTTGCGTCAGGCGATTGGCATCGACCACGATGACCAGGCCATCGCGCCTGAGCGACGGGCGCATCCGCCACAGAAATTCATAAGGCTGCGCGATCTCATGGTACATATGCACCATCAGCACGCGATCGAAACTCGCGTCGGGCAAGCGCGGATCGTCGGGCGCGCCGAGCCGTACGCTGACATTTTCGAGCCGCTCGCGCGACACGCGCAGCGCCAGCGTATCGCGCACCTCGGCGACGATGTCCTCGGCCAGCACGCGCCCGGTCTTGCCGACGCGGTTGGCGGCGCGGATCGTGTAATAGCCCTCGCCCGCGCCGATATCGGCGACGGTCATGCCGGGCTTGATCCCGGCCTTGGTCATCACGTCGCCGGCTTCGTTCAGCCGGTCGCGATCCTCTTCGGTCGACCAGCGCGGCGAGCTGATCTTGGCGACCGGGCGGTCTGCGGCGGGGAAGGGGCCTGCCTCCTGCGTATGATCGGGCACGCGCGGCTTGCCGCCGTCGCACGCGGCGAGCAGCAGGACGGTGGCCAGGGTCAGCGCGCGGGCACCGGGGAAGTGCACTAGTCCACGTCCTCCACCTCGACCGTCTCACCCGTTACGCGCTGCGAGAGCGCGGCGGCCATGAACGCGTCGAGATCGCCATCGAGCACGTCGGACGGGCTCGATGAGGTCACGCCGGTGCGCAGGTCCTTCACCATCTGGTATGGCTGCAGCACGTAGGAACGGATCTGGTGGCCCCAGCCGATATCGGTCTTGCCCGCATTCTCGGCATTGGCGGCGGCCTCGCGGATCGCGAGTTCGCGCTCGTACAGGCGCGCGCGGAGCTGGTTGTACGCTTCGGCCTTGTTCTTGTGCTGGCTGCGCTGGTTCTGGCACTGCACGACGATGCCGGTCGGGATGTGCGTGATGCGCACCGCCGAATCGGTGGTGTTGATGTGCTGCCCACCGGCACCGCTTGCGCGGTAGGTGTCGATGCGCAGATCGCTTTCGTTATACTCGACCTCGATATTGTCATCGACCACCGGGTACACCCAGACGCTCGCGAACGAGGTGTGGCGGCGCGCGGCGCTGTCATAGGGGCTGATGCGGACCAGGCGGTGGACGCCGCTTTCGGTCTTGGCATAGCCGTAGGCGTTCTCGCCTTTCAGCAGCAGCGTCGCGGACTTGATCCCGGCCTGTTCGCCCGAATGCTGGTCGATCAGCTCGACCTTCAAACCGTGGCGTTCGCCCCAGCGCGAATACATCCGGCTGAGCATCCCGGCCCAATCCTGGCTCTCGGTGCCGCCCGCACCGGCATTGACTTCGATATAGGTGTCGTTGCCATCGGCTTCGCCCGCCAGCAGCGCCTTGATCTTGTCGCTTTCGGCGCGGCGCGCGAGATCGGCGAGCGCGGCGAGGCCGTCGGTCTCCATCTCGGTATCGCCCTCGGCCTCGGCCATTTCGATCAACTCCGCCGTATCGTCGAGCTCGCTCTGGATCGCGCGCGTTGCGGTGATCGCCTCATCTAAACGACGCCGCTCGCGCATAACCGCCTGCGCCGCCTTGGGATCGTTCCACAAAGTTTGATCCTCGACGCGCGCGTTGAGTTCATCGAGCCGACGCAGCGCGCGGTCCCAGTCGAGGAAACGGCGGAGCAGCGCGAGCGCGTCCTTGATCGAGTCGATATGAGCCTGCGCTTCAGCGCGCATGGGAGAACCTTCCAGAAAAATATCGTGCCGTGTCTCCCATGTGTGGGAGAACGATAGTGTGCCTGCCGTATATGAGGTTGGCGCGCCGCTAGTAAATACCGCCCTGTCGTTGCAGGAAATCGCTGTCGCGGCGCGTGTCCTTCGGGGCCTGCGCGTCGGCACGCGCCTTGGCAGCCGCGGCTGCCGCTGCCGGGTCGGGCACGATCACGTCGCGGTGGACGACGCGGCGCGGCTCGCTTTCGGGTTTGAAGGCTTCCCAGATGACCGATGCCTTGGGGTCATCGCTTGGCCAGGTGCCAAAGACGGGCTTGCCGCTCGCGCGGTCGATGCGGACCATGCGGATGCCGGCGGGAGCGCGGAACGGGATCTTGGGCAGCCCCTCATAGGCCTTGACCGCGAACGCCTTGAAGATCGGCGCCGCGAGGGTGCCGCCCTGCGCCGCGCCGCCGAGCGAATGCGGCTGGTCATAGCCGATATACAGCCCGCCGATCATCTGCGGGGTGCCGCCAATGAACCACACGTCGGTCGGCCCGGTATTGGTGCCGGTCTTGCCGAACATCGGCCGGTCGAGATCGCGCAGGACGGTGGCGGTGCCGCGCTGGATCACGCCCTCGGCGATGTGGACCATCTGATAGGCGCTCATCGCGTCGACGATCTGCTTGCCGCGCGACACCGGGCGCGGCATCGGCTTGCCGTTCCAGTCGGGCGCGTTGCAGCGATCGCACGCGTGCCAGTTTTCGGGCCAGATCACCTTGCCGTGGCGGTCCTGCACGAAATCGATCAGCGTGGCCGGATGCGACCGGCCCTGATTGGCGAGGATGGCATAAGCGTTGACCATGCGTGATACGGTCGTCACGCCCGCGCCCAGCGAATAGGACAGATAGGGTTCGTATTTGCCGACGCCGATCCGGTCCATCAGCGACACGATGCGCGGCATGCCGGTGGTGGCGGCGGCGCGCACGGTCATCAGGTTGCGCGACTGTTCGACACCCCAGCGCATGGTATGCGCGCCAGAGCCGCCGACATTGCCGAAATTCTTGAAACATTTCTGCCCCAGCCGCGCGCCCTGATAGACGCAGAACGGGCCGTCGACGATGATCGAGGCGGGGGTCATCCCGCCCTCCAGCGCCGCTGCATAGACGATCGGCTTGATCGTCGATCCCGGTTGGCGCAGCGCCTGCGTGGCGCGGTTGAATTGCTGGGCGCGGAAGTCGAACCCGCCCTGCATCGCCAGCACGCGGCCGGTCTGCGGTTCCTCGACCACGAAGGCACCCGAAATCTTGGGCACCGAGCGCAAGGCATAGCTGCCGCCTTCGGGCGCGACCGCGATGATGTCGCCGACCTTGAGCGCGGCGAACGCCGTGCCGCCTTCGCCGCGCACCGGCATTTGCGCGGCGGCGCGCGGCAGGACCCCGGTGGTGCCATCGGAAAAGCCGAGGCCGGCATCGGTCTGCGCCACTGCGGTGACGATCGCAGCGCGCCAATTGTCGTAATCGAGCCCGATATTGGTGTTGAGCAAGGCCGGCAGCCATGCATCGCCGACAATGTCCTTATGGTCGATCGGCCCGGACCAGCCGCGGCCACGGTCGAAGCGCAGCAGCCCCTCGCGCAGCGCGGTCTGCGCATAATCCTGCAGCCGGTTGTCGAGCGAGGTGCGCACCCACAGGCCACCGGCGTAGATGCTGTACGGCCCGTCCTTTGCGTCCTCGCCGAACTTGTCCTTCAACTGGCGGCGAACTTCCTCGACGAAATAGCCGCTGCCCGCAGTTTCGGTCTTGGGCGTCTGGCGCGGCACGGTGCCGAGCGGTTCGGCCATGGCTTCGTCATGCTGCGCCTGGGTGATGAAACCGTTCTTGAGCATTTCGCGCAGCACATAAGCGCGGCGGCCCAGTGCGCGGTCGGCGTGGCGGACCGGGTCGTAATTGGACGGTCCCTTGGGCAGGATCGCCAGATACGCCATTTGCGCGAGATCGAGCTGGTTCAGATCCTTGCCGAAATAGGCGTAGCTCGCGGCCTCGACGCCGAAGGCGTTGCGACCGAGCGCGATCTGATTGAGATACAGTTCCAGGATCTGTTTCTTGGTGAGCGTGTCCTCGATCCGGTACGCGAGGATCGCTTCCTTGATCTTGCGGCTGTAGCTGGTCTCGTTGCCGATCAGCAGGTTCTTGGCGACTTGCTGTGTGATGGTCGACGCGCCAGCCGGGCGCTTGTGGCTGCTCAGATTGTTGACCGCGGCGCTCGCGATGCCGAGATAGTCGACGCCGTGATGCTCGAAAAAGGTCTTGTCTTCGGCGGCCAGAAACGCGCGCACCAATAGCGGCGGATATTCGTCATAACTCAGTTCGACCCGGCGTTCGCGCGCATAGCTGTGGATCGGCGTGCCATCGACGCCGCGAACATTGGTCGGCAGTGGCGGCTCATAGGTGCGCAATTTGTCGACCGAGGGCAGATCGGCGGCGAACAGGAAGTAAAACACCGTATAGCCGATGACGAACAGCACGCCCAATGCGGCGAGCGCCTTGACCCACCACCGGCCCCAGGCATTTCGAAGGTATCCCCGGAAGCCGCCAATGTCGCGGCGGATGCGGAAATTCACGGTGGAATCAGAAGCGGCCATATGGGTGTCAGGCTCTAGCAACTTTCCCGCGCGTTGCCAGCCGCCTTAACTGCGCGCGGCACCGCACCGGGAAAGCTCAGTTCGACGCCATCCGCCGCGCAAAGTGCACCTCGACCGCACGTTCGATGCTCTGCGCGATCTTGCGGCGGCCTTCCGCGCTGTCGATAAAGTCGGCATCGCGCGGATTGGAGATATAGCCGGTCTCGAACAGGATCGAGGGCATGTCGGGCGCTTTCAACACCATCAGCGAGGCCATGCGGTGGAAGTTGGGCTTTACCGGGATCAGCGGCTGCGCCTCACGACCGAGCAACCGCGCGAAATTGGCCGAGGAATTCATCGTCTCGCGCTGCGTGAGGTCGATCAGGATCGACGAGATGTCGGCCGAGGTGGCGGCGAGATTGACGCCGGCGATGACGTCGGCCTTGTTCTCGCGCGCCGCCAGCTTGGCCGATTCCTTGTCGGAGGCGACTTCGGACAGGGTGTAGACCGACGCCCCGCTCGCGCTGCCCGAGCCGACGCTGTCGCAATGGATCGAGATGAACAGATCGCCGCGCAATTTGCGCGCAATGCCATAGCGTTCCTGCAGCACGAGGAAGCGGTCATCCTCACGGGTCAGCGCGACGCGGACTCGGCCCGATTTGACCAGTTCGTCGCGGATCGCCTTGGCGATTTTCAGCGTCACGTCCTTTTCGCGGCGACCGTCGATTGGCGAAATCGCGCCGGGATCGACTCCGC
The DNA here is from genome assembly GCF_000241465.1 of Sphingomonas echinoides ATCC 14820. Taxonomy (GTDB): domain Bacteria; phylum Pseudomonadota; class Alphaproteobacteria; order Sphingomonadales; family Sphingomonadaceae; genus Sphingomonas; species Sphingomonas echinoides. The sequence continues at coordinate 3,361,499 of NZ_JH584235.1, forward strand.
CGTGCCCGGCGTCGATCACCACCAGCGGACGGCTGTCATCGTCGCCATAGATGCGCGGCAATCCGGGCGTGCGAGGGGCAGGCGGGATTGGCACCGACACGGCATAGGTGGCGGGGGCTTGGACGATCCCCATGTTGAACGGCGGCAGGAAGTGCAGTCGGCGTTCGCCCGCCGCGCGCGCAAAGGTGGCGTCGTCGACGGTCTGCAGTTCGAGCGTCAGTTCGCGTCCGTCGCGACCGAACACGCCTTCGGTGACGAGGGCCGGGCGCGCAAGATCGAACACCACACGCGTGCCGTTGGGGCCGTGCGCCCCCTGGCGCACGGTCGATACCGGCCCGCCTGCTGCGATCTTGCCACCGGGGGACGCGCCTTGCAGGTCGAGCGCGATCCGCTGCGGCGAGGCGAGCACGAAGCTCGACGCATCGGCGATCGGCTGGTCGAAGCGCAAGACGATCCGGTCATGCTGAACCTCGACACGCTCCACCGACGCCGCCCAACCGGGAGCGCCGAGGAACCAGCAGGCCAGCAAGGCGAAAACGAACGACACGCGTGCGTAATGCCGTCGCGACCGCGGCGCGGTAAAGCGAAAAGGGGCTGCCAAAGGGCGGGAGGTCGCGCTCATTCGTCTGGACTAGGCCGGAGACGACAAAACAGCCTTTCCGGGTGCGGTTAATGGGCTCGTAGGCATAGAATTGCCGGTCGGGCGGCAAAAACGTGCCGGTTGCTGCGCGCGAGCGGGGGTGCTAGGCATGAAACAGTTCCGGATCGCGGCCTAGTATCGACCGCGGCGAGGGCCATCTGGCCGCCCCTCATGTTCCTTGGGCGCGGCTCATCCAGGTTGACGTTCGCATGATGTATGTATTCCGCCCCTCGCACCGCCCGGTTTCCACCGGCGGGATCGCGAGCGCGCGGAATGCCCAAGGCCGGAAGGCGGGGCGTGCAGGGCGAACAGAGGCAGTTTTCGTAAACCACCATGTGTGCGAGCCAGGCGATCTTTTCGCCGGATCGGGCACTTTCATTGATCGCGCGCGGCCAGCGCCACGGCGCCTTGCGCCCTTTGGCTCTGTGCCGCGCGACCGGAGAATAATACATGACCACGCGTATGCTGATCGACGCACGGCACCGGGAGGAAACCCGCGTTGCTGTCGTCAAGGGAAACCGAATCGAAGAGTTTGATTTCGAATCCGCCGAGCGCAAGCAGCTCAAAGGCAATATCTATCTGGCCAAGGTGACGCGCGTTGAGCCGTCGCTGCAGGCCGCGTTCATCGATTACGGTGGCAATCGTCACGGGTTCCTCGCGTTCAGCGAAATCCACCCCGATTACTACCAGATCCCCAAGGAAGACCGCGACGCGCTGTTGCGCGAAGAGGCCGAGCATGCGGCGGAAGAAGCCGCGTTGCGCGCCCAGCAGGACGCCGAGGATGATCTGCACGATGACGAGCATGAAGATGACGGCTTCGAACGCGATTCGGATGCCGACGACGCGTCGATCGAGCGTTTCGACGATGATGGCGGTGCGGAACCCGACGTAGAAGTCGTCGCCGAGGGCGAAAGCCGTGGTGGCGAGGGCCGCGGGCGTCGCCGCAAGCGCACCGCATCGGACGATGCCGCCGATGATCTGCGCGAGCGTCGCACCAATTTGCGCCATCGCTACAAGATCCAGGACGTCATCCGCCGTCGCCAGGTGCTGCTCGTCCAGGTGGTGAAGGAAGAGCGCGGCAATAAGGGTGCTGCGCTGACGACCTATCTGTCGCTCGCCGGCCGGTATTGCGTGTTGATGCCCAACACCTCGCATGGCGGCGGGATCAGCCGCAAGATTTCGAACGCTGGCGACCGCAAGCGACTGAAGTCGATCATGGCCGACATGAAGCTGCCGCCCTCGATGGGCTGCATCGTGCGCACCGCCGGGCTGCAGCGCACCCGCGTCGAGATCAAGCGCGACTTCGATTATCTGGCGCGGCTGTGGGACGGGATCCGCGAGACGACCTTGTCCTCCTCGGCCCCTGCTTTGGTCTATGGCGACAGCGACCTGATGAAGCGCGCGATCCGCGACATCTACAATCGCGACATCGACGAAGTGATCGTCGAGGGCGAGGATGGCTATCGCCACGCCAAGGACTTCATGAAGCTCCTGATGCCGAGCCATGCGCGCAAGGTGAAGCATTACAGCGACCCCGTGCCGCTGTTCCAGCGCGCGGGCGTCGAGGAGCAATTGTCGGCGATGTACCACCCGGTGGTGCAGCTCAAGTCGGGCGGTTATCTGGTCATCAACCCGACCGAGGCGCTGGTGTCGATCGACATCAACTCGGGCCGGTCGACGCGCGAGCATTCGATCGAGCAGACCGCGACCGCGACCAATCTCGAAGCTGCGGCGGAAATCGCACGCCAGTTGCGCTTGCGCGACATGGCGGGGCTGGTCGTGATCGACTTTATCGACATGGACAACAACTCCAACGTCCGCAAAGTCGAGAAGGCGATGAAGGAAGCGCTGAAGAACGATCGCGCGCGCATCCAGATCGGCCGCATCTCGTCCTTCGGTTTGATGGAAATGAGCCGCCAGCGCTTGCGCACCGGCGTGCTGGAAGCATCGACCCGGCCGTGCCCGCATTGCGAGGGCAGCGGCTTCGTGCGCACCGCCTCTTCGTCGGGGCTGTCGGCATTGCGTCTGCTGGAAGACGAAGCCGCGCAGGGGCGCGGGTCGCAGCTGCTGCTGCGCGCCAGCCAGGAAGCGGCCTTCTATCTGCTCAACCGCAAGCGCGCGGAACTGGCCGAGATCGAGGAACGCTATGGCGTGATGATCGAAGTCGCGCCCGATGGCGAGCAGGAAGGCGCGCGCATGTCGGTCGAAGTGTCCGGCCCGCCGCCCGCTTATACGCCGCGCTTCGAGGCTCCGATCCAGGAAATCGAGGAAGATTTCGTCGAGGACGAGATCGAAGACGAAATCGAGGATGAGGTCGAGGAAGAGGAGCAGCCGCGCGCTGCCCGCGAACCGCGCGAACGCGGCGAACGGCCCGAGCGAGCAGCAGCGGGCGAGGATGAGGGCGGTTCGCGCCGTCGTCGTCGCCGTCGCGGTCGTCGCGGTCGCAACCGGCCCGAGGGTGAGGGTGCCGCCGAGGGCGAAACCGTCGTTGACGGCGCTGGCGACGAGGAAGCGTCGGAGCAGGATGCCGATCGCGAAGACGCCGAGGCCCCGGCCGCAGTGTCGTCCGAAGAGGGGGAAGGCAGCGAAGGCGGTCGTCGCCGTCGTGGCCGTCGCGGTCGCCGTGGCGGTCGTCGCAGCGAGGGCGAGCAGGCGGTCGCGGACGCCACTGATGGCGAGGCTCCGGTAGCCGAGGCAGCAGCGGTGGAAGCCGAGCCGGTCGCGGTCGAAGCGGACGCCGAGCCCGAGGTCGAGGCACCCAAGAAGGGCCGTCGTCGTCCGCGCGCCCGCGATGCCGCGCCAAAGGCCGCTGCGGTCGCGGAAGCCATGGTTGAAGCCGAGCCGGTTGCCGAACCCGCAAGCGAGGCCGAACCTGCCGCGAAGCCGAAGCGCGCCCGTCGCGCCAAGGCGAAGGCGGTTGAGGCAGTCGATTCGGCGGTGGAAGCGGCTCCGGCCGTGGACGCGCCGGTCGAGGACGCACCCAAGCCCAAGGCAAAGCGCACGCGCAAGCCCAAGGCGGCCGCCGTGGAAACCCCAGTGGTGGAAACGCCGCCGGTGGAAGCAGCCCCGGTAGAAGCGGCCCCGGTAGCGCCGGTGGCCGCGCCTGAAGCCACCGCACCTGCTGCAACGCAGGACGGTCCTTCCGACGAAGCACCCGCAAGCGAGACAGCACGCGGCGCGATCGATCCCGATCCGGGCGAAGCCGGCAGCCCGCGTCGCGGCTGGTGGCAGCGCACCTTCGGGGCGTGAGAAAACGACCGGCTCCTCGCACAGGTGCGAGGAGCCGGTCGCTTACCTTACCGCTCCGCCGCTTCACCGCACCGCAAGCGCGGTTGCCCCGACCCGAAAACTCGGCGATAGATCAGGCATGAAGCGGCTCTTCGCGGGACTCGCGGCCTCCCTCCTGATTTGGGCGCAACCGGCTGCGGCGCAGTCGATCCTGCGCGATGCCGAAACCGAAGCGATGTTCAACGATATGTCGCGGCCGCTGATCCTGGCGGCGGGCCTGTCGCCCAACAACGTGCGGGTCGTGTTGATCAACGATGATTCGATCAACGCCTTCACCGCCGGCGGCCAGACGATTTATGTCAATTCGGGGCTGATCCAGGCGGCCGACAATGCCAACCAGGTGCAGGGCGTGATCGCGCATGAACTCGGCCATGTCGCCGATGGCCATGTCGTGTTGATCGGTGCGGGTGCCCGTCCGGCCATGGGCATCTCGATCCTCAGCATGGTGCTCGGCCTTGCGGCGATCGCGGCGGGCGCACCCGAGGCGGGGGCGGGCATTCTGTCGGCGGGCACGACGGCGGCGGAAGGAAAATTCCTGGCCTTCTCGCGCGTGCAGGAATCGACAGCAGATGCGACCGGGGCCAAGTTCCTGCGCGAATCCGGCCTCAGCGGCAAAGGCATGCTGAGCTTCTTCAAGAAGCTGGCCAATGAAGAATATGCCTATGGGTTGAAGAATATCGATCCGTTCGCGCAGAGCCATCCCTTGTCGGGCGAGCGCATCGCCAATTTGACCGCGGATGTGACCGCTTCGCCCTTTTACAACGCCAAGCCCGACCTTGCGCTGGACGATCGTTTCAAGCGCGTGAAGGCGAAGTTGCTCGGCTATGTCGCCGACCCCAAGACCACGCTCAATGTCTATCCCGAGGAAGACCAGAGCGTGTACGCGCATTATGCGCGCGCTTATGCTTGGCATAAGTCCGGCTATCCCGAAAAAGCCGATGCCGAGGCGGCGGCGTTGCTTAAAGCCGCCCCGCACGACCCGTATTTCCTCGAAATTCAGGGGCAGATTCTGCTCGAAGCGGGCAAGCCCCGGCAAGCGCTGACCCCGTTGCGCGAGGCAACCGACCTGTCGCGCAACGCGCCGCTGATCGCGACCACCTTCGGCCATGCGCTGATCGCCACCGAGGACAAGGCCAATTATCCCGAGGCGATCAAGGTGCTGCGCCAGGCGGTGGCGCGCGACGACGACAATCCCTTTGCCTGGTATCAATTGGGCACCGCCTATGAAGCCTCGGGCGACCAGCCGCGCGCCTTGCTCGCCACGGCCGAGCAAGCGAGCCTGACCGGCGATCACCGGACCGCCGCCTATAGCGCGCGCGGTGCGATGCAGGGGTTGCCGCCCAATAGCGTCGACTGGATCCGCGCGCAGGACATTGCCCTCTCGGCGCAGAACGAGATGGACGACAACCCCAAGAAATATAAGAAGCGACGCTGATGCGCCTGAGCTGGACTGTTTTTGCGACCGCGCTGATCGCGGCGCTCCTTGGCGCGGCGGCGTTTGCCGGGATCGAACGGGTGGTCCCAGCTGCGGCCGGGGAGCGCGCACGCGTCGAAGGCGTGGTGCATGACTATGTGCTGGCGCATCCCGAGATCATCCCGGAAGCGCTCGACCGGCTGCGCGACCGCGCCCATGCCGACACCATCGCCAGCAACCGCGACGCGATCCTCAAACCGTTCGGCAGCGCCTGGGCCGGCAATCCGGCGGGCGATGTCACCCTGGTCGAATATTTCGATTATAATTGCGGTTATTGCCGGGCGAGCCTGCCCGCGATTGCGGCGTTGCTGAAGAGCGACCCCAAGATCCGCATCGTCTACCGCGAATTTCCGATCCTCGCGCAAAGCAGCGTCGATGCCGCGCGGATGAGCCTGGCCGCCGCCGACCAGGGCAAGTTCCAGCAATTCCACGATGCGCTCTATGCCGGCGGCCAAGTGTCGCCACAGAGCATCGCGGCAGCGGCAAAGGCTGCGGGCGTGGATCAGGCGCGCGCGGCGGCCTTTGCCCCCAAGGCGGACGCCGAAATCGCGCAAAATCAAACGATCGCGCGTGCGCTCGGGCTGACCGGCACGCCAAGCTGGGTGATCGGCAGCAAGGTCGTCTCCTCCGCCTTGCCGCTGGACGAGTTGCAGAAAGCCGTCGCTGAGGCGCGCGCGGGGAAATAACCGCCGACCGCTTGTTGCAGCGCAACCGGCCCCTTACCTAGCGCGCAGGAACGGGGGCTTCATGGACGTTGTTTTATCGGTTGCCGGGGTCTCGAAGGTCTATGCCTCGGGCCAGCGCGCGCTCGAGCCGGTCAATCTCGATATTCGGCGTGGTGAAATCTTCGCGCTGCTCGGGCCCAACGGTGCGGGCAAGACGACGCTGATCTCGATCATCTGCGGCATCGTCACGCCCTCCACCGGCACTGTCACCGTGCTGGGGCATGACGCGCAGAGGGATTTCCGCAGCGCACGCCGCGCGATCGGGTTGGTGCCGCAGGAATTGTCGGTCGACATGTTCGAGACGGTGCTCGCCACCGTCAAGTTCAGCCGCCGCCTGTTCGGCCGCGCGCCCGACAACGCCTATGTCGAGCAAGTGCTGCGCGACCTGTCGCTGTGGGACAAGCGCGACGCCAAGATCCGCGAACTGTCGGGCGGCATGAAGCGGCGCGTGCTGATCGCCAAGGCGCTGAGCCACGAACCCGACATCCTGTTCCTCGACGAACCCACCGTCGGGGTCGACGTCGCGCTGCGCCGCGATATGTGGAAGCTCGTCCACCGCCTGCGCGCCAAGGGCACGACGATCATCCTGACCACGCATTATATCGAAGAGGCCGAGGAAATGGCCGACCGCGTCGGTGTGATCGACAAGGGCCGCATCATCCTGGTCGAGGATAAGGCCGCGCTGATGAAGAAGCTCGGCAAGCGCCGCATGGCGATTACCTTGCAAACCCCGATGGCCGCTGTGCCGTCGGCGCTGGAGGGCTGGTCGGTCGCGCTCGATGATGAGGGCAAGACGCTGGTCTACACCTTCGATTCCGAAAACGAGCATATCCCGATCCTGCTCGCCAAGCTGGGGGAACTCGGCATCGGCTATAGCGATCTCGAAACGCATAAGAGCTCGCTCGAGGACATTTTCGTCGACCTCGTCGAGCGGAAGGACGCGGCATGAGCGACCCAGTAGACGTGTTTTCCGTTCGTGCTGAGCCTGTCGAAGCACCGCTCGCCACCAGCGCGACGCGTGTTGGTGGCAGCCCTTCGACAAGCTCAGGGCGAACGGGTGTGGGGAGGGCGTGGGCATGAGCACGTCCACGCACGCCCCCGCGATCAATCTCCACGGCATCTGGGCGATCTATCGCTTCGAGATGGCGCGCGCGCTGCGGACCTTGTGGCAGAGCCTGGTCACCCCGGTCATCACCACCTCGCTCTATTTCGTCGTGTTCGGCGGCGCGATCGGCTCCAAGATCAGCACGGTCGGGGGCGTTGGCTATGGCAGTTTCATCGTGCCCGGCCTCATCATGCTGTCGCTGCTGACGCAGAGCATCTCCAATGCCTCGATCGGCATCTATTTCCCCAAATTCACCGGCACGGTGTTCGAGTTGTTGTCGGCCCCGGTGTCGGCGATGGAGATGGTGGTCGGCTATGTCGGCGCGGCGGCGACCAAGTCGATCGTGCTCGGCCTCATCATCCTGGCCACGGCGGCCTTGTTCGTGCCGCTGCAGATCGTCCACCCCTTTGCGATGCTCGCCTTTCTGGTGCTGACCAGCGTGGCGTTCAGCCTGTTTGGCTTCATCATCGGGGTGTGGGCCAAGGGGTTCGAGCAGCTATCATTCGTGCCCGCCTTGCTGATCACCCCGCTCACCTTCCTCGGCGGGGCGTTCTACTCGATCGACATGCTGCCACAGCCGTGGCGCACGGTCAGCCTGTTCAACCCGGTGGTGTATCTGGTCAGCGGCTTTCGCTGGGCGTTCTTCGACAAAGGCGATGTGTCGGTGGGCGTGAGCCTCGGCGTGACGGCGGTGTTCCTGCTCGCCTGTCTCGGCGTGATCTCGTGGATCTTCAAGACCGGCTGGCGGATGAAGAACTGACCGCGCGAATGATCCCGGACGGAACAATGCGGCGGGCGCTGCGCTAACCCCGCAGCGGGCACGCTCGTCGTGCCTGTTTCCAAATCTTTCGGAGACAATGATGACCAAGACGGCATTGGTAGTGGGCGCGAGCGGGATTGTCGGCAGCGCGACGGCGACCTTGCTGGTCGATCATGGCTGGCGCGTACACGGCCTCGCGCGGCGTCCAACACGGCAGGACGGCGTACTCCCGGTTGTGGCCGACCTGCAGGATGCGGCCGCGACGCAGGCGGCACTGGCCGATCTGAGCCCCGATGCGGTGTTCATCACCACTTGGCTGCGGCAGGATAGCGAGGCCGAGAACATCCGCGTCAACGCCGCGATGGTGCGCCATCTGCTGGATGCGCTGCGCGGTGCCACCGGGCCGCGCCACGTCGCCTTGGTCACTGGGCTCAAACATTATCTCGGGCCGTTCGAGGCCTATGGCAAAGGCGCGCTGCCGCAGACGCCGTTCCGCGAGGAGCAGGGGCGGCTCGACGTCGACAATTTCTATTATGCGCAGGAAGACGAAGTGTTCGCCGCCGCCGCGCGCGACGGCTTCACCTGGAGCGTGCATCGCCCGCATACGGTGATCGGCAAGGCCGTCGGCAATGCCATGAACATGGGCACGACGCTGGCGGTCTATGCGACGCTGTGTCGTGAACTCGGGCGACCGTTCCGCTTTCCGGGTTCCGCGACGCAATGGAACTCGCTGACCGACATGACCGACGCCCGCCAGCTCGCGCGGCAATTGCTGTGGGCGGCGGAGACCCCGGCGGCGGCCAATCAGGACTTCAACATCGTCAATGGCGACGTCTTCCGCTGGAGCTGGATGTGGGCGCGGATCGCGGAATGGTTCGGTCTCGAACCTGCGCCGTTCGATGGCACGGTGCTGCCGCTGGAACAGCAAATGGCGGACGATGCGGCGGTGTGGCGCAGCATTGCGGAGCGCGATGGGCTGGCCGAACCCGATCTGGCGCGGCTGGCTTCCCCCTGGCATAGCGATGCCGATCTCGGGCGGCCGATCGAAGTCGTCACCGACATGTCGAAGAGCCGACGAATGGGGTTTCTGGTCTATCAGCCGACCGACGACGCGTTCTTCGACCTGTTCCGCGAGTTGCGCGCGGAGCGGTTGATTCCGTGAGGGCGGCGCGGGAAGCGCGCAAGCTAATCGATATGTCCAGCAGCTTTCAGGATGCGATAGTGGTCGTCGGATTTCGAATGAACGGACAGAAATTCTCGAAATCCGAACCGTAAGCCCAGTTGGTGCATCAGCGCGCGATCGGTCTCCGAATAGAGAATTGCGATTCCTTTAGGGGCGAGCAGGTCGCGGGCACCACCATTTCGGCGGATACGCTTCATAAAGTCATCTTGCTGGGCAACTGCGGCAATCTGGACTCGCGAAATGGCGATTTCCTGATAGCGCTCGAACAGGGTTGCCAGGCGCTGTGTGCCGCCTTTCATAGCCATGATCTCGTGACGGTCCTCGGCGGAAACGATCGACCAGAAATTGCGGGTGTAGGTAAAATCCTGGACCAGCCACCAGATGTGGGCGCGGTTGGCGGCTGTAATAGTCTTTTTCGCGTCGCGATTGTCGCCTGCGCTGAGGTACTCCGCGCGGGCGCGCACAAGGCCGACTGCGCATTTGGCGTCGTGTTCATTGACTCGCAACAGGATGCAGAATTGGTCGATCGCTTCAGGTGGGATCATCCAGCCATGGCCGACTGTGGTCGATTTCACATCGACTTCACGGCCACCGATCAGCAAATCTAACCGCAGGCCACGTGGCACCTGCAGCCAATCCCGCAGCAGGATTTCAAACTTCGTACCGAGATAGGTCTTTTCCGTTTTCTCGAGATCCGAAAAGAAGAAGCGTCCGCTGCGCGCGGTGTCGATCACCTCGTCAATCGCTGAGCGAAAGAAGCTTCTCAGCTTTTCCTCCAGCAAGCCCTGTCCACCTACCGCGAGCAGCAGGTCCGCCTCCAGCGCCGTCAATTCGGTGAAGTCGGGATGGCTAGGATCAAGTGGCCTGCGGGTTGAGCCGGTCACTCCTGTCATGCGGCGTGAGCGCCAAACAGTTTCTGGACGGACAGTGCGACCCTCAGATTGTGTGCGACTGCGCGCGCGACCGGAGCGGGAAAAGCATTCCCGACCTGACGGTAGGACGTGGTCTTACCGCCGTGGAACTGCCAGCTATCCGGAAAGCCTTGGAGACGCGCAACCATCCGCACGGTCAATCGCGGCATGCCAACGAAATCGGGTTCGGGTGCCGCCTCGGCCAGGCTCTTGCCCTCCACGCCAAGCGAGGCCCATGCCTTGCGTGCCCGCGTTGGCCCCAAATCGGGGCCGCCATGTTTTTTAGACCCGCCAACGATCGTCGGCGCAATTTCATTGGCCCGATCCGCCCAGGCATTCGCCCCGCGCCAGCCATTGGCCCCCATAAGATCGCGCAGCGTCTGCCCCACCGTCGGTGGATTGTGAGGCTGTACTGTCGGCCAATCAAACAGATCAGTTAGATCTTTTCGGACTGCTACGATCACCACGCGTGGACGCAATTGCGGCACACCAAAGTCTGAAGCATTCAGCAGGCGCCAATCAGTGTGATAGCCGAGCAGGTGGAGCTGTTTTTTCAAAAAAGCGCGGTAATCGTCGAACACCGCCGACAGGAAGCCACGCACGTTTTCGATCATCACCGCCTTTGGCCGGATTTCGTCGATCAAGCGGAGGGCTGCGGGAAACAGATTGCGTTCATCCAGATCGCCCAATTGCTTGCCGGCCACCGAAAAGGGCGGGCAGGGCAGCCCGGCTGCAAACAGATCGATCCCCTTATAGGGGCGCCCGTCAAATTCCTGCATGTCGCGAGCAAACACGTTCCAGCTCGGGCGGTTAAGCTCCAGCGTCTTGGCGAAATCTCGCTCAATCTCAACCAGCGCCTCATGCCGAAAACCGGCTTGTTCAAGACCAATCGCTTGGCCGCCGGCACCGGCGCAAAATTCAATGGAATGCATGTTGGGCGGCTCTTACTTGGCAACGGCTGAGGAAAGCTTATGTTCTTCTTATGTTCAGGTCAACCTCGATAAGCTTTGTCGAGCCTCCTGCAGGTTGATGCGGGATTGGCAGTGAGCCGATCCCGCACCTAAGTCATTCCGCCGCCACGCCAGCCCGCGAGAACATATCCCCGCCTTCGCCCGCATCCTCATTCGCCACGGCAGCGCCAGCCCCGACCTTCGCCTTCTGGCGCTTGTCGAAACCTTCCCACACTTCGTTCCAGTTGCCGCGCGTTGCGGCCTTGGAATATTCGGTGGCGCGCTGTTCGAAGAAGTTGGCGTGCTCCACGCCGTTGAGCATCGGCGCGAGCCAGGGGAGGGGGTGTTCGTCGATCATGTAGATCGGCTTCATGCCCAATTGCCCCAGCCGCCAATCGGCGATGTAGCGGATGTACTTCTTGATCTCCTTGGGCGTCATGCCGTTGACCGGGCCCATTTCGAAGGCGAGGTCGATGAAGCTGTCCTCCAGCCGAACGGTGTGCTGGCACATGTCCATAATGTCGCTGCGCACCGATTTGGTCAGGCAGTCGCGCTCCTTGGTGAAGGTGTGGAACAGCTTGATGATGCCCTCGCAATGCAGCGATTCATCGCGGATCGACCAGGTGACGATCTGCCCCATGCCCTTCATCTTGTTGAAGCGCGGGAAGTTCATCAGCATAGCGAAGCTGGCGAACAGCTGCAGCCCCTCGGTAAAGCCGCCGAACATGGCGAGCGTCTTGGCGATGTCCTCGTCCGAATCGACGCCGAAGGTCTGCAGATAATCATGCTTGTCCTTCATCTCGCTATATTCGAGGAAGGCGCCATATTCGCTCTCGGGCATGCCGATCGTGTCGAGCAAATGGCTGTAGGCGGCGATGTGCACCGTCTCCATGTTGCTGAACGCCGCCAGCATCATCTTGATCTCGGTCGGCTTGAAGATGCGGCCATATTTCTCGTGATAGCAATCCTGCACCTCGACATCGGCCTGGGTGAAGAAGCGGAAGATCTGCGTCAGCAAATTGCGCTCATGGTCGCTGAGCTTCTGCGCCCAGTCGCGGCAATCCTCGCCCAGCGGCACTTCCTCGGGCATCCAGTGGATTTGCTGCTGGCGCTTCCAGAAATCGAACGCCCAGGGGTATTCGAACGGCTTATACTGCTTGCGGGCTTCGGTGAGGGACATGGGGTTACGCCTTTGTTGGAAATATGCGGAGTTCGAAAAGGAAGATGAGCAGGCCGATCAGGATGAAGCCGATGCCGATGACGCGCTTCGCGGTGCGGTCCGAGGCGCTTGTGGGTTCGATAATCATCACTAGCCCGAAGACGACAAGCCAGAGCTTCGAGATGAGCTCGGACCAAGCCGGCGGGGTTACGCCGAGCACTGCCTTGGCGACCAGATTGGTCATGACCAGACCAAAGAACAGCGCGATCACGAGGACGATCAGCGTGCGCACCGACAGCGGAGTCAGGTCGGCTGCTGTGCTTCTGACCCTGCGCCGCATGATCTCGACGAGCGCCGCCGTAAGCCCGGCGAGCAGCGCCGACCAAGCAAGATATGTGGCGCTACTCACGCCGCCAGACTCCACCGCCACATCGCGGTCGCGGACATGGCGAGCGCGGCACCGAGCGCCAGGCCCATCGTGCCGATCATGCGGAAGGCATAGACGCGGCCCTCGCTCCCTGGACGCAGAAGCGCGAGCAGCAGCGCAAGGCCGATCGCGGTGAACAGTGCCGAGACGGCATACATGATGGCGATCGACGCAGTCACCGGCGGGTCCGCCGCTTGATATGGGCGGTGCGTGTGCGCGATGATCGGATCATACAATCCTCCTTGCATCCAAAGCGCTAGGCGTGCGTTGGAGACTCGCAACCGTAACGAAGGAGCTACCCAAATGGTCGACGCATCGCAAATCAAGGAACATGCCGAAGTCATCGGCGCCGATGGCGTCCATGTCGGCACGGTCGACCACGTCCAGGGCGGCCGCATCAAGCTGACCAAGAAGGATTCGGGCGCGCTGATCAACGAAGGGCATAGCGCACATGAGGGGCATCACCACTTCATCTCGCTCGGCCTGGTCGCCGATGTCGAGAACGGCGTCGTCCGCCTGAGCGCGAACGCCGACGTCGCCGTGACGTTCGAAGAAGAGAAGTAAGTCAGACTCCCTCTCCCCTTGTGGGAGAGGAGTTTCGGGTCGGTCATGCCCCCGGCATGACCTGAACAGCGCGGGGCGCTGTTCCCCCTAAACTGGGCCCGCGCCGCAGGCGTGGTAGGGTGAGGGGGCTGCTCAGGCATGAGTGGCCCCTTTCAGCGTGTGGGGCAGGTGATCCGCGATCGCCGCGATGACGCCGTCGATATTGGTCATGACGTCATTGTTCCAGAAACGCAGCACGCGGTAGCCCTCGGCTTCGATAAAGCGCGTGCGCGCCTTGTCCGAGGTCGCGCTGTGCGCATGGGTGGCGCCGTCAATCTCGATCACCAGCCGTGCGGCGTGCGAACAGAAATCGGCATGATACGGGCCGAGCGGCACCTGGAAGCGGAACTTCGCCTCCGGAAAAGCAGAACGAAGCGCGCGGCGCATGTGCTTTTCGGGCTCGGTTGCGTTGCGGCGAAGGTCGCGTGAACGGAAGGGCGTCAGCGCGGGCAACAGCTGGCGCTTGGTCAGGCCGTCCGCATTCCCCCTCACCCTTCCCACCCGCCTTGCGGGCGGGCCCCTTCCCTCTCCCACAAGGGGAGAGGGAGTTGGACTCTCATTTCCCTCTCCCCTTGTGGGAGAGGGAGGGAGGCCCGCAGGGCCGGAAGGGTGAGGGGGATTTACGCGAGACACCTCACTGGCACGCCAGGCATTCATCGTAATCGGTCGTCGCAAATTCATATTGCGGCTTTTCGATCGTGTTGTCGGCCTCGACCCCGCCCGCGAAACCGGCGCGCTGCACCGATTTGGAGCGGAGATAGTAAAGCGACTTGATGCCCAATTCCCACGCGCGGAAGTGCAGCATCAGCAGATCCCACTTCTCGACATCGGCCGGGATGAACAGGTTGAGGCTGGTCGACTGGTCAATGAACGGCGTGCGATCGGCCTGCAGCTCGATCAGCCAGCGCTGGTCGATCTCGAAGCTGGTCTTGAAGCAATCCTTCTCCTCCTGGTCGAGGAAGTCGAGATGTTGCACCGATCCGCCTTGCTCGAGGATCGAATTCCACACCGCATCGCTGTTCTTCGATTTCTCGTTGAGCAGCTTTTCGAGATAGGGGTTCTTGATCGAGAAGGAGCCCGACAGCGTCTTGTGGGTGTAGATATTGGCGGGGATCGGCTCGATGCACGCCGACGTACCGCCGCAAATGATGCTGATCGACGCGGTCGGCGCGATCGCCATCTTGCAGCTGAAACGCTCCATCACGCCCATGTCGGCGGCGTCGGGGCAGGGCCCGCGCTCGGTCGCCAAATGCATCGAGGCTTCGTCGACCTGCGCCTTGATGTGCTTGAACATGCGCAGGTTCCACGATTTGGCCATCGCGCCTTCGAACGGCAGCCCGCGCGCCTGCAGGAAGGAGTGGAAGCCCATCACGCCCAGGCCGACCGAGCGCTCGCGCATCGCCGAATAGGCCGCGCGCTCCATGCCCGGCTCGGCACGGTCGATGAAATCCTGCAGGACGTTGTCGAGGAAGCGCATCACGTCCTCGATAAAGCCCTTCTCGTCCTTCCACTGGTCCCAGGTTTCCAGGTTGAGCGACGACAGGCAGCACACAGCGGTGCGTTCGTGACCAAGATGATCCTTGCCCGTCGGCAGCGTGATTTCGCTGCACAGGTTCGAGGTCGAGACCTTGAGCCCGAGGTCGCGGTGATGCTTGGGCATGCCCTTGTTCACATGGTCAGCGAAGACGATGTACGGCTCGCCGGTGGCAAGGCGGGTTTCGACCAGCTTCTGGAACAGGCTGCGCGCATCGACGGTGGCGCGCGCCGAGCCATCCTTGGGGCTGGTCAGCGTCCATTCGCTGCCGCTGCGCACCGCTTCCATGAACGCGTCGGTGATCAGCACGCCGTGGTGCAGGTTGAGCGCCTTGCGGTTGAAATCGCCCGAGGGTTTGCGGATTTCGAGGAATTCCTCGATCTCGGGATGCGACACGTCGAGATAGCAGGCGGCCGAGCCACGGCGCAGCGAGCCTTGGCTGATGGCGAGCGTCAGCGAATCCATCACGCGCACGAACGGAATGATGCCGCTGGTCTTGCCGTTGAGGCCGACCGGCTCGCCAATGCCGCGGACATTGCCCCAATAGGTGCCGATGCCGCCGCCGCGCGACGCCAGCCAGACATTCTCGTTCCAGGTGTCGACGATGCCGCCCAGGCTGTCGGGCACCGAATTGAGGAAGCACGAGATCGGCAAGCCGCGCCCGGTGCCGCCATTGGACAGAACCGGGGTCGCCGGCATGAACCACAGCCGCGAGATATAGCCGTACAGGCGCTGGGCATGGGCGGCGTCATCGGCATAAGCCGAGGCCACGCGCACGAACAGATCCTGGAAATTTTCGCCGGGCAGCAGATAGCGGTCGCGCAGCGTGTCCTTGCCGAAATCGGTGAGCAATGCGTCGCGCGAATGGTCGACCTCGACCGGATAGAGCTGCGCCTTCACTTCCTTGGAATCACCGCGCGCGGAGAGCTTGCGCTGGGCGCCGCTGGTGTCTTCGACTGGAGCGCTTGCCAGTGCCTCAATTGCGTCCGTAGCCATGTCCGTACTCGCTTCCCCGGTATTCCGAAAATCCATCTGCCGCGTCCCTGCCAACTCGTTCAAAACTCTGCGATCAGGGTCAGCCGCGTTCCCGATCCGTTCGAATCGGCGGGCGAACCCCAATACTACCATGTCGCGGGCGACCTGCGAGAACAAAAGTAGACCTGTGCCATGCGTGCAACACGGGTCGGGCCGTCTCCGCAATATGGGGTTGCGGCTTGTATTCTACCAGCTCTTGGGTTCGCCCCCGAACTCAACCCCTACAGATTGTGCCGGATCACGCGAGCACGCAATACCGTAAATGACGAATTAAAGACTCCGTTCGTCGCTATTTTGAGTCGGTTCGCAGCAGGGCCGTTCCGGTCCTACCGCGCGACGCGCGGTCAAAGCTGGCCTTGCCGAAAGGCAAGAGACCGAAGCGGGAACGTGACAATTTTTTCAGACGTTGGCGGATGGTGCCGTCGGCAGCGTAACGATCGCGGCGAGGCCACCGAGCGATGCCGATTCGAGTGTCAGCGTTCCGCCATAGAGCATGGCCAGTTCGCTCGCGATCGAAAGGCCAAAGCCGTGGCCGTCGCCGCGTTCGTCGAGGCGTTGGCCCGCCGCGAGCGCGGCGGCGCGGGCTTCCGGCGGGATGCCCGCGCCATCATCCTCTACGCTCAGCCGTACGAATCGGCCCTCAGCGGTGCGCGCGGCGGTGACCGCGATGCGGCCGGCCGCCCAGCGCCAGCCATTGTCGAGCAAATTGCCGAGCAGCTCGTCCAGATCCTGGCGATCGACCGCGACGGTCAAGGCCGGGTCGATCGTAACAGCCGCCGTGACTGGCCGATCGGCATGAATGCGCGCCAGCGCGTCGGCCAGATCGGCCAGTACCGGAGCGAGTGAGGTCGCCACCCGCATCGCCCCGCCGGGGGTCGCAGCGCGCGCGCGACCGAGATGGTGGCGGACCGCGCGATCGATGCGGGCGACTTGCGCGCGCAGTGCGCCATCGGGGTCATGCGGCGGCAGCGCGAGCGCGAGCGTGGCGAGCGGCGTCTTCAGCCCGTGCGCGAGGTTGGCGACATGGCCGCGCGCATTGGCGAGCGCGGCGGCATTTTCGGCGAGCAGCGCGTTGATCTCGTGGGCGAGCGGCGCGAGCTCGGTCGGCTGCGTGTCGGGCAGAGCGGTTGCGGCACCGCTGCGGATCGCGGCGAGGCTCTCGCGCATCTTGGCGAGCGGGCGCAGGCCGATGCGGAGCTGAACCAGCGTGGCGACCGCGAGCGCGCCACCGAGCAGCAGCAGCGACCCGAGCAACGGCACCATCGCCGCACGCAAGGGACGATCGACGATCGCGCGCGGGGCAGAGGCGGTGATGCGCACCGGCCCGCCGGGCGTGGCCAGCGTAAGACTGCGCGCGTGGCGCGGCCCGTGGCGATCGCGCCAGTCGAGCGCACGGACGTGGGCATCGCGCCGCTCGGCCAAGGCGGGCGGGTCAAAGCGTGGACCGGGGGGCGGGTGCATCGCGTCGAGATCGGGCGGAGCAGGGGAGGCGATGGTCTTGCCCTGCGCATCGATCCGCCAGCCCCAGCCGCCGTGCGGGTCGTCATAGGGCGCGGCCAGCACCAGGCGGCCACGCTCGACCGAGCCGTCGGGCCGTATCGCCTGCGCCAGCACCGCGATTTGCGCGTCGAGGCGTTGGTCAAGCCCGTGCATCACGAAGCGATCGAGCACGGTCCCGATGGCAAAGGCGGCAAAGGCCAGCGCGGCAAGCGTGGCGAGCAGGGCGGTGACCAGCAAGCGGCCGTAGAGCGAGCGGGGGAGGAGGGTTCGCATTACCAAGCCTTTATCCTTCCCCGGCGAAGGCCGGGGCCCAGTTGCGAGCGCATAAAAGGCGGGTGCTGCGCTCGGCTATTGGCCGGTTGCGACTGGGCCGCGGCCTTCGCCGGGGAAGCGTAAAAGAACGGGGCGGGAGGAAGCCTCATCCCTCCACCACCCGATATCCCCGCCCGCGCACGGTTTCGATCAGCGCGGCCCCGATCTTCTTGCGCAGACGGCCGACGATCACCTCGAGCGAGTTGGAATCGGGATCGGCATCGCCTTCATAGACATGGTCGAGCAAGTCGAGCCGGTCGACCACCACGCCCTTGCGCAGCATCAATGTCGACAGCACGCGCCATTCGAGCGCGGTCAATCGCAAGGGCAGGCCGTCCAGCTCGACTTGCCCGGTCTGCGCATCGAAGGTGACGGGTCCGCACACGATCCGCGCGGCGGCGTGACCGGTCGCGCGGCGTACCAGCGCGCGCAGCCGCATGACGAGTTCCTCGACGCGGAACGGCTTGGTCAGATAATCATCGGCCCCGGCGCGAAAGCCGGCCACCTTTTCCGACCAGCCATCGCGCGCGGTGAGGATCAGCACGGGCAGCGCGCGTCCGGCGGCGCGCCATTCCTCCAATACGGTGATGCCCGATTTAATCGGTAAGCCGAGATCGAGCACCGCCACGTCATAGCTGCCGGTGTCGCCAAGATGCGCGCCATCCTCGCCATTGGCGGCGATGTCGACCGCGAAATGCTCCGCGCGCAGTGCCTTGGCGATGCCCTCGGCCAGTGCGGCGTCGTCTTCGACCAGCAAGATGCGCATGCCCATATCCTTCTGCCCTGCGGCTAGGCCCGGTCGCTAAACCCAGTCTGAACCGGCGGGTTCAGCGCGGTGGTGAGACGCAGCGCTAGAAAGCGCAACACCAACCCAAGCAGGAGTATCCGGAAATGACCGACCAAATCGAAGGCCCCGCCCCGCAACCTGATTTCAGCGCGCTGGAGCCGCGAGCCCCACGCCGCAAACTGCCGCTGCGCACGGCGGTGATCGCCGCCGCTTTTCTTGCCGTCGGCCTCGGCGGCGGCGCGACGGTCGCGTGCATGAATGGCCCGACGGTCGAACTCGCGCCAGTCAAGCCGGTGGCGATCAAGACGCTGAGCGACGATGGCGGTGTGATCAGCGTACGCGGCACCGTTGCCGAAATCTTCGGCCCGATGGCGGTGCTCGCCGATGGGAGCGGGCGTGCCTTGGTCGAGATCGGGCGCGAGGGCGATGGCACTGGCTTGCTCGCCCCAGGCCAGACGGTGACGGTGCAGGGCCATTATCGCCACGGCATGATCCGCGCGTCCTTCCTCGTCGGTGCCGATGGCAAGGTGACGGCGCTGCGGCCGCTGGGTCCGCCGCGTGGCGGACCGGGCGGGCCCGAGGGCTTCCGCCACGGGCCGCGTGGCCCCGAGGGTCGCGCGCCGGGCGGTGACGAGGCCCCGCCACCCCCGCCGTCCGCAGCGGCTCCGGCTGCTACGGGAAACAGCGTCGGCTGAACCGAACCGCGCCGTTCCGGCCGCGCCAGGGCAGGCGATCAGCCCGCCTTGCGCGCCGGAAGGGCGGGTGTCGCGTCGGCGAGTCGGTCAAGGTTGAAGGTTTCGGAAAATTCGAGGCCGGCCTTGCCGTTCGCCGCCCAGCGCAAGCGCGCCGGGAGCATCTGGCCTTCCAGCAACTCGATCTGGACGTCGATTTCGCCGCTGCCCTCCTCGACATCGATTCCCTCGATCATCGCGCCGCTGGCGGAAATGTTGCGGATGCGCACGTCGCCGACCACGTCGCCCGATCGAATGCGCGCCTTGCGCAGCAGCGAGGTTCGGGGCGAACGGCTGTTGCGGAAGCCGCTGGCGGTGGCGGTGTCGCCCGCCAGCGCCAGATGCGCCCGCACATCGGCGGCGCAGGCGGGCTTGCCGTAGACATAGCCCTGGATGTGGCTGCAGCCGAGTTCGACGATCAGCGCGATCTCGTCCTGCGTTTCCACGCCCTCGGCAGTGGTCTCCATGCCCAGCGTGTCGGCCAGCGTGACGATCGCCTTGATGATCGCGGCGTTGCGATTGCCCGTGATTGCCGCCCCGCGCACGAAGCTCTGGTCGATCTTGATCTTGTCGAACGGGGCCTTGCGCAAATAGCCGAGCGACGAATAGCCGGTGCCGAAATCGTCGAGCGCCAGCCGCACGCCGCACCCCTTCAACGCCTTGAACATCTGCTCGGTCGCGGCGCTTTCATCAACGAACACGCCTTCGGTGATTTCGAGTTCGAGCCGGTCGGGCTTGATCCCCGATTTCGCGAGCGCCGAGGTGACGATGGTGGATAAAGCCGGATTGGCGAATTGGATCGGCGAAACGTTGACCGCGACGCGGATGCTGTCCGGCCATTCCGCCGCTTCCATACAGGCGGTGCGCAACACCCATTCCCCGATCGTTTCGATCAACCCGCACTCTTCGGCGACCGGGATGAAGTCGCTTGGGCTCACCAGCCCGCGCGTGGGATGCTGCCAGCGCAACAGCGCCTCGAAGCCGACAATGCGCTGCGTCCTGGTGCTGACGACGGGTTGATAGGCGACGAAGAACTGGTCGGCGGCGAGCGCTTCGCGCAGATCGTCCTCAAGCTGCTTGCGGCTTTGCGCGCCGACCAGCAGCTCGCTGCGGAAGAAGCGGTGGACGCCGCGCCCCTCGCCCTTGGCGGCATAGAGCGCGAGATCGGCGTTGCGCACGAGTGTCTCGGCATCGCTGCCGTCACTTGGGGCGATCGCCACGCCGATTGAGCAGCCGATGCTGATCGCCGACCCGTTGATGCTATAGGGTTGCGAGAGATCGCTGATCACGCGCCGCGCGAGGTCCGCCAGCGCCTCGCGTTCGGGCGCGAAGGGGATGATGACCTTGAATTCATCGCCGCCCAGCCGCCCGACCAGGCCGGTTTCGCCAATCGTGTGTTGCAGCCGCAAGGCGACTTTCTTGAGCAACGCGTCCCCGGTCTGGTGGCCCAGCGTATCGTTGACGCTTTTGAAACGGTCGAGATCGAGCAGGAACAGCGCGGTCTGGCGCGGCACGGAGCCCGGTTGATTGAGCGTCTGTTCCAGCGAGAGCCGCAAACGCTGGCGGTTGGCCAGGCCGGTCAAGCCGTCGAACAGGGCAAGTCGGGTGATTTCCGCGTCGATGCGGCGCCGTTCGGTCAAATCACTGCCGCTGCCGACAAATCCGAGGAAACGCCCCTTATCGTCGCTGACCGGTCGCCCGGAAATCGACCACCAGCGGTCGATTGTGGCCTCGCTCGCCGGGCGGACCGAGTAATTGGAAAAGGCCGTGCGGGACGCGAGATGGAAGGCCAGCGTCCGTTCGGTCTCGGGCGACGCGCTATCCATGCGGAACAGCTTGTTCAGCACTTGCCCGATCGCAGGTGCGTCCGGCCGGTCAAGGTCGCGTGCCACTTTGTCGGACAGATAGGTCACCTGTCCCTCGGCGTCGGTTTGCCAGAACCACCCGTTGGTGTGCGCTTCGAATTCCTCGACCAGCAGGTGCGCCCGATGATTTCCCGAATCCGGAACAACTGCGAGAAGGCCGCGACGCTGACGTTGGACAAAGGCATAAGCAGCTGCAGCGAGCCCGATCGCCATGAAGCACGCGCACGCAATCAGGGTAAGGATAGTCCCGAGGTTCATGTTCCTGTGGTTAGCGGGCGCTTCCTTTCCGAAACCCTTGCACCCAGCCCCTTTCATCCAAAATGAGTAGGGTCCGCGGCAGGGTCATCGGGGGCACCCTGCGCTTGGCGCGCGCGCAACATCGGCTTAAGGCGCGGCGCAAGACAGGAGCCCAACATGACCACCATCATCCGTGAAGCCGATCTGATCGAGAGCGTGGCCGACGCGCTGCAGTTCATCTCTTTCTATCACCCGATGGATTATATCCGCGCGCTGGGCGAAGCCTATGAGGCCGAGCAGGGCCCCGCCGCGAAGGATGCGATCGCGCAGATCCTGACCAACAGCCGGATGTGCGCCGAGGGGCACCGCCCGATCTGCCAGGATACCGGCATCGTCAACGTGTTCATCAAATGGGGCATGGACTGCCGCCTCGACGACACCAGCCGATCGCTGCAGGAGGTCGTCGACCAGGGCGTGCGGCTGGCGTACCTGAACCCCGACAACAAATTGCGTGCCTCGGTGTTGACCGACCCGGCTTTCACGCGCCGCAACACCAAGGACAATACGCCGTGCGTGCTGCACGTCGACATGGTGCCGGGATCGCGCGTCTCGGTCGATGTCGCGGCCAAGGGCGGCGGCAGCGAGAACAAGTCGAAGTTCAAGATGATGAACCCGTCCGACTCGATCGTTGATTGGGTGATCGAGATGCTGCCGCAAATGGGGGCAGGCTGGTGCCCGCCGGGGATGCTCGGCATCGGCATTGGCGGCACCGCCGAACATTGCGTATTGCTCGCCAAGCAGGCGCTGATGGAGCCGATCGATATGGGGCCGCTGAAGGCGCGTGGGGCCAAGACCGACATCGAACGCTTGCGCATCGAGATTTTCGACAAGGTCAACGCGCTCGGCATCGGCGCGCAGGGGCTGGGTGGCTTGTCGACCATCCTCGACGTCAAGATTCTCGACGCGCCGTGCCATGCGGCGGGCAAGCCCGTCGCGATGATCCCCAATTGCGCCGCGACGCGCCACGCGCATTTCGTGCTCGACGGTTCCGGCCCGGCCTTCCTCGAAGCGCCCAAGCTCGACGAATGGCCCAAGGTCGACTGGAAGCCCGACAGCGCCGCGATCCGCGTCGATCTCGATACGCTGACGCCCGAGGTGGTGCAGGGCTGGAAGCAGGGTGACCGGCTGCTGCTCAACGGCAAGATGCTCACCGGGCGCGATGCCGCGCACAAGCGCATCAAGGACATGCTCGATGCGGCCGAGGAGCTGCCGGTCGAATTCAAGGGCCGCGTGATCTATTATGTCGGCCCGGTCGATCCAGTCGGCGAGGAAGTGGTCGGCCCGGCTGGCCCCACCACCGCGACGCGGATGGACAAGTTCACGCGCATGATGCTGGACCAAGGCCTGTTGGCGATGGTCGGCAAGGCCGAGCGCGGCCCCGATGCGACGAAGGCGATCGCCGAGGGCAAGAGCGCCTATCTGATGGCGGTCGGCGGGGCGGCCTATCTCGTCGCGCGCGCAATCAAGGGGTCGAAGGTGGTCGGCTTTGCCGATCTCGGCATGGAAGCGATCTACGAATTCGACGTGGTCGATTTCCCGGTGACGGTGGCGGTCGATTCGACCGGCGCCAACGTCCACCAGCTCGCGCCGTTGGTGTGGAAGGAAAAGATCGCGCGCGAGGGGTTGCTGGTCTCCTAACCGTCGCCCCGGCGGAGGCCGGGGCCGCCATATTGGGTGTCGTGACCCAGGCGCTTGGTCGCGCTACACACTCCAGCGGCCCCGGCCTGCGCCGGGGCGACGGGAGGGGGCGTGGGCGGCTACACCTACATCATGACCAACAAGCCGTTCGGTGTGCTGTACATCGGCGTCACCGCAGATCTGGCGCGCATCCAGGCGCATCGCGAAGGGCGGGGCTCCTCTTTTGCCAAGCGTTGGGATTGCAAGCGGTTGGTCTTGATCGAAAGCCATGACCGGATCGAGGATGCCATTCTCCGCGAGAAGCGATTGAAGGACTGGAACCGGGTCTGGAAGTGTCGGCTGATCGCCGAAGCCAATCCCAATTGGGACGATCTGTGGGAGACGATCAATGGCTAGCGGTCGTTACCGTCTCGCCTGCCGTCACCACGGTGGGTAACCTGCGAAAGACATGGGCTTGCGTCGCGCGCGGCGATCCACCAAGAGTCCGTGATGCGGTTTCTGCGCCTTCTGGGCATCACGATCCTATGGATCGTCATCGTCCTGTGCCTTGCGATCACGATCGTTCCGCGCTTTCTGGATGCGCGTTATTATGCGGGCCTCCCGACCGGGCACTATACAGGCGAGCGCTTCTTCAATCCCGATGGGGCCGAGGACGATATCGCGCCGCCCAACGGTGGGCGCGGGAATTTCCTGTGGCGCTATCTCACCAATAGCGACGGGCGACCGAAATGGCCCGATCATGTCGCCGTCCACCCGGTTGCACCGCCCGCGCGGGTCGAGGGCGAACGGATGGTGGCGACCTGGGTCGGCCATGCCACGGTGCTGGTGCAGACGCAGGGGCTCAACATCCTGACCGATCCGGTGTGGAGCCGCACCGCCGGTCCGCTCGGCGTCGGCCCCGCGCGCGTCGCCGCGCCGGGGATCGCGTTCGATGCGCTTCCCAAGATCGACGTCGTGCTCGTCAGCCATGATCATTACGATCACATGGACCTGACCACGCTGAAACGGCTGTGGCAGCGCGATCGTCCGCTGATCGTCACCAGCCTCGGCAATGACAGTGTGATGGGCCAGGTGGGCGTGCCCTCCAAGGCGCTCGACTGGGGCGGGAAGATCGCGGTGAAGCCGGGCGTCGAGGTGGTCGTCACGCGCAACCACCATTGGGGCAGCCGCTGGTTCGCCGATCGCAACCGCGCTTTGTGGTCGAGTTTCGTGGTGCGCTTGCCCGGCGGCAATCTGTTCTTCGCGGGCGACACCGGCCCTGGGGACCTGAATTGGGCCAATCAGGCGGCGGCGTATGGCCCGGTGCGGCTTGCGCTGCTGCCGATCGGCGCGTTCCGTTTCGCGCCGGGGCAAATGGTCGCGGGCAGCCATATCGGGCCGATCGACGCGGTCGAGGCGTATCGCCGCCTTGGCGCATCAAGCGGGATCGGAATCCATTGGGGCACCTTCCGTCTGTCCTTTGAAGGCTATGACACGCCGCCCCGTCTGCTTGCGGCGGTGGCAGAGGTTGCGGGCGTACACGGCTTCGGTACGGCGGCGCTGGGGCAGCCGACCGAGGTCGCGCCCTATCGCGCGCCGGGGCCCGTCGCGCCGATCGAACGCGGGGCGATGGAGCGCCTGCTCCCCAAGGCGGCCTTGGCGCTGCCATAAGGGCAAAAAGGCGCGGTCGCGCGTGCCCGGCCCCTGTTGGAATGGCGGCTTGGGAGGTCTGGCACACGATGCTAAGACCCCGCCCCGGGGAGAATCGGGACGTGGCGTCGAAGGGGAGTGTGTACCGCTACGAAGCGACGCTGGACCGGGCCGGGCTGGCGCTGGCCGCTGGCGGGCTGGTCGGTGGTGTCTTCGCAACCGTGCTGGTGGTGATCGGCAGCGGTGCCGCACCGCTTGAGCTGCTGGCAGGATTTGTGGTCGGTGCGGTGATTACGGCGATGGCGGCGGTGGCGATCGGCGGCCCGGTCTGGCTTCTATGCCACGCTTTTGGCCAACGCGGACCGTGGATGGCGATTCTGGTCGGCGCGCTGGCCGGATTCGCGCTGTTCCTCGGCGGGCAGACCTATGGCTTCGGCCTGTTCGCGATGCCGGTCACCGACACGCAGACCCTGCTGTTCCGCTGGATCAGCGCGCTCGCGACGAGCCTGATTCTGGCGCTGGTAGCAGCATTGATCGGCTGGACGATGTGGCGCGTGGCATATCGGCGGGTGGCGTGAGCGCCGCTTCACAACATTCGCTAATCGCAAAAAAGGGCCGATAGGATGGCGGAGAAATTCGAAAAGCTTGGCCCGATTTTCGAACACATCGGCCACGAATTGGGCCGGATTGTCGGTGGCGACCCCGATAAAACCTATCTCTACGCCGAGCTGCAGGAGGGTGTGGTCGGTGCCGGAGTCTTTAAGGACGAAGGAAACCACGTCCGCTATTTCGACCCAAGTCGCGCGTTGATCGATTTGCTCGTCGAGGCGTGGGAAACGGAAGAGCCGAGCAAGCGCTGGGAAGTGATCGAGTATGAGGTGCTCGGGACGAAATTCAACGCAGTGTTCAAGTTCCCGGACGAGCTGAACCCCGATGACTATGAAGACGAGCGTCGAGACGTGGCTCTCCACGCTCGCTATGGCGACAAGCCAGTGATCTATCCGCCGATCCCATATCCCACTCGCCCGCTTTAAGGGGCGAGAAGACGCACCGGATCGCGTCCGGTGCGTCCCTTCGCGTTTACGGCTTGGCCGGTGCCACCGGGGCCGGGCCGGTCGCGGGGGGCTCGGGCGGGGTGACGTCGGTCGGCTTGCATTCGCCGTTGCGCGTCGATTTGACGTGCATTTCCATCGTGCCTTCCTGCGTCCCATTGGCGGCGAAGCCTTGGGTCTTCATTGTCATGTCCTGTGCCGTCGCCGAGTTGGTGCCGGTCATCGTCATCTTGACGGTGCCGCCATTGGGCTGCTTGCAGGTCGCGTCGATCGCGATGCTGGCCCCGGTCACGTCCTTCTTGGCGAAGGTGCAATTCTGGCCGCGCGCGGACATCTGTTCCATCGCCTTGCCCATGTCTTCCTTCGCGGCCGCGCCCGGCGTCAGGCACACCGACATGGTGCTCATCGCATCGAACATCTTCTGCATCTGCGTCTTGGTTTCGGGCGTCGCGCCTTTGCCTTCGAACTTCACGATCTCGATCTTCTGCGACCAACTGCCCGGCTGGCGCTTGACCGGCGCGTCGGGGGAACAGGCGCTCGCGGCGAGCGGCAGCGCGAGCAGCGCCATGATACGCAAAGTCATGTGGAAAGAGTCCCCCGGGGATGTGCGCTGCGGGCGCCGGTGTGTGATTGTGTGTGGCGCAATCCTTCCCATATTGACGAGCTATGGCAATCCAGATTCGCACCACGCTCGACGAACCTGAAACCGGCGTCAGCTTCGTCCCGCATCGCCCGGCGCGCCCGCCCAAGGCGGAAGGGGGCAAGCCGTTCAAGCTCGTCTCCGAATATCAGGCGGCGGGCGACCAGCCGACCGCGATCGCTGAGTTGGTGGCGCAGACGGAAGCGGGCGAGCGCGACCAGGTGCTGCTCGGCGTGACGGGCTCGGGCAAGACCTTCACCATGGCCAAGGTGATCGAGGCGGTGCAGCGCCCCGCTTTGATCCTCGCGCCCAACAAGATCCTGGCGGCGCAGCTTTATGGCGAGATGAAGTCGTTCTTCCCGGAGAACGCCGTCGAATATTTCGTCAGTTATTACGATTATTATCAGCCCGAAGCCTATGTCGCGCGCTCGGACACGTACATCGAAAAGGAAAGCTCGACCAACGAGGCGATCGACCGGATGCGCCACGCCGCCACCCGTTCGCTGCTCGAACGCGACGATGTCATCATCGTCGCCTCGGTGTCGTGCCTGTACGGCATCGGTTCGGTCGAAACCTATTCGGCGATGATCTTCGACCTCAAAAAGGGCCAGACCGTCGACCAGCGCGAGATCGTGCGCAAGCTCGTCGCGCTGCAGTATAAACGCAACGATGCCGCCTTTCAGCGCGGCAATTTCCGCGTGCGCGGCGATGCGCTGGAGGTGTTCCCGTCGCATTATGACGACACCGCCTGGCGCGTGTCCTTCTTCGGCGATGAGATTGAGGATATCGTCGAGTTCGATCCGCTGACCGGCAAGAAGGTGGCGAGCCTCGAAACGATCCGCATCTACGCCAATTCGCATTATGTGACGCCGGGGCCGACGCTCAAGCAAGCGATGGAGGCGATCAAGTTCGAGCTGCAGGAGCGGCTCAAGGAACTGGTGCCCGAGGGCAAATTGTTAGAGGCGCAGCGACTCGAGCAGCGCACCAATTTCGACCTGGAGATGATCGCCGCGACCGGCAGTTGTGCCGGCATCGAGAATTACTCGCGCTTCCTCACCGGCCGCATGCCGGGCGAGCCGCCGCCCACTTTGTTCGAATATCTGCCTGAAAATGCATTGCTGTTCGTCGATGAGAGCCACCAGACAATCGGCCAGATCAACGGCATGTCGCGCGGCGATCACCGCCGCAAGCTGACGCTCGCCGAATATGGCTTCCGCTTGCCCAGCGCGATCGACAACCGCCCGCTGCGCTTCAACGAATGGGACGCGATGCGCCCGCAGACGACCTATGTCTCGGCGACGCCGGGTGCCTGGGAGATGGAGCGAACTGGCGGCGTGTTCGCCGAACAGGTGATCCGTCCGACCGGGCTGATCGACCCGCCGATCGAGATCAAGCCGGTCGAGGAGCAAGTGCAGGATCTGATCGTCGAAGCGAAGAAGACCGCCGAGGCGGGCTATCGCACGCTGGTGACGACGCTGACCAAGCGCATGGCCGAGGATCTGACCGAGTTCATGCACGAGGCGGGCGTCCGCGTCCGCTATATGCACAGCGATGTCGAAACGCTGGAGCGTATCGAACTGATCCGCGATTTGCGGCTCGGCGTGTATGATGTGCTGATCGGCATCAACTTGCTGCGCGAGGGATTGGACATTCCCGAATGCGGGCTGGTCGCGATCCTCGATGCCGACAAGGAAGGCTTCCTCCGCTCGGAAACCTCGCTGATCCAGACGATTGGCCGCGCGGCGCGCAACGTCGACGGGCGCGTGATCCTCTATGCCGATCGCATCACGGGCTCGATGGAGCGCGCGATGAACGAAACCAACCGCCGCCGCGAAAAGCAGCGCGCCTATAACGAGGCGCACGGCATCACGCCGACGACGATCAAGCGCAACATCGGCGACATCATCCAGGACGTGTCGCAACGCGACCAGGTGACGGTCGAAATCGATGAGGATCGCCCGCACATGGTCGGCCACAATCTGCGCGCATACATCGAGGACCTCGAAAAGAAGATGCGCGCAGCAGCCGCGGATCTGGAATTCGAAACCGCCGGGCGCCTGCGCGACGAGATCCGGCAGCTGGAGCAGGAAGAACTGGGCCTGCCGGTCGACCAGCAGAAAGTCCCGGTGATGGGTCGTTCCAACGAGGGCAAGCCGGGCACGCGCAAGACGCGCTATGGCAAGAGCCAGAAGATGCGCGCGGGAATGGCGGGGAGTTCGCGGCGGGCGCGGTGAGGCAGAAAGTCAATCAGTTTGATGTCAAATTTTTGAATTTTCCGGGCGTGACAAACAATGTGAAGGACAGGAGAAGTGGGATCATTTCGGGGACTTAACAATGATCCGCTCCTTCGCCGACACCGAAACCGAACGCATCTGGAAGCGCGACCGCAGTCGAAAGCTGCCGCCCGATATTCAGCAGCGAGCGATGAGGCGCCTTACGTTGCTCGACGCCGCCCTCTCGCTTGAGGAGCTCGGCAACCTGCCCGGCAATCGGCTCCACGCGCTGAAGGACGATCGCGCGGGCCAGCACAGCATTTCAATTAATGACCAATGGCGTATATGCTTCGTCTGGAAGGACGGAGACGCCTATGACGTCGAAATTACAGACTATCACTAATCCCGACTGGCTCGACAATGAGCATGCCGGGCAAATGCTGGTCACCGAGTTTCTCGAACCGGAAGCGCTGAGCGTTGAGCAGCTTGCTGGGGATATCGGGGTGGCACCGGAGCGGATTGCCGAGGTTATTGAAGGCTCGCGTCCGGTCGATGCAGAACTCGACCTGCGCTTCGCGCGCTATTTCGGTATGTCCGAAGGCTTTTTTCTGCGCCTGCAGGACCGTTACGAAATCGTCGAGGCCAAGCGCGCGCTTAACGGCGCGCTCGACCGCATCGTCCCGCGCGCCGCTTAACCCAGCGACAGATCCTCGCCCGCCACATCATAATATTTCGACACCCGATCGGCATAGGCCTGGTCGAATTCGGGCGGGTTGGCGGCCCAGCTCGGGCCGCCTTCCAGCACGCGGCGGTCGATCGTCACGATATAGGTGTCGTTGACCGGGTCGAACTGCAGCAGCGAAAAGGGCAGCGGATAATAAGCGCGCCCCATGCCGAGGAAGCCACCGATCGTCAGCACGGCATACAGCGTATGCCCGGTGCGCTTGTTGACCATCATCGCATAGACGCTGCCGATCTTGTCGCCATCGCGGCTCCGCACCTGCATCGTGTCGGTCTTGTTCGATTGCAGCAGCAATTGCGTGGGCTCGGTCTGGGACATGGTGGTTCCTTTGATGCGCAACCGAAACGGCGCAATGGCCCTGAGAGTTCCCTCAATCCTCCACGATCAGGCTCGCCGCCCGTGTTTCGGGTAGCAGCCAGAAACACACGCTGGTCAGTGCCAGCATCGCGCTGACATACCAATAGAAGGCGCTCTCGATATGCCAGCCCTTCAGGCTCAGCGCGACATATTCGGCGGTGCCGCCGAACGCCGCATTGCCGATCGCATAGGGAAAGGCGACGCCGAGCGCGCGGATGTGCGCGGGGAACAGCTCGGCCTTCACCAGCGCGCTGATCGAGGTATAGGCGGCGAGCAGCAACAGCGGCACCAGCACGATCGCGAAGGCCGCACCCGGCGTGCGCACGCTTTCCAATGCGCTGAACACCGGCACCGAGACGATCGCGCCGCCAATACCGAACAGCAGCAGCATCGGCTTGCGCCCGACGCGATCGGCCAGCGCCCCGAACAGCGGCTGCACCAGCATGAACACCACCAAGGCGGCGGTCATGATCGCGGTTGCGCTCTGCACCGAAAAGCCAACCGTGTTGGCGAGGAACTTCTGCATGTAGGTGGTGTAGGCATAGAAAGCCAAGCTGCCGCCGGCGGTGATCGCGCCGACCAGCAGGAACTCGCGCGGATGCGCGCGCCACAGGGCCGCCATGCCCGAGGCAGGGCGATCCGCCGACAGTGCCTGGAAGGACGCGGTTTCCGCCAGCCCACGCCGCAGCAGATAAACGCCCAGCGCCAGCACTGCGGCCAGCACAAAGGCGATGCGCCAGCCGAAGCTATCCATCTGCGCTTTCGTAAAGACGGCCTGCAGCAGCAATGTCACCGCGAGCGCGCTCAGCATCCCGCCGATCAGCGTGACATATTGGAAGCTCGACCAGAAACCGCGGTGCCGCCGCGTCGCCATTTCGGAAAGATAGGTCGCGCTCGCGCCATATTCGCCGCCGACCGACAGGCCTTGCAGTAGTCGCGCGACCAGCAGCAGGATCGGTGCGGCCAGGCCGATCGTGGCATAAGTCGGGGTAAAGGCGATCATCAGCGAACCCGCGCACATCAACGCGACCGACACCGCCAGTCCGGCCTTGCGCCCGTGCCGATCGGCATAACGGCCCATCACATAGGCACCGATCGGTCGCATGAAAAAGCCGACGGCAAATACCGCCGAGGTGTTCAGCAATTGTGCGGTGGGATCGCCCTTGGGAAAGAAAGAGGCCGAGAAATACAGCGACAGCGCGGAATACGCATACCAATCATACCATTCGACCAGATTGCCAGCCGATCCGCCGATGATGGCGCGCAGTCGCTTCGCTTCAAGTGCCATGCGTCTCTCCCTGCCGGGCACCAGAGGCGAAATCACGACGGGGTGCAAGACCGGCGGTTGAGCGCAGCGGTGGCTTCGCGCATACAGCGCGGCATGCGCAAATTTTTCG
Source organism: Sphingomonas echinoides ATCC 14820 (assembly GCF_000241465.1). Lineage (GTDB taxonomy): Bacteria > Pseudomonadota > Alphaproteobacteria > Sphingomonadales > Sphingomonadaceae > Sphingomonas > Sphingomonas echinoides. Next base: position 3,392,453 of record NZ_JH584235.1, read on the forward strand.
TTCGCTCCGCTGTTCTTGCTATCGCGCTGGTGGTGAGTGGCTGCGTCAGCCCGCCTGCATCGCCGCCGCCGCCGCCGGTGGTGGTGCCGCGTCCGGTGCCTTTGCCGCCGTCCCCGGCCGTGCCGCAATCGCTTGACTGGCGCGATTGGGCGGTGACGCCCGGCGATTGGAGCTATCGCACCGATGCCACCGGTTCGGTGGCGGCCTTTGGGCGATCCGGGGGGAGTGCGTTGCTGACGCTGCGCTGTGATCGCGGGGCCAATATCGTGTCGCTGTCGCGCCCGGGCGCAAGCGCCGCACCGCTGCTGGTGCGGACCACCAGCCTTGCACGGACGCTGACCGCGCGCGCTGCCGATGCCGCGCAGGCGACGGTCGCGCTGGAACCCCGCGACCCGCTGCTCGACGCGATGGCGTTCAGCCGCGGTCGTTTCCTCGTCGAGCAAGCCGGTGCGACGACGTTGGTGGTGCCCGCCTGGGCTGAAATTGGCCGTGTAGTCGAGGATTGCCGCCGCTGAGCAGCGGTTTCGATCGCCGTTGAACGCGCATTTGGCGCGCTTCAGGCAGGCGAAAGAGAATCGTCGAAATCGCGGAACATTACAAGACTTGTTTCGCAAATTTATATGATTCAAACACGAGTCGTGACCAGTCCTGGTCACGCTGTTTTAACTAGCGAAAGGAGGTGATCCGATGTCTCATGGTTCAGCAATGGGGTCGGTTCAGTTCGTTCGGGGGACGCACCGCTAAGCTTTTCGGGGAAACCCGTTGACGGCAGGGGCGGGGGGTATTTTCCCCCAGACAACGCCATCCCCCGTCGAAGCTGATGCGGTCCGCATGGTCTCCCAAGCTGGAGCTTCCGGCCGCTGACCATGTCAGGAGGTTGCCGGGGTGCCGTGAGGCCCCCGGCAGCCTCTTTTCATTTCGGGTAATGCCGAGGGGCGTGTGTCCCGTAATGGTCTATACCACGGTCAATCTTTACGAGACCGAAACCTTAATTTTCGCTAAATGCTGCGCTGCGACGTGTTGCGTGTGAGTCGGTAAAGGCGTGAATATGGCTATCTTTATTGGTATAATCGCCTGTGTAATCGCGTTTGCGGTTTGGGAAGTGCTGCAGCTGCTCAAGCAGCGTCGCGCCGCCGTCCGGCGGGGTAAGCGCAGGCAGCGTAACCTCGCATATCAGCAAGCCTGGGACGCCGTGTTCGGTCGTGGTGGCCAGCGCCGCCTGCCGCACCATCCCGCCGAGGCCGATAAAGAGTGAGCGCTTGCCGCATCGCCTGAGCGGCGGCATGATCCAGGCGCGTTCGGTGCGATCGCGACACTGGAGGAACTGATGCGGATCTCTATCGCTTCGTTGGTGCTGTGTGCGGTGGCGGCTGCACCGGCGACCGCCCAAGTCGCGGGGCCAGCGATGTCGGCGATCGAAGAGGCGTCGATCGAACAGTTGCAGGCGATGATGGCGCACGGCACGAGCAGTGCGGCGATTACGCAGGCGTATCTCGCGCGGATTGCGGCGATGGATCGCACGGGGCCGAGCCTTCGCGCGGTGATCGCGACCAATCCCGATGCATTGGCGCAAGCGCGTGCGAGCGATGCGCGGCGTCAGGCGGGCAAGCCGCTCGGCGCACTCGATGGCGTGCCCGTGCTGATCAAGGACAATATCGAGACCAAGGATCCGATCGCGACGACGGCGGGCAGCCTGGCGCTGAAGGACAATGTCACCCGCCGCGATGCGCCTTTGGTGGCGCGGCTGCGGGCGCAGGGCGCGGTCATCCTGGGTAAGACCAATCTCAGCGAATGGGCCAATATCCGCTCGACCCATTCCATCAGCGGCTGGAGCGCGGTGGGTGGGCTCGTGCGCAACCCCTATGCGCTCGATCGGACGGCGTGCGGGTCGTCGAGCGGATCGGGCGCGGCGGTGGCGGCGAGCTTTGCGGCGGCGGCGGTTGGAACGGAAACCGACGGATCGGTGGTGTGCCCCTCCTCGATGAACGGGCTGGTCGGCCTCAAACCCACGCTAGGTCTGGTCAGCCGCACCTATGTCGTGCCGATCAGCCACAGCCAGGATACGCCGGGGCCGATGGCGCGCAGCGTGCGCGACGTGGCGCTCCTGTTCGATGCCATGGTCGGCTACGATCCTGCTGATGCGGCGAGCATGAATATCGCCTATGCGATCGCACACAGTTATGCAGGCGACCTCGCGCGCGCGTCGCTGAAGGGGGTGCGCGTAGCGGTGCTCCATCCCGAGATGCCCGATCTTCTCAAGAGCAACTATGCGGCGGCGCTTGCGTTGCTGAAGGCGCAGGGCGCGGTGCTGGTCGACGTCGATGCCCCCAAGCTAAACGGAATCGGCGAAGCGGAATCCTTGGTCCTGCACACCGAGTTGAAGGCCGATCTCAATGCCTATCTCGCGACCACGCCCGCTGCGGTGAAGACGCGCACGCTCGCCGATGTGATCGCCTTCAATACCGCCAACGCCGCGACCGAAATGCCGTTCTTCGCGCAGGAGACCTTCGAAGCGGCGGAGAAGACGCGCGGCCTCGCCGACCCCGAATATCTGGGCGCGCGCGCGAAATCGCGGCGGCTGGCGGGCAAGGAGGGGATCGACGCGATGCTCGCCAAGGCGCAGGCGACGATCCTGGTCGAACCGACCTATGGCATGCCGTGGCTGTCGGACACGGTTTATGGCGACCAGTTCAGCGGACCGAGCGCGAGCGAACTCCCCGCCATTTCGGGCTATCCGCATTTGACGGTGCCGATGGGGTTGGTGCGCGGCGTGCCGGTCGGTCTGTCGTTCATCGCGACGGCGATGGGGGATTCGACGGTGCTGCAAGCCGGCTATGTCTATGAGCAGGCGGCCAAGGCACGCGCCCTACCGACCTATGCGGCAACCAACGATGCCGGGCCGGGGCTGGAGGGCGCGCGCTAGCGCTTAGCGCTCGAGCAATTCCGGGCGGATGTGGATCGCGATCAGCGACATCCGCACCTCGATCAGGAACGACACCAGCGCGGAGATCAGCAACCCCATCGCCAGAATGAACGACAGCGCAACGATCGTGCCGATGTGGAGCTTGATCAGCACGGCCACGAACAGCAAGGCGACCACCAGGCACGTCATCACCGCGCTCGACACCGCCATCACCAAGGCCGCGTTGATCACCGACATGCGCCGGTCGAGCAGGCGCAATTCCCAGACGTGGCGGTCATGTTCGGGCCCGACCGAGCGCGGGTGAAGGTCCTCCACCGCGCGGGCGCGATCGACGACGCGGGAGAGCCGCCCGGCCAGCACATTGAGCAAGGCCCCGATGCCGGCCAGCATGAAGACCGGCGACAGCGAAAGCTGGATCGTCTGCGCAATGGTGTTGACGGCGGGGATCGAGAACATCGCCCGACTTTGGGGTGTGTCGCCGCGCGACGCAAGCGGCGCTCTGCACGGAATGGTAACCCAGTCATGCTAACGCCGTGCGCCATGACCAAGCCGATGCTGCTCGCGGAGTTCACGCGCCTGCCGTCGCCGACGCGGGCGAGCGTGCTCGATGGCCTGTCGGGCGCGATCGATACGGTGGCGGAGGCCGCCCCCGTCCCGCAGTGTTTCCTGCGCTATCAATGGTATGCAGCGGCGCTGGAGGCCTATGGCGGCGCGGCGCGCACGATTGTGGTGGAAGACGATGACGAAGCGGTGATCGCTTTGCCGTTTGTCGGTGTTGGGCCAGCGCTGGCGCGCGTGGCGATGGTGCCGGGCTGTTATTGGCCGTTCCGCAGTTTTCCAATGCACGCGCGGGTAGCTCCGCGTGCGGTCGACGCGTTGCTCGACACGCTGGGGCGCTCGGTCAATGCGCTGCGGATCGGGCCGGTCTGCGACGGCGATGCATCGCTGGCGGGGGTGCTCGAGCGTGCCCGTGCGAAGGGCTGGGCGGTGCTCGATCGATTTGTCGCCGATAGCTTCGTGCTAGATGTGACGCAGGAGGACTGGCCGCGCGGATCGACGCTGCGCAAGAACCGCTTTCATGAAAAGCACCTGGCCGACCATGGTGCGCTCGACTGGCGCTTTGTCGGTGCGGGGGAATGGGACGTTGCGTTCGACGCCTTCGCGCTGGTCGAGGGCCGGAGCTGGATCGGGGCGAAGACCGATGGGCGTGATGCCAAATTCACGCGCACCGGCCACGGCGCGTTCTGGCGGGCCGCTGCGCGCGATCCGGAGCTGGCGGGGATGATGTCGGCGGCGCTGCTGACGATCAAGGGGGTGCCGAGCGCCTTCTCCTTCGATCTGGATTGCGGCGCGACGCGCTATGCCATCGCCAACAGCTATGATCCTGCGGTCGCGCGGCATTCGCCGGGCAAGCTGCTCGCGTATCGCAATCTGGTGCGGGCAAAAGCGGCAGGTATTCGAACGGTGGATTGGGGCGCGGGCGACAGTGGCTACAAACAGACGCTCGGAGCGGTGCAAGGCCCGGCGCTGCGCGACTGGCTGCTGGTGCGACCGGGCATTTCGGCGGGCGTGGCGCGGCTGTTAAAAGGGCGGTGGTCCGCCAGCGGGCAGGGGTGAGGGATCCCACGCGCCCTGCGCTGCGTTGAGGCGCGATGAACGAACTGGCCGATCTTCAGGCACGGATGGAAGCGGCGGCGGCGGCGCTTGATTTCGAGGAAGCGCGGCGGCTGCGCGATCGTATCAGCTTGCTGCGCGGCGGTGCCGATGCGGAGGCGGCACAGGCGGCCGATACCGCAGGGCTGACGCGACAACAGCCAGGCGCGATGGGGCTTGGCTCCAGCCAACAGCGCCTTACCCCGCCACCTGGCTGGACGCCGCCGCCCAAGCCCGATCCAATGACCCAAGGGCGGTCGCGCAAGCGCTAAGGCGACGCGACTCAGCATCCTTAAAGCTGCTGCGTCCGCAAAAGGGCTGACACCTGAGCACGCCCTCAAGGACATGGCCGTCGGCGAGTAAACTTGGCCACCCTTGCCGCGCATTTCATGAAGATGTGCTGATTTTTCCGTAGAAATTCAGCAGTATAATTTAAAAATACTGGATACGTATCGCTTACAAGATAAGTCTGTGGAACGGAATGGGCGTGTCGGTCAGTCTTGTGTTTATCCTGTGGACTTGTGCAGTATAAGTGATGTAGTATTTAAGTTAATATTGTGCGGTCGCAAATTTGTCGGTCCAGTGTGGCGTTGGTCAGGACTAAACATGGCATCCGCAATTTCCAGATCTAGCTTCTCCGCGGCGGTGCCGGGTTTGTGCGTTTTTTTTGGCGTGCTCTGCGGCAGTCTGTTATGGCAAATCTGGGGCCAGGTTTCGGGCACATCTCCGCCTTTATCGTTTTCGCTGGGTATTGCTGTCGCAGGGCTGATCCTCGTCGGCTTGCGATATTGGCCGATCGTGGCGATCGCCGCGATTGGGACCACGGTGCTCGCGGAACCCGCGCACCCCGTTCTGCAAAATGTTGTGCATGGTGCGGGCCTCACGCTGGGCGCTTTTACATCGGCGTTCATCATCGAGCGGTGCCGGATCCGGCCGAGTGATCTGCTCGACCCCAAGTCGGTGTGGGGCACCTTGGCTGCGGTCGTGGCCGGGACCGTCGCGGGTGCCGTTTCGGCGACTGCGGCGGTCATGCTGGTGGGCGGGCCGACGAGCTTCGTGGCGGGGGTTGAAGACCGTGCCGCGCGGTTCGGGCTAGGCTTGATCCTTGCCACGCCGCTGGTTCTGGCGTGGGCGGCGCGCCCGGCCGAGCGCTGGACGCGGATCGAGTGGTGCGGTTTCGTTGCCTTGATGGCGCTTTGCGCCGCCGTGGCCGCTGCCGTCAATTTCGGGTCGGGCGCGACTTCGTTCGCCTGGGTGATGTTCCCGCTCATCATCGTTGCCTTGCGCTTCCATTTGCGCGGTGCCGCCACCTCCATGGTGATTGTCGCAGTCATCACGCTATGGGCTGCGGGGCAAAATGCGCCTCCCGCAATCGGGGAGCTGGCCAGCGGCCAAATGCGCCTGGCGCAATTTCTGGTCGCCGCAACCGCCGCGACGATGTTCGTGCTCGCCGCGACCGCCGACAAACGCCGCGAACAGGAGCGCGCGCGCGATGCCGAGCAGCGCTATCGCGCCATTTTCGAACAGGCCGGCGTCGGCGTGGCCGTGCTGTCGGCCGATGGCGAGTATCTCGCCGCGAACGAACGCTACCTCGAGATCGCGGGATATGGCCGGGAAGAGCTGTTGGGAAGCCATTATACCGCGATCTTGGACGATGCCGATGTGAGCGCCAGCCGTAACGTGCTGGCGCAACTCGCGCGCGATGACGCGCCGATCATCTCGCGCGATCTCCATATCCGGACCAGGGACGGCGATCAGCGGTGGATCCGCGCGACGTCGAGCAGGATTGTCGGGGCCGCAGGCGAGGTCGATCAAGTTGTCACCGTGGTTGAGGATATCTCCGAGCGGGTGAAGGCGGAGGTTGCGCTTGCCGAAAGTGAAAAGCGCTTCCGCCTGGCCCAGCAATATGCCGGCGTCGGCGTGTTCGACATCGACCTGACCGAAGAAAGCGCGCTGCACTCGCCCGAAAGCGCAGCGCTGTTCGGGGTGCCCTGGCATCCCGGTGCCTATCGTCTTCCCGACTTTGTCGACCGCGTCGGGCAATCGCAATTGCGCGAGATGCGCACAAAATTGTTCCGCTCCGCCGTCGACGAAGCGCCGTTCGAAATGACGCTGCGCGTTTGCATGCCCGATCGCCGGATCCGCTGGATCCGCTTGCATGGCCGGTATGATCCTTATGAGGAGCGCCCCCGTCTGCTCGGCCTGGTCCTCGATATTACGCGCGACGTTGAGGCCAAGGCGCAATTGCGCGACGCCAACGAGAAATTCCTGCGGGTCACTCGCCTGAGCGCGATGGGGGCGATGGCCTCGACCTTGGCGCATGAATTGAACCAGCCGCTATCGGCCATTACCAACTATGTCGAAGCGGGACGCTACAAACTCTGTGAGGCCGACGCGGTCGATGCGACGCTGCTGTCGATCCTCGATTCCGCCCGCGATCAGGCGCTGCGCGCGGGCGACATCATCCGCAAGATGCGGGCCTTTGCGGTCAGCGGCGAAGTCGTGTTCGAGCGGGTGTCACTGGGGCCAGTGCTCGCCGCCGCGTGCGCGGGCGTGCAGCAACTCAAAATGGCGCACGATGTGACGCTGCTTTACCATCCCGTGCGACCCGACCTGCTCGTGGTCGGCGATCCGGTGCAGCTCGAGCAAGTGATGTCCAACCTGATCCGCAACGCGGTCGAGGCAACCGAGGGGTTGGCCCGCCGGGAAATCGTGGTGGCAACGCATATTCGTCAGCGCGACGTGCTGATCACGGTGTCCGACAGCGGGTGCGGTCTTTCGCAGGGCATGCTCGAAAACCTGTTTGCACCGTTCAGGACCAGCAAGGCGAACGGCACCGGTTTGGGGCTGGGTCTGCCGATCTGCCGCACTATTGTCGAAGCGCATGGCGGGAAATTGTGGGCGGAAAACAACCCGCAAGGTGGGGCAGTGTTCAGCCTCGTGCTGCTCCTGGAGGAGGGCTGGGCGCATCTCGGCAAAGGCGAGATCGCGTCCGAACGCTATGGGCAACGCGACGATCGGGCCGCCTAAATCCGCACGTAGCGGAAGTACCACACCTCACGCCCCTGGCGGCGCGCCTTGCGTTCGTAGCGGGTTTCGGGCCAGTCCTCGGGGCGGGTCAGGAAGTCGGCGGCGGTGCGGGCGGTCCACACGAAATCGCGCCGCTGGCCCATCACCATCATCGCCCAGCGGCAATAGGTCGGGTCGTCAGTGCCCAGGCGAAACTCCATGCCCGGCTTCAGCTTGGCCGCGATCAGGTCGAGCGGGCCGTGATTGATCATGCGGCGCTTGGCGTGGCGCGCCTTGCGCCACGGGTCGGGGTGCAACAGATAGACGCGCGATAGCGACGCATCGGGCAGCCGTTCGAGCACGTCGAGTGCATCGCCCATATGCAGGCGGACATTGTCGAGCGCTTCGTCGCGGACATGGCCCAACGCCCCGACCACGCCATTGAGAAAGGGTTCGCAGCCGATAAAGCCGGTGTCGCGCCGCGCCATCGCCTGGCCCGCGAGATGCTCGCCCGCGCCGAAGCCGATTTCGACTTCCAGCGGGCGGTCGCCGCCGAACAGGCGGGTCGCATCGAGCGGGCCATCGGCGGGCACGCTGATCTGCGGGAGCAGCGTCTCCACCAAATCGGCTTGCCCCAGGCGCAATTTATGGCCCTGGCGGCGGCCATAGAGGCGGCGGGTGGTCATCGGATCGGTCATCGGCGCAGGCTCTAGCGAGCGCGCAGGCGGCTGCAAAGCGCCGTTTCTTCCGGAGGGGGTGGGCGCGGTCAGGCGGCGTGCGCGAGTTCGGGGCGCACGAGCCGCCCGATCTGCGGTCGCGCGAAATAATAGCCCTGCATGTAGCGCACACCGATGCCGCGCAATTTGTCATATTCAGCGCGCGTCTCGACGCCCTCGGCAATCACCTTCACGCCCAGTCGCGAGACCAGATGAAAGGTTTCCTCGACCACCAGCCGCCGTGCCCAGCTGCCGCACAAACCGCGGATCAAATCGGGCTGGAGCTTGACGGCATCGGGCAGGAAGCGGCTCATCAGCGTCAGCCCCCAATCGCCTGATCCAAAATCGTCGATGATCGTGGTCATGCCCATCTTGCGATAGGCGCGTGCGACGCGCTCCAGATGCGCATCGTCGAGCCGCTTGCACTCGCTGAATTCGAAGGTCAGCCGTTCCGGCGGGAACCCCGTTTCGCGCGCGGCGCGCAAGGTGCGCTCGCTATCGGCGACGGGATCCTCAATCGCCTCGGGCAGGAAGTTGATCGACAGCAACGCCCCGGAGGCGATGATTCCCGCATCGACGGCCTGGCGAATCGCGGCCACGCGGCATTGCTGGTCAAAGGCGTAGCGCGTTTCGGGCGTCACCCGCGCCAGCATTTCCGGGGCTCCTTCGCCATTGGGTCCGCGCACCAGCGCCTCATAGGCGCAGGTGCGATTGGCCACGACGTCCATGATGGGCTGGAACGCCATGACGAGGTGAAAGTCATGCTCCTGCGCATCGGTTGGGCGTGCGTGTTGACCGGACAAGAGACGCTTCCTCTGTTGACCCTTGTCTATTGATAGACGCTACGCGGCCGTAACGGGTGCGGTGCGCGATGGTTATTTTCCCGCTAAGCCAGTGTGTGGCGGTGACAGGCCGGGCGGAGTAAACTCGATATGGTTAATGCCAACTTCATTGGGAAAGCTAAGTATTGGTAGTATAAGAGAAGTATAGGATCATCGATATTGGCAACGGGGGCGTATCGATGAAATTCACTTATCTGGGCGGGGTGGTCCTCGCGTCGTGCGTCCCTGTGATGGCCGAGGCGCAATATACCGTACAATGGGCGGCTCCGGCTGCGGTAACCTCCACCACGGCGTATTTACCGATGGGAACGCCGCTGCAATTGACCACGCGCACCGAGCTTAACACCAAGGACAATCATGCGGGCGACCGCTTCTATCTCGAAGTGGCCGAACCCCTCGTTTATCGCGGGCAAGTGGTGGTGCCGGTCGGGTCGATCGCGGTGGGCGAAGTGATGCGCGCCGAACGCAACGGCCATTTCGGCAAGCGCGGCCAGCTCGATATCCGGCTCGATTATGTGCAGACGCCAAACGGACCGATCCGCTTGTCGGGCCGCACCGCGCGGCAAGGGACCGGGCAGGGCGCGCTGGCAATTGGCGGTGCGCTGTTCATTTCCTGGCCGATGCTGTTCATTCACGGCACCAGCGGCAGGATGCCCGCCGAGACGGTGGTGACAGCCTACCTCGCCGACGATCTGCGTTTCAACGTGCAGGCAGCCTCGACGCAAGCGGTGGCGGCCATGCCGGATAGCGAGCAACAGGCGCGCCGAGCGCCGCCCGCGCGGTTTGATCCGTCGGTTTTTTCGTCAAACCGACCGTAGGGGCTTAACCGCGGGGCTATTTCATCACCCCGCTATCAATCTGAATATCGCGCTTTTCGCCCCAGGTTGTAGCCTTGCTTGCGAAATGTTCCTTGCCGACGATTTTGAGGGCTTGATCGGGGGGCGGCAAGCGGTTGCGCGGGACGTAGCTGCCCGCCGCACCAACTTCATATTCGGTCACCGACCACGATGCCTTCGCTTTGGTGTCGAGCAGCGCCGAGAGCGTGTCGGGCTCGACCATCAGGCCGCGACCGGCATCCTGATAGGCGATGAGATAGCGATCGGTGGTGCCAACCGGGCGATACACCCCGCTGCTGCCCATGCCGATCGAGGCGGCGAGGTCGCGGCACCAGGTCACCGGCGGTGGCGGAGGTTCATCCTTCGCCATCTTCTGCTTCTCGTCGGTCGATGCGCTCGACAGCAAGGCACCGAACAGCAGCGCGCTGCCCATCGCTTTGCTACGGTTGATCGGCTTGGCCTCCCCGGACAGAGCGAGCGCGGACGTACAATCCGCAACCGGTATGGCGGCGGGCTGTTGCGCAATCTTCTGTGGCCAGCCGAGCGCCGCCACGACCCCGCGGATATGCGTTTCCAACGTCGCGCCGTCCAAGGTCTTCGACGAATAGCGCACCGAGACGTACCAGTCGGCCCCCAGTGGCATGAAGGCGATCGCCGTGCTGCGATACGGGCCCTTGCTGACGCTGTAGCTGTCGATCAAGCCGCTGGCAGTGCCCTGGCCGGGTGGCGTGAACGCGGTCGGCGTGTGCAGCGGCACCAGCCCGCCATAGATGTCGCGGTGGCTGGCCACCCAGTCGATCCGGTCGAACCACAGGGGCACCGATCCGCTGACATTGCGGAACACATAGACCGTCAGCGTTTCGCTATTGCTGGGATTGTCGAAACTCAGCGCCTCGTCGAGATCAGGGACGTAGGCGACCGCAGACGTGCGCTGCAAGCCATCGAGCGTGGTCGGAACCGACAGGCCGGAGGGTTTGTGGCGATAGGGCTCGGTCGCACCGAGCTTCAATTGCGGGGGCTGTTGGGCGATCGCGGGCGCAGCGACGCACAGCGCGATCGCAGCCAGTAGCAGGCGCATGAAAAACTCCCCCGGAATCGCCAAGCGATTCCGAGGGAGCCTAAAGTGTCAGCGATTTACCGCAAGCTCTTACGCGACAGCGGCCTTCAGGGCGTCGACCAGATCGGTCTTTTCCCAGGTGAAGCCATCGGCATCGGGCTCGCGACCGAAATGCCCATAAGCGGCGGTGCGCTTGTAGATCGGGGCGTTGAGCTGCAGATGCTCGCGAATGCCCTTCGGCGTCAGGCGGACGAGCTGCGGCAGCACTTGCTCGATCTTGGCTTCGGTAATGCCCTCGGCACCGGTGCCATGCAGGTCGACATAGAGCGACAGCGGCTCGGCAATGCCGATCGCATAGCTGAGCTGGATCGTGCAGCGGCGCGCCAGGCCCGCTGCAACGACGTTTTTCGCCATGTAGCGCGAGACATAGGCAGCCGAGCGATCGACCTTGGTCGGATCCTTGCCCGAAAACGCGCCGCCGCCATGCGGTGCTGCGCCGCCGTAGGTGTCGACGATGATCTTGCGGCCGGTAACGCCCGCATCGCCGTCCGGCCCGCCGATTTCAAACGCGCCGGTCGGGTTGATGTAGATCTTGGTCGCGTCGGTAACGAAGCCCTCGGGCAGCGTCTCGGTCAGCACGCGCGAGACATAAGCGTGCAGTTCTTCGTACAGCGCCGGATCGGCATTGTCGCCCTGCAGGCAATAGCCCGCTTTATGCTGGGTCGAGACGACCAGCGCGGTCGCGCGCACCGGCACTTCATTCTCATATTCCAGCGTGACCTGGCTCTTGGCGTCGGGCTCCAGGAACGGTGCCGCGCCTGAGTGCCGGTCCGCCGCCATGCGCTCGAGGATCTTGTGGCTGTAATAGAGCGTCGCGGGCATCAGGCCCGGCGTCTCGTCGGTGGCGTAACCGAACATGATGCCCTGGTCGCCAGCGCCTTCGTCCTTGTTGGCACCTTCGTCCACGCCCATCGCGATTTCCGCCGACTGGCCGTGCAGATTGTTGTGGAAGGCGAAGGTTTCCCAGTGGAAGCCCGACTGTTCGTAGCCGATTTCCTTGACCGTGTTACGCACGGCCGCCTCGATCTCGGCGAGCGCACCCTCGGCCCATTCGCCATTTTCATACACGCCTTTGCAGCGGATTTCGCCGGCGAGCACGACCAGGTTGGTTGTCGTCAGCGTTTCGCACGCGATGCGCGCATAGGGGTCCTTGCTCAGGAACAGGTCGACCACGGTGTCGCTGATCTGGTCGGCGACCTTGTCGGGATGGCCTTCCGAGACCGACTCGGAGGTGAAGAGAAAACTGGAACGCATGTGTTGAGATCCTCAATGGTTGAGGAGAGCTTTGGCCGTTGCCATGCCTGATATAAAGCTTTCCTTATATGACGCCCTATCGTGCGAAACGGCGCAATGCAATTGCCGACAGGAGGAATGCGGCACCAACAATTAGTGCTATCAGGTTGCCCAACCGCGCGAACAGGGTGGGCGGAGCCGCAGGCGGGATCGGCCGTTCGATCGCGCCCGGCCTGTCCGCAGGGATCGACGCGAGCACGCGGCCCTGTGCATCGATGATCGCCGAGATGCCGGTCGGCGTGGCGCGGATGACGGGCAGGCCCTCCTCGATCGCGCGCATCCGCGCTTGCGCGAGATGCTCCGCCTGGCCCCAATAGCCGAACCAGCTGTCGTTGGACGGCTGGAACAAAAAGGCCGGGCGGTGGCCGGGTTCGACCACCGCGCCTGAAAAAATGATCTCGTAGCAGATCTGGAACCCAACCCGGCCGAAAGCGGGCAGATCAAGCCCGCCAACGCCTCTGCCCGCCGAAAAATCGAAGTCGCCCGGCACGAGGCGCGCCAGCCCGATCGCCGAGAGCAGTGGGCGCGCGGGCAAATATTCGCCGAACGGCACCAGATGCCCCTTGTCGTACCGCCCGAGGATGCGCGCGTGCGAATCGAGCGCGAAGATTGCGTTGGTCGCGCTGGAAAGCGTGCCTGCCATATCGAACATCAGCGCATTGCCACCGGTCAACACCACATCCTTCGGGCCCAGCAGCGCGGCGATGCGGTGGCGCGTCTCATAGGGTGCCCCTTCCCAATAATATTGGCGGGGATAGCCATCTTCCGGCAGGAAACGCAGCGCGCCCTCGGGCCAGACGATCAGGCGCGGGGCGGGGCCGGGCTTGCCGCTCAGCCGCGCGAGCTGGCGCAAATTGGCCTCGGCATAATCATCGCGCGGGCGCTGTTCCTGGTCGAGATCGGGCTGAACGACGCGCACGCGCGGGGCGTTGGCGGCGATGCGGGTGGGGGCCGGTTGCTCCAACGCTGTTACGCCGAGGAGTATCGGCAGCGCGAGCATGGCGGCGCTCGTCCGCCATTGTCGGGTAACGGCGAGCAAAACTGCCCCTGCCGCGAGGACAGCGACCCCCGACAGGGCGTAGGTGCCGAAATACCGGGCGCTCGCCGCGACGGGGGTCGGCAACCAAATCTCCGACAGCGGATTCCACGGATAGCCGGTGAACAGCGTCCCCCGCAGATATTCTGTGGCGATCCATGCGGCGGCGAAGCTCAGCACAAAGGGCGCATCCGGTCGCGCCCCGCGAAAACGCCACGCCACCCCGGCGGCGGCCATCGGGAAGACGCCGAGATACAGCGCCATCACGCCCGGCGCGATCCAGCCGAGCGCGTGCGGCATCGCATCCTGATAGGTAAAGGCCTTGGCGATCCAGTTATTGCCGATCAGGAAATGCGCAAAACCAAACAGCCACCCGCGCCACAATGCCGCGCGGATGCCGGGTGCTTCGTGCACGATCCACAGCGACGCCGCCACGCAGCCAAGCGTCACCGGCCATAGCTCCAGCGGCGCAAAGCCGACGGCGGCAATCCCGCCAAGCAGGAAGGAGAAGAGCGCGGGGCGTTCGGTCATGCCCGCGCTATCGCGGCATAGCGAGCCCCGCGCAATCCTCCCCGGAACGGGGAGGA
>NZ_JH584235.1:3407107-3434950 GCF_000241465.1 Sphingomonas echinoides ATCC 14820
CTTGCTACACCACCTCCATGACCCGCCCCTTCCACCTCGCCTTCCCGGTCCACGATCTCGCCGCCGCGCGTGCTTTTTACGTCGGGACGCTCGGCTGCAGCGAAGGCCGCAGCTCGGACGCATGGATCGATTTCGATCTCTACGGCCACCAGATCGTCGCGCATCTCGATCCCACCGCGACGCCCGTCACCGTCTCCAATCCGGTCGCTGGCCATGACGTGCCCGTTCCGCATTTCGGCGTGGTGCTGACCATGGCCGACTGGAAAGCGCTCGCCGATCGGCTGACGGCGGCGGGCACACGCTTCGGCATCGCCCCGCACATCCGCTTCGTCGGCCAGCCGGGCGAGCAGGCGACGATGTTCTTTTATGATCCCAGCGGCAACGCGCTCGAGTTCAAGGCGTTTGCCGATGACGCGATGCTGTTCGCGACCTAAAGGACCGGACATGAGCGAACCGATCATCGTCGAATTTCCCCACCAGCTCGGCCTCGCCGCCGCCCGCGCGCGCGTCGATGGCCGCATCGGCAAATTGGCCGCGATGTTCCCCGGCGGGGCGGCGGTCGATCACCGCTGGGAAGGCGATACGCTGCACTTCACCGTCGCCGCTTTGGGCCAGCGCGTCGCCAGCCGCCTGACTGTGGCCGCCGACAAGGTCCGCGCCGAAATCGACTTGCCGCCGTTTCTCGCGCTCTTCGCCGACAAGATCCGCGCAAAACTCGCCAAGGAAGCGCCAAAGCTGCTGGAGTGATCCGTCATGCCGGGCTCGTCCCGGCATCCACCGCGACGCATCTCCTGCGGGGGATCGTCTTGGTGCTCGGTGGACCCCGGCACGGGGCCGGGGTGACGCGGGTGAGGCGTTATTTCACGCTCACCCGCCAGATCGTGTTCCCCACATCATCCGCCACCAGCAGCGCGCCGGTGGCATCGGTGATCACGCCGACCGGGCGGCCCTGTGCCTGGCCCTTGGCGTTGAGGAAGCCGGTCAACACATCAACCGGCTTCGCTCCCTTTTTGGGGAAGCCAAGATCGCCGAACGGCACATAGGCGACTTTATAGCCCGACACCGGCACCCGGTTCCAAGAACCATGCTCGCCGACGAACGCGCCATTGGCGAAGTTCGGGCCCAATTTCGCGTCCTGCGCGAAGGTCAGGCCAAGCGCGGCCACATGCGGCCCCATCGCGAAATCGGGGCGCTTGGAATATTCCTGTAGCGCCGGATTTTCGGGCTTCACCCGCGCATCGGGATAGCCACCCCAATAATACCAGGGCCAGCCGAAATTGTCGCCCAGGCCAACGCGGGTGATGTAATCGGGCACGATGTCCGACCCCAGCATGTCGCGTTCGTTGACTGCGACCCACAGCGCGCCCGATTTCGGCTCGAACGCCATGCCCTGCGGGTTGCGCAAGCCAGCCCCGAACACGCGGAAGCTCTTGGCGACTGGATCGACCTGCAGGATGTTGGCGCGGTATTTCTCGGCATCGAGCCCGTTATCGGCGATGTTGGTGGAGGAGCCGACGCCGACATACAGATATTTGCCTGCCGGATCAGCGAGCAGCGTGCGCGCCCAATGGTTGCCGCCACCGCTCAGCGGGATGACCTTCTCAGGCTTGGCGGTGATCTGGGTCTGCCCGGGCGTGAACGGCACGCGCAGCAGCGCATCGGTATCGGAAATGTAGAGATAGCCGCCCATTAGCGCCATGCCGGTGGGCGAGTTGAGCCCGCCGATCAGCACCGTCTGCAACTCGGCCACGCCGTCCCCATCGGTATCGCGCAACAGCCGGATGCGGTTGGGCGAGGCGACCCCGGCACCGCCCTTTTTCATCAGATACCCCATCACCACATCGGCGATGCCGGCGACCTTGCGCGGGGGCGAATTGGTCTCGGCGACCAGAATGTCGCCATTGGCCAGCCGGTAAAGCCAGCGCGGGTGGTCAAGCCCATTGGCGAAGGGCACCACCTTCAGCCCGGGTGCTGCCACTGGCCTTGCGCCATCCTTCCAGCCGACCGCATCGGCCACCGCGATGGTCGGGATGGTCTGGTCGCGCGGGGCGGAGATGGTGGGGCGTTCGCCCTCGACCTTGGCGATCGGCAGCGTTGCCACGTCGGGCTGCACCGCCCACCAGATGACGGCCCCCGCGAGGACGAGGACGATCGCGAGGATGATGAGGATGTGTTTGCGCATGGCCGCAAACTAGGGGGTGGAGCGGGGGAGGGGAAGGCGATTCTGCCCGATTAAAACGGGAAAGGGCCGCCGACCTGTGGTCGACGGCCCTTCTCGGTTCAGCGGATCGGCCGGATCACGCCACGTCGAACCGGTCGAGGTTCATCACCTTGGTCCACGCCGCGACGAATTTGCGGACAAAGGCGTCGGCGGCATCGTCGGTAGCATAGGCCTCGGCCAGCGCGCGCAATTGCGAGTTGGAGCCGAAGATCAGGTCCACCCGCGTGCCTGCCCAGTGCTCGGCCCCGGTCTTGCGGTCGCGCGCGACGAACACGCCGTCCTCGCTCGCCGTCCACTTCATCGCCGTGCTGGTCTTGAGCAAATTGACGAAGAAGTCGTTGGTCAGCGTTTCGGGCCGATCGGTGAACACGCCGTGGGTGGAACCACCGAAGTTCGCGCCCAGCACGCGCAGGCCACCGACCAGCACCGTCATTTCCGGTGCAGACAGCGTCAGCAATTGCGCGCGATCGACCAGCAGTTCCTCGGCAGAATAGGGCAAGGGCCCACCGACATAGTTGCGGAAGCCATCAACCTTGGGCTCGAGCGGCGCAAAGGAATGCGCGTCGGTCTGCTCCTGGCTGGCGTCGGTGCGGCCCGGTGT
This sequence comes from Sphingomonas echinoides ATCC 14820, assembly GCF_000241465.1. Lineage (GTDB taxonomy): Bacteria > Pseudomonadota > Alphaproteobacteria > Sphingomonadales > Sphingomonadaceae > Sphingomonas > Sphingomonas echinoides. The sequence continues at coordinate 3,409,930 of NZ_JH584235.1, forward strand.
GAACGGCACGGTCACATCATGCCCGGCCTTCTTCGCCGCCGCCTCCACCGCAGCATTGCCGCCGAGCACGATCAGATCAGCCAGCGACACTGTCTTGCCACCTGCGTTGAACGCCGCCTGGATCGCTTCCAGCTTGGCGAGCGTCTCGGCGAGTTCGACCGGCTCGTTAACCGCCCAATCCTTTTGCGGGGCAAGCCGGATGCGTGCGCCATTCGCCCCGCCGCGCTTGTCGGTGCCGCGGAAGGTGGAGGCCGAGGCCCACGCCGTCTTCACCAGCCGCGAGATCGAAAGGCCCGAGCCCAGGATCTGGGCCTTCAACGCCGCCGCATCGGCCTCGTCGATCAGCGGATGCGTGGGCGCGGGAACCGGGTCCTGCCAGATGCGCGGCTCGGCGGGGACTTCCGCGCCCAGCATCCGCACATGCGGCCCCATGTCGCGGTGGGTCAGCTTATACCACGCCTCGGCAAAAGCGGTCGCGAACTGGTCTGGGTTTTCATGAAAACGCTTCGAAATCGGCCCGTAAATAGGGTCGAAGCGCAACGCGAGGTCGGTCGTCAGCATCGTCGGGCGATGCGTCTTACCGGCGATATGCGCGTCGGGCACGTCTTCCGCCGCATCCTTGGCGACCCATTGATGCGCGCCCGCCGGGCTCTTGGTCAGTTCCCACTCATGGCCGAACAGGTTGTCGAAAAACAGGTTGGTCCATTTGGTCGGCTCCTGCGTCCAGGTCACTTCCAGGCCGCTGGTGATGGTGTCGGCACCATTGCCGCTGCCATAGCTGTTGGCCCAGCCCAGACCCTGCTGCTCGATGCCCGCACCTTCGGGTTCGGGGCCGACATATTGGTCAGGCACGGCGACACCATGCGTCTTGCCGAACGTGTGCCCGCCCGCGATCAAAGCGACGGTTTCCTCGTCATTCATCGCCATGCGCGCGAAGGTCTCGCGAATGTCGTGCGCGGCGAGCACGGGATCGGGGTTACCGTCCGGGCCTTCGGGATTGACGTAGATCAGCCCCATCTGCACCGCCGCCAGCGGGTTGGCGAGTTCGCGCTCGCCCGAATAGCGGCCACCCGGCTTTTCGCTGGTCTGCAGCCATTCGCGCTCGGCGCCCCAATTCACGTCGGTCGCGGGTTCCCACACATCGACGCGGCCACCGGCGAAGCCAGCGGTCTTGAACCCCATCGATTCCAGCGCGCAATTGCCGGTCAGGATCAGCAGATCGGCCCAGGACAAAGCCCGGCCATATTTCTGCTTGATCGGCCACAACAGGATGCGCGCCTTGTCGAGATTGGCATTGTCCGGCCAGCTGTTGAGCGGGGCGAAGCGCTGCTGCCCGCTGCCCGCGCCACCGCGTCCGTCGCCAATGCGGTACGTGCCCGCGCTGTGCCACGCCATGCGGATGAACAGCGGCCCATAATGGCCGAAATCGGCCGGCCACCAGTCCTGCGAGTCGGTCATCAGCGCGAAGATGTCGGCCTTCACCGCCGCCAGATCGAGGCCCTTAAACGCCTCGGCATAATCGAAATCGGGGTCCATCGGGTCGCCGGCGGGCGGGTTCTGGTGCAGCACCGACAGGTCAAGCTGGTTCGGCCACCACAGACGGTTGGTCATTTCGAACAGGACGGCATTGCCATCCACCTTGCCTGCACCCATCGGGCATTTCGTTTCGGCATTCATGGCAGTCTCCATTGCGGTTTCTGGTTGGCTTGCGCAGAGGATGCCATGACGGCGTTGATCGGAGAAATGGATTAATCCGCCAAGAGTGATCGGTCGGCTAATATGAACCAGGGCGCTGTGCCATTCATGCGCTCGTCGCGATGCGAACCGGCCTAGGCTGCACGGCGGCGGGCGGCGCGTCCTTGATCGGCCGCTTGGCATAACGGCGTGCCAGCGTCGCGCAGACGAACAATTGCGCCTGGTGGAACAGCATCAGCGGCAACACGATCAAGCTGACCGCATGCCCGGCGAACAGGATCGTCGCCATCGGAATGCCGCCCGCCATGCTCTTCTTCGATCCGCAAAACACGATCGCGATCTCGTCCTCGGTCGAAAACCCCAGGCGGCGGCTGAGCAGGGTGGTCACGCCGATGATGATCGCCAGGATCACCAGGTCGATCGCCAGCACGATCACCAGGTCGGACACCGACAGGCTGGTCCACACGCCCGCGACGACGCCCGCGCTGAACGCGGCATAGACCACCAGCAGGATCGAGCCGCGATCAACCACCGCGGTCAGCGTGCGGTGGCGCAACAGCCACACCCCGATCCACGGCCGCACCGCTTGCCCGGCGACGAACGGCAACAGAATTTGCAAGGCGATGCCCTCGATCGCCGTGATCGAAAAGCCGCCCCCGGCGGTGGACAGCAGCACCGCCACCAGCACTGGGGTCAGCACGACGCCAAGCAGATTGGAGAGCGAGGCACTGCACAAAGCGGCAGGCACATTGCCGCGCGCGATCGCGGTGAAGGCGATCGAGGATTGCACGGTCGAGGGCAACAGGCACAGATAGAGCAGGCCCACGCCAATATCGGGCGGCAGCACGCCGCGCACCGCCCAGGATGCACCCAGGCCGATGATCGGGAAGATCATGAAGGTGCTGGCGAACACCAGCGATTGCAGCCGCCAATGCGAAATCCCCGCCCATACCGCTGCGGGCGAAAGGCGTGCGCCATAGAGGAAAAACAGCAGCCCGACCGCGACCGTCACCGCGCTTTCCGCCAGCGGCTGGGCGGAGCCGCGCGCGGGCAAAAGAATGGCCAGCCCGACCGTGCCGATCAACAGCAGCAAATATGGGTCGATCGGGGAACGCGCGATCAGCGAGCGGACAGTGGGCATGGCAAAAACATCCTGAAGGAGGCCCCGCCCATTTATGCTCCAAACCGCTTACGCACAATTGTGATGGCAGCGATAACAGTTATCACATAATATGATTACCATGGATGCCGCCCACCCCGATTTGCTGGTCGCCTTCGTGACCGTAACCGAGACGGGGAGCTTTACCGCGGCGGCGCGTGCGCTCGGCACCCGCCAATCGACCGTCAGCCAGCAAATCAAACGGTTGGAGACGATCCTGGGGCGTGCCTTGTTCGCGCGCGATACCCACAGGGTGGCGCTGACGGTCGATGGCGAGACCTTGATCGATCCTGCGCGGCGCATTCTCGATGCCTATGGCGCGCTAGAGCGGCAGGTGTCCGGCACGCCTTTGCGCGGGCGCTTGCGTTTTGGCGCGTCCGAGGATTTCGTGCTGTCGGCGCTGCCCGATGTGCTGGCCAGTTTCGCGCGGCGCCACCCGGAGGTGGATTTGGTTGTGACTGCAGGGCTCAGCCAGACTCTCTACGATGCGTTCGACGCCGGCACGCTCGATATCATCTTCGTCAAACGCCGCTCGGGCGATCCGCGCGGCGTAACGGCGTGGCGCGAAGCGGTCGAATGGGTATCGCGCCCTGGCTATCAGCCGGATGCGGACGGCGCGCTGGCACTCTTGCTCTATCCGCCACCCAGCGTCACCCGTGCCATGGCGATCGCCACGCTCGATCAGGCGCGTCGACCGTGGCGCGTCGCCTTCACCAGCGCGAGCCTCAGCGGCTTGACCGCCGCCGCGCGCGCTGGCCTTGGCATGATGCCGCATTCGCTGCGTTTACTGCCAGCGGGCCTCGCTCGCGTTACGGCCGATGCCGCACTGCCCGTCTTGCCCGAGATGGAATTCGTGATCCTCGGCCCCGGGCGGGGCGAGCCCGTGGCGGAGGCGCTGACCAAATCGATCCTGTCCTGGGCGGGCAGCGGGTAGCGCATTCCGACTGCGCAACGCGGCAACGACGCCGTTTTCGGGTCACTTTCTCGCTTGGCTACGCGTGCTCAGGCTCGGCCTTGGGCGGGTGCAGCCGCACGCCCAGCACGCGGCGCGTGTCGGCGGCGGTGATTTCCAGCGTCCAGCCGCTGTCATGCACCAGGCATTCGCCGACATGCGGCATGTGCCCGGCGAGCACCGCGGCGAGGCCGCCGATCGTGTCGATGTCGCCATCCACCTCGGCCAGGCGCGGGTCGATCGTCTCGCCGACATCCTCCAACTCGGCGCGGGCATCGGCATCCCAGGCACCGCCGTCCAAGGGCACGAGCAGCGAATGCGGCGCATCGTCATGCTCATCCTCAATGTCGCCGACGATCTCCTCGATCAGATCCTCGATCGTGACGAGGCCCTCGGTCCCGAAATATTCGTCGAGCACGATCGCGAGATGCACGCGCTTCTGGCGCATGTCGGCCAGCAGGTCGAGCGCACCACGCGACATCGGCACATAAAGCGGCTCGCGGATCAGCGCGGCGATGCTCGCCGGATGCTCGGCCCCGGTGGCGAGGATCGCGAACACGTCCTTGATATGGACCATGCCGATGATCGTATCGAGCTTCTCGCGATAGACCGGCAGGCGGCTATGCCCTGCCTCGGCGAACAGCTGCACGAGATCGGCGAAGCTGGTCTGCTCCTCGACCGCGACGATGTCCGCGCGCGGCACGCCGACATCGCCCGCATCACGCTCGCCGAAATGGAGCAGGTTGCGCACCATCGTGCGTTCGAGCGGAGAGAGATCGCCCTTGGCGTCGGGCGCGGGGTCATCCTCATGCGCGTCGATCGCTTCCTCCAGCGTGGCGCGGAGCGACTCGTCGCCCGAATGACCCGAAATCCAGCTGCGGAAGCTCCGCCAGATGCTGGTTTCATTATGCGAGGCACCGCCGAGATGGCTGGCGGTGCCGGTCGTACTTTGGCCGTCGGGCATGGCGGTCGTTCAGTCCTCTTCGAGACAATAAGGGTTGGCGATCCCAAGGGCGGTGAGCGCGTCGACCTCGATCGCCTCCATCGCATCGCCCTCGCGATCGTCCAGATGATCATACCCTAGCAAATGCAGCGTGCCATGCACGATCAAATGCGACGCATGATCATCGACGCTCACGCCTTTTTCGGCGGCCTCGCGCACGCACGTCTCATAAGCGAGCACGATGTCGCCGAGCAGGATCTCGCCCCCCCAAGTGTCATTGGCGTCGCTATTTTGGTCGATCGTGTCGAGCAGATCGGCCTGCACCATCGGGAAGGACAGCACGTTGGTCGGCTTGTCCTTCTGGCGATACTGGGCGTTGAGCGTCTGCACCTCGGCATCGTCGGTCAGCCGGATCGAGATTTCGACCGTGGCGGTGACGGTGAGCAACGGCCCATGCGGCGTGCGCTCCATCGCTGCGGTCGCGGCGCGGGTGGCGAGCGCCTCCCAATCCTGCTCGGGCCACACGTCTTCGCGCGAGAGGGCGATTTCAAGCATCAGGCCATGTCCGTGTTTGCAAAGTCGTTGCCCGTGTAGAGCAATGTGGCGTCGTTGGTTTTGGCGCAGGCATAAGCGAAGCAATCGCCCATGTTGAGCTTAGCGGTATGGCCGCTGCCTTTGCCATAGCGATTGTGCGCGTCAACGGCGGCGTGGCTTTCGAGCGCGCCAATGGGCACGAGACGGATCGCAAAATGGGCTATGAACGTCTCGATTTCGGAATAGGCAAAGGCGATCGGAAGAGTGCGCTTGCGGGCCACCGCGCGCGCTGCCTCCCACAGCGAGAGGGCCGAACACAGGACTTCGTCCGCCGCGCCGAAGCGTTCCTCGATCGCGGCTGAACCGGGTTCTCCAGTCATCATCGCGACCATCGCGGACGCATCGAGAAAGAGGATCAATCCTCCTCCTCATCGTTCAGCGAATCGTAGAATGCCTTGTCGGCTTCGAGCCCCGTCGCTTCGCCGAGCGGGTGCTCCGCTCGCCAAGCCGCCAGCCGATCGTGAATGCTGCGGCTTCGCTCCGCCTCAAGCGCGCGTTTGCGATGTTCGAGCGCGTCGTGAACGGCAGCGGTCTTGCTCGTGCCAAGCAAGGCGGCGACCTCACGCGCGAGATCGGCTGTGTCGGAATTCTTGATATAGAGCGAGGCCATCGGACTCTCCGGGATATCCCCTGTATAATTCAGGGATATCCCGATCGTCAACTAACTCGTCCCCTCATACGCCTCGACAATCCGCCCGACGATCGGGTGGCGCACCACGTCGCCGCTGCCGAAGCGGCAGATCGACAGCCCTTCGACACCCTCCAGCCGCCCGACCGCGTCGTTCAGCCCGGAGGCATTCATCCCGCCGGGAAGATCGGTCTGCTTGGGGTCGCCGCAAATCACCATTCGGCTGTTCTCGCCGAAGCGGGTGAGGAACATCTTCATCTGCGCAGGCGTGGTGTTCTGCGCTTCGTCGAGGATGATGAAGGCATCGGCCAGCGTGCGCCCGCGCATGAAGGCGATCGGCGCGATCTCGATCTCGCCGCTGGCGATGCGTCGTTCGACCTGCTCGGCGGGCAGACAGTCGTTGAGCGCGTCGTACAGCGGGCGGAGATAGGGATCGACCTTCTCCTTCATGTCGCCGGGCAGGAAGCCCAGTTTCTCGCCCGCCTCCACCGCCGGACGCGACAGGATCAGCCGCTGCACGCTGCCGGTGATGAGCTGCGCGACGGCTTGCGCGACCGCGATATAGGTCTTGCCGGTGCCCGCTGGCCCAAGCGCGAAGATAATGTCGTTATTGAGCAATTGCCGCATGTAGTGCGCTTGGGCGATGGTGCGCGGCACGATCGTCTTCTTGCGCGTGCGGATCATGATTTGCGGCACCGCGCCGCCACCGGCATCGGCCTGGATGATACCGGCGAGCGTCGGCTCGCTCGACATGGCGATGACCGCGTCGATCAGGCCGGGGTCGACCACTTCGCCGCGCACGATGCGGTTGTAGAGCCCGTGCAGCACATCGCGTGCTTGCGCGACGGCCTCGGCGCTGCCCTCCAGCCCCACCTTGTTTCCGCGCGCGGTGATATAGACGCCGAGCTTGTTCTCCAGCGCGAGCAGATTCTGGTCGAACTCGCCGAACAGTTGCGCCATCAATTGGGGCCGGTCGAACACCAGTTCGGTCCGGCTGCGGTCACCGGATTGCGCGGGTACAGGCTTGCGGCTCATGCGTTTCCTTTGCTCGGTTGGGTGGGCAACAAATCAGGAAAGGGCCGCGTGGTAGCGGAAAGCGGCGTCGAGCGTGCTGACCGAGGCGTCAGCGTCGCAGCCCGACGCGTTCGAGCACGATGCGCGCGCCCGACAACAGGATCATGCCGACGCCCGCCGCGATATAGACCCACAAGGCGACCGGATTGCGCTTCCATTGCGGCGGAACGAGATCGGTTGGCGCGGGCTTCGACATGGCCCCTATTTGGGCGTTTTGTTGGGCGGTGTCGAGGGGAGAGGTTAGCCTGCCAACGTTCCCAGCATGGAATTTGCCCCGGCTTCGGCCAGCGTTACCTCGACCAGGTCCCCGATCGCGGCATCGCTGACGAGATGGACCGATTGCAGCCACGGGCTCTTGCCGATCAACTGCCCCGGCAACTTGCCGGGCCGCTCCAGCAGCAGCTGGCACGTGCGGCCGACGGTGGCGGCGTTGAACGCGGCCTGATCGCGGTTGAGCGCGGCCTGGAGCCGCTGGAGCCGTTCGTCCATCACCGCTTCAGGGATCTGCTCGGCCATGGTCGCGGCGGGGGTGCCGGGGCGCGGGCTGTATTTGAAACTATAGGCCTGGGCATAGCCGACCGCGTCGACCAGGCTCAGTGTCTCCTCGAAATCGGCGTCGGTCTCGCCGGGAAAGCCGACGATGAAATCGCCCGACAGCGCGATGTCGGGGCGGCGCGCGCGGACGCGGTCGAGGATGCGCAGATAGGAATCGCGGCTGTGGCTGCGGTTCATCGCCTGCAGCACGCGGTCGCTGCCCGATTGCACGGGCAAATGCAGGAACGGCATCAGTTTCTCGATGTCACCATGCGCGTCGATCAACCCCTGCGTCATGTCATTGGGGTGGCTGGTGGTATAGCGGATCCGCGCCAGCGCCGGGATCTCGGCGAGCGCCGCGATGAGATCATGCAGACCGCGCGTATCGTCGCTCCAGGCGTTGACGTTCTGCCCCAGCAGCGTCAGTTCGCGCGCGCCCGCATCGACCAGCGCTTTGGCTTCGTCGACGATCTGGTCCCAGCCGCGCGAGACTTCGGCGCCGCGCGTATAGGGCACCACGCAATAGGTGCAGAATTTGTCGCAGCCTTCCTGCACCGTCAGGAACGCGCTCGGCGGCACGCGGCGGCGCGCGGGCAGATGGCCGAACTTCATGTCGACCGGCATATCGGTATCCAGCGCGGATTCGCCGCGCGCCGCCCGCGCCACCAGTTCGGGCAGATTGTGATAGGCTTGCGGCCCCACCACCACATCGACCTTGGCGCGGCGCACGATCTCCGCCCCTTCAGCCTGCGCGACGCAGCCGGCGACGGCGATCATCGGCGCGCGGCCGATGTCGCGGAGCGCTTCCTTGCGCAGCCGTCCGATGTCCGAATAGACCTTCTCGGTCGCGCGTTCGCGAATGTGGCAGGTGTTGAGCACGACCAGATCGGCCTCGGTTGGATCGGCCTGGGTCAGGCCCTGCGCGGCCATCAATTCGGCCATCCGGTCGCCGTCATAGACGTTCATCTGGCAGCCGAAGGACTTTACGGCATAGGTTTTGGGCGCGGGTTTCATGATGAGCGGGCTATAGGCGCGCCGCGCCAGCGTGACAAATTACGGTTGCGGGTGCCCGGTAAAGGGCTGCAGCGGGCGACCGATCGCGCGGATCAGCGCTTCTTCGATGCGACGGCGGCTTTCGGCGGCGATGGCTTTGCGCCCCGGAAAGTCGCGCGGGTGGAACGGTTCCAGGAAGGTCACGGTCATGCGAAACGTGCCGCGCCGGGCGAGCAGGCGCACGGCATTGTCTTTGCCCGTTTCAACGCCGATCCAGGAGATTTCCTCGCTCGCCGCGCCATAATCGAGCAACACCGGCTGCACGAGAATCCCCGGCGGTGGCGGTTCCAGCACCTTTAACATCGGCGTCTTGAACGGAAAGAGCGAACGACCGTCGGTGGTGGTGCCCTCCGGGAAGACGGTGACCGACCAGGTTTCGGCCAGCGCATCGCGCAGGCGGTTGATCTGTTCGGCAACGCCCAGGCGATCCTCGCGCTCGACGAAAACGGTACGGTTCAGCGTGGCGAGCCAGCCGACCACCGGTGCATCGCGGATTTCCGCCTTGGCGACGAACGCAGTGCCGCTCGCTCCGGCAATGGCGAGGATGTCGATCCAGCTGACATGGTTGGAGATGTAGAAGACATCGCGCTTCAGCGCGGCACCCTTCACCTTCACGCGCGCACCGCAAATCCTCGCGGCCGCCGCCAGGAAGAAGCGCGGCCAGGGCGAGGAAATATGTAGGATCCGCCACAAATAATGCGGGGGAATCGCGATCAGCAGGGCAAGCGCCAACAGCGTGGAGCGGATACACAAGCGCCACCAGCCGAGCCAGCCCAACGGTGGCGGATTGCCTGCTGCCGCCGCGGCGCGGGCCTCGGGGCGAATCGGCATCGCCTCAGGCCTTGCGGTCGAGCGCTACGCCGTAGAGTTCCATGCGGTGATCGACCAGGCGGAAGCCGAGTCTTTCCGCAATGGCTTTTTGGAGCTGTTCGAGCTCGGGATCGACGAATTCGATAACCTTGCCGGTCTCGACGTCGATCAAATGGTCGTGATGCGCCTCGGGCGCGGGCTCGTAGCGCGAGCGGCCATCGCCGAAATCGTGCCGGTCGAGAATCCCGGCTTCCTCGAACAGGCGGACGGTGCGGTACACCGTTGCGATCGAAATGCCGGGGTCGATGGCCGACGCGCGCTCATACACCTTCTCGACATCGGGATGATCGTCGGCATCGGACAGCACGCGCGCGATCACGCGCCGCTGATCGGTAATGCGCAGGCCTTTTTCTGCACAGAGAGCTTCGAGATCGATGTGACGCGCCATGAGAGGCGTTTAGGCGTTTCGCGATTGTTGCGAAAGGGGATAGTGATTCGCAATAGGCAAAGGGTCAGCCCCTCCCACGTCGGGGAGGGGCTAAACGGCTTAGCGAACGACTTTGCGACGCTTGGTGCCGAGGCCAATCTTCTTGGCCAGCGTGCGGCGCTGTTCTGCGTAATTCGGTGCAACCATCGGATAATCCGCAGGAAGATTCCACTTCGCGCGATATTGCTCCGGGGTCATCTGATAGTGCGTCATCAGGTGACGCTTGAGCATCTTCAATTTCTTGCCGTCTTCCAGGCACACGATGAAGTCGGGCTTGATCGAGGAGCGGACCGACACAGCCGGCTCCTGCTTCACGATTTCAACCGGCGCGGGACCGCCGAGGTTGCTTAATGCACCGTGAACGTGAGCGATCAGCACCGGAAGATCCGAAACTGCAACGCTATTGTTGCTGACATGGGCCGCAACAATATCTGCGGTCAGCGTGATCAAAGTCTCCTGAAGCTCGTTCATGGTGTCCATTAATAATCCTTTCAACCGAACTGGACGATTGTTACGCATCGTCAGGGAGACGCCTATCGCGCCTGTTTACGCTTCGCGCAAGTAGGTATTGTGCCGCATGACAGTATTGTTAGGCAGGATTGTTAGGATAGGTCCCGCCGAAATGTCAGAGCATTGAACAGGCGACCGTTAGGTCCCCGATAGTAATCTCGCCGCTCGCCGACTTTTGCAAAGCCTTCGTTGCTATAGAGCTTGATCGCTTCGTTGCCGTCACGCACTTCCAGGTGGAGCGTCCGCGCACCTTGCGCCGACGCGTCGGACGCGACCGCGCGGAGCAAAGCAGCGGCAACGCCGCGCCGCCGCAAATGCGGCGCGGTTGCCAGCAGCAGCAACTCCGCTTCTTCCAGAACTCGGCGGCACAGCGCAAAACCGGCCGGTTCTCCACCAACTTCGGCAATCGTCAGCCACACACCGGGCATGGCCAGCAGACCCAGGACTTGATTGTGCGTCCACGCTTCTCCGAAACGGGCATCAAACGCAGCCTGCATGATTCGATCGACGATCGCGAGATCGGCGACGGCACCGCTGCGCAAATCGATCCCCAGCATCGTGCTCATGCGACGGCTTCCGCAGTCGCCTGCGGTTTTGCGTCGGGCGCGCGCCCATAAATGGGCTTCGGCTCCAACCCGGCCAAGCCAGGCGTCAGCAGCACCGCATCCATGGCGTCGGGCAGCCAGGCTTCGGCCGCCACGGCCGGGTCCAGCGCGGTGAGGAAGCGCACGCCGTTACCGACCGCCCGCCGACCGCCCAAAGTCGCCAGTGCCATTTCGGGACGTAGCGAGGCAAACGGGCCGGTTTCGGCAAGTGGGGCGCTGAACCCCTGCAGGAACACCTCGCCGTGGCCGCCTTCCAGCACGACGGCAATCTCGCCCGTCATGCCGCGCGAAAAGGCGGCTGCCGCCAGCAGCGGCAGCGAGGAATAGCCGCTGAGGCTTGCGCCCCAGCCGAGCGCAAGCCCGCGCGCGGCGGCGATGCCGACGCGGATTCCGGTAAAGCTGCCGGGCCCGCAATCGACCAGAATGTGGGCTGCGCGACCGCCCTCGGGCAAGGCCGCGATCATCGGCACCAGCCGCTCGGCATGGCCGCGTCCCACGATTTCATGGGCGTGCGCGACGACGCGGGTGTCTTCGATCAACGCGACCGAGCAGGCCGCCGTCGCGGTTTCGATGACGAGGGTGCGCAAACCGCGATCAGGCGATGCTGTTGAACTTCTCGAACGCCGGGCGCGGCAGGCGATCAAAGATCGTCGCGGGGTCGCCATGGCCAAGCGTCGAGATGAAGTTGGTGGTGACTGACGGCGTATCGGCGAAGAAGGCCGCATCGACTTTGCCCGCATCGAAACCCGACATCGGCCCGGTATCGAACCCCAGCGCGCGCGCCGCGATGATGAAGTACGCGCCCTGCAGCGTCGAATTGCGGAAGGCAGAGGCGGCGCGGAGCTCGGCATTGCCATCGAACCACGCTTTGGCGTCGACGTGCGGGAACAGCTCGGGCAGATAGTTATGGAAGTCGCGGTCCATGCCGATGATGACCGTAACCGGCGCGTTGAGCACCTTTGGTGCGTTCTGCGCCGAGCAGCACTCGGCCAGCTTGGCCTTGGCGGCATCGCTGGTGCACCAGACGAAGCGCCCTGGAAGCTGGTTCGCCGACGTCGGGCCCCATTTCATCAGCTCCCAGATCGCGTGCAGATCGCTCTCGCTGACCGGCGCATCGGTATAGCCGTTATAGCTCCGCGCGGTGCGGAAGATCTGGTCCAGGGTCGCGTCGTTCAAAACGGTCATCATACAGCTCGCACTTCGGTGACTTCGGGGACGTAATACCGCAGCAATTGCTCGATGCCGTTCTTCAGCGTCGCGCTCGACGACGGGCAACCGGCGCACGCGCCCTGCATCGCCAGATAGACCTTGCCCTTCTCAAAGCCGCGATAGACGATATCGCCACCATCATTGGCGACCGCCGGGCGGATCCGGGTTTCGATCAGGTCCTTGATCTGTGCGACGATGTCGGCATCTTCGGGATCGTCGGTAAAGGAGTCTTCGGCAGGGACGCTGATCGCGCCTGCGGTGCCGGGACGGAAGAGCGGCATGTCAGCGCTGAAATGGTCGAGCAACAGGCCAAGCACGTCGGGCTTGAGGGTGCTCCAGTCGGTGCCGGGGGCAGCCGTGACCGAAACGAAATCGCGCCCGAAGAACACGCCCGTCACGTCGCCCAAGCCGAACAAAGCCTCGGCCAGCGGCGAGGCCTCGGCCTCTTCGGGGGTGACGAAATCGCGGGTGCCCGCGTCCATCACCGTCCGGTTGGGAAGGAATTTGAGCGTCGCCGGGTTGGGCGTTGTTTCGGTCTCGATCAGCATGGCTGGCATGTGGCGCGCGTGCGGCGTGCGCGCAAGAGCGGATATGTCGGGAATAGGAAACGCAGCGTCGCCAAATGCGATCCTCGGCCAGGCGTACATCGGCTGCCGCTGGCGGATGCGGGTTCGCCGCGCTATCGTGACCGGTATGATCGTGTATTCGCGCACCGCGCGCCTCGCCCTTCTCGCCTTTCTGACCATCGGCGCTGCTCCTCAGCATTCGGTAAGGGCTCCCGAAAGCCGCGCCGACGCGCAGCAGGCCACGCCGTCATCGAGCACCGACGCGACCGATGGACGCCCCGGTGCTGCCATCGCCAGCCGTGCGGCCTGGCTTTATAAGGGCAGCGATATCACGCCCGATCCGGCATGGCATTTCGGGGTGTTGAAGAACGGCCTGCGCTATGCGGTGCGCAAGAATGGCGTGCCGCCGGGGCAGATTTCGGTGCGGGTGCGGATTGATGCGGGCTCGCTCTACGAAAAGGATGGCGAGCGCGGCTTTGCCCATATGATCGAGCATCTCTCCTTCCGCGGCTCGGAATATGTGCCCGATGGCGAGGCCAAGCGGATCTGGCAGCGGATGGGGACGACCTTCGGGTCGGACACCAACGCGCAAACCACCCCGACCCAGACCGTCTACAAGCTCGATCTGCCCAGCGCGACCGATGCCGGGATCGATGAGAGCCTGCACATTCTGGCGGGCATGGTGTCCAAGCCCAACATCACGCCGCAAGCGCTCAATGCCGAACGCCCCGCCGTGCTCGCCGAGCAGCGCGAGGCACCGGGGCCGCAAGTGCGCGTGATCGATGCGCTGAACGCGACCTTCTTTGCCGGGCAACCGCTCGCCGATCGTTCGCCGATCGGCCATGTCGCCGAACTGGAAGCGGCGACCGCCGAAACGGTGAAGGCGTTTCATGATCGCTGGTATCGCCCCGAGCGTGCCCTTGTGGTGATTGCCGGGGATTTCGACCCGGCCAAGCTCGAACTGATGGTCGCGAAGAATTTCGCGGATTGGAAAGGCACCGGCCCAAATCCCGCCGACCCCGATTTCGGCGTGCCCGATCCCAAGCAGATCACGACCAAGGCGGTGGTCGAGCCTGGTATCCCGACGCGGATCGAAATGGCGATCCTGCGGCCCTGGCGCTACAATGACGATACCGTCCTGTTCAACCAGAAGCGCCTGGCCGACTCGACCGCGCTCGCCGTGATCAACCGTCGGCTGGAGACGCGAGCGCGCTCGGGCGGCAGCTTTATCGCGGCCGCCGTCCGGCTCGATGATCCGTCGCGCTCGGCCAACGGCACCTTTGTCACGATTCTGCCGGTTGGCTCGGCGTGGGAGCCGGCCTTGAAAGACGTGCGCGCGGTGATCGCCGACGCGCAGGCCTCGCCGCCGACCAAGGCCGAGATTGAGCGCGAGCTCGCCGAGGAGCGCATCGCCTTCAAGACGCTGGTCGACACCTATCGCGCCGAGGCCGGTAGCAAGGAAGCCGACGACATGGTGCAGGCGCTCGACATTCGCGAGACCACGACCGCGCCCTCGACGATCCAGAAGGTCTTCGAAGATGCCGAGAAAAAGGGCTTCTTCGCGCCCGACAAGATCCTCGCCTCGACCCGGCGGCTGTTTCAGGGCAGCGCGACCCGCGCCCTGATCTCGACTCCGGTCGCCGAACCTGGCGTCGAGACAAAGCTCGCTGGCGCGCTCAAGGTCGATGTCAAAGGCCTTGCGGGCAAGCGCGTCAAGCAGGGCAAGGTGACGTTCGATGCATTGCCCAAACTCGGGGCCCCGGCGACAATCGTCTCGCACACGCCGATCAAAGAATTCGACATGCAGGAATATACGCTGTCGAACGGCGTGCGCGTGCTGATCTATCCGACCACGTCGGAGGACAGCCGCGTCTATGTTCGCGTGCGCTTCGGTGGCGGCTACAATGCCTTGCCGACCGATCGCGAGACGGCGGCGTGGGCGGCCGGCCTTGCGCTGACCGCAGGCGGTATCGGCAAGTTGAACCAGGGCGATCTCGACGAACTGACCTCGGGTCGGCGGATCGGGCTCGACTTCGGCATCGATGAGGACGCCTTCACCTATAACGCGATGACCTCGCCGACCGATCTGGGCGATCAATTACGCTTGATGGCAGCGGCGCTGTCCGCCCCAGCCTGGGATCCGGCACCGGTGCTGCGCGCGCGGGCGGTGGCGATTTCGGGATATCCGAGCTCAAACTCGTCGCCCGAAGGGGTGTTGTCGCGCGATCTCGAACGCTTGCTGCACGATGGCGATCCGCGCTGGGGCAACCCCAGCCTGGCGGCGATCACCGCCACTACGCCGCAATCGTTCCGCGCGCTGTGGGAGCCATTGCTCAAGACCGGGCCGATCGAGGTGATGGTGTTCGGCGACATCAAGGCCGATGCCGCGATCGCGGCGGTGCAAAAGACGCTGGGGGCCTTGCCGCCGCGTGCGGTGCCGACGGGGGTGGTGGTGCCGCCGGTGCGCTTCCCGGCGCATAACCTGCAGCCGGTGGTGCGCACGCATGACGGGCCGGACAATCAGGCGGCCGCCGTGATCGCCTGGCCGACCGGCGGCGGCGTCGCGGGCGCGACCGAGTCGCGCCGTCTCGACGTGCTGGCGGCGATTTTCAGCGATCGCCTGTTCGATCGGCTGCGCTCGCAAGCCGGGGCAAGCTACAGCCCCAACGTCTCCAGTTCGTGGCCGACCGGCACGCCGAGCGGGGGGCGCATCATGGCGATCGGCCAAGTCGCGCCCGACAACATCCCGCTGTTTTTCAAGCTGTCGCGCGAGATTGCCGCCGAGCTGGTGGCCAAGCCCGTCGATGAGGACGAATTGAAGCGCACGATCGGGCCGATGCAGCAATCGATCATGCGGCAATCGACCGGAAACCAGTTCTGGATGAACCAGCTCGACGGCGCGACCTATGACCCCGCCCGCATCGCCGCGCTGACCCATCTCTATTCGGACATCTCGTCCATGACCGCGGCGGACCTGCAGGCGACGGCGGCAAAATATCTCCGTCCCGATCGCGACTGGACGATGCAGGTGGTGCCGAAGGCGAAGTGACCTACGCCTTGTACAGGGCCTCAAGGCGAGGCCCGTACACCGCCTTCAGCACATGCCGCCGGATCTTGAGCGAAGGCGTGAGCTGTTCGTTCTCGATCGCGAAGGGTTCGTCGGCAAGCACGAAGCGGCGAATGCGTTCGGTCACTGAAAGGTCGACGTTCACGCGCTCGACCGCTTGGCCAAGCGCGGTGCGATAGGCGCTGCTTTCCGCCAGCCGCTTGAAATCGCACACTGTCCCCTCGCGCGCGCACCATTCCTGCGTCCATTCGGGATCGGGCACGAGCACCGCCACCATATAGGGCCGCCGGTCGCCGAAGATCATCGCTTGCGCGATTTCGGGTTGCAGCGTCAGCATCCCCTCGACCTTTTGCGGCGCGACATTCTCGCCTTTGTCGTTGACGATAATGTCTTTCTTGCGATCGGTGATCTGGATGCGGCCCTTGGCGTCGATCACGCCGATGTCGCCGGTGTGCAGCCAGCCATCCTTCAGCACCCGCGCCGTTTCGGCCTCGTTACGCCAATAGCCCTTCATGACGAGTTCGCCGCGCACCAGGATTTCGCCATCCTCGGCAATGCGCACTTCGGTTTCGACCAAGGGTGGGCCGACCGTATCCATCTTGAGCCCGACCTTGGGGCGGTTGCACGAAATGACCGGGGCGGATTCGGTCTGGCCATAGCCTTGCAGCATGGTGATGCCGATCGCCTCGAAAAAGGTGCCGACCTCGGGCGTCAGCGGTGCCCCGCCCGAGACCAAAGCCTTGATCCGGCCGCCAAAGCGTTGCTGGATCTTCGGGCGCAGCGTCGCGCCGAGGAACAGGTCCATCGGCTTGTCGAGCAAGCCCGCTTTGCCCGCCGCTTTCTTGGCACCCAGCGCCTGCGCACGGCCGAGCAGATAGCTGGAGAGCTTGCCCTGCTTCTCGACCGCCTTGGAAATGCGCGTGCGCAGCACCTCGAACAGGCGCGGTACCACCACCATCAGCGTCGGGCGGACTTCCTCGATATTGGCGGCCAGCTTGTCGAGGCCCTCGCTGTAATAGATTTGTGCGCCGAGCCCGATCGGGAAATATTGCCCGCCCGTATGCTCATAAGCGTGGCTGAGCGGCAGGAACGACAGGAACACTTCGTCCTCCCAACCGAAATCCTCCTCGATGATCGTGCAGCAGCCATGGACATTGTGCAGGATCGCGCCGTGATGCTGCATCACCCCGCGCGGGGAACCGCCGGTGCCGCTGGTGTAAATGATGCAGGCGGTGTCGTCGCGCGTTGCGGTCGCGGCGATGCTGGCCGGGTCGGTGTCGTGATCGGCCAGCAGGCGGTTCCACGGATGGAATTCGAGCGCGCCCGCTTGGTTGGCGCGCAGATCCTCGATGCAGATCACGATCTTGGCGGCGCTCGCGCGGATCGCGGCGGGGAGCAGCGTCTTGGCCAGTTTCGCGGTCGACACGATCACCGCCTTGGCACCGGAGTTCTCGATGATGTGGGCGTGGTCGCGCTCGGTATTGGTCGTGTAGGTCGGCACGGTGATGCACCCCGCCGCCATGATCGCGAGATCGGCGATGCACCATTCCGGGCGGTTTTCCGATACCAGCATCACGCGGTCGCCGGGCACCAGGCCGATCGCTTTCAGGCCAGCGGCAAGGCTCGCCACCTGACGTGCGGTTTCCGCCCAGCTTCGCGAAACCCATTGCCCTTGGCTCTTGTGCCACAGAAACGGGGCATCCCCTTTTTCGGCGGCGCGGGTCAGGAACATCGCGACGAGATTGGGGAAGTGTTCGAGGGTTCGCATTCTTCTCTCCCGGGGAGCAAGCGCGCCGCGTTCGGCTGCGTGTGAGGGCTTATTCAGGCGGGCGCGGTGCGGCACCGGCGCGGACGATCTGCGTGGTCTGGCCGTCCTCGCGCACCGCGACGCCTTCGCTGCGTGGATCGGCGGCACCAATCCATTGGCCGTTCACGCGCTCGATCGCATTGGCCTTGAGGCCAAGCGGCGCGATCTGGACATGCTCGCCCAGCGCCTGGAGTGCTGGGACCATCGCATCGAGTTGCGTGCCCTTCTCGGCCACCGCGTCGAGCTTGGGCGCATAGAGCAGGCCCAGGCCGATCGCATCCTGCGCCGACATCTTCCAGTCGAGCACCGCGACCAGCGCCTTGGCGACTTGGGCGATGATCGTCGATCCGCCCGCCGCGCCGATCGCGATGCGCACCTTGCCATCGGGGCCATAGACGATCGTCGGCGACATCGAGCTGCGCGGGCGCTTGCCGCCTTCGACGCGGTTGGCGACGAGATAGCCGTCCTTGGCGGGGACAAAATCGAAATCGGTCAGCTCATTGTTGAGCATCACGCCGCCGACCGACAGGCCCGATCCGAAATAGCTCTCGATCGTGGTGGTCACCTCGGCGACATTGCCGCGCCGGTCGACCGCGACCAGGTCGCTGGTGCCGGGGATATCGGCATTGGGGGCGGGCGTGCGCGGCGGCGCGCCGGGCGGTGTGCCGGGGGCGACGCTTGCCATGCTGCGCTCCGGCGAGATCAACGCCGAGCGGGCGGCGATATAGCCGGGGTCGAGCAAGCCCTTGACCGGCACGCTGATATAATCGGGATCGCCCAGATACAGATCGCGATCGGCATAAGCGAGCCGTTCGGACTCGGCGAAGAGGTGCCACGCGACGGGGCTGTCCTTGCCCAGCGCCGCCATGTCGAAGCGCTCAAGCTGCTTGAGGATCATCAGCACCGCGATCCCCCCAGCCGAGGGCGGCCCCATCCCGCAGACCTTGTAGACACGGTAGGTTCCGCAGATCGGCGGGCGCTCTTTGGAATGGTAGCTGGCAAGATCAGCGAGCGTCATCTTGGACGGATTCTGTGCCGCCCCGTTGACCGCAGCGACGATCTTTTGTGCCACCGCCCCGGTATAAAAGGCGTCCGGCCCCTTGGCGGCAATAGCACCGAACAGCGCGGCCTGTTCCGGGTTCTTCAGGATCGTGCCGACCGGTAGCGCTTTGCCGTCATCGCCCAGAAAATGCGCGCGCGCCCACGGATCGAGATGCCGGCCGAAATTGTTGAGCCCGTTGTGGAGGCGCGGGGTGATCGCAAAGCCATCGCGCGCCAGGCGGATCGCGGGGCCGAACAAGGTCGCCCAGGGCAGTTTGCCATAGCGCTGATGCGCCAGCGCCATCATCCGCAAATTGCCGGGCACGCCGACGCTGCGGCCGCCGGGGATGGCGGTAAAGATGGGCAGCGGCTTCCCATCGGCCCCATAGAACCACTTGGGATCGGCGGCGGCAGGCGCGGCCTCGCGCCCGTCGAGCCCGGTGGTGCGGTCGGTGGCGGCATCGTGATGTACCATGAAGCTGCCGCCGCCAATCCCGCTATTCTGCGGCTCGACGACATTCAGCGCCAGCATCGTCGCGATCGCGGCATCGGTTGCGCTGCCGCCCTTGCGCAAGATCTCCGCGCCTGCCGCTGCCGCACGCGGATCGGCGGCGCTGACCATGCCGAGGCTGGTGACGGTCTTGGCGGTGGGGCGGCGTGCTTCTGCGGTGGCGGGCGCGAGCAACAGCAGGGCGAGGGCGGCGAGCGATCTGTTCATGCGGCGACCCTAACGCGCTTCACCGCACAGGCAAGCCGCCGCCCGCACTGCGGCATCCTCGCCTTCTTCTCTTTGTGGCTTTGTGGCTTCGTGCGAGACATTTGCGCGCACAAAGGCACAAAGCCACAAAGAAGCGGGCACGGATTTACGCTTCGCGGTGTCGTTCGCTGGTGCCAACCGCCTCGGCGACGGTCGCGAACCCGTCGCGCTTCAGGGCGTTCGCGAGGCCGCGGACGATCCGGCGGGCGAGGCCAGGGCCTTGGTAGACCAAGGCGGTGTAAAGCTGGACCAGGCTCGCGCCTGCGCGGATGCGCGCATAGGCTTCGTCGGCGCTGTCGATGCCGCCGACCGAAATCAAGGGAATCGCACCGCCCGTCGCCGCCCGGAAATCGGCAAGCCGCTGGCGGGCCAGCGGTGCCAGCGGAGCCCCCGACAGCCCGCCACTCTCCCCCGCATGGGCGGAATGCAGCGGCGGGCGCGAGATGGTGGTGTTGCTGACGATCAGCGCATCGACATGATGCGCAGCGGCGGCGCGCGCGATCGCATCGATCGCGGCGGCGTCGAGATCGGGCGCGACCTTCAGGAACAGGCGCGGTCGCGCGATCGGGCCGCGCCGCGCTTCGTCGGCTGCAGCCAGCAAATCGGTCAGTTCGGAGCCGTGCTGAAGATCGCGCAGGCCCGGCGTGTTGGGGGAACTGATGTTGACCGTGACATAATCGGCCACCTGCGCCGCCGCCGCCACGCCATGCGCGTAATCGGCGATCCGGTCGGGCGCGTCCTTGTTCGCGCCGACATTGATACCGAGCACGCCGCGCCGCTTTGCCGCCGTCGCGCGCGGCAGCGCGGCGGCAATACCACCATTGTTGAACCCCATGCGGTTGATCACCGCGCGGTCCTCGACCAGCCGGAACAGGCGTGGTTGCGGGTTGCCCGCCTGGGGCAGCGGGGTGAGCGTGCCGATTTCGACGCTGCCAAAGCCAAGCCCGAAAAACCCGTCGATCGCGCGGCCATCCTTGTCCACCCCGGCCGCCAGACCCACCGGATTGGCAAAGTCCAGACCAGCGACGGAGGTGCGCAGGCTGGCGGGTGAGCGTCCGCCAAAGACCGGAGCCGCCCCCCCGGCCCCGAGCGCCAGCAGCTTGAGGGTGAGGGTGTGCGCGCGTTCGGGTTCGAGCGCGAACAAAGCGGGGCGGATCAGGGGGAACAGCATCGTGCGCCTGATGGCATCCGGAAGCGCTGGCGTCAAAGCCGGCGAAAGTGCCTTAATTGTGCATTTAGCATGAAAAGCGACGAATTTGTCCAATACACGACGCTCCGAAAACGCCATTAAAGCAATGCGACCCAAGAAGCTCCGGACCGGAGCATCTTTCCTCCGGCCCGGATGGTATACCATCCGGGCCGCTTTTATTTGTCTTGCAGAAGCATTACACTTGATCGCGACAGGTCAGGGGTGTCGCAGCGTGGGATCGATTGAACTGGACTACGCCGTGCCGTCGTCCGACTTAGCTGAGTATATCACGCTGTTTTACGATTTTTCAGCGGACGTGCCGATGCTGGAAGATGTCGAGCGCGCCGATTATGCGCAATTGCGGTTCCACCTGTCGCCTGGCCAGGCGGTCTATGCCTTTCCGGACGGGAGCACGCAGGAAGCACCGGACGCACATGTCCTTGGGCCGACCAGCGGCCCGCGCAGCGTGCGCGTAGCCGGGCCGGTGGCGGTGTTCGGCATGGGGCTGACGGCTGCGGGATGGTCGGCAATGATCGGGGCGGACGCATCGACGATGCTCAACCGTGTGATCGATGCAGCGCCGCTGTTCGGCGCGGCGCGGTTGCAAGCGGTTGCCGACGCGTTGCGCGAATCGCCCGGAGTCGGCCCACGGGTGGGGATTTGCGAAGCGCTGGTGCGGGACCTGTTGCATAATGTGGATCCGCGCTATGCCAATTTCATCCGCCACGTTGACGCGTGGCTGGCGGGCAGCCCGTCGCCGGAAATGGAATGTCTGATTGCGGCGACAGGCTTGTCGCGTCGCCAGATCGAGCGGAAGTGCAATATCCTGTACGGCGCGCCGCCAAAGGTGCTCGCCCGCAAATATCGCGCGCTGCGCGCGGCGGTGGCAATGCGTGGGGGCGAGGAGGGGGTTGCCGATGCGATCGACCGCGGTTTCTACGACCAGTCGCACATGATTCGCGAGGTGAAGCATTTTACCGGCCTGACCCCGCGACAAATTCGCGCCGATCCCGGCCTGCTCTCCCAATTGACCATTTTGCACCGGAGCGCGCTGGGCGGCGTCGTCAGCCCGTTGATCAGCGATACATAGCGCACTCCATGCCTAAGTGCGGGGCAGGGGTGGATCCGGGGGTTGACCCGCGCCGCCACTGCGCCCATTTGCAATCGGACAGAATTAATCCGATTGGACTCGATGCGTCTTTCCAGCCTTGCCGACTATGCCGTCGTGATGATGTCCGCCGCCGCGCGACATTGCGGCAGTGCGGCCAAGCTGAATGCGACGACGCTGGCCGATGAGACCGGCCTGCCGCTGCCCACCGTGCAGAAACTGGTCAGCCGCCTGTCGGCGGGTGGCCTCATCGAAAGCACGCGCGGCACCGGCGGCGGCTTCCGCCTGTCGCGCCCGGCCGCGGCGATTTCGCTCGCTGAGATCATCGAGGCGGTCGAAGGTCCGATCGCTTTGACCGCCTGTGTCGAAGAAGGCCGCCACGACTGCGCGCTGGAAGGCGACTGCCGCGTCAAGCCGCACTGGAACGCCGTCAACGGCGCCGTCCGCGGCGCGCTCGACGGCGTGACGTTGGCCAGCCTGTCGAGGATGCCAGCATGAGCGCCGCAGGCACTATCTTTTCTCTCCGCGTCTCCGCGCCTCCGCGTGAACAGAAAGTTTTGTTCACGCGGAGACGCGGAGACGCGGAGATTTTGACAGGTCGCTGCGCGACCGGAGTACGATAATGGCCACCAAGAACGCCGAAGCCTATGAAGCCGCGAATAAGTCGTACGAATGGGGTTTCCATTCCGACATCGAGCAGGACTTCGCGCCCAAGGGGCTGAGCGAGGATACCGTCCGCTTCATCTCGGCCAAGAAGGGTGAGCCCGAATGGATGCTCGACTGGCGGCTGCAGGCGTATCGCCTCTGGCTGACGCTCGACACGCCCGATTGGGCCAAGCTGCAGATCGACCCGATCGATTATCAGGACGCGTATTATTACGCCGAGCCCAAGGCCAAGCCCAAGCTCGGCTCGCTCGACGAAGTCGATCCCGAAATCCTGCGCGTCTATGAAAAGCTCGGCATCCCGATCGAGGAGCAGAAGATGCTCGCCGGGGTCGAGGAACTGGGCGCTGACGGCCAGCCCAAGCGCCGCGTCGCGGTGGACGCCGTGTTCGACAGCGTTTCGGTCGCCACCACCTTCCGCAAGGAGCTGGAAAGCGCGGGCGTCATCTTCCGCTCGATCAGCGAGGCGATCAAGGAATATCCCGATCTCGTCCGCAAATGGCTCGGCAAGGTCGTGCCGCAGCATGACAATTACTTCGCGGCACTCAATTGCGCGGTCTTCAGCGACGGGACCTTCGTTTATATCCCCGAGGGCGTGCGCTGCCCGATGGAGCTGTCGACCTATTTTCGCATCAATGCCGAGAATACCGGCCAGTTCGAACGCACGCTGATCGTCGCCGACAAGGGGGCCTATGTGTCCTATCTCGAAGGCTGCACCGCGCCGATGCGCGACGAGAATCAGCTCCACGCCGCCGTGGTCGAGCTGGTCGCGTTGGACGATGCCGAAATCAAATATTCGACCGTGCAGAATTGGTATCCCGGCGACGAGAACGGCAAGGGTGGGATCTACAATTTCGTCACCAAGCGCGCACTCTGCCAGGGCCGCAATTCCAAGGTGTCGTGGACCCAGGTCGAGACCGGCAGCGCGATCACCTGGAAATACCCGTCCTGCGTGCTGAACGGCGAAAATTCGGTCGGCGAATTTTATTCGGTCGCGGTGACCAACAACCGCCAGCAGGCCGATACCGGCACCAAGATGATCCACAATGGCAAGGGCAGCCGCTCGACCATCGTGTCGAAGGGGATTTCGGCGGGCCGCTCGGACAACACCTATCGCGGGCTGGTGCGTGTGGCACCAGGCGCGGAGGGCGTGCGCAACTTCACCCAGTGCGATTCGCTGCTGCTGGGCGACCAGTGCGGCGCGCATACCGTGCCCTATATCGAGGTGCGCAACCCCTCGGCGCAGATCGAGCATGAGGCAACCACCTCCAAGATCAGCGACGACCAGCTGTTCTACGCAATGCAGCGCGGGCTGGATCAAGAGGCGGCAGTGGCGCTGATCGTCAACGGCTTCGCCAAGGAAGTGCTGCAGCAACTGCCGATGGAGTTTGCGGTCGAGGCGCAGAAGCTGCTGGGGATTTCGCTGGAGGGGTCGGTTGGATAGCCCGTTCTTCTTTGAAGGCACCAGGTACTGGTCTGAAGGCGACGAGAAGGCGCACTTCGATTGGCTCGGAGGCATCGCCTGTATTCGTGATGCTCGCGGCGAAGGACGTAGAGTATTTTTGGCAATCGATCGAGACGCACTGACAGCGCATGACTTGTTGGAATTGAAAGCCGTTTATCGTCGCTATGGCGGTGACCTCAGGCAGCTCGAAACATTAGAAGAAGATACCAATGCTTAAAATCACCAACCTCCACGCCGAAATCGACGGCAAGGAAATCCTCAAGGGCCTTTCGCTCACCGTCAATGCGGGCGAGGTTCATGCGATTATGGGGCCGAATGGCGCGGGCAAGTCGACGCTTGGCTATGTGCTCGGCGGGCGGCCGGGGTATGAGGTGACGGCGGGCTCGGTTTGGTTCAATCCTGCTCCCCTCCCGCTTGCGGGAGGGGCTGGGGGGAGGGGCTGTTCCGTCGGTGCCACACTCCGATGTGACATCCCCTCCCCTAACCCCTCCCGCAAGCGGGAGGGGATTTGACTTGCTCGTCCTCGCCCCGCACGAGCGTGCCGCCGCTGGTCTCTTCCTCGGCTTCCAATATCCGGTCGAAATCCCCGGCGTGTCCAACGTGCAGTTCCTGCGCGAGGCGCTCAACGCCCAGCGCAAGGGCCGCGACGAAAAGCCGCTCTCGGGTGCCGAATTCCTCAAGCTCGCCCGCGCACAGGCCGATGCGCTGAGCATGGACCAGGATATGCTGAAGCGCCCGGTCAATGTCGGTTTCTCTGGCGGCGAGAAGAAGCGCAACGAGATGGTGCAGATGGGCATCGTCGACCCCAAGCTCGCAATCCTCGACGAGACCGATAGCGGGCTCGACATCGACGCGCTGCGCATCGTCGGCGAGGGCATCAACCGCATCATGCGCAAGCCCGACAAAGCGGTGATCCTGATCACCCATTACGAACGCTTGCTGAGCTATGTCGCGCCCGATTTCGTCCATGTCCTCTCGGCCGGTCGGATCATCCGCTCGGGCGGGCCGGAACTGGCGGCGGAGCTGGAGCGCGAAGGCTATGCCGGGGTGGTGGCGTGAGCGCGCGCAACCTGCTCCCCTCCCTGAAAGGGAGGGGCTGGGGGTG
>NZ_JH584235.1:3435753-3453477 GCF_000241465.1 Sphingomonas echinoides ATCC 14820
CGATGAGCGCTGCCCTTCCCACACGTCGAGATGAATCCTGGCGCTACAGCGATCTGGAGGCTGTCGCCTCGGTTTGGCCGGTCCCGATGCCCGAGTTGATCGACGTCCCCGCCGGGCAGTCGCTCGCGCGCGTCATCGTGCAGGATGCCGCGACCGATGCCGTCGCGATCCGCGATTACCGCGTGATCCTGCGCGAAGGAGCCTCGGCGACCTTCCATGTGCTCAACACCGGCGGCAAGCTCGGGCGCGTGACGATTGATGTCACCTGCCATCAGGGTTCGCATTTCGAACTCGGCGGCGCGATGCTCGGCGCGGGGGAGCAAACGCTCGAACTCGTCACCACGCTCAACCATATCGAGCCCAATGCCACTTCCAATCAGGTCGTGCGCTCGGTGCTCGGCGGGCGGGCGACGGGCTCCTATCTTGGCAAGGTCGCGGTCGCGCGCCATGCGCAGAAGACCGATGCGGCGCAGTCGGTCAAGGCGATGTTGCTCACCCGCACTGCCACCGCCAATGCCAAGCCCGAGCTCGAAATTTTCGCCGATGACGTAAAGTGCGCGCACGGCGCGACCGTCGGCGAACTCGATGCCAATGCGCTGTTCTACCTCGCGTCGCGCGGCATCGCCCCGGCAGAGGCCAAGGTGATGCTGCTGCGCGCATTCATCGGATCGGTGTTCGAGGGGATCGAAGACGCCGCCGAACGCGACCGCGTCGAGGCGGCGGCGCAGGCCGCGCTGGAGCGGATGCTGTGAGCGGGCTTGCCCTGCTCCCCTCCCTGGAAGGGAGGGGTAGGGGGTGGGTCGGCCCGTTGTTCGGGCGACCCGCATTCCGCGCGCCAACCCACCCCCAGCCCCTCCCTTCCAGGGAGGGGAGAGCATGAGCGTGCTGATCGTGCCCAAAACCGAGACCGAAGCCCTCGACCACCGCGCGGACTTCCCCGCGATCCCCGCGGGCTGGGCCTATCTCGACACCGCCGCCACCGCGCAAAAACCGCAAGCGGTGATCGATGCGATCACGCGCGGTTATGACACGACTTATGCCACGGTGCATCGCGGCGTGTACCAGCGCTCCGCCGACATGACGCTCGCCTTCGAGGCGGCGCGTCGGCGCGTCGCCGCTTTCCTGAACGCCGGGTCCGAGAATGAAATCGTGTTCGTGCGCGGCGCGACCGAGGGCATCAACCTCGTGGCGCAATGCTGGGCAGGCACGCAGTTGAAAGCGGGCGACCGCATCCTGCTGAGCCAGCTTGAACACCATTCCAACATCGTGCCGTGGCAGATGGTGGCCGAGCGCCTCGGCGTCGCGATCGACGTCATCCCGCTGACGCCCGACCATAAGATCGACCTCGACGCGATGGGGGCGATGATCACGCCTGCGCACAAGCTGGTCGCGCTGGCGCATGTCTCGAACGTGCTCGGCTCGCTGCTCGATGCCCGGCGCGCCGCCGACATCGCGCATTCGGTCGGGGCCAGGCTCCTGCTCGACGGCTGTCAGGCGGTGCCGCGCATCGCTGTCGACGTCGCCGCGCTCGATTGCGATTTCTACGTCTTCTCGGGCCACAAGCTCTACGGCCCGACCGGCATCGGCGTGCTGTGGGCGCGGCCCGAACTGCTCGACGCGATGCCGCCCTATCAGGGCGGCGGGTCGATGATCGACAAGGTCAGCTTCGCCAAAACGACCTACGCCCCGCCGCCGGGGCGGTTTGAGGCGGGCACGCCGCATATCGTCGGCGTGCTCGGGCTGCACGCCGCGATCGACTATGTCGAAAGCATCGGGCTGGACCGTATCCACGCGCATGAGACCGCGTTGGTCACGCTGACGCGCGAAGCGCTGTCGCAGATCAATTCCCTCACGCTGTTTGGGCCCGAGGATTCCGCCGGGATCGTCAGTTTCAGCATCCAGGGGGTGCATCCGCACGACATCGGCACCATCTTGGACGAAGCGGGCGTGGCGGTGCGCGCCGGGCACCACTGCGCGCAGCCGCTGATGGAGACGCTGGGCGTCGATGCGACGGCGCGCGCCAGCTTTGGCGTTTACAACACAGCAGACGATGTCGCGGCGTTGGTCCGCGGCATCGAACGAGTGACGAGGATTTTCGGATGAGCGACCGGATCGAAATCGAGGAAGTGAGCGCGGTCGAGCAGCCGCCGCGCGCGCGCGTCGAAGCCGCGGAGGAAACGCCGGGCCAGACGCTCGAGCGCAAGCGTGACTATCTCGAAGGCTTTCTCGCGCAAAAGCCAGCGGGCGATGCGCCGGGTGAGCCGGGCGGCGCGCTGTATGAGGCGGTGGTCGCCGCGCTCAAGGAAATTTACGACCCGGAAATTCCGGTCAACATCTACGATCTCGGCCTCATTTACGGCGTCGATGTTACCGAGGCGGGCCATGCCGTCGTTACCATGACGCTGACCACGCCGCATTGCCCGGTCGCCGAATCGATGCCGATGGAAGTCGAGATGCGCGTCGGCGCGGTGCCCGGCATCGGCTCGTCCGAGGTCAATCTGGTGTGGGACCCGGCTTGGGACCCGGCCAAAATGTCCGACGACGCCAAGCTCGAATTGGGCATGCTGTAAAATTCCCCTCCCGCAGGCGGGAGGGGCTAGGGGAGGGCAGTCCCGCGAAAGCCGCTGCTCCCCAGATGGAAAGCCCCTCCCCCAACCCCTCCCGCTTGCGGGAGGGGAGAAGAAGGACGAAGCCGATGACCACCACCACCCGGGTACGCCCCGCCGCCTTGATGCTGACGCCCTCCGCCGAGGATCGCATCGCCGCGCTGATGGCGAAGGCGCCCGAGGGCGCGATCGGCGTCAAGCTGTCGACGCCCAAGCGCGGCTGTTCCGGCCTCGCTTATTCGGTCGATTATGTGACCGAGGCCAAGCCGTTCGACGAACGTATCGATACCCCCGGCGGCACCTTGTTCGTCGATGGCGGGTCGATCCTGTATCTGATCGGATCGACGATGAACTGGGTCGAGGATGATTTCACCGCAGGCTTCGTGTTCAACAACCCCAATGCCAAGGGCGCGTGCGGCTGCGGCGAGAGCTTTACCGTTTAACCCGGCGACCGCTGCAACAATGCGGTGCGCAGGCATTCGCACACCAATTCGCTACGCTGGTTGAACATGCGGTGCTGGAACACGACCAGCCCGGCATCTGGGCGCGATTTGCTCGCGCGCAGTTCCGCGACCTCGGTCTCGGCGCGCAGCGTGTCGCCGACGAACACCGGCTTGGGCATCACCACCTTGTCATAGCCGAGATTGGCGACCAGCGTGCCAAGCGTGGTATCGCCGACCGACAGGCCGACCATCAGCCCGAAGGTGAAGATGCCGTTGACGACGATGCGGCCGAATTCGGTTGCGCCGGCATAG
Source organism: Sphingomonas echinoides ATCC 14820 (assembly GCF_000241465.1). Lineage (GTDB taxonomy): Bacteria > Pseudomonadota > Alphaproteobacteria > Sphingomonadales > Sphingomonadaceae > Sphingomonas > Sphingomonas echinoides. The sequence goes on from NZ_JH584235.1 coordinate 3,439,115, forward strand.
TCCGCATCGAGATGCAGCGGCTGCGGATTGTGGGTGAGGGTGGTGATCAGCAGATTGTCGGTCTCGGTCACCGTGCGGTGCAAGGCGTGCTCGATCCGGTCGCCGACCGCCCAGGCGTCGAAGTAGCGCCCGCTCATGCGGCGCGCTTTCGCGTCGCTGGAGCCAGCACGATCCTGTCTCGGCCCATCGCATCGCACCCGATCTTCGGCATTCCACATCCTTTCCTGACGAGCGCCTGGGCCCGCTGGCTTGAGGGGGCGTTCATCGCATGTCATGGGCCGGTCGATAACCCGTCAATTGACGGCGCGATCACGTTTCCGGGGCACGGGCCATGGCGAAGAAATACTATCTGACGGCCACGCTGTCCGACGGCTATGTAAAGACGATCGGCCCGACCGCGCTTGGGTTTACGCATTATTGGCGGATCGTCGCCGAGCTTGGCAATGGCAAGACCGAGGTATTCTGGGGCCACGCCAAGTCGCTCGCCGAGGCCCGCAAAAAGCACAGCGCAGCGCGCGACGCCGCCACCCAGCGCGGCTGGCGCGATTTTGCGTTCGAGGTGGTGGAGCTGGAGCGCACGCCGGGGTGACCAGGGTATCAGCGCGATATATCGCGGTTGTCGGGAGGGCCGATCTCGCAGTCGATCTGTAGCAGCTATTCCCCGTTCGACGTCACGTCATGATGCGCGATCAAGCGCACCCGTTGATCGGACATCTGGTCGCCAGCTACCGCAAGCAATAGCGGAACGCATGGCCGAAGTTGGACAAAGCTCAGGCCCATCGATCGGTCGGCAAATTGCAACAATCCTCCTCTACGGACGCGACGTGCTACCTCTTAATGTGATGTGTCGTGCCCATTATCCGCCCTATCGACCGCTGGTTCGCGGAAGAGATTTTCCCGCATGAGGCGCGCTTTCACGCGGCCGCGCGGCGCATTTGCAAGACGCGCGAGGAGGCCGAGGACTTGGTGCAGGAGGCCTTGACCCGGCTCTTCGCAATCAACGGGTGGGGTGAAATCGTCAATCCGCCCGCATATGTGCTTCAAATGCTCAGACATATCGCGATCGAGCGGATGCGGCGGCAGCGCGTTGTCGATTTCCAGCAGTTGCTGGATACCGATCACCTGGCGCTCGCCGATGAGGCACCGTCGCCTTACAGAGTTGCCGCTGGTCGCGATGCTCTGCGACGCGTCGGCGAAATGGTCGCTGCGTTGCCTGAGCGATGCCGGACCGTTCTGGTTCGCCGCCGCGTCCACGGCGAATCGGCGTCGGCGATTGCCAGGGATCTGGGAATCAGCCAGTCGACTTTCGAGAAACGGCTGGGCCGGGCAATTCAGCTTCTTGCCGCCTCCGCGCTGGTCGATGACGCGCCCTTCGAGCCCGAAGGGGCCGAGCGCAGGGGCGTAACCAAGCGCTAAAGCGGTAACGCAGCTTGTCCTGGTGACACGGTGGCGGGCGTCTTCCGGAAATCTCGATCAGCGATTTGGCGGATCGCGGACGCTGGCTCGTCTAGAGTCTTGTGGCCATAGAAAAAGCATCAAACGGGGGCAGTCCTGCATCCTCCAATCGCGACCGGCGCAAGCGCGCCGCAGCGATGGCCGCGACCTGGCTCGCGCGTTTCGAGGCTGGCGGCATGGACGAGGCGATGTTCGAACGCTGGCGCAGCGCGCATCCCGATAACGAGATTGCCTTTGCGCGCGCCCTGGCCGTCTGGAACCGGTCGGGGGGCGAAAACAGCGACCCCGTTCGCGCCGATGAAACCAACCGCCGCCAGCTGCTGCGGGGACTGGTCGCCGCAACGATGGTCGGCGTGATCGCGGTCGGCGGGTGGTCCACGCGCGCTTACGCCTGGCACTCGGCATCCTGCGCCGTCGGGGAGCGAAAACGCGTGGCGTTGCCGGATGGCAGCGTCGCGATGCTCAACACCGATAGCGAAGTCTCCTGGCGATTCTCCAAAACCGAACGTAGCCTCTGGATCAACCGTGGCGAGGTCGCTCTGGAATTGACGAGCGGACAAACCGCGCGGTTCCACGGCGCGGGTGCGGTGGCATTCTTGTCGGCCGGGCGCTTCAACATCCGCCTTCAACCCACAGCGCTCGACATCGTGGTGATGCGCGGCGAGGCGACAGCGCCGCGCTTCGCCGGGGAAACGATGACGCGCGACGCAGACACGGACGTCGTGGCAGGCCGCTTCGAGCGGCTGCTGCTGATGCGGGCGACATCCGATGTCCAGTCCGCCTCTCCCGAAGCCGTTTCGGCGGCAATTGCGTGGCAGCAGGGCGAAATCGTGTTCGACAACGAACCGCTGCACGCGGCGGTCGAGGAATATAACCGCTATCTGATGCGCAAGATCGTCATTGCCGACCCGGATTTGAAGAACATTCCGATCGGGGGGCGGTTCACCTCAACCGATGCGGCACCATTTTTGTCGTCGCTCAGGCTGGGGCTGGGGTTGCGCGTCACGACCGATGAAGGCCAGATTATCCTCAGTCGATAATTTATTTTTTGAAAATGTGGCGGGGATCGTTTCTCCAACCGTCCTGCATAACAGATGCGCAAAAGCGCAGTAGCGAGGAACCCCACTAATGATCGTGCGATATTCGCGCACGCCGCTTGTTGCGGCGATGCTTGTTATGCCTGTTGTTTTCAGTGCTCCGTCTTATGCAAGCGGTATTCAATATTTTGCAATTGATGCCCAACCGCTTTCGAGTGCTTTGACCAATTTCTCGCGTCAGGCCCATGTCCAGATCTTTTTCCCCGCCGCAAGCATCGTCAATCGCCGGGCCCCCGCTGTTAAGGGCCATTTCGGCAACCGTCAGGTGCTTGCCAAGTTGATCGCGGGCAGCGGGTTGGTCGTCCGCCAGGACGATGGCAAGACGATCGTCCTGGGGATGACCGAAGTGCCCAAGCCCAAGTCCGAACCCGGCGCTGGCGCTGCGGTTGGAAATTCGGGTGAGTCCGGCGACATTATCGTGACGGCGCAGCATCGCCGCGAGCGTGAGCAAGACGTGCCGATCGCGCTCACGGTGATCCGTGGCGACCAAATCGAATCGCGCAACATCAACACGGCCAGCGATTTGGAAAATTCCGTTCCCAGCCTGGAAGTCGATCAGCAGTTCGGCTCGGGGCAGCCGCAATATCGGCTGCGCGGTGTCGGCGGGGAAGATTATGCGGCGAACAACACCAACACCGTCGGCATCTATGTCGATGGGGTTGCCTATCCCTACGGCGTGATGACACAGGGTGCCATTTACGACGTCGAGCGGATCGAAGTGCTGCGCGGGCCGCAGGGCACCCTATACGGCCGAAATTCGACGGGCGGCGCGATCAACATCATCAGTGCACGCCCCACGCGAGATTTCCACGCCGGCGTGGATGCTTCGTTCGGCCAATATAATGCCTTCAACTTGAACGGCTTCGTCTCCGGTCCGCTCAGCAGCACGGTGGCCGCGCGCGTCGCGTTCACGACCGACCAGGGCGGTGCGTGGCAATATAATCGCGACACCGGCGAGGCGCTGGGCAACAAAAACCAGGAATCCGTGCGCGTATCGCTCCAATGGCGGCCGGACTCGGTCACGACGGTCGACCTGGTGGGAGACTATATGCGCAACAAGTCCGACGGCAGCGGGCTTCAGCTTCTGTCGGACTTCAAGGATGCGTCGGGCCGATCTTACCCGAATGATTTTCAGACCGGCAATCCGCGCCTTACCGGCTGGGGCCTCGACAAGCCCTTTGCGAACTTGATGGGGGTACCGGTCACCGCCAATCCGTTTCGGAACAACGAAGCCTATGGCGGTCATGTCGAGCTCAACCGGGATTTCGGTTGGGCGACACTGACGGGCATAGGTGCGTACCGACACTTTACGCGGCGCGAGTTTAACGACTTCGACGCGACGGCGTCGAACGAGGCGGGCACCTACTTCTTCAACGGCATCGATGTCGGCTCGCAGGAGCTCCGGCTCGCATCGCGTCAGAATCAACCGACGCGCTGGATGCTCGGCCTGTATCATGACGATGAATCGATCGACGGGGGGTTCCTGTCGGACTTCTCCGATTACGCCAAGATCGGGCGTATCCTGCAAACCACCTATAAGCAGCGCGTCCATACGTCGGCGGTGTTCGCCAATGCCGAGCAGAACATCACCCCGAAGCTCGTCCTGTCCGGCGGGCTCCGCTTCGAGCATGAGACGCGCGCGCTGAACGACTTTAAGACCATAACCGTCTGGCCCACCATCATCGACAAGGCGGCAATTTCCCGCAGTCTGGAAATGAATGAATGGTCGGGCCGGGCTGCGCTCGACTGGAGCGTGACGCGCGACGTCCATGCCTATGCCAGTGTCTCGCGCGGGGTGAAGTCGGGTGGCTTCACGACCTATAACAACAGCGTTCCGGACCAGCTCAATCCGTATAAACCCGAAAAGCTGATCGCTTATGAGGGTGGTCTGAAAACGGACTGGTTGGATCACCGCCTGCGCGTGAACCTGGCCGGCTTCTATTACGACTATCGCGACTATCAGCTGCAGGGCGTGTTCTACGCCGAAGATGGCTCTCGCAACGGACGCATCGTCAATGCGGAGAAGTCGCATCTGTACGGTGCAGAGGCGGAAATCGGATTTTCGCCGATCCACGGGCTCGAGATCAACCAATCGGTCGCCTGGAAGCGTGGCAAGTTCGACGTGTATCTGCAACCGGACAAGTCCTTCACCGACCCTGTCACGGGCGTGGTCACGACGACCTATACCAATGCCGGAGGCACGCGGATCAAGATCCCGAGCATCGATTATAAGGCGCAAGTCCATTGGCTGCTCCGCTTGCGCAACGACTGGCAGATCGACCCGGAATTCAATGTCAATTATCGCGGCGCGCGCTGGAGCACGTCGGACCTGTCGACCATCCCCGCGTTTTGGCTCGCCAATGCGAATTTCAGCATCATGCCGGCCCACAGCCAGGTGAAGGTGACGCTGTGGGTGCACAACCTGTTCGATGCCTATGTTCAGGAAACGCGTAACAGCTTCATCAGCGCGCGGACGGTATCGGTCGATCCGCCGCGCACGTACGGTGTGCGCGCTGGCATCAAGTTCTGATCCTGGTCATTGTCGGCGCGCCGTGGTCCGGCGCGCCGACGAGTTATAACCTTTCCCCGATACGGAGCACGGAAGCTCATGCGCTTGTCCCTTCCATCGACCACGCGTCGCAGCTTTCTGGTCGGGACCGCGATCGGCGTGCCCGCTTTGCTGACCCATGGGCGGGCACTTGCCGCCAGCGACCCATTCACCCAGGGCGTGGCCAGCGGCGATCCGCTCCCAAATGGTTTTGTGATCTGGACTCGCATCGCGCCCGATATCCTCGCACCCGATGGGCTCGGCGGGGCACCCGACAATATTCCGCTGCGCTGGGAAGTGGCCGCTGACCAAGCGTTTCGCCATGTGGTGCGCGCTGGCGACGCGCTCGCGCGCCATGCGATGGGGGCAACGGTGCATGTCGAGGTCGATGGCCTGCAACCGGACCGGCCTTATTGGTATCGCTTCATCGCTTATGGGGTGAACAGCCAAGTCGGCCGGGCCTGGACGGCCCCGGCCCCCGGCGCGCCGGTGCAGGCGGTGCGCTTTGCGGCGGCGACCTGCTCGCATTGGGAGCTCGGTTATTTTTCCGCCTATCGCCACATGGCGCGCGATGAGGACAGCCGGTTCACGCTGTTTCTGGGGGACTATATTTACGAAAGCGCCGGTCGTCCGTTGTCGCGAGAAAAGGGCATCGTGCGCAGCTATGGTGACCTGCCGGAGGCGGATTCGCTCGCAAACTATCGTCGTCGCTATGCGCTGCATCATAGCGATCCCGACTTGCGCGCGCTTCACGCGGCCGCACCGGCGATCGCGATCTGGGACGATCATGAAGTCCAGGACGATTATTCCGGCATTTGGTCCGAAGATCCGGCGTTAGCGCCAGCCGCGTTCGTCCGTCGACGGCAGGCGGCCTATCGCGCCTTTGTCGAGAACCTGCCGGTGCGGCTGTCGCGGGTGGTGCACGGACAGCAGTTTCGCATCAACTGGCGGCTGCAATGGGGTACGCTTGCGCAGTTTGACATGGTCGATGGTCGCCAATTCAGGTCTCCTCAAGCCTGCGCCGCAGGCTTGCCAAGCCGGAAAGGGCACGTCGCGCCGGTCGACTGCGCCGATTTCGACGACCCCTCACGCACCTATCTCGGCTTCGAGCAGGAGCGCTGGCTGTACGATGGCTGGTCGAAAAGCCACGCCCGCTGGAACGTGCTCGTCCAGAACCTGTTGGTCGCGCCGATGACGTTCGCATCGCCGCAAGGGCCTGCGCTCTGGACCGACAGTTGGAACGGTTTCGGCGCGGCGCGGCAGCGCTTGATCGACGCGATGGTCTCCAGCAGGCTCGCGAACCCGGTGACGCTCGCGGGGGACTATCACTCGTTCTGGTGCAACAACCTGTTTCGCAATTTCGACAAGCCGGAGGAGCGGCCGGTGGCGGCGGAATTCGTCGTATCCTCCATCACGTCGAGCGGCCCGCCCGAGGGCTATTACAAGGCAGCGATGCCGAACAATCCGCAGATCCGCTATTTCGATTCGTCGCATCGCGGCTACATGTCGTTCGATCTCACCCCGGCGCGACTGGATGCGCGGTGCATGGCCATTAGCGATCGCGCCGATCCGCGTGCGACGCTGAGCGTGCTGCACACGGCCTCTGTCGCGGCAGGGACGCCCGGGCTGGCCTGAACCGTCCAACCCACGATCGAGGCGGATCGGTCTTCACGGATCGAGCGGGTCCGAAGGATCGATCCGCAGCGACGCGGCAGACGGCTGGAAGAGCACTTGCGTCGGCGAGAGACGGGCACCGATGCGGCCCGGCTGGTAGCCGAGTTCCGTCTGGTTGCGGTCAGCGAAGGTAGCGCTCGCGATGTAGCGGCTCTGGTCAGGATTGGTCGAGATCAGCGCTGGCCGATCGAGCGGAGCGCCGAGCGCGGCGAGCCGGCGCGTGGCGTTCCGGAGATTGGTGGTGGTGTGTCGCGCATAGGGCTCGACGATCATCGCATCCGCTGGCAGGCCGAAGCGTTCGAGCGCTGCGCGGGCCATTTCCACCGCCTCGGCATTGCGCGTGCCACGCGGGTGGACGGTCCCGCCCGAGAACAGGACGAACGGCGCAAGCCCGGCCTTCCACAATGTGGCCGCCATCTGGACATTGAGCTTGCCCAGGGCACTTAACGGTGTCGACAGGTCCTCGGGCCCGATGCCGGGTACGATGATCGCGGTGTAGCGATAGTGCGACCAGTCGATCGTCTTGGCGCGCGCCATGGCGGCATGGTTCAAGCGCGCGTCGAGCGGCTCGAACGCGGCAGCGTCGTCCCGATCGTTGACGTCGAGCAGCGCGAGCGCGAGCCCGATGCTGGGGTCGAGCGCCGTCGCCGGAGCGTCACGCGCCGCTTCTGCCAGCGCGACCGCCGCGGCGGCATTGGCGGCGGCGCGTTCGGGATCGGGGCCGTCGATCTTCGGGTATCGGGGCGCTACACCTTGGCCGTACACACCGATCACGGCTTTGATACCACCGATTTCGCGCAGGATGCTCGCGCGAATCCCATCGTCGGACGCGGCCCGGACGCCCGTCTGGTCACCGGCACCGGCGATCGCATCGCGCTCCGAGTCGGTCCAGCGCGCCGCCTGAAGCACGCAGCGGAATTCGCCAGCGCACGCCGCGATCCGCTGGTGGCGTAGTGTTAGTATCGCGGCGACCGGCTCCGGTCGCACGCCGCGTGGCCACGCCGAAAGCACCGGGAACAGCCGGGCGGCCAGCTTGGCGATCACGCGGTCCGGTACGACGGCGGTTCCCGACGGAGCCGCCGCGACCAGCAGCACCGCACAGCCGACAATCATGCCCGCACGCAGAGCGCTTACCACGACTTGGTCAGCACGAAGCGGAAGTTGCGCCCGAAGAGCGGACGGCCATAGACCGCGACTGCGGTGCCCTGACCGAAGGCGTCGCTGCGGGTATTGCCCTCCGTCAGACCATGATTGTTGGTGATGTTGTCACCCACAACCTGGAATTGCCACGAGCCGCGCGTGTAGTTGAAGCCTACACCCAGCGTCTGATAGGCAGGCAGCTTCGTGCTGTTCAAATAGTCGACGTATTCGCGGCCAACGAAGTTCAGCGTGCCATAGATATCGAACAGATTTCGGCCGTTTTCGAAATGGAATTTCGGAATGACATGGCCGTACAATTTGGGCTCGCGGATGATCTGCTTGCCCGAGACGGCGATTGTCTGTGACGGATTATTCGGATTATAGAGATTGTTATATTGCGGATCGGCAAAGGTGATCGCCCCATTCAGCGAAAACCAGCGCACCGGCTCGACATTCGCGTCGATCTCCACGCCCTTGCTCACCGCCTTGCCGATGAACGGCACGTTGGTGGTGTATTGGGTGGTCGGGTCCGGATAGGAGCCGTTCAGCGGATTGAATTGGGTGTAATAGCCGGTCGCATAGAAATAGTTGCGGCCGAGGGACGCCTTCACGCCGAACTCATATTCGTTCGCCTTAGTATAGGTCGGCGTTGGCGCGGTGCTGAAGGCGGTGCCGGCGGTGGGCGGCACCTCGACATGGCTGGCGCGGCCATAGGCCCCGAAATGGCGGGTGAAGTCGTAATTGAGGCCAACCGTCCAGTTGGTCACTTGCGGACTGAGGCGGAACTGGTTGGCCGTGCCGGTCAACGCCATCACCGTGTTGGCGAGCGTGCCGGTCAGCGCCGTGTTCGTCACCGTCTTGGTGAAATCCTCAAAGCCGTTATAGCTGTACCATTCGTGCCGGATACCGCCGTCGAGCCGCAGTCCGCGCGTGATCTCCCAGGTATCGTTCGCATAGATAGCGAGCACCTTGGCATCGACCTTGCCGATCCCCAGCGCATTGGTGCCCGGCAACGCGCCATTATTGGTCACTTTGCCCAATATTGCGCCCGATGCAGAATAGGCGATCAAGTCGAGGGTGGCGGGCTGCCCCTGCACCTGGATCAGATATTGCTGATAATATTGGTTCTGCGTGTCGCCGTAGAAGGACGTATAGGCACCGACCTTCACGTCATGCGTGCCGAAACCGGTGGCGACCTTGTGGGTGAGGCTGAGATCGCCCTGTACCGAATAGAAGCTTGAATCCGCCGCGCGATATTGCGCCGGCATCACCAGACCCGACTGCGAATAGGGATCATAGGCCGTGTTGCTACCGGCATAGACATAGCCGAAATGATCGACCGTGCCGAACGCCTTGGTCGCGGCCGCGCGATAGCCGGCGGCATAGGCATTCGCGTCGCTGGGGTTGGTGGTCGAATAGAGCGCGTCGAACGTGTTCTTACCCTTGGTCGCGCCGCCCTTGAAGCTGACCAGCCATCCGTCGAAATCGCCTTGGTACTGGAGTCCGACATTGCCGTAGACCATGTGACGGCCGCTCGCGAGGTCGCGGTTCTGACTCCGCAGTGCGCCGTTCGCGTCCTGATAGGTGAGCGTCGTGTCGCGGAACGCCGGGGAGTTCATCGTGCCGGTGAAGTAGTTGAGCCACGGGTTCAGGGACTGTGACGGATTGGTCGGGTTGGCGATCGGGATCGGCAGGTAGAAGACGTTGTGGTCGTTCAGATAGTTGGCCGTCACTTTGACAAAGCCGTTGCTGAAGTCGTGCTTGATGTTCGCACGGATCTGGCCACCGCGATCATTCGGGAAACCGTTGTCGCGATAGCCGTCGCTGTAGCGCAGGAAGCCGCCGATGGCGTAATAGGTGTCGTGTCCAAGCGGCCCGGACTGCATCACGTCGCCGCGATACAGACCGATATCGCCGATGGTCAGTTGCGCGGCACCGCGCGATTTGCTGGTACCGCTGACGGTGATGTTGTTGACGATGCCGGCGGCTTCGGATGCGTAGATCGGGGCGGGTCCGCCCTGCACGACCTCGACCCGCTCAGTCATCAGGTCGTAGCGGTTCATGCCATCGCCCGAGTTGAAGAAGTAGCCGTCGACCTCATGGTAGAGCGGCAGGCCGTCCTGCTGAAAAATCAACATGCCGCGATCGGTCGGGATGCCGCGCAGTCGGGTGATGTTCTGCACCTCGCCGCCGGTCGTCTCGACATGGATGCCGGGAAGGTCGCCGAGCAGGTCGGCGAAGCTCTTGGGGGCGAGCTGCTTGATGTCCGCCTGCGAGAGCGAGTTGATCTGGTACGAGACATCAAAGCGGCGCTGCGCACGCGCCGAGCCGGTGACGATGATGTCGTTGCCGGTGGTGCCGGGTGCGTCCGCCGCCTGCGGATCGTCCGATGCCGGTGCGGTGGCGGGGGGCGCGGGCGTCGACGCGACCTGCGCCGAGGCTGGGGCGGTGGTGGCAAGCGCGAGTGCGGCAACAGCGCAGCCAGTGGCCAAAGTGATATTTCGCATGAGAATCCCCTTCGGAGCACCGACCCCCGATGCTCGCCCGACGTCGCGCTAGGCGGGCATGGTGACAGTTTTATTTATTATTTGAAAAATAAATACGGAATGCCCATCCTTGTCCGAAGCAGGGACGGGAGGAGTCGTATGATCAGTCGGGCGGGGTCACGCGGGATCGCGCTTCACCTGGATGAAGACGAGAAAAGCATCATGCGGTGCCTTCGCCTGTCGGGGCCGGCGTCACGGTCGGCGCTGGTCAGCACGCTCGACTTCAGCCCGGCCAAGCTCACCAAATTGTCGCAGCGGTTGCTGGCGATCGGTCTGGTGGAGGAGATGGAGGATGCCGGACCGCAGGGACGCGGGCGTCCGGCGATGCCACTGCGCATTGCACCCGGTGCGGGCTATGCCATCGGCACCACCGCGCACAAAGGCGTGCTGGATATCGCGCTGGTCGATTATGCCGGGAGCATCATCGCGCAATCGGCCGAGCCGTTCCATGATCACGATCCGCGTACGCTGTGCCGCGCGGTACGGACGCGCATCCTCGATATGATCGACCGGCATGATCTGGTCGGCGCGCGATTGCTGGGCCTGGGGATCGGGATGCCCGGTCTCGCCTCCTCGCCGGATGGCGAGCACTGGCGCACGGTACCCGAATTATGGGGAGCCCGCGACGTCCCGATCCGGGCGATGTTGGAGGATATGCTGGCGCTGCCGGTCTGGATCGAAAACGACGCCACGGCGACCGCGCTGGCCGAATATTATATGGCCGACCCGTCCGACAGAAGCGCAACCATGGTGGCCATATTGCTCGGCTACGGCATCGGCGCGGGGGTCGTCGTCGATGGGCGGTTGCTGCGCGGTGCGATGGGCAATGCCGGCGATATCGGTGCCTTTTATCCAATGGATCGGCCCCGCCCGTCTCCGGTCGATCTTTTGTCCGTGCTTCGGGCCGATGGGTGCGAGATCGATTCCGTTGCCGATGTCGGCGACAAGGCATCGCAGCACCAGGCGGTGGTCGACGCCTGGGTGGTGCGGGCGGCGGATCAATTGCGGTTGGTGGTGGAAAGTGCGCTCGCCTGGTTCGATCCCGGCCGGATCGTCCTGTCCGGCCCGTTGCCGTACGCGCTGGTGGCGCGCTTGGCCGATCGCCTGAACGCCGCCGGCATTTCTCGCGGGCCCTATTCGACGTTCATGCCGGAGGTTTTGGCATCCCGGCTCGGGGGCACCGCGATCACGCTGGGGGCTGCTTTGCTGCCCATCCACGCCAGCATCGCTCTTTAACACTGCCCGATAGGTGTCACACAAGCATTGTACCAGCCTTGGGGGATCGGGCCGGAACCATGCTGCAAACAAAAACCCCTCTCGACGGCGGGCAGCCAACCCCACGGGCCAGGCTGCGGGACCGGGCAAGCGCACTGAGACTGCCTTACGTCGCCGCGCACTATGGCAAGAGCCTGCTCTGGTGCGCGAGCGAGTCGATGTTCGCATATTTGCTGACCGAACTCGCGCATTTACCTCCGATGGCGGTGGGCTGTGTGCTCGCCGTGAGCTACATCGTCAGCGGAGCGCTGGATATCGGCGTCGGTACCGCGTTTCGGCAGCAGCTCTCGACGATTGCCGCCTGTTCACGGCTTCAGTTGGTCGGGGCCGTCACAGCTGCGGCCGCGCTGCTCATGCTGTTCAGTGTGCCGGTGGTTCACCCGGCGATGCCGCTGGTCGCGGCCGCCTCGGTCATCCTCCTGTTTCGGCTCGCCTACGCGTTCGTCGACTTGCCGCAGAACGCGATGCTGAGCCTGTTGGTGGAGAACGATGCGCGCATGTCGCTCGCATCCTTGCGCCTTGTCGCAAGCGGGCTGGCGGCGCTGACGGTCGGCGCATGGGCATCGACAATCGTCTACAGTTCCGCGTCGTACCGGCCGCTATTGCTGATCCCGGCCGCGTTGACGATCGCGGCCATCACCGTCGGTTCGAGCGGGTATCTACGACGGCGGGTCGGTGCCTGGCGAGGCGGCCTGCACTCGCCGATCGGGGCACCGTTCATCGTCCCGGGGCGGCTTCCCGTCTCTGTCTGGCGGCTCATTCTGGTGATGCTGGTCATCAATTTCGCTGCGCCGGTTTTTACCAGGGTGCTGCCTTATTATGCGGATTACCAGATCCACGACCCGCTGCTCGGATCGAGCGCGATCGCGTTCGTATCGCTCGGCGCGCTGGCGGGGCCGCCATTCTGGTACCGGGTATTGCGCGGGCGCTCGGCGGAGATTCATGTGGCGGCATCGTCCCTGGCGTTGGCCGCGGCGGCGGCGTTGTTCGGGTTGGCGGGGTGGGCCGGAGGCTCGGTGCTGGTGGCCGCCGCCGGGCTGGTGGGACTGAGCGCCGGTGGCCTCGGCATGGCGATCTGGTCCGCGTTCGGGCAGGTCGTCGCGGATGCTGGCCGCGGACGCGAAGGATTGGCCTATGGGCTGTTCACCGCTGCCGCCAAGGCGGCATTGGCGCTGGATGCGATCGGCATGGGGTGGCTGATGTCGGATGCCCGTTTCCGGGATCCTTCGAGCCCGCATCTGCTACTTTACATGACGCTGCCGTCGATCATCGCTGGCGTTATCGCGGCGCTGCTTGTGCTGGGCTGGCGGTGGGGGGCAGGTCAGCGTGTGCCGCCAGACGAAAAAATGCGCTACGGGCTGCCGGACCAGGTTTCGACGTTTTCGTCAGCGAGAGCGCAACCGATGCTACACTGAAGCGCGCCGGTTCAGTTTGGTGGACGTCGCTGCGATGCGCGAACTTCACGAGTTGTCGGAGTTCCGCTTCCGGTATCGCGAGGCGGCGGACCGCGGATCCCCCGCCTAAAACGCCGAATTTCAACGATTCTGGCGTGTCGCTGGTGACCCCTACGGATACAGTCCTGAAATTCCAGGAACCATCATTACGTCCCAGCTTCTTGATCTTGTTGCGAATACTTGAAAACTGTCGAGCCAGTGCGTCCCACAGTTTTCCGTTAAATCCGGATCAAAGTGTGGGACTTGATGTGGGACTTCATTGCGGAGTTTCAGATGGCATTGACTACTCTCAAGGTCAAACATGCAGGTCCCGGCAGACATGCCGATATGCACGGTCTTTACCTCCTCGTTCGCGACAGCGGGGCGCGATCCTGGGTGCTGCGGATGCAACACGCGGGGCGACGTCGCGATTTCGGCCTTGGACCGGCGCAGGACGTTCCTCTTGCTGATGCACGAATCCTCGCCGCGAACTTGCGCAAGGCCGTTCGCGCGGGCGAAGAACCTGAACCACGGCGTAGGGCAGGGCACAGGTCTGTACTGACCTTCGAGACGGTCACGCGCGATTGCTACGACGCCATGAAGGGTGGTTGGAAGGACCAGCGTCACGTTTCGTGGATATCGAGCTTCGAGCGCCACGTCTTTCCGCTCATCGGCGGCAAGGCCGTGACCGCGATCGACAGCGCAGCGGTCCTCACCGTGCTGGAGCCGATCTGGCTTACTGTCCCGGATACCGCAAAGCGTGTGCTGCAAAGGATCGGCACGGTGCTGGACTTTGCGCACATCAAAGGGTTCGTGCCGGAGGAGGTTTCGCTTCGATCCGTCACGCGAGGCCTCCCGCGCCAGACGCATCAGGTTACCCATCGCGCAGCGATGCCGCATGAAGATGCGCCCGCGTTCATGAAGTCCCTGTCGACGCTGCCCTCGACCTTGGGTCGCGATGCGCTGCGGCTCACGATTCTGACTGCGGTCCGATCCAACGAGGCCCGGAAGGCTGTTTGGGGCGAGTTCGACCTCGACAAGGCGATATGGTCGATCCCCGCATCGCGCATGAAAATGAAGGAAGCGCATGTCGTGCCACTGGCACCTGCGGCTGTTAAGCTTCTGAGAGCCTTGCGCCAGCGCCACCTCGAACTGCACGGTGTGGTGAAGCCGGAGAGCCTGTTGTTCAGTTTGT
>NZ_JH584235.1:3456133-3478391 GCF_000241465.1 Sphingomonas echinoides ATCC 14820
GGCTGGCACTCCTCCAGCGCCCGTTGGTCGTCGCGGGTAGCGTTAATGCGGTTGTAGTACGCCTGTGCAGACGCGAGGTTCTTGCGCTCACTTTCGGGGAAGGTCTTCTCCCACTCGCCGCTGGCCTTGAGCTGCTCCTCGGCGGTGTCGGTCTCATTCCCCCACATTGCTGGGCTGCGAACGCGCGAAAGTCCGCGCCGTGCCTTATAGGTCGCTGTCAGGATTCGCTCGGCCTGTTCAATGTGCCGCTCGGCCAGCTTCTGCCGCTTCCAGTTTTCAAAAGTGCGCGAGCCTATGACCGCCGCGCCGATCACGGCCAGCGCGCCCACCAACGTGCCTATCCCGGAAAGCATTGCCCCGGTCGCCGCCCAGTCGATCGACGTCACACAACTCATCGCTTTTCCCCCTCGCGCATTCCCAACCGCTGTTTTGCGACTTGGAACATGAGCATGTGACACTGTTCTTCAAGCATTGCCGAATGGCAGCTATTTTTGCCGAACGAGTTGCGACGCTGTCATTCCGTAACCGGCCCACAGGCGGTCGGAAAGGCTCCAAATTTTATCCCCGTTCCTGCGAGGGATCGCGAAAACTGTCCAAAGGCAGGCCAGGCCATGCCACTAGAGCCACAAAAAAGTGTGGGACGAAAAGTGGGTACGGCTTTCGCCGAGTCACCCAAAACGGCGCATTTCCGCCATTTTTCGCTTGACGCTGGTGACCCCTACGAGAATCGAACTCGTGCTTTCGCCGTGAGAGGGCGACGTCCTAACCGCTAGACGAAGGGGCCGTGAGGCGGAGGTGCGGCCTTACCGATCCCGCCTCGCGGCGTCAAGCGAACTGCCGTGCTGGCGGAACCGGCCCGGCGAATAGGCGTTTCCCTAGCCAATGCCGCCCGCATCTGCGGGGTGGCCTAATGGGAGGATTTCCGATGCTGTGGACCATCGTCGTCGTTTTGCTGGTGCTGTGGGCGCTGGGTTTCGCCGTGCATATCGGCGGTGGGTTGATCCATCTGCTGTTGGTGATCGCCTTGATCGTCGTGGTCGTCCGCTTGCTGCAGGGCCGCAGCGCACTGTAACGGATCCGCGCGGCGCGGGGGGGCTCAGGCCGCCGCGCGCCGCCGTTCTGCCATTTCCACGTTCAGCATTTCCGCCAGCAAAAACGCCAGCTCGATCGACTGCCCCGCGTTGAGGCGCGGATCGCAATGCGTGTGATAACGATCGGCCAGAGATTGTTCGGTCACGTCGACCGCGCCGCCGGTGCATTCGGTCACATTCTGCCCGGTCATTTCGGCATGAATACCGCCCGCGATTGAGCCTTCCGCGCGGTGGACAGCGAAGAAGCCGCGCACTTCGGCCAGGATGCGGTCGAACGGGCGCGTCTTATAGCCCGTCGCTGCCTTTACCGTATTGCCGTGCATCGGATCACAGCTCCACACCACCGGATGCCCCTCGCGCAGCACCGCGCGCACCAATTTGGGCAAGCCCGCTTCGATCTTGTCATGGCCATAGCGCGTGATCAGCGTCATGCGGCCGGGCACGCGGTGCGGGTTGAGCGTGTCGAGCAAGCGCAACAGCGCGTCGGGCTCGAGGCTGGGCCCGCACTTCATGCCGATCGGATTGCCGATGCCGCGCAGATATTCGACATGCGCGCTGCCTTCGAAGCGGGTGCGATCGCCAATCCACAGGAAGTGCGCGCTGGTGTCATACCAGTCGCCGGTCAGCGAATCCTGCCGCGTCAGCGCCTGTTCGTAGCGCAGCAGCAGCGCCTCATGGCTGGTATAGAAGCGCGTCTGCGCGAGTTGCGGCACCGTCTCCGGGCTGATGCCGCAGGCCGCCATGAAGTCGAGCGCTTCGCCGATGCGGTCTGCGGTCTCGGCATATTTCTTGGCCCAAGGACTGCGGCCCATATAATCGAGCGTCCAGCGATGGACTTGCGCGAGATTGGCATAGCCGCCACCAGCGAAGGCGCGCAGCAGATTGAGCGTCGCCGCCGACTGGCTATAGGCGCGGACCATGCGTTGCGGGTCGGGCAGGCGGCCTTCGGGCGTGAACTCGATATCGTTGACGATGTCGCCGCGATAGGCGGGCAATTCGACGCCATTTTGCACTTCGACATCGGACGAGCGCGGCTTGGCGAATTGCCCGGCCATGCGGCCGAGCTTCACCGTCGGCAGCTTCGACGCGAAGGTCAGCACCACCGCCATTTGCAGGATGACGCGGAAGGTGTCGCGGATGGTGTTGGCGCTGTGCTCGGCGAAGGACTCGGCGCAATCGCCACCTTGCAGCAGGAACGCCTTGCCCTCGGCGACGCGCGCCAGATCGGCGGTGAGGTTGCGCGCTTCGCCTGCGAACACCAAAGGCGGGAAGCTGGCGAGCGTGTCGGTTGCCGCATCGAGCGCCGCCGCATCGGGATAGGTCGGCATCTGGCGGGCATCGGCGCGCGTCCAGCTATCGGGGGCCCAGCTGCTCATGTCATTCTCCGTGCGAATCGAAATGTACCAATCGGCATGGGTGGCAATGCCATTGGCCGCGATCTGATTGACGACCGGGCCGCTGGCGCGCTTGCCATCTTCTTCCCAGCCCTGGACGGTGGAGCCGGGCGCGCCATACCACGCCCCGAACGCCGCCCGGCTGAGCGTGCGCTCTTCGCGAAATTGCTTGATCTTGAGGCCGGCCATCGTCGTCATGGGCGGCGCATTACCCAATCAGGGTAAGGGCGGCAAGCGGGAATTTTCCCAGATGGGGTAAATTGGCGCGGCTGGTTTGTTTTAAGATAGGAGCCAAGCGTCTGTCGATGTTTGTCTTATGCGCCGCGCTCTGAAAACAAAGTATCCCGCTATCGAGACGTCAATTTCCAGGTTTTGCTCATTGCGTAGCTAAAGGGCTGGGGCTGTCCGGTGGCATCCCTCTGAACAATGAAGCGGCCGCGGCGTGCCACGAGCATACAGGTCGCTCGGTCTAGCGAAGCATTTCCGCTCGATTCCCGAATGCGACAATCGGCGACGTGGCCTGTGGTATCGATGGTTAGCTGTATCGATACGGTGCCCTGAATCCGGGCTCGTTCCGCATCGGCGGGGTAATCTGGAACGGTGAACCACCGCTGCGGGTCTTGCGCGGGCTCGCCCTTTACCGACAGCCCAACGGTACCGTCCGATTGAAGGAGATTATCGCACGCCAACGCGCCCGCCGGAGCGATTGATAGCGACAAGCCAAGATAAATCGATAAATAACGAAACATCGGCTTACTCCTCATTCGACACCAGCGAATTGCTGCATAGTAGCCATGTCTCGTCCTTTGTCGCGATGGCGTGGGAAGATCGTAACCGATAGCTGAATGCCCGCAAAGGGTAGTGATTGCGGGATGGCGCGCGGGCAGGCAGCATCCTAATACCCCGCGCCTAAATCCACGACATTCTCCATCGGCTTGCCCGCCAAAAACGCATCGAGGTTGCGCAGGAACAAGGCGGCGGCGCGCTGGAACATCCTGGTCTGGCTGCGGCCCGACAGGTGCATGCTGTGGAGCGTGTTGGGAGCGGACCATAAGGGATGGTCCGCGGGCAGCGGTTCGGGCGTGACGGTGTCGAGGAACGCCCCCGCGATCGTCTTTTTGGTCAGCGCTGTGAGCAATGCCTCCTGATCGACCATGTCGCCGCGCGCCATGTTGATGAGCCAGGCGTCGGGCTTCATTGCAGCAAGCTCCTCCGCGCCGATCAGCGTCTTGGTGGCATCGGTCGAGGGGGCGGCGAGCACCACCCAGTCGAAATCGCCGAGCCGGGCTTTCCACGCATCGGGCGTCAGCGTGCCGTCGCGGCCCGAGCGGGTTACCCCCGTTACCGCGACCCCGAAGGCGGCGAGCCGTTCGCCGATCAAGCGGCCGATCGCGCCATAGCCGACGATCAGCGCGGCTGTGTCGAACAGTTCGAGGCGACCCGGCGCATAATCGGGCCATTCGTGGCGGTCGGCGCTGCGCACCACCATGTCGAAACGCTTGGCGGCGGCGAGGATGCCGAGCACGGCATATTCGGCGACCGCGATGGCGTTGATGCCCGCGCCATTGGTGACCACTGTCCCGCGCGCGGCCAGCGTCGGCAAATCGAGCGATTCGACCCCGGCGATCGCGGTGAACAGCCATTTGAGCGATGTCCCCGCCGCGACCGCTTCCGGGGTCAGCCCGTGCGGGTAGAGGTCGACCCAGCCGATATCGGCGTCGGCCATCGCGGTCGTCGCTTCCTCGCGCGTCGTCACCCAGCTCACCTCCAGCCCCGCTGGCAGACGCGGCTCCAGCAAAGCGCGCGCTAGGGCGGGGAGGACGGCCTTCATGGAATTTTCCTCTCAAGTATTATCACTTGGGGCGATCAGAACCAGGATGCGTCGCCCTCGACATATTTGTGCTGGAACGCTTCATCCGGAGTGATGAGGTAAATGATGAATTCGACAAAGGCGACCAGCGCGTTGATGACGCCGGGCAGAATCAGAAACCAGCCGATAGTGCCGCACAGCAGCATGATGACGCCTGCGGTGGTCTTGCCCAGATAGAATTTGTGAACGCCGAGGCTGCCGAGGAAAAAGGCAAGCAGCGCAGCGACAATGCGGTTCTTGTCGGCCACCATCGTGCTGCCCCCGCCGATGACATAGATCGCCGTCGCATGATCCTGCGCCGCTTCGAAATCGACGCGTTGTCCGGGATGCGGCGGTACGCGCTGACGCCACTCCTCGGCGCGGAAGGGATAACGCTGGCCATCCTCTGATGAAATTACGCCCTCGCCCAAATGGGTGTCGAAACCCAATACCCGTCCCTGCATGATCTATCCCCCCCCGGTTGATGCAGGGGCAAGCTTAACGCGCGCAGGACGGAAGAAAAGGGGGTGTGTTCAGAGCGTCAATTTCCAGTCCCAGGCCAGCGCGTCGCCATCCATCACTTCGACTCCGGCGGTGGCGAGCGCATCGCGAATCTCGTCTGATCGCGCGAAGTTCTTTGCCGCACGCGCGTCTTTTCGCGCGGCGAGTTGGTCCTCGATGTCGGCCTCGGTCACGATCGCCGTCACCGGGCGCACGCGCAGGTCGGTGCGGGTCAGCGTGGTGAGATTGAGGCCAAGCACCGCATCGAAATCGTCGAGCGCCTGCAACCGAGTCGCGGGCGACAGGCGTTTGTCCGCCAGCAATTCGTCGAGCACCGGCAGCGCGCGCGGGGTGCCCAGATCATCACCGACCGCTTCCTCCAGCCGCGCCAGATAGGGTTCTGCATCGCCCTTCAGCGTGCCGTCATCGCGCGCGCGCAACGCATCGCGGGCGATGACCAGCCGTTTCAGCCGCGTGAAAGCGGCGGCGAGATTGTCCCAGGTGAATTCGAGCTCGCTGCGATAATGCGCCTGCAGGCACATCATGCGGTAGGCGAGCGGATGGAAGCCGGCGTCGACCAGCGTCTGCAAGCGCAGGAACTGACCGGTAGACTTGGACATCTTGCCGCCGCGATCGACCAGGAAGTTGTTGTGCATCCACAGCCGCGCGCCGGTGTCGTCGCACGCGCAGAACGCCTGGTTCTGTGCGATCTCATTGGGATGGTGAATCTCGCGGTGGTCGATCCCGCCGGTATGGATGTCGAACGGGTGGCCGAGATGCTGCAGGCTCATCACCGAGCATTCGAGATGCCAGCCGGGCGCACCCTTGCCCCAGGGTGAATCCCATTCCATCTGGCGCTGCTCGCCCGGCGGCGAGCGCCGCCAGATCGCAAAATCCTGCGGATGGCGCTTGCCCGAGACCGGATCGATGCGGCTTTCGCCCGCATCGGAGACGGCGCGCGCGAGGCTGCCATAATCGGGCACGCGGGTGGTGTCGAAATAGAGCCCGCCGTCGATGAGATAGCAATCCTGCTCGATTCGCTTGGCGAATGCGATCATTTGCGGGATGTGGTCGGTCGCGACGGTCCATTCGGCAGGCGGATCGATGTTCAGCCGCGCAACGTCTTCCTTGAACGCGGCGGTATAATGCGCCGCGATCTCCCAGATCGACTTGGCTTGCGCGGCGGCCGCCTTTTCCATCTTGTCGTCGCCGGCATCGGCGTCCGAGGTCAAATGGCCGACATCGGTGATGTTGATGACATGCTTGGTCGGATAGCCCTTCCAGCGCAGCACACGCCCCAGCGTATCGGCAAACAGGAAGGCGCGCATGTTGCCGATATGCTGATAATTATACACGGTCGGCCCGCAGGTGTAGAGGCGCACCAGGCGCGGATCGATCGGGACGAACGGCTCCAGCGAGCGCGTAAGGCTGTTATAGAAGGTGAGGGGGCTGCTGCTCATTGCGCCCGCTTACAGACCGCTCCGGGCCAAAGTCACGTAAAAGGTGCGGTATGCCTTGAAACTTCGGGCATCGCCGTGTAGGGCGCACGCCTTGCGACGCGGACCTGATGTTCGCGGCGGCGCTTTTCTATCGATTCGGAGCTGTTCGGGTTTATGCAAATCATCGTACGCGACAACAATGTCGACCAGGCGCTGCGCGCGCTCAAGAAGAAGCTGCAGCGCGAAGGCGTCTATCGCGAGATGAAGCTGCGCCGTCACTACGAGAAGCCGAGCGAAAAGCGCGCCCGTGAGCGTGCCGCTGCCGTTCGCCGCGCGCGCAAGCTCGAGCGCAAGCGCATGGAACGCGACGGCGCACGGTAAGATCATGATCGGGCGGGCGGTGATGCCCGCCGCGACCTGATTTCGCCTGCCTATCTTTCTCGACCCCCTGCCCGGGAGCCACCATGTCGATCACCGCTGTCCCGCTAAAGCCCGTGAAGCGGAGCATTTTGGTGTATCTGTGGGTTGGCATCGCCGTCGCGCTGGTCGCGGCGGTGGCGCTGGCGTTCCAGACCCCGACCGATCCCGCCACCGCCTTCCTCGCGCATAATGCGCGGGCGAAGGCTGTGGTGACGACGCCGTCGGGCCTGCAATATCAGGTGCTGACGCCGGGCACCGGGCCGAACCCGACCGACGCGGACGAAGTCCTCATCACATATGAGGGCCGTCTGCTCGACGGCACCGTGTTCGACAAGTCCGCGCAGCCGACTCCGCTCGAAGTGGGCGGCGTCGTGCCGGGCTTCAGCGAAGCGCTCAAGCTGATGAACAAGGGCGGCAAGTACCGGATCTGGCTGAAGCCGAGCCTGGGCTATGGCGATCACGTGCCCCCCGGCGGCCCGATCCCGCCCAACGCGGCGCTGGTGTTCGATGTCGAACTGCTCGATTCGATGCCGATCCTGAAATACAAGCAGATGCAGCAGCAGATGATGCAGCAACAGCAGGGCATGATGCCCCCGGGTTCAGCTGGACCGCCGACTGGCCGCTGAGATGCGATCGATCGTCTGTGCCGCCGGGCTCGCGGCGGTTGTCTTGACCAGCGGGATTGCGCAGGCGCGAGTCAAAAAACCGCTCCCGCGCCGCGCCCAGCCTGTCGCCGCCACCCCAGTGACAGCCGACGCATTCCTTGCAGCAAACGCACGCGTGCGCGGTGTCGTGCAGACCGCGTCTGGCCTTCAATATCTGGTCGTGAAACCCGGCACCGGGGCAGAAAAGCCGGGCGACGGAGACGTCGCATTGGTCAATTATGTCGGCAAATTGACCAATGGCACGATTTTCGACCAGAGCGCGCAACCCACGCCGCTGCCGGTCGCAGCGGTCGTGCCGGGTTTCGCCGAAGCGTTGAAGGCGATGCCGCGCGGCGCGCACTATCGTGTATGGATCAAGCCCAGCCTGGGCTATGGCGGGGCCGGTTCCGGGCCAATCCCGCCGGGGTCGGTGCTGGTGTTCGACATTGATTTGATCGATTTCATTTCGCAGGCGGCTTTCGACCAGTTGCGCCAGCAGCAGCTTGCTGATCCTAAGACGGCTCCCGCCGCTCCCTAACGCGGTGTATCGAAAAACCGGCGTCCAATTTGATGGATGCAATATCCGGCAGGATCGGTATTGAGGCGTAACGAAGTAAACCTTTCGCCAACGTATTTGTTTTCGGAGCAAAAATGACCGTTCGCCCGCTTCGTAAAGCCGTTTTCCCCGTCGGCGGCCTTGGCACCCGTTTCCTTCCGGCCACCAAGGCGATGCCCAAGGAAATGCTGCCGGTCGTCGATCGTCCGTTGATCCAATATGCGGTCGACGAGGCGTTGGAAGCAGGCATCGAGCAGATGATCTTCGTCACCGGGCGCGGCAAATCCGCGATCGAGGACCATTTCGATATCGCCTATGAGCTCGAGGCGACCATGACCGCCCGCGGCAAGTCGCTGTCGATCCTTGACGCCACCCGGCTCAAGCCCGGCGCGGTCGCCTATGTTCGCCAGCAGGAGCCGATGGGTCTCGGCCACGCGGTATGGTGCGCGCGCGACATCGTGGGGGATGAACCCTTTGCGGTTTTGCTCGCTGACGATTTCATGGTGGGCAAGCCGGGCTGCCTCAAGCAAATGGTCGATGCCTATATGCAGGTTGGTGGCAACATCATCTGCGCGCAGGAAGTGCCGGAGGATCAGACGCATATGTATGGCGTGATCACGCCAGGCGTGCGCGAGGGTGCTCTGACCGAAGTCAAAGGGCTGGTCGAGAAGCCCGCCAAGGGCACTGCGCCGTCCAACCTGTCGGTGATCGGTCGCTACATCCTCCAGCCCGAGGTGATGCGTGTGCTGGAAACGCAGGGCAAGGGTGCTGGCGGTGAAATCCAGCTGACCGACGCGATGGCGCGGATGATCGGCCAGCAGCCGTTTCACGGGCTGACCTTCGACGGGAAACGCTACGATTGCGGGGACAAAGCGGGATACATGACCGCCAATCTCGCGGTCGCGTTTGGGCGCGCCGATATCGGCGATGCCGTTCGTGCCTTTGCGGTCGACCTGCTCAAATAAGATTCGAGCGGGTCGGGGCTAATCGGGCGCTCAGCAGCGCTCGATATAGCCGCGATACCATTCCACGAACTTTGGCACGCCGACATCGATCGAGGTGGTCGGTGCGAAGCCGAGGTCGCGCTGGATCGCACTGATATCGGCGAAGGTATCGGGCATGTCGCCGGGCTGCATCGGCGCGTTGATGCGGATGGCGGGCTTGCCGCACGCGGCCTCAATCAGGTCGATCAGCCGGTCGAGCCGTTCCGAGCGGTGGTTGCCGATATTGTAGAGCCGGTGCGGGGCCGGGCTGCCGCCAGCCTTGATGCTGCCGTCGTCCGCAGGCGGGTGATCGAGGCAGGCGATGATCCCGGCGACGATATCGTCGATATAGGTGAAATCGCGCCGCATATCCCCGTGATTGAACACCTGGATCGGGCGGTCTTCCAAGATCGCGCTGGTGAACAGCCACATCGCCATGTCGGGCCGCCCCCACGGCCCGTAGACGGTGAAGAAACGCAAGCCCGTCTGCGGCAGGCGATAGAGATGGGCGTAGGTCTCGCTCATCAACTCGTCGGCGCGCTTGGTCGCGGCATAAAGCGACAGCGGCCGGTCGGCGCGGTCGTCGACCTTGAACGGTAGGGTGGCATCGCCGCCATAGATGGAGGAGGATGACGCATAGACGAGATGCGCCACGCCGCGCTGCCGCCCGAGTTCGAGCAGGTTGAGGTGCCCGGCAATGTTGGAGTGGATATAGGCGCGCGGATTGTCGATCGAATAGCGTACCCCCGCCTGCGCGCCGAGATGGACGATGCGGGTGAACGGCGCTGCCCCGAGCGCCGAATCGAGCGCGGCATGATCGGCAAAATCCACGCGGTGCAGCGTGAAGCGTCCGTCTGCCTCCGCCGCGATCGCCGCGACGCGCGCTTCTTTCAGGCTGACGGGGTAATAGTCGTTGAAGCTATCGATGCCGATGACATGCTCACCCCGCGCCAGCAGCGCGCGCGCGACATGCATGCCGATGAATCCGGCGACACCGGTGACGAGGATGGGATCGGTCGACATGGCGTTCCCTATCAGGCCTTAGCTGGCGAGGCGCAACGCTTCCGTGCGGACGGGCGCGCGCGGCTGATCGGGCCAGATGCCGCGCGTGTCATAGACGATCTTGTCGGCGCGTTCGTCGACCGGCACCGATTTGAACACATCATGGTCGACCAGCACGATCATGATGCCGCACGTCTCGATCGCGGTGTCGATGTCGGTCAGCGTCGCGCCGGTGCCATTGAACACGGCGGGCAGGGTGCGGGTATAAGGCTCGACCACATCGAGCCGATCGCCGAAGCGCGCCGCGAGCGCCGTCGCGACCTTGAGCGCGGGGCTTTCGCGGAAATCGTCGATATTGGCCTTGAAGGCCAGGCCCAGGCACGCGACGCGCACGCCCGGGTGCGCCGCCACCATCGCCTCGGCGCGTTCCACGACATAGTCGATCTTGGCGTCGTTCACTTCGCGTGCGGTGCGAATGAGGGGGGTGTTGTCGCGATCGGCATGCACCAGGAACCACGGGTCGACCGCGATGCAATGGCCGCCGACGCCGGGGCCGGGCGACAGGATGTTGACGCGTGGATGGCGGTTGGCGAGACGGATCACCTCCCACACATCGACCTCCATCGTATCGGCGACGCGGCTGAGTTCATTGGCGAAGGCGATGTTGACGTCGCGAAAGGCGTTTTCGGTGAGCTTGGTCATCTCCGCCGCGCGGCTCGTGGTGGTGACGCACGCGCCGCGCACGAAACGGCGATAGAATTGCAGCGCTTTCCGCGCACACCGCGGCGTGATGCCGCCGATCACGCGGTCATTGTCGATCAGTTCGACCAGGATGCGGCCCGGCAACACGCGCTCGGGGCAATAGGCGATGGCGATGTCCGCGCTTTCGCCAGTCTTGCCGGGCACCTTCAGGTCGGGGCGCAACTGCGCGAGCAAGTCGCGCACCTTCTCGGTCGTGCCGACGGGGGAGGTCGATTCGAGGATGATGACATCGCCTGCCTTCAGCACCGCGGCGATGGTGGTGGCGGCGCGTAGGACATAGCCGATATTGGGCGCATGATCGTCGGCAAAGGGCGTCGGCACTGCGATGACGAAAACATCGGCGGGTTCGATCTGCGTCGCTGCCCGCAAGGTGCCGCGCGCGACCACGCCGGAAACGAGGCCGTCGAGATCGACTTCCTCGATATGGATCTTGCCCGAATTGACCGTTTCGACGACATGCTCGGACACGTCGATGCCAAGCACCTTGGCCCCCGTGCGCGCGATCACGGCGGCGGTCGGCAGGCCGATATAGCCCAGGCCGACAACGACGACCTTCAATTCAGCATCCGAAACCATCGGCGATTACCTTTGCGATCCTGCCGGACGCATGGCCGTCGCCGAACGGATTGTGGGCGCGTGCCATGGACTGGTAGGCGCCCTTGTCGTCGAGGAGGGTTGATATTTCGGAAACGATCCGATCAGGATCGGTACCAATCAGTTTGGCCGTGCCCGCCGCCACGCCTTCGGGGCGCTCGGTCGTCTCGCGCATCACCAATACGGGCTTGGCGAGTGCGGGCGCTTCTTCCTGCACGCCGCCCGAATCGGTCAGCGCGATGTCGCACAGCTCCAGCGCGCGGATGAAATGCGGGTAATCGAGCGGATCGATTCGCGCGATATTCGGCCGATCGCCGAGCACGCGGTTCATGGCCTCGACGACATTGGGGTTGGGGTGCATCGGGAACAGGATGGCGACGTCGTCGCGCGCGGCGATGCGGGCGAGGGCGTGCGCGATATTGTCCATGCCGCCGCCGAAATTTTCGCGGCGGTGGGTGGTGACCAGGATGATGCGCTTGCCCGCGAAACGCTCAGCGGTCCCGTCGAGCCCGCTGGCGAGCGTTGGGTCGGCGGCGAGCTTGGCGCGCGTCGCGTGCAGCGCGTCGATCACGGTGTTGCCGGTGACGTGGATCGTTGCAGGTGCGATATTCTCGCGGCGCAGCGCTTCGGCGGCGGTCTCGGTCGGCGCGAAATGCTGGTCGGCGATTGGCGCGACGATGCGGCGGTTCACTTCCTCGGGCCAGGGCTGGTAAATGTCGCCCGAGCGCAAGCCCGCCTCGACATGGCTGACCGGCACCTTGCGGTAATATGCCGCGAGCGCGCCGACCATTGCGGTGGCAGTGTCGCCCTGAACGATCACCCGGTCGGGCTTTTCGGCGTCCATCACATCGCCAAGCCCGGTCAGCAACCGCGCGGTCAGGCGATCCAGCGTCTGACCCGGCTCCATCAGATCGAGATCGATATCGGGACGCAGATTGGCGATGCTGAGCACTTGATCGAGCAGCCCGCGATGTTGCGCGGTGACGCAAGTGCGTACATCGAGGCTGCCCTGCGCCTTGAGCGCGGCAACGACGGGAAAGAGTTTGATCGCTTCGGGCCGGGTGCCGAAGATGACGAGGATGCGCGGAGAGGTCATGGCAGGCGCATAGCGCGCGCTCCCTTAAAACCCCGCTAACCGCAGGCCGGGCAGCCTGGGTCTTTCGGCAAGGCGATCGTGCGGAAGCGGAAGGCAAGCGCATCAACCAGCAGCAGCTTGCCCGCGCTATCCTCGCCGAAGCCGACCACACTGCGCATCGCCTCCAGTGCGGCGAGGCTGCCCATCACCCCGGTCATCGCGCCGAGCACGCCTTGTTCGGCGCAACTGTCGCCCGCCTGATCGACCACATTGCCGACGAAGCAGCGATAGCAGGGCTTGTCCGCCTCCCAACCGCGAAACACGCCCAGTTGCCCCTCGAATTGCCCGACCGCCGAGGAGACGAGCGGGATGCGCAAGCCGTGCGCGGCGTCGGCGACGGCGAGGCGCGTCGCGAAACTGTCGGTGCCGTCGATCACCACGTCCGCGCCGCCCAGCAGGTGCGCGGCAGTGTCGGGGGTCAGTCGCTCGGGGCGCTGGTCGAGGACGACATGCGGGTTGATCCGGTGCGCCGCGTGCGCCGCCGCCGCCACCTTGCCCGCGCCGACATCGGCGTCGCCAAACACGGTCTGGCGTTGGAGATTGGAAAGATCGACCGTGTCGTCATCGATGACGATCAGCCGCCCAATCCCGGCCGCGGCCAGATATTGGATGGCCGGGCTGCCAATGCCGCCCGCACCGACAATGGCAACCGTCGCCGCCTTCAGCCGCATTTGCCCCGCGCCACCAACCTCGCGCAGCACGATGTGGCGGGCGTAGCGGTTCAGTTCTTCGTCGGAGAGTGTCACAGGCAGCCTGTCAGAGGCACGGTTTTGGTGGTTCGCGCCGTTTTCCGTTCGCCCTGAGCCTGTCGAAGGGCCTTGCCCAGCACGGGATACCTCCGGGGCGGAACCGGGCTTCGACACGCTCAGCCCGAACGGGATGGCGATGATCCGCCCTCTCCGAGGACGACACTAAGCGTTCCACTCGAAGACGATCGTCGCGCGATACCACGCATCGGTCGCGCCGGGCCGCATCGGCAGATTGCCGCGTGCGAAACCGGTGACCAGGCCCGCCGCATATTGCTCAACCGTCGGGCAGGCGATGGCGTGCGGTACCGCACGGCGCACGGTTCCATCCGGTCCGATCAGGGTCGCGACATCGACGCGCACGACATAATGGCCGTCAGTCGGCTTGGCGATGGCGCAACGGCCTGCGGTGATTTCGGTCGCCACGAACCCGGACAGTTCGGGCGTCACCTTGGGCGGCGCGAGATAGGGGATCGGGGCCAGAGCCGACCAATCCACAGGCATGGCGGGCACCTCCGCCGCCTGAAGCAGCAGGGCGATCATCGCCCGGTCGATCCGAAACCGCCGACGCCACGCGCGGTATTGTCGAGCGTCTCCACCACCTCCAGCACCGCGCGCTGCACGGGGGCGGGGACAAGCTGCGCGATCCGGTCGCCGCGCGCGATCACGAACGGTTCCTGCCCGAGATTGGCGAGAATCACCTTCACTTCGCCGCGATAGTCGCTGTCGATCGTGCCGGGGGTGTTGAGGCAAGTGATGCCGTGCTTCAGCGCCAGGCCCGAGCGTGGGCGGACCTGCACCTCATAGCCTTCGGGGATGGCAATGGCGAAGCCGGTCGCAATCGCGGCGCGTGCGCCGGGCGCGAGCACGCTGTCTTCGGCGGCGACGACATCCATGCCGGCTGCACCGTCGGTGGCATAGGTCGGCAAAGGCAGGCCTTCCCCATGGGGGAGGCGTTTCAGCGCAATGGTAATCAAGCCACTCATGGCGGTGCCATAGCAGGGCGAATCGGGCGTGTCGAAGGTCGGCGGGGCGTTCGGCGCAAGCGTCGCCAGGATGCGATCGGCCAGCCGCGCCGCGACCTCGTCCTTCGGCAAGCGTTCCCAGCTTTCGATTCCGCTTGCGGTAACGATGTGGACGGCATTGGCCGCGCCGCCCATCACATCGCCCGACACGTCGTTGGCGACGATCCAGTCGGCGCGTTTGCGCGTCAGCTTGGCGGTGGCGTGCTCGCTCACGCGCTCGGTCTCGGCCGCAAAGCCGATCAGCAGGCGCGGGCGCTGCGGGCTGGCGGCGAGCGTGGCGAGGATGTCGGGATTTTCGACCAGGCGCAGCGTAGGCGGCCCGTCCGGGCCTTTTTTGATCTTCTGCCCGGTGCTGTCGGAGCGCCAGTCGGCGACGGCGGCGACCATCACCGCCGCATCGACCGGCAGCACCGATTCGACCGCCGCCGCCATTTCCAGCGCGGTCTCGACATCGATGCGGCTCACGCCCGGCGGCGTAGGGAGCGTAACCGGCCCGGCCACCAGTGTCACCCGCGCGCCGCGCGCGGCCAGCGCGGCGGCAATCGCAAAGCCCTGCTTGCCCGAGGAGCGATTCGCCAGATAGCGCACCGGGTCGATCGGCTCATGCGTGGGGCCGGCCGTGACGAGGATGTGGGGAGGGGTCACCCCGCCAACGCCGCCTGGATCGCCGCAAAAATCGCCGAGGGCTCGGGCAGGCGACCGGGGCCATATTCGCCGCATGCCATCGCCCCTTCATCGGGCTCCAGCACGGTCACGCCATCGCCGCGCAGGGTTGCGACGTTGCGGCGTGTCGCCGGATGCTGCCACATCCGCACGTTCATCGCGGGCGCGGCGAGCACGGGCTTGTCGGTCGCCAGCAGCAAGGTGGTGGCCAGGTCATCGGCAATCCCGGCGGCCATCTTCGCCATCAGATCGGCAGTGGCGGGCGCGATCACGACCAGATCGGCCTCGCGGCTGAGCTGGATATGGCCCATCTCGACCTCGTCCTTCAGGTCCCACAGGCTGGTATGGACTTGGTTTTCGGACAAAGCGGCCAGCGTCATCGGGGTCACGAAATGCGCGCCGCCATCGGTCAGCACGCACTTCACCGCAATCCCGCCCTTGCGGCACAGCCGGATCAGCTCGCACGCCTTATACGCGGCGATGCCGCCGCCGACGATCAGCAGGATCTTCATCGCACCACCCGCGTGACGGTAATCTTGCGGCGCGGATCCTGCGCGCGCGCGATCAGGTCGCGCACGCCATCGGGCGCAAAGGCGAGGCCGATCAGAAGCGTGGGCGCGATCATCAGCCCCCAATAGAAGGTGTCGGCGCGCCCGAACAGAGCCAGCAGCGCGGCATAGCCGCTGAACACCGCCAGCGCGCGCAAGGCGAGCGCGCTCTTCCACGCCGCCCAGCCGAACAGCGCCAGCCCGATCACCGGGGCTGCGAACCACAAGGGGGCCAGGGTGAGGACCGTCCACAACTGCATCGTCGTGATGAAAAAGCCGAAGCCGAGCGGCCCCGGCCAGCCCGCCAATGCCGGATCGGTCTCGCGCACCACCAGCGACACCGCATGGGCGTGAAGCGCGAGCACGACGGCCAACACCCCGAGCGTGGTCGCCCAGCCGATCGCTTCCTTGCGGTGGCCCTCGGCAAAAGCGAACACCGCCATAATCACAACGTAGAGTGCGGCGGTCTCGCGGATCAGCATTGCGATCAGCCCGATCGCGGCCGCCTCGATCCATTTGCCCTCGCGCCGCACGGCGAGCGACAGCGCGATCAGCAATCCCGCCCAAATCTCGTGAAAGCAGGCAAGGTCGGCCTTCACGAAGGCGATCAGCCCCCCCGCCAGCAACGCCATCGCGACCCACACCGGCGCTGGAGTGGCAAACGCAGACCGCACCTGCCGATACCAGGCGAACATCACCCCGGCGACCAGCGCATAAAGCAGCAGCATCGTGGCGGCGGGCGGCAGCGCGGCTTGCACCACCGCGAGCGTCGGCAGGCGGAAGGTGAGGAAGGGCTGCATCGCGTCATCGCCCGCGCGCAGCGCTTGCGCGGTCACCGGATAATAACCGCCACCGCCGCGCACGCCCTGCACAATCGTTTCATACCGCACGACGTCGACCTGGTCCTCGCCGCGATTGGCGGGATCATGGTTGATCGGCGGTGCCCCGGGGCTCGCCAGCGCCAGCAAGGTCGCGAGCAGAAGCAGCGCCAGCAGCGCCACGCCGATACGGGCTCCGCGCAAGCTCAGACCGGCAAAGCGCGACGGCGTGGCCAGCCACAAGGGCGCGGCCTCCTTCACCCCCAGAGCATCCATCCCAGGCCCAGGCTCGCGCCCGCGCTCACCAACGCGACCAGCGCGTAGCGCCAGCCAGCCCCAAAGCGCAGCACCTCAATGTGCTTCAGCGGCGGCTCGGGCGGTGCGCCCGGCGGGTTGGGGAAGCGCCGTTCGATGTTGCGCACCAGATCGGGCAGGCGCGACAGCGTCCGGAACCCCTCGACCAGCCGATCGGCCACCGCCGCTTCAGGGCCGAGTTCGGTGCGGATCCATTCGCGCACAAACGGGGCGGCGGCGTCCCACAAATTGATGTCGGGGTCGAGGCTGGTCGCCACGCCCTCCACCATCACCATCGTCTTTTGCAGCAGCAGCAGATGCGGCTGCGTTTGCATGTCGAAATCGCGGGTGATGTTGAACAGGCCGTCGAGCATCATGCCGATCGACATGTCCTTCACCGCCATGCCGCGCATCGGCTCGCCGACCGCGCGCAGGGCGGTGGCAAATTCGGCGACATTGTGGTGCGGCGGCACATAGCCCGCCTCGAAATGGATTTCGGCGACGCGCTTATAGTTTCCGGTGATCAGCCCGTAGAGGATTTCGGCGAGCCACACGCGGGCGCGCCGGTCGATCCGGCCCATGATGCCGAAGTCGATCGCGGCGATCTTGCCATCGGGCAATGCGAACAAATTGCCCTGGTGCATGTCGGCGTGGAAAAAGCCCTCGGCAATCGCCTGGCGCAGAAAGGCGTGGACCAAGGTGTTGGCCAGCGCTTGCATGTCATAGCCCGCTTCGACCAGCGCCGCGCGGTTGGAGAGCTTGATCCCGTCAATCCATTCGAGCGTCAGCACCTTGCCGGTGGTGCGCTGCCAATCGATCTTGGGCACGAGGAAATCGGGCTCCGCCATCATCGCATCGGCGAGTTCGGAGGCCGAGGCGGCTTCGCGGCGCAAATCAAGCTCGCGCGCGGTCCAGCGTTTGAACGTCTCGATCACCAGCCGTGGGCGCAGCCGTGACAGTTCGCCGCCCATTGCTTCGACTTGCGCCGCTGCCCATTCATAAGTGTCGATTGCGCGGGTGAAATCTTCCTCGACGCCGGGGCGCAGCACCTTGATCGCGACGGTGCGGCCGTCGGTGGTGACGCCGCGATGGACTTGCGCGATCGAGGCCGCGCCGACCGGCACCGGATCGATCGAGGCGAACAATTCCGCCGGATCGCGCTGGAAGGCGCGCGTCATCGCGGCGTGGATCGTGTCATAGGGGACGGGCGGCAGCGCGTCCTGCAGCCGCATCAGATCGTTCGACGCCGCTTCGCCGACAATGTCGGGCCGCGTCGCCAGCGTCTGGCCGAGTTTGATCGCGGCGGGGCCGATCGCCTGAAACGCATCGGCATAACGCGGCACGGCGGGCACGCGCGCGCCCAGCCGCGCGATCCGGGCGAGGCGGCGCACCGGGGCGGGCGTATTGGGGTCGCGCTCGATGCCCGAAAGCGCGCCATGCCGCGCGAGGATGCGACCCCATTTCAGCAGGCGCCAGAGGTGGATAGCGGGGGCGGTCACTTTTGCTCCCCTCCCGCTTGCGGGAGGGGATGGGGGAGGGGCTGACGGGATTGCGGTGCCAGGCTCTTGGAAAGGCCCTCCCCCGCCCCCTCCCGCAAGCGGGAGGGGAGGGTGATCGTCTCGCCCATCAAATCTTCCACCCGTGGTGGATCGCAACCAGCCCGCCCAGCATCGGCTCGACCCCGGTCTGCACGAAGCCGGCGTCGCGGATCATGCCTTCGAAGGTCGGCATATCGGGAAAACGGCGAATCGATTCGATCAGATAGCGATAGCTGTCGGCATCCTGCGCCAGCAATTTGCCGAGCTGTGGCACCACCTTGTGCGAATAGACGTCATAGACATCGGCGAAACCCGGCCACAGCGTGGTCGAGAATTCCAGGCAATAGAACCGCCCGCCGCGCCGCAAGACGCGGTGCGCTTCGCGCAATGCCTTGGGGATGTCGGTCACGTTGCGGATGCCAAAGGCGATCGTATAGGCATCGAAGAAGCGGTCGGGGAAGACCAGCGTCTCGGCATTGGCCTCGGTCCACACCAGGCCGTCAATGCCGCGCTTGGCGGCGCGTTCCATGCCGACTTCCAGCATTTGCGGGTTGATGTCGGCAACCGTCACGCTCGCGCCCGATTCGGCCAGACGGAAGGCGATATCGCCAGTGCCGCCCGCCATATCGAGGATCTGCTCGCCCTCGCGCGGCTTCACGCGGCGGACGAAGCGATCCTTCCACAAACGGTGCATCCCGCCGGACATCGCGTCGTTCATGATGTCGTAGCTGCGCGCCACGCTCGAAAACACGCCGCCGACGCGCGCGGTCTTTTCGGTGGCGGGAATATCTTCGTAGCCGAAGGAGACGGTGCCGGGGGCGGTGTCGGAGCCGGATTGTGTGTCGGTCATGTCGCCCGCTCTAGCCGAGCGAAGCGGCGGCGCAAACCACTGCATGGCGGATGGGTCAAATTGTCATGTGGTGGCGATTCCTCGTCGCGCCTTCGCGTCGTCGCGTGAGAAAGAACGCGCATTGCACGCGAAGACGCGAAGGCGCGAAGGAAGGACGTGTCATCAGCCAGGGTGCGCGCTGTCGTTGACCCTTGGCACCGTTCGGGCAAAAGCGGGGAATGCCCGAATTACCCGAAGTCGAAACCACCGTGCGCGGGCTGCGGCCCGTGCTCGATGGTCAGCGCATCACATTGGTCCAGCTCCGCCGCCCGGACCTGCGGCGACCCTTTCCGGCCGATCTCGGCCAGCGCCTGACCGGGGCGACGGTCACCGGGCTTTCCCGTCGCGCCAAATATGGGCTGATCGAAACCGATCGCGGCGACACCATGGTGTTCCACCTCGGCATGTCGGGACGCTGGCGGGTCGACCCCAGCGACGTGCTGCCGCACGATCATTTGATTCTCGAAACCGCGACGCAGCGCCTCGCGCTCAACGATGCGCGGCGCTTCGGCTCGGTCGATCTGCTGGCGACGACCGCGCTCGCCGATTTTCCGGCGTTCAAGGCGTTGGGGCCGGAGCCGCTCGGCCCCGATTTGACCGCTGCATACTTGCACCGGGCGCTTGCCGGGCGGGTCGCGTCGATCAAGCTGTTGTTGCTCGATCAGCGAATCGTCGCCGGGCTCGGCAACATCTATGTCTGCGAGGCACTCCATCTTGCGGGCATCTCGCCCAAGCGCGCCGGGGGCGACCTGTCGCGCGCCAAGCTCGAGCGACTCGTCGCGGCGATCCGTTCGGTGCTGCTCTCCGCGATCGAGGCCGGCGGATCGACCTTGCGCGATTATGCACGGCCCGATGGCGAACTCGGCTATTTCTCCAAGCAATTCGCGGTCTATGGCCGTGAGGGGGAGCCCTGTGCCTGCGGTGGCACGGTGGCGCGCTATGCCGAGGGCGGGCGCTCGACATTTTGGTGCCCAAAATGCCAGCGGTGATTGACCGGCGCGCGCGTTCTCGCTAAGGCGCACGGCTTCCGGGGCCGGGAGCTTTCTCCCGCCCTTTCTTATTTGCAGAATCAGAGGGCTTCATGGCGAACACGCCACAGGCGAAAAAGCGTATCCGTCGTAACGCCGCGCGGACACTGGTAAACGGCAACCGCACCGGTCGCATCCGGACTTTCGTCAAGAAGGTCGAGAATGCTCTGGAAGCGGGCGACAAGGCCGCAGCGACCGCCGCGATGGCGATGGTTCAGCCTGAGCTGATGCGCGGCGTCGCCAAGGGCGTGCTGCACAAGAACACCGCGAGCCGCAAGTTCTCGCGCCTGACCAAGCGCCTCTCCGCGCTGGCCTAAACCGCGCTGATTATTGGCGAAAACGCCCGCTGGATGCAAATCCGGCGGGCTTTTTGTCGTCCGCTGTGGAACCGCGTCGCTTCCATCCCATCGTCAGGCGTGGCGCGCGGAACGTTTCGAGACCCCGCTAACCCCAAATAACCGCAACCCACGGATTCACTGCGATTCGCAAAAACGACACGAAAGTGTAACGACATTAAAGTCTGTAATTCAAAGGCTTATAAGAAATTTGACGCGAATCCGTGGCTAGATACGAGTCAATCCAGATTATTTCAAAAATCTGACAGGGGCAGGCCTTGATCGACTCGCTGCGATCTTCATAACTGGCCCTCCAACGCGCAGACCAAGCGTCTCGCGACTCAATTCGAATGGCAACGTCAGGCAGGCGGTGATTCCGGCTGTGGGGGGCTTTGTCTGTGCAATTCCGGCGGCGCGGTGGTTCACCCGCTTGTCCAACAAAGGTTTTTGGTGTGGTCGTAACGTTGAACAGGGGGGCGAGCGCGAACGGTACGAGCGTGGACGGCGTGCAGCCGGACGGTTCGGTCGACCGCGCTTGGGCCGTCGTACGGGCGCATTTGCGGGAATCGGCCGGGGCGCGGCTGTTCGATCAGTGGCTCAAGCCGATGACGCTGTTGCCCAGTCTGGACGAGGGGGCGGTGCGCCTGGCGTTGCCGTCGGCGTTCATGACCAATTGGGTCCGCAACCATTATGCTGATCGTTTGCTGCAGGAATTCCGCGCGGTTCTGCCGACGGTGCGGCGCGTTTCGATCGAGACGGGCTCGGCCACTGCGGCACCGGCCCCCGCCGTGCTCACGGTCGATTCGCTTCCGGCGGCGGTAGAAGCGCCCGTGGTGGTCGCCGATCGCCCGCCGCTCGACCCGCGCTTCACCTTCGACCGGTTCGTGGTCGATGCCTCCAACATGGTCGCCTACAATGCGGCGCGCGCGCTGGCCGAGCCCGGCGTGCCGCGCTTCAGCCCGCTGTTCCTCCACAGCGGCACCGGGCAGGGCAAGACGCATCTGATGCACGCAATTGGCGCGGCTTATCTCGAGGCGGTGCCCGGCGCGCGCGTGCTGCTGATGTCGGCCGAGCGCTTCATGTTCGATTTCGTGCAGGCGCTGCGCAACCGCGACACGCACAGCTTCAAGACGCGGCTGCGCTCGGCCGATCTGCTGCTGGTCGACGATCTGCAGTTCATCGCGGGCAAGGATTCGACGCAGGAAGAGTTCTTCCACACGATCAACGAAGTGATGGGCGCCGGCAAGCGGCTGGTGATCTCGGCCGATCGCTGCCCGCAGGGGCTCGACGGGGTCGAGGCACGGATCACCTCGCGCCTGTCGTGCGGGCTGGTGGCCGATATCAAGGCACCTGACCTCGCGCTGCGCCGTGCGGTGCTGGCGCGCAAGCTGGTCGACATGCCGGGCGCGAAGGTGCCGGGCGACGTGCTCGATCTGCTCGCATCGCGCATCACCGCCAACATTCGCGATCTGGAAGGCGCGCTCAACCGCGTGGTGGCCTATGCGCAGCTGACAGGGGTCGAGATCGACCTCGACTTCGCCGTGGCGACGCTGGGCGATGTGCTGCGCGGGGCCGAACGCCGCGTGACGATCGACGAGATCCAGAAGGCGGTGTCGGCGCATTTCGAGCTGAAGCCGGTCGATCTGGTCTCGGCGCGGCGCGCGGTGGTGGTGGCACGGCCCCGCCAGATCGCCATGTACCTCGCCAAGCGGCTGACGACGCGCTCGCTGCCCGAGATCGGCCGCAAGTTCGGCGGGCGCGACCATTCGACCGTGATCCACGCGGTGCGCCGGATCGAGGAATTGCGCGACAAGGATCGCGAGATCGATACCGCCGTGCGCTATTTGCTGCGCGAGCTGGAGGGGTGATTCCTCGCGTCCCTCTCCCAGCGGGAGAGGGAAGGGGTCCGCGCCGGAGGCGTGGGAAGGGTGAGGGCGACTTTGCAGGAGCTGCGCCCGGCTCACCCTCACCCTTCCGCGGCTTCGCCGCTCCCTCCCTCTCCCG
>NZ_JH584235.1:3478846-3605043 GCF_000241465.1 Sphingomonas echinoides ATCC 14820
CTGGGAGAGGGATTTTGGCGCGGGTTGGCCTGCGGTAGCGCGGGAGCGTGACTAGAAGCGCTGTTCCAGTGGGCCTTTGGAACGAACCAGGTTCCTTGGCTTTCGCTGGGGGGAGCAATTGGGCGTGGTATGCGCCGCCTATGGTATCGCGCTATAGATCGCGAACGGCGGAAAGGGGTGGAAAGCTGCCGCTGGCTACCGCTCTACGATTTGCCGATTGCTTCGGCCAGTTGGATGATCGCGCCAATGCAGATGAGACTGACAGCGAATATGTTGAAGCCCATCAGCCACCGATAACGCTTTGGCTGAGTAACCTTCGCAAATGAGAAACCTCGGGCGGAGGCGACCCCACGGCGAAGATCACGCCGGATGGACCAGACGCCATAAATTGCCAGCGCAAATATCGCGGCGGTAAAGAGGAAGTCGCCTGCCATAGCCAGATCATATGCCGATTAGAGAGGGGCGCAATGTCCACTTCTGGGCGAGTCGTGTCGATCGAAAGGCCGGGAACGGCTCGACCTGGGTGGAAAGCGGACGTCCACCAGAAGTAGAAATAGACGGCCATCCCAGCGCAAAGCCTAATTCGCCGACCTTCCGGGACGAAACGCACGGTAAATCCAGATGCCAGCAATCAACAGCCAAAACAGCCACATATATCGGTCCCAGCTATAACCGTAAGGGCTGTTGCGATGAGTGAAGTTCAGACCACCGATGGCGAGATTGCCTAAACCGATCCCTAAGTCTGCTTTGCTGTGCAGACGCAATTTCATTTTGCCCTCCCCATAAGCGCCTGCCTCACCCACGCGTAATCGCACGATTTTGACGGAGCGCATGAATGTCCGCAAGTGGGGCGTTTGCTGCCCTTCGGGTGTACGCGTTGGCCACCGTCCACCCCTCTCCGGGAAGGAGAGGGGCTTGCACTGCGTTACCCCTGTGCCGCCCACGCGGCTCAGCAACCGGGCAGGTTACACCTGCAACCCAACCGCCGCTTGCGCCGCCGCCAGCGTCGGTGCCGCCAGCACACTCGCGCGCGCTGCGCCATCGGCCAGCACTGCACTCACCGCCGCGCGATCGTCGAGCAACGCCGTCAGCCGCTGGCGGATCGGCGAGAGCGTCGCCACCGCCAGATCGGCGAGGGCAGGCTTGAACGCGCCGAAGCCTTGGCCAGCGAACTGCGCCAGCACCGCATCGGGCGTTACGCCCGCGAGCGCTGCGTAGATCGTCACCAGGTTGCGCGCCTCGGGCCGTTCGGCCAACCCGGCGACTTCGCCCGGCAAGCCATCGGCATCGCTCTTGGCCTTGCGGATCTTGCTCGCGATCGTGTCGTCGTCATCGACCAGGTTGATGCGGCTGGCGTCCGACGGATCGGACTTGGACATTTTCGCGCTCGCATCGCGCAAGCTCATGATGCGCGGGGCGGCCTTGGAGATGAACGGTTCGGGCAGGGTGAAGGTGTCGCCATAATCGGTGTTGAACTTCACCGCGATGTCGCGCGCCAGCTCCAGATGCTGCTTCTGGTCCTCGCCGACGGGCACGTGCGTCGCCTGATAGAGCAACACATCGGCGGCTTGCAGCACGGGGTAGGTGAACAGGCCGACGCTCTGGCTCTCGCCTTTCTTTCCCGCCTTGTCCTTCCACTGCGTCATGCGGCCGAGCCAGCCCATCCGCGCGGTGCCGCCGAGGATCCAGTGGAGCGCGCTGTGCGCGGGGACGCGTGCCTGGTTGAACAGGATCGCGCGTTTGGGGTCGATGCCGCAGGCGAGCAGCGTGGCGGCCATTTCGGTGGTGTGGGCGTTGAGCTCGGCCGGGATCACCGGCTGCGACAGTGCGTGGAGATCGGCCAGGAAGAACAGGCAGTCGTCTCCCTCAGGCATCGCATCCTGCATCGCCACCCACTGCTTGATTGCGCCAAGATAATTGCCGAGGTGGAGGTTGCCGGTGGGCTGGATGCCGGAGACGACACGCATATGCTTATTCCTGGGCGGGCTTGGGAGTGTTGGAGGTGCCGCGCCGCCGCATCAGCGCCTTCAGGTCCGCGATCCGGTATGCACCGGTGACGAAACAGGCCACGCCATAGACCGCGCTGCCCGCGCCGACCAGTACGCCAAGGGCGGCATAGCGCACGATCAGCGCACCGCCGAGATAGGGAGTGAGCAGCCGCTCGAACGCGAACACCGTCGCGCCCATCAATAGGGCGGCGAGCAACAGGCGCGGGACCTTGCGGCGCAAAGCGCTGTCCGCGGCGAAATGGCCGCGCTGGGTGAGGGTGCGATAGAGCATCGCGACATTGACGGTGGAGGCGAGGGCCGTCGCGAGCGGCGGGCCGACATGGCCGATCAGCGGGATCAGAATGAGGTTGCCGACGATGTTCACCGCGATCGAGAGCATCGCATAGCGTACCGGCGTCTTGGTATCGCCGCGCGCATAATAGCCGGGCGTCAGCACCTTCACGAGCACATAAGACGGCAGGCCGACCGAGAAGGCGCTGAGCGCCCAGCCGCAGCGGCGCGCGTCCATCGCGGTGAAATGGCCATATTGGAACAGCCCGCGCACGATCGGCTCGGCGGCGACCATGAAGGCGACTGTGGCGGGGAGGGTGAGGAACAGCGCCAGCTCGATCCCGCGATTCTGCGTTTCCATCGCGGCTGTGTCCTGGCCGGTGGAGAGCAGGCGCGAGATGGTCGGCAGCAGGATCGTGCCGAGGCCGATGCCGATCAGCCCGAGCGGGAGCTGGTTCAGCCGGTCGGCATAATAAATGTACGTGATCGAGCCCGAGGCGAGCAGGCTGCCGGCGAGCGAGGTCGAGATCAGCAGATTGATTTGCGAGGCGCCCGCGCCCGCGGCGGCGGGGACGATCAGCCGCAGCATCTCGCGCACATCGGCGTCGAGCCGCGGCAAGCGCAGCCGCATATCGACTCCGGCGCGGTGGCACGCCCATATCAGCCAGATGAGTTGCAGCACGCCGCCGACGGTGACCGAAATCGCCTGCACGCGCGCGGTCTGATAGACGTCCGCGCCGTGGAAGACCCACAGCCCGACGATCATCGCCAGATTGAGCAGGATCGGGGCGGCGGCATTGACCCAGAATTTGTCGAGCGAATTGAGGATGCCGCCCAAGAGCGACGCCAGCGAGATCAGCGCGAGATAGGGCAAAGTGATGCGTGACAGCATTACCGCAAAGGCGAATTGCTCGTGCGTTGGATGCTGTCGCGCGAAACCGCCCGAGAGCAGCCAGGTGATCGGCCAGGCCGCCAGGATCAGCGCGCCGGTGAACAGGATCAGGATCGGCAGCAGCACCGCCAGCGCGCGCTCGGCGAACTGATAACCGGCCGCAATGCCGTCTGGCCCCGCCGCTTTCTTGTTGAACATCGGGATGAAGGCGGCGGAAAACGCACCTTCCGCGAACAAGGCGCGGAACATGTTGGGCAAACGGAAGGCGACGCCGTTGAACGCGTCTGAGGCAAAGCCCGCCCCGACATAGCGGGCGGCCAGCGAATCGCGCACCAACGCCAGCACCCGGCTGGCCAGCGTGAGGCCGCCGATCGAGCCGAGTGATTTGACGAGGTTCATGGCGCTGTCTTCACAAAAACAGCCCCCGCATCCGGACCTGGGGATGGGGGGCTGAAAAGGCCCTTAGGCTGTGCCGAGCGTCTCGCCAATGCCGCCTTCGGCCGCTTCCTGCTGCTGCAGGAAGACGCTGGCGAAATCGATCGGCTCGAGCAACAGCGGCGGGAAGCCGCCATCGCGGATCGCATCGGCCAGCACGCGGCGCGCGAACGGGAAGATCAGGCGCGGCGCTTCGGCCAGCAGGAACGGCTGGAGATGCTCGGCCGGGAAATTGCGCAGGCCGAACAGGCCGGCGTAGGAAAGGTCGACGAGGAAGGCGACGGTGCCTTCTGCGTCCGCCTTCACTTCGATGCGCAGCACGATTTCATACACGTCCTCGCCGACTTGCGAGGACGCGATGTTGAACTGCACGTCGATGGCGGGCGCGGTCGGGTTCTGGAAAATGGCCGGGGCGTTCGGGTTTTCGAACGACAAGTCCTTCACATATTGTGAGATCAGGCCAGCGGCGGGCGCAGTGTCCACACCATTGCCATAGGGGTCGGTCGTCGGAACCGTGGTGGTGATGAAGCCGTCGTCCTGCTCGCTCATGGAACTCGTCCTTACCCTGATCGTATAAGCGCCACACCTCCGTGGCGTCGTCGAAAGCGCGCGCCTAGCAGGGGGGGGCACCGAGTTCAACTCGCCGGAGACGCTCGTCATATTGCACGATTTGAATCCTTGGCGTGTTAGGCCTATGTACTGCATCTGTTGAAAGCCCCGGAGGCCGCGTGTTCCTGACCGTCATTCTCGTAATGCTGACTGCGTTTCTTGCGCTGAACCTGTATCGGGTGCTGGGCAAACGCACGGGTCATGAACAGCCCTTGCCCAAGCCCGCCGAAGAACGCGCGCCGCTGACGGTGGTGCAGCGTCCGGTCGAGGCGATTGGCGAAGCGCGCGAGCCGGTCAGCCGCAATGTCGAACCCAAGGCCGAGGCTGGCATCCGCGCGATCATCGCCGCCGATTCGAGCTTCGATGTCCCGCGGTTTCTCGGCGGCGCGCAGGGTGCCTATCGCATGATTTTGGAGGCGTTCTGGAAGGGCGACGAGGAACAGCTTGGCTGGCTCGCCGAGGATTCGGTCCGCGATGCCTTCACCAGCGCGATCCTGGCGCGCAACACGGCCGGTCATGTGCTCGACAACCGGCTGGTGTCGATCGAGCGCGCAGTGATCGCCGACGCCTCGCTTGAGGGCAAGCTCGCGCGCATCACCGTGCGTTTTGACGCCGACATCGCCGCCGTGACGCGCGATGCCGAGGGGAATGTGATTGCGGGCTCGATGACCGATGCGGTTGAGACGCATGATGTCTGGACCTTCGCGCGCACGTTGAAGAGCAGCGACCCGAATTGGAAGCTCGCCGACACCGACGAGGCATAACGCCGATGCGGGTGGGCTTTGCCGGGCTGTCGATTGCGCTTGCCGTCTTGCTCGCCGGCTGCGGCGGCCAGGTCGAGCGCCCCCGTCTGGTCGCCAATCGTCCCGCACCGGTGCGCAGGCCCGTTGCCGCCACGCCGATTGCGCCGCAACCCGCCGCACCGGTTGCGGCGAGCACTGCAAATGCGGCTGGTGCGGGCGTGGTCGCCGGGCCGCCGGTCTACGCGCTTCCCATCGACGAAGCCGCCGCCGCGCGGGCGCTTGTAGCTTTTCAGGCGTCCTGCCCGTCGCTGCTGCGCCGTAGCGATCTTTCCGGCCTCACGCGCGGCAGTGACTGGGCGGCGGCCTGCGGTGCCGCGCCAGGCGTCCGCCGCGGCGAGGCGCGCGGCTTCTTCGCCGAATATTTCGACGCGGTGCAGGTCGGCGACGGCAAAGCCTTTGCCACGGGCTATTACGAACCCGAAATCCGCGCAGCGCGCGAGCGGCGGCGCGGCTATGACGTGCCGATCTATGCGCGGCCGACCGACTTGATCGATGTCGATCTCGGCCAGTTCAGCGATACGCTGAAGGGCAAGAAGATCCGCGGCCGTGTCGATGGGCGCAGCTTCGTCCCCTATGATGATCGCACTGCGATCGAGACCGGCTCGCTTGCCGGACGCGCGCCGATCCTTGCTTGGGCGGCCGATCCGGTCGAATTGTTCTTCCTGCAGATCCAGGGGTCGGGGCGGCTGCGCTTGCCCGATGGGTCGGTGATGCGGATCGGCTATGACAATCAGAATGGCCGCGATTACACCGGGATCGGCACGCTGATGAAAAAGCGCGGCTTGCTCGGGCCGGGGCAGACCTCGCTGCAGGGCATGTCGCAATGGCTGCATGATCATCCCGATCAGGGCCGCGACATCATGCGCGAAAACAAGAGCTATGTGTTCTTTCATGAACAATCCGGCTCGCCGCTGGGTGCGCTGGGGGTGGCGGTTACAGGCGGGGTGAGTGTCGCGGCCGATCCACATTTCGTGCCGCTGGGGGCCCCGATCCTGCTGTCGATGGATCGTGTCGACGCCAGCCGCCTTTGGATTGCGCAGGATACGGGCGGCGCAATCAAAGGGGCCAATCGCGTCGATACCTTTTGGGGCGCAGGCCCCGATGCCGAGGCGATTGCGGGCGGCATGACCGCGCGCGGCACCGCCTTTCTGCTGTTGCCGACCGGCACCCTGCAGCGACTGACGGCCGCACGCGTGTCTGGTAAGAGGCCCGATGGGAACGCGTCACCTCAGTTCTGACGAGGCGGCGTTGTGGGCCCGCGTGATGGCCGGGGTGCGCCCCTTGGCCAAAACCGCGCCAACTGCGCCAGCGACAGGCTCCAAAACCGCGCGGGCAGCGGCGCCGGTGCCCGTGGCCCCGCCGCCTGCGGCACCGCCCGCCAAGCGCATCGTCGGCCGCATCCCACCGCCGCCGGTCCCCAAGCCCGCGCGCGTGGCCGCGCCCGCCAACAGCGCCAACACGCTGGACGGCACATGGGACAAGCAAATCGCGCGCGGCCTGGTTTCGCCCGATCGCACGATCGATTTGCACGGCCATACGCTGCAATCCGCCTATAATGAACTGGACGGTGCGCTCGACGCGGCGATCCGGGCCGGGGACCGCACGATCCTGCTGGTCACCGGAAAGCCGCCGCGCCCGACCAGTGAGCGTCCGCACGCGCGCGGGGCGATTCGCGCGGCGACCGGCGACTGGCTGGCCGGGTCGCGCCACGCCGACGCGATTGCGGCGGTCCGCGCGGCGCATCCGCGCCACGGTGGGAGCGGTGCGCTCTACATCGTGCTGAAACGCGCGCGGGCTTCGCGAA
Organism: Sphingomonas echinoides ATCC 14820; assembly: GCF_000241465.1. Classification (GTDB taxonomy): domain Bacteria; phylum Pseudomonadota; class Alphaproteobacteria; order Sphingomonadales; family Sphingomonadaceae; genus Sphingomonas; species Sphingomonas echinoides. Next base: position 3,485,669 of record NZ_JH584235.1, read on the forward strand.
AGTCTTAACCTTTGCCTGTCATCTTCCTGGGCAAGCCAGTGCGTTTCGCACCACGCTGCCAGGAGCTCACGATATCGCGATGGAAGGCGTTACGCTCAAAAGCCGCGCAATCGTCTTCGCGATGTGCTCCGGGGCGGTCGCTTTCATCCTCGCGCTCGCCGCCACGTCGTCGGGTGGCGTCGATATCAGCAACATTTCGCGGGCGTTGATCCCGGCGATCGTCTGCGCGGCGATGTGCTGGGCGTCGACCGAGCGCAGCATTGCCGGGACGGCGTCGGCGATCGACGCCGCCATCGCCCGCCTGGCGCAGGCGGCGCAGGGCGATCTCAGCGACCAGATCCCCCCCGAAATCGCCGCCAACGTGCCCCAGCTCGCCACCGCCATGCACGCGCTGTTCGCGCAGTTGAATGCCAATCTCGACAGCGTCCAGCGGCTGGCGATGTTCGATCCGGTGACCGGCCTTGCCAACCGCACCAACTTCCGCCGCACGTGCGAGCGGCTGTTGTCGACCATGCCCGCTGGCGCGGGCGGCGCGCTGTTCTTCATCGATCTGGATCGGTTCAAGGCGGTCAACGATACGATGGGCCATGCCTGTGGCGACATGCTGCTGGGGATGGTCGCCAACCGCCTGCGCGCGGTCGCCGATAGCGTCGCGCTGCCCGAGGGTGGCCCGAGCCCGCTGATCGGCCGCTTGGCGGGCGACGAATTTACGATGTTCTTTGCGCAGGTCGATTCCGCGCATGCCGCGCGGGTCGGGCGCGCGGTGTTGTTCGCCTTGGCCGAGCCGTTCGATCTGACGGGCACCGATGTTGCGATCGGCGCGTCGATCGGCATCGCGCTGCGCCCCGACCATGGCGACACGCTGACCGACCTGATGCGCGCGGCGGACGCCGCAATGTATCACGCCAAAAGCAGCGGGCGCGGTCGCGCCGAGCATTTCTCGGCCGAGCTGGCGGCGCAGATCACCGAGCGCGCGGGGCTCGAAAGTGCGCTGCGCGACGCGATCGACCGCGATGAATTCGCGCTCGTCTTTCAGCCGCAACTCCGCATCGGATCGGGCCAGATCGTCGCCGCCGAAGCGCTGTTGCGCTGGCGGCACCCGCAGGACGGCCTGCGCCTGCCCGGCACCTTCCTGCCGCGCGCCGAGGAAACCGGGCTGATCGTCGAGATTGGCGACTGGGTCGTGCACAGCGTCGCCGAGACGATCGCGCGCTGGAGCCGGTTGGGGATCGAGCACCGCCTCGCGGTCAATGTGTCGCCGCGCCAGCTCGACCATGCCAGCTTCTTCCGCCGCCTGCGCGCCGCCATGCACCGCGTCGGCGCGCCCGCGCGGCTGCTCGAACTCGAAATCACAGAGACGCTGGCGATGCATTGCAGTGACGAAGTGCTGGAGGCGATCGCGCTGCTGCGCGCCGATGGCGCAACCATTGCGATCGACGATTTCGGCACCGGCTATTCCAGCCTGCCGCGCCTGCGCGCGCTCCCGCTCGACCGGATCAAGCTCGACCGCAGCCTGATCGAACATATTGCCGAAGATGCCGGCGCGCGCATCATCGCGCAGGCGGTGATCGGGCTGATCCACGGCCTTGGCTGCCAGGCGGTCGGCGAAGGCGTCGAGACGCAGGCACAGGCCGACATCCTGCGCATCATCGGCTGCGACGTGATCCAGGGCTATGCCATCGCCCAGCCAATGGACGAAGCCGCCTTCCTTTCGTGGAGCCAAGGCGAAGTGCGCTGGGCGGCGGTCGGCTGAACCGCCTATTGGCCTCCCGAACAGAGAAATATTGTCCGACACGGGAATAAAACCCGCGCCATTCCAGTCTTACCGTCGAACCCATCAGGGAAGGACGGACATGGCAGATCATCATTGGGATAAGCGGATCGATCGGCGCGGGATGCTGGAGTGCATGGGCTGGGCGGGGACGGGCACGCTGTTTGCGCTGGCTGGCGGGATTACAGGATCGCTGACGCTGGATCAGGCCATCGCGGCAACACCGAAAGCGGGCGATACGGCGCTATCCGCCGTCAAGCCGTTCAGCTTTCTTCAGATCAGCGACACCCATATCGGCTTTAAGAAAGCGGCCAATCCGGATGTGATCGGGACGCTGAAGGAAACCATCGCCAAGGTGCGGGCGCTGGTCGTGCAGCCCGATTTCATCGTGCATACCGGCGATATCACGCACCTTGCGACGCCCGAGCAATTCGACACCGCGCAGCAGTTGCTGGCCGAGCTCAACATGCCCGTCCATTTCGTCCCCGGCGAACATGACATTGTCGATGGCACCAATCCCCAGCCGTATCTCGACCGGTTCGGCAAGGGTACCAAGGGCGAGGGCTGGTACAGTTTCGACGTCAACGGCGCGCATTTCATTGCCCTGGTCAATGTCATTCGCCTTGCGGACAGAGGCATGGGCTCGCTCGGCGACGATCAACTCGCGTGGCTGAAAGACGATGTCGCGTCCCTGTCCGCTTCGACGCCGATCGTGGTGCTATCGCACTTTCCCTTATGGCCGCTGTTTCCGGAATGGGGCTGGGGCACGTCAGACGGGATGCAGGCGCTGGCCCTGCTCAAGCGGTTCACCTCGGTGACGGCGCTGAACGGGCACATCCACCAGATCCAGCAAAAAACAGAGGGCGGCATGGTGTTTCACGCAGGCCGGTCAACGGCCTATCCCCAGCCATCGCCGGGCGTTGGTCCGGGGCCTGGACCTTTGCTGGTGCCCCCCGCCGATCTGCGCTCCGCAATCGGGATTTCGAGCCTCGCGGTTCGCCAGTCCTCATCGCCGCTCGCGATCATCGACCAAACGCTGGCAGGGTAAGGCAATGACGAGCTTTCCAACCGCTGCAAAACTGACTGTCATCGCCGTGGCCATCGTCGGCGCAACGGGGGTGACAGCGCGCCATGCCGCTGCCGCCGCATCGGTCGCGGTTGTGCCGCAATCTGCGGGCGATCCCGTCGCCGGCAGAACGCTGTATCAGGCCTGCACCGGCTGCCATTCGCTCGACGAAAATGACGTCGGCCCAAGGCACAGAGGGGTGGTTGGTCGCAAGGCGGGGACGGTGCCGGGCTATGCCTATTCGGCGGCGCTCCGCACTTCCGGGATGGTCTGGACGCCCGCCAACCTCGATCGTTGGTTGACCAACCCGCAAAAGGTCGTGCCCGGCGCAAAGATGTATTTTTCGGTTGCCAACCCGAAGCAGCGCGCTGACATTATCGCCTATCTTGCGCAGCAGCGCTGACCGCGCACTGTCATCAGTTTGCGAGCCTAATCGACATGGTGAGCAATGGCCGAGGCCGCTGGAATTCGCGCCCGCAGGTCGTGCCCGACGCACCGCCCGCTCCGGCTTCCGTGCCCGATCCCCGGCGGTTCGGTCGACAGCTTTTGCCGTATCTCGACGATGCCTATCGCTATGCGCGGTACCTGTCGCGCGACCAGTCGGCCGCCGAAGATATCGTGCAGGAGGCCTTTCTGCGCGCGCTGAAGGGGTACGCATCGTGCCACAGCAATGAAAAGGCATGGCTGTTCGCAATCGTCCGCAATTGCTTCATCGATTGGGGCAAATCGAATCGGCTTGGCAATGCGGGCGACGCCGCCGACATCACCGAGATCTTGACCGATGCCGACACGCCCGAAACCGCGCTGCAGCGCCAGTTTGACGCGCTATCGGTGCGCGATGCGATTGCGGGGCTGCCCGAGCCCTTTCGGGAGGCCATCATTCTGCGGGAGCTCGACGCGCTCTCCTACCGCGAGATTGCCTCGATCACCGATGTCCCGATCGGTACCGTGATGTCGCGCCTCGCCCGCGCGCGCATCTTGCTGGCCACGCTGTTCCTGTCCGGCGAACGAAAGGGAATGCGCGCATGACCCATTGCGCCGATCGCGAACCAGCGCTCAACGCGCTGTTCGATGGTGAACTCGACAGTTTGAACGCAGCCGAGGTCGAAGCCCATGTCCGCAGCTGCGCTGCGTGTAGCGGCTATCTCGCGACCCTCGCGGAGGTGCACGACGTCATCGCATCGGTCGCCCTTGATGAAGCCGCACCGGGCAGGCTGCGACACCGCATCGAAGCCCTGGTCGCGGCACCGCCCGTGGATCGGGTCGCGCCAAGGCGTGCGCCGGTCCGTCGCTATTTGCCCTGGTTCGGCGGCGGGGCGATTGGTGCGCTTGCGGCGAGCCTCGCCCTGTTGGTCGCCGTTCCGCAGGCCAGCGTGGCCGACCTGCCCGATCAGGTCATCGCCAGTCATATCCGGTCGCTTCAGGCCGCGCATTTGACCGACGTGCTCACCTCTGACCGACATGTCGTCAAACCCTGGTTCAACGGTCGGATCGATTTCTCGCCGCCGGTCGTCGATCTTGTGCAGCAGGGGTTCCCGCTTGTCGGTGGGCGGCTCGACTATATCGGCGATCGGCCGGTCGCGGCGCTGGTGTATCGGCGGCGGCTGCACACGATCAACCTGTTCATCCGGCCCGCGCCCCAAAGCCCGCACGTATCGCCGGGCGCATTGCGCCGCCATACCTACACTATCGAACGTTGGGTGGCAGGCGACCTGGAATATTGGGCTGTGTCTGACGTCGACGCGGCGGACCTGCACGCGTTCCATAAGCTCTTTGCCGCGGCGTCGGCGGGGTGATTGCTACGTTCTAGCGCGCGACCCCTAATCCCCCCATGCGTAGCTTGCGCTTGCGGCGGACGTCGCCGCCATAGCCTTTCGCAGTCACATCCTTGCGCGCTGCGCTGATCGTTTCGACTACGTCACGATTCTCAACGAATGTGGCCGTCCATTCCTTTGGGTTGTCTCGAACGCGGTTCCAGGGGGACGGTGGGGGAAACGCACCGCGCTGAAAAACCTATTGACCCGCTCGGGACGTGATTATAGAAAAACAACATCCTAAACTTTCCGCTGCCGAAGGCACCCAGAAGGTTCGAGCTAACCTGTTTGCGGTGCCGCAGGCGGCACGGTCGCAATGGAGGAGGCGCGGGCAAGGGCGCGCGGTCGCAGAATACGGCACCAGCCGAAGCTTTGAGTGAGACGTCTATCAACCCGAAGAGATTGGGTTCCGAGCGCGAAGGCATGCCGCAAGAAGCATTGCTGACCGCCCGAGATTCTAAAAAGGAGAGGAAAATCATGAATATGCGGAATCGCGCGCTTTTTGCGGCGTTGTTGACCACCACCTGCTGGGCTGCGTCAGGTGCACAGGCGCAGGAAGGTCCGAGCGGGCTAGCCGCTTCGCCGAACGCGTCGACCCAGTCGACCCCATCGAGCGCGACGAGCGAAGCGCCGTCGCAGGATATTGTGGTGACGGGCTTTCGCGCCAGTCTCAGCAAGGCGCTCGACGTCAAGCTGCGCTCGGATCACATCGTCGATTCGATCGTCGCTGAAGACATAGGCAAGCTGCCCGACCAGAACATCGCCGAAGCGATCGAGCGTATCCCCGGCGTGGCGGTCTCGACCATGACCGTGAACGGCAATAACGCGACCGCGGGCGAGCCGACCGAGATCTCGGTGCGCGGGCTCAGCCCGGAATTCACCACGGCCCTCTATAATGGGCGGGTCCTGGCCACCGACTCCAATGGCCGCGAGTTCAACTTTGACATCCTCCCGGCGGAACTGATCGCACGGGTCGATGTCTCCAAGTCGGTCACTGCCGAGCAGCCCGAGGGCGGGATCGCCGCCACGGTCGACATGATCACCGCACGGCCGCTCGACCTCCGCCGCAATACCTTCGTCGTATCGGCGCAAGGCAATTACGATCAGCAACGCGGCCAAATCTCGCCGCAGGGCTCCGCGCTGTTCAGCACCAAGACTGCCGATGGCCGGTTCGGCGCGCTCGTGTCCTTCTCCTACATCGATCGCAAGGTGGAGAACCGGCGCATCTATTCGGACGGGTATCAGAACCCGCAAACCGTCAATACGGCGACCGTTCCCGGGGGCGTGCAAGGGTTTGGGCCAGCTTATACCGAATATGAAGCCAATGCGACCAACCGGCGGCGCATCTCGGGCGAGATCAACCTGCAATTTCGCCCGACCGACACGCTGCTGATCACCGCCGACGGGCTTTATTCCAAGCTCGATGTGAACGACAACACGCAAGCCTTCTTCACGGGCAATAACGGCCAGAGCAGTGGCGTGACGGTCAACGGCAACCACACGATCACCGGCTATACCGGGGGCACGTCCTATTCCGCGATCGTCAACTACATCCGACCGGAACTGGCCGTAACCAAGGAAGCCGGCATCAACATCAAGTTCGACCCGTCGTCGCGCTTGTCGATGACGCTGGACGGCTCGTGGTCGACCGCCACCAACAACAACGGTGGCAATCAATCGTGGTTCGAGAGCGACTATGGCGCGTTGCCGAACGCGACCTATTCGCTTGGGCCGAACAACCTTCCGGTCTTTACCGGCCTCGGCGATCTCTCGCCCTCGGTAAACCTGAAGACCGCCTATCACGCCCTCGAAGGCCAGGACTTTAGCGACGAGATCTACCAGGGCGACTTCAAGCTGCGGTACAAGATCGGTTCGGGCATTTTCAGGAGCATCCAGGCCGGCGCGAACTATTCGGAGCGCACCAAGGGGTTGGTCACCGTCAAGACTCCGGACAATGTCATCGCGCTGTTCCAGGGGTTGACGCTGCCGTCCAACCTCTATTCCCCGGTCAGCGACGTCAGCAATCTGTTTGGCACCGGCATGTTCCAGACGCCCTTTCCGGGCTTCCGCAACGCAGCCGTGATGAACTACCTGCTGTCGCCGGCGGTCGTCGCCACCTTGACGCCCGGCCAGAAGGCGGCGCTCGATGCCAATGGCGGCGGCTTCGGCGCAGTGGTGAATCAGGGCGCAAGCGGACAGGTGAAAGAACGCACGGCAGGCGGCTTCGTCGAGGCGAGCTTCGGGGGAAGTCATTGGTCGGGCAATATCGGCGTGCGCTTGACGCACACCGATACCGACGCGACCGGGGTGTTCCAGGCGATCACCGGCGTGACGTATACCGACGCCGGCTACCCGCAAGTCAGCTACGGGCCGGTCGCGCCGCACACCCAAAGCGGATCCTACACGGAGGTTCTACCCGCCGCCAACTTCAAGGACGACCTCACCAGCAATCTGATGCTGCAGGTCGCCGTCGCCAAGACGCTGACACGTCCGACGCTGTACGATCTCATGATCATGCAAAGCGTCAACGCGCGTCAGGGGGCGGGAGGATTGACCATCGCTCAGGGCAATCCCGGCCTGAAGCCGATGAAGGCGTGGAATTTCGATGCGGCGCTGACCTGGCACCGCAAATCCAATTTCCTGAGCGTGGCGCTGTTCCAGAAGTCGCTGTCGGATCTGGAATATACCGGTACGACGACTCAACAAATCGCCGGGCAAACCTGGACGGTGACTCAGCCGCTCAACTTGAATTCATCGGATCTCATCGGCGTCGAAGTGTCGGGACAATATACGTTCACCAGCTTGCCCGCGCCCTTTGACGGCCTCGGTGTCCAGGCAAACGCGTCCTACGTCCACCCCTCCGGTGGATCGTCCAGCGTCCAGGGCTATGTCGATACCGATCCGGTGACCTACAATCTGATCGGCTTTTACGAGAAGGGCCCGATCCAGTTCCGCATGGCCTATAACTGGCGCAACGCCTATATCAGCCAGCATAACGCGGTGACCCTCAACGGCCGACCATATGAGAACGATCTGTTCGTGTCCGCCTATGGCGAGCTGGATGCCAGCTTGAATATTGCCGTCACCAAGAACCTGACGGTCTTTGTCCAGGCGCTTAACCTCAATAACGAGCGGGCGGTGCGCTATTGGGGCACGACCGACCGGATCGGCGACTATGAGGGCTATGGTCGCCGCTTCGGCTTCGGCGCGCGCGCCAAGTTTTAGGTTCTGTACCGGAGCGTCCGCGAGCAGCGGGCGCTCCGGTCGACCGCGCCGGTGGACCGACTTTTCAATCGAAAGACGCCTCGCGATGCAGGCAAGGATTTGACATGAACGCTTCGTCCCGTCGCGGACCCCCGGCACCGCAGATGCGCCGATTTGCATCGATCGAAGCAGGCGGAACAAAGTTCAATGTCGGGATTGGCGGGCCCGACGGGAGCCTTTTCGATCAGGCCCAGTTCGAAACGCGGACACCCGCGGAAACCCTCGCCGCGGTGACACGCTGGCTCGACGCCGAGGTCGAGCGGAACGGTCCGTTTTCCGCGATCGGGCTCGCCTCGTTCGGACCGGTCGATACCGATTCCGGTTCTCCGCACTGGGGGCGGCTGGGTTTGACACCGAAGCTGTCGTGGCGGGGTGTCGACATGATTGCGCCGTTCAGACGGTATCGCGTTCCGGTCGCGCTCGATACCGACGTCAACGGTGCCGCCCTCGCCGAGTGGCGCTGGGGGGCGGGGCGCGGTCATGCGCGAGTCTGCTATCTCACGGTAGGCACCGGGATTGGCGGCGGGGCCGTACTCGACGGCGTGACGCTGTCCGGCCGCAGCCATCCGGAAATGGGGCATATGTTCGTGCGCCGCCACCCCGATGACCGCTTCCCCGGCGCTTGCCCGACTCATGGCGACTGTCTTGAGGGATTGGCCAGCGGCACCGCAATCAAGGCGCGCTGGGGCGATTCTCTGTCCACTCTGGGTGCCGAGCACCCCGGCCATGCGATGATCGCGGAGTATCTGGCGCAAGCCTGCGTCAACATCGTCAGCACGCTCGCCCCGGACAGGCTTGTTCTCGGCGGCGGGGTGATCGGCACTTCCGGCCTCATCCGCGATGTGCGCCGGCGGTTCGACTATCTCACCAACGGCTATCTCTCCGAATTCGATTCGGAAGACATTCTTCTTGCGCACTTCTCGCCAATCTCGGGCTTGATCGGCGGTCTTGCGATCGCAGAGCGCGCGGTGCGGCACGTGCGCGTCTCAGAACCGGCCGAGCATCTCGAGCGATGGGAACAACAGGGTCTGGAACGGTAGAATCGCCGCGCCGATCGCAGGGGCGTCGGAGGATAATTTCGCGCGGCGTATGTCGCCGCTCTCGCGGGGCTGTGCGTCTGCCTGCCTTTGCTGGCACAACACCGCCAGTCGATCGAGCAGATGCTCCGGCAGGCGTCCGCCCAGCAGGATCGAATCGGGATCGATGAATCGCTGGATCTGCGAGAAGATGCTCGTCAGATAGCCGCTCGCCTCTTCGAGCCACTGCTCGACCGCGGCGGTTCCGGCGGCATCGAGTCGCTTCAAATCCTCTGGCCCGGTGATGGCGACGCCCCGGATCTTCAACCATTCGGACAAGGCGCCAAGCGACACGACATCCTGCAAGGTGCAAATCGCGCCGGTTGGGGTTTTCACCCGCATAAAGCCGAACTCGCCGCTGCGGCCATTCTCGCCCCGGAAATAGGTGCGGTCGATCACGATGCCGCCGCCGAGCAGCACGCTGATGAGAACGTAGACAAAGCTTGGCGCTTCAAGCCCGTGACCGAACTGCGCTTCGCCGATCGCCGCCGCTACCGCGTCATTTTCAACAAAGGTCGGACCGGCGAAGGTGTCGCGGAACAGGTCGGCGGCATCGGTGCGCGCCCAGGCGTCATAGGTGAGCGGCTTGCCGGGAAAAGCCAGCGTACCGAGCTCGTCTGGCAACGCGATCCCAAGACCTACCACGCGATCGGGCGAAATGTGTGCCTTGGTCACCAGTTCGCGCCAGCTCTGCGCGAAGAATCGCCGCGCGTCGTCGGGCGAAGCGAAGCCGATCTCGGCCGAGACGCGGCCGCGGATCTGGCCGCTCAGATCGAGCACGACCAGCGTGAGGTGGTCACGGTCGATGTTCAGGCCCGCCGAAAAGGCACCGTCCGGGTTGAGTTCCAGTTCCCACGCGGGTTGGCCGCGACCGCGTGCCGGTCGCTTGGCCTCGACGATCAGCCCGGCTTGGAGGAGATGGCGCGATACGTTGACGATCGTGGGGATAGTCAGGCCGGTGATGGTCGCCAGTTCGCTGCGGGTGACGCGTTTGTGCGTTCGAATTTCCTGGAAGACGACGCGCTGGTTGTGGTTGGCGTCGATATCCAGCGTCAGATAGGGCGCGGGCGAGTCGGCTGCCGCGTCGATGCCGGTCGACGCCGGTGCGCGGTCCGACCGGAAGGGAAACAGGTGCCGCGACGTCCGCGCACTCGCACCGCCGTTGCTGCTTGAGCGCCGCTCACCCGACATGATCGTGCGCCTTCAGCAATGCCTCGCCGATCGGAAACAGTCTTGCCCGCATCGGCAGGCTTGCCGCCCCGATCAGCGTCGCGTCCCTCGCCAGGCGGGCCGGCTGGATGCCGGCGTGGCTTGGTATCTCCGGTGCGCTGGCGAGCAACAGCGTATTGCATCGTTCGGCCAACCGCGTCAGCCATCCGTCCGGGAACCGGCCAGCGAGCAGCACGCCGCCTGGATTGAGCATGCAATTGATCGACGTGAGGAGCGGGATGAGGTCCGCAGCGGCGGCCGCCAGCCACGCTTCCTCGCACGCGGGGAGCGGGGCCATGCGGTCCGCGGCGACCGCCTGGCGGCACCAGGCAGGTTCGGCACCCGGGAAGAGGTAGCGCTTGGTTTCCGGGTGCGCGCCTTTGAAGAGCCCCTCATGCGCGACCAGGCCGCCCACCGGTTTCGGCCCCATCAGAATATAATAATAGCTCTGGAGGGAAGCGCCCACGCCGAACAGCGACTCGCCAGCCGTCGCCGCGGCAAGCGCGGAATCGATGTAGATCGGCACGCCCGGCGAGACATCGGAGAGAGCCAGCAGGTCGATCCCGATGTCGCCATCGCCCGGGTCAGCGTGCCGACCGTCCCTCGACACGCTGCCCACCATTGCAACGCCCAGGCCGATGATCCGGTCGCGGCGGATGTCTTCGGTGAGCTTCAGATATTGTGTCCGGAAGTGCGTCTTCGCACGTTCGCCGGACGATGCCGGCCGGGTGATGACGCCCCGGCTGACCGGGTTTCCCAACGCATCGATGGATACCAGGTCCAAGCGGTCGTTATCGACTTGCAAACCAACGGAATAGCACCCTTCCGGATTGACCTCGAGGTGGACGGCGGGTTGGCCGCGCGCGCCAAAGATCCGACTGGTCTCGATCACCAGTTCACTGCCGAGCAGGCGCCGGACGATGCCCGCGATCGTCGGTTTGGCGAGCCCGGTCAGTTCGATCAGCGCATTGCGGGTGATCGGCCCCCTGACGCGGACGGCTTGGTAGACCAGTCGCTGATTATAGTCGCCGGTCAGTTCGAGATTGGTGCCGGAAAGGCTGGCTTTGCGGCGACGCACCGTTTGTGGCTGACTGTCCATTGTTCCGACCGATACCACCGATCCGTCCGAGGCAAACGGATTAGATCTTCAAGAGCAGGGCAAGCCATCGATTAGCCGATTTTCCGCTTGGGGGAAGCCAAAAGGAGGATTGACAAGGCCCCTCCCAGCGCGGCATCGTTTAAAAAAACAAATCAACATACCAATGTTAGGAGGGGTACGGCGATGAAACGCCTTAACATTTTCACCGCCGGAGTGGCATCGCTGGCGGGCCTCCTTTTCGGTTTTGACACAGCCGTGATCTCGGGCGTCACCACCGCGCTCCGCAAGGTGTTCGAACTGAGCGACGCCGGGTTGGGGCTTACCGTCGCGGTCGCGCTTCTCGGTACCTGCGTCGGCGCGCTGGGTGCCGGGCTCGTCGGCAACCGGCTCGGCGGGCGCGATACGCTCAAGATGGTCGGTTTCCTCTTCGCGCTGGCGTCAATCGGCTGCGCCTTCGCGCCCGACATCTACGTCTTTGGTGTTTCACGGCTGGCGCTCGGCGTCGCGGTAGGCGGCGCGTCGGTGCTGGCACCCGTCTATATTTCCGAAATCGTCCCCGCGCGGCACCGCGGCTTCATGGTCGGCCTGTTCCAGTTCAACATCGTTCTGGGAATTCTGCTCGCCTATCTCAGCAACTTCCTTGTGGGGCAGCTTGTAGGCGGGATCGACGTTTGGCGTTGGAAAGTCGGCGTGGCTGCGGTCCCCTCGATCTTCTTCTTCGCGATGCTGTTCGCGATCCCGCAAAGCGCGCGCTGGTTGGTGTCGAAAGGCCGTATCGCCGAGGCCGAGGCCAGCCTGCGCCGCGTCGGTGCGCATGAAACGCTCTCCGAGATCAGCGCTCCAGAGGAAGGGCAGGGCCGCCTGAACTGGCGGCTGCACAAGAAGCCGATCGTTCTGGCGGTGTCGCTGGCGTTCCTGAATCAGTTCACCGGTATCAACGCCATCCTCTACTATCTCAACGACATCTTTGCGAGCGCCGGCTTCGGCAACGTGTCGGGGGACCTGCAGGCGGTAGCGGTCGGCCTCGCCAACCTGCTCGCGACACTGGTTGGCATGACCTTGATCGATCGGCTTGGACGCAAGACGCTGCTGGTTACGGGCGCGTGCGTCATGGCGATCGCCCTGGCCGGCGTGGCGCTGGTAATGGGCAGCGGCCAGGGTTCGCAGTATCTGCTCGCCTTGCTCGTCGTGTACATCCTCGCCTTCGCCTCTTCGCAGGGCGCGGTCATCTGGGTCTATCTGTCCGAGATCTTCCCGACCTCGGTCCGCTCGACCGGTCAAAGCATGGGCAGCGCGACTCACTGGATCGTCAATTTCGCGATCACGCTGCTATTTCCGATCATTGCGGCACATGCGCGGGGCCTGCCCTTCGCGGTGTTCGCGGTCATCACGTTGGCTGGGGCCTTCGCGGTCGCCCGCTTTTTCCCCGAAACCAAAGGTACGTCGCTGGAAACGCTGGCCGGCACCATCGGCCATCACTGAGGAAATCTGAGATGTCGCAATTCCGTCTTAACCGCGCCGAGTTTCTCCGGGGCCTGGGTGCCAGTGCGGCGCTGGCGGTCGCGCCGGGCGCATGGGCGAGCGCGCGCCCTGCAAGAACTGGGGCTATCCACACTGATCGTGCCGAGTGGCATCTCGGACCCTTCTTGCGGTCTGCGACCACGCCCGTGCTCAAGCCCGACCCGAACGCCGTCTTCGACGACCCGATGCACAAACGTCCCGACGCTTGGATGTCAGCCCACACCTTCAACCCCGCATCGGTCGTGCGCGACGGCAAGATGGTCGTCCTGTTCCGTGCGGAAGACCGCCCGGACGAAAAGATGATCGGCTTCCACACGTCGCGCCTGGGCTATGCGTCTTCCGACGACGGCCTGCACTTCACCTATCGTCCGACGCCGGTGCTTTATCCCGACAAGGACGACCAGCAGCACGCCGAATGGGATGGCGGGTGCGAAGATCCGCGTCTGTGCGAGGGGCCGGACGGAACCTATTACGTCACTTACACGCAGTGGAACCACGACCGCACGCGATTGGGCATCGCCTCGTCGCGCGACCTGATCCATTGGCAGAAGCACGGGTCGGCGTTCGCTGGCACTGCGTTCGAGAACCTCTCGACCAAATCGGCCGCGATCATCCAGCGGATCGACGGCGGGCGTATGAAGGCCGCGTTGATCAACGGCGCATATTGGATGGTGTTCGGCGAGGGGTTGATCCACATCGCCAGGTCGACCGATCTGATCCATTGGTCACCGGTCGTCCTGCCCAATGGCGAGCCAATGGTGCTGATGGCGGCGCGACCGTCGCTCTTCGACAGCGAGCTTCCCGAAGTCGGTCCGCCGCCGCTCGTGACCGAGCGCGGCATCGTTATGCTCTACAATGGCAAGAATTCCGAGAATGACGCGTATCGCGATCGCTCAATCGGTCCGGGCGCGTATTCCGGCGGCCAGGCTTTGCTGGATCTGCGCGACCCGACCAAGCTGCTGGCGCGCAGCACCGTCCCGTTCATCAAACCGGAATTACCTTGGGAGAAAAGCGGGCAGTATCAGGCGGGTACGACCTTTCTGGAAGGGCTGAGCTATTTCAAAGGACGCTTCTATCTCTATTACGGCACCGCCGACACCTATGTCGGCGTGGCGGTAGCGCCCGCGCCTGCCTGGGTGACGCGTAGCGCAGCGGAGCGCTGACAGGGTGACGCATCTGGCGATGGCGGCGCGTCGGCCAGCACGGCGGACGTCTTCGCGACGGAAAGCCGGCTCCGACGCGCAAGATGCGGAATCGGCTTAACAGGGTTGATGGTCGCAAAGGGCGGCTGGGTCATTGCGACCGGGTGCTCGCGTATGGCCTATCTGCAGCTCCAGCCGCCCATACCGTGTTCGGCATCGATTGCAGCGTGAACCGCAATTCGCCACCCGCCATGATTGGATCGTGCCGCACATATGCGTGAGTCACGGGCCCGCCATTCAGGCTGACGGATGCGACATAAAGGCCGCGTGCATCCCACAGGATTTTCCAGCCAGGTTGTTCATTGATCCATCCCCAGAGGAACAACGCGCGATAGTGTCAACACAGAAAACACAGGAACATAGCAAGCCACGCGTTCACTCTTTGTAAGTGTCACCGTAGGGGCATATTGATCAGCAATGCGAGGGGTTCTCCCGCAAATGAAGTAATGACGTTAGAAAACGTCTGCGGTCAGATTTTTTCGTTGTCCTCCGCGAACTGGACTAATACACATAGGCACCAGCGGGGGTTGGCGTCCGTATTTTTTGTTCCCCGGTTCCAAAATCGTTCGGACCTGAGGGGGCTCCAATGGATTTGCCTGATCCCGTGACGCCGCTTACGCCTGCCGAACAGGCGTTCGTCGCGACGCTCAACACTACATGGACGCGCGATCAGGTGCTCACGCGCCTAAAGGCCGACCTGCAGACGGCGGTCGAGATCGAACTCGCGACGATCCCGATCTATCTTTACACTTATTACTCGCTCGTCCGGAACAATGAGAGCGGCGAGACGATCAGCGACGCCCAGCTCTATGCCAATAAGGCAGGCGGCATCATCATGAGTGTGGCGGTGGAGGAGATGCTCCATATGTCGCTCTCATCGAACATCCTGTGGTCGATGGGCGTGATGCCGCAGCTTTATGGAAAGGCACCGGGTGCCTATCCGACCGGGCTGCCCTATCATAATCCGCAAGGACCGGCGGGCCCGGACGGCAAGACTGCGGTACAAATCCCGCTCGGGAAACTGAGCTTCGAGCAGCTCTGGCACTTCCTCCAGATCGAATATCCCGAGCAATGGAACGCCCCGCCGCAGGACAGCAATTGGGATACGATCGGGCAATTCTATTCGTACATCCGCTGTCTGCTGAGCACCCAGTTCCTCGAAGATTCGGACTTTCAACGTGGGTCGGTGACCCATGCGATCCAGCCCTATAATTACTCGCCCAACAACGTCGACACCGTCTATCCCTCGGCCGGGTTCGATCCATGGAAGCCTGCGCCGCCAGCGGCGGTGAGCTGGGCCGATCCGGTACAGGGGGCGGCAGCGGCGGCAGTCTATCCCGACGCGGACGACAGCCATGCGGGGGCGACCCAATTGGTCGCGATTCGTTCGATCCGGGACGCCGCGACCGCGATCGACACGATTTGCGATCAGGGCGAGGGCGTGCCGATCCAGCCTGTCGGCCCGAGCGCCTATGACGACCCGTCCAAGTCCGAGGAATCGCACTATGTGAAGTTCCTGACGCTGCAGGCACAGTTCGCCGACTATGCCGGTACTGGAGAAGTGCGCCCGGCCCAGCCGCCTGCGCCGGCGGAGGTGATCCAGCCCGCCGTCACCAGCCAGGCGCTGCTCGATGCGGGCGTGCTGGTAAACATGCCCGAAAGCCCGCTCGCGGCGAGCTACCCCGAACATTATGTCGACATCGCCAATTTCTGCAGCGCCTGCTTCCAGTACATGCTGGTGATGACCGAGACGATCTATCTCGTGCCGCCCGAGCAGCAGAAAGTCTTCTTCAACGAAGGGCTGCACCGCTCGATGATCTGGGTGCTCGATAAATATATCCGCACGATCCGCCAGATTCCGATCCCGACCGGAGACTATGCGGGCATGATGATGGGCCCTACCTTCGAGCATGTTTCTCTTGGCGACCAAAAAATCTCGTTCCAGGGGCTGACGGACTTTGGCAACAAGGCGATTGCGGCCGCCAACGCGTTGATCGCGCGGTGTGACGTCAGTGAGGTGGTCGAGCATGTCCAGACGCTGTTCGCGCCCGGTGCCAACACCGCCAAGGCAATGAAGATCGAGAAGGCCGATAATGACCTGATCGGCGTGCTGAAGAACGTCATTTATTATGTCGGCGTCGCCATCTCCAAGACCGGCACCAACAACGTACCGATGCACTTGCCCGATGTTGGCCCGTATTGGACCGCCGCCCAGAACCAATGATCGCCTGCGAGAGGAACGACCCATGGCATCCTGCTCCACCCCGACCCCGTCGCCAGCCCCCGCGCCGGGCGTTCCCGTGCCGACGCCGTATCCCTATGCCGCCGAGCCCGCCTTTCCGGGCTATGGGGTGATTGGCCCGCAGCCCGAGGGGTTGCCGCTCCACGCCTGTATGGGGCTGAACGCCTGCGCCGGGTCGGATCGCTTCGGCCTGTTCGGCGCGCCGGGACGCGAACCCAATGCTTGTGCCGGGCAAGGTTATTGCTCGACCGGTGCCGATCATACCTGCCACGTCCAGAATGAGTGCAAGGGGCAGGGCGGCTGCGGCCTCTACGGCACCGGCGAGGAGATGAACAATCCCGGTGCCAATGCCTGCCGCTCGCAAGGATCGTGCGCGACGCCGATCAATGCCGAGCGGTTCAGCACCAACGGGCCCAACCAGGGGCAAAGCGTCTGGCTGCGGGCGCGTGCGGTGTTCGAGGCGAATTGGGAGGCGACGCGGCTGGAACTGCTCGCGACGCAGAAGGGTGGGGCCAGCCAGCCGCTGCCGGCGACGCTCGGGCCACCGCCGGCGGCCTTCGCGGGCACCGGGCCCAGCTATCTGTGGATTTCGGGCGATAACGATGCGCGCGGCAACATGACCGCGTGTGGATCGAGCGGGATGAGCGGTGCCGGTGGCTGCAGCTGACGGCAAGCTGGCGGGCCTGCCCCGGCTTGGGCTGGGGCTGGGCCTGCGCAATGTGCATTTCGACGCGATCCTGTCGGGCGAACCGCAAGATCTGTGGTTTGAGGCGATTTCCGAGAATTTCATGGATTCGGGCGGTCGCCCGCGCGCGATCCTCCATGCGGTGGCCGAGCGCTATCCGGTCGTGCTCCACGGCGTCTCGCTGTCGATCGGCAGCACCGACCCGCTCGACCGCGCCTATCTCGCCTCGCTCAAGCGGCTGGCCCAAGACATTCGCCCGGCCTGGGTCAGCGACCATCTGTGCTGGACGGGCGTGAACGGGCACAATTCGCACGATCTGCTGCCGATGCCGCTCACCGAGGAGAGCCTGGCGCATGTCGCGGCGCGCGTCCGGCAGGTGCAGGAGCTGCTGGAGCGTCCGCTGATCCTCGAAAATCCCAGTTCCTATGTCCGCTTCGCGCAGTCGACGCTGAGCGAGCCCGATTTTCTGCGCGCGCTGGCGGAGGAAACCGGCTGC
Source organism: Sphingomonas echinoides ATCC 14820 (assembly GCF_000241465.1). Lineage (GTDB taxonomy): Bacteria > Pseudomonadota > Alphaproteobacteria > Sphingomonadales > Sphingomonadaceae > Sphingomonas > Sphingomonas echinoides. The sequence continues at coordinate 3,503,114 of NZ_JH584235.1, forward strand.
GGGCTGCTGCTCGACGTCAACAATGTCTATGTCAGCTGCTTCAACGCTGGCAGCGATCCGATCGCCTATCTCGATGCCTTTCCGTGCGAGCGCGTCGTCCAGATGCACCTCGCCGGGCATCAGGATTTCGGGACCCATGTGATCGACACGCATGACCGCCCGGTGCGGGCTGAGGTTTGGGAGTTGTTCCGCATCGCCTGGGCGCGGACCGGCGGGGCCGCCACCTTGCTCGAATGGGACGATCATATTCCCGGCTTCGACGACTGCCTCGCCGAGCTGCGCAAGGCGGAACGGTATATGGCGGGTGACACCGTGTCGTCCGGGGCGGCCGAGTGCGTGCGCGGCGGCGACGGGGTTTCCAACCCGGTCGGCTTCCTCATCCCTCGCGCGATGGCAAGCGTGATGGAGGATGCGGCGTGAGCGTGCTGGCAGACATGCAAAGCCGGATGCATGCCGCGCTGATCGACCCTCATGCCGATCCGGCGGCGCAGGCGCTGTTCGCGCACGACGGCAGGCTTGGTGCCGCGGGCGGATTGGCGATCTACCAGCGCGGCTATTTCCTGCGCATCGCCGCGTGCATGCGCGAACAGTTTCCCGCGCTGTGCCATGCGCTTGGCCGGGCGCTGTTCGACGATTTCGTCGCCGACTATATCCGCGACTGCCCGCCCGAGCGGCACACGCTCTACGATCTCGGCCGTCGCTTCGCGGACTGGATGGAGGCGCGCCGACCCGATGGCGACGCGCCTGAGGCCTGGGTCGATTTCATGATCGATCTCGCCCGGTTCGAATATGCGGCGTTCACGATGTTCGATGCCGAGGGAAACGAAGGCAATGTGTTTGCGACCAGCGACACCGCCGACAGCGCGCTGCGTCTTCAGCCTGCCTTTGCACTGGGGCGCTATCGCTTCCCGGTTGCCAGCTATTATCATGCGGTGCGCCGCGGCGAGGCACCGCTGTTGCCCGCGCCGGAGCCTTGCCATGTCGCCCTGGTGCGACGCGACTACATCACCCGCACCGTTCCGCTGAGCGCGCCACATTATACCTTCCTTGCGGCGATGCTGGCCGGCAGCGATGTAGACGCGGCGTTGGCACGCATCTCGGCCCGCTTTGGAATCGATCCCATGATGGCAAGGGACATGTGGTGCGGCGCGGCGGGTAGCCGCGAACGCTGGATCGAATGGGGTCTCTTCGTCGCCGTCGATGCGGGACCGGTCAAAGATATTTAAAACGGAGCGATGGAGCGGAGGTCGGCGCGAAATCGCAAATTGCGTCTCCAACGTCCGCCAGCCTGAGCCGTGCGCCTATCCAGCCTGGAACCTGTGCTTTGGCCGGGCTAGCATGCTACACCGCCTGCTATGTCAAAATCTCAAAGCAATCGCGGCACCGTCGAGGTCGATGGCACTATCTATGATTGGCACCTCCAGCGTGAGCCGCATCAGGCGGATGACGAAGGTTGGAAGGGAATGACGATTGCCCTTCTCCAGCGCGATGCCAAACGCGCAGCATGGGTGCAATTCCCGCCGCCCAAGCGGCTCTTGAAGGGCTTGCCGCGCGGTCGTCTCCAACTCGATGACGCAACAATTTCGCGGTGCGTGCGCGCCGCCACGGCGGCCGGTTGGGAGCCGATGTCGCGGGGCAAACCGGTGGTGTTCACCGTCGATGCCGAAGGTAATTGAAGCGGCAGGCGATCGACGGCATGGTGGCGACCCTCTCGGGCGCGAGCGACGCGGCCAGGGTGGCAGGCGATATCGAGATCGCGAAGCCGCACGTGAAGATCGGGCAGTTGGTGGCGGAACGGGAATTCTTGTCGAAGGGGTTCGCGCGATGCGCGTCGCGCGGCGGCGACAGATGATCGAGCGGGGGGACACAAGGAAGCCTGCGAATCATCGGCTGACGTGATCCAGGGCTATGCCATCGCCCAGCCGATGGACAAAGCCGCTTTCCTTTCGTGGAGCCAAGGCGAAGTGCGCTGGGCGGCGGTCGGCTAGGGTGCACTGTCCTACACTAACCATATCGGTTAAATACGCGGACATGCAGAACCTCGTCCCCACCGCTCGCCCGGTGCTCGCGTTCGAGCCCGTCCCCCGCAAATATCGCTATGACGGCTGGACGCCCGAGCGGCAGCGCGGCTTCATCGCCGCGCTCGCCGAAACCGGGTCGGTCACCGCCGCCGCCCGGCGCATCAACATGAGCGCGGAGGGGGCCTATTACCTCCGGCGACAACCGGGGGCCGACGGCTTCCGCGCCGCCTGGCTCGCCGCGCTCGATCACGGGGTGCAGCGCCTGGTCGATGTCGCGATCGAACGCGCGATCGAGGGCGTGCCCGTCCCGGTCTTCCACAAGGGCGAGCAGGTCGGCGAACGCCGCTGGTATAATGACCGGCTGACGATGTTCATCCTGCGCCACCATCTGACCGACCGCTATGGCGGGCCCGGCCTCGCCCCTGGCACGCGCAACCGCGCGACGATCGAGCGCGAGGCCGCCGAGAATTGCCCGGTGTGCAAGGCGCGCAACCCGGCATCCATGTCCGAGGCAGACCGCGCACGCGCCGGTGCAGAGCGCCACGACGATTTCATGCGGCACTACACCAATAAGGTTAAAGTCGAACGCCAGGCGCGCTTGCGCGGCGACATCGTCGCGGCCGATTTCGCTCTGCGCCAGTTGACCGAAATCGAGTTCATCTTCTGCGTGATCGACCGGCCCGACGCGATCGTCGCGTTTTGGAACGACATGTTCCTGCATCTCGATGATCCCGACCCGGCGGCAGGCACCGAGGATTCCTTCGAGGCGCGGCGCGCCTTGCTCCAACAAGCGCGCGAGGCGGTATGGGCGCAGGACGCCATGCTGCGTCCCGCGCCGATGACGCAGCGTGGCCTGTCGAGCGCCCTTGCCAGCGGCGCGACGCTCGACGCGCGCAGAACAGCCCGAAAGGAAGCCTGCACCCAAATGGCCGCCGCCCAGGCGCAATGGGAAGCCGCCGCGACCGAGGCGGGCTGGCGGGCTTGGTGTTCGCGGGAGGGGGCGGAGGGATAGGAGGCAGGAGTTATGGATTGAGTTGGACCGCAAACGGAATGGCGGTTCGTTGCTGTCCCAATGCATAGCGGACATCGCCCGGTATCCGCTTATACATGCGCCGGGTATTTAGTTTGAGCCGGCGGGCGACTAGGCTTCACTAATGCACGACGAACCACGGCCGGGAACCCTTGCCAGCAATCTCGGAGATCCCATTCTCCTCACTAACGTAAACCTTTGCGGGGTGACCGCAGAGGCCAAGCAAGGTCCGGGTGAGATCGCTGTTTGGGTGCGGATGGCGATCGATTCGGACACGCCGCACTTTCAGATTATCGTGGAGGGGCTGGTCAGCGCAATCGAAGGATGCCTGAGCGCAGCCGGTAAATCTGCGCAGCTACGTAGCGCTAATCAGATATTGCTGGTCGTCCGCTCGGACGACACCGCCGAACTCTGGGTCGACACGGCGGCGCAGGTTCAGAATATCACGCTAAAGCGCAGCATGACGGGCGGCTCACCGATTTTCGAGCGCGATATCGCGGACGTGACCGGAGTCGACTTCCCCCTCGTGGAAATCGGGCCAGATGATCGTGTTGTTTGCATCTTCCGTGTGAACTGGCGATTTGGTCTGTTCTTTCATCTCGACACGGACAGCAAACTCGACCGCGAGGTGATGAAGCGCGTCCTCGGCGACCTATATCGTACGCTGCGCTATCGGCATCTCTATGAGATCACCTCTGACGGCGATTTGCTAAATAAGTTGTCGCAAGCTGGGTGGTTTCCGTTTGTCGAGATATTGTCGGAGTTTAGAGACCTAGCGGGCGCTGCCCGGAACAATTTCGACCTGAAGCCCGCGGAAGATGCGCTTCTTGCCAGATTCAACAAGGCCCGCCTCGACGCGATGCTAGCGCGCTGGATGTCGAAGTCGCATTATGCGGACAAGGAACCGCTGCTTCGCTCCGCGATCAACACCTATCTGGCGGGCGAACCGACAGCAACGATCAAGATCGTCCTAACGGAGATCGAGGGCATATTGGCTGCCGCCCACCGAGCGGCGCATGGCACGAGCGCGAAAACTAAGACCCTAATCAAGTTCGCGCTCGAAGCTGCCGCTCAGAAGGCTGGAGCTGCGAACACGCTGCTGTTCCCTGCGGTATTTGGTCGGTATCTCGCTGAATATACCTTTGCCGACTTCGACCCGAACGGTCCGCTGGGATCGGCAGGCTCGCGGCACGCCGTGGGGCATGGCGCGGCTGATTCGGCCTCGTACACGCAGGTCCGGGCGCTGCAGGCATTGCTCACACTCGATCAACTCAGCTTCTACGCCTGATCAGCGCGAAGTTGCGCCCGAGCACGCTCCGCCGCTTCTGAACGAAGAGCGGCTTCTGGGATTCTAAGCCAGATCTCACAATGCCTGGTATTAGGGCGCGAAGCGGGCCAGACGATCATCTCTTTCCAGTTGAAAGCGAGGTGCTATGCTTCGTTGCCACAAATCGGTGCGCTATACGACAGGGCGCAGCGAGCGCTTATTGCTTGGGGGAGCGCGTTGATGATTGCTCTTGGTCGTCTGATCGCATTGGCTTGGCTCATCGCTTTGTGCGCACCCGTAAGCGCACAGCAAAAGGGGCCATTAAAAAGCGATTTTCCACAGCAATTCGCATTCGGAACGCCAAACAACGGCGGAAGCTTGCACTTTAAGTCCGGCGTGCTGAGTCATTACGGTCTCTCCCCGAATGCGGTCGCGGAGAAAGCGATCGACATCCTGAATTTTCAACAGCAGGCCTGGTCCACATCTTTACCAATTTACTGGGATATTTATCTTGAGGATCAACGCCTCGATAAAACCGGAAATCTGGGAGCGACGACTTACTCACGAACCAGAAAAGTGGCTGGTGCCACCTATCCCGGCCCAAAAGCATGCGTGCTCCTGATAACGCTCAAAGCCATCTACTCGGAAGCCGAAGTTGCGGACTTCGAAACGGTTTTCGAATACACTCTCGCTCACGAGGCCACGCATTGCTTCCAGCGAGCAACCGCTAGCGCGCAATCGGAGACCGTCGGCTATTCGCCCGCCGATTGGTTTATGGAAGGCTCTGCCAACTGGCTGGCGGGTGACTTCCTGCAATCAGAGGGAAAATCCTACCCGAGTTTTTTTTCGGAGAAATTCGAAAAAGATCATCTGTCCGGGATGCTCAAAAGCAAAGGCTCCTGGCACTTCTTTTTCAAGTGGTTGGAAGGGGCTCAGGCACTCGGTAGCCGCGAACCAGTCATGGGCTTTATCAAAGCCATGCTCAATGTGCCCTGGGCATCGTGCGTCGAGCCGATACCCGTGGAGACCTTCGCGGAGGAACGCCCGCATAGTTACGACGATCACTGCGCCGGGACGGCGTCGCCTTATGAAGAGGCAATGCCCAAATGGTTTGTCGGCAAAAACTACAAACTGTCCATGATCCTTTCGCTTTTCGGATCGGCCGTAGTGCGTGGGAGCGTTCCGGGAATCAAAAATCCAGATAAATTTTACTCCGAGTGGGAAATCCACAGCACGATGGCGGATTATGACGCGCGGGTCTCGGCTTGGGCCGTTAAGCCCACCGCGCGCGCGCCGCTCGGCAAATTCCCCGTGAATCCCGCAGCTATTGCTGGAACGGGCGAAATCGATCAACCGAACCGGTTCGGCTTTGCCGTTTACAAAATTATCCCGGTCGACCTCATATTTCCGAAACCGCGCGTATTTTTTTGGGGCGTCGAGAAACCTGATCCCAATGCATGGGTCACTCTTTCGCGCAGCACGTCCGATACGCGGCTTGGCGACGATCGATGGATTCCGTCGCCAACGCTGAGCGGTCAATGGGTATCTGTCGGTATTGTAGAGGAGGGTGCCGGCGAGGAAGCGAACCTGCTCATCACCTACACGCAGTAAGGCAACACCACGACTTCCAGAGGCTAGAGGTCCAAAGCGTAAGATATCGGCCCTCGGCGCACGGTCTGGGCGAATGGGGCCGCACAGCGTGTTTCTGGCCCTCCCTCCCTAGGCTCAGCCATCTGAGGATCGTGGGCCGACGAAATGAACGACTGCTTTCAAAGTTGCCGCCCGGCGGGCTGTACGACCGGGATCGGGCGCATAGCGGTCACCAGCAAATCCAGATCGTCTTCCGTCCCTGCGCCCCCAGCCTGCTACCCCTCATCCCCCATCCGCAGCGCCGCAATAAACGCCTCCTGCGGGATGCTCACGCTGCCGTATTCGCGCATCTTGAGCTTGCCCTTCTTCTGCTTGTCGAGCAGCTTGCGCTTGCGGCTGGCGTCGCCGCCATAGCATTTCGCGGTCACGTCCTTGCGCATTGCGCTGATCGTCTCGCGCGCGATCACCTTGCCGCCGATCGCCGCCTGGATCGGGATCTTGAACAGATGGCGCGGGATCAGTTCCTTCAAGCGCTCGACCATGCCGCGCCCGCGCACTTCGGCGGTGCCGCGGTGGACGATCATCGACAGCGCATCGACGGGTTCCTCGTTGACGAGGATGCTCATCTTGACGAGGTCGCCCTCGCGCTTGCCGATCTGGGTGTAATCGAAGCTGGCATAGCCCTTGGAGAGCGACTTCAGCCGGTCGTAAAAGTCGAACACGACTTCGTTGAGCGGCAGCTCATAGGTCGCCTGCGCGCGGCCGCCGACATAGGTGAGGTCCTTCTGGATGCCGCGACGGTCCTGGCAGAGCTTCAGCACGCTGCCGAGATATTCGTCGGGGACATAGATCACCGCCTGGATCCACGGCTCGGAAATGCTCTCGATCTTGTTGGGATCGGGCATGTCGGCGGGGTTGTGCAGCTCGATCGTGCCGCCGCCATGCGTCAGTTCGAGCTCGTACACCACCGACGGCGCGGTGGTGATGAGGTCGAGGTCGTACTCGCGCGTCAGGCGCTCCTGGATGATTTCGAGGTGGAGGAGGCCGAGGAAGCCGCAGCGGAAGCCGAAACCGAGCGCGGCGCTGGTTTCCATCTCGAAGGAGAAGCTCGCGTCGTTGAGGCGCAGCTTGCTGATGCTTTCGCGCAGCTTCTCGAAATCATTGGCGTCGACCGGGAACAGGCCGCAGAACACCACCGGCTGGACTTCCTTAAAGCCCGGCAGCGCCTCGGCGGCGGGGCGCTTGGCGTCGGTGATGGTGTCGCCGACGCGGGTCTGCGCGACTTCCTTGATTTGCGCCGTGATGAAGCCGATTTCGCCGGGGCCGAGATCGGTCAATTGCTCGATCTTGGGGCGGAAACAGCCGACGCGGTCGACCAGATGCAGCGTGCCGGCCTGCATGAACTTGATCTGCTGGCCCTTCTTCAACACGCCCGCCATCACGCGGACGAGGATGACGACGCCGAGATAGGGGTCGTACCAGCTATCGACCAGCATCGCCTTCAAGGGCGCATCGGCATCGCCCTTGGGCGGCGGGATGCGGGTGACGATCGCTTCCAAAACTTCGGCGATGCCGATGCCGGCCTTGGCGCTGGTCAGCACGGCGTTGGAGGCGTCGAGGCCGATCACTTCCTCGATCTCGGCCTTGACCTTGTCCGGGTCGGCGGCGGGGAGATCGATCTTGTTGATGACGGGCACGATTTCATGATCATGCTCGATCGACTGATAGACGTTGGCGAGTGTCTGCGCCTCGACGCCCTGCGCGGCATCGACCACGAGCAGCGCGCCTTCGCACGCGGCGAGGCTGCGGCTGACTTCATAGGCGAAGTCGACATGGCCCGGCGTGTCCATCAAGTTGAGGACATATTCGATGCCGTCCTTGGCGACGTAGCGCAGGCGCACGGTCTGCGCCTTGATGGTGATTCCGCGTTCCTTTTCAATGTCCATATTATCAAGGACTTGTTCGGACATTTCGCGGTCGCTGAGGCCGCCGGTCGCCTGGATCAGGCGATCGGCGAGCGTCGACTTGCCATGATCGATATGGGCGATGATGCTGAAATTGCGGATGTTCTGAAGAGGGGTCACGAATTCGCCCGGTTGTGTGCTGGAAACAGAAGAGGGGGCCATAGCATCGCCTGCACGCCTGCACAAAGCCCGTCATCATCGCGGTCATCTCTATGCCGCCTGACGCAAATCGGATATCGAGCCAGCGTAACGACTCTAAGCGGGGGCAGGGTATGTCGAAAATCGTGACCGGGATGGCGATGGCAGCGATCATCGGGAGCATGCCGATGCAGGTCGCGGCACAGCGACTGGCCAAGCCGTCGGGCACGCAGAAGCTGCAGGAAGCGACGATGAACGACGTGCCGCACTGCGCGCGCAAGCACGGCACGATCTCGATCGTCGATGGCGACGATTCGCGCGGCTGGACCCAGTACAACCTCGCGCCGCCGCAGAAGCTGCTCAAGGTGCTGGTGCAGCGCTCAGGCTGCTTCAACATCGTCGATCGCGGCAGCGGCTTGCAGGCGGCGCAGCGCGAGCGCGATATCGGCGGCGATCTCGGGCTGCAGCGCGGTTCCAATGTCGGCCAAGGCCAGATCAAGGCCGCCGACTATGTCCTTCAGGCCGAAGTGCAGGGTGCCAACAGCAACGCCAGCGGCAGCGGTGTGGCAGCCGGGCTCGGCGGCCTGATTGGGGGGCCGATCGGCGGGATCGTCGGGGGCGTGCGCAGCCGCAAGATGGAAGCCAATGTGGTGCTGTCGATCACCAATGTGCGCACCACCGAAACGCTGGCGACCGAGGACGGCTATGCCGCCAAGAACAGCCTCAGCTTTGGCGGCGGCGGCGGCGTGTTTGGCGGCGTTGCGGGCGGCGGCGTGATTGGCGGCGGCTATGACAATACCGATATTGGCCGGATCGTGACGCTGGCGTTCATCCAGGCTTATTCCAAGCTGGTCAACGAGCTCGGCTATGTGACGCCAGGCGACACCGGCACCGCCGAAGCCGCGCCTGCCAAGACCTTCACCGCGCAGGGCCCGCTGGCCTTGCGCTCGGCGGCCAGTGCGACTGGCCGCGTGCTGCGCACCTTGCCTGCCGGTGCGATCGTTTACCCGACCGGCAACAAGAACGGGCTGTGGTGGGAAGTGGCCGACGAGAATGACAATGTCGGCTGGGTGCTCAACACCAAGCTCGCGCCGTCGCGCTAACGGGCGGGCTGGCGGCGGCGGGGGCGGCAGGCTAGGATGACGGATCGTTTTAGGAGACGTCGCCCATGAAGTTTGCCATCCCATTTGTCGCCGCCAGCCTCGCGGTTGGCTTTGCTACCCCCGCCATGGCCGCGCTGAAGGTCGGCGATACCGCGCCGAACTTCACCACCGAGGCCGCGCTTGGCGGCAAGACGCACAGCTTTACGCTGGCGACCGCGCTCAAAAAGGGGCCGGTGGTGCTGTATTTCTTCCCCGCCGCCTTCACCTCGGGCTGCACTGCGGAGGCGCACGCCTTTGCCGAGGCGGCGGCCGATTTCGAGAAGCAGGGCGCGACGCTGATCGGCCTGACCGCGGGAAATGCCGAGCGGATCAAGGAATTCTCGTCGGTCGAATGCCGTGACAAATTCCCGGTCGGGCTGGCCACGCCTGCCACGATCTCGGGCTATGACGTCGCGCTGCCGCAAAAGGCCGGCTGGACCAACCGCACCTCCTATGTGATCGCCACCAATGGCAAGATTGCCTACGTCCTGTCCGAGATGAAGCCCGAGGGGCACATCACCGGCACCTTGGCGGCGGTTAAGGCGCTCAAAGCGAAGAAGGGCTGAGCGCGCGGTTCGCTTTGACCCGTTCGCCCTGAGCCTGTCGAAGGGCCCGTGTCGCAGGCGAGAGCTCGCTCGTGGACAGGGTGCTTCGACAGGCCCAGCACGAACGGATTGGGGGCTAAAGTCTGACGCTCTAGTCCCCGCAGAGCGGAGAACGCCTGATCGGCGGGTCTTCGACCCCGGCCGTGGCGAGCGCATCGAGCGCCGCCGCAAGACGGTCGGGGCCGCGCCCGCCTATAAGCACATAGGCCAGACCGCGCCGCTCCAGTTCGGCACGCGACAGATCGAAGAAACGCTGCCGTTCCGTCGCACTGCCAAACAGGCGCGTGCCATCGTCGATCCACGGCAAATCGATGTCGAGCAGCAAGTACAGGTCGGCGGTGTTGTGCCACGCGTCGAACCACGGGTCGCGCGTGCCGAACAGCATATCGGCCCATACCGCCGTCATCAGCGGATCGGTATCGAGGAAGAGCGGGTTGGCACCCGTGGCACGGGCCGCCTGTGTCATCGCATCATGCGTTTGCGCGATCTCGACCAGATCCGCCATGGTGAAGTCGGTGCCGTGGGTTTCGGCGAAGGTGCGGCCATATTCGGGCACGAACACCGTCGCATAATGCGCGGCGAGGTGTTCGATCAGCGTCGATTTGCCGGTGCTTTCGGGCCCATGCAGGCAGATCAGGGTCATGCTGCAGCGGCCTTTCGTGCAACCCGTTGCCAGTCGATCAGGCCCCAAATCGCCAGCGCCAGGAAGATCGCGTACAGCAGCATCGTCAGCCACAGGCCCTTGGCGGCGTAGAGCCCGATCGAGCCGATATCGACCACGATCCACAGCCACCAGCTTTCGACCGCGCGGCGCGATTGCAGGATCTGCGCGGCGACGCTCATCGCAGCGAGCGTCGCATCGGCCCAGGGGAAGGAGGCGTCGGTAAAGCGGTGCATGCCATATCCCCATAGCGCCGCCGCCAACAGGCACCCGATCGCCCAGGTCAATCGTGCGCGGTTGGTCATAAGCCCGACCGACACCTCGCCCGTTTGCGCTCGCGCGCGCGACCAGTTCCACCAGCCATAGATTTGGACGACGAAGAAAAACACCTGCAGCACCGCATCGCTGTACAGCCGCGCATGGAGAAAGATGACCGCGTAGAGCGCGACCATTGCCAGGCCGAAGACATAGTTCCAGATGCTGCGCAGCACGACCAGCGTGACATTGGCCAGGCCAAGCAGGAACGCGACGATTTCGAGAGCGGTCATGGCATTGAGCGGTAGCAGCGGGAGCCGCCGCGCGTCGAGCATCGATGCACAAAGGGCCGCCCGGTCACCCGGACGGCCCCTTGGCTTAGCGCCATGCCGCGATCAGAAAGCGATCTTCACCGTCGCGCGGTAGCTTTGGTTGGAGATATCGCTTCGGCCCGCAGTGGTATCGGCTCCGACCGAGAGCGTAACGTCCTTGGCGGTGTAGGACAGACCGCCGCCGATCTCGCCCCAATCCTTGTCTTGCGCGGCCAGCGCGAAGGATGTGTTGGGCCCGACGCCGCCAACGAAATTCGCACCAAAGGCGCTCGGCTGGTTGCGGAAGGCGTGCACATAATAAGCCGAAAGATACGGTTTGAAGGTCTTGCCGCCGCTCAGATTGACGCCGCCCAAGGCCTGAACGCTGTTGGAGGGAAGTGGGGCGATCCGCAGTGCGGTGCCGCCGCCTGTTTCGTTGGTACCCGCCCAGTCGATCTGGCCTGCACGCAGCGCGGCGCGCGGCGTGATCTTAAGGCCGCCGCCGAGGCCGATATCATAGCCCAGGCCGAGCTGGGTCGAATAGGTCAGTGAACTTTCGTGCCCGCGCAGCGTGAAGGGCGTTCCGACCAGCGAAACGTTGCGGCGCGTGGTCGTGTCGAGGAAGCCCAGGCTGGCCTGAACATCGAAAGTGAGCGGCCCGACCAGTGCGACCTTGCCATAAGCGCTGGTCTGGAACAGGTCGGCCCGGGCATATTGGCCGCCGGTCGTCGAGCCGCTGGCCTTGGTGTAGGAGAAGGACATGCCGACGGCGGTGCGGCTGTCGAGTTCGCCTTCAATGCCACCGACGACGTAGAACCCGTCAAAGGTGTCGCGCCCGCCGAGCGGAACGGCGGTCGGCATCGGTCGGCTATTGCCGTTGAGATAGCCCGCCGCGATGTAGCCGTTGACCGTGTCGGGCAGCTTGCCCGGGCGCAGCGCCGTATCGTTTGCGGTGAGGGCAGCACCGCTGGCGACGACATCTCCCGCCGCGCGGCTCGCCGCGAACATCAGCGGATTGCCGATGATCGCGAGTGTGCCGTCAACATCGCCATGATCGAGATTGGCCAGGCGAGCGGCAGTAAACCGCTGCATATTGTCCACCGCCAGCGTGCCGAGCGCGCGCTTCAGGGTCTGCTCACGCGGCGCAAGACTGTCGAGCGTGCCCTGGATCGTGGCCGCGTTCTGCAGATCGAGCGGGCCATAAACACCGGCATAGGTGTTGTAGATGCTGCGGTTCTGGTCGAGCAATTGCGCATAAGCGCGCTGCACCGGCGAACTGCCAACGACGTTTGCATACAATCCGGCGTCGATCGCCACCTGCACCGCATTGGCGGAATAGATGAAGCGCGGGGTAAGGATCGCACTGAGCGCGGTCGGGGCCGCATAGGTGCCGGTGATGCCGCCTTGCGCGGTCAGGATCGTATAGACATCGCCATAGCGAATCGTGTGGCCCGCGACGGGCGCGAAGCCAACGATCCCGCCAACGCTCGCAGCGCCTGTGACGGCGAGCCTATCGGACGTGCCTGCCGGGCCAAGGTCGATAAACTGCACCGTTCCCGACGACAGCACCAAATTGCCGCCGAAGGTGATCGTGCCGATGGTCCCGGCGGTGCCGGGCATGATCATGCCGCTCACACTGGTGAAGAACGGCGCGTTGAAGCGCCCCGCACCGGTGATGCCGCCCGTCAGCAACAGATAGTCGCCCGCCGATGTGATCGTGCCGTTATTGGTGACGAGGCCCTGCAACTGGTTGATGTTGATCAGGCTGGTCAACGAAGCGCCGCTGTTGACCGTCAATTTGGCGGCAGAGCCATTGAGCGTCAGCCGGTCGATCGTCACCGCCGATCCGAGCGTGGTGGTGCCGGCGGCCGCCAACGTTACGTCGAAATAGCGCGCGTTGATCTGATTGACCGAGTCCGGATTGATATTGTTCGGCACGAAGTTGGTTGCACCGGGCAAGCCGTTGGCGAGCGTGGCGGCGGGGAGCGCGGTCGAGCTGGCAGTGGTCCCCGGAACGGGGTTGGTGACCGCGACGCCGTGGTCGTAATAGACGCCGGTTTTCACGTCATAACAGACGTCATAGGCGGCATTGGGTTCCTGATCGCAGATCTGGCCGAATTTTCCCGATGTGCCCGTGGTGCCCTGACCTGCCGTGGTGGGCACGCCGTTGACCAGCGCGCCGTTGACGATGACGTTATAGGCGGGATCGAGGTTGGTCACCCAATGCGTCGGGTCGGTCCAGTTGCCGTCGCCCGCAAGCGTGCTGACATAGCGATACGGGTTCGCTGCGGCGATATAATCCCAATAGAGATAAAGCGGCTGGTAGAAGGCGCTGGTGCCGTAGCTGCCCGAGGGCTGCGCGCTGAAATAGCGCGTCCCGCCCGAGAGCACCGCGATCACCAATTGCTTGGCATAGGTGCGGTCGAGGATCAGCGGACCACCCGAATCGCCCGGGCCGGTGATCCCTTCTCCAGGCAGGGCGTTATCCTTGAAGATATTGAAGTCGAAACCGTTGGTGCGGCTGTTGGGCGCACCGCTGCTGTCAAAGTCGATCTGATAGAGGTTTTGAGGACGGCCGCGTGGCGTGATGCCGAACAGGCCGATATCAATATCGTCCAGCGATCCGAGCAAGCCCAGATAGTTCTCTGCCAAGCGCCGCCGATAATCGACGCCGACCGAACTGCCGCTGGTCGCCGTCCCGGTGTTGCCATAGCCGGCGATGGCCACGTGATAGCCAGTGCCAGTCGTGTCGCTGATCGAGGCGGGTGCGGGCAGCGCCGAGAATAGCAGCGCCCAGGTCGGCACGTTCGCGGCGGGCGTGTCGAGCGATGCGACCGCGACGTCCGCCTGTAAGAAGTTGTTCGAAAGCCCCAGATCAAGCGAGCGCGCATTATATTGCACTTGGTTGACGTTATAAAGATAGTCAGTGATCGAGGTCAGATATTTGGCCCCGCCAGCCGTGCCGTTGAGCCAGTGCCCGAACGCCGAATTGCCCGCGAGATTGTTATTGGCCTGAAACCCGAACGCGATCGGCAACTGGCCGGTATCGGTGCCATAACCCCACGGGTTCATGGCGGTGCCCGTCGGACTTTCATTCACGCAGTGCGCCGCGAAAATGACGGTACGCGGGTTGATCAGCGTGCCGGTGCACAGGCCGATGAAGCCGGTCTTCTGGTCGATGATCATTTGCCCGATGCCGGTGACATTGGTCGGGTCGCGATCGGTCACCGACGTCCCTGGCGGCGCTATAACAATGCTCGGGTCGGAAACGGGCGCTGCCGCAACTGGGGCAGCCGCGATCGCGTTCTGCGGCTCGAGCACATAGGTCCCACCGCCAGCGGCCACCGGGGCGTCGTTAAGCGTCGCGGCGTGAGTCGCGCCAGCGGCGACAAACGACCATGTTGCAGCGGAGGCGAGGAGGACTGCCCGTGCAGCGGGCGCACGTGTGCGAAGCTTAACCATATAGAGACTCCCCGTTTTTTGGCGCGGCCCCTGCTGCGCCGTTGTGGATAGGAGGCTAAATACGGGTTTTCAGAAGCTCAAGGCGTGGAAGGTCCGCAATGGGCGCATTCTGAAATATTTCAAAATAATGGCATTTTTGTGGCATAAATGCAACATCGCCTTGCTCTAAGCGAAAGCGCACGACAGGTGGCTAAGCCCGTACCGGACTGTTTATTGGGATGGTGGGGGGCGTTGGAAACAGCCGGAGCTACCGTGATCGGCAAACTACCCGCCGTATTTCAGCAATGGTCGGGGCGATAGGATTCGAACCTACGACCCCTGGACCCCGAGACCAGTGCGCTACCAGACTGCGCCACGCCCCGACACATTGCAGGGCGCAGCGCGTAGCCGCAGGGCGCGGCGGTAGCAAGTCAAAAAATTGCCGCGCGCAAGGATTGCCTGACCGCGACAGCCTAAAGAAGGACGGCAAGCATCTCTTCGATCGTCGCGAATTTTTCACGGGGGGCACCCTGACGCGCGCGCGCAACCTCGGCCGCTTCAATCTTCTGCCAATCGCGGAAGGTCACGATCGCAACGCCGCGCGCGGCAAGCAACGCGTCGAGGTCGGCGCGGCCGCGTTTGCCGCTGTCGGCCGGAATGTCCTCTGCGATCAGTTCCGCGATAGCGAAGCCGTCGGGGCGGTTGGTGCCGATCGTGCCGGTCGGACCGCGGCGAGCCCACCCCACCGCGTACAGCCCGGGCGCGATCCGTCCGTCGACATTCGCAAAACGCCCCAGCTTTTCGTCATAGGGCACCCCGGCGATCGGCGGCGTACGATAGCCGATGCAACTGACGACCAAGCCCGCAGGAACCGCATAGGTTTCCCCGGTGTCGTGTACGGTCCCAAGATCATCGATCGCGGTGCGTGCGACGACGACGCGCTCGGCACCATGTTCGCCCTCAATGCGAAGCGGACGCGCGAAAAAGTCGAAGACGATGTGGATGGGCTTATCGTCGGTGCGTTCGGAAAACGCCCTCAAATGCGCGATCGATTTTCGCAAGCCTGGTTCGAGTGCTGCATCGCTTTCGGGTGGCGGCAGGTCGGAAGCGTCGACCACCGGAAGCGCCCGCGAAAGATACGCGAGCTCGCCGAGTTCCTTCGGGGTCATCGCGATCTGCTGCGGCCCGCGGCGCGAGAGGATCGTGATGGTCGCCAGCTCGGTTGCGCGCAGTCGCCCGAGCGCATGGGCGGCGATGTCCGACCCGGTGAATTCGTCCTCGGCTTTTGCGAGAATCCGGGCAACGTCGAGCGCGACATTGCCGGCCCCGACGATTACTGCATCGCCGCGGGTGAGCGGCGGATCGAGATCGGCGAAATCGGGATGGCCATTGTACCAGCCGACAAAAGCGGCCGACCCGATCACGCCCGGCAAGTCATCGCCCGGCACGCCCAGCGGCTTGTCCAGCGGCGCTCCGGTTGCGAGGATGACGGCATCATAACGTTCCAGCAATTCGCCAATGGAAACATCGGTTCCCACCGTAACATTGCCGACAAACCGCACCGTTTCGCTCAGCGCGACGCTTTCATAACGGCGTGCGACCCCTTTGATCGACTGATGGTCTGGGGCAACGCCGCTGCGGATCAATCCATAGGGTACCGGCAAACGATCGATGATATCGACGCGCGCTGCGTCACCAAACGTCTTTTGACAGCCTTCTGCGCTATAATAGCCTGCGGGGCCGGAGCCGATGATCGCGATGTGGCGCATTGGGGCTCTCCTGTGAGGCGTATCCTAGCGCGGGGTTCGGCGGCGGCAAGATGCGTTGGCTCTAGCGCCAGGGCCGACGATGACGATAGAGATACAAATGAAACGAATGTCATGTTGGCGTCGCGTTTAGGCCATGCGAAGGGGCCGATGCGATCATAATGATTTTACCCGAGGACAGGAATTCCATGAACAGCGCCCCCGTTTTCTACGATGCCTCGGGGCGCCGCCGTCGGCGTTTCGCGGTGGCGGTAACGGCGTTCGTGCTGTTGATCGTGGTGGCGATTGCCGCGCTTGGAGTTTCGATCGGGGCGGTGCCGCGCGCGCCGTTGCTGCCGGTCGAGGCGGAGCATGCCGCATTGACCAAGCTGCCACCGCCGCACGAGCCGCTGTTGAAACGGGCACGGCATGACCTGAACGATTATGCCCGGCTGCTCGGTGCCCGTCCCAGGGGAGTCGGCGTGGACCAGCCGTTGGCGATTGCCTTTCACGCGCCATGGGATGAGTCATCGGCGGCATCGCTCCGTCGTAATATCAATGA
Source organism: Sphingomonas echinoides ATCC 14820 (assembly GCF_000241465.1). GTDB lineage: Bacteria > Pseudomonadota > Alphaproteobacteria > Sphingomonadales > Sphingomonadaceae > Sphingomonas > Sphingomonas echinoides. The sequence goes on from NZ_JH584235.1 coordinate 3,519,846, forward strand.
ACTGGACTGGCTGATTCCGGGCTGGGTCTCCGTGACGGGGCCAGATCACAAGGTCACCGTGTTTCGCGATGTTGCCGGGCGCGAGATCATCAACCGGTCGCCGCACCGCCCCTTGATCTTGCCGATGGTGCAGAATGCGGTGAACGGAAATTGGGATCCGCGCGGCATGGAGGCGCTGCTGCGGGTACCTGCGCAACGCAAGGCGCTGCTCGACAAGCTCGAGCCCTGGCTGGCCGCAAACCATGCGGGCGGCGCGTTCTTCGATTTCGAGGAGCTTACCCCCAAGGGACAGGCCGATTTTCGTACGTTTCTCGCCGAGGCGCGGGCGCGGTTTATCAAGCACAGCTGGGTGATTGCGATCGCCGTGCCGATTGGGCAGGCCGATGGCGAGAATGGCTGGAATCTGCAGGCGTTCGCCCCGGTGGTCGATCGCATTTTCCTGATGGCGTATGACGAGCACGAGCCAGGCGGGGAAGCGGGGCCGATCGCGTCGCAGGCGTGGTTTGAACAGTCGGTTGCGCGGGCGGCGCATGGCTTGCCGCGCAGCAAGGTCGTCGTTGCGATCGGCAGCTATGCCTATAATTGGCACGATCATACCGGCGAGCCGCTCGCGATCGACGAAGCGTGGGAAACCGCGCGGGAATCGAGCGCGATGCCCGTGTTCGACAAGGCCAGCGGCAATACCGGCTTTGCCTATCAGGAAAACGGCAGCCGTCACGAAGTGTGGATGCTGGATGCAGCGTCCGCCTATAACCAGCTGCGCTTCCTCGCGCGGTCGGGGCTGGACGGGGTGGCGGTCTGGCGATTGGGGTCGGAGGATCCGGGACTGTGGTCGATCTTTGGCCGCTCGCACCGCACCTTGCCGCCCGCGTCCGCCATCGAGAAGATTCCGGCTGGCACCGATGTTGACATCGATGGCAGCGGCGAAATCCTGAAAATTGCAGGCGTGCCGGTGCAAGGCGTTCGGCGCGTGCAGACCAACAAGAATGGCGCGATCGCCAATGTCGCGTTCGAAACCTTGCCTTCCCCCTATATCGTCGCGCGCACGGGCTATAAGCCCGGGCTTGTCGCGCTGACCTTCGATGATGGTCCCGATCCGACCTGGACCCCCAAGGTGCTCGATATCCTGAAGGAAAAGAAGGTGCCCGGAACCTTCTTCATCGTCGGCGAAAATGCTTTGACCCAGCGGCCGCTGCTCGAGCGCATGGTCCGTGAGGGCCATGAAATCGGCAGCCACACGTATACCCATCCCAATCTGGCCGGCGCGTCGCTCGCCGAGACGACCTTTCAGCTCAACACGACGCAGCGCTTGTTCCAGGCCTTTACCGGCCATTCGCTTCGTCTGTTCCGCGCGCCCTATTTCGGCGACGCCGAGCCAACCACCGCCGACGAAATCGATCCGGCGCTGCAGGCGCAGGATCGTGGCTATATCTCGGTCGGGCTGCACGTCGATCCGGGCGATTGGAAACGCCCAGGCACCCAGAATATTATCGATACGACCGTGGCCCAGGTCACCGATCCGACGGCGAAGTGCGACCCCGCCAATCCCGAACCGCAATGCAGCCGCAACATCGTGCTGCTCCACGACGCGGGCGGCGATCGCTCCGAGACGGTCGAGGCGCTGCCGCAGATTATCGATCAGCTGCGCGCCAAGGGCTACACCTTTGTGCCCGTATCGACGCTCGCCGGTATCCCGCGCGACGTCGCGATGCCGAAGCTGTCCGCGAGTGATCAGGCAGCGGCTGCGACCGACCTGTTCATCTTCAGTGCGCTTGGCGCGATCGTCATCGGGCTGGGATGGATCTTCTTCTTTGCCATCACCATCGGCATCGCGCGTGCGGTGATCCTGTCGGCGCTGGCGCTGATTCAGGCGCGTCGCGAGAGCCGGACGATCTTCCCCGAGATCGACCCGACGCGCTTCGTCACCGTGATGATCCCTGCCTTCAACGAGGAATTGGTGATCGAGCGCGCCGTGCGCGGCGTGCTCGCGTCGACCGATGTGCGCGTCGAAGTGATCGTGATCGATGACGGGTCGAGCGACGAGACCAGCGAGGTCGTCGCTTCCGCCTTTGCACAGGACCCGCGCGTGAAACTGCTCACGCTCGAAAATGGCGGGAAGGCGCGGGCACTCAACCACGCCCTCGCGCTGGCAACGGGCGAGATCGTGATCGCGCTCGATGCGGACACCCAGTTCGAGCCGACCACCATCGCGCGGCTGGCACGCTGGTTTGCCGATCCCAAGATCGGCGCGGTGGCGGGCAACGCCAAGGTTGGCAACCGTGTGAACCTGCTGACCAAATTCCAGGCGGTCGAATATATCACCGCGCAGAATCTGGAGCGGCGGGCGCTGGCGCGGCTTGATGCGATGACGGTGGTGCCAGGCGCGGTCGGTGCATGGCGGCTTGCCGCGATCCAGCAGGTTGGGGGCTATCCCGACGATACGCTGGCTGAGGATCAGGACCTCACCATTGCGATCCAGCGGGCGGGCTGGAAGGTCACCTATGATCAATATGCCATCGCCTGGACCGAATCGCCCGAGACGGTGAAGGGGCTGGCCAAGCAGCGCTTCCGCTGGGCGTTCGGCACGCTGCAATGCCTGTGGAAGCACGGCATCATCATCGCGACGGGCAAGCCGCGCGGGCTTGCCCGTGTCGGCCTGCCGCAAGCGATCCTGTTCCAGATCGTGTTCGCCGCCATTTCGCCGATCATCGATCTGGCGCTGATCGTCAGCTTCGTGACGACGTATCTTGCGGTGCAGGCGCATGGCTGGGCGCAGACCCAGCATGATGTCGAGAAGATGCTGATCTACTGGCTGGTGTTCACCGCGATCGATCTGCTCGCGGCGACCGTGGCGTTCGCGCTGGAGCGGCGGGAGAATTGGCGGCTGCTGTGGCTGCTCATCCCGCAGCGCATCGGCTATCGCCAGATCATGTATTACGTTGTGATCAAGGCGATTGCACAGGCGTTGCGCGGTCCACGCGTCGGCTGGGGCAAATTGGTGCGCACAGGACGCGTACAGGCGGGGTGACGCGCGGGCGGGAGGGTTTTGCTATATGCGCGTCGATACAGCTATCGTATGGACGGGCCATGAAACGCCTCCTGCTTCTGTTGTTACTGTTGATCGGGATCGCTCCCGCAGCGGCGAGGCCTCAATCGCAAGGACCGCTGGTGCTGGCCGCCGCCAGCCTGCAGGAGGCGATGACCGCCGCTGGGCATGCCTGGGCGGCGCAGGGCCATGCCGAACCCGTTCTGTCCTTTGCCGCCTCCTCGGCGCTTGCGCGCCAGATCGCGGCCGGCGCACCCGCCGACCTGTTCGTGTCGGCGGACCAGGCATGGATGGATGATGTCGCCGCCAAGGGGCTGCTCGTACCGGGCACGCGCGCGCCGTTCCTCGGCAATCGACTGGTGATCGTCGCTGCGGCGGGCAATCCGGTGAAGGTACCGTTGGCCCCGGCAGCGCTGGCGCGGCTGCTGGCGGCGGGGCCGCTCGCAATGGCCGATCCCGACAGCGTGCCGGCCGGGCGCTATGGCAAGGCCGCGCTGACCGCGCTTGGCGTGTGGCCGCGTGTGCAACCGCATGTTGTCGCGGGGGACAGCGTGCGTGCGGCGCTGGCGCTGGTTGAGCGCGGGGCGGCACCGCTCGGCATTGTTTATGCGACCGATGCGCGTGCCTCGTCCGCCGTTCGGATCGCAGGCGTGTTCCCACCGCGCAGCTATCCGCCGATCACCTATCCGCTGGCGCGCCTGAAAAACTCGACCAACCGTGAGGCGGAGGGGTTCCGCCGCTTCCTGCTGTCGCATAGCGGGCGGGCGATCTTCGCGCGTTTCGGCTTCAGCGCGCGGTAATGCTCACGCCCGAGGAATGGGGCATCGTCCTGCTCTCGTTACAGGTCGGCGCGGTCGCAATGGCGGTGACGCTGCCGGTGGCCTTTGCGCTGGCCTGGATACTGGCGCGCGGGACATTTCCGGGCAAGGTTCTGCTCGACGCTTTGGTGCATTTGCCGCTGGTGGTGCCGCCGGTGGTGACGGGCTGGGTGCTGCTGCTGGCGTTCGCGCCGCATGGGGTGATGGGCGCTCCGTTACAGGCGCTGCTCGGCGTGTCGGTGCTGTTCCGCTGGACCGGCGCGGCGCTTGCGGCGGCGGTGATGGCGCTGCCGCTGACGGTGCGGGCGATGCGGTTGTCGATCGAAGCGGTCGACCAGCGGCTAGAGAGCGCGGCGCGCACGCTGGGGGCAGGGCGCGCGCGCGTATTCTGGACGATTACGCTGCCGCTGAGCGTGCCCGGCATTCTAGCGGGCGCGGTGTTGGGCTTTGCGCGCTCGATCGGGGAGTTTGGCGCGACGATAACCTTCGTTTCCAACGTGCCGGGGCAGACGCGCACGCTGCCGCTGGCGATCTACAGTGCGCTCCAGCAGCCGGGCGGCGAGGCGATGGCGTGGCGGCTTTCCGGCATTTCGGTCGCGCTGTCGCTGGCGGCGCTGGTCGCCTCGGAAGTGCTGGCGCGGCGAATGGGGGCGGGGCACCATGTCCTTTGATCTCGCGCTGACCAAGCGGATCGGCACCACCGAGATCGCGCTGACGCTGGAACCGGGGCCGGGCGTCGGATCGGGCGCGACGATCCTGTTCGGTCGATCGGGCGTGGGTAAGACCAGCGTGCTCAACATGGTGGCGGGGCTGCTGCGCCCCGATGCCGGGCATGTGCGGGTGGGCGGCGAGACGCTGTTCGGGGACGGCGTGGACGTGCCGCCCGAGCGCCGCCGCGCGGGCTATGTCTTTCAGGAACCACGGCTGTTCCCGCATCTGCGCGTGCGCGGCAATTTGCTCTACGGCGCGCCGCGCGGGGCGGAGATAGGCGATCGGCTGGATTTCCTCGGCATCGGCGGCTTGCTCGACCGCTGGCCGCGCACGCTGTCGGGCGGCGAGGCGCGGCGGGTCGCGATCGGGCGGGTGCTGCTGAGCGACCCGCGCTTCCTGCTACTCGACGAGCCCTTGTCCTCGCTCGACCGGCCGCGGCGCGAGGAGGTGATGCAGGCGATCGAACATATGCGCGACGTGCTGCGCCTGCCGATCCTGATGGTGACGCACGACCCGGAAGAGGCCGAGCGGCTGGGCACGCGCGTGGTGCGGATGGGCTGAACGACGGCCTGGTATAGAGGACATAGCCGTCGTGCCCGCACCCCAAAAAAAAGCCGCCGCCCGGGGGTCCGGGCGGCGGCGCTGCCGCATGTAGGGGGAGGGGGGTTACATGCGGAAGGAGATCGAGCCGACGAAGGTGCGACCGTTCTTGTAGAAAGCGGTCGGACGATCGGGCGTCGCATTATACTGCAGATAGGTCGAATCGAGCAGGTTCTGCGCGTTGAACGACAAGGTCACTGCCGGAATGACCTTCACGCCCAGCGAGAAATCGAGCTGGCTATACGGTGCCACCATTTCGCGCGAGCCCAGACGGCCGATCGTGCGGAAATAGGACGACCGATAGTTGTAGCTCAGTCGCGCCTGCAGCGGCCCCTTTTCGAAATAGGGGATCACGTTGACGGTGTGATGCGACAGATAGGGCAGGTTGAGCGAAGCACCAGTGGTGTCGACCGACGAGGTCGAGCTGTCCTGATACGAATAGTTCGCCTGCAGGCCGAAACCGCCCCAGATTTCCGCCTGGCCCGCCACCAGCACGCCGTTGACCTTGGCCTTGCCGCCGTTGATCGGCTGGTTGACGCTGTAGCTGGTCAACTTGCCCTGCAGCGAGTTGTAGAACACCGTGTCGGTGCGGGTGTTGATGATGTAGTTCGAGATATCGCGACGGAACAGTTCGAGCGAAACCAACGTGCCAGCGCGCGGATACCATTCCGCCGTCAGTTCGTAATTGGTCGACTCATACGGCTTCAGGTTGGGGTTGCCGCCGCCGCCGTCGAGCGTGACGTCGTTGAGCGACGTCGCTGCTGCCAGATCCTCATAACGCGGCCGCGAAATCACGCGGGCCACGGCACCGCGTACGATCACCTGTGGGGTGACCGAATAAGCGATGTTGAGGCTTGGCAGGAACTTCAGATAATCGCTGGTGGTGCGCGTCGGGACGGGCACCGGCGCGACCGTGTTGCTCAGCGTCGTCGCATAGGTCGAGATGTCGCGGGTATAGACCAGACGACCCCCGATATTGCCGCGTACGCCGCCCTGGTCGAAATTGGCCTGGACGTAGGACGCTGCGACGGTTTCCTGCACCTTGGTCGAGGCACCGACCTTGGCGACCAGCGGGCTGTTGATCGCGTTGGCGAGGAGGTCGATCACCGCCTGCTGCGACAGGTTGATATATTTGGTGGCATTGCCCGAGCCGCCGCTGCCGTCGAACGTGCCGTCGGGCGTCGTCGTGGTCGCCACGCCGAGTTGCGCCAGCGTCTTCGAGCTCGTCATATAGGTGTTGATGCCGCGCGCATCGAGCCGGTTGACGTGGTCGGTGATCTTGCTGCCGAGCAGGATCTGCGTGAACGGACCGAAGCTGACTGGAATGGTCGCGTCATAGCCGCCGAACACGTCGCGGTCGGTGGTGACGCTGTAGTCCAGGCCACCGATCTGCGCGCCGTTCAGCTGCGTACCGTTGACGATAACCGGCTTGCCTTCGATTTGCGCCAGATTGTTGTTCGCGTTGGTGAAGTAATTGGCGGGGTTGGTCAAATCACCGACGAAGTTGACGGTCGCGCTGTTGGGGCCAAAGGCATAGCTGAACGGCAACTTGGTTTGGGTGTTGAACAGATATTCGGGGTTGCGGCCGCCGACTGCACGGCTCCACCCGCCCGCGAAGTTGACCTTGGTGCCGCCGCTGCCTTCCCAATCGGCGAAGAAATTCAGGTTGTTGGTCTTCAGGCTGGTGTGGCGGACGTTGGTATCGAGCTCGGCGCTCTGGCTGGTCGCCGCGCCGAACGAGGCGGCATTGACGACGCCATTCGAGACGTTGGCCGATTGCAGCACGTTACCGGTCCAGGCGACGGGGATGGTGTACATCGACTGGCTGTAATTGTTGTAATTGCCGTCAATGTGCAGCCCGTTGAGGGTCAGCGTCAGGTTCGGTGCCGGGCGATATTGCACGGTGCCCGACACGGTCTTGCGCTCGCGCGTCTGCTGGAAATAGGCATAGTTGATGCCGAACGGCGCGACCGCCTTGATCAGGTCTTCCTTGGTGCCGCCGGTGATCGTCGCATTGGGGTTCTGCAGGATGCCCTGGCCCGCCGCGTCGCGCTTCACGGTGCCGTCGGCATTCTTCTGGAAGAAGTCCGCGCCGCTCTGATAGCCGAAGAATTCCACGCCAGCGCGCGTGATGGTTTGCTTGTCATAGCCGCCCGCGATCAGGACGCCGAAGGTGTCGTCCTTGTTCTTCCAGCTGTACAGGCCCGAACCGCGGAAATTGCCCTTGTCCGAACGATCATTGTAGCTGTAGCCGCCCGAGGCGAAGATCGAATTTGCCGGCGTGTCAAGCGGACGGCGCGTGCGCACGATGACGGTGCCGCCAAGGCTGCCCTCTTCGATGCGCGGCTCCGGCGACTTGTACACTTCGAGGCGCTCGACCAGTTCCGGGGCGAGCAGTGAATAGTTGAAGGTGCGGCTGGACGGATCATTGTCATTGCCGCCCCAGTCGGCCGAGGCCAGCGCATGGCCGTCGAGCAGCATGCGGTTAAGCGCGGGATCGGTGCCGAGAATGGCGACCTTTTCGCCTTCGCCAAAGCGGCGGTCGATGCTGACGCCGGGGATGTGCGACAGCGATTCCGCGACGTTGCGATCCGGGAACTTGCCGATCGCCTCGGACGTGATCACGTCAACGACGGCATTGGCGTTGCGCTTCACTGAGATGGCGCTGCGCAGGCTCTCGCGGATGCCGGTAACGACGATATCGTCGCTCGACGCGGTGTCAGCCTGTGGCGCGGAGGCCGGTGCGGCCGCCGCTGCGTCCGGGGTTGCGGTCTGTGCCATCGCCGGAGCGCTGGCGAGACCGGCAAGGATGCTCGAGGTCAACAAAACGGTATGAAGTCGCATAAATCAGAACCCTCCCCAATACATCGGCCAGACAGCGCAGGCTGACCTCCGATCCGAAGCCCCGGTCCTGCCCGGGGCCACCCACTTTACCGCATCATGTGGTATCACATTGGTGTCTTATTGCACCGCTACGGTACGCCAATGTATAACCAATGCTGTCCGCAAAGGCTATGCCAAAGTTGCAATTCGATGACAGGGGACGCGTGCCCGACCGCAGAAGCAAGTCGTTGTGTTTCGGCTATTTACCGCATCGCGCGCAGAGATGTCCAAATTTTGTGGTTCGGCGGTGGATAGAACCTGAGCAGAACCTGGGACGATAATTGGGCTTAACCAGACCAATTTTGTGCGATTCGCGGACCAGGCTCACTGAGCGGCGTGCCGGGCCGGAACGGTTCCATAAGGGACACAGTCGGCGGCCTGCCTCTCCAACCAAAAAGCCGCCGCCCGGTTGCCCGGACGACGGCTTTGTACGTCAGATCGGGCGGGGTGCCCGACCTGATAGGATCACTCCTGGTTCAGATACTCGCCAGCATCCGCATCGGTGCCATGGCCCGACGGCGTCACCGCCGCCAGCGCATCGTCACCGGTGCCGCCGGCATCGCGCGGCGAGCGGGCGAGTTCGGCGTCATGCTCTTCCTTGGCCGAATTCGGCGCGATGATCGACACCTCGGCCATGCGCCGCTGCTGCACCCGCAGCGCCGCATCGCGCGACGAAGCGGTAACGCGCAGGCGGTTCATGCCCGCACCCGTGCCCGCCGGGATCAGACGGCCCACGATCACGTTCTCCTTCAAGCCCGTGAGCGTGTCCTTCTTGCCTTGCACCGAGGCTTCGGTCAGCACGCGCGTGGTTTCCTGGAACGACGCCGCCGAGATGAAGCTGCGCGTTTGCAGCGACGCCTTGGTGATGCCGAGCAGGACGGGCTTGCCGACCGCCGGACGATCCTTCTTGCCGATCTTCGAGTTGATCTCGTCCATCTCGTCGCGATCGACCTGCTCGCCGGCCAGCAGCGTGGTGTCGCCGCCGTCGGTGATCTCGACCTTTTGCAGCATCTGACGAACGATCGTTTCGATGTGCTTGTCGTTGATCTTCACGCCCTGGAGACGATAGACCTCCTGGATTTCCGACACGAGATATTCGGCCAAGGGCTCGATGCCGAGAACTTCGAGAATGTCGTGCGGATCGGGGCTGCCGCCGATGAGGTTGTCGCCGCGCTTGACGTAATCGCCTTCCTGCACGTCGATGACCTTCGACTTGGGCACCAGATATTCCACGACCTCGCCGCCGTCCTCGGGCTGGATGCCGATCTTGCGCTTCGCCTTATAGTCCTTGCCGAACACCACGCGGCCCGAGACCTTGGCGATGATCGCATTTTCCTTGGGCTTGCGTGCTTCGAACAGCTCGGCAACGCGCGGCAGACCACCGGTGATGTCACGCGTCTTGGCGCTTTCGCGGCTGACACGGGCGAGAACGTCACCGCCCTGAACCGTTGCACCATCCTCGACCGAGAGCGTTGCGCCCGGCACCAGCATGTAGCGACCGGCCTCCTCGGCGCTTTCGCCGGTGAGGGTCAGGCGCGGACGGAGATCCTCCTTGGTCTTGCCGCTGGCGCGATACTCGATCACGACCCGCTGCGAGATGCCGGTGGCTTCGTCGGCCTGCTCGGTGAGCGTCTTGCCCTCGATCAGATCCTGATACTTCACGACGCCGGGGTTCTCGGTGATGACCGGCATGGTGAACGGATCCCACTCGGCCAGACGATCGCCCTTCGACACGATGTGCTTGTCGTCGAACAGCACATAGGCACCGTAGGGAATGCGGTGCACCGCACGCTCGCGGCCGTCCATGTCGACGATCGCGATTTCACCCGAGCGGCTGAGCACAACGCGACGGCCGCGCTGGTCGGTGATGGTGCGAAGATCACGATACTCCATCGTGCCGTCGGCCACTGCCTCCAGGTTGGACTGTTCGTTGAGCTGTGCCGCACCACCGATGTGGAAGGTACGCATGGTCAGCTGCGTGCCCGGCTCACCGATCGACTGCGCCGCGATGACGCCGACGGCTTCACCGATGTTGACCGGGGTACCGCGGGCGAGATCGCGCCCGTAGCACTTGCCGCAGACGCCGATCTTGGTCTCGCACACGAGCGGCGAACGGATCTTGCACGACTGCGTGCCGATCGCCTCGATCTGCGCGACCATCGGCTCGTCGAGCAGCGTGCCCGACGGGATAACGATCTCGCCGGTCTTGCTGTCGATGATGTCTTCCGCAGTCGTGCGACCGAGGATGCGCTCGCCGAGCGACGCGATGGTCGAGCCGCCCTGCACGATCGCGCGCATTTCCAGCGCGCGGGTCGTGCCGCAATCGAGCTCCATGATCACGCAGTCCTGCGAAACGTCGACCAGACGACGCGTCAGGTAGCCCGAGTTCGCCGTCTTCAACGCCGTATCCGCCAGACCCTTACGGGCACCGTGGGTGGAGTTGAAATACTCAAGGACGGTCAGACCTTCCTTGAAGTTCGAGATGATCGGCGTTTCGATGATCTCGCCCGACGGCTTGGCCATGAGGCCGCGCATACCGGCGAGCTGCTTGATCTGGGCCTGCGAACCGCGGGCACCCGAGTGGGCCATCATGTAGATCGAGTTGATCGGCTTCTCGCGACCCTTATTGGGGCCGTCCTCGTAGCGCTTAACCGCCTTGATCTCTTCCATCATGGCGTTCGCCACCTGATCACCGCAACGGCTCCAGGCGTCGATCACCTTGTTGTACTTCTCCTGCTGCGTGATCAGACCGTCCTGATATTGCTGCTCGAAGTCCTTCACCAGGCCGCGCGTCTCGTCGACGAGACCGACCTTGGCGTCCGGAATGATCATGTCGTCCTTGCCGAACGAAATGCCGGCCTTGAACGCATGGCGGAAGCCGAGCGACATGATCGCGTCGGCGAACAGCACGGTCTCCTTCTGGCCGGTGTGACGATAGACCTCGTCGATCACGTCGCCGACGTCCTTCTTGGTCAGCAGGCGGTTGACGGTGTCGAACGGCACCTTGGACGATTGCGGCAGGCACTCGCCCAGCAGCATGCGACCCGGGGTGGTCTCATAGCGCTTGAGATACTGGTTGCCCTGCTCATCGGTCTGCGGAACGCGGCTGATGATCTTGGTGTGCAGCGTGACGGCCCCTGCTTCGAGCGCGTGATGCACCTCCTGCATGTCGGAGATCATCATGCCTTCGCCAGGCTCGCCTTCCTTGAGCATCGACAGATAATACAGACCCAGCACCATGTCCTGCGACGGCACGATGATCGGCTTGCCGTTGGCAGGCGACAGGATGTTGTTGGTCGACATCATCAGCACGCGCGCTTCGAGCTGGGCTTCCAGCGAGAGCGGCACGTGGACCGCCATCTGGTCACCGTCGAAATCGGCGTTGAAGGCCGAGCAGACCAGCGGGTGAAGCTGGATCGCCTTGCCCTCGATCAGCACGGGCTCGAACGCCTGGATGCCGAGACGGTGGAGCGTCGGCGCGCGGTTGAGCATGACCGGGTGCTCGCGAATGACTTCGTCGAGGATGTCCCAGACTTCCTTGCGCTCCTTCTCGACCCACTTCTTCGCCTGCTTGAGGGTCATGGAGAGACCCTTGGCGTCGAGACGGGCGTAGATGAACGGCTTGAACAGCTCGAGCGCCATCTTCTTCGGCAGGCCGCACTGGTGCAGCTTCAGTTCCGGGCCGGTCACGATGACCGAACGGCCCGAATAGTCGACGCGCTTGCCGAGCAGGTTCTGACGGAAGCGGCCCTGCTTGCCCTTGAGCATGTCGGACAGCGACTTGAGCGGACGCTTGTTGGCACCCGTGATGGTGCGACCGCGGCGACCGTTATCGAACAGTGCGTCGACGGCTTCCTGCAACATGCGCTTTTCGTTGCGGACGATGATGTCCGGCGCGCGCAGCTCCATCAGGCGCTTGAGGCGGTTGTTGCGGTTGATCACGCGGCGATACAGATCGTTCAGATCCGAGGTCGCGAAGCGGCCACCGTCGAGCGGCACCAGCGGGCGCAGTTCAGGCGGAATGACCGGCACGACTTCGAGGATCATCCATTCCGGGCGGTTGCCGGATTCGATGAAGCTCTCGACGACCTTGAGGCGCTTGATGATCTTCTTGGGCTTCAGCTCGGACTTGGTGACCGCCAGTTCTTCCAGCAGTTCCTTGCGCTCGCCCTCAAGATCGAGGTCCTGCAGCATGATGCGCACAGCTTCTGCACCGATGCCGGCCGAGAAGGCGTCTTCGCCATATTCGTCCTGCGCGTCGAGGAGTTCGTCCTCGGTCATCAGCTGGTACTTTTCGAGCGGGGTGATGCCCGGCTCGATCACGATATACGCCTCGAAGTACAGCACGCGCTCAAGCTGCTTGAGCTGCATGTCGAGCAGCAGGCCGATGCGCGACGGCAGCGACTTGAGGAACCAGATGTGCGCGACGGGGGCGGCCAGCTCGATATGGCCCATACGCTCACGGCGGACCTTCGAGACGGTGACTTCAACGCCGCACTTTTCGCAGACGATGCCCTTATACTTCATGCGCTTGTACTTGCCGCACAGGCATTCGTAATCCTTGATCGGACCGAAGATGCGCGCGCAGAACAGGCCGTCACGCTCGGGCTTGAACGTGCGATAGTTGATGGTTTCCGGCTTTTTGATCTCACCGAACGACCACGAGCGGATCTTGTCCGGGGAGGCGATGCCGATCTGGATCTGGTCGAAGGTCTCGGCCTTGATGACCGGGTTCGCGAAATTGGTCAGTTCGTTCATTTGGATTCTCCAATTCCCCTCCCGCTTGCGGGAGGGGCTAGGGGAGGGGATATCGTCGGGAAGTGCCTGACCCTACAGGCCCTCCCCCAACCCCTCCCGCAAGCGGGAGGGGGGAAGGTCGCGTTACTCCGCCGCGATCGCGACGCCGTCGCTGTCGAAATGCTCGGTCGTGGTCAGTTCGATGTTCAGACCCAGCGAGCGCATTTCCTTGACGAGCACGTTGAAGCTCTCCGGAATACCGGCCTCGAACGTGTCGTCACCCTTGACGATCGCCTCATAGACCTTGGTGCGCCCGACGACGTCATCGGACTTGACCGTGAGCATTTCCTGCAAGGTGTAGGCAGCACCATAAGCCTGAAGCGCCCAGACCTCCATTTCGCCGAAGCGCTGACCACCGAACTGCGCCTTACCACCCAGCGGCTGCTGCGTGACGAGCGAGTACGGCCCGATCGACCGGGCATGGATCTTGTCGTCGACCAAGTGATGCAGCTTGAGCATGTAGATGATGCCCACGGTGACCTTGCGGTCGAACTTGTCGCCGGTGCGACCGTCATACAGATCCGACTGACCCGAAGTGTCGAGTCCTGCCAGTTCCAGCATCGCCGAAACGTCGGCTTCGCGGGCACCGTCGAACACGGGCGTTCCCATCGGAATGCCGGTCTTCAGGTTCTCGGTCAGCTCGATGATCTGCTCGGCATCGCGTGCCTCGATGTCGGCGGCGTAATGCTCGCCATACACTTCGAGCAAGCGTGCCTTGACCGCGTCGGGCATGTCGCCAGCCTTGGCATCGGGGTTGGCCTCACGCCAATCTTCCAGCGCACGATGGACTTGCTGCCCGAGATTGCGGGCGGCCCAGCCGAGATGCGTTTCGAAGATCTGCCCGACGTTCATGCGGCTCGGCACGCCCAGCGGGTTGAGCACGAGATCGACTGGCGTCCCGTCGGCGAGGAACGGCATGTCCTCGGCCGGCAGGATGCGCGAGATGACGCCCTTATTGCCGTGACGGCCGGCCATCTTGTCACCCGGCTGCAGCTTGCGCTTCACTGCAACGAACACCTTGACCATCTTGAGCACGCCTGGCGGCAGCTCGTCCCCGCGCTCGAGCTTGTCGCGACGATCGTGGAACTTGTCGAGGATCAGCTTGGCGGCATCGTCATACTGCGCCTTGACCGCTTCCAGATCGCTCTGGACCTTGTCGTCGGCAACCGCGAACTTCCACCATTCGTGACGATCGACGCTGTCGAGCACGTCCTCATCGATGACCACGCCCTTCTTGGGGCCGTTCTTGGGAACGGCGGTCGCGGTCTGGCCGAGCAGCATTTCCTTGAGGCGCGACCAGGTCGCACGGTTGAGAATGGTGCGCTCGTCGTCCGAGTCCTTCTTCAGGCGCTCGATTTCCTCGCGCTCGATCGCCATCGCGCGCTCGTCCTTGTCGATGCCGTGGCGGTTGAACACGCGCACTTCAACGACGGTACCAGCAACGCCCGGCGGCAGGCGCAGCGAGGTGTCGCGCACGTCCGACGCCTTTTCACCGAAGATGGCGCGGAGCAGCTTTTCTTCCGGCGTCATCGGCGATTCACCCTTGGGGGTGATCTTGCCGGCAAGAATGTCGCCCGGCTCGACTTCGGCGCCGATGTACACGATGCCCGCTTCGTCGAGGTTGCGCAGGGCTTCCTCGCCGACGTTCGGGATATCGCGCGTGATGTCTTCCGGCCCGAGCTTGGTGTCGCGCGCCATGACTTCGAATTCCTCGATATGGATCGAGGTGAAGACGTCGTCCTTCACGATACGCTCGGAAATGAGGATCGAGTCCTCATAATTGTAGCCGTTCCAGGGCATGAACGCGACGAGCGCGTTGCGGCCCAGCGCCAGCTCACCGAATTCGGTCGACGGGCCGTCGGCGATCACGTCGCCTGCGGTGATCACGTCGCCCACCTTCACCAGCGGACGCTGGTTGATGCAAGTGTTCTGGTTCGAGCGCTGGAACTTCATCAGCGTGTAGATGTCGACGCCCGACTGGCCGGCTTCGACATCACCCGTTGCGCGGATGACGATACGCGACGCATCGACCTGGTCGACGATACCGGCGCGCTTGGCCGAGATCGCAGCACCCGAATCGCGCGCAACGGTCTCTTCCATGCCGGTGCCGACGAACGGCGCCTCGGCCTGGACCAGCGGCACGGCCTGACGCTGCATGTTCGAGCCCATCAGTGCGCGGTTGGCGTCATCGTTTTCCAGGAACGGAATGAGCGATGCCGCGACCGAGACGAGCTGCTTGGGGCTGACGTCCATCAGGGTGATGTTGTTGGGGATCGCCATCAGGAATTCGCCCGCCTGACGCGACGAGACGAGTTCTTCGACAAAGCCCTTGTCGGCGTTCAGCTCGGCGTTGGCCTGGGCGATCGTGTGCTTGGCCTCTTCCATCGCCGACAGATAGACGACGTCGTCGGTCACCTTATGATCGATGACCTTGCGGTACGGCGTTTCGATGAAGCCGTACTTGTTCACGCGGCTGAAGCTGGCGAGCGAGTTGATCAGACCGATGTTCGGGCCTTCCGGCGTTTCGATCGGGCAGATGCGGCCATAATGCGTCGGGTGAACGTCGCGGACCTCGAAGCCAGCGCGCTCACGCGTCAGACCACCCGGTCCAAGCGCCGACACGCGGCGCTTGTGGGTGACTTCTGACAGCGGGTTGGTCTGATCCATGAACTGCGACAGCTGCGACGAGCCGAAGAATTCGCGCACTGCGGCAACCGCCGGCTTGGCGTTGATCAGGTCGTTCGGCATCACCGTCGACACGTCGACCGACGACATGCGCTCCTTCACGGCGCGCTCCATGCGGAGCAGGCCGACGCGGTACTGGTTCTCGAGCAATTCGCCGACCGAGCGGACACGACGGTTACCGAGGTTGTCGATATCGTCGATTTCGCCCTTGCCGTCCTTCAGATCGACCAGCGTCTTGATGACGGCGAGGATGTCCTCGGTGCGCAGCGTGGTGACGGTGTCCTCGGCATCGAGGTCGAGGCGCATGTTGAGCTTGACGCGACCCACCGCCGACAGATCGTAGCGGTCGGGATCGAAGAACAGGCCCGAGAACAGCGACTCTGCGGTTTCGAGCGTGGGCGGCTCGCCAGGGCGCATGACGCGGTAGATGTCCGACAGCGCCTGCTCGCGCTCTTCAGCCTTGTCGACCTTGAGCGTGTTGCGGATCCACGCGCCGGTGGCGACGTGATCGATGTCGAGCAGTTCGATCCGGTCGATGCCGGCCTGGTCGAGCAATTCGAGGTTCTCGGCCGACACTTCGTCGCCTGCCTCGATGTAGATCTGGCCGGTCGACTCGTTGATCAAATCATAGGCGCTGTAGCGGCCGAAGATTTCCTCGGTCGGGATCAGCAGGTCGGTCAGGCCGTCCTTGGCCGCCTTGTTGGCAGCGCGCGGGCTGATCTTCTGGCCGTTGGCGAACACGATCTCGCCGGTCTTGGCGTCGATGATGTCGTACATCGGCTTCTGGCCGCGCCAGTTTTCGGCCTGGAACGGGATGATCCAGCCACCCTGGCCACGCACAAAGGTTACGCGGTTGTAGAAGTGGTTGAGGATTTCCTCGCCGGTCATGCCGAGCGCGTAGAGGAGGGCGGTGACCGGCAGCTTGCGCTTGCGATCGATACGGACGTTGACGATGTCCTTGGCGTCGAACTCGAAATCGAGCCACGAACCGCGATACGGGATGACGCGCGCGGCGAACAGATACTTGCCCGAGGCGTGAGTCTTGCCGCGGTCATGATCGAACAGCACGCCCGGCGAGCGGTGCATCTGCGACACGATGACGCGTTCGGTGCCGTTGATGATGAAGGTGCCGTTTCCCGTCATCAGGGGCATGTCGCCCATGTAGACGTCCTGCTCCTTGATATCGAGGACCGAGCGCGAATCGGTGTCGGCATCCACCTCGAACACGATCAGGCGCAGCGTGACGCGCATCGGGGCTGCATAGGTGATGCCGCGCTGGCGGCATTCGTCGGTGTCGAACTTCGGCGGCTCAAGCTCGTAATTCACGAAATCGAGCTCGGCGGTGCCGGCGAAATCGCGGATCGGGAAGACCGAGCGCAGCGTCTTTTCGAGACCGGAGACATAGCCGATCGACGGATCGGAGCGCAGGAACTGTTCGTAGGATTCGCGCTGAACCTCGATCAGGTTCGGCATCTGCACGACTTCGTGGATGTTGCCGAAAACCTTGCGGATGCGGCGCTTGGCCGTGCCGCTTTCGGCGCGCCGCGTGGGGGTGCTGCCGTCGATTGCTTTGGTCGCCATGGAGATGTCTGCCCTCAAGCTGTATAATCTGGCCCGGAATCCACCGGGCGGGCACGCTCCAAAGACGCAAAAAGCCGCATGTCCTCCTCATCGGATGACAGCAGCTTGTAAGCGTCTCTAGATACTACAATCTCCAATACGATCGATGCGCTGCGCGACGGCACATCATTTCCCGAAAATTGCAGTGGAACGCGCCATATAGGCAGGGCAGGGGGCGCTGTCAAATACAGTGGCGTTTCTCTCCGCTGCTGCCGTTAGGCATGTGCCCCCTCAATCGATGCTAGGCGACGGCGATGGTCGCTGAAGCGCTCTCCGCCCATCCGCTCGGTGCGAACGCCATTTGCCTTCCACGGCTTGCAGAGCTTGCAACCGGCGCGCCGATAGCGCGCGGCCTCGTTTATGATGCATCCTCGCCTCCATGCTTTGCGCCTAGCGTCTAGGGGGCGGGCTGGCGGGCTGCAGGTGTGACGATCAATCGGCCAAAATTCAACCTGAGACATTGCTGCGCGTCTCGGTGTTTCGAACAGGGGCGGGCATGGTATCCTGCGCCATCGCCCCCGTTCGACCGGTTGATCAGACGGTGATGGCAATGGATTGGTTCCAGACCACGCCGATGCCCTGACCCACTGGGGCCTGAGGATAAACGGTGTCTTTGCCGTCTGTGGTCACTGTAACCTTGAAAGCGGCCGGTCCACCCCAGTTGATGCCAATAAAGGTGAGTTGATAGGTGCCGCCTTGAAGGATGTATTGTGGAACAAGCGAAACGTCGACCGGTGATCCGTATCCTGCTTTCACATGGAGAAGTTCGCTGCTACCTGCACCAGTGGATGCGATAATATACAATTCATTGTCAACATTTGTGACGTGTATCTTTGTCGTAGACATGATTTAAGACTCCTGCTGTATGGTGCCGTGATTCGGCGATACCAATAAAGCAAAAGATGAAATGATTGCTCTGTGATGTTATGCACAGGGAAAATGACTCTTTGTTTATTTGGAAAATATTATTGTTTGTGGCCTTTTGTATTGGTCGCTGATTTGGGAAGAGTGGCGAGTCGTTCGCCACATAGGTAGGGATGCGAGTCCATCACGAAATTGCGTGCATCGGGTGCCTTATAAAGCGTCGCCCGCATGAATGGTGCGGTCGGGCGCGTCTTGATGGTCGCGCCCTTGGCGGTGCGCGATTTGTCGTTATGCCCGTCCGGGTGAAACCGATGTCTTTTCTTGCTGTGGCGGCGGCGCTGCTGGCTGCTGCTGCTTCCATGGCGCGCGCGCAGAATACAGCGGACGCAAAACCCTTGCCGGGGCTCGACGATTTCAGCCTGCCATCGTCGCGCCCAACGCGGCGACCGATACCGTCCCCCGAGCCGACGATCAGTGCACTGCCGCGCCGGGACGCGCCAACGGATTCCCCCAGCGCGCAGCCGGTCGCGCCGCCGCAGGTGGTCCCGACGATCCGCGCAGTTCCGAGGCCAACGCCGATCCGGCCTAGGGCGGAACCAGTCGCAAAGGCACCATCGCCCACGCCGACCGCAACGCCAGCCCGTAACTCTGCACCCACGCCAACGCCGACTCCGACACCGGTGCCCGCGATGACGCCGTCGCCGCCGGCTCGGTTACCCGTAAAGGTGCCGACGCATTCAGCGGGCCCCCCGGTGGAGCTTTTGCTCGGAGGAGCGGCGGGGGCCTTCGCATTGGCGGCGCTGGCGGGATGGTGGTGGCGACGTCGAACCACCGATCGCAGGTCGCGTCGCTACCCCGAGCCTGAACAGTTTCCGCTGGGCCTGGGAGAAGGCGCAGAGGGTGACCTGCCATCCGCCGCACCGGCACCGACCCCGGTTGCGGATCCGTCGAACGCCGTGCCCGCGATCGAACCCGTCGCCACCGCAGACGCGCGTGCGGTGCTCGATGTCGTGCTGACCGTGAAGCGCGCGGGCACCAATGTGCTGAGTGCCGCGATCGATTATGTCATTGTCGTGCGCAATGTCGGGGAAAGCGCAGCGACCGAAATTCGGCTCGACGTCCGCTTGCTGAGCGCCGGGCAGCAGCAGGATGCAGCGATTGCGGCGCTGTTTTCCGCCCCGATCGCCCAGCCGCTCGCCGCACCGTTCGCGTTGCCGCCCGGCGGTGCAGTGGAACAGAGCGGGATGGCCATGCATCCAAAGCAGACACTGGAGGTGATGCAGGCAGCGGGCAGGGTGCTGTTCGTGCCGGTGCTGACGGTCAATCTCACCTATGACTGGGTCGGCGGCAGCGGTCAGACCGCGCGTTCCTACGTCATCGGGATCGATCGCGGGGCCACTGCAAAGCTCCAGCCATTCCGCCTCGATGCGCCGCCGCGTATGTACGACACCGTCGCCGCCTTGCCCTATCCGATCGCGGAGACGCGCTGACCACTTTACGATTATCGATAAGTATCATATCGATAATCGTAAAGGAGATGGCGATGGGTGGCCACGATCGAGTCTTGAAGGCGTCGCGCTTGGTGGTGCGGCTGTTCCTGCTGGTCAATTTCCTGTGCATCCTGGGCTTCGTCGTGGCGATCCTGCTGTCGTTTCCGGTGGATGGCTGGATCGTCGCGCGGCTGGTGCGCAAATATGGGCCTACGCTGAACGTCCAGGGTGCGATGCTCGCGCTGCGGGTGGTGATGGTGTGGGGCGTTGTCGCAGGGCTGGTGCTGCACCGCATCCTGACCCAGTTGCTGGCGATCCTCGATACGGTACGGCGCGGCGATCCGTTCACCGCCGCAAATGCCACGCGGATCCGCGCGATCGCCTGGGCAATGCTGGGGTTGCAGCTACTCGACCTCGTCCAGGGCGCGATGACGGCGTGGTTCGCCGCACTGCATGTGCAGTTCGCCACTTGGACGCCTGCTTTTGGCGGCTGGGTCGCGGTGTTGCTGCTGTTCGTTTTGGCGCAGGTGTTCGCGCGTGGTGCCGAGATGCGCGACGAACTGGCGGGCACCGTCTGATGCCGGTGGTGGTGAAGCTCGACGACGTGCTCCACGCGCGCCGCATGACGCTGACCGAATTGGCGGCGGCGGTCGACATCAGTGTGGTCAATCTGTCGATCCTGAAGACGGGCAAGGCGCGCGCGATCCGGTTTTCGACATTGGAGGCGATTTGCACCGTGCTGGACTGCCAGCCGGGGGACATTTTGCGGTTTGAGGGGGGCGAAGCATGACGTTTTGGAAAGCATTCACAGAGACCTATCGCGGCAGCATCGCCTTTATGATCGCGTGCCCGTTGCTGACGATGGTCCCGGTGCTGTTCGAAATCCTGCAGCACATCGTCGAGGTTAAGATCGGCCTGTATGCGAGTGTCGCCGCTGCCAAAGCGCTGGAGCATGATCCGTGGCGCATGGGGTTCGGGCTGCTCAAGGTCGCGGCGCTGACCGTGCCGACCTATTGGATCGTGCGCTTCCTGGCGTGGCGCGATCCGGCACGCGCCGCCCGCCCGGAGATGCCCGCCGTGCGTTTGTTCGCGGTGGTGCTGGTCGTGCAACTGGCCTCCGCGGCACTACAGTTGTTCGTTCTTCCGCGCGAGGGGTGGCTGCTGCTGGTGGAATTCATCGTGCTGCAGATTCTCGCCGTGCTGTTGCATCCGTGGTTTGTCGCGGCGGCGCTGGGTAACCCGGCAATCGGGCCGCAGCGATCGGTTGCGATCATGGCGCGCCAGACGCTGTGGAGCTTCGTCTTCATGCTGGTGGCGATCCTGCCGCTGATGATCCCGCATTATGTTTTGGGAGCGCTCGCGATCATCGGACCCAAGCCGCTCTTGTGGCCGGTGCTGGTGGTGGATTCGCTGCTGGTCGGGTGGCTGAGCGCGGTGATTGTTGCAAGCGGCTTCACCGTCGCGATGCGCGCGGCGGCGAAGCAGGGGGTTGATCTTGGGATTGGGGATGCGTCCGCCATCGATGGCGCGCTCTCTGCGGTGGTTGTGCGCTAACGACCTTGGTCTTCCTCCCTTCCCTGAAAGGGAGGGGGTGGGGGTGGGTTGGCCCGTTGACGAACGGAAGCTCCCAGCCATCGGCCGAGCCACCCCTCGGTGCCCTCCCTTTCAGGGAGGGGAGGAAGACCAGGCCAATGACGCGCCCGTAAAAAAAGGGGCGGCACCGTGTGGTGCCGCCCCTTTTCTGTGTCGCGGGCCGGTCATGGGCAAAGCCCATGACGTCGGACGCGGGCTGGGCCCGCGCCGTCCGGCCTTGCGGGAGTGCGCTTTAGCCGAGGCTAAAGCGCACTCCCGCTGCGGCTTACTTGACTTCGACGGTTGCGCCGGCTGCTTCCAGCTGGGCCTTGATCTTGGCGGCTTCGTCCTTCGACACGCCTTCCTTGATCGCCTTCGGAGCGGATTCGACCAGCGTCTTGGCTTCGGTCAGGCCGAGCGAGGTGATCGCGCGGACTTCCTTAATGACGTTGATCTTCTTGCCGCCGTCGCCGGTGAGGATGACGTCGAATTCGGTCTGCTCTTCAGCAGCCGGAGCAGCGGCACCGCCGCCAGCTGCCGGAGCTGCTGCAACCGCTGCTGCGGCCGAAACGCCCCACTTCTCTTCGAGAAGCTTCGAAAGGTCAGCCGCTTCGAGAACGGTCAGAGCGGAAAGCTGGTCAACCAGCGCGTTGAGGTCTGCCATGTGTAGTCTCCAGTAAAATCAGTTCAGGGTGTAATCTCGAAGGCCTGAAATCAGGCGTCCGCCTTGTCCTTCTCGGCATAGGCCATGAGAACGCGGGCGAGCTGTGCCGCAGGAGCCTGGGTGATGGTCGCGACCTTGGTTGCGGGTGCAACCAGAAGGCCAACGATCTTGGCACGCAGTTCATCCAGCGACGGCAGAGTCGCGAGCGCCTTCACGCCGTCCACGTCGAGGACGGTCGCGCCCATCGCCCCGCCGACGATCTCGAACTTGTCGGTCGTCTTGGCGAAGTCGACAACCACCTTGGCGGCTGCGACAGGGTCGATGGAGCTGGCGAGACCAACCGGCCCGGTGAGCAGAGCGCCCAGCGAGGTATAGTCGGTGCCGTCCAGCGCGATCTTGGCAAGCTTGTTCTTCGAGACCTTGTAGGTCGCCCCTGCGTCACGCATTGCGTTACGCAGCTTGGTCGACTGAGCCACCGTCATGCCCAAGTTGCGGGTGACAACCACCACGCCGACTTCGGCAAACGTCTGGTTCAGCTCGGCGACGAGCTCGGTCTTTTGAGCACGATCCATGCCATTCTCCACGTTTTGACCTTACCGCGAACGGCAAGGCCGGTTACGAACCGGGCACGCAAATGCGCATCCGGTGTTGTCCAGCGATGGGGAATGGGAGCGACGCCCCTGGTGGGAGGCGGCAGGCCGGACGCGGAAAACCGCCCCGGCAAAATCCTGTCCCCGTCTCGGCAGGAAATTAAGACCGGCAAATCCCGGTCACCTACTGTCTCGGACGGTCCCGCCGTGCTGACGCGCGACGAGAGAGTGCCTGCCCTTAACGGCCCGCGCGGAAAAGTCAACGCAAAGGCGCAGGCGCGTTTGCGCAGAGAGACAGGAGGCAATGGTCACGCCGATCGGGTAAAATGTCGCGCAATCTCGTGCATTTGAAACAATGAAGTAGTTTTTCTACGTCTGCATGTAGCTTTTGTGTCGAATTTGCGGAACACTTGCCGCCAAGGGCCGGGGAGCCTGTGCAGGAGAGACAGGAGATTTCGCAAAAACAGGGGCCGATCCGATGACGCACAGCACCTATCTCAATGAAGAATCGCAGGATGATCTGATGAGCCGCGGCTTTGCCCGGCGCGACCTGGCGCGAATCGCGGCGGTGTTCGGGGTGGGGGCGGTGGCCGCGTCGATCGGTCGCCCGGCCTGGGCCTCGGGCGGGGTGCCCGATCCGGCCCCCACGGCGAAGGTGCGGATCGGCGCCAACGAATGCTGGACCGGCCCGCTCGCGCCGGGGGCCTTGGCCGCGACCAAGATGGTGTCGCAGGGCAATCGCTATTCGCCGCAGGACCAGCGCGGCGATTTCATCAAGGCGGTGATGGCGGTCGAGAACGTCCCTTATGACCATGTCGCGCCATGGCCGGGGTCGAGCGATCCCTTGTGCCGCTCGGTCATCACTTTCTGTTCGCCGACCAAGGGGCTGGTGACCGCCGATCCGACCTTCGAACTGGCCGGGCGCACCGCCGCCTGGCTGGGCGCACCGGTCAAGGCGGTGCCGCTGACGGCGGATTATACGCATGACGTGAAGGCGATGTTGGCGGCCAATCCCGATGCGGGGCTTTATTATATCTGCACGCCAAACAACCCGACCGGCACGATCACGCCGCTGGCCGACATCGAATGGCTGATCGCCAACAAGCCGGCCGGATCGATGGTGCTGATCGACGAGGCCTATACGCATTTCGCGGGCGTGCCGGTCGCGTCCTATCTGGCGGTGAAGCATGACGATGTGATCGTGATGCGGACCTTCTCCAAGCTGTTCGGCATGGCGGGGCTGCGTGTCGGCTATATCATCACCAACCCCAAGAACATCGCCAAGATGATGCGCTATGACGGCGGCATGCAATCGGGCGCGTTGCCTGTCACCAGCATCGCCTGCGCCACCGCGAGCCTGACCGCGGCACCGCTGATCGCCGCACGCCGCGCGCAAATGCAGACCGCGCGCGGGCTGACGCTCGACCACCTCAAGGCCAAGGGGATCGACGTCAAACCGACCAACGCCAACATGTTCATGATCGACTGGAAGACCAAGAAAGCCAGCGAGATGCAGGCGGCGTTCCGCAAGGAAAGCATCGAGATCGGGCGGTCCTGGCCGATCTGGCCGACGGTCAGCCGCGTCACGGTGGGGTCGAGCGCGGAGATGAAGGCGTTCTGTACGGCGCTGGACAAGATCGTGGCTTGAGGGGGCTTTAGAAAACCACTTCCCCGGCGGACGCCGGGGCCCAGTTGTGAGGGCCGAAATAAGGGCGGCTATGCTCTCCCAAGGATCGTCTCGCCCCTGGGCCCCGGCCTTCGCCGGGGTAGTGATTTCTTGCTTTACCCTCGCACGATCAGCGGCAGGATCGCGTCGAGCAGCAGCATGCCCGCTTCGGTGACGCCGAGATGGTCGCCGTTGCGGGCGATCAGGCCTTGCTGTTCAAGGCGCTCAGCGGCGGTCTGGTCGATCAGCGCGGTGGGCGTTGTCTCGCCCAGATGCGCAATCCGCGCGAGATCGACGCCTTCGCGCAGGCGCAGGCCCATCAGCAAGGCCTCGGTCGCGCGGGCGTTGGGGGCGAGCGGTTCCTCGATCTGCGCGCCGTGGCCGTTGCGGGCGACGGCGCCGATCCAGTTTTCGGGCTTCTTGTGGCGCGCGGTCGCAAGTCCGCCCCGCCTGCCATGTGCCCCGGGTCCGACCCCGGCATAGTCACGATAGCGCCAGTAAACGAGGTTGTGTCGGCTCTCCGCACCGAGCCGCGCATGGTTGGAGATTTCGTAGGCGGGCAGCCCCGCCGCCGCCGTCATCGCGCGCGTCGCCTCGAACAGGTCGGCGGCCGAATCGCCATCGGGAATGACGATCCGCCCCGCCGCCGCCTCGGTCGCGAAGCGCGTACCGGACTCGATCGTCAATTGATAAAGCGAGAGATGCTCGGTGCCGAAGGCGAGCGCGCGGGCGAGTTCGGCCTCCCACGCGGCGAGCGTCTGGCCGGGGCGGGCGTAGATCAGGTCGAAGCTGACGCGCGCGAAGGCGGCCTGCGCGGTGTCGAGCGCGGCGAGGCCCTCGGTCACATCATGCGCGCGGCCGAGAAAGGCGAGGGCGGCATCGTCGAGCGCTTGCAGCCCGAGCGACACGCGGTTGACCCCGGCGCGCGCAATGTCGGCAAAGCGCGCCGCTTCGACCGAGGAGGGATTGGCCTCCAGCGTGATTTCGATATCTGGCTCGGCGGGCCAGTGCATGGTGGCGGCGTCGATCACTGCCGCGACCGTCTCGGGCGGCATCAGCGAAGGCGTGCCGCCACCGAAGAAGATCGAGCCGAGCCGTCGCCCCGGCAGCGCTTGCGCCTCATAAGCGAGGTCCGCCAGCAGCGCGTCGCGCCACGCCGCCTGGTCCACGCTCTCGCGGACATGGCTGTTAAAGTCGCAATAGGGACATTTCGAGACGCAGAATGGCCAATGGACATAAAGCGCCAGAGGAGGCGTTAGCAGGAGCGTTTCGGGGGCATTCATCAACGGGAGCCTATGGGCGTGTCGGGGAGATTACGAAAGATGCGCGTTCACTGGCTGGCTTTGCTGCCGCTGGCATTGCTGATGGGATGCGTCGCATCCGACCCCGATCAACCGCCGCGTGTGACTGAGCCACGGCTGAGCGAAGCGCCCGCCGCGCGGGGAGAATCGCTGCTGCAGCGCGCCATGCTCGACGGGCACAACCGCGCGCGCGCCGCAGTCGGCGCGCCGCCGCTGGCGTGGAATACCGAACTGGCCGAGAACGCTGCGCGCTATGCCACGGTGCTGGCCGCGACGCGCGAGTTCAAACATTCGACCGAGCCGCGCGGGCGAATCGCCGAGGGCGAGAACCTCTTCATGGGATCGCGCGGGGCGTATCGCTATGACGAGATGGTGCAGCTCTGGGTCGATGAGGGGCGCAGCTATCGCGCCGGCGCAGTGCCCGACATCAGCACGACCGGCCGCTGGCAGGATGTCGCGCATTACACACAGATTATCTGGCGGCGCACCAGCCAGATGGGCTGTGCGCTCGCGAGCAATGCGCGCGACGATTATCTGGTGTGCCGCTATACCCCGCCTGGGAATGTGGTGGGGCAGCACGCGGGAGATTGATGCGTCCCTAGCCGTCCGTCACCCCGGCCTTGCGCCGGGGTCCACCCAGCCGCGCGGATGTCGTGCGATTTTTAGCGTTGCGCGTCTTGCACGGTGGTCTCCGGCACAAGGCCGGGGTGACGGGTTGGGGTTTATAGCACCGCCGCAATCAACTGCGCGAACGCCGCCGCGCGGTGGCTGATTGCGTGCTTCTGCGCCGGGTCCATCTCGGCATAGGTGACATCGCTGCCGGTCGGCACGAACACCGGATCATAGCCGAAGCCGACCGCGCCGCGTGGCGGCCAGGTGAGCGTGCCGTCGGCGCGGCCTTCGAACCATTGGACGTGACCGTCGGGCCAGGCGAGCGCGAGGACGCAGACGAAATGCGCGTCGCGGCTGGCATCGGGGCCCTTGGCGGCGAGCGCTTGTTCGACCTTGGTCATCGCCAGCGTCCAGTCGCGCCCGTTCGGCGTTTCTGCCCAATTGGCGGTGTAGACGCCGGGATCGCCACCCAGCGCATCGACGCACAGGCCGCTATCGTCGGCCAGCGCGGGGAGGCCCGACAGGTCGGCTGCCTGCAACGCCTTCAATTCGGCATTGGCGACGAAGGTCGTGCCGGTCTCTTCGGGCTCGGGCAAATCGAGTTCGGCCGCCGAGATCGCTTCGATGCCAAAAGGGGCGAGGAGCGCGTTGATTTCGCGCACCTTGCCGGCATTGTGGCTGGCGATGACGAGCTTGCCGGGGGCGAGCTTGCGGATCGCTTGCGGCGGCACGGCCTCGCTCATTTTGCGACGGCCTTGGCTTGCGCGGCGAAGATGTCGGCGCAGCCGATGCGCGCGAGGCGGAGCAAGCGCAGCAGCGCTTCCTCGTCATAGGTCGCGCCTTCGGCGGTCGCCTGCACTTCGGCAATGTTGCCGTTTTCGAGCAGCACGAAATTGGCATCGGCGTCGGCGTTCGAATCTTCGTCATAATCGAGGTCGAGCACCGGCGTACCCTTGTAGATGCCGCACGAAATCGCCGCGACCTTCTGCGTCAGCGGGTCAGCGGTGAGTTTGCCGGTGGCGAGCAGGCCATCGATGGCGAGGCGCAGCGCGACCCACGCGCCCGAGATCGAGGCGGTGCGGGTGCCGCCATCGGCCTGGATCACGTCGCAATCGAGCACGATCTGGCGTTCGCCGAGCAGCTTCAAATCGGTGACGGCGCGCAAGCTACGGCCGATCAGGCGCTGGATTTCCTGGGTGCGGCCGGATTGCTTGCCCTTGGCGGCTTCGCGGCTGCCACGCGTGTGGGTGGCACGCGGGAGCATGCCATATTCGGCGGTGACCCAGCCTTCGCCCTTGCCGCGCAGGAACGGCGGCACCTTCTCTTCGATCGAGGCGGTGACCAGCACCTTGGTGTCACCGAAGCCGATCAGCACCGATCCTTCGGCATGGCGCGTGAAATGGGGCGTGATGGTGATCGCGCGCATCTGGTCGGGGGTACGGCCGCTGGGGCGCATCGGGAGTCTCCTGAAAATGGGTCGCGTCGCCGTACCCGTGCGTTGGGGCGGTGTCACCCCTATCTGGGGACCTGGATATTGGAGCCACGCCGCCGCGATGCATAGCTATCAGCCTTCGAGTCAGGACCGCATCAAGGGCGCGGGCGGTGCCGCCTTGCTCGTGGTTGCGATCGGCTATGGTTTGGTGAACGGGCTGTCGGTGGATTTCCGCACGAAGATGGTCGAGGACCTGAAGGCGTTCGTCGTCGCGCCCCCGGCACCGCCTCCCAAACCGGATGTGGTGCCCGCCCCACGCCAGGCGCAGAAGCACAAGGAAGGTGCCGCCTCTCCCCCCAATTTGAAGGCCAAGGCGAGCGAGGTGGTTGCGCCGCCGATCGTCCTCCACGCCCCGCCGCCGCCCGTGGTGGTCGCGCCGATCGCCGGGGTTGGCGCGGAGCGATCGGCGGGTGCCGCGCCGGTGATCGGGCCGGGTACGGGCAGCGGCGGGCAGGGCAATGGCACTGGCAGCGGTTCCGGCGGCGACGGCGATGGCGGCGGTGGCGGGGAAATTCCGCTGCGGCTGATCCACGGCGAACTGCGCTACCGCGATTTGCCGCGACCGCTGTATGAAGCGGGGGTTTCGGGCACGGTCGAAATGGAATTCGACGTTGGCGTCAAAGGGCGCGTGACGGGGTGCCGTATCACCCGGTCGAGCGGCAATGCCGCGCTCGATGCCGCCACATGCCAGTTGATCATCGACAAATTGCGCTACCGGCCGACCCGCAATGCGGCGGGCCAGCCGATCCCCGATACGGTGGTGGGCGAGCAAGTGTGGACGGTGCAGCGCGACCGCGACTAGATTCGCGCCTCAGTCCTTGCCGCTGCCGGGTTCGGCCATGTGGCGATGCGCCTCGGCGAGGACCGACTGGGGCATCACCCCGGCTGCCGCGACCTGCAGCTTGTTGTGCAAGCCCGACACTATATGGCCCTTGCCGCTCATCAGCGCATCCCAGCCATCTTTGGCGACCTTGGCGGGATCATCCTTTTTGGCCTGGCCGACGCTGGTGTCCTCCATGCCGGCACGATCGAAGAATTCGGTCTCGGTCGCCCCGGGCATTAGAGTGGTCAGCGTCACGCCCTTCGACTCTTTGATCTCGTTGCGCAGCGCTTCGGTGAAATTGTCGATAAAGGCTTTGGTGCCGTTATAGACCGCGTTGAACGCGCCGGGGATGTAGCCGGCGATCGAGCCTGTCACGAGGATTTTGCCGTCGTCGCGCGCGACCATGTCCTTCAGCACGCGCTGAACGAGATACAGCGTGCCCGTGATGTTGGTGTCCACGGCGAAGCGCCACGTGGCGACATCCTGATCGAGGAAGGCCCCGCCCGTGCCCGTGCCGGCATTGGCGAAGAGTAGGTCGATCGTGCGACCGCCCGTGGCGGCGAGCACATCATCGACCCCGGCGATGGTCGAGAGATCGGCATTGATCGATTGGACGGTGGTGCCGAACTGTTTGAAATCGGCAGCGGCGGCGTCGATCAGCGCTTCATTGGCGACGACGAGGATGTCGTACCCATTTTGCGCGGCGAGCGTGGCGAGTTCAAAGCCTATCCCGGTCGATGCGCCGGTGATGACGGCAAATTTGTTGGGCATGTCTCTCTCCATGATGCTGCTCCCCTCCCGCCAGCGGGAGGGGAGAAAGGTGGCGTTACGCCAGGGCTAGGCCGGGCTTCAGCACGACCTTGGTCACCTCATTCTGGTTATCGTGGAACATCTTGTAGCCCTTGGGCGCGTCTTCTAGCGCGAGGCGGTGCGAGATGAGGAAGGTGGTGTCGATCTTCTCCTCAAGGATCGCCGCCAGCAGCCCGGGCAGATAATGCTGCACATGGGTCTGGCCGGTCTTTAGTGTCAGGCCCTTCTCCATGAACGCGCCGAGCGGGAACTTGTCGACGAAGCCGCCATAAACGGCGGGCATCGATACGCGGCCGCCCTTGCGACAGGCGAAGATCGCCTGGCGGATCGAATGGGTGCGATCGGTTCCGAGGAAGGTCGACTTCTTGATCTGGTCGATGACATTGTCGACGAAGAAGCCGTGTGCCTCCAGCCCGACGCTGTCGATCACCGCATCGGGACCGATCCCGCCGGTCATCTCCATCAGCGCCTCATAGACCGCCGAATCCTCGAAATTGATCGTCTCCGCGCCGAACTTGCGGGCGAGGTCGAGCCGGTGCGGGAAATGATCGATGGCGATGACGCGCTCGGCCCCCATCAGGAAGGCCGATTGCACCGCGAACAGCCCGACCGGGCCGCAGCCCCACACCGCGACGGTGTCGCCGGGTTCGATATCGGCATTTTCGGCCGCCATCCATCCGGTCGGCAGGATGTCGGACAGGAACAGCACCTTCTCGTCATCGATCCCGTCAGGAATGACGATCGGGCCGACGTCGCTGAACGGCACGCGGACATATTCCGCCTGGCCGCCGGCATAGCCGCCAGTCATGTGGCTATAGCCGAACAGGCCCGACATCGGCTGGCCGTACAGCGTTTGCGCAATGTCCTGATTGTCGGCGGGCAATCCGTTGTCGCATGCCGAATATTGGTGTTTGCCGCAATGGTAGCAGCTGCCGCAGGCGATGGTGAACGGGACGACGACCTTCTGGCCCTTCTTCAACGTTGATCCCGAGCCGGCTTCGACGACCTCGCCCATGAATTCATGGCCGAGAATGTCGCCTGCCTGCATCGTCGGGATATAGCCGTCATAGAGATGCAGGTCGGAGCCGCAGATGGCGGTGGCGGTGATCTTGATGATCGCGTCGCGCGGGTTGATGATTTCGGGGTCGTCGACGGTATCGACGCGGACGTCGTGGCGACCGTGCCAGGTGAGTGCGCGCATCAGGCCATTTCCTCTTCAAATTGCTTGCGGGTTCGCGCCGCGGTGGCGACTTCGCCGGTTTCCATCAGTTGCTTGAATCGGCGCAGGTCGCGCCGCGCCTGAATTGCGGGTTCGCGCTGGAACAGCTTGGCGATCAGCTTGCCGACCACGCCATAAGGCGGATCGTAGAGCAGGGTGGCAGTGACCACGGTGCCGCGGGCACCCGCATCGCGAAAATCGATGCGCCCGCTATTGGCGATGTCCGCACCCGGCTGCGACGCCCAGGCCAGATATTCGCCGCCCACTTCATCGGTAATGAGCGCATCCCATTCGACCGTGCGGCCGCCGGGTGCCTTGACCACCCAATGCGAGCGTTTGGCGTCGATCACCTCGATCCGTTCGACATTTTCCATGAAATGCGCAAGGTTCGTGAAGTCTCGGAAATAAGCGAACAGCTCGGCGCGGGGGCGATTGATGGTCACGGCGCGTCCGACCATAGTATCACCGCGCTTTTCGATGAGGGATTCGGTTGCCGTATAAATCGCGGCGGCGGTGTGTTTCGACGCAGAAAGGGGTGCGTCGTCAGTATTGACGTCGGACATTGATCTCTCCTGATGGCGTGTGCCAATAACGCGCCGGGGGCGCGATCTGGTTCCCCGAAAAAGTACTGATCTCGATCAGCCTCGACGAACCGTTCTGATTTGGGGCCAGTTGAGCGAAAGGCAGGTTGGCCCCATATAGCGGGCATGACCTCAGCCTCGATCACCGAACTCAACGACCGCGCGCGGGACGTGTTTCGCGTGGTGGTGGACAGCTATCTCGCCACCGGCGCGCCGATCGGGTCGCGCACGATCGCGCAGCTGTCAGGGCTTAATTTGTCGCCCGCGTCGATCCGCAACGTGATGCAGGATCTTGAAGAGTTGGGGCTGCTCGCGGCCCCGCACACCAGCGCCGGGCGGATGCCGACCGATAGCGGGCTGCGCTTGTTCGTGGACGGGATGATGCAGGCCCTCGAACCCTCGGCCGAAGAACGCGCCGCGATCGAGCGCCAGATCGAGCAGGCCGGGCCGGTCGAGCAGGCGATCGCGGCGACCACTGCGGCGCTGTCGGGCCTGTCGGCGTGTGCGGGCATGGTGATGGTGGCCAAGCGTGACCTGGTGTTGCGGCAAATGAGCTTCGTCACGCTTTCGGCTGACAAGGCGCTGGCAGTGCTGGTCGGCGATGATGGATCGGTTGAAAACCGCGTGATCGATATCCCGCTCGGGCTGCCGCCTTCCGCCTTGATCGAGGCGGGCAATTATATGAGCGCGATGCTTGGCGGTCTCACGCTGGTGGAAGCACGCGCCAAGCTCGAGCGCGAGATGGCGGACGAACGCGCCGCGCTGGACGGGGCCGCGCGCACCTTGATCGAGCGTGGCCTCGCCATCTGGAGCGAGGATGCCGATCGCCGCCCGGTGCTGATCGTGCGCGGTCAGGCGCGGCTGATCGACGATACCGCCGCTGCAGATCTGGAACGCGTGCGCGAGTTGCTCGACGATCTCGAGGGCAAGCAGGAAATCGCGCGGCTGCTCGACAGCGCGAGCGCGGGCGATGCGACGCGCATCTTCATTGGTGCCGAGAACAAGTTATTCTCGCTTTCAGGGTCGTCTGTCATCACCAAGCCGTTCCGTGGTCTTGATGGTCGCGTGGTCGGCGTTGTTGGGGTGATTGGGCCGACACGGTTGAACTATGCGCGCGTCGTGCCCATGGTGGATTATACGGCCGCGACACTCGCGCGGCTCATGGGCTAATTGGATAGTGTGACGACATGATCGAAGACGAAAAGATCAACCTGACCAGCGAATTGCGCGCCGAAACCGCGACCGATGCGCCCGAAGTGGCCGAACAGGATTACGCGAAGGAGCGGGTCGCGAAGCTGGAAGCCGACCTTGCCGACGCCAAGTCGCAAGTCCTGTACGCCCATGCCGAAGCGCAGAATGTGCGCCGCCGCGCCGAGAAGGAAGCCGCCGATGCGCGCGCTTATGCCGCGACGGCGTTCGCGCGCGATTTGCTGTCGGTCGCCGACAACCTCGCGCGTGGCCTGGACGCAATTCCCGCCGAGCTGCGCGAGGATGAGAAGTTCAAGGGTCTGGTCGCCGGGCTCGACGCCACCGGCCGCGAGCTGGAAGCGGTGTTCCAGCGCCACGGCATCAAGAAGATGACGACGATCGGCGAGAAGCTCGACCCCAATTTCCACCAGGCGATGTTCGAAGTGCCGAGCGACCAGCCGGTCGGCACGGTCGTGCAGGAAATGCAGTCGGGCTATATGATCAAGGACCGTCTGCTGCGGCCGGCTTTGGTGGGCGTGGCGAAGGCGGGGTGATCGTGTTGGGTCGAGGGATCATTGCATGATGTCCCTTCGGCCCGACTTCGAAAGAGCGTTGCGGTTTTTGGGGGAAGAAACTGGTGGCGACCTCGGTGTTGAAGACATCCCAGCCGATCCCGCTTGACGAATTCGTCGCGGAGATCGAGCGTCGTCGGATCGAAACCGGCATCACCGAAATGCCCCGCAATTCCGGCAACCGCCGCACCGCGAGCAAGCGTGCGTTGCTGAAAGCGATCGAGGAGGCAGGCGGCACGTGGTGACCGCCGCCTCGGCAGAACCGCGCGCGGTCAATCCCGCGTTTATGCTGGGGCTCGTCGCGCTGCCGATTGTTTTTGTCTGGTTCCTCTTTTTGCCAGGCTACGGGCGCAGTCTGCGCGTCGCTGCTCTGATATACGCGTTTATGCCTTTGCTCTTTGCCGGTGTCGGCATGGCGGTCTGGCTGTTGGTTTGGGCGTTCATGAGGATAGCGAGTAGTTTATGACGATTAACGCCAACCTCACCGCCGAGCGCGCGACGTTTGTCACGCATCTCGAATGTTCGATGACGGGCGAGCGCTATGATGCCGATCAGCTTCACGGCCTGTCGCGCGTCGGGCGGCCGTTGCTGGTGCGCTATGATCTGGATGCGGTGAAGGCGGCCATCCCCAAGGCGATGATCGCCGCGCGCCCGACCGATTTGTGGCGCTGGCGCGAAGTGCTGCCGGTGCGGCATACGCGAGATATCGTCAGCCTGGGCGAGATCGAGACGCCGCTGATCGCGATCCCGCGTTCGGCGGGTAGCCCCAATGTGCTGGTCAAGGACGAAGGGCGCTTGCCGACCGGATCGTTCAAGGCGCGCGGGCTGGTGATGGCGGTGGCGATGGCCAAGGAGCTGGGCGTCACCCGCATCGCGATGCCGACCAACGGCAATGCCGGGGCGGCGCTAGCAGCCTATGCCACGCGCTGCGGGATCGAGGCGATCGTGCTCTGTCCCGACGACACGCCCGAGATCAATGTGCGCGAAATCGCGCAACAGGGCGCACGCGTCTACCG
The DNA here is from genome assembly GCF_000241465.1 of Sphingomonas echinoides ATCC 14820. Taxonomy (GTDB): domain Bacteria; phylum Pseudomonadota; class Alphaproteobacteria; order Sphingomonadales; family Sphingomonadaceae; genus Sphingomonas; species Sphingomonas echinoides. Next base: position 3,553,466 of record NZ_JH584235.1, read on the forward strand.
CGTCAATGGCTTGATCGACGATTGCGGCGCGATCGTCGCGCGCGGCGCGGCGGAAGGGCGCTGGTTCGATTTTTCGACGCTGAAGGAGCCGTACCGGATCGAGGGCAAGAAGACGATGGGCCTGGAGCTGGCCGCGCAGTTCGGCTGGAAATTGCCCAATGCCATCTTCTATCCCACCGGCGGCGGGACCGGGCTCATCGGCATGTGGAAGGCGTTCGATGAGTTGGAACAGCTCGGCTGGATCGGCCCCGAGCGGCCGCGCATGTATGCGGTGCAGGCGAGCGGCTGCGCGCCGATCGTCCGGGCGTTCGAGGCGGGTGAGGAGCATGCCGAACGCTGGGAGGATGCGGCCACCGTCGCGGCGGGGATTCGCGTGCCCAAGGCGGTCGGCGATTTCCTGATCTTGCGTGCGGTGCGCGAAAGCGGCGGCAAAGCGCTGGGCGTGGGCGACCCCGCGATCCTGAAAGCGGTCGATGACTGCGCCCGAAAGGATGGCCTGTTGCTATGCCCGGAGGGCGGCGCGACACTCGCCGCCTATCGCGAGGCGCTGCGCACTGGCGAGGTCGATGAGGATGAGCGGGTCGTATTGTTCAACTGTGCGACCGGCCTGAAACATCCGATGCCGCCCGCAGACGCGGCGCTCGACCGTTTTGCAGAAATCGATCTGGGCGCGCTGTAGGCGGTCGCGCGCTGGGTCAGATCACCTGCGCGCGGTTCTCGTCACGGTGTTTCTTCAGATATTTCATGAAGGGCGTGCCGCCAGTGCCGAGCTCGGGATCGTTGCCCGCAGCGTTGCTCGCCTGCTTGTTGATATAAGCAGCGGCATATTCGAGGTGGCGGCTGCGGAAGCGCGCGACTTGCTCGACACAGGCGTTGAACGCCGCTTTCAGCGACGACGACTGCGTCACCGCAAAGCTGCGCAGGCGGCTTGAGGCCTGCATATCCTCGATAAAGGCGCGGTGCAGGCGCGGGCGATATTGATGGAGCTCGAGCAGCAAATCGCGCAGTTCGTCGCCGGAATGGACGACTTGAAAGAGCGCATCCATCGTCGGCACGATCGAGCTTTGCGATCCGGTTTGCCCGCGTAGCGCCTGCGGCTTGCCCTCGAAGCGGGCAACGCCCTCATAAATCAGCCCGTCGGGCATCGCGGGATTGTTCTTCCACCCGTTGAGATAGGGGCGGATGCGATTGAAATAGATATAAGGGTCGCACTGTTCGGCCATGCGATCGAAGGTCGCGTTGATCGCGTCCCAAACGCGGTGCATTTTCGCCAGCAGCGCTTCGACCGTCGCCGCATCGCCGCCATCGCTGGCGCGCACCAGTTTGACCGCCAGATCGAGCGCGCGGCCGGCCTGCGCCTCGATCACGACATGCATCAGCACAAACCCGTTTTCGTCCTGACCGCCCGCGAAATGCTGGTCCATCACCAGGTTATCGAGCGCGATCGGGCCGCTTTTGTCGAGCCTGTACCAATTGTCGAGCACATAGCCGGCATAGTTCATCACCGGCGGAAAGCCGATGCGATCCGCCAATGCGACAAACGGCACCGCGAGATTGGCGGGCAGCCGCGCGAGCGGCGTCGGTTCGCCCCACACATAGGCTTGAACGAGAAACGAATAGCGCAGCATCGCGCGACCGATTTCGGCGTCGCTGGCGGTGGCGAGGAAGGCATCGATGTCGGGCATGGGCAGGGCATCGAGCCAGTGGCGGATACGACCGGTGGTCACCAGCCCCGACAATTTGGCGGCCGCCGCTTCGACCGGCGCGAAGCCTCCAGGCAAGACGATCTCATCAATTTCGTAAGGGGCCAGGAACCCACGGTCGGCAGACAGGCCATAATGCGCGAGGTCGTGAAGCGGCATCTGAAGTTTGGCCTTAATTTGGTATCGAATGAAACTTCTTATCGTACGCCCGCGTTTCGCGCCAGTTGCGCTAAAACGGTAGTATGTTGACAGGGTTGATGCGGGTCCGCACGGTTGGGTTGGCGCCCATCGTCGCACTGTCCGGCTAAAGCCAGCGTTCGAGACCAAAGCTATGGCACCCGAGAACCCGAAAACCGACCCGGCGAGCAGCAGGGCAGGCGTGCGCTTCCTCGACGGCGGCGGCGCGGTGGGCGCGTTGCTGCGGGATTTCGACTGGGCCGCGCACCCGCTCGGGCCCCCGCAGGATTGGCCGGCTGCCCTGAAGCTCAGCGTCGGGCTGTGCCTGCGTTCCAGTTTCCCCACCGCGATCTATTGGGGCCCGGACTTTCGGCTGCTCTACAACGATGCGTGGACGGTGTTGGCGGACAACCATCCGTGGGCGCTGGGCCGTCCCGCAGCGGAGGCGCGTCCCGACGTCTGGCCGGTGCTCGGCGCGCAGTTCCGTGAGACGTTGGCGGCGGCGGAGGGGATCTCGCATGTCGCGCAGCGGCTGATGATGGTGCGCGGCGGTGTGCCGACCGAGACCTTCTGGAGCTATAACAGTTCGCCGATTCTGGACGAGGACGGGGTCGCCCACGGCATCCTCAACCAGGGGCTGGAGGTGACCGCCCAGGTGCTGAACGAACGCGCCCTGATCGCGGCGAAAACCGAGCGGGATTTCGTACTGGACCTGGTCGAACGGCAGCGGGTCGAACGCGATTCCGACGACGTCATGCACCTGACTGCGGAAGCGTTGGGCCGATATCTGGGGGTCGATCGGACGGGCTTTTTCGATGTCACCCCGGATCACATCGTTCAATATCGGGCGGGTTGGGTTGGCGGAGCATTGTCGCCGCTTACTCGGCCGATCCCGGCTGCCGTTTTTGGCGCGCGCTGGGATGCTGCCATGCGGACAGGCGAGACGATCAGTTTCTGCACGCCGAATGACCGCGATGCGCCGCCTGCCGATGCGCTGGCCCTGGTCGGCAGCAAAGCCGGGGTCACGGTGCCTTTGCTGCGCGGAGGCGAATGGCAGGGGGGCTTCTACCTCAGCCATGCCGAGCCCCGCGATTGGACCCGCAACGAGATCGCGTTGATCGAGGAAGTTGCGGAACTCAGCTGGGACGCGGTCGCGCGCGTACGGGCGGTCGAGCAATTGCGGGCCTTGAACGCCAATCTGGCAGGCGAAGTCGCCGCGCGGACCGCCGAGCGCGACCGGCTGTGGGAGGTGAGCGAGGATTTGCTGGGGATCGCCACGCGCGATGGACGATGGTTGGCGGTCAACCCGGCCTGGGAACGCGCGCTGGGGTGGTCAGCCGAACACATATTGGGCCGCGATTCGCAATGGTTGCGCCATCCCGAAGACACGGGGGGCAGTGCCGCTGAGATCGCGCGGATCGCCGCAACCGGCAGAACCCACCGGCTCGAAAAGCGCCTGCGGACGCAGGCCGGCGACTATCGCACCTTTGCCTGGCAAACCACGCTGTTCGGCGACCGACTCTACTCCAACGCCCGCGACATTACCGAGGAGCGACGCCAGCATCAGGAGTTGCTCGCGGCCGAAACGCGCACGCGGATGGTGTTGCAGGCGATGGATGGGGTCGGGGTGTGGACCTATGATCTCGCGAACGATCGCTTCGAGAGCGATAGCGAGTTTGCCGCGCTTTACGGCTTCAGCCCGGAGCATGTGGCACGCGGCGTTACGCTGGCGGACGTGATGGGGCGTATCCATCCGGACGATTTGCCCAGCATGCAGGCCACGATCGCGCATGTCCGCGCGACCGGAGGCGATGGTGCCAATGAATATCGGCTGCAATTGCCCGACGGCAGTGTGCGCTGGATCATGGCGCGCAACCATGTGCTGCGCGATCCCGGCGGCAAGCCGGGCAAGGTGGTCGGGGTCGGGGTCGATGTCACACGCCAGCGCGAGCTGGAGGAGCGGCTGCGGCAATCGCAGAAGATGGAGGCGGTCGGGCAATTGACCGGCGGCCTGGCGCACGATTTCAACAATTTGCTGACCGGCATTTCGGGCGCGCTGGAACTGATGCAGCTTCGCCTGAACCAGGGGCGGATGGACGATCTGCCACGCTATATCGGTGCGGCGCAATCCGGTGCCGCGCGCGCGGCGGCGCTGACGCACCGTTTGCTCGCTTTCTCGCGCCGCCAACCGCTCGATCCCCGCCCGACCGATGTGGCGAAGCTGATTGCAGGGATGGAAGATCTGGTGCGCGGGACGCTGGGCCCGAGCATCGCGCTCGAGGTTTCGACGGGCGCCGATAGCTGGCCGATCCTGGCGGACGCGAACCAGCTTGAGAACGCCTTGCTCAACCTGTGCATCAACGCGCGCGATGCCATGCCCGATGGCGGCACGGTGACGATCGCCACGCACAATGTCGTACTGGATGCGACAGCGGCGAGCGAGCGCGACGTGCCGCCAGGCCCCTATCTCTCGCTCAACGTCGCCGATACGGGCACGGGCATGAGCCAGGAGGTGATCGCGCGCGCCTTCGATCCGTTCTTTACGACCAAGCCGATGGGGCAGGGGACGGGGCTTGGTCTGTCGATGATCTATGGCTTTGTGCGCCAATCGGGCGGGCATGTGCAGATCGATTCGGCGCGCGACCGGGGTACGACGATGACGCTGCTATTGCCGCGCCATATCGGCGAGGCTGCGGACCTCATCGCGGCCGGGGCAGGGGCCGCGATCCCGGCCGGTGCGGGCGAAACGGTGCTGGTGGTGGATGATGAGCCGACCGTGCGGATGCTCGTCATGGAACTGCTCGGCGAACTTGGGTATTTGGCGATCGAGACCGAAACCGGCGAGCAGGCACTGAAGGTGCTGGAATCGCGCGCGCGGATCGACTTGCTCATCACCGATGTCGGCTTGCCCGGCGGCATGAATGGGCGACAGGTCGCCGATGCCGCCCGCACGCACCGCCCGGACCTGCCGGTGCTGTTCATCACGGGCTTTGCCGAAAATGCGGTGGTCGGGGATGGTCCGCTGGAACCGGGCATGGCGTTGATCGTCAAGCCGTTCGCGATGGACACGCTCGCCGCGCGGATTCGCGCGATGTTGGCGGGGGCTTAGGCGGCGCGCTCGCGCGGCAGCGCAATCTCGTCCTTGCGCCGCAAATAGGGCGCGACGAGGTTGCGCGCGCGGAACCACTCCTGCCGCTCGGGCGACAATGTCGAGAAATTGCCGATCACGCGGCGGCATTCCGGGCTGCGGCACTGGCAGATCATGTGCCAGTTCGATTCCGCCAGCGTGGTCGAATAATCCCAGGCGATTTCCTCGCCCGGCGCGATGTCGCGAATGGCGACCAATACCACGCTGTTGCCGCCAAAGCGCAGACCGGCATTGGGCGCACAGCTATGGTTGATAAGATCGTCGATGCGGCCCGATGGCCCCATATAATGTTCGGGCGTGACCTGGACGAAGCGGTCGCTCGATCCGCGCATCAGGCTCGGCACGCGGTCGGCGCGGAAGCGGCGACCAGTGAAGCGGATGATCTCGTCGCCCTCGGCAAACCCCTGCGCGGCATAGACCGCCTTGCCCAGATGCGTCTCGCCAACCGCGAACAGATTGGCGGTGGGGGCATACGCGTCCAGCACGTAGAAACGCCCGTTGCGGAAACCGAGCGAGCGCAGCGGGTTGATCGTCGCCAGACCGACCATGAACCACACGCTGGCATGGCACAGCAATTCGACCAGGATATAGACATATTCCCCGGCATGTTGGTCGCCGTGGCGCGTGGCGACCAGCAAGGTGGCGAGATCGCCGATCGTCCACAGCCCCCAGGCGGGCGAGCGTTCACGCGTGCGGTCTTCCGCCACGCTCTGCCAGGTCGGCCAGAAGCTGACGGGCACGGCGGCAACCACCAGCATGTGCGCCCAAAAGGCATCGCGCGCGACAATCCACACCACCAACGCGGCGAGGCAGGCGGCGGTGCAGGCCACTTCGCCGCGCGATGGTGCACTCCAGGTCGAACGCCGCCAGATTCCGATCGTTACCACCAGGCACGCGAGGGTGGAGAGCGCGAACACCCAGCCTTGCAGCGCGGCGGGGTTGACCGCGGCATAAGTAGCCGCCTCGACTGCGGTCGCCGCCGTCCAGATCAGCCAGGAGGCGCGATTGGGTTGCACCAATTGCCGCCGCAGCCCGGCGAGATACGATCCGTATCCCGCCAGGCTGCAGAGGATTGCAATGGGGAACCAGGGGTCGATCGCCATGCCTGCGTGCCGTTATGGTTAAGCCCGAGCTTACCCATTCCGCGGACTCGCGTCCACACAAACCGAGGAGTCACCACGAGTCGCGGGGAATCCTGAGTCGTTTGAATCGGTTACAGGCCAGCGACGCGCACGATAATGTCGCGGTAGATTTGGGTCAGCGCGACCAAGTCATCCAACGCCACCGCTTCGTCCAGCTTGTGCATCGTCGCGTTGAGCAGGCCGAATTCCACCGTCGGGCACAGCGCGGACAGGAAGCGCGCGTCGGAGGTGCCGCCGGTGGTGGAAAGCTCGGGACGACTGCCGGTCTGCGCGGCGATCGCATCGCCGATCAGATTGGAAAAGGGGCCGGGCGCGGTGAGAAACGCCTCGCCCGAAATGCGCGCGACCATCGTGGCGGCGGGATCGTGGCGCTTGACGATTGCTTCGATCCGGTCGGCGAGATCGGCCCCGCGCTGTTCGTCGTTGAAGCGGATGCTGAGCCGGGCCTCGGCGCGGGCGGGGATGACGTTGGTGGCGGGGTTGCCGACGTTGATGTCGGTCACCTCGATATTGGACGCCTGAAACCAGGCATTGCCGTGATCGAGCACGATCGCGTCGATTTCGGCCAGCATCGCGACCAGCCGCGGGATCGGATTGTCGGCAAGGTGGGGGTAGGCGACATGGCCTTGCTTGCCCGGCACCCCGATCCAGATGTTGACCGACCCGCGCCGCCCGATCTTGACGGTGTCGCCCAGCCGCGCGGCGGACGTGGGCTCGCCGACCAGACACACATCGGGCCGCACGCTCGTTTCCGCCATCCGCTCGATCAGCGCGCGGGTGCCGAAAATGGCAGGCCCTTCCTCGTCGCCGGTGATGATGAGGCTGAGCGGGATGCTCGGTTCGGGCGGGATGGCGGCGACGAACGCCGCGATCGCGCCCTTCATGTCGACCGCGCCGCGCCCGTAGAGCAGGCCACCGCGCACCTCCGGCACGAACGCCCCGCTGGCCCAGCCCTCGCCCGGCGGCACCACGTCGAGATGGCCGGCAAAGGCGAGGTGCGTGCCCTCGCCGCTCCGCGTCGCCAGCAGGTTTTCGACCGGGCCATCGGGTGCGGACCCCGCGATGAAGCGGTCGACCGTGAAACCGAGCGGCAGCAGCGCTGCCTCCAGCACATCGAACACCGCGCCGTGGGCGGGCGTGATGCTTTCGCAAGCGAGCAGCGCCTTGGCGAGGTCGAGCGGATCGGGCAAAAGACTGTCCTTCATGGGAGGCGACATTGCCCAAGCTCGATCTCGACACAATCCCGCAAACCAACGCGACCGGCTATCCGCCACCGTTTGATGCGCCGGTGGCGGAGCGCTGGTATCGTCGGCTGGCACCGGTGGCGGGGTTGAAAAGCTTCGGGGCCAGTCATGTTACGCTCAAACCCGGTGCCTGGTCGTCGCAGCGCCACTGGCATGGCGACGAGGATGAGATGGTGGTGATGCTGGCGGGCGAGGCGGTGCTGGTCGAGGATGGCGGCGAGACGCTGCTGCGCGCCGGCGACATCGCGACTTTCCCGGCCGGGGTGCACGACGGGCATCATTTGCAGAACCGCACCGACACCGATTGCGTGTTCGTCGCGATCGGGGCGGGTGAGCGGCGGCTTGGTGGGGACTATCCCGATATCGACCTGCGCTTCACCGCCGAGGGCTATGAGCATAAGGACGGCACGCCCTATGCGACGACGCGCGTGCCGTGATTCGTCAGGCCCGCGTTGCGGGCTGTTCGAACTGCTCGATCACCCATTCCTCTTCCTGCGCCGAGGCGATCCAGTCCTGCATAAAGGGGTGGTGGAGCACCGCGTCCATGTAGGAGGTGGCAAAGCGCGCGACCGGGAGCGAATAGGTAACGATGCGGGTCACGACGGGCGCATACATGATGTCCGCCGCGCCGAACGCGCCGAACAGGAAGTTGCCATCGCCACCAAAGCGCGCGCGGGCCTGCGCCCATAGCTCCATGATCCGCCCGAGATCGGCCAGAACGTCCTCATCCGGGCGTTGCGGCGGGAAGATTTGCCGGACGTTCATGCTGTGCTTGCGGCGCAAGGCGGTGAAGCTGGAATGCATTTCCGCCGCCATCGACCGCGCCATCGCGCGCGCGGCGGCGTCCTCGGGCCAGAACAGGTCGCGGCTGGTCTTTTCGGCCAGATATTCGACGATGGCGAGGCTGTCCCACACCACCGCATCGCCGTCCCACAGGATCGGCACCTTGCCCGAGGAGGGCGCGAATTCGTCGCCCTCGCGGCGCTTGTCCCATTCGGCATCGTACAGCGGCACGACCGCCTCTTCGAACAGCAGCCCCGATTGCTTGCACGCAAGCCAGCCGCGCAGCGACCAGGAGGAATAGGCCTTGTTGCCGATGATGAGTTTCATGGAGCCCTGCCTAAGCGAGCGCCGCGCGGGGTGCAACATCGCGACCGCATGCCGAACGATGGCGGTACCGAGCTTCCCGGCCGCGCGGGCCCGCATTCCGGTGAAATTCGGAGAGAGTGTTCGAAGATTGTTATGGAGAATCAGAGATTTTCTGTCGAATTTCCTATGATATAACTGACGTTTCGCTTTGTCGTGACGCGTCTCCTATCGCTTGGCGGTAACTCGCTGCAAATTGGATGATGCAATGAACTTAATGAAACGCCTCGATTCTATTCGATCTTTGCAGCGAAAGATCGCAGTAATTGCCGGTATATGTTTGGGAGCAACGGTAACAATTCTTGTAATTCTCAGCGCTGTATTCGCTCTTACCTCTCATCTGTTTGTTGGCAGCGAAGTGGGTGGGATCGTTAGTGGCCAAGCCAAGAATACGCTGCAAAATCGTGCGGCGGTCGAAGCGGACACGGTGAAAGGTGCGTTGGATGTCGCGTTCGATGCGGCACGCACGACCGCCCAGTCTTTCTCGGTTTTGGTCAATAGCACGCCGAGCGGCGCGCGACGCGACCAGTTTAACGCGATCATGCGGCGGGTTCTGGAACAAAACCCCGGCTTTAACGGCACCTATTCGGCATGGGAGCCAAATGCGATCGACGGCGCGGACGCCGCCTTCGTCAACAATCGCGCCAAGGGATCGGACGATAGCGGACGCTATCTGCCCTATTGGACGCGCGCGGCCAATGGCAGCGTCGCGATCCAGCCGCTGGTCGAATATAACAGTGCCGAACGCCATCCCAACGGGCTGGTCAAAGGCGGCTGGTATCTCGGGCCGCGCACCAACAATCAGGAAAGCATCCTTGGCCCGTTGCCCTATACGGTGCAGGGCAAACGCGTATTTCTGGCGACGATGTCGGTGCCGATCTCGGTTGGCGGCAAGTTCGTGGGCGTTGCCGGTGCGGATTACGATCTCGATTTTCTGCAGAAATTGGCGATCAAAACCAATGGCTCGCTGTTTTCGGGCAAGGGCATCGTGCTGATTGTCAGCGACACCGGCCTGATCGCCGCCAACAGCGCCGATCCGACCTCGATCGGAAAGTCGGCTGCGTCGGTCGATCCGCGTTGGTCGCAACTGGAAGGGATCGTGCGGTCGGGCGAGGCCAAGGTGCTCGACGACGCGAAGGAGGCCAATATCGACGTATATTCGCCAATCCATCTCGGGCGCAGCACGACCCCGTGGTCAGTGGTCATCTCGGTGCCACGCGCTCTGGTTATGGCGCAGGCCGACACGCTGAGCGCTACGCTCGGTTCGCGTGCGATCTCGGGGGTCGTCTGGCAGCTTGTGCTTGGCCTTGGTGTGGCGGTCGCTGCGATCTTCGCGATTTCCATAGCCGCTGCGCGCATTGCCCGCCCGATCGGTGAATGCGCCGAGTTTGCCGATGGCATCGCGCGCGAACAGCTCGATCAAACGCTGCACATCCAACAGGTTGATGAGGTTGGCACCCTGGCCGAATCCTTGCGGAAGATGCAGGGCGATCTCAAAACCAGCATCACGCGGCGTGCAGAGGAGCAAGCGAAATCGCTTCTGGTCGTCGACACGCTATTGACCAACCTTGGAGGTTTGTCGCGCGGCGATTTGACGGTCGACATCACCACCACGTTCGCCCCGGAATTTGACGAGCTGAAGAACAACTTCAATGCAGCCTTGTTGAATCTGCGCCAGTTAATCGGCGCGGTCGGAGAAAGCACGGCGGGCATCCTGACCGGATCGGGCGAGATCGCGCAGGCATCGGAAGATCTGGCACGGCGCACCGAAAGCAATGCGGCAAGCCTGGAGCAGACGTCGGCGGCGATTGCCCAGATGGACAATCGTCTCAAGGCGACGGCGGTCGCGTCCGGGCAGACGGTCGCGCGTGCCGACCAGGCGATTGCGACGGTCGGCGGCGGCCGCGAAACTGCGGACGAGGCGGTGCAAGCGATGGGCCGGGTAAGCCACAGCGCGGAAGGGATCGACAGTGTCATCGAAGGGCTCGACAAGATCGCTTTCCAGACGCGTGTGCTGGCGATGAACGCGGCGGTTGAGGCCGGGCGCGCCGGCGATGCAGGCCGGGGTTTCGCCGTCGTTGCCGATCTGGTGAGTGCGCTCGCCATGCGCGCCGAGGAGGAAGCGAAGCGCGCGCGTGATCAGCTGACCGTGACGCAAACCGAGATCGTGACGGCGGTGAAGGCGGTCGAACGGGTCGATGTGGCGCTGGCCAACATCGCTGGCGATGTCGATGCGGTGCATCAGTTGCTCGGCTCGATGGCATCCGACAGTCAGGCGCAATCGGCGGCGATCACAGAGATCAGCGCGGCGATCAACGAAATGGACCGTTCGACTCAACAGAATGCGGCGATGGTGGAGGAAACTTCTGCCGCCGCGCGCAACCTGTCGACCGAAGTGGTGTCGTTGAGCGAGCAAGCGTCGCAGTTCAAGGTCGAGACATCCGCGAAACGCGTGGTGCCGCAGCCTGCGCGCAGCAACGGCAAAGCGCGTCCGACGGTGACTGGTGCCACCGTAGAACCGGGAGGTTGGGTTCGTCACTAAGTCCGGCCTAAGACCATAATGGCCCCGCATCGGTGGTATCGCACGATATGCGATACCGCCGATACGGGGTAGCATCATGCAAGGTGATCGCGCATGGGCGACGGCATGAACCGCAGCGCGCCTTATCTCCTCCGGCTGATTTCGATCGTGTGGCGGCGGCGCGGTGTGCGCCATGCCGGGGTGGAATTGCAGCGGGCGCGAGGGCGGTTGGCGACCGGGATCGGCGCGGTGCTGCTGGGGCTGGTGGCACTCGCCTTCGCCGCGATCAGCGATCGCGCGCAGGGGGCTTTTGCAGCGCTGATCGCGCATTGGCCTTATGCACCGTTGCTGCTGACCCCGGCGCTGTTCACTGCGGTGGTGTGGGTGACGCGGCGGAGCGCGCCTTATGCACGCGGATCGGGCATCCCGCAGGTGATCGCCGCCAGTCGCGCGCCGGATACGCCGCCGAGCAATGCGCTGGTGTCGCTGTGGACGGCAAGCGTCAAATTCGTGCTGACGGTGGTGATGCTGCTCGGCGGGGCGTCGGTCGGGCGCGAGGGGCCGACGGTGCAGATCAGCGCGGCGATCATGGTCAAGGTGCATCGCTATCTGCGCGTGCCGATCACGTCGGGCGTGCTGATCGCGGGCGGCGCGGCGGGCGTGGCGGCGGCGTTCAACACGCCGCTGGCGGGGGTCGCCTTCGCGATCGAGGAACTGGCGGCGGCTTATGAGCAGCGTGTCGCGGTGCTGGTGATGGGTGCGGTGATGATCGCCGGGCTGGTCAGCCTCGGCATCGCCGGGGACTATGTCTATTTCGGCGCGATGCGCGAGACGCTGGGCGTGTCGGCGGTGCTGATGATCACGCCGGTGGCGGGCGTGCTGGGCGGCGCAGCGGGCGGGCTGTTTTCGCGGCTGGTGCTGGGCTTTGCGGGCGCGCGCTGGCGGCCGATCGCGGCGGCGCGGGCGCATCCGATCCTGTTCGCGGCCGGATGCGGGCTGACGGTGGCGGTGCTCGGCATTGCGACGGGCGGCGCGACCTGGGGCACGGGCTATGGCGCGACGCGGTTGCTGGTCGAAGGGCATGGCCAGTCGGACTGGTTTGGCCCGGCCAAGTTTCTCGCCGCGCTGGCGACGACGCTGAGCGGCGCGCCGGGCGGGATCTTCGCGCCGTCGCTCGCGGTGGGGGCGGGGTTCGGCAATTTGCTGACCGGGCTGTTCCATAACCAGCCGGCAGGGGCGGTGGTGCTGCTGGGCATGACGGCCTATTTCGTGGGCGTAGTGCGCGCGCCGCTGACCGCGGTGATCATCGTGATGGAGGCGACGGCGGCACGCGGGATGATCCTGCCGCTGTTTGCGACCGCGCTGATCGCCGATGGGGCCAGTGCCGTGGTGTGCCGCGAGCGGCTGTATCATGGCCTCGCCAAGCCGTTCCTGGCGCTGGTCGAGGGCAAGGCGGCATAAGGCTGGGTTTCGCTATTCCGGGTGCGTTTTCCGCTCTATAGCGCTCGCGCAGGGAGAGAGAGCTATGGCCAGGCGCACATTCGATCCGAGGGTTTTGCCGATTACCAGCGCGGTGGCGACGGCGTTGCTGGTGGGGGCATGCAGTCCGTCGACCGATGTCGCCAAGTCGGATGTTGCGGTGTGCCGCGATGCGGCGGGGGTGCGCGTCGATGACGCCAATTGCGTGCGCAGTGGCGGCGGGCATGGCGGTGGCGGGGCGATCGTCGGGGCGGCTACCTGGTATTATCTGTCGCGCGGCAGCATGGTGCCGCCGATGGGCCAATCGTTGGCGGGCGGTTACACCACCCCGCGCGCGGGCGTCGGCTATGCGCGCGCCTCCGCGGCGACGGTGTCGCGCGGCGGCTTCGGGATGAGCGCACGCGGCGGTAGCGGCGGGGTGGGCGAGTGATGCGCCGCACCGATTGCAGCCCGCGCCGCGATTGGCAGACCCGGGTCGAGGAGCTTGGGCTGGTCTGGCACAGTGTCGGCGGCCAGCCTTATTGGGACGAAAGCGCCTGCTATCGCTTCACGCTGGCCGAGATCGAGACGATCGAGCGGGCGAGCGCCGAACTGTACGAGATGTTGCTCGCCGCCGGGCAGCATGTGCTCGACCGCGAATTGCTTGGCGATTTCGGCATTCCTGCTTTCTGCCACGATGCCATTCACGATTCGTGGAATGCCGAGCCGCCGGCGCTCAATTTCGGGCGGTTCGACCTGGGCTATGACGGCTCCGGCCCGCCCAAGCTGTTCGAGTTCAATTGCGATACGCCGACCTCGCTGATCGAGGCGGCGGTGATCCAGTGGGACTGGAAGGAAGCGGTCTTTCCAAGCCACGACCAGTATAACAGCCTGCACGAGGCGCTGATCGCCAAATGGCGCGACATCGCGCCGCCGCCGGGGAGCAGCGCGCTCTACCTGGCGCATGTCGCGGATGCGGCGGGCGAGGACAGCGTGACCACCGCTTACCTCGCCGATACCGCACGCGCGGCGGGGATCGATACGCGGCTGATCGAGCTGAAGGATCTGGGCTGGGACAGCGCCGGACGGCGCTTCGTCGATCTCGACAATGCTCCGATCGACGCGATCTTCCATCTCTATCCGTGGGAATGGCTGGTCAACGAACCGTTCGGGCGCGATCTGGTCGAGAGCCTGAGCAGCACTTTGTGGATCGAGCCGATCTGGAAGATGCTGTGGAGCAACAAGGCGATCCTGGCGGTGCTGTGGGAGCTGTATCCGGGGCACCCCAATTTGCTGGAGGCGCGGCGGGTGCCGCTGGCGGGCGACTACGTGCGCAAGCCGTTGCTGGCGCGCGAAGGGGCGAATGTCACGCTCGTCAAAGGCGGCGCGACGCTGGCCGAGACCGGCGGCGATTATGGCGAGGAAGGCTTCGTCTATCAGGCGCTGTACGATCTGCCCGGCAGCGGCGAGCAGCGCCCGGTGCTGGGCGCGTGGATCGTCGATAGCGCGCCCGCTGGCCTGGGCATTCGCGAGGACGGGCCGATCACCGGCAACACCGCGCGCTTCGTGCCGCACATCATCGAGGGGTAAGATGGCCGAGCACGAGTACACCGCGCGGATCGCCTGGACCGGCAATCGCGGCGAGGGGACGCGGCAGTATCGCGGCTATGACCGGACGTGGCAGATCGTGACGCCGGGCAAGCCGGTAATCGACTGCTCGAACGACCCGCTGCTCGGCGGCGATCCGAGGCTGCCCAACCCCGAGGATTTGCTGCTGGCGACGCTCTCGGGCTGCCATATGCTGTGGTATCTGCATCTGGCGAGCGGAGCCGGGGTGGTGGTGACGGGCTATACCGACGATCCGCTTGGGCTCGGCGAAAGCGCGCCCGATGGCACGGGGCGCTTCGTCAAGGCGGTGCTGCGGCCCCGGATCGAGCTGATCGCGGGGAGCGACCTGGCGGTGGCGGATGCGATCCATGGGCGGATCCACGCGCATTGCTTCATCGCGCGATCGGTCAATTTTCCGGTGGAATATGCGGCGCGGTATATCGAGGTTTAAGGCTCGATACCTTGAGGTCGGCAAAGGTAAGATCGACTTAGAAACAGCGTTTCGACGCGGTTGCGGAAATCTGATGTGTCGTACAGATCTCGTTAGTCGATGGGATATATCTGATGCAGATTACGGCCTACGAGAATTGAGTTGTCTTAGCGTTCGATTCTGATCCCCGGAGAGACCGATATGCTTTTCTTCGCCCTGCTTCTTCAGGCCAGCACACCACCGCCTGCGCCCTTGGTGTCAAATCAGGGCCAGGAAGTGGTCGACCTATTTGGGAGCATGTGTGTGGAAACCGCACTCAAGCCAACAAAGGCGCACATTTTCGATGGTCAACCGGAAACGGCGCGCTCGATGACTCCCGATGAGTTGAACAGAGTTGCGCCGGGTGCGGCCGCGACCGAAGGCTGGATTGTCAGGAGCCCTCACGACGCATGGGCGGCACTGTGGTTTGCTCCGGGCAAGCAGACCTGCGGCGTCACGGTTCGTGCAGCCGATCCGACGGGCATGGAAGCAGCTCTCAACGCTCGGCTAAAAACCTTCTATGACTCGATGGGAATGCAATTATCCCAGCGACCGGACGAAATATCTAACGAAGGCGGCGTCACCGTTCACCGCGCTAGCTGGACGATCGACATCGGCACACACCAACTTGCCGTGATCGCGTCCTTTGCTGAGAAGCCGATCGGGGCTCAACAGCATCTAATGACGATCACCATGTTGCGATGAAACCATAGGACCAGCGATGTATCGCGAGGTTTGAAAGGCGTGTCGTATGGCCATGGCTGGTCAGCGCGAGCGGCGGGGCCAGTTATAGTGGCTGCTCTCGAAGGAAACGACCGCACCGGCATTGTCGCCGAGCGGGATCGCGGCGGTGCCATAGACGCCGCGCGTGCCGTTCGATCCGATCATCGCGCCGATCTCGCCGTGAATGCCGGGGCCGCCGCTGCCGGGGCGCTCGCCGCGCGCGGCGGCGGCGCTTTCCACGGTGTTGCTGTTCAGGATGGCGTCGCGTTCCCGGTCGGACAGGCGGATCGTGTCGCCTGAGCTGGGCTGCGTCGTCGCGGGGGCCGGGGTGGTCGGTGCCGTCGTGGCCTGCTGGGCGAAGCCTGCCGTCGGCAAACATGCGGCGCTGGCCGCGATGGCGGAAAGGAGCAGCAAAGCGGGGCACATCGGACGAGTCATGGCGTTGATGTAGCGCAGATAGGCGCGATCGCCAACGTGGCGCGAAACCCCGCTTAGCTGGTGACCGCCTCGATCACCGCCGCGCGCAGTTCGGGGATGCCGAGGCCGGTTTCGCTCGACGTCACCAGAATCTCGGGGTGCGCCGCCGGGCGCTTGCGCGCTTCGTCGGCGGTGGCCTGGGTGACCTCGGCCAGTTCGCTCGCCTTGATCTTGTCGGCCTTGGTGATGACCATGCGGTAGCTGACCGCCGCCTTGTCGAGCATCTCCAGAATGTCGCGGTCGACATCCTTGATGCCGTGGCGCGCGTCGATCAGCACCAGCGCCCGCTTGAGCACATCGCGCCCGCGCAGGAAATCATTCACCATGAAGCGCCACTTCTTGACCATGTCCTTGGGCGCTTTGGCAAAGCCGTAGCCGGGCATGTCGACCAAGCGGAACGCCAGCGGGTTGCCGACGTCGAAGAAGTTCAATTCCTGCGTGCGGCCTGGTGTGTTCGACGTGCGCGCGAGCGAATTGCGCCCGGTCAGCGCATTGAGCAGCGACGATTTGCCGACGTTGGAGCGCCCGGCAAAGGCGACTTCGGGCACCACCGCATCGGGCAGGAACTCGATCGTCGGCGCCGATTTGAGGAACGCGATCGGGCCGGCGAAGAGCTTGCGCGCGGCTTCGATGTCTTCCGCCTCAAAACTCACTTCTTCACCGCCGGTTCTTTTAGGCCGGGATGGCGGGCGTAGAGCAGGCGCTGCTGCGCGACGGTCCACAGGTTGGAGGTGATCCAGTAGACCTGCAGGCCGACCGCGAACGGGGCCATCACGAACATCAGCATCCACGGCATGATCGCGAAGACCTGCTTTTGCGCTTCGTCCATCGGCGCGGGGTTCAGTTTGAACTGGAAGAACATCGACACGCCGAGCAGCACCGGCACCACGCCGATCGCGAGGAAGGACGGCAGATGGTAAGGCAGATAGCCGAACATGTTGAGGATCGTCGCAGGATCGGGTGCCGACAGATCGTGGATCCAGCCGACGAACGGCTGATGCCGCATTTCGATCGTCAGCAGCAGCACCTTGTACAGCGAATACATGATCGGGATCTGGATCAAGGTCGGCAGGCAGCCCGCGAGCGGGTTGACCTTCTCGGCCTTGTACAGCGCCATCACTTCCTGCTGCGCGCGGGCCTTGTCGTCCTTATATTTCTCCTGGATCGCCTTCATCTTCGGCTGGATCGCCTTCATCGCCGCCATCGAGGCGAACTGACGCTGCGCGACGGGGAAGATCAGCGTGCGGATGGTGACGGTGAGCAGGATGATCGCGACACCGAAGTTGCCGATCATGCGGAACAACCAGTCGAGATATTTGAAGATCGGCTTTTCGACGATCTCGAACCAGCCCCAGTCGATCGCCTTGCCGAAATGCTGGATGCCGAGGCGGTCCTCATAACGGTCGAGCGTGTTGGTTTCCTTGGCACCGGCGAAGAATTTGGCGGTCGAGACGAGCGCCTTGCCCGGCGCGACGACGCGCGGGGCGAGCGTGAAGTCGCCCTGGAACACGTCGCCGGTGGCGGCGTGGAAGCCCGCCCGCACCGGTGCGCCGTGATCGGGGATGACGGCGGCGAGGAAGTATTTGTCGCCGAAGCCGAGCCAGCCGCCGGTCGAGTTGAAGAAATTCTCGCCAGCCTTGGCCGAATTGCCCCAGATCTTGCCGAGGAAGCTCGCTTCCTTGCCCTTCAGATTGTCGAAGGTGATGTCATATGTGGCACCTTTGTCGAACACGCCGATCGGGCCGATATGGTTGGTCCAGGTATCGGCCTCGGTGCCGACGCCCGAGCGCGAGACGAGCGCATAGGGGCGCAGCGAAATCGGGGCGGGACCGGCATTGGCGACGGTCTGGCGGACCGTGAACATGTATTTGGCGTCTACCGCGAAGGTCAGCGCGAAGCGTTGGCCCTGCTTGTTGTCCCAATACAGCGTGACCGGGGTGTTGGGGGTCAGCGTCGTGCCGTTGGCGGTGAAGACGGTATCGCCATTGGGAACGGTGACGCCGTCGCCATTCCAGCCGAAGCCCGCGAAATACGCATCCTTGGTGCCGCGCGGCGATAGCAAGCGGATCGGCGGGGAGTTCTTGTCGATCGTCTGCTTGTATTTGGTCAGCGTCAGATCATCGATCCGCGCGCCCTTCAGGTTGATCGAACCTTGCAGATCGGCGGTCTGGATTGCCACGCGCGGGGTTTCGCGGCGGACGACCTCGAGATCGCGCAGGCGCGTCGCGTCGGTTACCGCCGGGCCACCGGTTGGGGCAGCGACGACCTCGCTCTTGCCGTCGACCATCTTGGTCGCGGGCGGATTGGCGGCATGCGGAAAGAATTTCGCCGACAGGAAATTGCCGCCGAGCAAAATGATCGCGGCCAGCACCGCGAACAGGATGAAATTCCGGGTATCTTCTTTCACGCGGGTGTCTTCCGTTCGATCAGGGCACTGGATCGGGTCCGTACCCGCCCCAGGGATGGCACCGCGCGATTCGCTTGGCTGCCAACCACCCGCCTTTCACTGCGCCATAGCGGCGAAGCGCGGTGATTGCATAGGCGGAACAGCTTGGGGTGTAGCGGCACGATGGCGGCAATACGGCCGAGGGGCCGATTTGCCAGCCGCGCACCAGCAGGATGAGGAGGCGAGTCAGCACCGCGAAGCGCCAATATGACCGTTCGCCCCGAGCCTGTCGAAGGGCCCCAGCCGCACGAGCGCCGATGCGTGGTGCGAGCTGTGCTTCGACAGGCTCAGCACGAACGGAGTGGAGTGGTCGCTCACCGCGCCGCCTTCGCCAGTGCTTTGGTGAGTTCGGCGCGCAAGGCGGCGAAATCGCGCTCGATTCCGCCGTTGCGGCCGATCAGCACATGGTCCGCGCCGGGCACGCCCTGTTCAGGCAACAGTTCGCGCGCCAAGGCGCGCAACCGCCGTTTCATGCGGTTGCGGACCACGGCGTTGCCGATTTTCTTGGTAACGGTGTAGCCGACCCGCATCGCGGGATCGCCATCACCGCGGGCGCGCACTTGCAGGACGAAGCCCGGCATGGGTGCGCGCTTGCCCGCATTCGCCGCGAGGAAATCCGCGCGGCGCGTGAGCGTCCGTAGGTCGGGAGGCCCGACGGGTACGGTTACGCCGATAGCTTCTTGCGGCCGCGGTTGCGGCGAGCGCGAATCACGTTGCGACCGCCCGGGGTCGCCATGCGCGAGCGGAACCCGTGGCGGCGTGCGCGCACCAGATTGCTCGGCTGAAAGGTCCGCTTCATCGTTCATTCCCTAAAATTCTGCACGGGGCACGTCGAAATAGAAAATGGCCGCCACGAGGACGGCCTTGAAGGTGCGCGCTTACCGAGGACGTGCCGGAAAGTCAACGTGCGTCCTGCGCGGCGGAGCGCTCGACACCGCGCGCAGCCTTGTCGCGCGCGCGGCGACGAGCGGCGCTTTGGCGGCGCAAACCCATATCGGCATAATGGCCGAGTTTGGGCCAGCGGCGTTTGGCGGTGACGAAATGCTTTTTCGCACTGTGCGAGTTTTGCAGCACCAGCGCGAGGCCCGCCGCGAACACGAAGATGCCGCCGGGGCCGGGAATCGCGCCGACGATCGGCGAGAGAATCACCAGAACCACGCCGCTGGAAAACAGGCCGGTACGGACAAGCGGATTGCGCGACGTCATCATCGCTGTCCATGTGGGGCGAGTGTCTTGTTTGCGCAAGACGCCGCCCGGCGCTGTTCCCTCCGCCGGAAAACGCGGTATGCTTCAGCGGCATCCGGGGGGATCACAGATGGCAGCAAGCGTATCGACGGTGGCGTATCTCGGCCTCGAGGCGCGCGCGGTCGAGGTGCAGGTGCAACTGATCCCGGGGCTGCCCGCCTTCAACGTCGTCGGGCTGGGCGACAAGGCGGTGGCGGAAAGCCGCGAGCGCGTGCGCGGGGCGATTGCGGCGATGGGGCTGGCGCTGCCGCCCAAGCGAATCGTGGTCAACCTGTCCCCGGCGGATTTGCCCAAGGAAGGATCGCATTTCGATTTGCCGATCGCGCTGGCGCTGCTGGGGGCGATGGGCGTGGTCGATGCCGAGACGCTGAGCGAGTATGTCGTGGTGGGCGAGCTTGGGCTCGATGCGCGAATCGCGCCGTCGCCGGGGGTGCTGCTGGCGGCGCTGCATGCGTCGGAACGCGGCATGGGGCTGGTGTGTCCGGCGGCGCAGGGGTCGGAAGCGGCCTGGGCGGGGCAGGGGGTGC
This sequence comes from Sphingomonas echinoides ATCC 14820, assembly GCF_000241465.1. Lineage (GTDB taxonomy): Bacteria > Pseudomonadota > Alphaproteobacteria > Sphingomonadales > Sphingomonadaceae > Sphingomonas > Sphingomonas echinoides. Next base: position 3,573,500 of record NZ_JH584235.1, read on the forward strand.
TGGCGGCACCCGACATTTTGTCGCTGATCAACCATTTCAAAGGACATGGCCTGCTGAGCGCGCCGTTGCCCGGCGATGCCGAGGATGTCGGGCACGGGCCTGACCTGCGCCAGGTGAAAGGGCAGGAGACCGCCAAGCGCGCGCTCGAAATCGCGGCGGCGGGCGGGCACAATCTGCTGATGGTGGGGCCGCCGGGCGCGGGCAAATCGCTGATGGCGTCGTGCCTGCCGGGCATTTTGCCGCCGCTTGACGCGAGCGAGGCGCTGGAAGTGTCGATGGTGGCGAGCGTCGCGGGCACGCTCACCGGTGGTCGCCTGACTCGTCAGCGGCCGTATCGCGCGCCGCATCATTCGGCGTCGATGGCGGCGCTGGTCGGCGGCGGGTTGAAGGTCAAGCCGGGCGAGGTCAGCCTCGCCCATCTCGGCGTATTGTTCCTCGACGAGCTGCCGGAATTCCAGCGCGCGGTACTCGATTCGCTGCGCCAGCCGCTGGAGACGGGGACGGTCAGCGTCGCGCGCGCCAATGCCCATGTCACCTTTCCGGCGCGCGTGCAGTTAATCGCGGCGATGAACCCGTGCCGCTGCGGGCATTTGGGGGATGCCGCGCTCGCCTGTTCGCGCGCACCGCGCTGCGCGGCGGATTATCAGGCCAAGGTGTCGGGGCCGCTGCTCGACCGGATCGACCTGCATATCGAGGTTCAGGCGGTCAGCGCCGCCGACCTCGTGCTGCCGCCGCCGGGAGAAGGATCGGCGGAGGTGGCGGTGCGGGTCGCGGCGGCGCGGGCGATGCAAAGGGCGCGCTATGCCGATCACGCCGTGCGCACCAACGCCGAGGCGGATGGGGCCTTGCTCGACGCCGTCGCCACCCCCGATGCCGTCGGGCGTACGTTGCTGGCACAAGCATCGGAAGCGATGCGATTGTCGGCGCGGGGCTATACCCGCATCCTGCGCGTCGCGCGGACGATCGCCGATCTGGCGGGTGTCGATACGGTCGGGCGTATCCATGTTGCCGAGGCGCTCAGCTATCGCCGCCAGGCTCCGCGCAACTGATCGAACGCTCAGTCGAAGGTCAGGAACGCCGGCTTGCCGTCGAGATAGCAGTGCGTTGGGTTGTCGAACCGAAATCCGCCGGGGCCAAGCCGCCGCAGGACATGCGCGCAGTGCGCGGTGGCGCGTTCTCCGGCCTGGACGATAACGTCGGATATCAGATACGCATCGGAGGCCAGCACGCCGTGTCCGGCACGCACCAGCTTGCCTGCGGCGACCGCGCTTTCAACCTCGCGCCGCACGGTTGAATAGCTCATCCGCAAGGTTCGGGCGAGCGCGGTGATCGCGATCGGCTCGCGCAAATCCTGGGGGGGCGCGGTGTAGGCTTCGCCGTAGCGGCGGCTCAGTTCCGGGTCGCGCGTAATCTTGTTCGCGCTGGCGGTTGCCACGCTATGCACGACCACGAGCTCAAGCCAGCTTGCATGCGAGTCCCGAATATAGTCGAACGGTGCCAGTATCAGATCGATTGCGGCGGCAATGGTCGCGTTTGGATCATAGAAACGGTCGACATGGTTTGGCGGCAAGGGAAAGCCCATGTGCGCCAAGTCTTCGATGACGCTGACCATATGGTCGTGCAAGAGGCGCAACACTGTCACGAAGGCGGGCAGCGCCAAAATCTCGCTGCGAACGCTCACGCCATGATCGACACGCTGGCAAAGCCCGTCGCTGATCAACGCGTGGACATGCCGCCGGACCGTCTCAAACGGTCGATTGAGCGACATGGCGACCGCGTTGATGCTAATGCCGTCAATGGCGGTCGGCGCGGTCGAAGCAAGGCCATTGCAGAAGGCGCGAAGGCAACTGCTGCCGCGCAAGATCATCAGCAGAAAGATCGCTCGATCGAACGGGATTTTGCGTTGAAGATGCTCCTCGACGACGCGGACCACATCGAGTCCACACGCCAATTGCATCTGGCTGACAACCCGGCCGACCATGCGGCTGCCGGGCCGCGCCGCTACCTCCCACCTCAGATGTTGCACCGATCCGATCGCCCCCCGGCCGCTATAGGAGATGCTCTCTTACCCGATTTGCTCAAACTACGCATGGCATGTTTATCAAACTGGGTAACTATAAGATGTGATATTTCATACGCTGCCGTAACCATTCCGCTGGGGTGGGGGATTTGTATGGCCGTGCTTGGTGAATCGCACGCTGAAACGGACATCGTCGCGGGGGGCGGCGCGCCAGATTTCAGGGTTGAGGCGTTTCCCGGCGCGGCCTTGCGGAGCGCGCGAGAAGCGATGGGCATCTCGATCGGCGACGTGTCCCGCCACACGCGCATTCCCGAACGCCATCTCGATGCGATCGAGCGCGCCGACTATGAGGTCTTTCGCGCACCGCTTTATGCGGTCGGCTTCGCACGCACGTATGCACGTCATGTCGGCTTGACCGAGTTGTGGATCGCTGAGGCCGTTCGCGCTCATCTGGCAGAGCGATTTCCGGAACGCGATGCGCCACCCGGGGGCGAGGGCAGGCCAGGGAAAAGCGTCGTGTCGGTTACCGTCTGGGGTCTGACAATCGGCGCTGGCGTGGTCTTGCTGGTCCTGCTTGTGCGCATGTGGGGTTGATGTCCGGTGCGGTCGCGGCTAACAGCACCGTCCACGCTGCGGGTGTGGTGAAATTGGTAGACGCGCGGGACTCAAAATCCCGTTCCGCAAGGAGTGTCGGTTCGACCCCGACCACCCGCACCATCTCTGTTACGCTTCGGCCAGTTCCAGCGTTTCACTGATCTCAAACCATACCGCCTCGGCCGCTTCGAGCTTCTTCGAAATCTGCGCGTGCTGCTTGGTCAAATCGGCCGGGGTGAGCCGCGCGAGCCACGCCTCGGCGGTGCTCGGGTCGAGCATCGCGCGGTCTATCGCGTCGCGTTGTTTGGTCAGCTTGGTGACCAGCGCCTCGGCCTCATGCGCGCGCTTTTGCAGGGCGACGGCGGCGGCGCTCAATTGCGGCTTGTCGTCCTTCTTGGCGGCCTTGGCCTTGGCGCCTTCGCCGCCACCGTCACCCGCCAGCACGAAAGCGATATAATCCTCCATGCTGCCGGCATATTCCTTCGCCGTGCCGCCATCGACCAGCACCAGCCGGTCGGCGGTGAGTTCGACCATGTGGCGATCATGGCTGACGAGGATGACCGCACCGTCATAGGCGTTGAGCGCCTGCACGAGCGCTTCGCGCGCATCGACGTCGAGGTGGTTGGTCGGTTCGTCGAGGATCAGCATGTGCGGCGCGTCGCGCGTGATCAGCGCGAGCGCCAGGCGCGCGCGTTCGCCGCCCGAAAGCTTGCCGACCTTCTGCGTCGCCTTGACGCCCGAGAAACCGAAACGGCCAAGCTGCGCGCGCACCGCGCCCGGCGTCTTGCCCGACATCATGCGGGTCATATGTTCGAGCGGGGTATCGTCGCCGTCGAGTTCCTCGACCTGATATTGCGTGAAATAGCCGACGCGCATCTTGCCGCTGGCGGTCATCGCGCCGTCCATCGTCGGCAATTGCGCGGCGAGCAGGCGCGCAAGCGTGGTCTTGCCGTTGCCGTTGCGCCCGAGCAGCGCGACGCGATCATCGGGATCGAGCCGCAGGTTGAGGCGCTGCAGGATCGGCTTGTCGGCATAACCGACCGCCGCCATGTCGAGCGTGATCAGCGGCGGGCGCAGTTCTTCAGGAGACGGGAATTCGAACGACAGCGTCGGATCTTCGGCCATCGACGCGATCGGTTGCATCTTGGCGAGCATCTTCTGGCGGCTCTGCGCCTGCTTGGCGGTCGAGGCGCGGGCGCTGTTCTTGGCGATATATTCGGTCAATTTGGCGCGTTGCGAATCCTGCGCGGCCTTGGCGGCGGCGAGCTGGGCGACGCGCTCGGCCCGCTGGCGCTCGAAACTGTCATAGCCGCCAGTGTAGAGATGGACCTTGCCGCCTTCGAGATGCAGGATCGTGTCGACCACGTTGTTGAGCAGATCGCGCTCATGGCTGATGACGACCATCATCGCCGGATAGCTTTTCAGGAAGTTTTCGAGCCACAAGGTCGCTTCGAGATCGAGATGGTTCGAGGGCTCGTCGAGCAGCAGCAGATCGGGTTCGGAAAACAGCAGGGAAGCGAGCGCGACGCGCATCTTCCAGCCGCCCGAATAGCTGTCGAGCGGGCGACCCTGCATTTCCTCGTCAAAGCCAAGGCCGACCAGGATGCGCGCGGCGCGCGCGGGGGCGGTATAGGCGTCGATCGCGGTCAGTCGGTCATAGACGGCGCCCAGACGATCGGGATCCTGGCAGGTTTCGGCCTCGGTCAGCAACGCTGCGCGCTCGGTATCGGCGGCGAGCACGGCCTCGATCGGGGTGGTGGTGCCGCTCGGCGCTTCCTGCGCGATATAGCCGATGCGGGTGCCGCGCGGCATCTCGATCTCGCCGAGATCGGGTTCGAGCTGGCCGATCATGACCTTCATCAGCGTGGACTTGCCTGCGCCATTGCGCCCAATCAGGCCGACGCGGCTCTTGGGCGGCAGTGCGGCGCTCGCGCCGTCGAGGATCGCGCGCCCACCGAGGCGCACTGTGATACCATTGATATTCAGCATCGGCAGCGCCTAGCAGATTGTTGCGTTGCACCCAAGTGTCCGGCAGCGCGTTATACAACAAACACGAGAGGAAGCGGAATGAGCGTCGCCTTCCGTCGCGAAAGCGACGAGGAACATCTGGAACCCAAGTTCGAACGGCCGATCGCGCCCGGGCCGAATCTGGTCACGCCGCGCGGGTTGGCGCTGATTGGGGCGAAGGTGGAGGAACTGGAGGCTGCGGTCGCAAGTGCTGCGCCGCTCGACCGCGACGCGGTGCTGCGCGAGCTGCGCTATTGGCATACCCGCCAGACCACCGCCGAAGTCGTGCCCACGCCGCCTGCTGGCGTGATCGGTATTGGCAGTCGTGTGACGTACCACCTGGCTGGTGCCGACCGCACGGTCGAAATCGTCGGTGGCGACGAGGCGGATCCGGCGGAGGGCCGCATCGGTTTCCAGGCACCGCTGGCGCGTGCGCTGATCGGCGCGGAGGTTGGCGAGCGCGTCGATTTTGCCGGCAAGGCCGAGGCGGTCGAAATTATCGGGGTGGCGTGAGCCGGGCTTTCCCGGCACCCTTACGGGTGCGCAGCGAATCCCGGCGCGAAGCGTTGGCAGAGTGGATTTCCGAATAGACCCGATCAAGGATCTCGACCGATGAGTGGTAACCGCAAGCTCGGCCCAATGGCCAATCCCTGGCTCGGGATCGGGATGGACGCCTGGACCTTGGGGTTGGAAGCCTCGGCCGTGATTGGGTTGCGCACCTGGCAACGGGTGATGGCCGGACCCAACGGCAATGCCGCCAGCGATGCTGAGGCGCATCGCATGGTCGATGAGAAGATGATTGCGGCGCTGCAGTTGCAGATGGCGATGCTGACGGGTCGCCTGGGTACCACGCCTGCAACCGCGACGAAGAAGATCATCCGGCACTATTCTCGCACGGTGCGCGCCAACCGGAAGCGGCTGGCGGGGTAACGCGGGCTTGGCGAGGTTTGCTCGCGCACCCGCCGTTAGTGTCGCGCCAAGGTAATCCGCGCGATCAGACCGCCGCCGTCGCGATTCTCAAGGGCGATGTCGCCGCCTGCCTCGCGCACGATCGCGCGGGCAAGTGCGAGGCCCAGCCCGATGCCGCCGGTTTCCTTGTTGCGGGAGGTTTCGAGCCGAGTGAACGCTTCGAACACGTCGCCCAGCCGATCGGCGGGGATGCCGGGGCCGCGATCGCACACGGCGATCACCACTTCGCGCGGTGTCGCGGTGAGGGTGACCTCGGCCGACTTGCCATATTTCAGCGCATTTTCGATCAGGTTGCGCAGCGCGCGCCGCATTGGCGAAGGGCGCAGGCGCACTTGCAGGCGATCGGCCTCTTCAAAGCCGACCGAATGGCCAAGATCGCGGAAATCCTCGACCACGGCATCGACCAATGCCGCCAGATCGACCTCGGTCGGCGGTTCGCTCGGGCGACCCAGCCTCGCGAGCGACAGAATGTCGTCGAGCGTGCGGTTCATCTCGGCGATGGTATCGGCCATTTTCGCGCGATCGGTATCGTCCTCGACCGACTCGATGCGCACGCGCAGCGCCGCCAGCGGGGTGCGCAGATCGTGCCCGATCGCCCCGAGCATGCGATCTTTTTCCTCCAGCATCGCGGTTACGCGCAGCCGCAGCGCATTGAAGGCGACGATCACGTCGCGCACGTCCTGCGGACCGCTCTCGACGATCGGTTCGGTCGCGGTACTAGGGTGGAAGTCGCGTGCGGCGGTGGCCAGGCGGCGTAGCGGGCGCGAAATGCGCCGCCCGGCCCAGAGCAAGGGGACCAGGACGACTCCGTAGAGGATCGCGGTCTGCGCAAACAAGCGCCACAGGATCGTCGAATCGTTGCGGGTCCAGCCGATGTTGAGCACAATCCATTGCCCATCGGGGCGTTCTACCGCGACGACCAGTTCTGCCCCCGCGCGCAGCAGGCGTTCGATGCGGGATTGGCTGACATAGCGGAGGCGCGGATCATTGGGCGAGATCGGCAGCACCTGCGTCTCGATCCGGTTGGCCTTGACCCCGGCATCGGTAAGGGCGACGCGCAACGCCCGTTCGATATCGTCCAGCCGCTCCGCCCCGGGCGGGATCGGGGAGGCCGCCAGCACGCGCGTGCGGCTCCACGAGCCGCCGCCGCCGATTTTCTTGCCCGCCGCAATGCGTTCGTCGGCATCGACGATGCGCGTGACGGCTGGGCCCGTTGCCTGATCGAGCCGCGCCTGACGGCGTTCCTGCAGCAGCAAGCCAAAATTGATCGCCTGCGCCAGGAACAGCGCCACTGCGATCAGCAGCGCCATCTGGCCGGACAGGTTGCGCGGAAGAAGCCTCAAGGGCGCGCCGTCGTCACAGCCGGGTCACTTCGGCGGCCAGCGTATAGCCACCGCCCCATACGGTCTTGATCAGGTCGGGTGCCTTTGGGTCGGCTTCGATCTTGCGGCGCAAGCGGCTGACCTGATTGTCGATCGCGCGGTCGAACGCGGCGGCTTCGCGGCCTTGCGTCAAATCGAGCAATTGGTCGCGGGTCAGCACCTGGCGCGGGCGCGTAACCAGCGCGTGCAGCAAATTATACTCACCGGTCGACAGTGGCACCGAGACGCCGTCGCGATCGACCAGCGTACGCTCGCCCGATTTCAGCACCCATCCGGCAAAGGCGAACGACCCGCTCTCGGGGGCATGTTGGCGCACGCCGCCCGCTGCGGCACGGCGCAGGATCACCTTGACCCGCGCCGCCAGTTCGCGTGGCGAAAACGGCTTCACCACATAATCGTCCGCGCCCATTTCGAGGCCGACGATACGGTCGGTCTCCTCGGTCCGCGCGGTGAGGAGGATGACGGGGATTTCACCGCTCTCGCGAATATGCCGGGTGAGCGACAGGCCGTCTTCGCCCGGCATCATGATGTCGAGAATGACGAGGTCGATGGCATAGGCGGTCATCCGCGCGCGCGCGCCCTCGGCATCGCCCGCTTGCGTCACGCGAAAGCCCTGCCGTGTCAGGAACTGCGCGAGCGGTTCGCGGATCGAGCGTTCATCGTCAACCAGCAAGAGATGCGGCGTATCCCCCATGGTGTCGGTGTTTAGCATGACGCGATCCACTTGGAAAAAGGTGCCGGGCGAGCGGGGGGCAGGCTCGCCCGGCGGCCGGGCCTGGGGATTATTGGCCCGGATTGGGGGAGGGGGCTGGCGCGGGCGCAATCGCGTCCGCAGGGTCGCGGCGCTGCGTTACGGCCTTGCGCGCGCGGTCGGTCCAAGCGGCCAATTCGTCCTTGGTGATCTGGCCATCGCCATTGGCGTCGATGCGCGCGAAACGCTTGTCGGCTTGCGCCAGATATTCGGCGCGCGAAATCTTGCCGTCGCCATCGGTATCGGCGCGCTTCAGCAGGCGCGCCGCTGGACCGGTCTGCTCGTCGGCCGAGAGGAAGCCGTCTTTGTTGGTATCCATCGCGTCGAAACGCGCATTCGCCTGCGCCGTGGCTTCGGCCTTGGAGATCATGCCATCGCCATTGGTGTCGGCCTGCGCCATGCCACCGCCTTGTGCGATGGCAGCGGCGGTCGCCAGCGCGGCGACGGCGGCGGCAGTGAGAATGCGGGTGAACTTCATCGGCGGATCTCCTGATGCTGCCCCGGACGGTGGCGTGTCGGTGTCCGGGTTATGCCGGGACATCTGTCGCATCCCTATCCCGGGAAAGGGGGCAAAGTGTCGCAAAATGTCGCAGAGCCGCAGCGCGGCGGCGGGTTATGCGAAAATGACGACGCTTTGCATGCCCTGCGCGATGGGGACGCCCTCGGCGTTCCACAGCATCATCGTCTGGCTCGACCCGCCATTGACCGCGTGGGACGATTCGGCGGCGAGCAACCACCAGCCATCGCGGGTGGCGGGGGCGGGCGTCAGCAGGTTGATGATCCAGGTCACCGAGCTGAGCGGGACGGGCTGTTTGCCGAGCAGTTTGAGTGCGGCCGGGGGGAGCGCGTCGGCCAGCGCCAGCACCTCAACCATCGGATCGATCCCCGACGCATCGCGCAACCGCGCCCAGCGCAGCCATTCGGCCTCGCCCGGTGCCTGATCCTTCAAGTCGAGGAAGTTGAAATTGCCGGTGAAGAAGTCGTCGGGCCCGGTGTAGAGCGTCGCATCGGCGGCGGGCGGGGTGACCGTGCGGTGCAGCGCACCACTGAGCGCGATGCGCGAAGGCTGTTCGGCCATGAACACGAACATCGCGCGATAGCCGAGCCCCGCCTCCGACACGATATCGGCCTGGATGAAAGCGGCGGTGCGGCCGCGGCGCAATTTGGTGGCGGTGACGGTGACCGCGCCCGAAAGCGGCCCGATGAACGAAACTTGCGCCGATCGCAGCGGCGGCAGATCGGGCTCGATGGTTTGCGCGGCGTGCAGCGCCAGCGCGCTCGACAAGCCGCCATAAGCGGTGCGGCCCTGCAGCCAATCGGTCGGGATCTCCGCGCGGAAACCGCCCTCGATCGGGTGCGCGGCGGACAGGATCTGGTGGATCGGCGTCACAGCGCGTGCTCCGCCAAACGGTCGCGCAGCGCGCGTTTGAGCACCTTGCCGATCGCGCTGCGCGGCAGTTCGGCGATCGCGTGGAGTGCCGTCAGACGCTGCGTCTTGCCGAGGTGCGCATTGGTCCACTCGAGGATCTCGGCGATGCTGGCGTCGATGCCGCTATGCGGGACGTAGAAGCCGACCGGGCTTTCGCCCCAGGTCTCGTTCGGCACGCCGATGACGCTGCAATCGGCAACGGCGGGATGGCGCGCCAGCACCGCTTCTAGATCAGCCGGATAGATATTGAAGCCGCCCGAGATGATCAGGTCCTTCTTGCGATCGAGCAGCGTCAAAAACCCCTCCGCATCGAAGCGCCCGATGTCGCCGTGGCGGATGAAGCGGTTGCCATCGGCATCGAACCATTCGGCGGCGGCGGTGGCATCCTTGCGACCGTGATAGGCGGTCATCATCGCCGGGCTGCGGCCGACGACCTCGCCCCTTTCGCCCTGGGGCACCTCGCGACCGTCATCGTCGATCAGGCGGACGTCATGTCCCTCGACTGGCCGACCCACGGTGTGGAGCTTGTCGGGAAAGGCGTTGGCGATCAGCAGGCAGGTGCCGCCGCCCTCGGTCATGCCATAATATTCGACCAGCAGCCCCGGCCAGCGCGCGACGACATCGGCCTTCAGCGCCGCCGGGAAGGGGGCGGAGGTGCAGGTCTTGAAGCGGAAGCTCGACAAGTCGAAGCGATCGAAATCGGGCAGCGCCATGATCCGCTGATATTGCACCGGCACCAGCATGGTGTGCGTCGCGCGGTGGCGTTCGGCGAGCGTCAGATAGCCGCGCGCGTCGAACTTCTTCATCAACACCACGGTGCCGCCCCAGCCGAGCGTGGGTAGCACGCTGACCAAGGTGGTGTTGGAATAGAGCGGCGTCGCGATCATCGTCACCGCGCTCGCGAACCCGGCGGCTTCATTGCGGCTGATATGTGCCCAGCGCATGGCATGGCTCTGCACGATGCCTTTGGGCACGCCGGTGGTGCCCGAGGAATAGATGATGTTGAAGCCATCCTCGGGCGCGATCGTGACCGGTGTCGGCTGTGCGCCAACCGGAGCGAGCCAGGATCCCAGCGATTTCAGATGGACGAGCTTGCCGGGAATATGGTGGCCGCTGAGCGCATTTGCCGCATCCGTATCGACAAAGGTGATGGGGGCAGCACAATCGGCGATCATCGCCACGATGCTGTCGGGCGTGCCAGAGGGTGCGAGCGGGGTTGCCAGGCACCCGGCGCGCAGCGCGCCGAGGAAGATCGCGACATAATCGATGCTGGCGGCGGCGACGATCGCGACCGCGTCACCCTGCTGCACGCCATCGCGCTGAAGCGCATCGGCGATGCGGTCCACCAGCGCGTCCAGGCTGGCATAATCGAGTTCGCCGCCTGCCTCGGCCAGCGCGACCTTGTCCGGCTGTTCCGCGGCGTGCGCGCGGAGCAGGTCGGGCAGGGTGGCAAAGTTTCTCGCGAGCATTTCGGCAGCGGTCATCAATGGTCTCGGCAAGTCTCGATGTTCGATTCGCTAGAGGATGAGAGGACGAAAGGCCATACGCGCTTTTCGAACAACCGAAATCCTCCCCGGCACGGGGAGGATTAGCTAGCCTAGAACCTTCGCCGTCTGGCCGAACAGGATCTTCTTGGCCTCCTCGGTCATCGGCTTGTTTTCGCTGATCGCGGCACCCTTGGCATAAGCGGTAATGGTGTGCGGGCGGGCGGCGATTGCCTCGAACCAGCGCTTGACGTTGGGAAAGTCGTCGAGGTTCTGGCCCTGGCGTTCATGCGGCACGATCCAGGGGTAGCAGGCCATGTCGGCGATCGAATATTCTCCGGTGATGAAATCGCGGTCGGCCAGGCGGCGATCGAGGACGCCGTACAAACGATTGGTTTCCTTGACGTAGCGATCGATCGCGTAGGGAATTTTCTCCGGCGCATAGCCGCTGAAATGGTGGTTCTGCCCGAGCATCGGGCCTAGGCCGCCCATTTGCCACATCAGCCACTGGATCGTCTCGGTGCGGCTGCGCAAGTCCGCGCCGATGAATGCGCCGTATTTGTCGGCGAGATACAGCAGGATCGCGCCGGATTCGAAGATGGCGATCGGCTCGCCGCCATCGACCGGTTCATGATCGACGATCGCGGGCATCCGGTTGTTGGGGGCGATCTTCAGGAAATCGGGCTGGAATTGCTCGCCCGCGCCGATGTTGACCGGGATGATGCGATACTCGACCCCGGCTTCCTCCAGGAACAGCGTGATCTTGTGGCCGTTTGGCGTAGGCCAGTAATGCAGGTCGATCATGCGCCAAGCTCCTGTTGTTGGTGCGCGGGAGATGGGGGAGCCGTTACGCCTGCGCAACCGCGCGCGGTAACAATGAGCGGGCGGATTGCGACGTGTCGAGGCGCTGGGTGGCGCAGGCATAGCGAGCGGATTCGCCTTGCGGCATTGCCAATACCGCTTTTCACGAAGGGCAATCTGTGGCATCGCATGCCATACCCAATATTCAGATTCGATCGACAAGGATAGGTTTTATGGCGACTGCGCCCGAACTCGACGCTCCAGTGACGGCGCTTGACGAGTTCCGCCAGACGGCCCGCGCCTGGCTTGCCGCCAACTTTCCGTCTGCGCTCAAGGGCAAGGACAATGCGCTGTCGGCGCTTGAAGGGCCGACCGACCTCTCCGCCGAGGAAATCGCGTGGAAGACGGCGATGGGGGAAAAGGGCTGGGGTGTTCCCGGCTGGCCCAAGGCCTATGGCGGTGGTGGGCTGGACAAGGCCGAAATCCGCATCCTGCAGGAAGAAATGGCGCGGATCGGCGCGTGGAACCCGATTGGCGGGATGGGCGTGATGATGTTCGGCCCGACCCTGCTCGAATATGGCAGTGAGGCGCAGAAGCACGAACATATCCCCGCGATCGCCAAGGGCGAGGTGCGCTGGTGCCAGGGTTATAGCGAACCCAATGCCGGGTCCGATCTCGCCAATGTGCAGACCTTCGCCGAGGATGCGGGCGACCATTATATCGTCAACGGGCAGAAGACCTGGACCAGTGGCGGCCAATGGGCCGACAAATGCTTCGCGCTGGTGCGCACCGACAAATCGCAAAAGCACGGCGGCATCAGTTTTCTGCTGATCGACATGACCGCACCCGGCGTCGAGGTGAAGCCGATCCGCATGATTTCGGGGCAGTCGCCGTTTTGCGAGACCTTCTTCACCAACGTGAAGGTGCCCAAGGAAAACCTCGTCGGGCGTGAAGGCCAGGGCTGGGAAATCGGCACGCGCTTGCTGCAGCACGAACGCAACAGCCTGTCGGGCGGGGGCGGGGCCTCGCGGCTGTTCGCGGGCAAGGCGCTAGGCGCGCTCGCCAAGGACTATCGCGGCGCGGACGAACACGGTCGCGTCCCCGACAGCGATTTGCGGATGCGCATCGTGCGGCATGAGATGGACAGCCGCGCTTTCGCGCTGACGCTGCGCCGTGCCGCACTGGAGGCGAAGTCGAACCAGGGGCCATCGGCAGCGACTTCGATCATGAAGAATGTCGGCGCGCGCATCACGCAGGAGCGCGCCGAGCTGTCGATCGAGATCATGGGCATGGCCGGGCTCGGCTGGGAGGGCGAGGGGTTCAGCGAGGACGAACTGACCCAGACGCGCACCTGGCTGTGGGGCAAGGCGGTGTCGATCTATGGCGGATCGACCGAGATCCAGAACAACGTGATTTCCAAGCGCATCCTCGGGATGCTCGACCACCAGTAATTTGAGATAGGCTGCCGCGACACGCGCGGCGAGCCGGAGAGGGGCGGGGTGAAGGATGGCTGAAGCCATCCTCCCCCGTTTCACCCATCACAGAACGGGGACCGCGACATGGCCGTACTCAACGAAGAACAGACGATGCTCCGAGACATGGTGCGCGAATGGTCTGACAATGAATCGCCCGTAACCGCCTTCCGCAAGATGCGCGCGGCGGCCCCCGCCGAGGGGTATGACCCGGCGGCGTGGCAGGCACTGTCCGAAATGGGCGTGGCGGGCATCGTGATCCCCGAGGCGTTTGGCGGCACCGCCTTTGGCTATCTCTCGCTCGGCCTGGTGCTGGAACAACTTGGCCGCAATCTCGCGGCATCGCCGCTGGCGGCGACGTCGGCGGCGGCGAGCGCGATCGTTTTGGGCGAATCCGAGACGGCGAAAGCTGCGTGGTTGCCGCGCATCGCCAGCGGCGAAGTGGTCGCCACGCTCGCGGTCGATGAGGGGCCGGTGCACGATCCGGCCAAAATCGCGACCAAGGTGGTCGACGGCCGGCTGAGCGGCACCAAGGCGTTCGTCGCCGAAGGCGATAGCGCGGGCGTTTTCGTGGTGGCCGCCGAGGATGGACTGTACCTGGTTGCCGGCGATGTCGGCGTGACGCGCTCGCCACGCCATATGACGGATTCACGCAGCCATGCGCAGGTCACCTTTGCTGACGCGCCCGCCGAACGGCTCGGCGATATCGGGTTGACCGCGCGCGTGGTCGATCGCGCGACGGCGGCGGTGTGCGCCGAAATGCTCGGCCTGGCCGAGCAAGCCTTCACCACCACCAACGATTATCTGAAGACGCGCGTGCAATTCGGGCAAGTGCTCTCGACGTTTCAGGCGCTGCAGCATCGTATGGCCAAGATGTTCACCGAGCTTGAGCTGATGCGCTCGGTCGTTGAAGGCGCGCTCGAGGCGATCGATGCCGGACGGTCGGACGTCGACCAGGCGGTCAGCCTCGCCAAAGCGGTGGCGGGCGACACGCTGCACCTTGTCAGCCGGGAAATGATCCAGCTGCATGGCGGCATCGGCATGACCGATGAGCATGATGCGGGCTTCTACATCAAGCGTGCGCGCATTTTGGAGACGATGTGGGGCAATGCTGCGTTCCACCGGGAGCGCTTTGCCCGACTGAACGGATATTGATCGGGATCGTATCGCTCTTCGCTAGTGCACCATGAATGCACCCTTTTCGAAGGTCCGTTCTGGCCACCTCGGCCGTGTCATTTTTATCGCAAGTCCGTAAAACTCCTATAGCTGTGCCGCCATTTGCGGCGTTTCCGCGCTTGACGCGGCCCCGTTCTCGATTAAATTCGATGATAGGGTACGGAGCCGATTAGCGTTCCGGCCCTTCGGGGAGAGAGATATGACGAACGCCTTGTTGTCTGCATGTGCCATGTCCGCGCTCGCGCTTGGGATCGCCATGCCAGCGTCGGCGCAGACCGCGCCTGCAGCCGGGGTGCCGTCGTCGCCGCCGGGAGCCGCAAAGGCTCCGGCGGCGGCCGAGGCGACCGACGAACCGACCCGCGATATCATCGTGACGGCGACCCGCCGCAATTCGCTGCTGTCGGACGTGCCGCTTGCAGTGTCGGCGGTATCGTCGGCGTCGCTGTCCAATTCGGGCGCCAACGACATCCGCCAGCTCAACCAGCTCGCACCGTCCTTGCTGGTGTCGTCGACCGGATCGGAGGCGAACGGTTCGGCGCGCATTCGCGGCATCGGCACGGTGGGCGACAATCCCGGCCTGGAAAGCTCGGTCGCGACCTTTATCGACGGCGTCTATCGCAGCCGCACCGGGGCCGGTCTCAACGATCTGGGCGAGATCGACCGGATCGAAGTGCTGCGCGGTCCGCAGGGGACGCTGTTCGGGCGCAATGCCAGCGCGGGTTTGCTCAACATCATCACCAAGCAGCCGAGCTTTACCTTCGGGGCCAATGGCGAGCTGACCTATGGCAATTACAATGCGGTGCGCGCCTCGGGCAGCGTCACGGGCCCGATCACCGAAACGATCGCCGCGCGGCTCGATGGCGTCTATTCAAAGCGCGACGGTTTCTACACGGATGCGGTGACGGGCCAGCGGCTCAACAATCGCGATCGCTACTTCGTGCGCGGGCAGTTGCTGTATCAACCCACTGCCGACCTGTCGGTGCGGTTGATCGGCGATTATACGCACCGCGTCGAATCCTGCTGCGCCGCCGTCTATGTTTCGACGGTCGAAACCTATGATCCGACGCCGGGCGCGGCGGGGACCAATCCCGAACATGATTATGCCAGCCGGACCAACCGCATCACCGACGTGATGACCAGCATGGGCGGGGTGTTTCCGGGCGGCGTGTATCCGGCGAACATGACGCCCTATAACCGCCTGACTTCCGATACGCCGGGCCGCAGCTTCCGCGGCAAGACCACCGATGGCGGCATCTCGGGTGAAATCAACTGGAAGATCGGGGACATCGCGGTGACCTCAATCACCGCGTACCGCGAATATAAGGCGGAGGCCCCCGGCGACGTCGATTACAGCAACATCGATTTGCTGTACCGTGCCGCGGACGGCAATTCCTTCCGCCAGTTCAAGACGTTTTCGCAAGAGCTTCGCCTGCAGGGATCGCTGTTCAAGGACCGGCTCGACTGGCTCGTCGGCGGCTATTTCTCCAATGAAGATCTGACGGTTCGCGACAACCTCAAATTCGGCTCGCAATATGGCGCGTTTGCCGCGTGCCGCCTGGTCGCGACGATCAACGCCGCTGCGGTGTTGCGCAACCCCAGCGCACCGGGCTGTCTCAGCCCCACCGGTATCGCCACGTTGACCGGGGCATTTGGCGCGGCGGCACCGATCTTCATCAACGGGCTCAACACGCTCAGCACGGTCAACAATGTCGGCGACAACAACGCCAATTACTATCAGCGCAGCCGCAACTTTGCGTTCTTCACGCACAATATCGTGCACATCACCCCGACGCTCGATCTGACGCTGGGCCTGCGCTACACGCATGAAGAAAAGACGTTCCGCGCCGATTTCACCAATACAAACACCGCCTGCCCGACGCAGCAGGCGTTCTTCGCGCCCTATCTGACCGGGGGCGCGACGCCGCTGCCGGCCTCGTTGCAATCGCTGGCGGCGGGCGTCGTCAACTTGACTTGCCAGGGCAATTCCAGCTCGGCGCTCAATGCGCTGAAACTCAGCGACAAGCGCAAAGAAGGCGAGTTCACCGGCACGGCGGTGCTCTCCTGGAAGCCGACCACGGGTGTGCTGACCTATGCCAGCTATTCGCGCGGCTATAAGGCGGGCGGCTTCAACCTCGATCGCTCGGCATTGGGCCAGCCGATCTTCTCGCCGACCGATCCGCGCCAGTTTGGCGGGCGCGGCGCTGGCTTTGGCACCGCGAACCTGCAATTCGATGCCGAGAAGGTCGATGCTTATGAAGTGGGTGTGAAATATACCAGCCGCCGCTTCAACCTGAACGTCGCCGCCTTTCAGCAGGACTTTAAGGACTTCCAGCTCAACACCTTCAACGGCTCGGTCTTCCTGGTGCAGAATATCGACTCCTGCTCGACCGATCTGGCGGGCGCGGACCGCGATGCATCGGCATCGAGCGGGGCGTGCGATCCCAACAATGTCCGGCCCGGCGTGCGGACGCGCGGCGTGGAAGTCGAGGCGGCGATCTACCCGACCCGCAACGTCGCCTTCACCGCCGGCTATACGCTGGCCGATACCAAGTTCCGCAACAATCTGGTCGGGCGCAACACCGGCGCTCCGCTCGATCCCGCCTTGTTCCTGCTGCCGGGACAGGCCTTGTCCAACGCGCCGCGCAATGTCGTGACCAGCAGCATCGCCTGGACGCCGCGTTTGGGCAGTTCGGGCCTGTCGGGGCTGATCTATGTCGATCAGCGCACCACCAGCGATTACAATACCGGCTCCGACCTGTTCCCGGAAAAGAAGCAGGACGGCTTCACCACGGTCAACGCTCGTGTCGGCATCCGTGGTCCCAAGGAGCAATGGGCGATCGAACTGTGGGCGCAGAATGTGACCAATACGCAATATGAGCAGGTCGCGTTCAGCACGCCCTTCCAGGGATCGGGCAGCGTCGCCAACGTCCAGGCCTTTGGTGGCACCGCCAACCAGACGATTTCCGCCTTTCTTGCCGAACCGCGCACCTATGGCGTGACGCTGCGCGGCAAGTTCTGAGCCCCACCCCGGCGAAGGGCCCGTCACCGTGCACGGTGGCGGGCCCTTTGCCGTTTGGGCGCGCGTAGCGTATCGCTAGACCGATGCCCAAACCGATACAGCGCACGCCCGGCCTGCCGACCCGCGAGCAGATCCTCGATTTCATCTCCGCCTCGCCGACCCCGGCGGGCAAGCGCGAGATCGCGCGCGCCTTCGGGCTGACCGCGCAGGACAAGATCCTGCTGAAGGCGCTGCTGAAGGACATGGCCGATGAGGGGCTGATCGACAGCGCCCCCGGCCGCGCCTTCCACAAGCTTGGCGGGCTGCCCAAGGTGACCGTGCTGCGCATTGCCGATGTCGACGATAGCGGAACCGCCTGGGCCGTGCCCGAACGCTGGGAAGCGGAGACGCCCGCGCCGAAGCTGCGCGTGCGCGAGCGCAAGCAGGGCGCGCTGGGGGTGGGCGACCGCATCCTCGCGCGCACCGAGGAAGCGGGCAAGGGCTGGATCGCGCACCCGATGAAGACGCTGCCCAAGGGCGAGGAACTGGTGCTTGGCGTGCTGCGGCAAGAGGGTTCCACCTTGTGGCTGCAGGGCGTGGAGAAGAAGGAACGCCGCGAATTCCAGGTGTCCGATGCGGGGGAAGCGCAGGTCGGCGATCTGGTGCTGGCCGAGAAAGCCGGGCGCCCGCCGCGCATTACCGTTCGGGTCACACAAGTGCTGGGCGACCCGTTCGCGCCGCGCAGCTTCTCGCTGATCGCGATTCACAAGCTGGGGATTCCGGATGTGTTTTCGGCGGAGACGCTGGAGGAAGCGGTGCGCGTGGCGGCGCAGCCGCTGGGCGACAAGCGAGAAGACCTCCGCCATCTGCCGATCGTCGCGATCGACCCGGCCGATGCGCGCGACCATGACGATGCGGTGTGGGCCGCGCCCGATGACGACCCGGCCAATGACGGCGGCTGGAAGGCGATCGTCGCGATTGCCGATGTGTCCTTCTATGTCCGCCCCGGATCGAGCCTCGACCGCGAGGCGCGGCGGCGCGGCAACAGCGTCTATTTCCCCGACCGGGTGGTGCCGATGCTGCCCGAAAGCCTGTCGGCGGAGATGTGCTCGCTGAAGGAAGGCGTCGATCGCGCGGCGCTTGTCTGCCATTTGCAGGTGAGCAAGGGCGGCGCGCTGAAATCGTGGCGCTTCACCCGAGCGGTGGTGCGGATCGCGGCGAACCTCGCTTATGAAGATGCGCAGGCGATGGTGGATGCGGCAATGCTCCCCTCCCGCTGTGGGGCTGCTGGAAGGCGCTGTCCAAGGCCCGCGCCGCGCGCGCGCCGCTCGACCTCGATTTGCCCGAACGCCGCGTGGTGCTCGACGAGAAGGGGCGCATCCTGTCGGTCGCGCCGCGCGAGCGGCTCGATGCGCATAAGTTGATCGAGGATTATATGATCGCCGCCAATGTCGCCGCGGCCAAGGCGCTGGAGGCGAAGAAGGCGCCGGTGATGTACCGCGTCCACGAACAGCCGAGCCGCGAGAAGCTGGTCGCGCTGAAGGACTATCTCAAGACCTATGGCATCGAGTTCGCGCTCGGCCAGGTGGTGCGGCCCAAGACCTTCAACCAGATCCTCGACAAAGTGATCGACAGCGACGCGCGCCCGCAGATCATGGAGCAAGTGCTGCGCACCCAGACCCAGGCCTATTATGCGCCGGCCAATATGGGGCATTTCGGGCTGGCGCTGGGCAGTTATGGCCACTTCACCTCGCCGATCCGGCGCTATGCCGATCTCATCGTGCACCGCTCGCTGGTCGCCGCATATGACCTTGGCCCCGGCGGGCTGACCGAGGGCGAAGCCGCGACGATGGAGCGGATCGGCGAGAGCATCTCGATGCTCGAACGCCGCGCGATGGAGGCCGAGCGCGACACGATCGACCGCTATGTCGCGGCTTTCCTGAGCGAAAAGGTCGGCGAAGTGCTGGAGACGCGCATCACCGGCGTCACCAATTTCGGCTTTTTCGCCACGGTCGAGGGGATTGGCGGCGACGGGTTGATGCCGGTGCGGGACCTGGGCGGCGAATATTTCCGCTTCGACGAGGCGAGCCGCACGCTGGTGGGCGAGCATAGCGGCACGGTCTTCGCGAGCGGGCAGAAGCTGCCGCTGCGGCTAGCCGAGGCCAACCCGGTGTCGGGGGCGCTGCGCTTCGAGATGGTCGAGGGGCGCGGGGCCGCCCCCGAGCGCGAACCGCGCGGCAAGGGGCCAGCGCGCGTAATCAAGCGGCGCGGGCGACCGGCGAACATCCGGCATCAGGGGAAGAAGCGGTAGGATGTTAAAACTGCTTATCTAATCGATCTGCGCACCAAGCAGGCATGGGACACGACTATTAGCGGAAGTTGTTTGAACGGTTAGGGTCACATCATGCGCAAGCTCATTCTCTTGGTTGTGGCCTGTTCAATTTTCGGGTCCGATTCTCTTGCAAAGGTCTCGGATTCGACGGGTGTGTGTTTTCGCCGAGTCAGTGGTCTCGATAGGCGAGGAATTGTTATCAATCGCTATGAATCGATCATTGTGCGACCATCTTCGTCCCTCGCGAACGACATCGTGAGGCTCGCTCGCGTGTCAGAGGTACGTAGCCTCCTAACAAGCCCAGACATGACGGCGAATACGTGGATCGGCGCATCGATCTCGGATACGGCGTTTGACGAGACGAGCGGCGAAGATTGCTCGAAGCTGCCGTCGTTTAAGAAAAATCAGCGTTGATCAGCGGCGTTCGCACTACCTCCTTTTCCGTTTGCGCTGTCGAGAGAAGGTCGCCGTCTCTAAACATTGGATGCGTTCCAAGCACGGATGCCACTGGGCCGTAGATCGCCACCACCAAAAAACTGCCTCCCCGCCCAAAACACCCCTTGAAGTTGACCCAAGGTCAACCGGCATAAGGGCGGCATGGATGAGTCGTTTGCCATTGATGAAGTGGTCCGCCGCACCGGCCTGACCGCGCGGGCGCTGCGCTTTTATGAGGCGCGCGGGCTGGTTTCGCCGCTGCGCACCCAGTCGGGCCGTCGCTGGTTCGGGCCGGCCGAGCTGGAGCGGGTGCATCGCATCGTCGCGCTCAAGAAAGCCGGGCTCAGCCTGGGCGACATCAAGCGGCTGTTCGATCGCAAACCGATCGACCTGGCCGCTTTGCTGAGCGCGCAACGCGAGCGGCTGGCCGTCCAGGCGCAGGAGATTGGCGACGCCATCACCCTGATCGATTCCGCACTGTCCCGCATCAACCGAGGCGAGCCGCTCGATGCCGCGACACTTTGCTCGCTGATCCGCGATGGAGATACAGTCATGAATGATCAGGCAAAAGCGTGGAAGGACGTGATCGACCGCTATTACACGCCCGAAGAACAGGCGGAGTGGCACGCGCAAATGGGGGCGGCTCCGCAAGTCTCGACCCCGGATTATCTGGCGCAGTGGCGGGCGCTGAGTGACCGGATCGAGGCGGCCTTGCCGCTCGACCCAGCGAGCGATGCGGCGCTGGCGTTCGTGCGCGAGTGGTTCACCTTGCTCGAACCGTTCAGCCGCGTTGCCACCCCGGCAATGTGGGAAGGCTCGGCGCGGCTCTATGCCGATATGGGCGCGTGGGAGGGCAAGGCCGACGCCGGTTTCAGCAAGCAGGTGTGGGACTTTATCAACCAGGCCGCCGCCGTCGCGCGCGCGGCGGGCAAGGATATCGGGCCGGTGCCTGCCTTTGTGCAGGCGCGGGGGTAAACCTTCCGTTCGGGCTGAGCGTGTCGAAGCCCCCTCTCCTCGGGAGCGTGGCTCTTGGGGGAGAGGGGCCCTTCGACAGGCTCAGGGCGAACGGGGAGCGGAGTGGACGAGCTTTACCCGCAGCGGAAGGTCAGCCCCGCTTTCGCCTGTAGCCGGTCCGCCAGCACTGTCCCCATCAGCGCGCCGGGTGTCCAGATGCCGCCGTCTCCGCGCACATCCTCGACCAGGCAGCGCGCGGTTTCGGCGATCATCTTGCTGGTCGATCCGTAGCCCGGGTCCTTGTCGCCGGTGACGACGCAATCGATGCGTTCGCCCTTGGCACCTTCGCCGATGAACAGCAGATCGTAGAAACCGGCGTCGCGCTCTTCCTTGGAGGGGCCTTCGCCGGGCTTGGGGCCGTGTGCGCTGGCGAGCGGGTTGATCCGCGCGATCGCTTCGGCGGCGGCCTTGCCCATGTCGCCAAGGCCGGGGGCGACCATCATCTCGTCATAGACGAAGTCGGCGCCGAAGCGTTCGCCCAGAAGGAAGTTGGTGCGGTGGACGTTCTTGGTGTTGATCGGTGCCATGATGAAGGGCGCGACCCATGCCGCGATCGTGCGGTCATATTCGGGGATCAGCCCGGTCGGCTGATGCGGGCCGGTAAAGCCCGGCGTGAGCGCGAACGGGTTGGCGAGCAGGCCGAGGATCGAGGGGTTCTTGGCGGCGGCGGCGAGCGTTGCCTTCAGGCTGGCGGCGGTGCCACCCGAAAAGCCGCCCTGCATCTTCCGCACGCGGCCTTTCACGCGCGGCATCGGCGCGCCGAACTTGGCGCGGGCGGCTTCCTGCAGCGTCAACACGCCGAGATCGAACGGGATCGAATCGAAGCCGCAGGAAAAGACGATGCGCGCGCCGCTGCGCTGCGCGGTGGCGTGATGCGCGTCGATCATGTGGCGCATCCAGGCGGGTTCGCCGCACAGATCGACATAAGCGGTGCCCGTTTCGGCGCAGGCGGCGACGAGATCGCTGCCATAGAGCTGGTACGGGCCGACGGTGGTGAGCACGACCTGGGTGCGTTCGCACAGCGCGCGCAGGCTGGCGGGGTTTTCGGAATCGGCGGTGAGGAGCGGCGTGTCGGCGGGCGCGCCGATCAGATCGCGCACTTCGGCCAGCTTGGCGGCGGAGCGCCCCGCCATCGCCCAGCGCGGCGCGCCGCTGTGCGCGAGATATTCGGCGACCAGACGGCCGGTAAAGCCGGTCGCCCCGAAAACGATAATGTCAAAATCGCGCATGTCTCTCCCCTCCCGCTTGGCGGGAGCGGTCGGGCAGGGGCCGGCGCTCCGTGCGGTTTGGCTGGATCATGCCCTCCCTTCTCCCCTCCCGCAAGCGGGAGGGGAGAAGGGGCCTTCTCTCTTCTCTCCGCGTCTCCGCGTCTCCGCGCGAACAAAAGAAGGGTGGTTCACGCGGAGGCGCGGAGACGCGGAGAAGGGCGCGCGTGGTGCGGGCCGTGCGCGCGTGCTGCTGGCGGGATTGGGCCGCTGCGCGGGAGGTTAGGCGGCTTCGCTGAATTGCAGGCTGGCGAGGCGGGCGTAGAGGCCGTTTTGGTCGACCAGCGTGCCGTGCGTGCCTTGTTCGACGATGCGGCCGTCGCTCATCACGATGATGCGTTCGGCGGCGCGGACGGTGGCGAGGCGGTGCGCGATGACGAGCGTGGTGCGCTCGGCCATCAGCCGTTCGAGCGCCTCCTGGACCAGGCGTTCGCTCTCGGCGTCGAGCGCGCTGGTGGCTTCGTCGAGCAGCAGGATCGGGGCGTCGCGCAGCAGCGCGCGCGCAATCGCGACGCGCTGGCGTTGACCGCCCGACAGCCGCGCGCCGCCTTCGCCGAGGAAGGTGTCGAGCCCCTCGGGCAATTTGCGCAGGAATTCGGCGGCATTGGCAGCCTCGGCGGCGGCCCACAGCTCGTCGTCGCGCGCGTCCCAGCGGCCATAGCGGAGATTGTCGCGGGCCGTGGCGCCGAAGATCACCGTCTCCTGCGGCACCATCGCGATGCGCGCGCGCACTTCTGCGGGGTCGGCGGTGCGCAGGTCGACGCCGTCGATCTTCACTGCGCCGGTCGAGGGATCATAGAAGCGCTGGATCAGCTGGAACAACGTGGTCTTGCCCGCGCCCGAAGGGCCGACGATCGCGACCGTCTCGCCCGGCGCGACCGACAGCGAGAAATCGTGCAGCGCCGCCACATCGGGCCGGGTGGGGTAGCGGAATTCGACATGATCGAACTCGATCGTCCCGCGCGGCGGCTGCGGCAGCGTGATGGGTTTGGCGGGCGCAGCGATTTCCGGCCTCTCGTCCAGCAATTCGGCCAGCCGCTCGGCCGCGCCAGAGGCGCGTAGCAAATCGCCATAGACCTCGCTCAGCGACCCGAACGCGCCGCTGACCAGCACCGAGGTCGCCAGAAACGCGGTGAGCGACCCCGCCGACAGCCGCCCCGCCGCGACATCGGCGACGGTGCTCCACAACAGCAAGGTGATCGCGCCGAAGATCAACGTGATGAACAGCGCCGTCAGCAAGGCCCGCAGGAAAATGCGGCGCTTGGCGGCGGCGAAGCTGCGCGTCACGGCATCGGCAAAGCGCTGCGCCTCGCGGCGTTCCTGCCCGAACGCCTGGACGATCTTCATCGCCGAGAACACCTCGACCGCCATTGCGCCAATGTCGGCGATGCGGTCCTGGCTGGTGCGTGAATGCGTCCGCAGCCGCCGCCCGAGCAGAATGATCGGCAACAGCGTGAGCGGAATACCGATCAGGATCATCCCCGCCAGCTTCGGCGCAAGCACGAACAGCGATACAATCCCGCCAATCCCGGTAATGGCATTGCGCAGCGCGACCGACACGGTGGTGCCGACCGCCATTTCGATCTGGCCGGTATCGGCGGTAAGGCGCGAAGCGATTTCGGACGGGCGGTTCTCCTCGAACCAGCGCGGCGTAAGGTTAAGCAGATTGTTCTGCACCGCGATGCGCACGTCGGCGACGGTGCGTTCGCCCAGCCACGACACGAAATAGAATCGGATCGCGGTGGCGATGCCCAGCACCAGCACGACCGCGAACAGCAAATAGAAAGTGCGGTCGACATGCGCCATATCGCTGCCGTGCGAAAAACCGCGGTCGATCACCGACTTGAACGTCCACGGAATATAGATCGTCGTGGCCGAAGTGACGAACAGCGCACACAGCGCGATCGTCAATTGCACCGGATACCGGCTGGCATAGCGCCACACCATGGCCAGACTGCTGAGCTTGCGTTGGGTCGGTTCGCTGGGGAGCGCGCTTTGGGGGTCTGCCATGGTCCATCCGCCTAGCAGGGACCGGGCTGGCCCTCAACGTGGATACTGATCACCGTCGAAACGTTCACCTTAAAGCGAGGATTGCCGAATGCGGCGGTGCGGCATAAGTTTGATGCTATGATGAGATTTCGCTGCTAGAAAGTCCGGTATGTTGTACAACGCCTATGAGATGCAGAAATCGTTGCTGGCCGGTGCCAGCGCGATGGCCGACTTCAGCGCAGGGGTGCTGAGCAACCCGGCCAATCCCTTTTCCTATTTCGGCGGGGGGCAGATCCTCAGCTCCGCGCTGGAGGTGTTCGCGCACGCCGCCGCACCGCGCGGCAAGCCCGCCTTCGGGCTCGATTTCACCACGATCGACGGCAAGACGGTCGAGATCCACGAAGAGATCGTGCTGCGCAAAGCCTTTGGGCAATTGCTGCACTTCAAGCGCCAGGGCGTCGACGGCGGCCCCAAGCTGCTGATCGTCGCGCCGATGTCGGGCCATTACGCAACCCTGCTGCGCGGCACGGTGGAGCGGATGCTGCCGGTGGCGGACGTCTACATCACCGACTGGCGCGATGCGAAGCTGGTGCCGCTGTCCGACGGCAAGTTCGACCTCGACGATTATGTCGACTATCTGATCGAATTTCTGGAAACGATCGGCAGCAATGACGGGCAGGGCGGCACGCACATGCTGGCGGTGTGCCAGCCATCGGTGCCATGCTACGCCGCCGCCTGCGTGATGAGCGCCGACAACAACCCGGCGCGCCCCAAGACGCTGACGATGATGGGCGGCCCGATCGACACGCGCGAAGCGCCGACCGCGGTCAACACGCTGGCGACCGAGCGGCCGCATAGCTGGTTCAGCCAGAATGTGATCGCGACGATCCCCGGCACCTATCCGGGCGCGGGGCGCCGCGTTTATCCCGGTTTCCTGCAGCTCGCCGGCTTCATGTCGATGAACCTCGGCAACCACATGATGTCGCATTACGAGATGTTCAAACATCTGGTGCAGGGCGAGGATCTGGAAGCCGAGGCGACCAAGGATTTCTACGAGGAATATCGCTCGGTCTGCGACATGACCGCCGAATTCTACCTGCAGACGATCGACGTGGTGTTCCAGGATCATGCGCTGCCCAAGGGCACGATGACGCACCGCGGCCGCCTGGTCGACCCCGCCGCGATCACCGACATCGCGATCCTGGCGATCGAGGGCGAGCGAGACGATATTTCAGGCCTGGGCCAGACCAAGGCCGCGCTGAAGATTTCGACCAGCCTGAGCGAAGACAAAAAGCGCTATTACATGGCCGAGGGCGCCGGGCATTACGGCATCTTCAACGGCTCCAAATGGCGGACGAAGGTGGCCCCGGTGGTTGAGGAGTGGATGAAGACGCACGGGTGAGGGGGCTGAAAGTGCGATATGGGCTAGTATTGAGAGACTAGCCGCGTACGATGTGTCAACTTTCCAATCTACCGCGAAATCGGTGGTTTAGGGTCGCTGCCAAAACGGTTGCGAATAAAGCGGTCTTGCGACCGATCGCGCGCTCCGACGAAGTGTCTGGCACTTTCAACGATCCATCGATTCACATTCGTGACAAGTTCTGTCGGGCTTTGTTGGGAGATCACGTCGAGAGTTTTTGTTTTCCAAGCCATTACGAGTAGCCGTCTTGGTGATATTGGTAAGGCAAAATGCCCATTTTCGACTAATATTCCGTTTGTTCGGATTAGTGGGTCATCCGATATAAGAAATTCCGGAGTGTGATCTGGTGTGTCAATTAATCGCTTTGGAAGATTATTTAATACTTGTCCGACCTTTTCGCTCGTAAATAATCGTGGAAAAATATTTATAACTGAACTCTCTATATTTTTTGCATTTACACTTTCGATGAAGTCTTTGTAGGTTTTAGGGTCTTTGGACGATTTTATCGTATCATATATCCCTTCGATGCTATCGACAACTTTTTGCCACTCTCGCGCTCCGCTATTTTTCAGGGCTGCTAGCATCTCCGGGGATCGGTAAGTCATGCTGCGAACGAAAACACTTAGGATGGAATGCTCTTCCTCATCTAAATTGAGGGGTGGAGAGGCATTTAACTTTTCGAATACTAAGGCAGTATGATTATCTAAATGCTGTAAGAATTCTGTTTCAAACCACTGAGGGGATTTTGATTTTTCTGCTGGAGATTTGTAGAGATTTACCTCAAACCCCGTCTCGCTCGGAAACGATCGCCTAACGGTTATCTTGTTTGGGGTGGGGCGTGTATAGCGCTCTAGGCGCTGATCTTGTCCTGCCCAGCGCTTTAAATAGAATTGTGGAATGTAATGGTGACGAATAAATCACCTCAAAAGTGAGAGCTTAATATAATATGCACTGGTCACCAAGAGCCGCAATGTTCAAGGTAAACAATCCCAGCTAAACCCACTAGAAGAACGGTTGCTTATCCCTCAAGCAAAAAAAGCGGCGCCGGTTGCCCGACGCCGCCTCTCCTAACCCTACCTCAGCGCTGAGCGCTCACAGCACCTCGAACAACCCAGCCGCCCCCTGGCCGCCGCCGATGCACATCGTCACGACGACGTATTTCGCGCCGCGGCGCTTGCCTTCGATCAGCGCGTGGCCGGTCGCGCGGGCGCCGGTCATGCCATAGGGGTGGCCGATCGAGATCGCGCCGCCGCTGACGTTGAGCAGGTCGTTGGGGATGCCGAGCTGGTCGCGGCAATACAGCACCTGCACCGCAAACGCTTCGTTCAGCTCCCACAGGCCGATATCATCCATCTTCAGGTTGAAGCGTTCGAGCAGCTTGGGGATGGCGAAGACCGGGCCGATGCCCATTTCGTCGGGCTCGGTGCCCGCCACCGCCATGCCGACATAGCGGCCAAGCGGCTGCAGCCCGCGCTTCTCGGCGACCTTTTCCTCCATCAGTACCGAGGCGGAAGATCCGTCCGACAGCTGCGAGGCGTTGCCCGCCGTCACGTTCATGCCCGGGCCCATCACCGGCTGCAGCGCCTTCAGGCCCTCCAGCGTGGTCTCAGGGCGGTTGCCTTCGTCCTTGGTCAGCGTCACGTCCTTATAGGTGACCTCTTTGGTCTCCTTGTTGGTGATCGCCATATTGGCGGTGACCGGGATGATCTCGGCATCGTAATAGCCCGCGGCCTGCGCGGCGGCGGTGCGCTGCTGCGACTGGAGGGCGTATTCGTCGCACACGTCGCGGCTGATATTGTAGCGCTTGGCGACGGTCTCGGCGGTGCCGAGCATCGTCATATAGACATCCTTGTGCATCGCGATCAGCTCAGGATCGGCGGCGACGCGCATTTGCGGGGTCTGGACGAGGCTGATGCTCTCCACACCGCCGCCGACGGTGATGTCCATATTGTCGGTAATGATCTGCTTGGCGGCGGTGGCGATCGCCATCAGGCCGCTGGCGCACTGGCGATCGACCGACATGCCGGGGACGCTGACCGGCAGGCCCGCGCGCAGCAGCGCGTTGCGCGCGATGTTGCCGCCCTGATGGCCCTGCTGCAGCGCGCAGCCGAAGACGAGGTCATCGACCAGGCCGCCCTCGATCCCGGCGCGCTCGACCGCAGCGCGGATCGAATGTGCCGCGAGCGTGGGCGCGGGGGTGTTGTTGAAGGCACCGCGGTAAGCGCGGCCAATCGGGGTGCGGGCGGTGGAAACGATGACGGCGGAACGCATGGGGTTTCTTCCTTCTGCTTCTTCCTCCCCTCCCGCTTGCGGGAGGGGCTGGGGGAGGGCGTGGGGAGAGCGTCGGAATTGCCCTCCCCTAATCCCTCCCGCAGGCGGGAGGGGAAAATCGGTTACATCACACGAAAATCTGGCTGATCCATTCGGCGATCATCGCGGGCTTGTCCTCGCCTTCGATCTCGACCGTGAATTCGTTGGTCTGCTGCCACTGGCCGGGGCGCTTTTCGTCGAAGCTCAAGAGCTTGAAGCGGCCGCGCACGCGCTTGCCCGAGCGGACGGGCTGGAGGAAGCGGACCTTGTTGCCCCCGTAATTGACGCCCATCTTGACGCCTTCGATCTCGACGCCGTCGATGATCTTAGACGACAGCAGCGGCATCAGCGACAGCGTGAGGAAGCCGTGCGCGATGGTGCCGCCGAACGGCGTCATTGCCGCCATCTGTGGGTTGACGTGGATGAACTGGTGGTCGCCAGTCGCATCGGCGAACTTGTCGATCACTTCCTGGCTGACCTCGACCCAGTCGGACACCTGTTCGGTGCCGATCCGGCCTGCCATTTCCTGGACTGTAACGCTCGTCACGGCATTCCCCTGAAGCTGATTTCGTCGCATAGGCGCGGCCAAGCAAATGGCATCCGCAGTGCCTGCGCGCAAGCCTCACACCGACCGGAAACCGGAACATGACCTTTGACGTAGCGTCCACCGCCCGCAAATCCATGGGCACTTTGCACAGAGCGAGCGAACCCGATGTTCTAAAGCCGCTCCTGGACCGTGCCGCGCTCACCCCCGAGTCGCGCGAACGGGTGATGGGCCATGCTTTGGGGCTGCTCGCGGACCTGCGCGCGGCGCAGGGGAAGGGCTGGGTCAACCAGTTCCTGCAGGAATATCGGCTCAATTCGTCGGAGGGCGTCGCTTTGCTGTCGCTGGCCGAGGCGTTCCTGCGCGTGCCCGACCCCGAGACCGCCGATCTGCTGATCGCCGACAAGCTGGGCGATGCCGACTGGCGCGCGCACACCGGCAAATCCAACTCGACTTTGGTCAATTCGGCGACCTGGGGGCTGGTGGTTGGCCGCGCTTTGGTGGGGGAGGGGCAGGCGCAAAGTTCGCTGCGCCGCCTGATCGCCCGCGCAGGCGAGCCGTTCGTGCGCCAGGCGGTGGGCGCGGCGATGCGGATGATGGGCGAGATTTTCGTGATGGGCCGCACCATCGACGAAGCGATGAAGCGGATGAAGAAGCCCGAGCATAGGGGCTTTACCGCGAGCTTCGACATGCTGGGCGAGGCGGCGCGGACGCATGACGATGCACAGCGCTATTTCCGCGCTTATACCGATGCAGTGGATGCCGTCGGGCGCGATCCGGCGGCGGGGCATTCGATCTCGGTCAAGCTGTCGGCGCTGCACCCGCGCTATGAAGTGGCGCGCTGGGATGAATGCGTGCCCGCGCTGACGGAGATGCTCGAGGCGCTGGCCGTGCAGGCGGCGGGCAAGGGCATCGCGCTGACGGTCGATGCCGAGGAGAGCGAGCGGCTGGAAATGAGCCTCGACATTATCGGCACGGTCGCCGCGCTGCCGAGCCTGAAGGGCTGGGACGGTTTCGGCATGGCGGTGCAGGCTTATGGCAAGCGCGCGCGGCCGGTGGTGGCGTGGGCGGGCGCGCTCGACCGCATCATGAACGTGCGGCTGGTGAAGGGCGCTTATTGGGACAGCGAGATCAAGCGCGCGCAAGTCGAGGGGCTGTCCGATTATCCCTTGTTCACGCGCAAGGCGGCGACCGACGTGTCGTATCTGGCGGTGGCGCGGGACATGCTCGACGCGCCCAACATTCGCCCGGCCTTTGCCAGCCACAATGCGCTGACGGTGGCGACGATCATGGAATGGGCGGGCAATGCGCGCGACTTTGAGTTCCAGCGGCTGCACGGCATGGGCGACGGGCTGTATGAGCGGCTGGTGCGCGAGCATGGCTATCATTGCCGCGTTTATGCGCCGGTCGGCGGGCATCGCGATCTTCTGGCCTATCTGGTGCGGCGCTTGCTGGAGAATGGCGCGAATTCGTCGTTCGTGCATCAACTGGCGGATGAACGGCTGACCGAGGCGGAGATTCTGGCCGACCCGGTGGCGAAGATCGCGGCCGTCGGCGGTGCGCGGCACCCGAGCATTCCGTTGCCGGTCGACCTGTTCGGCGCGGAGCGCAGGAATTCCGCCGGGGTCGACCTCGCGGATCGTACGACCTTGGGCGAGACGGTGTCTTCTCTTCGTGGCTTTGTGTCTTTGTGCGAGCAAAAAGATGATCTCGCACAAAGCCACAAAGGCACGAAGGAAGAGGCGAAAAAGGCCGTTGGTGCTGCCGCCGCGGCCTTCCCCGCATGGGCGGGGCGGTCGATTGAGGATCGCTGCGCGATCGTGGAGCGGCTGGCCGATCTGTTGGAGGCGCATCGCGACGAATTGATGGCGATTTGCGTCTCGGAGGCGTTCAAAACGATCCCGGATGCGCTCGGAGAGGTGCGCGAGGCGGTCGATTTCTGTCGCTATTACGCGCGAGCCGCGCGCGATGGCCTGCAGCCGGTCGAACTCCCCGGACCAACGGGCGAGCGCAACGTGCTGCGCTATGCCGGGCGCGGGGTGTGGGCGACGATTGCGCCGTGGAACTTCCCGCTGGCGATTTTCCTCGGCCAGACCGTCGCCGCTTTGGTGACGGGCAATACCGTCGTCGCCAAGCCCGCGCCGCAGACGCCGCGCATCGCCGCACGCGCGGTGGCACTGGCGCATCAGGCGGGTGTGCCGAGCGATGCGCTGATCCTGCTGCCGGGCGGGCCCGAGGTGGGCGCGGCGCTGACCGCCGATCCGCGCATTGCGGGCGTCGCCTTTACCGGCTCCACCGCCACCGCGCGGAAAATCGCACGCTCGCTGCTGGAAGACGATACGCGCCCGATCGTCCCGCTGATCGCGGAGACCGGCGGGATCAACGCGATGATCGTCGATTCGACCGCTTTGCCCGAACAGGTCGTGGCGGACGTGGTCACCTCGGCCTTCCGCTCGGCCGGGCAGCGGTGCTCGGCGCTGCGGCTGTTGCTGCTGCAGGAGGAAATCGCCGAGACGACGATCGCAATGCTGAAGGGCGCGATGGACACGCTGCGCCTCGGCGATCCCGGCGATCCCGCGACCGATGTCGGCCCGGTGATCGACCAGGCGGCTTATGACAAACTCATGGCCTATCGCGCAAGGGCGACCGTGCTGAAGACGCTGGACGCGCCGGCCGAAGGGCTGTTCGTGCCGCCGACGCTGATCCGGCTGGCGCGGATCGAGGACCTCACCGCCGAATGGTTCGGACCGATCCTGCATGTCGTCACCTGGCCGTCGGGCAAGCTCGCCGAAACGATCCGTAGCGTGAATGCCAAGGGCTATGGCCTGACCATGGGGCTGCACAGCCGCATCGCGCGCGCCGCCGAGGAAACCGAAGCGCTGGCGGAGGTCGGTAATCTCTACGTCAACCGCTCGATGATCGGCGCGGTGGTCGGCTCGCAGCCGTTCGGCGGGGAAGGGCTGTCGGGCACGGGCCCCAAGGCCGGCGGCCCCAACTATCTCCACCGCTTCGTGGTCGAGCGCGCGGTGTCGGTCGACACGACCAGCGCAGGCGGCAATGCGACGCTGCTGAGCCTTGACGAGGGCGGGATTTAGACGCGCCGGAGATTGCTGGTGCCTCCCCTCCCTGGAAGGGAGGGGATTGAGGGGTGG
>NZ_JH584235.1:3605701-3779717 GCF_000241465.1 Sphingomonas echinoides ATCC 14820
GGGGGTTAGCAGATGACATTCAAGGCTGTGGCCAGCGCGTGCGCGCTCGGCCTGGGACTGGTGCTGGCCACGGCAGCGGAGGCGCAGAAGGACAGCGCGCCGCAAAAATTGTCGCCCGAGGCGATCGCCTTCGAGAAGGGGCTGCACAAGCAAAGCGGCGATGTTGCCATTCCCGCCGCGCATGCCGTGCTGCATCTGGGCGAGCGCTATTATTTCGTGCCCGCCGACGAGGCCAAGACGATCCTGACCAAGGTGTGGGGGAACCCGCCCTCCTCGGGTGACCGGGTGCTGGGTATCGTGTTTGAAAAGGGGCGCACGATCTACGACAATGTCTGGGGCGCGATCGTCACGTATGAAGATACGGGCTATGTCCCCGACAAGGACGCCAAGACCGAGGATTATGACAAGGTCGTCGAGAGCATTCGCGCGGGCGAGGCCGAAGCCAATGATGAGCGCAAGAAGGGCGGCTATCCGACGATCCACCTGGTCGGTTGGGCGCAGCAGCCATCTTATGACCCGGCGGCGCATTCGCTGATCTGGGCGCGCGACATCAAATTTTCGGATTCACCGGTCGATGCGCTGAATTACGATGTGCGGCTGCTCGGACGGAAGGGCGTGCTGAGCCTCAACATGCTGTCCGACATGCAGCATTTGCCCGACGTGCGCGCGGCGGCGACCGACTTCGGCAAGGCGGCGGCGTTTACGGCCGGGTCGACCTATGCCGATTACGACAAATCGGTCGACAAGACCGCCGAATATGGCCTGGCCGGGCTGGTCGCGGCGGGCGCGGGCGTTGTCGTGGCCAAGAAGCTGGGGCTGCTGGCGATCGTGTTCGGCTTCTGGAAAGTGATCCTGGGCGGGCTCGCGGTCGCGGGTGCGGCGATTTCGCGCTTCTTCGGGCGGATCTTCGGGCGCAAGCGCGATACGCTGGAGGGCGACGAGGGATCGCTATAGCGGCTCAGCCGGTGCCGACGTCGCCATCGACGGCGGAATCGCTCGGGGCGGCACCGGTGCCGGTGCGACCATTGGTGCCCTTTGGTGCGGGCTTAGCCGGGGCCGCCGCTGCGTTATCCGTTGGATAGGGCAGTACCAGCCGTCCATCCGGCGCGGCGGTGAAGCTGGTCTGAGTCGGATAGGCAAGCTGGATACCCGCGTCGTTCAGGCACCGGATGATCGCGAGGCCAACCGCGTGGCGCGCGTCATAGAACTCTTGGAAGGCGGCGGTCGGGGAGTCGAACTCGACATCGAAATCATAGCTTTGCGCGCCGAAGGTGATGAAGCCGGCGCGTACGAACTTCATGCCGCCTGCCTCGACCACATCCTTGATCATCGATGGCAGCGCTTCCATCGTCTCGACCGGGGTCCATTGTACGAGCCCGAGCGTGAACACCACGCGGCGATAGTCGCGCTGGGTGTTGTTGATGATTTCCTTTTCGAGCAATTGCTTGTTGGCGACGATGCGCTCTTCGCCGGTGACGCCGCGGATGCGGGTGGACTTCAACCCGATCGCCTCGACCGTGCCGGCCGATTTGTCATAGCTGATCGCGTCGCCACGCCGGAACGGGCGGTCGAGCAGGATCGCGAGCGCCGCGAACAGGTCCGCAAAGATGCCCTGTGCTGCCAGACCGATCGCGATGCCGCCGACGCCGAGACCTGCGATCAGGCCGGTTACGTTGACGCCGAGATTGTCGAGCACAACGATCGCCGCGATCGCGAACACCGCGAAGCTGACGAGCAAGCGGATGATGTTCATCGCGCTGCCGATCGCCTCGCCCGCATAATGGTCGCCGCCGGTGCGGTGCTCGATCGTCCCGAGAATGATTTCGCGCGCCCAGATCGCCATCTGGAACACCGCGACGATCACCCACAGCACATTGATCAGCGACAGCACTTCGCGCGGCGTCCCGGCAAAGGTGTCGGCGGTGACGATCTTGGCGGCGGCGATGACCATGAAGACATTGCCGGTCTGCAACGTCGCCCGCGCGGCGACGCCGAACCAGCCGCGCGGGCCGGAATCGCGCATGCAATATTTCCGCGCGAGCCGCCGCACGAAATGCAGCGCCATCACGATCACGCTCGCCACCGCCAGCACAATCAGGATCTGCAGCCAGTGGGTGTGGACCCAATGATAGAGGATGCCGATGAAGCCGCGGGCTTGATCGTCCAGGTCGCCCACCCGAATGGGCGGCAGGATCGCGGTCGTATTTTTGGTAGTCATGGGAACCTTCAGGCGGCTTGGGCGGTCGCCAATTGCGTGGCGCTTTCGAGCAGGGCGATCAAGCCGCGTTCGGCGCGCGAGAGATATTGTGTGCGGCGCGGCAGGCGCAGGCTGGCGCGGAACGCCGTCTGTCCGTCCTTGGCGAGCGCCAGCAAGGCCGGGTGGACATAGGATTTGCGCGCGATCGCGGGCGTGTTGCCCAGCGTTTCGCTCACCGGCAGCAGCATTGTCTTGAGGCTGATATCGGCGCGTGCTTCGGCCAGTGCCTCAAACGCCAGCACGCTCGCCGACCAGGTGCGGAAATGCTTGGCGGTGAAATCCTGCCCCATGGCGGCGCGGATATAGGCGTTGACGTCGGACGAGGTGACGGGGTGGGTTTCCCCCGCTTGATCGACCCAGCGGAACAGATGCTGCCCCGGCAAATCCTGGCATTTCCGCACGAAACGAGTGAGCGAACCGTCGGTGATCGTTAGCACGCGCAATTTGCCCGACTTCGCCTTGAACTGCAGTTTCAAGGCTCGCCCCTTCAGCGCGGCATGGCGTTTGCGCAGCGTGGTCGCGCCGAAGCTCTTATTCGCTTTCACATAGCCCTCATTGCCGATGCGGACCTTGCCGAGATCGAGCAGGCGAACGACCGCCGCCACGGCGGTATCCTTGCCGATCCCGCGTTTGGCGAGGTCGGCTGCGACACGCGCACGCAATTTGGGGAGCGCGCGGCCGAACGGCGCGCACAGATCATATTTCGCGGCTTCCTGGGTTTCGCGGAAACCGGTGTGATAGCGATATTGCTTGCGGCCCTTCTCATCCCAGCCGACCGCCTGGATATGGCCGCCCGGCGTAGGGCAGAACCACGCATCGCGATAGGCGGGCGGCAAGCCGATCGCGTTCAGCCGGTCGATTTCGGCGCGATCGGTAATGCGCTTGCCGTTCACGTCGAAATAGCCCCAGCCATGGCGCATTTTCTTGCGCGCAATGCCGGGCTCGCTGTCGTCGCAATAGGTGATTTCGCAAAGTGTTTCGGCCGTCATCACCCATTTCAATGCACGGATCGTCGCATCGTTCCGGAACGGGGAGGCGCGCTCGCGGGTTGAGCGGCGCGAACCCCCAGCGGAGATCCCCCATGACCGACCTTTCCGACACGCATGTGCTGATCCTGGCGACCGATGGCTTCGAGCAGGACGAGTTGTTCAAGCCGCGCCAGGCGCTGCTCGATGCCGGCGTCAAGGTGACGCTCGCCTCGATCAAGACCGATCCGATCCAGGGCATGCAGCATGATGTGAAGGGCGACACGATCGTGCCCGACCTGTTGCTGGAGGATGTCGATACCGAGGATTACACTGCGCTGTTGCTGCCCGGCGGCGTCGCCAATCCGGACACGCTGCGGATGAATGATCGTGCGATCGAAATCATCGAGGAATTTGCCGATGATGAAAAGCTGATCGCGGCGATCTGCCACGCGCCGTGGCTGTTGATCGAGGCGGATGTCGTCGATGGCCGCCGCATGACGAGCTGGCCGTCGCTGCGCACCGATCTTGCCAATGCCGGGGCCGATGTCGTCGATGAGGCCGTGGTGCGCGATGGCCAGTTCATCACCAGCCGGATGCCCGATGACATCCCCGCCTTCAACGCGGCGGTCCTGGAAGCGCTTCAGGAAGCGCTGGAAGAAGCCTGAACCCGTGCCCCCGTCCGCTGCCAGCGGGCGGGGATGCGGTTCATCCAATTCTGCGCGGGGCGCTCCACCAGATGGTGGAGCGCCACCGAACTGCCGAGCACCAGCGCCAGATAGAGCGCGATCAGCATCGGCGGGATGGCATGGGCATCCGCGACGAAGACCAGCTTGAACACCCCGAACAGCAGGAAGTGACCGAGATAGGTCGCGTAGCTGATTTCCCCCAAAGAGTGCAGCGCCGGGGTTTCGAGCGGGTTGCCGCGCCGGTCTGCGGTGAGCGCGAGGGCCAGCAACAGCGCAGCGAATGCGCCGGGTACGGTCAGCGTTTCGGGCGCGCCCAAGGCCGCGGCGGCCAGCCCGGCGACACCGAGTGTCGTCGCCAAGACAGCGGGCAGGGCGGGGGCGTCGCGCCACCGCATCCACAGCGCGCAGATCGCGGAGCCTGTGGCGAACTCGATTAGGCAGCGCCGGAGCCCGAAGGTCCAGATATCGGTGCCGAGCGTCGGCGCGCCCGCCATTGCGGCGTGGAGCAGCACCAGCAGCGCCGCGATCGTGGCGAGCACCGCCCAGCTGGGTACGCGCCGCCAGTCGAGGCTGAAGGCCAGCAGCGGGAACAGCAGATACGCTGCCCATTCGGTGCTGATCGACCAGCTCGGGTCGTTCCACGCCAGATGATCGGTGAAGCCCCAATTTTGCAGCAGCAGGATGTGGAGCGGCAGATCGGCAAAGCGGTGATGCACCGCATCATGCTTGCCCAGCGCCAGCAGCAAGAGCGCCAGCGCGACCGCGCAGCCAAGCATGAACAGGTGCAGCGGCCAGATCCGCGCCAGCCGTCGCCACAGGAAACCCGGCACCGCGCCGATCCCGCCGCGCCGCAAACGCTCGCTCCAGCTCAGCCAGATCACGAAGCCCGAGAGCAGGAAGAAGAAATCGACCGCGAGATAGCCCTTGGCGAGCACCGCCACCACGCTGTGCGGCAGCCCCGCCACCGACAAGCGGGTATGGTAGAGCACCACCAGCCACGCGGCGATGCCGCGCATCCCGGTCAGCGCGCGCAACTCGTGCCGGGCGCTCATGCCGCGACCGCCTCGGGCCGAGGCTTGCGGATCGGCCGCCATGCCGACGCGCGGCGTTTGCGCGCGAGATAGGTGTCAAGCCCGATCTGCGCGCCGATCAGCATGTAGACGAAAGGCTGGAATGCGATGGCGATGAACGCCGCCCCCAGCAGATAGACGATATGTGCCGATTGCAGCGCGCCGGCGAGTGGGGTCACCCAGGCGTATTCGGCCTGCTTGCGGTAGCGATGCCGCAGCACCTCCATGCGGAGGATGCCGGTCAGGTTGATCAGCACCCAGATGGCGAGCCCCGGAAAGCCTTGTTCGCCGAGCATCTCGAAATAGGCGCTGTGGAAGGCACGTGCCTGATCGACGGTCAGCTTACGGTCGACGGTGGCGTTGCTGGCGTCGCCCTCCACCTTCTCGGTGTCGTAGCGGATCTTGTTCTGGCGGTACATTTCGAAGCCGCCGCCGAGCGGATGCTCCTTGGCATACTCCCATGTCCAGCCCCAGACGGCGAGCCGGGTCGAGGCGGATTCATCGCCCTTATAGGTTTTGATCGTGCTCATGCGATTGGTGAAGGAGGAGGGCAGGAACGGCACCGCCAGCACGCCCATTGCGCCCAACAACCCGAGATAGAGCAATTTCCGCTTGGCGTCGCGCAGCATCAGCAAGGCGACCAGACCGATGCACAAAAGGCCGGTGCGCGTCGACGTGCCGACCGGGATCAGCAGGCACGAGAAGACCAGCGCATAGCAAAAGCCCTTCACCTTCCAATCGGGCGGGAAGATCGTGCCGTGGCGCGTGAACCACAGGATCAGCGGGATGATCGCGACCGCGACGGTCGAGATGGTCGAGCCTTCGTACAGCCCCGAATTGTTGGAGACCATCAGGTTGAGCGTGCCGTAACCGCCCCCGCCGCTGGCGATGGTCTTGGCCCCGCCAACGATGATGATCGAGGCCGCCGACGCCACCATCACCAGCAACAGCGCCTCGATTCGCAGCTTCGTGCGCAGCGTGAAGGGCAGGAAGGCAGCGAAGGCCAGCGCCTTCCACACCCACCCCCATTTATCGAGCGCCTCGACCGGGAAATCGGCGTTCAGCGTCGTGGCATAGCAATAGGCCAGCAGCAGCACGATCAGCACCTGGCGCGGCGCGATGCGCGTTTCGGCTTTGTCGTCTGCGAGCATCCAGCCGCCGACCGACAACACCACCGCGATCAGCGAGATCGGCACGGCGTTGAGCAGATAATAGGTCAGCCGCTGCGGGCTGACGATATCGATATAGACATAGGCCAGCACGAACACGAACGGACGGCGAAAGCCCGCCGCGAAGAACGCGCCGAGAAAGGCGACGAAGAACAGGTCACGCACGCGGGCGACCCTTTCTGGGCGGCGGCGTGTCTTCGCGGTCGAGATCGGGGCGACGCAGCAGCCGCCACACCGCCAGCGCGATCAGGCCATGGCTGATCGCGAGCGCGAGATTGTCGATCATGAGGCGGCCTGACTTTCCACGGGAGTGGTGTAGGGCGTGCGGGTTGAGGCTCCGTTAAGCAGTGCCGCGCTATGGAGCGCGCATGCGCATCCTCCACATCCTGGACCACGGCCTGCCGCTGCAAAGTGGATACACCTTTCGCACACGGGCGATCCTGAAGAGCCAGATGCGGCACGGCTGGCAGGTGGCCGCCGTCACCGGCCCGCGCAATGGCGCGCGCGACTTGGCGGCGGAAACCGTCGATGGCATCGATTTTTTCCGCACCCCGCCCGTTCCCGAGACGATCAGCCCGTTTGGCGAGCTGCGCGAAATCCGCGCCTTTGCCCGCCGCATCGAGGAAGTGGTCGCGGAATTTAAGCCCGACATTCTGCACGCGCATTCGCCGGTGCTGGATGCGGTCGCCGCGCTGCGGGTGGCGCGCAAGCGCAAGCTGCCCCTGGTGTATGAGATTCGCGCTTTTTGGGAGGATGCCGCCGTTGGCAACGGCACCGGGCGCGAAGGATCGCTGCGCTACCGTGCGACGCGCGCGCTCGAAACCTGGGCGGTGCGGCGCGCCGACGCGGTGGCGGTGATTTGCGAGGGGCTGCGCGGCGATCTGGTCGCGCGGGGAATCGATCCGGCCAAGCTGCTGGTGTCGCCCAATGGCGTCGACATGGCGGTGTTCGGTGATCCCTTGGCCTATGATTCGGCGTTGGCCGAGTCGCTTGGCCTGAAGGATGCCGAGGTGATCGGCTTTATCGGCAGCTTCTATGATTATGAGGGCCTTGATGATCTGATCGCGGCGATGCCGACGCTGGTCGCGGCGCGGCCCAAGGCGCGTTTGGTGTTGGTCGGCGGCGGCCCGATGGAGGACGCCTTGCGCGCGCAGGCCGCAGCCTCACCAGTGGCGGCGCAGATCCACTTTATCGGGCGCGTCCCGCATACCGAGGTCGATCGCTATTACAGCCTGATCGACGTGCTCGCCTATCCGCGCAAACGGATGCGGCTGACCGATCTGGTCACGCCGCTCAAGCCGCTGGAGGCGATGGCGCAGCGTCGTCTTGTCGCCGCGTCGGACGTTGGCGGGCACCGTGAGCTGATTCGCCACAATGATACCGGCACGCTGTTCCCGCCCGACGACCCGGTGGCGATGGCCAACGCGCTGGCGGCGCTGCTCGCGGATCGCGACGGCTGGGACGGGCGGCGCGAACGCGGCCGTGCCTTTGTCGAGGCGGAGCGCAACTGGGCCGTTAATGTTGCGCGTTATGGGCCTGTTTACCAGAAACTTACCGGTGCGGTGGCATCGTCTGCGTCATGGCCGTGTTCTCCCGTTCCCAATCTCTGATTCTCCCGGTCGCACCGTTGGCGGCCACCGTGATCGGCGTACTGACCGCTGCCATGTTCGCGCTGGTGCCGACCGACCTCCTCGAATCGATGGTCGTGGATAGCGGGATCGCCTCAGTGCTGTCGGCCGCCGAACCGCCGCTTGGGCTGACCGCGCGGTTGGTGCTGGTGCTGCTATGTGGCGGCGGCATTGGTTTGATGGCGTGGTTCGCTTTGTTCCTCACCTTCGGCGCACGCACGATCGTGATCCAGCGCTCGCGCGGTGAGCGGGGCAGTGCGCCGGTGTTGCGCCGCGCCGATGCTCATCCCGATGCGCCGGCGCGCCGACCGCTCTTCGCCAATACCGATCTCGGCACGCCGTTTCTCGATGTCCGCGCGCCCGCCGTCCCCGTCACGGCACCGGCGGCGGTGGAGCCGCCGGTCGAACGCCCGTTGCCGATTGATCTCGAACAACCACTGGCCGCTTATGGCCGGGTCGCGGTGCCTGAAACCCCGCTGAGCGGGGCGCCGACCCCGGCGCGGGACGGACCTGTCGTCATCCTTCCCGCCGAACGCCCGCAGACCTT
The DNA here is from genome assembly GCF_000241465.1 of Sphingomonas echinoides ATCC 14820. GTDB lineage: Bacteria > Pseudomonadota > Alphaproteobacteria > Sphingomonadales > Sphingomonadaceae > Sphingomonas > Sphingomonas echinoides. The sequence goes on from NZ_JH584235.1 coordinate 3,614,027, forward strand.
TGATCCCGGGGAGCGCTTCGAAACCTTCCCGCTGACCCCGATGGTGCGATCGACCCCGCAGCCCGTGATGGAAGCGCCGGTGCCGCCGGTCGCGCCCGCACGGGCCGATCCATCCGATACGATTCACGCCTTGCTCGACCGGCTGGAGCGGGTGGTGGGGCAACGCCCGCCTGCGACCCCGCCGCCGCCGCAGGAGACGTTGGAGGACACGCTGGCGGTGCTGCGCCGGATGGCGACGGGCGCGCGCTGAGCGGTTATCCCCGGCTTTAATCGCGCCTGCCCCTTGAGTGGCGGCGGCTGGGGTGGGACAAGGGGGGATGGCCACCGCATTCGCATCCCCGACCGAACCCGAAACCGTAACCCTGCCGCAAAATGTCGAGGCCGAAGCCGCGATGCTCGGCGCGATGATGATCGACAACCGCCTGGCGGATGATTTGATCGACCGGCTCCAGCCCGAACATTTCTTCGAGCCGCTGCACGGGCGCATCTTTTCCGCGATTCGCACGCTGCGCGGCAATGACATGCTGGCGAGTCCGGTCACGCTACGTCCGATGTTCGAACAGGATGCCGGGATGCGTGAACTGGGCGGCCCGGCCTATCTGGCGCAATTGACCGGTTCGGGTGCCGGGCTGCTCGGCGCGCGCGAATTTGCCAAGCAAATCTATGACCTGGCGATGTTGCGCACGCTGGTGACGGTGGGGCGCGGGCTGGTCGAGCGCGCGATGGACACGTCGGAAGAGGTCAACCCGCGTGCGCAGATCGAAGCGGCCGAGGAAGAACTGTACAAGGTCGCCGCCGATGGCGGCAGCGACAACCAGATCAAGACCTTCGTCCAGGCCTCCACCATCACGATCAAGATGGCCGAAGTCGCGCTCAATTCGGGCGGGCATATTTCGGGCATCACCACCGGGCTCGAAAGCCTGAACGCCAAGATCGGCGGTATGCACCGTTCCGACTTGATGATCCTTGCCGGGCGTCCGGGCATGGGCAAGACCTCGCTTGCCACCAACATCGCCTATAACGCCGCGCAACGCTGGATGCGCGACATGGCCGACGGGATCGACCCCGAACGCTCGCTCGGGGCGAAGGTCGCCTTTTTCAGCCTGGAAATGTCGGCCGATCAGCTCGCCGGGCGTATTCTGGCGGAGCAATCGGGCATCAATTCCGAAGTGCTGCGCTCGGGCAAGATCAAGCGCGAGGAATTCCACAAGCTGGCCGCCGCTGCGGCGAGCCTGGAGACATTGCCGCTGTTCATCGACGATAGCGCGGGCCTGTCGATCGGCGCGCTGCACACCCGCGCGCGCCGCTTGCAGCGCAAGCTCAACAACCAGCTTGGCTTCATCGTGGTCGATTACTTACAGCTGCTCTCGGGCACCGCCAAGAGTTCGGGCGACGGGCGCGTGCAGGAAATTTCCGAGATCAGCCGTGGCCTCAAGAACATCGCCAAGGATCTGAACGTGCCCGTGATGGCGCTGTCCCAGCTCAGCCGCGCGGTCGAGCAGCGCGAGGACAAACGGCCGATGCTGTCGGATCTGCGCGAATCGGGCTCGATCGAGCAGGACGCCGATATGGTGATGTTCGTCTATCGCGAAGACTATTATCTCAACATGACCCAGCCCGAAATTCCGACGGCGGGCAGCCCGGCCGACGTGCAGGACAAGCACGCCAAATGGTCCGAGCATCTGTCACGCGTCGATGGCCTGGCCGAGCTGATCGTCGCCAAGCAACGCCACGGCTCGACCGGCAAGGTGACGCTGCGATTCGAGCCCAACATCACCAAATTCTCGGACTTTGGCGGCTTCGTTCCGGAGTATTGAGGGAATCGCGGTGCCCAGAACAGCGGCTTTCCGCTACTGGGCGCAGGCCTTCGCCGGGATGGGAATCAGCGACAACCTGACGCCAGAGCCCGGCCCGCGCCCGCAGCCTTCAGGCCGCGAGCGGGATGGCGTGGGCCACGTCCAGGTCGAGTTCCAGCTTCACGCACGGCACCTCGTGCCCGCGCGAGCGGCAATGCTGCGGCTCGACCCGACCCGTGGGCGTGAAACCGAGCTTGGTCAGCACGCGACCCGACGCGGGGTTGTCGACGAAATGCCCGGCACTTAGCCGCTTCAGGCCGAGCGCGTAGCGCGCGATCTGCACCATCTGCCGCCCGGCTTCGGTGGCATAGCCGCGACCCCAGGCACGGGGGGTGAGCCAATAGCCGAGTTCATAATGATCGCCCTCCGGGTGCACACCGATGCCACCGATGATCTCCGGCGTGCCGCTTTCAAGACTGGTGATGAGCATGACAACATCGGTTGTCGTGCGCGGGCGCATCAGGAAATCGCGCGCGTCTTCCTCGCGATAGGGCCAGGGTGCGCGCGACAGCTTGGTGACGACGCTTTCATGCCCCATCGCCTGCGCGAGTGCAGGGGCGTCCTCCGGCCAGCCTGGCCGTAGCGTCAGTCTCGGAGTCCGAGCGAACATTCTTACTCTCCTCGTCGCCGTCGCTTGCCCGTCTCTCGTGACGATCAAGCGACAATGGGTGGGGAGGGAGCATGAAAAAAGGGAGACCGGGGCGACCCGTCTCCCTTTTTCGGTAGTCTGAACTACCCGGATCGCCCTGGTGGGCAACCCGGATGGTCACCCGATGTTATTCAGCGGCCAGCGCCAGCATTTCTACCGAGCAGAATTGGCGACCGAGCTTGCCTTTGTGGAAGGTCACGCGACCTTCGGTGAGTGCGAACAGGGTGTGATCCTTGCCGATGCCGACATTGGTGCCCGGGTAAAATTTGGTGCCGCGCTGACGCACGAGAATGTTGCCCGGAATGACGGCTTCGCCACCGAACTTCTTCACGCCAAGGCGACGACCGGCCGAATCACGACCGTTGCGCGAGGAACCGCCTGCTTTCTTATGTGCCATCTCGAATTACTCCTTACGCCTGAGCGGCCGGTGCTGCGGCTTCCGCCGGAGCTGCGGTCTTGGCCTTGGCGGCCTTCTTCTCTTCGCCACCGATCGCGGTGATGCGCAGAATCGTGTGCTGCTGACGATGGCCGTTCTTGCGGCGATAGTTGTGGCGACGACGCTTCTTGAAGACGATGACCTTGTCGGCCTTCGCCTGCGCGATGATCTCTGCCGAGACCGTGAGGCCTTCGACCGACTTCAGCTCCGAGCCTTCGCCCGCCAGCAGGATATCGCCGAGCGTAATCGACGCCCCGGCCTCGCCCTCGAGCTTCTCGACGACGATCTTGTCTCCGGCGGCAACACGATACTGTTTGCCGCCCGTGCGCACGATTGCGAACATGGGCCTCATCACTTTCAAAAATACCTGTGCCCCACGCACGGCGAGCCGAGCGCGGGAAAGAAGCGCCGACTATGCGACACAGGGCGCGCTGTCAACCGCCGAGGCGCGCCGGATGCGTCGTAAAGTTGTTGCTCAAACGCAATAGTCGGTCCGGAACCGTCCTAATTTTGGATGAACTATCCGCTCTGCGTGAACTTTATGTTGCATTGCGAAACGGTCTATGGCGTCATCCGATTCGGAACAGATGAGGCGAACTCGATTCCGGCAATAAAATGTCGCGTTAGAGCGTTCAGCATCACAAGGATTCCACATACATAGATACCGAATGCAGCGTGCTGCATTCGACTAAGTTGGTCGTGTCAAATTATCTGCAGGGTTATTTCAATGCCGTGCTGTGCGGCAGGGGGAACTGTGTCCGTCACTCAGTGGCGACGCAAATGAGGTGCGTATTCGAAAGAACATAAAGTGCTGGGGGCGGATGGACTGAAGGTCACCTGTTTTTTTGGGGGATCTCACAGCCATGTACAAATCTTCGATTTCGCTCTTCGCGCTGGCCGTCGCCAGCGTGGCCGCACCGCCCGCTTTTGCTGACACCAAACCCGATAGCAGCGTTGCGATGTCAGCGGCCCCGGCTCCGGCAGATCCCGCGCCCGATACGAGCGCACCCGAGCAATCCGACATTATCGTCACGGGCACGCGGCGCACGGGCACCACGGCGGCCGAGAGCGCCACGCCGATCAAGGTGCTAAGCTCGGATGAATTGTCGCGAGTCGGCCAGCCCAACCTCAACCAGGTGCTGACGCAATTGGTGCCGTCCTTCACGGCACAGGCCTTTGGCGGCGACACCGCCAATTTGACGCTGTCGGCGCGCTTGCGCGGGCTCAGCCCCAACCACACGCTGGTGCTGATCAACGGCAAACGCCGCCACGGCACCGCCAACCTTGCCGTGCTTGGCGGCCCTTATCAGGGGGCGGCGACGGCCGATCTCGATTTGATTTCGCCCAGTTCGATTGCGCGCATCGAAGTGCTCGAAGACGGTGCCGCCGCGCAATATGGCTCGGACGCGATTGCGGGCGTCATCAACATTATCCTGAAGGACGACGCTGAGGGTGGATCGGGCTATGCCACCGCAGGCAAGAATTATGACGTCGGCGGAACGACCTATGCCGGCACTGCGCATTTGGCGACCAGGATCGGCGAGGATGGCTTCATCAACGTCACACTGTTCCACCGCTTCCACGATTTCACGCAAGTGGGCGGGCTTGATCGGCGTGTGACCGATGCGAGCGGCACATTGCTGACCACAGCAACGAGCCCGGCGCTCTCCGCAGCACAGCAAGCGCTCTACAAAAACATTCCGGGCTTCCCGTACGTCAACCGCATCAACGGGGATGCCAAGTCCTGGCTGACCAATGTTCAGTATAACACCGCCTATGATTTCGGCGACGTCACCGCCTACAGCTTCGGGTCGTTCAGCAAGCGGATTGCCAGCGCGTATGAGAATCTGCGCGTTCCCGATCGCGTGATTGCCTCCCCCGTGCTCGGGGTCGGTGGCAGCCTCACCACGGCAGGCGAGCTGGTTCCCTTCCCGCAAGGCTTCAACCCGCGCGAAGGCATTCGCGAAGATGATTACGCCTTTACCGGGGGTGTGAAGGGTGCGGTCGGCGCGGTGAAGTTCGACCTCAGCACGACGTACGGCAAGGACAAGAACCTCATCTACACGCTCGATTCGGCCAACCGCTCGCTGTTTGTCGACACGCATTTCACGCCGCGCGATTTCTATGATGGCTCGTTCACCTCGTCCGAATTCACCGCCAATGCCGATTTCTCGACCGAATTCGAACTCGGTATGGCGGCACCGCTGAACGTCGCGTTCGGCGGCGAATATCGCAAAAACCAATATTCGATCGGCTCGGGCGATCCGGGCTCGATCTACAAGGAAGGCGGGCAGTCCTATCCCGGCTTCCGTCCGTCCGACGCGGGCACGCATAGCCGCGAAAACGAATCGCTGTATCTGGATGTCGCCGCGTCCCCGGTCGCGGCGCTGAAGCTCGATGGTGCGGTGCGCTATGAGCATTATTCGGACTTTGGCAGCCAGGTGATCTTCAAGGGAACCGGGCGGTACGATTTCTCGCACGCCTTTGCCTTGCGCGGGACGGTGTCGACCGGCTTCCGCGCGCCGACCCTGGCCGAATCCTATTATTCGGCCACCAACGTCTCGCCGACCTCGGCCTTCGTCCAGCTCCCGGCCAATTCGGCGGCGGCCAAACTGATCGGCTTCCAGAATCTGAAACCCGAGAAATCGACCAATTTCAGCGCGGGCGGTGTGTTCCGCACGGGCAAGCTGACGGTTACGCTCGATGCCTATCAAGTGAAGATTCGCGACCGTATTCTCGGCACCGGATCGATTTATGGCAGCGGCGGGGCCACCAACTTCGCGATCGTGACGCAGGCGATCGTCGCCAATGGCAATGTGCTCGACCCGACGGTGACGCAAACCGGCATCAATATCTTCACCAACGGCGCGAGCACGCGCACGCGCGGGATCGAGCTGACGGCGAACGTACCCTCGGACTTTGGAAGCTGGGGCACGGTCAGCTGGAGCCTGTCGGGCAATTATAACGAGACCAAGATCACCAAGCTCGGCGTGGCCCCCGCGTCGCTGGGCGGTATTCCGCTGTTCGACGCCAGCGCCCGCGCCAACCTCGAAACCGCCTCTCCCAAGTTCAAGGCGATCGCCTCGGCCTTGTGGACGATCGGTCCGGTCTCGGCGACGGCGCGTGGCACGCTTTATGGCGAGACATCGACCTATGCGAGCCCGGATGGCGGCACCTATTATCTGCAGAAGGTGCCGACTGCTTTCATCGCCGATCTGGAGGCGACCTATAAGCTGCCGGGGGGAATCGACCTGACATTCGGGGCGAACAACGTGTTCAATCAGCGTCCGCCGAAGGTGGCGCTCGTGCCGGGCACGACCAATACGACGCTGGTCACGGGCGGCAACGTGATCGATGCACCGCTCAGCGCCGCCTACGGCATCAACGGCGGCTATTATTATGGGAAGGTGTCGTTCAAGTTCTGAGCGAACGCCGTTCGCACAGAAGGAAAGGGGGCCTGCGCGGCCCCCTTTCTATGTTATGCCGTGGCAGTGGCGATCAGTGGCGATGTTCGCGCCGCAGCGGGTATTTGCCGTCCTCATAATCCCCGAACAGCCCCGAAATGGCGGGGTGGTCGACCGGCTCGTCGCTGTCATCGGGCACCAGATTTTGCTGGCTGACATACGCGACGTAGCTCGACTCCATGTTTTCGGCGAGCAGATGATAAAAGGGCTGGTCCTTGCGCGGGCGCAGCTTCTCCGGGATCGCGTCATACCATTCGTCGCTATTGGCGAAGATCGGATCGATGTCGAACACGACGCCACGGAAATCGAACATGCGGTGGCGCACGACATCACCGATGGCGAAGCGGGCATGCGCAATGGGGGGGAGGGTGATCGTGCTGTCGAACGGCAGGGCCGAGGTTGTGGTACGGGGCATGACTGTAATTTAGGCGCTCTGACGCGGCGCACAAGCGATTGCTGCGCTTTTGCTGGTGCGCAAACGCTTGCCTCCGCCCGATCACTGCGTTAGAGGCCCCCGCTCACCGACCGGTGCCGCTTTTTGGATTTCCCATCAGACGGCATCTTATGACCTCGCGGAGAGGTGGCAGAGTGGTCGAATGTACCGCACTCGAAATGCGGCGTGGGTGCAAGCTCACCGTGGGTTCGAATCCCACCCTCTCCGCCATTTCCTTCCTGACTGACTCCCGCTAAAGGGCCCGCATGGCATCGTATAAGGAACCTTCGTTCAAGGATCGCGCAGCGCTCTCGGCTGACGCGAAACAGCGCGCGCTTGAGAAGCTGAAGGCGAAGCCGCCCGTTGATCCGGCTGTCGTCGCTGCCCGCGCTGCCGCGCGCGAAGCGAAGGAAGCCGCCGAGGCCAAGAAGCGCGAAGAAAAGAAGGCTGCGATCGAACAGGCGCGGCTCGAAAAGATCGCCAAGGCCGAAGCCGCCGAACGCGCGATCGAAGAGGCCAAGCAGGCCGCGATCCAGGCCGAAATCGACAAGAAAGCGGCGCGCGACGCCCGCTACGCGGCGCGCAAGAGCCGCAAGTAAGGCGCTTCGGGCGCGTTTTTCTTTGGGGTGCCGCGCAATTGGCCGGTCCGCCCGATTACGGGCCGACCCACCCCCAGCCCCTCCCTTCCAGGGAGGGGAGGAACCGCGACGCCTTCCGCCTCCCCTCCCTGGAAGGGAGGGGCTGGGGGGTGGGTTGATCTACAATGGGCAACCGCGTGTCTCGCGGACTCCCCCCTCACTCCCGGCCTGCCAATGGCGCTATTGCGGCAGCCCGCGCGCCAGTTCTTCCAGCCAAACCCGCGCCGTGCCGTCCGAGGGCGCACGCCAGTCGCCGCGCGGGCTGAGCGCGCCGCCGCTCGATACCTTCGGCCCATTGGGGATCGCCGAGCGCTTGAACTGGCTCGTCGCGAAGAAGCGCACCAGAAACTTTTCCAGCCAGAGCGCAATCGTCGGCAGATCATACGCGACTCGCGCCGATAGCGGCACGTCGCGCGGCCAGCGACCAGTGCTTGCGTCGCGCCACGCGTGCAGCGCGAGGAAGGCGATCTTGGACGGTGCCATGCCGTGGCGCACGACATAATGCAGGAAGAAATCGTTCAGCGCATACGGCCCGATTCGCGCCTCGGTGCTCTGGATCGCGCCATCGGCCCCGGCGGGCACCAGCTCAGGCGAGATTTCGGTCGCGAGAATCGCCTCGAGGATCTGGTCGGTTTCCGAGTCATATTGGCGGTCGCGGATGCACCAGCGAATCAGGAACTGGATCAGCGTCTTGGGCACGCCGGCATTGACCGCATAATGGCTCATCTGGTCGCCGACGCCGTAGGTACACCAGCCGAGCGCCAACTCGGACAGGTCGCCCGTGCCGACCACCAGCCCGCCGCGCTGATTGGCCAAGCGGAACAGATAATCGGTGCGCAGGCCCGCCTGCACATTTTCGAAGGTCACGTCATAGGTGGGGGCGCCATCGGCAAAGGGGTGCCCCATATCGGCGAGCATCTGGTGCGCGGCGGGGCGGATGTCGATCTCGTCGCCATCGACGCCAAGTGCGCGCATCAGTGCCCAGGCGTTGCCCTTGGTATGATCGCTGGTGGCAAAGCCCGGCATGGTGAAGGCGAGGATGCGGTCGCGCGGCACGCCCAGCCGGTCCATCGCCTTGGCCGCAACGATCAGCGCATGGGTGGAATCGAGCCCGCCCGACACGCCGATGACGAGGCGTTCGGCATGGGCCGCCTGAAAGCGCTTGAGCAGCCCTTCGACCTGGATGTTGAACGCCTCATAGCAATCGGCATCCAGTTTCTCGGGCGTGTTGGGCACGAACGGGAAGCGGCGGGTGTCGCGCAGCAGGCCGATGTCGCCGAAATCCGGCTTGTGCTCGAAGCTGACGCGGCGGAAGCGCTTTTCGGGGTCGTCGGCGAGGCGCGCGGCATCGTTGAAGGTGCCGACGCGCATCCGCTCCTGCTCGATTCGCTCGGCATCGACATCGGCGAGCAACAGGCAGGGGGCACGCCCGAAACGGCTCGATTCGGCGAGCGTTTCGCCCAGTTCATGCACCATCGCCTGACCGTCCCAGGCGAGATCGGTGGTGCTCTCGCCCGGTCCCGCGGCGGAAAAGACATAAGCGCACACAGCGCGCGCCGATTGCGCGGCGCACAGCAAGGCGCGCTCACGCGCTTTGCCGACGACGATGTTGGAGGCGGACAGGTTGCAGCAGATCAACGCGCCGGCCAGCGCGCCCATTGTCGAGGGCGGGGTGGGCGCCCAGAAATCCTCGCAAATCTCGGCATGGAACACGAAATGCTCGAGATCGGTCGCCGCGAACAGCAGATCGGTGCCGAACGGCGCGGTCTGGCCGGCGACCGTGATGTGGCACGGCGCGGTGATCCCGGCACCGCTCGCGAACCAGCGCTTTTCATAATATTCGCGGTAATTGGGCAGGAACACCTTGGGCACCACGCCCAGAATGCGCCCGCGCGCGATGACCACCGCGCAATTGTACAGCCGCCCGTTGCGCGGCAGCGCTGCGCCGACCACCAGCACCGGGCGCAGCTTGGCGGTCGCCGCTGCCACCGCCGCCAGTGCCGCTTCGGTCGCGTGATGCTGCGCGGTCTGCAAATGCAGGTCGTCGATCGCGTAGGAGGTCAGGCTGAGTTCGGGGAAGACCAGCAAGTCCGCGCCCTGTTTGTGGCCGTCCTTGGCCAGCGCGATCGTCGCCTCGGCATTGGCGATCGTGTCGCCCACGCTCGCGCAGGGGGTACACGCCCCGACGCGGATCAGCCCGTGGGTGTGGATCGAGTGGAACGGGTGCACCTTCGCCATGCCTGCGACGTAGCGACGTTTGCGCGGCATTGCCACCATGCTAGGGCTTGGCGCTGCAACGGAGGCGGGGATGCGGATCGGCCAGCTCAAGATCAAGGCGCAGATCTATTGCGGCGATGAGCTGGCAATGGGGCCGGGCAAGGCCGATCTGCTCGAAGCGATCGACCGCGAAGGATCGATCTCGGGCGGTGGGCGCGCGATGGGGATGAGCTATCGCCGTTCGTGGTTGCTGGTCGACAGCATGAACCGGTGCTGGACCGAGAAATTGGTCGAGACGGTGGCGGGCGGCGGACAGGCGCGTGGGGCCAGCTTGACCGCAATGGGTCGTGCGGTGCTGACGGCCTATCGGACGCTCGAGGCCAATCTCGCCGCCAGTGCCGATGCGGTGCCGATGGCCGAGCTCGACGCGATGCTGCGCGCCGAACCGCTGCCGCCGGTCAGGGAAGCGCCGTAACCAGCACCGGCGTCGCGGCATCCTTGCTGCCCGAGATTTGCAGCACATAGCGGCCCGGACGAAGTTTGAAATCGACCATTTTGCGGATGCCGCTGCACGCAGGGCCATGCTCGTGCGCGACCGAGGTGAGCGCGGTGTGCGCCCGCACCATATCGATCCACGCGCCCGCACCGAGCGCGACGCGGTAGGTCCCTGCGCGCCGCACGGTGACGCCCAGCAAGCCCCCCATGCTGCCGGGCGCGGGCGGCTTCCCCGGCGCGAGCCGGTAGCGAACGGTGTCGGTCGGGGCGAGCATCACCTCCACGCGCTTGCCGATCGTCACCTTGGTATGCGCCAGCGTGGGCGCGTCGGTGGCGGCGGCGAGGCTGAGGCCGGTCTGCCAGGCCGCTAGGCTTGCGGGCAGCGGCGCGGGCGGCGTCGGGCACGGAACCGGCGCATCGGGCGCAGCGGCGATCAGCAAGGGGAGGGCCAGCAGCAGGGTCATCGGTTGCATGATCGGATCACCTTCACTGGACTATATCCTACGCTATACGGCGGCGCACTGGCTTGGGCAATTGACGCCGCGCAAAGCTCAACTGACGACGCGGCGATATTCTCCAATTTGCCACACCAGCAAGGCCGGTACTGCGATAACCACGTCGCGCGCGCGCTTGAGCAGCGACAGCGCCAGCGCGGTCGCGGGTGGCAGGCCGACCAGCGGGCCGATCAGTACATAGGCGGCCTCCTGCACCCCGATCGCGCCGGGAATGGCAAAGGCGACGCTGCGCAGCGTGAAGATCAGCGCCTCGATCATCAGCACCGCCCATAACGGCACCTGGCTGCCCATGAACCACAAGGCGATCCAGGCACCGGTGGCGCTGGCCAGCCAGGCGGCAAGGTTGAACAGGAAGGCGGCGATGACGCGGCGCGGCTCGCGGTAAATCGCGTCGAGCTGATCGCGCACCGCCGCCATCGCCGCGACCGAGCCCGGCAGCAAGCGCGCGCCGAGCGACCCGGCGAGCTTCAGCATCGGCCGCTGTGCGAACACGAACAGCAGCATCAGCGCGACCATCGCGCCCACGCCCCCCAGCGCCAGCGGAACGAGCCCCTGCTGAACCGCCGCATGCGTCAGCACCAGCAGCAACACGCCGACCCCGAACAGCGTGAAGATCAATTGCGCGGCCATCTCGGTCGTCAAATCGGCGATCATCGAGGCGTAGATCACCGACTGCGGTACGCCGAACGCGGCCAGCGTCCGTGCGCCAACGACCAGGCCACCGAGTTGCGAGAAGGGCAGGATATCGGTCGCGGCCTCGCGCGTGGTGCGCGCCCACACGAACAGCCACAAGCGGTCCGCAGTCTCACTTGGCGCGACCGCGACCCACGCCATGCCAAGCAAGCCGAGCACGCCGCCCGACCACAAGACAAAGCTCGCCATGCCGAGCCAGCCGATCGACGCCATCGCCGCGCCGACTTGCACGAGCCCGACCGTGCCGACCGCGCCCGCAGCGACGATCAGCCCGATAACGGTGGCAAGGAGCAGCCCGATCCGGGCGGGGCGGTTCATAGCAGCGGGGACACCATAAGCGGCATTTCGGGCGGCGTAGGCTGGATCGTTCGCGCGGAGGCGCGGAGACGCGGAGCGCCTGCGCACAAAGTGAGGCGAGTCTCTATATTTTTACCGCGATCGTGATGGGACGTGTCGGGCTTTGACATCGCCTCCGCGTCTCCGCGTCTCCGCGCGAACCAATCAACCCCAGTCAAAGTCATCCACCCCGAAAGCTTTACGCTGCCTTGGCAGATTTCTTCCCTCCCATAAAGCGCAACGCAAGCCGGATTGCACCCGGAACGAATTTCGGGCGGATCAGCCGCTGGTCATAGACGGACAGCCTTCGGTCGTTTTCGGACAGGCAGATCGCGGCGAGTTCGGGGAATTCGATTTCGACGCCCAGTTCCTTGGAGCCGTTGAGCGTGAAATTGTTTTCCTGCGCCTTGGTGTTGTTCTCACCCATGCCCTTGGCCATGTCGATCCGTTCCCAGATCAGGAACAGCCACACCACCCACACTTTCAGCTCGAAATAGGGCCGCCGCCACCACGGCATATTGCGCCGCCACCACGCCACCCAATTGACGAAGAACAGGATATGCCGTCCTTCCTCGCGCATCACGGGTTCGAACGTGTCGACCAGCTCAGGCGGAAAGAAGCCGGAATCCTTGGCGATCTTGAACAGGCCAAAGCCGAAGAAACTGTCGATGCATTCGGAAAAGCCGGTGCGCATGAACGCGAATTCGGGGTCGCGCGGGCGTTTATACGCTTCCTCCGGCTGCAACTCGATTCCGTAAAAGGTCACCATGTCGGCCAGCACGATCTTGTGGCGGCTTTCCTCAAACGCGTTCATGTCGATCGCGTCGCGCAGCAGCGGATCGGTGATCTGCTCGCCATAGGTTTTGACGTTCATGCCCGCGCGGCCTTCGGTCGCGACGGCAATGTCCCAGATCGGCAGCGACACGATCCGGTTGCGGGTCTCGTCGTCCAGCACCGGCCAGTCGATCAACGCCGGTCGATAGGGATCGTGCGTGTCGAGCATGGTGCGGCAGAACAGGATTTTGTGGGCCGTGCTGCCAAGCGGGACGGGAGCACCGGGCGCGGGGGATGCGGGGGCAAGCGATTTGGAGATGAAATTCATGGGGCCTTTCTCCCGCTAGAGATCGGCGAAGCGCGCCAATCTAATATCGTTACGCGTAACGATCGAACGGGCTTGCGGATCCAGCAACGCCGCCAATTCCGCTTCATATTGATAGCCCGGCGCGGCCAAGGGGTAGGTTCCGGTCGCGGGATGCAGGTAAATTTCGTTCACGCCATCGGGCAGGTTTTCGAGAATGCCGCGCAACCGCGCCGCGTGCATCGCGCCCGACCAGGCGAGGCCAAAGGTGCGGTCAGGCACCTTCATCCCTGCGGCACGGCCTGAGCGCTGGATATGGCGCGCGAACGGCTTGGCGATGTCGAGCCCGGTCACCGGTTCGAACGCCGCCAGCGACGCGCGCTCCTCAACCGGCGCGCGCAGCGCCTTCATCCCGTGGCGCAGCCCGACCTTCAGCAGCGTCGCCCCGATCACCGGGTGCAAATGCATATGCTTGTGCGAATTGACATGGTCGAGCGCCAGTCCCGTCGCCGCGAACAAGGCGAACTGCGCTTCGATCTCGGCCTCCAACTGGCGGCGCACCGACGGCTTGGCCAGCAGCGCCAGCGCGACCGGCAAGGATTCGATCCGGAACTGCCCGTGCGCATCGACCAGGTCGGGAATGTCCGATGGCGGCAAAGCGGGCGGGGTCTCGGCCAGCGCAACGTGCAGCCCGACGCCCAGCGTCGGCGTCGCGTGCGCGCGCTCCACCGCGTCGGCGGCGGCATCGCCCGTCACCATCAGGCTGGTGACGGTCAGCACCCCCTCGCGGTTGGCCTGTTCGACCGCGCGATTGACCTCGATCGACACGCCGAAATCATCGGCGGTGATGATCGCGGTCTTCACCGGCGGGGAAACCCGTAAAATTCGGGGTCGGCCAGCACCGCATCGGCCACATTGCCCGGGCTGGCGACGGCGACGCGACGCAACACCGCGATCATCGCGTCGCGGTCGCCCGCGCGCACCGCCGCATCCCAGGCTTCTTCGCGACCGGTCGCGGCGATCCGCTCATTGACGGTCATCTCGGCAAGCGTGGTCATGGCCGTGCCTTATGCAGCTTCCTTGCGGCGGCGCAGGAAGTCGAAAAATTCAACCCCCTCGCGCAGGCGACGCTTCATCATGTCCCAATCGGTCAGCATTTCGCGGACGATTTCCCAGATCTTCGACGGGCGGAAATAGAAGCGCTTGTAGAACTCCTCGACCTTGTCGAAAATCACCGCCGAGGACAGATGCGGATAGCTCAACTGCGCGATCTGGTTGCCGCCATCGGTCAGCAGATCGTGCGAGCTGTCGAACCAGCCATTTTCGGTCGCCTGCTTGTACAGGAAGGTGCCGGGATAGGGTGCCGCCAGCGACACCTGGATGGTGTGCGGGTTGATTTCCTTGGCGTAGTTGATCGTCTCCTCGATCGTCTCCAGCGTCTCGCCGGGCAGGCCGAGGATGAAGGTGCCGTGGATGGTCAGGCCAAGCGCATGCGCATCCTTGGTGAACTGCCGCGCGACATCGGTGCGCAGCCCCTTCTTGATGTTGTGCAGAATCTGCTGATTGCCGCTTTCATAGCCGACGAGCAGCACGCGACAGCCGCCTTCCTTCATCGCCTTCAGCACGGGCTGGGGCACGTTCGCCTTGGCATTGCAGCCCCAGGTGACGCGGAACCCCGGCGTGCCGAAGCCGAGCTTGCGCAGCTCGCCCGACAACTCGACGACGAAATCGTGCGCGTCGGCGAGCGTATCGTCGTCGAAGAAGATCTCGTTCACCTCGGGCATTTCCTTGAGGATGTATTTCACTTCCTCAATGACCTTGGGGACGCTGCGGTGGCGATAGCGATGCCCGCTGATCGTTTGCGGCCACAGGCAGAAGGTGCAGCGGCTCTTGCAGCCGCGCCCGGTGTAGAACGAGACATACGGATGGCGCTGATAGCCGCCATAATATTTCGACGTATCGAGATCGCGCTTATAGATCGGCGAGACCATCGGGAGGACGTCCATGTCCTCGATCTGCGCGCGGTCCTTGTTGCGCACGATCGTCCCGTCGGGCGCGCGCCACGTGATGCCGTCGATTTCGGCAAAGGGGCGGCCTTCGGCCAGCTCGACGCAGGTGAAATCATATTCCTCGCGGCAGACCAGATCGATCGCCTCGCACGCCTCGAGACTCGCCTTGTCCTCGATCATCACCTTGGCGCCGACAAAGGCGACGATGATCTTCGGGTTGCGCTCCTTGATCAGGCGCGCGGTGCGGATGTCCTGGTTGAAGCTCGGCGTCGAGGTGTGGAGAATGACCAAATCGCGATCGTCGAATGCGTGCGCGATGTCCTCCCACGACTGGTCGTGCGCGGGCGCGTCGATCAGCTTCGATCCCTCGATCATCGCCGCCGGCTGGGCGATCCAGGTCGGATACCAGAAGGATTTGACCTCGCGCTTCATCTGGTAGCGCGCCCCGGCACCGCCGTCATACCCGTCGAACGAGGGTGCCTGGAGGAAAAGGGTCCGCATCATGCTTGTTGCTCCGTGGAGGCCGAGACAATGCGGCCGTCCGTCTTCATTTTAAGTGTTGCACCGCGCCAATCAACCGACCGCACGAAGAAGCTCGCGATATACACCGCAAAAGCCAGGCCATCATGCAGCAGCGCCATCCACAGCGGTGCGATCCGCCCCCCTACTGCTGCATCGACGTTTCGCACAACCACCAACCGCGCAATTGCTGCTGCAAGGGCGAGCAAAAGCCCGAACTGTGGCGCATACAGCGCAGCCAAGAGCGCGGTGGGGAAGGGCAGGCCGATGACAATGCCGACATAGGGCCAGAAGGCGACGTCCCGGACGGTCGCGCCCCAGCGAAGCTCGTGCCGCCATAGTTGCGACAGGCTGGTTTCGTCGCAGGCGTGCGTTACCAGAACCGGCGGCACCGCGACGCTGAGGCCGAGCGCGCGCACGCCCTCGCCAATCGCATAATCGTCGGCCAGCACATCGGCGAAGCGTTGGAAGCCGCCGATCTTGTCGAGCGTGTCGCGCTTGAGCGCTATCGTCGATCCCATGCACGGCGCGGCCAGCCGATTCGACACCCCAAAGGCCACGCCCAGCATGAATTGATAGGTCACTCCCGCTGCGACCAGGCGCGACCAGAAACCGGCATCGCCGCGCCCGGAATAAATGCAGGTCACCGCGCCCACCGCTGGATCGTCCAGCGTGGCGAGCAGTTGCGCCAGATAATCGGGCGCGACCGCGATGTCGCTGTCGCTGAGCACCACAAAGGGATGGCGCGCGGCGCGGTCCATGTTGATGAGGTTGGAGAGTTTGCCGCTCGCGCCGTGGATCGTGGGATCGATCACCAGCTCGATATCGGCGTGCGGATAGGCGGCCTTCAGCGCCTCGACCACCGCGATCGCCGGATCGTCGGCGCGCTGCACACCGCACACGAGTTGCAGCGGCCCGGCATGGTCCTGCGTCAGGAAGGTCGCGAGATTGTCGAACAGACGCGGTTCGGCCCCATAAAGCGGCTTGAGCAGGGTAACGGCTTCGGTGCGGGCGGGCGCTGGTCTGGCACCAGCGAAAAAGCGCCGGAACACGATCGCTGCGGCCACCGAATAGACGATGCCGAACACCGCCAGCACGATCGCCAGCCAGCCCAGCGCCGTTCCGATACTCTGCAGAATGTGGGTCACGATGCCTCCCTCGTAACGCCGCGCGGGGGACGGGTATAGGCGCGCGGACATGAAAAAGCTGTCATGTTCGCACCGGTTCGGTCCTTTCTGCCTGTCCGCTGCCCCTTGGTATTTGCTCTTGCGCCGCGTCGCACTAAAGCCACCGCCACTGGAGGCTGCTTGACCGATCGACCCATCATCCTTGTCACCGGCGTCTCCGGTTTTGTCGGCTCGGCCGTCGCGCGGCGGCTGGCAGCGGGCGGCGCGCGCGTGCGCGGGCTGGCGCGGGCAAGCAGCGCGCGGACCAATTTGGCGGATTTTCCGGGCGAACTGGTCGAGGGTGACGCGCGCGATGCCGCTGCGATGGCGCGGGCGATGGCGGGCGTGGCGCACCTCTATCATGTCGCTGCCGACTATCGGATTTGGGCACCCGACCCCGAAGAGATCGTCCGCAACAATCTCGCCAGCACGCGCGCCGTGATGCAGGCGGCGCTGGCCGCCGGGGTCGAGCGAATCGTCTATACCAGCAGCGTGGCGACGCTGCGGCCCGACCACGGCAAACCCTCCGACGAAACGCGCCCGGCCACGCCCGAACAGGCGGTCGGTGCCTATAAGCGTAGCAAGGTGGTGGCCGAGCGGCTGGTTGAGGCGATGGTGGCCGAGCAGGGGCTGCCCGCAGTGATCGTCAATCCCTCGACCCCGATCGGCCCGCGCGATGCGCGCCCGACGCCGACCGGGCGAATCATCGTCGAGGCGGCGTCGGGGCGGATGCCCGCCTTTGTCGAAAGCGGCTTGAACCTCGTCCATGTCGATGACGTGGCCGAGGGCCATATCGCGGCAATGGAACGCGGCCGGATTGGCGAGCGCTATGTGCTGGGCGGGCAGGATGTGTCGCTGCGCGAGATGCTGGCGAGTGTGGCGGCGATCGTCGGGCGCAAGCCGCCGACCGTGCAGATCCCGCGCGCGCCGCTCTTCCCGCTGGCGTGGATCAACGAACAGGTCGCGCGGGTGACAGGCAAGGAGCCGTTCCTGACGCTGGATGCGCTGCGCATGGCCGCACACGACATGTATTATGCGAGCACCAAGGCCGAGACCGAACTCGGCTATCGCGGACGGCCTTATCGCGTGGCGCTGGAGGATGCGGTGGCGTGGTTCCGCCAGGCGGGGATGCTGGCGTGATCGCGCTCGGAATTGCCACGCTGTCGCTGTTGATCTGGATCGTGCTGGCGCTTGGGCGCGACGGCTTCTGGCTGACGCGCGAGCGGGATGGCGCGATTGCTCCCCTCCCTGGAAGGGAGGGGAGAAGGAGGGGCATGGCCGTCCGTGGTCGCGGTCGTGCCCGCGCGCGATGAAGCCGAGGTGATCGCCGAATCGATCGCCAGCCTCGCCGCGCAGGACTATCCCGGCGACTTCCGCATCATCCTGGTCGATGATTCGAGCAGCGACGGCACCGCCGACATCGCCCGCGCCGTGGGATCGGACCGTTTGCAGATCGTCACCGGCGCGCCGCTCGCGTCCGGCTGGACCGGCAAATTGTGGGCGGTCTCGCAAGGCATCGCTGCGGCAGACGACGCGCCCGACTATCTGCTGCTGACCGACGCCGACATCGCGCACGCGCCCGACAGTGTGCGCAGCCTGGTCACCCGCGCGGTGGCGGATGATCGCGTGCTGGTCTCGCTCATGGCGCGGCTACGCTGCGAGAGTCTGGCCGAGCGTGCGCTGATCCCCGCCTTCGTCTGGTTTTTCCAGATGCTCTACCCCTTCGCCACGGTGAACCGGCGCGGGCGCGGCCTTGGCGCGGCGGCCGGCGGGGTGATGCTGGTGCAGCGTCGCGCGCTGGCGGCGGCGGGCGGGATTGCGGCGGTGCGCTCCGCGCTGATCGACGATTGCGCATTCGGTGCGTTGATGAAGCGGCAGGGGGCGGTGTGGCTTGGCCTGACCGATCGCGCGCTCAGCATTCGGCGTTACGACACATGGGGCTCGGTCGCGGCGATGATCTCGCGCTCCGCCTACGCCCAGCTTCGCTATTCGCCGTTGCTGCTGGCGGGCACCACGCTCGGCCTCGCACTGACCTATCTCGCGCCGCCGGTGCTGGCGATTTTCGCGCGCGGCGCGGCGCATTATGCAGCGCTGGCGGCCTGGGCTATCATGGCGCTGCTGTTCCAGCCGATGCTGCAATTTTACCGTCGTTCGCCACTTTGGGGACCTGCCTTGCCGTTGATCGCAACCTTTTATGCAGGCTGTACGCTGCTGTCGGCGTGGCAGCACAGGCGCGGACGCGGGGGCCTGTGGAAGGGCCGCGTTCAGGCGGATCTGTCGGCATGAGCACCGCGACCACCGCCACCGCGCTTGCCTCGGGCAAGGGGCATAAGGACGAGAATTTTCCCGTCGCCTCGGTGTTGTTGAAGCGCGAGCATCGCGCGCCCGTGATGGCCTTCTACCATTTCGCGCGCGCGGCCGATGATGTCGCCGATAACGCCGCCGCCTCGGCCGACGAGAAATTGGCGCTGCTCGCTGCGATGCGCGCGTCGATCCTCGGCACCGAGGATAGCGACGCGCCTTCGGTGGCGCTGCGCGCGACGATGGAGGCGCATCGGCTAAGCCCGCAGCACGCGCTCGATCTGCTCGTCGCGTTCGAGCGCGATTGCACGGTCGATCGCTACGCCAATTGGACGGCGTTGCTCGACTATTGCCGCTATTCGGCGATGCCGGTCGGGCGCTATGTGCTCGACGTACATGGCGAGGATCACGCCACCTGGCCCGCGTCGGACGCATTGTGCGCGGCGCTACAGGTCATCAACCACACGCAGGATTGCGCCAAGGATTTCCGCGCGATCGGGCGAGTCTACCTCCCGGCGGATGTCATGGCGGCGCATGGCGCGACGGTCGAGGATCTAAGCCAGCCGACGGCCACCCCGGCGCTGCGCGCGGTGATCCGCGATCTGGCGGCGCGATCGGGCGTATTGCTGGCGCAGTCGGCGGGTTTCGCCGCGGCGATTCGCGATCGTCGCTTGGGGATTGAGGTGGCGATCATCCACCGCCTTGCCGCCAGCCTGACCGCGCGCCTGAAAGTGCGCGATCCGCTCTCGGAACGCGTCCACCACCGCGCGCGCGAGGCGTTTGGGCTCGCAGCGTTGGCGGCGGCAAAGCAAGTGGTTAAGGGGCGGGCATGAACCCCAAGGCGACCCCGGCGCATCTTCAGGCACAAGTCTCGCGCAGCTCCTTCTACGCCGGGATGCGCGTCCTGCCGCGCGCGCAGCGCGAGGCGATGTACGCGGTTTATGCCTTTTGCCGCGCGGTCGATGACATCGCCGATGACGAGATCGGCGATCGTCCAGCGCGCGCGGCCGCACTGGAAACGTGGCGTGCGGATATCGAGTCGCTCTACGCCGGAGGCGATCCGGGGCAGGCGGCGTTGGTGGCGGAGGCGGTGCGCCGTTTCGCGCTCGACAAGGCCGATTTTCTAGCGGTGATCGACGGCATGGCGATGGATGTCGCCGAGGATGTTCGCTGGCCGACCATGGCCACGCTGGACCTGTATTGCGACCGCGTCGCTTCGGCGGTGGGGCGCTTGTCGGTCAAGATCTTCGGGATGGAGGAGGAGACCGGCATCGCGTTGGCGCACCATCTCGGCCTCGCCTTGCAATTCACCAATATCCTGCGCGACGTGGATGAAGACGCCGCGATCGGGCGCGTCTATCTGCCGCTGGAGCCGTTGCAGGCGGCGGGCATTCCGCTCGGCGATCCGCTGGCTGTGGTTGGCGATGCGCGCGTCGATGCCGCTGCACGCGTGCTGGCGGCGCGCGCGCACGAACATTTCCGCGCAGCCGAGGCGATTTTGGCGAAGCGGCCACGCGGGCATTTGCTGGCACCGCGACTGATGGCGGCGGTGTACGCGCCGATTTTGGTGCGGATGGAGGCGATGGGCTGGGCCCCCCCGCGCGAGCGGATCAAGGTCAACAAGGCCGCGTTGCTGTTCACCGTGTTGCGGCTCAGCCTGTTCCGTTGAAGCGCGCGGATTCTATCGGGCGGGTCCGGATTGTCGGGGCCGGGATGGCGGGGCTTGCCGCCGCCGTCGATCTCGCGCGCGCCGGGCATAAGGCGGAGCTGGTCGATGGTGCGGCGCAAGCGGGCGGGCGCTGCCGCAGCTATCACGATCCGCAGCTCGGGCGGACGATCGACAATGGCAACCATCTGGTGCTGTCGGGCAATCGCGCGGTGGTGGACTATCTCGCGACGATCGGCGCGAGCGACCGGCTGAGCGGGCCACTCCATGCCGATTTCCCGTTCGTCGACCGGCGCAGCGGCGCGCGCTGGGCGGTGCGCATCAATGACGGGCCGGTGCCATGGTGGATCTTCCGCGATGGCCGCCGCGTGCCAGGCACGCGGGCGGGCGATTATCTGCGGCTGGCGGGGCTGCTGGGTGGTGCGGCCACGCAGACGGTGGGCGACCGGATCGATGCGCGCGGGGGCGTGTGGGACAAATTAATCGAGCCGGTGTTGCTCGCGGTGCTCAATACGGCGGCGGCATCGGGCTCGGCGGGGTTGTCGGCTGCGGTGTTACGGGAGACGCTCGGCAAAGGCGGCCGCGCGATGCGGCCGCGCATTGCGGAGCCAACGCTGGCGGCGGCATTCGTCGACCCGGCGGTTTCGTGGCTGGAGCAGCAGGGCACGACATTGACGCTCGGGCGGCGGCTCCGCGGCCTTCGTTTTGCCGAGGATCGCGTCGTCGCGCTTGATTTCGGGAGCGGCGAAGAGCCGGTCGCGGCGGAGGAGACGGTGATCCTGGCGGTGCCGCCCTGGGTCGCGGCGTCGTTGGTGCCGGGGTTGACCGTGCCCGATGATTTCCGCGCGATCGTCAACGCGCACTTTGCCTACACGCCGCCACCCGGCGTGGCGCCGATGATCGGCGTGATCGGCGGGACGGCGGAATGGATCTTCTCTTTTGCCGATCGCATCTCGGTGACGGTCAGCGCCGCCGATCATTTGGTCGACACCGACCGGGCAGACCTCGCCGCGACCTTCTGGGCGGATATCGCCGCGATCCACGGGCTGCCGCCGACGCTGCCGCCGTGGCAGATCGTCAAGGAAAAGCGCGCCACCTTCGCCGCCACGCCCGAACAGGACGCCAAGCGTCCGCCTGCCGCCACGCGCTGGCGCAACCTGTTTTTGGCGGGCGACTGGACGCAAACGGGTCTGCCCGCGACGATCGAAGGCGCCTTGCGATCGGGCGAGACCGCTGCCCGCTTGGCGCGGGGTGCCCGGCTCGGCTAAGGCGCAGGCATGAGCATCGATACGATAGACCGCAGCGCCCTGTTGGAAGAAGCCGATGCCACGGCGAGCAAGGCTGCCGCCGCACTGGGCGGGCTGCAGAATGCCGACGGGCATTGGGTGTTCGAGCTGGAAGCCGACGCCACCATCCCGGCTGAATATGTGCTGCTGCGCCATTATCTGGGCGAACCGCGCAACGCCGAGATCGAGCGCAAGATCGGCGTCTATCTGCGCCGGATCCAGTCGCCATCGCATCACGGCTGGGGCCTGTTCCATGGCGGCGCCTTCGATGTCAGCGCGAGCGTAAAGGCCTATTTCGCGCTCAAGATGATCGGCGATTCGATCGATGCGCCGCACATGGTGCAAGCTCGCACGGCGATCCACAAAGCGGGCGGGGCGGCGGCTGCCAACGTCTTCACGCGCATCCAGCTGGCGCTGTTCGGCGCGGGGCCGTGGAGCGTGGTGCCGACGCTGCCGGTCGAGCTGATCCTGCTGCCGCGCTGGTTCCCGGTGCATCTGTCCAAAATGTCCTATTGGGCGCGCACGGTGATCGTGCCGCTGCTGGTGCTGGCGGCGAAGAAGCCGGTCGCGCGCAATCCCTCGGGCGTGCTGGTCGACGAACTCTACACGACCAAGCGCGCCAAGCTGGTCAGCAAGGCGGCGGGCACCAAGCAGGCGTGGACCACCTTCTTCAACGGCCTCGATGTCGTGCTGAAGGGCGTCGAGCCGCTGTGGCCCAAGGGTACGCGCCAGCGCGCGATCGACGCCTGCGTCACCTTCGTGACCGAGCGGTTGAACGGCGTCGACGGGCTGGGCGCGATCTATCCGGCGATGGCGAACAGCGTGATGATGTTCGATTGCCTGGGCTATCCGGAGGATCACCCGGCGCGGGCGATCGCGCGCGAATCGGTCGAGCGACTGCTCGTGGTCAAGGACGACGAGGCCTATTGCCAGCCCTGCGTCTCGCCGGTGTGGGATACAGCGCTCGCCTCGCACGCAATGCTGGAAGCGGGGGGCGAGGAGGCAGAGGCGCGCGCGGCGGCGGGGCTGGCGTGGCTCAAGCCGCTGCAAGTGCTCGACGTGAAGGGCGATTGGGCCGAGGAAAAGCCGGATGTCCGCCCCGGCGGCTGGGCGTTCCAATATAATAACGCGCATTACCCCGATCTCGACGATACCGCCGTGGTGGTGATGGCGATGGACCGCGCCAAGGACCGCACCCCCGCCGCCTATGACGAATCGATCGCGCGCGGGGTCGAATGGACCGTCGGGCTGCAAAGTAAGGATGGCGGCTGGGGCGCGTTCGATGCCGACAACAGCTATCATTATCTCAACAACATCCCCTTTGCCGATCATGGCGCGCTGCTCGATCCGCCGACCAGCGACGTCACCGCGCGCGTGGTGTCGATGCTGGCGCAATTGGGCGAGACCGATACGCCCCGGATGAAGGCGGCGCTGGCCTTCCTGGAGAAGGAACAGATGCCCGATGGCAGTTGGTTCGGGCGCTGGGGGGTGAATTACATTTACGGCACCTGGTCGGTGCTGTGCGCTTTGAACGCCGCCGGGCTCGATGCGAAGCATCCGATGGTGCGCAAAGGCGCCGACTGGCTGATCCACATCCAGAATCTCGACGGCGGCTGGGGCGAGGATTGCGAGAGCTATGCGCTCGATTACAAAGGGTACACGCCTGCACCCTCGACCGCCTCGCAGACCGGCTGGGCGCTGCTCGCGCTGATGGCGGCGGGCAAGGTCGATCATCCCGCGGTCGAGCGCGGAATCCGCCATTTGATCTCGACGCAGGCCGCCGACGGGCTGTGGGGGCAGGAGAAATATACCGGCGGCGGTTTCCCGCGCGTCTTCTACCTGCGCTATCACGGCTATCCGGCGTATTTCCCGCTTTGGGCGGTGGCGCGCTATCGCAATCTGAAGCGCTCGAACGATCCGCGCCCGGCGTTCGGAATGTGACGATCCTCGTCGCCTGCGGGCTGACGCGCGAGGCGGCGATCATCGCGCGACCGGGCGTGGTCGTGGTGGCGGGCGGCGGCGATGCGCTGCGGCTGGAGCGCGAACTGGAGGCGGCGGCAGGCGGCGTTTCCGCGGTGCTCTCCTGCGGCGTGGCGGGCGCGCTCGATCCGGCCTTACGGGCAGGGGATGTCGTGGTCGGAACGCTTCACACCCCGTTCGTTTCGAGCGAAGTCGAGAAACCTGCGATGGTGCCAGGTTTCTCGACTTCGCTCGAAACGAACGGTGGGTTGGTCGCGTACCTTGCCTCCGCACTCCCCAATGCCCACCGCGGCACCATCGTTGGCGCGGACCAGATCATCGCCTCTGTCGTCGAAAAAGCTGCCCTCTATGCCGCCACCGGCGCAATCGCAGTCGACATGGAATCGCACATAGCCGCCCGCGTCGCCGCGCGGCACGACCTGCCCTTCGCGATTTTGCGCACGATCTCGGACAGCGCCGATCACGCGCTGCCGCCCGCTGCTCTGGTCGGCATGAAGCCCGATGGCGGCGTCGCACTCGGCGCGATCCTCGCATCGCTGGCGCGCAACCCGGCGCAACTCCCCGCGCTGATCCGCACCGGCCGCGATGCCGGTGCGGCGTTTACCGCGTTACGTCGCGCGCTCTCGTCAGTGGATCTGGCTTTGAGGAACTGGGCTATTCGGTCGCAGGATAGGCCGTAACCAGCCGCTGAAGTTTCGAGCCCTTCTCCAGAAACCAGACCGAGCGAATGCACGGGTCACGACCATCAGGGGTTCTCAGCGTACACTGAACGATGCTTTTCGTGCCGAAATTATTTTCCTGAACCGCGATAATTTGGTTGCTGTCCGGGTGTGCCAGCAAGGCTTCCAACAGCACGACATGGGCATCGAGCGAGAAGCCGAAGCGCGTGAAATATGCCGCTTTCGACTTTCCGAACGGGTGTTCGGCGTTCAACAAATATTCGAGGACCTTCGCCTCGGTTATGAGGCGACCACCGGATAGCCTAGCCATCCAGCGCGGCGACCTCGTTTGCCCTGAGCGTCAGGAGCGCGTGAAACGGGGTCATGAATTCGACCTCGAAGGCTTCGCCATTCTGGTGGCGGAACACCGCCGTTCCCAAGGTGCCGACCGGCAATCGGCCTTCGTCGAGCGTTACCTGTGCCAGCAAGCGCACGACATCCAGTTCCTGAATCGCACTTGCGGCGTGGCCGGGACCGCCTTTCGCAACAGGTTTCCCGGCCATCACATCATCCTTACGCCGCGCGCTGGGTGCGCTTGAAGCCCTCGGGGTCGGCGGCCTTGATCTTCGCGAGTTCGCGCTCGACGTGTAGCGAGTGGACGTCGGTCGCCTTGCGGGCGTTGGACAGGTCGATGTCAGGGGCCATCGGCCCTTCGGTGCGCACGCCGTTGCGGCCAATTGCGAACATCTTCAGCGGATGGCGGATCGAATCGCTCGCCGCCGTGCCTTCGAACCCGCAATGCACCATGCAGTTCGAGCACTTTTCATATTTGCCGACGCCGTACTGATCCCAGTCGGTGCCTTCCATCAGCTCGGCAAAGGTGTCGACATAGCCCTCGCCGACCAGATAGCATGGCTTCTGCCAGCCGAAGACGGTGCGCAGCGGCATCGACCACGGCGTGCATTCATAGGTCTGGTTGCCCGCAAGGAAATCGAGGAACAAGGGCGAGTTGGTGAAGGTCCACGCCTTGCCGCCGTCACCTTTCCGGAACACATCACGGAAGAAATTCTTGGTGCGTTCGCGCGTCAGGAAATGCTCCTGGTCGGCGGCGCGTTCGTAGGAATAGCCGGGTGAGATGGTAATCTCTACGCCACGCTTCTGCATTTCGTCGAAGAACGCGGCGAGGCGGCTCGGGTCCGCGCCATCGAACACGGTGCAGTTGACCTGGACGCGGAAGCCCTTGGCCTTGGCCATTTCGATCGCTTCGATCGCGACTTCATAGGTGCCGGCCTGGTCGACCGCATGGTCGTGCATGCCCTTGTCGCCATCGAGATGGATCGACCAGGTGAAGTAGGGCGAGGGCTTATAATCGTCGATCTTCTTCTTCATCAGCAGAGCGTTGGTGCACAGGATGACGAACTTTTTCTTCGCGATATAGCCCTGGACGATCTTGGGCATGTCGCGGTGGAGCAACGGCTCGCCGCCTGCGATCGACACGGCAGGCGCGCCGCATTCGTCGATCGCGTCCATGCATTGGTCATAGGACAGGCGCTGGTTGAGGATCGCATCGGGATAATCGATCTTGCCGCAGCCCGGGCACGCCAGATTGCAGCGCAGCAGCGGCTCCAGCATCAGCACGAGCGGATATTTGCCGCCCTTGATGTGGTTCTTGAGGGTATAGGCGCCGATGCGCGCCAGCGGTGCAAAAGGAAGGCTCATGGGGGTTCCTATGCGCTCAAAACGCGCTGTTGGGAAGTTGCTGGCGGATCGCGCAACTCGCGCGGCAGGCCGAATTCGAGCGATTCCTCAACGCCTGCCAGCTGGGTGACCTCGACCGGGCCGAGCTTGCGCAACGCCGCGATCACGCTGTCGACCAGCTCGTCGGGTGCAGACGCGCCCGCGGTAAGGCCGACGCGCTCAATGCCTTCGAACCATGCCGGATCGATCGCGCTGCCATCGGCGACGAGATAGCTCGGCAACCCTTCATCCGCGCCCAGGTCGCGCAGGCGGCTAGAGTTGGAGCTGTTTTCGGAGCCCACCACCAGCAGCAGATCGGCGACCTTGCACAGATCGCGCACCGCGCTCTGGCGGTTCTGCGTCGCGTAGCAGATTTCGGAAACGTCGGGCCCGATCAAATTGGTGAAGCGCCGGGCCAAAGCGGCGATGACGTTCTTGGTGTCGTCCACGCTCAGCGTCGTCTGGGTGATATAGGCGATTTCGGCATCTTCGGGGATGTCGAGCGCGGCCACATCGGCCTCGGTCGAGACAAGATGGACCGGCGCATCGACTTGCCCGCGCGTGCCGATCACTTCGGCATGGCCTTCATGCCCGATCATCACCAGCGTGCGCCCGGCCTTGGCATAGCGCCGACCCTGCAAATGCACCTTGGTGACCAAAGGACAGGTCGCGTCGAACACCGGCAGCTTGCGCGCCTTGGCCTCTTCCTCGACGGTTCGCGCGACGCCGTGCGCGCTGAACACCGTCATCGCGCCTTCGGGCACATCGGACAGTTCCTCGACAAACACGGCACCCTTCGCGCGCAGCGTGTCGACGACATGGCGGTTATGGACGATTTCGTGGCGGACGTAGACCGGCGCGCCGTAGCGGTCGATCGCGCGCTCGACGATTTCGATCGCGCGTACCACGCCTGCGCAGAAACCGCGCGGGTTGGCCAAAATTACTTGCAAAAACAGTCCTTCCGTCCGCTCAAAATGCCGAAAACCGGGCGCGGGACCGGAGGGCACGCACACGGATCCGTCATGTATGCCTCCCGGTCGCTTATTCTAGCCGCGTCGCAGCATAAAGAAAGCGGGAAAACCTCTATCCTCGTGCAGATGGCGATGGCGATGGTACCCGATCGCCCCGAAAGCGTTCATCGGCGCTACAGCGGTTTGTGCTAGGGCCGCTGCGGTGATAACGGCCAACCACTATTTGGGGCATCGCCAAATGTCCCACCAGGAGCTCTTGATGACTTTCTCCCTGCGATATGTCGTGCCGATGGCGGCATTGTGCAGCGCGGTTCCGCTTGCCGCGCAAGCGACCGATCCTGCGCGTGCCCCCATTCAGACGCTGAACGATGGTTTGCTGACGATCATGAAGGGCGGCAGCACGCTTGGCACCAAGGGCCGAATCGCGCGGATCGGCCCGGTGGTCGACCAGACCTTCGATATCGGCCTGATCACGCGGCTGTCGGTCGGGCCCGATTGGGTGAAGGTGGCACCGGGCGACCAGGCCACGTTGGTGTCGGCGATGCGCCGGATGACGGTTGCCCAATATGCCTCGAACTTCAGCAGCTATGACGGGGAGAGCTTCAGCATCGACCCCCGCATCGAGACGCGCGGCACCGACAAATTGGTGCGCACGACGCTGACCGCGCCGAAGGGCGACACCGTTCCGATCGGCTACCGTTTGCGCCAGAGCGGCGGCAGCTGGAAGATCGTCGATGTCTATTACAAGAATGCGATCAGCCAGTTGGCAACGCGCCGCGCCGATTTTGCGAGCGTGTTTGCCAAGGGCGGTGCCAAAGCCTTGATTGCGCACCTTGACGATCTGGCCGCCAAGGGCGGGCGCTAAGTCGAGTGACGATTCGATCGACGAGCAGCGTGCTGGCGGTGGCAATCGCGCTGCTCGCCGCCCCCGTGGCGGCGCAGCAACCGGCGGCGGCCCCGTCGGCGACGCGTGTCGAGGCGGCTCCGGTCGCCGTGTCGCTCGCCCCCGCCATGGTCGGGCAAACCCCCAGGGTGCACCGCCACCATGCCAAGGGCGATTCGCTCGAAGGCTTCAACCGGGTGATGTTCTCGATCCATCAATTTCTCGACCGGATTTTCCTGCGTCCGGTGTCGATGGCGTATAAGAAAATCGTGCCCAAGGTGGTGCGCACCGGCATCCGCCACGTTTTTTCCAATGTCGGCGAGCCGCTCGTTTTCGCCAACGATGTGCTGCAGTTGAAGCCGAAGCGCGCGCTCAAGACGCTGGCGCGTTTCGGCGTCAACTCGACCATCGGGATTGGCGGTTTGCTTGATGTCGCCAAGACGTCCGATTTCAACTTGCCGCATCATGACAACAGCTTTGGCAACACGCTCGGCCGTTACGGGGTGGGGCCGGGGCCGTATATCTTCCTGCCGCTGGTTGGCCCCAATACGCTGCGCGACTTTGGGGCCGGCGTGGGCGAGGGCGCGGTGCTGCCGCTGACCATCGGCACGCCGTTCGATCGCGCCGAATATCAGGCCGCCCAGGCCGGGCTCAGCGGGATCGATCTCCGCGCCGAATCCGATGGCGAGTTGAAGGCGCTGCTGGGCGGCGCGGTCGACCCCTATGCGACCTTGCGCTCCGCCTTTTTGCAGGACCGTGCGGCGACCGTTGCGGAGCTGCGCCATGGCAGCAAGCAAACGGGCAGCCCGCTTGACGATCCTTTGAGCGATCCTGCGGCGGCCGAGCCCACGCCCGCGGCGTCGCAGGGGGCGGCAAAGCCTGCGGCCGACGATCTTCCCGCCGATCCCGCTCCGCCCGCTGACCAAAAACCGGCCACCCCTAGCGCGCCCGCGCCGGTAAGCCCCGCGCCCTAAGCCTTTTTCGCGCGCGGCGGGCCGAGCAGAGCCGGTTCGAAGATCAAGGCGCAGACCAGGGTCCAGGCGAGCGAGATCATCAGGATCTTGCCCATGCTCGCGGTGCCCGGATGGTGCGACAGCCACAGGCTGCCGAATGCGCTGCCCGTGGCGAGCGCGCTGAACAGCACCGCGCGCGCGAGGCTCGATTGCAGCAGATCGGTTGCGCCCCCGCGCCACGCCATCACGAAATAGATGTGGAAGGCGACGCCCACCCCGAACAGCAAGGGGAAGGCGATGATGTTGGCGAAGTTGATCGGCTGCCCGATCAGCACGCAACTGCCGAGCGTCAGGAAGCCCGAAAGGACGACGGGGGCGAGCGTAAACGCCACCTCCTTCACGTCGCGCAGCACCAGGAAGAGCAGGCCACTGACCAAGGCGAGCGCGAGCACCCCCGCCTCGACAAACGCCCAGGCGACGGTTCCCGCTGCCTCCTGCGTTGCCACAGGCAATCCGCTGGCATCGGGTGCGACGGCGCGCACCGCCTTGGTGAAGCGGCGCAGCACGGCGTTATTGTTGCTGTCGCCCTTCGGGAACACCTGCACGAGGGCGCGGCCGTCCTTGGCGATCCAGTTCCCGGCAATTTCGGGCGGCAGCGTGGCGCGCGTCACCGCTTCGGCCTGCAACGTCGCGCGGATCTGGCCCAGCATCGTGTCGAGCGGGGTTACCAGCAGTGTCGTCGCGCGGGCGCGGTCCTGCGGCGTGCCGCTTGCGAGGCGCGAGAAGGCGGTGGCGAGACGCCGTGCGCTATCAGCGGCGGGGCCGGGATGACTGATCGCGGTCGCCCGCAATTCGGCAGCGGTGCGCGCCAGCGCGGCAGCGGAGTCGGCATCGCTGGGCGGCGGGGTCAGGTCGAATGGATTGATCGTCGCATCGAGCAGCAGCGAGGCATCCTGCACTAAAGCGAGCTTGGTCTCCTGGTCGGCGGGGACGAAGCTGTCGACCGACACCGCCTCCGCCACTTCGGGAAGCGCGGCCAGTTTCGCGGTCAACGCCGTGGCGGCGTCAGCATTGGGGGCGAGCAGGTTGATCGTATTGGGCGTGCGCAACGGGTCGCGCATCAGATCGCTCAGCGCGCGCATCGCCGGGCCGTCTTTGGCGCGCAGATGGAGCGGGTTGAAGTCGAACTGGACGAACGGCAGCAAGGCAATGCTGCCCGCCATCGACAGGCCGAACGCCCACAACACCGTCTTGCGGTGGCTGTGCAGCCAGCGATCGACCGGGGCCGCCTCGGCAAAGCCGACTTCGCGGCGTGGCACACCCGGCTTGAGCAGCATCAGCATCGCGGGCAGCAGCGTGACGCTGGCTACCAGCGCGACGATCATCCCGAGCCCGGCAATGATGCCAAGTTCGGCAATGCCGATATAATCGGTCGGCAGGAACGCGCCAAAGCCGAGGAACACCGCGCCGGCCGCCAGCGCCAGCGGCGCGCTGAGCGCCACCGCCGCGCGTTGCAGCGCGGAACCCGTATCGGCCCCGTCGAGCCGTTCGGCATTGAAACGCACCGCGATCTGGATGCCGAAATCGACGCCGAGCCCGACGAACAGCGGAATGAACGCAACCGAGATTAGGTTGAGCGCGCCGACCGCGAGCAGCCCGAGTGCGGTCGTCACCACCAGCCCGGCAACGATCGTCACCACAATTCCCGCGACGATCTTCGCCGAGCGGGTGGCGAACCACAAAGTGATCAACATTGCGGCGGCCATTACCAGCCCGACAAAGCCGATATTCTCCTCCAGCGTGGCGAATTCCTCGTCGGCCAGCGGCACTTCGCCGGTGGTGCGCACGGTCACGCCATGCGCCTGGTCGAGGCCGAGCTTCGCCGCCTGTGCCTGGATCGCGGCAACGGCATCCTCACCGGGCTGGAGCGCGCCATAATCGAGCTTGGGCTGCGCGAGGATCAGGCGGCGCAGCGGCGGCGCGGCCCCCGCGCCGGGCTCGGCAAAGAGCTGCTGCCACGAGAAATACGCGGGCTTGCCCGCCGCCGAAGTTTCCAGCGCGGCCGCCATCGTCCGCATCGGGCGGTCGATCCGCGAGAGCGGCACGTCGCCATTGCCGACACCGGTCAGCATCGTCGAGAACGCGCCGGCGATGCCGCGTAGCGATGGATCGCTGGCGAGCGGACCGAGCAAAGGCTGCGCGTCGATCAAGGCCTTGGTGGACGCTTTTACCGACGCGGTCGAGCCGAACAGCAGCCCCTCGCGATCGAAGAACGCGCCGCCATCGGGGCGCTGGACGGTGCGGAAATGGCGGGTGTCTTCGGCGAGTGCGGCAGACAATTTCGCGGTGGCGGCTTCGGCCAGTTCGGGCGTCTTGCCATCGACGATCACCAGCAGCACGTCGGACAGTTGCGGGAAGGCGGTCTCGACCGCTTTCTCATTCTGCCGCCACGCGATCTTGGGGGAGATCAGCGCGGCGGTGTCGGTCGTCATCGCGAAATGGCTGGCGGCATAAAGCGCCGCGGCCGCGACCAGCGCGAGGCACATCGCAAGCACTGCGAACGGCCGCTTGACGCCAAGCGCGACGAGTTGCTCGATGCGGTGCGCAATCACTGCTTGGGCGCGTCCGGGCCCGTGAAATAACGCAATTTCAGGCGGATCGTCTGTTCCTGCCCGTCATAGTCGAACACCGCTTCCTCCCATTTGGGTGGGGCCAGGCGGATCTTGGCATCGTTGGAGAAGCCGACGCCTTCCTTGGGAATGCCGAACAGCGCGCGGTCGATCTTGCCATTGCCATTCTGGTCGTAAAACACCTGCGCGGCATAGCGGCCGGGCTTCAGGCCGGTCAGCGTCACTGTCGTCTGCCCGATCCGCGCCGGGGCATCGGCTGAGGTCGGGCAATCCTTCAGAAACTGCGCCTGCGTGCACAGATCGACATGCACGCGCCCGGTGCGGGCGCGGACATTGTCGACCGCGACATGCAGCACGCCGCTGGGCGCGCCTGCGCCAAGCGCGAGCATGGCAAAAGGAAATAGCGCAAGCCGCGACCAAAGCGGATGCAGGGCGGAGAGGAAGCGATTCATGGCGGGGCCCTTAGACCAGATCAGGGCCGGATTGGAACCACCGGCCAACGCCGCGTGCTAAGACGATTCACGGTGAACGCGCGCTGAAGCGCCTTAGCCGAAGATATCGGTCAGCGCTTCCGCCGCCGGCCCGTCTTTCCAGTTGCGCAGTTCGACATAGAGCGAGGTCTGGATCGTCGAGATAATCGTGATCACCAGCGTGGACGATACCGCGCTGACGGCAATAAGCCCGATCGACAGGCCGCCCTGGCCCTGCGCGGCATTGGCAAAGTTCTGGAAGCCGATCAGCGCGAGGAAGAGCACGCCGACCACCGCCGAAATGATCCAGTAGATCACCAGCACGACCAGTTCGAGCGCGAAGATGTTCCAGCGCGCGCCCTTGGTCAGCGCGGCGCTGCGTCCGAAGGCACCGAAAATGCCCGAATTTTCCTCGACCAAGGCCGGGGTGGCGACCGACAATATCACGTAAAGGATGATGCCCGGCACGATCAGCAAGGCCAGCCCGAAGATCACGATCAGCCCGAGCAAGATCGCCAACCCGAAGAGCGGCAGGATTTTGCGCAATCCGGCAAGCGCGGATTCGGCGAAGCTGACGGGGTGCCCGTCGCTATAGGCCACGGTTGCCCGTACCAGCGCGCCTTGCGCCAGAAAGTTGAAAGCCAGTGTCAACAGCGCCACGCCCGCTGTCAGCAGGAGCGCGGTGGAACTGAACGGCAGCGTCTGTGTTGCCCGTGGGCTTTGCAGGAGAGCCTTGAGCACAACGCTCGGCAACGCTCCGAACAGAAACGAAATGCCAAACATTGTCAGCGGATTGGCACCGATTGTTGCAAAGGCGCGGTTGAAAACCCGGCCAATCGACATGCGACGGTCCGATGCTGCTGCGATAGTCGCCATGTCTGCGTATCCCCCGACCCTAGACCGTTGTCAGGGTGGCGGATGCGATCCGCTTCGTCCAGCGCAATTTGCCGATTGCGCGACGGAAGAGTTGGTTTAGTTTGAGGGGGGTAGCGACCCATGCTGCCGGGGGAATGACAGTGAGCGGGGGGACATCGCAGCAGGTGGCGACCGCTACCGACCGTTTCGCTGCGGCCCATGCGGCGCTGAAGGCGGATTCGACGATTCAGTTCACGCTGCTCCCCGCGCCGCCGCCGCCCGAGCCGCCCTTATGGTTGATTCAATTTGGCAAATGGCTGCAGCATGTGCTTGCCCCGATTGGACGTTTTTTCGCTTGGCTGGACGGGCTCTTTCCCAACTGGCCTTATGCCAAGATCTTCTTATGGACGGTGTTGGCGGTCGCTGTGGCGGCGGTGCTGTGGGCGGCCTATCAGCGCATCCGCTACGGCGAATGGCGCTTGCCGCGCTTTCGCCGCGCCCGTCCGTCGGCGATCATGCCCGACGACGAAGCAGGGTGGGAGCCGGACGCGGCCCCGGTGCGCGAATGGCTGCGCGAGGCCGATGCACTGGCGGCGGCGGGGCGCTATGCCGAGGCGGTGCATCATTTGCTGTTCCGCTCGATCGACGACATCGCCCGGCGTCGCCCGCAATTGGTGCGCCCTGCGCTGACCAGCCGCGAACTCAGCGCGTCCGACGCGATTCCGCCATCGGCGCGCGGTCTGTTTGCGGGGATTGCGCGCCTGGTCGAGCGTAGCCTGTTCGGGGGACGCCCGGTTGCCGCCGATGACTGGCAAAGCGCGCGCGCGGCCTATGCCGATTTCGCGCTGCCCCGGACGTGGCGCGGATGAGCGACATCGCGATCGGCACTGCAGGGGCGACCTCGGGCGGCTTCTCTGTGCGCACCGTCGGCATCATCGTGGGCGCGGGGATTGCCTTGTTCCTCGGCATGCTGGTGCTCGGGGCCTATGCGCCCGATTTGCGCTCGGGCCGCAATGGCGGGGCGCACGCGCTGTCGAATGCGGCGACGGGGTTCAGCGGCATCGTGCAACTGGCGCAGGCGACCGGGCGGGGTGCCCAGATCGTGCGCGACGTTCGTGCGCTGGATACCGAGGATCTGGTGGTGCTGACGCCGGAGACCGGACGCACCGATATGAGCAAGGTGATCGAGCAGCGCGCGCTCAAGCCGACGCTGGTGATCCTGCCCAAATGGCGCACCGTCGCCGATACCGAGCATTCGGGGTGGGTGCGCTATCGCGGGCTGCAGCCGACGTTCGAGCCCGAGGGTGTGCTCGCCCCCAAGAATGACCTGAAGATCGCGCGCCATCCGAGCGGTGGGCGGCCCCTGGTCGGCCTGTCCTGGATGCCCGCCGACCTGCACTTTGCCGCGCCACGTCCGTTGCAGACGATGGCGGGGGCGGATCTGAAGCCGTTGATTACCGATGATCAGGGCGGGATCGTGCTCGGCCAGATTGGCGAGCACCCGTTTTATGTGTTGGCGGACCCCGATTTACTGTCAAACATCGCGATGCGCGATGCCAAACAGGCGCGCTCGGCGCTGGCGTTGCTCGACTTTCTCAACGCGACGGGCGCGAAATCGGTGCTGTTCGACGTGACGCTGAACGGCTTTGGCCGGTCGCGGACGCCGCTCAAGCTGGCGTTCGAGCCGCCCTTCCTCGCGATGACGCTGGCGGTCGCGGCGGCGGTGCTGCTCGCCGGAATCCAGGCGACGGCGCGGTTCGGCGCGCCACGGCGGCGCGAGCGCGCGATTGCGTTCGGCAAGACCGCGCTGATCGACAATGCCGCAGCTTTGGTCCGCAAGGCCGGGCGGCAAGGTGCGTTGGGCACGCGCTATGGCGATCTGGTGCGCGAGCGCGCGGTGGGTGTGTTCGGGGTGCCCGCGCGGCTGCGCGATGGCGCGCTCGACGCGCATCTCGATGGCCTTACCGATCGCGCCCGTTTTTCGGATCTGGCGGAGCAGGCGCGCGCGGCGCGCGACCCGCGCGATATGCTTCAGGCGGCGCAGGCGCTGCATCGATGGTTATGGGAGAAGACACGGTGACGGGTGCAATCACGACAGTCGAGGACGTGGCGGCGCTGGCCCAGGCCATTCGCGGCGAGATCGGCAAGGCAGTGGTCGGGCAGGAACAGACGGTCGAGGTCCTGCTGGTCGGGTTGTTTGCGGGCGGGCATGTCCTGCTCGAAGGACCGCCGGGCACCGCCAAGACGCTGCTCGCGCGCAGTTTTGCGCGCGTCATCGGGCTCGATTTCGGGCGCATCCAGTTCACGCCTGATCTGATGCCGGGGGACATTATCGGGGCCAATCTGTTCAACTTCCAGACCAGCACCTTCACGCTGACGCGCGGGCCGATCTTTACCGATCTGCTGCTGGCCGACGAAATC
This sequence comes from Sphingomonas echinoides ATCC 14820, assembly GCF_000241465.1. GTDB lineage: Bacteria > Pseudomonadota > Alphaproteobacteria > Sphingomonadales > Sphingomonadaceae > Sphingomonas > Sphingomonas echinoides. The sequence continues at coordinate 3,649,343 of NZ_JH584235.1, forward strand.
AACCGCACCCCGCCCAAGACGCAGGCGGCGCTGCTCGAGGCGATGCAGGAGCGTACCGTGACGATCGACGGCGAAAGCCTGTCGCTCGGCGAGCGCTTCATGGTGGTGGCGACGCAGAACCCGATCGAGCAGCAGGGCGTCTATCCGTTGCCCGAGGCGCAGCTCGACCGGTTCCTGTTCAAACAGACCGTGGACTATCCGAGTGCCGCCGAGGAACGCCGCATCATCGCCACGCATGGCGCGCACGGCCATGCGATGGAGCCCGCCGAATGGGGCGTTGCGGCCATCGCCAATGCAGCCGCCATTGCCGAGGCGATCGCGGTGGTCGGGCAAGTGCGGCTGGTCGACGAGGTGATCGATTATATCACCGCGCTGATCCGCGGCACGCGCGGGGTCGCCGATCTGCAAAGCGGCGCGAGCCCGCGGGCTGGCGCGATGCTGGCAGGTGCTGCGCGCGCCCGCGCGGCCATTGACGGGCGCGATTTCGTGATCCCTGACGATGTGAAGGCGCTGGCCCCGGCGCTGCTGCGCCACCGTTTGATCCTGTCGCCCGCCGCCGAAATCGATGGCCGCGCGATCGAGGATGTCGTCACCAGCATCATCGAAACGATCGAAGCGCCGCGGTGATCTACCCGACGCGCACGGCGGTGCTGGCGGCGGCGGCGGGGGCACCGGTCGCCTTGCTGGTGGCGGTGGCGATGCCCGGGCGCTGGTTCGTCGGGCTCGCCTGGCCGATCGCCATATTGGTGATGACCGCCGTCGATGCGCTGGCCGGGCGGCGCGCGGGCACCGCCAAGATCAGCGTGCCGCCGAGCGCCTCGGTCGGCGCGACCGTGGAAGCGGTGGTCAGCGTCGCCCTCGACGGGGCGCGGGCACCCGGGAGTGCCGAAGTCGCGCTTGCGCCAGGGCCATTGGTGACGCTGGAAAATGACGGGCGGATGTGGATCGCGCTTCGGGGCGGTCGCGGCGCGGCGGTCCTGCCGCTGGCGACGGTGCGGCGCGGGACGGCGCGGTTCGAGCAGATCTGGCTGCGCTGGCGCGGGCCGTTCGGCCTGGCGTGGCAGCAGCGCGTCATTCCCACGACGGCGACCTTGCCGATTCTGCCCGACATCCGCCCGCTGCACGATCGCGGCGCGCAGATGTTCCAGCGACACGCGCTGCAGGGCCTGATCGCGCAGATCGAGCGCGGGGATGGGGCCGATTTCGAGGCGCTGGTCGAGTTTCGCGCCGGCATGGACCGTCGCGCGATCGACTGGAAGCAATCGGCGCGGCAGACCAAGCTCCACGCCAAGGAATATCGCACCGAGCGCAACAACCAGATCGTGTTCGCGGTCGATGCTGGGCGGCAGATGTGCGAGCCGGTCGCCGGGCTGCCGCGCATCGATCGCGCGGTCTCGGCGATGTTGCTGACCGCATGGATCGCGCTGAAGCTCGGCGACCGCGTCGCGCTGCACGCGTTCGATTCGCGCCCGCGCATCGCCAGCGGGGTGGTGTCGGGGATGCCCGCCTTTGCCAATTTGCAGCGGCTGGCGGCGGCGATCGACTATACGGCTGAGGAAACCAATTATACCTTTGCGCTCACCACGCTGGCGGCGCGGCTGACGCGGCGCTCGATGATCGTGCTGTTCACCGAATTTACCGACCTGACCTCGGCCGATTTCATGGTGCGCGCGGCGGCGCGGATCGTCAGCACGCATTTGCTGCTGGTCGTGGTGCTGCGCGAAGAGGAATTGGAGCGCATCGCCGATGCCGCGCCCGCCACCGCAGACGATGTGACGCGCGCGGTGACGGCGGCGGCGCTGCTGCGCGACCGCAAGCTGGTGCTCACCCGCTTGCAGCATCTGGGGGTGCATGTGATCGAAGCCGAGCATGATCGCGTCGGCGAGCGACTGGTCGCGGGTTATGTCGATTTGAAGCGGAGGAACCTGCTGTGACCGACACCGCCCCCGCCGCTGTTTCCGCATTCGCGCCGCCGCAACCGGTGCTGGTCAATGCCAGCCGCTTTCGCGCCGCCCATGCCGCCGATTGGGAGCGGCTGGAGTATCTCGTTTCGCGGATCGAGCGCCGCTCGGTGCGCGCGCTGCAGGATGAGGATTTGCTGGCGCTGCCCTTGCTGTATCGCTCGGCGCTGTCGTCGCTGGCGGTCGCGCGCGAGACCTCGCTTGATCGCGCGCTCATCGTCTATCTCGAACAGCTTTGCACGCGTGCCTATTTCCAGCTTTATGGCGTGCCGAGTTCGGCGCTGAGCCAATTGGGGCGCTTTTTCCGCTCGGCCTGGCCCACTGCGGTCCGTTCGATCTGGCGCGAGACGCTCGTCGCTTTCCTGCTGACGGTCGCGGCGGCTGTGGTCGGCTATGTGCTGGTGCGCGGCGATCCGAGCTGGTTCTTCGGCATTGTCGGCGATGGCATGGCGCAAGGGCGCGACCCGTCCGCCTCGGCCGAAAGCCTGCGCCAGACGCTGTATGACACCAAGGGGCAGGATGCGCTGGCGACCTTTGCCGCCTTCCTGTTCACGCACAATGCGCAAATCGCGATCTTCGCCTTTGCGCTGGGCTTTGCCTTTGGCGTGCCGACGGTGTTGCTGATTGTCTATAACGGCCTGACATTGGGTGCGTTTCTCGCGGTGTTCGCGCCCAAGGGGCTGGGCTTCGGCTTCGTTGGCTGGATCATGATCCACGGCACCACCGAAATGTTCGCGATCATCCTGTCGGGGGCGGCGGGGTTCCGCATCGGCACTGCGATCGCCTTTCCCGGACGCCAGGCGCGGATGGATGCGGCGGTTACCGCGGGCAAGACTGGCGCGACGGTGATGGCGGGCACGGTGGTGATGCTGGCGGTGGCCGGGGTGCTCGAAGGGATCGGGCGGCAGACGGTCACCGCAGACTTGTCGCGCTACGCAATCGGTCTGGCGATGCTGGTTGGGTGGCTGCTCTATTTCTATTTGCCGAGGGGCCGCCATGGCGTTGTTCCGGCGTAATCGGTCGCGCCGAGCGACCGGGCCGCAATCGTTGCGGCGCAGCTTTGTCACGCCCGAAGGAGTCGATCTGCAGATCGAGCTGGGCGGGGCAGGGGTGCGCGCCGCCGCCTTCATGGTCGATGCGGTGTCGATGTTGGTCCTGCTGATCGTGGTGACGATCGCGATCGCGCTGCTGTTTGTCGCGAGCAAGCAGAGCGCGTTGGCGATCCTCTGGCTGCTCGGCTTCTTCGTGCTGCGCAATGGCTGGTTCGTGTTGTTCGAAATGGGCGGGCGCGGCGCGACTCCGGGCAAGCGGTTGATGGGCCTGCGCGTCGTCGCGCGCGATGGCGCGCGGCTCACCGGCGGCGCGGTGATCGCGCGCAACGCGATGCGCGAGATTGAGGTGTTCCTGCCGCTCACGTTCCTGATGTCGCAAGCGGTGCAGGGGTTGGCGGACAGTTTCGTGACGATCTTCTCGCTCGGGTGGAGCGGCATTTTCCTGTTCTTCCCACTCTTCAACCGCGATCGCTTGCGCATCGGCGATTTGCTCGCGGGCACCTGGGTGGTGCGCACGGTGCGCGGCGAACTGGGCGCGGACCTAGTTCGCGCGACCGAACGCCCGCGCCGCATCTTCACCGAAGCCGCGCTTGATCTGTATGGAGTGTACGAGCTCCAGACGCTGGAGGATGTGCTGCGCAGTGGGCGTGACGATGCCATCGCCACCGTCGCCGCTGCGATCCGGCGCAAGGCGGGCTTGCCCGACGATCACGACGATCGCGGCTTTCTCGACGATTATTACGCCGCCTTGTGCGGGCGGCTTGAACGCGGGCTGCTGGTCGGGCGGCGGCGCGCGGATAAATTCGCGTGATCGGCGGCGGCACTTCCTGTTTTTCACGCGATTCGGACAGGCGTGCGGCACGACACGCGCACCTTAGTGTTCGGAGGAAAGCGCGTGCCCTCTCTGTCTTGGTCCACCACGCCGCATTGGCGCAATTACCACCATACGCAGGATCGGCTGCAGGTCGAAACCGCCGCCTTGGTTCCGGGCCCGGGGCCAAGCGACGCGATTTCGGCGTTGCGCAAAACCGCCGAATTGTTGGGCGCGGTGCTGGCGCATGCGGCGCAGAAGCGCGCACCGGTCAATGTGCTGGGCTCGGCCTGGTCGTTCAGCGATATCACCAAGGGGCCGGGCGGCCTCGCGCAGACCACGCTGGCGCAACATGTCTGGCGCGTCGACCCGGCCGATCTGGGGGCGGCGGCGGTCAATCGCGATCGCATGGTGCTGGTGCACGCGGGCACGACGATCCACGAGCTCAATGCGTTTCTGGAACCGTCGCTCTCGCTGGCGACGTCGGGCGCGCATGACGGGCAGACGGTGGGCGGGATGCTGGGCACCGGCGTGCACGGGTCCGCGCTCAGCTATGGTGGTTTTCAGAACCACGTTCGCGGCGTGCATATCGTGACCGGGCCGGGCGAATCATGGTGGATCGAGCGCGGTCCGGTGCCGTGGCTGGCCGCAGCATCGGCGCGGACGCTGGCCAATCATGTCGTGCTCGAAGCCGATCTGTTCGACGCGACGCTGGTCCATCTTGGCGGGCTTGGCATCGTCAACGCCGTCCTGCTCGAGGCGGTGCCGGGCTTCGTGGTCGATCTCGTGCGGGTGAAGCACCCGCTCACCCCCGCCGCGATCGGCCAGTTGCAGGCCGGCGATTATGCGGGCTTCGCGCGCGAAGTATGGCCGCCAAGCCGCGACACGCCGTATTATATTGAGGTCATTCTGGACCCATTTCACCCGTATGCCGGCTATCGCGGCGATGCCCACAATGCGATGGTGACGCTGTTCTACAAACGCGAGCCGAACCGTGCGGTTGCTCGGTTGGCGACCTTGCCCGATGTGCCGCACGAACCGACGCATGAGCCGCTCAACCTGCTGGGCCGCGCGCTGGCGGCGCAACCCGAACAGGATTTGCTGCTGCCCTTGCCGCAGGCGGTGGCGTGGCTGGTCGCGCAGGAATTCAAGACCGAACCCGCGCCCGGCGTCGCCCCACGGCAATTGACCTGGGGCGGGGCTAACGGCCCGCATGTCCGCCAAAAGATCCTCGGCTGGGAAATCGAACTCTATAACGCCGCTTATGCGATCGAGCGGGCGCATTTGACCACGACGCTCAAAACCATGCTCGATGCGTTTCACACCCATGGCGGCGGGCACCAGGTGTTCACGCTGCGCTTCGTCACCAAGGCGGCCGGGCTGATGGCGTTCACGCGCTTCGATGATACGGTGGTGATCAACATGGACGGGCTGCGCACGCTCAACAGCGCCGACGCCGCCCGCTGCGTGGCCTTGGCGTTGGAGCGCGACGGGATCCCGTTCAGCCAGCATTGGGGCAAGCAGGGCGTCATCACCAGCACGCGCGTGATGCGCGATTTCGGGATGCCGACCGATTCCCGCTCACGCGCCGGGCGCTGGCGGGCCGCGCGTTACCGGCTGCTCTCGCCCGAAATGCGCGGGGTTTTGTGCAGCGATGCGTTGACCGCCTGGGGCTTGGCGTAACGCGCGAGCGTCGTATCGAGCAGGGCGCGCATCTTGGGATCGCGAATGGTCGCGTCGATGCTGCGGGTGCCGCCAAGCCCGCTCAGACGCGTAGCGAAGGGGGCCGCCTCTTGCTCTTCGCCATGGAGAGTAAAGGCCACAATCAGCGCCGCCAGGGTAACCGGGGCATAAGGGAGATATTGCACCGCCTCGCGCAGGGCGGCGCGTGCGCGCGCGACTTCGCCCTGCGCGAGCAGGCCAAGCCCAATCCCGGTCAGCGCTTGCGGTCGCACCGCCGAGCGCGGGTTCATCCGTAGCGCCTGTTCAAAGCGCGTGATCGCCCGCGCCGGGTTGGCCCGCGCGATATCGACCCAGCCGCCCCAGAACAGGCTGGCCCCCGAGGCCGGGTGAATGACCAGCGCGCGGTCGATCAATTGATCGGCAATGTCGATGTCGCCGCCAATGCCGACCAGCGTTCCCGCCGCATAGCCGAGCACGAACGGATCGTCGTCGCCATATCGCAGGCAATGTTCGTAATGGCCGAGTGCGGCGGCGTGCGTCGCGGCGGGGTCGTCGGTCCAGCCAAAGGCAAAGGTGACCGAATGGCAAAAGGCGGCAAGCGCGCTTGCCTAGGCGTTGTTTGGCTCCAGCACAAGGACTTGCCCCGCCAGCGCGATCGCTTCTGCCATCGGTGCGCGCTCCCATCGGCGAAACAGCGCGTTGGCGCGCCAATAGAGATGATAGGCGTCGGCGGTGGTCACGGGTTGCGCGGCGGCGCGTGTGCGTTCGGCGATTTCGACCGAGGAGTCGATCTGTTGCGCGACCGTCGCGGCGATTTCGGCCTGCACGTCGAACAGGGCGCGGAGCGAGGTGTCGAAGTGGCGCGCCCAGATCTGTTCGCGCACCACGCCGTCGGTCAGGCGCACCTGGATACGGATGGTGTCGCCCTCATGCCGCACGCTGCCTTCGAGCAGATAGCGCACGCCCAATTCGCGGCAGACCGGGCCGTGGTCCAGGGGGCGCTCCACACGCGGCCCGGCAAGCACCACGAACAGCGTCGAAAACCGGGAAAGCGCGTCCCCGATCTCGTCTGTAAAGGCGGCTGCAAGCGCGATATCGTCGGGGTCGCTGGAGCGCGTGTTGAACCCGATCACACCGACCGACGGTCTACGCGACGATGGAGCAAAGCCGGTAGCGGGGGCGGTCGTGGCGGGGGTTTGTTCGCCCTGTGCAGGTACCCCTGCGTCGGACAAGGCAATGCGTTCCCACGCTTGCACATGCACATGCTCGATCAGCGTGCGGACTTGCTGGCGCTGTTCGCGGAGCCAATCCTCGAAACCCTCCTCGCCGGGCAAATCGAGGCCCTCCAGCAATTCCCCGGGGTCGGCGAGCGCGGGCGTGCGCACATTGGTGACGTCGGTGTGGAGTTCGCGCACATCGACATCGATCCGCTCGAGGTCCAGCCGAACCTTGACCGAGTCTGCCGAGAGGAGCGGCGGCCCGTCGGTGCCATTGATGGCGATCCGCAAATTGGACAGTTCCCGGCGCAGGCTGGCGCGCGCCTGGTCGGGATCGCGGCCGCCCCACAATTGCGCTTGCAGCCAAGCGCGCGAGCGCTCGCCCGAGCGGGCCAGGGCGATCAAGGCGAGCAAGGCAATGCCCTTGCGGCTGGTGATCGGCAAGCGGGTGCCGTCGGGGGCGAACAGCCCGAATGCTCCGAGCAGCCGCAAGCGATGCCGCGTCCTGTTCTCCATAGCGCCGTTCCCCACGTCGCTCCGGCCGTTCGCCCCCGCGGCGGCTTTCACGTTTTTCGGACTCCAGTAAAACATCGTGCGCGGGTCGCGTCTATTGGCAAGTGCGAATTGGGTCCGAAACGATTTGGGGGCGTGCCATGCTGGGGTTTCGCGCGGGGCTGGTGGTGATCATGGCGCTGGCGCTCGGCGGGTGCGCCACGCGCGGCGCGCTGCGCATCGATTGTCCGAATTTTGCGAATTACATCGTCAAGATGCCGAAGTCGCGCCTGGTTGAGGACATTCAGGCGGATGCCGGGACCGGATCGCCGCGTGTGCAGGCGCTGGCGAGTGATCCACGGGCGCGCTTTTCTCTGGAGGCAAGCCTCGCGGCGGGCGCGCGCAGCGCGATGCGACCGAAAATGCTGCTTGCGCCCGAGGCGGCGATCGCCACCTCACCGGGGGACGCCGTGCTGCTGCTATCGGGCGGGGGGCAATGGGGGGCGTTTGGCGTCGGCTTTCTCGATCGGCTGCGCAGCGCCCATCCCGATCAATTCCCCCGCGCCCGCACGATTACCGGGGTCAGCACGGGCGGATTGCAGGCGCTGTTCCTGGCGGTTGGCACCGATCCGGCATTTGCCGCGCTGCGCCAGGCCTATGCGCCGCAAAGCGAGAGCGATATCGTCAACCGCAACCCGCAATGGCAAGCGGTCATTACCGGGTCGATCGCGGGGCTGGCTCCGCTGAAGCGCAAGGTGCTCGCGGCCTTGTGCGTCGATGGCAATCCGACAAAGGGCTGTCCGATGATCGACGCGCTCGCCTCCGATGCCAGCGCCGACGCCTTTATCGGCTTTGTCGATGCCGAAAGCGGCGACTTTTACTATGCGCCGATCAAGATGATGGCGCGCACCTTGCCCAAGGCCGAAGCGCAGCAATGCATTGCCGGGGCGGCGATTGCTTCGGCGGCGATGCCGGTGTTTTTTCAGCAGGTGAAGGTGGGCGACCGCGTTTATTATGACGGCGGCGTGCGGCAATCGGTGTTCGAAACGATGGTCGCGGCGCAGGCTTATGCCGAGGGCCGCGCGGCGGCGCTGATGGCGCAGTCGCAGGGCATGGCAACCCCGCCATCCCCGCCGATGCTCTATGTCGTGCGCAATGGGCCGACGGTGCTGACCGATGACGCTTCGCCGCAAAAAGGCGCGGACGCGCTGACCAATGCGCTCCGTGCCGAGGCGATTGTGGTCAACCAATTGGAAGTGCAGTCGATTGCCGATTTGCGACTGGCGGACCCGACCGGGCCAATCGGGTTGGTGACGGCTGACGGGTTCGATCGGCCGCCGGGATCGTGCGTCAAGGAACCCAAGGACGCGATGTTCTCGCCCAGCTTTATGGCGTGTCTGACCCGGTTTGGCGCGGCGCGTGCCGATCGGTCCCCGCCATGGCGGGCTCTGACCCGGATTGGCCCCGGCGCGGAGCCGACTGCCGTGCGCCTCAGCCCCTTGCCCGACCGATGACACATTTTGTTACAATTTCTCAATCTCGAAATTGACGCCAATTTGCAACGAAACTGTCACGGCTGATCCATAGCCCGATCCCACCGGGACGGACACCGAGTTGGGGAAAACAAAATCATGTCGATTCGCACCGAGGCGCGTTCGCGTCTGCTCGGCGTAAGCGCCTTTGCGCTTGTCGCTTCGTTTTGCGCCACCGCCGCTGCGGCCGAAACCGCGCCTGCCGCCGCGACCGAGCAAAAGACCGAACCCGCCGCGAAGACCGACATCGCCGAGGGCTCCGACATTGTCGTCACCGCGACCAAGGCCAACGAACTCGCGCCGGTTACGGCGTCGCTGAAGACGACGCAGCCGCAAGCGATTGTGTCGCGCTCGTTCATCGAGGATTCGCTGCCAGCGACGGTCGATTTCAACCAGATCGCGCTGATCACGCCAAGCGTGTCCAACTATGGCGGCAACAATGGTATCGGCCTGTCCGAATCCAAGGCGCAGATCCGCGGTTTTCAGGACGGCGAATATAACATCACCTATGATGGCGTGCCGTTTGGCGACACCAACGACCCGACGCACCATTCGACCACCTTCTTCCCGTCGAACACGATCGAGACGCTCATCGTCGATCGTGGTCCGGGCAACGCCAGCAATCTTGGCCAAGCGACGTTTGGCGGCACCTTCAACTTGTTCAGCCGCGCCACGCGCGATGACTTTGGCGGCCAGATCGTCGGCAGCTATGGCAGCTTCAACACCTATCTGGCGCGTGGCCTGTTGCAGACCGGCACCTTTGCCAATGGCGCGCAGGCGGTGTTCAGCGGTCAGTACGTCCATAGCGACGGTCGCACGAGCTATTCCAAGTACCAGAATTACAATCTGTTCGGCAAAGTCGTCGTTCCGGTTGGCCCGGACGTGAAGCTGACCTTCATCGCAACCTATAACAAGAACCGCTTCAACCAGGCCGACAGTGACGGTTCGACACTGTATCAGCAATCTCTGTACGGAAAATATTTCGGGCTGAACAACGACCCGAAGACGTCGCAATATTATGGGTACAACCATACCGACAAGACGACCGATTTCGAAATCATCAAACTGGAAGCGAACCTTGCGCCGGGCGCGGTGTTCGAAAACCGTGCCTATACCTATTATTATGATAACGAGACGCTCTCGGCGAACGATGTGACCACGCTGCCGGGCGCAGCGTACACGACGACGGGTGCCGATGGCAAAGCGATTGCGGGCGACATTCCGGGCTATACCAAGACCAACAAATACCGCGTGTTCGGGGATATCGCCAAGGTGCGGATCGACCTTGCGTCGTTTGCGACGATCACGGCAGGCGCTTGGCTCGAATTCAGCCATACCTATCGTCAGCAGACCGATGTCGATCTGACGACGGGCGGCTTCAACTATATCGAGAAAGTCGTAAAAGCCCCGGCGACGGGGCTGAATCCCGGGGCGTTGACCCCGCAATATATCAAGTTCGACCAGAAGTCGCGCGGCAACCATACCGAGGAATTCGTCGAGCTCGAGTTGCGCCCGATCGAAGGGCTGAAAATTACACCCGGCTTCAAGCACGTTGATTTCGGTCGCAAGATCGACGCGCTGTACAATCAGACGACGCGCTATGCGCAGCGTAATGCCAATAACTACAGTGCTGATCTTCCGTTCGTGACGATCAATTATCAGCCGACCAGCAATTTTTCGATCTACGGCCAATATGCCAAGGGCTTCCTCGCCCCGCCGCTGAGCCAGCTGTACGTCGCCAACACAACCTTCTCAAACGCGGTGCCGCAGAAATCGACCAACTATCAGGCGGGCGCGGTGTATCACGGCAGTCATCTGTCGCTTGACGCCGATGTCTATGTCATCAACTTCACCAACAAATTCTACAGCTACACCGACACGTCCGGCCAAGGGCTCGGCACGATCTTCACCAACATCGGCGGCGCGTTGTACAAGGGTGTCGAGGGGCAGGTGACCTATGCCTTTGGTAACGGTCTGGCCGTGTTTGCCAACGCCTCGCGCAACTATGCCAAGACCAATGTCTATACCGATCCGGTGACGGGCAAGGTCGTCCCGCGCACGATCATCGGCAAGGCTCCGATGTCGACGGCGGCTGGCGGTATCCTTTACAAGAACGGGCCGATCAAATTCTCGCTGACCGACAAATGGACCGGGCCGCAATATGCGGATTTGGCCAATACCTATCGCATTTCGCCCTACAACACGGTCAATCTGGCGACGAGCTATGATTTCGGGCGGATCCGGGTCGGAGTTGACGTCACCGACCTGCTCAATTCGCAAAAGGTGACGCAGATCGGGACGGGCAAGAACACCGCTGGCATCGGTGTCGTCAGCACATCCAATTTCGACCAATATTATTACCAGCCCGGTCGTGCGATCACCGGCCAGATGACGTTGACCTTCTGATGAAGCGGGCCCTTCTCGCCGCCGTGGCGCTCTGCGTTGCGGCGGCTCCCGCGCCGAAGGTGGCACCGTTGCTCGATGCGCGGGATCTCGACCCCGCGCTCGTCCTGCCGCCGCCGCCAGCGGCGGGTAGCGTGCAGGCACTGGCCGAACTCGCCGAATTGCGCGCGGCGGGCGCGGCGCGCACTGCGGCGGACGAAGCCGATGCGCGGCTGGAAGGCGAAACCAAGAATGCGACGATCTTCGCGGGCGTGCTCGGGCCCCAATTCGATCTCGACCGGCTGCCTGCAACCGCCGCGCTGCTGGCGCAAGTGCGCGCCAGCGAAAAGGCGGCGGTCGACCGCGGCAAGGATCATTTCAAGCGCGCGCGGCCCTATATCGTCGATCCCGCGCTGAAGAGCTGCAAGCGCAATGACGATCCGCTGTCGAGCTATCCCAGCGGCCACACCTCGATGGCGTTTTCGATGGGCGAAACGCTCGCGCGGCTGGTGCCCGAAAAGGCGGACGCGCTATTGGCGCGCGCCGCGCGCTATGGCCAAAGCCGGATCGTGTGCGAACAGCATTTCCGTAGCGACGTGAGCGCTGGGCAAATGCTCGGGCTGCTCATCGCCGAACGCTTGCTGGCGAAACCAGAGTTTCGCAGCGCATTCGATGCGGCGCGGCGCGAATTGGTCGCCGCTGGGGTCGCGCAGAATTAGGCTGCGTCCACGCGCGGGATGCGGAGTGTCACGCGCAGGCCAGGCCTATTGTCGTCCACCGCGATGGTGCCGCCATGCGCGGCGGTTACGGCCGCGACCAAGCTGAGGCCAAGCCCGTTGCCGGGGGTGGTGCGGCTGGCCTCGCCGCGCGCGAAACGCTGGAGGATGCGGGCATGGTCGCCCGGCGGCACGCCCGGCCCGGCATCGGCAACTGACACCGTTGCTACGTGCGCGTCGGCCTCCAACGATACGGCAACCGGCGTGCCGGGCGGGGTGTGCAACAGGGCGTTGTCGAGCAGGTTGATCAGCGCTTGCGCGATCAATTCGCGGTCGCCCAGCACCGTGATGCCGGGCGCGACCGACCAGCCAAGCGTGCGCCCGCTATCGGCAAAGGCCGGTGCATAGCTTTCGGCGATTTCCGTCACCACCAGCGTCATATCGGTGGCGACGAAGCTGCGGGCCAGCGCGCCGCCTTCGACCTCGGCGATGCGCAGCAGCGCGGCGAACAGCGCCAGCACCGCATCGCCTTGTTCGATCGCGCGTTCTGCGGCGCCCGGGACCTGGCCGACTTGCTCAAGCTGGTTGCGCAGGCGCAGCAACGGCGTGCGCAGATCATGCGCCACGTCGCTCGAGACCTGGCGCAGATTGTCCATCAATTGCCCGATCCGGTCGAGCATGGTGTTGAGCGCGGATCCTACCGCATCGAATTCGTCGCGGCGGTCGGAGAGTGGCACGCGCTGCGCCATGTCGCCCGCCATGATCGCGCGCGCGACGCCGCTAATGCCATCGAGCCGCCGTTGGAGATAGCCGCCGAGCAGCAAGGCACCGAACACGCTGAGGCCGATCACCAGGACGAACGCCCCGCCAAAGATCAGCACGATGGTCTGGTCGATTCCTTCCAAGCTCTCGCTGTCACGCGCGACGACCAGACGAAGACCGCGGGTCAGATCGGTGGCATAAGCGCGCGCGTGATCGGCCCCCTCGACCGGATCGACAAACACGATGTCCTGCAGTCCAACCGGCGGCTTTCGAGTGTTCAGGCCGCCGCCGACGCGGTGCCCGGTGCGATCGAACAGTGCATAGCCATAGGCGTTGATGGTGTTGCTGCCTTCGCGCCTGGCGATGGCGTGCCGAATTTCGGGCAAGTCGCCTTCGTTATATTCATGCGCAAGGGCGCTCGCCTCGTCGACCAAGGCGGCATCCTGCTGGCGACGAAATTGCGCGTCTGCGGCAATGTAGATCGCCACGCCCAGGAGCAGGATGGCGAGGGTGAAGGCCGCCGAATAGGTGAAGGCAATGCGGTATGCCGCGCTTGCCCTCGGCTTACGCATCGGTTCGGATCCGGTAGCCGGAGCCGCGGATCGTCTCGATCGGATCGTCGCTAAACCCCTCGCGCAGCTTCGTGCGCAGCCGGCTGAGGTGGCTTTCGACGATGTTGGTTTGCGGGTCGAAATGAAAACCCCATACGTTCTCAAGGAACATCGTGCGCGTCACCACACGCCCGGCTTGGCGCATGAGTTGTTCGAGCAAGGCGAATTCGCGCGGTTGCAAATGGACTGGCTTGCCGCACCGCGTCACCTCGCGCCGCAGCAGATCGAGCGCGATCTCGCCAATCTCGATCCGGGTGGTTTGCTCGGGGCCGGGCACGCGCCGTGCGAGTGCGTTCAGCCGCGCGGCGAGTTCGACAAAGGCGAAGGGCTTGACCAGATAATCGTCGGCCCCGGCATCGAGCCCATCGACGCGGTCGGCAATGCCGCCCAGCGCGGTCAGCACCAAGACCGGGACGCGGTTGGGGACCGCGCGCAGCTGGCGCAGCACCTCCAGCCCGTCCAAGCCCGGTAACATCCGGTCCAGGATCACGGCATCGAAGGTGGCATCGCTCGCCGCCTGTAGCGCCAGGGGCCCGGTTGCGACGTGCGTCACCTGGTGGCCGAGCGCAGTCAGCCCTTCGGCGATGAAGCGCGCTGTCTCGGTATCGTCTTCGGCGAGCAGAATATGCATGCGGGCTCTTTAATACGAAGCTGCGGACAAAGCGCTTGCGAAATCCCAATCTTCGTTACCACGCACTCCGCTTGCGAGGGCTTTTCCTTTGCGAAATATAAACAATACATATTGCGATGAAACGCCGCGTAACAATACTAAAAAGTCTAAAATACATCGTAATAAAGAGTAGTTTTGGCGTGACAGAAATATGACGGCTTGCTTTGGCTGGTCCTTTTTTATTGATGTAGCAATGCGATTCAGAGGACGTTCGTGACATCCGAAGTTTCATTCGGAGTTCAACACGAGCTTTTTGGATTTGCCCATGCGCATCACCCTCGTTGCAAGACTTCTTTCTACCACCTTGGCGGTTATCACGCCCACGTTCGCCCACGCGCAAACCACGCCTTCGGATAAGACGGCGAGTGCGGATCAGCCCGGCGCTGCCGACGCCCCGGTCGACATTGTCGTCACCGGCTCGCGCATCGGACGGCCGGAACTGCAGCAGGCATCGCCGATCTCGGTCATTTCCAGCCAGGAGATCGCACTGAGCGGGCAGATCAACGTCGAAAACATCCTGAAGGACCTGCCGCAACTTGTGCCGAGCACCACGGGTGCCTCCAACAATCCGGGCGGCGGGGTCAGCACGGCCGATTTGCGCGGGTTGGGCCCGACGCGCACGCTCGTGCTCGTCAATGGGCGGCGCTATATTTCCTACGACGCCAAGCAGATCGTCGATCTCAATACCGTCCCGACAGGGCTGATCGAGCGGGTTGATCTCGTCACCGGCGGGCGCTCCGCAGTCTATGGGTCGGATGCGGTTGCGGGCGTGGTCAATTTCATCCTCAAGCAAGACTTTTCGGGCGTCCAGGCCAATGCCAATTACCGGCTTACCGGCCAGGGCGATGGCGGAACGGCCGACGTCAACCTGCTCGTCGGCCACAATTTCGATGGCGGGCGCGGCAATGTGACGCTGTATGGCGATTACACCAAGCGTAACGGAATTTTGCAGGGCGATCGCAGCTACTCCAGCCAGACGCTGGTGGACAATGGGACCAGTCTGGCGGCGGGGGGCTCCGGCTCGATCCCGGGGACGCGTTTCGCGATTGGCGGCGTCAGCCGCAAATTCGACACCGACGGCAGCTATTCGAGCTATAGCTCCAAGACCGACGCCTATAATTACGCGCCGTCCAATTATCTGCAGGTGCCGCAGGAGCGGTATCTGTTCAGCGGCCAGGCGCATTATGACGTGAGCGACCACCTGACGCTCTATGCCGAGGGTCAGTACATCCATAACAAGGTGAAGAACCAGCTTGCGCCAACGCCGTTCACCGGCGCGGTGCAGATCGACAATGACTCGTCGTTCCTCTCATCCTCATCGCAGGCGCTGCTAAAGGCGGCGGATACCGATGGCGACGGCTATACCACCGCGACCATCTATCGCCGCATGACCGAGGTCGGTGCCCGCATCTCGAGCGATGACAACACCGCCTATCGCGGCGTGTTCGGTGCCAAGGGGGAGATTACCGGCGATTGGAAATATGACGCCTATTTCAGCTATTCGCACACCCGCCAGGTGGAAACGCAGACCGGCAACGTATCGCGCAAGCGCGTGCTGCAGGCGCTGAAGACCACCTATGATTCGTCGGGCAATCTGGTCTGCTCCGACACCAGCAACGGCTGCGTGCCGCTCAACATCTATGGTGCGGGCAATATCAGCAGTGCGGCCGCGGCCTTCATCTCGATCGATACGCGCAACGTCGCCGAAATCACCGAGAAGGTGGCGAGCGCGGCGATCACCAACGACAATCTATTCGACCTTGGCGCTGGCCCGGCAGGGATCGCGATCGGCACCGAATATCGCGACGAATATGGCAGCTACAATCCCGATGCAGCGCTGGCGTCGGGGGATGTGGTCGGGTTCAACGGCAGCCAGGGGTTGTCGGGCGGCTATAACGTCAAAGAGCTATACGGTGAAATCGAAGTGCCGTTGCTCGCGGACAAGCCGTTCATCCACAGCCTGGTTGCCAATGGCGCGTATCGCTATTCTTATTATTCCACCGCAGCCAAATCGGTGAGCACCTTCTCGGGCGGTCTCGTCTGGTCGCCGATCCGCGATATCAGCCTGCGCGGGCAGTTTTCGCGCGCAGTGCGGGCACCGACTGTCTCCAATCTCTACAGCGGTACCTCCCAGGATTTCCCGACCGCAACCGACCCATGCACGCTGAAAGCAGCGATCGAGAATGCCAATCTCAAGGCAAGCTGCCTGGCGACGGGGGTTGGGGCCAGCGCGCTAGGGACGGATTTCAACAACGGATCGCAGATCGACTCGGTCACCGGCGGCAACAGCAATCTGCGCGAGGAAACGGCCAATACCTATACGGTCGGCGCGGTGCTGCAGCCACGCTTCCTCAAGCGCTTCTCGCTGACCGTCGATTATTATCGCATCAACATCGCGAACTATATTTCCACCCCGGGCACGGCGAACATCATCACGGCTTGTTACGGCAATGCGGCCAACGGCTATGTCGCGTATAACAGCTCATATTGTTCGCTGCTGCCGCGTGATGCCAACAGCTATGCGATTACGGGTGCGGTCAACCTGCTCGCCAATACCGGCGGCGCGAAAACGCGCGGGATCGATTTCGAGGCGCGCTATTCGGTGCCGCTCAAGATCGGCGCGGAGAATAGCAGCCTGTCGTTCCGCGTGAGCGGCACGCGTCTGCTGGCGTTCGACATCAATCCGGTGGCGTCGCTGCCCGATCTCAATGTCAGCTGTGCGGGCAAATTCGGCGTCAATTGCGGCGACCCTTATGCCAAGTGGCGCCTGTCGGCGCGCACGACGCTGACCACGGGGCCGGTGACGTTCTCGATGCTCTATCGCTATCTGTCGCCGGTGGATGATGACTCGGGCGGCTACACGGTCGATCACATCAAGGCGTATCATTATCTCGACACGACGCTGTCGTTTGACGTGATGAAGAAGTTCACCTGGACGCTGGGCGTGAACAACCTGTTCGATCGCCAGCCGCCGATCCTGGGCGATAATCAGCAGCAGGCCAACACCTATCCGTCGACCTATGACCCCTATGGTCGGGCGTTCTTCAGCGGCGTGTCGCTGAAGTTCTGAGGCAACGGACCGGAGCGCCTGGGACGGGCGCTCCGGTTTGGCATGGCGGCCCTAGAATTGGCCGCCGACATTGAAGGTGAGGAGCTTGGTGTCGTCGCCGCTTTGCTTGAGCAGCGCCTTGGCAAGATCGATGCGGAGCGGGCCGAATGGCGAGTTCCAGTTGACGCCAATGCCGATCGAAACGCGCGGCTTGGGGCTGTTGCCGGCATAGCTCTCGCGATAGGCGCTCAGCGCATAGGTATAGGGCGTGCCGGTGTTGGTGGTGGTCGTGTTGCCGCTCGAATCGAGGTACAGCAACGCGCCGCTGCTATTGGTATATTGTCGGGTCGAGGTGGTGCAGGCGACCCCTGCGATGATCGCTGCCGCGCAGCTATCAGCTAGCGTCGGGGTCTTTACGCCCCCGAACACCGCGCCGATATCGGCATAGATGGACGGACGCAGGCCCATTTCCCGCATCCCCGCGCCAAGCGGCAGTTCGAGCTCCAGCCGACCGCGATAATAGGTATCGCCGCCGAGCGCCTCGGAGGTGTTGTTGCTGGCTGCGGTCAGCGTCGCCGGGACGGTCGAGGTGTCATAATATTGGCGGATCACGCGCGGGCCGACGCCGCGAACGTCGAAGCCGCGCAATTGCGGGTCGCCCAGGAAGAAGCGGTCGGTCAGCCGCACATCCTGGCCGATGCCCATGATATGCCCGCCTTCGGCTTGCGCGTTGAGCACGAAGCCCGAGCCCAGCCCCCAATATTTCGCCGCCACGATGGTCGACCGCAGATAGCGCGTATCGCCGCCCACCCCGGCAAAATCCTGGCTGATCGAGAGGCGCGAACCCTTGGTCGGGTGGAGGCGGTTGTTAAGGCTGTCGAAAATGAACGAATAGCCGATGGACGAGGTCCAGCGATTGCCGATCGCGTCGCAGAGATAAGAACCCGCCAGCGCGACGTCGCAGGTGCCGTTGGTGTAATAGGTCGCCTGGTCGAGCGACACTTGCTCATAGGTAAGGCCATAGCGAGCCGACGCCGTCCAATATTCGTTGAGCGGGAGCCCTGCGCGGATCTGAAACCCGGTCGATACCTGCTTGTACGTGGTCGTCGTGCTGTCGCCGATCGTGTTGTACGATCGGTAGTCGCGCCGGAAGATGTCACCGCCGAGCGCGATGTTGGTGTTGAAAAGATACGGTTCGGTAAAGCCCAGTTCGACCGATTTGGAATAGGTCGAGTAACTGACGCTCGCGCGCAATTCCTGGCCTTTGCCGCGAAAATTGCGTTGCGTGATCGAGGCCTGGATGATGAATTTCTCAAGGCTCGAATAGCCCGCCGACAACGACAGTTCGCCGGTGGATTTTTCCTGCAGGTCGGCGGTCAACACGACGCGATCGGGCGCGGAGCCCTCGGTCTGTTTGATCTCGAACTTGTCCTGGAAATAGCCGAGCGAATTGATCCGATCCTGCGAGCGCTTCACCTGAAAATTGCTGAACGCGTCGCCTTCGGCCAGCCGGATTTCGCGCCGGATGATCTTGTCCTGCGTCTGGGTGTTGCCGTTGATGTCGATGCGTTCGACAAAGGTGCGCTTGGCCTCGGCGATGTGGAAATTGATCCCCATCGTCAGCGTGTCCTTGTCACGCTGGAAATCGGGATTGACGTCGGCAAAGGCGTAACCGAGCGCGCCGGCGGCGGCGCTGAGCGAGTCTACCGCGGATTCGACGCGCTTGGCGTTATACCATTCGCCTTTGTTGATGTTGAGGTTGGCGGCGACACGCTTATTGTCGAAGTCGCGAATGTCGCTGTCGACGGTAACATCTCCGAATTTGTAGCGTTTGCCCTCCTCGACGACATAGGTGATGATGAAGTCCTTCTTATCCGGCGTCAGCTCGGCCACGGCGGAGATCACCTTGAAGTCGGCATAGCCCTCGGTCAGGTAAAATTGCCGCAGCTTCTGCTGGTCATAGGCAAGCCGGTCCTGATCGTAGCTGGTGTTGGAACTCAGCATGGTTTTGAGGCGGGCCGCCTTCGTGGCCATCTGTTCGCGCAGCTTGCTGTCGGGGAAGACGGTATTGCCGAGGATGTTGATCTGGCGGACCTGCGATTTTGGCCCTTCGCTGATTTCGAAGACGAGGTCGACGCGGTTCTGGTCGAGCGACACCATCTTGGGCTCGATCACGGCGGCGAAGCGGCCCTGGCGACGGTAGAGCTCGACGATCCGCGCGACATCCTGCCGCACGGCGGTGCGGGTGAAGATCTGGCGTGGGGCGAGTTTTACCTCCTTGGAGATTTTCTCCTCTTTCAGCCGCTTATTGCCCTCGAACAGGACGCGGTTGATGATCGGGTTCTCGCGCACCCGCAGCACGATTGCGCCGGTTTCGGCACCGCTGATCGAGACGTCGGCGAACAGGTCGCTGGCGTAGAGGTCCTTGATCGCCTGATCGAGCGTTTCGTTGCTGAACGCCTGGCCGACGCGCAGCTTGGTGTAGGACAGCACGGTTTCCGCCTCGAGCCGCTGTGCCCCCTCGACCTGAAGCGAGGCGATCGTGCGCGCTATCGCAGCGGGGTGTGGCGGTGGCGGCGTTTGGAGGGGGGGCGGCGTAACAGCGACGCCGGCGGAAGCGAAAACGATCGGGCCAACGCCCAACACAAACAACATCAGTGCATCTCCAACCAGCGGCGGGGCTAGGCAGGGGATGTGTCCGGTGGATGTTCGGATTTTGCCGACACGCGCGCCGATGCGTCGGGCGCAAAACATACGGTCGTGCGGGGGCGATCGGCGCGTTTTGCCGGGCGGCGTGTGTCAGGGCCGCCACGTGCGGGACATTTGATGGACATTTGGGGAGCGCACCAGACCGTTGCGCGCTGTCCCCATCCGGCGCGCATGTAGTGAAAGGCTTGCCATGTTTGTTGCCATCAAGAGTCCGCTCGTTCCGCCGCCGCAGCTCCCCGAGCAGCCCCCTTATATCGACAACCCGTTTGCGCCCGAGATTTTCGCGACCGGCTATTCGGGGCTGGCCAATCTCAATGGCGTGATCGTGCTGACGCTGGAAAGCGCGCGCTGCGACCATAGTCGTCCGCAGCCCGCGCTGGAGCGCGTCGTCGTCGGGCGCGTCGCCTTGACCACGACGGCGGCGCTGGAACTTGTCACCGGGCTCAACCAGTTCCTGGAGCAGCAAGGGTTCAGCCCGTCCAAAGTGCTGGCCGACGGGGCGACGTTCCAATGATGCTGCGCGCAATGTTGTTCGTCGCGCAGCATTGGTGGCGGTTTCTGCGCTGAACCCCGGCGTCGCGCGGAACAGGTGCTCAGACCGGCAGCGTCACCCGCGCGAGCAGCCCGCCGGTCGGTCGGTTTTCGATCTTGGCCTCGCCGCCATGCGCACGGGCCACCGCGCGCACGCTGGCGAGGCCCAAGCCGGTGCCGCCGGTGTCGCGATTGCGCGATCGTTCGGCGCGGAAGAACGGCTCGAACGCACGGACAAGGTCCGACGGCACCATGCCAGGCCCATTGTCGCTGACTTCGATGATCGCGACATCGCGCTCGCGGCGTAGCGCTATCTGTGCGCTACCGCCATAATGCACGGCATTGGTCACGAGATTGGTGAGCAGCGCCTTGAGCGACGGGGCGTCGCCCTCCATGCTGATCGCCGGCCCCGGCAGGAGCGTAACGTCGCCGCCGCGATCGGCCGCGTCGGTCGCGACACTTTCGGCCAGCGAGCGCAAATCGAGCCGCTGGCGGCGGACGTGGCGGGTCATTTCGCGGACAAAGGCCATTGCCGCGCCGATCCGCTCGCTCATTTCGCGAATATCGTCTTCGCCTGCGAGGCGGATCGCGTCGGGGGCCTTTTCCAGGCGCAGCGCCAGCCGCATCAGCGGGGTGCGCAGATCGTGCGCCACCGCAGCGATCAACGTCGTGCGATCCTCGACATAGCGGTTGAGGCGTTCCTGCATCTGGTTGAAGCTCGCCGCCGCTTCGGCGATTTCGGATGGGCCCGACAAGGTGAGCGGTGCGGCACGGGGATCGCGACCGAGCCGATCGGCGGCCGCCGCGAACAGCGCGATCGGCTTGGCGATCCGGCGCGACATCGCCCAGGCCAGCGGGGCAATGCCGACCGCTGCCAGCACAAACCACAGGACGAAGCGCATGCGCCATGGGCTCAGCATGCGGTCGGTCGGCGTGATCACATGCCAACGACCATCGGGCTGCTGAACATAAACCCTGAAATCGCCGAACAAAGCGTCATCCATCGCGCGGTGGCGTCGACGCTCGTCTGCCATGCCCATCGGCGGGGGCGGGTGAAACGCACCGATGATGGTCGGCCCCATCCGTTGATCGGATTGCACGACGACTGCCGTTTCGGGAAGGTGCAGATCGGTCGCGATCAGGTGGCCCAGCGCGAGATCGCGGGCGTCGTGACTCGGTCCGGGTGGCGTGCCGGTCTCCTCAATCGCCAGGCGCTTGGTCGGATCACGACCGGATTGCGCGACCATAGCGAGGCGGCTGGTCGTATAGATGACGGGCGCGGGCGGCGGCATCAGCAGAAACGCCCCGAAATTGAGCAACTGGACGAGGATCACCGTCCCCAGCATCAAGCTGAAGATGCGCAGGAACAGCGGCCAGGAGCGCCGCAGATCGACGGTTCGGTCGGCGGTCATGTGCGGGTCACGCTGGGGACGAAATAATAGCCTTCGTTGCGGATGGTACGGATGATCTCGTCGTCGCGCGCCCGCAATTTGCGGCGCAGGCGGCTGACCTGCACGTCGATCGCACGATCATAGGCCTCGCTGTCGGGGCCGCGCGCATCCTCCAGCAGCGCATCGCGCGTCAGCACCCGGCGCGGGCGACGGACGAAGGCACGCAGCACCGAAAATTCGCCGTCGGTCAAATCGACCAGCATGCCGCTGCCGTCGATCAACTCGCGCGCCGCGAAATCGACGCGCCAATCGAGGAAACGATAGTGGCGCGGTTCTTCGGCGGCACCGTCGCGCGCACGCAGCGCCGCGCGCACGGTCGCCAGCACTTCGCGCGCGCTGCACGGTTTGGTGAGGTAATGGCTGGCCCCGATTTCGAGGCCAAGGATCCGGTCCGGTTCATCGCCGAGCGCGCTGAGAAACACGATCGGCGGCCCACCGCGCAGGGCGATGCGGCGGCAGGCGGAAATGCCGTCCTCCCCGGGCATCATGATATCGAGCAGGATGAGCGCAATGGGGTGACGGGCCAGCGCCATGTCCATTTCCTGCGCGCTGGCTGCGGTTTCCACGCGATAGCCGTGCTGGCCGAGGCTTTCGGTCAACAAGCTGCGAATGGCATGGTCGTCATCGACGATCAGCAAGGTTGGCGCGTCGGACGGAGGCGGGGTGGCCGGGGTCATCGCGCGGCGGTGCGACTGCGATGTGTCCGGGATATGTCCGTCAGGGCATGTTCGGGCGGGCGGATGCGCAGCGGCCTCGCTTTGTAACATGGGGGACATGGCCGGAAACAGGGCGGAAAAGAACGCAGCCCATGCGCGGGGCGCAGTTCGTCGCCGCAGCGTGTTCCCTTTCGGAGTTTCTCGACCATGACAGTTAGCGCCAATACTGCAATCTCCAGCACAAGCGGAGCCCGAATCGTCATCGTCGATGACGATCCCGGCGTGCGCGAGCTGCTCACCGAATTTCTCGTCGAAAACGGCTTCGGGGCCGAGGCCGTCGCCAATGGTGCTGCCCTGCGCGACCGGTTGGAGCGGCGCGAATGCGACCTGATCGTGCTCGACATCATGATGCCGGGCGAGGACGGGCTCTCGATCCTGCGCTCGCTGATGCACGATGCCGACGGGCCCGGGATCATCATGCTGTCCGCCATTTCGAGCGAGATCGACCGGATCGTCGCGCTCGAGATGGGGGCCGACGATTATGTCCTGAAACCCTCGACACCGCGCGAGATCATGGCGCGCATTCGCTCGGTCTTGCGCCGTCGTGCGGGGACGGCGGCACGGGGCGGGGCGATCAGTGTCGGTCATGCAGCCCCCGCGCCGACCGATTGTTTCGCATTCGCCGGCTGGACGTTCGATTCGCGCCGCCGCAAACTCACGGCACCGGGCGGCGCGATCGTCGCTGTGACCGAAACCGAATATCGCATGCTCGCCATCTTTCTGCGCGATCCGCAAGTCGTCCACTCCCGCGAAAATCTCGCGGATCTGACCGGGCGGGATAATCCCCATTGCAACGACCGCACGATCGACGTCCATGTCAGCCGCTTGCGGCGCAAGCTGTCGGTCAATGGCGGCGACGAGATCATCCGCACGGTGCGCAATCGGGGGTATTTGTTTCTGCCGCGCGTGGAGGCGCGGGTGGCCTGAACCGAGGCGGAAACGGGGCGGACCGCACGGTGCGATCCGCCCCGCCGCTGCATCAGAAGCCGAAGTGGATCGAGGCCACGAAGGTGCGCGGCGACCCGAAGGTGTAGCGCGTTGTGCTCGTGGAGTCGGTGCCAGTCGTCAGATTGCTGAAATAGCGCTCGTTGAACAGATTGGCGACGTTGAGCTGGAAATAGGTCTGCGGCAGCCCAAGCTGTTTCAGCCCGATCCGCGTGTCGAGATCGACCGTGGTGTAGCCGGGTGCGATCACGTCGTTGACGTCGGTCGCATAGCGGCGGCCGACATGCTTGACCTGCAGCCCGATCGCGATCGGATCGAAGTCGACTTGCATGCGACCACCATATTGCCATTTCGGCGTCTCGACGACGAACTTGCCGGCGGTGTTGGCGGTGACGAGACCGGTGGTCGGGTTGATGACATCGCTTTGCAACCGCGCATCGATGAACGAGCCAAAGCCGTAGACCGACAGATGCTGCACGGGGGCGATGCCGATGCTGGCATCCACGCCCTTGCTCTTCACCGCGCCGACGTTGCGGTCGGTGGTCAGCGTGCCGCCACCCTCCAGCTCGGTCGTGGTCGAGATGATGCGATTGTCGTAATAGGTGTACCAGCCGGCCACCTGCGCCTGGATCAAGGCGGTGGTGTAGCGCAGGCCGAGGTCGACCGTGTCGGTCTTTTCGGGCTTCACCGCACCGGTCGGTTTGATCTTCACATCGTCAAAGGCATAGAGGTTGTCGGTGCGCGGTGCCGAGAAACCCTTGGAGTAGCTGGCAAAGGTGCTGAGGTGCGGGGTGATCGCATAGGTCAGGCCGACATTGGGCAGGACGGCATTATAGGTCTTCACCCGGTTGTTGTATGGCAGGCCATAGGTCGCCGTGGTCGCATTGGCGGCCACCTGTGCCGCGGTCTGTGACGTGCAATAAGCGTCGCTGGTGCTGCCGGGGATGGTGTAGCAATAATTGGTAAGGTTGCGGCGGAAGAACGGCGCACGCACGCCCAGCGCGACCTTCAGCTTCTCGTTCAGGAACGATCCGCGATACTCCCCCGAAAGCTGGTGCAGGATCGCATAGGACAAGCGGTTGCGCTTCTGCAGCACGTTGCCGGCGGCATCGACCACAGCATAATCGCTCACGCCGTCGATCGCGCTGAACACATTATAGGGCTGGCCGGTCGCATCGAGCAGGCTCATTTCGCCAGTCTGGCGATGGCGCGCGCGGTCCCACGTATAGGCGAAGCGCACCGCATTGTCGGCGTCGAACTCGTAGCGCAAATTGGCAATCGCGGTGAAGCGCTGCGTCCGCGTGTTCGAGGGCGAATAGACCCGCACATAATCCAGCGTGTCGCCATCGCCGTTAATGTCGACCCCGCTGGCCGTGCCCGCACCCAGGCGCTGGAACTGATAGCTGTAGACGCCCGACGCCGCCGCAGTTCCGGCAGCGTTGGTGGCATTGGCGTTGCTTTCGGCCAGCACCGAAGACCCGCCGCCATTGGCGCGCGTGAAGCTATAGGCACCGTCGAAGGTCAGCGTGAGCTTGCGGGTCAGCGTGATGCGCGAGTTGAGCCGCACGTTGCCGGTGTTGGACGGGTTGATCGCGGTCGCGGCCACGTTCGAGCAGGCCGATTTGTCGCTTTGGCTGGTGCCGTTGACGCCGCTTGCCGAGGGGAGTGAGCAACTCGCATCGTAGAGGAAGGCGGAGGAGGTGTTGTTATACAGCGCGTCATACTGGCTCTTGCTCAGCGACAGCGTGTAGGGGGTGGCTGTGCCGATCGTCGACGGCACCACCGACGTGCCCAGTACCGAGCGGATATTGGCCAGCGACGGGTTGCTGTACGAGCTGTTGCGATTCTCGTTATAATGGCCGGCGATCGAGATGAAGTCGCCATTGCTGCCGAGCGGCTGATACAGTTTCCCGTTGAACTGCTTTTTGTCGAGGCTGCCATAGCCGCGATACTGGTCGTAGCTTTCCTTGCTCGCCGAGAACCACGCCTTGGTGCCGAACGCGGTGAACACGCCCGTGTTGAACAGGCCGAACACGCGGTTCATGTCATAAGTGCCGTGCGAATAGATTGCGGTCGCAC
This sequence comes from Sphingomonas echinoides ATCC 14820, assembly GCF_000241465.1. Classification (GTDB taxonomy): domain Bacteria; phylum Pseudomonadota; class Alphaproteobacteria; order Sphingomonadales; family Sphingomonadaceae; genus Sphingomonas; species Sphingomonas echinoides. Next base: position 3,674,712 of record NZ_JH584235.1, read on the forward strand.
CCATTGTGTCGGTGGGGGTGAGCGAGCGGTAATTGACCGTGCCGCCCGATGCGCTCGCGGTCGGCGAATCCACGTCGGTCGTGCCGAAATTGACGTTGACCTGCTCGATCAGCTCGGGGTCGAGCTGCTGGTTGGAATAGATCGCATAATTGCCCGAATCGTTGAGCGGGATACCGTCGAAGGTCAGCGACACGCGCGCGCCATCGAAGCCGCGAATACGAAGCTGCCCGCCCGATGCACCATAAGGATCGCTGTTGGTGAAATTGACGCCGGGGATCTGGTTGATCGTGTCGAGGATCGACTGGCCCGGAACGCGGTGCGCGATGAACTCCTGCGTCAGCACCGCTTTGGCCTTGGGCGTGTCGGGGATTTCGATGCCATTGATCCCGGTCGCGCGCTTGCCGCTGACAACGATATCGGTTTCGGCATCGATTGAGCCGGTCGACTGCGCCGACGCGAGCGTCGGCAAGCCAAGCGCCGCCACGGCGGCACTATACATAAGAGTTTTGCGCATTGTCTTCCCTCGTTGGACCATACAGGCGGGACCTTATTTGTGTCCGCTGCCAATAAATGGCGTGTAGGCCGCTTATGAAAGTTCGATGACAATGGCTATTGGTCTGATGAGTTGGCGCTATATTGCCGGTGTACGTTGGAATTTAGGCACGCATTATTTCAAAGTGTTTCAAATTTGATTGAATTTTGCAATGTATAGCGGATTTTTCGCGGCGACGCCGCAGGACGAGCGGCGGTTTGCGAGACAACAGCGATCTTGAAGCCGTTCGCGTCGCTGTGGCATTTTCCCCTTGCACCGGCCCCTGGGGCAGGCCCGATAGAGCGATTCGTTCGATGAAGGGCACACCGTGGCGCAAACCGAGCCGTATCTCCGTTCCGCAGAGGCCGCCCGCCGCTTTGGGGTGAGCGGCAAGGCCTTGCGGGTGTATGAGCGGTACGGCCTGGTGCGGGCGGAACGCACGGCGGCGGGCTGGCGGGTCTATGGCCCCGAGCAGATCCGACGTCTGCATCAGGTCATCGCGCTCAAGAGCTTCGGCTTTTCGCTCCGTCGCATTGCCGATCTCCTGTCGGGCGACCTTGCGGACCTGGCTGCGTTCCTGGAACTGCATGAACAGCTGTTGCGCCAGGAAGCCACGCGCGTGGCGGAGGCGCTCCGGTTGCTGTCGGCCGCGCGCGCCAAACTCGCCCACCAAGGGGGCCTTTCCTCGGACGAATTGATGGACCTTACCAAGGAAACCGCCATGACCGACCCACGCACCAACGATGTCAGCGCCGCCTATCAGGCGATCGCCGCCAAACACTTCTCTCCCGCCGATCAGGCGACATTGGACGCCAATGGCTATGGCGGCATGCACCAGCCCGATGCGGATTGGGGCACCTTGCACGAAGAGGCCACCCGGCTGATGACCATCGGCGACCCGCACTCCCCGCAAGCGATCGACCTCGCCCGGCGCTGGATGGGCAAGGTGTTTGAGGCGACGGGCGGCGATCCAGCGCTGACCCGCAAGATGAAAATGGTGGCGCGCGAAACGCATCAGCAACCCGCCTTCGCCGCGGCATCGCCATCAGCGAACGCCCTGATGGACTTCGTCGCACAAGCCTATGGTGCCGCCATCGCGGCGGGCGTTATGTCGAATCCTGCGGAGGGCTGATACCAGGCGCATCCGACACCCCTCTCCCGGGGGGAGCGGGATTGGGAGGTGGGGCAGCGAGCGGCGGGAATTGGTGGACAGCAGACCGGCTGCTTTCGGGGAAGGTGGGTGGCGATAGCCGACATTGGGCAGCTGCCGACGTTCCCAAAAAAGGATGGTTCAACGGGAACGCCGGCGAAACGGCGGAACATAAGGGAAAGGCTTAATCGATCTTCAACCGGGTGGATGTACGTTCGATCGGCAGGGAGAGATCGGGCATGTTCGGACGCAAGAAAAGTGCGGGCACAGGGGGCGAGGGCGGAAAATTCATCGCCGAGTTCCTTGGCTATCAGTCCGATACCGATCGGATGAAGGATGCCGCTCGCTCTAGCCAACGAAATATTGCAATTTTAAAGCCTCAAATTCCCATTGGGGTGGGGCCAATAGCCGGATGGTTCGGGGGCAATGCCGCCATGCCGCAAGGCACGGTCTGGCCTGAGGAGGGCGGACAGAAGCTACTATTCGTCGGGCAGATCGATCTTTCTGCGCTACCAAGAGATTTGTGGGGCGGCGTAGGTCCGAGGTTCGGATGGCTAGGCATATTCCTTTCGGAGAAGCACCCGCTAAAGCCGTCGATACTGCACTTCGATGGCCCTTTAGTTGAAGTGAAGGCCCCGATACCGAACGACGCCGATTGGACTCGTATTTTCGACTTTAAGGAACCAGCGACCTTCGCGCTTCCGAAATGGCCGCTAATTGTCGAAACCCGTTCGGGTAACGAACTGCATGACTCTGATGCGCCCCGAGCAACGGAATCGCCCGAACAGGGCACCTTGGTCGATCCCGCATATCATCCCTTTGATCGCCAAACCGTTTCACTGCTATGCACGGCACTCGAAGATGCGGTGACGCGTCTGGCGCGAGACATCGTGCGCTTCCCGGCCATGAAGAAACTGCGTCCTGCCGACGCTGCATGGTTCGAAGGGAAACGCGCCGAGGTGTTAGACACCTTTGTACGGTTTTTCGAAATTGAAGGGCGGATGCGCTCTGAAGGGAAAGTGGACCCGGCCTCGATAGCCAGCTTTATTGGCGAACTCGCCGACCTTAATGCCTATCGAAAAGAATATACCCGCACGGATGGTGACGGGAATGCTGAATTGATATTGGAAGAAACAAAGTTGCTTGATTGGCAGCCTAAAGGTTCCGATTTAAAACTTTGGTGGCTTCTTTACGAAGCCGGTCTCACAAATCATGCGATTAAGGCCTACACGTCGACGCCTACAGATTTGCCAACACCCCTCCGCGACCGCGTTGAAGCTAAATGGCGAAGCGAAACGCATGACGGCCTCGCTGCGATGGGCCACGCTCCTCTCGGGCACATTTACACTCCCCACGGACCCGAAAGCCCAAACGAGGTATTGCTGGAAATTCACACGAGTAAGATTGCCGGATTTATCTGGGGCGATTGCTACTCGCTTGTGCTGCTAATCGATCGCGAAGCACTTCGTTGTGGAGACTTTAGCAACGTGACTGTTGATATCACCAACTGAGTTGAGTGCCAGTCCGCCTTCCCACAATCGATGCTCTTTCGAGGGTGACGGCTGTGTGACAGCTATGATCCGGCGTTCTCAAAACCGAATGTCTGGCGGAAATATAGCCGCCTCGATCGCGCTGACCGACGCCTGCGGGTTTTGCTTTCCCAAAATCGTTCCCAATTGCTCTTTCCCGAAATGGCGAAGCGCGGACGGAGAAACGGGAAAGATTGCGCTTAACGAATGGTCATTATTTGGCGTCCAGATCGCCAGCCTGACCGTCCGGGTGTGGGGCGATGATCCTCGTATCGCGCCCCGCGCCACGCCCCCCTAAAACAGCCGGCGCAGCGACACGCTCAGCGTGCGGCCAAGCGGATCGAGCAGGTCGGGCTGGTACACCAAAGGCGTCGCGCCATTCGCATCGCGCACTCGCTGGCGCGCATCGAACACATTGCCGACCGCCAGCGTCACCCGCGTGCCGCGCGCCCAGGCCTGGCCGCAGAAGCGCTGTTCCAGATTGGCGAACACGCGCAGATCGAGCTTGGCGAGCGCGCCGAAGTGCAGCGATCCACTGCCGTCGGTCGCGGTGTCGACGGTGGTGGCGCTTTTCCACGATCCGCTCAGCCGAAACCCGATGCCATTGTCGACGATGCCGGCATCGACTTGCACCGTGTGGCGCGGCTGGCCGCCACTGCCGGTGGAGCCGCCATTGAGCAAATCGATCGTGCCGCCGCCATCGCGCAACACCAGCCGGTCGCGGAAGAACCAGCTGTGGAACGCCGACAGTTGCAGCCGCAGACTGTTGTCGCCACCGCCAAAACCACCCGGGCCGCCAGGGCCACCAGGGCCTCCCGGTCCACCGGGGCCACCAGGGCCTCCCGGTCCGCCGGGGGGCGGTCCCATGCCATCGGGGGGAGGGCCCATGCCGTCCGGCGGCGGGCCCATGCCATCTGGCGGGGGCGGGCGGTCGCCAAAGGGCGGCGGCCCGCCGAAATCCTCGCGTGGTGCGCGGTGGCCCTCGACGACGATGTCGTCGCCATCGGTCCCCGGCACCGCCTGGTCGGGCGTACCCCGGTCGGGGGTCGGCATGTTGCGCGGCGTGGTAGCGTGCGCAGCGGCACCCTCGGCAACGGCAGCACCGGGGTGCGGTGCCCCCGCGCCCCATGGCCGGAAATTGGCGGGCGGATGCCAGTTGGCGGGCGGCGTTGGCCGCTTGGCCGCGCGCAACACGCGTGAGAAGGTGAAGCCCGAGCGAATCTCCTGCCGCTCCTCGCGCGCGAAATTGACCGCGCGGTCATCGACCGAGATCAGCGTGCCCGAGGCATCGCGGACATAGCGGTCGGGAAACGCCGCCTCGACCGCCGCCGACAGCGTCGGCAAGCGGCCGATCGCATTGTCGGTGCGGCTGTTGAGATAATTGGCGCTCAGCGTCAGCTTGGTGCGCGTGCTCGCAAGGGCGGCATAGGACAAGGCGGCCTTGAACACGTGCCGGTCGTCGGCCGACAGCGTGGAGGATCCGCCGCTGATCTGGGTGACGGAAACGGTGCGACCGCTGCGATAGTCATAGACCAGCACGTTGGTGGTGGCGATGGTCGGCGCGTTCAATTGATCCAGCGTCGGCGCGACATGGTCTTCATTGACCGAGACGATGATGCTGATGCGTTTGTGCGGGGTCCAGTTGAGGCCATAGCCGAGCGTGCCGAGCGCGCCATAATCGGACAACCGCGTCGTGCCCACGTTCACGTTGGCGGACAGCGTGCCGATCGCCTCCAGGAAGTGCGTCTTGGTGCTGGTCAGCGGCACGTCCAGGCTGGCCTGCGCGTTGAATTCGGAGCGGCTGAAGGTGGTGGGGCTGGTCGCGGCGTCGCCGATCGTCTCGGAGGAGAGCGCGCTATACGCCCCGCCGATGCGCAGGGTGGTGCGCAGCGGCCCGGCGGGCAAGGTCGCGAGCTTGCCCATCGCGACGATGCTGGCGCTGCCGCTATCGGTGATCGCCACCGAATGCTGGCGCTGCAGGCTGCCGAGCGTGCTGGTGGAAAAGGCGCTGCCATTGGTCGCGATGCTCGGGTCGGCATCGATCGCGGCTTGCAACGCGCTGGTGGTATACCCCCGGTCGGTGGTGGTGCGGACGTCGCTATGGTCGTACGCGCCGATCGCCGAGAGTTGCCAGTCCTTGGCAACATCGGCGTTGAGCGTGACACCGCCATGCGCGCTCGCGGTCTCGCTATGCTGGCGCAAGGCCCGGTCGGTCAGCACGCGGCGGACCGTGGTCGCGTCCTCATCCTCCTGCCCGGGCACCGACAGCGTCGCGGTCGGCAGGCCGTTCAGCGAATCGCTGGTCTGGAAACTGCCGGTCGCGTTGAACGAGGCGGTGACGCTTTCCGAAAGGCGATGCGCCAGCGCGCTGTTCAGGCGGTAGCTGCGCGATGTCCCTTGCAGCGTGCGGTCGGCGGTATCGTCGACCACCGTGCCGCTGGCATCGGTCGCGGTGTTGGTGGATTTCACATTGCGCTGGCTTTGCAGCACTTGGCCGGTCGCTGTGGCGCTCGCCGCGATGTTGAAGCGGTCATTGTCGTGAATGCGGACATAGCCCAGCATGCCGGTGCCATTCTCGTCGCCGCCCGCAGCGGCCATGCCTGCGCTCGCATTGGCGATACGGGCGACGAAGCGGCGGCGCAGGATGATGTTCACCACCTTGCGCTGCGCGTCATAGCCATATTTCAGTGCGACTTCCTCGGGCAGGATATCGACCCGCAAAATCGCCTCGGTCGGCAAGTCGCCGACTTCGTTGACGCCCGAAATGCGCTTGCCGTTGACCAGCACGACCGGCGCGCTGCTGCTGTCGCGCCCCTGGTCGCTCTGCGTCTGGTCGGCCAGCGCATCGAGCAGTTCGCTGATCGTCGACACGCCGTACGCCGCGACATCGGCGGGGTTGAGGCGGTTCTCGGGCGGGATGTCGCCAATCACCGCACCCGGCAGCGCGCGTCCGGTAACGACGATGTCGTCGGTCGTGCTCGCCTGCCGGGCGGGCGCGGACGCCCCGCCCTTAGCGGGGGGCGCAGCGCCGGTGTCGGCATGCGCGAGCGAGGTCAGGCCGCAGCCAAGCAGTATTGTCGCCAGCGCGAGCGGGGTCTGGAGGGCGAGGCGGCGGGGTGTGGTGTGCATATGCCACGCCCGCTAGGATCGGTTTGTTTCGCATGGATTTCCGCACCGCCATGCAGGCAGAGCGCGGTGACCAATCGGCGGTATGGCGCGCCCGGAGGGAGTCGAACCCCCGACCGAGGAGGTAGAAGCTCCTTGCTCTATCCAACTGAGCTACGGGCGCGCACCGGATTCGCCTGTAGCGTGGATTGCGGCGCAGCGAAACGGCCTTCATAACTGCCGCGCGAGGGCAAAGGCGGATCCGCATGACGACACCACAGAGTATCAACGCGCGCGATCTGGGTGGACGGCAGTTCCGCTATTTCGATTTCGTGATGGTGGCGTTCGTCGTCATCCTGCTGCTGTCGAACGTGATCGGTGCGGAGAAGCGCTCGGTCATCAACCTTCCGTGGATCGGGCTGTGGCCGTTCGGCGCGGGCATCCTGTTCTTCCCCGTCTCCTATGTCATCGATGACGTGCTGACCGAAGTCTATGGCTATGCTCGGGCGCGGCGCGCGTTGTGGGCGGGGTTCGGTGCCTTGCTGTTCATGGCGGTGATGGAATGGACCGTGGTGCATTTGCCGGTCGCACAGGGCTGGAACGGGCAGGCCGCTTATGAACGCGTGTTCGGCGCTGGCTGGCGGATCATCCTGGCGTCGATCACCGCTTTCTGGGTGGGCGACCTGCTCAACTCCTTCGTGCTCGCCAAGATGAAGATCGCCACCGGCGGCAAATATCTGTGGACGCGCACGATCGGTAGCACGATCGTGGGGGAAGGGGCGGACAGCCTGATCTTCTACCCGATCGCCTTTTACGGGCTGGCCGATTGGCCGGTCGAGCAGATCGGCATGGTGATGCTCAGCCAGTTCGTGCTGAAAGTGTCATGGGAAGTGCTGCTGACGCCGGTGACCTACCTGGTGGTCAACGTTCTGAAGCGCAGCGAGGGCGTGGACGTTTACGACCGCGGGACGGACTTTTCACCGTTCCAGATTTAGGATCGATGCGGCCCCAGTCCTGAGAGGGTAAAGGCTTTCCCTTGAGCCGTTCGTTTCGAGCGTAGTCGAGAAACAGCCACAAGCGCCGTGCCAGTTTTTTCGACTTCGCTCGAAACGAACGGAAGCAGAGGCGTCGGTCCGTCGTTACGCCCCGACCAGCTCCAGCAAGCCTTCGAACATCCGCCGTCCGTCATTGCCGCCATGTGCCGCGGTTTCGATGCGGCGTTCGGGGTGTGGCATCAGGCCGAGCACATTGCCGGTTGCATTGAGCACGCCCGCAATGTTGCGCGCGGAGCCATTGACCGGCTCGGCATAACGGAACGCGACGCGGCCTTCGCCTTCCAGCCGGTCGAGCGTTTCGGCATCGGCCGAATAATTGCCGTCATGATGCGCGACGGGGATGATGATCTGCTCGCCCGCGCCATAGCGGCTGGTGAACACGCTTTGCGCATTATCGACGGTCAGCGCCACTTCGCGGCAGACGAAATCGAGCCCGGCATTGCGCATCAGCGCGCCCGGCAGCAACCCCGCCTCGGTCAACACCTGAAAGCCGTTGCAAATGCCGAGCACCGGCACGCCGCGCTCGGCCGCCGCCGTTACCGCGCGCATGATCGGCGAGCGTGCGCCGATCGCGCCCGACCGCAGATAATCGCCATAGGAAAAGCCGCCGGGCAGGGCGATCAGGCCGACGCCATCGGGCAGGTCGCTATCGGCATGCCACACCATCGTCGGCGCGACGCCGCTGACCTCGTGCAGCGCGGTCGCGATGTCGCGGTCGCAATTGGAGCCGGGAAAGACGATGACCGCGGTCTTCATACGCGTTCGATCCGATAGTTTTCGATGACGGTGTTGGCGAGCAATTCGCGGCACATCGCGTCGATCCGGTCGTCGCTGGTGTCGTCGGCAACGTCGAGTTCGATCAGCTTGCCCGCGCGCACATCGTTGACGCCGCCGAAGCCGAGGCCACCGAGAGCCTTGTGAATCGCGCGGCCCTGCGGATCGAGCACGCCGGGCTTCAGCGTGACGAAAATGCGGAGCTTCATGGGCATGTCCTGGCTGCTGGTCGTTAGCGCGGCACCCTATGGCCCTGTGCGCGCCGTGTCGCAAGCGTCGTGTGGCGTCAGGGGTCAGTGGCGCGCGGTCTCGCGCGGTTCGAACCAATGGGGCAGGCCGACGGATATCCGCGCGCCATAGCGGGCGATCGTCGTCTTGGGCCACGGGCCGGTGAGATAGAGCGGGGCATAGCCGCCGGTATCGCGCCCCTCCAATTGCGCGCGGACATGGTCGTCGCCGATCCAGCGTTCATCGCCCGCGAACGGCCGTCGCAGGGCGACTGCGCGCACGCGATTTTCGGCCAAAATCTGATGGTAATCAAAAGAGTTGCGTTGCTCGCCACGCGCGTCGGTCAACCATGCGGTGGCGAAATAGGTAGGTGTCCATGCGGCACCGACCGGGGCCGGGAACACCACCATGCGCGCGGGTTGATGAGCCTCAACTGGCACGGGGTCGATCCGGATCGTCAGCGCAAGCAGAATCGGCAGCAGCGCGACCAGAGTCACCGGCCGCCGCCACGCATCGAGCACGAAACGCAGTGCGAACAGCCCGAACAGCGGGAGCACCCATTTGAAATAATGCACATTGTTGAAGCGCCACAGCCCGGTCGGCAGCAAATCGACATAAGCGAGCATCAGGACGACATAGGTTGCACCCGCCGCTGCGACCGCGAGCGTCACCGGCCGCCTTGCAGCTGGGGTCCACCAAGCCGCGAGCATACCGGCTCCGCCGAGCAGCAGCCACGGGGCCGCATCGAGCAACCCGACACCTTCGCCGAACCAGGCGCGGGGCTCGACCAGCAGGACATAGGCCTTCCAGCCGAGCCACGCGAAATTGAAGCCATATTGCGCCGAATAGAGCATGTAAGGGCTTGGGCGCAGGCCGTAGATCGCCACGAACAGCGTGGCCAGCACACCGAAGGACAGGATGAAGCCGGCAGCGGCATAGCGGGCAGCGCGGCCGTCTCGCGCCCGGATCAGCGCGGCGATGGCGAACGCCCCGATGATCGCGCCGATGATGACGTCGCCGGGGCGGGCGAACGGGATCAGGCCGAGCGCCAGGCCGAGGACGCTCGCGGGCCAGCGAGATCCGCCCGTTGGGCGTTCCTCCTCCCTACTTCCCCGGGAAAGGGAAAAGGGGGAATAGGAAGCCTCTTCCCACAGCCGCGCCATCGCCCCGAACGCGAGCCACAGCAGCGCCGCCGCCGGTGTGCTCGTCCACGGCTCGATCCACACTTTGGCAAGGTCGAATTGCGGGAGCGTCGTCGCTGCGAACAGCAGCACCGCCCCCCATAGCGGCACGCCAAAACTGCGCGCGACGCTGCGAAAGCCGGCAAAGGCCAGCAGATAGCAGGCCAGATTGACGAAGAAAAACGGCTGGCTCGGCCACAGATGCAGGAACGGCAGGCCGAGCAACGGATAGAGCAAGGGGTAATAATGCAGGCTCGGTGCCAGATCGCCGGTCGCCAGCGCGGTCGCCGAGCGTATGTAGAGCGACTGGTCCTGCCAATCATGCCAGTAGAGTGCGGTGGGGTCGGTGAGGCCCGCCCACCCGACCACGCGCAGCACGCTCAGCACATAAGCGATCGCCAGGGCCGCATAGGGCCACACAGCCGCCGGGGCGGCGGCCCGAAGCTGCCGCCACCCCGCCATGCGCTTATTTGCCCTTGCTCAGCCGATGCTTTTCGAGATCGAGCACGGCATTGTCGGCACCTTCGGGCAGCAGCCCGAGACGGCGGGCAACTTCCTGATACGCCTCGACTTCACCGCCGAGATCGCGCCGGAAGCGATCCTTGTCGAGCTTCTCGTTGGTGGTCATGTCCCACAGGCGGCAGCCATCGGGGCTGATTTCGTCGGCGAGCAGGATGCGCGGATAGTCATTGTCCCACACGCGCCCGAATTCGAGTTTGAAATCGACCAGGCGAATGCCGATCCCGGCGAACAGCCCGCACAGGAAATCGTTGATGCGAATCGCCAGGTCGGCAATGTCGTGCATCTCTTCCTGCCCGGCCCAGCCGAACGCGGCGATATGTTCGTCGGTGATCATCGGATCGCCGAGCGCATCGTCCTTATAATAATATTCGATGATCGTGCGGGGAAGCTGGGTGCCTTCCTCAATGCCGAGTCGAGTCGAAATCGATCCGGCGGCGACGTTGCGCACCACCACTTCGATCGGGATGATCTCGACTTGGCGGATCAACTGCTCGCGCATGTTGAGGCGGCGGATGAAGTGCGTTGGCACGCCGATCAGCCCGAGCAGGGTGAAGATATGCTCGGAAATCCGGTTGTTGAGCACGCCCTTGCCGCTGATCGTGCCCTTTTTCTGGGCGTTGAAGGCGGTTGCGTCATCCTTGAAATACTGGATCAGCGTCCCTGGCTCAGGCCCCTCATAGAGGATCTTGGCCTTGCCTTCGTAGATCTGGCGGCGGCGTGCCATGTGCGCGGATACCCCTAAAAACCAAAAGCTGAAAACGATAGGCCCCGGCGACGCGGGGAACGCGGGCCGGGGCGGTAAGGATGTCGCTATATCGAAAGCGCGGCGGTGGTGCAATCAGCTTGGGGGTGTGCGGGTTGGCGGAGTGATGCTGGCCCCAACGGATCAGGTCACCGCATTGCGCTGCGCGAAGGCGGGGTCGCGGAACGCGCCGCTTGTCAGGATGTCCGCGAGGATCGATCCGGCGCACCACACATCCTCAAACCCCAGATAGAGCGGCGTCAGGCCAAAACGCAGGATGTCAGGGTCGCGAAAATCGCCAATCACGCCGCGCGCGATCAGCGCCTGGCACAGCGCATAGGCCTGAGGATGGCGGAACGAAATATGGCTGCCACGCCGCTCGGGATTGGCGGGGCTGGCGCATTCGAGGTTGAGGCGCGCACCGATCGCGGCGAATTGATCGAACAGCGCGGCGCTCTTCGTCGCCACCGCCTGCTGGTCGACGGCGCGCCACAGGTCGACCCCCGCCTCCAGCCCCGCCATCGCCAGCATGGAAGGGGTGCCAGCCAGCCATCGCTTCATGCCGCTGGCCGGTTGATAGGCGTCGGCAAAATCGAACGGCGCGGCATGGCCCATCCAACCCGATAACGGGCTTGCCAAGCGCTCCTGCAAGCGTCGCGCGACGAACAGGAACGCCGGGGCACCGGGCCCGCCATTGAGATATTTATACCCGCAGCCCACCGCGAGATCGGCTCCGGCGGCATTGAGGTCGACCGGCACCGCGCCGACGCTGTGGCTGAGGTCCCACAAGGTCAGCGCCCCGGCGGCATGGGCGGCGGCGGTCCACGACGCCATGTCGAAGCGCTCGGCGGTTTTGTAATGGACATGGGTGAGCAGGACTACTGCGGTGTCGCCGTCGATCGCAGCACTGATCGCGCCCCGCGCGACCGCGTTCAGCCGCGCACCGGCCACGCAGCCAACCGCGCCTTCGGCGATGTGCAGATCGGTCGGGAAATTGCCGGTTTCGCTGACAATGGTGTGGCGCGCCGGATCGTGGCGAAGGGCGGCGACGAGCAATTTGAACAGGTTGACCGAGGTGGAATCGGCCACAATCACTTCGTCGGGGTCGGCCCCGATCAGCGCCGCGATCTTGCCGCCAATGCGCTGCGGGGCGTCGATCCAGCCCTCGTTCCAGCTGCGGATCAGCCGCTCGCCCCATTGCCGCCCGGCCATATCAGCGAGCGCGGGCGCGGCGTCGCGCGGCAAGGGGCCAAGCGAATTGCCGTCGAGATAGAGTACGCCGTCGGGCAGCGCGAAGCGGTCGCGATAGCCGCGCAGCGGATCGGCAGCGTCGCGCGCGCGCGCTTCGTCGCGCGTCATTGCGCCAGCGCGCTGCGGATCAGCGCCTTTGCTTGCGCCCAGGCGGCCGTCTCCGGTGCGATCAGTTCGACATGGCCGGTGCGTTCGACGATGTGCAAAGCGGCGCGGTCTCCCTTGGCGCGAGCCTGGTCAACATAGGCCGTGCCAAGGCGCAACGGAATGATCGCGTCGGCACGCCCGTTGACCAGATCCTGCGCCACACCGAGCGGTAGCAGGCGGGGGACGGAGGTATCGGCATAAACATCGGCGCGGGTGCCGGGCTTGCCGACCAGCTGCGCGACGATTTCGGTGCCACACCCGTTATCGGGGCTGGCGGCGGTGGCTTCCAGATCGGGCAACCCGCCGAGGCTTATGACATGGCGGATCGTGATCGGGTGGGCGCTGTGCAGGGGGCTGTCCTTGGGCAGTCGCGACCGTCCGGCCAGCCACAGCGCCAGGTGTCCGCCGGCCGAATGGCCGACCGCGACCACATGGGTAGTGTCGAGATGAAAGCGCGCGGCGTTGGCGGTCAGCGCGTCGGCGGCGGCACCGGCGTCGAGAAAGGTTCCGGGATAGCCACCGCCCGGACGATCCACCCCGCGATATTCGATGTTCCACACCGCGATCCCGCTTTTGCGCAGATCATCGGCGATCCAGTTCATCAGGCTGCGATCGGCGATGCTGGTCGTCCAGCAGCCCCCATGCACCATCAGCACGACGGGATGTCGGCCGGCCCCGGCGGGGAGCCACACGTCCACCTGTTGCAGTGCATCGGTGCCATAGGCGATCGTCGCGTCGGGCTTCGGCTGCGCCCGCCCGGTCAAGTCGGGCCAGGTGAGCAAGGGCGGTTCGGGCGGGCGCGGGGTATCGGCCATGGTGCCTGCGGGCAGGAGGAGAAGGGCGAGGGGCAGTAAACGGATCATCTCTCGGGTGTAATCGCGACGCGACCATCTCGCCACCTGCGAATGCGGCTGCTATCGCGGACACATGCCGACCGATTTGACCGATCCCTTCCAAGCCATCGTGGACTCGCCGTTCGATAGCGCGCTCAGCGACCGCTATCTGGTCTACGCGCTGTCGACGATCACCGCACGCTCGCTGCCGGATGTGCGCGACGGGATGAAGCCGGTGCATCGCCGCTTGCTCTGGGCGATGCGCCAGCTGCGGATGGACCCGAACACCGCCTACAAGAAATCGGCGCGCGTGGTCGGCGAGGTGATCGGCAAATATCATCCGCATGGCGATTCCTCGGTCTATGACGCGATGGTCCGGCTCGCGCAGGATTTTTCGGTGCGGTATCCGTTGGTTGAGGGCCAGGGGAATTTCGGTAATATCGACGGCGATAACGCCGCCGCCTTCCGCTACACCGAGGCGCGACTGACCCAAGTCGCCATGGATTTGATGGAAGGGCTCGACGAAGACGCTGTCGGCTTCAAACCCACCTATAATAATGAAGAGCAGGAGCCTGAGCTTTTCCCTGGAGCTTTCCCCAACCTGCTCGCAAACGGTGCGGCGGGAATCGCGGTTGGCATGGCCACCAGTATCCCGCCGCACAACGCCGCCGAACTGTTCGATGCGGCGATCCTGCTGATCGACAATCCACACGCCGAGGATGCGGCGCTGCTGGAGCATATCAAGGGGCCCGATTTCCCGACCGGTGGGTTGGTCGTCCACAGCCCGGTGTCGATCGCCGAGGCCTATGCCACCGGTCGCGGGGGTTTCCGCGTGCGGGCACGCTGGCATGTCGAGGATCAAGGGCGTGGCACCTGGAATGCGATCGTCACCGAAATCCCTTATGGTATCCAGAAGGGCAAATTGATCGAGCAGATCGCGGCGATCGTCAACGACAAGAAGCTGCCGATCCTGGCCGACATCCGCGATGAATCGGATTCGGAAATCCGCATCGTCATCGAACCGCGCAGTCGCACGGTCGAGGCCGATATGCTGATGGAAAGCCTGTTCAAAATGTCGGACCTCGAAGTCCGCTTCAGCCTCAACCTCAACGTGCTCGATGCCAACCGCACGCCGCGCGTGATGAGTTTGCGCCAGGCGTTGCAGGAATGGGTGGCGCATCAGTTCATCGTGCTGCAGCGGCGCACCACGCATCGCCTGTCCAAGATCGCCGACCGGATCGAGCTGCTGCACGGCTATATCGTCGCCTATCTCAACCTCGACCGCGTGATCGAGATCATTCGCACCGAGGATGAGCCCAAGCCGGTGATGATGGCGGAGTTCGACCTGAACGAGCGCCAGGCCGAGGCGATCCTCAACATGCGGCTGCGCAGCTTGCGGCGGCTGGAGGAAATGGAGTTGCGCAAGGAGCGCGACACGCTGGAGGCGGAGCGTGCCGGGCTGGAGGCGTTGCTCGGCAGCGAGGCACGCCAGCGCACGCGGCTGAAGCGCGACTTCACCAAATTGCGCGAGCGTTATGGCCCCGAGACCAAGCTCGGCAAGCGGCGCACCACCGTGGCCGAGGCGGCCCCGGCGCGCGACATCCCGCTCGAGGCGATGATCGAGCGCGAGCCGATCACCGTGATTCTGTCGCAGCGCGGCTGGATCCGCGCGATGAAGGGGCATGTCGATGCCGCAGGGGTTGCGGCGGTAAAGTTCAAGGAAGGCGATGCCGCCTTGTTCGATTTCACAGCGCACACCACCGACAAGATCATCGTCGCCGCCGAAAACGGGCGTTTTTACACGCTGGCGGCCGACAAATTGCCCGGCGGGCGCGGCTTTGGCGAGCCGGTGCGGTTGATGATCGATCTCGATGGCGACGTCGGTATCGTCGATATTTTCCGTGCAGGCATTGCCGAGAAATTGCTGGTCGCGGCGAGCGATGGGCGCGGCTTTATCGTCCGCACCGCCGACATCATCGCCGAGACGCGCAAGGGCAAGACCGTCGTCACGCCCCGGATCGGGGCCAAGCTCAAGGTCGTCCGCCCGGTCGCGCCGGAGGCCGATTATGTCGCGGCGATCGGCGACAATCGGCGCTTGCTCGTGTTCCCGCTGACCGAACTGGCGGAAATGGCGCGCGGGCAGGGGGTGCAGTTGATGCGCTTCCGCGATGGCGGGTTATCCGATGCGACGACCTTCGTGTTTGCCGATGGATTGAGCTGGCCGATGGGCGGCGAGAGCGGGCGCACCCGTACCGAAACCGATCTTGCACCATGGCGGGCCGCACGGGGCGCTGCGGGGCGAATGCCACCCAACGGATTCCCGCGCGACAACCGCTTCTAGCACGCGCCAGTACCAGCGGTGTCATTTCACCAACGTACTGAAAAACCGGAAGGTTGAGCGGGTTCTTAACGATTGCGCGCTATCGCTACGACAATGGCGTTCGTTTCGCATCCTGCTTTGAACCATTCGACTGCGGCGGATGCGCTGACGCAGGACAATGCGCATGCGCCGTCGCTGATGTTGGCATCGCGCGTTATCGAGCTGTTGCCGGTGCCGGCGGTGATGCTGGCGCTGCACGAAACGGGGGTGGTGGTGCAGGCCGCCAACCGCGCTTATGAAATTGCAGGGCTTGGCATTGGCGACCGGCGGCGCTCGCTGGTCGCGCAAATCGAGCAACGGATCGCCGACTTTATTCGCAGCGATTCGCTCCGCGCCGAATTTCCGATCGAATATGGCGACGCGGTCGATTGCCATTATTATCAGGCCACCCTGGCGCGACTGGCGATCAATCCCGATCAGCGCTGCGTCCTGATCCTGGTTGACCAAACCGCCGAATTGCGGACCGAGCACAATTTGCGTCGGGAAATGCTGACCGACAGTTTGACCGGCCTGCCCAACCGAGCGGGGTTCAGCGATCGGCTTGAAACCTTGCTCGACGAGCCCGCGTCGCGCACGCGTTATGCCGTTCTGGTCATCGATCTCGATCGTTTCAGCCGGGTCAATGCGTGCCTGGGGTCGATGGCGGGGGATGAACTGCTCATCACCGTCGCGCGTCGCTTGAAGGGGGCGTTGCGGGCGCAGGACGTATTGGCGCGAACCGGCGGTGATGAATTCGGCATTCTCCTGACGCTGGAGGATGGGCCGGGCGATGCGGATCATGTCGCCAAGCGGATTCAGGGCGCGCTGTCCACGCCGTTCCGCCTGTCGGATTTCGAGATTCGCGTGGCCTGTTCGATCGGCATCGCGTTCGGCACGGCGGCGATCGACGATGGCGAGGAATTGATCCGCCACGCGCAGTTTGCGGTCAAACGTTCGAAGGGAACGGGCAAGACCGAGGCGTATCAGACCCAGGCGTTCGACATTGCGCGCGAGCAATTCGGCATGGAGACCGCGCTGCGCCGCGCGATCGAGCGTGGGCAGATGCGGCTGACCTATCAACCGATCTGCGATCTCGCGACCGGGCGGCTGGTGTCGTTCGAATCGCTGGCGCGCTGGCGCGACGAAGCCGGAATCGAATATTCGCCCAACGATTTTATTCCGGTGGCCGAGGAATCGGGGCTGATCGTTCCGCTCGGGCGCTGGGCGATTCAGGAAGCGGCGGCGACGCTGGCGCAATGGGATGCGCGGATGGGGGGCGATTGCGGGGTCAAGCTCGCGGTCAACCTCTCCGCGATCCAGTTGCAGCGCGATGCGATTGCGCCGGTCGTGCAATCGGCGCTTGCGGCTTACGGGCTGGACGGATCGCGCTTCACGCTGGAACTGACCGAAAGCGCGCTGGTGACCGACCCGGACCGCATGGCCGGCATCATGCACGCGCTGAAGGCGCTGGGCACCACCATCGCGATGGATGATTTCGGCACTGGCTATTCCAACCTTGCCTATCTCCAGAAACTGCCGATCGACATTCTCAAGATCGACCGCAGCTTCGTGACGGGGATGCTGGCGGACCGCGACAAGATCGCGATCGTGCGCGCGATCCTGTCGCTCGCGCAGGCGCTGGGCATGAAGACCACCGCCGAGGGAATCGAGACCAACGAATTGTCGCAAACGCTGGCGGCGTTGGGGTGTACCTATGGCCAGGGCTATCTGTACGCGCGCCCGCTGGAGGCGGAAGCAGCCTATGCGATGCTGGAGTCGCTCAGGAATTGAGCGACGGCCGCATCGGCAATGGCATTGGCGCGCTCGGCTGACGGAAAATCCTCGGCGATCCACTGATGTTCGACCAGTTTCAGCAACCGCGCGACATCGGGCCCTTTGTCGACTCCGCGCGCGACCAGCGCTCCGCCATGGATCGGGAAGCTCGGCGCGACCCAATCGAGGATCTGGCGCACCGCCAGCACGCGCTCCATCGCCGCCGGGGTATGCAGCAGCACGCGGTCGATCGCGCCGTCCTGGCCCAGCCGATAGGAGAGCGCCTGCGGGGCGGCGAGATCGGGCGTCAGTGCGGACACGATGCGTTTGCGCTGCGCGTTTGACAGTTTCAGCCGCGCGGCGACATCCTCGCCGACCTTCGCATCGCGCGGGAGCACAGCGGCGAGGCGACGGATCGGATCGGGGGTGAGGCCCGCCAGCGTCTCGCTGCCCGCAACGTCGGCAAAGGCCTCGACACCCCCGCCGGTGATTTCGGGCAGGACCGGGCGGAAGATGCCGCGCTCAACCATCAGCCGCAGCGTCGCCACCGCGTTGGGGGCGACCAGCAGCTTGAGCAGTTCCGCCGCGATCCGTTCGCGCGACAGCGCCATCAGATCGTTGGCGCGCGCAGTGCAGGCATCCAGCCCCGCCGCATCCGGCGCATCGCCAAAGCGCGCGTGGAAGCGGAAGAAGCGCAGGATGCGCAAATGATCCTCGGCGATGCGCTGCAACGGATCCCCGATGAAGCGCACGCGGTGCGCCGCCAGATCGGCCAGGCCGTCGAAATAGTCGAAGATTTCGCCCGTCTGTGGATCGGCATAGAGCGCGTTGATCGTGAAATCGCGGCGCGCGGCATCCTCGCGCCAATCGTCGGTGAAGGCGACGGTGGCATGGCGGCCGTCGGTTGCCACGTCGCTGCGCAAGGTCGTGACTTCGACTGGAGAGCCATCCGCCAGCACCGCCGTGATCGTGCCATGGGCAAGACCCGTCGGCACCGCGCGAATCCGCGCGCGCGCGAGCAGGTCGATCACATCCTCGGGCGGGTGGCGTGTCGCCAGATCGACATCGGCAACGTCCAGCCCAAGCAGCGAATCGCGCACCGCCCCGCCGACGAAGCGCGCGTCGCCACGCGCGGCCCCAAGCACCGCGCACAATTCGGCCAGCCCCGCGCGCTGCCGCCAGGGCGCATCGGGCAGCGTCAGGCCGTCCATCGCAGCCGCCGGGAGAGGTTGACGATCATGGCGGCGGTTGCGCCCCAGATGCGATGGTCCCCCCAGAAAATCTCATAATAATGGCGGTTGCGGCCCTGCCACTCGACGCTCGCCTCGATATGGTTGCCCGAATCGAGCAGGAAGCCGAGCGGAACCTCGAACACCTCCGCAACCTCGGCTGCGGCCGGGATGAACGCCAGATCGGGCGGCACCACGCCGATCACCGGTGTCACCTCGAACCCGGTGACGGTGCGATAGCGGTCTGCCTCGCCGACGATACGGACGTGGGTGCGCGGCAGGGCGATTTCCTCCTCGGCTTCGCGCAAGGCCGCCGCGACCGGCCCGGCATCGCCCGGATCGATCCGGCCGCCGGGAAAGGCAATCTGCCCGGCATGGCGCGACAGCGTGTCGGTGCGCCGCGTCAGGATGACGCCCGGTTCGGCGCGGTCGGTGACCGGGATCAGCACCGCCGCCTGTGCAAGCGTGGTGACGATCGCATCGGGATCGACATGGTCGCCGGTCAACAGCACCGTATCGGCATGGCCCGTGGCCAGTGCCTGCTGCAAACGGGAAACGAGCGTCATGCGGAGGGCTCCAGCGGAAAGAACATGCCCGCGCTCCATACGCCGGGCGGGACGTCGCCGCCGTCGATCGCGCGTTGCGCCAGATCGTAATAGACCGCGCGCGCGACCACCGCATCGAGCCCGGCGCGGACGTGCAGATAGGGACGCGGACCATCCTCGCGTGGCTCGAAGCGCAGCGCATGGTCGGCATCGGCGGTGACCAGATCGCCAGTGTTGAGCCGGAAGGTGAGCGTCGCAGCCTTGCCTTCGCCCGACACCTTCATCTCGACCGCGACGAAGGGCGCATCCTCGACCACGATGTCGAGCTTCTCGACCGGGGTGACGAGAACATAGCTGCCATCGGCTTCGCGCCGCAGGATCGTCGAGAACAATCGCACCATCGCCTCGCGCCCGATCGGCGAGCCCTGGTGGAACCAGGTGCCATCGCGCGCGATGCGCATTTCACTGTCGCCGCAATGCGTGGGGTTCCAGCGCTCGACCGGCGGCAGTTTGCGCGCTTCGGCAAGGCGCGCAATGTCGGCGAGCGACAAAGCGGCGAGATCGGGGATCGGCTCCATCGGCATGGCAGCGGCGGTAGGGCAGGCGGCGCGTTGCGTAAACCCGCGTCAGGCGAGCGCGGTGATCCGCGGCGCGAGCAGGCCCGCCCCGTTCGGCACTTTGCCGCCGCGCGCGAGCAGGCGATGCCGCTCGACCGGGCCGGGCACGCGCCATTCCGCCGTGCGCGCCGCATCGAAACCGAAGAAGCGGCCATAATATTCGGGATCGCCGATCAGCGTGATCGCGTCGGCCAGACCGGCCTGTTCCGACGCCGCCAGCGCCTGGGCGGTGAGCGCGCGCCCGATGCCGCCTTGCTGCCGTCCGGGCTCGACTGCGACCGGGCCAAGCTGCACCATCGCGACATCCTGCCCGTCATCCCCGACAAAGCGGATCGGCCAGCATTGGATGGTGCCGACCAGCGCGCCATCGTCGAGCGCGGCGAAGCTCAGCGCGGCAATCGCCTCCATCCCGGCGCGAATGCGGTAGGCGGTGCGCTCATGGCGGTCGGGTCCGAAGGCACGGTCGAGCAGTCCCTCGACAGCAGCGGGCGCGACATCGGCAATCGGCACATATTCGATCACGGCGGTTTCCTCGCCCCTTCCGTGTCCCGCTGGAACGGGCCCATAGACCGAAGGGGCCGCGCGCTTTAGCCTCCACCGCGCCGAACGCAAGGCGAATGGGGAGAGTCTTCGTGAAACTTTATGATGCCGCCTGGGCACCAAGCCCGCGCCGCGTTCGCATCTATCTGGCGGAAAAGGGAATCGAGGTCGACCGCGTGCCGGTCGATTTGCGCAGCGATGAGCATCTGGGCGCTGCGTTTCTCGCGATCAATCCGCGTGGGGTGGTGCCCGCGCTCGAACTCGATTCCGGCGAGGTGTTGTGCGAATCGTCGGCGATTTGTCGGTATTTCGAGGCGCTGCAGCCAGCGCCATCGTTGTTCGGCGAGAGCGCGCTCGACATTGCGCGGATCGAATCGTGGACTCGGCGGATCGAGCAGGAAGGCTATGCCGCAGTCGTCTATGTCCTGCGCAACCAGCGCGAGGCGTTTCGCGATCGCGGCGTTGCGGGCAAATGGCCCGCCATCCCGCAAATTCCAGAGCTGGCCGAGCGTGGCGGCATTTTATGGGCGGCGTTTTCCACCGCGCTCGATGCGCAACTGGCGACGCGCGCCTGGATTGCGACCGATGCCTACAGCTTCGCGGATATCACGGCGCTGGTGACGATCGACTTCGCCAAGGCCGCGCGGCTGGCGGTGCCGGAAGGCCTCGGCAATCTGCGGCGGTGGCACGCGGCCGCATCGGCGCGGAGCAGCGCCGCCGCGTGACGGTTCCCCTGCGCCCGCGATCTGCTATGGCGCGCGCCCATATCGACAAGAAGGGCCAGATTTGACCGACCGCCTGACGCTGAACGTCCATGATCTCGAAGTGATGGTGCTGACCGGCATCTATTCGGAGGAGACGCATCTGCCGCAACCGCTGCGCATTTCGCTGACGGTGGATTTGGCGGTGCCCGATCGTTTCGATCCCGATACGCCGCTGTCGGCCTCCAAAAACTATCTCGATCTGAAACATGCCGCGACGACGGCGCTGCCCACCGGCGTGCATTTCACGCTGGTCGAGGCGGTTGCCGAACATATTTGCGAAACGCTGTTCCTGCAGGATGCCCGCGTGACGCGGGTCGAGGTGTCGATCGTCAAGCTCGCCATCGCCGAGGCGGGCGAATCGATCGGGATCACCCTGGTGCGGAACCGCCGGTGACGCAGGCGGTGGCGGCGGCGTTGGCGGGGCAGGCGCGCGTCGTGATCGCCGCCGATGCCGCTGCGCTCGTCGACCTTCGGCATACGATATCCGATTCGCGGGCTGATGGCGGATTGTCGTTGCTCATCATTGCCGAAACCGTCCCAACATTGGACCGGGCATTGCTGATCGCAGGCATTGGCCCGATCGCGATCGACGCCGCACCGGCTATGCGCGTGGCCGCGCTCGATCTCGCTGATGGCGTGTGTGCGGACGATGTCCTCGCCGCCGCGCGCTTTCTGGCAGCGGCGACATCTTCGACGGGCCAGGTGTTGCGCATCGGCGCACGCGATTAGGGGCGTCCGCCGCGATCGCAGGCCCCAAGCGCAGTGATGACCAGGGCATAATCCTCGCGGGCGACCGTCGCATCGTCGCCGGACGAGTGCAGCACGGCGTCGGGCAAGGTCGCGGGCAAGCTGCACGCCAGCCGATACCATAATAGCGTATCGCGCGGCGGCGGTGGCGCGGCGGCATCCACCACTTCGCTCAAGGCGACCGACCAGCGCGGCGCTTCGCCCGCCTTGCGCTCGATCGTCAGCGAAATCGGGCGGTTGCCCGCCGTCGACAGGAAGATTTGCGTTTCCCCCGAGCCGGGCAGGTCGCCCGGTGTGTGAAAGGCGTTGGCGATACCCGTCACCGTTGGCGGAGCCTCGGGGGCGAGCGTTTCGCGAACGATTCGCCGCGTCAACGCCTCGCCAGCGACCGTCCAGCCGCGCTGCGCGTCGGGGCGAATGAGCTGAATCTGCCCGTTTTGGTCCGCCACCGCCCGCGCGAACAGCAATACGCGGCTCTTGCGATATTGCGGGGCGCGGCCATGGGCGTCGAGCGGCACGTCCAGCGTATAGCCAAGCCGCGCGGGCATGGCGTCGGTGCCGCGAATCAGTGCCGAGACGTCGGCTTCCACATAAAGGCGCGCCATAGTGGGCGGGAGGACCGCCGAATCGGTCGGCTTGAGCCGGACAGTGCTGCGAATGGTCGCATCGACGATGACCGGAGCCGCGACGACGAGGTCCGCATAATCGGCATAAGCGGGCGCTGGCGCGGCACTTTCCGCAGCGATCGGAGCATGTTGCGCTGCAACGGCGGAGGGGGCGGAAAGTCCGACAATTGCGGCGGTCAGGGCGATTTTTGGGAACTTTGGCATTCCCAACGGGTATCCGAGGAAGCATTTTTTATACAGAAATAATTCTGCCATGCGGCGGTTGTACGTTTGTTGCGTGAGACAAAGCGTTTGCGTCGTTGTTTTCGGCGCGATAGAGGTTGGGCCTGTCCAGGATATATTAGCCCATGGCAGGCCGGAATAACGAGCGGACGTTACGGATCGGCTTGGACCGTCGTGACCGGAAAAGAGGAGTTTCGTTTCTGAATGGCTTACGCTGATCGCAATACGAGTGGCAGCCGCGTGGTTTCGATCGTGATCGTGTCGATCATTGTCGCGCTGTTCGCGTGGGGTTTCGTGAACGGTCTGACCTTCAAATACATCAAGAAGGTTACCGAAAAGCTGAACACCTTCGACGTCGTCGAACCACCGCCGCCCCCACCCGACAAACCGCCGCCCCCGCCGCCCGAGCAGCCGCAGCTTCAGACCCCGCCGGTCGTGTCGCCGCCGCCGATCGTGCGCGTCACGGCACCGCCCCCTCCTGTGGTCTCGGTTGCCGTACCGCCGCCCGCGTTGGTGATTACGCCGCGCGCCGCAGCGCCTGCCCCGGTTCCGGTTGCTGCTCCGCCAGCGCCGACGATCAACAAGCAGGCCGGTCCCAAGGGCGACCCGTCGCAATGGGTTACGACGGATGACTATCCTTCGGACGCACTGAGCGCCGAGGCGCAGGGCACGAGCAAGATCAAGTGGGAAATCAACACCGCTGGCCGTGTCGAGAACTGCGTAGTGGTCGCATCGAGCGGTAACGCTTCGCTCGATCGCGCTGCTTGCTCGAACATTACGCGGCGCGGGCGGTATACGCCTGCCCTGGACAGTGCGGGCAATCCGATCCGCTCGTCGTCTTCGCGTAACGTCGTTTGGCGCTTGCCTCAATAAACCATCCACCCGTGCGTGCTCCGGGGTGAGGCGCACGGGCATTTTTCGAGAAGGAAGTCTTCGCAATGTCCACCACCATTCTCGCTGCCGGTGCATCGGCTGCTGACAATTTCGGCTTCATGAACGCGATGAAGCAGGGCGGCCCCGTCACCTGGACGACGGCTGCAATCCTGACCATCTTCCTGTTCTTCACGCTCTACATCCTGTTCACAAAGCTGTTCGAGCAGCAGAAGATCATCAACCAGGGCCGTCGCGTCCGTGCGACCTTCTGGAATGCGAACTCGCTGCGCGAAGGCGCTGCCAAGCTCGAGAAGAACTCGGCCTACAAGCAGATCGTCGACGACGGCATCGAAGCGCAGGAACAGCATTCGCGCCTGACCGATCCGGTCGAAGCGCATGACTGGCTGCACGGTTCGCTGCAGCGTTCGGAAGCAGCGATCAACTCGCAGCTCGGTGGCGGTCTCGCCTTCCTCGCCACGGTCGGTGCAACGGCTCCGTTCGTCGGCCTGTTCGGTACGGTGCTCGGTATTTACCGCGCGCTGATCGGCATCGGCCAGGCTGGCCAGGCATCGATCGACAAGGTCGCAGGTCCGGTCGGTGAATCGCTGATCATGACCGCCTTCGGTCTGGTCGTCGCGGTTCCCGCCGTGCTCGCCTTCAACTTCCTGCAGCGCCGCAACAAGGGCATTGCCGAGCATCTCAGCGCGTTCTCGAACGACGTGCTCGGCTACCTCGCCTCGAACGGTGCGGTGCGTCCGGTCGCTCCCGGCAAGAAGGCTCCGACCGCAACTGCGCCGAAGCCTGCCACGACCACGGCTGGCCAGGCCGGCGGCGTGCAGACCCGCGTCTAAGAGTACCGAGCGGGGCCGCTCCCAGCGGCGGCCCCGTTTCTTTCGCCGCCCGGCTTTATCGGGTGGCCTGACCGATACGAATAGGATGGCCTTTCATGGCGATTAGTACAGGTGGCGGCGGCGATGACGCCCCGATGTCCGACATCAATACGACGCCGCTCGTCGACGTCATGCTGGTGTTGCTCATCATCTTCCTCATCACGGTTCCGGCGATCGTGCAGTCGGTCAAGCTGAAGCTGCCGGACGTGCGGTACGACCCGACCGTGACCAAGCCCGAGAACGTCTCGCTCTCGATCACCAAGGATAGCGACGGCAAGTGCGCGATCTATTGGGGTTTGACGCGGGTTACGCACGAAGAGCTGCTCAAGCGCGCGACCGACAAGCTCGAAGAGATTGTCAAAAAGGCCGGCGGTGCTCAGAATTTGACGACCGAAGATCTGCCCGAGGCGCATATCCGCGGTGACGTGGAAACGCCGTATCGCTGCATCGGTGGCGCGATCTACACGATGCAGTCGGCTGGTTTCGCCAAGGTCGGCTTCATTTCGGAACCGCCCCCCACGGGTGGCCCGTCGGCGTAATGCGTGCGGTAGCACCAAGGAGTATTTGACATGGCAATCAGCAGTGGCGGCGCCGAAGGCGAGCCCATGATGGACATGAACACGACGCCGCTGATTGACGTCATGCTCGTCTTGCTCATCATGTTCATTATTACCATTCCGATCCAGACGCACGCGGTGAAGGTCGATCTTCCGATCAACGATCCATCCGCGAAGAAGCCTGACGTCGACCCACAAAAGAACAAGATCGTCATCCAGCCGGACGGCGTGATCCTGTGGAACGGCGCGCCGACCGACGAGGCGACGCTGCAGCAATATCTGGTGCAGACGACCCAGCTCAACCCCGAGCCCGAGCTGCATTTCCAGCCCGACCCGGCGGCGAAGTATGAGAAGGTCGACAAGGTTCTGGCGATCATCAAGCGTTCGAACGTCTCGAAGCTCGGCTTCATCGGCAACGAGCAATATCGCAACGATTTCTGATCGCTTACGATCTGTCGATGCACAATCAGGGCGGTCCTTCGGGGCCGCCTTTTTTGTTTGAGACCGACGCGACTGCCGCTGCCAATATTGCGGACCAACTGGCGATCTGTCAGGCTTGTGTCGCGCGGATAGGGAGGACGTTGTGGACCTGAATCGCCGATCCTTGCTGGCGCTGACGGGCGCCGCCTTGATGCCCGCCTTTCCGATCGGCGCGGCACCGCCGCTTCTGGTGCCTGTGGTCGATCGACTGCACCTGACGGTTCTGATCGATAGCACGACCGGTGTGTTCGGTGCCTCAGTAACGCGACCGGGAATCCGGGTGGTTCCGCCACCGATTACCGCAGATTATCACACGGCTTTTGCCGGCCAGTGGGGCTATTCGCTTTTGGCACGGTCGTCGGTGGGTGCGAGTACACATACGACCCTCATCGACTTTGGCTATACTGCGGCGGCATTGCTCAACAATATGGCGCTGCTCGGTGTCGATCCCGGTGCGATTGACGCGATGGTGCTGAGCCATGGCCATTACGATCATTTTGGCGGGCTTTACGGCTTCCTGGCCACGGGAAAGGTCCGCCGCCGCACCCCGTTATTAGTAGGAGGCGAGGAAGCCTTTTGCGCTCGCCTGCGGGGCACAGAGCCCGATGGCTCGCCCTTTGGCGCAATCGACCGAGCGTCGATAGGGCGCGCCGGGATCGATCTCATCGTCTCGGGCGATTCGCAGGTCGTGGCAGGGCACGGTTTTACCACGGGCCGTATCCCGTTCGTCTCGCCCGAGCGCCCGCGCGTGCCCACGGGCATGCTTCCCGGTCAGAATTGCGATAGAAGGTTGCTCGACCTTGCCAAGCGCGACAGACCCTTCGTCGTCGATGATGCCGAGCATGAATTGGGCACGGCATTCCATGTTGCCGGGCGCGGACTGGTGGTGATCGGGTCGTGTAGCCATCGCGGCATCATTAACACGGTACGACGCGCGCAAGCCGTCTCGGGCGTCGATAAGGTCCATGCGATCGTCGGCGGGTTTCACCTCGTTCCCCCACAGACGCGCGATCAGGCGATGGAAACGCTCGCGCTGATGCAGGCAATCAACCCGGATTATATCATTCCCGGTCACTGCTCCGGCGAAACGTTCGTCGCCGCCGCGCTGGCCGCGATGCCCGACAAGGTAATCCGCTCGATCGTGGGGACCAGTTACTTTTTCGGGGCGGCTTAAGCGTCGCGATCGAAGGGCATTACAACCGCGGCAGTGTCACCCCGCGTTGGCCCATATATTTGCCCGCACGGTCGGCATAGCTGGTCTCGCACGGCTCATTGCCTTCGAGGAACAGGAACTGGCACGCCCCTTCATTGGCGTAGATCTTGGCCGGGAGCGGGGTGGTGTTGGAAAATTCCAGCGTGACATGCCCCTCCCAGCCGGGTTCCAGCGGGGTGACATTCACGATGATGCCGCAGCGTGCATAGGTCGATTTGCCGAGGCAGATGACCAGCACGTCGCGCGGGATGCGGAAATATTCGACCGTGCGCGCCAGCGCGAAGCTGTTGGGCGGGATGATGCAGACGTCGGTCTTGCGGTCGACGAAGCTGTTTGCTGCGAAATCCTTGGGGTCGACGATGACGCTGTCGATGTTGGTGAAGATCTTGAACTCGTCCGACACGCGCGCGTCATAGCCATAGGAGGACAGGCCGTAGCTGATGCAGCCTTCGCGCTTCTGGCCATCGACGAACGGCTCGATCATGCCGGTGGCGAGCGCTTGCTCGCGGATCCAGCGGTCGGACATGATCGACATGCGAATGATTCCCCTATGGTGTCGGTCTTCGGTCCCCGCGTTTCGCTGGAAATCCCGATGCGGGCAAGGGGGCTGCCACATTCGTCTCGCGCGGCTACCCCGCAGCGCCCAAGCCCAGATCCTTTGGCCCGAAGGCGTGTGGCAGCAGTTCGGAATGGGTACGTCGCTCGACCGCATCGCCCTCGGCGGCACCGCACCACACGATGATGTCGCGCCCCGCCATATCGGCGGCTTCGTTGATGACCTGGCGGCAGCGCCCGCATGGGCCAACCGGGGTGCTGCCGGTCGGGCGGCCATCCGCGTCCATCGCCCCGCCAATCACACCAATCGCCACCACCTCGCGCAGGCTTCCGCCACTGTTGACGGTGGCGAGTGCAACCGTCTCGGCGCAGAGCGACAGGCCATAGCTGGCATTTTCGAAATTGGCCCCGGTCACGATGCGCCCGTCCGCCAGCAGTACCGCCGCGCCCACGGCGAAGCGCGAATAGGGCGCGTGCGCGTTGCGCGCGGCGGCGCGGGCGGCGGCAATCAGCGTGTCGCGGGTGCTGTCTTCGGTCATGGTGCCACTACGTCCCAATGGATCGGCCCGTCGACGCCGTCGATGCGCCGCGTGCCGTTTGCCTGCCACATCCGCCAGCGTCGTGCCGGATAATCGGGCGGAAAGAAATCCTGCACCGCCCAGACCGGGCGCGGGATCGCCAGTGTCACACCGTAAGCCGCGTCAAAGGCCTTGCTGACCTTGAGCAGCACGGGCTTGCCGGTGTGCGATTCGACCATGGTGATATAGCGGCGCAGTTCGTCGAGCACGATCTGCGGGGCCGGGCGCGTGGGGCAATCCGCCGCGAAGTCGAGTTCGAGCGCGGCGGGCAGGGCGCTGTCGTCGCGTGGCACGGTGGTGTTGAACAGATTGGCCTGATCGGTGGCGAGGCGACAGATCGAATACAAATGGCTCGCACCGCGCCGCAGCCCCGTTTCGTAGAGGGCGGCCCAATTTTCCTGAAAGCGGGCATCGCGTCGGTCGGCACCACTGGTAACGCGGACATAGGCGAAATCGGCCCCCGCGCGCTTTACCGCCCACCAGTCGATCGCGCCGTTCGCCTCGGCGACATCGACGCCTTGAAAGGCGTATTTGTCGGACGGCCGCCAATGGTGCATCCAGGTCCAGCCTGCCGCATATGCCACACCGATGGTGATGATGGCGGCACCGGCCAGGCCGATCCGCTTTTTCCAACGCCCCATGCCGCCCGCTTTACCCTTTGATGTGCAGGACGCAAATCAGCGTGAACAGGCGGCGTGCCGTATCGAAATCGATGTCGATCTTGCCCTCCAGCCGCTCTTTCAGCAACGCGGCGGCGTCATTGTGGATGCCGCGCCGCGCCATATCGACCGTCTCGATCTGCGCAGGCGTGGCGTTGCGGATCGCCTGATAATAGCTGTCGCAAATCGCGAAATAGTCTTTGATCGGGCGGCGGAAGCGCCCCATGCCAAGGATATAGGTTTCGAGATGGGTGCCATCCTCGCGGTGGATCCCGATGCCGAGCCGCCCTTCCTCGACCGTCAGATCGATCTTGTACGGGCCGACATAGCCATCGGGATAGGCCTTTTGCGGCGCAAAATGGTTGCCCTCGATCAGGTCGAAGATCGCGATCCGCCGTTCCTGCTCGATATCGGCCGAGCGCCACAGGATGGTGCGCTCGTCAAGGGTCACGGCAATGATGCGCGGGTTGGACATAGCGCAGCCGTAGCCGGGCCGCGCGCGCGCGACAATCCACCGCGCCCGCTCGCGGCGTCAGGCTTCGACCGTCAGCACCTCGATCGTCGCCTCGGCGCGTCCGTCGCTCCGCGCGATCGCGGTCACCATGGCATCGGCGACGAGATGACCACGCAGCGTCAATTCCACTTCGGGCAGTGCCCCGAGCCAGTGCGCCAGCGCGGCATCGTCGGGCGCGTCCAGCGTCAGCCGATGCTGCGCGCCGATAAAGGTCGCGCTGGCCCAGCGCGTGCTGTGCAGGGCACCGATCGTAATGGCACATCCCTGCGCGCGCATCGCGTTCCAGCGCGCGGCGCAGCAGCGTGGCGGCATCGGGGCCGCGGCTCATGGCTGCACCTGTTGCGCGGCGAGGAAGGCCTCGATCCGGCGCACCATGCGGGGGCCGGGCTCGCGGCCGCGCCTGAGATCGTGGACAAGACGCGGGTCGCGCACCGCGAGCCGCCCGAACTTGGTCGGTGGCATTGCCGTGGCCTTCAAATAGCGATCGATTTTCTGCAGCACCGACATGTCCCATCTCCCGTGATTCGCGCTGAAGTTCACGATCTGTTCCATTTTCCAACTTGTCTAGGAAATTTCCTATGGCTATCGTGTCGGCTATGGAGCGAGGCGATCCCCGGGCGCGGCTGGCGGCGCTGATCGATGCCGATACGGCGAGCTATGCTGCGCTGTCGCGGATGCTGCGGCGTAACGATGCGTATCTGCAGCAATATGTCCGGCGGGGGACGCCGCGCGATCTGGCGGACCGCGACCGTGCCCTGCTCGCCGCTTATTTTCGGGTGGATGCAGCCGAGCTGGGGGGCACGCCGTCAACGCCGATGGCGACGATCCGGCGCCTCGATGTCGAGGTGTCGGCGGGGCCGGGGACGGTTGCCGCCGATGATCCGGGCGTGGCGGAGATGTTGCTCGACCCGCGCTTGCTCGACGATTTGCGGCTGCGTCCCGCGCACGCGGCAATGCTGCGCGCGCGCGGCGATTCGATGCTGCCGACGATCGCCGATGGCGACCAGATCGTGATCGACGAACGCGACACGCGGGTCAGCGCCAGCCCGGCGATCTTCGTGCTGCGGCGGGACGGGGTGCTACTGGTGAAGCGCGTGTCCAAAACCGCAGACGGGTACAGGATCGTCAGCGACAATCCCGCTTATCCCCCGATCACGGCGGCGTCGGTCGACGTGATCGGACGCGTGGTGTGGCTGTCGCGGACCTTGCGCTAAGCCCTATTTCCGCCGGTCGATCAGCCACAGCGCCAGCGACAATACGCCCCCCAGCGTGATGCCGATCAGAAACCCCCGCGTCGGCCCGATCGGCGAGAACAGCCCGACCCCGGCACCTGCCATCGCGCCGATTGCGATCAAAAACCCGCCTGCAAGCGGCGTCCGGGGAGCGGGGGAGCGTGCCATGCCGGTGCTTTGCCATGTCCCGGTGCAGGACGCCAGCGTCCCATCGTGAGAGCGTCCGGCGGGTGGGATGGACTTGGTTAACCCTTACGGCGCGCGCGTTGCCGCGCTTTTGCGGAAACTGGCACGCGTCGTGATACCCGCGACGCTCGCACGCTTGTCGGCGAGCCAATTGAGCGTGGAGCGTTGATGACCTGCTTGCCCTATCTCGCGGACCGCGCCGCTTTCGTCGATGCGACCGATTTGATCGCGATCTTTGGCGATGAGGCGGCGCTGGAGGCGGCGGCGCGGGCCGACCGCAGTCGCGACCTTGGCAATTATCTGCACTTTTGCCGCTGGCGGCAGATCGAACGGCTGATTGTGCTGCTTTCGGCCGATCGCGCCGTCGGCACGGTTCATTGATCGACGCGCAAATCGGCGACTAACCCCCTGTCACTGGGAGCGCAGCCGGGCTAGGACGAGCCATGTCGTTGTCGGTCGGGCGGCGGGGCGTGTCGTTGGCCGCCGCCGGGTTCCTTTGTGTGGCTTGCCCGCGAGCGATGGCGCAAGTGCGTCCGTCGACCGAGCAGGCTGACCCCAAGGTATCGCCGCTCGATCCGCAATCGCCGCTCGCGCCGTTGCCGGGGTTGGGGGTGGATTGGCCCGATTTGTCCAAGGCCCCACCTGAGCCGGTTGCGGCGGATACGCCGACCGCGCTGACCGGGGACACCCGCTATGATTTCCGCGTCGACGGGATCGACGATGTCGCGAGCAGCCTGCTCAGCGACCGGTTTGCCCAGCTGTCGACGCTGAAGGCCAATGTCGGCCAGCCCGCGAACGCCGCGCAGCTCGATCGCCGCGCGCGCGAGGATGCGACCTTGCTGACGACATTGCTGCGCGCCGAAGGCTATTACGACGCACATGTAACGACGCGCGTGGAACCGGCCGCGCGACCGCTGGTCGTGCTGGATGCCGAGCCCGGGCAACTCTACACCTTTGCGGGCGTGAACGTCGCAGGCGTGGAGGCGGCGGGCGCGAAGGCCACCACACTCCGCCGCGCGTTCGGGGTCAATCCGGGCGATGCCGTCAATTCGGATGCGGTGGTCGCGGGCGCGACGAGTTTGCGCACCACAATCAACGATCGCGGTTTCCCGTTCGCGGTGGTTGGCGATCCGCAAATCGTCGTCGATCGCGCCGCACACACCGCCACGCTGGACATGGCGGTGGTGCCGGGGGCCGAGCGCCGCTTCGGCAAGATCGTGATGACTTCGGGCGACAAGGTGTTCGGGGCCAAACATGTGCAGGACATTGCGCGCTTCGTCCCCGGCCAGACCTATGATGCCTCTGCGCTGGTCGATTTGCGGCGGGCGGTGATTCAGACCGGGCTGGTCTCCTCGACCAAGATCGAGCCCGTCGAAGGTAGCGAACCCGGCACGGTGGATATTGCGGTCGGCTTGGAACCGGCACCGCCGCACACCATTGCCGGCGAGCTTGGCTATGGCACCGGCGAAGGCGCGCGCGCGGAAGTGAGCTGGACGCACCGCAACCTGTTCCCGCCCGAAGGCGCGCTGACGCTGCGCGGGGTGCTCGGCACCGAAGAGCAATTGGCGAGCGTCATCTTCCGCCGCAACAATTTCGAAGGGCGCGACCGCGTGCTGACTTTCCAGGCGGTGGCGTCCAACTTGAAGCGCACTGCCTATCAGGCGCGCACCGTGTCGCTGTCGGGCAGCCTGGAGCGGCAGACCAACATCTTCTTCCAGAAGAAATGGACGTGGTCGCTCGGCGGGGAACTGGCCGCGTCGGATGAACGCGACGTGATCGTGACGACGGGTGCTCCGCGCCGCCGCACCTATTTCATCGCGGCGCTGCCGACGACGCTCAGCTATGACGGGTCCAACGATCTGCTCAACCCGACGCGGGGTTTCCGCCTGAGTGGACGTTTCTCGCCCGAAGCGTCGCTGGAAGGATCGATCTTCGGCTATGCCAAGATTCAGATCGACGCCAGCGCTTACCAGCCGATCACGACCGGTGCGGTGCTGGCAGGACGTATCCGCTTGGGCACGATCGCGGGCGCGCCGCGCGATGCGGTGGCCCCGTCGCGGCGCTTCTACGCCGGTGGCGGTGCGTCGGTGCGCGGCTATGGCTATCAGGACATCGGCCCGCGCGACCCCAATAACGATCCGATCGGCGGGCGCAGCCTGGCCGAATTTTCGCTGGAGGCGCGGGTCAAGGCGTTCGGCCATTTCGGCGTGGTGCCGTTCTTCGATGGCGGCAATATCTATACCGGCGGCATCCCGACGCTGGGCGGAATGCGCTACGGCACCGGGATTGGCGTGCGCTATTATTCCAATTTCGGGCCGATCCGCATCGATGTCGGCACGCCTGTAAACCCCGCCAAGGGGGATCCGCGCGTCGCCGTCTATGTCTCGCTGGGGCAGGCGTTTTGACCGGGGAGTCGCTTCCCGAAACGGTCGAAGCCGCGCCTGTGCCGCCGCGCCGCCGGCGCTGGGGGCGGATCGTGTTGGGGGCAACGCTCGGTCTGCTGCTGGTGCTGCTTGCGGCGCTGGGGTTGGTCGATACCGCGATCGGGCACCGGATGATTGCCGATACCATCGCCGGGCTGCGGCCCGCCAATGGTCTGCGCTACAGCATCGGTCGGATCGAGGGCTCGATCTACAGCCGCGCGACGCTGATCGATGTGCGGGTGCGCGATCCGAAGGGGCTGGTGTTTGCCGCGCCGCGCGCCGAACTGCATTGGTCTCCGCTGCGCTGGCTCGACAATCGGCTGGATATCACCAGCTTGCGCATTCCGAGCGCGACGCTGTCCAAAGTGCCCGAGACGCGCCCGACCGAGACCAAGGGGCCGATCCTGCCGGGGTTCGATATCCGCATCGGCGCACTGGCGGTGGACCGGCTGATCGTCGGGCGCGCGGTGACGGGTGTGGAGCGGATCGGGCGGCTGCGCGCGCGCGCGGACATCCACAATCGCCGCGCGCTGATCGACCTTGCAGCGATGGTGGCGGGCAGCGACCGGCTGCGCGTCCATCTCGACGCCGAGCCCGATCGCAACCGGCTGGAGGTTGCGGCGCGGGCGCGCGGCAGCGCCACCGGCGTGCTCGCCAAGCTGATCGGGGTCGCGCGACCGATCGCGCTCGATATTGCGGGCAAAGGAAGCTGGCAGGCGTGGCAGGGCAAGGCGATTGCCGATGTCGGCCCGACGCGGCTGGTCGATCTCGCGCTGACCGACCGCGCCGGGGCCTATACGCTTTCGGGTGTCCTGACGCCGGCCCCGCTGGTGCATGGCAAGCTCGAACGGCTGACCGCCCCGCGCGTGCTGGTGAATGGTGGCGCAACGCTGGTCGACCGTCAGCTCAAGGGCACGCTGTCGCTCCGTTCGGTCTCGCTCAGCCTGACTGGCGATGGCACGCTCGATCTGGCGGAAAGCGCCTATCGCAATGTGCGGCTCCACGCGATCCTGCTGCGGCCACCGGCGTTGTTCCCCAACATGACCGGGCGTGCGATCGAATTGCGCACCATCCTCGACGGTCGCTTTGCCAGCGCAGCCTTCGACTACCGCCTGAGCGCAGCGCGCTTTGCCTTTGACGATACGGGTTTCGAGGACTTCCACGCCGCGGGTCGCGGGCATTTGTCCAAACAGCCGGTGTTGCTGCCGATCCACGCGGTCGCGGCGCGCGTCACCGGGGTTGGCGATGTGGCGGGCGGCATTCTGCGCAATCTCACGATCGATGGCGTGCTGCGGGTGACCTCGAAGCTGGTCATCGGCGACGACCTCAAGCTCAGCTCGGACAAGCTCAACGGGCGGATCAACCTGCTGCTCGATCTCAGCGACGGGCGCTATGATATTGGTCTGAATGGTGGCCTGGGGCGCTACCGCATCCCCGGCCTCGGCGTGGTCGACGTGCAGACGGAGCTCAAGGCGGTGCCGGGCCCCGGCGGCCACGGCACGCGCGTCGTCGGCCAGGGCACGGCGCGGATGCTGACGCTGGAAAATGCGTTCTTCCGGTCGCTGGCGGGCGGGTTGCCGCGCCTCGTCACCGGGTTGGAGCGGACCCCCGACGGGATCCTGCACCTCAACCATCTCGTGCTGACCGCGCCGCAAATCCGCATCACCGGCAATGGCTATCGCCGCCGCGACGGCACCTTCCATTTCGAAGGGGCGGGCCAGCAAGCAACCTATGGCCCGCTGACGCTGAAGCTCGATGGCAAGATCGACCATCCGACGCTCGATCTGGTGTTCAAAAGCCCCAATGACACGATGGGCCTCAGCGACGTGATCGCGCACCTCGATCCGACGGCAGAGGGGTTCACCTTCACCGCGCGCGGCGGATCGCGGCTGGGGGCGTTCAGCGGCAATGGCGCGATCCTGTTGCCCAAGGGCGGCGACGGGACGATCTCCATCGCCGATCTGGCGGTGAGCGGGACGCATGCCAAGGGGCCGCTGCGGATCGTGCCGGGCGGGTTTGACGGCACGCTGGCGGTGGCCGGTGGGGGCTTGTCGGGCGCGGTGCTGTTCCGCCCGGTGGGCGAGCATCAGCGGATCGAGGCGCATCTCGATGCCACCGCAGCACGATTGAGCGATGCGGTAGTGTTGCGGCGCGGGCATCTCGATGCGGTGGCGCTGCTCGATCCGGCGGGCACGTCGATTGAAGCGAGCGTGACCGGCGCTGGGTTGCGGCGCGGGTCGCTGGTGATCGGGCGCTTTGCTGCGCGCGCCTCGCTGCGCGGCGGCACCGGCTCCATTACCGCCTCGATCGCCGGGTCGAGCGGGCGCGCCTTCGATATTCAGTCGCTCACTCGCGTGACGCCGGACAGCTACTCCGTGACCGCGCAGGGTACGCTCGATCGTCGGCCGCTGAAGCTCGTCACCCCTGCGGTGTTCACGCGCGATGGCGATGGCTGGCGACTGGCCCCGACCGACCTCACCTTCTCGGGCGGAGACGCGAAGCTGTCGGGCCGCTTCACCGGCAAATCGAGCGCGATCGACGCAACGCTGGCGCGGATGCCGCTGTCGATCCTCGACATCGGCTATCCGGGGCTTGGCCTCGGCGGCAATGCTTCGGGCACCCTGTCCTATGCGCAAGGCGGCGGCGCGGCCCCGACCGGCAAAATCGATATGACGGTGCGTGGCCTGACGCGTTCGGGCCTGATCCTGTCATCGCGTCCGGTCGATGTCGGGATTGCCGGAGTGCTGTCGCCCGATCGTATCGCCGCGCGCGCGGTCGCGGCCACCGGCGGCAAGACCGTCGGGCGCGCGCAAATGCTGCTGACCTTGCCGGCAGGCCCTGATCTGGCGACGCGCGTTGCCAATGCCGGGGCGTTTGCGCAGCTTCGCTATGACGGGCCCGCCGACACGATCTGGCGGCTGACCGGGGTCGAACTGTTCGATCTGACCGGCCCGGTCGCGATCGGTGCGGACGTTGGCGGGACGATCGCTAATCCGCAAATCACCGGCGTCGTTCAGGCCAAGGGCGCACGCATCGAAAGCGCGACGACCGGCACGGTGCTGACCAATGTGCAGGCGGCCGGGCGTTTCGGCGGGTCGCGCCTCACCATTGATCGCTTTGCGGCGGACGCGGGCAAAGGCGGGCGAGTCAACGGAAGCGGGACGTTCGATTTCGCCGCCAAGAACGGCCTCGGGCTCGATCTGACCTTGCAGACAGACCGCGCGGTGATGATCGCGCGCGACGATATCGGCGCGACCGTCACCGGCCCGTTGCGCTTCCAGTCGGATGGGGCAGGGGGCACGATCTCGGGCGATCTGAAGCTCGACAAGGCACGCTATCGCCTGGGCCAGGCGAGTGCGGCCAGCGCGGTGCCGCAACTCGCCATTCGCGAAATCAACGTGCCCGGCGGCGGCGCGGAGGATGACGAAGCGCCGCGTACGCCGTGGCAGCTCGCCATCCATGCGCGCGCCGCCAACCAGGTGCTGGTCACCGGGCTTGGATTGCGCAGCGAATGGTCGGCCGACCTCAAGATCGGCGGCGCGCCCGACAATCCCGCGATCACCGGTCGTGCCGATCTGGTGCAGGGCAATTACGATTTCGCCGGGCGCAGCTTCGCGCTCGAACGCGGCAAGATCCTGTTTGCCGGCGAAGTGCCTGCCAATCCGGCGCTGGATATTTCGGCCAACGCCAACACCACCGGGCTGAACGCGTCGATCAACGTCACCGGCCCCGCACTCAAGCCCGAAATCACCTTCTCCAGCGTGCCCGCTTTGCCGCAGGACGAATTGCTGTCGCGGCTGTTGTTCGGCACCTCGATCACCAATTTGTCCGCCCCCGAGGCGCTGCAATTGGCGTCAGCAGTGGCGGCGTTGCAGAACGGCAAGGGGGGGCTCGATCCGATCAACGCGGTGCGCCGCGTGGCCGGGCTCGACCGCCTGCGCATCCTCCCCGCCGATCCGCAAACCGGGCAGGGCACCTCGGTCGCGGCGGGCAAATACATTACGCGGCGTTTCTACGCCGAGATCGTTTCCGACGGCGCGGGCTATTCGGCGACACAAGTCGAGTTCCAGGTGACGCGTTGGTTGTCGGTGTTGTCGAGCATCTCGACGCTGGGGAGGCAAAGCGCAAACTTGCGCGTATCGAAGGATTATTGAGGCGGGGAGCAGGCGGTGGCGGAAACCAAGACCGACGAATATCTCTCGGCGCTGTTTGCCGACTCCTACAAGCGCGAGCTGGATGCCGACGAGGCGATCTGGCGCTCACTGCCGTTTTTCGCGGCGATCCTGGGTCTTGCCGTCGCGGTCCTGCCGAGCATTTATCGCTCGGCCTTTTCGGTGCGCGAACCGGGCTGGACGATTGCGGTGGCCGTTCTGCTCGTGGGAGCGCTCGTGTGTTTTGTCGTCGCCGGGCGCTGGTTCTGGGACGTCATCCGGCTGCGTGAGTATCGCTATCCGCCCAGCGATGTCGAAATTCTGGATTACGCCCAAACCTTGGGCACCTTCTATCAGGACATTGGCAAGAAGGCGCTTGAGCGCGACGGGTTGATTCGGGATGATCTGCGAACGCTGATGATCGCGGAACTGGCCGATGCGGCAACCTCCAACCGCCGTAACAACGTTGCCAAGGCGCGGGCGCGCAGCCAGGTGCTGTTGTTCGTGATGACGGGCTTCCTGCTCGCATTCTGCGCGGAAGCGACTATATTGCTGGCAGAGGCGTTCACCACTCCCAGCGAGCGGTGCCGCCCTGGAGGTAAAGCCAATGCCGGATCTGCCCAAAACTGCCGAAACGCAGCGGCCCCCGCAAAAGCCGCAGCCGCCCAAGCACCATATCGTGCACGAGGGCGCGAGCTTCACGCTGAAAAGCTTCCGCCAGCCGGTACGCAAGTCGGCGTGAAGCCTTAGCCGATCGTCGGCGGGCGGCGCATCCGCCGCCCGCGCTTGGGGTCAGGCGGGCTCGCCGATCACGGTTTTCACTTCCATGAAGTCGGTAAGGCCGAACTTGCCGTTTTCGCGGCCATTGCCCGATTGCTTATAGCCGCCGAACGGGGCGTTGCCGTCCGGGCTCCACGAATTGATCGTCACCAGCCCGGCGCGCAGCCGTGGTGCGATTTTGGCGGCCTTGGCGGCATCGCCCGAAATCGTCGCGGAGAGGCCGTAGGGCGTGCCATTGGCGATCTTCACGGCTTCATCTTCGCTGTCATAGGCGATGATCGTCGCGACCGGGCCGAACACCTCTTCCTGCGCGATGCGCATGTCGGGCGTGACGTCGGCGAACAGGGTCGGCTTGACGAAATAGCCGACATTGCGGCCATCGGGCCGCCCGGTGCCGCCGGTGACGAGCGTCGCGCCCTCGTCGATCGCCGACTGGATCAGGCCCTGGATCTTGTCGAATTGCGCCTTGTTGACGACCGGGCCGATATGCGCGCCCATTTCGGCCGGGTCGCCCACTTGCGTGCCCTCCATCATCGCCTTGACGATGCCGGTGGCGTCCGCGACCTGGCTTTTGTGCACCAGCAGCCGCGTCGGGGCGATGCAGCTTTGGCCGGAATTGGCGAGCACGCCTTGCACCGTCGGCGGCAGCACCGCGGCCAGATCCGCGCCTTCGATCACCAGATTGGCCGCCTTGCCGCCCAGTTCCTGATGCACGCGCTTGACCGTCGCCGCCGCATTTTGCGCGATCGCGATACCGGCGCGAGTCGATCCGGTGAAGCTGACCATGTCGACATCGGGGTGCGCCGACAGTGCCGAGCCGACGCCCGCGCCGTCGCCATTGACGAGGTTGAACACGCCCGCCGGAACGCCTGCGGCGTCGAGGATTTCGGCCAGGATCACCGCGCAGCCGGGCGATTCCTCGCTGGGCTTCAGGATCATGGTGTCGCCCGCCGCCAGGGCAGGCGCGACCTTGGCGGTGACCTGGTTGAGCGGCCAGTTCCACGGCGTGATCATCGCGACCACGCCGAGTGGCTCATGCACCACGCGCGCGCGGCCGAGCTGTTCGTCGAACTGGAAGGCGTTGAGCGCCTTCAGCGTGGAGATGAAATGCCCGAGCCCGGCGGGCACTTGCGCCGCCGTGGCAAAGCCGATCGGCGCGCCCATTTCCTGACTGACTGCCTGCGCCAGATCAGGAATGCGCTTCTTATATTCCTCGATGATTCGCTCGAGCAGCGCGGCGCGTTCGGCGACGCTGGTTTGCGAATAGCTTTCGAACGCGCTGCGCGCGGCGGCTACGGCGGCATCGACATCGGCGGGCGTGCCGAGCGTGATTTCGCTGCAGGGCTGCTCGGTCGCGGGGTTGATCACCGCGTGGCGCGTGCCGCCGATGCTCTCGACCCAGGCACCGTTGATATACTGTTTGAGGTAGCTCTTCATCGCCGCTCTCCACCGTCTTGAATTTCTGGTACGCGACGACAAATGGAGCGGGACGAAATAGGTTGCAACCCGAAACGTACGTCGTCGGTTGGGGCGGTTCGATAAGGAGATAGGCAGATGGCACGCGTTGCGCGGATCGACCGTATTGGTGGCCCCGAAGTGATCGAATGGGTCGATGTGACTTTGCCCGATCCCGGCCCCGGCGAAGTGCGGATGCGCAATGTCGCGGTCGGGCTGAACTTCATCGATGTCTATCACCGCACCGGGCTGTACCCGATGGCGTTGCCGGGTGGGCTGGGTTCGGAGGCGGCGGGTGTGGTTACCGCCGTAGGGCCGGGGGTGACCGAGGTCGCGCCGGGCGACCGTGTCGGTACTTTCGGCCCCGCGCTCGGTGCCTATGCGACCGAACGCAATGTCCCCGCCAAGATCCTGCTCAAGCTGCCCGATGATATCAGCGACCAGACCGCCGCCGCCGTGCTGCTCAAAGGCTGCACCACCGAATTCTTGGTCGAGCGTTGCGCGCGCGTGCAGGCCGGGCAGACCGTGCTGGTTCATGCCGCAGCGGGCGGCACCGGGCATTTGCTGGTCGGCTGGCTGAAAGCGATCGGCGCGACGGTGATCGGCACCGTCGGCAGCCCGGAAAAGGCGGTGCAGGCCAAGGCGGCGGGGGCCGACCACGTGCTGCTCCACAAGAGCGAGGATGTGGCGCAGCGCGTGCGCGAGTTGACCGAGGGGGCGGGCGTGCCGATCATTTTCGATGGCGTCGGCATGGCCACCTGGGAGGTTTCGCTGGCCAGCGCCGCGCGGCGCGGGCTGATCGTCAGTTTCGGCAATGCCGGTGGCAAGGTAACCGGGGTCGATCTCGGCATCCTGTCGGCGCGCGGGTCGCTGTTCGTCACCCGCCCGACGCTGTTCAGCTATTATGTCACGCCCGAGGAGCGCCAGGCCGGGATCGACCGCGTGTTCGCGATGCTGCGCTCGGGCGCGATCACCCCCGAAATCGGCCAGACCTTCGCGCTGGAAGACGCCGCCGCCGCGCACCGCGCGCTGGAAGCCGGGGAAACGTGTGGCGCGACCGTGCTGACCGTGTAACCGCCTTGGGCGTTTTGTCTCATCGCAGTCGGCGCGCGGGTTCCTATCTAGGCGGCAGCGAAAAGGTTGGATCAGACATGGCGGACACACAGACTGAAGGCGAAAAATGGCGCTGGATCCTCAAATCCGGGGCCAAGGGCCTGTGCCCGCGCTGCGGCAAGGGGCATATGTTCCGCTCATGGCTGAAGGTGGTCGACCGCTGCGAGGTGTGCGGGTTGGATTACAGCTTCGCCTCGCCCGATGACGGTCCGGCCTTCTTCTCCTTGTGCATCGTCGCGTTTCCATTGCTGTTCGTGGTGGTGTGGTTCCAGGTGGCGTTCAGCCCACCGTTCTGGGTCCATGCCGTAACCTCGCTGCCGCTGATGCTGGCGGGATGCCTGCTGCCGCTGCGCCCGATCAAGGGATGGCTGGTCGCCTCGCAATATGTGAACAAGGCGCATGAAGCCGGGACGGCGCAATTGTGGGGGCAGTTGAACGGGCGGACGGTCGAGAAGGGCGGGACGGCGTTTGATGAGTGAGGGGGCGGGTGTTCGGCATTAAAGAATGCCGATGTCATGCAGCCATTGCTTGACCTGCCCCGGCCATTCTGTGGTGATCGGATCGGCAGTTGGGCGCATGCCGAAAGCGTGGCCGCCCTTCGCATAGAGACGCAGATCGACCGGTACGCCTGCGTCGTTCAGCGCCAGCGCATAGGCCATTGGTTGCCGGATATTGTCCATTGAATCGTTCATGGCGTGAAGGATGAGCGTCGGCGGGGCCTTCGGGCTGATCGTCACCCAGGGTTGCAAGTCCAGGCTGTTCCGCCCCTTGCTGGTGTCCACCATGCGCGCCGTATAGGCGATGATCGCAAAGTCGGGTCGTGGGGATTGGCGGTCGGCCGCGTCGGCTGGCGGATAGGTGCGCTCTTCCGTATTGCTCATATTCGCGGCGAGATAGGCACCGGCTGAAAACCCGATTACGCCGATCTTATGGGGATCGATGCCGTAGCTGGCGGCATCCTGTCGTAGCAAACCCATCGCGCGTTGGGCATCTTCCAACGCCAACAGCACCTTCGGCCGCCGTTGCTGTCCATTTTCCGCCGGCCAGGCTTGCGGGGTCCGGTATTTGAGCATGGCGCAGGTCATGCCCTGCTGGACCACCCAGTCGCATATTTCGGTGCCTTCCAAATCGGTGGCGACGACTTCAAATCCGCCCCCTGGCAGCACCAACATCGCGGCCCCGTTGTGCGGCCCTTTGGGGCGATAGACGGTCATGGTTGGTCGCGTGACATAGGTTGCCCAGTGCCATTTGCGCCCTCCAACCAGACCGGTGCCATTGCCCGTTGCCTCGGGACGATCGCCGCTGTCGGGTTTGGCGAGGGCGACGTTTGCCGACCATAGCGGCACCTGCGTACCCTCGGCGGGGGCTTGCCATACGCCTTCGCGTTCGTCCTTCGGGATATGGACGCGGGCTGGCGCGCTATCGGATTTGGCTGTCTGCCCTGAGGCGGCTCCAGCGATGAAGAAGGTGAGGAGCGAGCAGACGACGAACCGGAACCGCGACACATCGTATCTCCTGATTTTGAGCGCGCAATCCGTGCTTTAGCACCTGGGTGGTGGCACGAGTGGAGAGTAGCCGCCTCCGCACGGTGCGCCAATCGCAACTTTCTTGATTGGGAAGGTGGAGCGGGACGTCAGACGCAAGCGCGGCCATTGCAAACAGAAAGGGCGCCCGGATCGCTCCAGACGCTCTTTCTTCGATCGCGCCGCGGCAGAGCAGCGTCGTCGGTCCTCGCTAAAGCGAGGCCGGCCGATTCGCACGATGCGCTGGCGCGCACCGGTGCGGGCGCGGCCGCACCTTAGTACGAATAGTACATATCGAACTCGACCGGGCTCGGCGTCATCTCCCACCGTGCCACGTCCTGCATCTTCAGTTCGATGTACGATTCGATCTGGTCCTTCGAGAACACGTCGCCCTTGAGCAGGAAGTCGTGATCGGCGGCCAGCGATTCGAGCGCTTCGCGGAGCGAGCCGCACACGGTCGGCACTTCGGCCAGTTCGGCCGGCGGCAGGTCGTACAGGTTCTTGTCCATCGCCTCACCCGGGTGGATGCGGTTCTGGATGCCGTCGAGGCCGGCCATGAACAGCGCCGCATAGCAGAGATACGGGTTGGCCATCGCGTCGGGGAAGCGCACTTCGACGCGCTTTGCCTTGGGGCCGGTGCCATAAGGAATGCGGCACGAGGCCGAGCGGTTGCGCGCCGAATACGCGAGCAGCACGGGCGCTTCGTAGCCCGGCACCAGGCGCTT
Source organism: Sphingomonas echinoides ATCC 14820 (assembly GCF_000241465.1). Lineage (GTDB taxonomy): Bacteria > Pseudomonadota > Alphaproteobacteria > Sphingomonadales > Sphingomonadaceae > Sphingomonas > Sphingomonas echinoides. The sequence continues at coordinate 3,717,090 of NZ_JH584235.1, forward strand.
GTAGCTGTTGGTGGTCGGGTTGGTGAAGGCGTTCACGGCCTTGGCGTGCTTGATGATGCCGCCGATGAAATACAGGCAAGTGTCCGACAGACCGGCATAGCCATTGCCCGCGAACAGCGGCTGGCCCTTGTCCCAGATCGACAGATGGGTGTGCATCCCCGAGCCGTTATCTTCCTTGATCGGCTTGGGCATGAACGTGACGGTCTTGCCGTAAGCCTGCGCGACATTGTGGCAGACATATTTGTAGATCTGCATCCGGTCGGCGGTCAGCGTCATTGTGCCGAAGGTGAGGCCGAGCTCGTGCTGGGCAGCGGCGACTTCGTGGTGATGCTTGTCGCAGGGCAGGCCCATTTCGAGCATGGTCGACACCATCTCACCGCGAATGTCGACGGCGCTGTCGACCGGCGCGACCGGGAAGTACCCGCCCTTGGCGCGCGGACGGTGGCCGAGATTGCCGCCGTCATAGCTGGTGCCGGTGTTGGTCGGCAGCTCGATATCGTCGATCTTGTAATAGCTGGTCGAATAGCTGTTTTCGAACTGGACGTTGTCGAACATGAAGAATTCGGCTTCCGGCCCGATGTACACGGTGTCGCCAATGCCGGTGGTCTTGAGATACGCCTCGGCGCGCTTGGCGGTCGAGCGCGGATCGCGGGCGTAGAGTTCGCCGGTCGACGGCTCGACAATGTCGCACACCAGGATCAGCATCGGCGTTGCCGAGAACGGATCGGTCCACACCGCGTCCAGATCCGGCTTCAGGATCATGTCGGATTCGTTGATCGCCTTCCAGCCCTCTATCGATGAACCGTCGAACATGAAGCCGTCGGTCAGCTCGTCTTCGCCGACGACACCGGCGACCATGGTCAGATGCTGCCATTTCCCCTTGGGGTCGGTGAAGCGCAGATCGACCCACTCGATCTCCTGCTCCTTGATCATCTTCAGCACGTCGCTCGCAGTGTTTGGAGCCGAATTCGCCATGTCCCCACGCCCTTTCGTTATCAGTCAATGTCCCGCGTAGAATCGGGACTCACATTTCACCCGGATGCTCGGGTTGTCACACAATGTTGCGCTGCGTCAAATGGCATCCTCGTCGCGCTCGCCGGTGCGGATGCGCAACGCGGTTTCGACCGGAATGACGAAGATCTTGCCGTCGCCGATACGCCCGGTCTGCGCGGCGGCGGCGATCGCTTCGACCACGCGCTCCGCCATCGCATCCTCGACGACGACTTCCAATTTCACCTTGGGCAGGAAATCGACGACATATTCGGCACCGCGATACAGCTCGGTATGGCCTTTTTGCCGCCCGAACCCCTTGGCTTCGGTCACGGTGATGCCGCTGACGCCGACTTCATGCAGCGCCTCCTTCACCTCATCGAGTTTGAACGGCTTGATGATCGCCTCGATCTTTTTCACGCAGTGCGCACTCCCATTATGTCGGTTCACCTTACAACAACCGTGCCAGCCGCGCGAGAGGCGCAAAAGTGCGTTGGAGCGGCTTGGGTGCCATGTCACGATGCTCAACAAATGGGCAGGAGGCGGGGGAATTGCCGGATTGGGAGGCACAACCATGCTGTCGGGGCACGCCAGGGTGTGCGATCGTGTCGACTCGATGGACCCACAAAGATGAAATAAAAACTTCCGCGATCGCAAGAAATTTACACACGGAGTGATGGTGGTTCAGGCGCTTACCCGAGAAAAGCGGCTTTAGACTCAAAGAGAGAAATGATACTCTTGCAAGGTCGAGTCGGGAGTCGTGCATTACCCCTTGATTTTTAGGCAAGGGTGTCCGTGTAAAATTATACAGAAAATGTACGATGCGCGTAACGACTCAATCCTCGACGTGTTGTTTTATTCTCTCAAGATGCAGGAGATAAACCATGTCTGAAGCAGTAGGGCTTTATCAAGTAAAGCTGTTGGTCCAGCTCGGTATTGAGCCGATCGTCGGGGCTCCGACGTTGCATTTGTCGCTGCTGGTCAATGCGGTTTCTGGTCAAATCCATGGCACGGCGCATATTACGCAGTCGCTGCCGCCACCCTATGGATCGATCGAATTTCCCATCAGCGGCGTGCTGCATCATACCGGTTTCGGGCACGATACGCGGCTTATCGCGCTGCATGGTGAATATGTCGTGTCGGTGCCGCCGCCCGCGATCGGCAGCTATCTCGCGCACTTCTCGGCGGCGCTGGCCGTCGATGCGGAATGGAACGGCGTCGGCACGTACACCTATGGCAACCACACCATTACGCACGGCACGGTAAGCAAAGTCAGCTGAACCTGGCGGCAGCGTGGGGACGGGTTTGCCCCGCCCCACGCTGCCTTTTCCGATGTCTCGCTAGATCGATCGGGTATCAGATTTCAATACGGCGGCTTGTCGAACCCGCCGGGGCTGAGCGTGAAGATTTCGCAACCGGTCTCGGTAATGCCGATCGAATGTTCGAACTGCGCCGACAGCGAACGGTCGCGCGTTACCGCCGTCCAGCCATCGTCGAGCACCTTCACGTCGGGGCGGCCGGTGTTGATCATCGGCTCGATCGTGAAGATCATGCCGGGCTTCAACTCGGGGCCGGTGCCGGGGCGACCGGCATGGACGACTTCGGGTGCATCGTGGAACAGGCGGCCGACGCCGTGGCCGCAGAAATCGCGCACCACGCCGTAGCGATGCTTTTCGGCATGACGCTGGATCACGTCGCCAATGTCGCCGAGATGATTGCCGGGCTTGGCCATTTCGATGCCGAGCATCAGGCACTCATAGGTCACCTCGACCAGCCGCTTCGCCTTGATCGGCACATCGCCGACCAGATACATGCGGCTGGTGTCACCGTGCCAGCCATCCAGCAATGGCGTCACGTCGACATTGACGATGTCGCCATTTTTCAGCGTCTTGTCGCTGGGGATGCCGTGGCAGACAACGTGGTTGGTCGAGATGCAGCTCGAATGCGTGTAGCCGCGATAGCCGAGCGTTGCCGGCACGCCGCCGCGATCGACGATGAAGCGGCGGATCATCGCGTCCAACTCGGCGGTGGCCATGCCGGGCACCATGTGCGGCACGATCATGTCGAGCGCTTCGGCGGCAAGCTGCCCGGCGGCGCGCATGCCAGCGAAGGCTTCGGGGCCATGGAGCTTGATGGCACCGGTACGGGCGGTGGGCGCGTCGGCGGTTACGGTTACATATTCGGTCATCCCCGCGATATAGCGAAGCCGCTTGGGCTTTGCGAGGGCCCCGATGCGGGCTATGCGGGAAGCATGACGACACGCATCTGGACGGCTGCACTGGCGGTGATCGGCGACGAGATCCTGTCGGGCCGCACGCAGGACAAGAATATCGCGCAAATCGCGACCTGGCTCAACGTGCAGGGCATCCGCCTGGCCGAGGTGCGCGTCGTGCCCGACAAGACCGATGCCATCGTCGAGGCGGTCAACGTCCTGCGCGCGCGCAACGATTATCTGTTCACGACGGGCGGCATTGGCCCGACGCATGACGACATCACCGTCGATGCGATTGCCGAGGCGCTGGGCGTGCCGGTGGTCTATCACCCGCAAGCGGTGGCGGTGCTGGAAGCCTATTACACCACGCGCGGCGGCCTGACCGAGGCGCGCAAGCGCATGGCGCGCGTGCCGGAGGGGGCCGATCTGATCGAAAACCGCATGTCGGGCGCGCCGGGCATTCGCGTCAGCAATATCTTCATCATGGCGGGGGTGCCGCACATTACCGCAGGGATGCTGGACGCGCTGACCGGAACGCTGGAAGGCGGGTTGCCGGTGCTGTCGCGCACGATCGGCTGCTGGGTCGGCGAAAGCGAGATTGCCGATCTGCTGCGCGAGGCCGAAAAGAGCCATGAAGGCGTGGCTATTGGGAGTTATCCCTTCTTTCGCGATGGCCGCACCGGTGCCAATTTCGTGGTGCGCGCAACCGACGCCGCGCTGGCCGACCGCTGCATCGCTGACCTTACCCGTGCGTTGGAAGCTACGGGGCGGACGGTTGTGGCGGGCGGCATTTGAGGGACAAGAGCGACATGATGAACCGTATCTCTGTGGCGATGCTCCTGACGGCGGCGCTGGCATCGTGCGATGGCAGCCCGAGCGGCAGCGCCAAGCCTGTCGCCGTGGCGACGCATGATCCGATGGAGGCGAAGATCGATGCTTTGTCGCCCTCCTTGCAGGAAACGACGATGTTCCGCGCGATCCGCGATGGCGGCTACACCTGCCAGAAGATCGTGCGGATGAAAAAGCATGAGCCGATCGACGGCAAGGCGACGTGGATCGCCGAATGCGACGATCGCGGGCAATATGTCATCGCCTTGCAGCCGGGCGGCATCTTCTGGGTAAGCGGCGTTCCGCAGCCCAAGAAGCGCTAGGCGCGCGCGATTGCCGGAGCGGGTGGGGGCTGCGCTGCGCTCTGCAGGGAAGCGCAGGCCCACCCGCGCGAATGCTGTGTCCGGGTTGGCGCTGGCGGCGCTGATCGCGCCGGGCGCGGCGGTTGCCCAATCGTCGCCGGTGCCGGATGCGGCCGATATCGTCGTGCTCGGCCAGTCCTTGCCACTGCCGCCTGGCGTGCCCGCTTATGGGACGGTGGCGATCGATCGCGCGCGGCTGACGGGCGATGCCTCGGGCCGGGTTGAGGATGTGCTGGCCGACGTTGCGGGCTTTCAGCAATTTCGCCGGGCGGACAGCCGTTCGGCCAACCCGTCGGCCCAGGGTGTCACGCTGCGTGCCTTGGGCGGCAATGCCTCCAGTCGGGCCCTGCTGTTGCTGGACGGGGTGCCGCTGGCCGACCCGTTCTTCGGCTACATTCCGTTCAACGCGCTGGCGGCGGATCGGCTGTCGGGCGTGCGCGTCACGCGCGGCGGCGGGGCGGGCGCGTTCGGCGCAGGCGCGGTGGCGGGCACGATCGAACTGGCGAGCGCAACGCGGCGCGATTTGCCGCCGGTTTGGGGCGAGGTCTTTTACGGCAGCAATTCGGCCGTCGAAGCGTCCGGGAGTGTCTCGCCCGACGTCGGCAGTGGTTTCGTCAGCCTGTCTGGCAAGGTCGAGCGCGGCGACGGTTTCTTCACGACGCCGTTCGCCCAGCGCACCGCCGCCAGCGCACGGGCGCGCTATCGCGACTGGTCCGGGAGCGTGCGTGCGGTGGTGCCGCTGGATCCCGAAACCGAAGTGCAGGCCAGTGGTCTGCTGTTCCGCGACAATCGTACACTGCGCTTTGCGGGTGCGGACAGCAGTTCACAAGGCGAGGACGCCAGCGTCCGGCTGATTCATCGCGGTGGCTGGGCGGTGGATGCGCTGGCCTATGTTCAGGCGCGCAATTTCACCAACCGCGTCATCAGCGCGACCACTGCCAGGCTGACGCTCGACCAGCGCAATACGCCCGCGACCGGGATTGGCGGGAAGATCGAGCTGCGCCCGCCCGTCGGGCCCGATCATCTCCTGCGGATCGGGGTGGATGCGCGCTTTGGCGAGGGGACGCTCTATGAGGATGCCTATGCCGCAAGTGGCGCCGTCACCACGCGACGCACCGCCGGCGGCCGGACCAGTACCACCGGTCTGTTTTTAGAGGATGACTGGACGATCGGTCGACTGGTCCTGACAGCAGGAGGGCGTGTTGATCGCTGGACGATCAGCGATGGCTTTTTCCGCGAGGCCAGCGCGAGCGGTCGGGTGATGACCGACACGCGCTTTGCCAATCGCGCGGGGGTGGAGGGGACCGGGCGCGCGGGCGCGCTGTTCCAGGCGAGCGATGCGGTGGCGGTGCGCGCGGCGGCCTATACCGGCTTTCGTCTACCGAGGCTGAACGAGTTGTACCGGCCGTTTGTCGTCTTTCCCGTCACCACCCAGGCCAATGCCGCGCTCGGACTGGAGCGGTTGCGCGGGTTCGAGGGGGGCTTCGACTTGAAACCATTCGCGGGCCTCACCCTGGGTGTCACGGCCTTCTACAATCGGCTGGAGGGAGCGATCGCCAATGTCACGATCGCGACCAACCTTCGCCAGCGGCAGAATGTCGATGCGATCGTCGCGCGTGGGGTGGAGGTGACGGCGCACGCAAAGCGTGGCGCGCTTGCGCTCGACCTGTCTTATGCCTTTAGCGACAGTACGGTCCATGCCTCGGGCGCATCGGCGCAGCTGGGCGGCTTTGCCCCTGCGCAAAGCCCCCGGCATAGCGCGAGCGCGACACTCGGCTGGGCAGGGCTGCGCGGATGGAGCGCGTCGCTGACCGCGCGCTATGTCGGGCGGCAATATGAGGACGATCTGCAGACCGATGTGCTGCCCGCCGCGACCACGCTCGACGGGGTGGTGACGGTGCCGGTCGGTCGCCATGTCGCGGTGGTTCTGCGGGGCGAGAATCTGTTTGATGAAACGGTGGTGACGCGCAATGCCGCCGGATCGATCGACCTGGGCACGCCGCGCACGCTGTGGGTCGGGCTGCGCTTGCGGTGATCCTGCCCGCTCTCCCTGCGGCGGGGGCTAGGGGAAAGCACGCATAGCAGCCACGGGCGCGACGCGGCATTGCTGGTGCTATTCTTGCGCGAGCACCCTGCGCTGTCCGCAGGAGCGTGTCACCGGCGATACGGTGTCGGGGGAAGCCACCATGATGATGACGCCCGCACCCGCTGGTCTTTCGCCTGCCGAAGCCGCCGATCGCCTCGCGCGCGACGGGCCCAACGCCTTGCCCCGCGCCGGGCGGCGCTCGGCCTTCCGGATCGCGTTCGAGGTGCTGCACGAGCCGATGTTCGCGTTGCTGCTGGCGGGTGGCGTCGCCTATCTGCTGCTGGGGGATTTGACCGAGGCGTTGATCCTGCTCGCCTTTGCCAGCTTCTCGGTTGTCCTGACGGTGATCCAGGAAACCCGCACCGAGCATGTGCTGGAAGCGTTGCGCGATTTGTCGGCACCAAGCGCCCTGGTCATCCGCGGCGGCGAGCGCGTGCGCATTCCGGGCCGCGAGGTGGTGTGCGGCGATGTGCTGGTGCTGGAGCAAGGCGATCGCATTGCGGCCGATGGACGTTTGCTGAGCGCGCACGATCTTCAAGCCGATGAATCGCTGTTGACCGGCGAATCCTTGGCGGTTGGCAAGGCGGCTCACGCCGATGCTCCTGCCACCGCGCATCGTCCCGGTGGCGAGGATCAGCCCTATGTCTATTCTGGCACGCTGGTCGCGCGCGGCAGCGGCATCGCCGAGGTGACCGCGACGGGGCCGCGCAGCGAGATCGGAAAGATCGGCCAGTCGCTTGCCACGCTCGATACCGAGGCGCCTCGGCTCCAGCGCGAAACCACCCGCATCGTCACCTGGTGCGCAATCGGCGGGGGCGCGGTGGCGCTGGCGGTGGTGGTGCTGTTCGGCGTGCTGCGCGGCGGCTGGATCGAGGCGATCCTCGCCGGGATCGCGATCGGCATGTCGATGCTGCCCGAGGAATTTCCGGTCGTGCTCACCATCTTCCTGGCGATGGGGGCGTGGCGGATCGGCGCGGTCGGCGTGCTGACGCGGCGCGCGGCGGCGATCGAGACGCTGGGGTCGGCGACGGTGCTGTGTACCGACAAGACTGGCACGCTGACCGAAAATCGGATGTCGGTGGTCGCCTTGTGGCTGGCCTCGGGCGAGGATGCGACGCTGGGGGAGGCACCCTGCGCCTTTGCCGATTACGGGCCGATCGTGGGCATGGCCGCGCGGGCCAGTGCGGTGGAACCGTCCGACCCGATGGAAATCGCGCTGCATCAGGCGCATGTCGAGGTTTGCGCACCCTCGGAGCCGGTCTGGACCCACGTTCATGGCTATGCGCTGCGGCCCGATCTGCTCGCCATGTCCAATGTCTGGCGCACCGATGACGACCGGCTGGTTGTCGCGACCAAGGGCGCACCCGAGGCGATTGCCGATCTGTGCAAGCTAACGCCCAGCGAGCGCGACCGTATGACGCTCGCGGTCGACCGAATGGCGGCGCGCGGCATTCGCGTGCTCGGCGTGGCGACGGCGGTCGCCGCCGATACCGACTGGCCGGAGACGCAGGCAGGCTTCGCGTTCGACCTGATCGGTTTGGTCGGGCTCGCCGATCCGCTGCGCCCGACGGTGAAGGCGGCGGTTGCCGAATGTCGCTCGGCTGGGATCCGTGTGGCGATGATCACGGGCGATTATGCCGCCACCGCCAAGGCGATCGCGGCGCAGGCGGGCATTGCCGATGGTGATGTGCTGACCGGCGATGAACTGGCCGTGCTCGACGATGCCGCGTTGGCGGCGCGGTTGAAGACCATCACCGTGTTCGCGCGCATCATGCCCGAACAGAAATTGCGCATCGTCCAGGCGTTCAAGGCCGATGGCGAAGTGGTGGCGATGACGGGGGACGGGGTCAACGACGCACCCTCGCTGAAGGCCGCGCACATCGGCATCGCCATGGGCAAGCGTGGCACCGATGTCGCGCGCGAGGCGTCGGCGATCGTGCTGCTCGACGATGATTTCGGCGCGATCGTGCAAGCGGTCGCGCTCGGCCGACGGATCTATGACAATATTCGCAAGGCGATGGCGTTCATCTTCGCGGTGCATGTGCCGATTGCCGGGCTGGCGCTGCTGCCGCTGGTGTTCGGAATGCCGATCCTGTTCGGGCCAATCCATATCGCGTTGCTGGAAATGGTGATCGATCCGGTCTGCGCGCTTGTGTTCGAGGCCGAGCGCGGGGAAAGAGACATCATGCAACGCCCGCCACGCGACCCGAATGAACCGCTCTTCTCCGTGACGATGATCGCCTGGGGCGTGTTCCAGGGCGGGCTGGCCTTTGCCATGCTGGCGACGGTGTTCCTGCTGGAAGTGCAGGGCGGGATGCCCGAGGCGGAGGTGCGTGCGCTGATCTTCTTCTCGCTGATTGCCGAAATCCTCGCGCTGATCCTCGTGAACCGATCGTTCGGCGCGTCGATCATCGAGGCGTTCGCGCGGCACAACAGTGCGCTGCGCGCCGTGCTGGCGGCGATCGTCATCATCGCCAGCCTGATCTTCTTCCTGCCCGCCGCGCAAACCTTGCTGAAATTCGGGTCGATCGCGTGGATCGACATGGTGTTTGCGCTTGGCCTGGGGGCGGGCCTTCTGGTCCTGCTCGAACTGTGCAAGCCGGTGGTGCGCGCGATCATGGGGCGTGGCGCAATCGCGCGTCCGGCGACGGCATGATCGCACCCGATTCACGCGGCTTCTCGCTCGAGCGCGGGTTCTTCCTGGCGTTCCTCATGATCGTGTCGCTGGTCTTCGCCTGGCTCATCGCGCCCTTTTTCGGGGCGATCGTGTGGGCGGTGGTTGCCGCGATCGTGTTCGCCCCGCTGACCGATTGGCTGACCGCCACGCTTAGCGGTCGTCGCAACCTTGCGACCGTGCTGACTCTGCTGGTCATCCTGCTCGCGGTGATCTTGCCGACGGTGCTGCTGGGCGGGGCGCTGCTGCAACAGGCGGCGGGGCTCTACGCCAAGATCAAATCGGGCAAGATCGATTTCGATCTCGTGTTCTTCCAGATTGAGGGCCGCTTGCCGAACTGGGTCCAACAGCAATTGGCGGGCTATGGCCTCACCGATTTTGCGGCGGTGCGGGCGCGGATCGCGGACGGGGCGGTCAAGAGCTTCGATTCGCTGGCGGGCCGCGCATTCAGCCTCGGGCAAAGCGTGTTCGGGCTTTTGGCGACGCTCGGCATCATGCTGTACCTCTGCTTCTTCCTGTTGCGCGACGGACGCACGATCGTCGCCAAGGTCGAACATGCCATCCCCCTGCTGCCCGAATATCGCCGTGCGCTATTCGACAAATTCGCCGCCGTCGTGCGCGCGACGATCAAGGGCAGTCTGGTCGTCGCGGTGCTGCAGGGCTTGATCGGCGGGCTGATCGTGTGGGGGCTCGGCATTGGTGGCGCGTTGCTGTGGGGCGTGCTGATGGGCGCGTTCTCGCTGCTGCCGGCGATCGGTACGGGCATCGTGTGGGTGCCGATGGCGCTCTATCTGCTGGCAACCGGGGCGATCTGGCAGGGGATCGCGCTGGCGCTGTGCGGGTTCTTCATCATCAGCAGCGTTGATAATGTGGTGAAGCCGATCCTGGTCGGGCGCGACACGCAAATGCCCGATTATGTCGTGCTGATTTCGACCTTTGGTGGCCTGGAACTGTTTGGGTTTAACGGGCTGGTGGTGGGGCCGGTGATCGCGGCGATGTTCATCGCGACCTGGGAGATTTTCTCGCGATCCCGCGACGCTCACCGGGGTATCGGCCCGCGTTGATGCGCGTGGCGGGTCGCGCGGCTGGGCCGTATCGCGATGCCTTTCAGCAGTTCCGCACAGACCAGATAGGCGACCACCACCGCCACGATCCCGCCCGTCATCGCCAGCGGCGGTGTCTGGAAGCCCAGCCAGTGCGCCAGCGGCGTGAAGGGCAGGGCAAGCGCCACCAGTAACGCGCCGAGCGACGTCATCGTCAGGATCGGGCTCGCGCGGTTCGCCCAGGGCCTGCCATTGGTGCGGATGATGAAGATCACCAGCACTTGCGTCGCCATCGATTCCAGAAACCAGGCGGTGCGAAATTCGGGTGGTGCCGCGTGGAACAGCAGCACCAGCCCGGCAAAGGTGAGCAAGTCGAACAGCGAGGAGAGCGGCCCCATGATCGCCGCGAATTTCACCAGGTCGCGCAGGTTCCACACTTGCGGCTTCGCAATCGCCTCGGCGCGGACGGTGTCGAACGGAATGCCGATTTCGGACACGTCGTAGAGCAGGTTATTGAGCAGGATCTGCGTCGGCAACATCGGCAGGAACGGCAGGAAGAACGACGCCACCGCCATCGACAGCATGTTGCCGAAGTTGGAACTGGCCCCCATGCGGATGTATTTCAGGATGTTGGCAAAGGTCCGCCGCCCTTCCTCGACACCGTCTGCGACGACCGCCAGATCGCTGTCGAGCAGGATCATGTCCGCCGCCGCCTGGGCAACCCCGGTGGCACCCGCGACCGACAGGCCAATATCGGCCCCCTTCAGCGCCGGGGCATCGTTAATGCCGTCGCCGAGATAGCCGACCACAGCACCGCGCGCCTGCAATGCCCGCACGATGCGCGATTTTTGGTCGGGCGCGAGCCGCCCATAGGCGTCGACATGCCGCACCTGCACCGCAAGCGCGTCGTCGGACAGGTGCGTGATGTCCGCGCCCGACAGCACGCGGTCCGCCTTCATGCCGACCAGTCCGGCCAGCCGCTTGACCACCACTGGATCATCGCCCGACAGGATCTTCAGCCGGATTCCCGCCGCCGCCAGCCGGGCGATGGCTGCGGCGGCGGTCGCCTTGGGCGGATCGGCAAAGGCGCACAGGCCCTCGAAGACGAGGCCGGTCTCATCCGCCGCCGAAACGGTTTGCGCGGGGCCGGTCCAGGCGCGCGATGCCACTGCGATGGTCCGCAGGCCTTCCCGCCCGGCGAGCGCCGTGACCTGCGCCAGCGCGGCGGTACGTTCCGCCGCGCCCATCGCGCTGCCGCCCTGACTCGACGTGCATAAAGCGAGGATCGCTTCGGGCGCGCCCTTGGCGATCAGGATCGTGCCTTCGGGGCCGCTGGCGACGACCGATCCCAGCCGCCGCGCGAAATCAAAGGCGTGGCGTCCGACCAGCGTCCAGCCCGTATCCGCAGCGGGCGCGGCGGCCAGCAGCGCCGCGTCGAGCGCGCCGCGATCCCCGCCGAGCGATGCGGCAATCGCGGCCAGCCGCGCCGTGCGTGGGTCTTCCGCGGCGGCGGGCGACAGGCTGCGCGCGAGCGTGATTTCAGCCGAGGTCAGCGTGCCGGTCTTGTCGGTACACAGCACCGTCATCGCGCCGAGATCGTGGATCGACGCCAGCCGTTTCACGATCACCTTGCGCTTGGCCATCCGCATCGCGCCGCGCGACAGCGTGACGGTGGTGATCATCGGCAGCAATTCGGGCGTTAGCCCCACCGCCAGCGCGACCGCGAACATCAGCGATTGCAGCGCCGGTCGCCCGAAGAACACGCTGGTTGCCAGCACCACCACGACCAGCACGATCGTCAGCCGCGCGGTGAGCAGCCCGTAACTGCGCAAGTCGCGCTGAAAGGGGGAGAGTTCGGTCGCTTCGTCCAGCGCCGCCGCCGCGCCGCCAAACACGGTCGCTGCCCCGCAATGGACGACCAAGGCGATTGCCTCGCCGGTCTGGCCGACCGCGCCGCGAAACAGCGCGTTCGACGCCTCGCCCGCCGTCTCGCCGGTCACCGTGCCGGGGCGCTTTTCCACCGGATAGGGCTCGCCGGTCAGCGCCGCCTCATTGGCGGTGAACGCATCGCTATCGAGCACCAGCCCGTCGGCCGGGATGATGTCGCCCGCGCGCACGCGCATCACGTCGCCGGGCACCACGCCCTCGACCGCAATCTGCACGAATTGGCCGTCGCGCTTGACTTCGGCCTTCAGCGCCACCGTCCGCCGCAGCGCCGCCGCCGCGCCCAGCGCCTGCCGTTCCTGCACCGCCTCAAGCCCGATCGAGATCGCCAGAATGGCGACGATGATCGTCCCGCCCACGGAGTCGCCAGTAGAAATCGACACAATCGCCGCGACGAGCAGGATCAGCGACAGCGGCTCGAACAGGCGGCGGACGATTGCGCGGAACAGCCCGGTCTGGCGGACCGTCGCATCGGCATTTTGGCCATAATGCGCGAGCCGCGCATCGGCCTGCGCGGTGGTTAGCCCGTCATGGCTGCAGTCGAGCTCGGTACACAGCGCGTCAACAGAGCGCGTCCAAAACGGCGCGGTGGGGGAGCCGGGGGCGGGGGCGTGCATCCCGCCACTATCCGTCGGCAGTGAGCGCGTGGTAGCTTCGGAAACTACGCACGCGCCCGTGTTCGGTCGGCCCTGGTGTCAGAGCTTGCCCGCGCCCGCATTGGCGATGACGGTGCCGATCAGCCCGGTGGTCGGCTTGAGCACATAGCTGTAATTGGCGGCGGGCGACCAGGTGCTGGCGGTGACGGCAGCATTGGAGGCGCGCAGCGGGGTGGTGACATCCACGGTAACGCCGTTCAACTGCGTGCCCGAATCGGCGAAGGTCGATGCGCAATCATCGGCGGTGTAACCCGTGGTGATGCACCCGCTGGTGCGCGCGGCGCTGACCGAAATGCTCCACAGATTGCTGACGGTCCCCGCAGTTCCCGGCGTGATGATGGCGTTGTTCTCGGCGATGATCTTGCCGCTTTGCCCGACGGTCCAGGCCACCAGGAAGGGTTCGTCGGCGGTTTGGTCGAGCGAGACCTCATAATAATTGTTGTACACATGGACCTGGCCGAAGCGCACGCGCGGCATGCGCTGGCGCAGGCCCTGGAAATAATTGTCGTGGAAGGTCACCTTCAGCACGCTCGGGTTTTCTGCTGTCTTGCTCGCGGTGTCGGTGCCGCCGATCAGGAACGATTTGTCATGGCCGAAGAAATAGCTCTTCGAAATCGTGACGAGATTGCCGAGCTTGGTCACGTCGATCAGCCCGTCATGATGCTGCACCTTGAAGTCGCTGCCGGTGTAATTCACCGCCCCGACCGTCTCGGTCCATACCGAGGGATAGAGGCGGTCGATCCGTGCGCCGTCGCTGAAGGTGCTGTGGTCGATCCAGACATGCGTCGCATACAGGACCGAGATCAGATCATAGGCCGAGTTCCAGCGCCCGGTGGTGGAATCGGTCGGGTCCCATTGCGGGAAGAAGTCGAACGCATCCTCGAAGGTGATGTTGCGCACCACGACATTGTCGATCGGTGCGCTGCTGGTGCCGAGGATCAGGTTGCCATGGACGAGCTTGGCATCGCTGCCCAGGCCGATGATCGAGGTGTTCGACGGCACGAAGATCTGCACGACCTTCTTTTGCAGCGCCGCCGCACAGACGCGCGCGCTCTCGGGATTGCCGACCGGCAAGCTGGCATTGCCGTATACGCTCGGGCGATAGGCGGCGAGATAGGCGGTGGTTAGCGCGGCCTCGGCGGTGAACCCATAGGTCGTGCTCGCGCAACTGCCCTTGATGTAATCGTCGGCGGTCTGTTCGGTCAGCGCCTGGTTGACGTTGAGGCTGATCCGCCCCTTCACGTAAATCAGCTTCTTCGCCGGATCGAGCGTGCCGGTATAGCTGCCATCGGCGGCGATCGTGGCGGTGTTGCCGTAGAGCGCCTGGATCAACTCGTTGCGATTGGTGACGGTATAGGTCTTGGCCGCCACCGCGCCGTCACCCCCGGTCGTGCCGGTGCCGGTCGCCGCCCAGCCATCGGCCCCCAGCGAGGACGCAAGCGTTGGCGCTGGCGTCGCCGGGCTTGGCGTCGGCGTGCTCCCGGTGGTGCCACCACCAACGACAGCAACGCCGCCGCCGTTGCTCGAATCCCCGCAGCCGACCAGCGCCAAGGCTGCTGCCGTTACCAATAACACCGCTTTGATGGTCATGATCGCTCTCCCCTGTATCAACGTTCCATACCAGACACCGGTGTCATGCAGGGGTTTCCTGCCGACCGGTACGGTTGCACTTCTGATTTGCGGGTGATCCAGGGCGTTTCGCGTGCGGGGCCCTTGCTCCGCGCGTCGCTTCGTCCCTTCCTCCCGGCATCCTCTACCGATCCGTCGCCGCGGATTCTTGTTGTCGTGGATAAGATTAACCGCGTTGATACCGGTGTCAATAAAGTGTGTGACGGTTGGGCTGTTTGCTGCCGAGCCGCCGCGCTATGCGTTGGCCATCTCCAAAGGTCGGGGTCCAAAAATAGGGAAATCCATGTCGGCATCCAAGCAAGGTGGAACCAATTTCGTTGTCATCGCGGCGCTGTTCGCCAATCTCGGCATTGCGCTGGCCAAATTCGTGGCTGCGGCGATCACCGGTTCCTCGGCGATGCTGACCGAAGGGTTCCACTCGGTCGTCGACAGCTTCAACCAGCTCCTGCTGCTGTACGGCCAGCATCGCGGGCGTCGCCCGCCGGATGAAGCCCATCCGTTCGGCTACGGGCGCGAGCTGTATTTCTGGAGCTTCGTCGTCGCCATCCTGATCTTCGGCGTCGGCGCGGGCGTGTCGATCTACGAAGGCTGGGTCCACATTCTGGAGCCAGAACCGCTGCACGATCCGCTGGTCAATTATATCGTGCTTGGCGTTTCGTTCGCGCTGGAGGGGGGATCGTGGTTCATCGCGGTGCGCGAATTTGCCGCCGCCAATCGCGGCAAGGGCTGGTGGGCGGCGATCCGCAAGTCGAAGGACCCGGCAGAATTTATCGTGCTGTTCGAGGATTCGGCCGCGATTGCGGGTCTGATCGTCGCCGGGATTGGCGTATGGGCCAGCCAGATGTGGGGCGACCCGCGCATTGATGGCGCGGCGTCGATCGTGATCGGCGTCATCCTCGGCATCGTCGCGGCGCTGCTCGCGCGCGAGGCGAAGGGTCTGCTGATCGGCGAGGGGGCTGATCCGGCGGTGGTGGCCAAGGTCCGCGCGATCGTCGCGGCACGGCCCGAAATTACTGCGGTCAACCATGTCCGCACCATCCACACCGCGCCCGACAGCATCTTCGTCGCGATCAGCGCCGATTTTCGCGATCAGATCACGATGGGCGAGGCGGAGACGCTGATCGAGACGATCGAGACCGAGCTGAAGGCCGCCGAACCGATGTTGTCGTCCATCTACATCCGGCCGGAAAAGCGCGAGAATGCCACTACGCTTCCGGCGGGGCCGCCCCGTTAACGCTTGGGGGCGGGGACGATCTCGACCACGTCAAGCAACGATTCGAAGCGCGGATACGGGAGCACGAGCCGCCAGCGTTTTTCGCCGATCCGTTCGAGATAGCCGGCCATGTCGCGGTTGCTGTCCTGGCCGTAGCTCAGCGGCTTGGTCTCGTCGCCCAGCACCATCGTTCCCAGAAAGATCGTGCGCGCCTGCGAATCCGGGAACAGCAGCCCGACCGGACGCTGTGCGCCGGAAACCTTGTACAGGCTCGACACCTCGCCCTCATCGTCGACCTTGCAATCGACCGGTGGGTACGTGGTGACATCGTGCATCGCGGTGCCGTTCGCACCCAATTTAATGACGCGACACAGATAGTTGCCGGGCGGCGGCATTGCCCCGCTCAGCGCACGGTCGGGGTCGAACAGCAGCGAATCCGAGGCGACAACCGCCGCCTTGGCGCTGCCTTGCGCCTTGGCCAGGGCATCGATCCACGCCTGGCGCCAGTTGCGCAAGCGCGTCCGGTCTTCCGCAGTTGCCACGTGCCGCCAGTCAACCTCGGCGGCTGCGGTGCCGCGCAGCGATCGCGGTGGGGCAATGCTGACTTCAACCGTCTTGCTGGCTTTGCCGCCGCACCCAGCGAGCAGTGCGGCGGGCAGCGCGCATAAGACGGACCCAAGGATTCGGGCTAAAACCTTCAAAGCGACCGATCCCCTTTTGCGATAGGGCTATACCTAACCATGCCGACCTGAGGTTGCCAAGGCCATGGCTACCCGATCAGGCCGCCGTCCAGCCGCCGTCGACCGAAAGGTTCGCGCCGGTGATCGACTTCGCCTCGTCGCGGCACAGGAACAAGGCGAGCGCGGCGACCTGATCGACCGTCACGAACTCCTTGGTCGGCTGCGCTTCGAGCAGGACCTCGTTGATCACCTGATCGCGTGTCAGCCCGCGCGAGGCCATCGTATCGGGGATCTGATTTTCGACCAAAGGCGTCCACACATAGCCCGGCGAAATGCAATTGACGGTGATACCGTCGGTCGCGGTTTCCAGCGCGATCGTCTTGGTCAGCCCGGCAAGGCCGTGCTTGGCCATGACATAGGCCGATTTGTTGGGGCTGGCGACGAGCGAATGCGCCGAGGCGGTGGAGATGATTCGGCCCCATTTCTTCGCCTTCATGAATGGCACTGCCGCCTGCATCATGTACCAGGCCGAATTGAGGTTGATCTTGATGATCGCCTCGAACTTGTCGGCCGGAAAATCCTCGATCTTGGCGACATGCTGGATGCCGGCATTGTTGACGATGATGTCGGGGCCACCCAGTTCATCGTGACAGCGCTTCACCATCGCGGCGATCGCTTCGGGCTTGGTCATGTCGGCGGCGTCGTACAGCGCCTTCGCTCCGCTGGTCGCTTCCAGCTTGGCGCGCTCGATCTCGATCGCGGCGGCATCGCCAAAACCGTTGATGACGACGCTTGCACCTTCCGCGGCGAGGACCTTGGCATATTCAAGGCCGATGCCCGAGGTCGAACCGGTGATGATGGCAGTCTTGCCCTTGAGGAACATGGCGGAGTCTCCGTTGCGATTCAAAGGGTTGGTAGAGTGGGGTGCTTCACGGTCAAATCGAAGGCGGCGCTGCGGCCGGTTTCGATATTCTCGGCGACCAGCTCGGCATTGGCCATCGTCTCGGCGACCGCTGCCTGTCCTGCTTCCCAATGCTCGCGCATCGTGCGGGCGGAAAATTCGAAATCACGGCTGCCGCCCTCCCAGGCATTGGCGCGGTAGATCAGGTGGACGAGGTTGACGGGATCCTCGTTCGACTGCGCCTTGAGCGCGATAACGTCGGGGTCGTCGTGCAGTTCCGGGGGCAATTTGGCGAGCACGCGCCGTGCCAGTTCGCGGTCGCGGCGGATGCGCATGACCTGGTCGGATACTTGCCGGGTGCGGCTGGAGAAGCGGATTTCCTTTTCGCGCGCCATCACATCCATGATCGTGCGAGGTCGCTCGGTCGCCGCCGCGAACAGGTCGATCTGAAAAGCGAGCAGCGGACCCTGCTGATGGTCGAGCACGTGCGTCAGCGGAGTGTTGGACACCAGCCCGCCGTCCCACCACAGCCGCCCGTCAATCTCGATCGGGGGCAGGCCCGGCGGCAATGCGCCCGAGGCCATGATGTGGCGCGCATCGATCCTGGTTTCGGTCGTATCGAAATAGTTGAAATTGCCGCTTTCGACATCGACCGCGCCAACTGACAGCCGCACCGGGCCGTTGTTGAGCAAATCCCAGTCGATCAGGTCGTTCAGCGTCTTTTCCAAGGGCGCGCTGTCGTAGAAGCTGATCGCTTCGGGTGTGCCGGGTACGGCGAACATTGGCGACAGGAAGCGGGGATTGAAGAACCCTGGCACGCCCGCCGCGAGCACGAATCCCGCCGACCATTCGTGGACGAATTCGCGGATATGGTCATTGGGGAAGAGCGGGAAGCTCGGCAGCGCCGAGGTCATCAGGTCCCAAAAGGTGTTCAGCCGCTGCACGCGCAGCGCCGGCGGGTTGCCGGCGACAATCGCGGCGTTGATCGCGCCGATCGAAATCCCCGCGACCCAATCGATCTCGATCTCGCTCGCGGCGAGCCCTTCGATCACGCCCGCCTGATAACTGCCGAGCGCGCCGCCGCCCTGCAACACCAACGCCACGCACTCGGGCAAAGGCAGCGCCTTGGAGCGGCGCTTGGGCGTGATCGTCTCGGAATCGGCCATGCGCCGGACATGCGCGCGTTGCGCTGCAGGATCAACGACAGTTTGATGAAATGGACGTCATTCAAGCGTGCCATAGCCGTTGCAACCAGCGCCGTCCCCGCGCATTCATGCGGCAGCGGCAACGACCTCAGGACCCCTTGCGATGCGCCTCGACGATTTCGACCCCAACATCAACGTCGAGGATCAACGCGGTCAGGGCGGCGGCAGCGGTTTTGGCGGCTTTGGCGGCGGTGGCGGCGGCGGGCTGATCTTCGGCTTGCTGCCGCTCGTGTTCAGCCGATTCGGCTGCGGCGGCGTCGCCGTGTTGCTGGCGGTGCTGTTCTTTTTCGGCGGTGGGCTGGGGATGCTCGGCGGCGGGGGTGGCGGGCAACTGTCCGCGCCGACCGCGCAGGTCGGCCAACAGCAGGCGGGCACCGACACGGCAACTAGTTGCCGCCTGAACGCGCAGAGCCTCGCTGCCTGCAATGCCTTCAGTTCGGCCGACAAGACTTGGGCAAAGCTGCTCGGCGCGCGCTTCGCGCCGCCCAAGCTGGTCTTTTATGCGCGTGATGGCCGCTCGGGTTGCGGGGCGGCGCAGAGCGCGATGGGGCCGTTTTATTGCCCGCGCGACCAGGGCATCTATCTCGACACCAGCTTTTTCGATGAACTGGCCAATCGCTTCGGGGCGAAGGGCGATTTCGCGCAGGATTATGTGATTGCGCATGAATTTGGCCATCACATCCAGAATTTGCTGGGCACGTCGGACAAGGTGGCGGCGATCCAGCAACGCGGCAGTGAAGTTCAGGGCAATCAGGCCTCGGTCAAACTGGAATTGCAGGCGGATTGCTATGCCGGCGTGTGGGCCGCGCAGAACAAGGATCGGCTCGATCCGGGCGATCTCGAGGAAGGGCTGACTGCGGCGCACGCGATTGGCGACGATACGTTGCAGCAGGAATCGCAAGGGCGCGTGGTGCCCGACAGCTTCACCCACGGTACCTCGGCGCAGCGCATGGCGTGGCTGCGCAAGGGGATGGAGACGGGTGACCCCAATCAGTGCGATACCTTTTCGGGCGCGCTCTGAGGGAAACGAAAGCCCTCTCCCGCTGGCGCGGGAGAGGGCCAAGGATCAGAGCTTTACCAGCATCTTGCCGGTGTTGCCGCCGGTGAACAGGCCGAAAAACGCATCGGGCATCGCGTCGAGGCCTTCGAACACGGTTTCCTCATTCTTCAATTTGCCCTCGGCCAGCCAGCCGCCCATTACACGGTAGAACTCCGCCGTCTTGCCCATATGGTCGCTGACCAGCAGCCCGGTCATGCGGATGCGCATCCCGATCAGCCGCGCGAGATAGCGCAGTTCGGTCGGCTTGGAGGTATTGTAGATGTCGATCATGCCGCAAATCGCGAAGCGTGCGTGCAGATTGCCGGTCGCCAGCGCGGCATCGAGATGCTCGCCACCGACATTGTCGAAATACACGTCGATGCCGTCCTTGCCGAGCCCCTGCAGCGCCGCCAGCAGCTTCTTGAGCAACGGCCCCTCGCTCTTGTAATCGATCACCGCATCGGCACCGAGCCCCTTTACCAGCGCGCATTTGTCGGCACCGCCAGCGGAGCCGATTACCGTCATGCCGCTCGCCTTGGCGACTTGCACCACGGTCGATCCGACCGCGCCTGCCGCCGCCGAGACGAACACCACGTCGCCTGCCTTAGCCTCGGCGACATGCAGCAGGCCGAAATAGCCGGTCATTCCCGGCATCCCCAGCAAACCCAGAAATTGTTGTGGCGGTACGCCGAGTGCGGGCAGCTTCTGGACCTGTGTCGCAGGCAGTACTGCCTCATCGCGCCAGCCCAGAAAATGTTGCACCACATCGCCGACCGCAAACCCCTCGGCACGGCTCTCGATCACTTCGCCGATCGCGCCGCCCTGCATCGGTTCGCCGAGCGCGAACGGCGGAACGTAGGATTTCACGTCGTTCATGCGCCCGCGCATATACGGGTCGACCGACAGCCAGCGATTGGCGATGCGCATTTCGCCGTCGTTCAACGCGGTCGTGGGCAAATCGATCAGTTCGAAATCGCTTGCCACGGGCATACCATTGGGACGGGATTTCAGGCTCCAGGCGCGGGACATCGGCATTCCTCCATCGTGTTTTCGAAGGTGGGGTATGTCGTGGCACGCGCTTTGGCAACGAAAAAGGGCGCAGGTGCGATTGCGGCATGTTGCATCGGCGGAAAAGCCCCGTTAAGGCGGCATTCCCGCCTGAAAAGAGGGCCGGGGCGTGGTGCGGGGCTGTAGCTCAGATGGGAGAGCGCTGCAATCGCACTGCAGAGGTCAGGGGTTCGATTCCCCTCAGCTCCACCACGCCATCCTCTTGGTTTTCGCGACATATCGACAAGGTTTGCGCGCCGAGCGCGGCGGGTTGGTGATCGTCCAGCTTGCTCGCGATTTTGAACCAGATGCTGATGACGAGGCCCCCGTGCGCGGCATTGGCAAAGGCAATCTCACCATCCTGCGCCTGCACCAGCGCGCGGACGATGGCCAACCCTAGCCCGGCACCGCCGGTCGCCCGGTCACGCGAAGGGTCGATCCGCCCAAATGCCCGGCCCAGACGACCGATCTCAGCCGACGGTACGCCAGGGCCGTCATCGGAGACTTCGGTCCGCCATTGTGTCGGTTCGCGCCATATAGCGAGGGTGACGCTGTTGCCATGCCGCAAACCATTGTCGATCAGATTGGCCAGGATTCGACGCAGCGCCAAGGGTGACGCCTCCACCCAAGCGTATTCCACGCAATGACCAACCGTGACTGCGTGACCCAGTTCGTTATGAATGGCCGCGATCCGGGCGATTTCAGCCGAGAGGTCTAGGATGCGGGGATCGGCGAAGCGCGGCTGCTCCGGGCGCGCCAGGAGCAGCGTGTCGTCGAGTAGCGCTGACATTTCTTCGAGATCGTGGGTCGCGCGATCATGCTGCTCTTGATCATCGATGAAGTCCACGCGGAGCCGCAAGCGTGTCAGATAAGTGCGCATGTCATGCGCGATCGCGGCCAGAATGCGCGTCCGTTCGCCCATCAGCTCAGCGATGCGGGCCTTCATGTCATTATAGGCTTGGGCGAGATCGCGTAGCTCGGAGGAGCCGGAAACGACTAGATCGGGGGTTTCGGGTCGGCCGGCAAAAGTCCGAATGTCGCGGGCAAGTCGGACGATCGGGCGGGTCGTCGCGCGAACTGCCAGTGCAAGGGCAGCGAGCGCCACCAGCCCACCAAAGCCGAGTAGTCCCGCGCGTTGCCGCAGCAATGCCAGGATTGGCTCCGAAGGCTGGCTGACGATGGTCAGCATGGTAGGTTGGTCGCCCGCCAGCGCGATGTGCACCGCTAGTGGGTCGCTGATCCATCCCGGCCACGGGTTTAGCGCAGCGATCGTCGGCATCCGCGCAACGCGCCCGGTGACGGACAGGTTGTGCCCGGGCAAGGCCGCGCTGTACCTTTGCCCAATGCTTATCCCCTGCAAGCTTTCGATGGACGGAGGCAGCGGGCCGTTTTCGACCAAGACGTGATAAAGGGCACCATCAAACGCTTCGGCGATAGCTGGTCGCCGTATGGCGGGGGCCGCCTCAATGATATCGACCATCGTTCGCGTTTGCGTGGTGGTTGGCAGCCCGATCGTACTGTGTGATTTTCCGCCGACCGAAAGACTGGTGAGGACAAAGACGCCCAATTGTAAGGCAACGAAGCCGATGACCAGCGCTACCGCGATCCGAAAGGGCAGCGTCCCGCGTTGCATCGCATCGATTACCGCTGCTCAACCGGCGCGGCGAGGCAATAGCCACCGCCGCGGACCGTCTTGATAAGGACATCGCCCTTCGGATGCGCCGCCAGTTTGCGGCGGAGCTTGCCGACCTGCACGTCGATGCTGCGGTCGAAGGGCTGTGCGTCACGCCCGCGCGTCCAGTCCAGCAATTGATCGCGGGACAAGACCCGTCGCGGATGGCGCACAAAGGCGACAAGCAAATCGAATTCGCCGCCGGTCAAGGGAATGTCGATGCCCTCGGGATCGGTGAGCGTGCGTGTCGTCGTATCGACCATGAAACCTCCGACATCCCAGCGCTCGCCCACCGGCAACGCCATGACCCGATGCCGGTCTCGGGTTCGGCGCAGAATCGCCCGGATGCGCGCAACCAGTTCGCGGGGGTTGAAAGGCTTGGGTAGATAGTCGTCCGCGCCGATTTCCAACCCGACGATCCGATCGATATCATCGCCCCGCGCCGTTACGATCAACACCGGCACCTCGCCTTCCGCGCGAAGTCGCCGGCAGATGGAAAGGCCATCCTCACCTGGCAGCATCAGGTCGAGCACGACCAGGTCGACGCGGCGGCGCGCCCGCAGCCGATCGAACGCCGCGCCAGACGCACAAAGTTCCGCGTTGAAGCCCTCGCGGCGCAGCAGGCCCGCCACCAGCGGCCCGATCTCTGCATCATCTTCAACCACAGCGATCACGGTCTGCGTATCCATACCGTATCCATGCATTGGGTTGCCGCTTTGGCAAAGCGGGGGCGAGGCCGCGATTACGTTTCTTTACATAATATCATCTGCGCTACGCACCGCGCTTACGGAACTGCGGCAAAAGCAGGTCATCGGACAGCCCCCGTCCGGTAAAACCGAAAATGGAGCCGATTGTATGAAAAAGTCGATGGTTACGATTCTTGCAGGCGTTGGGATGATGGCAAGCTTGGCTGCGGCCCCTGCCGACGCACAGCGCCGCGGCGGATCGATTTCGATCCAGGGTGCCAATCACGGCGGCACCGCCTCGCGCAGCGTCAATCGCCAAACGGGCAGCAGCACGGTAACGCGCGGAATCCAGACAAATTCGGGTGCCGGTGCGACGACCACGCGCGGCGGAACCTGGTCCAACGGCACGTATAATGGCGGCAAGGCGACCACGCTGAACAATGGCACGACATTTGGTCGCTCGACCACCGCAACCAGCAACGGTGACGGCAGCGGCAGCTTTTCGACGACAGCAACCGGCCCCAACGGCCAGTCGCACACGGTTTCGGGTACCGTGACCAAAATCCCCCAATAAGGTACCCGAACAGGGTCCGGCGGCGCTTTCGGCCCTTGAGAGGCTGCCGTCGGACCCGTTTTTTCGCAGGAACGGATATGAAGATGAAATCTTTGATCGCGCTCGCTGGACTGCTTTCGCTCGCTACCGCAGCGGCCGCACAGGATGTCGATCGGATCGACACCAATCACGACGGGCAAATCACGCGCGCGGAATTTGCCGCTGCGCGCATGGCCAATTTTGCACGGTTCGATCGTAATGGTGACGGCGTCGTCAGCGCGGCGGACATTCCCGCGATTGCGCGCTTCCGACCGAGCATCCAGAAGACGTTTCAAAACTTTATCGCCAATGCCGATGCCAATGGCGATGGCGTGGTGACCCGCGCAGAACTCGCCAACGCGCCCATGCCGGTGTTCGATCGGGCCGATGCCAATCACGACGGAGTGATCGATCGCTCGGAAATGGCGACCTTGCGGGCCGGCCTCGCACAGATGCGGAACCAATGACATGGAAACGCTGATCACCGGGTCACCGATTATCCTCGTCGTCGGGGTGGCGATGGTGTTGACCGAGATTGTCTGGCGAGTCGGTGCGGGGCGCGGTTACGACCGGAGCACCGCGATGACGACAATCGGCCTGGTGGCCGGCAATATCCCTGCGGCAGCGCTCAACGCCGCTGTCCTTGGTGTTGTTTATTCGGTCGCGTGGAAAATCGCGCCCATCCACCTTCCGCTCGGTGACTGGCGGACATGGGCGGCGGGCTTTCTGTTCGTGGAGTTCGCATATTATTGGTTTCACCGAGCGAGCCATCGTGTCCGCTGGATGTGGGCGACCCATGCCGTCCATCATTCAGCCGAAGAAATGACCTTGCTCTCCTCGCTGCGGCTTGGTTGGACCAATGTGTTTTCGGGCGGCTGGCTGTTTTACGTGCCGCTTATTCTCGTGGGATTTGATCCACGGCTGATCGTGGTGTTGTTGACGGCCAATCTCCGGTACCAGTTTTTTCTTCATACAGAGGCACCGCTGTCACTGGGTCGGCTCGAATGGGTACTGAACGCGCCATCGCATCACCGCGCGCATCATGGTCGCAATGAGGCATATCTCGATTGCAATTATGGCGGCGTGCTGATCCTTTTCGATCGTGTGTTCGGCACCTTTCGGCCGGAGCGCGCCGACGAGCCGGTAGAGTTTGGTCTGAAGGGCCGCGCGGCGGAGGCCAATCCGGTCAAGGTGGTTTGGCGCGAATGGGCGGATCTCTTTACCGCGATCCGGAAGTCAGGGAGTGTTCTCGCGGCGGTGCGAGTGGCGCTGGCTCCCCCGGGTGTCGATCCCAATAAAGGCGACGATCACCTGTTGGACGCGACGGTGGCATTGGCTCAAGCACGCAACGTCCAGTAGCGCCGCAAAGCTCGGGCAAACGCCCGCCAGCGGTGCTGCGATTTTCCGACTTTAGGAACACGTCGCCCCGGTGGCCGCCACAAGGTTCCGACCGAACCGCAGATCGGCCCCGCTGCGCACCACCGGCTCCGGTCCACTGCCGAGCCCGCGCCACAAAGCGGTGTTGAACGCGGCGGTATCCAGCCGGTCCTCCTGCGCGAAATTCTGCCCCCGCATCGCGTCCGCCCAATATTGCGCGGTGTGCGTTGGGCAGACGCGCGTGGCGACGCCATAGCGGTCGTCGGGGATCGGCAAGGCCGTGGTCTTCAATACCGAAGCCGCCGTCGCACGGTAGCTCCACGGCGTTGCGGTCATGTCAAACACGTCCGCCATCGGCAGCGCGAGCGCATCGTTCAAGCCAAGCGGCTTCAGCCCCAGCAGCGCCTCGATCGTCCGCAACAGGCTGACGGTGGTGTAACGCGTCGACACCAGCGCCTGCTGCTTGACATGCGCGCCGACGACGAAGGCGATGCTGCGCCTGGCATCGACATGGTCGGCCCCATTCTGCGCGTCGTCCTCGATGATGAACACCACGGTCGAATCGGCGACCTTGCTGGCGGCGATCCGCTCGATCACGCGGCCGACGGCGTAATCATTGTCGGCCATCTCGGTCTCGACCGTGTTCACCCCGTCGATCGCCTCCTTGAAGTCGCCGAAATGGTCATGGCTGAGCCGCAACAGCGTGAGCGCGGGCACCGTGCCCGCCGTGTCGGCGGCGTCGAACTCGCGCTGCCATTCGAGCATCCGCCAGTAATCGGGCATCTTCTGGTCGAAGCCGCGGAAATACGGGTCGCTGCGGCTGGCGAGAAGGCGGTCGCCCGGGGTGTAGATGCGCGTGCCGGTCTTGGCGGGTTCGCGCTCCAGCGGCTTCGCGCCGGGCTCGCCTTTGTCGTAGATCGACGCATCCGAAAACCCGTAATTGCGCACGCTCAGCCCGGCGCGGATTGCCGCATTCCACAGGAAGCCCTGACCAGCGCTGGCGTCGTCATCGCCATCGGGCGCGGTCAGCAAGGCGGGGCCGGGCAGCACATCGGGGTCGGTCGGTGCCTTGGGGTTGACCGCGCGGCGCTCCGTCGGGGTAAGGGCTGTGTAGATCGAGCGATCGGCTTCCTCGGCTTCATAGGCCAGGCCGCGCTGCGCATAGTTTACCGGCGCGTTCTTTTCGAGCAGATCGGGCACCCGCGCCGCCGTGGTCCAGGTCCAGCCGGTGCTCGATTGCTCACCACTGTCATAGAAATTGTCGAGCGTGACGAACTGGCGCGCAAGCTGATGATGGTTGGGCGACAGCGCCTGCCCCAGGATCGCCAATTTGGGGTCACCATTGCCCTTTTCGAGATCCCCCAACACCTGATCGTAGGTGCGGTTTTCCTTCACGATGAACACGACATGTTTGATGTGCGCGCGCAGCGCCGCCAGTTTCGCTTCGGCGGCGGCGCGCGCCGGGGCGGCATCGAGGCCGATGTTGCGCGCGACTTGCAGCGTCGTCGCGACCAGCGCCTTGGGGGCGGGCAGCGGGAAATCGAGCAGCCCGGCCTTTTCGAGCTGGAAGATATATTGGTTGGCGGCCCCGCACGCGGTCGGTTGCGCCTTTTGCACCGCCAGTTTCGGCGCGCAGCCAAGCGGGTTGGGGCCGGGCGGGCTCTTGCGGTTGACGACGAAGACGTGATTGCCCTGCGCGCTGACTGCGACGGCGCTCGGATACCAGCCCGTCGGGATCAGCCCCTGGACTTGCATCCCCTGATCGACCGGTGCCACCACCGCCAGCGCGTTGATCCCGCCAAAGGTCACCAGCAACCGCCCGTCGGCCAGGCGCGCCAGGGCATTGGGGTTTACGCCTTTGCCCGGCGTTGCACCCAGCGCATCGGGCAAGCCGAGGCGAGGTTCCATCACCAACCGATCCTGCGCGGTGTCGATCACGGCGAGCCGGTCGGCATTGTCCTCGGTCGCATAGAGCCGCCGTGCCTTTGTATCGAGCAGCAGTGCCGTTGGCGGCCCCAGCGTCGCGATGCGCGTGGCAACCTTGATCGCGTCGCCGGTCACCTCCAGTGCGACGATTTGCCGGTCGCGCGGGGCGGAGACATAGGCATGGGTGGCGTCGCGCCACACGATCGCAAACGGATTTTCGCCGCCTGCAACCCCAGCTTGCGCGGCGTCGATCTTGCCCGGGCGCAAATCCTGTTCGACCAGCACGGTGCCGCGCTTCAGATCGATCAGGCTGACCGAATCATTGTAATAATTGGCGACCAGCGCACGCGTGCCATCAGGGCTGATCGCGACGCCTGCCGCCTGCGGCAACACCTCAGACCCATTGCCGGTCTTGTTATGGCCGAGCGGGATCGGCTTGCCGACGCTGGCGAAGGTGCCGCTGGCACCTTTTGCGAAGACATGGACGACGTCATCGACCCCGCCGCCCACCAGAATGCGCGTGCCATCGGGCGACCAGGCGACCCCCGAATAGCTGTTGGGCATGGTCAGCGTCTGGAGCCAGGTCGGCCCCTTGGCGTCGATGCGGTAGCGGAACAGATATTGGCCGGATTGGGCCAGGACGAGCTTGCCGTCGGGGCCGTTATAGCGGTTGAAACCGCTGGTGAGCACCAGCATCTCGCGCCCATTCGGGCTTACCGCGATCGCCGCCGCGCCATCGGCGACGTATGCCGGGTTGGGGCCGGTGCGCGCCACCAGCGGTGCGAAGCGTGCGCCCGGCGCGGCAAGCGGGGTGAGTGTTTGCCCGGTCGGCAGCGCCGTGCCCTGATCCTGCGCCGTGGCACGCCCTGCACCCCACAGAGCGAGGGCGGTCGAGGCGAGGATCAGGGCGCGGCGCATTGCAGGGTCTCCTAGTGAGCGTGGCCTAGCGACATGATGCTACGGTAAAAAGACGCGGTGCCGTTCACTCCACCACCGGCAGCCACACCGCACTTGCCGCGCCCGGCGCATGGACGATCGTCTGCGTTGCCGCACGATAGTCGCCGGGCTTGGCGTTGAAGATGTTGGGCACAAAGGTCTGCGGGTTGCGATCATAGAGCGGGAACAGGCTCGATTGCACCTGCACCATGATGCGGTGGCCGGGCAGGAACACATGGTTCACATTGGGCAGGCCGAATTTGTAATTCTCGACCTTGCCCGGCTTCAGCGCGGCGGGGGTGGCGCGGCCATGGACATAGCGCCCACGATAGATTTCGATGCCGATCGGCAATTGATAGCCCGCCAGCGCCGGATGCGCGCTGTTTTCCTCCGGATAGACGTCGATCAGCTTGACGACGAAATCGCTGTCGGTGCCGCTGGTAGCGGCAAACAGATCGACTTGCGGCGCGCCCGCAATATGCAGCGGCTTGTCGAGCGCCGCCGTCTGATAGCTCAGCACGTCGGAGCGGCTGGAGACGAAGCGCTGATCGGCGACCAGCCACGTCGTCCACACCGCGCGATCCTTCATATGCACCGGCTGCGTGACGAACGGCACGGGCTTGGCCGGATCGGAGATATAGCGTTCCTGGCCAGCCGTGGCGGGGGCGGTGAAGCTGAGGCTGTTATCCGCCTGGAGATAGAGCGGCGTCGCCTTGCCCGCTGGCCAATGGGCGAAGGACTGCCACTGGTTGATCCCGCTGGCATAGGTGATGGCCGCCGGGGTCGGCGAGGTGTCGGCGGGGGTGTCCTTCAGATAGCGATCGAGAAAAGGCTTCATCGTGTTGCGCCGGAATTGCAGCCCGGTATCGCCCTCGAACTGCAATGCGCCCAGGCTGCTGCCATCATAATTGACGCCGCTATGCCGCCACGGCCCGATCACCAGCGAAATCGGCGCGTTCGGATCCTTGTCCTTCAGCGCCTTGAACACAGCGGGCGCGCCATAGCTGTCTTCCTGGTCCCATTCGCCGACCACGACCATCGTTGGCACGGTCAGCTTGCGCTTGGCGAGCTGCACGTCGACCGCCTGTTCCTGCCAGAACGGGTCGTAAGCGGGGTGTTCCATCAGTTTGCGGATCGCCGGGAAGATGTCGATGCCATATGCACGCGCGAAGTCGCCTGCCGACCCGGCCTTCAGATAGGCGTCATAATCCTCACCGGTGCCGTCAGCGATCGCACCGCCCTTCTTGGCGGTCTGGCCGACGATGTAATCGAAATTTGGCTGACGGAACGCGCCATTGTGGAACCAGTCATCGCCGACCCAGCCATCGACCATCGGGCTTTGCGGCACCGACGCCTTGAGCGCCGGGTGCGGATCGATCAGCGCCATCAGCGAAGTGAAACCGAGATAGGAGGAGCCGGTAATGCCGACCTTGCCGTTGCTCTCGGGCACGTTCTTCACCAGCCAATCGATCGTGTCATAGGCATCGGTGGCGTGGTCGACATTGGTCGGGTTGAGCGGCCCGCGCAACGGGCGCGTCGTGACATAGTCGCCTTCGGATTTGCCCAGCCCGCGCACGTCCTGATAGACGCGGATATAGCCGTCATTGACGAATTCGGCATCGGCGACCGGCAGGATTTCCTCAATCTTCTGGCTTGGATTGCGCCACGTCGCCTTGCCGGCATCATAGGGCGTGCGGCTGAGCAGGATCGGGCCGCCATGCGTGCCCTTGCGCATCACGATAACGGTGAACAGCTTGGTCCCGTCGCGCATCGGCACCATCACTTCACGGCGGATATAATCGGCTTGCGGGCGGACCTGTTGGTACACCGCGACGGTGTCGGGCGTCATCGGCGCGGTTTGCGCCGATAGCAAAGCGGGCGTGGCAAGCAGGGCAAGCGTGAGCGGAAGAATGCGCAATGGAGCCTCGCGAAATGACGGATGATGGCACGGTATAGCCACGCGCCGGGAAAGCGGGGAAGCGATTTTGCGGGAAGAGGGCGGGCAGGGTGATTGTGGATCGACACGGACCCTATCGCCATCCCAACCATTCAGGCACGATGCCGCTTATGTCGCCAACCGATCGCCTGACCCGTCCGCTGAAAGGGCTCATCGTCGGGCAAGTGCGCGCTCTGTTCAACGACAAGGCGCGCGGCGAAACGCCGGTCGAGCGCAGCCAGGACGCACTGTTCCCGCCGGATTCGGTCGCGTGGCGCGTGCATGGCGACGTCACCTCGATGCTGGTCGGCGGGATTGCCGCGCTGCTGCTGCAGATGCTGCACCCCAAGGTGCTGGCGGGCGTATGGGATCATTCGGGGTTTCGCGAGGACATGCAGGGGCGCTTGCGCCGCACCGCGCGCTTCATCGCCGTCACCACCTTCGGCGCGCCGGACGACGCACGGGCGATGCTCGCCAAGGTGCGGCGAATCCATGACAATATCGGCGGCACTTTGCCCGACGGGACGCCTTACACCGCGAGCGATCCCGATCTGCTCGCCTGGGTGCATGTGTGCGAGGTGCTGTGCTTTCTGGACGGCTGGATCCGCTATGGCGAACCCACGATGAGCCGTGCCGATCAGGACCGTTATGTCGCCGAAATGGCCCGCATTGCCGAGCCGCTGGGCGTGTCGCCCGTGCCGCATAGCCGCGCCGAGGCGGAGGCGATCATGACCGCGATGCGGCCGCAACTGCGCGTGGATGCCCGGACGCGCGACGTGGCGCATGTTCTGCTGGATCAGCCAGCGCCTTCGATCGCGGCGGGGCCGTTTCAGGCGATGACCTTGCAGGCGGGGGTGGATTTGCTGCCGGGCTGGGCGCGCACCATGCACGGGCTCGCCCAGCCGCAGCTTGGTCGGCCATTGCTCCGCGCTGGCACCTTTGGCATCGCCAGCACCCTGCGCTGGGCGTTCCGCGCATGACCGAAGCGATTCCCGCCGCGACGCTGGTGCTGTTCCGGGACAGTGGGACGGTGCCCGAACTCCTCTTCGTCGAACGCTCCAAGGCGATGGTGTTTGCAGGGGGTGCCTTGGTCTTTCCGGGCGGACGGATCGACCCTGGCGACCGCGCACTTGCGCTGGAATTGGGCGGCGAGCCCGAGGATATGGCCGCCCGCATCGGCGCGATCCGCGAGACGATCGAGGAGGTCGGCCTGCCCATCGGCCTGCCACCGATGCCCGATGCCACCTTCGCTGAATTGCGCGCGGCGCTCCACCGCGGCGAGACGATCGGCGCAGCGCTGCGCGATCTCGATCTTGCGCTCGACCCCGCGCAGCTCGTGCCGTTCGCGCGCTGGCTGCCATCGCACGCGCCTGCGCGCATTTTCGATACGCGTTTTTACCTTGCGCAGGCGTCGCTCGATGGCCCCGAGGCGGTGGTCGACGATACCGAGAATGTCCGCGTCTTCTGGTCGAGCGCGCAAGGCGTGCTGGACGATGCCGATGCGGGGCGGGTGCGCATCATTTTCCCGACGCGGCGCAATCTGGAGCGGCTGGCGCAATTCGAGAGCTTTGCCGCCGCCGCCGCCCATGCCGCCGCGCACGAGATCCGCGCCGTGACCCCGTGGGTGGAACAGCGCGACGGGGAGGACCATCTCTGCATTCCCGACGACCTTGGCTATCCGATAACCTCCGAGCCGATCGGCGACGTGATGCGCGGCTAGGACCCCGTTTCCGTCCCCGAATCGCGCGGGGGTGACGAAAGCGCCCGTCTGGCGTATGGAGCCACCATGCCCAATCTTCCCGTGGTCGCGATTATCGGCCGGCCCAATGTCGGCAAATCGACCCTGTTCAACCGTCTCGTCGGCAAAAAGCTGGCGCTTGTCGACGATCGCCCCGGCGTGACGCGCGACCGGCGCGAAGGCGATGCCACGCTGGTCGGCCTCGATTTCCGCATCATCGATACCGCCGGTTATGAGGATCAGGACGCCGCCTCGCTGCCCGGCCGGATGCGCGCGCAGACCGAGGCCGCGGTCGCGCAGGCCGATGTCGCCTTGTTCCTGTTCGATTCGCGTACTGGCATCGTCCCGCTCGACGAGGAAATCGCGCGCTGGCTGCGCGGATCGACCACGCCGGTCATCCTCGTCGCCAACAAGGCCGAGGGCAAGGCAGGGGCCGACGGCATCCTCGAATCGCTGTCGCTTGGATTTGGCGATCCCGTTGAATTGTCGGCTGAACATGGCGAGGGGCTGGTCGAACTGTTTGACGCGCTGCTGCCTTATATCGAGCCCGACAAGGACGAATATGGTGCCGATATCCCCCATGCGGATGACGAGGGCGAGTATAGCCCGGAAGCGCCGCTGAAGCTCGCCATCATCGGTCGCCCCAATGCGGGTAAATCGACGCTGATCAACCGTATCCTCGGCGAGGATCGCCTGATCACCGGCCCCGAAGCCGGGATCACGCGCGATTCGATCGCGGTCGATTGGGTGTGGCACGATCCTGAACGCGAGCCCGGTGAAAATGCCCGCAAGGTCCGCCTGATCGACACCGCTGGTATGCGCAAGCGCGCCAATGTGCAGGACAAATTGGAAAAGCTGTCGGTCGCCGATGCACTGCACGCGATCGATTTCGCCGAAGTCGTCGTGCTGCTGCTCGATGCCACGCGCGGGCTCGAATCGCAGGATCTGCGCATCGCCGATGCCGCGCTGCAGGAAGGCCGCGCGCTGATCGTCGCGATCAACAAATGGGATATCGCCGAAAACGGCTCCAGCCTGTTCAACGGCATTCGTGGCGCGCTGGAAGAAGGGCTGAGCCAGATCAAGGGGATGCCCGTGCTCACCGTGTCGGGGGCAACCGGCAAGGGCATCGACGTGCTGCTGAAAGTGGCGTTCGAGACGCGCGACGCCTGGTCGCGCCGTGTTGGCACGGGCGAACTCAACCGCTGGTTCGAAAAGGCAGTTGAGGCCAATCCGCCCCCCGCACCGGGCGGCAAGCGCATCAAGCTTCGCTATCTGACGCAAGCCAAGACGCGCCCGCCCGGCTTCGTGCTGTTCGGCACGCGCGTGGACCAATTGCCGACCAGCTATCAGCGCTATCTCATCAACGGCATTCGCCGCGATCTGGGCTTTGGCGCGGTGCCGGTGCGGCTGACCTTGCGCGCGCCGAAGAACCCGTTCGACCGCTAAGTCCGCTCGGCGCGCTGCGTCGGAGTTATCGCGTCACACCAGCAACTTGATAGTCACGCACCCGAAATGATTCGTGTCTGCGTCAACCGCTCGTTTACTTCGCGCAGGTAGAAGCAAGCTGTACTTTCGGGTGAGAGTGCGGGTTGGAGGAAATGACGGTGACGCTCGACGAGAACAGCCTGATCGACTGGAACGTTTTTACGCGTGCCCGTGCCGAACTCGGGGCGGGCTTCGTCCGCATTCTGGGCTATTTCCGGGAGGACGGCGTCAAATCGGTCGCCGCGATCGAAACGGCGATGCGCGCGCGCAATGCGGCGGCAATGGTGATCCCGGCGCATACCCTGAAAGGCGAAGCGCGTCAGTTCGGTGCCGAGCCGCTGGGCGAGATCGCGGAGCGGATCGAATCGATCGCGCGCGACTGTGTCGAAAACCGCGATACCCCCGATGAGGCGTTGAGCGATATCGTCGCGCTGCGCCCGCTGTTCGAAAAGACGCTGGCGATGCTGGAGCGCGAATCCAACCCGCTGGTGGAGCGGCGTCCGGCTTTCGGTCGCCGGACGATCTAACCAACCCGGCCTACCCAACCCGGCGGCCCCGCGCGGCGTAGATCAGGCGCGCAGGCGTTCGATCGCCTGCGCCAGCGCGACATAGAGCTTGCCCATGTCGGAGGACAGGATGGTCACCCCAAGCGGAGATCCGTCGCGCTGCGACAGGATCGTGCGGAGCATCGCCTCGAAATCATGAATGTAGCGATTGACCTGCTCCCGGAAGGCGGGGTCCTCTTCGTGCAGGCGCGCAATCTCGCGCGCTTCGGCGCTATCCAGCAAGCGTACTGCCCGCCGGGTGAACACCCCGCGATCGCCCTTGAGATAGGCTGACCAGGCGCTGTCCGACACGTCGGTGGAGAAGGTCTTGGCGATGTCGATCGAGGCGGAATTGAGCGATTCGATCAGCAACGAGACACGCCGCGCCAGCGTTTCCTGATCGGCGTTTTCGCGCTCGGCGCGCGCGTCCTGCAGGCGGCTTTCGACCAAAGCGGTTGAATCGGCGATGGCGAGCATCTGCTGGGTCAGCCGTTCGGACGCGCGCGCGGCGGCATCGGCGGCAGCTTCGCCCGCTTGCCCGATGCTGGCGAGCTGCCGTTCGACCGCGACGCGCGTCGCGCGCTCCATCGCGGCGGCGCTTTGCTGTTCCAGGGCGTGCGCTGCCTCGGGGATGACCGTCGCCAGCGTTTCGCGCGCGCGGTCGGCGGCGGCACTGGCGGTATCGCGCACGCGCAGCAGCGCCTCGACCAGCCGGGGAGCGGCATCTTCGGCGAAGCGATGCGTGCGCCCGATCGTATCGTCGACCATTTCGCCCAGCGCATCGGCCTTGATCTTGCCGTCGGACAGCGTCTCGAGCAGCGTGCTCGCCAGTTCGTTGACGGTGTCGCGTTGGATCGCGATGACATGGGCGATCGATTCGATCGCATCGTGCGTGCTCTCCGCCGCCGTCACCAGCGACAGCAATTCGGGCTTGGCCTGCCCGACGATCTTGCGGCTGACGCCGAGCCGATCATCAAGGCGGGTCAGCGCCTCGGGCAGGGTTTCGTCAATCTCGCGCGCGGCGGAATCGAGCGCCATCAGCAAATGTTCGGTCGAGGCGATGGCATGCGTCGCCATTTCGTCGCCGGTCTTCAGCGCCTCGGTCATCGCATCGGCGGATCCGCCGAGCGCACTGATCGACGCGGCCAGCGCCTGGGTGCGTTGCACGCCCTGGTTATGCAGCGTTTCGAACGTGTCGGAAACGCGCACAAGCCCCTGGTCGATTTCTTCGACGATCGTGTCGCTGGCCGCGCGTTGATCGGCAAGGCGAGCAGCGACGCGGTCGATCAGGGTTTCGATCTCGGCGATGCGCGCGGCCAGGCCTTCGGCGCTGTCGCGCGCGGCGCGCTCGAGTGCTGCCTGGTTGGTGCCGAGCATCGCCAGCATTGCCTCGCCCTGCGCGGCGATGCCCTTGCGCGCTTCGTCGACGGCGTCGGCGGTGCGGCCGAGCAGGCCATCGACCGCCTGCGACATGTCGCCCGTGACCTGTTCCAGCCGCGCGCCCGCTGTTTCGCTGGTAACTTCCATGCGGGTGATGTGCGCGGCGAGCTTCTGCGCGGCACCGTTGGCGACCGCATCCGCTTCGCGCCCACGCTCGGCCAGCGCGGTGAGTTGCGCATCGAGCGCCGCGGCATGTTCGCTCGCGGTAACGCCGGTTGCCTTGAGCAACTGCGCCAGCCCGTCGGTCTCGTTATGCGCGCGCGGCAACAGCGCCAACAGCACTTCCAGCCGGGTATGCGCCTGGTCCGCTGCGGTCGCCAGGGTTGCCGCATGGGCATCGGCGGTCGTGATTTGCGTGGTCAGCCCCGACCCGATCGAGGCCATTCGCGCAACCGCGCCATCGCCCAGCGCCATCAAGGCATTGGTCTGCTCGGCCAGGTTGGCGCGATTGCTTTCGATACTGTGGGCGAGGGCCGCGACGGTGCGTTCAAGGCTGGCAGCCTCGGCGCGCATCGCCTGTGCCGTCTGTCCGAAGCGACGCGCCTCCGCCGTGCTGGTGCGCAGCGCCAACACCAGCAAAATCGCGATCAAGGCTGGCGGCACGCACAGCCCGGCGACGAAATTGACCAGCGCAGGCGGCGTCAGCGTGGCCAAGCTGTCCCGCGACAACCACAGCATCGCACCAATCCACCCCAGCGATGCGAGCGTCCCCAGGATGGAGAGCCACGGCACCGGCCGCGACGGCGGTCGATCGTCAATCACGTCGGTCAGTTCGATGGAATCCTCCGGCACGGGCGCAACCTCCGCCATCGCCACACCCTCTTCCGCGTCGGCTTGGGCGGGTGGCGCGGCGCTGTGCGGCCGCAGGTCTATGATGCGAGAACCCCCGTTCATCATGCTTGTTTATCACGAAAGTCGCCAGTTCAAAGCGAATAGCGAAACCTTGTCTTAACGGATGAGGCGCTAGACGGGCGCAATGGCCTATGATCCCGGTGCAATTGACGCGACCTTGGCGGCAGCAGTGGGCGATGAGCCCGCCCTGATCGCGGAACTGCGCGGCGCATTTCTCGAGAGCGTGGAGCGGGGGTTGAGCGCGCTCGAGACGGCGCAAGGCGACGAGGCATGGCGTGCGGCCGCATGGCGGATGCGCGGCCTCGCCGCCAGTTTCGGGGCAATCCGCCTGATGGCCATCGCCACCGAAGCCGCCGAGGCGATGGCGCATGACCCCGCGCTGATGCGGCGCTTGCGCCGCGCGGTGGAGCGGCTCTGATCGTTTTGCGGGCTTTGCCTTAATCGAGCCGAGCCCCTAACAGCTAGGCGATGCTGGCTGGATTGATTTTTGCGACCGAAGATGCCGATGACCGCGTAGGCGTGCTCGCGGCGACCTTGCCGTTTGGCGGGTTGACGCTGATCGAGTTTCAGGCGCGCTTGCTGGTGGCGGCGGGCGCGACCCACATCATCCTGGTCGTCGCACGCATGACCCCGGAATTGCTGGGCGCGATCAGCCGCATCGGGCGGCGCGGCGTGTCGGTCGATGCGGTGCGCAGCGCGGGCGAAGTGCTGGAAAAACTCCATCCGCTCGCGCGCGTGTTGGTCGTTGCGGACGGCGTGGTGACCACGAGCGAAGTCGTTCAGGCAATTGCCGCCGCGCCGCACGACACGCTGCTGGTGACCGACCAGATGGACTCGCACTATGAACGTGTTGGCGCAAACGTCGCATGGGCTGGCCTCGCCTTGCTAGATTGCAAGCGCATTGCCGAAGTCGCCGCCTTGCCGCGCGATTATGATTTTCAGTCGACCTTGTTGCGGGTGGCCGCACAGGCCGCGGCCGATCAGGTCCGGCTCGACGCGCATATGGCCCCCGGCCACACGATCGAGCGGAGCACCCAGGCACTGGCCGCGCGCGGCAACGGCACGGTTGCGGCGCTGGTCGCCAGACCGGCGCGCTGGGCCGAGCGCTATCTGCTGTCGCCGCTCATTCGGCTGATCTTGCCACCGCTGATGACGCGTGGGGTCGGGACGATCACGGTGCTGGCGGGGGGCATTGCGGTCGCGCTTGGCGCGTGGCTGACGATTTTTATCGGGCACCCGGCCGTCGGCATGGCGCTAACGTATCTTGCCGTCGGGGTCACCGGGGTCGCGGCGGCGCTGGCCTGGGTTCGCGACGAAGGATCGGTCGCGCGCATTGCCGAGCATCTGACCCCGGCGATCGTGGCGGGGGCGGCGCTGCTGGTCGGCTATGGCGCGGATCGGCCGGCCGGATTGATCCTCGCGACCACCTTGATCATCATCGCGGCCTTGCTCGAACGGGTTGCGGGATCGGCGCACGCCCGGCGTTTATGGGCCAGCCCCGTAGCCTATCCTCTGCTTATGCTGCCGCTGCTCGCGCTGGGTCAGCCGCTGTTCGCGCTTGGCTTGGCCGCGCTCTATGCGGTCGTCACGCTTGCCGTCGCCATTGAGGGCTTTCTCGAAAAGCCTTAGTCTCGCTTTAACGACAACCCCTTATTGCCGAGATCATGTCGAATGAATGTGGCGACAAGGATGCTGAGGCCAATGGGGCCGTTACCGCACTGCTCAACCGGGCGGCGGCGGCGGACGCGCGCGCCGACGATCGGCTGCGCATCGCCATCGCCGACTTTTTCCTGGCTGAGGCTGCACGGCTCGACGACCGCACGCGAATCGCCATGGCGGCGACGCTCGGCGATTTGGTCCAGTCGGTAGAAGCGGCGTTGCGCCACCACGCTGCCCGATTGCTGCTGGCGCGCGATGCCGCTTTGCTCTCTGCCGCCGTCGAGGCGGAGGGCACCTCGATTTTTGACCGGCTGGCGCAAGCGGGCGTGCTGCGCGATGCCGAACTGATGCGGGAGCTGCTTGGCCGCGTCCAACAGGATCTGCTGACCGATGCGCTGCCGGGAGAATCGCCCGATGATCCCGATCGTCCAAGCCTGTTGCCGCGCCTCGCCAGTGCGCCCGATCGTGTGATTTCAGCGAGCGCGGTGGCGTTGATGACGGCGGAGAGCCGTCGCCGCGGGTCTCCGGCCCCCGGCCAGCCTGCCGTCACCGATCTTCCCGCCGAGTTGCACCACCGCGTGATTTGGTGGGTTGCCGCCGCAATCCGCGAAAGTCTGGAGGCGCAGGACGGCGAATCCCGCATGCTGCTCGACCGCGCGCTGGTCGACGCGGCGCTACGCAGTATCGCCGCGCATGATGAGGGCGACCGGTTGGAAGCGACGGCGCTGCGCCTCGCCAGCGCGCTCGACCCGCAAGCGAGCGAACTCGCCATCCTGCTGGTCGAGGCGCTGGCCGACCGGTGGCTGGCAGTGTTCATCGCGTTGCTCGCGCGTGCGCTGGGGCTGGATTATGCCGATGCACGCGAAATCGTTCTCGACCGTGACGGCAGCCGCTTGTGGCTGGTGTTGCGCGCGCTTGAACTGGATCGTGCCGCAATCGCGCGGATCGGACTTGCGCTGTGCGAAGCCGAGCCAGTACGAAACCTAGATCGTTTCGCGGACGGAATTAACGACATTCTGGCAATATCCCCCTCGACCGCGCGTCACGCCCTTGCCCCATTGCTGCTGCATCGCGATTATCGCGCGGCCTTGGTGGCACTGGGGCGGGGGACGCACCAATGAATGTGAGCGAGCCAATGTTGCCGCCGGTGCGCGGCATGGTCGACCGAGACGGGCGTCTGGTCGAGGCGGATCAGCGACTCCATGACCTCAACGCCCGCGCCGGTGGCGATATCGGGCAGCCGCTGGCCGTGCCGCAAATCGCGGCGCTCGCACGCTTGGCGCAGCGGCTTGGTATTCTGGTGTCCCGCGCCGTGGTTGCTGCGGATGGGCCGGACGACCTGGAATTATGGGTGCGCGCTGAGCCCGATTCGGTTGCCAGCTCGGGCAATGTCCGGCTGCACATTACCGGCTGGCGCAGCCGTGCGGCGTGGCATCCGGCGGCGGCGGCAGAGGAGCGCGCGACCGACTTTCTGCGCAGCGAGAGTGATTGGCTGTGGGAAACCGACAGCGCACTGCGGCTGACCTTCCTCTCGCTCTCCGCCGGGGCACGCTATGGTTTCGATGGTGCGGCAATGCTGGGCCAGCCGCTGACGCGATTGTTCGTGTTGGGGGAGGGCGATGGTGGGGTCTTCCCGATTTTGGGCGGGTTGGCGCTGCAACAGCGCTTCGACGATCAGGTCGCGACGATCCGCGCCAGCGGGCACCGCGTGCGCCTTGCCGCTACGCCGCGGACCGACGCCAATGGCGCTTTTTCGGGCTTTGTCGGCGCGGCCTATGCGCTGGACGGCGATCCGGCGACAACAATAACCGCGCCCGCGCCGCCTGTTGCTCCGGATGCGGTGACCACCGCCTTTGCGATGCGACTGGATCAGGCGCTGCGTGGGCCGCTCGACCGTATCATCGCCAATGCCGACAGCATTCATGCCCAGTCGGAAGGCCCGTTGCGGCAGGATTACGCCGATTACGCCGCCGACATTGCCAGCGCGGGGCGGCATTTGATGGGGCTGGTCGACGATCTGGTGGATCTCCAGGCGATCGAACGACCCGATTTCGTGGTGGCCAAGGAAGCCATCGATCTGGCGGATGTCGCGCGCCGCGCGGCGGGGTTGCTCCAGGTCCGGGCATCCGAGGCGAAGGTGCGGATCGACCGCCCGTCGCTGGGCGAGACGCTGGCGGCAACCGGCGAATTCCGCCGTGCGCTACAAGTGCTGGTCAATCTCATCGGCAATGCGGTCCGCTATTCGCCGCCCGATGGCATGGTCTGGGTGCGCGCCGAACGGGAAGGAACGGTCGCGGCGGTGATCGTCGCCGATCAGGGGAAGGGCATCGCGCTGGAGGATCAGGCGCGCATTTTCGAAAAGTTCGAACGGGTCGATCCACGCGAGGTTGGCGGCAGCGGGCTCGGGCTCTACATCGCGCGGCGGCTGGCGCGCGCGATGGGTGGCGACGTGACCGTGGATTCCGCCCCCGGGCAAGGCGCGCGGTTTGTGTTTACATTGCCGGAGCGCGTCTAAGTCTTCGGCCGCTGTCCAAGCGCCACGATCGTCGGCGCATAAGATCGTCGAAAAAATGCCCGTGGCGGAGCCGCTGCAGCAACCTCACAGTCTATAAAGCGATGGGGGGCGGACGCTCCAAGACATCGGGATAGTGACGTATGATCGACAAGGAAGTTCAAACGCGCCTGGATTTCATGGCGATCGATGAAACCCAACGTGCTGTTCTGGCGGAGCTTCAGCCGTTAGTTCGGACTTTACTTAGCCCTGCACTGGACCGCTTCTATCACAGCGCGCGCAGAACCCCGGAAACCGCCGCCTTCTTCCGCGACGATCAGCATATGGCGCACGCCAAGCGTGCGCAGGAAAGCCACTGGCTTCGTATTGCGACGGGCGCGTTCGATCAGGAATTTCATGCCAGCGTTCGCCGGATCGGCGCGATCCACGCCCATATCGGCCTCGAACCGCGCTGGTATATCGGCGCTTACGGGCTGGTCCTCGAAAATTTGATCCGTGGCATTGCGCGGCATCTGTCGCCGTGGCGGCGCCTGTTGTCGTTCTTCCGCGGGCCGAGCGCCGCCGATGCGAGCAGCGCGATCGTCAAAGCGGCCTTGCTCGACATGGAATTGTCGGTCTCGATCTATTTCGAAGAGGCACAAGTCGAACGCAACAAGGCGATCGAAAGCCTGTCGCAGGCCCTGTCGGCGCTGGCCGATGGCGATTTGAGCCGCGACGTTGCGAACATGCCGCCTGCCTTTGCTGCAATCGAAACCAGCTTTAATCAAGCGCTTACCTCGCTGCGCGGTTTGATCGGCAGCGTGATGGCGAGCAGCGCCGGCATCCGGACCGGTTCCTCGGAAATTGCCCACGCTTCGGAAGATCTGGCGCGCCGGACCGAGGGCACCGCCGCCAGCCTTGAGGAAACGTCGGCATCGCTGGTGCAGATCGATTCCAGGCTGAAGGCAACCGCCGCAGCGACCGCCGAGACGGTCAACCGCGCGCAACAGGCGACCGACACCGTGGCCAATGGCCGCGCGACCGCAGATCAGGCGGTCCAAGCCATGATCCGCGTCGGTGAGAGTGCCAAGGGCATCGATTCGGTGATCGAAGGTCTCGACAAGATCGCGTTTCAAACGCGCGTTCTCGCGATGAACGCCGCCGTCGAAGCGGGACGCGCGGGCGATTCGGGGCGTGGCTTCGCGGTCGTGGCTGATCTGGTGTCCGCGCTGGCGATGCGCGCCGAGGAAGAGGCCAAGCGCGCGCGCGATCAGTTGACCGTGACGCAGGCCGACATTGGCACCGCCGTCAATGCCGTGAAAAACGTCGACACGTCGCTGACCGACATCTCCGGCGATGTGGCGAAGGTCCACGATCTGCTGGGCTCGATGGCCGACGATGCCGTGGCGCAATCCTCGGCTCTGAGCGAAATCTCGGCGGCGATCAGTTCGATGGACCGCACGACGCAGCAGAACGCCGCGATGGTCGAACAAACGTCGGCCGCCGCGCGCAATCTTACCAGCGAAGTTGGATCGCTGGCGCAGCAGACCGAGCGGTTCAAGACGGGAAGCGCCGCTGCTCCGGCTGGGTCCGCCGCGCCTCGGCGTTCGGCGCGCGCCAATGGCCGTGCGGTCAATGCTGCCGGTAGCGCGTCGGTTCAGTAACCACCGCAGCGGTCCGCGGGTGGTCGGGCGCTCAGCGCCGCGACCACCACAGCAGCGCGCCGCCCGCCAGCCCGATCAGCGTACCATAAACCGCCCATTCGCCCTTGGCGAGCATTGGGCTCGATGCGGGCCACATGATAAGGCCGAGGCCCTGGCCCGCGAACAGCACCCCAAAGGCCAGCAGGATGACGCCCGCCACAAGGGCGAGCGCCTTCACCGGGTTCACGAACGGGCGTCGAGCGCGACGTAATCGCGCTGCGTCGGGCCGGTGTAGAGCTGACGCGGACGGCCGATCTTCTGCTCCGGATCGGCGATCATTTCATTCCACTGCGCGACCCAGCCGACGGTGCGGGCGAGCGCGAACAGGGCGGTGAACATCGTCGTCGGGAAGCCGATCGCCGAGAGAATGACGCCCGAATAGAAGTCAACGTTCGGGAACAGCTTCTTCTCGATGAAATACGGGTCGCTCAGCGCCATTTCTTCGAGCTTCAGCGCGACGTCGAACACGGGGTCCGACACCTTCATCGCGGCGAACACTTCGCGCACGGTCTGCTGCATCACGGTCGCGCGCGGATCGTAATTCTTGTACACGCGGTGGCCGAACCCCATCAGGCGGAACGGATCGTTCTTGTCCTTGGCGCGCGCGATATATTCGGGGATGCGGTCGACCGTGCCGATTTCGCGCAGCATGTTGAGCGCGGCTTCGTTGGCACCGCCATGCGCCGGGCCCCACAGGCAGGCGATGCCCGCTGCGATGCACGCGAACGGATTGGCACCCGACGAGCCGGCAAGGCGCACGGTCGAGGTCGACGCGTTCTGCTCATGGTCGGCGTGGAGGATGAAGATGCGGTCCATCGCCTTTTCGATCACCGGATCGACGACATATTCCTCGGCCGGAACACCGAAGGTCATGCGCAGGAAGTTGCCGGTGTAGCTCAGCTCGTTCTTGGGGTGCATGAACGGCTGGCCGATCGAATATTTATACGCCATCGCGGCGATCGTCGGCATCTTGGCAATCAGGCGATGGCTCGCGATCATGCGCTGCTGCGGATCGGTGATGTCGGCCGAATCCTGATAGAAGGCCGACAGCGCGCCGACGACACCGCACATGATCGCCATCGGATGCGCATCGCGACGGAAACCGCGATAGAAGGTTGCGAGTTGTTCGTGCAGCATCGTGTGGCGGCTGATCGTGTAGGTGAACTTGTCGAGCTCGTCCTTGGTCGGCAGCTCGCCGTTCAGCAGGAGATGGCACACCTCCATGAAGCTCGACTGTTCGGCCAACTGCCCGATCGGGTAACCGCGGTGCAGCAGCACGCCTTCGTCGCCGTCGATATAGGTGATCGCCGAATCGCAGCTTGCGGTCGAGGTGAAGCCCGGATCGTAGGTGAACATGCCGGTCTGGGCATACAGCTTTCGAATATCGATCACGTCTGGACCCACGCTACCGTGCAGGACCTTCAAATCGAGATCCTTGTCCGCGGCGTTCAGCTTGACAGTGTCAGTCATCGGTCGTCCTTTCGTGACGTCTATGCGGCCATCTGGTCGGCGATACGCCCCAGGCTCTCGTCGCGCCCGAGCAAGTCGAGCACGTCGAAGATCCCAGGCGAGGTCTTGCGTCCGGTCAGTGCGGCGCGCAGCGGTT
Source organism: Sphingomonas echinoides ATCC 14820 (assembly GCF_000241465.1). GTDB lineage: Bacteria > Pseudomonadota > Alphaproteobacteria > Sphingomonadales > Sphingomonadaceae > Sphingomonas > Sphingomonas echinoides. The sequence continues at coordinate 3,760,243 of NZ_JH584235.1, forward strand.
GCGCGACTTGACCGAGCTTGACCCCTGCATCGTCGGCGACCTGCCGAACCGCAGCTTCGAGCGCCTCCGTATCCCAGTCTTCGACCGCGTCAAGCGCCGCGTGCACCTGCGCGAGCAATGCGGGGGCAGAACCCGACAGCAGCGCTGTCGCATCATGGTCCATCGCAAGCGGGCGGGTGCGAAAAAGAAAGGCAGCGCCGCTGGCCAATTCATTGAGATTGGCTGCGCGCGGTTTCAGCGATGCCATGCTGCGACGCAGAAGATCGAGCTGTTCGGCGTTCGGCGTGATCTCGAGTCGCGGTGCCACCAACTCGGCCAGGCGCGCATCGTCGGCCTGTCGAATATACTGACCGTTCAAATTTTCGAGTTTCTTCAAATCGAAGCGCGCGGGCGATTTGCCAACGCCGTCGAGATCGAACCACTCGATCGCCTGGTCGCGGCTGATGACCTCGTCATCGCCATGCCCCCAGCCGAGCCGCAGCAGATAATTCTCCAGCGCTTCGGGCAGGATGCCGAGTTCGTCGCGATAGAATTCGACGCCGACGGCACCGTGGCGCTTGGACATCTTGGCACCGTCCGACCCGTGGATCAGCGGGATGTGCGCATAGACCGGGTCGGGCCAGCCGCCCTCGATCGCGTTCATCGCGCGCAGGATGGGAAGCTGGCGGAAGGCGTTGTTGAGATGGTCGTCGCCGCGGATGATGTGCGTCACGCCCATGTCGTGATCGTCCACCACCACTGCCAGCATATAGGTCGGCGTGCCGTCCGAGCGCAGCAGGACGAAATCGTCGAGCTCGGCATTCTGCACGGTAACGCTGCCCTGGACACGGTCCTCGATCGTGGTGGCACCCTCGCGCGGGGCCTTCAGCCGCACGACGAACGGCGCCCCCTCGGGCGCTTCCTCGGGCGAACGGTCGCGCCAGCGGCCGTCATAGCGCATTGGCCTGCCCGCCGCCTTCTGCGCCTCGCGCATTTCGGTCAGCTCGTCGGCGGTGGCGAAACATTTATATGCCTGGCCGGCCGCCAGCAATTGATAGGCGACTTCGGCATGACGCGCGGCGCGCGAGAATTGGAAGACTTCCTCGCCGTCCCAATCGAGCCCGAGCCAGCGCATCGATGTCAAAATCGCGTCGATCGCGGGCTGGGTCGAGCGCGCACGATCGGTATCTTCGATGCGCAGCAGGAACTTGCCGCCATGGTGACGCGCGTAGAGCCAGTTGAACAAGGCGGTACGCGCCCCGCCAATGTGCAGGAAGCCGGTCGGCGACGGTGCGAACCGGGTGACGACCGTGGCGTCATTGGGGGTGGTGGTGGCGCCGACGGCGGGGGCCGTGGCGGGATCAGATATTGCGCTCAATCGCGCATACTCCCAGACTTAAGGATGGATGGCCGGTTCAGCCTTGAGCGCCCCTAGCACGCACCTTCCCGCGCTTCAAATCGGCGTGCTTCGGGGGTTTGCCGCCGTCAATGCCCGACTCGAGCGGTGGCTGGAGGCGGAGCGCGACCAACTGGCCTTGTGGGTGCCGGTCGCCTTGGGCGCGGGGATCGCTTTGTGGTTCGTGCTGCCCGACCCGGCGGCTTGGCGTGCGGCGGGGTGCCTCGCACTGGCGGTGGCGCTTGGCGGCGTGGCGTTCGCGCGACATGGCCGCGCGGCGCGGGTGGTCGCGGTGGGCGGGTTTTGCGTCTTGCTTGGGCTGGCACTGATCTGGAGCCGCTCGGAGCGAGTCGCGGCGGGTGTGCTTGCCCGCCCGACGATCGCGACCTTCACCGCGCGGGTCGAGCGAGTCGAGCCGCTGGTGGCGCGGGGTCTTGTGCGCGTGCGGCTCGCGCCGATCCGGGTGCTGGCGGTGCCCGAGCGGCGCGGGCCGCCGCAGCCATTGCCGACGCTGCCTGCACATCTTCGCGTCAATCTGACCGAGGCCGATGTTCCAGTCGGGCTGGTGCCGGGGGCGACGCTGTTGCTGTCGGCGCGGTTGATGCCGCCGCCCGAGCCGGCCGTGCCCGGAGCCTATGATTACGCCCGCACCGCCTGGTTTGACGGGATCGGCGCGACCGGGCGTGGCTTCGCGCCGATCCGCATCATCGCTGGCGGTGGTACGGCGGCGGAAGTTGGGCTGCGCGTGCGATTGTCGCAGCATATTCAGGCGCAAGCGGGCGGGGGCGGGGCCGGGGGCATTGCCGCCGCGCTGGCAACAGGCGACCAGGGCAGCATCCCGATGGCCGATAATGAGGCGATGCGTCGTTCGGGCCTTGCGCATCTGCTCTCGGTCAGCGGCTTGCACATCACGGCGGCGGTCGGCGCAGTGATGGTGCTGGTGATGCGGCTGCTCGCGCTCAGCCCGTGGCTGGCCTTGCGCTGGCGCTTGCCGCTGATTGCAGCGGGGGCGGGGGCGCTCGCGGCGATCGGCTACACGCTGCTGACCGGTGCCGAAGTGCCGACGATCCGATCGTGCGTCGCCGCGCTGTTCGTGCTCATCGCGCTCGCGCTGGGGCGCGAGGCGTTGACGCTGCGGCTGGTCGCGGCGGGCGCGGTGGTGGTGTTGCTGCTCTATCCCGAGGCGCTGGCGGGTCCGAGCTTCCAATTGTCTTTTGCCGCCGTCGCTTCGATTATCGCGCTTAACGAACATCCGACGGTGCGCGGCTGGTTCGGCCCGCGCGAGCAATCGCGGCTGGCGAAGCTCGCGCGCGAACTCGCGTCCTTATTGTTGACTGGCCTTGTCGTGGAACTGGCGCTGCTGCCGATTTCGCTGTTCCACTTTCAGAAAGCCGGGGTGTACGGCGCGGTCGCCAATATCGTGGCGATACCACTGACCACCTTCGTGACGATGCCGCTGGAAGCGCTGGCATTGCTGTTCGATTGCATCGGCGCGGGGGCACCGTTCTGGTGGGCGACGGCGCGCTCGCTCGATCTGTTGCTGTGGATCGCGCACACCACCGCCGCCGTTCCGGGATCGGTCGCGCCGTTGCCCGCCATGCCGGGCGCGGCTTACGCCCTGATGGTGGTGGGTGGCCTGTGGCTGGCTTTATGGCGCACGCGCTGGCGGCGGTTGGGGCTCTTGCCGCTGGCGGCGGGCGCGCTGTGGGCGCTGCTGACGCCCGCGCCCGACGTGCTCGTGACGGGCGATGGTCGCCACGTCGCGATCCGCACCGGGCGTGGTGATCTGGCGCTGCTGCGCGACCGTATCGGGGATTACACCGCCGACATGCTGGCCGAGAATGGCGGGATTGAGGACCTACCGGTGCTGATGTCCGAGCAGCCCGAGGCGCGCTGCAGCCGCGACCTGTGCCTGATGACGCGCCGCGCGGGCGACCGCGACTGGCGCATCCTCGCGACGCGCAGCGCCTACCTCGTCCCCGCGCCCGATCTGATCGCGGCGTGCGCCGAGGCCGACATCGTCATCAGCGAACGCCGCCTGCCGCGCCGCTGCGCACCGCGCTGGCTAAGGCTTGATCGCGCGACGCTGGCGCGCAGCGGCGGCGTGGCGATCGCGCTGGGCACGGCCTCGGTGCGGACCGTCCGTCATGCGGGCGACCGGCATCCTTGGGTGACGATGCCGGTATCATCGAAGCTGTCGCGGTTCCGCAAAGGGAACAAGGCTCGCCGCCGCTGAGGGCGGTCGATTTCGCTTTGGGTCGGGGGTGAGTTAGCCAGCGGCGCGGCGCTTCGGCCTTTTATTTGATTGGAGCCAGCGTGATGGAGCTACCTTTCACCACCCATACCGTTTTGGGCGCAGTCCCCACAAACAGCGGCATATGCAGATTGTAGGAGGTAAAAACATGGATCTCGGTCGGAACTGGGTCGAGCAAATGCGTGGTCATGAAGCCTTCTGCTGTTGCACCCGGTGGCAGTTTGGGGGGCTTCATCGCGAGACAACTGACATTAAACGGACGGGAAGACAGCACGTGTCCGTCCGGCGCAACGACGACGCGATAGTTGCCTCCCATCACGTAGGTGGCGGCATCCTGCTGGGCCGTCAGCAAGTAGACCGCGACTGGCCCCCCATTGGGCGACGGTAGCACGACCGTATTGAACGGTGCTGGCGTGCACGGTTCGTACTTTTGCGCCTTCGCGCGTTCGACCGCTATCTCGCGTGCGTGCGCGAGGAAGGCTTGCGACGGGGTGAGCGCTACCGGTTGGGGCAATTGTTCCTGACGCACCACCTTTCCGCCACGAACATCGGCGACGAAAAAGGCCTGGGCGGTTGCATTGCTCCCGCGGTAGTAGGTCACGTGCAAGGTTTGCTCGTCGGACACTTCGACGACATATCCGCCCACGCCGGTCAGTTGATCTTTCGGGACTGCGGCCATCAGCGCATCGGTGCTGACCCAGGCCGCACGATCGAAACCGTAAATTAGCCTCCCGGTGTTGGACGCGTGCGCGATGCGCTGCTCGTTGGAAGGCGCGGTTGGGGAAGGCGCGGTTGATCCCGGAACGGCAGATGGAGGCCTGCCCGCATCCTGACCGGGGACCGCCGAGATTAAAGCGATCAAAGGCAATAGCATCGGCTGTCTCCCGCAAAGACAGATACCTGACCTATGGTCTGTGGTTAGACAATGCCGGCACGAACAAAAAGCGTTCGCACCGTTTAAGATTGCTGGCCATCGCCAGAATCGACGTCAAACTTTTCTACATAGCGCTGTGTTTCGGTAGCGCTCGGCGACTGTCTACTTCTCCCTCAGTCGTACCGCCGCAAAATCCCGGCCAGCTTGCCCTGCACGCGCACTTGCGCGGGCGCATAACGCTGCGGGTCATACGCCCGGTTCGCCGGGTCGAGCCGGATCATCGCGCCTTCGCGGCGGAAGAATTTGAGCGTCGCTTCGCTGTCTTCGATCAGCGCCACGACGATCTCGCCGTCGCGCGCCACTTCCTGGCGCTTGATCAGCGCATAATCGCCATCCAAAATCCCGGCTTCGACCATCGAATCCCCGGCGACCTCCAGCGCATAATGCTCGCCACTGCCGAGCAAAGCGGCGGGGACGGCGAGCATCGAAGCACCTTCGAATGCCTCGATCGGCACACCGGCGGCGATGCGGCCGTGCAGCGGGATTTCGATCACGTCATTGGCAGGCTCGGGCATTGCGCGAACGTTGGCGGCGGGCGCAGCGGTGGTCTTGGTCGGCGTGTTGCTGCCGCGCTCGGGCATTTTAAGAACTTCGAGCGCGCGTGCGCGATTGGGCAGGCGGCGGATAAACTGGCGTTCCTCGAGCGCGCTGATCAGGCGGTGGACGCCCGATTTGGATTTGAGGTCGAGCGCTTCCTTCATTTCCTCGAACGAGGGCGACACGCCGGTTTCATCAAGCCGGTCGTTGATGAAGCAGATCAGCTCATGCTGCTTGCGCGTTAGCATCGCTCGGGCCCTTTCGTCGGAACAGACTGCGAACCTATACGGAACGAAAAATCGCGCGTCAAGCGTGGGCTTTAGGGGAGCGCGAGGATTTCCACCGAGTCGCCCGCTCCGGCCGCTGGCGCATGCGGCGCGCGCGCGATCAGGCAATCCGCCTCGGCAAGGGTCCGCAGCAACGAGGAGTCCTGGCGCTGTGCCACATACACGCGCCCATCGCGGGTTTGCGCCCGGAGATAATCCTGCCGCCGGTCATTGGCGGGCAGGGCCGCGCCCAGTATGGCGGTGCGTAAGACCGGCACGGCCGCGCGCGCGCCGCTCAGATGCGCGATCAGCGGGCGCAGGAACACCGTCGCGGTCACGAAGGCCGACACCGGGTTGCCGGGCAGGCCCAGTACCGTCATCCCGCGCAAGCGCCCCGCCAGCATCGGCTTGCCGGGCCGTAGCGCAATCCGCCAGAAATCGATCGTCCCGCCCGCAGCTTCCAGCGCCGGGCGGATTAGGTCATGGTCGCCGACCGAAGCGCCCCCGGTGGTGACGAGAATGTCGGCGTCCACCGCAGCAAAGGCGGCGGCGATGGCATCGAGCCGATCGGGCAGGATACCGAGCGGGAGGATGTCGACCGGTAAGTCGGCCAGCAACGCCGCCAGCATCACGCTGTTGGATTCGGGCAAGGCGTCGGGGGCACCGCTCGCCCCTGGGGCGACCAGTTCGTCACCGCTCGCGACCACCGCGACGCGCAACCGCCGCGCGACCGTCAGCGCGCCGTGCCCGGCGATCGCCGCCAGCGCGAGACGCGCTGCCGTCAGCCGCTCGCCCTTGGCGATGAGCAACTCGCCGCTGGTGAAATCGAGCCCCTTGCGACGGATATTGCCGCCGCGCACCGGTCCGTCGCCGGACAGGGTAAGGCTGTCGCCGTCGCGGGCCGCTTCTTCCTGGACCAGCACGCTATCGGTGCCGGACGGGAGTGCCGCACCGGTGAAGATGCGCACGGCCTCCCGCGCGCCGCACGTCCCGTCAAAGGGCCGCCCGGCGGCGCTCTCGCCGATCACGCGCAGCGGGCCCGGCAAATCGTCGAACCGCACCGCATAGCCATCCATCGCCGACAGGTCGGCATAAGGCTGCGTGCGCAGCGCACAGACGTCGCTCGCCAGCCAGCGACCCGCTGCCGCCGCCAAAGGCACCGTTTCCGTCGCCACTGCGGTGCCCAGCGCGAACAGGCGCTCTTGCGCTTCGGACACAGAGATCAGGGGAGCGGGCATAAGGCAGCTTTCAAACGTGTAAGGGGGATCAGCGCGCCGCCAGGCGGGGCGTCGCGCTTGCCATCGTCAAGCGCGTGATCGTGCCGCCCGCATCGCCGCGCTGCACGTCGAACGTGCCGCCAAGCTGCCGGGCCAGTGTCGTCGCGATCGTCAGCCCGAGACTGGTCGGAAGCGTGATGTCAAAGTCGGTCGGCAAGCCCACGCCATTGTCGGTGACGGAGAGGTTCAACAGGCCGTCGGCGCTTTTAACACGGATGTCGATCTGCCCGGTTTCGCGGTCGGCAAAGCCGTGTTCGAACGCATTCGCCACCGCTTCCGCCAGGATCAAGGCGAGCGGGATCAGCGCGTTGGGATCGAGCACCATGTCCGCTTGCGCATCGACCCGGCACGCAATGCCGGGCTTGCCGCCGGCTTCGGCGAGATCGGCGACCAAATCGGTGACGAAACGATCCAGCGCGACCTGGCCACCGCTCACATCATAGAGCTGGCGCTGGATCCGGCCGATCAGCTGGACGCGGTGGACGGCGTTGTCGAGAATCTGCCGCGCCCCCGCATCGGTAAGGGCGCGACGCTGGACGCTGAGCAAGGCCGCAACCATCATCAGATTGTTCGACACACGATGTTGCAATTCGTTGAACAGCACATCGCTGCGCTCGACCAGATCCAGCCGCTGGGCCGCCAGTTCGCGCGTGCGCTCGCGTTCTTCGCGCAGCCGGGCATTGGCCTTTTGCATCATGTCGACCAGCGCAATATCGACCGCGACGACGCCGATATAAAAGAGCAAGGCCGTCGCGGTGGGTGCCCCGATCTGAAAACTGAACAGCGGCGCGATGAAAAAGTACCAGGCGATGAGCCCGCACAGAATGGCCGACAGCACGCCGGGCCCGCGACCCCAGAGAAAGGCCGAGATGATCACCGCCGGAAAGAAGGTGAGAAACGGAAATCCCGGCGGGAAATACGGGTTCAGCGCGCTGCGCAAAAGCCCGGCGAGAACAGCCGACAGCGCCGCGAAAACATAGGCAAGGATTGGGCGATCGGTCAGGAGCGGCAAACGTTCCAGCAGGTTCGGTCGTAGGTCATTCATTCGGTCAGATACCAATTCCCTCAGGGCCGCGCAGTATTCTCGATCAAGATTCGGACACTCCGCCCGCTACCGTCGCGCATCCTACGCCATCGTATGACCGTGTCGCAAATGCGCGAACGGCGCGCGCGCGCGCCGGGGTAGTTGCACGGAAACCACAGTCGTGTGGCAATCCCGGGCTCCTGCCCAAACTGTCACAATCGCGACATAATCTCGGCCTAGCCGCGCCTCAGCAACCAGACTGTACCAGTCGAAGACCGCTCAGAGCGCATCGCGCAGACACCCGCAAAGGGCGCTGCGCGCGTGTTGTCATGTCCGCAGTACGCTAAACTCAAAATGGGGAACATCGTGTCCAAATCACTCGTCGCAAAGTCCGCACTCCTGTTCGGCACCGCGTTTGTCGCGCTTGCCGGTGCCAGCGCTGCCAGCGCGCAGGATGCTCCTGCTGCCGCCGCAGCGGCGCAGACGCCCGCCGAAGATAATCTCGGCGATATCGTCGTCACCGCGCAACGCCGCAGCGAGAACCTGCAGAAGGTGCCGGTTTCGGTCGGCGTGCTGCAGGGTGCCGATCTGCGCAACTTCACGGCGGGCGGCGGCGATACGCTGCTCGAACTCGCCAACCGCGTCCCCGGCCTTTATGCCGAGACGACCACCGGCAAGATCTTCCCGCGCTTCTACATTCGCGGCCTCGGCAACATCGATTTCTACCTCGGCGCCTCGCAGCCCGTGTCGATCATCCAGGACGATGTCGTGCTCGAGCATGTCGTGCTGAAGTCCAACCCGGTGTTCGACGTGAACCAGATCGAAGTGCTGCGCGGGCCGCAGGGCACGCTGTTCGGCCGCAACACCACGGCCGGCATCATCAAGTTCGACACGAACAAGCCGACCAACGATTATGAAGGCCGCGCGACGGCGTCCTATGGCAGCTACAACACCGTGTCGGTCGACGCCGGCGTCGGCGGGCCGATCGTCAAGGACGTGCTCTCGTTCCGCGTGTCGGGTCTGTATCAGCGTCGCGATAACTGGATCGACAACAGCTATACCGGCCCGAGCGATGACGGCACCGTCGGCGGCAAGAACAAGCTCGGCGGCTTCGAGGAGAAGGACGTCCGCCTCCAGTTGATGCTGACCCCGCCCGAAACCGGCTTCACCGGCATCGTTTCGGCGCATGCGCGCAATTACTCGGGCACTTCGACGATCTTCCATCGCGGCGCGATCAAGCTCGGCACCAACGATGTCAGCGCCGAACCGCGCGACAGCATCGCGCTCGACGAGGGCCATAACAATCCGCAGGCGTACCGGACCTATGGCGGCTCGTTCAACGCGAAGAACGATTTCGGCGCGGTCACGCTGACCTCGATCACGGCGTATGAATCCACGTCGGGCTATAGCCGCGGCGACACCGATGGCGGTGCCGCGGTCAATTTCGCGGGCGGCAAGTTCTATGGCGAGAGCCAGGGCCGCGTCCGCGACCTCGACCAGCTGAGCCAGGAACTGCGTCTGGCCAGCAATGGCACCGGGCGTTTCAAGTGGCAGATCGGCGGCATCTACTTTGAATCGCGCGATACGACCGAATTCGACCAGCGTGGTTTCTTCCTGCTCGACAATTCGTTCGGGACCAACCCGAACCCGAACAACTTCGTCGTCCTGCGCAACATCAACACGTCCTATGCCGGTTTTGGCCAGGCGAGCTACGAGCTGCTCCCCAAGCTGACGCTGACCGGCGGCGTACGCGTGACCTATGACGAAAAGACCACGCGCCTCGTCACGCCGCCGCGCAACGCAGCGGGCGTATCGACCTTCCCGGCTGCGGCCGCGAGCTATGTGCGCCTGGCCGATACCCAGCCGAGCTGGGAAGGCAGCCTCAACTATGCGGTCGAGCCGAATGTGAACGTGTTCGCGCGCGTTTCGCACGGTTTCCGCGGGCCGACGATCCAGGGTCGCAACGCCGTGTTCAGCTCCGCCTTCGTGACCGCGACGTCGGAGACGATCACGTCGTATGAAGCCGGCATCAAGTCGAACCTGTTCGGAAACACGCTGCGCTTCAACGCGACGGGCTTCTACTACAAGGTCCACAACATCCAGCTGAACGGCAACGACGCCAACAATAACGGCCTGCTGTTCAACGCCAACCAGGCGCAGGCGTGGGGCGGCGAAGCGGAGCTGACCTGGCGTCCGGTGCCCGAGTTCACGCTCGGCCTGGGTGGCAGCGTGCTGCACACCGAGATCAACGACACGCGCGTGTATGCACCGGTCTGCAAGCTTAACGGCGTCGTCACCTGCACCGTGCTCAACCCGACGATCAATGTCGGCGCGGCGACGCTCGCGCAGATCAACGGCAACGTCCTGCCCGACGCGCCGAAATATCAGCTCGATGCCAATGCCCGGTATGACTATCCGCTCGGCAATGGCGGCAAGCTGTTCCTCGCGGGCGACGTCACGCTGCAGGGCTATACCAGCTTCGTGCCGTACAAGACGATCGAGTACACCTCGGACGGCACTTTCGAGGCTGGCCTGAAGGGCGGTTACGCCGCGCCGGACAACAAGTACGAACTGGCCGTATTCGTGCGCAACCTGACCAATGAGAAGAACCTGAAGGGCGTGCTCGATAACTACAACGCTGCCGTGTTCAACGACCCACGCATCATCGGCGTGTCGCTGAGCGGCAAGTTCTAAGGGGCTGAGGGCGCGGCCTGCTTCGGCGGGCCGCGTTCACCGTTGGGGGCCAAACCGAATATGCGCGCCGCCAGAGCGCAGGGATCCGGTTTGGCCCATGGATCAGTTGCCGGTTTGCGGCTTGTGGAACGCCGCCGTTAGACAAGTGGCCTTTGCGTTTCTTATGGTGGTGCCAACAACTCGAATGATTTGATAGTCGGTGAGGGTCGCGGTTTTACGATCGAAGGTGATTAAGCGATCCTGCTCAGGCGTCTGCATGTCAGCCAGCTTTATTGGATAAGATGCCCGGTCCTTAATGGGATATGTCTGCTGGGGGCTACACTCCGCGTAACAATAATATCCTGCTGCCAGGTCCGCACTGAATGTTATGGTGTAAGGAACGACCATAGGCGCGTTCGTGTCAACTTGGACGGTTTCTGTTCCGGTGCAACTCTCAGCAAATTGATCTTGCGCTGACGCAGAGGTAGATCCGAGGGCCGCGAGGGCAAAAGCACAAACCGCGTATCGCATCTTGTTGTCTCCACGGCATGATCAGCATGCTAGCATAACCCTCTGGCTCAACCTTCGCTAATGACAATCGTGTCACCGAGGCGATGTGATTGTTGAGCATCGGATGCTAACGCTGATCTTCGAGGCAGGTGATTCAGCCCGCCCGCGCCCAATCGCCCGATTTGCCGCCGGTCTTGGTCAGCAACTGCACGCCGCCGATCGTCATGCCTTTGTCGATCGCCTTGGCCATGTCGTAGATCGTCAGCAGCGTGACCGTAACGGCGGTCAGCGCTTCCATCTCGACCCCGGTCTTGCCCTCGGTCGCCACCGTCGCGGTTGCGGTGACGCCGCTTTCGTCCACCACCAGATCGATCGCCACGCGCGTCAGCGGCAACGGGTGGCATAAGGGGATCAACTCGCTGGTGCGCTTGGCCGCCATGATTCCCGCGACCCGCGCCACCGCCAGCACATCGCCTTTCAGCGCGGTGCCGTCGCGGATCGCGCGCGCGGCCTCTGCGGCCATCTCGATCCGCCCGGTCGCCACCGCCTCGCGCCGCGTCGCCGCCTTGCCGCCGACATCGACCATATGCGCCGCGCCTGCCGCATCGAGATGGGTGAGGTCGCTCATCCGACCAGTGTGCGCGTCGCGGCTTCCAGGTCGGCCTGACGCATCAGCGATTCGCCGATCAGGAAGCAGCGAATGCCATGTTCGGCCATCGCATCGAGATCGGCGCGGGTGGTGAGGCCGCTTTCGGCGACGAAGGTGCAATCCTTCGGTGCCTTGGACACGAGTTCATAGGTGCGCGCGAAATCGACGGTGAAATCGCGCAGATTGCGGTTGTTGACGCCGATCAGCCGCGACTTCAGCTTCAGCGCGCGCTCCATTTCGCTGTGCGAATGCACCTCGACCAGCACGTCCATCCCGCATTCGAGCGCACTCGCCTCGATCTCGGCCAGCAGCCCGTCGTCGAGCGCCGACATGATCAGCAGGATCGCGTCCGCACCAAGCCCACGCGATTCGGGCACTTGCCATGGATCGACCATGAAATCCTTGCGCAGCACCGGCAGCGCACAAGCGTTGCGCGCGGCGGTCAGATAGCTGTCGGCCCCCTGGAACCACGCTTCGTCGGTCAGCACCGACAGGCAGGTTGCGCCACCCGCCTGATAGGCCGCGGCATGGGCGGGGGGATCGAAATCCTCGCGGATCAGGCCCTTGGACGGGCTGGCCTTCTTGATTTCGGCGACCAGCGCAAAGCCGGTCTCGGCCCGCCCATCCAAGGCGGCGCGAAAGCCGCGCGGCGCGGTCTGCGCGGCGATGCGGTCGTCGAGTTCGGCGATTGCGGTGGTTGCCTTGCGCGCGGCGACTTCGGCGCGCTTGGTTTCCAGGATGCGGGTGAGGACGTCGGTCATGAATAGGCAATCCATCGATCGAGCAAGCCGTTCGCCGCGCCGCTGTCGATCGCGTCGCGTGCAATCTCCACGCCTTCGGCAAGCGTCTGGCTGGTTCCCGCCACGATCAATGCGGCGGCGGCATTGAGGAGAACAGCATCGCGATATGGGCCCGCTTCGCCCTGAAGCAAGCGGCGCAGCGCGGCGGCATTATAAGCGGCGTCGCCACCACGGATCGCGGTGACGGGGTGGCGCGGCAATCCCGCGTCTTCGGGGACGATGATGTCGGGCAGGTCAACCTGGCCCACGCTGACCGCGACGCTTCTGCCGGCACTCGACAATTCGTCCAGCCCTTCCTCGCCCGACACCACCAACGCCGCCTCGGTGCCAAGCTGTTCGAGCGCGGCGGCATAGGTTGCGGCATAATCGGGCCGCGCAATGCCGATCAACTGGCGCGTTACCCCGGCGGGGTTGGCGAGCGGCCCCATCAGGTTGAAAATCGTGCGGCGGCCCAGCCGCTGGCGGATCGGTGTGATCCGCTTCATCGCCGGGTGATGGTTGGCGGCAAACAGGAAGGCGATGCCGATATCGCGCAGGCTCGCCTCGGCGCACAGCCCGGCGCGGTGCATGTCGAGCCCCAGCACTTCCAGCGTATCCGCCGCGCCCGCCTTGGAGGAGGCCGCGCGATTGCCATGCTTGGCGACGGGAACGCCCGTACTGGCGACGACGATCGAGACGGCGGTGGAGACGTTGAGCGTATGATGCCCGTCGCCCCCGGTGCCGCAGACATCGACCGTGCCCGGCGGCGCATCGATCGGCAGCAGGCGCGCGCGCATCGCGCGGGCGGCCTCGGCGATCTCGATACTGGTCTCGCCGCGCTCGGTCAGCCCGATCAGGAAGGTCTCGATCTCGCTTTCCGAGGTCCGCGCGTCGAGCAGGTCGGCAAAGGCTTGCGCCGCGGTTTCGCGGCTGAGCGGTGATGCGGTGTCGGGGAGGAGGTTCAATTTCCCCTCCCGCTTGCGAGTTCCGGGTCGGCCATGCCCCCGGCATGGCCTGGACGACGTGGGGCGTCGTCCACCCGGTACTGGGTTAGGGGAGGGGGGGCAGAGAGCTGTGCGTCTTGGACAGGCCCTCCCCCAGCCCCTCCCGCAAGCGGGAGGGGAGATATGCCCGCATCCGCCAGGAAATTGGCCAGCATGGCATGGCCATGTTCGGTGGCGATGCTTTCGGGATGGAACTGCACGCCGTGGATCGGCAGCGTCGCATGGCGCACGCCCATCACCGATCCGTCATCCGCGCGCGCGTTGACCACCAGCGTGTCCGGCAGATCCTCGACGATCAGCGAATGATAGCGCGTCGCGGTGAAAGGCGAGGGCAGGCCCGCGAACACGCCCGTTCCGTCATGCGTGACGGGCGAGGTCTTGCCGTGCATCAACCCGCCGCGCACCACGCGGCCGCCGAAATGCTGGCCGATTGCCTGATGCCCCAGGCACACGCCCAGCAACGGACGCCCAGCTGCGGCGCAGGCCGCCACCAGATCGAGCGAGATGCCGGCCTCGGTCGGGGTTTTGGGGCCGGGCGAGATCAGGAACCCCTGCGCATTGCTGGCCAGCGCTTCGGCGGCGGTCAGCGCATCGTTGCGCACCACCTTTACCTCCGCGCCCAACTCCATCAGGTAGTGGACCAGGTTCCAGGTGAAGCTGTCGTAATTGTCGATGACGAGGATCATGGCGCGCCGCTAACCTGTTTGTGCTGATACGACAATCGCGGTGATAAAGACGCCGTTCAGGTTGGATCTAACCAAACGTGCTACACGTTACCGTGTCCCAAGGAGAAATTCCCATGCTGCGCCCCTTCGCCGTCGCCCTTTTGCTGGCTACAGTCCCCACCGCGACGGTCGCGCAGAGCGCGCCGCAGGCTTCGACGACCGAAGCCAAACAGGCCGAGTCGGGCAAGCCTCCGCTCCGGATTCGCTCCGTCACGCTGACGGGTAACGAGACCTGCCCGCAGGCGAGCAATCCCGATCAAGAGATCGTGGTGTGCGCGCGTGTCGGCGAACCCTATCGCATTCCCAAGGCGCTGCGCGACCAAAAGCCGATCCCGGCGCAAAACCAGAGCTGGGTCAATCGTACCGCGGTGATGGACGAGGTGGGTCGTCGAGCGGGAGGCCTCCCCGATACCTGTTCGCCGACTGGCTCGGGCGGCCAGACCGGCTGCGCCCAGATGCGCGCCCAACAATATGCTGCCGAAAAAGCCGAAGCCAAGCGGCAGGCGAGCCAGGTACCGTAAGAGGCCATTACCCCGTTCGGGCTGAGCTTGTCGAAGCCCCGCTCTCCCGCCGACCCCGTGCGTGCGGCGGGCTGCCCTTCGACAAGCTCAGGGCGAACGGGGGGAGCCTAGCCGGTTACTGCCCGAACCCGCTCTCTGCCGCCCGCGCGATCGCCTCGCGCGCGGCGGCCAATAACGCCCCGGCCTTGGCTTCGCACTCGCGCTGCTCATACGCCGCTTCGCTGTCGGCAACGATACCGGCACCCGCCTGCACATTCATGATGCCGTCTTTCACGATCGCCGTACGCAGCACGATGCACGAATCCATCGATCCGTCGGGCGAGAAATAGCCGACGCCGCCCGCATAGGGGCCGCGCACCGCGTCCTCCAGTTCGGCAATGATCTCGCACGCGCGCACCTTGGGCGCACCGCTGACCGTGCCCGCCGGGAAACCCGCGAACAGTGCGTCGAGCGCGTCATGCTCGGGCGCTAGCTGGCCGATCACGTTCGAGACGATGTGCATGACATGGCTGTAGAATTCGGTGGTGTAGCTCGCCGTTACCTGCACGCTGCCCGCCGTCGCCACGCGCCCGACATCGTTCCGCCCGAGATCGAGCAGCATGAGGTGCTCGGCGCGCTCCTTGGGGTCGGCGAGCAGGCTCTGGCGATTGGCTTCGTCCTCGGCGGCGGTCTTGCCGCGTGGGCGCGTGCCGGCGATCGGGCGAATCGTCACCTCGCTATCGCGCACCCGCACCAGAATTTCCGGGCTCGATCCGGTCAGCGCAAAGCCGGGCAGATCGAGATGATAGAGGAACGGCGACGGGTTGATCCGCCGCAGCGCGCGGTACAGTTCGAACGGCGGCAGCGGGAAGGGCGCGGTGAAGCGCTGCGACAGCACCACCTGAAAGATGTCGCCCGCGACGATATAATCCTTCGCCCGCGCCACCATTTCGGCATAGCGGCCGGGGGCAAGCGTTGGCGTCAGCGCGATCTCGCTCGCCTCGCCGCGCACCGGCGCGGGCAAGGGCGCGGTGGCGAGGCGCGCGGCGGTCGCCTCGATCCGCTCGAGTCCCTCGGTCACGATCGCCTCGGGCGTTCGGGCCGCATCGGGCCAGACCGGCGCAACGAGGAACAGCGCATCGGCCAGCCGGTCGAAGATCAGCACCACCGTTGGCCGCACGAACATCATGTCGGGCAAGCCCAGCGTATCGGTCGCCGGGCGCGGCAGCCGCTCGACCAGGCCGATCGTCTCATAGCCGAAATAGCCGACCAGGCAGGCGAGTGCTCGCGGCAGTTCGGCGGGCACGTCCATCCGGCACGACGCCACCAGCGCGCGCAAAGCCTCCAGCGTCGGTTCGGTGCAGGGCGCGAAGGCCTCGCGATCGGTCAGCCAATGCGGGTTGATCGCGGCGGCATTGCCCTGCGCGCGGAACACCAGATCGGGCGCGAGCCCGATCAGGCTGTGCCGCCCGCGCGTTTCCCCGCCCTCGACCGATTCGAGCAGGAAGTCGCCGCGCCCCGGCTCGATCAGCTTGAGGGCTGCAGCGACCGGGGTTTCGGTATCGGCGACCCGACGCTGCCACAGCAGCGCCGGACGACCGGCGGCGAGGGCGGTGTGTGCCGCCGCCGTATCAGGGCTGATCGGTCGCACTCACGCCACCCAGCATGTTGAGCTTGAGCTTGGCGATCGCAGCGGTGTTGCGCGTGGTACCAACCGCCTTTTGCACGGCCTTGCCGAAGGCACCGGCATATTCACGGCCGATCACCTTGCCGATATCGGAGCGCGTACCGGAGATGACCTTGTCGTTGCCGCGCGCATCGCCCGCTTCGATCGAGTCGAGATGAACGATGACCCAGCCGGCCCTGTCCGGCGCTTCGATCAGCTTGGTGGTCTTGGCGGCCATGCTGAACAGCAGCGACAGCGGCGCTGGCACCTGGCGCGGATTGGCCATCAGGGCGGCGCGCGGCGCGTTGATCGGGCGCAGCGGCGGCAGCTTCAGCTTGGTCGCGGCCATCGCCTCGGCCAGCGGCGTGCCCTTATTGGCGCTGGCGACGACGGCGGCGGCGATCTTGCGCGCCTCGCGCTGGCCACGGTCGAGCGTGAAGTCGCGCACCACTACGTCGCGGATCTGCGCCAGCGGGCGCGGCGCGGTCGGCACGATCTTTTCGACCGCGACCAACGCAAAGCTGCCATCGGGGCCTAACGGCACGGTTTGCGGCGCATCGCCCGCTTGCGCTGCAAAGGCGGCGGCGAGGATCGGCGCAATCGCAGGATCGGGCTTGGCGGTGGGGTTGTCGATGTCCTGACCGGTAGGCAGCAGCGCGGGGGTGCGCAGCGGCGTCAGCTTCTGCTGCGTGACCAGCGTATCGAAATTGCTCTTCGACAGCGCGTCCTCCATCGCATTGCGCTTGTCGGTCAGCGCGGCGGTGGTCTTCTGCTTGGACAGCGTCTCGCGCAGCGCTGGCGTTGCCTCGGCCAGCGTTTTGGCGGGCTGGATATGCTGCTTGACGATCTTGGCGACGATAAAGCCGAGCGGCGCGCGCAGCGGTCCGACGACATCGCCCGCCTTGGCGGCAAAGGCCGCATCGGCGACGGCGGCGGACGTCTGCCCGGCATAGCCCGCTTTCTGCTGGTCGGTCAGCGTCGCGGCTTCGAGCCCGGCGGCGCGGGCTGCCTGCTCGATCGGCGTGCCTGCGCGCACCTTGGCGGCGAGCGCCGTCGCGGCGGTCTGATCGGCCACCACGACTTGCGCGATCGTGCGCACATCGGCGGCGGCGAAGCTTGCCGCCTGCGCCTTATAGGCAGCGGCGATCTCGGCGTCGGTCGGCGCGGCGGCGACGGTGGCCGCATTGATCAGCGCATAGCGCACGATCCGCCGCTCCGGCACGCGGTAGCGCGACAGGTTGCGGGTGTAGAAGGTGTTAAGCTCGGCATCGGTCGGCGCGGGGCCTGCGGCGACCGCCTGGCTGGGGATGAAGCCGACAGTACCGTTGCGCTTCTCCAGCAGCAGGCTCGCATAAGGCAGCGCCATTTGCACCGGCACCTGAATCGCGCCGATCGTCGGCAGGATCAGGTGGCGCATCAGCGTCTGGTCGGCAATGTCGGTGCGGACCTGTGTGTCGGTGGCACCGTTCTGCTTCAGCACGGCTTCATAACGGGCCTGGTCGAACTTGCCGTCCAGCCCGATCAGCCCCGGCTGGCTGGCGATCACCGCATCGACCGCTTTCTTACTGATGACGATGCCCTGCTTCTGCGCGAACTGGCGGAAGGCGTTCGAATCGATCAGCCGCTCCAGGCTCGCATCGAATCCGCCGCCTGCAACGAACTGCGCCATCGTCAGCGACGGCTGCTCCTGCCGATATTGGTTGAAGTCGCGCTGCACGGCTGCCTGCAAGTCGCCGATCACGATCGTCTGGCTGCCGACGGTGGCGACGGTGTCGCCCTTGGCGGCGGGCGTGCCGCTGCCCGACAGGCCCGATTTGTCCGAAAGCACGAATGCCAGGCCAAGCAACGCGACGAATCCAAGCGCAACGGCGGCCCCCAGCGGATGGCGGATCATTCGGCGGAAAAAACTGAGCATGAGCGGGAGCGGCCAATCTGTCTGGAGCGTAATCTTTGCCGCTTTAGGGTGGTGGCGGGGCGGCTTCAAGCCGGGGCTTGGACTTGTGCGTTGCGGCAGGGGCGTTATCGCAGGGCAAAAGGTAAGAAAAAAGAGGATGGGCATGACACGTCGCAAGCTGGTCGCCGGCAATTGGAAGATGAATGGCAGTCTGGCCGCTTTGGCCGAACTCGACACGATCGCGGCGGTCGCGCGCGCGCATCCGGCGGTCGATGTGTCGATCGCCCTGCCTGCGACGCTGATCGCCCCCGCCGTCCAGCGCGTGCCCGGCCTCGCCATCGGTGGGCAGGACGTCCATGCGGCGGAAAGCGGCGCGCATACCGGCTGCCTGTCCGCCGCGATGCTCGCCGAAGCGGGGGCGAGCTTCACCATCGTCGGCCATAGCGAACGCCGCGCCGATCAGGGCGAAACCAGCCAGGACGCCTGGGCGAAGGCCAGCGCCGCGCACCGTCACGGTCTCGGCGTCATCCTGTGCGTCGGCGAAACGGATGCCGAGCGCGACGCCGGCCGCGCCGCGCGCGTGGTGCAGGCGCAGATCGAGAAATCGGTGCCCGATCTCGCCACCGGCGCCTGGCTGACGCTGGCGTATGAACCGCGCTGGGCGATCGGCACCGGTCGCACGCCGACGCTCGATGAAATCGCCGAAGTCCATTCGATCGCGCGCGCCAAGCTGCGCACGCTGGTCGGCGACGCCGCCGACACGATCCGCATCCTCTATGGCGGATCGGTGACGGGCGCGAATGCGGCGGCGATCCTGGAAACCGAGGATGTCGACGGCGCGCTGGTCGGCGGGGCCAGCCTGACGGCGGCGAAATTCGTGCCGATCATCGAGGCGGCGCGGTAGGGCACACCCGTCTGCTTCCCCTTCTCCGTTCGTTTCGAGCGTAGTCGAGAAACAGCTACAAGCGCTGTGCCTGGTTTCTCGACTTCGCTCGAAACGAACCGGGGGGGAGGCGCGGTGCCACCCGGAGCATCGCCAATCCCCACTGGACACGCAAACCGCCGCCCGCTTATCGGGGCGCGATGAGTGTTATTGCCACGATCATGAACACGGCCACCGGCCAGCCCATCCAGAAAATGACCTTCGGGCGGATGCCCAAGCCCTGGATTTCCTTCAACCTCGCCACCGGCGAACTGGTCACCGCCGACCGCGTCGAAGTCGGCAAACCCGCGCCCGGCAAATTCGTCGTGCCGGTGTCGGTCTGGGTCACGCCGAAGACCGAGGGGTGAGTGTGTAAAGGGCGCTCTCCTTCACATTGATCGAATCTCCCTCTCCCAACGGGAGAGGGAAGGGGCCCGCCGCGCCAGCGGTGGGAAGGGTGAGGGCGACCCGCGCCACATCCCCCAC
>NZ_JH584235.1:3780684-3799185 GCF_000241465.1 Sphingomonas echinoides ATCC 14820
ATGGGAGAGGGATTTACTGTTCAGCGTCGTCGTTGTTTGCCCCCCGCGTTCGTGCAGGCTGCCGTTTCCCGATACGGAGGGCGACCCACCCCCCAACCCCTCCCTTCCAGAGAGGGGAGAGGGAGACCTCCGCTTCCCCTTCTTCCTCCCCTCCCTGGAAGGGAGGGGCTGGGAGTGGGTTGGCCTGCGGCGGCGCGAGGCCACGATCGCACGCGCTCCTCTAATCCGTCTTCGCCGCGAACCGGGTTGCCAGTCTGTCGCCGGGGAACAGCTTGGGAGGTCCACGCCGTCCAGGCGATAGCCCTATAAATCGCGAATGGCGGTAAGTGGTGGAAAGCTGCCGTCCGCTACGTGCTTCAGGCGCGGGTTTTCTTCTCGATGATCCACTCGACTACCGTAAGCGCAAGCAGCGTCGTCACGAAGCAGATCATAACGCCGTTTTCGAGAGCCGGGCCGATATGAATTATTTTCCAATAGGATGCGGCAAAGATTGCGGCGAAGATCAGACCCGTCACACCAACAATTTGCCGAACCGCTCCCATGCCCAGTTCCCTCGTGGCGTTTACAAGCGGGTAGAGTAAGTTATCGCACTGAGGTCCGCAACTGGGTGAAACCAGAAGCACCCGCCCCCTAACCCCCAAGCCGCGCCGGATCGACCACCACATGCCGGATATGCGTCCGGTTATAGGTATAGCTAATGTGCACCAGCCCATCCCTGGTCTGGATCACCGCTGGATAGGCATAGCCATCGGGCAGCGGTTTATCCTCCAGCGTCAGCACATTGCGCCAGTCGCCCCCATCGCGCGACAGGCCGATGTTGAGCGGCCACCGCGGGCCTTCGCCGGGGTGGTCGGGCCAGTGTGCGCTGTGATTGTAGACGATCAACTGCCGCCCATCGGCCAGCGTCACCGCGTCGGTGCCGGCATTGGGGTTGGGCAGGTCGATCGCCGCCAGCGGCGACCAGCTCTTGCCCGTATCGCGCGACCAGCTCATCGCCAGGGCGCCCTGCCGCGTGCGCGCCACCACCGCCAGGCGACCATCGGCAAAGTGCAGCACGCTCGGCTGGATCGCCTCGATCCCCATGGGGGATGCGATCGGCGGCTCGACCGTCCAGCTTCGCCCCTGATCGGTCGAGCGTTCCATGCGGATACACCAGCGGTTATGCTCGGGCGTGCCCTCCTCGCGGCTGGAGGGCGACAGCCAGCTTCCGTCCGCCAGCACCACCGGCTTGTTCTTGATCGGCCCCAGCACGCCCTCGGGCAGGCGCTGCGCCGCGCTCCAACTGCGCCCGCCATCGCTGGAGATCTTGACCATCCCCCACCAGCCACGCGGATTGGGGCCGACCTTGTAGAATAGGGTGAGCGGCGCGCCCGGCGGCTGGAACAGCACCGGGTTCCAGGTCGGGTAGCGCGTCCTGTCCGCGCTTTGCCCATCGGCGACCGCGACCGGCCTGTCCCACCCGTGCGCCCCACGGCGCGCAAACCAGATTGTCACGTCGGGGCGGCTCTCCCCCGTACCCCCGAACCACGCGGCGGCGAGCGTGCCGTCGGGCAGCTCGACGATGGTCGAGGCATGCGCCTGCGGGTAAGGCGGGGCGGGGTCGATGAATTCCGAGAGCAGGATCGGCGAGGGGGCGGCAATCGCGGCCATCGGCAGCGCCGCCAGCGCGACCAGCCCCACCAGCATAGCCTTGAAATACCGCAAGATCATCGCTGCCTTATCACCCAACCACTGCCTCCGCTCCTCCGTCATGCCGGGCTCGTCCCGGCATCCACCGTGCCGCACGCTCTGCGACCGACGGTCTCGGATCCCGGTGGACCCCGGCACAGGGCCGGGGTGACGACGGCGTCCGCTCAACCTGGATAGCGCGCCTTCAGCATCGCCCAGGCCGCGCGCAGGCCCAGCGCCTCGCCGCCTTTGGGCCGCCCCGGCTTGGCCGAAGGCCGCCACGCAAAGGTGTCGAAATGCGCCCATGGCGTCCCCTCGGGCACGAAGCGGCGCAGGAACAGCGCCGCCGTCACCGCGCCGGCAAAGCCGCCATCGGGTGCGTTGACCATGTCGGCAATGTCGGAGGACAGCATGTCGTCATAGCCATCCCACAGCGGCATCCGCCACAGCGGATCGGACACCGTCGTGCCCGCCGCCAGCAACGCCTCGGCCAGCGCATCGTCATTGGCGAAGGTCGCGGGCAGATCGGGGCCCAGCGCCACGCGCGCCGCGCCGGTCAGCGTCGCGAAATCGAGGATCAGCGCGGGCGCCTCTTCGGCGGCGCGGGTGATCGCGTCGCCCAGCACCAGCCGCCCCTCGGCATCGGTATTGGTGTTTTCGACCGTCAGCCCCTTGCGCGTGCGCAGCACGTCGCCGGGGCGGAAGGCGTTGCCCGCTATGCTGTTCTCCACCGCCGGAATCAGCAGGTGCAGCCGCACCGGCAGCCGCGCTGCCATCACCAGCCCGGCCAGCGCCAGCGCATGCGCCGCGCCGCCCATGTCCTTCTTCATCAGCCGCATGCCAGAGGAGGGCTTGATGTCGAGCCCGCCCGAATCGAAGCACACGCCCTTGCCGATGATGGCGATGCGCGGATGCGCCGGATTGCCCCATTCGAGCTCGATCAGCCGCGGTTCGCGCCCCTTGGCGGCGGCCTGGCCGACCGCGTGGATCATCGGATAGCCCTTGATGAGCGCATCCCCCTTGGTGACGGTCACGCTCGCGCCGTGGGTCTTGGCCAGCGCCTCAGCCTCACCCTCCAGCTCGGCGGGGCCAAGGTCGGCGGCAGCGGTGTTGACCAGATCGCGCACGCTGGCGACCGCTTGCGCCAGGCGCACCGTCTCCTCGATCCGCGCGGGCTCGCCGGTCAGCAGCACGCGTGCGCCGGTCACCCCCTCGTCGCCGCGATAGCGGTCGAACTTGTGCTGCGCGAGCGCCCAGCCGAGCATCGCCGCGCCGGGCTCGCCCTCGGCCAGGCGATAGGTGCCTTCGGGCAATTGCTCCCCCAGCGAGGCGATCCGCCACGGCGAGTCGAGGCTTTCGTTGCATACCAGCAGCATCGCCCAATCGTCGGGCCCATCGCCCGGCAGCACCGCGCGGTTGCCCGCCTTGCCGGTCAGCCGGTGCGCCGCCACCGTGGTGCGGATGCGCGGCGGCTGTGCCTTCAGCCAGCTCTCCCATTGGTCGGGATGCACGACATGGATGAGGCGCGCGGGCTGGCCGCGATCGGGCTGCAGCAGGGCTGCGGGGTTGAAGATCATGCGCCCTTTATCGGAAGCGCGGGGCCGCTGCGCAAGCCGCGATGGCGCTCAGGCGAGCGGCACCCCGTACAGATCATGCTCGTCGGCATCCTCGATCTCGACCGACACGATGTCGCCCTGCGTCAAATGCCCGGCATCGCGCAGGAACACCTCGCCGTCGATCTCGGGCGCATCGGCCTTGGATCGCCCGGTCGCGCCATCCTCGCCGACCTCATCGATGATCACGTCGAGCGTGCGGCCGATCTTGGCCTGCAATTTCTCGGCGGAGATGCGCGCGGTCAGCTCCATCAGCCGGGCGTAGCGCTCTTCCTTGATTTCCTCGGGCACCGGATCGGGCAGGGCATTGGCCGCCGCCCCTTCGACCGGCTCGAACCGGAACGCGCCGACGCGGTCCAATTGCGCTTCCTGCAGCCAGTCCATCAGATAGGCGAAATCGTCCTCGGTCTCGCCGGGGAAGCCGACGACGAAGGTCGAGCGGATCGCAATGTCGGGCGCGATCGTCCGCCACTGCTTGATGCGCTCGAGCACCTTGGTCTCGTTCGCCGGGCGCTTCATCAGCTTCAGCACGTTGCGGCTGGCATGTTGGAACGGAATGTCGAGATAGGGGAGGATCAGCCCCTCGGCCATCAGCGGGATGACCTGGTCGACATGCGGATAGGGGTAAACATAGTGCAGGCGGACCCACGCGCCCAATTTGCCCAGTTCGCGCGACAGATCGGTCATATGCGCGCGGACTTCTTCGCCGTGCCACAGGCGCGGCTGGTGGCGGATGTCGACACCATAGGCCGAGGTATCCTGGCTGATCACCAGCAATTCCTTGGTGCCCGCCTCGATCAGCTTTTCGGCCTCGCGCAGGATCGCATCGGGGCGCCGGCTGACCAGATCGCCGCGCAGGCTAGGGATGATGCAGAAGGCGCAGCGGTGGTTGCAGCCTTCTGAAATCTTGAGATAGCTGTAATGGCGCGGGGTCAGCTTCAGCCCACTTTCGGGCACCAGATTGAGGAACGCGCTCGGCGGCATCGGCGCTGCGTCATGCACCGCGCCGACCACTTCCTCATATTGGTGCGCACCGGTAACGGCCAGCACATTGGGGAAGCGCGCGCGGATCGTCTCGGCTTCCTTGCCCATGCAACCGGTGACGATGACGCGGCCATTCTCGGCAATCGCCTCGCCAATGGCTTCGAGCGATTCCTCCTTGGCCGAATCGAGAAAGCCGCAGGTGTTGACCAGCACGACATCGGCCCCGGCATAATCGGGCGACATCTGATAGCCATCGCTGCGCAGCTTGGTCAGGATCCGTTCGCTATCGACCAGATTCTTCGGGCAGCCGAGCGAGACCATGCCGATCTTCGGCGGGGAGGGGAGTGTTGTTGCCATGGGAATGGCGGCACATAAGCGCAGTCGCGGGATTTTTCCAGCGATTGCCGCTTGGGCGCTCTCACACGTTTCTCCGCCGCCGGGCACTTCATGGCTATGCCATCGCGACGGTCGCTTTTATCGTCATGGTTCCGCCTCTCGTTTAACCGGTACACCCTACCGCCAAGGTTCCCGTTCATGGCACGATCCGCACCCTGCCTGGCGTTCCTGCTGCTCGCGGGATGCGGCGCGCAAAGCTCCAAACCGCCACCGCCGCGCGTGATGTTCGCCGGGCTCCCGGTCAGCGGTAGCGTCGCCGATGCCCGCCGCGCGGGCTTCACCGATTGCGTCGCACCCGATTGGGGCAGCCTGCGCTGTCGCCGCCACGGCGTGATGATCGAGGGGACGGGCCCTTATGAAGCTGCGGTCGATCTGGACGGCAACGACGGCAGCGGCGGCTTCGACCAGGTGACGGTGTGGCACGACCGGGACCAATATGCCGTCTACAAGATCACCGACATACTGGAAAAGCAGGGCTGGAGAAGCTGCAACACGGGCAGCGGCGACCGTGGCGACCAGATCATCTACACCCACACAGGTATGCCGGTCAGGGTCTCGATGGATTTGAGCTATTGGGGCAAGCGTCGGCTGCGGGTGATCCCGGCATGGAACAAGAAGGAGCGGCAATGTTGATGGGGCGACGGGCAAGACCAGATCATGCAACCGGAAAGAACGCGCCTTGCGGTCCTCCGCCATCACCAAGGACGCGCTGATGCAGGAATATGAGCTGGTTCCGCACCCCGACACGCCGCCGGCCGAGGTCGACGCCGTGCGCGTTCGGATCCTCGTGCGCAAGGGTGCGCTGCTACTCACCTTCATCGTCCACGGCGCTGACCATGTAGCGCTCCCTGATTGGGCCACCTCCATGCGTAGGGATGACTTATGGAAAACGACGTGTGGCGAAATGTTTCTGGGGTTGCCGGGGTCGGAGGCCTATGTCGAGTTCAACTATTCGCCCTCAACCCAATGGGCGGCGTACCGTTTCGATGCGCACCGCGCGGGCGGGCGTGATCTGCCTTTGTCCAGCCCGCCGCTCGTCGATCGCGGCGACGACACCTCCGATTATCTGGTCGAGGTCGAGCAGCCTCTTTCCGATCTACCGGACGAACCGTTTGATCTCGGCCTGACGGCGGTGATCGAGGAAGTCGACGGCACAAAATCCTATTGGGCGCTTGCCCATGCGCCCGGTCCGCCCGATTTCCACAATCGAGATTGCTGGATCGCCACCGTCCCGGCGGCTGGCCGCCCTTGACCAAATTCCCTTCCCCGGCGAAGGCCGGGGCCCAGTCGTGGAACGGAACTTGGTCTAGCGCTGCGCGCGCTTACTGCCACCTTTGCTACTGGGCCCCGGCCTTCGCCGGGGAAGGGAAGATTACGCGGAATCCTTGACCCATGAACTTCGGTATCGATCGCCTCCTCGCCGACCCCGCGCTCCGCAAGCCGCTGGAGGGCAAGCGAATCGCTTTGCTCGCCCACCCGGCCTCGGTCACGCGCGACCTGACGCATTCGGTCGATGCGCTGATCGCGGTGGGGCTGAACGTCACCGCGATGTTCGGCCCGCAGCATGGCGTGCGCGGCGACTTGCAGGACAATATGGAGGAGTCGCCGGACTTTACCGATCCGACCTACGGGATGCCGGTGTTCAGCCTCTATGGCGAAGTCCGCAGGCCCACCGGGCAATCGATGGGCACGTTCGATGTGATGCTGGTCGATCTGCAGGATCTCGGCACGCGCATCTACACCTTCATCACCACGCTGCGTTACGTGCTGGAGGCCGCCGCTGAGCACAACAAGGCGGTATGGGTGCTCGATCGCCCCAATCCCGTCGGCCGCCCGGTAGAGGGCCTCACGCTGCTGCCCGGCTGGGAGAGTTTCGTCGGCGCGGGGCCACTGCCGATGCGCCATGGGCTGACGATGGGTGAACTCGGCCATTGGTTCATCGATCTGCTGAAACTCGATGTGGAGTATCGCGTGATCGAAATGGAAGGCTGGCAGCCCGACGCCGCCCCCGGCTTCGGCTGGCCGACCGACCGCGTGTGGATCAATCCCAGTCCCAATGCCCCCAATGTCATGATGGCGCGCGCCTATCCCGGCACCGTCATGCTGGAGGGCACCACTTTGTCCGAAGGGCGCGGCACCACGCGCCCGCTCGAACTGTTCGGCGCGCCCGATATCGATGCGCGCGCGGTCGTCGCCGAAATGCGCCGCCTCGGGCCGGAATGGCTCACCGGCTGCACGCTACGGGACATCTGGTTCGAGCCGACCTTCCACAAGCATGTGAAGACGTTGTGCAACGGCGTGCAGATCCACGCCGAAAGCGCCTTCTACAACCATGCCGCCTTCCGCCCGTGGCGGGTGCAGGCGCTCGCCTTCAAGGCGATCCGCGCTTTGTACCCGGACTATGATCTGTGGCGCGATTTCCCGTACGAATATGCCTTCGGCAAATTGCCGATCGACGTCATCAATGGCGGGCCGGGATTGCGGTTGTGGGTGGACGATACGGCGGCGACTCCGGCTGACCTCGATTCGCTGACGGTGCCCGATGAAGCTGCGTGGACGCACCTTCGGCAACCTCATTTGCTTTACTGACACTTAGCTCGCTTGGCCGCACTCGGTTCGTCGCGCTTGCGCAACGACTCAGGGATTCGGCCGCCATCGAGTCATGGTGCGGTGCGGAAACCATCGTCATGACGTTTTTATACGATTCGCGGCAGGCGGGGGCCTTGTCGGATCGCTTATATCCGGAAGGATGGGACGTCGTGGAATCCGATCGCCACTTCTATATGCGTCGCGTTACGGCGGAGCGGCTTGCGGCCGCCCGCGCGGTTACCGAGGAAGCGCGGAAACGTCGCCTCGTTCTGATCGAAACTTATCTGCAGAAGCTGCAGGCGATGCCGGCCTAAAACCCCGGCCTACCGCTTCCGCGTCAATTCCCGCATCGCCTCGTCAAGGCCCGCCAGCGTCAGCGGGTACATGCGCTCGTTCATCAATTCGCGGAGGATGCGCAGGCTCTGCGAATAGCCCCATTGCTGTTCCGGGATCGGGTTGAGCCACACCGCCGCCGGATAGGTGTTGGTCAGCCGCTGCATCCACACCGCGCCCGATTCCTCGTTGAAATGCTCGACTGATCCGCCCGGATGGGTGATCTCATACGGGCTCATCGACGCATCGCCGACAAACACCAATTTGTAATCATGGCCGAATTTGTGAAGCACGTCCCACATCGGGGTGCGTTCGGAAAAGCGGCGCTTATTGTCCTTCCACACGCCCTCATACGGGCAATTGTGGAAGTAGAAGAATTCGAGATTTTTGAACTCGCTCGTCGCCGCCGAGAACAATTCCTCGCACAGCTTCACCCACGGATCCATCGATCCGCCGACATCCAGGAACAGCAGCAGCTTCACCGCATTGCGGCGTTCGGCGCGCATCACCACGTCGAGCCAGCCCTGCCGCGCCGTTCCAGCGATAGTGGCATCGATGTCGAGTTCGTCGGCGGCCCCCTCGCGCGCGAATTTGCGCAGGCGGCGCAGCGCGATCTTGATGTTGCGCGTGCCCAGTTCGCGCGTGTTGTCGAGATTCTTGAAGTCGCGCTGATCCCACACTTTCAGTGCGCGCTTGTGCGTCGATTCCCCGCCGATGCGGACGCCTTCGGGGTTGTAGCCCGAATTGCCATAAGGCGAGGTGCCGCCGGTGCCGATCCATTTACTGCCGCCCTGGTGGCGCTCGTGCTGCTCGTCGAGCCGCTTTTTCAGCGTCTCCATGATCTCGTCCCACGATCCGAGCGACTCGATCTTGGCCATTTCCTCGGGCGTGAGATACTTCTCGGCGACGGCTTTCAGCCAATCAGCCGGAATCTCGGCCGGGCTTTGGCCGAAGGTGGTGGCAACGCCCCGGAACACCTTGGCAAAGACCTGATCGAAGCGGTCGAGCAGGCCTTCATCCTTCACGTACACCGCGCGCGACAGGTAATAGAAATCCTCGGGCGTGCGATCGATCACGTCGGCGTCAAGCGCCTCCAGCAGCAGCAAATGCTCTTTGAGGCTGGCCGGAATGCCGGCGGCGCGCAGGGCGTCGAGGAAATCGAGAAACATGGCTCATCTCTTCCCCCTCCCGCGTCCGGGGAGAGGCCAGGGCAGGGGGCAGATGCCCCGTTATTCGCAACATGCCCGGTGCGGTGCGCTCCTGCAAGCAGGCGCGGCGTTACCGATAAGCGTCGATCAGCGCGCCGACATAATCCGGGCTGCGCCCGGTCAATTCCGCCGCCGTCCGCGCGCGCGGGCTGTGCGCTTCCGGCGTCCCGTAAATAAAGCCGTAGGTCGGGTAGATCGTGCTGCCGAGCCCGTCGCGGTCGCGATACCAGACCTTCACCGCGCTCCAGTCATTGTAAGGCGAGGCGTCGGTCAGCGTCACATCCTGCTCGGCATGGCCACGTTCGCCATTTTGGCGTGACCAATTGGCGTGGGTAATCATGACGACGCGGTGGTCAACGACTTGGCTGATCACCGCGACATGGCCAAGCGGCAGCCGTGCGCTGCGCGCGAAAACAAGGACCGCGCCGGGGCGGGGCGTATCGCCGCGCCGATAGCGCCCGGCGGCCTGATCCCACCAGGTCCAGGCGTCGCCATAAATCTGGATGCCGGAAGCGACACGCGCAAACGGAACGCATTCCCCGACATAGTCCAGCAGCGACGGTGCCGCCGCCGCCATTCCCGGCATGGCCAGCGCCGCCGCGAAAGCAAGAAAAACGCTACGCATACTTGGCACCCTGAAACGGCTGCCCCCACCATGCCGTTGATTTACAAGGTTTAGAACGCAATTACCATGTTGAATGCGGCGGTCCGTCGCGCCGCTATCGCTGCAGGTGGAGATGCGGTCGTGCTGGCGATCCAGTCGGCGGTGGCAACGCTCTTTGTTTAACAAGAATGACTCGCTGGCCTTTTTATACTCAAAGTGTCATGCTGCCATCGTAATGATATAGACTTCATAAGCGAAGCGGTGAGGAGCAGTGTGATGAAAAGCGCAGACGGGACTTCAACGACGCGCCCCAATATTTTGCTGATTACCTGTGATCAATACCGCTTTCCGCGATTTTGCTATGGTCCTGATGGCGGGTTCGTCGAGCCGCTCAAACAAATCCTCGGTTTCCAGGGTGAAATCGACGACACCAACCCCTATGCGAAGTTCTTTCCGGGCCTGTTGCGGTTGCGGCGCAACGCCGTGGTGCTGCGCAACCACACGATAGCGGCGAGTGCGTGCACGCCGAGTCGCACGGTCATCTATACCGGGCAATATGGCACCAAGACCGGCGTCACCCAAACCGATGGCCTGTTCAAAAATGGCGATTCGCCCAATTTCCCATGGCTGGAGGTGGGCGGCATTCCGACGCTCGGCACGTGGATGCGCGAGGCGGGCTATTCGACGCATTATTTCGGCAAATGGCACATCTCCAACCCGCCCGATCATTCGCTCGACCGTTATGGCTTTGACGATTGGGAGGAATCCTATCCGGAGCCGCATGGCGCGCAGCCCAACAATCTTGGCGTGTATCGCGATGTCGGCTTTACCGACAGCGCCTGCACCTTCCTTCGCCGCAAGGGGCTGGGTGCAAATTACAATTACGCCTACGCCCAGATGGAAGCGGTCGACCCGAGCACCACCGGCCCCGACACCAGCAAGATCCCGCCCTGGTTCGCGGTAGCGTCTTTTGCCAACCCGCATGACATCGCGACCTATCCGGGCGTGATCGCGCAGGCGCTGCCCAATGACGATCCCAACGCGAAGGGCGCGACGCAGTCGATCTTCGGCCCGCTGACTGTGCCCAAAGCGGGCGATCTCAGCCTGCCGCCGACACCGGGGACGATGACGATCCCGCTCAACCCGGAGGACTTCGCGCAGCTTTGCGCGCACGCATCGCCGACGCAGGACGAATCGCTGCTGGACAAGCCGACCTGCCAGCATGAAATGGCGTATAAGGTCGGGCTAGCGCTGGCCGCCAAGGGCGGGTTCAACCTCGTCAACGGGCTGGTGAGCGCCGCCGCCAGTGCGGGGCTATCGGGCGACAACGACCTCGCCGACCCGGAACAGGAACTCGAGCGCCGCATGGCCGCAGCGGTCGCTGCCTCGCTCAAAAGCTGCATTCCGTTCCAATTGTCGGATGATCCCGCGCGCAACAGCGTGCAGTTCCTGCAACTCTATGCATGGCTGCACGCCGTGGTCGATGTCCATGTCAACGCGGTGCTCGACGCGCTCGAGCAATCGGGCCAAGCTGAGAATACGATCGTGCTGTTCCTGTCCGACCATGGCGAATATGGCGCGGCGCACGGCATGATGATCGAGAAATGGCACGCCGCCTATCAGGAGGCGGTGCACGTACCGGTGGTGGTCCGCTTCCCCGAGGCGTCGGCAAGCGGCACCGCGCCGACGGCGCCCGACCCGGCGCAGATCGACGCGCTGACCAGCCATATCGACATTCTGCCGACCATCTTGGGCCTGGCGGGCGTCACCGCCGAAGAGCGCCGCACGATCGCGCAGCGCCTGGCGCTCAACCGCCCGGTGCCGCCACTTCCCGGTGTCGACCTGTCGACGATGATCCAGGAGGCGGCCGACGGCAAGACCAAGTTCGCTCCGATCACCGACCCGGACGGCCTGCCGCGTGAAGGCGTGCTGTTCATCACCGATGACGAGATTACCGAGCCTTTGCCGCCCGCGCGCACCGCGACCGAGCGGCATTCCTATGAAGAGTTCGCCGTGTACAAGAAGGTGGTCGACGCGGTCACCAATCCGCCCGGCGGCAAACCCGGGGTCGTGCTGTTGCCGGGCGCGATCAAGCAGCCGAACCACGTCCGCTGCGTGCGCACCCCGGACTATAAATTGGCGCGCTATTTCGATCCGTCGGGCGTCGTCCCGCAGGAATGGGAAATGTACGATCTGGCGAATGACCCGATCGAGGCGATCAACCTTGTCGAAGTCGGCACCACCCCGCCACGCGCGCGGAGTGGCTCGCCCGATCTGCAGCGCGTGGTCGATCATCTGGCGGCGCTGCTGGCGCGGCTGGAAAAGCGGGACCTCTAACCTCACCGCCGCCGGATGCACGGCGCGGCGAAGCGGCTTCAGCCCTTATTCTGTTGCCGCTTCGCCATGAAGGCCAGCCGCTCGAACAGCATCACGTCCTGCTCATTCTTGAGTAGCGCACCATGCAGCGGGGGAATCGCCTTGGTCGGGTCGCGATTCTGCAGCACGTCGAGCGGCATGTCCTCGTGCAGCAGCAATTTCAGCCAGTCGAGCAATTCGCTGGTGCTGGGCTTCTTCTTGAGGCCGGGCACGTCGCGCACGTCGTAGAAAATGTCCATCGCACGGTTGACCAGGATCTTCTGAATGCCCGGGAAATGCACATCGACGATCGCCTGCATCGTCTCGCGATCGGGAAATTTGATGTAGTGAAAAAAGCAGCGCCGCAGGAAGGCGTCGGGCAGTTCCTTCTCGTTATTGCTGGTGATGATGACAATCGGGCGCTCGACCGCGCGGATGGTTTCCCGCGTTTCGTAAACATGGAATTCCATGCGATCGAGTTCCTGCAACAGATCGTTGGGGAATTCGATATCGGCTTTGTCGATCTCGTCGATCAGCAGCACCGGCGGCTTGGGGCGCGTGAACGCCTCCCACAATTTGCCGCGACGGATGTAATTGGCGATGTCGTGGACGCGCTCGTCGCCCAATTGCCCGTCGCGCAGGCGCGCCACCGCGTCATATTCGTACAGGCCCTGCTGCGCCTTGGTGGTGGACTTGATGTTCCACTCGATCAATTCGGCATCGAGCGCCTTGGCGATTTCATAAGCGAGCACGGTCTTGCCGGTGCCGGGTTCGCCCTTGACCAGCAAGGGGCGGCGCAGCGTAACGGCGGCGTTGACCGCGACTTTCAGGTCATCGGTGGCGACATAGCCTTGCGTACCGTTGAAGCGTTTCATCGCCTGCATCCCGTTTCATTTGAATACCGGGTACGGCGATAGAGGGAAACGCCCCCCGCGCGCAAGCGGTGGCTATAGCTTGTCGCGCGCGATCGCGCGTGCCTCGATCACATCGCACAGCCCGCGATGCTGCGCGAAGCTTTGCTGCGCGCCGAAGGCGATTGCGCGGCGGACGGGAGCCGGGAGAGCATCGGTCGCGAGCGTGGTGATGTCGGAAACACTGGGCAGGGCCGAGGGCACGGTGTTGAGGCCGGCGCGAAGCGCCGCTGCGTTCAGAATTCTGCGAAAGGCGTGCCAATCGATCACCAGCGCCATCGCCGCCCCGACCGCGCAACCCGTGCGATCGGAACGGGCCAGCATATCGAAGGCGTGGCGTTGCGCGGCAAAGGCGGCATCGCTTTCCGCCTGGCCCGGCGTGGAGGGCAGCGGGCCGACGGCGGCGGTGAGCCGTGCAAGGTTCGCGCGTTCCACGCCAAAGGCTTCGGTGGCTTCTGCAAGCCAGCGATTGTCGAGATCGGGAACCGGGCGGCGACTCGCCTCCTCGAACAGGTTGGTCGGGCGTCCGTGAATGGCGCACAGGGTGTGCACAGCATCCGCAAGATCGCGGCCCGCGACGACGGCGTGGGTCAGACGTCGGACGATCGCATGGTCAGCACAGCCGTCGCTCGCGGCCAGAGCCGCGATGCTGCCGGCAACGCCGCCTGTCTTAACCTGTATCGATGCGATCACCATGATCTTCGAGTCGTCCCTATATTTCCCGGCGACGCCGCCGGATTGCGCCCGTTGGGCAAGCAGTGCGGCAAGGGTTATACCGAAGGGCGTAAAGACCTGGTGTAGTTGCGATTAAGGGTGTCTCAACCACGTCTTTGGAGCACGGGCACGATGCGGCCCGACTGCGCCAACGATGCTAGGGTGTGACATCCTCGGCGAAGATGCCCGTGCCATCGCCAATGGGTTCGATCCTGAGCGCCAGCATGCGGCCGATGCGGGCCGCTGAAGCGACCGTCAGGCATTCGCCAACGCCCGAACGGCCCACGCGCTGCATCGCGCGGCCGAGAAGCGCGCGGGATGGCGGCGGCGTGATGGTGTCGACCGGTGTGCCCGGCGTCGCAATGTCTCCGAAATGTGCGCGCGCACTTCGGCTGGACGCCAAAATCGTCGCCTCGCGGTCTGCCAGCAAGACGATGTCGCGGATATTGTCGAGCAACTGCGTTGCCGTAATCGCCTCGGGGGGCAGAGGCTTACGGCGTGCCCCATTTGCCGGGCTCGCGCACAGCGCGTTCATGGTTTCCACGGAAACCAGCACGAGCCGCGGCCGACCGCGACGCAGAATATAGACCGGCGCGCGGGCCGCGCGCTCTTGCCATACCCCGAAATGCCGCACCAAATCGGATGCCGTAACCATCTGTTCGGCAGCGGGGGCGGAGGGAGACGACATACCCGCACTGTACGCAACGCCGGTCGCGACACCACACACCGCCTCCAAAACGGAGCAATTTCGCGCGTGTGAAATGACAGGCCCGGCGACGCTGCAGGCGTTGCCGGGCCAGGTCGCTTATTGGTCGAGGAACGACCGCATTTTGCGGCTGCGCGACGGGTGCTTCAGCTTGCGGAGCGCCTTGGCTTCGATCTGGCGGATGCGCTCGCGCGTCACCGAGAATTGCTGGCCGACTTCTTCCAGCGTGTGATCGGTGTTCATGCCGATGCCGAAGCGCATGCGCAGCACGCGTTCCTCACGCGGGGTGAGGCTCGCCAGGACGCGGGTGACCGTTTCCTTGAGGTTCGCCTGGATCGCCGCATCCACCGGGATGATCGCGTTCTTGTCCTCGATGAAATCGCCCAGATGGCTGTCCTCCTCGTCGCCGATTGGCGTTTCGAGGGAGATCGGCTCCTTGGCGATCTTCATCACCTTGCGCACCTTCTCCAAGGGCATGGAGAGGCGCTCTGCCATTTCCTCGGGCGTGGGCTCGCGGCCCTGCTCGTGGAGGAACTGGCGACTGGTGCGCACCAGCTTGTTGATCGTCTCGATCATGTGCACCGGAATACGGATCGTGCGCGCCTGATCGGCGATCGAGCGCGTGATCGCCTGGCGGATCCACCAGGTCGCATAGGTGCTGAACTTGTAGCCGCGGCGATATTCGAACTTATCCACCGCCTTCATCAGGCCGATATTGCCTTCCTGGATGAGATCCAGGAACTGCAGCCCGCGATTGGTGTATTTCTTGGCGATCGAGATCACGAGGCGAAGATTGGCCTCGACCATTTCCTTCTTCGCGATGCGCGCCTCGCGCTCGCCCTTCTGCACCATGTTGACGATGCGGCGGAACTCGGTCAGCGCCATGCCCGTGGCCTGGCTGATGTCCGAAATTTCCATGCGGATACGGTCGGCGGCTTCGCTTTCGTTGGTGACGAAGGCGGTCCATTTCTTGTCGAGCTTGGCGACCGAGGGCAGGAACTGTTCGTCCAGCTCATGGCCGATATAGCGATCGAGAAAGTCCTTGCGCGACACCTTGTGGCGCTCGGCGAGGCGCAGCATTTGCCCGCCCAGCGCGGTCAGCCGCCGGTTGAAGGCATAAAGCTGGTCGACCAGATATTCGATCTTGGCATTGTGGAACTGGACGCTCTCGACCTCGGCGGTCAGCTCTTCGCGCAGCTTGTGATATTTCTTCTCGTCGCTGCTCGACAATTCGCCTCCGCCCGCCATCGCGTCGAGGCGCGCTTGCTGGATCTTGGAGAATTTCTTGTAGAGCGCGGTGATGTTGGCGAAGCGTTCGAGCGCGATGGGTTTCAGCTGCTCTTCCATCTGCGCCAGGCTGAGGGTGTTATCCTCTTCCTCATCGTCGGAGGCGCGCGGCGTGCGGCGCTCGCCATCCTCATCCTCGTCGACCGACGGCTCTTCGGGCTCGGCTTCCTCCTTGAACGAGGGGCCGGCATTCTTCTCGGAAATCTCGCCATCGCCCTCTTCGGCTTCGGCCAGCGCTTCCGGGGCGGGGTCCTTGGACAGCATCGCGTCGAGATCCATGATCTCGCGCAGCTGCATCGTGCCTTCGTTGAGCGCGGTCGACCAGGCGATGATCGCGTTGAAGGTGATCGGCGATTCGCACAGGCCCAGGATCATCGTGTCGCGACCGGCCTCGATCCGCTTGGCGATGGCGATTTCGCCCTCGCGGCTCAGCAGCTCGACCGCGCCCATCTCGCGCAGATACATGCGCACCGGATCATCGGTGCGATCGATGACTTCCTTTTTCTTGACGTCGAGCGCAGGCCCAAGGTCTTCGGACGCATCGACGGGCTCGGCGTCGTCATCGTCCTCGGCCTTGGTGGCTTCGTCGCCTTCTTCGCCCTGCTCGTCATTCTCGACGATGTTGATGCCCATTTCGCTGAGCGCGGCGCTGATGTCTTCGATCTGGTCGGACGACATCTCGCCCTGGGGCAGGGCTTCGTTGAGCTGTTCGTAGGTAATGTAGCCGCGCTTTTTCGCGCGGGCGATCACCTTCTTGATCGACGCGTCGTTCAAATCGATCAGCGGTGCGTCGCTACCCTCGGTGGTTTCGCCCACGTCCGCCATATCCGTCTTCGCCATCAATTGCCCTCAGTACTAAAAGCTCTGGCGTCTTCGTTCGACTGCACCAGATTGGCAAGTCGCGCGTTCAAAGCCTGTTGTTCATTCACAAGCGACACTTGCCGCTCATATGCGTCATCCGAATAATTCGCCTGCATCGTCGCCGTCGCCTCGGCCAAAGCCGCATCTACCTCCGGCCGAGTCACCAGGATCGCGATCGCCTCGTCGAGGTCCTCGCGTGCCCTGGCGGGGTCGGCGTCCTTTTGCGTAAACGAACACGAGAGTTGGTCGGCCCGCAGCAAATCTTGCGCGATTATATCAAATCCAGATGCCGCCAATATGGTAAGAAGGTGCTCACTATCAAGCGCCGGATGTTCAACGGCCGAATCAATCATCGCATCGAGGAGATGGGCGAGGGCGGGATCGGTCAAATGCAGCCGACCCAACTCCCCCATATGGCGACAGATTTCGGTCGGATGCAGTAACAGCCCCGCCAGCACGGGTTTGGTCAACACACCGTCAATGCCATGCTGTTGCAGGCGCTTGGCCCCGGCACCGACCGGGCCGGGCGGGGCCTTCCATGGCTGGCCGGGCTTGCGTGCGCCACCGCCCCGCGGGGTAAACGGCGCGCGCGGCACGAACGCGGCGCGTTGCTGCGCATAAAGCGCGTCGAAGCGGCGGCGAAATTCCGCGAGATATTCGGTGCGCACGCCGGGATCGGCGATGCTCTCGGCACGCTCCTTCAGGCGCTGTTTCAAACCGGCTTTCTGCTCGGGTGTGGCGAGCGGTTCGGCAGCGAGTTCGCTCGACCATAAACGGTCGACCAGCGGCTCGGCGGTCTTGAGCAGCGCCTCGAACGCGGCGGGCCCCTTCTGGCGGACCATATCGTCTGGGTCCTGACCCTGCGGCAGCGTGACGAAGGCGAGGCTGCGGCCCGGGGCGAGCAGCGGCAGCGCGCGGTGCGCGGCGCGCAGGGCGGCCTTTTGCCCCGCGCCATCGCCATCGAAACACAGGATCGGCACTTCGGCCAGCCGCCACAGCCGTTCGAGCTGCGCCTCGGTCAGCGCGGTGCCGAGCGGCGCGACCGCCTCGCCAAAGCCCGCCTGGGCCAGCGCGATCACGTCCATATAGCCCTCGACCACCAGCACCCGCCCGGTCTTGCGCGTAGCGGGGGCGGCCTTGTCGAGATTGTAGAGCGTGCGGCCTTTGTCGAAGAGCGGGGTCTCGGGCGAGTTCAGATATTTCGGCTCGCCATCGCCGATAATGCGCCCGCCAAACGCCACGGTGCGCCCGCGCGGATCGCGAATCGGGATCATCAGCCTCCCGCGAAAGCGGTCATAGGGGGCCTTGTCCTCGACCTGGATCAACAACCCCGCCTCGACCAGCAACGGGTCGCCATAGCCCTTCAGCGCCGCCTTCAGCCCGCCGCGCGAATCGGGCGCAAAGCCCAGGCCAAAGGCGCGCGAGGTCTCCGCCTTGATCCCGCGCTTGGCCAGCACCTCGCGCGCGGTCGCGCCGGGCAGGCCGTTCAGTTGCTCGCTGAACCAGGCGGCGGCATCGGCGCACGCCTCGTGCAGGCCCTTGGCCGCCTCGGCCTTCTCCGCCGCGCGCGGGTCCATTGCGGGCATCTCCATCCCCGCCGCCTGCGCCAGCTCCTTCACCGCATCCATGAAGGGCAGGCCGCGCTGGTCGGTCATCCAGCGAATCGCATCGCCATGCGCCGAGCAGCCGAAGCAATGGTAGAAGCCCTTATCGTCATTGACGTAAAAGCTCGGGGTCTTCTCGTTATGGAACGGGCAGCACGCCCGCCACTCGCGCCCGGCCTTTTGCAGCTTGGTGGTCTTGCCGATCAGCCCGGACAGCAGCGTGCGCGCGCGCAGTTCATCAAGGAATTGCGGGGAGAGGGTCATGCGTTCTTTTCTTCCCCTCCCGCATGCGGGAGGGGGCAGGGGGTGGGCGCGCGCTCACCGCCAAGTGCAGCGGCAGCGATCGTCTCCAACACCCCAGCCATGTTCGACGTCAGATCATTATTCCAGAAACGGATCACGCGGTACCCCGCCCTCGCGAGTGCGTGAGTCCGCACCTCGTCATATTCCGTCGCTTCAGCGTGCTGACTACCGTCAAGTTCAACGACCAATTTCTCGGCGCGACACACGAAATCCACCCGATATCCGGCGATAGGCATTTGTCGGCTGAATTTTAGCCCGGCTAACCGCTTTCCTTTGATCTGCCGCCAAAGCATCTCCTCATGCGGGGTCGCGGTGTTACGAGCCTCGCGGGCTTCCGCAGTCGGTCGGCCCAGCCGATAGCGTGG
>NZ_JH584235.1:3799775-3889807 GCF_000241465.1 Sphingomonas echinoides ATCC 14820
AGCTCAGCGCCGCCTTCACCGCCGCGCTCGCCTTGCTCATGTCGAGCGTGGTCGCGTGGCGCGCCTTCAGCTCGGCCATCACGCGGCCCATGTCCTTCATGCCCGTGGCACCCAGCTCGGCCTTGATCGCCTCGATCGCGGCAGCGGTCGCCGCTTCGTCCATCTGCGTCGGCAGGAATGTCTCGATCACCGCGACTTCGGCGGCTTCGGCGTCGGCCAGCTCCTGGCGGCCGCCCTTCACGAACATCTCGATCGATTCGCGGCGCTGCTTGACCATCTTCTGCAGCACTTCCACCACCAGCGCATCGTCATCCTCGGGCGCTTTGCCGGTGCGCGCTTCGATGTCGCGGTTCTTGATCGCGGATTGCACGAGGCGCAGCGTCGCGGTGCCCGCTTTGTCGCCGCCCTTCATCGCGGTGATGAGCGCGGCCTTGATGTCGTCACGAATCATTGAACGTCCTTTTCGGTGGTCGGCGGGTATAGCGGCTTTATCGGATTGACGCATCGCCCCCGCGCTCCTAGTCCCCGCCGCTTAGCGACATCGACAATTTTTTAAACGGAGTGCCCGCCGCAATGGCCGACGCCAAACCTCTGCCTGCGTCCAACAGCATCGCTCCCCAAGGCGCCACCGGCGTTCTGGTGCTGGCAACCGGGGAGGTGGTGTGGGGCCGCGGCTTCGGCGCGGAAGGCGTCGCGGTCGGCGAAGTCTGCTTCCACACCGCGATGACCGGTTACCAGGAAATCATGACCGACCCGAGCTTTGCCGGGCAAATGATCACCTTCACCTTCCCGCATATCGGCAATGTCGGCGCCAATGCCGATGACGTCGAGGCGGACGATCCCCACGCGCTCGGCATGATCGTGCGCGAGGATGTGACCGGCCCCAGCAACTTCCGCAGCGTCGAGCGACTCGATGCGTGGATGGCCAAGCACAAGCGAATCGGCCTGTCGGGTGTGGACACGCGCGCGCTCACTCGCCGCATCCGTAGCGGCGGCGCGCCCAATGCGGTGATCGCCCATGCGGCGGACGGCGTGTTCGACATTCCCGCCTTGCTGGCCATGGCGCAGGCATGGCCGGGCCTGGAAGGCATGGACCTGGCGATCGCGGTGACCACGCAGACGCATTATGGCTGGGCCGGCGGCGTGTGGCGGCTGGGCCAAGGGTATGACACCTCGTTCCCGTCCCGCTCGCGGGAGGGGCTAGGGGAGGGCCTGACCGCAGATGACGCGCTTTCCCCCGATGGCGTTCCCTCCCCCAACCCCTCCCGCGAGCGGGAGGGGAGTGCCAAGCGCCCCCACGTCGTCGCGATCGATTACGGCTCCAAGCGCAACATCTTCCGCAACCTGGTCGCCGCCGGGGCCGATGTCTCGGTCGTGCCCGCTACCGCCAGCTTTGACGAGGTGATGGCGCTCGCCCCCGATGGCATTTTCCTGTCGAACGGCCCGGGCGATCCCGCCGCGACGGGTTTCTACGCGGTGCCGGTGATCCAGCAATTGCTCGACACAGGCCTGCCGCTGTTCGGCATTTGCCTGGGCCACCAATTGCTTGCGCTCGCGGTCGGCGCCAGCACCACCAAGATGTTCCAGGGCCATCGCGGTGCCAACCATCCGGTGCAGCGCCTCAGCGACGGCGCGGTCGAGATCACCTCGATGAACCACGGCTTCGCGGTCGAACGTGCCAGCCTGCCCGCCACCGCGCGCGAAACCCACGTCTCGCTGTTCGACGGCTCCAACGCCGGCATCGAACTCACCGACCGCCCCGCTTTCAGCGTGCAATATCACCCCGAAGCGAGCCCCGGCCCGCAGGACAGCCTGTATCTGTTCGAGAAGTTTGTGGGGATGTTGAGCAAGGAGTGAAACGGATGGTTTGGCTCTTTATTTCTTTGTGCATCTTTAGCCTCGGGTCGATGCTTGAATATCGCACCAAGAATTATCCCCCTCTCCGTCCGATGGGGACGGCAGATACAGTTTGGAAGTTCCTTGGAGCAGTCTCAGGTGTTTGGTTCATCATCCTTTTCGTTTGGATGTTTTTTGTTGTGGCTTGGTGGGTCGTGATTTTTTTGTTCATTGGAGCGGCGACTACGCAAGGTTTCTTTTATGGTATCGCCAGTCGGTTGCGAGCGGCACCATTAATTTCAATGATTGCGATGATAACCGGCGGCATCGGCTCTGCGCTCGTTTTATATCACCTTCAGTATGCAGCCGCATAATGTTGCAGAAAGAACTGGCATGACCCTCCCAGAAGTCTCCCCCGCGCGCCTCGAAGAGGAATGGGCCGCCGACAAGGACGTGCTCGCCAGCCTGCGCGAGAATGGCGACCGGCCCGAGATCGTCCGCATGGTCGATGTCAGCTTTCGCGGCACCGAGCCTGCGCTCGACCGGCTGGAAGAGGATGCCGAGGAACTCGGCTTTGAGGTGATCGAGCGCGAAGAGGATGAGGAGGGCGAGATCAGCCTGTTCCTCGGCCGCGAACAGACGTCGGATGACGATGCGATCCGCGCGCTGACGCTCAAATGTCTGCAGATCGAACTGATCTACGACGTGGAATATGATGGCTGGGGCTGCACCGCGGAGGACGGCGCGGAATGACAGGCGTCACGCCCGCCACGGATCGATCAGTTCGACTCCGGTCCATGCGAAATCCCTGGTGTTTCGCGTGGCAACCGGAATCGCGCGCGATCGCGCCTGCGCGGCGATCAGCATGTCGAACACTTGCGGTTCGCGCGCCTTCACTTCTGGAAGCGCCGCGATCCGACCATAATGATCCGCATCCGCGCCTTCAAAGCGCAGCGTGTGGTGGTAATAGCGCGCGCGCAGCCCTTCCAGCCACGGCTGGAGGAACGGACGCTTGTGCGCCGCCCCCGGCAGCGCAATGCCATATTGGATTTCCGCCACCACCATCACCGACAGCGCAAGATCCTCGTCATGCGCCTCCAGCCAAGCCAGCACGGCGGGGTCGCCATGCGGCTTGGTCAGTTCGCTCCACACATTGGTGTCGACCAGAATCAAAGCTCGGGAGCTTCGATTTTGGGATTGAGCGGCGGCGGCAGGTCGAGGCCCACGCCATTGGCCAGTCGCCGCAATTCCGCCATCGCGTCCTTGGCGGTCATGAAGCGAATGTCGGCATAGCGAGCGCTGTCGGGCGCGGCATGGGCCGTCCCGTCGGCCCGCTGGAGCAAGCTGCGGACACGATTTTCCTGCGACGTGGCCTCTTGCGACGGGGCTGGGCGAAAGCTGGCCCGCGCATCGGCGACATGGCTTGTCGACGCCGCATCACCGAAATCCGCCTCGATCACCAACTGGCGCAGATGTTCCTCCATCGACCGCCCATGGGCCGCGGCAATTTGGCGAAACCTGTGTTTGGCCTCTTCGGGAACGTTGCGAACGGTCAAAGTAGCCACGACGTATCTCCTTCGCTATCAATATATGCAATGAAAGCAATGCTGTCAAATGCCTAAACGCACCGATATCTCGTCCATCCTCGTCATCGGCGCGGGGCCGATCGTCATCGGCCAGGCGTGCGAGTTCGATTATTCGGGCACGCAGGCGATCAAGGCGCTGAAAGAGGATGGCTATCGCATCATCCTGGTCAATTCGAACCCGGCGACGATCATGACCGATCCCGAACTGGCCGATGCGACCTATGTCGAGCCGATCACGCCCGAGATCGTCGCCAAGATCATCGCCAAGGAGCGCCCCGATGCGGTGCTGCCGACGATGGGCGGCCAGACAGCGCTCAACACTGCGCTGGCGCTGTTCAATGATGGCACGCTGGAGAAATACGGCGTCGAGATGATCGGGGCCGATGCCGAGGCGATCGACAAAGCCGAGGACCGGCTGAAGTTCAAGGACGCGATGACCAAGATCGGGCTGGAGAGCGCCCGTTCCGCGATCGCGCATTCAGTCGAGGAAGCGCTCGCCGGGCTCGAGCGCACCGGGCTTCCCGCGATCATCCGCCCGAGCTTCACCATGGGCGGCACCGGTGGCGGCATCGCCTATAATCGCGAGGAATTTCTGGAGATCGTGCGGCGCGGGCTCGATCTGTCGCCGACCACCGAGGTGCTGATCGAGGAATCGCTGATCGGCTGGAAGGAATATGAGATGGAAGTCGTGCGCGACCGCGCCGACAATGCCATCATCATCTGCTCGATCGAGAATGTCGATCCGATGGGGGTCCACACCGGCGACTCGATCACCGTCGCGCCGGCGCTGACGCTGACCGACAAGGAATATCAGATCATGCGCAACGCGAGCATCGCGTGCCTGCGCGAGATCGGCGTCGAGACGGGCGGCTCGAACGTGCAGTTCGCGGTCAACCCCAAGGATGGCCGCCTGATCGTGATCGAGATGAACCCGCGCGTGTCGCGCTCCTCGGCGCTGGCGTCCAAGGCGACCGGCTTCCCGATCGCCAAGGTCGCCGCCAAGCTGGCGGTCGGCTATACGCTCGATGAGATCATGAACGACATTACCGGCGCCACCCCGGCGTCGTTTGAACCGACGATCGATTATGTCGTCACCAAGATCCCGCGCTTCGCCTTTGAAAAGTTCAAGGGGGCAGAGGCCGTGCTGTCGACCGCGATGAAGTCGGTCGGCGAGGTGATGGCCATCGGCCGCAACATCCATGAATCGATGCAGAAGGCGCTGCGCGGCCTGGAGACGGGCCTGTCCGGCTTCAACATGGTCGACCGCCTGGTCGGTGCGCCGCGCGCCGAGATTGAGGCGGCCTTGGCCGTCGCCACCCCCGACCGGCTGCTGGTCGCCGCGCAAGCGCTGCGCGAGGGCTTTACCGTCGCCGAGATCCACGCGCTCGCCAAATTCGATCCGTGGTTCCTGGAGCGCATCGCCGAAATCGTCGCGGCGGAGGAAGAGGTGTGCCGCAATGGCCTGCCGATCGACGCGGCGGGGATGCGCCGGTTGAAGTCGATGGGCTTCAGCGACAAGCGTCTGGCCTATCTCGCGCTCAAATCCGCCAATCTGCGCGACGGCATGGATCGCGGCGTGGCGCGGGGGTCGGGGCTGATCCATGAGGCGGTCGTCGCGATGACGGGCGGCGTGACCGAGAAGGAAGTGCGCGCGTTGCGCCACCGGCTCGGCGTGCGTCCGGTGTTCAAGCGGATCGACACCTGCGCCGCCGAATTCAACGCCAAGACGCCGTATATGTATTCGACCTATGAAGCGCCCAGCTTCGGCGAACCCGAATGCGAAAGCCAGCCGACCTCCGCCAAGAAGGTCGTCATCCTCGGCGGCGGTCCCAACCGGATCGGGCAGGGGATCGAGTTCGACTATTGCTGTTGCCATGCGTGTTTCGCCTTGGCCGATGCCGGGTTCGAGACGATCATGGTCAATTGCAACCCGGAGACGGTGTCGACCGACTACGACACCAGCGACCGCTTGTATTTCGAACCGCTGACCGCCGAGGACGTGCTGGAGATCCTGCATGTCGAGCAGCAGAACGGCACGCTGGCGGGCGTTATCGTGCAGTTTGGTGGCCAGACCCCGCTCAACCTCGCGCAGGCGCTGCAGGATGCCGGGATTCCGATCCTTGGCACCAGCCCCGACGCGATTGACCTGGCCGAGGACCGCGAACGCTTCGCAGCCCTCGTCAACAAGCTTGGGCTGTTGCAACCCGCCAATGGCCTGGCGCGCAGCCGCGAAGAAGCGATCGTTGCGGCGGAACGCATCGGTTACCCCGTGCTGATGCGCCCGAGCTATGTGCTCGGCGGCCGCGCGATGGAGATCGTCGACGGACGCGCGCAGCTTGAGGAATATATTCAGACAGCCGTGCAAGTGTCTGGCGAATCACCGGTTCTGATCGACCAATATCTGCGCGACGCGATCGAGGTCGATGTCGATGCGATCTCGGACGGCACCGACGTAACGGTGGCGGGCGTCCTCCAGCATATCGAGGAAGCCGGTGTCCATTCGGGCGACAGCGCCTGCTCGATCCCGCCTTATTCGCTCTCGGACGCGATCATTGCCGAGATCGAGCGCCAGACGGTAGCACTGGCCAAGGCCTTGTCGGTCGTCGGGCTGATGAACATCCAGTTCGCGGTAAAGGATGGGCTGGTTTATCTCATCGAGGTCAATCCGCGCGCCAGCCGCACCGTGCCGTTCGTCGCCAAGGCGATCGGCGCGCCGATCGCCAAAATCGCCGCGCGCGTAATGGCGGGCGAGAAGCTGGCGGACCTCCCCAAGGTCGATCGCCACATCGACTATTTTGCGGTTAAGGAAGCGGTGTTCCCGTTCAACCGCTTCCCCGGCGTCGATCCGGTTTTGTCGCCGGAAATGAAGAGCACGGGCGAAGTGATGGGAATCGATCCCGATTTCACGCTCGCCTTCGCCAAGTCGCAATTGGGCGCGGGCACCGTCCTGCCCAAGAGCGGTGCCTTGTTCG
This sequence comes from Sphingomonas echinoides ATCC 14820, assembly GCF_000241465.1. Lineage (GTDB taxonomy): Bacteria > Pseudomonadota > Alphaproteobacteria > Sphingomonadales > Sphingomonadaceae > Sphingomonas > Sphingomonas echinoides. Next base: position 3,806,170 of record NZ_JH584235.1, read on the forward strand.
TCAGCGTGAAGGATGGCGACAAGCCGGTGATCCTGCCGGGCGTGCGTGCGCTCGCCGCGCATGGCTTCACCATTGTCGCGACGGGCGGGACCGCGGAGTATCTGGCCGCGCACGGCGTCGCGGTCGAACGCGTCAACAAGGTCGCGCAGGGACGTCCGCATATCGTCGACCGGATCAAGGATGGCGGGATCGATCTGATCTTCAACACCACCGAGGGCTGGCAGAGCCTGAAGGACAGTTCGCCCATTCGCGGATCGGCCTTGTCGTTGAAGATTCCATACTTCACGACAGCCCCTGCCAGTGTCGAGGCGGCGCTGGCGATTGTCGCCCTTTCGACACGCAGCCTTGAAGTCAGGCCTTTGCAATCCTATTATTCGCACTCGCACACCTAATTCCCCACATGAGAACAACGTGCGGGCGGGCCCAGCAGGGTCGGCCAACCGGGGAATTTTGAAGACGAAGGACGAAGAGGGATGGCTACCGTCGAAAAGATGCCGATGCTGCAAGAGGGCTATGAGCGGCTCACTGCGGACCTGAAACGGCTTAAGGCGGAGCGTCCGACGATCGTCGACGCGATCGAGGAAGCGCGCGCGCATGGCGATTTGTCGGAAAACGCCGAATATCATGCGGCCAAGGAGCGTCAGGGCCAGATCGAAGCCTCGATCAGCGACATTGAGGACAAGCTTTCGCGCGCGCAGGTCATCGATCCGCGCGACCTGTCGGGCGACAAGGTCGTGTTCGGGGCAACCGTTACGCTGCTCGACGAAGACGATAAGCCGATCAAATATCAGATCGTTGGCCAGACCGAGGCGGACGCCAAGGGCGGTCGCATCTCGTATAACTCGCCGCTCGGCCGCGCGCTCATCGGGCGCAAGCTTGAGGACGAAGTGGAAGTGACCGTCCCGTCTGGCGATCGCTACTATGTCGTCTCGAAAATCGAGTTCATCTAAAAACGCTGCGTGACGCCCCTCTCCCATTGCGGGAGAGGGGCGTAGCCTTCACGCGCCCGGCGCGAGCAAATCGGGCTGCAGCAGGCGGTGCAGATGCACCACCACATATTTCATCTCGGCATCGTCGACCGTGCGCTGTGCCGCCGCGCGCCAGGCCTTTTCGGCGCTCGCATAATCCGGGAACACGCCCACGATATCGATCGAGCCAAGATCGTCGAAATCGAGCCCGCGAGGATCGCTGACGCGACCGCCGAAAACGAGGTGGAGTTTGCTCATAAAATCACTTTCCCGAAATGCGTGGGTTTCCCGCTCGTCTTAGGAGCGCCCGGCGCATTCGGGAACAGGTTGCGGCAGCTTTATTCGGCCGACGTAGCGTTTTTTGGCGTATCCGCAGGCGGGGCCGCCGGTTGTCGCTCTACTGGTTGCGGCTGCTCGACAACCGCCTTGGCGGCCAGCGCCGCAGTGCCGGCCGTTGCCAGCGCCTTGATCACTCCACCCAGCAGCTTGCCCACTTGATCGCGCGCCGCATCACGCGACAGCCCGAGCACGTCAAGCTCGGTCTTTGCCGTGTCGCGAGCCGCGTCGACCGCGCCGCGCGCGGTTTCGTTCAGACGCTTGCCGACCGGCCGGAGGATTTTGCGCTCGGCGTCCGTCCGGGGAACGAATGCGCCGACCAGCAGACCGATTGCAATTCCGCCACCAAGGACCGCGAGGGGATTGGCTTCAATCCCGGCGACAGCCTTATCGGTTGCGGCGCGCGTTGTCGTCGCGGTGGTAGCAACAGCCTTGGATGCGGCTTCGCGAACGCTGGCAACCGCCTTGGACGTTCGTTTCACGGGTTTGGCATCAGTCATGGGCGTGGTCCTGTGTTTTAAGAGAGCGAGCCGAGGAGGGGCGACGAAGGGCGCGCACGATCGGGCCGCGCGCCAACCAAAGGCCAAGGACCGCAGCGGCGACACCAAAGCGCGCCGGGCGACGGCGGGCGCTTTCGACAACACCAAACACCGCATCGACGCCGCGTGCCTTGAGCGACTCGGCCACGTCTTGGGCAAGCACTTGCGGGCTGGCCCGATGCTGCAACGTCCCGATTGTTTCCGACAAGCGCGCGCGCGCTTGCTCGGCGCTGGCCTGGGCCAATGCCAGCCGAGTCCCTATTGCGCGCCCGGTCATGCCTGGTCCTCGGTTGCGCCGAACAGGCGCTTGAATTGCCGCATCGAAAACCATCCCAAGAGGGCCGATAGCGCAACAAGCGAGCCCACCATCGCCGCAGTTGCCGCCAACGGGCCGATAAGCTGCGCCAGGACCAGTAAAACGCCAAGTACCAACGCCGTCAGCGCGACCGATGCAATCGCGATCGCGGCGACCAGCAGCAGGATGGCATTGCGGGCGTCATCGATCTTGGCGACGACTTTCGCTTTTTGCAGCTCGATTTCGGCGCGCGCCACTTGCTCTGCGTCGCTGACGACACGCGACAGGAGAGCGGCAAGGCTCTCCTGTTCGATCGGGTCTTCACCCCTGTCCATCATTGCCCCCCGGTATGGCCGGATCAGGCCTTGTCGTCATGATCGGTGGCAAGGCCCGCCTGGATCAATCGCACCAGCACGAAGCCAAGCGCAGCTGCGGTGCCGATTGCGATAGCCGGGCTCTTCTGGACGAAGCCGCGTGCATCTTCGATCAGGTCGTCAAGTTCCTTGGCCTTCAGGCCTTCCGAGAAACCCGCAACCTTGTCCGCAGCGGTGCGGGCATATTGGCCATATTGCTCGCCCAGCTTGTCATCGACAGTGCCTGCGGCATCGTTGATCATTTTCACGATTTCATCCAGCGCACCGCCCGCGCGCGCCTTGCCGTCTTCGGCATAGGTCTTGGCGCGATCGACGGCTTCCTTGCCGAGCTTGGCGGCGCTGTCCTTGAACAATTGCGTCGCGCTGAGCGTGGCCTTGGCCGTCTCGTGCGCGGCTTCGGTTACGGCCGCTTCTGCCTCGTAGATCGCGGTGGACGTATCGTTCGGAGTGGTAGCCATGACAAGCGCCCTTCGTTGAAGTGTCTACGACAGGTAACCGGCAAGCCCGTATCGGGGTTCCATCGGCGGCCGCAAATCCACGAGAGGCACCCCATGCGAATTGCGGGCGTTCGACTTAGCCGATAGAGGCACGCGCGAACCCTCTCAGACCCGTTAGAAGGATCGTTCCATGACCGCAATCATCGACATTCACGCCCGCACGATCCTGGACAGTCGCGGCAACCCCACCGTCGAGGTCGACGTGATGCTCGAAGACGGCAGTTTCGGGCGTGCGGCGGTGCCCTCGGGCGCGTCGACCGGCGCGCATGAGGCGGTCGAAAAGCGCGATGGCGACAAGAGCCGCTGGGGCGGCAAGGGCGTCGAGGCGGCGGTGGCCGCAGTGAATGGCGAGATTGCCGACGCGGTGCTCGGCTTCGAAGCCGAAGACCAGCGCGAGATCGACCACACGATGATCGAACTCGACGGCACCGAGAATAAGGGCCGCCTGGGTGCCAACGCGATCTTGGGCGTCAGCCTAGCGGTGGCCAAGGCAGCGGCCGATGCGCGCACGCTGCCGCTGTATCGTTATGTCGGTGGCGTCTCGGCGCATGTCCTGCCGGTGCCGATGATGAACATCATCAATGGCGGCGAACATGCCGACAACCCGATCGACTTTCAGGAATTCATGATCGTGCCGGTTGGTGCCAGCTCGATGATCGAGGCGGTGCGCTGCGGGTCGGAGATTTTCCACACGCTGAAGAAGGCATTGCACGAAAAGGGCCTGGCGACCTCGGTCGGCGATGAAGGCGGCTTTGCGCCCAACATTGCGTCCACCAACGAAGCGATCGAATTCATCCTGCGCTCGATCGAGACGGCAGGGTACACCCCCGGTGACGACGTGATGCTCGCGCTCGATTGCGCCGCAACCGAATTCTACAAGAGCGGCAAGTATGAGATTTCGGGTGAGGGCAAGAGCCTGTCGAGCCATGAAATGGCCGAATATCTCGCCGATCTGACGCGCCGCTATCCGATCTTCTCGATCGAAGACGGCATGGCCGAGGATGATTGGGAAGGCTGGAAGGCGCTGACCGACCTCGTCGGCGACAAGGTTCAGCTCGTTGGCGACGATCTCTTCGTCACCAATCCCAAGCGCCTGAAGCGCGGCATTGAGGGTGGCTATGCCAATTCGCTGCTGGTCAAGGTGAACCAGATCGGTACGCTCACTGAAACGCTCGAAGCCGTTTCGATGGCGAACCGAGCGGGCTATACTGCGGTGATGTCGCACCGCTCGGGCGAGACCGAGGACTCGACGATCGCCGATCTGGCTGTCGCGACCAATTGCGGACAGATTAAGACCGGCAGCCTCGCACGCTCCGACCGGCTTGCCAAATACAACCAGTTGATCCGTATCGAGGAGGAATTGGAGGGGGCTGGCGTATATGCCGGTCGTTCCGTCATCCGCGCGTAAAAATGTAGTAAATACGGGCTTGATCCACGAGTCGCGATGCGCGAGAATCGCGACCGTGATCAAGAAGCCATCTCTCCTCCGCACCATGCTCCGCCGCGCCATCGCACCGGCGGCGTTGATGATCGTCGGCGTGTTCTTCGGAGGCTATGCGATCTTCGGGCCGAACGGTGCGCTGGCCTATGGCGACATCGAGCGGCAGCTTGCGGTGAAGCAGCAGCAGCTCGCGATGCTCGACAAGGCCCGGTCCGAGCTGAAGAACCGGGTCGACCTGCTCGACCCGAAGCACGCTGATCCCGATTTGGTCGATGAATTGGCGCGCAAGGATCTGGGTGTCGCGCATCAGGACGAAATGATCGTCCCGCTCGGAAAGTGACCAGTCCTGGGACCGTTTGATCGCGCAGGATTTGCGCGGGGCTTCGGCCGCTATTCATCCTTTCGTCGGGGTGAGTGCACCGACGACGCATTTTGCTTGACCGTCTCAATCATCAGGATCAGCTTCTCTGTTGATACGAGCGACGCCTAACGTCGCCGATCAGGAGAGTGATGATGGCTATTCGCGTGGCAATCAAAGCACCTGCAGGTTTTTGCAGTTCGGATGCCTGGGGAATCTTTCAGGCAACGATAGCGATCGTGACGCTTGTCGGGTCGTTCTGGTCGATCGGCCTGCTGCTGTAAGCTGCAAATGGGCTGGCAATGTCGGTAGACGGCTTCGCCACAGCGGTGCCGTGCGCGCGCCGCTCTTGTTGTTCCACTGATACCTGCGAAAACGCTGGGTGGCGTCCGCTTCAAGGGCTGGCGCGCGCTGCGGCAAGCTGTCAGCTTCTGCGCGCACACGAATCAAAAGGATCAACATGCGCAAGGTGTTACTGGCGGGCATTGCGGGGCTCGCGCTGATGTCCTGCTCCGCGCGATCGGCCGAGACGAAGGGCACGATGGCCCCACTTGCCGCGCTGCCCACGACCGACTGGAAGAGCTTCCGCGACACCTTCATCGAGGATTGGTTCAAGATCTCGCCGGCTGACGCGGTGTATCAGGGACGGCATGATTTCGACGGCGGGTTGGGCGACTGGACTCCCGGCGGGCTCAAACGACAAGGTGACTTCTTCCGCGAGGCGATCACCAAGGCCAAGGCGTTCGACAGCGCCAAGCTGAGCCAGGACGAAGCGTTCGAGCGCGATTATCTGGTGACGGTGGCCGAGGGCAAATTGTTCTGGCTGGAAGACGCCGATTTCCCGCACAAGAACCCGGCCTGGTATGTGAACGCCGGGCTCGACCCCAATGTCTATATCGCGCGCCATTATGCCGATGCGCCGACGCGGATGCGCGCGATGATCACCTTCCTGCGCAAGATCCCCGACGCGGCCGCGCAGATCAAAGCCAACCTCAAGGCGCCGATGCCGCTCAGCTACGTCAATTTCGGCGTGGCGGCGTTTAACGGTTTTGGCGATTATTACACCGGGGACGCGAAGAAGGCGTTTGCCGATGTGAAGAGCCCGGCGCTGCAGGAAGAGTTCGACAAGGCGGCGACGGCCGCATCCAAGGCGATGCACGATCTCGGCAAATGGGTGGAGAGCCAGCGCGGATCGGCAACGCAGGACTTTGCGCTGGGGGCCGACCGCTTCTCGCGCATGATCAAGATGACCGAAGGCGTCGATGTGCCGTTGGCGACGCTGGAGGCGGCGGGCAAGGCCGATCTGCTGCGCAACCAGAAGGCGCTGGCCGAGGCATGCGCGCAGTTCGCGCCCGGCGCGACGATCCCGGCCTGCATGGCCAAAATGAACGACAACAAGCCAGCCAATAACGATCCGGTCGCCGAGGCGCGCAAGCAGATCCCCGAATTGCGCGCGTTCGTGCTGGCCAATGATATCGTCACGATCCCCGACAATGAGCAGGCTCTGGTTGAGGAAAGCCCGCCCTATAACCGGCAGAACAGCGCCTATATCGATCCGCCCGGGCCGTTCGAGAAGGGCATCCCCTCGGTCTATTACATCTCCCCGCCTGATCCGGCGTGGAGCAAGGCCGAGCAGGAGGGCTTCATTCCCGGCAAGATGGATCTGCTGTTCACCTCGGTTCATGAAGTGATGCCGGGGCATTTCCTGCAGTTCCGCCATGCCAATGCCTCGCCGTCGATCTTCGGGCGGCTGTTCGTCGGCTATGCCTTTGCCGAGGGCTGGGCGCATTATGCCGAGGAGATGATGTGGGAAGCCGGGCTCCATAAGGGCGATGCCGAGACGCATATCGGGCAATTGTCGAACGCGCTGCTGCGCGATTGCCGCTATCTGTCGGCGATCGGAATGCACACGCAGGGCATGACGCAGGAGCAATCCCGCAAGATGTTCGTCGAGCAATGCTATCAGGACGAGGGCAACGCGAAACAGCAGTCGGCGCGCGGCACCTATGACCCGGCCTATCTCAATTACACGATGGGCAAATTGATGATCCGCAAGCTCCGCGCCGACTGGACCGCGACGCATGGCGGGCGCGCGGGGTGGAAGGCGTTCCACGACCAGTTCCTGCGCTATGGCGGGCCGCCGATCCCGCTGGTGCGCAAGGCGATGCTGGGCGGCGACGGCAAAGCGGTGTTCTGAACCCGGCGCGGGCGTTCAGCGCACCTGGCTTGCCGGCTGAACGTCCGCGGCTTCCTCGGTCTGCGGCATGCGGATCGAGGGGCGTAGCCGCGCCAGGCTGCACAGCCCGGCGATGAAAGCGAGGCCCGCCGCCACCAGCGGCGGGGTGGCTCCCCCGCCGATCCCCAGCGCGAGCAGGGCGGCGACCAGCGTTGCGCCGGTGGTCTGGCCGAGCAAACGGGTGGTCGAGACCAGGCCGCCAGCGGCGGCCGCCCGTTCGCGCGGGGCGCTGCCGATGATGAGTCGGGCATTGGGCGGCAGAAAGGTGCCGAACCCGCCGCCGCACAGCGCCATCCGCCAGATCACGTCGAAATGCGTCGGGTGGGCTGGCATGTCGGCGATCAGCAGCAACGCGACGATCGAAATAGCCATGCCGATCCCGCCCAGCGCGCCCGCCGGAATGCGGCTCGACAGCCAGCCCGACAGCGGGGCGACGATGATGTTGGTGAGCGGCCAGGGGGCCATCAACAACCCCATTTCTGGCGCGGTGAAGCCGAACTCGCTGGTCAGGCGGAAGGGCATCGAGATGATCAGCGTCATCGAAGCGATGAAGGCGGTGTAAGCCCCGATCACCGATAGCCGCAGTACTGGCCGCTCCAGCAAATCGATCGGCAGGATCGGATCGGTTTCCTTGGCCTCGCGCCGGACAAAATACACGCCGACCAATATGCCGCTGAGCACGATCGCTGCGGAGACGACCGGGCTATCGCCATGAACAGCAGTTTCAAGACCACCGATGATCAGCCCAAACATCGCCGCGCACATCACGCCGCCGAAAACGTCGAATGGGGTGTTGCCGGGCGGCGTATCGGGCAGCGCGCGGCCGAGGATCAGGGATCCGATCGCGAAGGGCACGGCGCTCGCAAACACCCATGGCCATGGTGCCACGCCGAGGATGAACCCGCCGAGCGACGGTGCGAGCGCGGCCCCCGCCGAGACGATCGCGGAATTGATGCCAAGCCCGCTGCCGAGCTGCTTGGCGGGGTAAGTGGAACGGATCAACGCAGAGGACACGCTCAGCGCCGCTGCCGCGCCCATCGCCTGCGCCGCGCGGACGATGAGCAGAAAGGGCAGGCTCTTGGCAAAGAAGCACAGCAGCGTGGCGACGGTGAACACCATCTGCCCGATCTGGTACATGCGCTTTAGGCCAATGCGCTCACCCAGCCCGGCAAAGGGCAGCAGCAGCATCACCAGCATCAACTGGTAGACCGTTACCACCGTCACGGCGGACGACTGGTCGATCCTCAGATCGCGCGCGATCGTCGGCAACGCAATGTTGGCGACGCCACCGTCGATGATGATCAGCGCGGTGCCGAGGCAAAGCGCGGCAATGGCCGCATAGCGGCGGGGTAAGGGAAGGCCATCCATCATGCGAGCGTGCTAATCCTCGGCCCGCACAGTGCAAGCGGCCTTCCCCATTTATAGTCAGCCGAGCGAGACTTCGGCGACCTTGTCCTTGTAATCCTGCTTGGGGTCGATCCCGAGCAAGACCTTCACCCCGGCGAGCATGCTCGACGCATCGACCCAGATCTGCGCGCGCTCGGTATCCAGTCGCAGCAATTGCAGCTTGGGGTCGTCCCTGCCGCCTTCATACCAGGCCGCGACAAAGCTGTTCCACAGCCGGTCGATGACCGCGCGATCATTCTCGGCGACCAGCGTGCCGTGGATCGTCGCGAACACATCATTGCCCCTGGATGCGAAGGTGGCGACGGCGCGGCTGTCGTGCTTCAGGTCGGCGACCAGTTCGGTGTCCTTCGCGGTGAAGAAATAGATCGGGCCGCGATCTTCGTCGCCGTCCAGCTGCCCCGTCATCGGGCGCGTATGGCCTTCGTCGACGCCGGCGAGGCCGAGCATCATCGTCCGGTCGGAGCGCAAAGCCTTCCAGAATTTCGCTTCGATTTCCGCTTCGTTCGCGGTGTTGTCAGTCAACATGGCATCGTCTCCTTGCTCGCTTCGAACGGGCGGAGGCCGATGCGGTTCCCTCAATGCGGGGACCAGCCGGGCGGTGCCAGCTCGAACCCGCCAAAATCAAAGGCAGGCGTGACGACGCAACTGACCAGCGCCCACCCAAGGCGCGCTTCGGCCGATTGCCACGCCTGGGCAGGGACGATGGCTTGCGGGCTTTCCCCGGAGAGCAGATGCTCGCTTTGGTCGATCAGCAAGGTGAGCGGCGCGCCCGCGTGCCACAACCACAATTCGGTCGCGTCGACACGATGCCAGTGCGAGCGCTGCCCGGCCTCCAGCAGGAACAGAATGGCCGTTGCCAGCCCGCGACCGCCATCTGGCGAAGGCTGGCGCATCGTTTCGCGATACCAGCCGCCTTCGGGGTGGGGGGACAGATCCAGCGAGGCGATCAAGCGATGCGACATCGCGCCTGCTGTTAGGGCAGATGCCCTCCGGAGGCGATAGGAATTGGACATGAGGCGCTCGCTCTCCACTCTCTGCCACGGGCGGGGCGGAGTTGGTTCTTGCTGCATCGCACCATTTTCGGTACAGCGGTGTCATCAAGACTCCCGAGTATCAGGGCCACGCCGTGCAAAATCCATCCGGGCCAACCGGCCCCGTTCCGACTGTCTTCGAAGCTATTGTCCGCAAGCGGTGCTTGCGCGCGACCTATAATCGCACCGATATCACGCTCGCACCGCACATCATCTATACCCGCCACGACGATCTGTTCGTGGACGGCGTCGTGCTCGAGCGTGATGGCAAGCCGCCGCGCGAATTGAAGCTTGGGACGTTCAAGCTGGCTGGGCTCAACGGCGTCGGGCTGACCGAGCGCGACTTCGATGCCAACCCATTGTTCGCCGCCAACGACCCGAAATATGCCGAAGCTGCCTTGATGGCGGTGGAGGCTTAACGCCCGCGCGCTGCCAGACGGCGGCGCACCCTCGCGACACAGACGACCGCCACGCCGGCGACGGCGGCACCGATCAGCATATCCGCCAGATAGTGCGTGCCCTCGACCGGCGTTGCCAGCAGCATCGCCCCGCTCAACACCACCACCGGCCAGCGCAGCCGCAGCAGCGGCCAGCCGGCCGCGATGTACAGCACCGCACTTGCCGTATGGAAGCTGGGTGCGGAGACAAGGCCCCGCAGCGCCCCCAGATCGACCTCCAGCAATGTATGCGCGCGCAGTTGCGGGATCAGTTCGGCCTCGTACAGTGCGCTTTCGGGCAGATAGGGCACGGGGCCATGCCACAGCGTGGCGAGCGGCCCGACTGCGGGAAGATAGCGGAACAGCAGCAGGCACAGCACGGCGGCGACCCAGAAGCTGGCGATGAAGGCGCGCGTCTCGGTGCGTTTGTCGGCCCAGGCGCAATAGCCGAGGATCAGCGCGGGCGTGACGAAGATGCTCTGATAGGCGGCGGTCCCCAGCAGTTGCAGCGTGCGGTGCGAAGCCACCGCGCGATACCAGGCGAGCCAGTCGAAATGGAGCGCGGCGTCGATTTGCTGGAGCAGCGGATCGATGCTGCCGCGCGTATCGGCGGCGAGCGGATAGGTGGCGACCGCACCGAGCAAGGCGATCCCGGTAAACAGGCCGACCGATTCCGACAGATCGCGCGCGACGCGCTGCGCCGGGCTGGCGGGTGCGCGCATCGAATAGCGCAGGCCGAGCGCCAGCGCGGCAAAGGCGGCGAAGATCAGCGCGCTTGGCGTGCGCGGGTTGATCGTCATCCCGGCATCCCACAGCAGCGCCCCGACGCACACCGCACTGACCGCGAACCCGAGCACGAGCCAGCGTCCCGGGATGAGGCCAGGCTGCGCCGTGCTGCCGGGATAGAGCGGCGCGGGGAGCGTGAAGAAGGTGGTGGTGGGACGGGTCACGGGGCGCCTGATGAGCAGACGATGTTCGCAATCGCCGACTGGGAAGGGGTATGCGATGCCGCGAACGGCTACCCTTCATGCCGTGAACTTTTTATGACGTCCAGATGACATTTTGGTGGAGGAGGGGGCGAACCCCCTCCTCCTGCACAAATCAGCGATAGCAGACCGTCACGCGGCGATGGTGACGCCATTCGGTGTGGCAGCGCGGCCGATGCCGATCCCCGCCATAATAACGGCCATGGTCGCGCCAGTCGCGGCGGTCGCCACGGTGATCGTAGCGATGGTCATAACGGGGGCCATCGCCGCGATAATCCTGCGCGGAGGCGGCGGTGGAAACACCAAGCCCGGCAACCATGAGCCCGGCGGCAATAAGGTGGGTCAGCTTCATGTCCTGTCCTTTCGGCCCGTCGATCGGGCGTGAGGAAACACTTACGCTTTACTGTCGCGATGGTTGCTGAACGGGTCTGTAGTGTGGCGTACAGGTTGGCGCGTTACAGCGCGATGCCGAGCCGTGGCGCGAGCGCGACCATGCCGAGATACAGCAACACCGTCAGCGCGCAGCCCAGCCCGAGCGCGGGCCAGAAGCCGATCCCGGCGCGCAGCAAAGCGGGGATGATGAGGAACATCGGCAGCGAGGGCAGTACATACCAGAAGGTCGCCTGGACGTGCGCCGCCATATTGGCGGGGTCGGGCTTCTCGCCCCACAGCCAGATCATGCCAAGCACCGACACCAAGGGCAGCGACGCCACCAGCGCGCCAAACCCCGGATAGCGCTTGGCCAGCGTCGAGGCGATGGCAATCAGGATGCCCGAGATCAGGGCTTTGAGCGCGAGGAACAGCATGGCCTCTTTATGGGGCCGGGCGCGGGTGAAGGCCAGCGGCGATGCGAGGTCTTGCCGCCGAGGCACCGTCGGGCGCAGTTGCGGGGGCGGCGGCGGGTCGAGTAGGCTCAGCGGATGGCGATCACGCTGCATTCCCGTTTCGCGGTCCATCCCGGTGCGTGGCTTCGCGCCGAGGTGATCGATCCGCACGGCTTGTCGGTGACCGACGCGGCGGCCAAGCTCCACGTCACGCGGCAGGCGATGAGCAACTTGCTGGGCGCGCGTGCCGGGGTGTCGGCGGAAATGGCGATCCGCTTTGAGAAGGCGTTTGGGCTTAGCGCCGATACGTTGATGCGGATGCAGGCGGCGCATGATCTGGCAGCGGTCAGGGCGCGGGCGGGGGAGATTGATGTGGAGCGGGTGGGGGCTTAGTTTTTTGCAGATTTTGTCAGCAGTCGGCAGGCCATTTCTAGAGAACCCCATCGGGTTGCAAATGTCTCAGAAATCTCCAGCCAATCCCCGTGCTTACCCTGCCCATGGTTCGCGCCCATACAGGAGCACTGACAGTCGTGACCCTTTGCGTTCCAGCATTGTTCAGCGCATACTTCTTGCTCGCGGTAAGGCTGAATGACGTAAACGCTTCCGAAGTAATCAAGCATTTGCTTAACCAAGTCATTGTACCATGATGCAGGCACTTCCCAAAAGCGAAGCTTAGGAAACCATTCTGGTATAGTATGCCTATCTGCCCTGACCCAATTTTGGGTAGAACCGAACCAACGAATAGGATCGTTCGAGATTTGAAGCCGTAGTCTGAGCTTCCCCGATTCACGTCGAAGCAATACCGGTACGGCTTTCTGATTCCAGACTCTTCGCAGCCGCTCCTCGTTGTCCATACCCTCACCAAATCGTTTTCGACTAACTAATAACCCGGTTTTGCCTCTAGCCTTCGGAGCTGAGCTAAAATTTGTCGATTTCGAGTTCCGCTCGAAAGCCTAAGCAGCCTTCAAATCTCGCAACGGTAGCGCCGTTGTCTCCAGCGTCGCCAGATCCAACTTGGTCGAGGCATGGTCGATATCGATTCCTACGATATTTCCCACCGCATCCAGATCGATATTGACCCCGTCCACGACTTCACGCGTTTCCACCCCGTCGGCGGCGTTCAGCTCGATATAGATGCTGTCGGTTTCGGCGTAATAATGCAGCTTCATCACTGGGCCTCGCGATAGGTGCGGTCGAAGAAGGCGTTGTGGACGGTTTGGAGCATCGTGCTCTCACTGTCGTGTACTTATACCGTTCGCCCTGAGCTTGTCGAAGGGCTGCGTTCCAGATATCCGCCATCTTGTGTGGCATACAGGGCTTCGACAGGCTCAGCCCGAACGGGGTTAGGGTTGCTTCAAACTTAAAGCACGGTGCTATAGCCGTCGGCGAGCGTCGCCGCGATCCATTCGCGCTGCAGGTATGGGCGCTTGCGCAGGACCTGCTCCTCGAAATAGCGTGTGGTCTTCACCCCGCGAACGCCGCTACCGCATCAGTCTGCCCGAAATCGTTTCCGACAAACAGCAGCGGGCAGTTATGCGCCGTCGCCAGCGCATAAGCGAAGACGTCGCAGATGTTGAGGGCGGCGGGATGGTGACGTTTGCCCCAGCGGAGATAGGTGCGCACGGCGGCGTAGCTGAGCTCTACGGTCAGCGGCTCGACGGTCAGCGCGAGATCGTCGATCAAGCGCGCCATTTCGCCGTGCAAGTCGCGACCGGCCGCGACGATCAGGGCTTCGGTCAGGGTCGGTGCCGCGATGCGGATGTCCAGCTCGCGGGCGACGACGGCGCGGCACGCGGCGGCTTCGGGTTCGCCCAGCAGGATCGCCATCAGCGCCGACGTGTCGACGACGATCATGCAGGCAGGCCGTTATCGTCGTACAGATAATCCGCGCTGCGGGCGGCGCTGGACCTGCCATCGGGGCCGCGTTCGCGCGCCGCCGCGATGGCGCGATCGATGGCATCGAGACGCCGTTGGCGCACCGCCGCCATGTCGACTTCGTCGGTGACGCGCGTCAGCCGGACGGTCGGGTGGCCGCGGCGGGTGAGCGTGATCTATTCGCCTGCTTCCGCGCGGCGGACGAGGTCGGTGAGTTGGGCTTTGGCGTCGGATACGGAGATGCGCATAAGGCGGGTCCTCTTGGACCAAGTAGATAGACCATTTTGTGTGTTTGGCCAAGTGGTCGCCCCGCGCTGCCCCTCTCTCCGACCAGTTTCGGGTCAACCGTGCCCCGCACGGTTGAGGATCGTCCGGGGGACGATCCGACCCGAAACTCCCCCAAGGGGGAGAGGGAGAAGAATTAACCCACCGTCACAAAGCTATCCATCACCCGCTTGCGCCCCGCGCTCTCGAAATCGATCTCCAGCTTATTGCCTTCGATCTCGGCGATCAGGCCGTAGCCGAATTTCTGGTGGAACACGCGCATGCCGACCGCCACGTCCGAGCGGCCCTTATTGCCGAGGCTGATCGCCGACGCGCGCGATTCCTGCACGCGGGACGGTTCGCGCGAGAAGGTGCGGCTGGTGAAATCGCCGCCGGGCTTGGTGCCGCCAATCCCCGCCGCGCGCTGCCAGCCGGGGCCGCGGCCGGTGCTGCGGGCGACATTGGCGAAGGGGTCGGCGCGTTCGGACCAATTGGCGCGCCACAGGCTTTCGCCGCCCGCGAGACTCGATTCCGCCTCGATATGTTCGGGCGGCAATTCGCCGACGAAGCGGCTGGGGATGCTGCTGGTCCATTGGCCGTAAATGCGGCGGTTGGCGGCGTGCAGGATGATCGCGCGGCGGCGCGCGCGGGTGATGGCGACGTAGGCGAGGCGGCGTTCTTCCTCCAGGCTCTTGGTGCCGCCTTCGTCGAGCGCGCGCTGCGACGGGAACAGCCCTTCCTCCCAGCCGACCAGGAACACCGTGTCATATTCCAGCCCCTTGGCGGCGTGGATCGTCATGATCGTGACCTTGGGGTCCTCGGCCGAGGCCTCATTATCCATGACGAGGCTGACATGTTCGAGGAACGCGCCCAGCGTCTCATATTCCTCCATCGCGCGGACGAGTTCGGTGAGGTTTTCGAGCCGCCCCGCCGCCTCGACCGATTTCTCGGCCTGGAGCGCGGCGGTATAGCCGCTTTCGTCGAGGATGATGCGCGCGAGGTCGCCATGCGGCAGCTCGGTCATTTGCGCGCGCCACCGCGCCATGTCGATGACGAGGTTGCCGAGCGATTTGCGCGCTGCGCCGGTCAGTTCATCGGTGTCGAGCAGCCGCGCAGAGGCGGTGACCAGCGGGACGTGCTGCGCGCGGGCGAGCTGGTGGACCTTGGCCACGGCCTTGTCGCCAAGCCCACGCTTGGGGACATTGACGATGCGATCGAAGGCGAGGTCGTCGGCGGGCTGCGCCACCACGCGCAAATAGGCGAGCGCGTCGCGGATTTCGGCGCGTTCGTAGAAGCGAAAACCCCCGATGATGCGATAGGGGATGCCGGTGGCGATGAAGCGGTCTTCAAACTCGCGCGTCTGGTGCTGCGCGCGCACCAGAATGGCGATGTCGTCGAGGCTCTTGCCGGCCCTTTGCGCGCTTTCGATTTCCTCGCCGACGCGGCGGGCTTCCTCGGGGCCGTCCCAAACGCCCAAGACCTTGACCTTCTCGCCCGCGTCGAGCTCGGTCCAGAGCTGCTTGCCGAGGCGACCGCTATTGTTGGCGATCACGCCCGAGGCGGCGCCCAGGATGTGCGGGGTGGAGCGGTAATTCTGCTCCAGCCGGATGATCTTGGCGCCGGGGAAATCCTTCTCGAATTTCAGGATGTTCTCGACCTGCGCGCCGCGCCACGAATAGATCGACTGGTCGTCATCGCCGACACAGGCGATGTTCTTGCGCTCCTGCGCGAGCAGGCGCAGCCACAGATATTGGACGCTGTTGGTGTCCTGATATTCGTCGACCATGATATATTTGAAGCGGCGCTGATAGTCGGCCAGCACCTCGCGGTCGCGCTGCAGGATGACGAGCATGTGCAGCAGCAAATCGCCGAAATCGCAGGCGTTGAGCGCGATCAGGCGGGTTTGATAGGCGGCGTAGAGTTCCTGCCCGCGGCCATTGGCGTAGAGCTCGCTTTCGCCCGCATCGATTTGCGCGGGCGTGAGGCCCTTATTCTTCCAGCCGTCGATCAGCCCTGCAAGTTGGCGCGCGGGCCAGCGTTTCTCGTCGAGATCGGCCGCCTGGATGAGTTGCTTCAGCAGGCGCAACTGGTCGTCGGTGTCGAGGATGGTGAAGTTGCTTTGCAGCCCGACGAGTTCGGCATGGCGGCGCAGCATCTTGGCCCCGATCGCGTGGAAGGTGCCGAGCCACGGCATCCCCTCGACCACATCGCCGACCAGCCGCCCGACGCGGTGGCGCATCTCACGCGCGGCCTTGTTGGTGAAGGTGACGCTGAGGATCTCGCTCGGCCAGGCTTTGCGGGTGGCGAGCAGATGCGCGAGCCGCGCGGTGAGCGCGGCGGTCTTGCCGGTGCCCGCCCCGGCCAGCACCAATACGGGGCCTTCGGTGGTCAGCACGGCTTCGCGCTGCTGCGGGTTGAGGCCCGTCAGATAGGGAGGATCCTGGGGCGAGGGCGCGGGGAGAATCATTGGTGAACAGGTAGGGAACGCGCGGGCGTCGGGCAAGCGCGTCTTGCGAGCGGTTAGGCCGCCGGGCTTGGGATCGGGTCGTTGCGCGGCGTGTCGGGCGCGGTCTCGGCGGCACGGGTGGCGGCAAGCGTGCGCATCAGCCCCAGATATTTGTCGGTGGCGCTTTCGATCGTGAAGGTCGCGGCGGCGGTGCGACGTGCGGCAATGGTCGCGCCCGAATCGGGGGCAAGCGTCATCATTGCCTGTGCCAGCGCGGCGGCATCGCCGGTCGGGACCAGCTGGCCGAGCGTGCCGTGGCCAAGCAGATCGGCCATGCTGCAACAGCAATCGGTCGCGATGATCGGCAGCCCCGCCGCCAGCGCCTCGATCACCACGGCAGGCACGCCCTCATAATCCGAGGACAGCACAAAGGCGTCGGCCTCGGCCAGCCAGGCGTCGAGCGGATCGACATGGCCGGGCATATAGACCGACCCGGCAATGCCGAGCCGCGCCGCCTGCGCCTCGAGCGCGCGGCGTTCGGGGCCTTCGCCAAGGATGCGCAAGGTGTCGTCGGGCTTGGCAATGCGCGCAAAGGCCTCAAGCAGCAGCGCGAAATTCTTCTGCGGGGCAAGGCGACCGACCGCGACATAATGTCGGCCCGGCCGCGCGCGCACGACGGCATCGCGTGCGGCGGCCAGGCGGCGGAGGTCGGCATCGGCAAGCGCAGGGTCGGCGATCACGCTGATCCGGCTTTGCGGCACGCCGACCAACCGTGCGATTTCGCCGCGCATCGCCGGGGCCATGCCGACGAAATGGTCGAGGTGCCGACCCTGGATGCGCAGCCAGCGGCGATAGAAATAGCGCAGCGGCAGCGGCATGTCGGGGCGGACGAGATCGTTGCTGATCTTCACCACGATCGGCGGACAGGCAGGCCCGAGCGTCAGCTTCAGCGCCACCGCCAGCGCGGTATAGGTGTTGCCCGCGCAGAACAGCACGTCAGGGCGCTGCCGCGCGATGATCGCGGGGATGCCGCGCAGCAACGCCGCGAAGCGCGTGACCCCGCGCCCGCGCGGCTTGGGATGGACTTGCGACAAGGCCTGCAAAGCGATTGGCGGCGCGATGCTGGCATCGGCCACGACCATCTGCGCATCGACCCCGGCGATCGTCCAGGCGGCATGCAGCCGCGCGGCGATGCGTTCGACCCCACCGGGGGCAAAGCTGTTCAGGAAGGTCAGCACGCGCAATGGAGCGCGCTGCGTGCGGTTGGAGCCGCGGGCAAGATGCTGTTGCGCGCGCTGGCCGATGTCCCCCGGTGTCGAGGCGACGTCAAACATGATGATAGCCCCCTCCAGCTCGCCTTTCGCCCACGCCGCTTGCATAAGCGAGCGGGCCGCACTGTGCAAATCGTTCACCGATGACGGCACCCGACACCACCCGTTTTTCACAATCGGCAGCCCTGCGTTCGGTGGCGACCTGCCCCACGGACCTGCCTTTGAGGGCTGGCTTTTGATACTTTAGGCGGGTATCGGGCGACCAACCGCACCGCGCGTCATCAACCCGTAACACAACCGAGCGAAGGCCTTCAACGGCATGGCTACCACCTTCATAGCGTCCCCCGAATCGGCGACGGACGCTCCGCACGGGCCGCGGCTCGATCATCGACTGCACCCTGCTGGGCGCTGGATTTTCCTGGCGCTGCTGGTGGTCGGGGTGGGCTATGCCGGCTACAGCATTCTTGTCGATACAGCCCAGGTGGGCGAGGGGCTGGCGCTCGGGACCTTTGCGTTCCTGGGATTGGCGCTGCTGATCGCGCTTGGCTTCGAATTTGTGAACGGCTTCCACGACACCGCCAATGCGGTGGCAACGGTGATCTATACCCATTCGATGCCCGCCGCGCTGGCAGTCGTGTGGTCGGGGTTTTTCAACTTCCTGGGGGTGATGCTGTCGAGCGGGGCCGTGGCCTATTCGATCATCACGCTGCTGCCGGTCGACCTCATCCTCCATGTCGGCAGCAATGCCGGCTTTGCGATGATTTTCGCGCTGCTGCTGGCGGCGGTGCTGTGGAATCTCGGCACCTGGTATGTCGGCTTGCCCAATTCATCGAGCCACGCGCTGATCGGATCGATCCTTGGCGTCGGCCTTGCCAACCAGCTTATGACGGCTGGCACGGGCGGCACCTCCGGCGTCGACTGGAGCCAGGCGACCAAGGTGCTGACCGGCCTGTGGATGGCACCGTTGATCGGTTTCGGTGCCGCGTTCCTGTTGCTGCACGTCATGAAGCTCGTGCTGCGCAATCCCAAGCTGTACAGTGAGCCGGAAGGCACCGCCCCGCCGCCCAAGGGCATTCGCGCCCTGCTCATTTTCACCTGCACTGCCGTCAGCTTTGCGCATGGTGGCAATGACGGGCAGAAGGGCATGGGGCTGATCATGCTGATCCTGATCGGCTGCGCGCCGACGGCCTATGCGCTGAACCGCACCATGCCCGAGAGCGCGACGCCTGCGTTCGTTGCGAGCGCCAATGCCGCTGCCAACGCCTTTGCCGCCCATGCCGGATCGAGTGCAGCGCCGACCACCCTTGACGCTTCACGCGCGGTGCTGACGCGGGCGTTGCAGGCGCGCCATGCCGACACCCCGCAAGTCTTTGCGGCTGCCGACGCGCTGTCGCGTGATCTGGGGCATCGGATCGGCAATTACGGCTCGCTCGACAAGGTGCCTGCCGCTGCGACGCCTAACCTGCGCAACGACATGTATCTGGTGCTCGACAGTGCGCGGCTGGCGACCAAGGACAAGGACGCCTCCGCCAAGATCTTCAGCGCGGCAGAGCTGACGGCGATCAAGGCGTATCAGACCAATTTGGAAAAGGGCACGCGCTACATCCCGGTGTGGGTCAAGGTGATCGTCGCGCTGGCGCTGGGTCTCGGCACGATGGTCGGCTGGCGGCGGATCGTCATCACCGTTGGCGAGAAGATCGGCAAGTCGCACCTGACCTATGGCATGGGCGCATCGGCCGAACTGGTCGCGGCGGGAACGATCCTGGCCGCCGAAGTCTATGGCCTGCCGGTGTCGACCACGCACATCCTGTCGTCGGGCGTCGCGGGTGCCTCGGTTGCGAGTGGCGCTGGCTTGCAGCCGCGCACGATCGGTTCGATGGCGCTCGCATGGGTGATGACCTTGCCCGCCGCGATGGCGCTGGCGGGCGGGCTGTATTGGGTGTTTCTGGGCCTGACCAAGATGTGATCGCGTTCCCTCTCCCAGCGGGTGAGGGTGGCCGAGCGTAGCGAGGACGGGTGAGGGTGGTCGGGCCTGCGCCGCCTTCGCGCGCGTCGCCCTCACCCTTCCGGCGCTTTGCGCCTCCCTCCCTCTCCCGGTGGGAGAGGGATTGGGGCTTTAACCCCGGCGTAGCAGCGTGATTCTGGCCTTGCCGTGGACGCGGCTGACGTCTTCCGCGAAGCCTGCGACTTCGACCAGTTCGGGCTTGGCGGTTTCGATGCTGATCCAGGTCGCATCGCCGATCCAGCCGAGCCGCGCGAGCTTGTCGAGCGCGACCGCGCCCGCGCCGCTGTCATAAGGCGGGTCCATCACGATCAGGTCGAGCGGGGCGACCGCATGGCCCAGCGCCAGCACCGATTGCGCGCGGACATCGGCACCGATTTCCTTGGCACCGCCGAGCTTGGTGATGTTGGTGCGCAGCGCGTCTAGCGCGGCCTTGTCCTGTTCGACGAAGATGCACGAGGCGGCCCCGCGTGACAGCGCCTCCAGCCCGAGCGCGCCCGATCCGGCAAACAGATCGGCCACGGCCAGATCCTCGAAACTGCCGAGGCGGCTGGCGAGCATCGAGAACAATGCCTCGCGCACACGGTCTGCGGTGGGACGGGTGGCATCCCCCTTCGGCGCGACGATCGGACGACCGCGCCACTTTCCAGCGATGATTCGCATTACTTCCTGGTCCGGCTCTTATGGGTCTTGACGGTACGCGGCTTGGACGGGCGGGCCATGGCCTTGCCCGGCGTGCGCGGGGTGGATTTGTTGGGCGCGCGTTCGGTACGTTCCGGGCGCTCGGTCCGTTCGGCGCGGTCGACCGGCTTGGCGTCGCGCGGCGGCTTGGCGCGGACGTTGCGGCCGAGTTCGGGGTTGAACACGCGCTTGGGGCGCGTGTCGGCGACGGGCGCGCCGGTGCCGGCCTTGGGCTTGGCGTCGTAGAAGCGCTTCACCTTGGTTGCCTTGGTCAGCACCACCGGATCGCGACCGGGCTGCGCCTGACGCGCAGGCTCGGCAAAGGCTTCCTTGTCGGCGCGGTTGGCGGTCGCCTTGGTGATGCGCCGCACCGGGCGCGGTTTGGGCAGCGAGGTGGGGGCGGTGGAATCGTTGGGGTTGATGCGCCCGCGCGCGGCGGGGCGGGGCTTCTCGACCAGCTTGGGCGCTTCGCCGCCGCCCTTGCGCGTCGGGTCCTTGCGGAAGGCGACGACGTCATGCTGCTTCACTTCGCCGATTTCGCCGACGGGCAGATCGCCCAGCACGAACGGGCCGTAGCGCGTGCGGATCAGGCGCGAGACCTTAAGCCCGAGATATTCGAGCACGCGGCGCACTTCGCGATTCTTGCCCTCGGTCAGGATCAGTTCGATCCAGACATTGGCACCGGTGCGGCGTTCGAGATTGGCGTCGATCGCGCCATAGCGAACGCCCTCGATTTCGACGCCGTGGATCAGCTCTTCGAGCTGTTCCTGCGTGATCGGGCCGTAGGCGCGGGCGCGGTAGGCGCGTTCGACGCCGGTGGCGGGCAATTCGAGCTGGCGTTTCAGTTCGCCATCGGTGGTGAGCAGCAACAGCCCCTCGGTCGCGAGATCGAGGCGGCCGACCGGAACGAGGCGCGGCAGCCCCTCGGGCAGGCGATCATAGATGGTCGGGCGGCCGGCCGGATCACGCTCGGTGACGAGCAGGCCGGGCGGCTTGTGATAGAGGAACAGCCGCGCGGCGGCGGGGGCCTCGACGGGTTCGCCATCGACGGTGACCCCGGCGAGCGAGGCGAGAATGGTCGCGGGGGTATCGAGCACGACACCGTTCAGGGCGACGCGGCCTTCGGCGATCATGCGTTCGACTTCCCGGCGCGAGGCGACGCCCGCGCGGGCGAGGAGCTTGGCGATCCGCTGTTGCTCTTTGGGGCGATCTTTGGGGGTTGCTGGTCTTGACACAGCGCCCTGATAGACAATTTGTGGGAAAGTGCCCGTATAAAATAAATTGCGTCCTATCTCGTAGCCGAGCGTTCAGGCACGGGTGCGTAACGAGGGCGGGACGCGCAGCCTGTTGAGCGCGGGCACGAAGTGGGTGGTGGAAACGATGCTGTTCGCCAGAAAGAAGCGGCGGATCTCCAGATTGCTGCTCGTCGAGGACGAGCCGCTGGTCGCGTTTGATACAGAGCATTTCCTGCGCGAGGCCGAATTCGAAATGGTCGCGACGGTCGATCGCGTCAGCGATGCGCTCGCCGTGATCGCCGATGCGCGCGAGATCGATCTGGTGCTGGTCGATATCAGCCTGGCCGATGGCAGCGGCATCGATGTCGCCCGCGCAGCACATCAGGCCGGGGTGCCGGTGCTGTTCGTCACCGGGTCGTGCCCCGAAGGCGGGCGTGCGGTGGCGGCGGGGTGCCTGTCCAAACCTTATGCGCAGCGCGATCTGCTCGCGGCGATCGCCGCGATCGAGGCGGTGCTCGACGGCAAGAAACCGCGGCGCGTGCCGGGCGGGCTGAGCTTGTTTGCGGGTGTGGCGGAGGCGTAGGTCGCCATCGGTCTTGCCCGGCTTGGTCCGGGGCTGGTCCGGGTAAGGACGATCGTCCGGCCCATCCCTGCGCATCACCCTTTCACTGGTGATTTTTGACGCTAGTCTCCGGCACGCGGGCTGATCTGTTGGCTTGAGGCTCGAAGGGGACACTGTGACTGTTACGGAAATGCGCGAGGATCCTGCACCGCCGATCAAGCCCAAGGGCTGGCGGCTGCTCAAGGCGGCGCTGCAGACGCGCAAGGCGGCATCTATGCTCGCTTTCAGTTTCTCCTCGGGTCTGCCATTCGCATTGCTGATCGGGACGCTGACGGCGTGGCTGGGCGAAGTGAAGGTCAACCTCGCGACGATCGGCGTGCTGTCATGGGTCGGGCTGACCTATGCGTTCAAATTCCTGTGGTCGCCGCTGGTCGATCGTACGCGCCCGCCGCTGCTCGGGCGGATCGGGCGGCGCAAAAGCTGGATCGTGCTCTGCCAGGGGCTCATCATCCTGGGCTTGATCGGGCTGGTAGTGACCGACCCCACCGTCCACATTGCGCGCTTCGCCTTGTTTGCGTTCGTCGCGTCGATCGGTTCGGCGACGCAGGACGTGGCGATCGACGCGTGGCGGATCGACGTGGCCGACGAACGCACGCCGGTTGAACTGCTGTCCGCAATCTACCAGCTCGGCTATCGCACCGCGAGCATCGTCGGCGGGGCGTTTGCGCTGTTTCTGGCGGCGCGCATGTCGTGGCCGACGGTCTATCTGCTGATGGCGTGTCTGATCGGGGTGATGCTGCTGATCGCCTTGGCCGCGCCCGATACCGAACGCAGCCCCGATGTCGCCGCCGATTTGCTCGACCAGCCGGGCGAGATTGCACCGCGTGCCCGCGCCATCGCGCTCCTCATTGTCGGGTCGAGCTGGGTGTGGGCGATCGTCCGCATCATTGTGTTCATGACGAGCATGCTGGCCGAGGTGCCGCCGGGCGGCAAACGGCCGTCGGCGGGGGATTTCCTGAAATATAACGGGCCGCTGATCGTGCTGGCGACGGTGATCGTTCCGCTGATCGTGGCGGCGGTCCTCAACTGGCTGAAGCTGCGCGGGCATCAAGTGCAGGCCGTCGTCGATACGCGGGTGTCGCCGGCACGCACCATCGCCAACCACCTTTACCGCGCGCTGATCGCGCCGCTCGCCGATTTGACCGAGCGGATGCGCTGGGGGGTGCTGGTGGTGATCGGGCTGATCCTGACGTACGCCTTGTGCTACAATGTCTGGGCCTCGTTCGCTTATCCGTTCTACCTCGATTACATGCACTATACGAAGGACGAGGTGGCCTTCGCGTCCAAGATCTTCGGCATCGTCATGTCGATTATCGGGGTCAGCGTCGGCGGCTATCTGTTCGTGCGGATCGGGCGGTTTCCAACGGTGCTCATCGGGGCGGCGCTGCCGATCTTCGGCAATTTCCTCTATGCCGATCTCGCCGATGGTGCGCCCTATATCGACATCGTATTGCAGACGCTGCGGCTGGATGTGCTGGCGCAGGCGCTTGGCGGAGATCTGCGCATCGCACGGCTGCTGCTGACGATCGCCTATGAGAACGTCTCGACTGGCATCGCAGGCGCGGCGTTTGTCGCTTATGTTTCGGGCATCGTCAGCAAGAAATATTCGGCGGTGCAATATGCCTTGCTGTCCTCCTTGACGTTTCTTATCGGGTCGCTGGGCAAGGGCTTTGCGGGCGAGTTGATCGACAGGATCGGCTATGCGGCGGTGTTCCGCGAGGTTGCGGTGCTGGGGCTGCTGGCGATCGTGTTCGTGTTGCTCGAATGGTGGCGTTCGACCCGCAGCAGCGCGGCGGCGGTGCGTGGGGAAGGCTGATGCCGGGTGTTTCGATGACCCCGCGCGGGCGGGACTAACTGGGCGGAGCGCGATACCGATGTTCTACCTTCTCACCATTGCCATTCAGGTGCTGTGCGTGATCGATGTGATCCGCAACGGGCGCAATCAATTGTGGATCATGGCGCTGGTGTTCCTGCCGCTCGCCAGCACGATCGCTTATGTCGTGCTGGAGGTGTATCCGCGCTTCCAGGGCAACCGCCATGTCCGCACCGCGCGGGCGACGGTGGCGGCGAAGCTCGATCCCGACAAGGACGTGCGCGCGGCGCGTGGGGCGCTGGCGCTGGCCGATACCGTCGCCAACCGCATGCGGCTGGCCGATGCGCTGGCGGCGCAGGGAAATTATGGCGAGGCGCTGCCGCTGTATCGTGAGGCGACCGAGCGCGGGCCGGTCGATACGCGCAGCGCCGAGAAGCGCGCCCGCGCCGAGTTCGAAACGCACGATCCGAACGCCGCGCTGGCGACGCTCGACGCCGCGCCGCCCGCCTCGGCACAAAGCGACCGCGACCGGATCGGCCTGCTGCGCGCGCGCATTCTCGATGCGCTGGGGCGCAAGGACGAGGCGCTGGCGCTCTATGCCGATCTGGTGACGCGCTTGCCGGGGGAGGAGGGGCGCTGCCGCTATGCCGCGCTGCTGCTCGAACAGGGCTGGGACAAGAAGGCGCGCGAGGTGCTGGAAGAGGTCGAGGCGCGGATGAAGCTGCTCGACCGTCAGCAGCGCGCCGCGGAAGCCGAGATGTACCGCTGGGCGATGGCGCGGCTGGGCGAGTTGCGCGCGGTCAAGGCGTAAGCGGCCGCCCGGCATCGGCAAAGGCACTCGCGACGGCGGTGATGCTGGCGAGCACGCCATCGGGGCGGCGCAGGCCGATCAGATCGCCCAGTAGCAGTCGCGCGCTGTCGGGCGCGGTTTCCGCCCGGTCGACGATCGTGAGGATGGTCGCCTCCGACGCCGTCATCCGCATGCAGCAGCAGGGCGCGATCGTGATCGGGCAGGTCGCATTGTGCGCGAGATCGGCCATCATCGTGCGCATCAGCAGCAAGGGGCGGCGGAAATCCTGACCGAACGCCTGGAACAGCGCGCTCGCGGCATGCGCGTCCTTCAGGCCATGCGCGCCCATCCGGCGAAAGGCGAACAGCAGCAGCCGCCGATTGGGATCATCCGGCATCGGATTGGGCAGGCTGGCCGAGTAGCGGGACGGCGAGGTCGGCGCGGATGACGAATTGGGGGCAGTGGTCATGGCGATGCTCCGTTGCAGGGGAGCATCTTCCGAGATTCGCTATTGCAAGTCAATCGCAATAAAGAAGGGTCAGTCGGGTGCTTCGTCGTTCGCCGAGAGCACTTCACCGGCGAGGTAGAGCGAGCCCAGAATCAGCACGATCGGCGGCTCGGCCGGGTCGGCGATCTCGGTGATGTCTAGGAGGGCGGTGGCGACATCGGGGGCGGTATGCGCGGCCAGCCCAAGGTCGTGCGCGATGGCGGCGAGTGCTGCGGGCGCGTGATGCTCGTGGCTGGGCACCGGCACCGCGTGTAGCGTGGTGGCGACGCGCGCGAAGGGGGCGAGCAGGCCCACGGGATCCTTATTGGCGAGCATCCCCAGCACCAGATGCACTTCGCTGCGCCCGATGCCGGGATGCGCGATCGCATCGAGCGTGGCGGAGATGGCAGCGGCAGCGGCGGGGTTGTGCCCGCCATCGAGCCAAAGCTGGCTGCCGGGGGGGAGCAGGGCGGTCAGCGGGCCGGCGTGCAGCCGCTGCATCCGCGCGGGCCAGCGCGTGTGGCGCGCGGCGGCGCTATAGGCTTCGGGCGGGATAGCGAGCGCGCTCTGGTGGCGCAGCAAGGCGATGGCGAGCGCGAGGTTTTCGGGCTGGTGCGGCCCGGCGAGCGTCGGCAGCGGGGTTTCGACCTGGCCCGCGGCATCGGTATAGAGCAGTCGATCGGCCTCCACGGTGAAGCGCCAGTCGGTGCCGGTCGGCAGCACGGTCGCGCCCGCCGCCTGCGCGACCTCGGCGACGCGCTGTGTGACCGAGTCGGAATAGCGCATCGTGACCAGCGGAACCCCGGCCTTGGCGATGCCGGCCTTTTCGCCCGCAATCGCTTCGGCGGTATCGCCCAGGAAGCTCTGATGATCGATGCCGAGTTGCGCGATGCCGGTGGCGACCGGGCGCGTCAGCACGTTGGTGGCATCGAGCCGCCCGCCGAGCCCGACCTCGATGATGCATGCATCCGCGGCCGTGCGGCTGAAGGCGAGAAAGGCGGCGGCGGTGGTGACCTCGAAGAAGCTCGCGCCGATGCCCTCGGCATGATCGAGAACGTCTTCGAGCAGTTTCGCCAGAGCGGCGTCGTCGATCAACCGGCCCGCCACGCGGATGCGCTCGTTGAAGCGCACGAGGTGCGGACTGGTGTACACGTGCGCGGTCAGCCCGGCGGCCTCGATCGCGCTGCGCAGGAAGGCGCAGGTCGAGCCCTTGCCGTTGGTGCCCGCGACATGGATCGTCGGCGGCAGCCGGTGCTGCGGGTTGCCGAGCCGGTCGAGCAGCGCGGTGATCCGCTCCAGCCCGAGAATATCGGCACCGGGCGAGAGCGACCATAAGCGGTCGAGCTGCGTTTGCACGGCGGCATTAGTGGAGGTGGCGGTGTCCATTATAAACTCCCCTCCCGCTCGCGGGAGGGGCTGGGGGAGGGGTTGGGAATACCCAGCAAGCTCACCACCCGCGCGATCTCGGCCACGACCCCATCAAGGTTCCCCAGCACGTCGTTGTTCCAGAAGCGAATGACCTGATACCCTTCGGATTGGAGATAGCGCGTACGCTCTTCGTCCTGCTCGCGCCTGTCGCCATGGGTGTCCCCATCGACTTCGATGATCAGCTTGAGGCTGCGCGCGACGAAGTCGCAGATGAACGGGCCAATCGGCACTTGGCGGTTGAAGCGGAACCCCGCGACCTTGCGCGCACTGATCGCGCGCCACAAGCGGACCTCGGCTGCGGTGGCGTTGCCGCGTAGCGCTCGGGCTTTGGTCCGTTGCTCCATTCCCTCCCCCAACCCCTCCCGCAAGCGGGAGGGGAGCTTGATGGTGCCCCTCCCGCAAGCGGGAGGGGAGTATTGCGCCTACGCCGCCTGCTTCGCGCCGCAGAGGTAATCGATCAGGCTTGCCAGCGTCGCGCGCAGGTCGCGGCGGTGCTTCACCATGTCGATCATGCCGTGTTCCAGCAGATATTCGGCGCGCTGGAAGCCGTCGGGCAGCTTTTCGCGGATGGTCTGCTCGATCACGCGCTGCCCGGCGAAACCGATCAGCGCGCCGGGCTCGGCAATCTGCACGTCGCCGAGCATTGCATAGCTTGCGGTCACGCCGCCCGTGGTCGGGTCGGTCAGCACCACGATATAGGGCAGGCCGGCATCGTGCAGCATGGCGATCGCCACGGTCGCGCGCGGCATCTGCATCAGGCTGAGAATGCCCTCCTGCATGCGCGCGCCACCGGCGGCGGTGAAGATGATGTACGGGCAGTTGTCGGCAATCGCGGTCTCGACCCCGCGCACGAACGCCTCGCCGACCGCCAGGCCCATCGAGCCGCCCATGAAGGCGAAGTCCTGCACGCCGATCACGGCCTTATGCCCCTCGATCGTGCCACGCGCGGTGATCAGCGCGTCGCCTTCGGAGGTGGCAGCGCGTGCCGCCTTGATGCGATCGACATAGCGCTTGGTATCGCGGAACTTCAGCGGATCGTCGGGCACCTTGGCCAGCGGCACGATGCTGTAGCTGCCCGCGTCGAACACATATTGGAAGCGCAGCAGCGGCCCGATGCGATCATGATGGTCGCAATGCGGGCAGACATGGAGATTGTCCTCCAGTTCCTTGACGAAGGTCATCGTCCCGCAGCCCTTGCACTTGTGCCAAAGGTTGTCGGGCGTCTCTTTCTTGACGGGGACAACGTAAGCGAGCGCGTTGCGCACGCTGGTAAGCCAGCTCATGCGAGTTCCTTCCGGGCGGCGTGAATCGCCTGCGACAGGGATTGAATATAGGTTTTTACAGCGGCCGGTGCAGCGGCCCCATGCTGGCCGACCAGATCGACGATCGCCGAGCCGACCACCACGCCATCCGCCACGCGCGCGATCGCGGCGGCCTGTTCGGGGGTGCGCACGCCGAAGCCGACCGCAACCGGCAGATCGGTATGCGCCTTCAACCGCGTGACCGCCGCATCGATCGAGGTTTGTGCTGCCTGTTGCAGCCCGGTGATGCCGGCGACCGACACATAATAGAGGAAGCCGCTCGCCCCCTCCAGCACGGTCGGCAGGCGCGTGGCATCGGTGGTCGGCGTGGCGAGGCGGATCTGGTCGATGCCGACCGCGCGCAGTGCGGGGCCGAGTTCGGGATCTTCCTCGGGCGGGATGTCGACGCAAATCACGCCATCGACCCCGGCATCGCACGCGGCCTCGGCGAACCATGTGCCGCCACGGATCGTCATCGGGTTGGCATAGCCCATCAGCACCAGCGGCACCTGCGGATGGCGCGCGCGGAAGCTCTTGGCGATGGCGAGGATGTCGGCGGTGCGCGTGCCCGCTGCCAGGCTGCGGATATTGGCGGCCTGGATTGCGGGGCCATCGGCCATCGGATCGGTGAACGGCATGCCGAGTTCGATCACGTCCGCACCGCCTTCGACAAGGGCGTCGAGGATGGCGGGGGTGGCGTCCGGGGTGGGATCGCCCGCGGTGACGAAGGCGACGAGCGCGGGATGGCCTTTGGTAAAGGCGTCGGCGAGGCGGGTCATTCGGAGTCCTTGCGCTCTACTACCAGAATTCGCGCGGGCCCAACCGGGTGCGCGACATGTTCGTCCCCATCCTCGACCGAGACGCCGTCCCCGGCATGAAGCCGAACGACCTGCTCCACGCCATCTTCGCGATAATGCATGTCGACCACGCCTTCGAGCACGGCGAACACTTCACGGCCCGTATTGCGGTGCCAGCGATAGGGCTGGTCGGTCCAGTGCAGGCGGACTGCCACGTCGCCGAAATCGCCCAACAGGCTGCTGCCCCATGCGCGATCGGCGGTGAAGGCCTTTGCGGAAAAGGGTTTCATCGCGGCGTTCCCGGCGTTTGGGCGAGGCTGGGGATGTCGGCGGTGGGGCGGGTCATGCAAGATTGTCCGTCGGGAAGCGGACGAAGGTGAGTAGCGAAGTAAAAAACAAGATCGGTAGTCCCAAGTAAAAACCGAACACAACAAGGCCAACGACAGGACCTTCGGTAGGCTCGGGGAACAGCAACGTCGAGCCTGCGGTCAGGCACGCGCTAATCAGCGCTATCCACGGCACGGAGCGTACGAACCGGAGTTTTGCGGAGGGCTGTTTTGGTAAAGCAAAGCGCAGTGCCACTGAAAACGCCAGAATGTACAGGAGCTTCACGATGTCCGAGGCAAACGCGTTGTTCGAGCCCAGCATCCAAAGTCCTAAAACCAACACGATCAGCCCGACCATCGCAATCTGACGGCTTTGGTCGAACGATTTGTTGGTAACCGTCATATCTTCACCCCCAGCGCCTCGGCCACAGTGAAGATGTCCTTATCCCCGCGCCCGCACAAATTCGCGAGGATGATCTGGTCGCTATCCATTTCGCGCGCGCGCTTGGCGACGGCGGCGATGGCGTGGGATGGCTCCAAAGCGGGGATGATGCCCTCGGTCCGGCACAGCAACTGGAACGCATCCAGCGCCTCGCTATCGGTGATCGAGGTATATTCCACCCGACCGATCGAGTGCAGCCAGCTATGTTCGGGGCCGATGCCCGGATAATCGAGCCCGGCCGAGATCGAATGCGCTTCGGTGATCTGGCCGTCTTCGTCCTGCAGCAAATAGGTCTTGTTGCCGTGGAGGATGCCCGGCGCGCCACCGGCGAGGCTGGCGGCATGTTCCTTGTCGAGCCCGCGCCCGGCGGCTTCGACGCCGAGCATCATCACATCGCCATCGTCGAGGAAGGGGTGAAACAGCCCGATCGCATTCGACCCGCCACCGATCGCCGCGACCAGCAAATCGGGCAGGCGGTTGATGCGGCTGAGCATCTGCGCGCGCGCTTCGATGCCGATCACGCTTTGGAAATCGCGGACCATTTCGGGGTAGGGATGCGGCCCGGCGGCGGTGCCGATGATGTAGAACGTGTCGTGGACGTTGGCGACCCAGTCGCGCATGCCCTCGTTCATCGCATCTTTCAGCGAATGCGATCCGCTGGTCACGGGCCGCACTTCGGCGCCCAGCAGCTTCATTCGGAACACGTTGGGGGCCTGCCGCTCGATATCCTTGGCGCCCATATAGATGACGCAGGGCAGCCCGAAGCGCGCGCAGACGGTGGCGGTGGCGACGCCGTGCTGGCCGGCGCCGGTCTCGGCGATGATGCGCGTCTTGCCCATGCGCATCGCAAGCAGGATCTGCCCGATGCAATTGTTGATCTTGTGTGCGCCGGTATGGTTGAGCTCATCGCGCTTCAACCACACTTGCGCGCCTTTGCCTGCGGGCGCGCCTTCGCGCAAAGCGTCGGTCAGACGCTCGGCATAATAAAGCGGGCTGGGGCGGCCGACATAATGTTCGAGCAGATCGTCGAACTGCGCCTTGAAAGCCGGGTCGGCCTTGGCGGCGCGATAGGCGGTGTCGAGTTCCAGCACGAGCGGCATCAGCGTCTCGGCGACATAGCGGCCGCCGAATGCGCCGAAATGCCCGCGCTCGTCGGGCTGGGTGCGGAAGGAGTTGGGGGCGTTCATAGCGGTGCCGTTTAGCAGGTGTAGAGCGCCAGCCAACCCCGTTCGCCCTGAGCTTGTCGAAGGGCCGCACGAAATCTGGCGGGCTGGGCGGCGACGCAGTGCTTCGACAGGCTCAGCACGAACGGAATCAGAGGTCGCGCACGACCTCCAGAAACGCGCGGATCTTGGTTGCGTCCTTGATTCCGGGCGCGCTTTCCACGCCGGAGGAGACATCGACCAGCGTCGCCCTGGTCACCGCCACCGCCTCGGCGACGTTGAGCGGATCAAGCCCGCCCGATAGTGCCCAGGGCAGCGGATGGCGGAAGCCGTCGAGCAAATGCCAGTCGAAGCGCACGCCCATGCCACCCGGCAGTGCCGCGCCGGGCGGGGTCTTGGCGTCGTACAGGATGCGATCGGCGACGCCGCCAAAGGTCTCGGCCAGCGCAAGATCGGCGCGGGTGCGCACGGCGACTGCCGCCCAGATCGCCAGGCCGCTGCGCGCCTTGATCGCGGCGGCGCGGGCCGGGGGCGTGTCGTGCAATTGCAGCACCTCGAGCTGACCGGCGGCAATCGCCTGCTCCACCAGCGCATCGTCGGGGTTCACCATCACGCCGACGCGCGCGACATGGCCGGGCACGCGCGCCGCCAGTTGCGCCGCGCGGTCGCGCGAGAGGTTGCGCGGGGAGGGCGCGAAGAACACGAAGCCGACATGGCTCGCCCCACCGGCAATCGCGGCGTCGAGCGTTTCGGGCGTCGATAGCCCGCAAATCTTGGCAGTGGTCATTATGCGTCCTTGGTGCCCCGGCGGTGTCGCGGGGCGGGCGTGCTTACAGCGTCCCGGCAATCTCGCGTGCGGCCAGATCGGGGTCTTCGGCCTGGGTGATCGGGCGGCCGATGACGAGGATCGACGCCCCGGCATTCACGGCAGCACGCGGGGTGACGACGCGCTTCTGGTCGCCGACGACGCCGCCTGCCGGGCGCACGCCCGGAACGACGAAGAAGCCCTTGGGCCACAGCTTATGCGCGGCGGCGACTTCCTCGCCCGAGCAGACCACGCCGTCGACGCCGGCATCGCGCGCCAGCTCGGTCAGCCGCAGCACTTGTTCGTGCGGGTCGCCCGAACAGCCGATCGATTTGAGGTCGGCCCCGTCGAGGCTGGTCAGCGTCGTCACCGCGACCACCTTGGTGCCGAGCGGGGCGGCTGCCTTGGCATCCTCCAGCATCGCGCGCCCCCCGGCGGCGTGGACGGTCAGGATCGCCGGGTCCAGCCCGCGCAAAGCCATGATCGCCTTGGCGACGGTGTTGGGAATGTCGTGCAGCTTGAGGTCGAGGAAGATCGGCAAGCCGAGCTCGGCCATGTCGCGCACGCCGCTGCGGCCATTGGCCATGAAGAATTCGAGGCCGAGCTTGATGCCGCCGACATGGTGGCGGACCTTGCTGGCGAGCGCGCGCGCTTTGTCCAGCTCGGGCGTATCGAGCGCGACGAACAGGCGGTTGCTCATGCGGCGTGCTCCGAGGCGGGGGCCTCGACCGGGTCGGGCGATTGCGCTGCGGCAGGCGGCGGGGCCATCGCCGCGCGCAGGTCGGCGAGCGTGCGCTCGGCGGTAGCGAGGCGATTGCGCAAGCGCCAGCGCAGCGTCGAATGCCAGGCGAGCGTCGGCAGCAGCCCGGCGAGGAAGGTCAGCAACAGCAGCAGCGGCAAATTGATCAGCGCCTCCACCCCGCCCCACAATTTGAGGGTCACGCTGGTCCAGTTTTCCAGCGTGAAGATCGCCGCGATGAAGGCGATGAGGCACCAGAAGAGGATTTTCAGAAATTGCATAGGCGAAGGTTAGTGCGAACGCGTCACGATTGCCAGCCTGCTTGGTGCGTCCTTTCCTCCCCTCCCTGGAAGAGCGTTGGGTGAATAGCGCCCCGCGCTGTTCAGGTCATGCTGGGGGCATGACCGACCCAACGCTGGGCAGGGGGTGGGTCGGCTGATGGTGAGGGGTGCGCTCGAATTACGGGCCAACCCACCCCCAACCCCTCCCTTCCAGGGAGGGGAGACGTGCCCTTACCCGATTTCGCGGCGCAGCGTTTCAAACAGGCTCGGCACGGCGGTCAGCTTGGGTTCCTCCTCGTCGAGGATGGCGAGGAACAGCGCGCGTTTGATCGCGGCGGTGCGGCCGGGCTTGAGCGTGCGCGCGGGGTCGAGCGCCGACAGCACGATGTCGATCAGGCGTTCCGCCCCGTGGAGGCGCCCCCACAGATAGTCATTCTCGCGGTACGCGCGGCTGAAGAACGCACCGAAACTGTTGAGCTGAATGCCCTTCAGCGTCGCCTCGGCGCCACCGCTGCGGATGCCGGTGGCGTCGTCGGGGCAAATCCGGTCGACCTTGATCGGGTCGAACTCGTCGAGCCCTTCGCCTTGCAGCAGCGGCAGCGTGGCGACGTCGAAATAGGGAAAGCCCAGATAGCTCAGCAGGATCGGCCGCTTGATCTCGCGCGCCAGCCCCGCAAAAGCGGTGGCGAGGCGTTCCTCTGTGCGCAGGTCGAGCGCGGTCAAGTCCATCGCCGCACCCAGCTTGTCGAGCAACGGCCCGGCATCGCCGCGCAGCAGCCGCACCTCCTTGCGCAACCCCACATAGCGGTCGGTGCGCTTGCATTCGAGATAGTCGGCGAGGCTCATATAGATCGCCTCGCGGATCGGATCGAGTTCGGCGTCTGGCTGATCGCCTTCGAGATCGGTGATGCGCCGTGCGAGCAGCCGCAGGCGGCGCAGGCGGAAGCCGAGATCGAAGGTGCGCAGAAAGGCGATCGTGGTCGCGCTCGCCCCGCCCGAAAAGCTCGGCTGCATGTCGTCGAAACCGCGCGCACTGACGGCTTCGGCGATGTGGCGACGAATGCCGCGCCAGCGCTGCGGGCCGGGCTCGCCGCCGGCGTGATGCAGCAAGTCGGTAATCGTCTCGACCACGCCGTTGATCTTAAGGTGGCCATAAGCGGCATAGCCATAGCCTGCGCTCTTGGCGGCGGCGGTCTGCGCGCGCTGCCGCCATGCCGCGAGCCGGGCCGGGGTCGGCGAATCGAGGAACAGCGTGTAGCCGAACAGCGCCTCGACTTGCTTTTCCACCTCGGGCCGGATCGCCGAGATGATTGCGCGCATCCGCTCGATCCGGCCTGAGCGTTCGGCGATTTCCTCGAGATTGTCGCGAATCGGCTGTTGGCGCGGCAGCTCCGAAATCGCGCCGATGATCGTCTGGAAAAAGCCGGGTGCCCCCGCCTTGGTCGATCCAAAACCGAAGCCGCCGCGCGGGTGCGGGTCGATATAGACGAAGCGCCGGTCGACCTGCCGCCGCGCCGGGCGCTCGCGCAGCGCCTCGATCGCGGGACGGAACGGCGCATTGTTGAGCACCGAGCCATCGATCAGCACGGCATTGTCGGCGGCATTGGCGGCAGCCTGGCGCGGCAGGATGCGTTGCAGGAAAGCGGCGCGATTGATCCACGGCACTTTGCGCGCCTCCAGCACGCGATCGAGTTCGCCGACCATGAAGGGCGGGAAGGCCCCCGGAAAGCTGGAGGTCGCGCGCGCCGCGAAGGCGAGTTCGGCGGGGTGCGCCAGCGTTTCCGACGCCATGCCGTGGTCGGTGAAGGGCACGACCACGCGGTGTTCGGTCTCGAGCACTTCGGGTGGCGAGTTGAGCCGCAGCCGCTCGGGATGGCCGCGAAAATCGGTGACGGTGACGAACAGGTCGAGCGGCTGGCCATCGGGCAGCAGGCGCGGTTCGCGTGGTGCGGCGGCCATCGCGTCGAGCGCATCGAGGATCAGCCCGGTAAAGCGCTCCCCGCCAAAGGGCGGCTCGAACCAGCGCGAGCGCACGAAATGCGACAGCTTGGCGCGGACTTCGTCGCGGGCAGCGGGCTCGACCGTTGCGTCGATGCCATCGACGCTGCGCCGCGCCGCCATCCATGCCAGCGGCAGCGCCCAGATCTTGGTCATCGGATGGGCAGGGGCCTGCTTTTCATCGACCAAGGCCTCGATATCGGCGGAATCGAGCCACAAGTCGGTCAACGGTTCGAGGCTCTGCCCGGCGCTGATCGCTTGCGCCAGGAACACGCCGTTGATGCCGCCCGCGCTTGCCCCGGCGATGATGTCGATCAGCACGCGCAGCCGCAGCCCGGTCTCGGCCTCGATTTCCTCCAGCAGCGTGCGATACACACCCTCGCTGCCGCCGACGGGCGCGGTTGCGGCGTGGAAACCGTGGCTGGCGCGCGCTAGCCGCCAGATTTCCTTGGTGATGCCGTGCATGTACACCGCCAGGCTGATCCCGCCATAGCAGACGAGCGCGAGGCGGAGTTCCTTTTCACGCATCACAGCGGCTCCAGTATCGCCCAGATCGGCAGATGATCCGACGCGCGCCGCGCCAGCGCGCTGTCATGCACGCCGCAACCGAGCACGCGAAAGCCGCGCGTCATGATCCGGTCGAGCCGCCCGACCGGGCGGCGCGCATGGAAGCTGGGGCCGGTCGGCACGCTGGGATAGTCGCGTCCGAAATCGTGCAGGCAGCCGCCGCGTGCGGTCCATTCGTTGAGGTCGCCCATCAGCACCGTCGGCAGCGGGGCGGGGCAGGCGTCGATATGCGCGAGGATGGCGCGCGCCTGCCGCCTGCGCCACAGGCCCGACAGATCGAGGTGCATCCCCAGCACGCGGATCGCGTGGTGGCCGATAATCACATCCGCCCGGATTGCACCGCGCGGTTCGAGCGCGGGCAAATGTAGCGATGTGGCGGCGCGTATTTCGCTCCCCTTGCGCACCAGCATCGCATTGCCGTGCCACCCCATGCTGGCCCCGTCATGCCCGAAGGAGACGGCGTGCCACGGCGAATGGTCCTCGATCAACGCGTGCGGGATGACTTGTGCTTTGGTGCCGAAGCGGCGGTCGGCCTCTTGCAGCGCGATCACGTCGCCATCGATCTCGCGCAGCACATCCAGGATGCGGCGCGGGTCGCGGCGGCGGTCCAGCCCGATGCCCTTGTGCATATTGTAGCTGACGACCTTGATCATCGCGCGCTCGCGCCGGATCGAGCGGCCACACGCGACCGCCGCCTGCAGCGGCAGGTCGCGGTGCCAAAACCGGGGTCGTTAAGAACGATCACCGACCCCGGTTAGGGATTTCGCACGCTTTGGGAAAGGGGGACTAGCTGACCCGAGTCTGCCAGCCGCCGCCCAGTGCCCGAAACAGGTCGATTTGCGCATCGGCGATGCGCGCGTCGGCGGCGGCCACATCGGCATCGGCATCGGCGAAGGTGCGTTCGGCGTCGAGCACCTCGAGGAAATCGATCGTTCCTTCGCGCTGGCGGGCGCGGGTGATGCGCGCCGCCGTCTCGGCATTGTCGCGCGCCGATTGCAGTTGTGCACGGCGGTCGAGTTCGCGCGCATAGGTTGAGAGCGCGGTCTCGGTCTCCTCCAGCGCGCCGAGCACGCTGCCGTCAAAGCTGGCGAGCGCGCCGCGCGTTTCCGCTTGCGCGCCCGCGATCTTGGCGCGGGCGGCGGATTGATTGAGCGACCAGTTGAGCAACGGGCCGACCAGCCAGCGCACCGGGCCGCCGGTGAACAGGTCACCGAGCGATGGCCCGGTCACTCCGCCCGATCCGCCGAGCGTGATATGCGGGTAGAGATCGGCGGTGGCCACGCCGATCCGCGCGGTGGAGGCGGCAAGGCGACGTTCGGCGGCGCGCACATCGGGGCGGCGCGCAATCAGACCGGCTCCGTCGCCGATCGGGATCGGCTGATCGAGCCGCGGTGTGGTGGTGCGGGCGCTTGCCGCTGCCGGCAGGTCCTGCGGGGTGCGACCCGTGAGCGTCGCTAGGCGGAATAGCGCCGCCTGCCGCTCGGCGACGATTGCGGGGACGAGCGCGGCGCGCTGATCGCGCAGCGTCGCGATGCGGACAGAGTCGAACTTGGTCGCCCGCCCGGCCTCGACGCGCTTGCCGGTCAGTTCGGCAGATTTGCTCAGCAAGGCGACAATGCGTTCGGCCACCGCCTGGCGTTCCGCAGCAGCGGCGGCGTCGACATAGGCGCGGGTGGTGGCCGCGACGATGGCCACGCGCACCGCATCGGCATCGGCGGCGGAAGCCGCGACATCGCCGCGCGCCGCCTCGATGTTACGCCGGACACGGCCAGCCAGATCGACTTCATAGGAAACTTGGAGCCCGGTATCGAAAACCGCCGCCTCGCGGTTGCTGCCGGGCAGGCGCTGCGATTGCGGCAAGCGGCCATACGTGCCGCTCGCGCCTGCGGTCACTTGCGGCAAGCGGTCCGATCGCGCGCCGCGCAGCGACGCCTTGGCCGCATCGAGCCGCGCCACCGCGACGCGCAGATCGGTATTGGCGGCAAGTGCATCGGCGACCAGCGCGTCGAGCGCCGGGTCGCGATACAGCCGCCACCAATTTTGATCGGCGGGCGTGGTGACGGTCGCCGCATTGGCGGTGACGAACGGCGCGGCAGCGCTGGGCGGCGTGACCGGTGCGACATAGTTAGGCCCGGCGGCGCAAGCGGAAAGCGCGAGCGCGGAGAGGCTGGTAAGCAAGGCGGCTTTCATGATCGTTCCTATTCGGCTGGCTGCAGCGCGGGCGCGGCAGCGGGGCCATGGCTCGCGGCGGGGGTGGCGGAGCGGCGTTCGAGCCGCTTCGCCAGCGCCCGCGCGACGACGTAGAAGGTGGGGGTGAAGAGCAGGCCGAAGCCGGTGACGCCGATCATGCCGAAGAACACCGCCGTGCCGAGCGCCTGGCGCAGTTCGGCACCGGCCCCCTCGGCAATCACCAGCGGCACCGCGCCCAGGATGAAGGCGAAGCTCGTCATCAGGATCGGGCGCAACCGGTCCCGCGCGGCGCGGACGGCCGCTTCGACCGGCGACAGGCCGTCTTGCTCCTCGGCCTGCTTGGCGAATTCGACCACGAGGATCGCATTCTTGGCGGCAAGCGCGATCAGCACGACGAGGCCGATTTGCGTCAGCACATTATTGTCCATGCCGCGCAGGTTCACGCCGGTCATCGCCGCGAGCAGACACATCGGCACGATCAGGATGATCGCGAGCGGCAGCGTCAGGCTCTCATATTGCGCGGCGAGCACGAGGAAGACGAACAGCACTGCCATGGCGAAGACGAGGCCCGCCGTGCTGCCGGCCGATTTCTGCTGGAAGGCGATGCCGGTCCATTCATGCGCATATCCGGTGGGCAAGGCGCTATCGGCGAGCTTCTCCATCGCGACCAGCGACTGGCCCGAGGACGAGCCCTTGGCGGTGTCGCCATCGACCTCGACCGCCGGGAACAGATTGTAGCGCACGACGCGATACGGCCCGGTCTTGTCGCGGAAGGTGGAGACCGATCCGATCGGCACCATCTCGCCGGTGTTGGAGCGGGTCTTGAGGTTGGCGATGTCGGCGGTGGTGTTGCGGAACGGCGCATCGGCTTGCGCGGTGACGCGGTAGGTGCGCCCGAGCAGGTTGAAATCATTGACGAAGGCCGAGCCGAGATAGACTTGCAACGCCTCGAACACGCGCTCCGGGGGGACGCCGAGCATGTTCGCCTTGGTGCGATCGACATCGGCGAAGATGCGCGGGGTGGCGGTGTCGAAGAAGGTGTAGACTTGTGCCAGGCCCTTGGTCTGGTTGGCCTTGCCGATCAGGTCATAAGCGGTCTTGCCCATTTCGGGATAGCCGTGGCCGCCCTGGTCCTGCACCATCATGCGATAGCCACCGGCCGAGCCGATCCCCTGGATCAGCGGAGGCGGGACGATCAGCAGCCGCGCTTCGTTGATGTCGGCAGTGGCTTTCTGCGCCTCGGCCATGATCCCGGCGAAGGTGACGCCCAGTTTCTGGCGCTCCTCGAAGCTTTTGAGCGGGATATAGGCGGCGGCGCTGTTGGGGGCGAGCGTTTGCGACGGGCCGTCAAACCCGGCGAGCATCACCGCGCCCTTGACCCCGGCGAGCGGCAGGATGCGCTTGGCGACCTTTTGCATCACGGCGTCGGTACGCTCGACCGAGGAGCCGGGCGGTAGCTGGATGACGGTGAGGAAGTATCCCTGATCCTGTGCGGGGACGAAGCCCGAGGGGGTGACGGTGAAGACGAAGGCGGTGAGCGCGATCAGCGCGCCGTACGCCAGCATCATCTTGCGCGGCGCGGTGACGAGACGGTGGGTGAGAGTGCCATACGCCACGCTCATCCGCTCGAAGCTGCGGTTGAAGCGGTCACCCGCATTGCGGACGAAGCGCGTGATGCGGCCACCCGAATCCGCTGGCGCATGCGGCTTGAGCAGCATCGCCGCGAGTGCCGGCGACAGCGTGAGCGACAGCAGCAGCGAGATGATCGTCGCGGTCGAGATCGTCACCGCGAACTGGCGGTAGAAGGCGCCCGAAAGCCCCGTGAGGAACACCGTCGGGATGAACACCGCGCACAGCACCAGCACGATCGCAACGAGCGCGCCGGACACTTCGTCCATCGACTTGCGCGCTGCCTCCAATGGGGAAAGCCCGTGTTCGAGGTTGCGCTCGACATTCTCGACCACGACGATCGCGTCATCGACGACGATGCCGATCGCGAGCACCAGCCCGAACAGCGAGAGGTTGTTGAGCGAATAGCAGACCGCCGCCAGCACCGCGAAGGTGCCGATCAGCGAGACCGGGATCGCCACGATCGGGATGATCGCTGCGCGCCATTTCTGGAGGAAGACGAGGATGACGAGGACGACGAGGATCATCGCCTCGATCAGCGTGTGCTTCACCGCGTCGATCGACTGGGCGATGAACTCGGTGGGGTTGTAGATAACGCGGTAGGCGAGGCCCTTGGGGAATTTCTTCGACATCGCCTCCATCTCGGCCGACACCGCTTGCGCGGCGGCGAGCGCGTTGGAGCCGGGACGCTGGAACACCGCGGCGATGACGGTCGGCTTGCCGCTGATATAGGTGTTCGCCCCATAATCCTGCGCGCCGAGCTCGACGCGGGCGACGTCGGATACCTTAACCTGGCGGCCGTCTTTGTCGGTGCGGATCACCACATCGGCGAATTGCTTGGGATCGGTCAGACGGCCCTGCGTTTCGACGTTGAGTTGGAAGGCGTTACCGGTCGCGTAAGGCGGTTGGCCGAGCGTGCCGGCGGCGACCTGAACGTTCTGCGCGCGCAAGGCGGCGACGATTTCGCCTGCGGTCAGATCGAGCGCAGCGGCGCGGCCGGGATCGATCCAGATGCGCATCGAATAATCGCGCGCGCCGAACAATTGTACGTCGCCGACGCCGTCGATGCGGCTGAGACGATCGCGCACCTGCGTCAGCGCGTAATTGGAGATGTAGCCGCGATCGAGCGAGCCGTCGGGCGAGACCAGGTTCACGACCATCAGGAAGTCCGGGCTGGTCTTGCGCGTGACGACGCCCAGGCGTTGCACGTCCTCGGGCAGACGCGGCACCGCAACCGCGACGCGGTTCTGCACCAGCACCTGTGCCGCATCGAGGTTGGTGCCGATCTTGAAGGTGACGGTGATCGTCAGCTTGCCGTCGCCGGTCGATTGCGACGACTGGTACAGCATGTTGTCGACGCCGTTGATTTCCTGCTCGATCGGCGCGGCGACGGTTTCCGCGACCGTCTCGGCCGAGGCACCGGGATAGACCGCGCTGACGGTGACGGTCGGCGGCACGATGTCGGGATATTGCGACACCGGCAGGCCGAGATAGGCGATCAGCCCGACAATGGTGATGACCACCGCGATGACCCCGGCGAAGATCGGCCGGGTGATGAAGAAGCGCGAGAAGCGCATGGACACTGTCCTCGAAAGAAGCGCGCGCGCCACCGATCGGCATCCGAGGAGCGGGTGCCAAAGGGACGAACGGCAGTGATGAATCGATCGGTTATTCGGCTGAGGTCGTTTTCAAACCACGCCTCCGCCCCGTTCGGGCTGAGCTTGTCGAAGCCCTTCTCCCCACGGGAGCGGGCGTCCGCTTGGAGAGGTGCCCTTCGACAGGCTCAGGGCGAACGGGAAGGGGTGGGTGCGTTGAAAACGATCCTCATACTCTTCTTAACGCCCGGACAAGGTCGCCTCGCCCGCGATCGGCTGCGCAGTGGGCGCATCGGCACCCCCCAACACCGCGATCTTGCCGACCGTGGGCGCGACCTTGGCACCGGGCATCGCCATTTGCGTGCCCTTGATGATGATGCGATCCTTCGGACCGATGCCGCTGCGGATCACCCGCATTCCGTCGACCACCGCGCCCAGCGTTACCGGCTTGGGCGTGACGACATTGTTGGCATCCACCGTCAGCAGGATTTTCCGCGCCTGGTCGGTCTGGACCGCATCATCGGGCACCAGCAGCGCAGGCTTGGTGCCAGCACTCGCGAGGCGCATGTTGCCGAACATGCCGGGTGTCAGGAACAGGCCCGGATTGGGCAGCACTGCGCGCCCACGGATCGTGCCCGAATGCGTGTCGAGCCCGTTATCGGTGAAATCGAGCTTGCCCTTCCAGCGGTGGCTGGTCTCGTCCTGCAACTGGATTTCGACCGCAGGCGCGGCGGCACCCGGTTGGCGGTTGCGCTGCGTCTTGAGGAACAAAGCCTCGGACCCGTCAAAGGTGAAGTAGATTGGGTCGAGCGCGTTGATCGTCGTCAGCACCGTGCCGCCAGTGCCTTCGCCGCCCGCTACCTGATTGCCCGGGTCAACGCGGCGATCGGAGATGCGTCCGCTGATCGGCGCGCGGATCTGGGTGAAGGATACGTCAAGCGCACGGGCGCGGACGCGGGCCTGGGCTGCGGCGAGCGCGGCTTGCGCCGCCTGGAGCTTGCCGCGCAGCGCATCGATTTCCCCGGCCGAAACCGCGTCATCGGCAATCAACCGCGTTGCGCGACCGAGATCGGTGCGCGCCAGCACCAGCGCGCTTTGCGCACTCGCTTCATTGGCGCGCGCTTCGGCCAGCGCGGCGGCGAAGGGACGGGAGTCGATCGTGAACAGCAACTGGCCCTGTTTCACGACTTCGCCATCGCGGAAGTGGACGCCGGTGACTTCGCCCGCAACGCGCGGACGCACTTCGACGCTGCGGCTCGGGGCGAAGCGGCCGACATAATCGTCCCATTCGCTGATTTGGCGGACCAGCGGGGTGGCGATGGTGACGGGCGCGGGCGGTGGCGCGGCGGCGACGGCGTCGGAATGATCGAACAGCTTCACGCCGATCACGCCGGCAATGGCGATCGGCACGAGGATGGCGCTGCGCTTTTGCCATCGCGTCCACCGTTTTGCTGGCGGATGCGACGCGTCGGGAACGACGGCGTGGGTGGTATCGATGGGGGCAATCATATTCATGCGGCGATCCTCTGGTCGGTCCGGCCGACGCGCATGCCCGTCACGCTGGTGACGAGCGTCTCCATCTGCGCTTCGCTGAAGCCGACGGAATGGAAGTTGTGGATTTCGGACATGGGCAGCGCGAACCCGCGATGACGGGCCAGGACTGCGGCGCGGCGCAACGCCTCCAATTTGGGGTCGGCCAGCCGCGACGACGGGCCGCGCCCGAACAGGCTGCCGAGCGCGCGCGACATGCGGCCGGGCTCGGCGAGGCTGGCGAGCGTGTCGCGCTGTGCGAGCGCGATGACGCTCCATTCGAGC
Source organism: Sphingomonas echinoides ATCC 14820 (assembly GCF_000241465.1). GTDB lineage: Bacteria > Pseudomonadota > Alphaproteobacteria > Sphingomonadales > Sphingomonadaceae > Sphingomonas > Sphingomonas echinoides. Next base: position 3,848,461 of record NZ_JH584235.1, read on the forward strand.
CCCGAAAAGCCGGTTTGCGCTTCGTCGGTGTCTGCGGCGCTGCTGGTGACAGGGCCGGCGAACATGGAATCAAGGTCCAGATAGGCCATGGAAAATCCCCCTTTGGGCTTTTGGCGATCATATGGACGAGCAGCACCGTGCGCGAACGCGCCTGCGTTCGTACTCGGCCAGTCGTGGGACGTGCGGGAACGCAGCCGGAAGCGCAGTGCGCTCCGAAGACACGTTCTTGAAATGTGGGATCGCCAGTCGGTGCGGCCGCTGGCGGTTGGGTTAGATGCGCGTGCTGGTCATTGGCGGAGACCCTTCTGTCAGAACCGGTTCCCCCGCGGGACCCAGCTTCAATACCATTCGGTATATAAAGCGATTGTGCGGTGCGTCAACAGCATTCTGTACCGATCGGAATATTTATTCCGACCCTTATCGTGTCGGCCATACCGCCATGCTGGTTTCGACCAGTTGCGACAGCTCTTCGCAAGTGGCACCCGAGCCGCCCTGAATCGCCAGACCCTGGAGGATGGCGAACAGATAGCGGGTCAGCGCGGCCGGGGTCATCCCCTCGGGGAGTTCGCCCGCCGCCTGGGCCTGTTCGAAGCGCGCGATCAAGGCGGCTTCCGAAGAGGCGCGGCGTTTGACGACCTCGGCCTTGATCGGTTCGGCTTCGGCACCGCAGGTGGCCGAGCTGATGACGCCGAGGCAGCCCTTGGGGTCGCACGTGCTCATCTGGATTTCGAGCGCACCGCGCAGCAAGCGCTCGGCCACGTCACGCGCGGTCGGCGCTTCGAGTGCGGACTTCATATAAGCGAGCTTTTCGCGCTCGTAGAGGTCGAGTGCCTTGTGGAACAACGCCTCCTTATTGCCGAACGCGGCATAGAGGCTTGGCTTGGTGATGCCCATCGCGCTGGTCAATTCGGTCATCGACGCGGCCTCATAGCCATTGCGCCAAAAGACCATCAGCGCCGCGGCCAGCGCCTCATCCACGTCGAATTCGCGCGGGCGGCCTTTCGTGGCCGGCAGGGAACAAACGCTATTCATACCGAGCGGTATATAGGGATGTCGCGTCAAAGGTCCAGTGCGCGTTCGCTACCGCGTTAGTCGGTAACCCGGCCCCGGAGCGATTTGACTGTCGAACGCTTGGTCTTGCCCTCCATCCGCTTGGCCTTGGCGGCTTTGGAGGGCTTGGTCGGGCGGCGGCGCTTGGGGACGATGGTGGCTTCGCGGATCAGCTCGATCAGGCGGTCGCGCACTTCCTGGCGGTTGAGCAATTGCGAGCGCGCGCCTTCGCTGCGCAGCACCAGCACGCCGTCGCGCGTCAGCCGCGATCCCGCCAGCACCGCCAGCCGGTTCTTCACCGCATCGGGCAAGGAGGGCGACGCGCCGACATCGAAACGCAGCAGCACCGCGCTGTCGGTGGTGTTGACGTGCTGCCCGCCCGGACCACTGGCGCGGGTGAAGGATTCCTGCAGCTCCTCGCTGTCGATGCTGATCGATCGGGTGACGGGAATGGCGACCATGCACGTCCTCCTAAAACATGCGCGCGCTTTGGTCGATTGGTTGCGGGCTTGTTCCGTTGGCGCTGCTTCGCCACATGGGCGGCGACGGAGATAGCGATGTACGATTTTACGATTTCGGCGGAATCCAAGGCGGAGCTTTACCGCGACCTGCACGCGGCGCTCGATGCGCTGACGGCGGGGGAGGGCGATGCGATCGCCAATATGGCGAATGTGGCGGCGCTGATCTGGCAATATCTGCCCGATTTGAACTGGGCCGGTTTCTATCGGTTGGTCGAGGGCGAATTGGTGGTTGGGCCGTTCCTTGGCAAACCCGCCTGCATCCGCATCGCGATCGGCGACGGGGTGTGCGGCACGGCGGCGGCGACGCGGCAAACGCAGTTGGTCGAGGATGTCCACGCCTTTCCCGGCCACATCGCCTGCGACGCGGCGAGCCGGTCGGAACTGGTCGTACCGATCGTCCATGACGGGCGTTTGATCGGCGTGCTCGATCTCGACAGCCCCACGCCCGCACGCTTCGATGCCGCGGATGCAGCGGGGTGCGAAGCGCTGATGGCGGTGCTGGCGGCGCGTATCGCGGGGTGATCCGTTTCGGGACACACCCGAATGTGGCGGAAAACTGCCGAAAATGGTAATCCGGACGTTAATGATTTGGTGACGTGCCTTTGGGGGGCGGCACCACAACCGGAGAGTTTACCATGCGAACCCTAGCTCTTGCCGCCCTCACAATGGTTACCGCATTCGGCGCGGGCGGTGCGGAAGCGCAGCGAATCGGGCAGAATGGCGGCACGGTCGGCGCGCCCTATCCGGTGCCCTCCTATCCCGCACCGTCGATGCCCGCGCCGCCGCAGCCGATGCCGCCGGTCGCCTATCCCGGCCAGGCCGTTCCGCCGCAGCCTTATCCTGCGCAAGCCTATCCGGCCCAATCCTATCCGGGCCGCCCGCCGCAGCAGACCACGCAACGGCGCTGGGGTGGCTATAATGGCGGGCGCTGGTCGGGCGGGAGCAATGCACCGGGCGGCTGGAAGGCCTATCGTCGCCCGCATCGCGGTTATGCTCTGCCGCAATATTGGTTCTCGCCCAGCTTCTATATCGCCGATTTTGGTAGCTATGGGCTCGCCCCGCCGCCTGCGGGCTATAGCTGGCATCGTTATTATGACGACGCCGTGCTGGTCGACGGGCGCGGGCGCGTGTGGGATTCGGTGAACGGGCTCGATTGGGACGGCGCTGGCTATGGTCAGGGTGGCTATGAGGGGTATGGCAGCGGCTACAGCCAATCCTATGGCCAGTCTTATGGTTCCCAGCCGTACATTTCGCTGCCGCCAGTCGTGCAAAACGGCACCGTTACCACCTATTCGACCGGTGGGTATATGCAGGGCGGCTATGCGGCGAGCGGCTATGCTTATGCTGGTCCGACGACGACCGTGGTGATCCAGGGGCCGCCGATCGTGACCACGACGACGACCACGACCGAATATGTCGAGGAATCGCGGACGCGCTATGTCGCGGCTCGCCGCGTCTATCGGGCCGCGCCGAAGCGGCATTATCGCCCCGTCCGGCGGCCGAGCTGCGGCTGCCGTCGGGTCGAACAGCCGGTTCAGGGGAGCTAAGACGGCTGCTTAGCCGCGCGGTTCCGGCCCGGCGAAGCTGACCAGACTTTCCGCGCCATTGGCGGCGACCGCGCTGACGCCGACGAAATGGTCGTCGACGCTGATGTCCTTCAGCACCGTGCTGGAGGCGGAGGCGGGGACGTCGGTTGATTTCTGCCAGTCCTGCGCGTCGTTGCGGCGCCAATGGATTCGGTACGCGGTGGCCCCCGCGACGGGCTGCCATTTGACCGTGGTGTCAAAGCTCAGCGCGCCCGCGACCGTCACGCCATCGGGCGCGGCGGGCGCGGCGGCGAGGCGGCGGATGGTGGCGACGTTAATCGCGGTGACCTTGGCGAGATAGGGGAAGTCCATCTTGTTGACGGTGTCGCCGTAGGGAATGCCGTTTTCGACGCGCACATCCTGATGCTGCTGCGTCCAGTTTTCTGCACCGACGGAAAAGCGCACCGCCGGATAGCCGAGCTTCAGGAACGGCTCATGGTCGCCGCCACGCCCGAAGCGATCGGGGCGGCGATCGACGAACACATCGAGCCCGCCGCGCAAGCTATGCGCTACGCCATTGATCGCCTTGGCGAGCGCGCGCGACGGGCCGTCATCCTCGCCGCCATTGCCGCGCCGCGCCATTTGTGCGGGCCCGTCTTCGGCGGCGCGGATCCCTTCTGAGAACACCCGCACGCGATCGGCGACGCGCACGCCGTTCTGGCCCATCGTATTGCCGACGATGTCGTTGTTGAGCATCGCCGAAATGGTCCAGTTGCGTTGCTTGGCGGTCTCGGCGAGCAAGGTGCTGCCGAACAGGCCCTGTTCCTCACCCGAAAACACCGCATAGACGATCGTCGCGCGGAATTTTTCCTTGGACAGGATGCGCGCCGCTTCCAGCACCAAGGCGACGCCCGAGCCATCGTCGTTCGCGCCGGGGGCGTCATGCGTGGCGTCCATCACGTCGCTGACGCGGCTGTCGATATGCGCGCCGACGATGATCAAGCGCTTCGGGTCGAGACCTTGCTGGAAGCCGAGCACATCGACCACATTGACCCCATTGGGTGCGCGCGCGTTGGTAAAGGTGCGCGCGAGATTAGCGACGGTGATGCAGCCGTCACACGCATCGGCGATTCGCGTCATCTCGCCGCCGACCCAACTGCGCGCCGCGCCAATGCCGCGCACCGGATCGTCGGCGGAAGACAGCGTGTGGCGCGTGCCGAAGCTGACGAGTTTTTCGACCGTGGCCTTCAACCGGGCCGGGTCGGGCGCGCTGTCCTGGGCGAGGGCAGGGGTGGCGAGCGTCGCGATGGCGAGCGCGGCTGCGGTGGGGAGGGAGCGCATGGGCATATGGTGGCGGGATATCGGAAGCGACGCAAGTTGCTGTCCACCGTCCCCAGACGGCGGGATTGGCGGGCTAGATGTTCGAGACGAACCAGATGACGAACGCGGCCACGCCAGCCAGGAAAGCCAAAAGCAGCAACCGGACGACCAGCGAATCGCGTGGAGCCACCTCGGTTGGCCACGGCAATGTGAGTGCGCGCAGCGCCGCAACGAACTCGGCCGCCGCCCCTGCGACGCGCACCCAGTCCAGTTCCACCCATTGCCGGGCCATGGCGACCGATTCTGCGTCTGATATCGTGTCCCGCGGGGAGGCGATGCCGTGATACCACAGCGCGGCATTCATCGGCCAAAAGGCGATGACGGTCAGCGCGAGCAGCGCCAGAATGCCGAGCGACGGGACGCATAGCAGCCAGCGATAGCGCCACGGCGTCGTCCAGCCCGCCGCCAGCGCGCCGAACGCGGCAATCAGCATCGCTGCCGAAAAGGGGATGAAGAACACCCCGGTATCAACTGGCCATGCTTTGCCATAGGGCATCATCGCCAGTGAATGCGGCGGATGGGCACTCCACGCCCCGGCAAGCACGATCAGATCGAAGAGCTTCGCGCCGAGCAAGGGGCCGCCGACCAGCACCGCCAGCCACAGGAACGCTTTGGTGATATTCTCGCGACGGGTCATCTCCGACATCCCTATACCGTTCCGAAATCCCTGTACCGTGTCGTTCGCGTCCGTTTGGCGATTTCGGGTGCGCCGGATCAGCTCAACCGGTCGATCGCCTCGCGGTCGAGCGAGCCGGGGATGATCATCAGCGGGATGGTCAGTGCGCCGGTGTCGGTGCCCGCGAAATGCGCCACCAGCGGGCCGGGCGCGCCGCTCGCGGCGGCTGCCAACACCAATGCGGCGATGTCGGGATTGGCGGCGATCATCTCGCGAATGACCTTGGGGCCCTCGCCCTGACGCACGGTGATTTGCGGCTTCAGCCCCGATTCCTCGATCAGCGCACCGGCAGCGGCGGCGACCAGCCCCTCGGCATGATGGCGAGCTTCTTCCTCGATTGTCGCCTGCACGCCGGCAAAGGCGGTGAATTCGGTGGGCGGCACCAGCGCCAGGATTTCGACCCCGCCGCCGGTCTTCACCGCACGCCGTGCGGCAAAGCGCAACGCGATGCTGCTTTCGGGCGTCTCGTCGATCACCACCAGATAAATACGCATTGTCGCCCGCCCCCTGAAGCGATTGTGGCGCTTAAGTGGGGTGAACCGACGCGTCTGACAAGCAGCGGTCTTGACCGTTCGCGCAACGGGCGCGAGAGACGGGCGCTACGGATTCGGTTAGATGAGGACGCGTTGATGCCGGTCGAAATCAAAATGCCAGCTCTCTCCCCCACGATGGAGGAAGGCACGCTGGCGAAATGGCTGGTGAAAGAGGGCGATACGGTCAAATCCGGCGACCTGATGGCCGAAATTGAAACCGACAAGGCCACGATGGAATTCGAGGCGGTCGATGAAGGGGTGATCGGCAAAATCCTGGTCGCGGAAGGGACCGACAATGTGAAGGTCGGCACCGTCATCGCGACGTTGATCGCCGAGGGCGAGAGCGCCGATGCGGCCCCCGCGCCGGTTGCTGCGGCTCCCGTCGCGGCACCTGCGCCGGTGGCGGCCAAAGCGACCCCCGCACCAACCCCTGCCGCCCCTGCGCCAAAGGCCGAGAGCGGCGATCGCGTGAAGGCGAGCCCGCTTGCGCGCCGGATCGCGACGGAAAAGAGCATCGATCTGGCCACCCTGACGGGTTCGGGCCCCAATGGCCGCATCGTGAAGGCGGACGTCGATGGCGCGAAGGCCGGTGTCGCACCGGCCCCCAAGCCCGTTGAAGCCGCAGCACCCTCTGCCGCTCCCGTCGCGGTCGCTCCGGCCAAGCCCGCCGCGATCCCCGAGATTCCGCACACTGCCGAAAAGCTCAGCAACGTGCGCAAGACGATCGCGCGCCGCCTGACCGAATCGAAGCAGACGGTTCCGCACATTTACCTGACGGTCGATATCCGGCTCGACGCGCTGCTCAAGCTGCGCGGTGAGCTGAACAAGGGCCTTGAAGGCCGCGGCGTAAAGCTGTCGGTCAACGATCTGCTGATCAAGGCGCTCGCCGCCAGCCTGATCCAGGTGCCCAAGTGCAACGTGATGTTCACGCCCGACCAGCTGATCAGTTTCAGCCGCGCCGATATTTCGGTCGCGGTGTCGACGCCGACCGGGCTGATCACGCCGATCATCGCCGGGGCCGACACCAAGGGTGTGGCCGCGATCTCGACCGAGATGAAAGATCTCGCCGCCCGCGCGCGCGACAACAAGCTGAAGCCCGAGGAATATCAGGGCGGCACCGCTTCGCTCAGCAACATGGGCATGTACGGGATCAAGCAGTTCGAGGCGGTGATCAACCCGCCGCAGGGCATGATCATGGCGATCGGCGCGGGCGAAAAGCGTCCTTATATCATCGACGACGCGCTCGGCGTGGCGACGGTGATGTCGGCGACCGGCAGCTTCGATCACCGCGCGATCGATGGCGCGGACGGCGCGCAACTGATGCAGGCGTTCAAGACGCTGGTCGAAGCGCCGCTGTCGATGCTGGCATAAGCCTGTCATGCGGCGCACTCTGATCGAGGTGTTTCACATCGCGGTTGGCGTGTTCGCCACCGCATTTCTGGCGGCGGGGGCCGTTTGGGCGCTCCCGCATGCGGCCGACACGATCTGGGCGGTCGCTTATGGCGTGATGGTCGTGGTGGTCGCCATGGGCATTCGGCCGCTCCGGGATGCCTGGCGCAGCGATCATGGTGGTCGGTCCCTCGATGAGTGACCTGCCGCCTGATAGCGCGCCCGCCATTCGCGCGACCGCGATGGCGTGCGACGCCAACCCTTATGGCAAGATCTTCGTCGGCTGGCTGATGGGGCAAATGGCGCTGGCCGCCGGATCGGTGGCCTCGCGGTATTGCGGCGGGCGCGCGCCGGTGGTGGCGGCGGACGGGTTCAGCTTCACCGCGCCCGTGGAAATTGGCGATGAAGTGAGCTTCCATGCCGAGATCGTCGGCACGGGCCGCACTTCGATGAATGTCGCCGTACAGGTCTGGCGGCGCGACCGGCACGGCGAGGGCACCTCGCAAGCCGCCGCCGGGCGCTTTACATTGGTTTCGATGGGAGAGGACGATCGTCCGCTCCCGCTACAAAAAGGATCCTCCCTTGGCTGATACGTTCGATCTCGTCATCCTCGGCTCCGGCCCCGGCGGTTATGTCGCCGCGATCCGCGCGGCGCAGCTTGGGCTGAAGACCGCCATTGTCGAGCGCGAGCGGCTGGGCGGCATTTGCCTCAACTGGGGCTGCATCCCGACCAAGGCGTTGCTGCGCACCTCGGAAATCTATCATTACATGCAGCACGCCGAATCCTATGGCCTGAAGGCCGAGAATGTCGGTTTCGATCTGCCCAAGATCGTCGAGCGCAGCCGCAAGGTGGCCGGCCAGCTCAATGCCGGCGTCAAGGGCCTGATGAAGAAGAACAAGGTCACGGTGTACGAAGGCGTCGGCGCGCTGACCGGCAAGGGTAAGCTCAGCGTCAAGCAGGGCGACAAGACCTCCGAGCTCGAAGCCAAGCACATCATCATCGCCACCGGCGCACGCGCGCGCGATCTGCCCTTCGCCAAGGCGGATGGGGAACGCATCTGGACCTATCGCCACGCGATGGTGCCGACCGAAATGCCGACCAAGCTGCTGGTCATCGGCTCGGGCGCGATTGGGGTGGAGTTCGCCAGCTTCTACAATGACATGGGCGCGGATGTTACGATCGTCGAGATGCTCCCGCGCATCCTGCCGGTGGAAGACGAAGAAGTCTCCGCTTTCATGGACAAGGCGCTGACCAAGCAGGGAATCAAGCTGCTGACCGGTACAGGTCTGGAGGGGCTGACCACCTCGGCCAAGGGCGTTACCGCCAAGATCAAGGGCAAGGACGGCACGGTGACCTCGGAAGAGTTCAGCCATGTCATCGTCGCGATCGGCATCGTGCCCAATACCGAGAATATCGGGCTGGAAGCGCTGGGGATCGAGACCGATCGCGGGCACATCAAGGTCGATGGCTATGCGCGCACCAATGTCGAGGGGATCTATGCGATCGGCGACGTGACCGGTGCGCCGTGGCTTGCGCACAAGGCCAGCCATGAGGGCATCGTCTGTGTGGAGGCGCTGGCGGGGCTGAAGCCGCATCCGTTCGAGAAGTGGAACATCCCCGGCTGCACCTATTCGCGCCCGCAAGTCGCGAGCGTGGGGCTGACCGAGGCCAAGGCCAAGGAAGCCGGGCACGAGCTGAAGGTCGGAAAATTCCCCTTCATCGGCAATGGAAAGGCGATTGCGCTCGGCGAGGCCGAGGGTTTCGTCAAGACGGTGTTCGACGCCAAGACCGGTGAATTGCTGGGCGCGCACATGGTCGGCGCGGAAGTGACCGAACTGATCCAGGGCTATGTCATCGCGCGCCAGTTGGAAACGACCGAGGCCGAGCTGATGGAGACGGTGTTCGCCCACCCGACGCTCAGCGAGATGATGCACGAAAGCGTGCTCGGCGCGTACGGCCGCGCGATCCACATCTGATGGGGGCTCGCACGCTCGTAGCGGGACGTCCGCGACCGATATGACGACCCAGCCGCCCCGCATCTGGACGGTTGCCGGGGTGACGCTGCTGTTGCTGGTGGGGTCGCTGGCGCTGTTCTGGCCGGGCATCGCGATGTACGATAGCGTCGGCCAGTTCGCCCAGGCGCTGACCGGTGCGTATGAAGACTGGCATCCACCCGCAATGGCGCGGATGTGGAACGCGCTGCACGCGGCCATTGGCGGCACCAGCGAGCCGATGTTCGCCTTGCAGATGGCGCTATATTGGGCCGGGTTCGGCCTGATCGCGGCAGCGCTCGCGCGGCTGGGGCGGCGGCGTGCGGCGGCGGCGTTGCTGACAATCGGCGCGCTGCCTTTGTTCCTTGGCTGGCAGGCGGCGGTGCTCAAGGATACACAAATGCTGGGCGCGGTGCTCGCGGCGTCCGGTGGGATTGCGTGGTGGCGGCTCAAAGGCGCGCGCGTGCCCGTCTGGGCGCTCATCATTGTGGCGGCGTTGCTGGCTTATGCCACGCTGGTGCGCGCGAACGCGGTGTTCGCGACCGTCCCGCTGGCGGTGATGCTGTTCGGGACAGGGCGCTGGTGGACGCAGCTTGCGCTCGGCCTGGCGGGGGTGGCGGCGGTGTTGATGGTGGCACCGCTGCTCAATCACGGGCCCTTGGGCGCGGTGTCGAGCGGTGTCGAGCGGACCGAGGCGCTCTACGATCTTGCCGGGATAGCGGCCCGTGCGCCCGATGCGGCGGTTGGCTTTACCCCGCTTGAGGCGCGGGCGTTGGTGGCGGGGCATTGCGTCAAACCGTATTTCTGGGATCCGCTGGGCGAGGAAACCCGCTGCGCGCCGATCGTGGCGCGCCTGCAACGGCTGCCTGCGGGTGATCTCTACCGGATGCTGGTCGCAGCGATCGTGCGAAACCCGTTGGCCTATGCGGCGCATCGGCTGGCGCATTTCAATTCGACCGAACGCTGGCTGGTGCCGGCCGGCTGGCCGGGTGCTGCTCCACCGGCGCGGAGCGAGCCCAACAGCCTTGGCCTGGGCAACCCCGGCGCAGCGGCGCGCGGGTGGCAGGTGGCTGCCAAGTGGATGGCGGAAACGCCGCTCGGATGGCCGTTTGCGTGGCTGACGGTCGCGATCGTGGGTTTGGCGGCGGCGGTGCCGCGCGCAAGCGCTCCGCCGCGTGACCTGGCGCTGGCGCTGCTGGTTTCGGCGATCACGCTGGAGCTGAGCTTCGGCGTGCTGAGCATTGCCTCGGACTTGCGCTATCATTTGTGGCCGATGGTCGCGACGACGCTGGCGACGGTGCTGTTGTGGGGGGACTGGCGGCAGAGCAAGCGCGCGGTGCGGATCGGCGGGCTGGCCCTTGCCGTGGTGCTGCTCGCTGGAACCGTGGCGCGGCTGACGTTGCCGACTCCGCCGACCAGCTATCGTGATTTGCTGCGGTAGGAAATGCGGCGATTGAGGACTGTGCCGACCCAAGCACGCAAACCCGATGGGTCGCAATGCTTGGGCCGGCGGGAGCCGATCAGGCGGCGGTCGGTGCCGTCGTAAATTGCACCACATCGTCGTCGCGTTTCGCGGTGACGGGTGGGGTGCGGTCGAAGGCGCGCGTGCCGGAGTCGGCGGCGATATGCTTCAGACGCCCATCAATCGAGGCACCGGTTTCGATCGCGATCGATTCATATTCGACATCGCCGATAATGCGGGCGGCGCGTTCGATGGTCAATTGACGGACCGACACCGACCCTTCGATCGCACCGGCAAGCCGCGCGATTTCGGCGGTCACTGCGCCGTTGATGCGGCTGTCATTGCCCTGGACGAGGTTGGCGCAGTGGACATCGCCATCGACGCGACCGTCGATATGCAAGTCGGCAGTCGCCGCGATATTGCCGGTAATCACCATGTCGGGGCCAATGACCGAAAACATGCCACGCTTGCCATTGGCGCTTTGCGGCATCGGCGGTGCCGGGGGAAGCCCCGGTCCTGCATCCCGGTCACCGCGCGAACTGCTCGTGAAAATCGCCATCTACCCCACCCTCACAACACCCCGAATCTGGGGTTTTGGTAGCATAGCGTGCAGAAATTACAGAACTAAGTTCTCGCTGGCGGGCGTGCCATAAGGGGATTGTCGTTGGCTGCGGGCTGCAGCACCGCGCGGGCGAGCGATAGCGTTGCCGATAGCAGCGCGACCGCGCCAAACATGGCAAAGCCGGGAAGGTCCAGCCGATCGCCAATCAGGCCTAAAGCCGACCCGGCTTGCAGCAGGATGGCGACTCGCCAGCTTGCGCGGTCATGACGGGCGAGGGCGAGGATTAGCGCCAGCAGGTCGGCCAGCAGGAAGCAATCGGCCTGCTGATACGGCAGGAGCCCGCCCATGATCAGCGCGGCGAGCAAGGCCGCCGCGATCAGCGACCGACCGTTCAGGTGCTGCGCGGAGAAGCGAGCGATATAGGCAGCGCTGACACCGATGGTCGCCGTAACGGCGAGGCCCGACAGCGACAGCGCGCCCAGCGGGAGCGCTTGCACGATCGCCCAGATATTGGGGGCGTTGGCGGAAAGCGGCGGAAGGCCGTCGGCCCGACCCGCAAACACGCTTTCCCAGCCGGGCATCGGCCATCCGATCGCGAACAGTACTGCCAGCGTTGCGAGGCTGATCAGTGGCGCGACGGCCCAACGGTGCACCGGGACGTGGCGGTTGATCAGCAACGCCAGGAGGAGCGGCGCGACTAACATCGCGTGCGGATCGAAAGCCAGCGCCGCTCCCCACCACAGGAGCATGTGCATATGGCGGCGATCGAGCGCGGCTGCGAGCGCCATCAGGCACGCCGCGATCCAGAAGGCGTCGCTCAGCCCGTTCAGGCCCGGCTGGAGCAGGAGGGAGGGCGCGATCGCGAAAAGCGCGGCGCTCCGTTCGGGTGCCGCCACGCCCAGCCGCCGCAAGATCGCCAATGCGGCAAGCGACACGACCGCGATGCCGAGCAGCGCGCAGAATGCGCCAAGGGCCAAGTTCGCCGACACGCGCGAGAAGCGTGCAAGCGCGGCGACAGGATCGAGCGTCAAGAGCATAGGCCCAAACGCCAGCACCGCCGCAATCAGCAGCGACAGGGCCATTGGCGGCAGGCCCCGCCGGTGCGGGCGCGCAGGCATCGTGACGAAGGCGGCATTCACCCGTTCGTCATGCCAAGGCCGAGCTAAGGCCGCGTTAAGGGCGCGCCCGTTGCGTGCGCAGCGCCAACGCCCCTTGCCCAAGCGCGCGGCGAGGTTCACCATCCGCGTCGCGACGCAGGACGACGTCGGCAGGAGAGGACAGATGCTGTGGTCAAGCGGCGCGCAGCGCCACTCTTCGCCGCCTCATGCGTTGACGCGATCGGCCGTTACGAAAACGGCGTGGCAGCAGAAGGAAACGAGCGCATGACGGATACAGCGAGCGACGCTTTCAAGGAAACCATCACCGATCCGGCTCAAAAAGCCGCGGAGTCGATCCGCGAAGCCAGCACCAAGATCGCGGAGAACAGCGCCAGTGTCGGTCTTAAACTGCTCGACCAGGCCGAGACCAACACGCGTGAGGCCTTCGCGGCCATGCGCGCCGCCGCCTCGGCAAAGGATTTGTCGGAAGTGATGAAAATCCAGGGCGAGTTCCTGCGCGAACAGGGCAGCCGCAGCATGACCCAGGCGCGCGAGATTGGGGAAGTGATCCTGCAATTCGGCCGCGACGCGGTCGGCGCGGTGCGCGGCGACGCGTGATCGGGCCAAGGGCGCTCGGGTCGAGCGCCCTTGCTCCCCTGCCGTCGTGGCGCGCGGTCAGGCAGCCGTCTCGCTCGATTCGGCCGAGCGCGGTTTCGCCGTGGCGGGCATGTCGTGGCTGAGGATGGTCAGGTCATAGGCCACTCCCGCGCGATCGCGCACCTGGCCCTTGAGCAACGCCTCGGCGCGGAAGCCAAGGCTTTCGAACAGCATAACCGATCCGATTTGGTCGGGGGTCATCTGCGCGGTCAATTTGGTAAGGCCCCGCTCCATCGCGATTGCGTAAATGCCCTCCAGCAAATCTCGGCCCAGCCCGGCCCCGCGCTTTTCGGGGGAGACGAGCAAGCGCACTTCGCCGACATGGCCGCTCCAGCCCAACGGATCGCGCACCAAGGCGGCCGCACCAACGAGTTTCCCATGATCATCCTCGGCGATCAGGCTGTCGATCGCGCCCTCGCCAATCGCCTCGACCCAGGCGGCGATCACGCGCGGATGCCGCAAATCGCGCCCGAGGAACAACAGATCATGCTCGGGCAAGCGTTCGGCAAACGCCCGCATCGCCGTTTCGTCTTTTGCCGCGAACCGGCGAATGTGATGGCCCATGCTGATCGTTTCCCCAAAACACCACGCTCGAGCTTGGCTTATGCCACCCGATCGACCGCCCCGGCACGGAGGCTGGCATGCCTGCCTGCGATTGTCACCTCTTGGTGCCGCAAAATACGGGCCGGCACCGCACTGTGATGCTTCGAGGGGGGCGCGCTTAGCGTTGCGGCGCGAGCGGTTGCGGTCCTGCGGGCGTCACATCCAAGGCAGCATCCCCGCCCAGCGCCCGGTACAGCGTCACCCGGTTGGTGGCACCGGTCAGCCGCGTCGTCACCAGCGAGCGCTGCGCCGAATAAAACGACCGTTGCGCATCGAGGCTTTGCAGGAAGGTGTTGATGCCGCCGCGATAGCGCGCGTCGGACAGACGGTAATTGTCCCCTGCGGATTTGGTCAGCGCCTCTTGCGCCGCCAATTGGTTGCCGATCGTGCCGTGTCGGGCCAGCGCATTGGCGACTTCCGAAAACGCCGTCTGGATCGATTTTTCATAGCTGGCGAGCGCGGAATCGCGTTGCGCCTGCGATTGCGCGACACCCGCGCGACCGGCACCGGCGCGGAAGATCGGATAGCTTACGCTCGGCGCAACCGAGTAATTGAAGGCCCCGCCGGTAAACAGGTTGCTGAGCGAGGTACTGGCAAGCCCAGCCAGCGCGGTGAGCGAAATGCGCGGGAACAGTGCGGCGCGGGCCGCACCGATCTGCGCATTGGCGGCGCGCAGCGTATATTCCGCCTGCACCACGTCGGGGCGACGCAGCAGGATGCCGGAATCGAGCCCTGCGGGCAGTTCGGCGATCGTCGGTGCGGCTTCCTCGATTGAGCTTGCCAGCAAGGTCGGGTCGACCGGGGCACCAACCAGCAATTGCAAGGCGTTGATGTCCTGCGCAACGGCGGTCGTCTGCGTCGCGAGATCGGACAAGGCGGTCTGCTGCACGATCTGCGCCTGGTCGAGATCCGTGCGCGGCGCGATCCCGCCATCGAGCCGCGCTTTGGTGAGCGTGACGCTGCGCTGCGCGCTGGCCGCAGTATCGCGCGCGATCTTGAGCAGGCTCTGGTCCGAGGCGTAGTTCAGCCAGGCGGAGGCGATGTCACCCACGAGGGTCAGCCGGGTGGCGCGCGCGGCGGCCTCGGTCGCGAAATAGCTGTTCTGCGCGGCGGTGGTCAGCGAGCGGACACGGCCGAACAGATCGATTTCGAACGCCGTAAGGCCAAGGCTGGCCGAATAGGTGTCACGAACCCCCGACCCGCTCGTCGTTGTGCCGCCACTGGTCGATCCGCCAGTACTGCCCGACGAGACGCCACTGGTGCCGTTGTCGCGGTGGCTGAAGCTCAGCCCCCCATCGACTTCGGGCAACAACGCTGCGCGCTGAATGCCATATTGCGCCCGCGCGGTGGCGATGTTGGCGGCGGCAATCCGCAAATCGCGATTGTTGACCAGCGCTTGCTCGACAAGTCTCTGCAGGCGCGGATCGCGGAAAATGTCGCGATAGCTGACGCTGGGCAGCGTGATTTCGCTCTGCTTGAGATAGGCATCGCCGACGGGCCAGCTCGGCGGCACGGGCAACTCTGGCCGCACATATTTCGGGGCCATCGAGCACGCGGCGAGCGACGCCAGGGCTGCTAGCGAGACGGTTTTGCGGATCATGCCGTTGGCTCCGGCTGGCCCGGGGCCGCGGCGGGTGGGGTGGGATGCTCGTGGTGCAGATGCTTCAACATGTCGCGCGTGCCGCGGCGGACCAGCACGAAGAACAGCGGGATGTAGAAGATCGCCAGGATCGTCGCGGTCAGCATCCCGCCGATCACGGCGGTGCCGATCGCGATGCGGCTGTTGGCACCCGCGCCGGTCGAAATGGCGAGCGGTAGCACGCCGAAGATGAAGGCAAAGCTGGTCATCAAAATCGGCCGCAAGCGGATGCGCGCGGCTTCCAGCGCCGCCTCGATCACGCGCTTGCCCGACTTTTCGGCCTGTTCCGCAAATTCGATCATCAAAATCGCGTTCTTGGCGGCAAGGCCCATCGTCGTCAGCAGCCCGATCTGCAAATAGACGTCGTTCTGCAGCCCGCGCAGCGTCACCGCGAAAATCGCGCCGACCAGCCCGAGCGGGATGACCAGCAGCACCGCGATCGGGATCGACCAGCTTTCATACAAAGCGGCAAGGCACAGAAACACGACAAGCAGCGAAATGCCGTAGAGGAACGGGGCCTGTCCCGAGGACAGCCGTTCCTGATAGGACAGGCCGCTCCATGCCACACTGATGCCGGGATAGTGCGCGGCCAGTTCGGTCATCCGGTTCATTGCCGTGCCCGAGCTGTTGCCCGGGGCAGCCTGGCCCGAGAGTTCATAGGACGAGATGCCCGAGAAGCGCGCGAGCGTCGGTGGGGTCTTGCTCCACGAAATGGTGGAGAAAGCGGAGAAGGGGGCCATTTGCCCGCTCGATCCGCGAACATACCATTGCGCCAGATTTTCAGGTGCGGCGCGATATTGCGCGTCGCCCTGGACATAGACGCGCTTCACGCGGCCGCGATCGTTGAAATCGTTAACGTAGCGGCCGCCCCAGGCGGTAGCGAGGGTAGTGTTGACGTCGCTTTGCGTCAGCCCGAGCGTGCTCAGCTTTTGCGCGTCGAGATCGACCTTGAGCGTCGGCTGATCGTCGAGATCGGTCGGGCGCACGGCGGCGAGCGTCGGGTCGGCGCGCGCGGCGGCGAGCAGGCTGTCGCGTGCCGCCTTGAAGTCGGTGCGGCTGAGCCCGCCGGTGTTCTGCAATTCCATCGTGAAGCCATTGGACTGGCCAAGCCCGCGGACGATTGGCGGCACGGTCGCATAAAACTCGACGTCGCGCAGCCCGCTCAGCGCCTTGGTCGCGCGTTGCGTGATCGCGTCGGCACCGTTGACTGCGCCCTTGCGATCGGCCCAGTCCTTGAGCGCGATGAAGCCGCGACCGGCATTCTGCCCGCCCGCGACACCGCCGCCGCCCGAGCCGGCCACGGTCAAATAGCCGTCCACATTCTTGCCCTCGGGGCCGGCGAAATATTTCTCGATCTGCATCTGCGCCGCGCGCGTCTGGTTGATCGTCGCGCCGGGGGCGAGGTTGAACTGGATCTGGGCGATGCCCTGGTCTTCGGTCGGCAGGAAGCCGGTCGGCAAGCGCACGAACATGATCGCGAGGATCGCGACGACCCCGGCGTAGATCAGCAGGAACAGCCATTTGCGATCGACCACGCGCGACACGGCATTGCCATAGCGCGTCACCATGCGGTCAAACCCGGTGTTGAACCACTCCGAGGCCGCGCTGGTCTTGCGGTCGAGCCAGCTCGCTTGCTTGGTCTTGTCCTTGCGCTTCAGCAAGGTGGCGGTCAGCGCCGGGGTCAGCACCAGCGCGACCAGCACCGACAATCCCATTGCCGATACGATCGTGATCGAGAACTGCCGGTAGATCACCCCCGTCGAGCCGCCGAAGAACGCCATCGGCAGGAACACCGCCGACAGCACCAGCGCGATCGCGATCAGCGCGACGGTGATTTCGTCCATCGACTTGATCGTCGCGTCGCGCGGCGACATTTCGGGATGTTCTTCCATCAGGCGTTCGACGTTTTCGACCACGACGATCGCGTCATCGACCAGCAAACCGATCGCCAGCACCAGCCCGAACAAAGTGAGCGTGTTGATTGAAAAACCCGCCAGCGAGAAAATGCCGAAGGTGCCGAGCAAAACCACTGGCACCGCGATCGTTGGGATCAACGTGGCGCGCCAGCTTTGCAGGAACACGAACATGACCACGACGACCAGCGCGATCGCTTCCATCAGCGACTTTTCGACTTCCTCGACCGACAATTTGATGAACGCGGTCGAATCCTGCGGGAAGCTGTAGGCATAGCCATTGGGGAAGTTTTTCGAGGCGCGCTCGATCTCGCTCTTCACCAGTTCGGCGGTGCTGAGCGCGTCCGCACCGGGAGCAAGGCTGACGGCCAGACCGGCACCTGGGTGGCCGTTGACGCGGCTGGTGATGCCGTAATTCTCTGAGCCGAGCTCGATCCGGCCGACATCGGACAGGCGCACCGTCGATCCGTCCGCCTGTGTCTTGAGCACGATCGCGCGGAACTGCTCGGGGGTCGACAGGCGTGACTGGGCGGTGACGGTGGCGTTGAGCACCTGTTCGGGGGCGTTGGGCGTGCCGCCGATTTCGCCGGCGGCGACTTCGGTATTCTGCGCGGTGATCGCGGTGACGACGTCGCCGGGGATGAGGCTGTAGCTGGCGAGCTTGTTGGGATCGAGCCACACGCGCATCGCATATTGCGCGCCGAACACGTTGATGTCGCCGACGCCCTTCAACCGGCCGATCGAATCCTGCAGGTTGGAAACCAGATAGTCGGACACGTCCTGGTTGGTGGTGCGGTCACTGGTGTCGTAAATCGCGGCGATCAGCAGGAAGTCGGGGTTGGACTTGGTGACGGTAATGCCCTGTTGCTGCACTTGCTGCGGCAGGCGCGGCAGCGCTTGCTGGACCTTATTCTGAACCTGCACCTGAGCGATGTCGGGATCGGTGCCCTTGGCGAAGGTCGCGGAAATATTGACCTGCCCGCGCGACGACGAACTGGTGCTGAAATACAGCAAGCCATCGATGCCGGTAAGCTGTTGCTCGATCACCTGCGCGACCGATGTTTCCAGCGTCTCGGCCGAGGCACCCGGATAGGTCGCGCGGATATTGACGTTGGGCGGCGCGATATCGGGGAATTGCTCGACGGGGAGCGTATAAATCGCCCCGATCCCGCCCAGCATGATGATGATGGCGATGACCCAGGCGAAGATCGGCCGGTCGATGAAAATGCGCGAAATCACGGGCGGTCAGCCCTTCGACTTGTCAGAGGTCGGGGCCTTGATCGTCTGCGGCGTATCGGCGCTGACGGGTTTGATCGGCTGGTTGGGCTTCACCTTGCCGACACCCTGCGTGATCACCTTGTCGCCGGCGCTCAGGCCATCGGTCACGACCCAGAATGCGCCTTGGGTACGCGGCGCGACGATGGTCTTCTGGATCGCTTTATTGCCCGGCCCGACTACGAACACCGTCGCATTGCCCTTGGGGTCGCGCGACACCGCTTGCTGCGGCACGAGGAAGGCCTTGGTATCGATCGACTGCGCAAAGCTCGCGCGGACGAACATGCCGGGCAGCAAGAGGCCCTTAGGGTTGGGGAAGCGGGCGCGCAGCGTGACGGTGCCGGTCGTCGGATCGACGACGACTTCCGAAAATTCAACGTCGCCGGTCAGGCCGTAATCGCTGCCATCCTCCAGCTTCAACCGCACATCGGCGCGCGTTGGAACGGCACCGCCGCTGGTGAGGGCGCGGCGCAGGCGCAGCAGATCCGCGCTCGCTTGCTGGATGTCGACATAGATCGGATCGAGCCGCTGGATCGTGGTGAGCGGGCTCGTCTGGCTCGCCGTGACCAACGCCCCTTCGGTGAAGAGCGAGCGGCCAATGCGCCCAGTGATCGGCGCAGGAACGGTGGTGAAGCGCAGGTTGATCTTCGCCGTCTCGAGCGCGGCGCGATTTTGTTGCACGGCTGCGGCCGCTTGGCGCGCCGTGGCGGTGGCGTCGGTATAATCCTGCTTGGCGACCGCTTCCATGTCGGCCAGCGGCTTATACCGCTCGGCCTTTGCCTTGGTCGCCTCGGCATTGGCGGCCGCGCTGGCGAGGTTGGCCTGCGCCTGATTTGCTGAGGCGCGGTACAGGCTCGGGTCGATCTGGTAGAGCGGCTGGCCCTGGCGTACCAAGGCCCCTTCAGTGAAAAAGCGGTGCAGGATCAACCCGCTGACCTGCGGCCGTACCTCCGAGCTTTGATAGGCGGCGGTCCGCCCGGCGAGTTCGGTGACGATCGGCACGCTGGTCGGCTGGACGACGACAAAGCCGACCTGGGGTGGACCCTTGGCGGCGTTCTTCTTATTCTGCGAGGAGGCACCACACCCGCTGAGGAGCAGCGCCGAACCGCCAAGCAACGCAACTGTATGCAGGGAGAAAAACCGAACCGTCATCGCTGTCCACCGCTCCGGGCCAAGTCGGCGCATGGTGGATACCCTGCGCAATCGTCGCCAAACGTCGTCTGTTAGGGATTGTTCCGGGGCCGGATCAACTGTCTCGGTTCGGCCCTAACCGACTCTATTGCGACGCAACATGTCACCGCAGCTTGGCGATGGTCAACCCATCGACCTTTGCGCGGTCCTTGGTGGATTCCTCGCTGCGCTTGAGCGCCTTGGCGATGGCCTTGAGCGCCATGCCCTTTTTTGCGAGGGTATGCAGCTTATGGATTTCGTCGCTGGTCCAGGGTTGCCGGTGGCGTTCGAATCGATCTTCGCTCATAGCGCTGCGCTACCGCACTCGCGGGGTCTGCGCCAGCGTATCGCCTGTCTGACACACTCTTGCGACACTTGGCGGCTAGGCGGCCAAAGTCGTTTCTAACCTCGATCTACGGATATGTTATGGCTGCCACCACCACGTTGTTGACGCTTGCACTCGCGGCAGCCCCCGCGCTGGCGAGCGCGCAAGCGGCGTCGCAGTCCACTGGCGTGCCGCAGGCCCCTGCCAAATCCACCAAGCCGCCCGTGTCGGATGATAGTGAGGAGGGGCCGGACATTGTCGTGCAAGGGGCCAAGCAGCCGGGCGCGGTGATTGGCGATATTCCGCCCGAACAACAGCTCGGGCCGGCCGACATCCGCTCTTATGGGGTCAGTTCGGTCTCCGAATTGCTGACCGAACTCGCCCCGCAAATCCGCAGCGACCGTGGCAGCGGCGGCGCGCCGGTGGTGCTGATCGACGGCAGGCGCATTTCCGGCTTTGCCGAGATACGCGACTTGCCGACCGAGGCGATCGCCCGGGTCGACATTCTGCCCGAAGAAGTCGCGCTGAAATATGGCTATCGCGCCGACCAGAAGGTGGTCAATTTCGTGCTGCGGCGGCGCTTCCGCGCGGCGACGGTCGAGCTGTCGGACAAAGCCGCAACAGAGGGCGGGCGCAACACCCCGCAGGCCGAACTCGATTTGCTCGCCATCGCCAATAAGGGGCGGGTCAACCTGCACCTCGAATATCAGGCATCAGACGCGCTGACCGAGAATGAGCGCGACATCCAGCCCACCACAAAATCGTCCGCCACTGGCGGCAGCCCTGCCAGCACGACCGACCAACGCCCGTTTCGAACCCTGCTGCCCTCGGGCCGCACCTTCAACGCCAACACTACCTATGCGCGCATGTTCGGGGACATTTCGGGCACCGTAAACGCCACGCTGTCGGCAACCGACACCACGGGTCTGCTCGGGCTGCCGGCCGATGCGGTGGTCGTCAATGGCGTGCCAAGCGGCAATGTCACGCCGCTCAAGCAGCGCAACTCGACCGTTGGCGCGCATCTTGGCACGGCGTTTAACGGCGTGGTGGGCGGCGGCTGGCAATGGTCGGTCACCGGTGCCTATGATCACAATGAATCGAAGACCTTTACCGATACGGGCCTCGGGTCTGCGGCGGCTTTGTCGCCGGTCAATCGCGGCTATTCGACCTCGGACGAGGGGCAGATTGACCTGCTGCTCAACGGCGCGGTGTTCAAGCTGCCGGCCGGCGAAGTCTCGACCAGCGTGCACCTCGGTGGCGATATCAGCGACTTCAACAGCCAGTCATATCGCGCCGGGCTGACCTCGCTGGGCGGTGTCTCGCGCAACACCGTCAACGGCCAGCTCAATATCGACGTGCCGCTGACCAGCCGCGCGAAAAACGTGCTGCCGGTGATTGGCAGCCTGTCGGTGAACGGCAATGTCGCGGTCGATCATCTGTCGGATTTCGGCACGCTGACGACGCTTGGTTATGGCCTCAATTGGTCGCCAGTGGTGCCACTGCGGATCATTGCCTCAGTCACCGATCGCGACACTGCGCCGACCGCGCAGCAACTCGGCAACCCGCAAGTGGTGACGCCCAACGTTCCCGTGTTCGATTATGTGCGCGGCGTGAATGCGGTGGTGACGACGGTTTCCGGCGGCAATCCCAATCTGATTGCGAGCAACAGCCATACGCGCAAGCTCGGCGTCACGCTGAAGCCGTGGAGTACCAAGGATCTGTCGCTGTCGGCCAATTATGTCGATGTGCGCACCGAAAACCCGGTCGCCAGCTTCCCGAGCGCGAGTTCGGCGATCGAGGCGGCGTTCCCGTCGCGCTTCACCCGCGATGTCGATGGCAATCTGCAGCGGATCGACACGCGGCCGATCAATTTTGCCGAGAGCAGCCGGTCGGAACTGCGCTGGGGCATCAATTTCTCGACGCCGCTAAAGTCGAAACTGCAAAAGCAGATCGAGGCGTGGCGCGCGGGCAAGGGGCCCAATCCGTTTGCCGGGATCAAGATTCCCGATAGCGTCGCGCGGCAGATCGCCCAGGCACGGGCGGAGCGCGGCGGTGACGCAGGCGGTCCAGGTGCGGGTGGCCCCGGCGGCCCCGGTGGCCCCGGTGGCGGTGGTGGTGGACGCGGCGGCTTTGGCGGGGGCGGGGGTGGCCGTGGTGCGCCGGGCGGCCGTCTGCAATTCGCGCTCTACCATACGTGGCATTTCACCGATCGCGTGCTGGTGCAGCAGGGTGGGCCTTCGCTCGATTTGTTGCGCGGCGATGCGATCGGCGGCAGCGGCGGCCAACCGCGCCACGAGCTGGAAGGGCAGGCCGGGTATAGCAATAACGGCATCGGCGTGCGGCTGTCGGCCAATTGGCAAAGCGCGACCAGCGTCAATGGCGGCACCGCCGCCAATCCGCAGGATCTGCATTTCTCGGATCTGGCGACGGTCAGCCTGCGCTTGTTCGGCGATCTCGGGCAGCGGCTTGAGTTGGTGAAGAAGCATCCGTGGATGCGCGGGATGCGCGTCGCGGTCGCCTTCGACAACATCTTCGATTCGCGCCAGCGCGTGACGGATTCGAACGGCACGACGCCCGTCGCGTATCAGCCCGATTATCTCAACCCGCTGGGGCGGACGGTGCGGGTGTCGATCCGCAAGCTGTTCTTCTAAAGGGCGATACCGACCATGCTTTTGCGGCATGGCGGCTGAACGGCGCGGGCGGTTGACGCGGGGGGCGGCGGTCGTAAGGGAGGATGCACGTTTCCAGGAGTGTCCGCCATGAAGACCCGCGCCGCCGTCGCCTTTGAAGCCAAGAAGCCGCTCGAAATCGTCGAACTGGATCTGGACGGGCCGAAGGCGGGCGAAGTGCTGGTCGAGATCATGGCGACGGGCATTTGCCATACGGACGCCTATACGCTCGACGGGCTCGACAGCGAGGGCCTGTTCCCGAGCGTGCTGGGGCATGAGGGGGCCGGCATCGTGCGCGAGGTCGGCGCGGGCGTCACTTCGGTCAAGCCGGGCGACCATGTCATCCCGCTCTACACGCCGGAATGCCGCCAGTGTAAATCGTGCCTCAGCGGTAAGACCAACCTCTGCACCGCGATCCGCGCGACCCAGGGCAAGGGGCTGATGCCCGACGGCACGACGCGTTTCAGCTACAAAGGCCAGCCGATCTTCCATTATATGGGCTGCTCGACCTTCTCGAACTTCACCGTCCTGCCCGAGATCGCCGTCGCCAAGATCCGCGAGGACGCGCCGTTCAAGACCAGTTGCTATGTCGGCTGCGGCGTGACGACTGGGGTCGGCGCGGTGGTCAACACCGCCAAGGTGCAAGTCGGCGACACTGTCATCGTGTTCGGCCTGGGTGGGATCGGGCTCAACGTGCTGCAGGGCGCGCGGATGGCGGGCGCGAACATGATCGTCGGCGTCGACATTAACCCCGACCGCGAGGAATGGGGTCGCAAGTTCGGCATGACGCATTTCGTCAACCCGAAGGACGTGACCGACCTGGTCGCGCATCTGGTCGCGCTGACCGATGGCGGGGCGGACTACACTTTCGATTGCACCGGCAACACCACCGTGATGCGCCAGGCGCTGGAAGCGTGCCACCGTGGCTGGGGCACGTCGATCATCATTGGCGTGGCCGAAGCGGGCAAGGAAATCAGCACGCGCCCGTTCCAGCTCGTTACCGGCCGCAATTGGCGCGGGACGGCGTTTGGCGGGGCCAAGGGGCGCACCGATGTGCCCAAGATCGTCGACTGGTATATGAACGGCAAGATCGAGATCGACCCGATGATCACGCATGTCCTCTCGCTCGACGAGATCAACAAGGGCTTTGATTTGATGCACGCGGGCGAGAGCATCCGCAGCGTGGTGGTGTACTGACCCTTTCCTCCTCCCCGCGGGCGGGGAGGAGGGCCCTTACTGCCGCGCCCGCAAAGTGACGCCGATCACGCGCGGGTCGCTTGGCGTGCCGAGGATCAGGCCCGAATTGCCCGCCTGGATCGTCAGATTCTGGATGTACTTGGCGTTGAACAGGTTGCGCACGAACACCGCGACTTCGAGCCCGCTTTTGCTGCGCAGGCCAAGGCTGGCGTTGGTGACGTTGTAGCCGTCGATCAGCGTGTATTTCGACAGGCTGGGGTCGCCATAATAGCTGGTGCGCCAGCTTGAATCGGCGTGCAGGATCAGCGCCGCGCTGCCGAGCGGCAGCGTGTAGTCCCCGCCAATCGTGGTTGACCATTTGGGTAGCCCGGCAAGCGGGCGTCCGGTCAAGTTGCACGCGGCGGTGGCGGCGGTCTGCACCTCAAGCGGGCAGGGGCCGGCGGGATAGGTCGCATAGGTCCCATGCGCGTAGGCGACATTGCCGCGCAGTTGAAAGGCGCGGGTGACGTTGGCGGTGATATCGGCCTCAAAGCCCTTCACCGTCACCTTGGGAATGTTGGACAGATAACCGCGCAGCGCCACGGTTTGCGAACTGTCGACGATCGTCGCCTGGAAATCGCGGACATCGGTGTAATAGCCCGCGATATTCGCCACCAACCGGCGGTCGAACAGCGCGGCCTTGATCCCACCTTCATAGGTAGTGTTGAGTTCGGGGCGGATCACGGCGGTGGTGAGCACCGGCTGGTTGGCGGTGTTGAGCGGCAGACCCGACAGGTTGATTCCACCCGATTTGAAGCCGCGTGCATAGCCGCCATAGAGCATCACGGTGTCGGTCGCTTGCCAGGCGAGATTGGCGCGGCCCGACACGTTGCTTTCGCGGTCATGCGCGACATAGCTTTGCGGGCGCAGCACGCCGAGCCGGGCGTTTATGAGGGTCGTATTGGTCGTGGCGGGGCCGCCGAACACGGTGGTGTCGTAAGTGCCGTCCTTCACTTCATAGGTGTAGCGCAGGCCCCCAGTCAGCGTTAGGCGCGGCAGGATCTTGTAGTTGAGCTCGGCAAAGGCGGCGTAGCTATCTTCCTTCAGCCGGGTGTGGCCGTCCGTGCCATAGCCGTCGAGCAAATTGGCGGGCACCGCGACGGCGGGCGTGCCGGTGGTCTGGCCGATCAGATAATAGGCCGCCGCCGGGCCATAGATGCTGATTGGTTCGCCGGTGATTTTCTGGTCGAAGAAATACAGGCCAGCGACATAGCCAAGCCGGTGGTCGCCATTCGAGGCGAGGCGCAATTCCTGGCTGTACTGATCCTGGCGCGAGGGGATGTGCTGGCTGAGCTGGACCGGGATGCCGGTGTAATCGCGGTCATTGGCGGCATCCCAGTTCCAGAAGCGCCATGCGCTGACCGAGGTGAGCGTTGCGAAACCGACATTCCAGTCGGCAATCGCCGAGACGCCGCCTTCATTGGTGTTCACGCCCAACGCTGCGTCGATATCGGTGACGCGGTCATACGGATTGGTGCTGGGCGGGCTATAGTTGAACAGCGCCGCCAGCGCCGGATATTGCCGTGCAGGCGAACGCAAGCTCTGGCCGACACGCAGATAGACCTGCGTGCAGCATTCGCTTTCGAAATTGGTGAAATCGCCGGTCACGCGAAGCTGGAAATCGGTGGTCGGCTTGAACAGGATCTGCGCGCGCACCGCTTGATTGCCGATGCCGTTTTCCTTGGCACCGGTGCGGACATTGTCGATCACGCCGTCGCGCCGCGTGACCAGGCCCGACAGGCGGAAGGCGACGGTATCGCCGATCAGCGGCCCCGAGGCCGAGGCCTTGGCCTGGACGAAGTTGTAGCTGCCAACCGACAGTTCCTCGCTTGCTTCTGGGGTGAAGGTCGGCGCGCGGGTGGTGATGGTGATGGCACCGGCGGTGGTGTTCTTGCCGAACAGCGTCCCTTGCGGCCCGCGTAGTACCTCGATCTGCTGGATATCCGAGAAATCGAACGCGGCGGTGGCGGGGCGGGCGTGATAGACTTGGTCGACATAGAAACCGACGCCGGGTTCCAGCCCGTCATTGGCCTGGCTGACCGCGACGACGCTGCTGCCAAGGCCGCGAATGGTAAAGGCGGTGTTGCGCGGGTTGGCCGAACTGTAGTTGAGCGCGGGCACCAGCAAGCTCAACTGGCTGGTGTTGACGGTGTAGGACCGGTCGATCAGCGCGCCGCCAACCACCGACACGGCAAGCGGCACCTTCTCCAGATTTTCCGCGCGCTGGCGTGCGGTGACGACGATGTCGCTATTGGGATCGATCGCGGCGTCGGCTTTTGGCTGATCGGGGGTGGGCTGGGCATCGGCGACGCAGGGCATCAGCGCCAGCACAGCAACCGCCGACACGGTGGCGGTAAAGATCGACGATCGCATGCAAATCCCCAGCTTTGGCCGACGGTGCTCCGTATCGGCGACTTGCTATATATCGTGGGATATAGCGATTAACAGCGCACGTTCGATCGTTTTGGTGCGCGCGTCGCGCGGTGTGCTCGTTTCAGGGCAGGATCAGGAAGGCGTCAGGCGGCGCAATAGTGGTCGAGAAACGCCTGGTGCGTCGGCATTCGCGCGACCGCGCTCGCGATATTGCCTTTCAGGTCGTCGAGCGCGCGCTGCATATGCTCGATGCTCAGCATATGCCCCATATGGTGATAGCTGGCGGGCTCCAGCCGTTGCCCAAGCATGACTTGCAGCCAGGAATCGGCCTGGAACAGATCGTCGGCGGTCTGCGGGGTCAGCGCGGCCTCGCGGAACAGGGCGATGCGCTGCGCGAGCGTCGCCGGGATGTCCATCGTGCGGCAGCGGTCCCAGAACGGATCGTCGCTGCGCTCGGTCAAATGATAATGCAGGATGATGAAGTCGCGCACGCGCTCCAGCTCGGTTTCAGCCAGCGCGTTGTAGTGCTGCACCAGCGCGGGCTTGATGCCGTTGAACGGGAAGGATTGGATCAGGCGGGTGATGCCGATCATGATCAGGTGGATGCTGGTCGATTCCAGCGGCTCGACGAAACCGCTGGCGAGGCCCAGCGCCACGCAATTCTTGTCCCACACGCGTTTGCGGCGACCGGTGACATAGCGGATCAGACGCGGATCGGTGATTGTCTCGCCGTCGATGTGCGCGAGCAGCTTGTCGTGCGCGGCGTCGTCCGACAAATAGTCGCTGCAATAGACCAGGCCATTGCCGACGCGGTGTTGCAGCGGGATCTGCCATTGCCAGCCGGCCTCGTGCGCGATCGCGCGGGTATAGGGTAAAGCGGGCTGGACGGCCTTGGTCTGCACCGCCAGCGCGCGGTTGGTGGGCAGCCAGTGGCTCCAATCCTCATAGCCCGCCTTCAGCGTCTGTTCGATCAGCAGCCCGCGAAAGCCGGTGCAATCGATGAACAGATCGCCTTCGATCCGGCGACCATCGGCCAGATCGAGCGCTTCGATATAACCCGTTTCGGGATGCTGGTGAACCTGCCCGATCCTGCCCTCGACGCGGGTAACGCCGCGCGCTTCGCTGAACTGGCGCAGGAAGAGCGCGTAGCGCGAGGCATCGAGATGATAGGCATAGTTGATCTTGGCGTCTGGCCCGGTGGCGAAGCGGCCAGCCTCGGCTGCGGTCAGCTCGAAACAATAGTCGCCCAGCGCGCCGCCCGCGCCCTCGGCGCGGGCGCGCAGCCACATATGCTGGAAATCGCCCATCCAGATCGACTGGCCGACGCGCCCGAAGGAATGGATGTAGCGATCCCCGCGCCGCGCCCAGTTTTCAAAGGCAATGCCGAGTTTGAAGGTCGCCTGCGTTGCGCGCATAAAATCGCGCTCGTCGATTTCGAGGAAGCGGTGGAAGGTGCGGATCGTCGGGATCGTCGCCTCGCCGACGCCGACCGTGCCGATCTCGTCGGATTCGATCAGCACGATGTCGAGCAAGGGCCCGAGATGCTTCGACAGTGCCGCCGCGGCGACCCAGCCCGCCGTGCCGCCGCCTGCGATCACCACGCGCTTGATCGTCTGCGTATCGGCGCGGGGAGGGGCGGCGGTCATCGGTTCAACCTTTGCAGCAAATGCGCGCGCAAGCGGCGGGCGGTGAGATCATCGAGCGGCGCGAGCGGCCCGCGCGCCGCTTCGGGAAGATGGTCGGCCGCAGCATCGGCCGGGCCGAACACATAATGGTCGAACAGCGCGCGCCACGCCTGCTTCTCGGTCAAAGGGCGGTCGCGCAAGCTGAGCAGGCCGTGCAGCAGCGTGGTCATCGGCGTGTCGAGGAAGCGCGGTGCTGCGTTCCACCAATAATTGACCAGCACGTTGAAGGGCTCGAGCGCCTCGACATTGTGCCACCACAAAGCCGGGTAGACGAGCACGTCGCCGGGTTCGAGATCGAACACCTGCGCGGCTACGAGCGCCCTAGCGAAGCGCGGGTAACGATCGAGATCGGGCGCGCGCAGATCGACCATGCTGACCACTTGTCCGCCCGGCGTCGGCTCGAGTGGCCCCGGATAAAGGTTGGCGACCTGATCGGGCGGAAACAGCGTGAAGCGCCGCCGCCCGACCAGGCAACAGGCGATGTTGTTCGACATGTCGTAATGCGTGGCTGCGGTCGTGCGGTTGCCGATCCAGATGCTCGCCAGCGGGGTGGCACCGCCAAACGCCTCAGGCGGAAGGGCGAGGTCGTTTTCGGCGCGAAAACTGGGAAGATAGGTGTCGAGATCGGTCGAGCCGACATAGAGCGCGTCTGCTTGCGCATCGTCCAGCGTGGCGAGCATCCGGTCGAGAAAGGCATCGAGCTTCACGCGCGTCGCGGTGAAGTTCATCGCGGTGAGGTCGGCATTGTAGAAGAACCGACCGCCAATCTCGGGCGGGCCGCTATAGCCGACCACTGCGGTGCCGCTGTAGAAGGACTTGAGATAGGCCACCGCCGCCTCGGGGCCCTCAAGGCCCTTCGCGACCAGCGGCCAATCCCGCACCAAGCCGCGCAGCACGACAGGCTGCTGCTGCGCGATCAAGCCCGCCGGGTCGAGCAGCGGCTCCGGCGCGGGGGTGCTCATACCGGGACCGGTGCGCCCGCTTGGGGTTCGCCCAGTTCGGCGCGGCGCTTGCGGTTCTTGAGCTCGATCAGCCGCGCGACATTGCCGAGCGACGACGCGATCAGGAATGCGTGCCGCAAATAGCCGCTCTGGTTGAGCGCGTGCAGCGCCGTGGCGTCGAGCCGGGCCAGACGATCGGTGCCGATCGTGAAACAACCCGGCACATCATAGCGGGTATGCGCGTCGAGTGCGATTTCCAGTGTGACAGGCTCGATCAGGTCAGCCTGTTCGAAGGCGGCGAACATGGCGTCGCGCTGCTGATGCCCATCATGGATGACCTGCAATACCCGCACGATATGGTCGAGATACGGCGACGATCCGCCATGCGGCAGGAACACGGCCTGCGCATGCTGGCTTTGCGGTGCCGCGGCGATGCGGGGATGGTCGAGATCGACATGCAGCATCGGCTCGCGCCGCGTCTGCCCGTCGATCGTGCGATCGACCAGGCCGATCAGGAACGGGCCGCGCTGGTGGATTGCGGGGATGTGCCGCGCCTGCCATCCGGCGGCATCGAGAAACAGGTTTTCGTCGGGGTCGAGGCCGAGCAGCGCCACGGCATAGAAGGCCCCGGCCTCGTCACGGCGCAACAGCACGGGATAATCGCGCTGCACCTCGTCGATTTCACTCGGAAAAACGACGCATTCGTTCACCGCATCGCCGAAATGGGCAGAGTAGCCGATGGCGACGCGCAGGTCAGCATGGGCGATGGTATCGAGAAGAACCGTCTTGGTCATACGCTGTGGTAATCGCCGATCGGGATTGCGCCAAGCGGCACGAGATCCGCGCGACCGAAAGCCCCCAAAAAATAACCGGGTGCTCCGTTGCGGAAGCACCCGGCAAGGTGGAGGAAATCAGAAGCGGTAGCGTGCGCCGAACAGGAAGCGGCGCTGCAATTCCTGGGCGAACCAGACGTTGCTTTCCGAGCGGCCATAAGTCCGCAGGCTCGCATTGGTCAGGTTGATCCCTTCGATCGACAGCGCGATCTTCTTGTTGAGATCATAGCTGATGTTCATGTCGAGCTGACCGAACGCCTTGGTGTAGACCGGGTTTTTGTAGCTGTCGCGGTTGAGCTGCGACAGGAACTTGTCGCGCCAATTGTAGCTGAGCCGTGCCGAAATGCCGTGCTTGTCGTAGATCAGCGTGGCGTTGGCGGTGTTGCTGAGGCCGGTCAGCGCGAACTGGTCGACATTGGGATCGCCACCATTGTTGAAGCCGACATCACCCTTCACATAGGTGAAGCTGCCCGAAACGCCGATGCCGGTCTGGCCGAAGAAATATTGGCCTGCGATTTCGAAGCCGTAAATCTCCGCGTCCTTGTTGTTGATCGGGCGCGAAATGGTGAAGTTATACAAGGGATCGGACGACGAGCCGTTGATATCGACCGCCGACAGGATCTGGTTGACGAACGCCTGGTCGACCGTCTTGGTGACCGAGCTGTAATGCGCGTTGAACTGCGTTGCCGCCGCCGCTGCGCCATCCCGCTGGAGCAAGGCGGAGTAGGTGAACAGGTTGACGTCGCTGATATCGGCCCCCAGCGCACTGAGCGCCGCCTTGGCGGTGCCCGAAAGCGTCCCTGGCGTCCCCGAGCTCGGATCCCGCAGGCCGAACAGCGACCCGTTGGAAAGCCCCGTGCCGATGAAATTGTGCACGCGCTTGTCGAAGAAGCCTGCCGAGACATAGCTGTCGGGCTTGAAATAATATTCGAACGACAGATCGAAATTGTCCGAGATCAGTGGCGCGAGGTTGGTGTTGCCGGTGTTGGCGGTGGCGACGCCGCCGATCGCGGTTGGCCGCGAAGGCGCGAAGACGCTCGTCGAGGCGAACAGATTGTCATAGTTCGGGCGGGCGATCGTGCGGCTCGCCGAGAAGCGGCCGATCAAATTGCGCTTGAGCTCGACCTGGAAATCGAACGACGGCAGGATGTTATCGTACGACCCATAGCCGCGCAGCGTTTGCGGGGTCGCCCCGACGCTGATCGTGAAGTCGTTATCGGCAACCCAGGCGATCTGGTTCGGCACCGCCTGCAGCGAAATCGCTTCGTCCTTGGTATGTTCATAGCGGGCACCGGCGACGAGCGTCGCATTGTGGCCCGCAATCTCACCCTTCCAGGTGACCTGGCCATAGCCCGCGTAGATCGTTTCCTTGACGGTGTTGTTCTGGCTGGCGGTGATCGCCACACTGTTGCCCTTCGCGGCATAAGCCGACGACAGCGCATTGTAGAGCGTCAGCGCGTCACCGCGGAAGGCGACCAGATTGGGGCCGGTGCCCTTTGGATCATAGCTGTTGAATTTGCACAGCAGGCAGAAGTCCTTGAGCACACCAGGCGCGAGCTTCTGGACGTCGCCGGGGAAATCGACGCTCCAATTGCCCAGCGTCTGCTGGGTCGAGGTCAATTGCTGGTTGGTGTCGGTATCGCGATAGAGGCCGCCGAAATCAAAGCGGCTGCCGCCACCCAGATCCCAGCCGAAATCTGCGCGGATTTCCTTGACCTTCTGGCGCTGGCTGGTGGTGTAGGTGCGCCCGATCGAGGAGCCAACGTCGTTCACGTCGAGCACGCCATTGTGATTGCCGCCGACAAGCGAGGCGTCGCTGATCGAGATGTCCTGCACCGGGATCTGACCGCTATAATCGACCGAGTGCGCGGTGATGACGTTCGCACCCAGGCCAACCAGCGTCGAGCTGGTGCCGTTGCTGTTGTTCGGCAGCACCGACGATTTGCCGTAATGGCCGTCGATCGTCAGCGTGAAATTGTGCGCGATGTCCCACTTGGCGTTGAGGCCGTAATCCTCAAGCTGGTTCTTCTGCGCGCGCGCCTGCTGCTCGAAGCCGGTGTCCTTCACGCCGGCAATGGTCTCGTGCAGATAGGTCGTGGTGGCGACCGCCTTGTTGCTGTCGAAGGTGACGACATCGAACGGGCGGTTAAACCAGTTCGATTCATCCGAGCGCTGCTCGTCCTGCAGCGTACGCGCAAACAGCGCGTCGGCGGTGATGGTCAGTGCGTCGGTCGGCTTGAACTGGACGATCGCCTGGCCGTTCAGACGCTGATATTTGTCGTCCGAAAAGTGGTAGCGGCTGTCATTGGGGACCGAGACCAGCTGGTTCGGGTCGGTCGGCGCGTTGTTGATCTTGGTCGCTGCGTTGACGAAGCCGTTGCTGGGGTTGAGGAAATCAGCGAGCGTGCGGATATTCCACGCGTTGGAGGTCGCCGACACGGTCGAAAAATGCCGTTCCTGATAGCTGCCGAACAGCGACACGCCGAAGGTCTGGTCGGGGTTCGACCAGCTCGCCAGCCCGGTGATTTCCGGCGTGACTTTCGAGCCGCAATCGACACAGTCATTGGCGCTGGTGTCGTAGTTGAGCTTGCCGCCGAGCGTGCCGTTAAAGCCCGACTGGCGCGAATCGAGGGGACGCCGCGTCACGACGTTGATCGTCGCACCGATACCGCCCGAGGGGACGGCGGCGCGGCCGGTCTTGTAGACTTCCAGCGTCTTCACGCCTTCCGACGCCAGGTTGGAGAAGTCGAACGAGCGCGTCACGCCAACGGTGCCGTCGGCGCTTTCGTCGCCGCCGACCGTCTGGACATAAGACGACGCCAGGGTGCGACCGTTAAGCGTGACGAGATTGAAGCTCGGCCCGAAGCCGCGCACGGTGACCTGCGCGCCCTGACCGTTGACGCGGTCGATCGACACGCCGGTGATGCGCTGCAGCGATTCCGCGAGGTTGGTGTCGGGGAACTTGCCGATATCTTCCGCCGAAATGGCGTCGACGATACCGGTCGAATTGCGCTTGATCGCGATCGACCGCTCAAGGCTGGCGCGGACGCCGGTGACGACGATATCGTCGCCCGTCGTCGAGTCGGCAGGCTTGCTGGCGTCCTGTGGAGCCGGCGCGCTCTGCGCATGGGCGGATTGCGGGAGCGCGAGCCCCGCGGCGAGCGCTACTACCGAAGCCGACCAGACATAAGCCGACGCGTGACCAAAGCTCTTCATTGAGCCCCCCTCCCAAAATGACGCGGCCTTATCTGGCCGCTTGAAACCCCATGCCGATCCCCCAATGGATGCGGCACGAATAGCGCTATCAGATTGTCTTACGTTGTCAATACGCCTTCGTTGACGGACATCGCCGTGCCAGCCGCGCGCGGCTCCGCCGGGTGGACACGGATTTGATGGTGCGGCGCACAAAAATACCGAAAATTCGATAGCTTCTCACGGGGCAAGCAAGCTCTACGCATTGCGCGATGCCCGGTCCTCGTCGAACCGGAACGGCCCTGCACGCTCGGCCGAGGGGGCAAGCGGGTGTCAACGTTATCAGAGGCATCTAGCGCACCGGGTTTTGTTCTGGTCTATTGCGCGCGGATCTGGGTTTGAGTGGCATGAAACGAACGACGATTGTTGACGTGGGGCGGCTGGCGGGGGTCTCGGCCAAGACGGTGTCGCGTGTTCTCAATGACGAGCCGCATGTCAGCGCCGCGGTGAAGCAGCGGGTCCGGGCCGCAGCCGATGCGCTGGATTATCACCCCAATGTGTTTGCGCAGGCGCTGGTTCGACGCAAATCGCACATGATCGGCCTGGTCTATGAAAACCCAAGCCCGAGCTATGTCGTTGAATTGCAGAAGGGCGTGCTGGAACGGCTGATCAACGAACGCTATCGCCTGGTGGTGATCCCGATTCGATCGGTGCAGGAGAACGCGGCCGAGGTGGTAGGCCTGTTGCGCTCGGCCGCCCTGGATGGGGTGGTGCTCGCCCCGCCCGCATCGGATCATCCGTTGATTCTCAATCAGTTGAAGGAAGCGCGCATTCGCTGCGCGCGGATCGCGCCGACGCGCATGATCGAGGCGGCGCCCAGCAATCTGGTCGATGACGTTGCTGCGGCCCGCGAGATTGCGGCCTATGTGATTGGCCTCGGCCACCGCGAAATCGCGATCATCCGCGGCGACCCGACGCATCCATCGACCGAAGCGCGGATGCTTGGCTATATGCAGGCGTTCCATCAGGCCGGGCTCGACTTGCGCTTCGACCGGATCGAACCCGGCATGTTTACCTTCGACAGCGGGCTTGCCGCCGGGCGCAACATTCTCGCACGCGCCGATCGGCCGACCGCGATTCTGGCGCAGAATGACGATATGGCGGTGGGGGCGATGATGGCGGCGCGCGAGATTGGCCTGTCGATCCCCGAACGCCTGTCGATCGTTGGGTTCGACGATTCGGAGGTGTCGCGAATCACCTGGCCGCGGCTGACGACGGTGCGGCAGCCGGTGTTCGAAATGGCGGTGGCGGCAACGGAAATGGTGATCGCCCAGCTTGAAGATCGCGAGCCGCTTGCCCGCGTGCTGCATCACCACACGCTCCTGATCCGCGAATCCGCCGCGCCGCCCCACGCATAGGCAATGCTAAGGCGTTGGGAATCCTGGTATTACGCGGCCGGTGATCTTGGCTTCAATTTCGTGTGGCAGTCGATCGAGCTCTACCTGCTGTTTTATTATATTCGCGATCTGGGCATGGCACCGGGCATTGCCGCAGGCATCTTCCTCGCGGGTGCTGCGGTCGATTGGGTGACCGATCCGCTGGTCGGCGCAGTGGCCGATCGGCTCGCGCCGCGGGTTCCGCTGCGCGCATGGGTGTCGGTCGGCGGCCCGCTTTCGGTGTTGCTCTTATGCTTGGCGTTCGCGCCGCCGCCGGTCCCTGCGGCCTGGATCCCGGGATATGCGCTGGTGACCTATTTGGGGCTGCGCTTTGCCTATGGCATCGGCAATATTCCCTATGGTGCGCTGACGGCGCGCATTTCGCCCGATGCGAACGATCATTTGGTGTTGACCAGCGCACGGATGCAGGGGGCGGCGCTTGGTGGCCTGATCGCGGCGCTGACATACGCGTTGCTGCCAACCGGGCGAGTCGGGGGGGCGGATTTTCGGTTGGGCGCGCTGATTCTCGCCGCCTTGGCGATGCCTGCCTTTCTGGCGACCAGCTGGGGCACGCGTGAGCGGGTGGCACCTCCGGCCACCGCCCGCCTGCATCTGGGCCGTACCATCGCCGAGATGTTTACGCTGGTCGCGCGATCGTCCGCGCTGCGGCGGTTGATGGCCACGATTTTGATGGTCGGGCTGGCGGTCACCCTGCTCAATAAATCGCTGTTATTTCTGTTCGATCAGGTGGGGGCCGCCGATATCGGCTATTATGTCGCGCTAACGCCGTCTTTGTCCTTGTTGCTGACCGCGCCGCTGTGGAGTCGACTGGCCGAGCGCATCGGGCAGGCGCGGACCTTGCGCCTTGGCGCGGTCCTGTTGTTTCTCGCGGTCGTGTTGGCCTCGGTCAGCCGGGGGCTGGCCCCAATGCTGGTGTGGATTACGCTGTCGATCATCGCGGTTCAGGGCATGTCGGTGATGTTCTGGTCGCTCGTCCCCGGTGCTGTCGCGGCGTGCGAGCAGGAGGCGCATGCCGCCGGCTATGCAGTGCGCGTTTATGCGGTGGCGACGATCACGCGCAAACTGGCCCAGGCGCTTGCTCCGCAATTGATCGCGCTTGCGCTGTTCGCGCCGCGAGGTTCCATCCTCATGATCCTGGCAGCGGTCGCCTTTCTCACCGTTGCGGTGGTGGTTCTTTTCCCGCCCGTGGAGGAGCGATCGATCCTCCACAGGCCTTGACAGCGCCTTGTCAACGTTGTCAACAACGCCCCACGGATCCACCGTTCAGGGGATGACCGGATTTCTGGAGGAGGGGGCATGATCCCGAGGCTTGCAGTTTGCGCTGCATTTTCCGTTGTGGCTGGCGCAACGGCTTTGCCGGCCGCGGCACCGGTGGCAAACCCCGTGGTTCACCCAGCACTTTGGCCCGAGGCCGTCTGGCCGGTTGCGACCAAGCGCGACGACGAGGCGCGGATCGCTGCCTTGCTCCAGCACATGACGGTTGAGGAAAAGGTCGGCCAGGTGATCCAGGCCGACATTGGCAGCGTAACGCCCGACGATGTCCGTCGCTATCATCTCGGATCGATCCTCAATGGCGGCAATTCCGGGCCGGGCGGCGATGACTTTGCGCTTGCGCCGAAATGGCTGGCCTTGGCCGATGCCTTTTATGAAGCGTCGGTCGATCGGTCGGCGGGCGGATCGGGCATCCCGATCCTGTGGGGGATCGATGCCGTCCACGGCCATAGCAACATCATCGGCGCGACGCTGTTTCCGCAGAATATCGGGCTGGGGGCGATGCGCGACCCCGCCTTGATCGAACGGATCGGTGCCGCAACCGCCGCTGAAATTCGCACCACCGGCCAAGAATGGACCTTCGCCCCGACCATCACCGTGCCGCAGGACTATCGCTGGGGGCGGGCCTATGAGGGCTATTCTTCGAATCCCGATCTGGTCGCGAGTTATG
Source organism: Sphingomonas echinoides ATCC 14820 (assembly GCF_000241465.1). Lineage (GTDB taxonomy): Bacteria > Pseudomonadota > Alphaproteobacteria > Sphingomonadales > Sphingomonadaceae > Sphingomonas > Sphingomonas echinoides. The sequence continues at coordinate 3,884,559 of NZ_JH584235.1, forward strand.
TCGGGCGGATGATCGTCGGCCTGCAGGGCAAGCCCGATGGCAGCCGCATCCTGGCGGGTCCGCACGTGCTGGCGAGCACCAAGCATTTCCTCGCCGATGGCGGCACCTTTGAGGGGCATGATCAGGGCGATGCCAAGATCAGCGAGACCGACCTGCGCGACATCCACGGCAAGCCCTATCTCCCCGCGATCGGTGCGGGTGTCGCAACCGTGATGACCAGCTTCTCGAGTTGGCAGGGGCAAAAGATCGCGGGCAATAAAGGGCTGGTCACCGATGTGCTGAAGGGCCGGATGCATTTCGGCGGCTTCGTCGTCACCGACTGGAACGCGCATGGCCAGATTGCCGGGTGCAGCAACGAAAGCTGCCCGCAGGCGATCAACGCCGGGGTCGACATGTATATGGCCCCCGATAGCTGGCGTCCGCTTTACGCCTCTTTGCTCGCGCAAGTGAAAGACGGCACGGTGCCGATGTCGCGGCTCGACGATGCCGTTGCGCGCATTTTGCGCGTGAAGTTCCGGCTCGGGCTGTTCGAGGCGGGCAAACCCTCGACGCGTCCGCTTGCGGGCGACTGGAACGTGCTTGGCGCGGCGGCGCACCGCGCGGTGGCGCGCGAGGCGGTCGGCAAGTCGCTGGTACTGCTAAAGAACAGCGGTGTCCTGCCGCTGAAGCCGCAGTCCAATATTCTGGTTGCGGGCGACGGGGCTGACGATATTGCGCGGCAATCGGGTGGCTGGACGATCACCTGGCAAGGCACCGGGCTCGACAATAGCAAATTCCCCGGCGCGACCAGCCTGTGGGCGGGCATTGAAAGCGCGGTCAAGGCGGGCGGTGGTCATGCCGAACTCGCGCCCGACGGCACCTTCAAGACGCGACCCGATGCCGCGATCGTGGTGTTCGGCGAAACGCCCTATGCCGAGTTTCAGGGCGACATCAAATCGCTGCAATTGCGCCCGGATTTGCGCGGGCCGCTGGAGACGATGCGGCGGTTGAAGGCGCAAGGGATTCCGGTCGTGGCGGTGATGCTGACCGGGCGCCCGCTGTTCGTGAACCCCGAGCTGAATGTCGCTGACGCGTTTGTCGTCGCGTGGTTGCCGGGCACCGAAGGGGCGGGGGTGGCCGACCGCTTGTTCGCCGCCAAGACCGCCGCCGCACCGTTCACCGGCAAATTGCCCGCCGCCTGGCCGATGACCGCCAAGCCCGGCGACGCGCCACTGTTTCCGTTCGGCTATGGGCTGAGCGGACGCGAAGCCACCTCCGCGTGGAAGCCTTTGTCGGAGGATCCCGGCGTCACCGACGCCGGCACCGACGGCGTCTATTTCGCGGCGGGGCGGCCCACCCCCGGCTTCTCGCTGCAGATCGGCGACGGCACCGGTTCCGGGACTCGCATCGCCACCGTGCCCGCGCAGGCGCTGGGCGGACGGGTGACGGTGACGGCGGTCGATTATGGCGTGCAGGAAGGGGCTCGGCACTTCTCGCTGGCAGGCGGCGGCCCGCAGACGATCGCCTTGCAGGCGACCGATCCGCTTGATCTCGGGCGCGAAACCAATGGCGATGTGATGCTGGTCACGACGCTGCGGGTCGATCGACCGGTTGGCGCGGACGTGACCTTGGGGGTCGCGTGCGGCGGGGGAGGGTGCGGTGCGACCGTTGCCATTCCGGCGGCGGCGCTGCCCGTCGGGAGCTGGCGCTCGATCGCGGTTCCGTTCAAATGCTTTGGCAAAGCCTCTGAGATGACCCGGATCGCCGCGCCCTTCGTTTTGCGCACCGCGTCGCCCCTGGAAATCAGCGTGGCGCGCGTCTCGACCGGGATGGTCGCCGATACGGTATTGCGGTGTGGCGGCTCTTGATCCGAGACTGTCCGCAACATCCGCGGGCAAATTCTGCGTCGGCACCGTCCAACGATCGCTGAGAATGCGTTGACCTGTCGGCTACGAATGTGCCAGTGGCACAGGATCGACGACGCGGCGCGCGGTAAGGGGGGCATTCCCCCTTCGGATCGCTCGCCAGGCGGTCGGTTTGCGGGTGTAGCTCAATGGTAGAGCAGAAGCTTCCCAAGCTTACGACGAGGGTTCGATTCCCTTCACCCGCTCCAACTCCTCTCTGAAATAGGCTCGTGCGCGTCGCCGGACGCTGTTGGACAGGCGTTGTCTTCTCCATCGCGCCTCGCGTTCAATCGCTGCAGGCGCAAGGCCTTACGATTTGAATCGACACGCGCTATCGGGTGCGCAAAGCGAGGATGAGGAGAGGCACATGATAGGCCAGATGGATTTCGCGCTGGGCGAAACCGCGGACATGATCCGCGATACGACTCAGCGCTTCGCAACCGACCGGATCGCGCCGATCGCGGCCAGGGTCGATGCCGAGGATTGGTTCCCGCACAGCCTGTGGCCCGAAATGGGCGCGCTCGGCCTGCACGGCATCACCGTGGCGGAGGCCGATGGCGGGCTTGGTCTGGGCTATCTCGACCATGTCGTGGCGTGTGAGGAGATCAGCCGGGCTTCGGCCTCGGTCGGCCTCAGCTATGGCGCGCATTCCAATCTGTGCGTCAACCAGATCGCACGCTGGGCCAATCCGGAGCAGAAGGCGAAATATCTGCCCAAGCTGATTTCGGGCGAGCATGTCGGCAGCCTTGCCATGTCCGAAAGCGGTGCCGGGTCGGACGTGGTCGGCATGAAGCTGAAGGCGGACAAGGTGCAGGGGGGCTATGTCCTTAACGGCACCAAATTCTGGATCACCAATGCGACTTATGCCGATACGCTGGTGGTCTACGCCAAGACCGGCGAGGGCAGCCGCGGCATCACCACCTTCCTGATCGAGAAGGACATGCCGGGCTTCGCGATCGGCCAGAAGATCGACAAAATGGGGATGCGCGGCAGCCCCACCGCCGAACTCGTCTTCACCGATTGCGAGGTTCCGGAAGAAAACATCATGGGCCCGGTCAATGGCGGGGTCGGCGTGTTGATGAGCGGGCTCGATTATGAGCGCACCGTGCTCGCCGGCATCCAGCTCGGCCTGATGCAGGCGTGCCTCGATGTGGTCGTGCCCTATGTCCGCGAACGCCAGCAATTCGGCAAGCCGATCGGCGCGTTCCAGCTCATGCAGGGCAAGATTGCCGACATGTACGTCGCGCTCAATTCGGCGCGGGCCTATGTCTATGCCGTGGCGCGCGCCTGCGATGCGGGCAAGACCACGCGCTTCGATGCCGCAGGCGCGATCCTGCTGGCGAGCGAAAATGCCGTGCGCGTTGCCAATGAAGCGGTGCAGGCTTTGGGCGGCGCGGGCTATACCAAGGACTGGCCGGTGGAACGCTATTACCGTGATGCCAAGCTGCTCGACATCGGTGCGGGGACCAACGAAATCCGCCGGATGCTCATCGGCCGCGAACTGATCGGGGCGGCGTGATGGGGTGTGTGGTGCGCACGGACGTACACTCCCTCTCCCTTTGGGAGAGGGAAGGGGCCCGCTCGGCACCGCCGAGGGGGAAGGGTGAGGGCGATCCGAACATGGCGTCGGTCACCCTCACCCTTCCGCCGCTTCGCGGCTCCCTCCCTCTCCCGATGGGAGAGGGGCTGTGACCGCGCCTGTTCTCACCTCCGCGCTATCCCCCGACAGCGAAGCCTTCCGCGCCAATGCCGCGCATAACCGCGCGCTGGTCGAGCGGCTGCGCGGCGATGTCGCGCGGGCCGCGCTTGGCGGGAACGAGAAGTCGCGCGAGCGCCACACCGCGCGCGGCAAGCTCTTGCCCCGCGATCGCGTCGAGCGGCTGCTCGACCCGGGTTCGCCCTTCCTCGAAATCGGCCAGCTCGCTGCCAATGGGCTCTATGACGATGAGGTCCCCGGTGCAGGCGTCATCGCCGGGATCGGGCGCGTGTCGGGCCGCCAGTGCATGATCGTCTGCAACGACGCGACGGTGAAGGGCGGCACTTATTACCCGCTGACGGTCAAAAAGCATCTGCGCGCACAGGAGATTGCCGAGGCCAACCACCTCCCGTGCATCTACCTGGTCGACAGCGGCGGCGCGAATTTGCCGCACCAGGCCGAGGTCTTCCCCGACCGCGATCATTTCGGGCGGATCTTCTTCAACCAGGCCAATATGAGCGCCAAGGGCATCCCGCAGATCGCCTGCGTGATGGGGTCCTGCACGGCGGGTGGCGCCTATGTTCCCGCCATGTCCGACGAGACGATCATCGTGCGCGGGCAGGGGACGATCTTCCTCGCCGGGCCGCCGCTGGTCAAAGCCGCGACCGGCGAGGTGATCTCGGCCGAGGAACTGGGCGGGGCCGACACGCATGGGCGACGCTCGGGCGTGGTCGATCATGTTGCCGAAAATGACGAGCATGCGCTGACGATCGTGCGCGATATCGTCTCGACCCTGGCACCGCCGGTCCAGGCGGGCGTGAACCTCAAGGATCCGCGCCCGCCGCGCTTCGATGCCGAGGACCTGTACGGCATCGTGCCGAGCGACGTGCGTGCGCCCTATGATGTGCATGAGATCATCGCGCGGCTGGTCGATGGCAGCGAATTTCACGAATTCAAGGCGCTCTACGGCACGTCGCTCGTCTGCGGTTTCGCGCATATCTGGGGCATCCCCATCGCGATCCTTGCTAATAACGGCGTGCTGTTCAGCGAGAGCGCGCAGAAGGGCGCGCATTTCATCGAACTCGCCTGCCAGCGGCGTATTCCCTTGCTGTTCCTGCAGAACATTTCGGGCTTCATGGTCGGCGGCAAATATGAGGCGGAGGGCATTGCCAAACATGGCGCAAAGCTCGTCACCGCTGTCGCCACCGCGACCGTGCCCAAGATCACCGTGCTGATCGGCGGCAGCTTTGGCGCTGGCAATTACGGCATGTGCGGACGGGCCTATAGCCCACGTTTCCTGTTCAGTTGGCCCAACAGCCGGATCAGCGTGATGGGCGGCGAACAGGCCGCGTCGGTGCTGGCGACGGTCCACCGCCACGCAGACGGCTGGAGCGAGGCGGAGGCCGAGTTTTTCAAGGCACCGATCCGCCAGAAATATGAGGATGAGGGCAACCCCTGGTACGCCACCGCACGGCTGTGGGACGATGGCATCATCGACCCGGCGCAGACCCGCGACGTGCTCGGCCTCGCCTTTGCCGCCACGCTCAATGCCCCGATCCCCGAGCGCCCGGCGTTCGGCGTGTTCCGCATGTGATGGGGATGAGGTGCCGTCTCGATCCTCCCCGACACGGGGAGGGGGACCATTTGCCTCTTCTGGCAAATGGTGGAGG
>NZ_JH584235.1:3890155-3933020 GCF_000241465.1 Sphingomonas echinoides ATCC 14820
GGCGGTCCCCCTCCCCGTTCCGGGGAGGATTTAAGGAAGCTCTATGCCTTTGATCTTCGCACTCGCCCTCGCCGCGCAAATGTCGCCGATGACGACGCCAGTGCAGCCGCTGCCCAAAGGCACCGGCCTGCCGCCCCCCGCAACCGAGGAAGCGCAAGTGATGGCCCCGGTCACGGTCCTGCTCAACGGCATCGCCGCGCGCGATGCGGTGGCGATCGGCGAGGCGCTGCGACCCGATGCCAGCGCAACGATCGCGACCGAACAAGCGGGCGCTTCGACAATCACGCACAAGACTCGCGCAGAGTTGCTCGCCCGCTTCACGCCTGGGCCCGAGCGTTTTCAGGAACGGCTCGGCGACCCCGCGATCGAAATCGACGGGGACATCGCGATGGTGTGGGGGCCCTATACCTTCCTGATCGACGGTAAGGTGCATCATTGCGGATATGACCATTTCGATCTGGTGCGCGAAAACGGACGCTGGAAAATTCAGAATTTGACGTGGTCGTCGCGCACCACTGGTTGCGAGGGCTAAGGTGATCCAGTCGCTGCTCATCGCCAATCGCGGCGAAATCGCCTGCCGCATCATCCGCACCGCGCGCGCGATGGGCATCCGCACCGTCGCGGTCTATTCCGACGCCGATGCCAAGGCGCTGCATGTCCGCCAGGCCGATGAAGCGGTGCATATCGGCGCGAGCCCGGCGCGCGAAAGCTATCTGGTGGGCGAGAAGATCATCGCCGCGGCCAAGGCGACGGGCGCGGCCGCGATCCATCCCGGCTATGGCTTTCTGTCCGAAAATGCCGAATTTGCGAAGGCCGTGATCGATGCCGGGATCGTCTGGGTCGGGCCGAAACCCGACAGCATCCGCGCGATGGGGCTGAAGGATGCCGCCAAGGCGCGCATGATCGCGGCGGGCGTGCCGGTGACGCCGGGCTATCTCGGCGAGGATCAGGCGCCCGAACGGCTGGCGGCGGAAGCGGCGGCGATCGGCTATCCGGTCCTCGTCAAGGCGGTGGCGGGCGGCGGCGGCAAGGGGATGCGGCGCGTCGATGACCCTGCGGATTTCGCCGATGCGCTCGCCTCGTGCCAGCGCGAGGCGGCGTCGTCCTTCGGCAATACCGATGTGTTGATCGAGAAATACATCCTCAGCCCGCGCCATATCGAAGTGCAGGTGTTCGGCGACACCCACGGCAACGTCGTGCATCTGTTCGAGCGCGATTGCTCGCTCCAGCGCCGCCACCAGAAAGTGATCGAGGAAGCCCCCGCGCCGGGCATGGACCCGGACACGCGCGAGGCGATCTGCGCAGCCGCGGTGCGCGCGGCGCGCGCGGTCGATTATGTCGGGGCGGGTACGATCGAGTTCATCGCCGATGCCAGCGACGGGCTGCGCGCCGACCGCATCTGGTTCATGGAAATGAACACGCGATTGCAGGTCGAACACCCGGTGACCGAGGAGATTACCGGGGTCGATCTGGTCGAATGGCAATTGCGCGTCGCCAGCGGTGAGGCGCTGCCCAAGCGGCAGGATGAGCTGTCGATCAATGGCTGGGCGATGGAAGCGCGGCTTTATGCTGAGGATCCGGCGAGCGGTTTCTTGCCCAGTATCGGAGTGCTGCAACATTTCTCGCTGCGGACGATGCGCGTCGAGACGGGGGTAGGGGCTGGGGACGAAATCTCGCCATTCTATGACCCGATGATCGCGAAGCTGGTGGTCCACGCCCCGTGCCGAGGCGACGCGATCTCCGACTTGCAGGGCGCGTGCAGTACCGCCGATGTCTGGCCGGTTAAGACCAACGCTGGTTTCCTGGCGCGTTTGCTGGACCGCGTGGAATTCCGGGACGGGATGATCGATACCGGGTTCATCGCGGCCCATCAGGAAGCGCTGATCGAAAAGCCGATGCTCTCCGCTGAGGCTGCCGATGCTGCCTATAATATACTGGTCGGGCCGCAGCGTGACTGTATGCCGCTGTTCCGGTCCGGTTTCCGGCTTAATGCGGCATCGCAGACCGAGGTGATCTTGGCAGTAGACGGCGCACCCCGGCGCTTCGATGTGTCGGAACCCTTCAGCCCGCTCGCCGATTACGGCGCACGCGCTTTTCAAGGTCGCGACTCACTAGTCAAATTTGACAGCGGTTATGCCTATCGCGTCGAACTCTATCATCCGCGCGGAACCGCCACCGGCACCGCCGCCGATGGCGCGATCCTGTCCCCCATGCCCGGCCGCATCATCGCGGTGGATGTCGCGGCCGGCGACACCGTCACCAAGGGCCAGAAGCTCGTCACGCTCGAAGCGATGAAGATGGAGCATAGCCTGACCGCGCCGTTCGACGGCACCATTGCCGAAGTGAATGCGGAAATTGGCGGGCAAGTGCAGGAGGGCGTCGTGCTCGTGCGGCTCGACACCGGGGCATGACCGAGGCTTCCACGCCGGGCGCGCTGGCCGGGATCAAGGTGCTCGATCTGTCGCGCGTGCTCGCCGGGCCGTGGGCGACGCAGATGCTGGGGGATCTGGGGGCGGAGGTGCTCAAGATCGAACAGCCGGGGCAGGGCGACGACACGCGCCGCTGGGGTCCGCCTGCGCTCGCCGATGATTCGGGCGATTCGGCATATTATCTCTGCGCCAATCGCAACAAGCGCTCGCTCGCGATCGATCTTGCCCAGCCCGAGGGTGCCGATCTGATCCGCCGCCTCGCCGCTGAGAGCGATGTCGTGGTCGAGAATTTCCGCGTCGGCGGGCTCGCCAAATATGGGCTCGATTATGCCGCGCTGTCGGCGATCAACCCGCGGCTGGTCTATTGCTCGATCACCGGCTTCGGCCAGGATGGACCGTATTGCGACAAAGGCGGCTATGACTTCCTGATCCAGGCGATGGGCGGGCTGATGAGCGTGACCGGCGAAGCCGACGGCCCGCCGATGAAGGTCGGCGTGCCGATCGTCGATCTGTTCACCGGCACCTATGCCACCGTGGCGATCCTCGCCGCTTTGCGCCACCGCGACGCGACGGGGCAGGGGCAGCATGTGGATTGCGCCTTGCTCGACACGCAATTGGCGATGATGTCCAACCAGGCGTCCAACTACCTCAATGGCGGCGCGGTGCCGGTGCGGATGGGCAATGATCACCCCAATATCGTGCCCTATCGCGACTATGCGACCGCCGATGGCGAGATCGTGGTTGCGCTGGGCAATGACCGGCAGTTCCGCGATTTCCTGCGGGTGCTGGGGCTGGAGGGGCTGGGTGACGACCCGCGCTTCGCCAGCGTCGCGCTGCGCAGTGCCAATCGCGCGGCGCTGCATGCGTATCTCGCGCCCGCCGTCGCGCGGTGGCGCTCGGACGATCTGATCGCGGCGATGGAGGCGGCCAAGCTTCCCGCCGGCAAGGTCAACGGTCTGCCCGAAATCCTGGCCGACGTGCATGTGGCGCACCGGGCCACGGTGCAGCCGATGGCGCGGCAGGATGGCACGCCGCTGAAGGTCGTCGCTTTCCCGGCGAAACTGTCCGCGACGCCCGCGCGCTATGATCGCGCGCCGCCCTGCGCCGGGGCGGATACGCGCGCGGCGCTGGGCGAGACGCTGGGGCTTTCCGAAGAAGCGCTCGATCAGCTGGCGGCAAGCGGCGTGATCCCGCGCTGAGCCTTTTGCGCATCGCCGCAAAACTGAAATCAAAGCGTCATCGAAGCGACGTGGCGCGGTAGCGGATGCGTCGCACAAGGCTCGTAACGCCCCAATTGTTGCATTGCACAAGGGGTTTGTTTCGATGTCGTTTCACACTGTTTCACGCGTCGCATTGGCGCTTGGGCTGCTCGCTGGCCTGTCCAACGTCGCCAATGCTGCGACCTCGGACGCCGCACCCGCGCCCGGCGAACCTGTGGCAGCCCCTGCTGCGCAACCCGACGACGCGGCACAGACCGACATTCTGGTCACTGCGCGCCGCAGCACGCGATCGGTGACCCAGCTCGACAGCACCGAGATCCAGAAGATCCTGCCCGGCATCAACCCGCTCAAGGCGATCCAGACGTTGCCCGGCGTGACCTATCTCACCGCCGATCCATGGGGCAATAACGAACAAAACATCTCGCTGTTCATCCATGGCTTCAACCAGCAACAGCTTGGCTATACCCTCGACGGCATTCCGCTCGGCGACCAAAATTACGGTAATTACAATGGCTTGTCGCCACAACGTGCGATCATTTCGGAAAACGTCGGCAAGGTGACGCTGGCGAGCGGTGCGGGCGATCTCGGCACCGCCTCCACCAGCAACCTTGGCGGCACGATCGATACCTTTTCGAGCGATCCCAAGCATAGCTTCGGCGGCACGGTCGCGCAGACGGTTGGCAGCTACAGCGCGCTTCGCACCTACGTGCGGCTCGACAGCGGTGACCTCGGCGGCGGCAACGCTTTCTATGTGTCGGGCGTGCGACAGGACGCGCGCGCGTGGGATTTCAATGGCCATCAAGGTGGCTATCAAGCCAATGGCAAGTTCGTCCACGATAGCGGATCGATCAAGCTGACCGGCTATTTCGCCTATTCGGACAAGACCGAACCCAATGAGGACGCGACCGTCGTCAATATTTCAAAGGGCGAGGTGCCCGGCAGCGTGCCGTACACGCGCCCGTTCCTCTACCCCGACTTCAAGACCGCAGTCGCCTATCTGACCTCGGCAGAGTATGCTGCGGCCAAGGACAATTACCGTAACTATTACAGCGACGCGCAACGCACCGATTATCTCGGCTATGTCGCGATGACGGCAAAGCTGAGCAGCGCGGTGACCTATGACGCCAAGGTCTATTATCACCACGATGATGGCGTCGGCGTGGTTGCCGGGCCGATCACGGTTGCTGGCCTGCCGCAGCTCTTTTCGGTCTATTATCCGGGGCAAAACCTCTCGACCGTGTTCGGCGGATCGGGCTTTGCGACGCGCACGACCGAATATCGCATCGATCGCGGCGGCATCATCCAGACGCTGAAACTGTCGCTCGGCAACCATGACATCGAATTTGGCGGCTGGTTTGAGCGGCAAAGTTCTTCGGCGTTCCGTCGCTGGTATGCGCTGGACGTCAACAATCCCTCGACGCCGTACCAGCGTCCGCGCGACACGCTCAACCCGCTGATCACTCAATATTATAGCGAAGTGCGCGTCGACCAGTTGCAGAGCCATGTGCAGGACGCGTGGCACGTGCTGCCGACGCTGACGATCCTCGGCGGCTTCAAGTCCACCTATCAATTCGCCACGCAGCGCATCAAAGTCCAGCCGCTGCTGGGTTCGTTCGCTGGAACCGTCGCGCTTCCCAATGGCGCGCTTGAGACGACCAAGGTGTTTTTGCCCGAAGTCGGTGCGGTGTGGGAGGTGACCCCCAACGATCAGTTGTTCGTCAACGCGCAGAAGAACATCCGCCAGTTCCAGACGAGCGCTGCGGCTGGCCTGTCGCCCTTCGCACTGGGCAGCCAAGGGGCGTTCGACCTGTTTTCCTCGACCGTCCAGCCCGAAACGAGCTGGACCTATGAAGGAGGCGTGCGCTCGCATCACCAACTGGGGGGCGGCCTGTCGATTGAGGGGCAGCTCAGCGTCTATCACGTCGATTTCTCGAACCGGCTACTCGGCATTTCGCCCAACCCGATCGTCAACTCGATCACCAGCGGCGCTGCGATCATTCAGAACGTGGGTGGCGTGAAGACCAACGGTGTGGATTTCGCGTTCACGTTGCACGCCGGGCCGCGGGTCTCGCTGTACAATGCGCTGTCGTACAACACCTCGAAATATAAGGCCGATTATATCAGCGGAACGACGACGATCCCGACCAAGGACAAGAATGTGCCCGGATCGCCTGACTGGCTCAACAAGACCGTATTGTCGGTTGGACACGGGATTTTCGACGGTCAGTTGATCGGTGATTATATCGGTCGTCGTTATGCGACGTACACCAACGATCTGTCGGTCGGGGGCTATTTCACGCTGGCAGGCCAGATCGGGGCGACGATTCCGCTGGATCAGCGGATGGTGGCAAAAGCGCTGCATGTCAGCGTGAACGTGACCAACATCACCGATCGCAAGGCGGCGTCGTCGCTCAGCATCGGGTCGGCGACCAACACCTACAGCGTGTTCCCGCTGGCCCCGCGTCAGGTGTTCGGAACGGTGAGCATCAGCTTCTGATGTCGGCCTGGGTGCCGCCGCTCGCGAGGAGCGGCGGCACTGGGGTCAGCGGCCTTTGAACAGCCCGCCAAGGACGCCGCGCACCAGCCCGCCGATGATCCCGGCTCCGGCACCGCGCGATGATCCGAACACTGCCTTCGACACTTCATTGGCGACCTGACGCCCGACTGCGGAGGAGGCGGATCGGGTTGCCGAGGTGATCGCCCGGTTCCACGGCGAGTTGGCAGCGGCCTTTGCCGCCGCCGCTTCCTGTTGCGCGGCAAGGCGGGCCTGGCGGTCGGCCTCGCGTTGCGCCGCGACACGCTGGCGCTCGGCTTCGCGCGCGGCAACGGCGTCGGCCTTGGCCTGTGCCGCCGCCGCTTTGTCGGCCTCGGTTTTGGCTTTGGCTTCGGCGGCGGCTGCGCTCGCTTCCTGTGCCTTGCCGGCGAGGATTTCCTCGGCGGATTGGCGGTCGATCGCGGTGTCGTATTTGGTGCCGACCGGATCGGTCTGGATCATCACGCCGCGCTCGACCGGGGTGACCGGTCCGACGCGCGAGGCGGGTGGCGCGATCAGCGTGCGCTGCACCGGCGAGGGCGATCCGTCGGGCAGCAACAGCGACACCAGAGCCTCACCGACCTTCAATTCGGTGATGGCGGTTTCGACATCGACACCGGGATTGGCGCGGAAGGTGGTCGCGGCCGACTTCACCGCCGCCTGATCGCGCGGGGTGAAGGCGCGCAGCGCGTGCTGGACGCGATTGCCGAGCTGCCCCGCCACCGTATCGGGAATGTCGATTGGGTTCTGGGTGATGAAATAGATGCCGACGCCCTTCGATCGGATCAGGCGCACGACCTGCTCGATCTTTTCGAGCAACGCCTTGGGTGCGGCATCGAACAGCAGATGCGCCTCGTCGAAGAAGAAGCACAGCTTGGGTTTGTCGGGATCGCCGACCTCGGGGAGATGCTCGAACAATTCGCTCATCAGCCACAGCAGGAAGGTGGAATAGAGCTTCGGGCTCGCCATCAATTTGTCGGCGGCGAGGATGTTGACGATGCCGCGCCCCTTGTCGTCCACCCCGATGAAATCGTCGAGATCGAGCGCGGGCTCGCCGAAGAAATGCTCGCCGCCCTGGCTGCGGAGTTGAAGCAAGGCGCGCTGGATCGTCCCGATCGATTGCTTCGAGACATTGCCATAAGTGGTGGTGAGCTCGTCGGCGCGCTCGCCGCAGCTAACCAGCATCGCTTGCAGATCATCAAGGTCGAGCAGCAGCAGCCCATCCGTGTCGGCGACGTGGAAGGCGATCGTCAGCACGCCTTCCTGCACTTCGTTCAAATCCATCAGCCGCGAGAGCAGCAGCGGCCCCATTTCGGTGATGGTGGTGCGGATCGGGTGGCCCTGTTGGCCGTACAGATCCCAGAATTGCACGGGCGTATCGGCATAGGCCCAGGCGTCGTCGCCAATTTCCTTGGCGCGTGCGGCAAAGACGTCGTGATTCTTGGCGGTGGGCGAGCCGGCCATGGCGAGGCCCGACAGATCGCCCTTCACATCGGCGACGAAGCACGCGACTCCGTTGCGCGAAAAGCCTTCGATGATGCCCTGGACGGTGACGGTCTTGCCGGTGCCGGTCGCGCCCGCGATCAGGCCGTGGCGATTGGCGCGCTTGAGTTCGAGCTGCTGGGGATTGCTGCCACCGGCACCCGCGCCAAGGAAGATACTGGTCGTGTCGTTCATGAAGCCTCCCGCGATTTCGGCGAAAAGCTATCGCGCGAAAAGCGGGGCGGCGGAAGGAAAAATCCCTCTCCCGTGGGAACGACGGGAGAGGGATCGATAGGCTTACTTCTTCAGCTTGACCGCGATGAACAAAGCGGGCTGACGACCACGCACGAGATACAGCGCGACCTGCGTGCGGCCAGCGGCCTTAGCCTGGGCGACCACTGCACCGAGCGCCGCTGGCGTGGTGACCGGAACGCCATTGGCCGAAACGATCACGTCGCCGCGCTTCAGGCCCTTCGACCCGGCATCGCTCGACGGATCGACGGTGGCGACAACCACGCCCTGGACCGACGAATCGACGTTGAAGGTGCGCGCGATTTGCGGGGTCAGCGTCTGCACCGTTACGCCCAGCGCATTGGCGGCCGCCTGGCCGACCGTGGTGTTGTCGCTGTCATCCCCATCATCGCCTTCCTCGCCCGCTGCCTTGGCGGCAAGCTGATCCTCGGGCGGGCGCGTCCCGATCGTGGCGATGATCGTTTGCGGTTTGCCTTGGCGGATGATGTCGAGCGGCACCCGGCTGCCCGGCGTCACATTGGCGACGAGATAGCTGAGCGACTGATCGGGCGTGACATCCTTGCCGCCGACGCGCAGCACGACGTCACCAACCTTCAGCCCGGCCTTTTCGGCAGGCTGGCCCGGCTCGATGCTGCGGAGCAGTTCGCCGTGATTCTTGACCAGGCCGAAGGACGAGGCAAGATCGTCGTCGATTGGCTGCGGCCCAACGCCGAGATAGCCGCGCGCGATCTTAGTGCCCTTCATCAGCTTTTCGATAACGGGCTTGGCGTCGGTCGCCGGAATGGCAAAGCCGATGCCGATATTGCCGCCGCCGGTGCTGCCCAGGATCTGCGAATTGATACCGATGACGTTGCCGTTCAGGTCGAACATCGGGCCGCCGGAATTGCCCTGGTTGATCGCCGCGTCGGTCTGGATGAAGCGATCATAAGCACCGCCGCCGGTGACGCGGTGCAGTGACGAGACGATGCCCGCCGTCACCGTGCCGCCCAGGCCGAACGGATTGCCGATCGCGACGACCCAGTCGCCAACGCGCGCGGCATCCGAATCGCCGAACTTCACGAAGGGCAGGTTCTTCGCATCGATCTTGAGCAGCGCCAGATCCGAAGTCGGATCGCGCCCGATCAGCTTGGCGACATATTCCTTGCGATCGACCAGGGTTACGGTGATCGAATCTACCGTTGCCCCTTTGGCACCGGGAGCCACGACGTGGTTGTTGGTCACGACATAGCCGTCTGGCGAAATGATGAAGCCCGACCCGAGCGAGGTTGCTTCCCGCGTGATCGCGGGGCCGCCATTGCCGCCCTGGCCCTGCTGGCCGAACAGCCCCTCAAACGGGGTGCCGGCAAACGGGTTGGCGGGCTGCTGCTGCGTGATGTGCTGGCTGGTCGAGATATTCACCACGGCCGGCTGCAGCTTCGCCACCAGATCGGCAAAGCTCATCGGCGCGCCCGGCTTGGGGGCGGTGGCGGCCATCACGGCGGGCTCGTTCTGCGCGGTCTGCGCACCCCCGGCGGACGGCAAGGCAATGGCGGTCGCGGTGCCGCTCAGCAACAGGGCGGCGGTAATGGCGTAGGCGTAGCGCACTTTGGTCGTTTCCTCTCGTCTACCAATTGGCAGCATCGCTTTTGTAGATACTAAGCGATGCTGAACGGCGATTGAATATGAACGGCTGATGGAGGGTTATGGAACCATGGATCAGCGTCGTCCCTGGAATTCCTTCAAATAGGCATTGTCGGGCGACAGGACCAGTGAGGTCTGGCCCTTGGCATCCTGCGCGAACGTGTACCGATAGGACTGCATCGCCCGATAGAAATCGTAGAAATCGGGGTCCTTGTTGAAGGCGTCGGCATAGATTTGCGCGGCCTTGGCATCGGCCTGCGCCTGGATGATCTGCGCGGTCTGCTGCCCCTGTGCCTTGATCGTCAGCGCCTGTTGCTGGCGCGCGGTGCGCATGCGGTTGAGCGCGCTGTCGAACGGCGTGCCGCTCGGCAAATCGGCATGCTTGATCCGGACATCGACGATCTGCACGCCATATTGCGAGGCGAGTTTTTGCAGGCCGGCGCGGATGTTGCCCATCACCTGGGTGCGCTCGGGGCTGAGCAAGGCGGCGAACGGGCGCTTGCCGAGCTCGTTGCGCAGCGAGGAGCTGAACAGCGGCTTCAACTGATCCTGTACGCGCTGTTCGGTCACCGAAGTGCTGCCGGTCGAGATCACCGCCTTCAACGGATCGACGATGCGGAAGCGGGCATAGGCGTCCACCTCCAGCCGGGTCTGGTCGGTCGAGAGCACGGGCTGGTTGTCGAGTTCGACATCGAGCACGCGCTTATCGACCCACACCAGCCGATCGATGAAGGGCACGCGCGCGGTCAGGCCCGCGCCGGTCTGGCCGAACACCTCATTGGGGCGATATTCGTTGATCGTGCGCACGGGCTGCTGAAAGCGCAGCACGACCGCCTGGCGCGTCTCGGGCACGATCGCGAAGGTGCTGGCGGCGAGGATCAGCAACACCAAGGCGAACACGCCAAGGGCGATGGGATTGCGGAGCAGGGCGCGGTTCACTGGGCGACTCCCGGAGTCTGAGGAGCGGCTACGGTGGGGGACGGTGCCGACGGCACGCGGCGCATGCCGGGCAGCGGCAAATAAGGGACAACGCCCGGCGACTCGATGATCGTCTTGTCCGACTTGGACAGGACTTGCTCCATCGTGTCGTAATACATGCGGCGGCGCGTGACTTCGGGCGCGAGCTTATACTGCGCGTAGATCACGTCGAAGGCAGCGGCTTCGCCCTGCGCCTTGGCCAGCACCTGCTGTGCATAACCGCGTGCGCGGCTGATGTCGCTTTGCGCCTGTTGCTGCGCGGCGGAGACTTCCTTGAAGGCGTCGGCGACCTGGGCGGGGGCTTGCGCACCCTTGATGGCGACGCCCTGGATGCGGATGCCCGCATTATAGCGATCGAGGATTTCCTGCATTGCCTGCTGGACCTTCACCTCCATTGCGGTGCGTCCGGCACCGATCGCTTCGTCGAGCGTGGCGGTGGCGACGACTGCGCGCATCGCGCTTTGCGCGGTGGCGCGCAGCGTCTCGCGCGGGCGCGCGATCTGGAAGGCGAAGTCCTGCGGGTTGGCGATCTGCCAGCGCACCGAATAGTCGAGATCGACGATGTTCTGGTCGCTGGTCAGCATCAGCTTGTCAGTGTCTTTTCCGGCGGTGACGGCGCTGCTGTCATCGGGAAAGGTGTCGGTATTGATCGCGGCGACATCGACCTTGGCGACCTCGACAAAGGGCGCAGGCAAGGTGAAGCGGATGCCGGGCTCGAGCGTCTCCGAATAACGGCCGAGCACGGTGACGACGCCGCGCTCCTGCGGGCCGATCGAATGGAAACTGGTGAGGGCGATCCACGCGACCAGCAGGATGCCGACCGCGATCACCCACAATTGGCCTGCGCTAGGCGCGCCGGGAATCCGAGGGCGTCCACCGCCACCACCAGAGCCGCCTCCGCCGCCGCGCGCGCGCTTGAGGAATTCATCGAGCGCGCTGGGCCCCGGCGTAGTGCCACGCGGCTTGCCGCCGGGCGGCTGTGCCCATGGGTTGCGCGGGCCGCCACTGTCGCCCCCGCCATTGTCGGACCCGGAGCCGCTGCCCCACGGTCCCTTATTGTCGGCGGCGAGGATGGAGAGGCGCTGAAACCAGCCCGATAAGATCGTCATGAAACCTTTATAGGGGTGCGTTCTTGCGAAAAACAGTGGCAAGCGCATCCGCGTCGCCTATCTGCGCACGATGACCGATAGTAGTTTGCTAGATGCCGCCCTTCTCCGCGTTGCCCAGGGGCGCGCCACCGCCAGGATCGAGGAGGGACGCGCCAGCATCATCGTCGATGTCAGTGGCCTGGACGAGCCTGCGCGCGACGCGCTGGAGGCCGATGTCCGCGCCGCGGCTACCGATGTTCCCGGCATTACCAGCGTGCGCGTTGCGCTGACCAGCCAGCGTTCGCGCCGAATCGTGCTCGCGGTGGCAAGCGGCAAGGGCGGGGTGGGCAAATCCACCGTCTCGGCCAATCTCGCGATCGCGCTGGCGCGCTCCGGACGGCGCGTCGGGCTGGTCGATGCCGATATCTACGGCCCGTCGCAGCCGCGCCTGATGGGCGTTGCCGACGCCAAGCCAACCGCGCGCGACAAGGTGTTGCAGCCGGTGCCGACGCCTTATGGTGTGCCGATGCTGTCGATGGGGATGCTCGTCGCTGCCGATCAGGCGATCGCGTGGCGCGGGCCGATGGCGGCGGGCGCGCTGACGCAGATGATGGACGCCAATTGGGGGCCGGCCGACACGCTCGTGCTCGATTTGCCGCCGGGCACGGGCGACGTGCAATTGACGATGATCCAGAAATATCGCCCGAGCGGCGCGGTGATCGTCTCGACCCCGCAGGATCTGGCGCTGATCGATGCGCGCCGCGCGATCGACCTGTTCGTCAAGGCGGGCGTGCCGATCATCGGGCTGATCGAGAATATGGCGGGCTATGTCTGCCCGTCATGTGGCGAGGTATCGGATCCGTTTGGGACAGGCGGGGCGGAGGCCGCTGCGGCGGAACTGGGCCTGCCGTTTCTGGGGCGCATCCCGCTCGATATCCGCGTGCGCGTCGCCTCGGATGCGGGGCAGCCCCCGGCGGCCGGGAACGGTCCCGAAGGCGTTGCGTTCATGGGCGTGGCCGACAAGGTTGGCGATTGGATCAAAGGACAAGGCTGATGCCGCTCACCCAAGATGCCGAGCTACGCACCTTGCTGGAGGAAACGCGCGTGATCGCGCTGGTGGGCGCATCGGATCGCCCCGATCGCCCGTCCTACCGGGTGATGCGGACGTTGCAGGAGCATGGCTATCGCGTGATCCCGGTCAATCCGCAGATCACCGGCGAGCATCTTCACGGCGAATTCGTGTTTCGCGACCTCTCGCAAATTGGCGATCCGATCGATCTGGTCGATATCTTCCGCAATTCTGCGGCAGCGGGCGAGGCGGTGGATGACGCCATTGCAGCGGGTGCGAAAGCGGTCTGGATGCAGTTGGGCGTGGTCAACAACGTCGCCGCCGCCCGGGCAGAGGCGGCGGGATTGAAGGTCGTCATGGACCGTTGCCCCGCAATCGAACTCGCGCGTCTCGGGATCGCGCCGATCGCCTGAAATTCGCCACGATTGCAGCGCAGCTTCGCTCCAATGCTGTTGCTGCTCCTTGCCGCGCAAAGCGCCAGCCCTGCGGCAAGCCCCGCAGCCGCACCGACATCCTTTTCCATTCTGCAACCGGTGCCGGACGAGCCGTGCGTGCGGCGTGGCGCGAAAGACAGCAATCCCGAGGATATTGTGGTGTGCGGCCAGCCGCTGCCGTCGCAGGCTTTGCCCTATCCCAACGAAGTGGTGCTCGACGAGCCGCGCCCGTCCAACCCCGACCTGCGGGCGACCCGCGCCCTCGATCTGTCGACGCCATCCTGTGCGACGGTGCAGAGCGGCTGCAATGTAGGGGTTAACATCTTTGGCGGAGCCACGCAGTTGGTGCGCCTTGTGCAGAAGGCGATCGCGCCCGACAGTTGCTGCGAGCGGCCGGGCGAGGCTTCCGACCTTGGCATGCTGCTGGGCGACGCCGCACACGGGGTCGGGCGGGCGTTCCGCAAGAAGCCTGACAAATCGCGCCGCGTTTCGATCCCGCTGGAAGACCCGCCGCTGGATACTTCAAGCCGAATAACGCCCTAAACGCACGCCACGGCGGTTACGCGAGGATGTGCATCCATAGCGGCTGGCCGACCAGGCTTTGCGAGCCGCGCAACCGTTCCAACGCTTGCGCGACGCTGCGCTCGGGGCCTTCATGGGTGACGATCGCCACCAACACCGATCCGTCGGCATGGACGCCGCGCTGCATCAGGCTTTCGATCGAAACCCCGGCGTCGCGCATTGCGGCCGCGATTTCAGCCAGCACACCCACGCGGTCGGCGACGGTGAAACGCACATAGGCGCGGCCCAACCGGTCACCCGCATCGGCAGGCCCCTGCGCGAGCAAGGCGTCGGCGGGCATGGCGAAGGCCGGGCCGAATTCGCCGCGTGCGATGTCGATCAGATCGGCGACGACGGCGGAGGCGGTCGGCCCGTCGCCGGCACCCGCCCCCTGGAACAGCAAGCGCCCGACGAAATTGCCTTCCGCCACCACCGCATTGGTCGCGCCGGTGACGTGCGCGAGCGGATGGCTGACGGGGACCAGATGCGGGTGGACGCGCTGGAATAGCCCGTTCGGGCCGGATTCGGCGAGGCCGATCAAGCGCACGCGATACCCGAGCGACGCCGCCTCGGCGATGTCGGCGGCGAGCACGTCGCGAATGCCGCTGGCGGCAACATCAGCGAAAGCGGGCTGCGTGCCGAAGGCGAGGCTCGCCAGTAGCGAAACCTTGTGCGCGGCATCGACGCCATCGATATCGAAGCTCGGGTCGGATTCGGCAAAACCCAAAGCCTGCGCCTCGGCCAGCACATCGGCGAAATCGCGACCCTCGGCTTCCATCTTGGACAGGATGAAATTGCAGGTGCCGTTGAGGATACCGTAAACGCGCTCGATCTCATTAGCGGCGGCACCCTCGCGCAGCCCCTTGATGACGGGCACGCCGCCGGCCACCGCTGCTTCGAACTTCAACGCGACATTGGCCGCTTCGGCGGCGCGCGCCAGCTCCAGCCCGTGATGCGCCAGCATCGCCTTATTGGCGGTGACGAAGCTCTTACCCGCACCGAGCGTGGCGCGCGCGAGCGTGAGGGCAGGGCCATCCGACCCGCCGACCAGCTCGACCACGACATCCACGTCCGCATGGGCGAGCGCTGTCGTGTCGTCGACCCAGGCGAAGCGACCGATATCGACCCCACGATCCTTGCTCCGATCGCGCGCGGAGACTGCGACGATCTCGATCGGTCGCCCCGCGCGCCGTGCGATCAGCGCGCCATTGGTGTCGAGCAAGCGGATCACGCCTGCGCCAACCGTGCCGAGACCGGCAAGCGCGATGCGGAGGGGTTTGGTCATGGGTTCGACTTCCTGCCTTGTAGTGCGGCGCGGCTCATGCGGCACGATCGACCCTGAAACAAGATCGCAGTTATTTGGGAGCGGTGAACACGACGACAGTGCACCCCTTGCTACAATCCGGAATGGTGTAAGCGGCGTGAACAATCGCCGCCACACTCCAACTGATGATCGTAAAGCCAAACAGCCTTACCGCTGTATCAAAGTGTCGGCGCTGGAACGTGATCCACTGCGTGAAGCCACTGACGATGGTGATGGCAAACAAGATCGACACCAGCAACGGTAAAGCGAGGAAGCGCGCAGGGTGCGTGAGGGCAGACAGCGCCGTCAACCCAGCGAGCGCCGTTCCGAGTCCGCCGACCGCCAGTTGTAGATATCGTCCGACCCGGATCACTTCACGCCTTCACCAACCCGATTTCGACCAGCCGCTCGTGGAGATAATCGTGCGCTGTGATCGGGGTGGGATAGCGGTTCGGGTTTTCCGCGCTGATCGTCGAGGGCAAAGTCTCGATCAGGAAATCGGGCGCCGGGTGCAGGAAGAACGGCATCGAATAGCGCGAGTGGCCGCGCCGCTCGGGCGCGGGATTGACGACGCGGTGCGTGGTCGAGGGCAAAACGTGGTTGGTCAGGCGCTGCAGCATGTCGCCGACATTGACGACCATTGCGCCTTCGGGCGGCCGGATCGCCAGCCACTCACCATTCTTGTCGAGCAACTCGAGCCCGGCTTCCTCGGCCCCGAGCAGCAGGGTGATGAGGTTGATGTCCTCATGCGCACCAGCGCGAACCTCTGGCGCGTCGGCGGCGACGGGGGGATAATGCAGCAGCCGCAGCACCGAATTGCCGTCCTTTACGGCAGGATCGAACCAGTCGGGGGCGAGTCCCAGATGGCGCGCAATGGCGGAGAGCAAGCGATCGCCCGCAGTGTCGAAGGCCGCGAAAAGCTCGATGAAGGTTTCGCGGAATCCCTCGGGCTGGTCGGGCCAGATGTTGGGGGACATTTGCGCCTCGAACCGGTGGCCGTTGGCCAGTTCGCGCCCGATATGCCAAAATTCCTTTAGATCGACATGGCTCGCGCCCTTGGCGATCTCGGTCTTGAACGGCGTATAGCCGCGCGCCCCGCCGCCGCCTGCGACGAAATAAGCGCGTTTCATGTCCTCCGGCAGCGCGAAGAACGCTTCGGTCATCGCCCAGGCGCGCGCGATCAGATCGGCCGGCACGCCGTGATCGGCGACGACGGCAAAGCCGAACCGCTCGAACGACCCGCCGAGCGCAGCGGCAAAGGCGACCGGATCGGCGGACTGGTCGTTGAGCGAGAGCGCAGGCACTTGCGCGGTTGCGGGAGCAGTCGGCGTGTCGAGCATGATCGGGAGTCCGTCAGGGTAAAGCCACCGGATAAACCGGATTTGCCCAGACGTCATCAGCAGACCGCTACACTCGCTCAGCCGATGGTGATGACACCCTTCGCCATATCGCTGCCGTCGGGCACGAGGTCGAGCGCGAACGGCTCCCCTTCATTGGTCTTGCCGGTCAGGCCATTGCCCGCCGCCGTCAGCGTGAATCCCGCCGCAGTCAGCTTGGTCTTGAACCAGTCCCGGACCGCAGCAGGGGCGGCGGGGCTGGTAAAGGCAACGCGGACGTGGCCGTCTTCCTCGGCATCGGGCTTGTTCTTGGCGGTGATGTTCACGCTGCCGATCGTCGAACCGGGATACAGATGCACCCCGTTCATGTCGAAATTGCTCGCATCCAACTTGACGTTGGGCAACTTCATCTTGCCCTTGAAAAACGGCGTGTCGATCGCCGCTTCGCCATTGCCGTCGAAACCGGCCAGGACCGGGCCGTCACCATCCGACGTGTTGATCGAAATCGAGGTGCCGTCCTTGCCGCCCCCACAGGCGGCAAGCGGGAACAGCGCAATTGCGCACACCAGGGGACGGAGCATGGCAGACCTCATGTGTATCATCGTGCTAACACACTAAAGGCCTGCCATGCGGTTCGTCAAGGTCTCAGTGCGTCAGCGCGGCGGGCACGGTGCCGCCAGACTCGGCCAGCTTGGCCATGACCTGCTGGTGCAGCCAGACATTCATCGTTGCGCTGTCGTCGGTGTCACCGGTGAAGCCCAGTTCGTGCGCGAGGGCGAGGCGGTTTTCATGGCTCGCGTCGAGATCGAGCAGCTTCATCAAATCGACGATCGAGTCGCGCCAGTTGAGCTCCTGCCCCTTGGCCTCGGCTTTGGCGGTGAGGATCGCTTCGACATCGACGGGTGCCGTGGGCGCCGTCGGGGCGGCTTCGGCGGGCGGGTTGCCCGGGTCGGACGGCGTGTTCATCTGCGGCATCGCCGATGTCGAGGGAACGGCTTCTTCCGGGGCGGCCTTCTGGCCCCAGATTGCATCCTTGATCATGCTGAAAATGCCCATCGCCATGCTCCTTCTGGTGGAGACACGAAAGTGCCGCAACGGTGCTACGGTTCCATGACGCGCGCGAGATTCGAGCTGGAGTGCGGATGAATTGATGGGTGACCTGCGCGGCAGGCTCGGGCATTGGGGCGATATGCCTGTTTCGAACGACATCCCCGTGCAGGACACGCCGCCAATCCGCTTGGTGGAGTTCGTGCCTCTGATCGCTGCCCTCATTTCGCTTGGTGCGCTTGGGATCGATACGATGCTGCCCGCCTTGCCCGATATCGCACGTCGGCTCGGGGTGGATGCGATCGTCGACGGCCCGTTGATTTTGACGGTGTTCGTGGTCGGGCTGGGGATCGGGCAATTGATCCACGGACCGTTGACCGATCGTTTCGGGCGGCGGCCGGTGTTGATCGCGGGGCTGCTCGGGTACATCGTGTGCAACTTGCTGGCGGGGCTGGCCAACGGGTTTGCGCTGCTGCTGGCGATGCGCTTCATCAGCGGCTTGGCGGTTGCCGCCAGTCGCGTCGTAACCATCGCCGTGATCCGCGATTGCTTTTCCGGGCGCGCGATGGCGCAGGTGACCAGCCTGGCCTTCATGGTGTTCATGGCGGTGCCGATCGTGGCACCGAGCATCGGGCAGGCGATTTTGCTGCTGGGATCGTGGCGGCTGATTTTCGAGATGATCGCGGCGGCGGCGTTGCTGTGCCTGGTCTGGTTCGTCCTCCGCATGCCCGAGACGCTGCGTCCGGAGAATCGCGCGCCGCTATCGATCCGTAGTACAGTGTCGGGCTGGCGACACACGCTGCGCGACCGCTATTCGCTGGGCTATATGATTGCGGCGCTGATCTGCCAAGGCGCGATTTTCGGGTATCTCAGCTCGATCCAGCCGATCATGGAGCATGTCTTCCATCGCCCAGGGCTGCTCGGCATGGTGTTCGCCGCCTCGGCGGGCACGATGGCGGTGGCGAACTTGCTCAATTCGCGGATCGTCATTCATCTGGGCATGCGCCGTATTTCGCAGGTCGCGTTGGTGGTGATGATCGTCTCGTCGGGCACGGGCCTGGCGGTCGGGTCTTTTGGGGATGAGCCGTTGCTGGTGTTCGTTGTGGTCCAGGCGATCACGATGGCGTGCTTTGGCCTCGCCACCTCCAACATGTCGGCAATGGCGATGGAAAATATGGGGGAAATCGCGGGGATTGCATCGAGCGTGCAGGGCTTTTTCGGCATCACGCTTGGCGGCGTGATCGGCTGGGCGATTGGGCGCAGCTTCAATGGCACGACCGCGCCGATGCACCTGGGTTTCCTCATCGCCGGTGTGGCCGGGCTAGGCATCGCGGCCATTGTCGAGCGTGGTCGGCTGTTTCGCCCCAGTTGAGCGAATTTCGGTGAACCGCGCGGAACCGAACGCGGGTTGCGCGGTTCGAAGTTTGGAATGATCCTACATTGTGTGGGCTGTCGGGAGAGACGCAATGAGCATGGGTGGACATCGCGTGCCGGGGGAAGGCACCGGCGACGACGGATATGACGAAGAAGGCTATGACGAAAGCCAACGCGCGGAAATCCTGGAGGTCACGCGCGACGGGCCCAGCGATGGCACTTTGCTGACCGACCTCAACCCCGACATCGCGTCCGAAAATGACGACGACGATGACGACGATCTCGACATGGAAGACGATGATCTGGGCGAGGAAGATGACGACCTCGATTCGGAAAAGGATCCGGATGAAGACGAGGAAGAGGAAGACGACGTTCAGGACGAACTCGACGACGATACGGTGGATGACGACGAACTGAGCGACCGCGACGACGCGGCCTTGCGTCCCTGACTATAGGATTGGGGCGGTCGACATTTGTCGGCCGCCCTTTTTTTGACCTCCACCAATCGCAGGCGGAGGGCTATGTCGCGCGCTGGCGCTGACCCTTACGATCCCCAACGATGATGTTAACGACGCTCTGGACCGCTAAGCGCTTCAGTTGCCCTTCATTGCATTGGCAAGGATGGCAAGGTCGGCATTGTCGATGGCCGCCCCGGTGGCGTCGGTGGCATTGGCCGCTGCTGTTGCGTCGCCATGCCCAGCCGGGGGCGCAAACCCAACCGTATCGACCGCCGTCCAAAGTATGCCGATCGCCCATAGCAGCGCGGACCACCGGCTGAGAAAGAGTTTTCGAAATGGCACAGGCTCGCCATAGCGAACCGTGATTAACACTCTTTCCTTAAAGCGTATGATTCCACGGAAATTCTTCGTTCGGTCGGCGATCGGCCAGGTCGGCTGCGCGGTGAAGATGTTCGGCGGATTGCTTGGCGGCCTGCGGGGTGAGCGAGGTCGCCAAACCATCCGGCCCATCGAGCAAGACTTCGCCACGCTCCGCCGCTACACGGATGGGCGTATCGCTCGGTGTTTTCGACATTGCATCTCTCCCAGTGGACAGAACGTGGTGACGCGGCGCATGTTCCGGGAAAATAGGGGAAACCATGTACACTAGCCTGTTCCTTAAGACTCATCGCATCCCGGTGCTGAACGCCGAAGAGGTGGCCGCGCTGGAAGCGGCGGTTGGACGGACGGCCACCTTTTCAGCCAAGCAAATCATCGTGCGTCAGCAAACACCGCTGACCCAATGTACGCTGCTGCTGGAGGGCTTCGTCGAGCGGTATAAGGATACGCCCGAGGGGCGGCGGCAAATCCTCGCGATTCACGTTCCCGGCGATTTTGTCGATTTGCACAGCTACCCGCTGAAGCGCCTCGAACATTCGGTCGCGGCCCTTACCGACGTGAAGGTCGCGTTTTTCCCGCACAGCGCAATTCGGGCGCTAACCGAGCGATCCGCCACGCTGACCGAATTGCTGTGGCGCTCGACGCTGATCGATGCCGCGATCAACCGCGAATGGATCGTGTCGATCGGCGCGCGCAGTGCTGTCGTCCGCCTCGCGCACCTCTTTTGCGAGATGTACGTTCGCCTAGAGCGGATCGGGATGACCTCGGGCACCACGTTCGCGCTGCCGCTGACCCAGGTCGACCTGTCCGACGCCACCGGACTGACTGCGGTTCACGCCAACCGCATGCTCCGCCAGTTGCGCGAACAGGAGCTGGTCAATTTTCGACAGGGGACGGTCGAGATTCTCGATTGGAACGCGTTGCGGCGCTTCGCCGATTTCGACCCGGCCTATCTGTTCTTCGATTGAAGGGGCGCTTCAGCTGATCGGCACACCCGTCAAATAATGCGTCTGCGCCGCATCGGTCGCGTTGATGGCGAGAATCGAGCGCGCATCGCCGGGAGCCAGGGGCTTGCCGTGACGATCCGCCGCTGCGCCGATGACGCGGTGGAGCAGTTCCTGCCCCTCTTCCCACCATCCGATCCCGCTCGCCGCGTTCAGATGGCCTTGGGCCCCGGCATCGACAAAGTGGCTGCCCCAGCCGACCGCCAGGCTGTGCGCGCGCTCGATCGTGATCCAGGGATCGTCGCGACTGGCGACGACAATGGAGGGGAAGGGCAGGGGGCTGATCGGGGTTGGGCCAAAGGCGGCGAGTTCGGCCTGGGCGTCGGGGCGGTCGACATCGGCGGGGGCGACCAGCAGTGCCCCGGCGACGGGCCAGCCATAAGGCTGGCGGGTCAGCTCCGCCCACCACGCCACGGCGAGACAGCCAAGACTGTGCGCGGCGAGCACGACTGGAGCCTGCGCCGAACGGATCGCCTGGTCGAGCTTGGTCACCCAGGCGTTGCGATGCGGCGTATTCCACATCCCCAGTTCGACGCGGATCGTGTCTGGGCGTGCCTGTTCCCATAAGGTCTGCCAATGCGACGGGCCCGAGCCGCCAAGGCCCGGAACGGTCAAAATGGTCGGCTGAACAGGGTCGAAATTCGAAAAGGTACCCATCGATTCTCTCCCAATGCGCCCTGAAACAGGGGTGGAGAGACGTGGCCATTCGTGCTCTAGGGGGACGCCGCATGGCCACGCCTCCAAGAGCAAAATGTATTCCTACTTAAAAGATAGGCAATAGCGCTGCGCCAGAAAGAATGGTGGATGCGATGACCTGAAACGGGGACGACCGCGCGGCGTAAAACGGGCCGCGGCGAGCGGTATTTCAGGGGCGCTAAGGCGCGCGCGACTCGAAGCCCCCTTGCGCGCGTGCGCCGCTTGGCGTTGGAGGGGCTGTATGTCCAAGACCCGTGCTGACCAGCTCCTCGTCGATCGCGGCCTCGCCGAAAGCCGGACGCGCGCGCAGGCGCTGATCATGGCGGGGCTGGTGTTTGCGGGCGAGCGCAAGATCGACAAGCCCGGCCAAGCGGTGGCGGACGACGTCGTGCTCGACGTGCGCGGGCGCGACCATCCATGGGTCTCGCGCGGCGGAATCAAGCTGGCGCATGGTCTGGATGCGGTCGGCTGGGACGTAACGGGCGCGGTGGCGATCGATGTCGGCTCTTCGACCGGCGGCTTTACCGACGTGTTGCTCCAGCGTGGCGCGGCGCGGGTTTATGCCGTCGACAGTGGCACCAACCAATTGGCGTGGAAGCTGCGCCAGGATGACCGGGTGATCGTCCACGAACAAACCAGCGCCCGGATCTTGACCGAGGCGCATATTCCCGAGCCGGTCGACCTGATCGTCTGCGATGCGAGCTTCATCGGCCTCACCAAGGTGCTCGAGGTGCCGCTGCGCTTTGCCAAGCCGCAGGCGCGCTTGCTCGCTTTGATCAAGCCGCAATTCGAGGCGGGCCGCAATGAGGTTGGCAAGGGCGGGGTCGTGCGCGATCCAGCGGTGCATGCGCGCGTCTGCACGGAGGTCTCGGCATGGGTGGTCGCGCACGGGTGGTCCGTCGTCACGCTGGTCGAGAGCCCGATCACCGGGCCTGAGGGCAATGTCGAATTTCTGATCGCCGCCACCCGGTAGGAGGCAGGCACTGGTTGGGGAAAATTTAACCACGCAACCTGGCCGTCGTTCTTCTATAGAAGAACAGGCGGGGCGACAGCTGAGCGCCTGACAGATTCGCGTGTAACCGGGGGCCGTGGCTTGAGAGAGATTGCATCGAAACAGCAGTTGCGGCTTGCGTTTTTGCGCTGGGCGGTCGTGACGGTGCCGTTCGTGCTCTTGCTGGGCTTTACCGCAGCGCGCCTGGCTCCCGCTGGATCGGCCAATGTCTGGTACGCTGCGCTGGTTAAACCGCCCGTTACGCCGCCGGATTGGGCCTTCCCGGCGGCATGGACGGCGATCTACGTCCTGCTGGGCCTTGCGCTGGCGATGATCATCCATGCCCGCGGCTCGCGCATGCGGGGCCCGGCGATCGCGCTGTTCGCCGTGCAACTGGCGGTGAATTTGAGCTGGTCGCCGGTGTTTTTCGGCATGCATCAGGTGACCTTCGCGCTCGGGATCGTCGTGCTGATGTTTCTGCTCACGCTGGCGATGGCGATCGTCTTCGGCCGGATCCGCGTGCTGGCCGGGGCTCTGCTGGTGCCGTATCTTCTCTGGCTGGTGTTCGCTTTCTATCTCAATTACCAGATCATGGACTTGAACCCAGGGGCCGAAACCCTTGCGCCACCGTCCGCTACCACCCAAATCATCAAGCTCTGAACCCCACGGGATTTTCCGCATGCAATCCGATAACAAGATTTTCGACGACCTCGCCAAGTTCCTGAACGGTGCTGCTGGAACGCTGGCCGGTGTTGGGCGTGAGGCCGAGGCAGGCGCGCGCGCGCGGGCGAAGGAGTGGATTGGCGGTCTGGATTTCGTTTCGCGCGACGAGTTTGAGGTGGTCAAGGCGATGGCGGCGGCCGCGCGCGACGATGCGGATGCGCTGCGTGCGCGGCTCGATGCGCTCGAAGCGAAAGCGGCGGCAACGCCTAAGGCGGAAGGCTGAGACGATCTTTTCCACAGTTTTTTCGATTGGCTTGCCTGCCCCATTCTTGTGCTGCCCGCCGCGCTGCGTCACCACAGCGCCAAAGGCGAATGATGGAGGCGCACGATGATCCTCGATGAGGCGGATTTCGATCGCGACGATGCAGCGCCGATCGACATGCTGGAAAGCTATTTCGCGGCGCATGGCTGGGACCATGAGCGGCAGGACGATGAAGTCATCGCCAAGGTCAAAGGGAGCTGGACGCAATATGAGCTTCGCGCGCTATGGCGCGAGGAAGACAGCGTTATTCAGTTCCTGGCCTTTCCCGACGTGCGCGTGGCCGATGACCGGCGCGCCGCGATTTATGAAGCGATCGGGCTGATCAACGAGCAATTGTGGGTCGGCCATTTCGAATTGTGGTCGGCGAGCGGGATCCTGCTGTACCGCCATGCCGCGATGATCGAAGGCGCGACCGAATCGGGGGGCGGCACGATGTCGCTGGGGACGGCGGAATTGCTGGTCGAGAGCGCGATCGACGAATGCGAGCGCTTCTATCCGGTGTTCCAGTTCGTGCTGTGGGGCGGCAAGACCCCTGCCGAAGCCATGGCCGCAGCCATGACCGAGACGCAGGGCGAGGCCTGAATGGACGGGTACGACCGTCCGGAGCGGACGGTGACTCGCGTCTGGATGGTCGGATGCGGGACTATGGGCGGGGCGATGCTCCGCCAATGGATCGCCAGCGGGGTTCTGGCACCCGGCAATGTCGATGTGGTCAACCGGGCCGACCGGCTTTTGCCGGCAGGCGTCCGGCAGGCGCGGGATGTGCCGAGCGGGGCATTGCCCGATCTCGTGATCCTGGCGATGAAGCCGCAGCAATTGGACGAGGTCGCCGGGCGCTTTGCGGAGCGCTTGCGGGGCGTGCCAGCGTTGGTCTCGATTTTGGCGGGGGTGGAAGAACACGCGCTCGCTGCGCGGTTTCAGGCAGGCGCGATCGTTCGCGCAATGCCGAATTTGCCGGTCGGGATTGGCAAGGGCGTCGTCGCGCTCGACAGCAGCAGCGCCGATCCCGCCCTGCGCAAGGCGATCACCACGGTGATGGCAGCACTCGGTCTGGTCGAATGGGTCGATCCAGCACAGTTCGATGCAGTCACCGCACTGGCCGGGTGCGGGCCGGCGTTTCTATATCGCTTTATCGATGCGCTGGCAGCGGCTGGCGTCGCGCAGGGGCTACCCGAAGACCAGGCGAACCGTCTGGCGCTCGCCACGGTTGAAGGGTCGGCGCTGCTGGCGGCTGCGGCGGATGTTCCGCCGGGGACGCTGGCCGATCGTGTTGCCAGCCCGGATGGTTCCACGCGCAAGGGGCTCGACGTGCTGGATCAGGGGCAGGCGCTTGTCGCTTTGCTGCGCGCGACGGTTGCAGCCTCGGCTGCGCGCAACGCAGAGATGGCTGCAGAAGCGCGGCGTTAGGACGGACGCGCGACGCCTAAGTCTGCAGTCAGACCGAGAGGAGCTTCAGCACCTCGTCTGGGGTGATTCCTTCCAGCACCGCCCAGAAGCCGCTGACCGCATTCTGCCCCGCACTGGCATAAGCCTGCGCCCACACTTGGCGAACGCATTCGAACAGATCGGATTCGAGCTGCTTGCCCGCTTCCGACAAGCGCAGCAGCCGTTGCCGCCGATCGCGCTCGCCAATGCGCGTTTCGACGAGGTTGCGCTCGACCAGTTCGTTCAGGACGCGACCGAGCGATTGCTTGGTGATGCCGAGCAGCCCGAGCAGCGCGCTGACGGTGAGATCGGGATGGCGCGCGATGAAATACAAAGCGCGGTGGTGCGCCCGGCCCAGTCCTAAAGCGCTCAGTTGCTCCTCGGTGGAGCGCGCAAGCGTGCTCTGCGCGAAGTACATGAGTTCCATGCCACGACGGATTTCGGGTTCGCGCAGGAAAAGCGGCGAGGCGGAGGCGATTGCGGTAGCCATTGTTGACCGCGTTTGCCGCCTCCCGTACAGCCCTTCAACCCCCAAATTGTAACAACTTGTCGCAGGGCTTCGATGCACCAGAACGCCGATCTCGACCACCGCCCCACCGCCAGCACGCACGCTTTTGTCGTGGAACCGCATCCGACGCCCGTGCCCGCAAACGAACGCACCGGCTTGATTGCAAACCCGGGCTTCGGGCGCGTGTTCACCGATCATATGGTGACGATCCGTTATAACGAGGTCGCCGGGTGGCATGACGCCAAGATCACCCCGCGTGCGGCGTTCCAGATGGATAGCGCGTCCGCCGTGCTGCATTATGCGCAAGAGATTTTCGAAGGGCTGAAGGCCTATCGCTTGCCCGATGGCGGGGCAGCTTTGTTCCGCCCGTCGGCAAACGCCGCGCGCTTCCGCGCATCGGCGGAGCGGATGGCGATGGTGCCGCTGCCCGATGAGCTGTTTGTCGAGTCGGTCCGCGCTATCGTGCGTCAGGAGGCCGACTGGATCCCCGATATCGACGGAGGCGCGCTGTATCTCCGCCCGTTCATGATCGCGAGCGAGGTGTTCCTGGGGGTGAAGCCGTCCAGCGAATATCTATATGCGGTGATCGCCTCCTCGGTCGGGGCCTATTTCAAGGGTGGCGCGCCCGCCGTCACCCTGTGGGTGTCGCAGGACTATACGCGCGCCGCCCCCGGTGGCACCGGGGCCGCGAAATGCGGCGGCAATTACGCCTCCAGTCTGATCGCGCAGGCCGAGGCGACTCGCCAAGGGTGCGACCAGGTGCTGTTCCTCGACGCGGTCGAGCGGCGCTTGATTGAAGAACTGGGCGGCATGAACATCTTTTTCGTGTTCGACGATGGCAGCATCGCCACGCCGCCGCTGACGGGCACGATCCTTCCCGGCATCACCCGCGATTCCTTGCTGACTTTGGCGCGCGATATGGGGCTCAGTGTCCGCGAAGAGCCGTATGCGATCGACCAGTGCCGCGCCGACGCCGAAAGCGGTCGGCTGCTGGAGGCCTTTGCGTGCGGCACGGCGGCGGTGGTCACCCCGATCGGCACGATGAAGATGCGTGATGGCGCATTCCAGATCGGTGGCGGCGGGCCGGGGCAAACCACCCAGCGTTTGCGCCAGGCGCTTATCGATATTCAGCGCGGGCACGCGCCTGATCCGTATGGCTGGCTCGAGCGCGTGATCTGAAAGCGTGAATCCGGGCTTTCCAAGCGCGGATTCGCAGCCTAAAGCACGCCGCTCCCGGATTGGGGCGTCGCCAAGTGGTAAGGCAGCGGCTTTTGATGCCGCCATTCGCAGGTTCGAACCCTGCCGCCCCAGCCAATCTCTTCATCACGATTCTGCACGGGCAGAAAGTCAGCGGTCGACAGATGCGGAGCCGCGCTTGAAAGACGCAGCGACCATGACGATGCTCCGCTTGATCCTGCTCGGCCTGATCGCCATCCCTTTGGGCTGCAGTCCGGTGGCGGCACGAAGCAAGCACGCCAAAATCGCCCTGACCTTCGATGACCTGCCGGCGCTGACGATGGCGAAGGAGCAGCCTTATGTGAACGGTTTGAACGCCGACATTCTGGAGGGCCTGCGCAAGCACAGGATCCCGGCGACGGGCTTTGTCAACGAATCGAAACTCAACGAGCTGGATCGGCCGCAACAGATCGCCGTTCTGGAGCATTGGCTCGATGCCGGCATGGACCTCGGCAACCACACCTTTTCGCACGAATCGCCCAACCGCCTGGGCGCGGCCGCCTACATTGCCGATATTGCGCGCGGCGAGCCGGTCACGCGGGGCCTGCTCGAAGAACGGCACCGTCGGATCGGGTGGTTTCGCCACCCCTATCTCGAAACCGGCACGCCGGAGGCGGTCAAGCACGAGATCAACGCCTGGCTGACCGCGCATGGCTACCGCATCGCGCCCGTTACGATCGATGCCGATGACTGGGAATTTGCCGAGCCCTATGATGCCGCGACCATCGCGCGGGATGAGGCGACGCGGGCGCGGATCCGGCACCTCTATCTCGCTCATACCGCAACGACGATCCGCTGGTATCGCAGCGCAGCGCATGCCTTGTTCGGGCGCGATATCGCCTATGTCATGCTGCTACACGCGACCCGGCTGAATGCAGATTCGATCGATGATCTCGCGGCTATCCTCCAGCGCGAGCATTTGCGACCGGTGACGCTGGCGCAGGCGATGAAGGACCCGGCGTACCGCACCCCCGATCCCTATGCCGGAAAAGAGGGGATCGAATGGATCGAGCGCTGGTCGATGGCGCTGCACAAGCCGCTGCCGTGGAGCAGCTTCACCGACGTGCCGAAAGAGATCGAAGCCGCCTATGACCGGGTCGATCACGATCGGTGAGGTTCAATCGCCGGTGACGCCGAGTTTCGGCCGCCGGACCTTGATTTCAAACACCAGTCCGCGCCCGGCGTCGCCGCGCCGCACGTTCAGCCGCCCGCCATGGGCATGGGCGACCCGGTCGACAATCGAGAGACCGATGCCCGAGCCTTCGACGGGGGACCCGGCCCCGCGCCAGAGCCGTTCCGTCAGGCGCGCCAGATCATCCTGCGGCAGCGGCGGGCCGTCATCGCTGACAATGATGTGGCTGCTGCCGCTGCGGACGTGGATCGCCGTCCCGTGCGGGGTATGGCGGGTTGCATTGTCGAGCAGGTTCTCGAGCGCGAGCGTCAGGGCCTCGCTATAGCCGTAGACCTGCGCCGGTCCCGAATCGCGATCGAGCGCAATGCTGCGGCCCGATGCC
Source organism: Sphingomonas echinoides ATCC 14820 (assembly GCF_000241465.1). Lineage (GTDB taxonomy): Bacteria > Pseudomonadota > Alphaproteobacteria > Sphingomonadales > Sphingomonadaceae > Sphingomonas > Sphingomonas echinoides. The sequence continues at coordinate 3,918,078 of NZ_JH584235.1, forward strand.
AGTATCGCAGGGGCGCGATCGGCGACGACCTGTTCCGCCAGGCGGTGAAGATCGACGGTTGTTCCACTCGATTCCAACGGTCGCTCCAGCTCCGCCAATGCCAATAATTGGGCAATCACCCTCCCGGCGCGATCCACGGCTGCCATCAGGGCCGAGCGCGCCTCTGGGTCGGCAATCGCATCGGCGCGCAGCCGTATCGCCGCCAACGGCGTCCGCAATTCGTGCGCGACATCGGCGGCAAAGGCGGTTTGCACCCGGATCGCGGCGGCGAGACGGTCCAGCGCGGCATTGGCCGCCTCGGCCAGCGGCTCCGCTTCCAGCGGGAGCAGACCGCGCGGCAAGCGCGCATCGAGCGATTGCGGGCCGATTTGCGCTGCCGCCAGCGAGACCATGCGCATGCGGTGCGTCAAACGGCGGGCGAGCAGCGCGCCGATCACTGGCACAAGCAATGCAATCGGCAGCGATATCAGCGCAAAGCGCGAGAGGAAATTGCGCACGACATCGTCGGTGACCACCTCCGGGTCGGCATCGTCTTGCGAGACGACGATCCAGCCTACCGTGGCGGGCAGGCAGAACGCCTGGATCGCGCCCTTGCGAAAGAAATGCGATGTCTCATCGAGCGGAGCTGCCGCCAGGATCTGCGGCCGCGGCGGTCCGTAGGAATTGAGCACCCGGCGATTCCGGCCGATCACGCTGACTGCCATGCCATTGGACAGGACCACGGGTTGCGGCGCACCGGCCTGCCCGAACGACGCCGAAAGCGCGGCCTGTCGGCGCAGCAAATTCCGCTGAAAATGGTCGGCGGTCTGGTGCAGCAGGGCAGACGCGCTCCACAGCAACGTGATCGCGGCGACCAAAGCGATGCCGACATGCAGCGCGATAAACTGGCCAAGCAGCGAGCGCGGCGCGCGCACTCTCACGCGGCGGCGACCATCATGTAGCCGACGCCGCGCACCGTCTCGATCCGCGCGCAGCTCGACCCGTCTTCGAGCTTCTTGCGCAAGCGGTGGATATAGACCTCGACTGCGTTCGACCCCAGGTCGCTGTCGAGGCCGAAGAGCTGATCCTCCACGACGGTCTTGGGCACGACCTTGCCCGATCGGCGCAGCAGCAGTTCCAGCAACTGCGTTTCGCGCACGGACAGCGCCAGCGGCTGGGCGTCGATATAGGCGACGCGCGTCTCGACGATGAATTCCAAGGCACCGCAGCGGAGCGACTTGCCGGTATAGCCGTCGCGGCGCCGCAGAATGGCAAGCAGCCGTGCGTGCAGTTCATCGACGTCGAACGGTTTGACCATATATTCGTCGGCCCCTTCGTTCAGGCCGCGAATACGCGCATCGATCGCGCCACGCGCGCTCAGCACCAGCACGGGCCGCGTGTCGCCGCGCGCGCGCATCCGCGTCAACAGGGCGATGCCGTCTTCGTCGGGCAAGCCTAGGTCGAGCAATACGGCCGCATAATCGATTGCGGCGAGATACGCTTCGGCTTCGCCAACGTCGCGTGCGCGTTCTACCGAGACACCGCGCCGCGAGAGGGCATCGACCAGCGGCACCGCCACTTCATCGTCGTCCTCGACCAACAAGACCCGCATTCTCGGACTTTCTGCACTGCAGCAATTTGTAAGCGAGATGTAAGCTGGCTTACGTAGAGGTGCCAGCCTTGCCGCAATAGGGTTTCCGATGCACGCTTCTCCGACACCCGAATCCCTGCCCCAGACCCGCACGCTGGCCCCGGCCACGCAGACACGCTGGCTGGTCGTTTCCGCCGTCTGCGCGGTTGGCGCGGTGCTGTTGTGGTTCGCCGTCGAGCGCCTGACGCACCGCGAGCCCGCCGCCCCGCAACCGACGCCGCCGGGAACCTTGCGGCTGACCGCCGACCAGATGGCGGGGCTGAAGACGATGCGTGTCGGCTATTCGGCCTCGGATGACCGCACGCTGGCGAGCGGCGCGATCACCGTCGATGGCGATCGCAGCACGCCGGTCCTGATGCCCTATGCCGGCCAGATCGTGCGGGTCCTGGCCGATGCCGGGCAATATGTCCGCGCGGGGCAGCCGCTGCTGCTGGTCAAGACCAGCGATTTCGTCGATGCGCGCAGCGGCCTGTTCGCGGCGCGCGCGGCGTTCCAGAACGCGCAGGCGCAATTGGCGACCGCGACGCGCAATGCCGAGCGCCAGCGCCAGATTTTCGAGACGGCGGGCGGCGCGCAGAAGGATTATCTCCAGGCGCAGACCGATCTGGTCGCGGCACAAGCGACCGCGCGCACCACAGCGGCGGCGCTGGGCGCGGCGCGCGACAAATTGTCGATCCTGGGCAAGACGTCGGGCGAAATCGCGCGGCTGGAAAGCGTCAGCGAGGTTTCGGGCATTCACGACCGCACGACGCTCCATGCGCCGATCGGCGGCCTGATCGCCTCGCGCGATGTGTCGGCCGGGCAATATGTGTCGCAAGGCGGCGACAAGCCGGTGATGACGATCACCGATCCGTCGCATGTCTGGCTGATCGCGCAGATTGCCGAAAGCGATGCCAATGCGGTGCATGTCGGGGATTCGGTAACGGTGACGACGCAGGCGCTGCCGGGACGCAGCTTCCATGCAACCATCGATCTGGTCGGCGCGGCGCTCGATCCGCAAACGCGCCGCCTGCCGGTCCGCGCAACCATCGCCAATCCCGATGGCATGCTGAAGCCACAAATGTTCGCCAGCTTCTCGATCCAGCGGCCGCAACGTGGCACGGCGCTGCGAATCCCCGCCGAAGCCGTGATCCATGAGGGCGAAGCGGCGCGGGTGTGGGTGGTACGCCCCGATGGGCTGCTCCAGGCCCGCACGATTACCGCCGGTGACGCGCAGGATGGCACCATTGCCGTGCTCGCCGGTCTGAAGTCGGGCGAGCGGATCGTCACCTCGGGCGCGCTGTTCGTGAATGAGGCGGGTCTCGGCGAATGAACCGCCTGGTCGAATTTTCGCTGCGGCAGCGATTGCTGATCGTCGGCATCTTTGCCGCGATGCTGGTCGCGGGCGCGATCGGTTTCTGGAACCTCAATATCGAGGCCTATCCCGATCCCGTGCCGCCGATGGTCGAGGTGATCACGCAGACGCAAGGCCTGTCGGCGGAGGAGATGGAGCGCAATGTCACCATCCCGATCGAGGTCGGCATGGCGGGTATTCCGCATCTGACTGCGATCCGCGCGATCTCGCTGTTCGGCCTTTCCGACATCAAGATCCAGTTCAGCTATGACCTGACCAATGAGGCGGCCAAGCAGCAGGTGATTAATCGCCTGTCGCAATTGCCGCCGCTGGCGGGCGGGGCGCAGCCGTCGCTGTCGCCGACCAGCCCGGTCGGCGAGATCTTCCGCTACAAGATCAGCGCGCCGCCGGGCTATTCGGTGATGGACCTCAAGACCTTGCAGGACTGGGTGCTGCAACGCCGCTTCAAACGCATTCCGGGCGTGATCGACGTGACCGGCTGGGGCGGCAAGCTGCGCGCTTATGATGTCGTGATCGACAATGATCGGTTGTCGGCGCACGGCGTCGCGGTCGGGCAAGTGCTCGCCGCGCTAAGCAAGAGCGATGGCAATGTCGGCGGGCAGACGATCAACTTCGGCGCGCAGGCGGCGATCGTGCGCGGTGTCGGGCTGATCCAGTCGGTGTCGGGGATCGAGAATGTGCTGGTCGGCACCGCCAATGGTCAGCCGATCCTGTTGAAGGACGTCGCCCATGTCGAGATCGGCAATGCGCCGCGGCTGGGTATCGCCGGGTATAACAATGAGGACGACATCGTTCAGGGCATCGTGCTGATGCAGCGCGGCGCACAATCGATGCCGACGATCGAAGCGGTGCAGAAGGAAGTCGCCGACATCAACGCCTCGGGCATCTTGCCGCCGGGCGTCCATCTTGATCGCATCTATGACCGATCCGACCTGATCCACCTGACGATCCACACCGTGCTGGAAAATCTGGTGGCGGGGATCGCGCTGATCTTCTTCCTGCAATGGGCGTTTCTCGGCAATTTGCGCAGCGCGATCATCGTCGCCGCGACCATTCCCTTCGCGCTCGCCTTCGCGATCCTGATCCTGGTGTTGCAGGGCGAGAGTGCGAACCTGTTGTCGGTCGGCGCGCTCGATTTCGGGCTGGTGGTCGATGCCAGCGTCATCATGGTCGAGAATATCTTCCGCCATATGGTGGAACGCTCAGCGCATGTCGAAGGCGGGCGCGGCCATTATACGCTCGCCAGCCGCTTCTCCGCAGTGTTGGGGGCGAGCCATGAGGTGAGCCGCGGCATCTTCTTCGCCGCCGCGATCATCATCGCGAGCTTCCTGCCGCTGTTCACGCTGACGGGCGTCGAGGGCCATATCTTCGGCCCGATGGCGAAGACCTATGCCTATGCCATTACCGGCGGCCTGATCGCGACCTTCACGGTCGCGCCGGTGCTGGCGACGATGCTGCTGCCCGATAAATTGTCCGAGGTGGAGACATGGATCGTCGCGCGGTTGCGCCGCCTGTACGAACCTGCCGCTGCCTTTGCGCTGGGCAATCGCGTGCTGGCGATCGGTGGTGCGCTGCTGCTACTCGGCGGGGCGATGGTTGGCGTGCGCTCGCTTGGCATTGAATTTCTGCCCCATCTCGAAGAGGGCAACATGTATATCCGTGCCAGCCTGCCGGCCTCGATCAGCCTGGAGGCAGGGCAACCGGTGGTGGATGGTGTGCGCCGCATGATCGCGCAATATCCCGAAGTGGAATCGGTGTTGTCGGCGCATGGACGGCCTGATGACGGCACCGACTCAACGGGCTTCTTCAACGCCGAATTCTTCGTGCCGCTGAAACCGGCCGGTAGCTGGCCGGCCGGCGTGACCAAGGAAACGCTGACCGCCGAATTGTCGAAGAAACTGCAGGCCAAATATCCCGGCGTCGATTTCTCCTTCTCGCAATATATCGAGGACAATGTCGAGGAAGCCGCATCGGGGGTGAAAGGGGCCAACTCGATCAAACTGTTCGGCCCAGATTTGCCGACGCTCGAAAAATATGCCGATGCGATCAAGGCGGAGATGGCGAAGGTTAAAGGCATCGAGGATCTGGGCGTGTTCCAGTCGCTGGGGCAGCCGACGGTGCGGATCGATGTCGATCGCGCGCGCGCCTCGCGTTATGGCCTGACGCCCGACGACATCAACGCAACGGTGGCGGCCGCGATTGGCGGGCAATCCTCGGCGGAACTGTATGAAAAGGGCACCGACCGGCACTTCCCGATCGTGGTGCGCCTGAAGGCCGAACAGCGCGACTCGATCGACGCGATCCGCCGTATCACCATTGGCGCACCGGCACCCAATGGCAGCGGTACGATCCAGGTGCCGCTGTCCGAAGTCGCCGATATCAAACTGACATCGGGCGCATCGTTCATCTATCGCGAGCATCAGGAACGCTACATCCCGATCAAATTCTCGGTGCGCGGACGCGATCTCGGCGGTGCGGTGGAGGAAGCGCGGGCGCGGATCACGCGGAGCGTGCATTTGCCGACCGGCTATCATCTCGAATGGGCCGGGGAACTCGACAATCTCACCAACGCCGTCGCCCGGCTGGAGGTGGTGGTGCCGATCAGCCTGCTGCTGATCCTGTTGCTGCTCTATGCCAATTTCGGGTCGATCCGCGACAGCCTGCTCGCTTTCTCGGCGATCCCGATGGCGATTATTGGCGGCGTGCTGGCGCTGGCGTTGAGCGGTACCGCGTTCAGCATTTCCTCGGCGATCGGGTTTGTCGCTCTGTTCGGCATTGCGGTGATGGACGGCATTCTCGTCGTCACCACCTATAACCATGCGATCGACGAATATATGGGGCGGCAGGGGGCGTTGGCGACGACGGTGCGGCACAGCTTGCGCCCGGTGGTGATGACCTGCCTGGTGGCGGCCATCGGCCTGCTCCCTGCCGCTATCTCTAACGGCATCGGCAGCCAGGTGCAGAAGCCGTTGGCGCTGGTGGTGGTGGGCGGCATGACGCTTGCCCCGCTGCTGATCCTGCTGGTGCTGCCGGTGCTGATCGATCGCTTCTCGCGCCGGGTGCCGCCGGGGGATCGCGGTGCGCACGGGCGCGATGTCGGGCACCACCAGCCCCCCGCCGCCGATCATGGGGAGATGCCCGCATGAAGCGCCTCTTGCTCGCCTTGCTCGCCGGGTCGGTATCGGCCTGCGCAGTCGGTCCGCGCGACCTGGATCCGCACGTCGCGTTACCGCCGCCTGTCAAACCGCAGAGCTTCGCTCCGCGCGCTGGCGAGGCGCAGGTGGCGCAGACCGGCACGGTGGCGAGCGACTGGTGGCGCGCGTTCGGATCGGCCGATCTCGATGCGCTGGTCAACGAGGCGCTCGGCCATGCGACCGACATCGCCGTCGCCGATGCGGCCTTGCGCCAGGCGCGCGAGCTTGCCGGGGCGGCGGGCGGCGCGGCGTTACCCCAGGTCGATGCGAGTTATCAGGCGCAACGCACGCGCGTGTCCAAGGCGCTTGCGCCTGCCGTGACCGATGCGTCGCAATATCTGTATTCGTTGCACACCGCGCAGGTGACGGTCAGCTATTCGCCCGACGTGTTTGGTGGAACGCACGCCAAGATCCGGTCGGCACGGGCTGCGGCGGATGTGGCGCGATATCGTCTGGACGCGGCACGCGCGACCGTCGTGTCCAATCTGATCCAGGCCGTCATCCAGCGCGCCTCGCTGGCCGACCAGATCGAGGCGGCGCGGGCGAGCCTGGCGGTCAATCGTGATATTCTGCAAGCGCAGCGCCGCCGTCAGCAACTTGGTGCCGTGGGCGAGGCGGATGTGGCGACCCAGCAGACCGCCTTGGCGACGGCGGAAGCGGCGCTGCCCGCACTCGTGCGCGCTGAGGCGCATCAGCGCGTGGTGATCGGCACCTTGCTCGGTCGCGCGGCGGGGGGCGATTTGCCGACCTTGCCGACCCTCTCGGCGCTCTCGCTGCCGCGCGAAGTGCCTTTTGCCTTGCCATCGGACCTGGTGGCGCGCCGCCCCGATGTGCGCGCGGCGCGGGCGCAACTGGAGGGGGCAGGGGCCGATGTCGGCGTGGCGATTGCCGCGCGGCTGCCCAGCCTTCAGTTGAGCGCGACCGCTGGCGGCGAAGCGCAGCATTTGTTCGACCTGTTCCAGAACGGCAATCCGTTCTGGGCGTTGCTTGGCGGCGTCACCCAGCCGATTTTCCACGGAGGGGCCTTGCGACACCAGCAACATGCTGCCGAAGCGGCCTTGGACGGCGCGAAGGCGCAATATCGCGCGGCGGTGTTGCAAGCCTTTGGCGATGTGTCGGACGCGTTGAGCGGTCTGCGGACGGATGCCGATGCGCTGGATGCGGCGGCCCGCGCGAGCGATGCCTCGGGCCGTGCTTTGGGGTTCGTCCGGCGCCAGTTGGCGCTGGGGGATGTCGGCACGCTGGCGCTGCTCAACGCCACCGCCGCCGATGCACAGGCGCGCGCGCAGCTCATTCAGGCCCGTGCGGCGCGCTTGGCGGACACCGTTGCAGTGTTTCAGGCGGCAGGTGGCGGTGTCGTCACCGATTGAGACGTGATAGCGCGGCCTATTGCGATCACGAGGAGCTAGAGGATGCCGGAAGAAGGTTTTGAAATCCGCGGCGCGCATGAAGAGGAAATCGAGGAGCGCGCCCACCACCGCGAACCGCTCAGCCAGAAGATCGCGCTCTTTTCGGCGGTGCTGGCGACGCTAGGCGCGATCGTCAGTTTCCTCGGCGGCCACACCCAGAACGACGCGCTCTATTACAAGAATGAAGCCGTGCTGATGAAGGCGCGGGCATCGGATAGCTGGGCCTATTATCAGGCGGAGGATATCAAGCGGCATTTGGCCGATAGCGTGGCCAAGATCGCGCCCGCTTCGGCCAGCGCCGCAGCGGCGGATTCGCGCAAATATGCCGAACGTGCCCGGGAACTGCGCGCGACGGCGGAAGAGCTTGATCGCAAATCCGAAGAGGCGGATGCGGAGTCGCGGCGCGCGCTATCGCCCCATACCAAGCTCGCCATCGCAATGACCTTCATCCAGATCGCGATCGCGCTCGCCTCGATCAGCGCGTTGACTCAGCGGCGCTGGCTGTTGTGGGGCGCGGGCGCGTCTGCGGTGCTGGGCGTCGTGCTGAGCGTGGTTGCGTGGATTTGACGCTCGGCGAACCCTCCCAATCTCGACCGTAGCTCCCGCGCGTGTAAGGGTCGATTGATGGATCGGGACGGAATGAGACGGGACAGCGTCGCGGGCGTGTCGGTGGCGGCGTTGTTGCTGCCCGAGGCGATCGCTTATGGCGGCATTGCCGGTTTTCCACCGGGCCAGGCGTTGGTCGCGGCATTGGCCGGGATTGCCGCTTATGCGCTGGTTGGGCGCAGTCGCGTTGCCATTGTTGCGCCGACATCGGCATCGGCCGCGACGCTCGCTGCGGCGACGGCATCGCTTGCCATAGCCGACCCATCGCAGCGGTTGCTGGCGGCGGTGGTGATGGTCGGGCTGGTGGGGCTGTTGTTTCTCATCGCGGGGGCGCTGCGGCTCGGCTTTGTCGCGGCGTTCGTTTCGCGGCCCGTGCTGCGCGGCTTTGCGATCGGGCTGGCGGCAAGCATCGTCCTGCGCCAGTTCATCGCCACCACCGGGGTCGCGCCGGGCGATGGCGACGTCCTGTCGCAACTGGCCGTGACGGTCGCCCATATCCCGGGGTGGAACGGTGCCAGCCTTGCGATCGGGGCGGGGGCGCGCGCGGTGGCGGTGTTGCTGCGGCGCTGGCCCATGGTGCCGAGCGCGCTGGTCTTGCTGGCGCTGGGTACGCTCCTGGCGTCGCTCGTCGATCTGCGGGCATGGCATGTCCCCTTGGTCGGCGCGATCGACCTGACCTTTGCCGCGCCGCGTTTGCCGCAGCTCGATCACGCGCATTGGGTGGCGCTCGCCTCTGCCGCGATGCCGCTGGCGTTGATCGTGTTTGTGGAATCCTGGGGCACGATGCGCTCGCTCGCGCTCAACCGCGGGGAAAGTTTCGACCCCAATCGCGAGCTGGTGGCGATCGGTGTTGCCAATCTCGCCGCCGCAGCGGTGGGCGGGCAAGTGGTGGGGGCGGGGTTTTCCGCCGCGTCTGCCAATGACAGCGCCGGGGCGGCGACGCGGCGCGCCAGCCTGATCGCGGGCGGCGTTTTGATGGCGTTGATGGCGCTGGCGCTGGGGCTGATTGCGCGCGTGCCGATGCCAGTATTGGCCGCAGTGGTGGTTTCAGCTTTGCTCCACGCGCTCGACCCGTCGCCCTTGCGACGGCTGTGGCGGATCGACCGCGACCAATATGTGGCGAGCGCGGCGGCGCTGGGTGTGCTGGTGCTGGGCGTTTTGTACGGCATGTTGCTGGCGGTGGGGCTGTCTGTGCTGGCGATCATCCACCGGCTGGCATCTCCCGAAATCGCGCAGCTCGGGCGGCTTGGCATGGGGCGTGATTTCGTCGATCTGTCGCGCCATCCGGAGGCTTTGGTGCAAGCCGATGTGCTGGTGCTGCGCCCCGGCGAACCCTTGTTTTTCGCCAATGCCGAGCGAATCATGGCGCTGGTCGAACGGCGCGCAGTGGCGCAGGATGCGCACACGGTGATCCTCAGCCTGGAGGAAAGCAGCGATTTGGATAGCACGGCAGTGGATGTTCTGAGCGAGGCGTCGATCCGCTTGGGGGCGGCCGGGCGCACATTGGTGCTGGCACGGCTGAAGGATCCGGTGCGCGATTTGCTCAATGCGAGCGGCCCGGCCTTGGTGGAGCTGGCCGGGCGCAGCGCACGCAGCGTCGCCGACGCGGTTGATTCAGCGACACGCCCTTTTTCACAGGAGACAACGGTATGAGAACCAGCCGCGAGCCGATGCTTCTTCCCATTCAGCTCGATGCGCTGCGGCCGACGCAAATGACGGTCGGCTTGCGCGAAGTCGAACGCAAGCGCGCGGAATGGCGCGGGCAGCGCGACGATGCCGGCAAGTATCTTGGGCGGCACATGATCCCGGTGGTGCTCGGCCCCAAGGGCAAATCCTATGTGATCGACCATCATCATCTTGCGCGTGCGCTGGTCGAAGAGGGGCAGGAGGAGGTGCTGACCACCGTGATCGCCGACCTGCGGCCGCTCAGCCAGGATGCCTTTTGGGTATTCCTCGACAATCGCGGCTGGCTGCACCCGTTTGACGAGCAGGGCCAGCGTCGCGGCTATGGCGATATCCCCAAACGCATTCGCGACCTTGCCGACGATCCGTTCCGCTCGCTGGCGGGTGCGGTGCGCCAGGCGGGCGGCTATGCCAAGGAAACCACGCCGTTCAGCGAATTCATCTGGGCCGATTATCTGCGCCGCCTGATCAAGCAAACGACGGTCGAGAAGAATTTCGACAAGGCGCTCGACAAGGCATTGGGCTATGCGCGGTCGCATGAGGCGCGGTTCATGCCGGGCTGGTGCGGTGTCGACCCGGACCTTGCGCATCACGTATGAAGCGCGCCGTTTCCGGCTAGCATCGGCGCGCCCGGGCGATTACGGGGCGTGGCGATGTTGCGCTGCCGAATCCGAAGCCGGGCGGTTGGCGGGGCATTCTTGACAAGCAGATCGTCCGCTTCCGGTACCGGATAGGTGTACGCACACCGTTTGGGCGTACCGGCGCTGGCGCGTGAATTCGGAGTCGCCGATGCGCATCTACCTCCTGGCTCTTCTGGCGGGCATTGCGGCACCGGCGATGGCGCAGACCACACCGGCTGCCGTTTCTGGCAGCGAACCCTCGACTCCCTCGCAGTCCGACATTTTCGCTGTCCACGGCCAGTTCACCCTCACCGCACAAGGCACGCCGGGTTTCTCCTCGCCTTATGCGGGGCAGAACAGCCTGACGCCGCACCAGATTAAGGAAACGGTCGACGCGACGCTCTATGCCGGGGTGCGCCCGTGGCAAGGCGGCGAGGTGTGGATCAATCCGGAAATGGACCAGGGCTTTGGCCTGTCCAACACGCTGGGCGTCGCGGGTTTCCCCAGTGCGGAGGCGTATAAGGTCGGCAAGAGCAGCCCATATTTCCGGCTGCAGCGGCTGTTCTTCCGCCAGACGATCAACCTCGGTGGCGCGCGCGACGATGCGACCGCGACGCTCAACCAGTTCGCCGCCCGGCGGACGGCCGACCGGGTGGTGCTGACGCTCGGCAAGTTCGGGGTCGGCGATGTGTTCGACACCAACCGCTACGCGCATGATCCGCGCGCCGATTTCCTCAACTGGACGCTCGTCGATGCCGGCAGCTTCGATTATGCCGCCGACGCCTGGGGCTATAGTACGGGTGCGGCGGTCGAATGGTATCGGGGGCCGTGGACGGTGCGGGCCGGGCTGTTCAACCTCTCCAAAATCCCCAATGGCGAAACGCTGGAACGCGATTTCAGCCAGTTTCAACTGGATGGCGAAATCGAGCATCGCCACACGATCGGGGACCGGGATGGTGCCGTCCGCGTCACCGTGTTCCGCAATCACGGGCGGTTCGGGCGTTTTGACGATGCGCTGGCGCTTGCTGCAAAGGCGGGTGCGGCTCCCGACACCGCGCCGGTGCGCGATTGGCGGACGCGGATCGGCGCGTCGGTCAATCTGGAGCAAGCGGTAACGGCATCGGTCGGCGTCTTTGCGCGCGCAGGGATCGCGGACGGCCAGATCGAGCCCTATGACTTCACCGATGTCGACCGCACCGCCTCAGCCGGCGTTTCGATCAAGGGCGCGTCGTGGGGGCGGGGCGGGGACACGGTCGGCATCGCCGCTGTCGTCAACGGCATCTCGGCTGCGCATCAGCGTTATCTTGACGCGGGCGGCGTCGGGGTGCTGGTCGGCGATGGGAAATTGCCGCATCCGGGTGCGGAAGCGATTGGCGAAGTCTATTATTCGTGGGTGCCGATCGGGCCTGTCTCGATCACTGCCGATTATCAGGTGATCGGCAACCCTGGCTATAACCGCGACCGCGGGCCGATCAGTGCCTTTGCGATCCGCTTGCACGGGCAGTTTTGAGGGCGGGCCGCCCTTTTCTTTTGCGGCGTCGCGGCTAAAGCCAGACGCTATGAGCGAGCTTCCAAAAACCTTCGACCCCGCCGAAATTGAAAAGCGCTGGTATGCGCATTGGGAAAATACGGGCCAGTTCCGCCCGGATCGTCCCGGTGCCGAGCCGTGGACCATCGTCAACCCGCCGCCCAACGTGACGGGGTCGCTCCATATCGGCCATGCGCTTGATAACACGCTGCAGGATATCCTCGCGCGCCACGCTCGCTTGCAGGGCAAGGATGCTTTGTGGGTGGTTGGCACCGACCATGCCGGCATCGCCACGCAAATGGTGGTCGAGCGGCAGATGGCGGAGCGCCAGCAGAAGCGCACCGATTACACGCGCGAAGCGTTCGTCGCCAAAGTGTGGGAATGGAAGGAAGAGAGCGGCGGGGAAATCACCCAGCAGCTCCGCCGCCTCGGCTGCTCGATGGATTGGAAGAATGAGCGCTTCACCATGGACGAGGGCTTTTCCAAGGCCGTCCTCAAGGTGTTCGTCGATCTGCACAAAGAAGGCCTGATCTACCGCGACAAGCGGCTGGTGAACTGGGACTCCGGCCTCGGCACTGCGATCAGCGACCTTGAGGTCGAGACGCGCGAGATCAAGGGCAGCTTCTGGCATTTGCGCTATCCGCTGGCGGACGGGTCAGGCTTCATCGAAGTCGCGACCACGCGGCCCGAGACGATGCTCGCCGATATGGCGGTCGCGGTGAACGCTTCGGACGAACGCTACACGCATCTCGTCGGCAAGCAGATCAAGCTGCCGATCACGGGCCGCCTGATCCCGATCATCACCGACGACCATGCCGATCCCGAGCTTGGCTCGGGCGCGGTGAAGATCACGCCGGGGCATGATTTCAACGATTTCGAGGTCGGCAAGCGGGCTGGCATCGCGGCGGGCGCAATGCTCAACATGCTCGATGCCAAGGCCCAGGTCGTGCAGGTGGCGGACGGGCTGATCCCCGACACGTTCCTGGGCCTGACCACCGCCGAGGCGCGCAAGGCGGTGGTCGCGCAGTTGAAGGCCGAAGGCTTCCTGATCCCGCACATCGACAAGGACGGCGTGGAACACGACGCCGAACCGCGCACGATCCAGACGCCGTACGGCGATCGCTCGGGCGTGGTGATCGAGCCGTGGCTCACCGACCAATGGTATGTCGACGCCGCGACCTTGGCGAAACCCGCGATCGAGGCGGTGCGCTCGGGCGCGATCGAGATCGTGCCCAAGACGTGGGAAAAGACGTTTTTCAACTGGATGGAGAATATCCAGCCCTGGTGCGTCTCCCGCCAGCTTTGGTGGGGGCATCGGATTCCGGCGTGGTTCGCCGAGGACGGTTCGATCTATGTCGCGTTGACCGAGGCCGAAGCGCAGGCCCAGGCCGGTGCAGGCGTCGCGCTGACGCAGGATAGCGACGTCCTCGACACATGGTTCTCCTCGGCTTTGTGGCCGTTCGCGACGATGGGCTGGCCCGACTCTTCTTCTCCCTCTCCCCGCTCGCGGGGAGAGGGTCGGGGAGAGGGGGACGCTGCAACGAGCGTTCCGCTCGATGTTCCAGGACAGCCCCTCTCCCCGACCCTCTCCCCTGAAGGGGAGAGGGAGACCTCGCGCCCCCCGCAACTCCACGGCCGCTACCCCAATGACGTGCTCATCTCGGGCTTCGACATCCTGTTCTTCTGGGACGCGCGGATGATGATGCAGGGCATCCACTTCATGGGCGATGTGCCGTTCAAGAAGCTGTACCTGCACGGCCTCGTCCGCGCGGCGGATGGGCAGAAGATGTCCAAGTCCAAGGGCAATGTCGTCAACCCGCTCGGGTTGATCGACACATACGGTGCCGACGCGCTGCGTTTCTTCATGGCGGCGATGGAAAGCCAGGGCCGCGACATCAAGATGGATGAGAAGCGAGTCGAGGGCTATCGCAACTTCGCCACCAAGCTGTGGAACGCCTGCCGCTTCGCGCAAGCCAATGGCATCGGCGCGAGCACGACGCTCGATGCGCCGAAGGCGACGCTCGCGGTCAACAAATGGATCATCGCCGAGACGATCGCGTGCGTGCAGGCGGTCGACCTCGCGCTCGCCGATCTGCGCTTCGATGGCGCGGCGAACGCGGTCTATCAATTTGTGTGGAGCCGCTTCTGCGACTGGTATTTGGAGCTGATCAAGCCGGTGCTTTCGGATGAAGAGCAGTTGCCTAAGGGTGCGAAAGTCGAAGGCCAAGCCGATGAAACCCGCGCCGTCGCCGGCTGGGTGATCGACCAGATCCTCGTGCTGCTGCACCCGTTCATGCCGTTCATCACCGAGGAACTGTGGCACGCCATGGGCCCGCGCGAGAATGATCTGATCGTCGCCAAATGGCCAATGGCGGACGCGCGATCGATCGATCCGCAAGCGAGTGCCGACATCGACTGGCTTATCCGAGTGGTAAGCGACGTCCGTGCTGCCAAGAACGAACTTGGCATTTCTCCCGGCACGATGCTGACCGCCTATGTGCGGGACGCAAACGAGACCACCCAGAAGCGGATTACTGTCTTCTACACGGCGCTGCGGCGATTGGCCCGTTTGCAGGATAGCTATGTGCAGGCACCGCCATCTGGTGCGGCACTGCAAATCGTGATCGACGAAGCTACCTTCGTCATCCCCCTCGAAGGCGTGATCGACCTCGACGCCGAGCGCGCGCGCCTGACCAAGGGCATCGAAGCGGCAGCCAAGGAACGCGATGCGCTCGCCGGGCGGCTGGGCAACCCCAGCTTTGTAGAGCGCGCCAAGCCCGAAGCGGTCGAAAAGGCGCGGGCCGATCATGCCGAAAAGGCCGCCGAAGCCGAGCGGCTGAGCGCGGCGCTGGCGCGGCTGGGCTAAAATTCCCCTCCCGCTTGCGGGAGGGGGTAGGGGAGGGCATGGGCGTAGGATGA
>NZ_JH584235.1:3933650-3995551 GCF_000241465.1 Sphingomonas echinoides ATCC 14820
TCTCACCTCCGGCCCGATCGGCCGGACGCTGCTCGCTTTCGCGTTGCCCACGCTCGGCGCGAACATCCTCCAGTCGCTCAACGGCTCGATCAACACGATCTGGGTCGGCCGCTTCCTGGGCGAAGGCGCGGTGGCGGCGACTGCCAATGCCAACACCATCATGTTCCTGATGTTCGCCGCCGTATTCGGCTTCGGCATGGCCGCGACCATCCTGATCGGCCAAAGCATCGGCCGCCGCGATATCGAGGGTGCCAGGCGGGCGTTCGGCGCGTCGATCGGGCTGGTGATGGGCGCGGCGGTGGTGATTGCGGCGCTCGGCTGGATCTTCACGCCCGAAATCCTGAAGGTGCTCGCCACCCCGTCGAGCGCGATGCCGCTGGCGCTCGCCTATCTGCGCGTCATCTTCCTCGGCCTCCCCGCGACGATGCTGCTGGTGCTGCTCGGCATGGCGCTGCGCGGCGTGGGCGATTCGATCACGCCCTTGTGGTTCACCGTGCTCAGCGTCCTGCTCGACAGCGGGCTCAACCCCGTCTTCATCCGTGGCTGGTTCGGCATGCCGACGATGGGCATCGCCGGCTCCGCCACCGCCACGCTGATCTCCGCGCATGTCGCGGTGCTTGGGCTGCTGGCCTATATCTATCTGCGCGATTTGCCGATCCGGCTGCGCGGGCATGAACTGACCTGGCTGATTCCGTCGCCCGCCTTGATCCGCACGATCGTTGCCAAGGGGCTGCCGATGGGCGCGCAGATGCTGGTGGTGTCCTTCGCCGCGCTGACGATGACGGGCCTGGTCAACCGCTACGGCGTCGACACCACCGCCGCGTACGGCGTTTCGATGCAATTATGGGGCTATATCCAGATGCCCGCGCTCGCGGTCGGCGCGGCGGTCAGCAGCATGGTCGCGCAGAATATCGGTGCCGGGCTGTGGGACCGGGTCGATCGCATCACCCGTTCGGGCCTCCTGTTCAGCGCCTTGCTCACCTCGACCATGGTCGTCGCGGTGATCCTGTTCGATCGCCCGGTGATGGCGGTGTTCCTCGGCGGCGGCAGCCCGGCCTTGCCGATCGCGCGCCACATTCAGGTGCTGGCGAGCTGGAACTTCATCGTCTTCGGCATGACGATGGTGCTGTTCTCGGCGGTGCGCGCAAACGGCGCGGTGTGGGCCCCGCTGGTGATGCTGATCATCGCCATGTACCCGGTGCGGCTCGGTTTC
Organism: Sphingomonas echinoides ATCC 14820; assembly: GCF_000241465.1. Taxonomy (GTDB): domain Bacteria; phylum Pseudomonadota; class Alphaproteobacteria; order Sphingomonadales; family Sphingomonadaceae; genus Sphingomonas; species Sphingomonas echinoides. The sequence goes on from NZ_JH584235.1 coordinate 3,934,864, forward strand.
GCGCTGGCGTTCAAGGACAGCCTCGGCGCGGACTCGCTCTGGTGGAGCTTCCCGCTCGGCTCGGTCGCCACCTTGGTGATGTCGTCGCTTTATTATCGCTATGGCGGCTGGCGCAAACAGCGGCTGGTCGTCCCTGCCGAAACCCCCGCCAGCACCGCTGCCGCCCCGGCGGAAGCCGCCGCCGCAGAACCGATCGGCGCGCAACATCCGGTCGGCTGATCACCGACTCGCTTGCGCATGCGCGCGGGCGGTTCCAGAAAGCGGGGCATGACCGCACAATACCCCGCTCTCCGCCTTCGCCGTACCCGCGCCAGCGCGTGGAGCCGCCGCCTCTATGCCGAGACCGTGCTCACCCCGGCCGATCTGATCTGGCCGCTGTTCATTTCAGAAGGGCAAAGCGTGGAAGAGCCGATCGCCTCGCTCCCCGGCGTGTCGCGCTGGTCGGTCGATGGCATCGTCGCGCGCGGACGCGAGGCGCGCGATCTCGGCATTCCGTGCCTGGCGCTGTTCCCCAATACGCCCGGGCATTTGCGCACCGATGACGGGCGCGAGGCGCTCAACCCCGACAATCTGATGTGCCGCGCGATTCGCGCGCTGAAGGATGCCGTGCCCGAAATCGGCGTGCTCACCGACGTCGCGCTCGATCCTTATACCACGCACGGCCATGACGGGCTGGTCGACGAAGCCGGTTATGTCGTCAACGACATCACCGCCGAGGCGCTGGTCGCGCAGGCGCTCAACCAGGCCGAAGCCGGATCGGACATCATCGCGCCTTCCGACATGATGGACGGCCGCATCGGCGCGATCCGCGAGGCGCTGGAGCAAGGCGGGCACCACAATGTCCAGATCATGTCCTACGCCGCGAAGTATGCCAGCGCCTTTTACGGCCCGTTCCGCGATGCGGTCGGCAGTCGCGGGCTGCTGAAGGGCGACAAGAAGACCTATCAGATGGATTCGGCCAATGCCGAGGAAGCGCTGCGCGAAGTCGCGCTCGATCTGGCCGAAGGCGCCGATAGCGTCATGGTCAAGCCCGGTCTGCCCTATCTCGACATCGTCGCACGGGTGAAATCGGCGTTCGAGGTGCCGGTGTTCGCCTATCAGGTCAGCGGCGAATATGCGATGATCGAAGCCGCCGTCGCAGCCGGCGCCGCCGAGCGCGACCCGATGGTGCTGGAAACGCTGATGGCGTTCAAGCGCGCGGGCTGTTCGGGGGTGCTGACCTATCATGCGGCGCTGGCGGCGCGGTTGCTGGGCGCGTGATCGAGACGATCGTCGAGACAGGGCGGCTGCGGTTGCGCGTGCGCACGCCTGACGACCGCGCGGTGCTGCACGGCTGGTTCGGCGATCCGCTGGTGATGGCCGATCTCGGCCCGGTGCGGGACGCCGCCGCTTCCGACGCGACGATCGCGCGGCACCAATCCTATCAGGCCGAGGGCCTCGGCTTTTGGATCGTCGAGAGCCGCGCCGATCGCGTCCCCGTCGGCTTTTGCGGATTGAAGCCGAGCGACCCCGGCCGCCCGCTTGCGGGAGAGCTCGAAATCGGCTGGATGTTCGGCCCGGCGCATTGGGGGCAGGGCTATGCGAGCGAGGCGGCCGGGGCGGTGCTCGACTGGGCCTGGGCCCATCGCGCCGACCCGCGCATCGTCGCGGTGACCGCGCGGGTCAATCTCAAGAGCCAGCGCGTGATGGAGCGCATCGGCATGCGCGCCGAACCAACGCTGGATTACGAGCATCCCAGCTATCCCGAGGGCGATCGGCTGCGCGACAGCGTCGTCTATGTGATCGACCGGCCTAAGCCATGATCGAGACGCCGCGCCTGATCCTGCGCGGCTGGCGCGAGGCCGATGTCGCGCCCTTCCATGCGATGGGGCAGGACGAAGAGGTCATGCGCTATCTCGGCCCCTTGATGACGCTCGATCAGGCCCGCGCGGCCTATCAACGCTGCGTCGCGCGGCAGGCCGAGTCGGGCTGCTGCTTCTGGGCGATCGAACGCAAAAACGATGGCGCTTTTCTCGGCTTTTGCGGCCTGCAAAAGGGATATGACTTCCTGGAGGGCGAGATCGAGATCGGCTGGCGCTTGCGCCGCGAGGCGTGGGGGCAGGGCTATGCGCGCGAAGCCGCCGCGGCGAGCCTCGCCTGGGGCTGGGCGACGCTCGACATCCCGCGCATTACCGCGATCACGGTACCCGCCAACCACCGCAGTTGGCACTTGATGGAGCGACTCGGCATGACCCGCGACCTTGCTGCCGATTTTGATCACCCGGCGGTGCCGGACGGCAGCCCGCTGAAGCAGCACATTCTTTATCGCATCGTCCGCCCCGCCTGATGTCTTCGCGTCTGGCGCGCCCGCTGTTCGTGCTGACGATCTTCGCCGGGTCGTTTCTGCTGTTCCTGGTGCAGCCGATGGTGGCGCGCATGGCGTTGCCGCGGCTTGGCGGCGCGCCGGCGGTGTGGAACTCGGCGATGCTGGTCTATCAGGCGTTGCTGCTCGCCGGATATGGCTATGCGCATTGGCTGGGACGCCTGAGCCAGCGCGCGCAGGGAATGACGCATCTTGGCGTGCTGTTGCTTGCCGGATTGTGGTTGCCGATCGGCCTCATCGCCCTGCAGCCGGGGCCGACCGCGCTGCCGGCATTATGGGTGCCGTGGCTGCTGACGCTGTCGATCGGCCCGCTGTTTTTCGCGATTTCGGCCCAGGCACCGTTGTTGCAACGCTGGTTCAGCCTGTCACGTGACGGCGAGAATCCGTATGCGCTGTACGCCGCATCCAATTTCGGGAGCTTTGCGGGCCTGATCGCCTATCCGTTACTGGTGGAGCCGGGCATGGCGCTGGTCGGGCAACGTGTCCTGTGGAGCAGCGGCTATATCGTGGTCGGGTTGCTGGTTGCTTTATGCGCCGCCACCTTGCCGAAAGCCGGATCGGGCGCAGTCGGGTTGGCCGAGCCATCGCCGCAATCCGCGCCGCCCACGCGGGGTCGCGTCGCGCACTGGATCGCGCTGGCGTTCGTGGCGTCGGGGCTGATGCTTGCCACCTCCACCTATATCTCGACCGACATCGTCGCGATGCCGTTGCTGTGGGTGGTGCCGCTTGGCCTATATCTGCTGAGTTTCACCGTCGCCTTCGCGACCGACCGCACCACGGCGGACATGCAAACGCGGATCGCGCCGGTCGCGATCCTGTTATTTGGGGGTATCCTCGTCGGCGGGATGGGGGGGATGCCGTATCTCGGCGCGATCATGGCGCTGGCACTGCTATTTCTGGGGTGCGTCGCGCTCAACACCGCCCTGTACCGCCTTCGACCAGAGCCGGACCGGCTGACGGGATTCTATCTGGCGATGGCGGTGGGCGGTGCGCTTGGCGGGCTGTTCGCGGCTGTGATCGCGCCAATCGTCTTCGACTGGACGTATGAATATCCCATCCTGGTGTTAGCCGCCGCGCTCTTGGTGCCACAGCATCCGCTGTTGGGGCCGCTCGGGGTCTTGTGGCACCGGAGCGCCCAGCGCCGCCATGTCCTTACCGGCGTGGTGGCCCTTGCCGTACTGGCGCTGGTCGTGCTGATCCTCGCTAATCCGGGGCCGGCTGACGGGCCGGGCCCGCTGCAGCAAGCGGCGTTGCTGGCGATGGTTGCGATCGGGCTGGTGGCGATCGGCGCGCGCTGGGCGTTCGCGCTGGCCGTGCTTGGCGCGTTGATCGCGTTTGGCGGATACCGCGCGGTGCAGATCTCGCTCGAGCCACACGCGCGCACGCGGAGTTATTTCGGGGTCTATACCGTTCACTCCATGGCGACCCAGCGTCAATTGGCCCATGGCACGACCGTCCATGGGACGCAGTTGCTGGGCTCGCCCGCGCGTGAGCGGACGCCGACCGCTTATTATGTCGCGGGATCGGGCGTGGGTCGCGCGATGCAGGCGCTGCCGACGCTATATGGAGCGCATGCGCGTGTCGGCGTCGTCGGGTTGGGGGCAGGCACGCTCGCTTGCTATGCCGTGGCGGGGCAGGCGTGGCGTTTTTACGAAATCGACCCTGCGGTGGTGCGGATCGCGCGCGACACCGGGCAGTTCACGTTTCTTTCGCTTTGCCTGCCGCATCCGACGATCGTGCTGGGCGATGCGCGGCTCAATCTCGATAGGGCGCGTCCCACCTCGCTCGACCTGCTGGCGCTTGATGCGTTTTCGTCGGATTCGGTGCCGATGCACCTGATGACGCGCGAGGCATTCGCCAGCTACGCCCGGGTGCTGGCCCCGCGTGGCTTGCTGCTCGTCCACATTTCGAATCGCTTCCTCGATTTGGAACCAGTCGTCGCGGCGGCAGCGCGGGGCGGTGGCTGGCACAGCGCACAGCTTTTCTATCGTCCAGGGGCCAATAATCGCGATGCGGCGACGATGTCGCAATGGATCGCGCTGTCGCGGGATCCGGGGGTGATCCAGACGCTGAAATCCCGCGATTCGGCATGGGAGCCGGTCAAGCTGCGCCCGGGCTTTGCGCCGTGGACCGACGATTATTCGACGATCCTGCCGCTGCTGAAGGCGGGGCGCTAGGCGTCCGGCAGGCGCGCGGCGATCGCGGCGATTCGCGCGCTCTGCGCTTCGAAGGCCGCTTGCGCCGCATTGTGCAGGCTGGCGATGGCGGGATAGTCGGGTTTGCCATCGGCGGCGCGCGCGATCGCCATCGAATCGATGTCGGTCAGCGTCGACGAGGTGGTCGCGCGATAGCCGTCCAGCGCCGCCAAGGCGGTCTGTGCGGCAATCCAGCGTTCCCCGCCGACTCTGTCGCCTTGCGCCGCAGTGGCCAAGCGTTCGGCGGTTTCAGCGGCGGGCGCAAACGCCGCCGTGGTTTTGTCGAGCATTTTGCGCAGATCCGCCAAGGCCAGGTCGGTGGCCGGGTCCGCCTCGGTCACGGGAATGACGACATCGGGCTCGGCATCGCTGCGCGATTCGATCGCGCGCGGCAGCAGCGAGGGATAGCGAGTCGAGGTTTGCGCGGCGCACCCCGCCAGCGACGGCGTGATCGTCAGGACAAACACCAGCGCAAGGCGGGCGCGGCGGGCGGGCGGGGTGGGGGGCGTCATCACGAATTGCTCTATGCCGATGAGAAAGGTCACGCAACGCACTTGCATCTCTTAAAAGACGCCGCTAACAGCGCGTCTCCACGCACCCATAGCTCAGCTGGATAGAGCATCAGACTACGAATCTGAGGGTCGGGCGTTCGAATCGCTCTGGGTGCACCATTCTTTCAAAAGTGTCTGATCGCAGGACGTTACCGGGGTTCCCGGAGACACCGCGACAGGCACGGCGGTAGACCGCAGTGGCGCACAGCGCCTCTGCGTCGCGCACGCCACGCTGTTCCAAAGACTGTGCTGTGCTTCGCCCTTATGCCCTTATGGCGGGCGAGACGCTCTATTCGAGGTAGCTGCGGCGCAGGCGCGTCAGGTCTGCGTCCGACAATCCCATTTCGTCATGAAGCCAGCCGCGCGCGCCGCCGCGATGCGAATCGAGCACCTTGAAGGCAGCCTCGATATAGCTGCGGTCGGCGTTCAGGAGCGCCTGCATCACCGGCGAGGGCATTTGCCCCATGGAACTGGCGGTCACCTTGCTGTCCTTCGCCAGCAGCGTGCTGGCGTTGAGATAGCGGTTGGTGAGCAGATAGTCTTCGATCACGGTCGCGCGGGGCACGCCCAATGCGGTCAGCAGCAAGGCGGCGGCGACCCCAGTGCGATCCTTGCCGGCCGAGCAGTTGAAGGCGAGCGGGGCATGGCCCGCCAGCAATTCGTCGAACATCCGGCGATATTGGTCGTGAAATTGCACGAGCATATGCGGGTAGCTCGCCGCCATCGCCGCGCGCGCCGATTGGGCGGTCCAATCCTTCATCGGCCCGGCTGGCATGAAGCCCGCCATGTCGAGCTTGTAATCGTCGCTCAGCACGCGCGGTGCGCCCGCTGCAGGCCAGTTGACCGGCTCGGACGCGCGTTCGCGCGTGTCGCGGAAATCGCAGACGACGCGGATCCCGCGCCGCTCGAGATAGGCATAATCGCTGTCGGTCATGCCGTGCATCGAGCCCGAACGAAACAGCAGGCCCCATTTGACGTGACGACCATCGGTGGTGCGATAGCCACCAAGGTCGCGGAAGTTGCGGCCGCCCTGCAACGGCAGCAACCGCTCCTGCGGTGCCACCGTTGCGATAGGGGTATCGGCCCAGGCGGGCAGACCTGCCGCCCCGCTTGCCATCATTACCGTGGCCATCGCGGCGAAGGCAATTTTGAAGCGAAGCGGGGCGATCGTCATGGTCTGTCTCCTGGATCGGATCGTCTTAGAACTTCACCTGCACCTGCCCGCCAAAGGTCCGCGCTTCATTGAAGAAGCCGTTGTAACCGCTGGTGAGGCTGAGCGCGCGGTAGAACACATGATGTTCGTTGAACAAATTGCGCGCCCAGACCGAGACCGTCACGCGCGCGTCGCCCCGGCCCATATCGATATCGGCCAGTGCCAGCGTGCCGTTGACGATGAACGCGCTGTCGCCCTTGGGCTGGTACACGTTGCCGGGGTTGCCCGCGCCCAGATAGAGGACGTCGTTCCCGTTGGCATAAAAGCCGCTGTCATAATTGCCGTCGAGATGCGCGCGGATCGTGGCACCCTGGAGCGGCACCTCATAGTCGATTGTGCCGCTTGCCCCATGTTTCGGCGTATAGGTCTGGTAAATCGGGACCGGGGTGTTGTTGACCGTGCCGCCTGCGGTTGCCGGGAAGGGATTGGCGGTCGAGGGGATGCGGACATAGGTATAAGCGTAGGACGCGCCGAGCGTGAGGTGCGGCACTGGGGTGAGCTTGAAATCCGCCTCGACGCCGTGGATGCCACCGGTGCCCGGCGCGTTGAGCGTTTCGGTGGTCGTGCGGTTGCTGCGAGTCAGTGTACCGCCGACAATCGTCTCGTACAGACCCGAGAAATCGACCTGCACGTTCTTATACGTCCCGGCATAAGCAGAAACGTTGAAGCGCGCGTGGCGGTTGAAGAACTCGGTTTTCAAACCCGCTTCGAACACCGACACCGTTTCCGGGTTGAACGCGAGATATTGCAGCGAGCGGGAATTGGCACCGCCCGATTTATAACCCGTGCTCCATTTGCCATACACATGGATGTCACGCGACACGTCGACGAGGACGTTGACCATCGGATCGACCCGCGACCAATGCGCGTCGAGATAGCGGGTGCCGATGACGTCGAACACCTTCGGGGCCGCCCCGTTGACTGTGAAGAGCTGGCCATGCTTGGCATCGCGCGTCCAGCGCAGACCGCCGGTGACGTGGATCGCGTCGTCCAAGAGCGCGGGCGTGTAGGTCGCCTGACCGAAGGCACCGACGCTGGTGGTGCTGACATGGCTGGCACGGTCGATGCGCTGCGCGTCATAGTTGAGCGACAGAATGGTGTAGGCGCTGCCGGCCGCATCGGTGAACTGATTGGTGGCAAAGGCCTGGGCGTTGTCCTGCACGTTTTCGCGGTAATACAGTGCACCCGCGACGTACTTCAGGCGGCCGAGTTCGCCGATTGCCTGGAATTCCTGGCTGAACTGGTTCTGACGGAATTGCGCCAAGCTGTAGCGGCTGAACGCGACGTTGGTGAACACGCCCGACGAGTTCGACATCGTCGTCGCGGCCGAACCGTTATCATATTGGCTCTGGGTCAAGGCACGATACGAGGTGATCGACTTGATCGTCAGGTTGCGCGCCGGGTGATATTCCAGGTTCAACTCATGGCCATGTACTTTGCCGACGCTTGGCTGTTCGGGAACACCGACATTGGCAACGTCGGCGCGCGTCGCCTGGACGGTGCCAAGCGCGGCCTGCTTGTTGGTGCCAAGGCCGAGGAGCTGCAGATACAGCGACGTCGAGGCATCATAAGAGGTGTCGAACGCGTAATCGGCGCTGAAATCCGAGGTCGGCTTCCACAGGGCTTCGACACGAACGCCGCGCTTGTCATAGGCGTTGAAGCCCGATGCGCCGGTCAGCGTGTTCTTCACCAGTGGGTCGCGGCGGCTGACGACGCCATCGATTTTCAATGCGATGCCGGCGACCGACGGCAAGTCGATATGCCCCTCGGCTTTATAGCTGCCGAAATTGCCGACACCCGCGAGCAGGTTTGCGTGAAACTCGCCGGTCGGCTTCTTGGTGGTGATGTTGATCGCGCCGCCTTCGGTATTGCGACCGAACAGCGTGCCCTGCGGACCTTTGAGCACTTCCAGGCTGTCAATGTCGAACAGCGCGGTGCCAAGGCCCTGCGCACGGCCGAGATAGACGCCGTTGACGTAGACACCGACGCCCTGGTCGCGCGCGGGCTGGTTGCCGTCCGAGAGCACGCCGACGCCGCGAATGTTCACGATCAGCGCCGAGTTGCGCGAATAGAACGGCGCGACCTTGAGCGACGGGATCGACCCGTCAGTGAGGTCGGCCAGCGAAACGACATGGCGGTTCGCAAGATCGGCTCCGCTCAGCACCGAAATCGAGATCGGCGTCTTTTGCGCGGTTTGGGGCCGCTTTTCTGCGGTCACCACGATGTCGCCAAGCTGGTCGCCTTCGCTGGCAGCGGCGGGCGCGGTCGGCGCGGTCTCGGGTGCGGTCGCTGCAAAGGCTGGCGATATAGCGATGGTCGAACAAAACGCGGTCGCGGCGAGCAGCCGAACCATCACGGTGTGGTGATTGGTAAACATTGGATCCCCCGTTCTTAAGAACTGTCAGGGCTCCGTGTGCGAATTTCGTGTCGCGTGCGTTACGAATATTGTTCATAAATGTTGCGACGCACAATTATAGGGGAAAGGGGCGTTCGCCGTCATGCGGTTGGCGGTGTCGCCGGTAAAATGACCGTAACGCGTAACCCGCCCAGCGGAGAGGGCCCCGCCTCGATCCGGCCGTGATGCGCCTCGACGATCGCCTGGGCGGTGGCGAGCCCGAGACCGGAGGTGGTGACCGATTCCCCCGGTCGCTTGGTGGTGCGATAGAAGGGTTCGAACAATTGCTGTGCCAATCCAACGTCGACGCCCGGCGCGCTGTCGTCGATGATCAGCCGCCACGCGTTGCGATGCCCCTCTAGCCCCAAGGCGATGCGCCCGCCGGCGGGTGTGTAGCGCAGGCTGCTTTCGATCAGCGCGGTGAACAATTGTTCGATCCGCGCGCCATCCCATTTCACCAGCACTGTCGTCGCGGGCAGTTGGCCGGGTTCCACCGACACGGATTGCGCCTTGGCGCGGCGGCTATTGGCCCAGACCGCATTGTGGATCAGCGCGACGGGATCGACCGTGGCGAAGGTGACCGGGAGACGCCCGAGATCGGCCAAGGCGACGGCGTGGAGATCCTCCGCCATCTCCTGCAAGCGCTGCACGCCTTCTGCGACCTCGGCAAACTCGCGCTGCTTGTCCGGCATCTTGTGGTATAAAGCCGCAACGTTTTCACCGAGCCGAAGAACGGGAACCCGCAATTCTTCGGACACCGCCACCAGCCAGGTGCGCCGCGCGGATTCGAGCCGGTCGAAGCGGCGGGCGATGTGGGCCAGATTGCGCATCGTCGCGCGGGTTTCAACCGGGCCGGTCTCGTTGAAATCGGTTGCGAAATCGCCGTGGGCGATCGCGCGGCTGGCGCGGAACAGTGCGCGCTGCGGGCGCACCCAGCGCGCGGCGATGCCATAGCCGCAGCCCAGCAGAAGCAGCAGTGTCGCGACGGCGGCCGCCGCAATCCCCAGCAGTTGATCGCGCATGAATGTGTAGCTTGCCAGCGTCTGCCCGCTGCCCGCGACGATCTTAAGAATGGCCCGCCTTTGCCCCGCCAGCATCACCGGCTGGGCGGCGCGGACGCCTTCTGCATCAGGGGCAGCACCCGCCAGATGCGCACCGTCCACGGTGTAGAGCGCGACTCGGTTTTTCAGCGGGGGAAGAGCCGCTCCAGCCGCAGTGTTCTGGTTCTCTATTTCCTGTGCGGCCGGCAAGGCACCGGCCAACGGCGTTCCGGCGCGGATCTGCGTCGCGATCAAGGCGCTCAACGCGATCAGCGACTGGCGGTCCTGCGCTTCAAGATAAGCATGCTGTCCGCGCTGCAGATTGACGATCAGCGCACTGCCCGGCAGCACGGCAACCAGCAACGCCTGACCTGCCAGCAGCAGGAACAGTCCCGAAAACAGCCGCACCGATGATCTCCCGCGAGCGGACGGGCGTCCGGTCGGAAGAGGTTTAAAGCCGATTCACTATCGAAACAATCGCCTGTTTTGAGCGGCTTCATCCCGGTGTGGGATTCTCGGCCGCGACGGCCGCCAACACCGCTTGCGCGTAGTCCGGGCGGCAGATCAGCAAATCGGGCAGCAACGGATTTTCGCAATTGTAGCGCAGCGGCGCTCCGTCGATGCGCGAGGCATGCAGCCCGGCGGCATGGGCGACCGCGACGGGCGCGCAATTGTCCCATTCATATTGCCCGCCAGTGTGGAGGTAGATTTCGGCATCGCCCTGTACCACCGCCATCGCTTTGGCCCCTGCGGATCCCATTGGCACCAGTTCGGCACCGATCGCGGCGGCGACGCGCAGCACCAGCGGATGCGCGCGCGTGCGGCTGACCACCATGCGCGGCTGGGCGGGGGCGGGAGGCAGCGACGGGAATGAATCGTCCGTGGCGAAGACACGACCGGTGGCGGGAAGCGAAACCGCGCCCGTCACGGCCACGCCATCGATCGCGAGGCCGATATGCACCGCCCAATCCGCGCGCCGCTCGCGAAATTCGCGCGTGCCGTCGAGCGGATCGACGATCCACACGCGCCGCGCGCCGCACCGTGCGGGGTCATCCTGCGCTTCTTCCGAGAGGATGAAATCGCCGGGACGCGCGCTATGGAGCAAGTCCAGGATCAGCGCATTGGCCTCTGCGTCCCCGCGATCGCCAAGCTCGTTATCGGCACACGCACCGGCCTTGCAAAGCTCGATCAGCAGCGCGCCGGCGGCAAGCGCGACGTCGCGGGCGAGTTGGGCGTCGGTCTGTGGGCTCAAAGGTCGGGACTCCATACGCCCATAATATGTTCGACAATCCGCTCGGCGGCGGCTTCGGGGCTTTCGCGCAGCGTGTCGATGCGGATATCGGGACGCTCGGGCGCTTCATAGGCGCTCGAAATGCCGGTGAAGTTCGCGATTTTGCCCGCGCGGGCCTTGGCATACAGCCCCTTCACGTCGCGCGCCTCGGCCTCAGCCAGCGGCGTGTCCACGAAAATTTCGACGAACTCCTCCGGCAGCATCGCGCGCACCATCTCGCGTTCGGCGCGGAAGGGGGAGATGAACGCGGTCAGCACGATCAGACCCGCATCGGTCATCAGCTTGGCGACTTCGCCGATCCGGCGGATATTCTCGACGCGGTCGGCATCGGTAAAGCCGAGATCCTTGTTGAGGCCGTGCCGCACATTATCGCCATCGAGCAGGAAGCTGTGGCGGCCGAGCGCATAGAGCTTCTTTTCGACAAGGTTGGCGATGGTCGACTTGCCCGACCCCGACAGGCCGGTGAACCACAGCAAGCGCGGCGTCTGGCCCTTTTGCGCAGCATGCGCGGCGCGGGTGATGTCGATCGCCTGCCAGTGCACGTTTTGCGCGCGGCGCAGCGCGAAGTGCAGCATTCCCGCCGCAACGGTGGCGTTGGTCGCCCGGTCGATCAGGATGAAGCCGCCAAGATCCGCACCCTCGCTAAAGGGTTCGAACACCAGGTCGCGGTCGGTATAGACTTCCGCCACGCCGATATCGTTGAGCGCGAGCGTCTTGACCGACAGCTCGGCGAGTGTGTTGACGTCGATCGCATGACGCGGCGCTTGCACGGTCGCCGCCACGGTCTGGGTGCCGAGCTTCAGCCAATAACTGCGGCCGGGGAGCAACGGCGTTTCGGCCATCCAGACGATCGTCGCCTGGAACTGATCGGCGACCTGGGGCGGATTGTCGGCAGTGGCGATGACGTCACCGCGCGAGCAGTCGACTTCGTCGGTGAGCGTCAGCGTGACCGATTGGCCAGCGACGGCTTCCGGCACATCGCCGTCCATCGTGACGATCCGGCCGACCGTGCTTGTCCGGCCTGAGGGCAGTATCCGCACGGCGTCGCCCGGCTTTACACTGCCGCTGGCGATGAGCCCGGAAAACCCGCGGAAATCGAGATCGGGGCGGTTGACCCATTGCACCGGCAGACGGAAGGCGCGCGCCTGTGCGACATCGGTTTCGACGTCGATCGTCTCGAGATGCTCGATCAGTGTCGGTCCCGCATACCAGGGGGTGGCCTCGGAGCGGCTGGCGATATTGTCGCCGACAAAGCCGGAGATCGGGATCGCGGTGAAATCGGTGATGCCGATCGCTGTGGCAAAGGCGCGGTAATCGGCGACGATCGTGTCGAACACGCTTTGGTCATAGCCGACCAGATCCATCTTGTTCAACGCCAGCACGACGTGGCGCAAGCGCAGCAAGTGGACGAGGAAGCTGTGGCGGCGCGTTTGCGTCAGCACACCTTTACGCGCATCGATCAGAATGACGGCGGCATCGGCGGTCGAGGCGCCGGTGACCATGTTGCGGGTATATTGTTCGTGGCCGGGCGTATCGGCGACGATGAACTTGCGTTTCTCGGTCGCGAAGAAGCGATAGGCGACATCGATCGTGATGCCCTGTTCGCGCTCGGCGGCGAGCCCGTCGACCAGAAGCGCGAAATCGATATTCTGGCCCTGCGTGCCGACCCGCTTGCTGTCCGCCTCCAGCGCCGAAAGCTGATCGGCGAAGATCGCGCGGGAATCGTAGAGCAAACGTCCGATCAGCGTCGATTTGCCGTCATCGACCGACCCGCAAGTGATGAAGCGCAGCAGCGACTTGCGCTGGTGCTGTTCGAGATAGGCGGTGATGTCCGAGGCGATGAGGGAGTCTGGCAAATACTCCCTCTCCCCCCCGGGGAGAGGGTTGGGGGAGGGCAGTGGAGCGGTCGAGTGGGGCAATTGCCCTCCCCCGACCCCTCCCGCTAGCGGGAGGGGAGACATGGCCATCAGAAATACCCCTCCGCTTTCTTCTTTTCCATACTCGCCGCCTGATCATGATCGATCGCGCGGCCCTGGCGTTCCGACGTGGTCGTCAGCAGCATTTCCTGGATAACCTCGGGCAGCGTCGTCGCTTCGCTCTCCACCGCGCCCGTCAGCGGATAGCAGCCGAGCGTGCGGAAGCGGATCGAGCGCTCGACCGGCACTTCGCCGGGGGCGAGGCGGAAGCGGTCGTCATCGACCATCAGCAGCATCCCGTCGCGCTCGACCGTCGGGCGCGGTGCCGCCAGATACAGCGGGACGATCTCAATCCCTTCGGCCAGGATATATTGCCAGATGTCGAGCTCGGTCCAGTTGGACAGCGGAAAGACGCGGATGCTCTCCCCCTTCGCCTTGCGCGCATTGTAGAGGTGCCACAGTTCAGGCCGCTGCGCCTTGGGGTCCCAGCGCTGGCTGGCCGAGCGGAAGCTGAAGATGCGTTCCTTGGCGCGGCTCTTCTCTTCGTCGCGGCGTGCGCCACCAAAGGCGACGTCATAGCCGCCTGCGGTCAGCGCCTGTTTCAGCCCCTCGGTCTTCCACAGATCGGTGTGCAGGCTGCCATGGTCGAACGGGTTGATCCCTTGCGCTTCGGCGTCGGGGTTCTTGTGGACGATCAACTCCATTCCGGCGGCCTGCGCCGCCCGATCGCGCAGATCGTACATCGCGCGGAATTTCCAGGTCGTGTCGACATGGAGCAGCGGGAAGGGCGGGTTGCCTGGGAAGAACGCCTTCTGCGCCAGATGCAGCATCACCGCCGAATCCTTGCCGACCGAATAGAGCATCACCGGGTGCTCGGCCTCGGCGACGACTTCGCGCAGGATATGGATGCTCTCGGCTTCGAGCCGTTGGAGATGGGTGAGGGCGACGGACATGATCAGCCCCAGATAGAGCAGAACAATGGCCGTGCGATCAACTTATCCTGTTACGGCATAAAGCAGGCTCACGGCGCGCTGTTATGCTCGACCGAGTCGAGAATGCGGGCACCCGCCATGAACACGGCGAGCGGACACACCGCGAACAGCAGCCACCCCCCGAACCCAGGATATTGCTGGAGATAATGGACGCCCCGTTCGACCGCGCCGAGCGCCAGCGCATAGATCACCGCGAACGCCTCGAATTTGTTCTTGATGACGAACAGGCGAGAAAACTTTGTCCACATGCGAAAAAGTTAAGCAAGCGCCGGGCCAATGGCGGATTTGCGTGCTTTTGGGTTTAGCCGGATGGTTAAGTGTAAATTAACTCGACGATTTCGAGTTTCTCCAGCAGTGCGGTGCGCGCCGCGCGGATGCGCGCGATGAGGTCCGCATCGCCAATATCGCCGGGCGCGATCGCCTCTGGCCAATGCCGCTCGATTACCGCCGCAATTGTATCGAGCCGCGCATCATCCACGAGGAAACGCGGATCGACCGTGGCGGGATCGGCGACGACGCGCAGCCGCAAGCAGGCTGGACCGCCGCCATTGGCCATCGACTGGCGCACATCGACCACTTCGACCCGGCGAATCGGTCCGTTGCCCGCCAGCATCGTCTGGAGCCAGCGCCAGACCGCCTCGTTCTCGCGCGCTTCCTGCGGCACGATCAGCGCCATTGTCGCATCGGGCAGGGTCACGAGTTGCGCGTTGAACAGATAGGAGGCGATCGCATCGGCGAGGCTGACCGCGTCGGCGGGCACTTCGACGATCTCGGCCCAGGGCGCGCGCTCACGGATTGCGGCATAGGTGCCCAGGCGATCGGCGAACGCCAGTTCGTGCGCGAACAGCACGCGCTCGTTCGCTACCGCCACCACATCATTGTGGAAGGCGCCTGCCGCAATCGCCTCCGGGGCCTGCTCGATGAACAGCGTGCGGGCCGGGTCGAGGGCGTGGCCCCGCGCAACCGCAGCGCTCGCCTCAAGCCGCTGACGCGCCGGAAAACCGCCGCCCGATACGCCATAGACGAACAGCTCTATCCCCGGCGCATCATGCCGCTCGCACAGCCGCATATGGTTGGCGGCACCTTCATCGCCGAAGGGCGCAGGGATCGCGTCATGCACCGCAAAAGCCGGGTTGGCGAAGGCGAGCCGAAGCTGGCGCACCGTCTCGGCGGCTTCGTGACTGCGATGCGGCATGGTGACGAGGTTGGCGACGGTCAGGTGGCAGCGACCGTCGCTTGTGTCAGGGGCCGGGGAGACCGTCGCCGCATTGGCCGCCCACATCGCCGACGCCGACAGGGCCTGCGCCTGCAATACGGGATCGGCGGTAGGATATTCGGTCGAAAGCGCCGCGAGCCAGCGCGTGTTGGGCCGATCATGCGGCAGCAAAATCCCCTGCGTCAGGCCAAGCGCGAGATTGGCGCGCATCTTGGCGACCCCCTCCACCGCGGCGCGGCGGGGAAAAGCGGTCGCGCCTGCGTTGCGCGTTGCGGCGAGGTTGCCGTGGCTGAGTCCGGCATAATTGTGGCTCGGGCCGATGATGCCGTCGAAATTGATCTCGCGGATCATGACCGTTCAGTTCCGCGCGACATGGCTGATCGAATCTCCCGCGCCGACGCCAAGCGCCGCTGCCGTCGCCGAAGTCAGCACCACGCCATCCTCGCGCGACCGCAATTCGCCATAGGTGCAGCGAAACTCCGCCAGCCGGCCCTTCGAGATCAGCGCGGGGTCGCCGCCGTCGCCGTCAATCGCCACCACGCGTTCGGTCCGGGCCTCGCGAATGGTGCGGACATGATCGGTCTTGGCCAGCATGGTCGGGCCGCCGTCGAAGATGTCGACATAATTTTCATAAGCGAACCCCTCATTCTCCAGCATCCGCATCGCCGCGCGGCCGGAGGGGTGGGGCAGGCCGATCACCGCGCGGGCGCTCTCGGGGAGCATGGCGATGTAGATCGGGTGCTTGGGGAACAGATCGGCGATGAACTGGTGCCCGCGCACCGCATTGAACTGGTCGGCATCCTGGAAATTCATGCCGAAGAAGCGCCCGGCAAGACCGTCCCAGAAGGGCGATCCCCCCGCTTCATCGATGATCCCCCGCAATTCGGCCAGCACGCGATCGGCAAAGCGCATGCGATGCTGGGCGATGAACAGATAGCGGCTGCGCGCCAGCAACATGCCGAGGCCCCCCGCACGCTCTCCAGGATGCAGGAACAGCCCGCCCACTTCGCTGCAGCCTTCCAGGTCGGTGGTGAGGCCCAGCATGTCGGCGCGGAAGGTGCGGCCGAGTTCCTTGCTGTGCTGCGTCAGCGTGCCCAGCCGATAGCTGTAGAAGGGGTAATTCTGCCCGACATGGGTGAAGATCTGGCAGGTGCCGCGCACTTCGCCGGTTTCGATATTCTCCAGCACCAGCACGAACAGATCGTCGGCCTTGCTGTCCTCGATCCGGGCGAAGGCGGTGGCGCTGCGTTCCAGCTTGGCGCGCAAGGCGGCGCGGTCGGGCGGTAAATTGGTGAAGCCGCCGCCGGTCAATTTCGCCATTTCGTAAAGCGGCTGGAGGTCGCTGTCGCGCGCGGCGCGGATTACATGAGTCACAGGGCCCCCCTTTGGGCGATACGCAGGATCGTGAGGGCTGAGAGCGCGGCACGCTCGGGCAGCGAGTCTACGATCAGGAATTCATCGGGCGAGTGGATCGCGCCGCCGCGCGCGCCCATCGTGTCGACCACCGGGACGCCGCAGGCCGCGATGGTGTTGCCGTCGCACACCCCGCCGGTCGCGCGCCACGCAATGTCGAGGCCGAGGTCGGCACCGCATTCCTTGACCAAGGTGAACAGTTTGGCGGCGCCGGGGTCGATTGGCTTGGGTGGGCGGTTGAAGCTGCCATGGACGGCAATCGACACCTCGTGCGCGGCCGCCACTTCTGCCGTTATGCGGTCGAGCGCGGCTTGCGCGCGGGCGATTTCGTCCTGGTCAGCGGGACGGAAGTTGATCCGCAACACGGCATGATCGGGCACGACATTGTTGGGGCCGCCCCCCTCGATCCGCGCCGGATTGACCGCGAGCGTCGGGCTGCGCAGCGCGAACAGGCGCACCGCCAGATCGGATGCGGCGACGATCGCGTTGCGGCCTTCGTCCGGGTTGCGTCCGGCATGGGCGCTCTTGCCCGTCACCACGATCGAGAAATTCCCCGTGCCGCCGCGTGCGCCGGCCAGCGTGCCGTCGGGAAGCGCCGGTTCATAGGTCAGCGCCGCGATCTTGCCGCGCGCGGCTTGGGCAATCAGCGCAGACGAGGAGAAGGAGCCGGTTTCCTCATCCGAGTTGATCACGACTTCATAGCCGATACGAGAGGCAAGCGGGCTTTCCTCGACCGCCGACAGCGCCGCCAGCATAACCGCCAGCCCGCTCTTCATGTCGGCGACGCCGGGTCCGTTCAGCGTGCCATCGGGCAGCGTGGTGAGCGTCTGGAAGGGGTGGTCGAGCGGATAGACGGTGTCCATATGCCCGGTCAGCAGGATCTGCACCGGGGCATCGGGGCGCACCACCAGATGCAGATGCTTGCCATGGTCGAGCACCGTTACCGTGCCGTCAGCGGCAACGTTCTGCGCCGTGTTGCCCGCCACCAGCGCCAGCTCGCCCGGCAGCACGCCGAACGCCTCCGCCAACACTTCGGCCATGTGCGCCAGGCCCGCGGGATTGCGCGTGCCCGAATTGATCGCCGACCAGGCCTCAACCTGCGCCAGCATTGGCGCTGTCGCGACATGGTCGATTGCTGCGCGTTCGTCGTCTGTCATCCCCACCATGAACGCGGTCTAGCCGGTCATGCGCGGAGGCTCCACCCCCATGCGGGTCAGAAACTATAGACCAACGCCGCGCGACTGGTGGTGTCGGTGCCGACCCGGCCGACGGGCGGGGTGCTTTCATATTGCACCGCATAGGACAGCTGCGCCGCGAGCGGGCCGATCAGTTTCGCGTTGAGCGCGGTCGTGCTGCTGACGGTCGAGTTGATCTTCTGGACATAGGCCGAGGCGACCTGGGTGAAGTTGATCGCCTTGGACAGCTTCCACGCGAAATCGACCGAGCCGCGCGCGGCGACGCTATTTTCCTTGGTCGAGTCGGTGAAATCGGTCTTGCGATAGGCCGGCCCGAGTTCGAGATCGAGCTTCAACCCGCCGCCGCGCAGCGCGCTATACCCGGCACCGAGCGATGCCGAATACCGGTCATAATAGCCAAGGAAACGATCGCTCTCAAACTGCGTCGCGCCATAGACATAAGCGCGCGGCGAGAATTTGAAGTTGGGTTCGTACGCGGCAAGAAAATGCTCGCGGCTGATGAGCCCGCCGCTTTCCTTGTAATCGGCCGCGAGATTGACCTTATGCCGCCACCGCACGCTTTCGCGCGTCAGCGCGATCGCCCCGCTGACGCCAACGTCGCGGGTGTTGCCGGTGGTGAGATAGCCACCAAGCTCGGCCTTGCCATGCCACAGATCGAAAATGCCGGCATCCTCGATCCGCTCGCGCTTGCTCGCTTCCTGCGCGGCTTTCCAGGCTGCCACCTGCGCGTCGATCGCCTTGGCCGCCTCGGGTGCCGCGGTGCGCGCATATTTGGCGACGGTGACGATTTCGCCATCGTTATTGGACGCGATCGCGGCATCGAGCATTGCCTTGACCGCAGGCGGAATGGGTGCGGGCGCAGGCGGCGTTGCGGCCGGTATCGTTTGGGCGGGCGGTGCCGGATCGGCGTTGCCCAGAAGGACGGGCGCAGCGAAGATCAGCATTGCAAGCATGCGAACCTGATAGAGGGGCAATTGCCGTAACGGAATAGCGTTCGTCGCCAGCGGGTTTCGGTTCAGCGCAGATGCGGTGCGAAAGCGGCAAGCACCTGTTCGTACAGCGGCTTTTTGAACGCGACGATCACGTCGGGAAGGGTGTGCGGCTCGACCCAGGTCCAATCCTTGAATTCCTGATGTTCGGTGGCGATGTCGATGTCTGCATCGCTGCCGAGAAAACGGTACAGAAACCAGCGTTGCCGCTGACCGCGCCATTTGCCCTTCCATACCTTGCCGACCAGTTCCTCGGGCAAATCGTAGAACAGTTCATCGGGGGCGATGGCGATCAGTTCGACCTTGTCGGGGGCGATGCCGGTCTCTTCCCCGAGTTCGCGAATCGCCGCGGTTTGCGCGTCCTCGCCCGCGTCGATGCCACCCTGCGGCATTTGCCAGGCCTCAACCTCGGCATCGATGCGCTGGCCGACAAAGACTTTGCCGTCGGCGTTCAGGATCATCAGCCCGGCGCATGGGCGGTAGGGCAGGGTGGCGATATCGGTCATGAACGGTCCTTACGGGGTTAGGCGGTGGCCTCGGCGATCAGCGCCTTGGTGGCAGCCAACGCGCCTGCCACATCGGCGACCGAGGAGGGGATCGCCTTGCGCAGGGTGATGAAGCCGTGGATGTTGCCGACCGCCTCGCGGTAAACGACCGGGACGCCGGCTTGGGCGAGCGCGGCGGCGTAAGCGCGGCCCTGGTCGCGAATGGGGTCGAGGCTGGAGGTTACCACCACCGCCGGGGGCATTCCGGCGAGATTGCCTTTGAGCGGCGACGCGCGGACATGTTCGGCCTCGGCCTGATAGGCGGCATTGAACCAGCTCATACTGTCATGCGTCAGCAAATACCCCTCGGCGAACTGGCTGTAGGACGGATAGTCCTGCGTCGTGTCGGTCACCGGATAGAAGGGCAATTGCGCGATCACCGGTACAGCGGCCGGCGCATCGCGCAGCGCCATCGCGACGACGATCGCCAGATTGCCCCCCGCGCTGTCACCGCAGGTGACCAGACCGGTAACCTCTCGACCCAAAGCGGCGGGGCTGGCGGCGGCCCAGCGCGCGGCCGCTTCGCAATCGTCCGGGGCTGCGGGCCAGGGCGATTCGGGGGCGAGTCGGTAATCGACCGCGAGTATCGGCAGGTCGAGCGTGCGCGAAACCTCCGCGCAAAAACTGGCATGCGTGTCGAGATCCCCGATCACAAAGCCGCCGCCATGGAAAAAGACCACGAGCGGCCCCGCCGTGCGGCTTTCCGCCACGTCGAACAGCCGGGCTGGAATCGCTCCGGCTGGGCCGGGAATGGTCAGGTCGGTGATGGTGCCGAGATCGCCCACCGGGGGATCGGCAATGTCCTTCATCGCGGCATAGGCCGCGCGCGCCGCCGGGGCTTCCAGTTGGTACATCTTGGGGCCGGGCAGATTGTTGAGAAAGGCGAGGAAACCCGCGACATCGGGGCGGACATAAGGTTCGGTCACGCGTCTCTCCATTGGTCTGAGCCAGCTCCGTGCCTACCTAGGCGGGATGATCGCGGTCGTCCATCACCCAGCCTATGTCGCCTCCGGCCAATCCGCCAATCCGAGCCAGCTCAGCAAAAACGCCGCGATCCGCGACCTGTTGCGCGCACACGGTGCCGCGATCGAATGGCATGAACCTGCGGCGATGCCATTGCGCTGGCTCGAGGCCGTGCATGATCCGGACTATGTCGCCGAGGTGCTGGCCGCCCGAGTTCCGCGCGAAAAGGAGCGTCGGATTGGCTTTGCCGTCACGCCGTCGGTCGCGGCCCGCGCGGCGGTGGTGCCGGGCGGCACGTGGCTGGCGGGCAAGCTCGCGCTGGAGCGCGGCTTTGCGGCCAACAGCGCGGGCGGCAGCCATCACGCGCTGGCGGCGACCGGGGCGGGCTATTGCGTGCTCAACGATCTCGCCATTGCCGCCGTTCGCCTGGCCGAGGAGGATGCGCGGCGCGTGCTGGTGGTCGATTGCGATGTGCATCAGGGCGACGGCACGGCGGCGCTCACCGCCGGACATCCGGGAATCGCCACCTATTCGATCCATGCCGAAAAGAATTTTCCGGCGCGCAAGGCACGCTCCACCCGCGACGTTGCATTGCCGGACGGGACGGGGGACGCCGCATATCTCGCAGCTCTGAGCGAAACGGTGCTGCCAATGCTCGATGAATACCGTCCCGACCTGATCCTGTATCAGGCGGGAGTCGATCCGTTGGCCGATGATCGGCTCGGCCGTCTGGCGCTGACCCCGAAGGGGTTGGTGGCGCGTGACGCGTTGATCGGCCGGGCCGCCGCGGCGCGCGGCATCGCGCTCGCCAGCACCGTTGGCGGCGGCTATGGGCATGACGTTGCGGTGCTGGCCGAGGCGCATGTGCGGGCGATGTTGACGCTGGGGCAGGCCTATCGCGATGCCCGCATCACTGGCCCTGCGCCGTTGCCCTAAAGCAACGGTTGCCTTCCCCCGCGCTCAAACTACCTTGGCCCGCCGCCTTCTGAGGCATAAGGGGCATGACAACGATATCCCGCAGGACAGACGTAATGGCGACCGCCGCGCATGAAGTGACCCCCCAAGAAGCCTCCGCCCACCCCCTTGCTGAATCGGTTGTCGTCCGGTTTGCGGGCGATTCGGGCGATGGGATGCAGTTGACCGGGGGGCAGTTCACGCTGTCCACCGCGCTTTCCGGCAACGATCTCGCGACCTTCCCCGATTTCCCCGCAGAAATTCGCGCGCCGCAGGGCACGCTGTTCGGCGTCTCCGCCTTCCAGATCAATTTCGGGTCGACCGCTGTGGACACGGCTGGCGATGCGCCCGACGTGCTGATCGCGATGAACCCGGCGGCGCTGAAGGTGAATGTTGGCCAGTTGAAGGCCGGTGGCCTGATCATCGCCGACGAAGGCGAATTTGGCGAACGCAACCTTGCCAAGGCAAAGTACGCCGCCAATCCGCTCACCGATGGTAGCCTCGCCAAATGGCAATTGCTGAGCTTCAACATCTCGCAATTGACGCTCGACGCGGTCAAGCCGTTCGGCCTTGGCAACAAGGAAGCGCTGCGCTGCAAGAACATGTGGACGCTGGGTCTGGCGCTGTGGATGTTCGACCGCGACCGGCAGCCGATCATCGACTGGCTTAAGTCGAAATTCGCCAAGGCTCCGGTGCTGGCCGAGGCCAATATCGCGGCGCTGAACGCCGGGCATGCTTATGGCGAAACCGCCGAGCTGGCCGGGCCGATGAAGCAGCACCACATCGGCGTCGCTCCGGCGGAGCCGGGCCTGTACCGCACCGTCACTGGTGCCGAGGCGATCTCGCTCGGGCTGGTTGCAGGCGTGCAATTGGCGAACGTGCCGATGTTCTTCGGCGGCTATCCGATCACGCCTGCCTCGGCGATCCTGCATTTCCTGTCGCGCCTGAAGGAATATGGCGTCACCACCTTCCAGGCCGAGGATGAGATCGCCGCGATCGCCTCGGCGATCGGCGCGTCTTATGCCGGGCAGCTTGGCGTCACCTCCTCCTCGGGGCCGGGTATCGCGCTGAAGGGCGAAGCGATGGGCCTGGCGATCATGACCGAGCTGCCGCTCGTCATCGTCAATTCGCAGCGCGGTGGCCCGTCGACCGGCCTCCCCACCAAGACCGAGCAATCGGACCTCTATCAGGCGGTCTATGGCCGCAATGGCGATGCGCCGATGCCGGTGATCGCCGCGCGTTCGGCGGCCGACTGCTTCGATTGCGCGATCGAAGCAGTGCGGATCGCGGTGCAGTATATGACGCCAGTGATGCTGTTGACCGACGGCTATATCGCCAACGCCGCCGAGCCGTGGCTGGTGCCGGATATTAGCAGCTATGCCCCGTTCCCGGTTGAGTTTGCCGGCAAGCAGGAAATGAAGGACAAGCTCGCATCCGAAAATCCGGACGAGTGGAAATTCCTGCCCTATGGCCGCGATGAGAAATTGAAGCGTCCGTGGGTGAAGCCCGGCACGCCCGGCTTGCTCCACCGCATCGGCGGGATTGAGAAAGCGGTCGGCACCGGCAACCTCGATTACGGTGCCGAAAACCACCAGAAGATGACCGAAATCCGCCGCGACAAGGTCGCCAATATCGCGGTGCCCGATCAGATCGTCGAACTCGGCGAAACCTCGGGCAAGCTGGCGATCGTCGGTTGGGGCTCGACCTTCGGGCCAATCCACCAGGCGGTGCGGCGCGCGCGGGCGAAGGGGCTGGACGTGGCCCACATCCACATCCGCCACATCTGGCCGATGCCCGCCAATCTGGGTGATTTGCTAAGGGGTTATGACCGGATCATCGTACCGGAAATGAACACTGGTCAGCTCAAGACGGTGCTGCGCGATCAATTCCTGGTTGACGCCAAGCCGCTCAACAAGGTGTCGGGGCAGCCGTTCCTGATTTCCGAAATCGAGGCGGCGATCGACGCAGCCTTGGCCGCCCTCTAAAACCCCACTTCCAAATTCAGGTCTTGACCCATGAACGACATGACCCCTATCGCCAAGTCCACTACCCCCAAGGATTGGGAAACCGACCAGGAAGTGCGCTGGTGCCCCGGTTGCGGGGATTATGCGATCCTGAAAGCGGTGCAGCGCACCATGCCCGAAATCGGCGCGCGGCCGGAAAATACCGTGTTTGTCAGCGGCATCGGCTGCTCGTCGCGTTTCCCATATTATATGGAAACCTACGGCTTCCACACTATCCATGGTCGCGCGCCGGCGGTGGCGACGGGCGTGAAGCTCGCCAATCCCGATCTCGACGTGTGGATCATCACCGGTGACGGCGATGCGCTGTCGATCGGCGGCAACCACACGATGCACCTCATCCGCCGCAATCTCGATTGCCAGGTGCTGCTGTTCAACAACGAGATTTACGGCCTGACCAAGGGGCAATATTCGCCCACCTCGCGCGTCGGAACGCGCACGCCATCGACGCCGTTCGGCTCGGTCGACCGTCCGGCCAATCCATGCGCCTTTGCGCTCGGTGCAGGCGGGCGCTTCATCGCGCGCGCGATCGACGTTCACAAGAATTTGGTCGGCGTGCTCAAGGCGGCCTACGCCCATAAGGGCACCGGGTTCGTCGAGATCTTCCAGAACTGCATCGTCTACAATGACGACGTGTTCGCGCCCTTCACCGAAAAGAAGAATGCGGCGGGAAGCCAGATGTGGGTCGAGCACGGCAAGCCGTTGCTGTTCGACGGCGGCACCAAGGGCCTGACGATGGACCGCGAGCGGCTGGTGCTCAAGGTCGTCGATGTCGTCGATGGCGATTGGCAGGCGGCCGGCGTGATCGTCCATGACCAGACCAATCGCGGGCTGGCGCACATGCTGGTGGAAATGCCGTTCGGGGCGTTCCCGATGGCGCTGGGCGTGCTGTTCGACGATCCCGCCCCGACCTTCGAAAGCGCGGTCGTCACGCAGAACATCGAAGCCGCCAAGGGCAAGACGCCCAACCTCCAGCATTTGCTGAGCCAGGGCCAGACGTGGCAGGTGGAGAAAGAACCGCGGGCGGAGTAGGAATTTTCGCACAAAGGCACAAAGGCACAAAGAAGGAAGCGGTTGAGCGAAGCTCTTGAAAACCTGGCCCGGATTGCGGTCGATTGCGGTTTTAAGCTGCATGAGGCACTGGGGCCGGGGCTTCTGGAATCGGTATATGAGGTGTGCTTGTGCCGAAGTCTGGCGGATCGAGGGCTGGATGTAGAGCGGCAAAAGCCGGTGCCGATCCGGTTCAACGGCCTTGTTCTTGAAGAAGGGTTTCGGGCCGATCTCCTGGTTGAGGGGCGATTACTGATCGAGCTGAAGTCAACCGAACATTACGCACCAGTGCATGCCAAGCAGGTGATCACCTATCTAAGATTGATGGATCTCCCGCTCGGTCTTCTGATGAACTTTGGTACCGTTACTTTCAAAGATGGCGTCAAGCGTCTGATCAACAAGTACGCAAGCCCGTTCCAGTGAAGGCGTCCTTTGTGTCTTTGTGTCTTTGTGCGCGTAATTTCCCCGGTACGTTGGCCAAGCGTTGACCGACGCTCCGACCCTCCTCTGGCTACGTCGCGATTTGCGGCTCGCCGACCAGCCAGCGCTTGCCGCTGCGATCGGGGAGGGGGCGATCGTGCCCGTGTATGTCCTCGATGACGAGACGCCCAAACACTATGCGATGGGCGGTGCGTCGCGCTGGTGGCTGCACCACAGCCTTGCCAGCCTCGATGCCGATCTGCGCGCGGTGGGATCGCGACTGATTTTGCGGCGGGGTAAGTGCGACGCGGTGCTCGCCGAACTCGCCACCGAGACGGGCGCAAACCGTGTGCATTGCATCCGCCATTTCGAGCCGTGGTGGCGCAATGCCGAGCGCGCGGTGGCGAAGCGGCTCGATCTCATATGTCATGACGGCAACTATCTCGCACCGCCCGGCTCGATCACCACCGGCAGCGGCGGGCAGTATAAGATCTTCACCCCGTTCTGGCGCGCGCTGCAGCAGCAGATGCCGCCGCCCGCGCCGCTGCCCAAACCGTCGAGCATTCCCGCGCCCGCGCATTGGCCGCGCAGCGAGCGGCTTAACGAGTGGGGCTTGCTGCCGACCAAACCCGACTGGTCGACCGGCTTCGGGGCGGACTGGTCCCCAGGCGAAGCGGGTGCCCATCACAAACTGAACGGCTTCAAACGCCATGCCGCCACCTATGGCGAAACCCGCAACCTGCCCTCGGTCGAAGGCAGTTCGCGCCTGTCGCCCTATCTGCATTTTGGCGAAGTTTCGGCCGCCCAAGTGTGGCACGCGGTGGCCGGGGCGGGGGGATCTGTCGATACCTTCCTCGGCGAGCTTGGCTGGCGCGATTATGCGCAGACCGTGATCCTGCAATTGCCCGATTATGGCAGCCGGAACGGCCGTCCCACACTCGACACGCTGCCGTGGCGCACTGGGCCGGATGCTGCCGCCGATTTGAAGGCATGGCAACTGGGCCGCACTGGCTACCCCATCGTCGATGCGGGGATGCGGCAGCTTTGGGCGACAGGCTGGATGCACAATCGCGTGCGCATGATCACCGCGAGTTTCCTGATCAAGCACCTGCTGATCGACTGGCGCGAGGGCGAGCGCTGGTTTTGGGATTGTCTGGTCGATGCGGATTACGGGTCGAATGCGGTCAACTGGCAGTGGACTGCCGGGACCGGGATCGACGCCAATATGTTCGTCCGCATCATGGCACCACTCGTGCAATCGCCCAAATTCGAGGCCGGAGACTATATTCGCCAATGGGTGCCCGAGTTGGCGCAGGTGCGCGGCGAGGCCATTCATGACCCGGACGAGGCCGGATGTCGCCCCGCGGCCTATCCGCCCAAGATCATCGGCCACCGCGCGGCGCGCGAGCGCGCCTTGGCGGCGGTAAAACAGGCGCATTGAACCGCTTGCGAGCGCGCCCTGAGGGTGCGAGGGAAGCCGCGATGACCAGGCTTCTCACAACTCTGTTCGATCGTTTGCTCGACCGGATTGATGCCGGCCTGGTCGAAGGATCATTGACGGCAACCCTTCCCGGGGGGCGAATGCGCGTGCTCGGTGGGCGCGCGCCGGGGCCTGACGCTGTGGTCGATCTGGTGCGCTGGCGCGCGCTGCGCCGTTTGGTGACCGGCGGGTCGGCAGGCTGGTACGTTGCCTGGTCGAAGGGCGAATGGCGCAGTCCCGATCCGACGGTGTTGTTCGAGCTGTTCATGCGCAACCGGCGCACGCTGGGCGGGGCGGCGCGCTCGCAGGGTTTGGTCCGGCTGTTTCGCCATTGGCGCAATGCGTTGCGCCGCAACTCTCGCACCGGTTCAAAGCGGAACATCGAGTTTCACTATGATCTCGGCAACGATTTCTACAGCCTATGGCTTGACCCGAGCCTCACTTATTCTTCCGCGATGTTTGCCGAACCGCTCGCGCCAGAGGAGCCGCTGGAAGCGGCACAGGCGCGCAAAAATACTGCGATTCTCGATCGGCTGTCGCTCGCCCCGGGCGCGCATGTGCTGGAGATTGGCTGCGGCTGGGGTGGGTTTGCAGAGGCGGCTGCGCGGCGCGGACTGAGCGTAGCGGCGATCACGCTGTCGGCGGAACAGAAGCGGGCGGTCAACACGCGGGTCGCGGCGGCCGGGCTCGCGGGCGTCACGGTTTCGCTGACCGACTATCGCGACGTGACCGGCCAGTATGACGGCGTCGCCAGCATCGAAATGGTGGAGGCGGTCGGCCAGGAATATTGGGGTACCTATCTCGCCACGATCGCGCGCGCGCTGAAACCGGGCGCGCGGGCGGCCATCCAATATATCGCGATCGATGATGCGATCTTCGAAGCCTATGCGGCCAATGTCGATTTCATCCAGCGCTTCATCTTTCCCGGCGGGATGCTGGTGTCGGAAAGCCGGTTTCGCACGCTGGCCGAGCAAAACGGGCTGGAATGGCGCGACCAGCGCAATTTCGGGCCAAATTATGCCGAAACGCTGCGGCGCTGGCGCGATAGCTTCGATGCGGTGGTGAGCGCTGGTCGTTTGCCCAAGAAATTTGACCAGAAATTCATCGCCTTGTGGCGCTATTATCTGATGTATTGCGAAGGTGGTTTTCGCGGCGGCGGCATCGATGTCGTGCAGGTGACACTGGTCAAGCGCGGTTGAGCCAAGCGACCGCAGTTAGCGTCAATTTGTGTTAAATGGGATGGTCCAAGTTCCCGTTCGGGCTGAGCTTGTCGAAGCCCCGCGCTCCGCAGCGAACACCTCTCTTGCGGACAGGCCCTTCGACAGGCTCAGGGCGAACGGGAGGAAGTATCCGGCCTCGAAAAAAATCGACCCTAGCCGAGGTGTTCGAAATGCCCGGTCTCAAAATCCTCGGTCAGCAGCGCGACGATGCGGTCGGCGACAACCGACGGTTCCTTGACCGATTTGGGGTCTTCGCCGGGATAGGCCTTGTGGCGCATCGCGGTGCGCGTCGCGCCGGGGTCGAGGATGGCGGTGCGAATATTGCTGATCCGCTCCATCTCGTCGCCATAGGCCGCGAGCAACGTCTCGAACGCCGCCTTGGATGCGCCATAAAGGCCCCAATAAGCGCGCGGCTTGCGCGCGACGCTCGAGGTAAGGCCGATCACGCGCGCGCGCTTGGACTTGCGCAGCATCGGGTCGAACGCTGCGATCAGCGCGGCTTGCGCGCTGATGTTGAGCGTCAGGACTTGCGCCATTTCCTTGACGTCGATCGCGGGCACGGCAGACAATTGCCCGAGCATGGCGGCGTTGAGCACCATGATGTCGAGCGCAGGCCAGCGCTCGCCAATCGCCGCGCCCAGCCGTGCAATACTGTCGGTCTCGGTCAGGTTGAGCGGCGCGATCGTCGCCGACCCACCGGCGTCGAAAATCGCGCTCTCGACCGCTTCCAGCGCCGAGGCGGTGCGGGCGGTGAGCACGACATGCGCACCCGCTGCCGCCAGCGCCTGAGCGGTCGCAGCGCCGATGCCGCGGCTGGCACCGGTGACGAGCGCGATCTGGTTGGCGAGGGGCTTGTCGGTCATGTGCTAACTCCCGTTCGCCCTGAGCTTGTCGAAGGGCTGCACTTCCTGAAGCGTTAGAAGAAAGTGCGGTGCTTCGACAAGCTCAGCACGAACGGAGACGATCAGATCATCCGCTCCGCCAGCAACGCGAACTGGTCGACCGAGGAGACATCGTCCTGGTCGGTCAGCGTCGTCGGATAATCGCCGGTGAAGCAGGCGTCGCAATGGCTCGGGCGGATCGCGTTGCGCTGGGGTTCGCCCAGCGCCTTGTAGAGGCCGTCGATCGAGACAAAAGCGAGGCTGTCGGCCTTGATATAGGTCGCCATCTCTTCGAGGTTCTTGGTCGCGGCGAGCAGCTTGGCGCGCTCGGGCGTGTCGACGCCGTAGAAGCACGAATGCCGCGTCGGTGGGCTGGCGATGCGCATATGCACTTCGGCGGCACCGGCCTCGCGCATCATCTCGACGATCTTGAGGCTGGTGGTGCCGCGCACGATCGAATCGTCGATCAGCACGACGCGCTTGCCCTTGATCAGCGCGCGATTGGCATTGTGCTTCAGCTTCACGCCGAGGTGGCGCACCTTGTCACCTGGCTGGATGAAGGTGCGGCCAACATAATGCGAGCGGATGATGCCGAGCTCGAAGGGAATGCCCGATTCCTGCGCATAGCCAAGCGCCGCCGGGGTGCCCGAATCGGGCACCGGGATCACCAGATCCGCCTCGACCGGGCTTTCGATCGCGAGTTGCGCGCCGATCGCCTTGCGCACGGTGTAGACGCTGCGGTCCTCCGAGATCGAATCGGGGCGCGAGAAATAGACGAATTCGAAGATGCACGGGCGCGGGGCGACCGGCGCGAACGGGCTGTGCGAGGTGATCTCGCTGCCCTTGACCATCACCAGCTCGCCCGGCTCGATCGAGCGGACGAAGGTGGCACCAACGACGTCGAGCGCGACGGTTTCCGAGGCGAAGATCACGGCTTCGCTGCCATCCGATTGCTCGATCTTGCCCATCACCAGCGGACGGATGCCGAGCGGATCGCGGCAGGCGATCATGCCCTCGGGCGTCATCACGATCAGCGAATAGGCCCCTTCGACGCGCTTCAGGGCATCGATGAACTTGTCGACGACGGTGCGGTAATTGGAGGTGGCGACCAAATGGATGATCGTCTCGGTGTCGCTGGTCGACTGAAAGATCGAGCCGCGCCGCACGAGATCGCGCCGCAGCCGCATCGCGTTGGAAATATTGCCGTTATGCGCGATCGCAAAACCACCCGAGGCGAGATCGGCATAAAGCGGCTGGACGTTGCGCAGCGCGGTTTCGCCGGTGGTCGAATAGCGCACATGCCCGCAGGCGACGCTGCCGCGCAGCGGGACCATCACCTCTTCGCGGTCGAAATTGCCCGCGACATGGCCCATTGCGCGGTGGGTGTGGAATTCGGTGCCATCGAAGCTGGTGATGCCAGCGGCTTCCTGGCCACGGTGCTGGAGCGCGTGCAGCCCCAAAGCGACCAGACGCGCCGCGTCGGCTGCGCCAGAGATACCGAAAATGCCGCACTCTTCATGCAGCGTGTCCCCATCTTGGGAGACGTCGAACGGATTGGTTGTCAGCATGGGGGCCCTTTGGGGGAGGGTAGAGCTTCGAGGCGGCATATAGGGAGCGGCATTCGGTTTGTCGCGCTTTTGTCACATCACCGGGAGCGATTGGTCGCATTGTTCGTTTCGGCGGCGTTCGGGGACAGTTTGTTATCGCTCACACGGGATTGAGCATGGCGAAGGATCGCGGATGGCAGGCGCGAGGCCCGGTCCGCCGATTCGCGCTACCGGACTGCGGGAGGATGACGCGCCCGGACAAGCGCGCTAGACCTGTGGCATGGCAGACCTTCGCGAAACCGGCCTGGTGCTGGACCCCAAATATGATTCCGCTGGCCTGATCACCGCGGTCGCGACGGATCGCGTGTCGGGCGATGTGCTGATGCTCGCGCATATGAATGCCGAGGCGCTGCGGCTGACCGTCGAAAGCGGGGAGGCGCATTTCTGGTCGCGCAGTCGCGCCGCGCTGTGGAAGAAGGGCGAGACGTCCGGCCATGTGTTGCGCGTCGCCGATATCCGGATCGATTGCGATCAGGACGCGGTGTGGCTGATCGTCGACCCCGCCGGCCCGGCTTGTCATACGGGCGAGCGGAGTTGCTTCTATCGCCGGATCGAGGGCGATCGGCTGGTAGCGGCTGCGTGAGGCGGACCGCGCTGCTGGCGCTGCTCGCCCTTGCCGGGTGTCACCGTGCCGATCCCAAGCCTGCGGCCACGCCGACCCCGGTGGGCCTGGAAGCCGCAGCGATTCAGGCGGGCGTCATCCCTGACCCCGCCAGCACCGACATCACCGGCCTGTATGCGCGCGAAAGCGACCGGGTGTGCATCGTGCCCAGCGCAACGGCGTACCGCATCGGGGTGTTCGTCGATTATGATGAACAGCAGAATTGCGGCGGTTCGGGCATCGTGACCCGGGTCGGCGAGACGCTGCACATCACCTTGGGCAGCGGCGGTGAAGCGGGCGATTCTGCGTGCAGCTTTGACGCGCGCTTTGAGGGCGACCGGATCGTCTTTCCGCCCCGCGTGCCGGAGGGGTGCCAGAAGATTTGCCTTCACCGCGCCTCGATCGCGGCGCTGGATGTGGCGCGGCTGAGTGATTCGATTTCGGAGGCGTCCACCTTGCGGGACAGCCGGGGCCGATTGCTGTGCGCAAGCGGCGGATGATCTTGACGTTCACGTAAAGGTCAACTATTTGTCGGTCATGCCTAGCGGTCCTGCCTATGCCGTGATCGATCGCCACCCGACGCGCGATCACTTTTCCATTTCCGATTTGTCGGCCGAATTCGGCGTGACCGCGCGGGCTTTGCGCTTTTACGAGGATGAGGGGCTGATCGCGCCCGAGCGGCGCGGCACCTCCCGCATCTATTCGCAGCGCGACCGCGCGCGGCTAGCCTGGATTTTGCGGGGCAAGCGCGTTGGCTTCAGTCTCGGCGAGATTCGCGAGATGATCGACCTGTATGACATTGGCGATGGTCGTCAGGTTCAGAAAGCCACCACCATCGCGCGTTGCCGCGAGCGCATGGCGCTGCTCCAGTCACAAAAACACGATATCGATGCGGCGATTACCGAACTTGCCGACTTCGTCACCCTGCTTGAAACCAATGGCGCGCAAGGCCGCCTGAAGGACTAAAACCCCATGCCGAAATATACGCCCCCCGTTCGCGACGTCCGCTTCGTGCTCGATCATGTGGTCGGCTTGTCGGCGCATGCCAATCTTGCCGGTTTCCAGAATGCGACCCCTGATGTGGTCGATGCGGTGCTGGATGAAGGCGGCAAGTTCGTCGCCGAAGTGCTGTTCCCGCTCAACCATTCGGGCGACCAGGAAGGCTGCACCCGGCATGAGGATGGTTCGGTCACCACGCCCAAGGGTTTCAAGGAAGCCTATGACGCGTTCGTCGAATCCGGCTGGGGCACGCTCAGCGCGCCGGAGGAGTTTGGCGGGCAGGCGATGCCGCATGTGGTGTCGACCGCGTTTCAGGAGTTCATGATCTCCTCGAACATGGCCTTTGCCATGTATCCCGGGCTGACCCACGGCGCGATCGCCGCGCTGCTGGTCAAGGGATCGGACGAGCAGAAGGCCAAGTACGTCCCCAATATGGTCAGCGGCAAATGGGGCGGGACGATGAACCTGACCGAGCCGCAATGCGGCACCGATCTGGGCCTGATCCGCACCCGCGCCGAGCCGCAGGCGGACGGCTCCTATGCCATTACCGGCACCAAGATCTTCATTTCGTCGGGCGAGCATGACCTGACCGAGAACATCATCCATCTCGTGTTGGCCAAGACGCCCGGCGCGCCGGAGAGCTCGAAGGGCATTTCGCTGTTCGTGGTGCCCAAGTTCCTGGTCAACGCCGATGGCAGCCTCGGCGCGCGCAACGCCGTTACCTGCGGCTCGATCGAGCACAAGATGGGCATTCACGCCAATTCGACCTGCGTGATGAACTATGACGGCGCGACCGGCTGGCTGGTCGGCGAGGAGATGAAGGGCCTAGCCGCGATGTTCATCATGATGAACGCGGCGCGGCTTGGCGTTGGCTTGCAGGGACTCGCGGTCGCCGAAGTCGCGTACCAGAACGCCGTGCAATATGCGCAGGACCGCCGCCAGGGCCGCGCGCTGACCGGCCCGAAGGAGCCGAACGAAAAGGCCGATACGCTGTTCGTCCACCCCGACATCCGCCGGATGCTGATGGAAGCCAAGGCGCTGACCGAGGGCTTGCGGGCTTTGTGCCTGTGGGGCGCGCTGCAGGTCGATCTCGAACATGCCGCCGCGACCGAGGAAGAGCGTCAGCTCGCCGCCGATCTGATCGGGCTGCTGACCCCGGTGATCAAGGGCTATGGCACCGACAAGGGCTATGACATCGCCACCAACGCGCAGCAGGTTTATGGCGGCCATGGCTACATCGCCGAATGGGGCATGGAGCAATATGTCCGCGATGCGCGGATCGCGATGATCTACGAAGGCACCAATGGCGTGCAGGCGATGGATCTGGTCGGCCGCAAGCTCGCGCAGAACGGTGGCCGCGCGGTGCAGGCGTTCTTCAAGGTCGTCGCCGATGACGTTGCTGCGGGCAAGGCCGATCCGGCGACCGCCGATTTCGCGACTCGCCTCGAAAAGGCCAATGGCGAACTGCAGGCGGCGACGATGTGGTTTATGCAGAACGGCATGCAGAACCCCGACAATGTCGGCGCGGGTGCGCACAGCTACATGCACATCATGGGCATTGTCGGCCTGGGCGTGATGTGGCTGCGCATGGCGACCGCCGCGACCAAGCTGAAGGCGGCAGGTGAGGGCGATGCCGCCTTCCTCGATGCCAAGCTGATGACCGCGCGCTATTTCGCCGAACGCATCATGCCCGAAGCGGGCGCGCTGCGCCGCAAGATCGAGGCCGGTGCGGAAGCGCTGATGGCACTCCCGCCCGAAATGTTCGAAGCGGCGTGAAGTCTTGGGGGGCGGCGATCGCTCCCCATCTGACCCTGTGCGATCGTTCGGCTCGATCCGGAGAGCACGATCGATCTCAGACAGGCATGATCAGCGCATATCGGCCATGAACGGATACCATTCGCGCCAATGCTCCTTGAGCGCGTCCCCCTCGATACGTTTGAATTCCATTCGGTAATAATGGATCGCGGCGCGGCCGGTATTCCGTACCGGAAGAGCCACCCCAGCATCCAGCGTCATGCAGCGCGGCATTGTCATGCCTGTCGGGGGAAGCGATCGTCCTGCAGCGGGGCCAGCGACGGTATCGAGCGCGTCGAACGCCGCTTTCGTGTCGAAGGCCAGAATTGACGGGTAGCGGATCGGGGAGGCGCTCCCGCTGCGGCCGGGCGGCAGCGAAACCTCGAACAGACGGATGACATCGTCTTCGAACAGTTTCTTTTCCACCATCGACCGGTGCTGGGTCACCGGATGGCCTTGCCGGTCTTCATCCAGGCGGAGGAACTCGATGCGATAGAAATGCTGCGGAGCGACGCCGTGGTTGACCGGTCGATGCGGCGCTTGTGGGTCGGCGGCAGTACACTCCAGCGAAGGCGTCCCTTTGGGTGGGGGCGCACTGTGCCAATGTTCGCCGTTTCGCCCGCCCGATGGTTCCAGATATTGGTCGCTTGGTCCGCCGCCCCCGAGCCGTGTCTGTCCCGAGGATCGCGCGAAGATGGAGGGATATGGGTGACCGTGCATCTGCATCGGATAGCCAGGAGGGTTGGCGACTTCCATCAAGAGGATGTGATCGTCCGAATAGCGCACCCGGTGCACAGCGGGGGCGGCAACCTCCGCGTCGTAATCGGCAGAGAAGCCATATCCCCATTGGTTCGGCTGAAGCCGCTGCGCGGCTGCGGCGGTGGCGGCGATGCTGCCAAGGGCCAGCAGGCTGATGTTTCGATTCCAGCGCATCGCTTTCCTCTTGCCCCTGCGCGAATCGGCTTTCGGTGTTTTTACATCGAAGACGCGGCGGTTCCGATGCAGCATCGGCCGATATCCGATCGGAAACAACCCACGCTTTCCCCGTTCCCGGAGCCTTTGCCCGCGCGAACCGACGGCCGGTCCGTGCGTTAGCGTCCCTCGCCACTGCCCGCCGCAGTAACCGGCGGGGCCGTCGCGGCGGGCATTGGCTTGGCCACCGTTGCTTCGGGTTTGCGGCGCACCCCGACCAAGCCGTCGAGCCGGGTCGGCTCCGGCGTGCGCGGCACTCCCGCTTGCGCGGTGGCGGCGGTTGGTTGCGCATCCTCGGTCCGCGCGGCGAGGCCTTGATTGGGCAGGAAGGTCTGCGCCTTCATGCATTGTGCGGCGGTCGCGCGTCGAAATTCGCTGCAATTCCACAGCGCCTTGTCATACCCATGCGCCCGGTCGCGCAGGTAGCTGAACGCCATGGAGGCGATCTGCGACGGTTGCAGGGGCAGGGTGGTGGCGGTCTTGGTCGGGTCGCTCCAGCCCATCACCTTGCAATAGGGGCGATCGGCGCATGCGCGCGCCGCGAGCTGGGCAAAGCCGTCGGGCGACAGCGTAGCGGGGTCAAGCGTCAGCAGGAAGCTGTTCGGGTCGCCGGGCAACGGGCGAGGGAGTGGCGCGGTGGCGGCGGCCGCGTCAACCGGGACGGCCCCCTCTGGTTTGGTCAAGGCATCGGTGCCGCGATGCGCTTCGGAATAGCCGGCGAGCGCGGCGATGATGGGCTCGTCGGCCGAAACATGGCGATTGAACGCAGGCGGTGTGCCCCACCAACCGGTCCAGCGGAAAAACAGATGCGTGTTGACCGCGGCAATCTTGTCGAGGCTCGACTGCCAATACGGCACGACCCAGTTCGTGTGGTAATGCGTAGCATGGCCGACCGGCCGGAACACGGCCCCGTTCAGCGCTGCCGTCGCGACGGACCGCGCGCGTGCCCATTGCGCGTCTGTCCAATGATGCCGCACCAGCGCACCGTCACAGGTAAAGGTGAATTGGCAACCGGTCGGTCGCTCGGCCCCCTGGAACACCACGCCGCAAATCGTCTTGGGAAAAGCGGGATGGCGAACGCGGTTGATGACGACTTGCGCCACCGCGCGCTGCCCGACCGGCTCGTCCCCTGCCTCATAGAGGACGGCCGCCGCCATGCAGTCGATCGCGCGGGCTTGCTGCGCCGGGTCGCCCGGCAGGCGGAAGGGGCGGGCAGCGGGGTTGGGACCCTGAACGAAGGGCACGCTGGCGTTGAATGCGCGCGCGTCGTCCGGATCGAGATCCTCAAAGGCTACGGGCTCGACCGCCGGGAGCTCTGCTTGCGGTACCACGCGCGCGGGCACGGGATGCAGGCTACGATGTCGTCCGACTGGCGGCGCGAAATGCACGATCAGCGCGGGTAGGAGGATCGCCAGTGTGGCGATCAGCAGCAGGACCGCGCGCAATGTGCGGCCAGGGCGCGAGGAAGGGAGCATCTAGATCAAAGCGCTTTTTGTTGCGGGAGCAGGATCAGAACTGCTTCTGTCGAGCGATTGCCGGGGCCTTTACCCTAATTTGGCGCGAAACTGAAACCGCGTCAGGGGGCGGGGCAGGGCGTCTCGTTTCCGGACGCCAGTGCGCGGCCTTATGTCATGCCCTGCCGCTGGAATACGCTGCTAATTGGGCCAGACGCCAGTCGCCTCGCATAGATCCCATTGGTCGGCGGCATTGAGGTGACATGCTCTGTCGGCAGCACCGCATTGCTGAAACTTCGCCTGATATTGGCGATAGCAGCTTTTGGGCGTTGGCGCTGACGGGGTCACTGCCGCCATTTGCGGGGCGCTGGAGGCGGCGGCCACGGCCAACATCGCGCGCGGGGCCGCTGCTACGACGCTCGCGGCGGTGGGCGCTTTGTCGCGTCGACCGGTGGCCGCCATCGAATAGAGCTGGAACAACGCCAGCAGCACGCTGACGAAAATCATCATTTTACGCATAACAGGCCCCCGACGGACCCCCGCCCGTCGGAACGCCCTATACCGCAGAAAACCGGTTACTGCGACATCAACCTTCGGGCAGGAAGTCGGGCACCGACAGATAGCGTTCGCCGGTGTCGTAGTTGAAACCGAGCACGCGCGAGCCCGCTGGAAGCTCGGGAAGCTTCTGCGCGATTGCCGCGAGCGTCGCACCCGAACTGATCCCGACCAGCATCCCTTCCTCGGCGGCGGCGCGGCGCGCCATCGCCTTGGCGTCGGCGGCCTCGACCTTGATCGCACCGTCAATCGACTGCGTGTGCAAATTGGCAGGCACGAAGCCCGCGCCGATGCCCTGGATCGGGTGCGGCCCCGGCGCACCGCCCGAAATGACGGGCGAGGCCGCTGGCTCGACGGCGTAAACCTTGAGGTTCGGCCATTCCTGCTTGAGCCGCTCGGCCACGCCGGTGATGTGGCCGCCCGTGCCGACGCCGGTGATGATCACGTCGATCGGCGTCTCGCGGAAGTCGTTGAGGATCTCGATCGCAGTGGTGCGGGTGTGGATGTCGATATTGGCGGGGTTCTCGAACTGCTGCGGCATCCACGCCCCTGGCGTCTGCTCGACGAGTTCGAGCGCGCGCTCGATCGCGCCTTTCATGCCCTTTTCGCGCGGGGTCAGATCAAAGGTCGCGCCGTACGCCAGCATCAGGCGGCGGCGTTCGAGGCTCATGCTCTCGGGCATGACCAGCACCAGCTTATAGCCCTTCACCGCCGCGACCATCGCCAGGCCGACGCCGGTGTTGCCGCTGGTCGGCTCGATGATCGTGCCGCCGGGCTTGAGGTGGCCGTCCTTTTCGGCGGCCTCGATCATGGCGAGCGCGATGCGGTCCTTGATCGATCCGCCCGGATTGGAGCGTTCGGACTTGATCCAGACTTCGGCACCTGGAAACAGCTTCTGGACGCGGATGTGCGGGGTGTTGCCGATCGTGTCGAGGATCGTGTTGGCTTTCATGGCGTGGCCTCCAGTTCGAGATCGCGGGAATCTTGCGGGCTTTTGGGCGGGTCGAAAGTCTTGGCGTTGCGGATGCTGGGGAAGAGATAGGTCCACAGGATCGTCACTACAATCGCGCCGCCGCCGCCGACCAGCACCGCGCCGACCGGCCCGAGCGCCGAGGCGAGGAAACCCGATTCGGCTTCGCCCAGTTCATTCGAGGCGGAGATGGTCAGCTGCGACACCGCGCCGACGCGGCCGCGCTTGTCGTCGGGTGTGTGCAGCGTGATCAGCGACTGGCGGATATAGACCGAGAACATGTCCGCCGCCCCCGCCACCGCCAGCGCGACAAGGCTCAGCGCCATGATCTGCGACAGGCCGAACACCACCGTGGCCGTCCCGTACACCAGCACCGCGCCGAGCATCTTGGGGCCGACATTGGTCTTGATCGGACGGAACGAGAAGAACAAGGCGACCACCGATGCACCGGCGGCGGGGGCAGAGGCGAGCAGGCTCAACCCCTGCGGCCCGACCTTCAGGATGTCGTGGGCGTAGATCGGCAGCAGCGCGCTGGTCCCGGCAAGAAACACGGCGAACAGATCGAGCGTAATCGCCCCCAGCACGAGTTTGTTCTGGCCGACATAGGCCAAGCCATCGATGATTTGGCGAATCGGGTGCGCCTTGCTCGGCGTGGTCGGGCGCGGCACGGGGCCGATCGTGAACAGCGCCAGCAACGCGGTGAGGAACAGCGCCGTCGCCACCGCATAGGCCCCCCACGGAGCCGCCGCATAAGCGAAGCCACCGATCGCCGGCCCGATGATCGTGCCGATCTGCCACGAGATCGAGCTCAGCGCGATGGCGGTTGGCAACACTTCGCGCGGCACCAGATTGGGGGCAAGCGCACCGAAAGCGGGCCCGGCAAAGGCGCGCCCGAGGCCGAGCAGCACCGCGATCGAGAACAGCACCGGCAGGGTCATACCCTCGGTGTAGGTCACCAAGGCTAACGTCAGCGCGCACAGCGCCTGCAGCGACACGGTGCAGCGCGTGATCAGACGCCGGTCGAATCGGTCAGCGACCCAGCCGGTGATCGGCGTCGTCACGAACAACGGAATGAACTGCAGCAGGCCGATCAGGCCAAGCTGTGCAGCGGCACCGGCGGGCGACATGGTCGTGCGGGCGATGGTATAGGTCTGCCAGCCGATGACGATGATCATCGCATTCTGCGCGATCGTCATCGAAAAGCGCGCCGCCCAATAGGCGCGGAACTGTGGGATGCGAAGGGGGTGGGATGCTGCGTCCATTGAATGTGGCCTTAAGCGCTGCGGCGCGCGCTGGGCAATCGTGGAGTTGCTTGGGACGCGGAAACTTCTGCTCGCGCGAAGGTTTTACGGAGGCGATTGATAAACCCGCTGGATCGCGCCTATAGGCTCGCGTTCCTCTCCCCAGGTCATGAGGTCTTCCAGACGTGGCAAAAGCTCCCGCCGCCGTAAAGGCACAACCCCCGGTGCCGAACCGCGAGCGCCCCGACGAGCCCCAATTGTACGAGGCTTCGACCGAAGAGCTGCTCGAATTTTACAAGCAGATGCTGATGATTCGCCGCTTCGAAGAGAAAGCGGGCCAGCTGTACGGCTTGGGTTTCATCGGCGGCTTCTGCCATCTCTATATCGGCCAGGAAGCCGTTGCGGTCGGCCTGCAATCGGCGCTGGACGGTGAGAAGGACTCGGTCATCACCGGCTATCGCGATCATGGCCACATGCTCGCTTACGGCATCGATCCCAAGGTGATCATGGCCGAGCTGACCGGTCGCGGCGCGGGTATCTCGCGCGGCAAGGGCGGCTCGATGCACATGTTCTCGACCGAGAAGAAGTTCTACGGCGGCCACGGCATCGTCGGCGCGCAGGTCTCGCTCGGCACGGGCCTCGCCTTCGCGCACAAATATAACGAGGATGGCGGCGTTGCAGTCGCTTACTTCGGTGACGGTGCCGCGAACCAGGGCCAGGTGTACGAATCATTTAACATGGCCGAGCTGTGGAAGCTCCCGATCATCTATGTGATCGAGAACAACCAGTACGCCATGGGCACCAGCGTCAACCGCTCCTCGGCCGAGGACCAATTGTACAAGCGCGGCGAGAGCTTCCGCATCCCCGGCATTCAGGTCGACGGTATGGACGTGCTGGCGTGCCGCGGTGCCGCCGAGGAAGCGCTCGCCTGGGTGCGCGCGGGCAAGGGGCCGATCATCCTCGAGATGAAGACCTATCGCTATCGCGGGCATTCCATGTCCGACCCCGCCAAATATCGCTCGCGCGACGAAGTGCAGGCGGTGCGCGACAAGTCCGATCCGATCGATCACGTCAAGAAGCTGCTCGACGCGCAAGGCGTCAAGGAAGACGCGCTGAAGGCGATCGAGCAGGAGATCCGCAAGATCGTCAACGAAGCGGCTGACTTCGCCGAACAGACGCCCGAACCCGATGCGTCTGAACTGTATACCGACGTTCTGGTGGAAACCTACTAATGGCCGTAGAAATCAAGATGCCCGCGCTTTCCCCCACGATGGAGGAAGGCACCCTCGCCAAATGGCTGGTTAAGGAAGGCGATGTCGTCAAATCCGGCGACATCATGGCCGAGATCGAGACCGACAAGGCGACGATGGAGTTCGAAGCCGTCGACGAAGGCACGATCGGCAAGATCCTGGTCGCCGAAGGCACCGACAATGTGAAGGTCGGGACCGTTATCGCGACGCTGTTCGCCGAAGGCGAAGACGCTTCGACCCCGGTGGCTGCTTCGGCTCCTCGTGCCGTCGCGCCGACCGCTGCCGAAGTGACCAAGGCGGAGGAAACCGGCACCGGCGAAGGTGGGACCAAGGTTCCTGAGCCGCTGAAGACCAATGCCGACGCGCCCGTGTCCGCTGAGATCCCGGAAGGGACCGAACTGGTCAAGCTGACGCTGCGCGAGGCGCTGCGCGATGCGATGGCCGAGGAAATGCGCGCCGATCCGCGCGTGTTCGTGATGGGCGAGGAAGTCGCGCAATATCAGGGCGCGTATAAGGTTACGCAGGGCTTGCTCGACGAGTTTGGCGACAAGCGCGTGATCGACACGCCGATCACCGAATATGGCTTTGCCGGCATCGGCACGGGCGCGGCGATGGGCGGTCTGCGCCCGATCGTCGAGTTCATGACGTTCAACTTCGCGATGCAGGCGATCGACCACATCATCAATTCCGCCGCCAAGACCAACTACATGTCGGGTGGCCAGATGCGCTGCCCGGTCGTGTTTCGCGGTCCCAACGGTGCGGCGAGCCGCGTCGGCGCGCAGCACAGCCAGAACTATGGGCCCTGGTATGCCAGCGTCCCCGGCCTGATCGTGATCGCGCCGTATGATGCGGCCGATGCCAAGGGCTTGCTGAAGGCGGCGATCCGCACCGAAGACCCGGTCGTGTTCCTCGAAAACGAGCTGCTCTACGGCCGCACCTTCGAAGTGCCCAAGCTCGACGATTACGTGCTGCCGATCGGCAAGGCGCGGATCATGCGCGAGGGCAAGGACGTGACGATCGTCAGCTATTCGATCGGCGTCGGCCTTGCGCTCGAAGCCGCCGAGACGCTGGCGGGCGAGGGGATCGACGCCGAGGTGGTTGACTTGCGCACGCTGCGCCCGCTCGACACCGCGACCGTGCTCAAGAGCCTGAAGAAGACCAACCGCGTTGTGGTGGTCGAAGAAGGTTGGCCGACCTGCTCGATTGCGTCGGAAATCTCGGCAGTGTGCATGGAACAGGGCTTTGACGACCTCGACGCGCCGGTGCTGCGCGTGACCAATGAGGACGTGCCGATGCCCTATGCGGCGAACCTTGAAAAGCTGATGCTGGTCAGCGCCGACAAGATCGTCGCGGCGGTGAAGTCAGTTCTGTACCGCTAATCCATCAGGACGGGGTCGCCTGCGTCGGTTATCGCCGCAGACGACCCCAGTCGCTTATTGCGTGAGACGCGCGCTGGCGACGGCCTTGCGGAACAACGACTGAAGAGCGTCGGAGATGCTTTGGTCGGTCTTCACCGTATACATCAAATCGGGCGAGGCACAGGCCGTCAACGCGGTCGGGATGTTTGGGATCGCGGCATTGGCGATCGCGCGCTGGGTCGCTTCGTCGTCCTGGATCGATGCTGAGGTATATTCGGTATAGAGAATGGCGATCTTCACGCCGCGCTTCTTGATCGCGGTGCATTGATCAATTTGCGCTTGCTGCATCGGTGCGCGGGTGCGGCCTGACCCGATATTCTCGTCGCTCATCCCGTCGGTTACCAAGAACAAGAACGCTTGCGGCGTGTCGCCCGGGTCGTTGGACCCATTGCCTGATTTTGCGGGCAATTGGGTTCCCATATTGTTCATCAAGCTCTGGAAGCTCGTGAACAGATATTCCGTGCCCGACGAGCCGTTGGGCGGACGTCCGTTGCCGGCCTTGTCGTTGACCGTAACCAGACTGACATTGCTGGCCGCGGTGCCGACCGATGCCAGGTCAGGCG
This sequence comes from Sphingomonas echinoides ATCC 14820, assembly GCF_000241465.1. Lineage (GTDB taxonomy): Bacteria > Pseudomonadota > Alphaproteobacteria > Sphingomonadales > Sphingomonadaceae > Sphingomonas > Sphingomonas echinoides. The sequence goes on from NZ_JH584235.1 coordinate 3,976,591, forward strand.
TCAGCGTCGCGATCGTCTTGAAATTGGTGATGTGATCGAAGGTGTAAAGCGCGGCGCGATAAGTGCGGCTGTTCTCCAGCGCGTAACTCTGGGCCAAAGTCATCAAATTGCTGGCAGCGGTCTGTTCGTCATTAACTCGCAAGTGTACGCCCTGATTGAGCGCATACCAATAGGAGTCTACGAAAGAACCATCGGCATTGTAGACGCAGATATCCTTCGCATTGCTTGCGCCGCAATAGCTGTTGGTCGATTTTTTGCTGACGTAAACATAGGCACCATTGGCATCAATTTTCGTGATCTGGTTGCCACCAACCGTACCGGTTCCGTAAGAGCCTTTGACGATGGAAAACTTGGCATTGTCGAGGATCAGACTTGGGATGGACGAGCCAACATAGTTTTCGATCTTGTTGGAATGACAGGCGAACGCGCATTTCACGGCGTTGTCCATCGTCGTAAACCCGGCCGTCGTGGTCGGCAACGCCATCGAAGACGAGGTGTCGAGTGCCAGATAAAAGTCGATATTTGGTGCAGCCGTGGCGGTCGCCGTCGATGTTCCGCCGATCGTAATCGTCGGCATTCCGATGACGTTCGCAAAGGCATTCACCGATGAAGCCGTATAGGTAACGGTCGCGGTGCGCGTTGATGCAGCGGCATTGTTGCCGACGATCGAAACGGTCAGGTTGCTGTCGTTCCAAATCAACCCCGGCTGACCCGCAATCTGTGATTTGAACATCGCGTTCGCCGCAGTTTGGGCTGCGGTGTTATCGAGCTTCATCATCGGCTGCGTAACCGCAGCCAAGGCCGCAGCGTCGGCCGCCGCGTTCAATTTGGTCTGCAACCGTCCGGCGCGCGCGTAATCGATCGAGACGCCGGTCGCGAGTGTCAGCGGAATCGCCGCAAAGCCCATCAACAGCAGGACGTTGCCACGGCGATCGTGGCGCAGGCGCGTGGCCAACCGGCGGGTCGCGCGAAGGAAGATAAGAAACGGCTGGACCATTAGGACACATTGACCCCAGTTACCGAATTTGATGCGCGCGGACTCATGATGATCTGGTCGCGCATGGGAATAGCACCGAGCAGCGCAAGTCCAGCCACCGGCGTATAGGTATAGTCGATCGATGCGACGATGACATACGTGCCATTTTGCTTGATCGTTCCGGGCAAGGTGAACGAAGTGCCTTTCGTCAACGCATTGATATTTAACCCACGGCTCCAATCCACCGTGGATACCCCGTTCGGGTCGGTATATATTTGCGATACCGTCAATTTCGCGGCCGATATCTTGTACGGGCTCAAGATCTGCGTGCTGGCGTTAAGGATCGTATCCAAATCCGAGGCGGTAACGCTGGTCGATTGTGACGTCAGATCGGCAACGGTCCGCGTGGCGGCGGTGACTTTGCGATAGGCCGAGATGCTGTCGCTCAATTGATATCCGCCAAGGTACAGCAGCACGATGAACGGCAGGCAGATCGCAAACTCCACCGCCGATACGCCGCGTTGGTCGGCCCAGAAGCGGCGGGTCACTTGTACGGCTCCGTCTTGAAGACCGATGTTGCGATGAGCAAACGCTTGCCGCCGGAAAGTGTCGACAGATCGAAGCCGAGCGGGCCCTTTTGGGTATCCCAGAGGTACATCATCTTGACGACGTTGATCGACCCGGTCCCTCCCGGCGCATATTGAAACGCGTTGTTGACGTTGCCGTTGCTGTCATAGGTGATCGTCGGCGGCGCGGTTGCTACCGCCGAGAACGCAGTGGCGGCTTGCACGTCGATCAGCAAGTTCGCGCACTTCATGAAGGCCGGCAGTTTCGAGCAGGCGAGCGTCTTGAATTGCGCCTGGGTCATTCCGCTTGTCTGGGCGGTGCCGGTCAACAAGGCGCGAACCGATTTTTCGGCGGTGGTTTCCAGATTCTGCTGGGCGAAAAAGGTAAGGCTGGTCTGCACGATCGCGATCATCAAAGCGATCAGCGGGGTTACGACGAGCGCGAATTCCACCGCTGCACTCCCGCGATCGTCCTTGGCAAGCGCGCGCGCTCGGTTCGGGCCCGCGACGAATCTGGGAGGAAGCGTGATCTTCACGATGAAATTGCCCCAAAGCTATGCCATTTCCTGCCACGCAACGGGTAAAGGAATAGTGAAATCAAGCGCGTTCAGCCCTCTTTCGGTGACCCTTTCCCGATGATCGAGCCAGCCAACCCGGAGCGTATGCTCGCTTTGTCCTATGCGTCTGAGCAGGGCCGATCCGCGCTCGCTGCGGTGCTCGCGTTGGACGACACGCTGGGGCAGATCCTGCGCACGACGCGTGAGCCGCTGGTCGGGCAGATGCGGCTGACCTGGTGGCATGAGGCGCTGGTCGCGCTCGACATGGCCCCACCACCCGCGCAGCCGGTGTTGCAAGCGCTCGCGGCAGAGGTGCTGCCGCGCGGAATCTCGGGCGCTACGCTCGCCGGGATGATCGACGGCTGGGAGGTGCTGCTCGATCCCGACCCGCTGACCAGGCCGGGGCTGGAGGCTTATGCCGCCGCGCGGGGCGGTGGTTTGTTTGCCGTGGCGGGGCAGATCCTTGGTGCGACCGCGCGCGATCCGCTGGCGGCGGCAGGCGCGGGATGGGCCCTTGCCGATCTGGCGCGCCACGCGCGCGATGCGGCGGCGCGGCTTCCTGCTGAGATGGCGGCGACGGCGCTGGCCGACGCCACCCGACAGCGCTGGAGCCCCGCCGCCCGCGCGCTCGGTGCGCTCGCGCACATTGCGCGGATGGACCTCTCGCTCCCGTCGGGCGTATCGCCTCCGGTCGGTGCCCCACGACGGGTTGGGCGGCTCGCCTGGCATCGTTTTACCGGGCGCTAGGCTTCCGCCGCGCGCTTGGACGCGATACCCTCTCATGGGACTCGGGGGAGGGCGCTATGTGGCGATATCTGGTGGGCGGGCTGGCGGCGCTGGCGCTGGTCGCGGCGGGAATGCTGCTGTTCAACCGGGGTGCGCGATCGGTGGCGGCCTTGCCGTCGGCCCCGTTAGCCTTGGCGCAGACGACTGAAGGCGGCGCGCTGCCCGCAACGGTGCCCGAGGCGAGCGAGAAGACCCGCGAGCAGAAGCGCTTCGACCGCTATGACAAGGATCGCGACGGCAAGGTGACGCGTGAGGAGTATCTCGCGCCACGCCGCAAGGCCTATGCCAAGCTCGATACCAACCATGACGGCGTGCTGTCGTTCGACGAATGGGCGGTGAAGACCGAAACCAAATTCGCCGAGGCCGACAAGGACAAATCGGGGGCGATGACGCCGGCCGAGTTCGTCAGCACCGCGCCCAAGCGCAAGGCCCCGCGCGTTCGGCGCGATTGCCCGCCCGCCCCGCCACCGGCGAACGCCGAGGAGAGCTGAGGCTCACCCCGTCGCCAACCATTCGCCCAGCGCCGAGCGCGCGCGATCAGTATACATCTTCTTGCGGTCGGCCTTTTTGGTGCGGCCTTCGATCGGCGGGAACAGCCCGAAATTGACGTTCATCGGCTGATAGGTCTCGGCCACCGCTGCGCCGGTAATATGGTGGAGCAGCGCGCCGAGCGCGGTCGTCACCGGCGGCGGGGTCATCGCTTTGCCGCCGAGTTCCGCCGCGGCGAAGCGCCCCGCCATCAGCCCGACCGCGGCGCTTTCGACATAGCCTTCGCACCCCGTAATTTGTCCGGCGAAGCGGATGTTGGGCCGTGCCTTCAGCCGCAGCGTTTCATCGAGCAATTCGGGCGAACGGATGAAGGTATTGCGGTGCAACCCGCCCAGGCGCGCGAACTCGGCATTCTGCAGGCCGGGAATGGTGCGGAACAAGCGGACCTGCTCGCTATGCTTCAGCTTAGTCTGGAAGCCGACGATGTTCCACAAAGTGCCGCTGGCATTGTCCTGCCGCAATTGCACCACCGCATAGGGCCAGCGCCCGGTGCGCGGATCATCGAGCCCGACCGGCTTCATCGGCCCATAACGCAGCGTATCGACCCCGCGCGCGGCGGCGACTTCGATCGGCATGCAGCCTTCGAAATAAGGGACGTTTTCCCACTCCTTGAACTCGGTCTTTTCGCCCTCGATCAAGCCGGTGTGGAAGGCGAGATACTCGTCCCGCGTCATCGGGCAGTTGATGTAGTCCTTGGAATCGCCCTTGTCCCAGCGCGACGCCATCCAGGCCACGTCCATGTCGATGCTGTCGAAATGGACGATCGGGGCGATCGCATCGAAGAAAGCGAGCGCATCCTTGCCCGTCGCTTCGCCGATCGTTTCGGCGAGTGCGGGCGCGGTGAGCGGGCCGGTGGCGACGATCGTCAGGCCGGTGTCGGAGAGGGTGTCGACGCGTTCGCGCACGATTTCGATATTGGGGTGCGCGGCGAGCGCGGCGGTGACGCCGTCCGAAAAACGATCGCGATCGACCGCGAGCGCCGAGCCCGCTGGCACCTTGTGAATGTCGGCCTCGCGCAGGATCAGCGAATTGAGCGTGCGCATTTCCTGGTGGATCAGCCCGACCGCGTTGCTGGTGGCATCGTCCGAGCGGAAGCTGTTGGAGCAGACCAGCTCGGCCAGCCCATCGGTCTGGTGTGCGGGCGTCATTTCGCCCGACCCACGCATTTCGGAGAGCTTTACGCGGAACCCTGCCTCGGCGAGCTGCCAGGCGGCCTCGGACCCTGCGAGGCCGCCGCCGATAATGTGTACGTCGTGTGTCATCCGGTGGCTGATAGCGGGCGGCGGCTGGCGTGGCAAAGGCGGAGCGTACCGGGCTAGCTGCGTGGCTGACGGGGTTGCTCTGCCCGCTGTTTCACCAGCGCGAGCAGGTTGTTTTCGAGATCGCCCAGGAAGACTTGGCCCCACAGCTTCGAATAGGCATTGACCGGGGTCTTGATCCAATAGCGGGTATAAATGGTCACGCGGGTACGACCGTCGCCGAGTGGCTGCATGGTGTAGCCGCCGGTGGTGATGCGGAAATAGGGGCTGTCGGGCATCAGGTGCCGGTCGGTAAAGTCCCAGCCGGTTTTGTCGTCGAACAGGAAGCGCCAGCCGATCCGGCGTTCGGGTTGCCATTCGGTGACCCGCTCGCGGAAGCGCACCTGGTGCCCCCATCGGGCGAGCCGCTCCGCACCGATTCCGTCACCGACCAGATGCGCGCCGAGCGGGCGTGGGATGCCGATGACATCTTCGGATATGTTCCATTGCCCCTCGTCCGGCCGCACATCGGGAATGCCCTTTAATAGCGGCCAGATGGTTTGCGGGGTGGCGCGGACGATGATCGTGCGGGTGACGGTCGCATCGGCTGGCGGTAGCGCGATATAGGGCTCGACCTGCATCGCGAGCAGCGGCGCGAGCAGCAACGCGCTGCAATAGGTCTTGCCGTGCTGATCGACGCGACGGCGCAGGGTGTGGGTTAACCACGCCCCGGTCATGCCGCTGGCCATCCATAGAGGCGAAAGGATGATCACGCAGACTGTTCCTTCGCGCAGCAGTGCAAGGGACACGATGACCACCACGAGCAGCAGCCACGCCGGGACCTGCAAGTACGCGCCGAGGGATCGCTCCTTCCAAGGATCGGCGACATAGCTGACGAAGGCGGAGATCGCAGCGGGCAGGATCAGCAGGAAGGAAAAGCTGATGAGGCCGCTATCGGGCCGCGCCGCCTCTAGCAACAGATAGGCACCAAGCGCCATCGCGAAGGCAAGACCGACCGCTGCTGTGATACGGATCGCAGCTGAGCGTGTGTCTCGCAGAGGGGTGTTCTGCTCCATATGCCTGATCCTTTTCACAGATAATTCTGTAAATTCAGAAATTGATAGGTATAAATCAGCGGGTTTTGGCTTGTTGACGGTGAGAATTAGTCCTTGGCTTTGCTGCCGGGGAGGAAGCGCGCGACCTTGCTGCCGAGCTTCATCAGCGTGACAAGCGTGCTCTTGGGGAGCGTGCGGACCTGTTCGTACCAGCCGCCCAGCGTCGACAGAAATTCGTGCATCCGCACCACCCGGTCGCGCAAATGGGCGGGGGCGGTGTCGTCGCTACGCAAGCGGTCGGCGAGTTCGGCGAGCAGCGCGATGGTCGGGTCGATCTCGCGCCGTTTGCGCTCGGCCACGATGCGCATCAGCATTTCCCACAAATCGCCCTCGGCGACGAAATGGTCGCGCCGGTCGCCTTCCACATGGACGCGGCGGACGATGGCATAGGTCTGCAATTCCTTGAGTGCAGTCGAGACGTTGGAGCGGGCGAGCCCCAGCGCCTCGACGATCGCCTCGGCATCGACGGGTTTTTCGGAAAGGTAGAGCAGGGCATGGACTTGCGCGACTGAGCGATTGACCCCCCAATGCGTGCCCATCTCGCCCCAATGGAGAATGAAGGCCTTGGCATCAGGATGATCGAGCAGGGTCACTGGTAACTCCAATTTCTGTAAAAACAGAAATAGACGAATTTTCGTTTTGGTCAAGGCGCGTTCTTGCCCCACCCCCGCCGGGGGCGCATTCTCGGGGAATGTCACAGCGTATGCCCATGCCAGCCTTGTTCCTGACCGCGCTTGCTGCGGGGGCGAGTTTCTGGGCGGCCAGCCATATCCTGCCAGCGGGACCCTTGCTCGTTGAGTGGAAGGGCAGCGCGGTCGCGTTGCTTGCCGTTTGGGTTGCGCGGGCAGCGCACACGCGGGCGGCGCGCTGGCTGGCGGTGGTGCTTGGGTTTGCTGCTCTGGGGGATGTGCTGCTCGAAACATCGGGCATGACGATCGGTGGCGCGGCGTTCCTTGTCGCGCACCTGCTGGCGACCGGACTGTATTGGACCAACCTCCGCGCCGATCGGGCGGGCACGGGGCTGGCGATTGTGCTGCTGCTGGGCATCCCGTGCGCGGGTTATGCGCTGTCCGGGCAATCGGGGGTGCTGGTCTATGGTCTGGCGCTGGGCGGCATGGCGGCGACGGCGTGGATCAGTCGCTTTCCGCGCGGCTGGGTGGGGGCAGGGGCGATGCTGTTCGCGGCGTCGGACCTGCTGATTTTCGCGCGGCTGGGTCCGCTGGCCGGTTCGATCGTTCCAACGCTGTTGGTCTGGCCGCTCTACGTCGCGGCGCAGGCGATGATCGCTTATGGCGTGGTGAGGACGGAGCGGGCGCGCAATGAAGGTGTTCACGATCGGCTATGAAGCCACGACGATGGCTGATTTCCTGGCGGCGCTGACGGGCGCGGGGGTGGAGCGCGTGATCGATGTGCGCGCGCTGCCCTTGTCGCGGCGGCCTGGATTTTCGAAGACTTCGCTGGCGGCGTCGCTGGCCGAGGCGGGGATCGACTATGTGCATTTGAAGGCGCTCGGCACGCCGAAGCGCGGGCGCGATGCCGCCAAGAAGGGCGATGTGGCGACGCTGGAGGCGGTCTATGCCGACCAGCTCGAGCTACCCGAGGCGCAGGCGCAGGCGGCGCAGATGCTGGCGCTGGCCGCGGACAAGCCAAGCGCCTTGCTCTGTTTTGAACGCGACCCGCGCCACTGCCACCGCACCCTGTTGCTGGAGGCGGAGGCCAAGGGTGCGGAGGTGGTCGATCTGTATGCGTGAGCGGGGTTAGCCCGCGACGGGCAGTTTCACGCGGCCCTCGGCATCGCGTTCGAGCGGGCCGTAAGCGATCACCGTTTCGAGCAGCAGCGGGCCGCCATAGAGGTGCGGGAAGAGTTGGCCGCCGCGCGACTCTTCCCACTTTAACCCGGCGCCGAACGACCCGAGATCGACCGCCGCGACATGCAAATCGCTTTGCCCGGCGAAATGCTTGTCGACGGTTTCGGTCAACTGTTCGGCGGTCGAGAGGTGGATATAGCCATCGGCCAAGTCGATGGGCGCGCCGGCGAACGATTCCTCGCGCTCCAGCGTCGCCATCTGCTCGGCGGTCAGCACTTTATAAGCGGTGAGCGGCAGTTCGCTCATTCGCCATTATCCGGACCAGCCGCCAGATCTTCACCGGTATCGCCGGTATCGTCGGGGGCGACTTCGACCGCGGTCAGGTCGCGCACATCGGCCTCGGCATCGCCTTCGGCTTCCTCGATCCGCGCGGCCGAGACGACATGCTCGTTCTTGCCGACATCGAACAGCTTCACGCCCGCCGAATTGCGGCCGATCACGCGCATCGAGCCGAGCGTGGTGCGGATCACCTTGGCCTGATCGGTCACCAGCATCAATTGGTGGCCCTTGGTCGCGGCGAAGCTCGCCACGACCGGCCCGTTGCGCGGGATATTGTCGATGTTGGTGATGCCCTGGCCACCGCGCCCGGTGCGGCGATAGTCATAAGCCGACGACAATTTGCCGTACCCATTGGCGCAGACGGTGAGGATGAACTGCTCGCGGATCATCAACTCTTCGTAGCGCGCCTGGGTCATCGCCATTTGGCCTTCGCGCTCGCCCTTCCACGGCGCGAACTTCAGATAGTCCTCACGCTCCTCGGGCGTGGCACCGACGCGGTGGAGGATCGACAGCGAGATCACCTCGTCATCGCCCTTCAGCGTCATGCCGCGCACACCGGTGGAATTGCGGCTCTGGAATTCGCGCACTTCATCGGCGGCGAAGCGGATCGCCTTGCCCTGGCGGGTGGCGAGCAGCACGTCGTCATTCTCGCTCAGCAACGCAACGCCGATCAGCCGGTCGTCGGCATCGACGCCCTCGAACTTCATCGCGATCTTGCCGGCGGTGGGGATGTTGGTGAAGGCGTCCATCGAGTTGCGGCGCACGCTGCCCTTGGCCGTCGCGAACATGACGTGCAGCGCGGCCCATTCGGTCTCGTCCTCGGGCAAAGCGAGCACGGTCGAGATCGTCTCGCCCTCGGCCAGTGGCAACAAGTTGATCATCGGCCGACCGCGCGTGGCGGCACCGCCTTCGGGCAGCTTCCACACCTTCATGCGGTACACCTTGCCCAGCGTCGAGAAGAACAGCACCGGCGTGTGCGTGCTGGTCACGAACAGGTTCGTGATCGCATCTTCGTCCTTGGTGGCCATGCCCGCACGGCCCTTGCCGCCGCGCGCCTGGGCGCGGAAGGTGTCCAGCGTGGTGCGCTTGATATAGCCCTGCATCGTCACGGTGACGACCATGTCCTCGCGCTCGATCAGGTCTTCATCGTCAATGCCATCGGCGGCGGCGGCGATGTCGGTCTTGCGCGGGGTTGCAAATTCGGCGCGGACCGCGACCAGTTCCTCGCGCATCACCGCGAAGAGCTTGGCGCGGTCGGCGAGGATGGCGAGCAGTTCGGCGATCGAATCGGCGAGGCCTTGCAACTCATTGCCGATCTCGTCGCGACCGAGCGCGGTGAGGCGGTGGAGGCGCAGATCGAGGATCGCGCGGACCTGCAATTCGGACAGGCGATAGGTGTCGCCGGTCACTTCGACTTCGACCGCCTCGACCAGCTTGATGAACGGCGCGATCTCGGCGACTGGCCAATCGCGCGCCAGCAACGCTTCGCGCGCGGCGGCGGGGCTGGACGAGCCGCGGATCATGCGGACGACCTCGTCCAGGTTGGTCACCGCGATCACCAGGCCGAGCAACAGATGCGCCCGGTCGCGCGCCTTGGCGAGCTCGAACTTGGATCGGCGGGTGATGACTTCCTCGCGGAAGGTCACGAACGCGGTGATGATGTCGCGCAGGTTGAGCAATTCCGGGCGGCCGCCACGGATCGCCAGCATGTTGGCGGGGAAGCTCGATTGCGCGGGCGTGTGCCGCCACAATTGGTTGAGGACGACCTCCGGGGTCGCATCGCGCTTCAGATCGATGACGATGCGCACGCCAAGGCGGCTCGATTCGTCGCGAATGTCGCTGACGCCTTCGATGCGCTTGTCCTTGGCGGCTTCGGCGATCTTTTCGACCAGGCCGTTCTTGCCGGTCTGATACGGGATTTCGGTGAGCACGATCGAACGGCGATCGCCGCGCCCTTCCTCGACGACATAGCGCGAGCGGACGATGACCGAGCCGCGCCCGGTTTCATAGGCCGAGCGCGCGCCCGCGCGGCCGAGGATGATCGCGCCGGTCGGGAAATCGGGACCGGGGACGATCTCGATCAGTTCCTCGGTGGTCAGCGGCTCGCGCGCGCCGGTCATCGAATCGATGATGGCGAGCGTTGCGTCGATCACTTCGCCGAGATTGTGCGGCGGGATGTTGGTCGCCATGCCGACGGCGATGCCGCCCGCGCCATTGACCAGCAGATTGGGGAAACGCGCCGGCAGCACCGACGGCTCGCGCTCGGAGCCGTCATAGTTGGGGACGAAGTCGACCGTGTCCTTGTCGATGTCCTCGAGCAGCGAGCCCGCGACCTTGGCGAGACGCGCCTCGGTATAGCGCATGGCGGCCGCTTTATCGGGGTCCATCGAGCCGAAATTGCCCTGGCCGTCGATCAACGGCACGCGCATCGACCAGTCCTGGCTCATGCGGACCAAGGCTTCGTAGATCGAGCTGTCGCCGTGCGGGTGATATTTACCCATCGCGTCACCGACGATGCGGGCGCATTTGCGATAGGGCCGGTTGTAGACGAAGCCGCTTTCCGACGCCGACCACAGGATACGGCGGTGGACGGGCTTCAGACCATCACGAACATCGGGAAGCGCGCGCGCGACGATCACGCTCATCGCATAGTCGAGATAGCTCGACTTCATCTCGTCGACGATCGAGATCGGGGCAATGTCGGAAGGGTCGGCGAGGACGGTCTCGTCGGTCAATTTATGGTGCCTTCGGCTGTGTTACGGGAATGCGACAAACCCTAGCCGAGCGCGCAACGAAACGCCACCCCCGCGCGCATCGCAGCGGCGCAGGGGTGGGTTTGGTTCGCTTATTTGCAGGCGGTCTTGTTGGCGTTGCCCGCCTTCGAACAATTGTAGGTGATCGTCTTGCCGGTGCTGGTCTTGGTGGTGACCATGCGACCGGTCGCCGCAGCGGCGGGTTTGCGGGCTGCAGGCTTGGCCGCTGCGACGGGCGCGGGGGCTGGCTTCGCCGCCACAGGGGCGGGCTTGACCACCGCAGGCGTCGGCTTCGCTGCGACCGGGGCGGGTTTTACCGCTGCCGCCGGGGTGACCTTTGCCGCCGGGGCTGGCTTGGCGGCCGGTTTGGTCGGCGTCGGCTTGGGCGCAGGCTTGGTCTGGGCGAGGGCGGCGGTGCCGCACAGCAGGACCGCAGCGGCGGCGATCGTCATCGGAAGCTTGGTCATGGATATCCCCTCAAAACGGTCAGGCGACGTAGCCCTGCGGCGATGGTGCGACCCAATCGCTGAATCGGCAATGGCGGGATGATGACAAATCCGTCATGTTGCCCTCATCCTTTAGAAGGGCACTTCCTTGCCTTCGAAATCGAACAGCTTGCCACTGTCCGGGGCTTTCAATTCCTCGATCGTGTCGAGCAATTGCAACGCGGCGCGATCGGGTGTGAACAGGCGACTGGCCTGGACATTGCCCTGAAAGGGTTTGGATAATGCGGTGTCGACGGTGCCGGGGTGGAGCGTGACGACGATGGTCCGATCGTTGCGGCGCTTTTCCTCGATCGCGATACCGCGCATCAGCATGTTGAGCGCCGCTTTCGAGGCGCGATAGCCATGCCATCCGCCCAGCTTATTGTCCGAAATGCTGCCGACACGCGCGGACAGTGAGGCGAACACCGCGCGCCCGGTCTTGGGCATGATCGGCAGGAAATGCTTGGCGACGAGCGCCGGGCCGATCGCGTTGATCGCATAGGTTTCGGCCAGCCAGGCCGGATCAAGCTCGCGCATCGCCTTTTCCGGGCCGCGCTCGCCCGCGTGCAGCAATCCCGTGGCGACGATCACCAGCGTGGGAGCAGGGCCTGTGGCGACATGCGCCGCGGCTGCCGCAATGCTCGTTTCGTCGAGCAGATCGAGATGCTGCGCGCCGCTGCGCGAGCGCGCGAAGCCGTACACCTTTTCGAACGTCGCTTCCTCGATCAGCGCCGCTTCCAGCGCCGCGCCAATGCCGCCCGAGGCCCCGATAATGACGGCCGCGCCGGTCATGCGCGGGTAAACCGCCAGCGCTCGGGCGTGCTCTCGGCGGCGTCGAAGCGGTAGCCGTCGCTGTCGAAACCGCGCATCGCGTCGATCTCGCTGATGCGATGTTCGCACAGCCAGCGCGCCATCATCCCGCGCGCGCGCTTGGCATGGAAACTGACGAAGCGCGGGCCGTCGGGTCCGGCTTCGCGGAAATCCACGTCGATCACGCGCAGCCCTGCTAACTTGCCGTCGACGGCCGCGAAATACTCCTGGCTGGCAAGGTTGAGCACGACGCCCGATCCTTCTGCGGCGACGTCCTCGCGCACGGCGGCGGCGATGCGGTCGCCCCAATATTCGTACAGGCTCTTGCGGCGCGGTGCCCAGCGCGTGCCCATTTCGAGTCGATACGGCCGCATCGCGTCGAGCGGACGGAGCAGGCCATATAGGCCCGACAGCATCCGCACATGGTCCTGCGCGAAGGCAATCGCGGCCTCGTCCAGCGTGCGCGCTTCGAAGCCGGTATAAACGTCTCCGGCAAAGGCGAAGAGCGCGGGCCGTTCGGGCGCGTCGGCGAACCCGGCGAAGCGGTCGGCGTTCAGCTTCGCCAGCTTGGGCGAAATGTGCATCAGCGTGGCAAGCCGCGCCTGCGTCAGGTTCGCGGCCGATTTGGCGAGCGAGGCTGCCTCTGCCTGAAAGCGCGGCGTGGTCGCGATCAAAGCGGGCAGGGGACGTTCGTAATCGAGCGTCTTGGCGGGAGAAAGAAGGGCGATCATCGCCTTGCCGACTAGGCGCGTCGGGCGTCCGCGTCAAAGCCCGGCAGGCGAAATAGGCGGCAGAAAATCGTTAGTCAGCATGCGTCCAAACGCGTTCAAAGCGCGTTCAGTCGCCGCCGCGCATCTCGCGTCGCTTGACGGTCGAACCGGCGGCGCTAGGAGCAAAGCCAGTATTCCGCCGCGCCAGCGACGCTTGAGGAGAGTCCTGAAATGAAGATGGTTTCGAAAATCGCCCTGACGGCAACGCTCGTCATTGGGTTGAACGGTGCCGCCCTGGTCGCCCCCGCGATCGCCAAGAAGAAGGAAGAGGCCGCCCCGGCGACGCCGACGATTTCGGCACCGGCGCGTGCTGCCGCCGTCGAAGCGCAAACCGCGCTGGCCGCGACGCCCAAGGATCTCGCCAAGGCCGAGACCGCGCTCAACACGCTCGATACCGTGGCCAAGAGCGATTATGAGCGGTACCTCGCCTCGGGCCTGCGCCTGTCGCTGATCAACGCGCAGACGCAAGGCCAGCCCGAAGCGGCCCGCATCGCCGCGCTTACCCCGCCGCTCGACGCGCTGATCGCCAATCCGGCGACGCCGAAGGCCGAGCTCGGCAACCGCTATAACTCGCGCGCCGGCTTTGCCTATTCGAACAAGGACTATGCCAAGGCGGTGGAGTATTTCACCAAGGCCAAGGACCTTGGCTATACCGACGACGATCTGCTGCTCAACATCGCGCGCGCCAAGGTCGATGCGGGTGATGTGAAGGGCGGTATCGCCGATCTGGGAGCCGCTGTGCAGGCCGAAAAAGCCAAGGGCAAGAAGGCTCCCGAATCCTGGTATAAATATGCCTTCACTCGCCTCGGCAAAGCGGGCGACCAGGAAGGGGCCGATTCGTGGACCGCAGCCTGGCTGACCGAATATGGCACCAAGGAAAATTGGCGCGGCGCGATCTACACCTTCGGCTTCCAGGGCCCGGCAGCGGCGAAGTACAGCAAGAATCGCGTCGATCTGTATCGGTTGCTGTGGGCAACCAAGAGCCAGACCGGCCAGCGCGAATATATCGATTATGCCGATGCCGCGATCAACGTCGGCTTGCCCAATGAAGCCAAGACGGTGATCGACGAAGGCTTTGCCAACAATTCGATCCCCAAGGGCAATATCACGGCGACGGAGGAACTGACTCGCGCCAAGACCGGCATCGCCGGCGCGACCTCGCTCGCGATTAAGGAAAAGAACGCCCAGGCTGCCCCCAAGGGCGATCTCGCCCAGCAGGCGGGGGACGCCTATTTCGGCACCCGCAATTACGCCAAGGCGATCGAGATGTACCGCCTGGCCGAGACCAAGGGCGCGCCCGACGCCGACCGCAACAATCTGCACCTCGGCATGGCGCTGGCGCTGTCGGGCGATCGCGCCGAGGCCAAGGCGGTTCTCGCCAAGGTCGCTGCCGACCCCAACAAGGCGATCGCACGGTTGTGGACGGTGTTTGTGGACACGCCGCCGACGGCCTGATCGCGGGTTCTTTGCCACGAAACGAGACGGAGAGGGCGGCCTGCGGGTCGCCCTTTTTCGTAGTGGGCAGTTGCCAGCCTATTTTAAGGTCTTTGGGTCCATCGAGAGCAGGCCGAGAACCAAGATCGCTACAAGAGCGCCAATAGGGTAAGCATATACGGCATCGCCGTCCCCTGGTTTGACGGCGCTCGCCGCGCCGATGACGATCCCACCCGCAGCCAAGCTTGCGAGCGACGCGATCGCTTTTACGGTTAGGGTTTCAGATCGTTGGACAAACGTCCAGATCAACCAGCCGACGATGATACCTAGGCAGGTCGACGCCATGTAAGGGAGGATCATATCCGACGCTCCTTCTGAAATTGTGACGGTTCAGTAGGTCATCAATCGATTGGCAATGCAAATTTAATTTAGATAGCCGCCGGGAAGATCAATCGCCTGATAATATAACATGCTCATGAAAAAATCGCTTGTCAGCGCGATATCATTTTCAATTTATTAGCGATTTGCAAGTTTTTCGCGTTTAAAAACCATCACCCCGCGCGGATCGGAATGCCCGGAAGCGATTTGGCGGTGCGGATCGTCAGTGAGGTCTTGACGCTCGCCACATTGGGGGCGGGCGTCAGGTGGGTCATCAGGATTTCCTGGAAACTCTTCAAGTCGCCCGCGACGATCTTCAGGATGAAGTCGATCTCGCCATTCAGCATGTGGCATTCGCGCACTTCGGGAATGGTGGCGACATGCTCCTCGAACGCGGCGAGATCATGCTCGGCCTGGCTGCGCAGCGACACCATCGCGAACACGGTAATCGGATAACCAAGGGTGGCGGGATCGATCTCGGCGTGGTAGCCGCGGATCGCACCGGCTTCCTCCAGCGCGCGCACGCGGCGCAGGCAGGGGGGGGCGGTCAGCCCGACGCGCTCGGCCAGTTCGACATTGGTCATTCGTCCGTCGTCCTGAAGCAGTTCCAGAATACGGCGGTCGATCGAATCGAATGTCATTACGTAATGCTCCTGGGTAACGCGCGTTTCGCATTGCCATCTTGCAGTTGCCTATAAGATAATTACTACGGAACGCAATTGTCCCACATTGCGACGGTGCCAAATCTCGGGGTTACGCGGGGCCTTTGCGCCGGTTAAGAATCCGTTACGACACATGAGCCGTTACGACGCATGGGGACGTCGCGATTTTGGGGACAGAAGAGCTTGCGGTTCGACGACAGCCTGGAGACGGTTCTTTCGGCAGACATGTCGACCGCTTTTGGCGCGCAATCCACATGGCGGCAGTTGGTCGATCTGATCGGGCGCGGTCGGGCTGCGGCAAGCGATGCTGCGATCGCCCGTTTGCGCCTGATTCGCGGTGACGTGCCGCCGATGGTGCGCTCCGCCAGCGCACGCGGGCTGGTCTTCGCCAGCCCCCCGCTCCCCTTGGTTGCGGTGTTTGCCGAGGATGATCTGTCGATCGCGGCTCCGGTATTGCGAACCGCGCGTCTTTCTGTCGCCGAATGGACCAGCTTGTTGCCGCGCCTGTCGCCGGCCGCGCGGTCGATCCTGCGCCACCGGCGCGATCTGCCGCGCGCGGTGCACAGGGCGCTGGAAAGTTTCGGCAGCGTCGATTTCGTGCTCCATGCCCCGACCGAGCCCGAACAGGCCGCAGCGCCGCCGCCCCAACTCCACCCGCAGCCCGCGCCCGGTCCCGAAGCGGCGGCCGAACCCGTCCCGCCCGTTGAGGCCGCGCCGGACCAGCCCGACGCGGTGGCAGACCCAGTCCTGGTGCCCCCAGAATTGCCCGAAGCCGCCCCACCGATTGCGCCGCGGTCGTCCTTCGTATCGATCGCCGCCGTCGCGGCGGGGTTGCCGGTGGTCGCCGAGGCGTTGCGCCGCGCCGATCACGCGGCCGTGCCTTCTGCGGCCCCGCCACCGGCCGCAGAGGTCACCGCACCGATCGCGTTTGTGCGGCCGCCCCCACCGGCATCGCCGCCCGAAACCGGTCCCTTCCAGATCGCCGAACTGGTCGCGCGAATCGATGCCTATCAGCGCCAACGCGAGGAGACGCCGTCGGGCCCGCCGCGTCTCGAAATACAGCCCGAATTGTTCGCGACCGAGCCGCACCAGGCCGAGAGCTTTCGCTTTGAAACCGACGCCAATGGCATCGTCCGCTGGATCGAGGGGGCGGCGCGGGCGCCGTTGATCGGCCTGTCGTTCGACCTGTCGCCCGCGACGCAGGGCGCGCAGGTGGACGGTGTGGTGGCGGGGGCGTTTCGGCGGCGTGCCGGTTTTGCCAACGCCCGGTTGGTGGTGGATGGCCATTCGGATGCGGCCGGCCAGTGGCGCATCACCGGGATTCCGGTGTTCGACCGGGTGAGCGGGCGCTTCACCGGCTATCGCGGTACCGCCCGACGCCCGCGCGCCGACGAAACCGCCGAGCCCACGCGCGAACTGCGCAATCCCGCCGCCGATGCGCTGCGCCAATTGGTGCACGAACTGCGGACCCCGACCAATGCCATTGCGGGCTTTGCCGAAATGATCGAATCGCAGATGCTGGGTCCGGTCCCGGCCGCCTATCGCGCGCATGCGGCGGCGATTCGGACTCAGTCGAGCGGCCTGCTGACCGCGATCGACGATATCGACATGGCCGCCCGAATCGAAACGCATGCGCTCGATCTGCGGACCGGCGATGTCCCGGTCGCGCCGCTGCTGGCGCGGATCCTGAACGATCTTGCGCCGCTCGCAACGCTTCGAGGGAGTTCGCTCGAACAGCATGTCTGCGACGAATCGCTCACGATCCTGGGCGATGACCGGGCGGTGGAGCGGCTGGTGGCGCGGTTGATGGCGACGCTGGTGGCATCGGGCAGCGCAGGCGAGCGGATTGGCGTCGCGGCGGCGCGCGACGATGCTGCCATCTCGATCGTGTTCGATCGGCCCAGGGCGCTCGCCGCTTATGCCGAGGAGAGTTTGCTCACGATCGATGCCGAAGCGGAGGCGGAGCGCGAGGGTGCGCCGTTGCTCGGCACCGGCTTTGCGCTGCGGCTGGCGCGCAATCTGGCCGCCGAACTGCGCGGCAGCTTGACCATTGGCGACAAGGCCTTGACTTTGCGCCTGCCCGCCGCGTCTCTTGCCGGGATGGAGCAGGTTTCTTCCAACTGATCGTGGCGACGCCCGATCCTGCCGCAGCGTTTCGTCCGCTTGCCCCCGCGCGCGCCGATCTGGTCGCGTGGCCCGATGCGTTCGGCACGCGCTTCATCGTGTTCGTCGATACCGAAGAGGAATTTGACTGGGCCGCGCCGCTGACCCGCGACGGCCATGCGGTGTCGGCGGTGGCGGCGATTCCCGCAGCCCACCGCTGGTTCGCCGATCACGGCGTGCCCCTGACCTATATGGTCGATTATCCGATCGTGTCGGACGCGCGCGCGGTCGATGTGCTGCGTGCCGCCTGTGCGGATGGGGTCTCGGCGATCGGCACCCAACTCCATGGCTGGGTCAATCCGCCCTTCGAAGAGGCGCTGACCTCGCGCAACAGCTATGTCGGGAACCTGCCGCGCCCGCTCGAAGCGGCGAAGATCGATTGCCTCACCGACGCCATCACCGCAGCCTTTGGCACCCGTCCGGTCGCATATCGCGCCGGGCGCTACGGCATTGGCCCGCATACCCTCGGCTTGCTCGCGGAGCGCGGGTACCGCCTCGATAGCTCGATGCGCGCGCGCTATAGCTATGCGGCGGACGGCGGGCCCGATTTCTCGGAGATTGGCAATGCGGCCTTTCATGTCGGCCCGGACGGCGGCTTGGTCGAGCTGCCGCTGACCACGGTATATACGGGCCTGTTGCGGCAACGGGGAGCAGCAGGATTGTATCGTGCCCTGGGCCACGTGCCGAAGGGACGCGGCCTGTTCGCCCGCACCCACATGCTCGCGCGCGTCGCGCTGACGCCTGAAGATATGCCGCAGCACGATGCGCTGGAGGCGATTGCGGTGGCGGTGGGGGAGGGGGTGCGCGTGCTGAACTTCTCGTTTCACTCGCCGTCGCTGGTGCCCGGGAATACCCCGTATGTGCGCGACGCGGCGGATCTGGCGGCCTTTTATGGCTGGTGGGAAGCGATTTTGGGCGATCTGGCGCGACGCGGGATCGCCGCCGCTTCGCTCGATCAGGTGATTGCAGCGGCGCACGCACGCCGCTAACGAAGGCGCGGGGGCCTGTAGCTCAACTGGTTAGAGCTGGCCGCTCATAACGGCTAGGTTGCGGGTTCAAGTCCTGCCGGGCCCACCATGTCGCACCGTTTTCGATGGGCGTGGCGATTGGATCGTAAGCGCGCGCTTGCGCTTACGATCCAGCCCGCCTAAGCGACGACACCGTCGGGGAGTGGCGCAGTCCGGTAGCGCGCCTGCTTTGGGAGCAGGATGTCGCAGGTTCGAATCCTGTCTCCCCGACCATCCCCCTTTCTCGTGCATCTCTTGTGGCTGGCGGCTGGCGCTTCGCGGTCGGCTTTCGCTCTGCACACGGCCGTGCGGACAGCGCAGCGCCGATTCAGCATATGCAGTGCAGGGGCGGTCGATCGCGCGTCGTATATACCCCGGCAATCGGCGGCCCGGCGAAGCTCTCCCAATCACGATTCGGTCCGCGACGGCGTCGGACACGCTTTCAAACCTTGCCGAGCAGCGCGCGGGGCGGTCGTGCGGCGTCTGAAATCTCTGCGAAGAATGGCCAATTTCCGCCATTTGTCATCGGACGCAAGCCGCACTCGATGTCGTTTTGACGCCTAAC
>NZ_JH584236.1:0-2088 GCF_000241465.1 Sphingomonas echinoides ATCC 14820
CAGACCTATCCGCTGCGTGCCGAACGACAAAATCCCTCACATAGGGATGGTCCGAATAAAAATAGATTATGCGCGTAATCGCGTCGCAAAGTCGGTCATGAACCGAACGGCTACCGTCTGAGGCAATCTTGGAAATTTCCGCGATTATTCCGGTCGTGCTCTGTGTTATCGCTTCCAGGCAGGCTTTCCAGAGTTGAGCTTTGCTTCCGAAATGCACGCGGATGAGGTTTTGACTGACGCCAGCGGCCGATGCGATTCCTCTCAGATCTGCGCGCTCGAACCCGTCATGCGAAAATGCGCAGATGGCAGCCGCCAGCAATTCCTGTCTGCCACCAACCATATCCTTCTGCCTGCGGCCTCGGGGCGACGGGAGAGGATGAATGGCGACCTCTGTCGGCATGTAGACTCCATGATATGTTCAATTGAACATATATTATGGGTTGCACTTGCACAATGCCTGTTCGGCCGAAAAATCGAACGATCAGCAGAGGATGGGCGAAGCGCCTCTGAAAATACGGCAGTCCCGCTGGTGAGTGATCGCGACGCCTGGCGTCGATCAGACACCTTTACCATGCAGTGCTCGCTCCCATCACAACCGGGCCGCCGGGGCGACGAGTTCATAACCGAACTGCAGCGCCTCGCGGCTCCGCATTGAGCGCGATCTCAAGAATATGGAACAGAGTGGAGAGGCTGCGGAAGCTGAAGCCCGCACGCCCCGAGCTTCGCCTCGCTCGAAGAGGTAACGCAGCGGCCGAGGTCATCGGGCTATCCGTTCATCCTCGCGGCGACCGGGCGAACCCAAGCCCAGCGAAACTAGCCGACTCTCGTCCGTCTCGGGAGGCGCCACGGTCGCTGCTTCCTGCTGAGGGTGTCGCACGGAAACCGAGTATCCATACTTGAACGATCGTTCCCGAATCGCTATACATGACCTATGGCAAGACCTCGGGAATTCGACACGGATGCTGCCCTGGACGGTGCGATCACCGTGTTCAGCGAGCATGGATATGAGGGCAGTTCGGCGCAGATGCTCGTGGACGCCATGGGCATTGGGCGGCAGAGCCTCTACGCGGCCTTCGGCGACAAGTGGCAGCTCTATTGCGCGGCGGTGCGGCGCTACGGCATGGGCGAATGCGCGGCGCATTTCGAGGCGCTTCGCAGCGGCGCGCGCGCCATTGACGGGATCGGGGCCATGCTGCGGCGCGTCGTGGAGACAGCAGCCACGCCCTGTCTCGGCGTCGGCTCGACCTGCGAGTTCGGCGCATCGCGGCCGGACCTTGTCGATATCCATGCAGCACTGGGCAGGACATTGCACATGGCCATCGTCGCCCGCATGCGCGACGCGCAGCGTGAGGGCGATGTTGCGGCGAGCCTCGATCCCGAGGCTCTCGCGCAATTCCTGATCGCCAATATCGCCGGGATCCGCGTCGCCGGGCGTGGCGGCGCCGACCGATCGACCCTGGCCGCCCTGCAGGAGATGGTCATGCGCGCCCTGCGCTGACCCCTTTTTTGACCAATTACTGAACGATCATTCAAGATAGGAGAAAGACATGCGAGCAGTGGTGATAACCGCGATCGGCGGCCAATATCTATGATGATCGTGCATCCGGTAGCCGTGATGATCGACCCGGTCTTGCCGCCTGCCTCAAATCGTTGCGCGACGGCGACGTCCTGATTGTCTGGAAGCTCGATCGGCTCGGCCGAACGCTCGCGCATCTGGTCAGCACGGTGCAGAACCTGTCGGATCGAGGCATCGGTCTGAGGGTGCTGACCGGCAAGGGCGCGCAGATCGACACCACGACGCCATCGGGCCGTATGGTATTCGGCATTTTCGCCACGCTGGCGGAGTTCGAGCGGGATATGATCCGCGAGCGCACCATGGCTGGCCTGGCCGCCGCCCGCGCGCGGGGCCGTAAGGGCGGCCGCAAGTTTGCCCTTTCCAAAGCTCAGGTGCGCCTCGCCCAGGCCGCCATGGCCCAGCGCGACACGTCCGTCTCCGATCTATGCAAGGAACTCGGGATCGAGCGCGTCACTCTCTACCGCTATGTCGGTCCCAAGGGTGAACTCAGAGATTACGGAAAGCGCGTCCTC
>NZ_JH584236.1:2108-42124 GCF_000241465.1 Sphingomonas echinoides ATCC 14820
AAGGCTTCAAGACGGAATGGGTGGCAGAGCGTTCATCGTCACTCGGCTGATACGCCTTTACCCATTCTATATCCTGGCCCTGGCGCTGGGCACCGTTGAATTAGCATACTATTATCGAAACGATCATCTCGCAGCAGAGATAATACTGTCCAGCGTCTTCAACTTCGTGATGTTGCCATCGCCGCCTGTGGGCATCCCCTACCAACCGCTGTTTCCTGCCAACTTCGTAGCCTGGACTCTTTCATTCGAGCTGTTCGCGAACGCTGCTTACGGCTTTGGTTTTGGGGTTCTAACTCACAAACGACTGGGAGTGATCGTTGGTATATCGGGTTTGATGCTTTTGGCATTGGCGCTCGTTCGCGGCAATCTCAATGGAGGAGCATATTGGCCTGATGCTCATCTTGCCGCAATCAGGGTCACCTTTTCATTCTTTGTCGGAGTTTTGATTCATCGCGCGCGGGAGACAGGAAAACTAGCACCGCTATTTTCCGTGAAATTACCCCAAATCATCATCATCGCAATCACGGTCGGTGCCCTTGGTTCACCCATATCACCTGTTTTGCGGGGGTTATTCGATGCGGCCTGCGTGCTGCTCGTCTTTCCACTGATTGTAGCCGCTTCGATTGGACGCAACCCTGTACCAAGCCGAGGAATGTGCGCTTTCCTCGGGGAAATTTCTTATCCCATCTATGTCTTGCAAATCCCCGTCTTCACGATTGGGGTAATGGGCCTGCCCAAACTTCTACCAGGTCTGCCGCAATTACCCGCTCCCTGGTCCGGGATTCTCCTGCTGGCTGCACTCTGCACCGCGTCCTGGTTCATGGCCACGCGCATCGATATCCCGCTGAGGCGCCGGTTGAACGCTGCGGTACTGCGGCATCTCCAACCTGGGTAGAGGCTTAATGATTCCACGAGGATCCGCTTTGATGGCCAAGCCCGCCCATTCACATACCGCAATTCGAGAAAGCCAGACATGATCCAGCGCGCTAAGCTCCGTTTTCCTCATGTGACGCTACGGCCCGACCCGTCGCGTACCCTGGTCAGGCCGTTTGAGCCCGGCTATCCGCGAGGTTTCGACGCTGGCACGACCCGCACTCAGGAAACGGTCAATCTGATCCTGTCGCTCGGCGAGGCGGAGCTGACCCGTCAGCTGGAGGGCGTCACCGCGTCCCTGGATGAGAACCACCGCGACGTCGACACGATGCTGCGGCGGCGTTTTGACGAGGTCGCCGATCACTTCGACGGCGCCGATCGCTGCGACGATGCGCGACGCCGACTGATCGGAGCCTATTTCAGTCAGGAATACGCCTATGAGAGCGCGGCGTTGTTCAATCCCAGCGCCGTGCTGCATCCCGACCAAAGCGACGTTGGCGATGGCGAGGTTCGGTTTATCCTCTCGCTGCGCGGGATCGGCGAGGGCCATCTGTCTTCAGTTACCTTCCGTACGGGGCGGTGGAAGCCGGGCGGCACGCTGGTTGTGGACGATCCCAGCTCGGTGTCGATGCAGCCCATTATCGAGCGTGCCGATACAGACGACCTCGCCCGGCTTCGGTATGACGGCAGCGAGACCTTGTCGGAAACTGTGCTGTTTCCCGTGCTGCCTAGCCAACGCCAGGGGATCGAGGATCTCAGGCTGGTCCGCTTTGACGAAGGCGACGGCACATTCGCCTACCATGGTACATACACTGCGTTCAGCGGCGCGGAGGCGCGATCGGAGCTGCTGACCACGACCGACTTCAGAACGTTCGAGATGCGCGCGCTTACCGGCGATGCCTCATTGGGCAAGGGGATGGCGCTTTTTCCCCGTCGGATCGATGGCCTGTTCGCGATGCTCGGTCGCCAGGACAACAAGAACATCTGGCTACTGAGATCGGACGACATCCTCCACTGGGGCGGTGGCGCCAAGCTGATCGAGCCGCGGTATCCGTGGGAGTTTGTCCAGATGGGCAATTGCGGCTCACCGATCGAGGTGGACGAGGGCTGGCTCGTCTTGACGCACGGGGTTGGCACGGTGCGCAACTACTGCATCGGCGCCTGCCTGCTCGACAAAAACGACCCCTCGAAGCTTTTGGCGCGGACGCCTCGCCCGGTTCTGGCTCCCAGCCCTAAACAGCGCGACGGCTATGTTCCTAATGTCGTCTACAGCTGCGGCGCGCTCGTCGTCGGCCGCGATCTACTGCTCCCCTACGCAGTGGCGGACAGCTTCACCGCGTTCGCGACCACGACGGTCGACGATCTGCTCGCAGTGATGGAGTGATTGGGCGGCGTGCCTTGAGGGATTTCACCGCCGATTGCGTATTTAATAATATGAGCGGTTCTGGTGCGCCTGGTCAGTCGGTGGTTCCGGCCAGCGCCTGGATCCGCAGCAGCGTTTGAGGCGGTGCATGCGCCTTGCAGCCTTGGCGACTATCGTGATCCAGGCCCAAGCGATGGAGGCTTTCGCATGTCACCGCAGATTCTGAAGCTTTCGGCACTTTCCGGACTCGCAGCGGCGCTCGGCGGGTGCGCGACCTATGGGCCGCCCAGCCGTAACATCGCCTATTTCGCAGTGCCGTGTAATACGCCGGGAGCTTTCGTAGCGCAGCCCTTGTCAGCGCCGGACGCGCCTCCAGCCACGCCCGGTCCCGGGGGACCCGGCGGCCCAGCCGCGCAAAATGTGCAAGCTTGCATGATCGCGGTGCCCGCCCAAAATTTGGCATATAATGCGCGCTATCGGGGGGGCGGGGGCTATTACGATCCCTATTATGGCTATCCCGGCTATGGGTCGCCCTTCTATGGTTCGATTGGGATCGGCTTCGGACTTCACGGCGGTGGTTATGGACACGGTGGCAGCTTTGGCCATCGCGGCGGCTTCGGTCATGGTGGGGGCGGCGGTCATGGCGGCCACTGACGCGCCGATCTGTTCGAGCTTGTTCGTACGGGAAGCGTAGCCGCAGCGACACCATCCGACTTTGCTTGGATGACGACTGCCGGGCGTATTCGGGACAGGAATCATCCTACGCGACACCCGGCGTGTGAGGGACGAACGCCGTGCGCACGTAAATGTGAATAGAGCGCGCGCTAGAGCCGGCTTGGGAGAATGGCTTTATGCGTACAGCAGCTGACACGTCGACGTCGCAGGAAAACGTGGATTGCATCATCATCGGCGGTGGCCCCGCCGGACTGACGGCCGCGACCTATCTCGGGCGCTTTCTACGCAACTGTGTCGTCATCGACGCGGGAGCGGGGCGTGCGAGTTCGATTCCGCGGTCACACAATTTGCCGGGCTTTCCAGACGGGATTGGTGGTGCTGATCTGCTATCGCGGATGAAACGGCAAGCACAGGCTTACGGCGCGACGATCGAGCAGGGCAAGGTGGTTCGCCTGGCGATCGTCGAGGACGGGTTCTCCGTCGCGACGGAAACGACAAGCTGGCAAGGCCGTACCGTGATCTTGGCGACCGGCGTCCGAAATCACCGGCCTTCAATGCCTCAGGCGTCGCACGATGCTGCATTGGCGCGCGGCCTGATCCGCTATTGCCCGGTGTGCGACGCTTACGAAGCGAAGGGCGCCAATATCGCTGTGCTGGGCTGTGACGATCATGGTGCTGCCGAGGCCGAGTTCCTCCGCCCCTATGGCGCGCGGGTGACGCTGCTGGCGCAGCGCTCGCCCGAACTCTCCTGGCCGGATGAGGCGCGGCTTATTAGGCTCGGTGTCGACGTCATCAAGGAAGCGGTGAACCAGATATCGATCGAAGGCGATCAGATCGCGGTTCGACTGGCAGATGGGCGTCGCCTCTCGTTTGATACCCTGTATCCGGCACTTGGCTCCTCGCCGCATACGCAACTCGTCGCCGGGATCGGCGTGAAGCTTGGCGAAGGCGGCTGCGTTGTCACCGACGCCCATCAACAGACCTCGGTTAGCGGTTTGTACGCGGCTGGCGATGTCGTCGAAAGTCTCGATCAGATCAGCGTTGCAATGGGTCAGGCCGTGAGCAGCCCCCACCGGGTGGTCCGGGTAGATAGTTAGTGCATTGTCGTCTCCGCCGCCATTGCCGGTCGGAGGTGGAGCGAAGCGGAACCGGAGGCCGGCAATGGCGGTGTCGCCGCTTCCGGGGCGGGTGGTCGATAGCCGAGGCTGCTGTGCGGTCGGACAGTGTTGTAGTGACGCCGCCACGCCTCGATCAGCACCCTGGCTTCAGCGAGGGTGTAGAAGATCTCGCCGTTCAGCAGCTCATCCCGCAGCGAGCCGTTGAAGCTCTCGTTGTAGCCGTTCTCCCATGGCGAGCCCGGGGCGATGTAGAGCGTCTTCACGCCGATCTGCCTGAGCCAGGTCTGGACGGCGGCGGCGATGAACTCGCTGCCATAGCACATTGGGAAGCGCTGGTTCGGGGGCCGCTATGGCCCTGATGAAGGCAAGGCCGCGAAGCGGCCGCAGGCTTCATCAGGGCAAGCCATGGTCGGTCAGCAGGTATCTAAAGTGAGGTTGTCGAGACAACACTTTGGAGGCCGACCGACCATGACCAAGCTCACCTCTACGCCTGCCGGCGCCGTGCTGGTAGCCATCGATATGTCCAAGAACCGGCAGGAGGTCCTTATCGAGCGACCGGAAGGCGGCCGGCGCCGGCGGATGACCGTCATGGCGACCAAGGAGGACTATGACGGCTTCGTCGAGCAGCTCGCTGCCATCGGTCGTCCCATCATCGTCGGGTTCGAGGCGACGGGTAATTACCATCGCACGCTGGCGCACCGGCTGCTGACGGCGGGGTTTGAGCTGCGCCTCATCTCGTCGGTCGCGCTCGCCCGAACACGCGAGGCGTTGCACAATGGCTGGGACAAGAACGACCCCAAGGACGCGCAGGTCATCCTCCACATGCTGCGGATCGGTGCGACGCAGCGCTATGTGGACCCGCTCGCCGCGGGCATCAATGACCTGCAGGAACTCTCGAAGACCCACGAGACGATCTCCAGGATGAAGACGCAGACCTGGCACCGGATCCTGACCCACTATCTGCCGCTGTACTTCCCCGAGATCGCCCGCTTCGCAGGTAACAGCCGGTCCGACTGGTTTCTCGCGCTCATCGAGCGGTTTCCGACGCCGGCCACCATCACGGCACTGGACCGCGAGGCGTTCTCGGCCGCGGCGTGGCCGCTCATCGGCCGCAAGGTCTCCAAGGCACGCCTCATCAACGACATCTACGAGACGGCGTTCGCCTCGACGGCACTGCCGGTGCCGGAGGACTCCGCCGCCGTCACCATGTTCCGCATGGTCATTGCACAGGGCCGCAGCCTCATCCACCAGCGCGACGAGATCGAGCGGCTGGCTCATGCGCGGCTCGCCGATGACGTCGACTACCAGCTGCTGCGCAACATTCCGGGCATCGGTCCGATCAATGCGCTGACCATCCTGGCCGAGGCCGGTGATCTGCGCCGCTTCAACCATCATCGCCAGTTCCTGAAGTTTTGCGGCCTCGATCTCGCGACCTGCCAGTCGGGCACGTTCCGCGGCCGCACCAGGCTGTCCAAATACGGCAACGCGCGCCTGCGCCGCACCTTCTGGATGGCTGCCCAGGTCGCCGCGCGTCAGCGCGACAACAGCTTCCGCGACAAGCTCGGACGATACATTGCCGGGCACGCGGACGATGCCGACCGTCGCCGCAAGGCGATGACGGCGCTCACCGCCAAGATGGCGCGCGTGGCTCACGCCGTCATCAAGACGGGAACAGAGTACCGGCCGTTCCTCGAACGGTCGGATGCCAGGTGGAAGGACCCCTCTCTGCAAGTGCCGTGAGGGCGCTCCTCGAGCGACCCTGTAGATAATGTTCGGGCCTTCCACCTGGGTGCGTATCTCGTTTTAAGGATGGTGAGGACCACGGTCGCCCCGGCGCCGCTGGATCCTGCGTTTGCTATGGCAGGGAGCGATCCCGTTGACGGTGGGAGCCATCTGGCTCAGATTGCATGCCGCGCCGATGGTTGTCGGCGCATCGATATCTGCTGGCCAAAACCCGCCGCTGCTTCCCGACATAGGACGTTGTCCGACCTGATATGCGCGGGCGGACCACGCTCGATGAACAACTCGGCCAGCGCTGCCAGTACGTCTTCGTGTTTGAGCTGGCGCGCGACGACGAGTGCCAGGCACTCCCTGCTCGCCTCGTCGATAATGGTAAGGATGCGGAACTTGCGTCCGTCATGGGTGCGTTCCTCGACGAAGTCGTAAGCCCAGACATGCCCCGGATACTCCGGCCGCAACCGGATGCACGAGCCATCGTTCAGCCATAACCGGCCGCGTTTCGGCTGGCGCTGCGGCACCTTCAGCCCCTCGCGTCGCCAGATCCGTTCCACCCGTTTATGGTTCACCGACCAACCCGCCGCATGCAGCAGCGCCGTCACCCGGCGATAGCCGTAGCGCCCGTACTGCCTGGCAAGGGCGATGATATCCTCGGTGAGCGCCAGCTCGTCATCTGCCCCGAACGGCACCTTGCGCTGCGTCGACCGGTGCTGGCCGAGCACGCGGCACACCCGCCGCTCGGATACATCCAGCACCTCCCGGACCTGGTCGATGCAGCGCCGACGCCGTGCGGGGCTCAGAAGTTTCCCTTGGCTGCCTCCTGCAGGATGAGCTTGTCCAGCGTCAGATCCG
This sequence comes from Sphingomonas echinoides ATCC 14820, assembly GCF_000241465.1. Classification (GTDB taxonomy): domain Bacteria; phylum Pseudomonadota; class Alphaproteobacteria; order Sphingomonadales; family Sphingomonadaceae; genus Sphingomonas; species Sphingomonas echinoides. The sequence goes on from NZ_JH584236.1 coordinate 8,727, forward strand.
AGATCGCCCGGCGCAGCCGCAGGTTCTCCTTTTCCAGATCCTTCATCCGCCGAGTCTGATCGGTCTTCAGGCCACCATATTCCTTGCGCCAGCGGTAGTAGGTCTGCTCGCTGACCGCGATGCGCCGACAGGCCTCGGCGGTCGTGCCGCCCTGACCCAGCATGATCTCAACCTCACGTAGCTTCCCGATAATCTCCTCGGGCTTGTGCTTCTTCGCAGGCATTCGTCGTCCCTTCCTTGGTCCAGACTGTAATAGTCGATGGACCACTCAGAAGGGGGCAGCTCAGACGGCCATGATCGGCGCGCGGCGCGCCAGCAATGACGGCTAGTAAGATGATGGCGAGTAGAACGAGATGATGAGGCCCGATGATAGCAGGCGCTCCCACGAGGCGATCCGCGCCGCTGCCTACGCACTTCGTGACTGCGTCAGGGCCGGACCTCCGCTTACCGACCTCGGCCGGCTACGAATGAACCTGGCCAATGCGGTACGGGAGCATCTGCCTACACAGCAGGGCTGGAACAAGGAGGCTCGAGGCTATTTCGCCGACCAGATGCCGACTTACGAGCGGATCATGGAAGAGGATCGCGAGCTTCGGCTACGCTACTCCGACCACATACGGCGTTGGAGCAGCAACGCGATAGCTTCGAACGTCCCAGCCTATGCTGCGGACGTCGCAACACTGGTAGAGCGCCTCGACCGCTACCTGCGGTCGCTTGAGCACGAGCTCTATAAGCCGATGCACCAGGCAGGGATCGAGGCGTGATCGGTGATCAATTGCCCCTGTAGGTGGAGTAGCCGAAGGGGCTGACCACGACCGGCACATGGTAGTGCGCGGCAGGGTCGGTGACGCGGAACACGGGATCGATCTCGGGGAAGAATGGCACCGCCTTCGCATCCGGGTAGCCTGCCATGTCGAACAGCAGCTTGTAGGTGCGCGGCGCGAACTTCGACGGCTACCTACCCGACGCCGATATCTCGGTTGAAACCGGGCAAACCTATAGTCCTGCATGACGATCTGGCATCTTGCATCACCGCGAGCAGCTATCGAAACCGGCGTTTATCACCTACAGTCCTGCAAGGCAGGGTCGCCGGTCCTGCGAAACCGATGGTGGGGGTGCCGTTGCGACCTGTGTCAGCTGCGATCTGTGTTCCGGTCCGCAACGAGGAGACTGCGTTACCGAAGTTGCTGGAGGCGATCGAGCGACTGGACCTGGGCGACGTCGAGGCTGCCGTGTTCTTCCTCCTTGATAATTGCTCGGATGCGAGCGAGCAGGTAATACTCGAGCATGCTGGTCGCATGGCCCTTCCGTTCACGGTGGCTCAGGGAGACCCGTCCCCTGATGCCAATGCCGGTCGTGCACGCCGGGCCGCCATCGCCCTCGGCCTGCATCATGCGGCGAGCACGCCCCACGGTATTCTCCTGACGACCGACGCCGACAGCCAGCCCCGTGCCGATTGGGTCAGGGCGGCACTGCAGGGCCTGGCCTCGGCCGACCTTGTCGCCGGGCGAATCGTCCGGATCGCAGCGGAGCGGGATCCGGTGCAGGGGAGGGTCGAGCGCTACCTCGATCGGCTTCACGCCTACCGACGATCGGTCGACCCCGTTCCGTGGGACAGTCCGACCGGCTCCCACTGCTCGGGAGGCGCCAACATGGCCTTCCGACCCGGAGCCTATCAGGCGCTGGGTGGCTTCCAGCCGGTGCCATGCGGCGAGGACGCCGCCCTGCTCGACGATGCCGGGCGCGCCGGGTTTCGCGTGCGCCGCGATCCCGGCATGGTGGTTGCGACCTCCTCACGGCGGCTCGGCCGGGCGCCGGGCGGCATGGCGGCTGCGCTCAGTGCCATCGACCATCACGGGGCACCCTCAATGCCGCATCCCCGAGGGGCGGCATGGCAATACCGACAGCAGGCGGAGGCGCGCCGCATTTGGGCCGGGCTCCCCGATTCCTTTGTCGCAGCTCGCTTCGGCGACCGTATCGGATTGACCGGTGACCATGTGATCGGCGTCGCGCGCGACTGCCCCAACGCAGAGGCGTTCGCCATGCGTGTCGTGCCGGCGCTGCCCGATATACCCGACGTCACCCTCGCCGAGGCCGAGCATGCCCTGGCAACGCTCGAGCACCAGCTTTGCGAGCAGGCGGTATGACGACGACCAAAGCTCTGCGCCATGCGATCGTCGCGGCAGGGTGGGTGACCGACCCCGCCGGCGATCCGACGACGCCCGAGGCATATCTGGACCTGCTCCGCCCTCTTTACGCTGCGGGACGCCGGGATCTCCCCATCGGGCGCCTGCTGGAGGGGCATGTCGATGCGGTGCAAATCGTGTTTCGATACGGCACGTCGTCCCAGGTCGCTGCGTTGCGGGCGCGGATCGCTGCGGGAGCGATGCTGGGTGTGTGGAATGCGGGCCTGCCGGGTGAGTCGCTGGTGCTTACCGGCGGACGGCTGACCGGCGGCAAGGGCTATGCATCGGGGGCGGGGATACTGACTCACGCGCTGGTAACTGCGGATAGCGAACGCGGGCCGCAGCTGCTCCTGCTCGACCTGGATGCCGATCCGCCTGCCATCGATCGGGAGTGGTGGCAGACGATCGGCATGCAGCGCTCGGAGACACATCTGGTGCGCTGGTCCGGCTCTGTGATCCGTGAAGACGGCCGTATCGGCGAGCCCGGCAGCTATGCGCGGGAGCCGTTCTTCAGCGGAGGCGCGCTGCGCTTCGCCGCGGTTCATGCCGGGGGCATCGCCGGCCTGCTCGATGCAGTGCGTGACCACCTGACCACCCACGAGCGCGCTTCCGATCCGTTCCAGGCATCGCGCCTCGCCGACCTGTTCCTGCTTGCCCAGGGTGCAGCGGCGAGCATCCGCGACACGGCGGGCGCCTGGTTCAGCGGGACGGATGCGGAACGCCTCGCCCGGGTGTCCGCTGCGCGGCTATCGATCGCCGGCTCTGCCGAGCGCGCCCTGACGATCGCGCAGGAGGCGGTGGGGCTGCAGGGATTGTTCCTATCGCATCCGCTGGCGGCAAAGATCGCCGATCTCATGGTGTACCTGCGCCAGCCTGCGCCCGACGCGCATCGCTTTCGCGTCGGCCAGGCTGTCGCCGAGCACATCCTCGACCCCATTCTGTGAGGATCCCGCTGCGAAACGTACGTGTCGCGCTGGTGATCGCCCCGCACCCGGATGACGAGGTCATCGGCGCGGCAGGCCTCATTGCGCGGCTTCGCCGCCATGGAGCTCGGGTCCGGGTTGCGGTCGTGACCGATGGTGCCGCGTCTCACCGGGGCAGCCGACAATGGCCGAGAGCGCGACTGGTCGCGGCGCGCCAGCGTGAGAGCCTTCATGCGCTACGTCGTCTCGGCATCGTTGCTGGCGACGTCTCGTTCCTCAATTTGCCCGATGGCCAGTTGCCCTCGATCCCGGGACGCTGTTATCGCGCGCTGCGCCGCCAGGTCGCACGATGCCGGGATCTCGATCTCATCGTCGGACCGGCCTGCGATGACGACCATCCCGATCACCGCGCCGTAGCAGCGGCCGTCGCCCGATGCCCGGGTGGCGCCGGTCGGCTGACCTACCGCGTGTGGCCGCCTCGCCCGGACAGGTCCGGACCGGCATGGCGCATCGCTGTGCCCGGAGGAGTTCCGGTTAAGCGGTCGCTGATCCGCGTCTACCGGACGCAGCTCGGCGCCGTTTCCGATGATCCAGCAGGCTTCACGATCGCGAGACACGAGCTTGCGGCCTTTGCTCGTCCGGTCGAGCGCTACCGGCCGGGTTCGAAGTGACGAGCCCGATCGATCTTGCCGGGTTCGCCGCCAAGTTCGCCGGCGACGACGATCCCTGGCGCACCTTCACCGCCCGTGACGAGGCGGTGAAGCGTGCCGCGATCCTGCACGCGATAGGTCACCGACCGGTCGGACGGGTGCTGGAGCTGGCCAGCGGCAACGGATCCAACAGTGCCGCGATCGCGAGGATGGCGTTGTGCCTCGATGCGACCGAGGGCACGAGGGAGGGGGTCGACCTGACGGCACGCGCCGTCGCGGCCTGGCCTCGTGCGTGCGCATCGCTGCTCGTGCTCCCCGGTCGACCGCCACGTCTCGTCTATGACGTGATCGTGATCGCCGAGATCCTGTATTACCTCTCAGCGCGAGAGATGGCCCGGGTTGCGCGTGAGATGGCCGCTCGCCTGCGGGGAGACGGCACCATCGTGCTCGCGCACCACAGGATCGACTACTACGACTTCGCCCAGCACGCGGCAGGAATCCACGCCCGGTTCCTCGCAGAGACCGGGCGTCGTTGGACGGTTCGCACCGTGCGCCGCACCCGCCGCTGGGTCGTCACCGCGGCCCGCGCCGACGGTGTGCCCCGATCCCCTTGAACGCGAGCGAGGCAGCACGTCCCACGTCCGTGCGATATGAGGCTTGCCGTTAAGTGGAGCGGCAGGACGTCCACCTGCCGCTCCCGCCAGGGTCGTCAGGCCGCCGCGTCGAGATCGACCTTCATCTCCCGAGCCCAGAACCTGAGGTCACGACAGGTCGTGACGAACGCCTTGACGTCCTTGCTCTTGCTTAGGGCTACGAAGCCATCGTCAAGCTCCGGCACCCGAGAAGCGTCGAACAACGTGGCGGCTGCATCGGTGTAGCCGATGAACTTGCAGTGGCCGAACGCGTCCGCCACGAAGTCCTTGGAGGCCGCATCCTTGGCGAGCATCGCAACCCCCTCCTCGGACGGGAGCACCGCGACGGCATCGAACAGGACCGAAGGTCCGCCGTCGATCTTCTGCTTGGCCGCGACCTTGGTGCCGTCGTCGAGCGTGACCCCGCCGATCTTCGGCGCGACCACCTCCCAGACCGCGCCTTCGGCTTCCAGCGCCTTCGTCAGCGCATTGAACAGCTCGGCGCTCGACCCATCGGTCAGCAGCAGGCCCATCTTTCGCCCGGCGAAATTCGCCGGGCCGTTGGCGACGATCGAGAGCGCCGACGATGTCGGCAGGTCTAGCGTCGGCTTGGCCGCCTTGGCGGCGTCCGGCAGGTCAAGGCCGAGCCCGTCCGCAACGGTAGCGGCGAGATCCTCGTCGATGTTGCGCAGGTGGCTGACCGCCCGGGCCCGGATGTCGACACGATCTACCTTCGACAGCTCGAACACCAGCGCGTCGCCGATGTGCTTCTGCTCGATCGGCTGCTGGCTGAGATAGAACTGCCGCGCCTGGCTGTAATGATCGGCAAAGGTTTCGGACCGAACCCGCTGCTTAGTCCCCTGAACCTCGGCGGGGAAGCTGGTGAAGCCGATCTCCGCGTTCTCGCGCGGACCGCCTTCCGCGCCCCAGCTGTTCGGCTCATAGTTCACGCGCCCCTTCGGATTGCGCATCGCCATGTGGCCGTCCTGCTGGAAGTTCATCACCGGACAGCGCGGGGCATTGATCGGCAGGTGGGTGAAGTTCGGGCTGCCGAGCCGCTTCAGCTGGGTATCGAGATAGGAGAAGTTGCGGCCGTGCAGCAGCGGGTCGTCACTGAAGTCGATGCCCGGCACGATGTTCTGCGTGCAATAAGCGACCTGCTCGGTTTCGGCGAAGAAGTTGTCGACGTTGCGATTGAGCGTGAGCGTACCGACGATGCGGACCGGCACGTCCTCCTCGGGGATGAGTTTGGTCGAGTCGAGATGGTCGAAGGGAAGCTTGTCGGCGGTTTCCTGATCGAACAGCTGGACGCCGAGATCCCATTGCGGGAAGTCACCGCTCTCGATCGCCTCCCAAAGATCGCGGCGATGATAGTCGGGATCGGCGCCGCTGATCTTGACCGCCTCGTTCCACAGCACCGACTGGAGCCCCTGGCGCGGCTTCCAGTGGAACTTGACGAAGGTCGACCTGCCTTCCGCGTTCACCAGGCGGAAGCTGTGGACGCCGAAGCCCTCCATCGTGCGGAAGGAGCGGGGGATCGTGCGATCGGACATGATCCACATGATCATGTGCCAGGCTTCCGGGGTGAGGCTGGCGAAATCCCAGAAATTGTCGTGTGCGGTTTGCGCTTGGGGGAACGCCCGGTCGGGCTCCTGCTTGGCCGCATGGACCAGATCGGGGAACTTGATGGCATCCTGGATGAAGAACACCGGGATGTTGTTGCCGACGATGTCCCAGTTGCCCTGCTTCGTGTACATCTTGACGGCGAAGCCGCGCACGTCGCGCGCCAGATCGCGCGAGCCCTTGTTGCCCGCTACCGTTGAGAAGCGGACGAACACCTCGGTCTGCTGCCCGACCGTGCTCAGCACGTCGGCGCGGGTGTAGTCGGCCAGACTGTCGGTCAGTTCGAACACGCCGTGCGCGCCATAGCCGCGTGCGTGGACGACGCGCTCCGGGATGCGCTCGTGATCGAAATGGAAGATCTTTTCGCGGAGGATGAAGTCTTCGAGCAGCGTGGGGCCCCGCAGACCCGCCTTGAGACTGTTCTGGGCGTCCGCGATCGGGATGCCCTGCTGCGTGGTCATGGTAAGTGCCGCGTCCGAGGTCGTCTGGCGGGTTTCACCGCCATGGCCCTGCTGCTCGGCATAGTTCGTCGGCTGGTCGGCACCCGCCGGCAGCGGCGGTGCCTTCTTGGCCGTCTCGCCCTTGAGTTTCACCGCGCTTTTGATGCTCTTGCGTGCCATGGACGTAATCCTCCGATCATGCCCTTAATGCCACCAGCGCCACGGCGGTGCGAGGCATAAATCTTTGTAGCGACTGGGAACCGACCCGGAGGAGCGAAATCAAGTTATGTCAGTCGAGCATGGTCGCCGGTTCGGACGACAGGCGCGGGCTCGGCAACGTAAGTGTTCATGGCTGCGCAGAACCCGACTGCGGCTTCCTTGGTCCTGGATCACAGCCAGGGAAAGCCGATATGGACCGGTTGAGGATGTCTTAACGCCTTGCCGTTAGCCGAGCATGATGTACTCCCAGGTCGTACAGGTTTTCGACTGCGTCTGGCACGACCACGATCCGTGGTTGGTGCTGCTCGCGGGCCTGGTTTGCCTCTGCGGTATCTATGCGTCCTTTGCCCTGGCCGACCATGCCGTACGCTCAGGGCGGAAGACGCGCAGCCTGTGGGAACCTGTCACCATCGTGTCGGCCGGCTGCACGGCCTGGGCGACCCACTTCATTATCTTGCTGGCTTTCAAGCCGGGCATGCCGTCTGCGTTCAACCCGCTGGCCGTACGGCCGTTTTACGGCCGCTCGTTGATGTAAACGAATCAAATGGACGGGGACCCATGCCGCGGCTCAAGGCGTTGAGCGTCATAGACATGGCCCTGACGACAGGGACATCCACTCAGATGAGGAAACGACATGCGCGCACTATGCTGGCACGGTAAAGGCGATGTCCGCGTCGACACCGTTGCGGATCCCGAGATCAAGCACCCGCGCGATGCGATCATCAAAATAACCGCCTGCGCGATCTGCGGGTCGGACCTTCACCTGCTGGATGGCTACCAGCCCACCATGGAAGCCGGCGATATCCTCGGCCACGAGAACATGGGCGAGGTCGTGGCGCTCGGGTCCGAGGTAACCAACCTCAAGATCGGCGACCGTGTCGTCGTGCCGTTCACGATCAGCTGCGGCGATTGCTGGTTCTGCAAGAAGGGTCTGTTTGCGGCCTGCGATCGGACCAATCCGAACGCCGATATGGCCGCCAAAGCGATGGGCCATTCGCCCGCCGGGCTGTTCGGCTTCAGCCACATGCTGGGCGGCTACTGCGGCGGCCAGGCGGAGTATCTCCGCGTGCCGATGGCGGATGTTGGTCCGATCAAGATTCCCGACAACGTTACCGACGAGCAGGCCCTCTTCCTATCGGATATCTTCCCGACCGGCTACATGGCCGCCGAGAATGCGCAGATCGAGCATGGCGACACCGTCGCGATCTGGGGCTGCGGTCCGGTCGGCCAGTTCGCCATCCGCTCCGCGCTGATGATGGGCGCCGGCCGCGTGATCGCGATCGACGAGGTGCCCGAGCGACTCGCCATGGCGGAGGCCGGTGGCGCTGAGACGATTAACTTCGCCGAAACCGATGTCTACGACGAGCTGCAGGCGCGAACCAAGGGCCGGGGCCCCGACAGCTGCATCGATGCTGTCGGCTGCGAGGCGGCCGCGCACGGGGCGGCGGACGCGGTCATGGACAAGGTGAAGGCAAGCATGATGCTCGCCACTGATCGCGTCCACGTCCTGCGGCAGGCGATCATGAGCTGCCGCAAGGGCGGCACGGTCTCCGTGCCCGGCGTCTACGTCGGGATGGGTGACAAGCTTCCGATCGGTGCAGCGATGAACAAAGGACTAACGATCAAGCTCGGCCAAACCCACGTGCAGCGCTATACTAGACCGTTGCTGGAAAAAATCGTCGCGGGCGCGATCGACCCCAGCTTCGTGATCACCCACCCGGCCAGTCTTGAAGACGCGCCAGAAATGTACGCTAAATTCCGCGACAAGGAAGAAGGTGTGATCAAGGTTGTTATGCGCCCGCACGGTTGATTGGCGGAATAACCGGGAACAGGACGCTTATCGATGCCGATCGACACCGCCGCTTTGGAGCACGTGTAGCGGCGGTGTCGATCAGCTTGCGACCAAGTATGTCGGCAGACCTAGGGTCAGGATCTGTAATTTGCAGTCGCTCGGCGGTTGTCCCTTGAGGGTCTCAAGGATCTGTCCGCACTCGCCGATCCGAGGATCGGTCGTGCTGTATCGGGTCTCACAAGGCCGGACGTTGCATTGACTCGAAGCGGGCTCGGGAGCCCATCTGATAACCTTCGCAGATCGTCCGTCCCTGCGTTCCCTCGCGGGACACCGCCATCGGGTCAGCTGGAGAGCATCACCGCTGGCGAACGGGAACTTATCGCATTTCAGGCCTCGAACAAGGTGCCGTCGCGGAGCATGGCGTGCATGATGACGGCGAGGCGGCGGGCGAGCGCGACCCGGGCTTTCTTGAGGCCGCGCCGCTTCGCGATCTTCAGCGCCCAGGTCTTCAGCGCGAAGGTCTGCCGCGTGCGCGTCAGGATCGAGTTCGCCGCCTCGTAGAGGAGCTTGCGGACGGTGCCGTCGCCCTGCTTGGTGATCCGGCCGGTCCAGTCGAGCTCGCCGGACTGGTGCCGACGTGGGACGAGGCCAAAGTAGGCGCCGGCTGTCCGCGACCGCTTGAACCGACCCGCTTCATCGACGGCGGCGGCGAACGCAGCCGAGGTCTGCACACCGACGCCCGGGATGCTCATCAGCGCCTGACAGGCTGGAGAGGCGATGCTGATCGCCTTGAGCTCGCGATCCATCCGACGGATCTCGTCGACCAGCCCGGTTCGCGCCCGAAGCAGCGAAGCCACTGCCTCGCCGAGCCCCGGGACAGCGATGGCGGCCTGCACCCGTGCGAGAAACCGCTCGCCCTGGCCAGCTCCCGGTCTGATCCCGAAGGTAGCGCATAAGCCGCGGATGGTGTTGTCGAGCCGGACGCGCGCCTCGACCAGGTGCGCGCGGGCGGTGATCACCGAGCGTACACCGTGCGATGTCGGCGACTTGACGTGCACCTCCTTGTAAAAGCCGGTCCGGGCCAACTGCGCGAGCCCCGCTGCGTCATGTGGATCAGTCTTGTTCGCCTTCATCGCCTTGAGGCTCTGGTGGGCCTGGCGCGCATCGATGCACACGATCGCGACGCCCAGCTCGTGCAGGCCACGCGCAACCCATGGCGTCATCCGGCCGGTCTCGATCACCACGCGTTCCATCGGACCATGGCGTTCCAGCAGCGCGGCGATCGCTTCCGGCGTGCTGTCCACGCATTGCGCTGCGACCTTGCGCCCTTCGGCATCGACAATGCAGACGTGCGACGTTTCCATCGACAGGTCTATTCCGGCATAGTGCTTCATAGCTGCTTCCTTCCTTCAGGTCCGACAACCAGAAGGTGCGCCGCTCAGCCGGCCCGGGGAAGCAGCCACAAATTACACGATGACTCGTTGACCATAGCGAACAGCGATGGCCGACGCACCAGGAAGCGAAGCGCCACTTGGCGTGCGGTCGCGCCGTGGCTGGCCGCGATCTCCTCCAGCACGCGCCCGCCAGGGGTGCGCGGGCCGGGGAAGTCGCCCTGGCCGAACGGGCTGTCGGCGCCCGGCCGCGCGAACTTCCCATGATTTAGGCCCAGGACGCCTTCCGTGGAGCTCGAGGCGCTACCATCGGAACAAGGAGAGAAAAGATGCACAAGGCACTGTTCGTAGGCATTGAAGCCGGGCCGACCCACCAGGAAGATGCCGCTGAATTCCTCCGGGGTGCGCTGGAGCCGGTCGAGCATGAGCAGGACACGCGGCACTGGTACGCGCTGCGCTTTGGCCCCGCCGACTTCGCCATCTTCGATACCTTCCCCGGCAATGCCGGCCGGCTGAAGCATCTGTTCGGCACGGTCGGCCGGGCGCTGGTCGTGAAGACCTTCACCATCCTCAACGGATTGCCGGAGATCGAGCCGGCCGACATCCTCGCCCTCAAGGTGCCGGCGGCGGACGCCCTGCCGCGCTTGGCCCTGCATGTTCCGCTTGAAGCACGGGACGGTGCGGAGGAAGAGGTTGCCCGCTTCCTCCAAGGAGCCCGATCGGCCGTGGAGCGGGAGCCTGGCACCCTGTCGTGGTACGCTCTGCGTCTCGGAAAGACTCGGTTCGCCATCCTCGATACCTTCGCCGACGAGGCAGGGCGCGAGACGCATCTGTCGGGCGAAATCGGCACGGCGCTATCCGGAAGCGCTGCTTCGCTGTTCGCCGAGCCTCCCCAGATCCACCGCGCACAAATCTTGGCGTTCAAGATTGCATCCGCTGGTGATGAGGAGAGGACGAGCAGGAACACGTCGGTCGCGCGGCCCCTTGAGAGAGGGACAGTCTGATGGACACGAAGCAGAAGGTGCTCGTTGGAGCGGCCGTCGCCAGCACCGCGGCAGCCGGGGCCGCGTTCGCGTTCAAGTCCGCGGGCACGGATTCGAAGCTCACCAAGGTCGCGTGTCCGCCGTCAGCACCAATGGCACAGATTTGAGGTTGTGATTTAAGGAGGATCTGGGCTTCGTCGTAGTGACGAAGGAACGAAGATGAAGCCCAGATCCTCCAATGTAAAATCGCCCGCCAAGGCCTCAGCAGAGCGGGTAGTGAACCGTGGATTTGAGGGATGCACAGCTCCCTGGGGTCGATTGTCGTTAGCGGCAAACCATTGAACATCGGGTATGGTCAGTTCCGTCCGCTCACGGACGTGCTGATCGGAAAAGCGCTCTCTACCGCCACAAGCGGTGTAGAGGGCGACTAGGTGCTTGGTCGCAAGATCCTTCTCCAAGCTGCGGGCACCCGCAATTTGGGCGAAGCTCGATCGCCCCAATAGGGAGCCGTAGCGCTCAGGGCTGACGCGCTCTCCGTCCAGCTCCCTATCCTCAATGAGACGATCTAGTGCGAGAAACAGGGCATCCACCCACCACCGCTCTACCCGCTTGCCGGCAAAGTCGGATAGGTGGCCAATCCTCTCGTGCGCAATCGCCTCGGTGAGCATAGGGGCCTCGCCCTAGCCCGGCAATCTATGGCACCTGGGCGCATCAGAAGCGACTCTTGGACGAGCATGTTTGAAGATCTGGCCGCTCGCGGCTTCCAAATTGAGTTTCACAGCCATGCCACGGCCATCCTGAGCGTCGATTTTCCCGACGCGATCGGGGAGTTGGAAGCGGCGCTCGGCGCGCTATCCATCCCAATTGAGGAGATCATCGGCTCGGGTGGAGGCGAGACAAAGGGCACTCAGCGTCTCCGGCGCGCCTTGGCCGAGCTGGGCTGGCACAAGGTCAATTTCACGATCGAAAAGCGCATCAACGGCGTCCAAAGGGAGTCGATCTCCCATGAGGTCGATCATGTCCGTACCTTCGCCGATGGCCGCGTCATCGCGCTCGAAATCGAGTGGAACAACAAGGATCCATTCTTCGACCGCGACCTGGAGAACTTTAAGCGGCTGCACGCGGAGGGGGCGATCAGCGTTGGCGTGATTGTCACGCGGGGATCGAGCCTACAGGACGACATGGTGCAGCTCGTCCGCCGGTTTGCAACCGAGCGGGGTCTGGAGTCGAGTGATGACCTTGGATCTTTGGGACTGACGCCCACCCCCCGGCAGAAGGCCGATGTTGCTCGGCGTATGCGAGCAGGCGGCGCGACCTTTGCAGACGCTTGGTCGCTTAGTTTCGTGAAGGATAAATATGGGGCCGCCACGACCCATTGGCGAAAGCTAGAAGATCGCGTGCACCGCGGCGTCGGCAATCCATGCCCGCTCCTCCTCATTGGACTACCCAGCTCAATCGTCACTTTCGATGAGCATCTCGACGTGGGCGCCATCGCCGAGGGCGAGGAGGAGCAGGAGATCCTTGCTGAGCCTATTCAGCCGCTTCCGCCACCAGCCCAGCCCTAGAGTGATGGGCATACGTCGGCCAGGAAGGGGTATATTCCTCGTCCGCCTGGTTGCCCCATACGGTCCAATCCGGCCGCGTTCCACGCGAGAACATCTCCAAGAACGGGCCGGGGCTGCATTCCTCAATCAGCGGATATTGCTCGTCAGGCTTACGGCTGTGCTCCCGCTTGCGGCTCTCAAGATAGTTCACCTGTGTCCGACCCGGATCAAGCGTGCGGGCGTTCTTGCCCCGGACGCCAAATAGGATCAGTTCTGTAACGTTGCGGAAATAGAATCCCACGCCCCGACCATCAGATCCGCCATCCTTGCGGATCTTCCGCCATACGATGTTGGATTTATACTCAAAGCCCCATTCCCGCATTACACGCAAGCCGTCCGGCAAGAGCGCATTAGGCACCCACAGGTAGAGGTGGGCGGTTGGCGCAACGCACTCCTGCACCGGTAGCTCGCAAATCTCGTCCAGCGTCATTGTCCCGTAGCGGTTTAGGCGGCGGTGCTCGGGTGCCACCTTCCCGGTACGGTTTTGAAACTGCCACGGCGGATCCGCCAGTACTGTTCTGAAATTGCCGCCCCCTGCGACGTTCAACAGATCCATAGCTGCCGGACTATAATCCGGTGACTTCTTGGACGCCTTGCGCTTGGATTCTGACATTAGGCTGCGTCCTCATTCTTAATCGATTTTGGCGCGCGACCCACATAGCCACGCAAGCCTCGCCGGATGACCTGACTCACTGTTTCGTCACGACTATCAGCAACTTGCCGTGCCTTTTGCGCGAGCTTCTTCGGCACCCGCACTGTTACAACGATATCGTCTGCCATATGCCTCTCCGGCGTACCATGTATGTTCTGGTATTGCCTTGTAATACGGATTGCAAGACGATTACCCTCACTTACGAGCCTCTTTGCCTACTGGCTCGACCGTGCCGGTGCACTGCACCGATTTTCCTGTCTTGTTGGCGCGCTTCTGACACGCCTCCAGCACCTCACGATTGGCGGTCACAATTCGATCATGCTTTGGGCTTCGGTGAAGCCAACAACACGGCGTGCGTCATGCACTATAGTCAGCCGGCGGGCGTGGTGCGTCGCACCCCGTGCTCGACGGAGACGACAGCGCTTCGCAACGCCTACGGAGTGCGGTGATATGAGGGTCGCGGTGTGGTCGGTAGCGGGATTGCTGCTAGTGTCCTGCTCGCCGAACGCACCGCAACCCGAGGTCCCGGCCGGCTGGAAGTCGGTCGGGATCCCTTCGTGCTGCACGGTCGCCATTCCATCAGATGCGACTCTGAAGGCGGGAAAGGACCCGGTAGACGATCCGGTGTTCCTGCTGCGCGGGCCGGGCTACGAAGGCATGTTCACAGTGACAGGCCGAGGATCGGCGCTGCCGATCGCGAGCTCCGGGACCAACTACAAAGCGGATCAGCTCACGCTCGACGGCCGCCCCGCAGGCGTAGCTTCCTACCGTGTCGCCGACCCGAACTATCCCGAGCGCCGCAGCCTTCTGTGGACGTTTGCTGGGCGGAACGACGGATCGGGGAAGAACCTGGTGCTTGATCTTTCCTGCAAGGAAACGGGTTGTGCCGTATTCCTGCCTATGATCGGCTCCCTCGACGCAAAACCATGAATACTCGCTGCCTTATGGGTCAATGCCGACCGGGAAGCCGATCCGGCTTGTCGGCCGGCTGGAGCGTTCGTTATGGGGCGACGACGACTTTGGCCGGTTCCAGCTAGACGACGCCGCGGTCATCGCAGTCGACGGGCCACGTTGAGGCGGGCCCGGCTGGGCCGAAGGTCGAGCCCACGGGTTGGGTAGGCGGGATAACGACGCAGCCGCTACGATCGGGGCGGTTCCTTTATACCGGCTGGGGCATGAAGAGAATCCTATCCCGACCATTGATCCCATTCGGGACGGTCGCGGCCAGCGCGCTTCGACTGGTTCAGTCGTAAACGTATATCTGTGCCCGCTCTATGCGCCACCCGCTGTTCGCAAAAGCCTTCCTTTCTGACGACCTCGCGGGCGGGCCATGACGACAACGCATTTCTGCGGCCCGCCGCTTGTCAGAACTGTTCTGGAAACCTGCTTCGCAAAAGCGCTTGCCGGCTACGGGTTTGGAGAGCCCATTGGCACGGAGCGTGAGCACAACGCCCCGTTTGCAAGCAGCGCCGGATGATGGCGAGCACACTGGCAGATAATTCGAGCAGGACGCTCCCCGCCAGTGGCAGAAAGCGTGAGCAGGAAATCAGGCTGTTTGCGAGCACACGCCGCTACGATTGCAAGCGCCTACACCTACTTCGGAAGGGCTCCCGCCATCATAAAACAGCGCGAAAGGATCAAACGACAGACCATCCAACATCGGCGCTTGCTTCACCGCAAGCGCGCCGCCTAACATCAACCCCAGACGAGGCCCCCACTCCGCTAATTTACGCCGCGAGTTGTGCCGAATGTTCTGACGACGGACAGTACGCTCAGAAAGAGATTCTGCGATGACGCCGTCCGCATGGCATCATGCGGCCTCAGAAGAGTAGCCGACTTCAAGTCGCTGTGGCGTGCACGTCGATAGGTTTCGCTGGCACTCAACACTTGCGATTGCCGTCTCTAATGCCGGCAACCGGGCTTGAGCGCTGGCAGGAGGTTAGAAGTCGGGCACCCGTGACATGTAGGCGCCCAATTTCCAATTGGCTACTCTGAACAGCTGCTACGCTTGAGACTCCATTCTACATACCGTTCGAGAGATTGGTGTCGGGATCGTTGGTCCGCATATCCTCGGCCTTCTTGTCCCCCAGCTCGCGCGCCGCGTCGGCGCGATTTTCCAGGCGATCCTCCGCAGCTTCTGTTGGCGCGTTGTCGGCCGCCTCTTCGAGGTTGTCCGCGACGCGCTCGGCGTTCGCCTCGATGTTGTCGGCAGCCTGTTCGCGCGGACTGCTGTTGCAAGCCGCCAGCGACATCACCGCAACCGCGGCCGTGCCCGCTAAAATCCTCTTCATCGTTCGTCTCCCGTGGTTGTCCCTCAAAAAACAATCGCCCGGCTAACTTCATTTCTTCGCGGCGTTGAAGTCGGCGTGCCGATCCTACAATTCGCCGCCGCGTCGGTTTTTTTAATCAGAAAGACTGGCGCGCAACATCCATGCATTCTGCTCATGGACGCCGATCCTGGCGACCAGCATGTCGTGACTGAACAGGTCGCCAGCCTCGTCAGCCAGCTGCGCAAACTCGCTCATCCGCCGCGCGACCTTCTCGTTGTCGTCGACAAGCTCAGCGATCATCTCGCGCGTCGGCTTATGGGGCGCATCATTGTCGATGACCGTCAGCTCGCGGAATGAGGCGTTACCCGTTGGGGCAAGTTTGCCCAGCGCCCTGATGCGCTCGGCGATCGCGTCGGCCGCTTCGTGGAGTTCCTGATACTGCGCCTCCGTCATGTTGTGCAGACCGTAGAAGCTAGCCCCCTGGACGTTCCAATGAACCCCGAGGGTCTTGGCATACAGGGTATAGCTGTCGGCAGTCGCCTTGGTCAGTGCCTCGGCTACCTGATCGCGAGCGCTGCTCTCGACGCTGGTGTTCAGTGCCGTGCCATCGCTTTCAACGCGTTCGGCGCGTTTCGAACCCTTCTCCGACTTCGCCATGAGCTTACTCCTTCGATCAGTTAACAACGGTCGCGAGGACGGCGGGACGATCGTCCCGCCGCCTCGATCACTTCTTCTTGGGCGCGCGCTTCGGTGCGGCGGCGGCGTCGGTATCCTCGTCCTCGTCGGGGCTGTCCACGCCCGCCTCGGTCAGCGCCTCACCCAGGGCCTTAAGCTTGTCCTGCGACTTATCGGCCTTCTCGGCGATCTTCGTCGTGGCGGTGCCAAGGCGGTGAACAAGCGCATGGACCCGATCGGCGTCCGGCTCGGACTTCTCGAGCTGCTTCCGTAACGACGTCAGATCACGCAAGATGCCCTTCGCACCCGGAACATCGACGTCTGCCAGCGCGGCTTCCCAATCCTCGATCATATCGACGCCCTTGCCGGGCTTGGTATCTTCGAGACCGCGATTGATCGCATTCATCGTGCCTGCGAACTTCACTGCCATTTTATTGATCCTCTTCAAAACTTTACTGTCTGCAACAGTGCGGGAGCCATCAGGCCTGGGTCTGTGTCGGACTATCGCTCGGCGCGTCGCCCGGAGCTCCGGGCTCCTCTACCGGCTGCTGATCGGGAACTTCCGGATCATCGATCGACGGCGCATCGGGATTATCCGGCCCGGGCAAGCTGTCTGGCTGATTGTCGGGCCGGGGTGCGCCATCGGGATCATGGACCGGATCGGGAGCGTAGGGATCGGGAGGAAGGGTAGCCATCAGAGTGTCCTTTCAAGATTACTTGCTGTTGACGTCATAGCCCGCTGTCGGCGTCGTCACCGGGTCCACCAGGCGATCCAGCTTGGCGACCGAGATGGGTCCGGGCGATCGGACATCGTCGGCATGCGAGAACAGCCAGCGACCGACCAGACCGGCGAGCACGGCACCGACCAGCGGCGCGACCCAGAACACCCACAGCTGAGCAAGAGCGGTGCCTTCCATCATCAAGGCAGGGCCGGTACTGCGCGCAGGATTGACCGACGTGTTGGTCACCGGGATCGAGAGGAGGTGGATCAGGGTCAGCGCCAAACCGATCGCCAGCGGCGCGAATGCCGCTGGCGACCGTTCGTCGGTCGCGCCGAGGATGACCATCAGGAAAGCTGCCGTCAGCACCGTCTCGACGACCAGCGCAATGACCAACGGATATCCTTTGGGGGATGCATCGCCGTACCCGTTCGTCGCAAATCCTCCGAGATCGAACCCGGGCATGCTGCGGGCGATCATGAGAAGGAGCAGCGAAGCGACAATCGCGCCGACGAGTTGGGCCGCCACGTAAGCGGGAATCTCACGCGCCGGGAAGCGGCCTGCGGCGGTTAAGCCGACCGTAACCGCAGGATTGAAATGTCCCCCGGAAATCGCGCCAATGGCGAACGCCATGGTGAACACGGTAAGGCCGAACGCCAGCGCAACGCCGAGAACGCCGACACCGCCCTCCCCGGTCGCGAGCACGGCGGTGCCGCACCCACCGAGCACGAGCCAGAATGTGCCGAACGCCTCCGCCGTCATGCGCTTGGACATGCGCGCACGTGGAGGGTGCACGACCGCGTCAGTCATATGCGGACCTCGGCGAAGCGCGTTAGCGAGGTGTCAGGCCTGACCATCCGGTTGTTCATTGGTGACGATCCCCGTTCGATGTAAAAATGCCTATGCACGGCAGGATGCATAACCAGAGTGTAAGCGGCGGGTTCCGTTCAGGCACGAAAGAACCGCTCGCGCACGGACTCTGGAGATGACGATGGCTTGGCTGCGTTGGACTCAAATAATTCAGCCCGGCCTCGCGCGTGCGGACCGGGCTGAAAAGTCACGTCGGCAACGCGTATCGACGTCGCTGAGGTTCTGGTGTTAGCGTTCCATGCTATGCTTCAGGTCGCGCATCTGATCGTGGCCTTCCTGCACCGACTGGTTGGCCTTCGCGATTGCCGCCCGCACCTCCGGCGACAGATCCTCCTTCGCCAACGCATCGTCGAACTTCGCCTTGATATGGTCTTCGCCCCGCTCGACCTCGTCGATGATCGCCTTGTCGTCCTGCCCCGTGACCTTGGCCTTGAGGTCGAGGAACATGCGGTGGGCTCCGGCAAGCACGGTCCCGTCATCTTCGGGATCGCCGCCCAAACGGCGGACTTCCGCCTGAAGGTCGCTCACGACCTCGCGGCGTTCACGAGCACGATCCGAGAACACGCTGCCGTAGCGAGGATTTTCGATATCGCCGGCGGCTTCGGTATAGCCATCCACGCTGTCGAGGGTGGTGGCGATCAGGCTGTTGAGGACGCTGATATCATTGTCACGGTCTGCCATTGGGTGTTCCTTCGTTGGTGAGAGGTGCGAACGCTCGGGTTCGTTCGATGTTACCTGTGCCGAGAGTTTTAAGCCGTTGCTGCCCCGAGTGCTTGCGCCCCGACCGATTTTATAGGCGGCGACTGCGCCGACGATGGCCACCGCCGCCTTGCCGGGCTTGCCGTTGCGCAGCAGGAGCAGCCCCACGGCACACAGCGCACCCTCGACCCAGGCCGGGCCGTTGGTCGGGGGAGCGCGTGTCCCGAACTTGTCGGGCGCCCTCGCCCGTCGATCGTCACCTGACGGGTCTGGCGTTCGCCCGTGCGGCGAATCGCTGAGAGGAGAGGTAGATGGCTGCGCCTCCGCCCCCTCGCCCTCGACCTGACGTTCGAGCTCGGCATTCAACTCGGCGCCCAGCAGAAAGACGAACGCCGACAGCCACAGCCAGGTGAGCATCACAATCACCGCGCTCAGCGAACCATAGGTCGCGCCATAGTTGCCGAAATTCGACACATAGACGCCGAAGCCGGCGGTCCCGCCCAGCCAAAGCATTGTGGCGGCCAGCGATCCCGGCGATAGCCAGACCCATGACGGTTTGCGGCGATCCGGTCCGAAGCGATACAGGATCGCGGCAGCCGTCACGACGAATGCTCCCAGAAGGGCGTAACCTGCGACCCTGATGAGTGTGAGAAGAACGTCCGAAGCGCGCGGAACCAGGCTTTCGAGAAATCCGAGAAGCGTTGTCGATGCGATCGCCAGGAAGATCAGGAACACACCGCCGGCGACCAGCGCGAAATACAGGAGGTTGACGCGGAAGAACCCGCGCCGCTCGGTCTCGCCATAAGCGACGTTGAGCGCTGTCACGATCGCCGACGCGCCTTTGGTGGCGCCATAAAAGGCGAGCGCGATCGCGATGATCAGGCCGAGACCCTGCTTGCCCTTCGAGGTCTCGACGACGGTCACGAGTTGTTCGGTGATGATGGTGGCCGCCTCGCGCGGCACTGCGGCGAACACGTGCTCGACGTTACTGCGAACCGTCTCGGGCTCGGCGAAGAGACCGTAGCTGAGGACAACCGCGCCGAGCAGCGGGACGATCGCGGCGAATGCATAGAAGGCGATACCGGCGGCGATGAGGCCGATATTGTCCTTGCCGGTCTCTTCCCAGGTTCGGCGGAGCACGGCCAGCCAGCCTTCGGTCGGGATCGCGAACGGCGACCGCGCTCCAGCACCGGCCTTGTCGTTCCCGATCGTCATGCCGCGCCTGCCGATAATCGAGGGTTAAGCCGCCGCAATGTCTCAGCGGAGCGGTGGAGAGCTTTGCGCTCCTCTTCGTCGAGATCGAGCTCGATGATCCGCTCGATCCCGTTCTTGCCGACCACGCACGGTGTGCCGAGGCACACGTCGGTCCGACCATATTCACCATCAAGGACCGTGGAGACCGCAATAACCGCGTGCTCATTGCGCAGTACGGCTTCGCAGATCCGCTGGACGCACAGACCGATGGCATATTCGGTATGCCCCTTGCGACGAACGACCTCGGGTGCCGCGCGACGAACACGCTCGAGCATCCGATCAAGGTCCCGTGCCTCTCCGCTGTCCGAGTGCCGGAGGAGAGGCACGCCGGCGATGCGTGCACCGCTCCATACGGCGACTTCGGAATCCCCATGTTCGCCGATGATATAGGCATCGACCCCGCGCGGCTCGATATCGAATGCTTCGGCGAGCATTCCGCGCAATCTGGCGGTATCGACCAACGTCCCGGTCCCGACAATCTGGCCTGTCGGGAGCCCCGTTTCCTCGAGCGCGACCTGGACGAGCAGGTCGACCGGGTTGGTTGCCATGACGATCACGCCGTCGAACCCCTCCTTCTTGAGCTTGCCGACGATCTCACGCACGATCGGTGCGTTGGCGTCGAGGAGATCGAGCCGCGAGGTGTCGCTGCCGCCTGTGGCCTTTCCGGCAGCGATGACCACTACGGAGCTGGATGCGGCGTCAGCGTAGCTGCCGTTGATGACGTTGATGGGAGACTTCATCGGGACCGCGACCGCGTGTTCGAGGTCCATGACCTCGCCTTCGGTCCTTTCGCGGTCTCGGCCGACCAGCACGAGTTCGCGGATGAAGCTGCTCTGGATGAGCGCGTAGGCGCTCGCCATCCCGACCCGCCCGCAGCCGATGATGCAGACCCGGTTATCGTGCGTTGCGGAGGCGGAATGATCGTTCATTGTGAGGGGTTTCGTTTCATCGAATAAAGGCGGGTGCAGGGAGCGGGACCACGCGAGCCGTCAGTGCAGCGGCGCGCGACGGTGGACGATGAGCTGCTTGAGGCCGAAAACGATCACACCCGCGACCAGTACGAAGCCGGCGTCGACCGCCAATCGCGCCCCGCTGGCGGCCGCCAAATCAAGGCGCCTCATCGCCAGGGCTATGCCCGCCACCGACGCTGCTTCGATCAGCCGCATGGCGACCAGCGCGCCCGCAATCACGCTTCGGCGGTACGAGGCCTGAATAAGTACGCCGGCAAAAGCCCCGGCAAGCGCGATCGTCAAAAGCTCCGGTGAAGGATGGATCGTATGCTTGAGGACGTCGCCTTCAAGGAACGCTGACGATTGAACCCCGCCGAAATTGGAAAGCAGTAGCCATGTCGCCCCTGCGGCAGCCGCCAGAACTGCGTAGCCGGTGAGCGTCGCCAGCATGCCGGCACGGGCTACTTCGGCCCGTCTCAGCACGATGCCCAACGGCAATTTCGCCAAGGGCTCGAACCCGGGAGCGATGATCGCGGACGCGACATATGCCACCGCTGCGATCGCGGGTTCAGTGAACGCTCCGGCGGCGCCGATAACGCCGCCAAGTGCCATCAAGAGCAGGAAATTTGCGGTGAGGCGTCCCTGATGCCGCAGACCGGTTTCGAGCTCCTCCCATATCGCCTCGTCGACGTCGGCGTCGATCTGCTTCTGGTTCCCGGGGTCGCTGATGCTCGCGACCTCCGCCGTTACGACAGTGAACGGCGTATCGCCGCCGATCGTCGCCACGGCGCGCATCACATCGTCGGTTGCACGATTGAGGGCGTGGACGGTCACCACGTCGCCGACGGGTTTGATCGAAGCGCCGTGCTGCCACGTCAGCCCGACTACCCCTTCGAGCTGGTTCAGCGCGGCGATCAGCTGCTCGCCGCGGTTCGAGGGCACGGTAATGTCGATGACACGATGCACGATTATTCCTTGGCCGGATAAAGGTGATTTTCGACGCGACATTGCAGGCGTTGCGCTCTTGAATCGTATGCGTCCGCAAGGCGTCGGTGGGCGATGACTGCCTCGACGCTCCGGCTAAGGCGCGCTGCCCGCTTTTCCGCGTGCGCACGGCTTTCGCAGTAGCCAAGCTCGCGCTCGATCGCGGCAGCTTCGCAATCATCGGGTGTTTCCATATCGCGCCATTCCGGTGTCAAAGCAGTAGGGGTAAGATGGGGCCCGGGAGCGCGTGCCCCCGGGCCCCGATCAAGTTGCTACGCGCGACCTCTCTGGGCCTTTAGGTACAGTCCCGGGCGATCGACCCGTGAACATCATTTGCCGCGAATGGCGTCTGCACGGTCTTCGGCCGCGTCGGCCTTCTGCTCGGCATCCCGACGGACCTTCTTGGCTCGTTCCTCGAGCGCATCGGCTTCCCGATCGGCCGTACTGCGTATCGCGTCCGCGCGGACCTCGGCGGCATCGGCGTTCGCTTCGATCGCCGCGTTCGCGCTTTCTGCCGCACGATCCTGCGCCTCTCCCGCCGTTTCTGCAGGGCCGCTGGCCAACGTATCTTCGCCGGAGACGACGCCGGCATTGGCGTCCGCCTGCTCTCCGGCGTTTTCGCGACGGCCGTCACAGCCAGCCAGCAGGATGCCGACAGCCAACAGCGATTTGCTCATCCAGCGGGTCATGCCTGCGTGTCCTGTTCGCGCGGAGCGATCGGCGACGCAGGGGCGACCGGTACGGTAGAGGGCGCAGCAGGGCGGTTCGCCTCATCCTCTGCCTTGCCCAGCAGCCTCTGCACGATCCTGCCGGCTTGATCGCGCCCGCCAAGGCCAAAAGCGAGTGCGAACGCCACCGCGATCGCCCCGAGAATGAGGCCGAACGCCAGATTGATGATGTCGTCCGCCAGACCCATGAAGCGCAACCCGATAGCTGTGCCCAGGACGATGATCGCCACCTTTGTGAGCGAAGCGGTAAAGTCGGCACCGGCCCCGCCGCTTGCCTTAATTGTCGTCGAGATCAGGCGTGCGATTGCGACGGCTGCGGCGATGATGATCGCACCGAAGACCACCTGACCGAAGAGCGTCAGCACCTCCGCCATGATCCGCGAACCATAGGCGAAATTGAGCTGCCGGAACGCCTCCATCAAACCGAAGATGACAATGGCGATGAAGACACCCGACCCAATCATCTTCGACGGGGTGAGCGTCGCACCCGCCTTGACGGATACCTGCTCGGCGCCGGTGACGCCGTCGACGGGCGCATCGCTCCGGGGAAACAAGCCCAGGGAGTTAATCGCCTTGTCAACGCCGGTCGAGCCTAGGAAGGACGTGATCAGCTGCGAAGCGAATTTGCCGAGGTAGTAGGCAAGCGTGATGATGATGCCTGCCGCGATCACATGCGGAATGGCGTCGAGAATGATCCGCAGCATGGCAGTCGCCGGCTGCGAGATGGCGGCGATATTGAGTGTGTCGAGCGCTGCGATCGCCACCGGAATGATGATCAGCGCAAACACGACGCTACCGACCGCGCGCGGCAAGGCGCTCGGGTCGGCGGGCGGCGTGCTGCCGACGTGCGCCGACAATCGTTCGACATGGCTGGCGGTGATGACGGCTTCGACCGCCTTCTTCGCCACGCTTGCCAGGATATACCCGAGGAAAAGGATCAGACCGGCGCCGATGATCCGCGGCACGGCATTGCCGAAGCCGTTCAGCATGTCGGCAAGTGGACCCGTCGCGCTAGCGAGGCCGAGCGGCTGCGCTGCAAGGAAGAAGGCAACCAGCAGAACGACCCAGAACGCAGCATCCCCGACCTGCGCACCGATCGTCGACTTATCGCGTGGCGGATGGTTGGGTTGATTGGCGCGCCGCGCCAGCGGCGTCCGATTGATGAGGTTCGCGACGCCCCATTTGACGGCGCGTGCAACCAGCCATCCGATCAGAAGAATGACCAGCGCGCCGATAATGCGCGGCCCCCATTCCTGCGCGTACATCCAGACCTGGTTTGTGAAGTCGCGGGTACCGTCAATCACGGTTCCCCCCGCATATCGGACATCGTTCATATCAACCTCCCTGAACCCCGGCCGCTTCCCTCAACGCACCGCAAGATGCGGCCGCTTTCGTGACTTCCAGGGGTATTTTGACATCGTTGACCTGAGCGCCCGCGCGGATCAGGTCACTGGCCGTCAGGCGCCCGGCCTGCGACTGACTCAAAGCTTGTGCGGCGCGCCCGAGTTGTCGGAGCTGGCCCAGCGACAGGCGTGACTGCAGGCGATCTCCCATGCATCGGGCCGAACCCTCGCTTAGTCCGTACCCTCCAAGCCCGGTAGCTATTCGTGTCGAAGGGCTGGCACAGGAAGCGAGCAGAACAGCCCCGGCGACAGGCATCGCCGTGCCGCCTAGCGCTCTCCATGTCGATCGAACCATGCCGCTATCGCCCCGTTATGTATTCAACCGTTCATTAACGGTTTTTCACATGGCGCGTTCCCGCTGAGGTTTCTTTTGTCGAAATTGATCGAGGTGTAGGGCGGCGCGTTGAGCATGCAGCTAGAGAGGAGCTTTTCATTGGCTGACGATCCCGCAGGTCGCGAGAACGGTGCGGCTCTTTCGAGCAGCAACCACCTTCTCGATCGGGTTCCTCCCGATGAGCGGGCGCGGATGGACGATCGTCTGGAGCCCGTGCTGCTGGAAGCCGGACAGGTATTGTACGAGCCCGGGCAACCGCTCACTCACGTCTTTCTGCCGCTGACCGGCATGATCTCGCTGGTCGCGGTCATGAGCGACGGTCGAACCGCTGAGGGAATGACGATCGGGCGTGAGGGAGCCGCAGGATTGAGTGCGAGCGGCTATGTCGACGACGCTTTCAACCGCTACGTCGTTCAACTCCCCGGCAGCGGCTACCGGGTCAAAGCGGAAGATTTCGAAGATCTGGTCGACGAGAGCGTGGAATTCTGTTCGGCCGTTACTCGCTGGCGCGAGGTCATGGTGCGAATGTCACTGCAGTCGGTTGCCTGTAACGCGCTTCACACCGTTCGCCAGCGCCTCGCGCGCTGGATCCTGACCACCCACGATCGGACCGAGACCGACAGGCTGCCCTTGAAGCAGGAATTCCTTGCCGAAATGCTCGGGGTCAAGCGAAACGCAGTCAACATCGTTGCCCGCGAGTTTCTCTCGATCGGAGCGATAGAGTACAAACGCGGCAAGATCTCGGTGATCAATCCCGACCTACTGCGGGAGGTGTCCTGCGAATGTTACGCACTCATCCAGGGTGAGATATCGAAACTGTTCACGCAGCCACCGAGCAGTGAGTGCGAAGACTGACATCTGGTGCGGCGATCGCGAGCATGGTCTTGGTGTGATATGGACGCGGTCAGGTCGCTGAGACGCTTGGAACCGATCATTTGTCCGCCGTCTGCCCGTCAAGCGCTCGAAGCGCGTTGTGAATCGCCGTTGCCGCTTTCGCCCCGTGACCTGTCGCCACGCTGATCTGATCGAGACCGGCCACGACATCGCCGGCAGCGTAGCAACCGGGTAGATTTGTGCGCTGATCCTCGTCGGTGGCAATGCACCGGCAGTCACTCAACGCGACCCCTATATCGATGGCCAGAGCATTGTTGATGTCCGAGCCGAGCGCCGGATACACGGTGTCCACGACCACCGTGCCGGCACCGTCTTCCAGCGCAATTATAACATCATCTGCGGCTTCGAAGTCGATCGAGGCTAGCGGCGCACCGGCGAGTGCGATCCCGGCCTCTTGGAGCGCCTGTCGGTCCTCTTCGTCGAGGTCGACGGTCCGCTCCGCCAGCAACGTGATCTTCGACGAATATGTCCTGAGAAAAAGCGCCTCCGCGACGCCGTGTTCGTCGGCACCGATCACGGCGATGCGCGTGTCGGTGACCTCGAAGCCGTCACAGATCGGGCAGTAGCGCAACTTGCCGCTTTCCAATGCCCGCCTGTGCGTGGCGGGATCGATCTGCGGACTGCGATTGACCACACCTGTCGCGAGCAACGTCATACGCGCGTCCAGCGTGCGATTCACTGTCGATACGAGAAACCCGTCTCCCTTCCGCTCCAATGCCGTTACGCGTTCAGGATGCAGCACCGCGCCATAGCGCTCGGCCTGCGCGCGCGTCCGCACGAGCAGCTCGTCTCCGCCAATCCCTTCCGGAAAGCCGGGATGATTATGCGACCTGGGAATCCAGCTTGCCCGGCTGTTGCCGTCATCAATTACAACGACGTTGCGACGGAACCGTGCGAGATAAATCGCGGCGGTCAGGCCTGCCGGTCCGCCGCCGATGATCACGCAGTCAATCATTCGGGAGCATCGCCGGATCTGAGGTGCCCCGATCTGCGGCCAGCGTCGCGTGCACGCTCGGCATCAGCGACGCAGTGTTCCATTGGCGGGTTCGATCGGATCGGCCCCCGCAACCATATGCCACCCTTTGCGGATTGCGTATTGAACGCCCCATCCAAGTGCGTAGGTCGCGACAATGGGCACCAGTCCCCGGATCGCCGTTTCAGCGACGGTGCCGATGATAGCGCCCTTGATCCCGCTGTCACCGTCACCGCGGTCGATTGCAGCGCCTATGAGCGCGCCGAGCAGATTTGCCATGTCCCGTCCTTTCGCAGGGATGCGCCCGACCGAGGGCGGGCGTGGAGACGTCTCGAGCGATCACGCCAGCGTTCGAACCGACGCTTCCCGATCCCAATAACGCTTCTTTGCCGCCTCGACGAAGCCGGCAAGGTCGGTGACGCCCTCGTCGGGCTCGACCCCCGCCTTGTCGAGGAGCGGCTTGGCGGCGTCGTTGGCGCCGATCGCCTTCAAGTGGCCGAAAGCGTCCATCACCCATTGCACCGCGGCGCCTTCCTTGACGAGCTTGGCCGCAGCCGCCTCAGACAGGATCACCGCGCAAGCATCGACCGTCACCGAGGGCTGGCCGAATAGCTGCGCGTCCGCGGCGATCGCGCTGCCGTCGGACAGGGGCACCTTGCCGACCTTGGGCGCGATCGTCATTGGCGTGCCGCCGGCGGCCTTCACCGCGTCCTTGAGCGTCGACAGCTCGCCGGCGTCGGTTCCGTCGGCGATCAGAATGCCGACCGTGCGGCCTTCCAGCGTATGCTTTTCGAGCGGACCGCGGATGATGCGCAGCGCGGGCGAGGGATCCATGTCGAGAACCGGGGCGGCGGTCTTCGATGGCGGCGGCAGGTCCATCGCGAGGCCATCGGCGACGCGTTGCGCCAGAGTCTCGTCGACGTTGCGCAGGTTGGCCATGACCGAGATGCGGATATGCTCAAGGCTGACCTTGCTGAGCTCGAACACCAGCGCCGAGGCGATGTGCGCCTGTTCGGCCGGGTCCATCGACCGGAAAAACAGCCGCGCCTGGCTGTAATGGTCGGCGAAGCTCTCCGGCCGGATGCGCAGCTTCTGGCCCTGCTCTTCCGAGGGGAAAGTCTTGTAGCCACGCTCCGGGTCTTCGCGGGCGCCGGCTTCTTCGCCCGCCTGCGCCAGGCTGTTGGGCTCGTAATTGGCGCGACCCTTGGGAACCGACATCTGCATGTGGCCATCGCGCTGCTGGTTCATGAACGGGCAGCCCGCCGCCTCGGCACGGCCCTTCGCGCGGTTGATCGGCAGCTGATGGAAATTGACCGAGCCAAGCCGCGATAGCTGCGTGTCCGTATAGCTGAACAAACGGCCCTGCAGCAGCGGATCGTTCGAGAAGCCGATGCCCGGGACGACATGGCTCGGCACGAATGCGGCCTGTTCGGTTTCGGCGAAAAAATTGTCAGGATAGCGGTCGAGCACCATCTTGCCGACGATGCGGACGGGCAGCACCTCCTCGGGAATGATCTTGGTCGCGTCGAGCACGTCGTAGGGCTGGCTTTCGGCGAACGCCTCGTCGAACAGCTGCACGCCCAGCTCCCAGGTCGGGAAATCGCCGCGATCGATGCTCTCGAACAGATTGCGGCGCTGGAAGTCCGGATCGGCGCCGGCAATCTTCACCGTCTCGTCCCAGATCGTGGAGGCGAGGCCCGCCTTCGGCTTCCAGTGAAACTTGACGAAGGTCGACTTCCCCTCCTTGTTGATGAAGCGGAACGTGTGGACGCCGAACCCCTCCATGTTTGCGAAGGTGCGGGGCAGCGTGCGGTCGGACATCGCCCACATGACCATGTGGGTGGACTCGGGCATCAGCGAAATGAAGTCCCAGAACGTGTCGTGCGCGGTTGCCGCTTGCGGGTAGCCGCGATCAGCCTCCATTTTGGCCGCGTGGATCAGGTCTGGAAACTTGATCGCGTCCTGGATGAAGAAGACGGGGATGTTGTTGCCGACAAGATCCCAATTGCCCTCGCGCGTATAGAACTTGACCGCGAAGCCGCGCACGTCGCGCGGCGTGTCGACCGATCCGGCACCGCCCGCGACGGTCGAGAAGCGAGTGAACACCTCGGTGCGCTGGCCTTTCTTCTGGAACAGATCGGCGACGGTGATATCGGCGAGGCTCTCGGTGCACTCGAAATAGCCGTGCGCGGCCGAGCCGCGGGCGTGGACAATGCGCTCGGGGATGCGTTCGTGATCGAAATGGTTCATCTTCTCGCGGAAGACTTCGTCCTCGATCAGCACCGGGCCGCGCGGCCCCGCCTTCAGCTGGTTCTGATTGTCCGAGATCGGCATGCCATGGTTGGTCGTGAGCACCGGATGATCGTCGTCAGCGATCTGATGCGTTTCCCCGCCTGCGTAATCCTGCTTCCGCGCTTTGCCGTCCGACGCCATTGCTAATCCCCTTCAAGTTCACGCAGCACGGCGTGGACGATTACGATGTCGAGTGTCTTCCAACAGTCGGAGGGGTGCTCATATCGAGGTGCCCCTTGCTTTCAGTCACGACCCTTTCGGCCGAGGCTGATCAGATTTTGTCACCGAGCGCGCCTTTGATGCCGCCCTTGAGCTTCTGCCCTTTGCCGGTCGCCTGC
The DNA here is from genome assembly GCF_000241465.1 of Sphingomonas echinoides ATCC 14820. Taxonomy (GTDB): domain Bacteria; phylum Pseudomonadota; class Alphaproteobacteria; order Sphingomonadales; family Sphingomonadaceae; genus Sphingomonas; species Sphingomonas echinoides. The sequence continues at coordinate 37,205 of NZ_JH584236.1, forward strand.
TGTGCGGCGCCGTCTGCTGCCAGATCGGGGTTATCGGTCCGGGTGCCGACCTCCTGCTTGGCGTCACCGACCAGGTCGTTGATCGCGCCCTTCACCTTGTCCACGAACTCGCCCACGATGCATCTCCATTGATTGCAATAGGCTTCAACGACGACCGCGCGCTTTGGCTCCCGCTATGCACGGAAAAATGCATAAGACTGGAACGCATGGCGGCTGAACCTGTTCGGACGACAACAGGGGAAAAGCGGATGCACCGATTGCTGATCGCCGAGGACATTCCGGCCGTTGCCAGCCACCTAGAGGATCTCGCGCGGGATTCCGGGATCGACGCGATCATGATCGTTGACAGTATCGAGAGCGCTCGAGCCGTCATCGAATTTGCTCCTGAGATCGCGATCATCGACCTCAATCTGGCCGACGGCTTCACCGGCCCGATGATCGCTGATGAGCTGCGACGGAGCTGCGACACCCGGATCATCTATCTCACGGCCAACCCGGAGCTTCTCCCCGAGGCATTGCATATGGAGCACCGGGTGTTGCGTGAACGATAGGCGAACACGAAGCCGCGTCATGCAGCGAGCAACGATGTGGGTGTGCGTAGCGGCCTGAGCTGGCCGACCGGAGGGCGGTCGTCGGTGTTCCAGCGGTAGTCGCCGGTGAGCGAGATATGCTCCCACCCGAGCGGTGCGATGTGGCGGGCAGTTTCAGGAGGCACGGCCATGCCGGCGATGGCCTGTTCGAGGTAGCGGGTGTTCCACAGGATGATGGCGGCTACGAGCAGGTTGAGGCCGGAGGCGCGGTAGGTCTGGTTTTCGAACCGGCGGTCCCGCAGTTCGCCGAGCTGATTGAAGAACAGCGCTCGGGCGAGCGCGTTGCGCGCCTCTCCCTTGTTGAGTCCGGCCTGGGCACGCCGGCGCAGGTCGATGTCGCGCAACCAGTCGAGCATGAAAATCGAGCGTTCGATCCGCCCGACCTCACGCAATGCCAGCGCAAGGCCGTTCTGACGTGGATAGGCGGACAACCGGCGCAGCATGGCGGAGGCGGTGACGGTGCCGCTGCGGATCGAGGTGACGAGGCGGAGCAGTTCGTCCCAATGGTCAGCGACGTGGCCGACCGCGACCGGATCGCCGGTCAGTCCGACGAGCAGCGCCCCGGCATCCTGCTGCGGCAGCAGATGCAGGCGTCGTTCCTTCAGATCCCGCAAACGCGGCGCGAAGCGGTAGCCGAAGAACGGCATGAGGCCAAATACATGGTCGGAGGCCCCGCCGGTATCGGTGTAATGCTCTTCGATCGACAGACCGGTGGCATGGTAGAGCAGCCCGTCGAGGACATAGGGCGCCTTGCCCGCTGTCGCCGCGATCACCCTGCTCGCAAACGGGTCATATTGATCCGAGATGTGGGTGTAGAAGCTGACGCCGGGTTCGTTGCCGTTACGCGCGTTGATGTCACCGATCGCAGCCCCGCGCCCACCGGCGTGAAAGAGCTGGCCATCGCTCGACGACGTGGTGCCGTCGCCCCACAGGCTGCTTAGCGGCAGGGCGCGATGCGCGTCGATCAGTCGCGCCAGCGCTGCGCCATAGGCGCTCTCGCTGACGTGCCAGTCATGCAGATGTGCGAGCTGGCGCAGGGTGGCCGCCTGGCAGGTATCCGCCATGCGCGTCAGGCCGAGATTGATGCCGTCCGCCAGGATCACGGTGAGAAGCGCGTTACGATCATCGGCCGGTCGACCGGAGCGGCGATGCGTGAAGCATTCGGAAAAGCCGGTCCAGCCATCGACCTCCAGCAACAGATCGGTGATCTTCACGCGCGGCAGGCGGTCGTAGACCATGCGCCGCACGTCCTCTGTACTGGGCGGGGTTACGGCCTTGAGCGGCGAGATGACGAGCCCGCCGGCGTCGAGCCGTACCTGGGGCAGTTCCCCCTGCCGGGCGAGCGCCGTGACTTGTTCGATCGCGGTATCGAGGCGGGCACGGCGACCGGCAATGAAGGTATCGAAGTCGGTGTCGATCGCCAACGGCAACGGCCCGCGCTCGCGTAGCGCCGCAAAGGTGGCGGGCGGCAGGAGGTAGCTGTCGAAAGCACGATACTGGCGACTTTCCTCTACCCATATGTCGCCGGCACGCAGCCGATCGCGCAACTGGGTGAGAGCGCACAGTTCATAGGCTGCGCGGACGACCTGCCCGTCGCGCAGCACGAAAGGCCGCCACGATGGCGGCACGAAGCGAAGCGGTGGATTGTCGGGCAAGCGTCGCCTGCCGGTCCGATAAACCTCACCGACAATCCGGACCGCATCGAGCAGCCCCTGGACCGGGCCGGCACCCCGGAAGGTGGAGGCGCCCAGGAACGGCCCGATCACCGCACGCAGCGAGCGATGCCGGTCGATCAGCTCGGCAGTACGATCGGTCGTCTCCGGCGCGACCAGTATCTCCGCTTCCCCGACCGCCGTTCCCAGTTTCTCCCAGTCGATCGCCATCGCGGCAAGCGAGTCCAAGCCTTGCGCCCGTGCATCGATCAGCAGGCGGCAGGAGCCGGTGAGCAGGCGCAACTGTGCCTGGAGCGCGCGGATCGTACCCAGCGCCTTGTCGCGCGTCCGGTTCTCGGCGCGCCGCATCATGCTGCCGAGCAGCTTGTCCGTCATCGCCAGCACCGCATCGGCGAGGCTCTCACGAAGCCGCAGCGCGGCTGCCGCCAGGACGGCATGGCGGCGCCGGTCGGGCAGTTCCGCCAGATGCTGCGATGTGATCCGCACCGCCTCGTCGGCGATGCGGTCGAAGGCCGCGGTCGGGATCGTAGCGGCCCGCGCCGGGGCCAGTCCGATCGCCCGGACATGATCCAGTCGTTCGAGCAGGCGCATGACGTTGCGCGGTGCCGGCGACAGCGGCGGGTTGCGCAGCCACGACAGCCACGTCGCACCCCGGTCGCCACGACGGGCGAGCAGCGCATCGAGGCGGGTACGTCCGCCATCACCCAGCCCCTGGGTCAGCACATCGTGGACGAGTTCGTCGGCCTGGCGGCGCGCTCGTCGTACGATCGCCTCGATGACGGTGACGGGCGGCAGCAACAGGCGACGCCGTCGCATTTCGTCGATGACGATCTCGGCCAGCTGCAATGGCTGGATGATGGTCTGCGCCACGGGCATGGCGAAGGTGGCCAGTGCGTGGAAGTCGGTCCGGCCGAACGCTCGATAGCCCATGCGTCGTGCCAGATCGGTGAGATGCGCACGGCGGGTCGGCTCACGACGGCCATAGTCATGCCAAGCCGCTTCAGGCACATCGAGCTGACGGGCGACGAACGACAGGACCGCTGCGGGCGGCGTCTCGTCCGCGCCGAGTACCCGCCCGGGCCAGCGCATATAAAGGAGCGTCATGGCGTAACCGAGCTGCGATGCGGGACCACGCCGGATCGAGACCCAATCGAGATCCTCGCGTGACAGGGTGAAATGTCGCGCGATCTCGCGTTCGTCAGTCGGGGGATCGAACTGACCCGCAAGCGCCTCGCGGGTGAGCAGGCGTCGCCTCGCCATGACCCTGAACCTCCTTGAGGCTGTCCGTCAGACGGTCCTCTGGCGGCCAACAGGAATATGTCCGTTAACTCTGGACCTGTAACGGCGATTCGGACAAGATCGCATAATGACGGGAAAACGGACAGGATCGGGCATCATGTGGCGCTGATCGGCTATGCGCGCGTCTCGACCGCAGACCAGAAGCTGTCGCTCCAGCTTGACGCGCTGAACACTGCCGGGTGCGACCGTATATTCGACGATCACGCATCCGGGGCAAAAGCCGATCGGCCTGGCCTAACCGAAGCGCTCGCCTATTTGCGCCCCGGCGACACGCTGGTGGTCTGGAAACTCGACCGCCTCGGCCGCTCGATGAGCCACCTGATCGAGAAGGTCGGCGAGCTTGCGGCGCGCGGCATCGGGTTCCGCTCACTCACCGAGAATATCGACACCACCACTTCGGGCGGCATGCTGGTGTTCAACATCTTCGGCTCGCTGGCCCAATTCGAGCGTGACCTGATCCGTGAACGCACTCATGCCGGCCTCAAGGCCGCACGCGAGCGGGGCAACAAGGGTGGTCGCCGGCCTGTCGTTACCCCCGACAAACTACGTAAAGCGCGGGCGCATATCGCAGCGGGCCTCACTGTTCGTGAGGCGGCGGCCCGGCTCAAGATCGGCAAAACCGCCCTATACAAGGCTCTGGAAAACGCGTGAAACCGCTGGCGATCAAGAACTCGTGGGTGCTGGTCACAGGGGCTTCGACCGGTTTGGGCAGAGCGTCCGCCCTCCGCTTGGCGGCATCGTACCAGGCCAAGCCCCTGATTGTTGGACGAAGGCTCGACAACTTGCGGGAGCTACAGACCGAAATTGACGAGCGGTTCAATGTGCCGTGCGAGATTATAGTGGCTGATCAACGTGAAATCGAGGGCAGGGAGAAAATCGCGGCTAAGGTTGCAGAATTGCAAGTAACAGCCGCTTTGTTGGTTGCCGGAATGACGAGCGTTGGTTCATTTGATGCAGGCCGTGCCGACACTTATGCCGAGGTAATTGAAACAAACATACTCGGTTTCACGGATTTGCTGGCTCGCCTGATTGCGATTTTCAGGGAGCAGCCGTTTGAATCCTCAGTAATCGCCGTGTCGAGCCTGGCGGGCGAAACATCCGTGCCCTTCCAAGCGGTCTACGGCGCGTCGAAAGCCTATGTGAGCACCCTCATGCGAGCGCTTTCCGTGGAGCTTGCCGGGACGGGAGTGAGTGTTGGGTCTTTTGCACCCGGTGGAATCGACACAGACATGGCTGCCCTCAGCGATTTGAAGTGGGGGAGGTTGGGTTTGATGGACGTTGACCGGTGCGCGGCCCATGCAGTCCACGCTCTGGTTTATCGGCAATCCTTCGCCATACCGGGGATGGGCAACCAGCTC
>NZ_JH584236.1:43575-49941 GCF_000241465.1 Sphingomonas echinoides ATCC 14820
CACATATTTGGCGAGCAGGGTTCTACCTCGATCGTTGGTCAATCGGATTGCCGCCCTCCCATATCGGCGCCCGTAGGGCGGCACCACATAAAAGGGGCAGGAAAGCCTGCGAATAGCATCTGCTGGCATCGTACCGGATTTGTTCGCCCTTAGCGTGCAGATACGTCACTTTCGTGTAGTCACCCCGCGTCGGCGGGGGTGGCAGGGCGGATCACCGCGGCAGCTTGCACATAGCTTCCTTACATCACTTACCTGTATCAATTCTGCAACATAGATACCCTCAAGCGCGCAGACGCGAAAGATTCTGTTTGTCAGTCTAGTGCCGACGCGGCCATTGTTGCTTCAGGCGATGCGAGCAAACGACACCGCCACATTTGCAGGGCTGATCATCAAGCGTTCCGGCGCGCCGAGCTCAATCGGCGGTCGGGAACGGGAACATGGGGAAGGACGCCTGAGAGCCACTCATCAAGGGAGCATCAGATGATCAGACATACCACGTCAGCTGGCGCGATCGCGTTCGCGCTGCTTGCTGCCGGTACCGCGCACGCGGCGGAGCCTGTCGCGACGACAACTGCGGCGACAACGACCCTGCCGCAAGCGGAGGCGGCGCAGGACGCGTCGGCATCGGCCGGCACTGCCGCCTCCGCGGATCCCAGCGACGACATCGTCGTGCTCGGTACGCGACGCACCGATCGCACGCTGGCCAACTCGCCATCACCGGTCGACGTCATCAGCGCGGCCGAACTGACGACACAGCCGTCGGCGAACATGATCGACCAGCTGAAGAACATCGTGCCCTCGTTCTACGCCGGGCAGAACTCGATCTCCGACGCGTCCACCTTCGTGCGCTCGCCGTCGCTGCGCGGGTTGGCGGGCGATCAGGTGCTCGTCATGCTGAACGGCAAGCGCTACAATCGCGCGGCGCTGGTGCAGGTCTACGGCGGCAGCGATACCGGGCTCGGGCGCGGTGCGCAGGGTCCGGACATCTCCGCCATCCCCTCGCTCGCGATCGGCAGCCTGCAGGTGCTGCGCGAAGGTGCCACCGCGCAATATGGCTCTGACGCGATCGCCGGCGTGCTGAACTACGGTCTGCGCGAAGATCAGGGGATCGAGATCGTCGGCCGGGCGGGCCAGTACTACGCGGGTGACGGCGAGAGCTACCAGATCGCCGGCAACGCCGGCCTCAAAGGCACTTGGGGCTTCATCAGCGCAACCGCCGAATACGTCGACGAGGGCCAGACCAGCCGCGGTGTCACGCGACCGTCGGCGGCCAATTTCGCGCAGAACTTCCCCGCGCTCGCGTCGCAACTGCCGAACTTTCCCGGACCGGTGCAGATCTGGGGCAATTCGCCCATGCACGGGTTCAAATCGGTGGTGAACGCCGCGATCAACGTCACCGACAACAGCAAGCTCTACGCGTTCGGCAATTACGCCGAGAGTAAGGGCAACCAGAGCTTCAACTACCGCGCTCCCGTATCGAGCACCGCGGTCGACACCAATGGCGTGGTGCGCAACCAGGGCGCGAACGGCGCCTTCAACAACACCTTCTTCCTGACGCCGTGTCCAACCGGCAACGCTACTTGCCCTGCAGGCGGCTTCGTGCGCGACACCAACACCTTCCGTTTCGCCAACCTCTATCCGGCAGGCTTCACGCCGCGCTTCGTCGGCAAGTCGCAAGAGATCTACGGCGTAGTCGGCTACAAGGGGACGAGCGGCGACTTCAGCTACGACTTGTCGGGCACCTGGGCGCGAAACAAGCTGGCGCTGTCGATGTACAGCTCGGCCAACTTCTCCTTCGGTCCCGCGACCCAGACCAGTTTCGACTTCGGCGATCTGATCCAGAAGGAAGTGAACGCCAACGCCGACTTCACCTATGCCGCTGACCTCGGGCTCGCAGCGCCACTGACGATCTCGTTCGGTGGTGAATTCCGCAAGGAAACCTACGAGCAGACTGCCGGAGACGAGCAATCCTATGCCGCCGGTCCTTACGCGGTCGCGCAGCGGCTCTACACGCAGACCGCGCCCGGCGTGTACGCCTTCTCCGGCACGACCGCCGCGCAGGGTGTCGGTGCGAGCGGCTATGCCGGCACCAGCCCGCAGACAGCGGGCAAGTTCAGCCAGAAAGCCTATGGCCTGTACGTCGGGCTCGAGACCGATCTGACCGAAGCGCTGACGGTCGGTGCAGCCGGCCGCTACGAGCATTATAACACCTTCGGCGACGCCTGGGTCGGTAAGGTCAACGCGCTCTACAAATTCGCTGACGCCTTCTCTGTCCGCGGCAGCATCGGCACCGGCTTCCACGCGCCTTCGCCCGGTCAATCCAACGTCTCGATTGTGACGACCTCGTTCAACAACGGCGTCGCATTCCAGAGCGGCACCTACCCGACCAACACCGCAGTGGCGCAATATTACGGCGCGAGCGATCTGACGCCGGAGAAGTCGACCAACTACGGCGCTGGCTTCATCCTGGAACCGGTCGCCAACATGACGATCACGGTTGACGGCTATCAGATCGATCTGCGCAACCGCATCGGCCTCACCTCGCCGTTCATCGTCACCGCGGCCGATCTCGCCGCGCAGCCCGCTCTGCTCCCAGTCGGCGTCGGCGGGCAGGTGCAATATTTCACCAACGGGTTCAAGACGCGCACCCGCGGCATCGATGTCGTCGGCACCTGGCGCACGACGCTGAGCGAAGCACTGCTCAACTTTTCGATCGCGTACAATTACAATGATACCAAGGTCGTCGACTACAACACGCGGATCATCAGCGCGGCGCAGCTGATCGATGCGGAGAATTTAGCACCCAAGCACCGTGTGGTATTCAATGGCAATTGGTCGCTCGACAACCTGAGCTTCAACGTGCGCGAGAACTATTATAGCTCGTTCACCAGTGCGCAGGATTACGGTCAGACCAACGGCGTGCCTAATCAGCGTTTCGGCGGCAAGTTCACCACCGACCTCGAGCTGAGCTATACCTTTGCCGACCATTTCACGCTGGCAGTCGGTGCGCAGAATTTCACCGACGAACGGCCCGATCGGCTCGCTCCGACCGCGACCGTGCAGATCTATCCGCTAACCGGCGGGACCTCTGATGGTCAGGTATACCCGCGAAATGGCGGCCCCTTCGGATTCAACGGCGGCTTCTACTATACGCGTCTGCGCGTGAAGTACTGACAAGCAGCGGTGAGGCGGATCGGTCCGTCTCACCGCTTCTCATGGGACAAGACGTGAAGCTTACTCCACGCACCGCCACGATCGACGATCTGGACGCCCTCAAGATCACGATCCGCCGCGCCATCGACCAGCTGCAATCAGGTTTTCTGACACCTGATCAGATCCGTGCCAGCCATCAGGTAATGGGTTTGGACACGCAACTGCTGCGGGATGGTACCTACTTCATGCTGCTCGACGGGGACACGATCGCGGGCTGTGGCGGGTGGAGTTACCGCAAGACGCTGTTCGGAGGAGACGCGAGCATCGTGGCCCGAGAGCCCGAACGCCTCGATCCGGCGATCGATGCGGCGCGGATCCGTGCGATGTACACTGACCCTGGCTATGTTCGGCGCGGCCTCGGCCGCATGATCTTAGACTTGTGCGAGAGCGCCGCGCGCACCGCCGGTTTCGTTCGCTCAGAGATGATGGCTACGCTGGCGGGGGAGCCGCTCTACACGGCGTGCGGATACCGGCGACTGGAGGCGCCGATCGCTGCAGCAGCAGCAGATGGCGTGTCGGTACCGCTAGTCCGGATGGGCAAGTCACTGCAGTGATGTCGCAAAATAGCGACATACGAGACGCTCGGAACTCAGGACTTTGGCGACACGACCCCAGTCCCATAACCCCGTCGCCAGGTGTCCATTTCGAGAAAGCGCAATCGGGAACAGGTTTTGGGAAATGGTGCCGCCCGAGAGGTGAAGTGCCCTCCCTCACCTTCTGTGATCCTGGCTGGGGTTCCCAATCGGGAACGGCACGGGGGCCTCCCGCTCGCCGCATTAGATGGTCAGGGCGGGTTGCTTGGTGGCCGATACCGCGCTGCCTGAAGACGCTGCCATGATGAGCAGAATAGCGAACCATTGAAGTGGCGTCAGCACCTCCCCCAGAACGACAAAGCCGGCCAGCGCCGCAACAGCTGGTGCAGCGCTGAGCAGAATGCCGAAGACGTGGGACGGCAACCGGCGCATCGCCTCCATTTCCAGCGAGTAGGGCAAGGCGCTCGACAGGATCGCCACGGCGAAACCGACAGCTAGGACCAACGGTGCCAGTAAGGCAGAGCCTGCCGTTGCCGCGCCAATCGGCACGGAAATGGCGGCTGCGACTATCATTCCCCAAGCGACCGCATCCCCACCGAGTGCGCCGGAAACGCGCTTCCCATAAACAATGTAGAGCGCCCAGCAGGTCGCCGCGCCGCCTGCAAAAACCAATCCAATCGGATCGAGCGCCGCGCCCGAGCGAAGCGGCAACAGCAGCACAAGGCCGATCACCGCCGCGACGAACCAGACAATGTCTCGCCGCGATCGTGACCCGCAGAGCACCACCATCAGCGGTCCAAGCACCTCGATTCCGGTCGCGATGCCAATGGGGAGGCGAGCGAAGGCCTGATAGATCAGCAGGTTCATCGACCCGAGCATCGCCCCATAGGCAATGAGCGCCGACAGCATGGCGCGAGAGGGCCGCCTCCGCCACGGTCGCCGCAGTGCAAAAAGCAGCAACGCCGCCAGAGCGATGCGCAGGCCTGTGGTGCCGTAAGCGCCGACCAGCGGGAACAGGTGCTTGGCAAAGGCAGCGCCAACATTCTGCGCGACCAAGGACACCAAGACGGCGCTTGCGCCGATCATTGGGGCAGACGGACGATTGGAGGTGGCGGGTGCTGCATCAATCATCTTGTGGGTTATAGTCTCATTTGGGTGAGGCGAGCGCTTAACTTCGGCTTACCGCACGAGACATCCACTCACGGGGGGCTTGATGAGCGAGACAAATTATCGGACTAATCCACTCGACCGCTTCGATCGGGCGATCCTCGACATCCTTCGGCGTGACAATCGCACGCCTCAAAGAACGATTGCCGAGCGGGTGAACCTCTCGCCGGCCGCAGTGCAGCGGCGCATCGCCGCAATGGAAGCTAATGGCACGATCATCGCTAACGTGGCGATTGTTTCGCCGACGCTTGAAGGACCTCGGATCGCCATCGTGGTCGAAGTTCATCTCGTAAATGATCGCTCCGAGCTGGTCGAACCAATCAAGGCGCTGTTCCGCCAGACCGTCGAAGTACAGCAATGCTATTACGTCACTGGCAATGGCGGGTTCGTCCTGATTGTCAGCGTGCCGGACATGGCGAGCTATGAAGTGCTCGCACGTTCCTTATTCGCCGACAACGATGCGGTATCGACCTACCGGACGCTTGTCGTCCTTGATGCGGTAAAGGCACCTGCCGCTCCATGAACCGCGACCGGCCTAAGCTGAGCCTGAGCTTTCCCAATTAGCCATCCCATGCGAGACGGGATCGCTACGCGTTGGGGTGTCATTCCGCCCCCAACCGGACCCAGCCACCAGCGGCGCATTTTTCAACAGCCCCGGTCGTTTTTCTGATTACTTTGTAGCGTGCCACAAGCCTGATGGACGCCTTTCCCGGAACGGCCTCCTCACAGGTCATTTTGGTTGCGGCAACTCGTCGGCAAGTTTTGGGGCTGCCGCTATATACTCATGCGTGGGCGGGCCTTAATAGCGCGCCGCTTCCTCGCCTATCGAGAAAGCGGCGCCAGTCTCCGCCTGTTTAATCTTTCAACGACGGCTCAATTTGGAGCGTCAGCAGTAGCAGGTAACACCGACCGTCACGTTGTTCGGTGCCCAAGCCGTCAGCGGGGTGAAATACATGTTAGTGACAGGGCCGGGCGTCGGATTTCCCCCGTCACGTCCGTGAACCTGTCCGAGCGCAATCGACCCGGTGAAGACCGGGCCACCACTATCGCCTTCAAGGCTCTGCCGCGGATAGGTCGAGTTACTGTTCATTCTATAGAAGGCACCGTAACTATCCGTATAGGTGTATGGGTCGGTGTAACCGCATGTCTGACCTGTCGATCGGCCATACTTGCAAATATACTGCCCTTGCGCGACACCTTGCGCTCCAGTGACGGTAACGACCCCAGCACCGTTATAGAACTTCGGAACAACCAGATAGTTGTTTCCGCCGGAGAATGTGTGCCACTGGCTATCCACGCCGTTTGACACCCATTCTTGGCGAAATGCGAGTGAAACCCCGGTGGTTTCATCCCTGCCATTATTCTCGCAGTGGCCTGCGGTCGTCACGCCATAGAGCGAGCCGTTGGTTTGTTTGACGTTAAAGCCTCGCGTACATTCATTGATGTCGCCGTT
>NZ_JH584236.1:50878-79783 GCF_000241465.1 Sphingomonas echinoides ATCC 14820
AGAGAACGTGCCGCGATAGTTCTGGCCGCCCGGAACCTCCGTTGCCGTGAGAGCAATGCCGTCGAATTGCTCTATCTGCGTTCCAGGCGCCGCACGAAATCGTCCGCCAACAATCGCCGCGAGGGCGGAAGTGGGATCTTTCACCAATAATTTGATTTGCCCCGTTCGCGCATTGGTGGCGATCGTAGCGTTTGAGCCGAGCGATGAGAGATATCCCCGCGCCTGCGCCCCTATCTCAGACTCTGATACTGGTGCAGTGCGAACATCGAGAACGCTGGCGAGTTCACCTTTGCCGGCGAACTGACGTGCGGCGTTACCGATCGCTTCGAGGTCCGCAGCTACACCATAGATAGCAACACGGAAGTCGGATCCCGTAGTCGCTTCGGCCCCAGCGAAGCCTTTGGGAAAACGTGCCGAGAGCGCGGGCGCCAGACGCCCCAACTCTCCCATGATCCGCAAACGTCGCGACGCCTCTGCAACAGTAAGGCCCTCCGTCTTCGAGAGCTGTTTGGCAGTCGCATCGTCAGGATCGTTGAACGGTTCGTCAAACGTTGCAAGTCGAATGGTTTTCGTGTTCGATACGGCATGCGCTGCCGAAATCGCGACCGAGGCGAGGACGCAGGCTGCGCCAAGCCGAAAAGCACGCTTCTTCATCACCCTTCTCCTTCAACATAGCTACTGGTTACGTACGGACCTCCACATGCTTGGAGCTGCTGATATGCCTCTGGATCGCCTTGCAGGAACTCGATCGACCCATCACCGCCGCGGATCGTAACCTGCATTCCACTTTTGAAGAGGCGGCCATCGGGTGCCTTCACTGCCTTCGCGGTGCTGTCCCACACATGACCATGAGGCCAGATCAGCGTCCGCTTTGATCCAGAAACCATAAGGTAGGTACAGTTGCCGCGGTACGACAGCCGGCCATTTAAATGTTCCGGGATCACGATATCGGTAGGTGGAGATGCCGCTACGTACGGCGCTACAGCTGAGCATGCAGAAAGTTGAATGCAGCCGGTAAATACAAACAATCCCTTGAGAGCCACGGATCGTATGATAAAGCGAAACGGCATCTCTTATCGCTCCACCTGAGCGATATCACGCGAGACGACTCTGCTAAACGATACCCTCACCGGGTCGTTTGAAATAATGCTGTATGTTGGACTTTTGTCTGGCGTCAAGCCGCTTGCGCGCAAAGCTTTGTTGACTGGTTCGCCAGCGATCCGATTTAACACTTGCGGCAAGTTTGAGCTGCTAAGGCCCGAAAGCTCACCCTTGATTTCGCATCCGGCTGATCGACAATCTACGGAAATTTGCGTGGGAGCGCCAGCCGAGGCAAATACTTCTCTGATCTTGCCTTCGGTACCCGGTGCCCATGCGAGATCGCGGCTTTGGCTGTGAAGGGAACGCCGGACCCGTTCCGGATCGCCTGAAATATCGAATGCGCTACTCTTCTCCTCTGTGGTATCGGCCACGCGTGAGGAGATAGCGCTGGGGGTCAGGGAAGGCAATGCAGAGGAGCCGGTGACCACCTGGACCTCGCCGCGCTTATCGCTATAGGATCCAGATTGACGAAGAACCAGGGAACTGACAACGCCAAGCGCCGCCAAGGCAATAGCCAAAACGCCTAGTAGCCGAGGTGACTTGCGCCTTTCCATCACCGCAGGCTCCGATTAGCTTTGATATTAATTCCAGGCTTTAACATGCGATGTGTACAGCACGTTTGCTTCAAATTGATGTCACAGCAGTTGAAGATCGCTGAAAAAGGCCTTGGTGGAGGTTGACCCGATTTGGTTTACACCAAGCTCGCCGAGCTCCGAAAGCTGCTGCATGGTGGCCTCGACCCGGTGCGGACCCGTGAACTCACCGACGAGATGAGGGCGGCAGGGTTGCCGCTGTGATGGCGCCAAACCGGCATCCTGCGTCAGCGTATCAGCATTGTGCGTCCGTCTCACCGATCGTGCGCTGCGTCTCACGCAATGTGCGTCGAGCAACGCCATCCGTCTCAACTAATCTGCGCCGAAAACTCCCCTCTATTGCGCGTTTGGTCGAGCATCATTGCAGGCCGCTATAGATAGCGTTCTGCCAGCGTGCCTCCGAGGGAAAGGGCGTCATCCCATAGCCGGCTGGCATTGCCGGAAGAGACGGCAGGAGTATCGGTATAGCTGAAATGGTCGCGAATGGGCACGCGTCGGAGTTCACGCAGAACGTCTTCCCGGTCGCATCCGGCGAAGCAGGTCACTAGAATTCCGCGATTGCCCTGGCGGATCGACAGGCTTGGGGTGCTGTCGGAATGCGCCGGGCAAAGGCACATGGCGGTTCTGCCGTGCCATGTGCCGCCAAGTGCGCCAACAAGATCGATGAGTTGCTGCGAAGGTCGTTCGGCTGTGAGGGCCATGATCGGCTCCTTTCACAACCTCGGCCCCCCTCCCCTTCTCCACGAACACCGTTTTAGTGGTTATCGGAGAAGCAAGACGGAACAGATCGCGCGATGGGTCGTGCGAGACGCGACTCTTTTCATGTCTCGAAAGCAGTTGTTGGAGCGAATAGTCCCGGCTCGAGCCGAATCGCCGTGGACTGAGAGGTTCCATCTCTGACGCTGTGCCCGCCAATCATCTTTGAGATGATTCGCGTTGCTGTGAATGCCCGTTGTCTGAGCTTCAAAGTCGGACAAGACTTGAGGATAAGTCCTCAAGCGGCGCGTGCTGGCGAGTGACTCATCTTGATTTTCGTCCGGGTTTATAGGCGAAATGATACACACGCGGATGGTCCGGGACTCGGGGGCAATAAGAGGGCTTGTCCCTGCGCACGCCGGGTCAGGTCACCCTATTTGACTAACCACCCTGCATTTGGCATATCTGTCCGGGATTAGGGGCCATTATGCGGTGCTTTTCACGAACCGTGGCCGGTTTGGGTTCAAAAAGGGGACATGCCCATGCTGTCGGGTCAGATTCTCGATGCGATGATTACCTCGTGCGAGAATGCCAAGACCGTGCTGCGACAGGCGGCCATTGATCCATCCGATCGCAAAACGCTGAACATTTCAATGGGGGCGACAGTCGCCGCTGAATTGCTCGGCCGAACGCCGGAAGCGCTTTCCAAGGCTGAGGCGCGCGGACGCTTGCCCGCCCCCAAGACGGCCACCAACGGACGCCGATTCTACACGGTCGAAGATTTGATCGCCATTCGCGAGAAGCTCGGCATCAAGATGGGTAAATTGCCCTCCGAGCGCGCGGTCGTCATCGCCGTGCAGAACTTCAAGGGCGGCGTAAGCAAATCGACGACGGGCAAGCATCTTGCAGATTACCTTGCGCTGCGGGGATATCGCGTTCTTGTTGTCGATTGCGATCCCCAGGCGTCGATGAGTGTTATGTTCGACGTCAATCTAGAGGCATTGGTGGACGAGACGCACACGCTCTCGAACTTCCTCTCCCCCAGAATCGACGAAGCCGATTCGCTGCGAAAGACGATCCAAAAGACCGCGTGGCCGAATATCGATATCTGCCCCGCCAACCTGGGCCTCCAGGACACCGAGTGGGAACTGACAGCAACCATCGAGGAGGGCCCTACCGCCATTGCCGGCGCGTTCCGCATGCTGAGAATTGGCCTGGAAGAGGTCCGGCACGACTATGACGTCGTTATCCTCGATCCTCCCCCTGCCATGGGCTTTTTGGGCGTGAACACGTTGACGGCCGCGGACGGCTTGCTGATCCCCGTGCCGGCTCGGCAACTCGATTATCTTTCGACAATCCACTTCATGCAGACCTGTCGCGAAGCGATGGACCTCGTCTCGAAGTTCGACACTTCGATCGACTACGGGTTCATTCGCGTCGTCTGCACCATGTTCCAGCCCAACAGGACCAACGAGGCTCAAATGCTTCAGGTCATGGAGAAGACCTACGCTGGCCAGATGCTGTCGACGCCGATACTCCTGTCGGAAGAGATCAAGAATGCCGGGTTGTCGATGTCGTCGATCTACGAAATCAACAAACCATATGGGTCGCACCAGACGTACACGCGGTGCCGTGACAACCTCAACATGGTGTTTCGCGAGATCGAAAAGGATATTTGCAAGCAGTGGCCGTCGCGTATGGCGCAGGTCGGCACCGACAGACTGACGGAGGCGGCATGAGCAGCGCAGGGGGCCGGCGTCGCAGCCTACTGGCGAATGCCATCGAAAGCATCGGCACGACCCCTGCCCCCACGTCCGTGGCCGAAGTCGCGGATGCCGAGGCGCTGGTCGATCGCGATAAGCCGGTCGACGAACCTTCGACGCCCTCATTCCTGGAGCGGCGTGGTATTGCGTTCGATGAAATCGCCCGCACGGTCAAACGTCCGACTATCCGTCTGAAGCCCTCGGAATGCTCCATCTGGCCGGGCAATGCTCGCGATCATGCGGCGCTGAGCCACGAACGCTGTGCCTCGCTCATTGATTCCATCCGCGAGGAGGGGACGAACCGCGAGCCGGTTGTGGTGCGGCGGACGCCGAACGCCGAGACCCCCTACGAGTTGATCGTCGGCACCCGCCGGCATTTCTCGGTTTCCTGGCTGAATGCCAACAACCATAGCGAAATCGAGCTCGTAGCGCGTATCGAGACGCTCGATGACGAGGCCGCTTTCCGGCTCGCCGATTTGGAAAATCGAGAGCGCGAGGACGTCACCGATTTGGAGCGTGCGCGCAATTACAGGCACGCTGTCGACGCATATTACAACGGGGTTCGCACGCAGATGGCCGATCGCTTGGCCATCGCCAAGCAGAACCTCCACAACCTCCTCCAGCTCGCGGAGTTGCCGGACGAGGTCGTGGCAGCGTTCGCCGAGCCCGGAGACCTCAAGGTCCGACACGGCATGCGGCTCTCGCCCCTGCTGAAGAACGAACAGCACCGCGACGCGATCATCGCCGCAGCTATAGCCCTCGGTGCCGAGCAACAGGCGCTGAAGGACGCTGGAAGCGACAAGATTGAGGGTATCAAGGTCTGTGAGCGCCTGGCCGCAGCCGCAGTGGCTCCCGCGGCGTCGAAGAAGCCTGTACCCCGTGCCAAGCCGGCCCTCACCGCCGCCTCGGGTCGCGAGATCGGACAGGTTCTTGCTGATACACGGGCCAAGGGAATTACGATCAACATCAACCCCAAGGGCACAGCGTCGGTCGACGAGATCCTCGAAGCGCTCCGCCCTGCCCTTGAGAGTGCGAAGTTCAGTCGAAATTGAGTAAAATCTAGTTTAACGCTTTATTTTCAATTAGTTGGCTCCCGGTAAAATGCGTTTTACCGATGCCACGGGACACGAGATGCAACAGGATCACCGCGAAGACGGTCAAGTAGACCTCTTTCTCCCTCAGCTGACTGCGCTTCCTCTTCGGGATCAGCGCGAAACGATGGAGCGGCCCTTTTTCTCGCTGTCGAAGCGCAAGCGACTCAAGCCGATCGACTATGTCAGTCCGGATCGTAAGATCACCGTCCATGTCTCCGCTAATTCGGAATATGGTCTGGCGACTATCTACGACCTCGACATACTGATTTACTGCGCGTCAGTTTTGATCGAGCACAAGCGGCGAGGTGCCAACGACATCCCGCAGACGCTCCACGTCGTCCCATACGACATGCTGAAGACTCTGAAGCGCGAGGTTGGTGGACGCGCTTACGATCTTCTGGGCAATGCCCTCGACAGGCTCCAATCGACCACGGTGAAGACGAACATCCGCTCAGGAGATGCCGTCGAGACCACCTTCTCCTGGATCGACAGTCACAGCCAGCTTAAGGATCGGTCCGGAAACGTGCGGGGAATGAGAATTACCCTCGCGAAA
Organism: Sphingomonas echinoides ATCC 14820; assembly: GCF_000241465.1. Lineage (GTDB taxonomy): Bacteria > Pseudomonadota > Alphaproteobacteria > Sphingomonadales > Sphingomonadaceae > Sphingomonas > Sphingomonas echinoides. Next base: position 56,679 of record NZ_JH584236.1, read on the forward strand.
TGGTTCTACGACGGGGTGTTGATGGACGGCGGCGTGCTCGCCATCGATCCGGCTTATTTCTCGCTCACAGGCGGGCGCGAACGCTGGCTCTATCGGGTCGCGCGCAAACATGCGGGTGGGGCCGGAAGCGACGGTTTCGCCATCTCGATGCCAACGCTCTTCGAGAAATCCGGCGCGGAAGGCGATTATCGGCGCTTCAAGTTCGAGATGACCAAGATCGCTCGGGAGAACGATCTGCCAGGCTACTCCCTGGACATCGAACAGCGTGACGATGCCGAACCGCTGCTGCGCATGACCAGGCGCGATCGCGAGCCGTCCGAGGAGGGCAAGCCCTCCCCTGCCCTCGCCCAAGCCTCGCCTGCGGCCGTCAAGGAAAAGGCGCCCGAGGAACCGGCTATCTCCTTCCCCTCGAGCGGGCATATCTCGCATTCGGCATTCGGTGCGATCGCCCGCGCCAACCTGCCCAGCCCCCAACGCGACCACGGTCTCGTTGGAGACGATTTCCGGAACTTCCTCCGGCAGCGCGAGATAGCGTTCGACGCGAAGAACATCACACAGATATTCGCGACCTTTTGCGCGAAGCAGCGTCCGGTCAACTGATCGACGCCGTAGGCGCAATCCGCCAAAACGGTCTTTCAGGAACAGGGTCGAGAATGGCTCGCGCGCGCACGTCAACTTATCCGTGTGGACCGTTCCCGAAGTAACGAGCCGGGCCCCGGACCCGTCTGTATGGCGCCCCATCAAATGTGCGTGGGCTGCGAAGATCCAACCACGCGCGATCCTTTGCCAGCCTTCTTCTCGGATGAGCTTTGCCGGGCACAGCTGCGCCAGCGGGAGGATCGCCCGTTCCACCTCTCCAGGCAGCCGTCACGGTACTTAGAGAACGGCGCTTATAGGGTGGGATTTGTGATCAGATTGCCCGGATCTGATAGCTGAATCACTGACCGGCTGACGCCGGTAGGATCAAGCGGTGGGGCTGAAGCCGTCCTTGTGGGTATGTCGGTCGAGGTAACGCATGATGATGTCATCGGTGATGTTGCCGGATGTGGTCGAGAAGTAGCCGCGCTGCCAGAAGCGTTGGCCCCAATATCGTTTGCGGATGTGCTCGAATTCCTGTTGGATCTTGCGGGATGAGCGCCCCTTGGCCCGGCGCACGAAGTCGCTGACCGAGACGTGCGGCGGGATTTCGACGAACATGTGTACGTGGTCCTTCGACAGCGCGCCGTTTATGATCTTCACGCCCATCTCGGCACAGACCTGACGGATGATCTCGCGCACCCGTAGCCGAACATCGCCGATCAGCACCTTGTACCGATACTTCGGCGCCCAAACGAGATGGTAGCGATGATGGAATGTGGTGTGACAACCGGACCGATACGCCATAGCCTGTAACCTCGGGAAAAGCGGAAGCCGCCTTCGGCGGCTTCCGCTTTTCCCGAGGTTACAGGCTAGCACGCGAGTCTGTGGCTGAAGCCAGTATCCGACTGAAGTCGGAGGGGTTCCTCCTTGCTAGAGGACTCTAAAGGTCAAACTGTCGACGCTCCAAAGAGGCTGGGGAGGGGAGGGGGAGTCATCCTCGCTGCTTCGATGCCGTTCCTGAAATACCGTGAATGCCTCGACTGCAAACGCCTCCGGGAGCGCTAGACATCCACAATCGGCGCCCATCGCCTGGCCAAGCCCCGTTCTCAATGTACCGTCGAGATCACTGGCCGGCTCCCGAGAAACCTCGAAACTTCGCGGTCCAGGCAGCCGAGCGGGATGCGCTCAAGGCAACAAAACGTCGAGATCATCGCCGTTTTAGGTCAGTTCCGCAGGGTCCCGTTCCTAAAAGACCGTCAATGATTCGCCCAAGGACTCGGGAGGGCCGCGGAAATGCCGCTCGACTCCTCCGAACACAGAGCGGCCTCGCCTGACGCCTATAGTTCGACAACGAGCGCTGCCGGGTGTAACATGCCTGAAAGGCACGGAAAACAGCCACTTTGCGGACGAGTAAAACGCGTTTTACTCCCTTGGAGACGTCCTGTGGCCCGCGCCGTGCCCACGGTATTTCAGGAACGGGGCACGGTACATGAGGAACCGAATCACGGTTCAATGGGAACGCCCCGCAGGGTATTTCAGGAACGGCCAAACGGTATAATGGGAACGGCGCTGAACTCCCGACTCGCGCTGAATCGGCGAGTCGCGAAAGATCCATCCACAGCTTAACTTTTTATCCTATTCTCTAAAGAGATTAACACGCCTGCGGCGCTCCCTTCTTTTGAAGAATTGATTGGGAAGAAGGGGAAGGGACGATCGCCGCGCACTAAGCACGTCGTCCACCCAAAAAGCTCCGTCGCGTGCGTCGCCTCACACACCCGACCGCAGATCGACGTCGATTATCGCGGCGCCTAGACTCCTTGCAAGCCAGCCATCGCGGAGCACCTCACTACGCTCAGGTCGCCGAGGGCACCGTGACAGGAGCCATTTTCCAAGACCCGAACGAAGTCCGACCTGCACTGAGCGCCGCCAGCAGCCCGCACAGCGTGTTTCCGCTCTCGGCTATCCCCACGGCAAGCAAAGCGCCCAGAAGGCCGCTGTGGGGCCTTCCTGCCAAGCCTGATCACGAGAAGCATGCCGTTGTGGGTCAGAGAACCCGTGGACTGGACATTGCAGCTACCGCCTTCAACTATCGATAGACGATAGCCGCCGACTGCAGAGCTCGTGTTTCACCACTGGGACAAGGGGAACGAGACCGCGCTCGCCGGCAAATCAGTTCTTGCTGCATCCAGCGCTATGAATTGCGAACAGGGGAGGGGAGGCAGCTACCCCTTTGGTGAAAGGTTTGCCGGCGCACCTCGGTAGAGAGGCCCCGGCCAGCCGACGACATTCCAATCGTTCGACAGAAGGATGCTCCGGTTGATAGACCGGTTCATCAGACCGGGCGGCAAGCGAAAGATCCTCCTGCGGACTGTCGTTCACAAACTCTCGGCGCGATGCTGGAGAAGCTTGTCGATGTTCTCCATCTCGCGATCGAAGGCATCGAAGACCTCCGACAGCTCGCGGCTCGCTGGCGGGGGAGGGACCATGTTGCGCGGCCGTCCACGCTTGGGCGCTGCAAAGCCAAACTCGATGGCAAGGTCCGTGCTCAGGAACACGCGCCAGGTCCGCCGCTGGGTGATCTCCACGAGCAAGCCGCAGTCGACGGCACGGCCCAGCAGTTTGCTCGCGCCGGCAACGCTCATGCTGAGCAGCTCCGCCAGCGACTGAGGCGAGAGCAGTGGCCGGTGATGGAGGAGGGCCGCGAGCCCCGGGAGGTGGCCAGGTCGATATTCCGCGACGATCGCATGCTGGGCCGCGCGATGGAGCTTTTCCAGCTCGTGCAACCGTGCGAGGTTTGCGGTGGCGCTTGCCTCAAGGCTGCGCATGGCCGCATACCAGTCCTCGTCTCCGACAGTTCGCTTCAGCCTAAACGCCTTCACGCCGCCCACGAGGCAGGGCAGGGGAGTGGTCACCATCCCCTTGTCGCGCAGAGCGAAGGGCAGCGAGAGCCAGGGCAGGGCGGTGCTGTCGAGACGCGCATGCTGGCGGACCCGATCGAGCGCGCGGATCAGCGGCGAATGGTCCGCGGCTATCTCGATCTCGCCGATCGCGGTCGGGAGCGCGTCGCGCCAGGCGAGGGGGTCGGGATCGCGCAGCGCCGCTTCCCAGGCGGGAAAGCGATCGAACAGGTCGAGGTTGGTCGACCGCAGCGGCCGGCCGGGGATTTGCAGCCCGCAGCCCCAGGAAAATACGTCAATTTCGTCGATCTCGGCCGATTGCAGTTGCAGGGCCCGGGTGTAGCCACTCCAGGCGGCGCGGCGTGCCCAGGCCGATGCCACCGAACTAACGCAAAACCGGGCATCGAGACGCGTAATGGCGGCCGTGCAGGAGGCGATCGCGGAGACCATCTTCGCGCTGTAGGCGGGGCCGTAGCGGCTGTTCGAGAGAGGCGCGTCCACGCCGTCTTTTAACCCAGAGCTGCTCTCAGTCAAATTGGCTCGTATGCGTAGTCGTGATAATGGGAGATTATCACGACCCTATTATTATGAGAAGGACCGGGCTATGTCTCGCCGTCATGGCGAAAACGGCCCTCACCCGCAGGCAAAGCACGCCGCCCGCCGGCGCCGACGACGTCGTGGGCGAGGTCCGCGCGCTGGCTATCGACAAGGCGGCGGTCGATCCGCAGGTCATCGCGGCCGCGGCGCGGGCCTGGTCGCCGAACACGATCCGCGCGTTCCTTTCCGACATGAAGCTCTGGGATGCTTGGTGCCGGCGCACCCGAGTGCGGGCAGGGGAGGCGACCGCCGAGACCGTCGCGGCCTATGTCCGCGCGCTGTCGGGTCAGGATCATGATGAGGCGACGCGGGCGACGCCGCAGAGGGCGGCCGCGACGATCGCGCGCTATCTCGTCAATATCGGCTGGGCCTATCGCATGGCGGGGCTGGACGATCCGACCGCAGCCCCGCTCGTGCAGCTCGAGCACAAGGCGGCGCGCAAGCTTCTCGGCACCCGCCAGACGCAGGCGCGGGGTATCCGCTACAAGGGCGATGTCAGCGATCTCGACGCGCCGGCGAGCGGCGTGAGCCTCGCGGTCCTCCTCAAGGCCACGCGCCGCGATCTCCTGGGCGCGCGCGATCGCGCGCTACTGCAGGTCAACTATGATACCGGCTGCCGGCGCTCCGAACTCGCGGCGATGCGTATCGAGCATATCGACGGGCCCGACGTCGACGGGGCAGGGGTGGTCGAGATCGGCCGCAGCAAGACCGATCAGGAAGGGCAGGGGGCTCTCGCCTATCTCTCGCCCGCGACCATGCGCGCGATCGCTGAATGGTGCGACAAGGCCGGGATTGCGCGCGGGGCCCTGTTCCGGCGCGTCGAAACCTGGTTCGATGGCTCGATCCGCGGTGTGGGAGAGGAGGCGCTCAACCCCGGCACGATCACGCTCATCTACAAGCGGTTGATCCGCCAGGCATTCGACAAGAAACTGCTGGGGGCGATGAGCGAGGCCGAGCTCGAGCGCTGGGTCGCGGCCGTGTCGAGCCATTCGATCCGGGTTGGCGTGGCGCAAGACAATTTTGCGGCAGGAGAGAGCCTGCCCGCCATCATGCAGGCCTATCGCTGGCGCGATCCCAAGACGGTCATGCGCTATGGCGCGAAGCTGGCGGCCAAGAGCGGAGCGAGTGCGCGTCTCGCGAAGCGTTTCGGCGGTGAATGACAGGTTTTAGCTGTCCGCGTTTGGACAGTCGCAAACCGATGACCTGGCGCGGTTGGGCAGTGAGCGACACCGACATGCCTCAACGACCGAAGAAGCGAGCTCGCCGTCGGGCCGGCCCTAGCGCGCACCGATGGGGGCGAAGCCGCCGACCGGCGGGAACGCCTGTGCGCACTGCGACGTTCTTCTCGTCAGCGCGAGCATGCGTGACTGAACCTCTCCGGCTCGAAACCAAATCCCAAAGTGGAGGGCGGCATGGCCCGCATGTCGAGCGATTTCTTCGTCCAGCGCCTCAAGGATTGGGGCGTGAGCCGAATCTACGGCTATTCTGGCGATGGCATCAATGGCGTGCTGGGGGCGCTCCAGCGCGCCGAGAAGGAAGGCTCGGGCATCGAGTTCATCCAGGTCCGCCACGAGGAGATGGCGGCCTTCATGGCGACGGCGCATGCGAAATTCACCGGCGAGCTCGGCGTCTGCCTGTCGACCGGCGGTCCGGGCGCGACCCACCTGATCACCGGGCTCTATGACGCCAAGCTCGACCATGTCCCGGTCCTCGCGATCGCGGGCCAGGCCGAGAGCACCGTGCGCGGTGCAAGCTATCAGCAGGAGCTCAATCTCGACCGACTGTTTGCCGACGTCGCCGCCTATGTGCAGGAGGCGAGCGCGCCGGCGCAGGTCCGCCATGTGACCGATCGCGCGATCCGGATCGCGGTCGCGGGCAACGCGGTCTCAACCATCGTGCTGCCCAAGGACATACAGGATACGAAATATGAGGAGCCGGGCCAGGCGCACGGCTTCACCCGCTCGGGCACCGGCTATGCACATCCGATCGTCGTCCCGCAGCCCGCCGATCTCGCGCGCGCGGCGGAGGTACTGAATGCAGGCGCCAAGGTCGCTATCCTGATTGGGGCGAGAGCCCGCGGCGCGTCGGCCGTGGTGACCGAGGTCGCCGACCTGCTTGGCGCCGGCGTCGCCAAAGCGTTGCTCGGCAAGGATGTCCTGCCTGACGATCTGCCGTTCGTGACCGGGGCGATCGGCTTGCTCGGGACCAAGCCATCGTCCGACCTCATGCGCGAGTGCGACACGCTTCTGCTGATCGGCACGGGCTTTCCCTGGGCCGAGTTCCTGCCGAAAGACGGGCAGGCGAGGGCCGTGCAGGTCGACATCGACGCATCGATGCTGGGGCTGCGCTACCCCGTCGAGGTCAACCTGCATGGAGATGCGGCCGAAACGCTGAAAGCGCTGATCCCGCTGCTCCAGCGCAAGGATGATCGCAGTTGGCGCGAAGGCATCGAGAAGGCGACTGCGCAGTGGTGGCAGACGCTCGAGGAACGCGCCATGGCGGAAGCAAAGCCCGTCAATCCCCAGCGCGTGGTCTGGGAAATGTCGCCGCGTCTGCCCGCCGACGCGATCGTCACCTCGGATTCGGGCTCATGCGCCAACTGGTACGCGCGCGACTATCGCGTGAAGGTCGGGCAGCGTGCCTCTCTCTCGGGCGGTTTAGCCTCTATGGGCGCTGCGGTTCCCTATGCGATCGCGGCCAAGTTTGCTTATCCTGATCGGCCCGTCGTGGCGCTGGTCGGCGACGGCGCAATGCAGATGAACAATCTGGCCGAACTCATCACCGTCCAGAAATATTGGAAGCAGTGGCGCGATCCGCGCTTCATCGTCTGCGTCTTCAACAACGGCGATCTCAACGAGGTCACGTGGGAACAGCGGGTGATGGAAGGCAATCCGCGTTTCCCGACGACGCAGGATATTCCGGACGTCCCCTACGCGCGCTTCGCGGAATTGCTGGGGCTTGGCGGCATCTACGTCGATGATCCATCCGCGCTTGGGCCGGCGTGGGAAGTTGCGCTCTCCGCCGATCGCCCGACGCTCATCGAGGTGAAGACCGATCCCGAGGTCGTGCCGTTTCCACCGCAACTGACGCTCGAGCAGGCCAAGGGTCTGATGAGTTCGATGGTGATGGGAGACAAGGGCCTGGGCACGATGATCGCCGACACGGCGCGCCAGCTCCTGGTAACTGAGCTGGCCCCTGTTTTGACCGGACGGATTTAAGCCTATGAAGGAGGCTTGGGGCTATCCCCTGAGCATAGGCTTATGTCCGTGTCCGAGATCATCACCGACGGCGGTCGTCGTCGTCACTGGGGTGCTACCGAGAAGCTGAGGATCGTCGAGGAGACGCTCGATGGTCGCGAGAGCATCTCAGTGGTGGCGCGCCGCAATGGCGTGGCGCCGAACCTGCTGTACCGCTGGCGGCGGTTGATGCTGGAAGGCGGAAGCGTCGCGGTTGCCGGCGACGATGACGTGACCAGCAACCGCCAGGTCCGCGAGATGGACAACCGCATCCGCGAACTGGAGCGCCAGCTTGGCCGCAAGACGCTGGAGGTCGAGATCCTCAAGGAGGCGCTGGAGCGCTCGCGCCCAAAAAAAGCGAGCTTGCTCATGCACTCGCCGCTGCCGGAGACTATCCGGTGAGCCTGGTCGCCAGCACGCTCGGCGTCGGGCGCTCGACGGTGTACGACCGCCTGACCGGTCGCACCAGGACGCGTGGGTCCTACACCAAGGCCGGGGACGCAGATCTGCTGCCCCGTATCCGCCAGATCGCCGCGCAGCGGCCAACATACGGCTACCGCCGCATCGCGGCGGTCCTCAATCGACAGCTTCGCACCGAAGGGCTGGCGTCGGCCAACCACAAACGGGTCTACCGCATTATGGCGGCGGACCGCCTGCTGCTAGCGCGGCGCTACACCGAGCGGCCCGACTACGGGCATGAGGGCGTCGTGGTGGCGATCCGCTCCAACCTGCGCTGGTGCTCGGACGGCTTTGAGTTCACCTGCTGGAACGGCGAGGTCGTGCGCGGCGCTTTCATCATCGACGCCCACGACCGCGAGATCATCGCCTTTGCCGCCGTCGCCAACGCCGGCATCAGCGGCTCGCACATACGCGACATCATGCTGGAAGCCGTGGAAACCCGCTTCGGCGGCATACGTGCGATCACGCCGGTCGAGATGCTGTCCGACAACGGCTCGGCGTATACCGCTCGCGAGACGCGCACCTTTGCCCGGCAGCTCGGGCTCAAGCCCTGCTTCACGCCTGTCCGCAGCCCGCAGTCCAACGGCATCTCCGAGGCCTTCGTGCACACGCTCAAACGCGATTACGTCCGCGTCTCGCCTCTGCCCGATGCGCTCACCGCGTTGACATCACTGGCCGGATGGATCGAGGACTACAACGACAACCACCCGCACTCAGGACTCAAAATGCGTTCGCCGCGCGAGCATCGCGCACTGGTTTCTGCAACCGCTTAAATCCGTCCGGCGAAACGGGGGCCAGATCAGTAACTAATGCGCGATTCAGCGGTTAATGGACCGTCAGCATCTTGCTGCTAGGTGGTCGGCATGCCCCAAGCGACACTTCAGGCCTGGCTTTCACTCTATGCCGCGGTCGGCGTCATGGTGGCGCTGTGCGCTGTCCTCGCGATGATAAAGACCGCCTACGATTATCGTCTGGGAACTAGGAAACTCCCAACTGCGACCGTCCTCGATAAGGTACTCGTTGCACCCCGGTTGTGGATACGTTGGCAGATCAACTATCTGCTCGGCGCGCCGGCGATCCTCGGAATTGCGATCTATTACGCGCACTACCTCGGGTTCGATACTCTTGTAGATGTGTAAGCGAGTAACTGGACCCCCCTGCCCCGGAATTCCTGTCGACCCACTGCCAAACCGGCGGTCTGAATCGATGCTGTCCTGAACGATCCGGTGCTCCACCCTCGAGTGATCGCTGCGACATAGTCCATCGTCTCGCGAAACGGCGGAATACGGCGCATCGATCGAACGCGTCCTGGACCTGCATTGTACGCGGCCAAGGCTAGATCGACCCGCTTGAACTCATCCAGATGCGCGCGGAGGTATCTGGCCCCTCCCCTCAGGTTCGACAACGGATCTCTCGAATTGAAAACCCCAAGTCCACGCGCTGTACCGGGCATCAATTGGGTAAGGCCAACGGCGCCCTTCGGTGATACGATCAATGGGTCATAGCGGCTTTCCTGGGCCACCAGTGCATCGAAAAGCCCGACTGGCACACCAGCTTCGCACGCCACGGCCTGGATCAAGGGGTAATATTGAGCCCGCCGAGCTTCGAGCCAGCCTGGAAAATCGCCGCGTGGACGGTAGGGTGTGATTGAGCAAGCCTGTGGGGTGTAGAGATAACTTGCCATATCGGACATCGCTGCCCGGCCAGCTCCCCCCGAAACCTGGCCAGTCTGCATCCAAAGGGGCACCGATATATGCGACGTGCTTATTGCCTCCTCTTGGGGTTCCATTACGGGGCTGCCGAATGATCTGAAGTCATTGCCTAAAACGGCTTCCATGCTTGGTACTGGCGGCGTTCCGTCTGTTGGCATACCCCGCATTCTCGGGCCCACATCGATGACGGCTTCAACTGCCTGCCCATCAAATGTCATTACCTCGGCCTGCTTAGCTGCCGATGTTTGCGCCCATAGCAGTGCCATAACACTACCCACTACGCATAAGCTCGAGTTCGATCGCGTGTTCATCGATCATTGAACATCATGTTTCGATCAACCGCACAACGTGGAAAAAAATTCCACTATCTCCCAGTGCTTGATCCAGACTAGGTCAGGCAAACCCCCGTGGGTAGCAGCTAGCTCACAGATATCTGCTGGTTGGGTATCAGCTAGCTATCACATAGGTAGCGGTTGCCAAACTGCTAGAGAGCGGCTAGCTATCCAGTCGTTCGAACTATCACAGGATCGGTCATGGCTGCTGTCGTAGCATTCGTCTCACAAAAAGGCGGTGTAGGAAAAAGCACCTTGGCAAGAGCCCTTGCTCGCGAGGCGGCGGCAGGCGAACTGCGGGTTAAAATCGCCGATCTCGATACTCAACAGGGCACTTCGGTCGATTGGCACCGAGCACGCCTTGGCATCTCCATCGAGCCGATTGTGTCGGTTGAGGCATTCAAAACCGCGTCTCAGGCCCTGGCCGCTGCAGACGGCTTCGATCTGCTTATCATCGACGGCCCCGCTCGGACCAGCAAAGCTACACTTGAAATTGCACGGTCATCGTCACTCGTGGTTCAACCCACCGGCGCATCCTTGGACGATCTCAGGCCTGCCGTCCGCGAATACCATGCCCTTGTTAAGGAGGGTATCCCGACTGGACGGCTCGTTTTTGCGCTCAACCGCATTGGAACTTCGGCTGAAGAAAATGACGCGCGGGCGTATTTGACCGAAGCGGGGTATAATGTCCTCGACGGTTCGATCGTGGAACGACCAGCATACCGGCAAGCGCAGAACCAAGGCCTGTCAATTACCGAAACCAAATTCTCCGGCCTTAACCAGCGTGCTGATACTCTGATCCAATCCCTAATCGACAAAGTAGCGGGGTGAATGATGGCCGATATCTCGAAGCTAAAGAAGGCTACTCGTTTGGGTTCACCCCCACCAATCAGTGAGGCGAGCCAGAATTTGGATGCACCCGAAGTAGCCCCCGCCCCTCCGGCTGCACCGCTGATAACCGCAACCCGCATTGATGCCCGCAGTTCGCGCAAGACTAACCGCACTCAACAATTTGCGACTAGGGTCACACCCGAATGGGACAATCGAATCCGCGAAATAGCTCAACGTGAGGGTCTGCTTCTTACAGAAGTGCTCGAGAAGGCACTCGACGCTTATGAGAAACTGCTAGCTCAAAGGTAGCTAGCCGCTAGATACCAGCCATCTCAACGCTAGATAGCGGAGGTCTAACTGCTAACACGGGGATCTTCCGCTAGCTGCTAGCCAGCAGCTACTGAGTCACCTAGGAAGGGAGAGAAGGGGGTCAGAGGCAGCGAGAAAGGATCGGTCATGCCCCTCGTTGCGCTGAAACCCACCCAGACCATCGTGGACATCGTCGGCGCCCTCGGCGGCACCTGGCACGGCTACAACGCCATGTGCCGTTGCCCGGCCCACGCCGACAGCGATCCCAGCCTCTCGATCCGGCAGGGCCATGACGGCATCCTCGTTCACTGCTTCGCCGGCTGCACCGCCGAGGACGTGCTCCGCGAGATCGCGCGCATCAGACCCGGACGCACCTACGACCCACCCGCTGAACAGCGCACCGGCAGACCCGCCAACATCGAACGGCTGTGGAACGAGGGGTTGCCGATCGCCGGAACGCCCGCGGAAGCCTATCTCCGCTTTCGCGGCATCACCGGCGCCTTCGACGACCTGAGCTACCACCCGCGCTGTCCGTGGGGACCGAAACCGCATACCCGGTTCCTCCCGGCGCTGCTGATCGCGGCGCGGGAGGGGCGCACGCTGCGCTCGATTCAGCGCATCTTCCTCGACCTCGCGCATGGCGGCTATCTCGACAAGGCGACGCTCGGCACGCCGGGAGGTGCGACCTGGCAGGGCATGCGCGTCACCGACACATTGGCGCTTGGTGAGGGGTTCGAGACCTCGGCCGCCTTCACCCAGATCCACGGCATCCCGTGCTGGGCGACGCTCGGCGCGGCGCGGCTCGACCGTGTCCACATCCCCGATAGCGTCACCACGCTGATCTTCGCCGAGGACAATGACTTCGAGGGCCGACGCGCACGACGCAAGGCGTGGGCCGCCTATCGGCCGCGCGGGCTGACGCTGAAGCGGATGCCGCCACCCTCACGTTATGGCGACTGGGCCGACGTCGTGAAACCCGGAGCCTGAGAGGGAAGGGGGGTCGGGGTCGTGAGCTGCACGAGCAGCCACAGACCCGGAGACCCCCATGACCGACCTGTTCGACCCTGCGCCCGCGCGCGCCGACCATGCCACCGCTGCCGCCCGCCTGCTGCTCCCCGCGATCGCCGGCGACGCGAAGATCACCCGAGCGATGCTCAACGACGCGATGATCCGCGCCTATGGCGGCACCGACGCCGATGGTCACTGGACCCAGCGCGAGAGCTTCGAGGTGCTGGAGCATGCGACCGCGCTGGCGGTATGCGCAGCAGGCACCACGCCGGCGGTCGACGCCGCGATCGGGCTTATGGCGCGCCTTCCTACCCAGACCGTGCGCAGCGAGGAGCAGATCGACTGGCAGCAATTCTCGACCCCGCTCGATCTCGCCACGATCACGGTCATGCTCGCGAACGCACGCGCGGATGACATCGTACTCGAACCGAGCGCCGGCAACGGTCTCCTGGTAGCGGGCCTCCCGCCGCTCGCGGCGCTCCAGCTCAACGAGATCGATCCCGCGCGCCGCGAGCGGCTGTCGGCCACCTTCCCGAAAGCCAGCGTTACCGGCCACGACGGCGCGCAGATCGCCAGCGTCATGGCATCCGCGGAGCGCCCCAGCCTCATCCTGATGAACCCGCCCTTCTCGCGCTCGCTCGGCCGCGGTGCCGACGCGCTCGCTGCGGTCCGCCACCTGCAGGCGGCGATCAAGCGTGTGCGGCCTGGCGGGCGCGTCGTCGCGATCATGCCCGACTGGTTCTTCAACTCCGCGCGCATGGGCACGATCTGGTCGACGACGCTGGCGAGCGTCGCGCTGCGCACCTCGATCCGGCTGACCCATGCCTATGGCAAGCACGGCACCGGAGTCGCGGTGCGACTCTATGTCATCGACAAGACGGTGGGTGATACCACGACGGTCACGCTCCAGCGCGGCGCCGTAAGCGACCTGGTCGAGGCGCTGGTCATCCCGCCCCGGCAGGATCTGATCCCGGAGGCCGCCACTCCGGCGCCGGTCAAGCGGGGCGGGGGGCTGTCCCTCCTGCGCAGCGTGAGATCGAAGCCCGCTGCCACCCCGCGCATCTTCCGCGCTCTCGCCAGGAACGAGGTTCTCCCGGTCGGCTACCAGGTACTCGAGACGCCGGCGCCACTCGCCGAGCAGTCCGGCGTCTATCTGCCCTATCGGCCGAGCCGTATCGTGTTCGACGCTGCCGGCGAGCATCCGACCGCGCTGGTGGAATCGATCGCGATGGGCTCGATCCCCGCGCCGATCCCCGTCCATGTTCCGTCGCTGCCCGAACGCACCGTCACCGAACGCCTCCTGTCCTCCTCGCAGCTCGAGACCGTCGTTTACGCCGGCCATGCCTGGACCCAGTATATCCCGGGCCTGAGCAAGCCAGACAAGGAGGGCGTGGGGCTGGTGCTCTCCGACGACGGACGCGCGTACCGCAAGGGCTATTTCCTGGGCGACGGCACCGGGGCAGGGAAGGGGCGGCAGGTCGCGGCCGTCATCCTCGACAACTGGCTGGCGGGTCGTCGCAAGAACATCTGGATCAGCAAGAACGAGGCGCTCCATGCCGACGCGATCCGCGACTGGACCGCGCTCGGCGGTCTCGCGGCCGATGTGCAGCCGCTCTCGCGCTGGAAGATCGACGAGCCCGTCACGATGGACGAGGGCGTCCTGTTCGTGACCTATCCGACGCTGCGCTCCAACCGCGGCGACGCCACCCGGCTCGATCAAATCATCGCCTGGGCCGGTGCCGACTTCGACGGCGTCATCGCGTTCGACGAGGCGCATGAGATGGGCGGCGTCGCGGGTGGCGAAGGGTCGATGGGCACCAAGAAGGGCTCGCAGCAGGGCATCGCCGGCGTTCTCCTGCAGAACCACCTGCCCGACGCCCGCGTGCTCTACGCCTCGGCGACCGGCGCGTCGGAGGTGAACAACCTCGCCTATGCCGTGCGGCTCGGCCTGTGGGGGCCGGAGACCGCCTTCGCCAACCGCGAGGCGTTCATCACCCAGATCCGGCAGGGCGGGATCGCGGCGATGGAACTGGTCGCGCGCGATCTCAAGGCGACCGGCCTCTACACCGCGCGCGCGCTGAGCTTCGCCGGGGTCGAATATGACATCCTCCGCCACGAGCTGACGCCTGAACAGATCGCGGTGTACGACACCTATGCCGATGCCTGGGCGATCATCCATCGCGGCCTTGAAAAGGCGCTCGAACTCACCGGCGTCGTCGACGGCAACGAGGGCAAGACGCTCAACTCGGGCGCGAAGGCCGCGGCGCGCTCGCGGTTCGAAAGCTGCAAGCAGCGGTTCTTCGGGGCGCTCCTCCTGTCAGCGAAGCTCCCGACCGTCATCGCGGCGATCGAACAGCATCTGGCGGCCGATCAGTCGGTCGTGCTGCAGCTGGTCAGCACCGCCGAGGCGATCCTCGACCGCCGCCTGGGCGAACTGTCGCCCGACGAGCGCGCCGACCTCGACATCGATCTCTCCCCGCGCGAGGCCGTGTAATGTTGAGCTCAACATTAGACATATTCTTTGCAGTCGCAGTTTATGTCGAGCGTGGCGGCGGGAAGCGCAGGTTTCCTTCGGTTTTCCATGATTTCACTCCAGATAACTACGGTTCCGTCGACCTCAGCAAGTCGAAGGAGCCAACATGCGAACACGATCATCACTGCCGTTTCGGACTGCCCCGCTCAGGGTCGAAGACCCGCCCAGTCACGGCGCTCTTCTCACCGCATTCCTCTCCTCTCTGTCCCTCGACGAGAAGTCAGGCTGTGCGGTTCTGTATGGCGCGGCGGTCCGCCATTTCCTGCATTGGCTGGAGCGGCATAGGACCGCGATCCGCACGATTGACGATCAGGCTGTCCGGCGGTTCGAGAAGCATCGGTGCCGGTGCCACCGGTATTCGGCGCAGCAAGCGCACTACAAGGCTGACCAAGCAGCAAGGGTCAGGCGCTTCGTCCGGTTCCTGGAAGATCAAGGCTACGTCGAAGTCGACGACGGGATCGACGATCTGCCACGGCACCTCGCTGACTATTTCGATGCGATCGCTTGCCTGCAACTCGCCGAGGGACCGGCACAGGCCTATCGGTCCGAGGCCGAGCATTTCGTGGCCTGGCTTCGCATGGCGCGGCGCCAATGGATCGATATCGATGACACGATCATCGACCAGTACGCCGCGCATGATTGCCGATGCCCGGTCTGGCGCAAGCGGGGCCAGTTGGTCGCAACGGGCACCAAGCGGCGGCGGCGATGCGCACGGCACTTCGTCGAGTTCCTTCGAGGCCGGGGCGCCATCCCATTGGTTGAACCGGTGGCGGACGATGACCCGCACATGTCGGCTTACCTGGCATGGCTCAAGCAACACCGCGGCGCCACGGACGAGACGATCCGGCGCTACCGGACCGATATCAGACGGCTCATCCCTATGTTGGGCGAGCCTTCGCTATGGGATGCCGCCGGACTCAGGAGCGCATTCCAACGACGAAGCCAGGAGACGCCGGGCTCGGCATCGCTGCTCGTCACGATAATGAGGAGCTACATCCGGTTTCTGGTCGTGCGTGGCGAGTGCCGGCCGGCATTGTCGCATGCAGTTCCATCTGTGCAGCGCTACCGCCTTTCAACGCTGCCGCGCCACGTCGACTCGGCAACGATCGAGAGGATCATTGCGGCCTGTCCAACAGATCGTCCGGTGGAGGTCCGGGACAAGGCCATCATACTCTTGCTCGCCAGACTTGGGCTGCGCGCCGGTGATATTCGGGATATGCGCCTTGAGGATATCGACTGGCGATCTGGTCACCTGACGGTCAAGGGCAAGACGCGCCGGCCGGACCGCCTGCCGTTGCCGCAGGATGTTGGCGACGCGATCCTGGCATATCTTGCGGGAGCCCGCCCGAAGGCCGCCGAAGAGCATCTGTTCCTGCGCGCACAAGCGCCGTTCCGGCCATTCCGCTCGTCCGCCGAGATCGCTGGCATCGTCGCCCGTACGCGCGACCGCGGTGGGATCGATGGGGTGCCGACCGGGTCGCACATATTCCGGCATTCGCTTGCCACCAGCCTGCTGCGAGCGGGCGCAGGCCTGGAGTCCGTCGGAACCATCCTGCGTCACAGCTCGCCCGAGACCACTGCCATCTACGCCAAGGTCGATCTGCCGATGCTCATGAAGATCGCGCAGCCCTGGCCGGGAGAACAATCATGCTGAATATCCACATTTCCAGATACGTGGCGCTGCATCGCAGCCTCGGGCGGAAGTTCTCTGAACAGGAACGCATGCTGCGCCTGTACGCCGCCTACGCCGGAGGATTCGGCGACCGGCACATCCAAGTCCAGCGGATCTACGACTGGTGCCACACGGCGAGTTCGCAAAATGTGGCCCGCCGGAGGTTCGATACCGTTCGCAACTTCAGCCGCTTTATCCAAGCCGATGATCCAGTTTACGAGGTTCCGCCTGCCGGTGTCTTCGGTCGGGGCAAGCGGCCACGCCCGACCCCGACCATCATCGAACCGGAACAGGTCCGGGCGATCATGACCGCTGCGCTGGACGTTGCGTCCCAAGACACGATCAGCCCATACACGTACCATTATTTGTTCGGCTTGCTGGCGGCGACAGGTCTCCGGATTTCCGAGGCCCTCGCTCTTCAATGCAACGATCTGGTCGAGGATGGCCTGATCGTCCGCAACGGCAAGTTCGGCAAGCAGCGGCTGATTACCCTGCAGCCATCGACCCGTCAGGCGCTCGAAGCATATCTCGCCACCCGAGCAAGGCTTGGCGCCACGGGCAATGACCTGTTCGTGACCATTCGGGGCAGAGCACCACACAAGGTGCGCGCCCACGTGGTGTTCGTCAGGCTGGCCCGGCAGCTCGGATACCGCGGACCGACCGGAACAGCCGGGATGCGGTTACACGACCTGCGGCACACTTTCGCCGTGCGTTCCCTTGAGTCCTGTCCGCGCGACAGGGAAGCCATCGCACACCACATGGCCGGACTCAGCGTATATCTGGGGCATGCGTCGGTCGCCAACACCTATTGGTATCTCGAGGCCACTCCGGTGCTGCTGCGCGATATCGCTGCCGCCAGCGAGCAACTTTACCGGGGAGAAGCGGCATGACGGCACTCGCTCCGCATCTCTCGATCTACCTGCGTGAACATCTGCCGCGCGAACGTGCTGTCAGTCCGCACACGGTGAAGACCTATGCCAACTGCTTCGTCCTCCTGGTCGAGTTCGCTGCCGATCGGCTGAAGCGTCGGCCGACCGATCTCGAGATCGAGGATCTCGGCACCGACATGATCATGGCCTTCCTTGACCATGTCGAGAACGGTCGCGGCAGCTGTGTTCGGACCCGCAATGGCAGGCTCGCCGCGATCCGGTCCTTCTTCCGCTACATCGAGTATCGTATTCCGGCCTGCCTGGATCAGGCACTCCGCGTCAGATCGATCCCTACCAAGAAGACCGACAAGGCGCTGATCGACTACCTCGACCGGGCAGAGATCAAGGCTTTGCTCGATGTCCCGGATCCCCGGACACGCCTTGGCACCCGCGATCGCGCAATGCTGCATCTGGCCTATGCTGGCGGGCTGAGGGTGTCGGAACTCGTAACGCTACAACTGCGCGATTTCCCGGACCGCTCCCTGTCCACCGTGCACATCATGGGCAAGGGTCGGCGTGAACGGGTCCTTCCGCTCTGGAAAGAGACCCAGTTCGTATTGCGCGCGTGGCTTGCGATACGGCCCAAAGCGCAAGCTGCCGAGATATTCCTCAATGCCAACGGGCAGCCCATGACCCGCGACGGATTTGCGTTTCGTTTGGCCGAGCACGTCAAGACCGCGGCAACGAAGCAGCCGTCAATCCTTGGAAAGCGCGTAACACCGCACGTGCTGCGCCATTCCTGCGCAATGCACACGCTCGCGGCGACAGGGGACATTCGCAAAGTCGCATTGTGGCTCGGGCATGCCAGCATCCAGAGCACCGAGACCTATTTGCGCGCCGATCCCGAGGAGAAGCTGCAGATTCTCGCGGCGCACGGCGCACCTGCCATCAAGCCCGGGCGCTTCAAGCCGCCATCCGATGCCCTGATCACCATGCTCACCGACGTTCGAAGGCGAGCCTAGCCCGTCTCCGGACACCCCCCTGGCACTCACTTTATCTGGAGTGAAATCATGGAAAACCGAAGGAAACCTGCGCCTCCCGCCGCCACGCTCGACATAAACTGCGACTGCAAAGAAGCCGTGATCGACTATCTGACGCGGGCATTCCCGGTCCAGCAGATGACCTTCTTCCGCGATGACACCGGCGAGGTGCGCTCGCGACCGCTGTTCGACGAGAGCGGCCACCCGGTCACCAACCCCGAAGCCGAAGCCGAGCGCGACAATCTGGTCGAGCAGCTTTGCGCGCTGCCGCCGATCGCGGCCGTGCTCGATGCCATCATCACCCGGTTCGGCACCGAGATGGTCGCCGAGGTGACGGGGCGCACCAAGCGCCTCATCACGGTGAGCGGGGGAGGGCAGAAGCTCGAATCGCGCTCGGCCCGCGCCACGCAGGCCGATTCCGCCGCCTTCATGGAAGGCACCAAGCGCATCCTGGTCTTCTCCGACGCCGGCGGGACCGGGCGGTCTTATCATGCCAGCCTCGATGCGAAGAACCAGCAGCAACGCGCGCATCTGCTCCTGGAGCCGGGCTGGAGGGCCGATCGCGCGATCCAGGGCCTGGGACGTACCCACCGCACGCATCAGGCCTGCTCGCCCCTGTTCCGGCCCGTCACGACCGACTGCAAGGGCGAACTCAGGTTCACCTCGACCATCGCGCGGCGTCTAGACAGCCTCGGCGCTCTGACGCGCGGCCAGCGCCAGACCGGGGGGCAGAATCTGTTCGACCCGGCCGATAATCTCGAAAGCGACTACGCCAAGGCGGCGCTCATCAGCTGGTATCACCTGCTCGTCGCGGGGAAGCTGACCAGCACCAACCTCACCGATTTCCAGCATCGCACCGGCCTGGAACTGCTCGATACCGACGGCGTGTTGAAGGAGGATCTCCCGCCCATCCAGCGCTGGCTCAACCGGTTGCTGGCGCTGCCGATCGGGCTCCAGAACTGCATCTTTGACGAATTCCTGGCGCTGGTCGAGGCACGGGTCGCGGCCGCGCGCGAGGCGGGGACACTCGATGTCGGCGTCGAGACGATGACGGTCGAGACCGCGACCGTGCTCGACGATACGATCCTGCGCACCGACCCGGTCAGCAAGGCGACCTCGCACCTGCTGACGATCGAGGTGACCCGGCGCCGCAACCCCATGTCGCTCGAGCGCGTGCTGCGCATCGCCGATACCGACCAGACCGCCGTGTTCGTGCGCAACGGCAAGTCGGGCAAGGTCGCGCTGCGCACCAACGCGCGCTCCTGGCTGACCGAGGACGGGGTGGCGGTGTCGCGCATCGAACTGATGCGTCCGACCCGGCACGAATATCTCGCACTCGACGATCTCTACGAGACGGCCTGGGAGGAATGCAGCCGCGCACGGTTCGAGGCGGAATGGTCGGCCGAGGTCGACGAGATCCGCGGCAAGCTCGACGTCGAGACGATCCGGCTCGCGACCGGCCTTCTGCTGCCGATCTGGTCGGCGCTGCCGAGCGACCATCTCGTGGTCAACCGCGTGGTCGATGCCGAGGGTCGCTCCTGGCTCGGGCGCATGGTGTTCCCGGGCGACGTGCCGGCGCTGTTCTCGAAGATGGGCCTCGACAGCAACGACGTGCTCAGCCCGGCCGAGGTCGCGCGCGCCGCGATGGAGGGCGGGACGGTCACGATCCGGCGACCGTTCGTGTGCGAGGTGAAGCGCGTACGCGTCAACGCCAAGCCGCGCATCGAGATCAGCGGCGCACCGGCCGACCAGCTCGCGTGGCTCAAGTCGATCGGCTGCTTCACAGAGATCATCGCCTACAAGACGCGCGTCTTCATCCCCGTCGAGACGGCCGATGCGGTTCTCGCAAAGCTGATGGCCTGACCGGCACGATAACAGCCAGCTAGCAGCAAGGTAGCCGCTTGTCGGCGAGCCCCAGTCGCCCTCCCGCCCAAGCGGGAAACGAGAGGGGAGAAGGAGCGGGGAGGGTGTCCGGGTCGGGGGAAACACCCGTGCACCGGACACTTTCCCGCTCATGGAGACGATAGATGACCCAGACCGTCAAACTCGCGAAGCTGAAGCGTTCCGAGAAGAACGTGCGCACCACCCCGCCCAAGAATATCGAGGCGATGGCCGCCAGCATCCGCGCTCGCGGCATCATGCAGAACCTGCTGGTGACCGCCGCCCGCCCGAAGGGCATGTTCGAGATAATCGCCGGCGATCGCCGCTATCTCGGTGCGATGATGCTGGCCGAAGCCGGCGAGATCGTTGCCGCCGACTATGACGTGCCGGTCAAGATCATCACCGGCGACGAGGCGGACCTGCGCGAGGTGTCGCTGACCGAGAATTTCCAGCGCGAGCAGATGACCGTCGCCGAGGAATGCGTCGCGTTCCAGCACTTCCTCAAGACCGACGGTGACGTCGACGCGGTCGCCAAACGGTTTGGCCAGACCCGCCGCTTCATCGAGGGACGGCTGCGCCTCGCCGATCTTGCCGAACCGATCTTCGAAGCCCTGGCCGCGGGCAAGATCTCCTACGAGATGGCCAAGGCCTACGGCTCGACGGCCGACAAGGCCAAGCAGGAGCGCGTGTTCGAGCAGTATGGTCACTCGTCCTACGTCAACGCCGACCAGATCCGTCGCGCGATCGCCAACGACACGATGAAGGCGACGGATCCGATCGCGATCCTGGTCGGTGCCGATGCCTATGTCGCCGCGGGCGGCCGCATCGAGCGCGAACTGTTCAGCGAGGACGGTGACCGCTGGACCGACCCGGAACTCGCGCAGACGCTCGCTGCCTCGCTGATGGAGGCCGAGGCCAAGCGGCTCGGCGAGGAACTGGGCGTCGCATGGGTGCGCCCCGTCGCCACGACCAGCCTCTACGGCATCACGTCCGACCTCCACCGCGTGACGCTGCCGGCAGCGCCGCTGACGGACGAGGAACAGACGCGCTGCGACAAGATCGAGGAGCGCGTGCAGGTCATCGAGAGCGATATGGAGGACGAGGGTATCGATGACGACACCTATGCCGCGCTCGATGCGGAATCGGATCGGCTGCGCGAGGAATATCAGGCGATCCACGACAAGGCGCCCGAGCTGACCGACGAGGTCAAGGGCCAGGTCGGCGTCTTCCTGACGCTCGGCCGCGACGGCAAGATGACGCTCGACACGACCTATTACAGCGAAACGCCGATCCGCCTGCCCGGGGACGATCGGCCGCTGCCGTCGTCGCCGTCGTCGCGTCGCACCGCCGACCTGCCGCCCGAGGCGGTCGCTCCTGGCGGCAAGCCGCTCAGCGCGCGGCTCCATGACGAACTGGCGGTCCAGCGCCGCGACATCCTCGCCGCCTCGATCCTCGGCGATCCGGGGCTCGCGCTCGACTATATGCTGTTCTGCCTCGCCGACCCCAGCCACGGCTACGGCCGCTACGGGACGACGGTTCGGGCAGGGCGTCCGCAGGACCCGCAGATGCCCAAGGATCAGCCCGCCACGCAGGCGCAGGTCGCGATCGCCGAAGCCCGCGAGGGTCTCGACACGTCGTGGACGGAAGGGTCGAACCCGGTCGAGCGGTTCGAGGCGTTCCGCGCGCTCAGCGACGACGCCAAGGCGGCCTGGCTCGCGGTCGTGGTGGCGACCTCGCTCGAGGCCAAGCCCGATTACAGCTCGGTCACCACCAACCCGCTCCATGCGCGGCTCGCCTCGATCCTCGAGATCGAACCCGCCAAATGGTGGCGCCCTACCTCGGCGAACTTCTTCGACCGCGTGTCGAAGGGTACGCTGCTGGCGCTGCTCACCAACGTCGGGGGCGCGCCGCTCGCGGCCCGCTACATGGCCTCGAAGAAGGGCGAGATCTCGACCAGCTGCGAGAAGCTGTTCGCCGGCGAAGCGATCACCGAGGCGGAGACCAAGGACGCGGCGCTGGCCTGGGTGCCCGACGCGATGCGGTTCGATCTCGTGTCGGTCGCCGGTGCCGACGAGGCAATCGACGACGAGCCCGGCGATGGGGGCTTCGACGACGACGACTACGGCGACACCGATGATCTCGGTGCCGACGATGCCGGGATCGACAGCGACGAGGCGCTGATCGCGGCCGAATAGCCCCCCGATACCCCCGGCCCGTTCGTCTCCCGGGCACACCTTGGCGGCTGTCCCTCACCGGGGCGGCCGCCTTCTTTTTACCCGCGGACCGTCACGCGTGGCCCGCGCATCGAGGGAGCTTTCCCATGACCTTTCACCGCAAATCGACTGCGCCACGCCGCGATGTCGCGGCCGAGATCACCAACCTCATAATCGCCAAGCTTGAAGCCGGCGTCCTGCCCTGGTCGCGCCCCTGGGGACTGACCGGGGCAGGGGGGCGACCGCTGCGGCATTGCGGCACGCCCTACACCGGCATCAACGCGCTCTATCTCTGGGCGATCGGCGACGCCCAGGGGTTCTCTGGCCGCAACTGGATGACCTACCGACAGGCGACCGAGTTGGGCGGACAGGTACGGCGCGGCGAGCATGGCGCGCACAGCGTCTATTATTCGACCTTCTCGAAAACCGAGGCGGACCGCGTCACCGGCGAGGCGGCGACGAAGAATATCCGGTTCCTGCGCTCGTACACGGTGTTCAACGTCGATCAGATCGACGGTCTCCCGGCGTATTATTATCCGGTGCCCGCACCGCCCGAACCGCGCATCGAGAGCCGGCACCGCGCCGCGATCGATGCCTTCTTCGGAGGCCTGCCGGCGACCGTGCGGCATGGCGGCGATCAGGCATTCTATTCGCCGATCGGCGACTATATCCAGCTACCGCAGCGCGGCGCGTTTCGCTCGGACGATCATTACGCCAGCACGCTCGCGCACGAATATGTCCATTATTCGGGCGCGCCGCAGCGCCTCAACCGCGAGTTCGGCAAGAAGTTCGGCGACAACGCCTATGCGTTCGAGGAGCTGGTCGCCTGCATCGGCCAGTGTCTGGTGTGCGCCGACCTCAATCTGCCCGGCGAGCTGCACGACAACCACGCCAGCTACGTCGATCATTGGCTGACGTTATGGCGAGGTGAGCATAA
>NZ_JH584236.1:82960-96268 GCF_000241465.1 Sphingomonas echinoides ATCC 14820
ATTACTGAAGATCCTGAAGGGCGATTCAAGCGCGATCATCAAGGCCGCGGCGAAAGCCGAGCAGGCGGTGACCTGGCTCCATAACGCCGCCGCGGGTGGCGCGCCCGGGATCGACCAACCCGAAGCCCTCGCAGCATGACCTGGAGATCGCACCATGCACATCGAATTGCGCAAGCTGAAGGTGGTCGACGCTTTGTCCGAGGAAACGACCTGCTACTCGGCCGAGATCTGGATCGATGGGCAGCGCGCCTTCCTCGCCTCGAACCGCGGTCATGGCGCCGCGGACGATTACCATGCCGTCGGCAGCGTCACCGAACAGGCGGTCGATGCCTGGCTCGCCGCCAACCGGCCCGTCTCGCGGCTCGGCGACAGCGTCATGCCGCACTGCCTCGAATTCGAGGTGGCGGCGCTCATCACCCGGATCGAGGAGGCGAAGCGGCTGCGCCGGCAATGCCGGACGAAGCTGGTGACGATCGAGGGCGACCAGGTGTTCTGCTATCGGCTCAAGGCCAGGACACCCGCCATCGTGTTCGCCGGCGTGCAACGCCTCACCCCGTCGGCGCGCATGGTCAACGGCGATGACGCCGCGCTCGACGAGGCGGTCGCCGTGATGATCGCCCAGGCCGGGAAGCACGCCCCATCCTGATCGCATGACAGCTTCCACCCGATAGGACAGGATACGCACCATGCAACCGCAACGCCGCCCCCTCATCCGCGCACTCGCCTTCGACGAGGTCGGCGCCGCGATCGGCCGCCTCGTGGATGTCGCCTCGTCCGATACCGGGCAGGCCGCGCGCGTCGCGGACTTCCTGCTGGCGTGGTGGAATGGTGACGACAACGGCCACTTCCCCATCCTCCACCTCAGCAACTGCGACGCGATCATTTCCGAGGACATGCTAATTGTCATGGCCTGGCTCGCGCAGGAGCCTGCGATCTATCCCGATGCGTGGGGCTATCGTGACGCAATGGTCGACCTTGTCGGCCGATGGAGGCTGCGATGAGCGCACGGCCGTTACAACCATTATGGGCCTGCTTTCGTTTGCCCCGAACGCAATCATGGCGGCAGACCGTAGTGGGAGACTGGCATGAGCGATAATATACGGCTCTCATGACTGCCATCCGAGACGCTGGCCGAGTTTACTCCTTCGCTGACCGCAAGACCAGCGTTCGCATTGACCTTGGCGGGTGTGCCGCGGACGCCTGATCGACGACGATTGATCACGCTCTCATCCGCGGGTTGGTTACCGCACTACCCGTATCCGTCGCTGGGCCTATCCTCCGTCTAAGTTCGGGCGTCGGACGAACCTGCCCCACCGTACACCGTGGATTGCCCATCACAGTCGGGTGCCCGCGGCACGCCGGCCAAGGCTATGCAGTTGGTGCGCTGGCGCCTCCTCTCGTGATCGTTGTGCGTGGATCAGCCAGCCACCGCCGGTGACACCCGACGTGCAATGTCCCAGGCATAGCCGACCAGTTCACGCGCGATCGCAGTGGTCACCTTCGGCTGCGGTTTGCCGGTGGCTGCCAGGCGACGGTAGCGCTGACACAGGCGAACCTGCGCTTTCCACCCGATCGCCTGGATGTCTTCGGGCAAGTCGATGACCCGCTCACGGTAGCGTCGCTCCTCGCGAGCAGGCAGTCGATACGACCAGCCAGCCTCGATCAGCATGGTGCGTGCCTGCGCGTTGCCCGCGCGGGTGATCCGGCCCCGCTTGGTCCGGGCACCGCTGGAGTGCTCGGACGGCACCAGGCCGACATACGCCATCAACTGCTTGGGATTGTCGAAGCGGGTGAGATCGCCGACCTCGGCGACCAGCGTCGCGGCGCTGACCAGCCTGATGCCGCGCAGGACCTGTAGATTGCGGACCAGCGGCGCGAAGCACCATGCATCCACCGCTTCGGCCAGCGCCGCCTCCAGCCTTCCAACCCGCGCCTGCGCTTCCAGCACCCGCTTCTGCATCTCCTGGAATGCCAGTTGCTGATGAGGAAAATCGAACCGCTGTTCGGACAACCACCGCGAGTACATCTTCGTCCAGGCCGCCTTGCCGCCAAAACGACGATCATGCCGAAGCAAGAAGCTTCGCACAGTCTGCTTGGCCCCAATGGCATCCTCCTGTGCGCTGCGCCGGGCGCGAATGAGGTCGCGTACCGCCTCGTGCGCCTCGTCTGGCACCCAGATGGCGGTGAGTTCGCCGGCGCGTAGCAGCCGCGCCAGCGTCATCGCGTCACGCCGGTCCGTTTTCACGTGGTCGCCTGGACGCCGCGGCATCATCGAGGGGGCGATGACGATGGAGCTCTGTCCCAGTTTCGTCAGCAGCCGATGGAGCCCATAGCCGCAAGGGCCAGCCTCGTAGCAGACGTTCAATGTCACGCCCGGCCCTATCAGCCGTTTGACCAGTTTCCTGATCGCATCGTCGTCATTGGCGACCGTGCCGACGAAACGCACCTCGCCTCCGCGCTCCCCGTCGGCAACCGCGACCGCGATGGTTTCCTTATGAACGTCCAGACCAACGTATTTTACTGCCTCCGTCATGACTCATCTCCGTTGCTGACAGATCCATCGTCAGCATCTCAGATTCGAGCCTCCAAAGCTCCGGCAGTCATGGGGTCTCGCGCTAATGCGGCAGGCGCTCGCGCTTTATGACGCGACCGACGACGGAGCGACCGTTGCCGCCTGTCATCTGCAGGCCGCGGTCGATGCGGAGCAGGGTCTGCGGCCTATGCAACCGGGCGAGGACATCGATCCTGAAATACCGGAGCAATTACGTAACTGGTTATCGTGAAGGGGAGGGGGAGCGAATTTCTGAGCGCGTGAGGCGCTCGGGAGATCGCTCATGCCCTACGATGTCGCCTTCCGCCACCAGCAGGCGCTCGACCCGAGCGCGCTGGTCACGATTGGAGCAAGCCTTCACGCCATCACCCGCGCGATCGACGACTGCCGCAACGCCGGCATCGCCTTCGAGACCGATCCCGCGGTCATCCT
Organism: Sphingomonas echinoides ATCC 14820; assembly: GCF_000241465.1. Taxonomy (GTDB): domain Bacteria; phylum Pseudomonadota; class Alphaproteobacteria; order Sphingomonadales; family Sphingomonadaceae; genus Sphingomonas; species Sphingomonas echinoides. The sequence goes on from NZ_JH584236.1 coordinate 85,944, forward strand.
GCTCGCCCGCCATCTCGCAAGCGTCACCGCGCGGCAGTCCGAAGACGCGCTCCTCAAGCGGCGCTGCATGGACCGTATCGCCGAGCTGCGACAGCACCCGGCGCTGCTGACGCTCGCGGTGCGCGGCGTCGCGCACGATGCGGCCGCCAAGGATCGCTTCCACAGCGACGGACGCAAGGCGCTGCGCCGGCTCGCCGAAACGCTGGGGCTCGACCCCGCGCACTACGACCTTCGCTCGAACCGCAGCCACGCCTCCCGGTCCGGCGAGATCACCCTCCACGGCGAGGAGCTGTGGATGCAGCTATCGCTCCACGGCACCATGGCCGACCGCGAGGTCATCTACCGCCGCGTCAGCGGTCGTCACGATCACCTCGGGGAGCGCGACTGCTACGCCTCGATCCGCGACCTGCTCGCGCCCGAGCGGTTCGCCGTGCGGCTGCGCAAGGAATTGCGGCTCACACCGCCGGTCGCCGAGCCGGTCAGCCTGTTCGGCTGATCGATCACCCGTCCACACACGCGAAAGGACCGCCATCATGGGCTGGCTAAGCATGCCGCTGTCGTCGATGTTCCCGCACACAGGCCCCAAAGCCTATCTCGACGCGCAATTCACCTACGACAACCGCGATGCCGACGGGAAGGGCAAGGCGCTGCGCGTCATCGCCTCTTCCTGCCTGCGCAACAAGGTCTGGTACGCGGCCGTGGTGCCGTCGACCGACGGCACCGACGAACCCGCCTTCGCGGCCGTCTGCCTGGTCAGCTGGAATCCGCGGGCCAAGGACGGATTCGTGTTCGCCTACAAGGATATGACCGAACACGCCGGGCCTTGCGAGGCCGAATGCCCCGAGCGCATCCTCTCGCTGCTCGGCGATACCGACGATCCCGGTGCGCTCGACTGGCGCCGACGCTGCCTCGAGCGGCTCGCGACCCCGGTACGCCCGCTCGAACACGGCATGCACATCCGCTTGCCGAGCAAGGTCACCTTCGTTGACGGCTATGAGGGAGACGAGTTCATCGTCCACAAGCGCGGCCGCAAGATCTCGCTCGCGATCCCCGGCAACAGCTACCCGAAATATCGGATCGGTAACCTTCGCAAATGGGCGTGGACACTCGTGCCGCCCAAGCCCGAAACTCGCGTCCACAAGACGGTGTTCGGTTGATCGCCGACATCCCCCACGTCAGGATCATCGCCATGTCCGCCCCGTATCCGCCCGTCACACCCAGCCCGAAGCGGTCGCAGCTCTGCAGCCGCGCCCATGCCCAGCGCATCGCCATGCGGATGTTCGATGCCGGCGCACGCCAGGTCTCGATCGTGCGCACCGGCGATCCGCTGCAACCCTTCCGCGTCCTCCCGGTCATCGTCGACGGGCCGAACGTCGAAGTCGAATTGCGCTACGCATGAGGGGCGCGCTGCTCCTCGGCATCGCCGCGCTCGCCGCCTGCGGGGCAGGGGCACCCCAGGGCCACGACGGTGCGACGATCACCGGCGAGGGGCGGGCGATCGACGGCGACACGGTTTCGGTCGATTTCCGCCTGTCGGGGGCCGACGCCTTCGAGCGCAAGCAGATGTGCTCGAAGGACGGTGCCTGCTATCCATGCGGCAAGTTTGCTCAGGATTCCGCCTCGCGTATCCTCAAGAGCGGTGTCGCCACGATCCGCATGACCGGCGCGAGCAGCTATGGCCGCCCGATCGCCATCGTGACGGTCGACGGCTACGACCTGGGCGAGCAACTCATTTTGCAGGGTCTGGCGGTGCCGGCGACGCAATATCTGCGCGGCGATCCGCAACGCGCCGCGCGCTATGTCGCCGCGGCAGAACAGGCCCGGTCAGCGGGTCGCGGTGCCTATGCGGGGGAATTCATCGATCCGGCGCGCTGGCGGCGCGGGGAACGCCTCGCGTGCGAGGCGCGTTATTGATATCCCCCCCTTGGAAGAGGCGGTCCGGCATGCTCCCTTGCCGAACCGCCTTTTCTTTTGTCGTCAGCCCTTGAGCTTCGGACCGGGGCCACGATCGTCGGAATCGTAATCGGGTCCCGGGTCATGCGACCAGGACGCGCCGATCGCGAACGCCGGGTCGAACCGGCCCAGCGGACCGTCCGGCTCGGCCGCGACATACGGGTTGACCAGCGGCTTCACCGGCAGCTTGTTGCGGTAGATGTGCCCGGCGATGCGACCGCGCGCCTCCAGCAGCTTCTCCAGCCAGACGAGATCGTCGAGCATGGTCACGACGCCCTTGCCGGCGACGCAATAATAGAGGCACCGCTGGAAATCGTCGCACGCGGTGCTGAGGATCGTGGTCAGCTTGACCTTGCCCTCGTTCTCGCCCACATGAATCCATTCGAGCGATTCCCGCAACTCGCGCGCCGAGAGATACGCATCCTCCGGATTGCTGCCGATGCACGCTCCGGCGAGCATGCGCCGGGTGACGCGAATATCCAGATCGACCGACAATTCGGTGAGCACCGCGTCGAGGTCGAACTCTCCGATAAATTCCGAACGCTTCATGGCCAGCTCCTTTGTTCATTGAACGTAACGTGAACAAAGGCGACAAGGCAAGCATTATGGAGTAGCATCACCACCATGTGGCTCGTCCCGCGCGATACCCGGGGTCTAACCTCCCGCTCGCCCGTCCCCGACGTGGTGCGCGAGGCGCTGGTGCGCTGGTATACCGGCGAAGGCGAGGACAGCGATCACCGCGCGTCGGTCATCATGGTGGTCAAGGCACGCGACCATCACCAGTGGATCGCCTGCGACTGCCTGGGGGAGGGGACGGACCCGCCGCTACTCTCGCCGGCCTATCTCTCCGAAGCCGAAACCTATTACCTGCGACGCCTTACCAGTATCCGCCAGCGTCGCCCCGAGCATGACGTCGACTGCCCCTTCTTCCGCGAGCAGGCACCGCCCCGCATCCGCGAGAAAGCGACCGCCACCCCGCGCACGATCAACGAGCCGGACGGGCTGTTCTCGGCGCACCGGCTCGCCCCCGAGAAACTGGCGCAGCTGCCCGACGACAGCGAACCCGACGATCGCACCCGCGGCGTCGCGATCCCGCGCCTCGCGCGGCTGCTGTGGCAGCTGATGGAAATGGCGCAGGTCAACGTCGTCGAGCCGCTTGAGGTCGGCGAGCCGCGCACCACGTCGATGGCGAGCGAATTCGCGGCGATGCGCGCCGCGGCCGAACGGGTCCAGATCGCACCGGGTATCCCGCTCGCGCGCCATCTCTACACCCACATCGACCCCTACGAACGCGGCATCGTATTCGCGAAACTGCGCGAAGCGGCGAAGAAATGGCCGACCGAGCACGCCCCGCAGGCCTTCCTCCTGCTCTATGCGATCGACGTCTCCGGCTCGACCATCACGCTTGCCGAAGGGCGCGAGTTGATCGTCAAGAACCGCATCCGCCACATCGGCGTCCACCAGCGCCACATCGGGCCACCCTATCTGGTCCTGGCCGTCGTCGGCGAGCACAACCCGCGTGAGGGCTATGCCTGCCTGCGCGCCTATGCGCAGCCGATCGCGCGCCCCGCCAACTTTGTCGCGATCCACAATCTCGCCGAGCGCAAGACGATCGTCGGCCTGCTCGATCTCCAGTACCGGCTTCGCCGGCGCGGCATCGGCGTCGGCTTCAAACGGCTCCTGTTCGATATCGCGACGTTGATCGGGGAGATGCGTCCAGACCTTCTTCTCGACCTGCGCGACTTCACCACCGGCGAGGTGATCGAGGCGGCACTCGAAGTCGTCACCGGCGATGACGCCGACACGCTCGGGTTGAAACTGCGTCAGGTCGAAAAGCTGCGCGAGATCGCCCCCGTCGTGACGATCCATGCCGAGGATCTCGAAGGTGACAGGCTCGAGGCCGCCGTGCTCGACCAGCTGCACATCGGATGACGTCGTTCACAGGAATTTAATCGAGGGCCATCATCCTCGCGTCATGGCATCGACCACCCAGGCCAGAAACCAGCGGCGGATCCTGCGCTGGGCGCAGTCGTCGCTATGCGCCGGATGCGGAATGCCCCTGCCGAGTCCCCGGCACCTCGTCCGCTATCATCCCGATTACCCGACATTCGACCATGTCACGCTGCGCAGCGCGGGTGGACGACGATTACTGTCGAACGGCCTGCTGAAGCATCTGCGCTGCAATCAGGCACGGGGCGCGAGGCCGTCGACGGGGTGCGATGCGATCTGGATGACCGTGGTCGCGGCGCGGCTCGCCGATCGCCCGCGCAGTCTCAAGCCGATCTTCAAAGGTGGCGCTCGAAATCCCGCATTCTCGCCGCGCAAGGAAAAGGCCGCCCCGGTTTCCCGAAGCGGCCCGATTGTGTCATCGAAGGTCGAGCGTCAGATGTCGTCGCCGAGCGTGCCCTTGACCGAACCCTTCACGTCCTGAGCGGACCCCTTCAGCTTCTGGGCCTTGCCCTCGGCTTCGAGGCTCGCATTGTCGGTCGCCTTGCCGATGCCTTCCTTGACGTTGCCGGCCAGCTTGTTACCCGCCGCCTTCAGCTTGTCAGTCGCTTCGCCCATGATTGATCTCCTGTCGTGAATTGTCGGGATAGATAACAATTTGCGCGTGGCCGCGTTCCGCGCTGCCCCCCACGGCTGCACCATGATCGGTCCTGCCCGCCGCCGGCAATCCGGGCGACCGGATGAAGGAGAGAGGGAGGGGATCTGTCGATTCCATTGAGGGAGACGACAGATGACCCCGTTCCAGCCCAGCCCCCAGCCCGACACGACCCCCTGGGACGCGCCCGATCGCGCCGACCAGGTGCTCCCCGGTATCTGGCGCGTGTGGACGCCCAGTCATGGCGGCTATGTCCTGTCGGACGAACGCCAGGCCGCGATGCCCGACGCGCTGCGCCGCGACGATCCCTTCTATGAGGAAGACGTCGATTATGCGCTGGTGCTGTACGGCTTTGGCAGCGAGTTTCGCCGCCTGCCCATTCCCGGCATCGCCCTGCAGGTCGAGAATGCGCGCCGCTCGGTCCGCTGCTGGCATCCCGATCGCTGGACCGCGCTGACCGGCGAGGAGGTGTCGATCCACGACAGCCATGTCGTTCGCCGCCGCGCCGCCTATCAGGCGGTCATCGGCCAGTATGAAAGCGTCTCGGCCTCAGGTTCCTGGGCGGACTGGGTGCCCGAGGGCAAGGTCGGCTGCGTCTTCCGCCGTGTCGTCAGCGTCGATGCGCTCGGCTTCGCGCGCCACGAAGGCGAGCCGATCCACGGTCTCGTCGACAAGGATCGCTACGAACGCCGCCAGATGCCGGAGACGTTCCAGAGTCTCGGCGCGGTCCGCGTCGAGAGCACCGCTCCGATCTCCAAGCAGGTCGACGCGAGCGCGCTCGCGCATCTCCTCCCAACCAGCTGAAAGGACACGCCATGAGTGTCTATCTCTATCTGTTCCACGGCCGCGCCACGCCCGACGAGGACGTCGAAAGCTGGGGCTGCGAAGGCCCCGCGATCGGCCCGCTCGACTATGTCCATACCACCTACGGCAGCGAGGTGAAGATCCGCGGCGCGGAGGCGATCCTGGAAAAGTTCTTCCCGGATACGGAAATTCATTTCCACGACGGCTACGGCGAACACGCCATTCAGCTCGCCGGCGACTGCTTGCCCTACGACGGCAAATTCTACGGTGACTGGTCGATCTGCACCGGGGATCGCTTGTGCTCGCCTGCCGCCTCCCGGGTCAAGCCGGTGTGCGACGACTGCGGCAGCGACAACGTCACCAAGGACGCCGTCGCGGCCTGGGATGAGCCCGAACAGGCCTGGGTGCTGCTCAGCACCTACGATTCCACCACCTGCCAGGACTGCGAGCGCGAAAGCGACGACATGCTCGAATGGCGGACGCTCGATGGTGCGCCCGCTCCCGATCCCGACGCTCCCGCCATCCCAGCCAACGATCCGGCGCCCCCTGATGCCGACGCCGCCTGACCCGGAGGACCACGCCATGACCTGTGTCACCCCGATTCGCGCGCCCGAGGCCGCGGACAATCGCGTACCGCTCGGCCATCATTCGACCGGCACGCTCAGCCTCGACCTCGATCGCCTGCTTGCCGGACGCCTGCTCATCCAGGGCAGCTCCGGGGCGGGCAAGAGCAGGACCTTGCGCCGGATCATCGAGGAGGCGTTCGACTATACGACGCTTGCGATCGTCGACCCCGAGGGGGAATTCGAGAACCTCGCCCGCCATATCGGCGCGACCACGATCCGCGCGGTCGAACTCACCGCCGACGGGCTGACGGCCGCGGCGACGCGCAGCCGGCGACATCGGCTGTCGATGCACATCGACCTCACCGACCTCGATCCCGACCAGCGGATCATCAAGGCAGCCGCGTTCTTTGCCGGCCTGGTCGGCGCACCGCGCGAGGACTGGGCGCATACCATGCTGGTGTGCATCGACGAGGGCCATCTGCTCGCACCGCATGTCGCCGGTTCCGCGCTCGATGCCGATGCCCGCCGGCTCGGCGTCGCCACCCTGACCGACCTGTGCGCGCGCGGCCGCAAGCGCGGTCTCGCCCCCGTCATCGCCACCCAGCGCCTCGCGAAGCTCTCCACCTCGGTCGTGTCCGAGCTGCAGAACGTGCTGGTCGGGCTCAACGTCTTCGACCGCGACATCGCGCGCGCGGCCGACCTGCTCGGCTTTCCCGCGCGTGACGCCGACCTGCTGCGCAACCTCGCCCCCGGCGATTTCTTCGCGATGGGTCCGGCGCTGTCGGCAACCCCGGTGCTGGCGCATATCGATCCCACCATCACCGAACATCTCGGCAAGACCCCGGAACTGCGTGCCGCCGCGTCCGTCGATGCCGACGAGGCGGCGAAGCTGCTCGATCTCGCGGGCCTGGCCGAGGTCGCGGACCACGGCCCCGCCATCGCCCTCAAGGGCACGCGCGCGCTCGACGCGTTCCTGCTCGATCCCGCTGCGACCGACGCGGCCGCGATCATGGACGCGCTGAAGCGCATCTCCCCCAACGCCAGCACCGCGCGCGACCTCGCACGGCACCTGTCGCTCGACGCCGAGCGCACCGACCGCGCGCTCAACCTCCTGTCGGCGATCGCCGCGGTCGACACCATGCCCAAGGGCGACGACCGCATCGCCCGCCTGCATGCACGGCTGCGCGCGCGGCTGAGCGACGTCGCCGTGGTGTCGCTGTGACCGACCTCGCGCCCGATATCGTCGAGCTGGTCGCGTGTCCGAAGCTGCCCGAGCCGTGCGGGCGCCTGCGCGAGATGCCGTTCCGGCACGATGCCTGGACCCCCGACGAGATCGCCACGGTCGAACGCATGTTCTGCGACGACGCCGCGATCGACGACATCGTCGCCGCGCTCGGTCGCGGCCGCGCCGGCGTGCGCGACAAGATCGCCAAACTGGGCCTGCGCCGCAATTCGTCGCGTCCGTGGTCGACCGACGAAGACGCATGGCTCACCCGCGAATATGGCCTTCGCCCCACGGCCGATCTCGCTGGAGATCTCGGCCGCGCCTGCACCAGCGTCTATGCCCGCGCGGGCGTGCTCGGGCTGACCGAAGGAAATCCTCCAAAATGGAGCGACTGGGAGGATGCCCAGCTGCGCGCCGGCTACGCGCAGGCGATCCCGATCGCACAGATCGCCACGCTGATCGGACGCCCGCTGTCCGGCACCGCGACCCGTGCCAACGCGCTCGGTTTGCGCCATCCCAACAAGCCCGCTGACTGGACCGAGGCCGAGGCGACGCGGGCGCTGACGCTGGCCGGGGAGGGGCTTCGTTATATCGCGATCATCGACATTCTCGCCACAGAGGGCTTTCCGCGCAGGACCAAGGCTGGCTTCGGGCCGCACCTGCGCAAGCTCGGCTATGGCCGGGGATGGGGCCGCAACTGGACCCCTGACGAAGACACACTGCTCATCCGCGCCTATGCCGACGGGGCAAGCCTGACCCCGCTCACGACCAGGCTCGGCCGCACGAAATGCTCTATCCGCTGGCGCGCCGACTATCTCGGGTTGCGCGGCACACATGCCAACCGCGACGGGTTCCGGGGCGGGCCGGTGTGGAGCGACAATGATCTGGAAAGGCTGCGCGACCTTTACGGCACGATGCCGATGGACGCCCTGGCGACGAAGATGGGTCGCACCAAGGCTTCGCTGTTCACGCGCGCGAACATCCTCGGCCTTGTCCACGGCTATCACCGGAAATGGACCGAAGAGGAGATCCGGGCGCTGCGCATCGCGCACGACTTCGGCGTCGCGCTGCCTGATGTTGCGGCAGCGATCGGCCGCAAATATCCAGCGGTCCACAAATATGCCGAAAAGCACGAGCTTCGCTTCTCGCGTCGCCCGCGCCGCGCAGCCCCCTGGACGCTCGCCGAAATTATCGCGCTCGATCCTTCGGGACGGGCGTCACCGACCATGTTGCCATCCCCGGCACAATCGATGAGGAAAAGCCATGACGCCGCTTCGCCTCGCCCGCGATATCGCAACCGGCGCGCCGATCGACCGCGACACCCGGCGTGCCCGCCTCCTCGCGGCGCGGCGCTATGCGATCAACTCGGTCCCGCGTCGCGGTATCCTCAGCGGTCACTGGGACGCGGGCACCGTGGTCGGCGCGTTCCGCGACGGCAAGGCAGGCTGACCAGGGCTCGGCCCGATGCGCCGATGAAGGAGAGAGGGAGCGGGGAGGGAAGGCGTGACGGACGCCTGAGCCCTTTTCCAGGAGCGCACTCCCATGATTCCCGCCACCATCGCGACCGCGGTCGCCCCCGAGACGATCGCCAAGGTCACGCGCCTGTTCAACAATACCGCGTTCGACGTCATCTGCGAACTCCTCCAGAACGCGCGCCGCGCCGGTGCGACCGGCGTCGCGCTCGCGCTGAACGGCGCCGGCGCCGAGCACTTCCTGCACATCACCGATGACGGCCACGGCATCGCCGATCCGGTGAGCATCGTCACGCTCGGCCGCTCGGGCTGGTCCGACGAGACGCGCCGCGCCGAAGATCCCGCCGGCATGGGCGTGTTCAGCCTCGCAGGCCGCGACGTCATCATCCGCTCCTTCTCGAAACCCGACCGCCAGGGCTGGATGGCGCATATCCCGGCCTCGGCGTGGGAGACGAGCCGCCCGATCGCGATCGAACCCGATCCGATCATGCGCGGCACCGCGATCACCGTGCGCGTGCCCGACGAGTGGCTGAAGACGCTCGAGCGCGACGTGGCCCGCGCCGCCAAACATTATCCGGTTCCCGTGACCTGGAACGGCGCGGTCCTTCCGCAGGAGGACTGGCTGAAGGACGCGGTCCATGTCGAGGAATGGTACGGCGTGCGAATCGGCGTGTTCCAGAAACACCCCTCGCATTATTCCTCGCGCGACGGACGCCTCAACTTCCACGGGCTGACCATCCCGTGCGACCTGCCGTATGTTCAGGAAGTCGACCGGGGCGGCCACTGGATCGCGCGGGTCGACATCTTCGACGCGCCGCAAATCCAGCTCGTCCTCCCGGCGCGCAAGGAAGTGGTCGAGAACACCGGCATCGCCGCCCTGCGCGATGCGGTCCGGCTCGCGATCTACCGCGCGATCGAGGCCGCGGGGACGCACCGGCTGTCGGCGCATGACTGGCGCGAGGCGCGCTCGCTCGGTATCGCACTACCCGAAGCCGAGCCCTATCTGTTCGCATGGACCGCCTATGCGGCCGACAGCTCACGCAACTACGAGAGCGGCGCACGCGTGACCGACACCGGCATGGTGCTGATGCCCGACTTCGATGCGCTGATCGGCCAACCCGCGCAGGCGGCGATCGCGAAGCATAATCCGTTCGGTGGTCCGCTGGTCGAGGCCCAGGACGCGTTCAAGGGCTATGGCTGGTACGATATCCTCGCCCGTGTCGAGGATATGCGGTTCCGCGTCACCCAGGGCGACCGCACCTTCATCGTCTCCGACAGCCGCGAAGCGCCCGCCGAGGCGGAAAACGGTTGGGTCGAGGCTATCACGCTCGAGGCGACGATGAGCCACGCCGGCGCATTCATCGAGGTATCGACCGACGCGAATGTCGCCTTCGCACCCGACCAATGGTCGTGCAACTCGGTCGACGAGACGTCCGTCTTCGTCCGCCGGGGCAGCGAAATCACCGCGCTCGGCGTCGCCGACATCCTCGAAAACGCGATCTTCTATGCCAGCGACGACAGCGATGCCGACAGCTACGATACGCAGCTCGAGCGCTTCCAGGCCGATGCCGCCGAACGAATCATCGGCCTGCTCGAAGGCGACGATGCCGCGCTTGAGAACCGCATTCGCGACAAGCTGGCGGGGCATTATTTCCTCGTCCCCGAGGACCGGACGGTCACCGTCGTCATCGATCGCGACATGT
>NZ_JH584236.1:99204-135941 GCF_000241465.1 Sphingomonas echinoides ATCC 14820
ATCATCCCCGCTCGTGATCCCGATCAAGCCAAGCACGTCCCTCAGAAGGATCTCTGCGAGGTTGGGATAGAGCTGCCCGAGATTTACCAGATTGTCGGCTGCTCTGATCTTCTGGCCGATCTGCACGACATGCGTTGCCGGCGTCCCGATAAGCGCGACGGCTGCAAATGCGTGAGCATCGGCGGTGGCCTGGTCAATGTCGTCACCGGCAGCGGCAGCGCGGCTCACCTCGGCATGAAAGCTCGTAACTGCGGCTCGATAATCTGCAAGCACAACGGTCCAAGCTGCATCGCTCGCAGGATGCGGATTCGGTAGGGTGGTGTCAGTCATGATTCGCAAAGCTCCAATTTTGCGGTTGTGATTAGGGCGGGGTCGCTGGTTCCAGCCAACGGCCTCGCCCGCCATTTTAGGGGTTGGCCCTGCCCTCCCCGTTCTCGTTGATCGTCATCGACGGCGCATCACTTTGCGACCTCTCGATGAGCCTCCACAAGCTCCTCGATCACCTGTGCCAAGGGAATATCGCGCGAGTTTGCCACCTCGTATATGTATTCCATCGTGGCGGGCGAGAGCTTCACCGAGAAGGGCATCGACCGCCCTGCCCCACGTTTCCGGCGCGGTGGTTCGCTGTTCTGATTGGCTCTCAGGCGATCTACCTCGCTCGCCGCGATCGGCACATTGTCGAACCCGTGACGCAGCGCGGTCTCCCTGGCGCTGTCGTCGGCCGCAGGCGTCTCCGTTGCCGTACTACGCACCGATGCCAGAGGCAGGCCCAGGTTGCGCCTCTGAGGCTTTTGCGGCTCGGTCATGCGGCTTTCTCCTGATCGGCCAAAATCGCGTCGGCCACTGCGTTCGCAAGCGCGGCCCCCTCGGCCCGCGCCTTGTCGGTGCCCGGCACTTCGTCGCGCGGGAGCTGATCCAATGTGGTGCAGTATGAAAACAGTGACTTGTAGGCGGTGCGTTCGACAAACTGGCCGATCACCGGCACCCCTGCCTCTGCGAGTTGCCCAGCAAGCGCCGCAAACTCGCGAGACTGGAACCCTGTTGAAACGCGCGTCCATAGCAGCCCGTAAGGAACACTGCGTCCGTGCTTGCTTGGGGTGTCCAGAACGACGCGCACGGTTGCGATAGCGTCCTCCACGTCCGCCGCTGATGGGTTAGCCGGGATGATGACGAAATTGGCGTGGGCGATGGCAAACGGAACAACCATGTTCGCGCTTCCCTCCACGTCGATGATGACAATTTGCGCCTCGCTCTCGGCGGCACGGATCGTTGCAACAATCGTTTCTGCCTTTGCGCTTACGACCGCGATCTGTGGACCAGTTTGCCCCGCCTCGCCCCAGCGCATGACACGCTGGCGGGGATCGGCATCTATGATCCTGACGGTATAGCCCTGCTCGGCATATGCACCGGCCAACGCGATTGCCGTTGTGGATTTGCCGCAACCTCCTTTCGGGGATGCCAAGGCGATGACTGCCATTTGCTTTCCTTTACATTCATAGGATGCCCCGAACCTGCATGAGACAGCAAAGGCATGCGCATATCATACTGACACTTGAAAGCCTTGGAAAGCCATTTAATGGCAATGACAGCCTTGCAATGCCATTTACATGCCTGCACATAGCATTGCATGTATGTGCATGTAATTTGATTTGCATGTAATGTAATGGGCGGCGCGTAGCGCCGCCCGCACGCTTCAATCCTCGTCGCGATCGTCATCGGCGGGGCGGCCATTCTTCGCGATCACGGCCAAGCGATCAACAATCAGGTCAACGCCGTAAACGGTCTGGCCCTCGCGATCGTAGCGGGATTGGCGGATGCGACCAGTGATATGCACCAAGTCGCCCTTGGCCATCTTGGCTGCGCGCTCGATATTCTTGCCGAAACAGGTGACGCGGTTCCAATGGGTATCGTCCTCCCAATCGTTGCCGACCTTGCGGCCGTAGTTTGCTGCAACGTCGAGCGTTGCCACCTTTTCCTTGATCTCCGTGCTACCGATGCGACCGATGATGCGAAATTCAGCGATGTTCTGCATGTCCGTTCCTTCGTGCTGTCGTTGCTGACGCACTTTGGAGGGGCGGCCCCCCTGACGCGGGCAAGCTGAAAAACGGAGGGTCCGCTTGCGGAAACCGTTGGCGCGTAGCGGTGGTTTTCTGCTTGGGGCCGAAGGTCCGATCCCGCATGAGGCAGGGGGAGCCGCCCAGGTGCGTCAATCAGCAGTGACGAGCACGAGGGGATATGCTCGCTCGCACATTCATCACCGGCCTAGGTAGCTGCCCAAGGAAAGGCGACGCTTAAGGGGAGTGCGCTAATCGAAGGGAAGGGCAGGGGGGTATTCCATGGATCAAGCCTCGACTGGTTCGGCCAGTTTCTCAGCGCTGAGCCGTTTATAGATGGCCTGGCGGGTGACATTCAACAGACCCGCGACTGCCACCACGCTCATTTTGTGAGGTTCAGCCAGCAGCGTCTTGGCCTGTTTCCATTGATCCTCATTGATCGACACAGGCCGCCCCAGCTTCTTACCAGCGCGGCGCGCTGCTTGAATCCCCGCGTTGGTGCGCTCGCGGATTACATCACGCTCAAATTGGGCAAATGCCCCAACCATATGGAAAAACAACCGGCCTGCCGGTGTCACCGTTTCGATCTGCTCCGTGAGTGATCGGAACCCGACGCCAAGGCTTCCCAGCATTTCTAGTTCGATAATCAGGCCAGGGAGAGAGCGGCCTAGACGGTCGAGCCGCCAAACCATGATTTCGTCACCAGCTCGCGCGTGGCGCAACATATCGCCGTAGGCTGGCTTGAACACGGTGGAGCCGCTTACGCCCTTGTCCTCAAAGATCCGTTCGGCACCAGCGGCGCGCAGGGCGTCGATCTGCAACGCTAGGTTCTGCTCGCCAGTGCTGACGCGGGCATACCCGATCTTCATTAATCGTCTCCCAGATTTTTGGGCGTCACCTTTCGGCCATCAGCATCCTCATCACATACAGCTTGCGCTAATTCGGCATGGAAATGCCGATACCATTCAGAGGAGTGGACAGCAGGCGTGGTAGTCTGGATGCAAATATTCCAACGATCACCCGTCCAAATGGGAATCCCATTGAAGCACGTACCGCCTTCATCGCGCTCCACTTCCTCCGGTGTCGTTAATGCCACCATCCAAAGAGGGATTTCGCTATCAATCACAGTGATTTCAAACCCCGCTGCATGAAGTTTTTGCATGAAATTGGCCAGTTTCATGGGCATCCCTCCCGCTCCATTTCCTCAATGCGGGCGTTGAGAACATCGCGGGCCAGTTTCAGCCCTTCAAGCGAATAGGATTTGGCAATTGCTTTCTCGGTATCAAAGCCCTTCTGAAAATCGACACAATCCTGCCCGATGCTCATCCATAGACGAACTTCCGATTTTCCCTCGCGCGACTTAAGAAAACCGATTGATGACCGCTCAAATATATCGCCAACATAAGCCTTAATGATAGTATGCACGCTCTCGTTTACGGAGCGCCATTCTCTATTCGATAGCCTCTGAGGCATCGAGTCCATGACGGCTTCAATCATGTCGTCCCATTCAGGACCACCACCATTATCGGTATTAGCCATTATCATTCTCCCATGGATTGATGACCGGCACGCCGCCCGCCTCAAACGGCGCAACGTCGCGTGTCGCCACGGCATAGTCGTGCGCTGCCGCGATGGCCGCGATATAGCCGTCCGGTGTCGGGAAGCCGTTCCCCATGCGGCGCGCGGAAGCGGCCAGCTCGGCGTAATGTCGCGCGGCTTCGCTATCAAATGCCAGGATGCGGCCTGCGAATAGATCCTCTATGCAAGCAAAGGCCCGCAAAAGAGCGTCCCGCCTTTTGCCTTCCGGCAAACAGGCAATCCCGAATCTGATTTCTGCGATTGTGATGGCCGAAAGATAAAGTGTCTCTGCGCGCTGCGCGTCCAACCACGCAACGACAGCAGGCGAAGGCGATTGCTTCGTCATTTCCGATATGACGTTGGTATCCAGCACAATCATTCTTCAAAGCCTATCGGCTTGGCCGGCGCGCGATCGCGCGCGCCATCAATGATTTGAGCCTCATCCTCGGTAAGCCTGACACAACCCCAAACGTCGGTCATCGCTGTCCCGAGACGCTGGCGCTGGGAAGGAAAGACGGCGGAAGCGATCAGCTCTCGCACCTCGGCCTCCGCACTCCGGCCATGCTTCGCCGCCAGGGCTTTCAACCCTCTGTGAATGTCGTCCGGAATATTGCGGATCGTTAAAGCTGGCATGTCGCTCGCCTCCGTGATAGCATAATCAAGAAATGCTATCATTCAGGGCGAGGATGTCAACTTAATACGGAATTTTTTTCATTAAGTTGACAGACCAGAAATCGGCCGATTTTGGCAACGCATTTCTGCGGGCTTCCGGCGATGTGGTTGTCAGTCAACTAAACCACCGTTTTTTTGTCAGACCGATGCTGCCGTTAATGTCGGAGAGTGCGCTTGAGCATCCTGAAAATGTACTCTCCGACATCTGCATCGGCACCGCGCCAAATCGCTGCCCAGCGCGTTATCGCCATCGAGAGACACCGGTGTATCCTAACGAGCAGAAGGTTCGTTAGGAACAAGTGCCTCAGGGTTGGCACGGACAAGCTCAGCAATCGGATCGGGTAGAATAAACCAAGTAGGGATCCCACGGCTCTGCGGATTACCTAAGCCCTGAAACTTCTCACCTTTGTCACCGCCGTTCCAGCGAACCCCTGTGGCTGGCTCTCCATCCCATGACATTGATGCGACCGCATAATCCCCTTCGCCTCCGTCATAAATTACCTCGAGCCTCTCGACGCGGCCCTTGGGGGAAGTAACCAATCGTGGGTCGATATAGG
The DNA here is from genome assembly GCF_000241465.1 of Sphingomonas echinoides ATCC 14820. GTDB lineage: Bacteria > Pseudomonadota > Alphaproteobacteria > Sphingomonadales > Sphingomonadaceae > Sphingomonas > Sphingomonas echinoides. The sequence goes on from NZ_JH584236.1 coordinate 104,066, forward strand.
CCATTGGCATCTCCAAAACTCTTACGTATGTATGTATGTGTGTCCGTCAGTCGGTTCAAGCCTATGGAATCTATACGCCGTGGCCAGTCAATGCATGTTGTACCCCACGACCCGAGAGGAGGATGGCCACGCAATGCGGTTATGTACCCCGTTTGTTCTTATCTGTTGTCTCCCAAATCACTCTCCTGTATGCCTCTCCTGAATTTCGAGCTGTCGCAACGAGTTTTCGGAGAAAGCATGTGATCGTGGGTTATGCTCGATTATCCACAAGAGATCCGTCTCCAGCGGTCCAGCTCGACGCTCTTCATCACGCGGGATGCGAATGTGTCTTCACGGAGAAAATGTCGGGAGCGCAACGTGAACGACCTGAGTTGAAGGCCGCGCTGAATTATCTCAATGCGGGCGACACCTTAATGGTGTGGAAACTGGACCGCCTCGCCCGTTCCACTCGGCAGTTGGTCGCGACGACGGCAGAACTGCAACGCCGTAATGTTGGATTGAGAGTTCTCACACAAGCGATCGACACCACCACACCTGGTGGAAGCTTAGTCTTCCATGTCTTCGCGGCGGTAGCAGAGTTCGAACGTGAGCTCGGCCACGAACGCACCCATGCGGGGCTAGCTCAAGCTAAAGCCATGGGCCGACGCGGTGGCCGAAAACCATCAATGGGACCCGCTGAGATTAAGCGGGCGCGAGCCATGCTGGCGAACCCAAGCATAACTGTTGGTGAGATTGCACAGCAGCTCGGTGTGCAACCTTCCACGCTCTATCGGCATATTCCCGGCGGCCGCAGTGCGGTTGTCCAGGAAAGCGTGATCTGCCCCCACCGAGTGGACCGGTTTGTTTGTTAGTGGATTATGCTCGCCGCCGCCATATCCGGGTGGAGGTGTAGCGAAGCGGAACCGGAGGCCGGATATGGCGGTGAGGCCGTTTCTGGGGCCGGTGGTCGATAGCCGAGGCTGCTGTGCGGCCGGACAGTGTTGTAGTGCCGCCGCCAGGCTTCGATCAGCACCTTCGCCTCGGCCAGGCTGTAGAAGATCTCGCCATTGAGCAGTTCGTCGCGAAGCGACCCGTTAAAGCTTTCATTATAGCCATTCTCCCACGGTGATCCCGGTGCGATGTAGAGCGTCTTCACCCCGATCTGGCCCAGCCATTGCTGGACGGCCGTCGCGATAAATTCACTGCCATTGTCTGACCGTATATTGGCTGGCGGGCCACGCGTGATGAACAGGTCCGCCAAGGCGGCCAGCACATCCTCATGTCGCAGCTGACGTGCGACGATGAGCGCCAGGCATTCCCTGCTGGCCTCGTCGATGATGGTCAGGATGCGGAACTTGCGGCCATCATGCGTCCGACCTTCGACGAAGTCGTAGGCCCAAACATGCCCTGGATATTCAGGCCGCAGGCGGATGCATGATCCGTCGTTAAGCCACAGACGCCCGCGCTTTGGCTGCCGCTGCGGGACCTTGAGCCCCTCGCGACGCCAGATCCGCTCAACCCGTTTATGGTTCACCGTCCAACCCGCATGGCACAGCAATGCCGTCACCCGCCGATAGCCGTAGCGACCATATTGCTTTGCCAACGCAATGATGTCCTCGGTCAGCGCCTGTTCGTCATCTGCCCCGCGCGGAACCTTGCGCTGTGTCGATCGATGCTGTCCCAGCACCCGGCAGATCCGTCGCTCGGACACCGGAAGCGCTCGTCGCACATGATCAATACAGCGTCGCCGCCGCGCGGGGCTCAGAAGTTTCCCCGGGCCGCCTCCTGTAATATCAGCTTGTCCAAGGTGAGGTCCGAGATCGCACGGCGAAGCCGCAGATTCTCCTTCTCCAGATCTTTCATCCGTCGTGCCTGGTCGGTCTTCAGGCCGCCATACTCTTTGCGCCAGCGATAATAGGTCTGCTCGCTGACCGCGATCCGGCGGCACGCCTCGGCTGTGCTCGCGCCCTGCGCCAGCACGATCTCAACTTCACGCAGCTTGCCGATAATCTCTTCCGGCTTGTGCTTCTTGCTTGGCATTCAAACTCCCTTTCGTGGTCCAGACTATCATAGTCTCTGGGCCACTCAGCGGGGGGCAGATCAGTCCAGCGCATCCATCATCTCGTCGAGGGTCTGCATGGACAGCGCGTTCAGCACTTCGGGACGATTAATCGTGATCGTCGCCACGCCTTCGATGCATTCCAGCGTGATGTGTTCGTAACGCATGTTCTTCTCCCTTGGAGCGACCCTTGGCTCATTGCCTGATCGGTCGCTCAAGTTGCTCGGTCCAGCAATGTGCGGCGGGAGGCGGAGAACGCGCCCAGCCATGATCGCGGCGAGCGCGAACAAGCCTCCCGCACTGTTTTGCGCCTCGCCGCGACGAAAGGGGCTCCGTCATCTACCCCCCGCCGACAGCCCTCAAGCCGAGCCGCCAGCGGCCGACACAGGTTATCACTTCACGGTCGGGAAGCCGAGGCGAGCGCGAAGGTCCGGATTCAGTTCGACAACGTGGAAACCGGTCGTGACGCAGGCGAACCAGATGTGCCCGGACTCGGGAACATAGCGTACATGCGACGTACACCCGTCGCTTACCTGGTCGTTCAACCCTGTCCAGTTTAGCCCGTTGCCACTTAGCGGGGTATCGGGATTCGCACCCGGCTTATAGTAGCCGACTTCAACCGGCTTTGTAGGATCGCGCAAATCAACGATCCTCACTCCGCCAGCGAAGAAGGGGAACAGACCAAGCCTCGTGTTCCTTGCATCGTCGACATCGTTGAAATGCGAGGCAACCGCGCCGAGGCGCTCGGTGATGTCTGGGATTGGGATGAAGCTCGCATAGGGATCCTCCTTCCGAGGAGTAAATCGTATCGCGTCGCAGTTCTCCTTGATATTCATTTGCAGCTTGAACTCGCCGACGACCTTTGGATTCTTCTCGTCCGCGATATTGATGATCCGCGGCCATGTTCCAGGACAGGCGCCCAGTTCGGCCGCACCCACCAGGTGTGGAACTCCGTTGATCGACGCGGGCACGACAGAATGCCAACCGCCTTGCTTGGCTTCGCCGACGAGCCTCATCTTCGGTTGAGAGCGCCCATCGACGATGTCGCTGTTATCGAGAATGTAGACGCTGCCGTTCTCCACAGGCACGTCCCCGGTTTCGGAGGCGACGACAGCCGCGTAGATCCGCCGCTCATCACGGCTGATCGACACTTCATGTGGCGTGAACCCAGCCGTCAATCCATTGGGTCGCGTGGCGCCGAAGCGGCCGAGATAGCGGGGGCGCTTCATGTTGCTGATGTCGAGCACATGCACGCCACCCTTCCCCGAACCGAGTCCGGGCACGACTTCTGTACCGTAGACGCGACGACCGTTGGGAGAGATTGTCACCATGTGGATGTTGGCGGGCCACTTGAACTCGCTCTGCAATTTGGGATTCAGGCAGTTCGAGGCATCGTAGATGCTGAGCCAAGCTGCGTCCTCCTCGCCCCGGCCAGCAATTCCTCCCGAGTAGGCGCCGGCGACGAGAACTTTGCGACCTGGTGCCGCAATCGCGTGCATCGTCTCTACCGCATCGATCGAGCCCCGGTCCCGCAGCAAGCGCACGGGCTTTGGAGCCCGGGGGTCCCTTACGTCGATAACCGCGACGCCCGCTGGCTCGCGGAGGAACAAGGCAGATCGGCTGTTGGCGGTTATCGGGCCTGTCTGCTTGAAGGTGGATACATAGGCACATTGATCGACCCATGAGAGCTGCAAATTGCCGCCGCGGTTCCAGATGTCCGTGCGACCGACGAGGCGAACGCCAGCATGATAAGGAAGTTTGGACCGGCCGCTCACCACGTCTTCGATCGTGGTTTGGCCCTGAAGCCCGGTTTCGGGGCGATCGCCGGGACCAATGACGACCTGGGAAGACGCCGGCCATCCGCTACACAGACAGGCTAGGCCGAGCGGGGCAACGACCGCGAGCCTCCGAATCTTGGTGGCTGTCACCGCAGTCAGGCGCGAAAGAGCCTCTGTGGTGCGGATCGTCGGTGAACGCCGCGATGCTCTATCGTGCGTCGCCGCCCCGATCTCGACCATGCCCGGCTTCATGACGCCGACCGGTTTGGCGGGCAAATCATCGGCAAGAACAACATTCCCATGCGCTTCGCTTAACATCCGCAACATCTTTCTCTCCTTTGCTTGGCGCGTCCTCAATCTTGCCACAACACATCGTGCGACACAGAGGAATTCGTAGCCCGTTGCGTTCGCCCGGGCGTCGCTGATATCGTCGAAATGAAGCCGGTCGCTGAGACGACGCTGCTTCCGGCCGCGCCTTCCGAAGATGTTGTCCCGGCTGCGGCGCTCACCGCTTGGTCCGCTTCACGAGCTCGGCCGCATAAGCTGGACGGCGCTTCTCGAAAAACGCGGCGACTCCCTCCTGAAACTCAGGCGCGCTGCCTGCAATGACCTGATTGCGGTCCTCCATCGCGATTGCCGCCTCGAGGCTCGGCGCATCAATTGACATCCGAAGGCATTCCTTCGTCAGCCTGAGACCGAGGGGTGACGTCGTCAGCATCGCGTCAAGGAGCGGCTCCGCGGCGACTTCCAAGTCCTCGTCAGCCACCACGCGGCTTACTAGACCCAGCTGCAAGGCTCGTTCGGCATGGATGAAATCCCCCGTCATCATCAGTTCGGCGGCGAGACTCGCCCCGACGAGACGGGGGAGGAAGTATGAAACGCCGATGTCGCATGCCGAAAGGCCGATCCGGACGAATGCCGCGTTCATCCGCGCACTGGCTCCGGCGATGCGGATGTCCGATGCGAGCGCCATGGCGAAGCCGCCGCCGCAGGCGGGACCATGGACCAGACTGACGATCGCTTGGGGGCAATACCGCATCTTCAGGACGATTTCCGAGACCCTCCGCTGGATTGCGAGGTGCGCGGTGGCGTCGAGATCGCCGCCGCCCGTCGCTCCGAGGTCGAGACCCGCGCAGAAGGCGCGTCCTGCCCCCCGCAGCAGCACCACACGGGTGTCGGTATCGCGGGACAGGCTGTCGAAGTACTCGTGTAGCGCCTCGACAAGCTCGGGACTGAGAGCATTCAGCCGATCGGGGCGGTTAAACGTCACCCAATCGACCGCGCCGCGCCGATCGATCTCAAGCGTCATCATCGACGGTCCGGAAGGGTAAGGGCGTCCGCCGAGGCGTCGCCGAGCAGGAGGCCACCATCGACCTCGAGCACCACCCCAGTGATGTAGCGGGCATTGTCGCTCGAAAGGAACAGCGCGGCATCCGCGATGTCGCGCTTTGTGCCGTAGTCCCGCAAGGCAAGACGGCTCTTCAACTTGGCGGTGGCCTCGTCCGACGGAGCAAGCCGGGCCATCCCCTCGGTGTCTCCGATCGGGCCAGGCGAGATGGCGTTGACGCGGATGCCGGCCGGGCCCCACTCCATCGCCAACGTCCCAGTGAGATTGTTGATGCCCGCCTTGGCCGCGCTCGCATGCGCCTGGAACATGACCGGGCGCTTGGCTTGGCCGGCCGTGATCGAGATCACAGACGCACCAGGCTTGCGAAGATGGTCGAACGAGGCTCGGAGCACGTTGAACGTGCCGAGCAGGTCAATCTCGACCACCGTACGGAAGGCGTTGGCCGACAGCCCGGTCGCGGGCGAAAGGAAATTGCCTGCGGCGCCAGAGATGACCACGTTGATCTCGCCCCACTTCTCGGTAGTTGCAGCGAACGCACGCGAAACGGCGTCGAAGTCGCGAACGTCGGCAACCACGCCGATGGCGTCGGCGCCCGTCGCCTTCACGCGCTCAGCCGCGACAGCAATCCGCTCCTCATTGCGGCTGATGACCGCGACGTTGGCGCCCATCTCGCCGAAGCGTTCGGCGATGCCGAGGTTGATGCCCGTGGATCCGCCAGCGACGAAAACGGTCTTGCCCTTGAAGGCGCCCTTACGAAACAGATCCATGATGTTTCCTTTTCGGCGTAGTTAGCCAGCTAGGGGCCGCGACCCCCGTCACATTGTAGAAAGCGAGCGTATGGCGCCGAAGGCATCCCAGTCGCGAACGGCGGCGCAGTTGCGCTGAACGAGGGTGGTCAGAAGCTCGACACCGCGTGCCGAGCGCTCGACGGTACGCGCGGCCGGCACGGTTGCAGCAAGCTGCGCCACGGCCTGAGCGCGGAACATCATTTCCGCCGATGCGAGATCGTAGGCCGGGGAAGCCTTGGCGAGTTCAGCTGCATGCTCCGCGATCCAGCGTCGATCGTGCTGGCGCCGCATGTCGACGGGCACGCTGCCCGTCAGGAAGTAGGCCAAATCGAACTGCGGGCTCCCGACCCCGGTCATCCCCCAATCGATGAGCCACGCCTTGATCCCGGACGGGCCCGCCTCGAACAAGATGTTGTCGACGCGCGGGTCGCCGTGCAGCACCGTCTTGGTGCCGACGGGCAGGTTCACCCAATCAAGATAAAGCTGCTCGAACCTGTCGATCAGCTCGTAATCGCAGGCGTCAACGGCGCTGCCGAGGAATTCCTTGAGCGCTGCGGCGCCTATCCGGTACGAATCATGAAACATTGCCGCACGGGGCTGGCGATCGAACAGCCAGTCACTCGGCTCCGTTCCGAGGAACTTGGCGTGGAGGTGTGACAGCGCCCGTACCACCGCGTCCGCTTCCTCGACCGAAGCGCCCCTGACCTGGTCGCCTGGCGTGGTTCGCGTCGAGAGATCTTCGAGGACGATGTTGGTGGCGCCCGTGTCGGGATTGGTCGCGGCGAAATATACCTTCGGCGCCGAGATGTCCGGATGGTCGCGCAGGAAGCTGTAGGTGTTGATCTCACGCTCATAGAAGCCCACCCGCTTGTTCGCAGCGTCGATCTCGGGGGTTGACCGGTTGAACTTGCAGAAAAGCGTGGTGGGATAGTTTTCGGGGTCGGCATTGTAATGCAGGACGACGCGAGCAGTCTCGCTCAGCGTGCCGTTGCCGATACGATCCACCGACTGGAGCACTCCAACGCGCGGGGTGCTCTTGTCGACAGAGGTTAAGATATCCTGGATCCAGTCGGTATCGATACTGCTCAGCGACGGCAGGATGGCGGGCTCGCGCGCCTCCCGCTCCGCACCGTCGCGACCCCACAGGCCGGGAATGTAGCCGGAATTCCAGCAGTGCGACAGGCGCCCTTCCTCCACCCGGAACACCTCAATGCCGCAGAGCTCCCGCTCACCCCCCTCCCGGATCGTCATGTTCCAGACTGAGCAGACATGATGCTCGTCGGCGACCAGCACCTCATGGGTGAAGAAGGGAAGCCTTGTCCGCTGCGCCGCGACGCGCGCGATCTGCTGATCGTGCGTGAGGCTCGTAACCTCATTAGCGTCGTGCCGGACGATAGGACTCGCACAGATTTCGCGGATCAGTTCCAGGTTCCCGTTGTTCCAGACTTCTTCCCAGTACAGGTTGATGAGTTCGATGCCCGAGCGATGCATATGAGGATCCTTGATGCTAAACTGAATATACTGGGACAGATACGGGTTGCGCGCGCCGCTTCACCGCGAAAAGGGGCGTCCGAGGTAATCTTCCAGGTCGCGCGCGTACCTGCGGGCGACGATGCAACCCTCGCCTTGAACGCCAGACGGCGATTCCGGCGGGGTCGCTTACTCATCTGGCCTCCTGTGCCGCCACCACCATGGCTGTCGTCAGGCCGGCGACCCACTCATCCCGCTGGTCAAATTTCCCGACCCACCTCTGTGGGTGTTTTACCATCAAACCCCGCGATCAAACATCTAACTGATTTGAGCTTGCAGGATCGCTCATCCGAACGACCCTGCCCGCATGGCGCTCGCTCGGATCAGAAGGAGCGGCTGAGGCGCGCGCCCCACGTCCTGGGGGCACCCCAGTGACCGATATATCCAACCCCGAAATTACCCGTAAGAGTCTTGTATGCCTTGTTGCCCAAATTGTTGACGAACAGCGACAGCGTGGTTTTCCTGTCCACATCGGAGATCGTCGCGTTTAGGTCAACCACGGTGTAAGGCCGTTGTCGGTCAAGGGCGTCGAGGTTGAAGTAGGAGAAGACGACGGTCGAATTGTGCCGCGCACTTGCGGTGAGTTCTAGCTCGTTCAACAGTTCTCCGCCAAGATCGAAACGCTTGGATGCACTCGCGTTAACGGTCCACTTCGGCGCGAAATTCAACGTCTTTCCAGCGAGATCGTAGGGGACGAGCGTCAGCGGCTCCGTCGAGGTGAACTCCGTGAACTCCGTGTGCACGTATGTGGGCGCAAGGGTGAAGGTGAGGTCGGGGACTGGGCTGTATCGGATCTCAAGTTCGGCGCCATACGCCTTCGCTTGCGCATTGTCCGTGAGGACGCCGATCGGGGGAACCTGCTTTTCGACCTGCAGGCCCGAATAGTCATAGTAGAAGGCCGCGAAGTTAGCAGTCAGTTTGCCGTTGAGCAGGCGGGACTTCACGCCAAGCTCGTAGGAATCGAGCGTCTCCGGTCCAAAAGCCGGCGCGGAGCCATCGCTTGCCGGCAGGTTGCCGCCGCCGCCCTTGTAGCCGCGGCTCCACTGGATGTAGCTCTGGATTTCTGGCGTGAAATCATATTGAAGGGCAACCTTTGGGAGCAACTTGGTTTTTTTGATGGTGCCGCCCGCGACTGCTACCGTAGGGATGAGGGGTTCAAGGCCCGAAATCGACTCATACTCATTCTTGTCGTAATTGAGGCGCATACCCACATTCAGCCTCAAGGCGTCCGTGAACGAATAGGTCGCGTCGAAGTATGCCGCAAAATTGTCCACTTTGGCTTGCTGGCCAAGATTTTGCGTCAGGACCGCCGCCGGATCCGGATTCTCGATGATGACATCTAGAACACTCTTATATTCCTCGTGGTAATAGAAGGCCCCGAGGATGAAATTAAATTTATCGAAATTTCCGAACAGGTTGAACTCCTGGCTTATCGATTCGGATCGACGCGGCCAAATCGCCGTATAGAAGTAGGGAAATGCGGTGCCATCGTCGTCGTTGGCGGTCCGCGTCTTCCCAAGGATATAGTTCGTCAGAGACTTGACGGTGATCGCATCGGACGCCTCCCACGTCACGCCTGCCTGGCCGATGAGCAGCTTGTTTACCGCACTGTGCGGGCGATTCGAGATCGCCTTCCAAGGCTCATTCGTCCAATCCACCCCTTCGACCCCGAGGCTGATCGGCCCAACCGGGCTCTGGTCGATCTTGGCCGCATTGTCCTCATCATAGCGGAGCGACAGGTCCACCGTCAGGCTAGACGTAGGTGTCAGGCGCAGCGCGACACGGCCATATTTGGCGTCCGTTCCGCCGCCAATACGCTCCACCACGTTAAGGGGCCTGAGGATGTTTTCGACCGGGCCATCCTGCTTCTCACGTCCGCCGCTGAGCCTGATCTGCACGCCATCGGAGAGTGGCCCTGAGACAAACCCGCTTATACCGACCTGATTGCGGCCTCCTACAATAGCGTCGATGCGCCCCGTCCACGTCTTGGTTGGGCTAGCGGAGATGAAGTTGACCGCACCGCCCGTAGCATTGCGGCCATAGAGAGTCCCTTGCGGCCCGCGCAGGACTTCGACGCGATCGAGGTCGACCGCGCGCAGGGTTCCCATGAAAGGCCGGGGCAAATAGGCGCCATCCGAATAGATCGCGACCGTCGGTTCGGACGAACCAGCCACAAGGGTCGAGCCGACGCCGCGGATAGTCACAATGGTGTTGCCGAAGTTGGGGACGAACACCAATCCAGGAATCACATTGGCCAGGGCTATGGTATCAGTGACGCCCCGGCTGAGAAGGGTGTCGCCACTCACGGCGGTGATCGAAGCGGGAATATCCTGAACGCTGACGCTGCGCCTCAGCGCGGTCACGACGATGTCGGAGCCGTCATTGCCGCCACTCGACGGCGGGGCCTGAGGCTCTGACGCGGCCGACCCGGGCTCGGTTGCGCCGGCACCCGCAGCCACGGGAGTCTGAGCCCCTGCACCAGACGCTGCCAGCGCACATGAGAAAAGTATAAACGCGCCGCTCGACACACCCCAAAAATTCATATCATCCCCCCAGTGTTTCCATACACACTAGCCGCACTGAGGATATAGTCAATCGTTTAGTTATCTCGTCATCCGGTGCGTTGGCAGTTTTGCGCGCGGAGCGGCGGGCCGCGTCGTTCCCCAGGGCGTCGGACCGCCCACAGACTCTCCGCGACGTGAGCACCACGGTCGGCTCACTCTCTTGATTAGGGTCCGGATTCACCACAGTCACCAGATGACGGCCGCGGAGAGCGCGAGAGCTCCCATAAAGTTTTGCGTTGCGATCGAAGCGGGTAGCGAGGCGTCGCCAGTCCTTGAGGCGGCAGAACATGCGCTCGATGACGTTGCGCTGCTTGTAAATGGCGCGGTCGTAGTCGTCGTGGATTTTGCGGTTGCGGCGCGGCGGGATGACGGCCTGGGTACCGCGGTCGTCGAGCCACCCGCGCAGCTCTTGGCTGTCATAACTTTATCGGCGACGAGTTCGCCGGAGGGTGGCAGGGCCTCGATGCAGTTCTTCGCGACCTTGCAGTCTTGGACGTTGCCGGGCGTCAGCAGGAGGACGTGAGGGCGGCCTTTGGCGTCGCAGACTGTCCGTCGTCAGAACACTTGTCACAGGTGCCCGCGAGCAGACCCAACTCGTCATCGGCCATTTGCAGATCACGCTTGCGCAATATGCCGAAACGCCCGCATTCGAGCAGCAGGAAGCAGACGACTTCCGCGATCTGGCGATTACCGTCGCAGAGCATGCGATAGGTGGAGCCTCAACGATGGCGGCCGCTACCAGCCTGACGGTCGCGTTGGGTCAAAGCAAAGGGTTGCCTGCGCTTGCTCAAACCGACACGCTCCAGAAAGCCTTGGACGGTTTGTTGGTCGCTCTCGTCGATGATGGGGACAAGGCTGCAAGCGCCACGATCAGGGACAAGGTACTTGAGCAGGCGATCCACCGGGCAGATGTTGATCGGCGGTGGTTCTCGCTCATGGGTTTCGACGCGGAGATTTTGGAGATCATACAATCAGGTTAAGCGGTCGGGCCCCCCGATGGCCGCGACGCAATCTCTGGCCGCGACCGATGCGTAGGTGGCGATTGCGGGAAGCGTGAACCCGCTGCTGGGTTCGGCCTGCGATATAGGAAGTGGAACGGTAATGCGCCATTGCCCCTGGGTCGCCTGTAGGTCTCGATAATCTGAGGCTGGTCTCGCTCGATGAGCCCGTCCGGCGAGATCGCCGTGCCATGCACGGCAGCAAATGCGCCTCCCTCATCTCGGCGACCGGGCAAAATGACATACTTGATAAGCTGCTTGCAGGGGTGAGAGCGAAACTCTCATTTCTAGGCGTGCTGGTGCTGCCTGAAGTGCTGATTCCGTCGGCGAAGGCGAATATGCGTACCATCGGGTCGCTCGTCGGCGAGGACATCGGCGCCTGGCCATGCGTCGAATGCTCGACTCAGAGTGGATTTCCATGATCGCCGATAGTTGGCAGCTTCGCGAGCAGAGGCGGGCGAGCGCGGTCCACGAGTAGAAGATTGACGCGGGGACGGTCAAGGATACACGCCCAACACCAAGGAAGTGCTGGAGGACTACGACCGTGCCGGAAATCCGCTGTTCGTCCCGGAAGCGCAGTTCCGGACTGGTGACATCTTTTGGGTGCTCGGCCAGCACCGTACGATCGGCTATTCCGTCTTCGGAATCGAGGATGGCCGCATCGATGGGCAGTTAGCACAAGCCTACTCGTTACTGTCCGACATGGACCAAGTGATCACGAAAGCGCAGGCTGAAGGACGTATCGCAGGCGTTCTCCTGAATGATGGGAATCCCGCGGTCATCAACCTTGGCGGCTACACCATCACTGTTCGGGAAACGATGGCTCTTCTCAAGCAAATGCTGCTCGACGTCGGTTTGCAAGCGCCCCCTCCGCCCCCTCCGATGCCGAGCGAAACCGAAGGCCCCGGAACGCGTCCGGCCCCCGGAGACAGCCGAGCATTTGGTCTGATCATCGATGAAGGGAACGATTCCTTTTTCATTGTCGGAAAGGGATTTACCGCTGATTTTGCAATTGGTTCGAGATTGGCGGAAGTCGATCGCGTGGAAGAGGGTCGTTTCGCCGCACAAGGCTGGAAGCCCGGCCGCACACTCAATGGCGATGAGCGCTTGAGTGTGGTCCCGACCGATCGGATCGGCTCCATCCGCATCAAGCTGATGCAGCCGAGATCGAAGTGAAAGCCCTTTGGCTTTGAAAAGCCAGATCGGTCGGTAGCTTTCATCTTTGCCGATCAGGGTGTCTTGCGGCCGAATTTCAGCGCGTTCCTGCCGGGCAGCGTTACGTCCAGCAAACGGCTCGTCTTGGGACAAGCGGCCGTTCCCATCCCTGCTGGTAAACGTCGTAAGCTGGTCGGTAGCCGTCGCAAAAGCGGACCGTCGACACCTAGGGATCGGAAATGATCGCTAAGTGTCCGCGATGGGTCGGCTTCGTTCAGCGCCACGCAGGCAAGGCCGGAGAGCGAATGTGCTCGCGCCGGATGCCGAGACCGAGCAACCTTGCCGGAAGGGCCTGAAGCGCTGGGATCGTTTGCAGCAAATGGAGGACAGCCGGCGCGCGTGGCGCTGTGCTGCGCATGGCCGCACCGATGACATTCCGATGGACGGCGCGCTGTATGGCCTGGATCGTGCGGACGGCCAGCATGCGTCGGGCACGCACTTGGCGGAGCAGCGGATCAGGATCAATTCCGGCACTCAGCGGAGCGGCAAGAATGTTTGCGGCGGCGACCGCGTCCTGGATCGCAAGGTTGATGCCGACGCCGCCCACCGGCGACATGGCATGCGCTGCATCCCCGATAACAAGCAGGCCCGGTCGGTGCCAGCGGGTCAGCCGGTCAAGCGATACGGTGAGAAGCTTCACATCGTCCCAGACAGCGACCGCTGCGATATGGTCTGTCAGCGATGGTGCCGTCGCCGACACATCGCCCCGGAAGCGCTCGATGCCCGCCGCGCGTATTCTGTCCGCCGCGCCTTTCTCGATCACGCGGGCGCACTGGAAATAGTCGCCCCGGTCAATGGTGACGATCATCTCGCCCCGATCGATGTAGCCCTGTGTGCGATTGTCAGGTGTCCGCGCCTTTGGCACCCGAAACCAGAGCACGTCGATCGGCACACCGAGATCTTGTAACGGTAACGCAGCCGCTTCCCGCAGCCGGGAACTGCGTCCATCGGCGACGATGACCAGTCGCGCTTCGAGTGTTTCGCCATTTGCCAGTCTTACGCCCTCGACGCGATCGGTGCCCTCGACCAGGCCTACGGCCTCAGCCTCCATGCGCAGGGTGAACGCGGGCAGCCGCCGCGCGACGTCTGCCACGAAGTCGAGAAAATGCCATTGCGGCATCATTGCAATAAAGCGAGCAGGACCGGGAAGGCGGCTGAAATCGGCGATCCGATATTCGCGGCCGCCGATCACAGCGCCCACTGACGAGACCTTGTCATGCTCGCGGGTCAGAAGGGCTTCAAGAAGGCCGAGCTCGTCGAACAAGTCCAAGGTAGATGGATGTACCGTGTCACCGCGAAAGTCGCGCAGGAAGTCGGCATGCTTCTCAAGCACGAGGGTCGGTACACCAGCGCGAGCGAACAGAAGGCCCGCCATCATCCCAGCTGGACCGCCGCCGACAATCACAAGCTGATGTGGGGCTCGATCAATCATGCCGTGAGCCTACGCTTTACTTAAGCAACCGCAAGGCAGCGTTTCACGCGTGATCACGCGATAGCCGCCGGTCTGCAATCCGAAGGAGCAATTCGGCCGCTGAGCGACGGAGAAGGGTCGCTCTTGGAAGATGGTGTGTGGCTCATCCGGGCGGGCGGCCTGTAGTAGGATGAATATCATGCCGTTTGGTTGCCCACTTCTCTAAAATCAGAGGTGGCGTGGCCTTCGGACTTGCTCGTCAGTCATTCCCTGTCCCGACTTCACATTCCAGCGAATCAGAAGATGCCTAGAAATTTTTTATCCTGGCTCTTTTTCTCGTCCTTGCTTTCTTTGCCCGCCTCATCCTTGGCCGTTGTGCCGCGCCCTACGTCATCACGAGGCGTCCCGCCCTTGGTCCGCTGGGCGGCGGCCGTTGCCCCCGCAAGTACTGGTCCGCAAGCTGCGCTCTTCGCGTCGCCAATGTCGACAAAGGCGAGGATTCCGGCCAGCGGAGTGGCACCAATGCCAAGGGCAGCGCCCACCCCGCCTCGCGCGATCAATTCGGGGCTGATCACGTCAATGCTGGGTTTCGCGAAATAGCCTTTGATGCCCACGGGGGATTGACCGGAAAACAAGCTGAACTTCTTGCCATCCGCTCGAAAAGCCAGGTCCAGGCTTTCATTGCGAAACGAAAAGCCACCCCGTCCGACCATCACGTTCTTTGTCGTGTCGATGATTATGGGATCAGCCGCCGCCACACCATTGCGCACAGTGAACGCGATCAGGCCGCAATTAATCTGGACCGGCTTTTTAAGCTTTCCCGCGAACATCTTGGTGATGAACGTGCCTATGTCCAGTTCGGATAGCTGGACATTACGCGCCCACATGGACCCCGCGGGCAGGATCACCGCGATACGGCCGTTGGACGTAGCGAGCGAATCGTGCAGCGTGTCACCCAGGCCAGTCATCTGTACGCGGGCCTTGACTGTGCCCGTCGTGCCGGATTCTTCAACACCCCAACGCCCCAAAAGCTTGCCCATGGGCGTGGGCGACAGACGGATATCGTAGGCCGTGCGGACCGGAGCGCCTCGCGCGTTGATTTCAATGTCAGAACTCACATGTCCGCCTGTCATATCGAAGGTGAGAGGCGAAAGCGTGATCAGGCTGCGCTCAAGCGCCAGCTTCAGCGCGATATTGGAAATGGGCAAATTCTCGGCGCGGACGCGGCGCACATTATATTCCACCTTAGCGTCGAAATTGCGGAGCGCCTCGACCCGCAGCGGGGCATCGGGAAGTAGGCGTGGAGTGCCGCCGACAGTCTGGATCGTCCCTTTCGCGCCTTGAGTTTCCAGTTTCTGGGGATCGTAGCCGATGAAGGGGCCGACATCGACGATATCGAGCGTTTGGGTAGCAAGCGAAGCGTTCAGCAGTAAACGGTTATCAGGAAGCGATACGGTCATGCGCCCGGCCAGGTCGCTGTCTCCGAAGCGGCCTTTAAGATGCGTGAAACGCCATTCGTCGCCCTGCTTGGTAAGCGCGGAGGTAAAGCGATAGGCGCGTGTTTCGGGAATGGCTACGCCGAGGAAATCGAACAGCAGGGCAAGATTGGGACCTTGGGTGACGAGACGAAGGTCCGCGCCCTCAATCTCGGTCGCACCGGGCAGCGTGCCGCTCACCTCCAGCACGGTGGAGCCCGCCTGCGCATGCAGGGCAAGGCTGTTCTTGCCGCCCGTGACCGTCGCGTTGGGAGACAAAAGGCCGCCGCGCAAGGTGAAGGGACGTTGCCGCAGGGTGCCATCGCCCGAAAAGCGCACATCGCTGGAAAAGCGTGTATCCTGCGCCTTTACAGTCTCGAAACCGATATCGGCGTTGAGCTGCATGCGCGGGTCGCGATACCGCAGGGTCGTGCCGGCCAGCAACGCTCGGCGGATCAATGGCAGGTCGAGAGGCTCGCCTTTTTTGTCGGGATCGCCAAAGGTCCATGTGTTGTTCCGGCCGTCGCTGGACCATTCGAGGTCAGTTGCCGCATCACGAAGTTCGAGCCATCGCACACGATATTTCTCTCCGAAGATGAGGCTGAACGGAGCAACCCGCGTGTCGATGAGGTCGGCGCGGAAAAAATCAGGGCGACTTGCCCAAGAGACGTTCGCAACCGTCATCCGCTCGGCACGGAGCCTTATGTCGATTGGTGCGAAATAGAGCTGGAAGTCACCTCCCACCCGAACCTGGCGCTCAAGCCGACTGGACAATGTGCGTTCGAACGGCTCCTTCAGGAACCGCCCTTTGGTGATGAACAGGATCAGCCAGATGGCGAATATGATCGCGACGATCCACAGTAGGATGCGTACCGGTAGCGGAAGCGTGCCCCATCGTTCGCGCGTGCGGGACAAGGTGGGACCAATGCCGCTCGCGAACCCATAGGGAAGCGGCTTCTGGATGGCCGGAGTGTCCGGCCGGAGAGGATCGGCATCGGCCATCGCGAAAGAACGCGGCTTCGCGCTTTTGGCTCCAATCTCCCGCTTTCGTTGACCTGACAACTATGGGGCCGCCAGACGAGATACGAAGGGACCGCCCAATTAACTGGGGATTGTGTCGGTGTCACCCACCAGAGGGTTGCCTTTCCATTGGCGGTATCAGCCCGCCCGCGTTCGCTGCCAAGGTGGTATAATGAGATAGGTGACCGGCGCAAAACCGTACAAGTCCAGTTTTGGGCTAATCCCAACATCCATAATCCTAAAGAGTGCCAACGCTGGGGAGCGCCGGTGCTATAACTGCGAGCCGAAGGGAGCGGTTGTGCGCTTGCATCGCCCATATGATAAACGATGTCCCGGCGACGACCGGCACGGGCTGCTCACCATGTCCAGTGGCAAGCCGCTGGCGGAAGCGCAGACCGCAGCGCTTTTCGCCATCCTGTTTTGGGGAAGCACTTATGTGATATTTTCAGTCAGGTCGGTATTTTTTCCGCCCACGTCGATCGACTTTTTCAGTCTCAAGCGCCTGGCGATGACCTTTTGCGGCGCGATGCTATTCCTGTTCGCGGTTGCGTGGACAGGACGCCGGATGGGCCTGAGCGTGAAACGTCCGCTTGTCTGGCCGATCATCAGCACGATCGCGGCTTCCGTGGCATTGCTGCTCCTACGGATCATGTATGACGACCTGACCGATCCCGGCTCATTCGGCTTTGCTGATCACGGGGGATGGATATTGGTCTGGAGCGGCTATTTCCTGAGTGGAATCACGCTGATCTCTTCGGCAAGGAAGGCAGCTGTCGAACCGCCGAAGGCGGCTGAAGCGAAAGCGGAGGCAAGTCCCACTATCTGGGTTCAGCGCAACAAGCGATCGATCCCTCTTTCCGTCGACGACATCGATTGGCTCGAAGCGCAGGGCAACTATGTCTACGCCCATGCTGCCGATTCGGGTGGCCTGCTACGAAGTTCGCTTTCGTCGCTGGAGGACAGGCTGAAATCGAGCGGCTTCATCAGGGTGCATCGTTCGGCCCTTTGCCGCAAACAACGCATCCAGGCCGTGGAACGCAAGTCATGCGGCGCACTGGTAATCATTCTGCATGGGGGCGCCGAACTGCCGGTCGGCCGCCGATATGCCGCAGATGTGACGGCGCTGACGAGCGCCTGACCCCCGACCCGAAGCTGTCGTTCGTCACACCCATCGGTCGTTCACGTCTCCATGCCTTCGCCTGTCGATCTCCACCTGCAAAGGGTTGCAACGACCGTTGCCAAGGGAGATCGGAATGGCTTCTCATTATGCGGAAGACCGGCGCGCTTACGAACAGCCGAACATGACCGAAGCAGAAATGCGCAGCCGCATTCTGGAACTGGCCCCGTTTCACCATGCGATTGACTTGCCCTTCGGTCTCAATACCTACGACGAGTCCCTACGCGGACAGGACCGTCAGTCCTTGGGCCGGATAGATAGCATGAGCAAGCATGTCTGGCCGAGATTGCTCGAGCAGTTCGGCGGCACCTTGCAAGGGAAGCGCGTGCTGGACGTCGCCTGTAACTGCGGGGGATTCTCCTTCCTGGCTGCGGAGACGGGGGCCGATGAAGTCGTAGGTTTCGACTCTGAGGACAGATATATCGCGCAGGCGAGGTTTATTCAGGAAGCTCGTCAGGAGAATCGCGTCCGTTTCGAAATCGATCAACTGGAGAATGTTAGCGCTGAATCATACGGACGTTTCGACGTGTCATTCTTCTTCGGCATTCTCTACCATCTGGAGGATCCGATCGGCGGCTTGCGGCGGATCGCGTCCCTGACCACGGACACAATCGTGATCGATACGCACCTGATGCGACTTCCTTACATTCACCGCTTTCTGAAGATGCCTCTCTGGGGAATGAGTGTCGTAGCGCCGGTGGAAGGCAAAGACACCACCACAGGTCTTTGGCGGAAGGCCCGTCACTGCCAGTTCAAGCCCAACCTCCAGGCTGTGGTGCAATCCCTGAAATTCCTCGGCTTCGATGATGTCGAATATCTGGCGCCCACCGCTGCCGGCCTCGAAGACCGCTATTACAGGCGGACGCGCGGAGCGTTCATAGCTCGGAGACGGCCACCTTCCGCCACGAGGTCGGAGCCAAATTGAAGCCGGGTCGGCTCGCTTTGACATTGTGCGGCCATCGGGTCGATTGACGAACGTCAACAATCTGGGACGCTAAATGTGGCGATGAGCGCCCAGAACTGGTCGGCCTGCTCTGAAGCGCTCCACCTGTGGCCATCCTAGTCTAAAGACGTGTTATGGATTGTCAGAATTTGTTCTCACCCCTCGCGAGCGAGTATGGACGCAAGGTGAGCACGAAGCCCGCTCTGCATCGGCATTGCTCGGCCGCTCAGGATGCTCGAGCACGCTTTCGCGAACGTGATCCCGCCTTGCCGGCACCGACTGGCAGATCAGAAAGCTCGATGCAGAGCGGCGCATGATCGATACGAAGCCCGGCATTGCGCTCGAAGGCTCCCCGCCAATATTTCCAGAAAGTTTAGATGGTTGCATGGGGGTGTAGATGCCGCACCGCGTCGGTCCAGCCCTGGGCAAGCAACCGGCCATAGGCTGCGCGCACTTCCCGCGCAAACAGTGCGTCGTCCCGCCAGCGCTCGGGCGCATAGACGTCGAGGTCGGTCGCGAAAGATGTACGGGCACGCAGGCGTTCTGCTTGCGCTCAGCAATACTTTCGGCAACGATGCAGTGAACGAAAGCCTGCACGCTGGCATGATGGAGAGGGTCATGGATCACAAGAGGACGCGGCGTACTTTCATTGCGGGCGTGGGCACTTTGGCGGTTTTCCCGCGCCTAGCTGCAGCGGCGCAGCAGCCGGAGAGCCATGGTCGATACACCATGCCACCGATGCCCCAGCCGGTCGACGGCGACGGCCCCGGGTTCAAACCGTTGTTTGACGGCCGAACCCTTTCGGGCTGGCGTGGAGATCCCAAATACTGGCGTGTGGAGGACGGCTCCATAGTCGGCGAGGTTACGCCGGACACTCTGCTCCGCAGCAATACGTTTCTGATATGGAGCGGCGGTAAACCTGAAGATTTCGAATTGAAGCTCGATTACAAAATTACGCCGGGCGGCAACAGCGGGGTGAATTATCGCAGCGTTGTTGTCAAAGACGAGATCACTCCAGCCAACCGCTTTGCGCTATCGGGGCTGCAGTTCGACATTGATGGGCAAAATCTCTTTACCGCTATGGTTTACGAAGAGCGCGGGCGTAGCTTTATCGCCCGCCGCGGTCAATTTTCGCGAACGACCACACCGCCTTCCCAGGTAATTGGAGCGATTGGGGAGCCAGGGTCTCTGAGGACGATCAAACCTAACTGGAATGAGGCTCACATTATAGCCAAGGGCCCGTCGCTTTATCATTTGTTGAACGGCCAACTGATGGCGGCGGCAATTGATGAGGCAAAGGGCCGTCGGCGCGATGGCGAAATAGGGATGCAGGTGCACGTAGGTCCGCCGATGAGGGTTGAATATCGGAACATTCGGCTGAAGTTGCTGTAACGCGATCTCTAAGGACGAATTAATTGCATGCGGCAGCATCAAGTGAGACGGCGCCTATTCTTCCATTGCTTCCCGGCCTAGGCCGTGTTGACAAAAGGGATTCCCAAACCGGCCTTCTTCTGATTCAAGACTGCTTTTTGGGGGGGCAGTCATGGGTCGCGGGGATTTGTCGGACGCGGAGTGGGGGTTGATCGGGCCGCTGCTGCCGCCTGAGCGTGGTCGCTGGGCGCGGCCGGCGGGCGATAACCGGCTCTTCCTCAATGGGATGCTCCACGTGCTGCGGGTCGGCTGCCCCTGGCGCGACATGCACGAGCGGTACGGCAAATGGAACTCGGTCTATGTGCGCTTCCGTCGCTGGGCCGAACAGGGTGTCTGGGATGCCTTGCTGCAAACGCTGGTCGATCTGGGTCTGACCGACGACTGGCAACACATGATCGACAGCACCAGCGTTCGCGGCCACGTCTCGGCAGCGGGCGGAAAAGGGGGACTTGTGCGAACGCTCTTGGTCGATCACGCGGCGGCTTTACGAGCAAAATCCACGCCCGCTGCGACAATCAAGGACTGCCTGTCGGCTTCATCCTGACCAGCGGCGAGGCCTCCGATTATACCGCTGCCGAACCGCTGATGGCGATCCCCGTCGCCACGCCCAAGGCGCTGCTGGCGGACAAGGGCTATGATGGTGATCGCTTCCGGGAAAGCCTGCTGGTCCGCGGCATCCTGCCGATCATCCCGCCCCGCTCGAACCGCAAGATGCCCGAGCATCCCGACTATTGCCGCTACCGGGACCGCAACCGCGTCGAGCGCATGTTCGGCAAGCTCAAACAGCAACGCCGCATCGCCACCCGCTATGACAAGACCATCCTCTCGTTCGAAAGCTTCCTCAACCTCGCCGCCTCGCGCCTATGGTTGAAGTCTTTTGTCAACACGGCCTAGGGTTTCGGCTTCAGCCGCTCCGCCGTGATCAGGGGAAACCTCGCGTGGAGCAAGCGAGAAAAGAGCCTCGATAAAGGCGTCGGACCGAATAGGTTCCTGCCCAAAAATAGGCTCTGGAGCTTCTATGTCGCGGTTAAAGAAGGCCGAAGTCTCTTCTTCTGTTAAGTTGTACTCGTCTCGAAAGCGTCCGACAACAGCTTCGACATTATCGCTTTCATCAAACGAATCGTATCGCTGCGTCCAAATAGACATTGCAACAATTGGAATATCAATCGGGCGTTTTACAGAACGCCTAAGATCATTCTTTACAGACTCAATGTAATTATCGGTTGGCGTGACGGTCATGCCAACGCCAGTCTTGTCAATTCTAAAAACACGTGAGAAGGTCTTGCTTCGATCTAACGTAGAGTAGGTGCCTGATCGAGGATAGCCAACATGTCGCCACGGTGCATTTGGTGCAAATGGATTGAAGAACGCGTGATCGCTATCCACCGGAGTGCCGTCGGCGGCAGAAACTCCCATTAGACGACGAGCTGCTGACTCCGTTGACATAGTGCGGATTGTGACGGGGTGATCCGGTGAAAGCCCCTCATGCTTTAATATGAGGAGGTCTACAAACAGCTTGTTGCAACTGTCTCGAAGCTGCTCAATCGCCCAAAGGATAGTCGGAAGTGTTATATACTTAGCCATTATCACCCTGCTTGATCCGAGCGCCCGCGAAATCTGACAAACTCAGGCAAATTGGAACAAATCCTCGGTCCGTCTGCCAGGTCCTCACGAGTCGCTTGTAGGGCACGAATTTTGGAAAAACAGAGTGTTGATTTCGCGTCGCTGACAAAACCGGGGGTGCCAACCCTATCGAAACGGATTCAACCCCGCCTCCACGTCTCCCCTGTTCAGGACGTCATCGCTCGCGATCGTCGTCACGGAGGGGAGGGGAAGGAGACTGATCCTTGCTTGGCGCCAGGTCGGCACTGCGTTGCGGATCTCGGGTGGGGATGACGCCATGCTTTTGTAGGATCGGCGTCAGCCTCTCAATCTCGCGATGCTTATAATGGGCCTCCTGTGGCGACAGCGGCCGACTGCGCTCGCTCTCCACTACCTCGCGAGCGCGAGGCTCGCCGGCACGCGCTGGGCCGGTAAGGTCGAAGCGATGGATCACCTCGCCGCCGCGTCGATAGATCGTGAGCTTGTCGGCCAGACGCCCCTCCTGAATCCGGTCCAGCGTGTCGAGCATCCCACGCAAGGCATTCTGATGGGCCTCCGTCGTGGTCATCCGCCCGATGCCCCGACTCTCCTTCTGCGCCGCATATCGCTGCAACACTCCAAGGCTCGACATTTCGGGGCTGACGGCCAAGGCGCGCGCATCGGTTCGGAACCCGGCATCCCGGAATTGCTGCAAGGTCGCCGCAACCGTCTCGGGGTTGCGCATCGTGCCTTCCACCAGAACATTGACGCGCCGCTGCGCGGCCTCGGCAATGGCCTTCTCGACCAATCGACCAGAATCGCGGTCGGTATAGAAGGCCGCGGTTTTGTCGTCGGCACGCTGCAAGCTCTTATAATGGGGCAAATAGGCGCGAAGATCGTCACCGATGATCTTCACCATTCCGCCGCTGCCCGCAAATTCGCGGGTAGCATGGTTCTGCATGGGGGTTTTGCCGGAGCCGGGTTGCCCCCCTAGAACAATCGCAGTCGGCTGCTCGACGCTC
The DNA here is from genome assembly GCF_000241465.1 of Sphingomonas echinoides ATCC 14820. Taxonomy (GTDB): domain Bacteria; phylum Pseudomonadota; class Alphaproteobacteria; order Sphingomonadales; family Sphingomonadaceae; genus Sphingomonas; species Sphingomonas echinoides. The sequence goes on from NZ_JH584236.1 coordinate 126,385, forward strand.
TCCGCGCCCCTGAATAGGCGGGGAGCTACGCGGGTTTCATAGATTTTCTGTAGGGCGTCGGGTGACAGGCTATGTCGTTCGGGGTCGCGGTCCATGCTGCCTCTTAGGCAGCGATGGGGACGGCCTCGGCGGCGTCACGCGCGCGAACGATCGCGCTATACTCGGACAGCACTTGCCGGACATTCTCGGTGTCGGTCACGTTGAGCGAGTGCATGATTGCGGTCGCCTGATCCGTCCGCATTTCAAGCCATTCGATCCGCGCCGCGCTGGGAGCTGCCCGCTCCTGCTCAAACGCGATCTGCTCGCTATACCCGGCAATCACATCATTGATGGCCTCTAGCGCTGCCTCATAGGCAACCGCCTGATCTTGGGTCCACATGGGGCCAGTATCGCCGCTCATCGTCATGCCTTTCCTATATCATCAAGTCTTGAACGAATAAAGAACGGCGTCGATCCAGCGAAGGGGGCCGGTGGAGGGGATGCTCCACCGGCCAGCACGACGAACAACCTTGGAGATTTCGCCTTCGTCCTCGGTTGTTCGGAAACTCATATATCTGCGGTCGGTCGTGACAGCCACGCCAACTGCTCGCCAATAGCCAAGCCCTCCATGGGAGCGGCAGCGCGAGGCGCGATGCTCGGCCAGAGGGGCGCGCGATAGCTGCGGCCTGCGAGAACGATCAGTGGCGCGGCGACGTCCACAACCCGCGCCAGCTCGTCCAGCACGCGAGCGCCCCAAAGGCGGCGAGCGGGAGCGCCCATCTTCCCAAGAGTCGCATCATAGGGTTCGATGACCGCACCGGGGGCAATCAGGCCATGCTTTGCCGAAAGGATCAGCCAGGGCGATCCGGTGCGCTCGACATAGGCGCGGGCCTTGCGAAACCACGGGGAGATATAAAGGTCGCGCGCCTCAGCTGCGTGATCCAGCTTCGCGGCAGCGCAAGCGACGAGGTAGACGGGGAGGGGGGCCGATGCTTCTTCGAGAACGGCTTCCCGGTCCACGTCGCCAAGCCAAGGCGCGATGGCCCATTTCGTGATAGCGCGAAGCGCCTTCGCCCCTACGGGTTTCCGCTCGGTCGCGTGGCTGATCGTAGGGCCTCCGAACAAGTCAGGCTGCTCGCCAATGACGTGGACACGCGGGATATAGCGCGGTTTGCGGATGCAATGGCGGGCCATGGCGGTCCCTCCCTCTCTGCGTAAGAATGGGCGGGGGACCGAAGCCCCCCGCTTTGGATCAAGCGGCCTCGTCGATCTGTTCGTGATCGTCGTCCCCCAGCTCGTCGTCCTCGTCCGCCTCCGGTTCCTCCTTGGCAGGGAGGGGTTCAACGGTGGCGCTCTCCATGAAGTCGGGAAGCCAGTTCACCGCTTCGGCAACATCGTCGGGGTGAAGGCCAAGCAACTTGGCGTCCTCTTCGTCGCAATTCGCGATGCGGGCACAGAACGCGGCGGTTTCGTTGCCCTTCATGCCCTTGGCGCGATCTGCCAGACCCCACGTTTCGAGAAGAGCAAGCCGGGCCTTGTTGGAGAAGGTGTTGAAAAACGCCTCGTCCAATTCGACGGTATCGCGCCAGCGTCCGAAACCGGCCTCGGCCTCGATGCAGTTGCCAAGCTCGCGGACCATGCGCGGGGTGCGGCCATCGGAATAAACCGAAGTCGTCGCCAAGAGCATGTGACCGGCGATCATCGCCGCCACCTTGTTCTTGTCCGTGGTGGGGAGATTGCGGAACAGCGCGAAGCCTTCAATCGGATCGCGAGCCGTCATCCACTCACCCGACGCCAAGCCTTCCTTGGTGGTGAGCCACGCGGCGCGCTCGGGGCGGCGGCCGACAAGATCGTGAATCTTGGTGGTGCCGTCCTCGTCGTGCGGAAGGTCGTTGATCCCCTGCGGTTCGCCATGGAAATAGACGGTATTCCCATATCCGTGCGTCGGGGTCAGGATCGTGCGGGCCTGCGTGAACAGCATGAAGTCGAGCGCGAGCGACGAACCGGCGGAAGCGGACTGCATTAGCTCGGCCCGGATCATATCGCGGCGGATCAACATCATGACCTGCATGTTGTCCTTCGATAGCCCGAAACGCGCGCGCTCGGCCTCTGCCGGTGTCGGCGCTGGCTTGGCTTCGCGCTGCTCGGTCGCGCCCTTGGGCAGTTCCGCACCCTTCGCCGCGCGATCTGCAAACCACAGCTCTACGTCAAAACTGCCATCGTTCTCGATGGACGCGACGGCAACGACCGCGCCCTTCTTGGGCAGGATGATAGTGCGCTGCGCGTCCAGCTCGGCAATTTCGCTCGCCAGCTTCTCGTAAGCCTCTTCCTGATCGGCCAGCGGCTCGTCATCCTCCCCGATCATTGCAGCGAGGCGCGTTTCCATCGACGCATAGATTTTCGCGAGGTCTTTGGGGAGGTCGCCCCGCTTCGGATTGCGAATGCGAAGCTCATGGTCGGTCGAAAGATAGCCGTATTGCTTGATCTGCGGAGGTGTCGCCGCCCACGAAAACTGTAGGTCGGCAAGCCCCCACTTCTCGCCAAGCACACGGCCATTGCGGGAGATATTATGCTCGAACCGATCCTTATCCTCGGTCATGCGCTGCTCGACTAGCTGGTGCAGCACATCGGGGCTTTGGACGATGCCAGCGCCATCCTGCGCGAACAAATCGGCCTCAAATTCGCCGCCTGCTGCGCGGTAAGTCTCGACGCCGACATAGCACATTAGCTTGGTCAGTTCGTGATTGCCGGAGTTCATTGCCTTGCGGATGGCACTCGCATTCTTCTCGTGCGGGCGGGTCGCCTCCTTCTCCAACTGGCGATAGACCGCGATCTGTAGCAAACGATCCTCCGTCGCCGCGTATGCCTGTGCCTGGGCGTCATCGATCTCGCCCGCGCTGTAGAGGTCCATGATCTCGGGATGAAGGTTCGCAATCCGCATGATGCGCGCGGTGCGGGCCACATCGTAGCCGAACATCGCGCCCAACTCTTCTAGGGTGGCCTCGGGGCGCTCGGCCCGAATGGCGGCGAAACCCATATACACATCAGGCAGGGCCATCGCTTCGCGCGCGCGGTTCTCGGCCATGCTGATTTCCGTGACCTTGCTCAAGTCATCGACCTTCATACACGGGAAAGTGAGTGCCTTCCGGTTCGGATCCGCCTCGGCCAATGCCGTGAGAAGGCGGCGACGGCGATCCCCGGCGATTACCTCATATCCCCCGGCCTCGCGCGGGATCACGACCATGGGTTGAATAAGACCAACCGACAGCAAGGAAGCGGAGATTTCGGTATCGCTCGCGGCGCTGGACGGTTTCTTGCGAACATTCTGCTCGCTGCGGTGAAGTTGATCGACTGTCAGGTGCAGGATCGTGGGCTTTGAAGTCTTAGCCATTGTGCTGTTTCCCTTCTTAAAATGGAGCCGAAGGCGATGGCCCCATCGACTTCTGCCAAGTGGCGAACTGGGTCGGGGAATGGCGCAAATATGGGCTGATCGCGGGGGAGGGGGATCACCCGGCCTGCACAGAGCGCAGCGAAGGAAGGGCGGGGAAACCCCCGCGATCACCAAGCGGAGCCGCGCAGCGGCGTAGACGGCCAGGCCCTTGCGCCAGGGGGCAGGAACAGGCCCCGGTCCTGCAAACAGCGCGGCGGCAATGCCGCCTCATATCCTGACCGGGACGGCGCTTGATCTAGTAGGCTAAAGTAACGGCGTCGAAACCACTTGTGGAAGGTGTTGCCATATTCTGTTTACAGGCTTGGCCTAAGTCGCATGATAAACGGAGACAAACTTGATCGTCATTGAGGATCTGATGGCAAGCCTAGCAGTGCGTCGGCCCGTGTTCTGCTCCGAAGCTGATTTCCAGCATGAGCTTGCCTATGAAATTCGGAAGAACGATCCGAATCTAAATGTAAGGCTGGAATGGCCGTTAACCGCCCCCGCGCGGGGCGCGATCGATGTTATCGTGATCGGCGAAACCCGGTTCGCCCTGGAACTCAAATATCTCAGCAAGGGCTTTTCGACCACGCTCGACGGGGAGCCGGTCACGCTGAAGCAGCACGGGGCACATGACCAGCGCCGCTATGACGTGTGCAAGGATGTGACGCGCATGGAAGCCTATGCGGAGGCAACCGGCTATGGCGCTGGCGTCTTGGTTCTCACCAACGATCCAAGCTATTGGCAGCCGCGGGCGCGCACTGACACTGTAGATGCAGCCTTCAACCTTTGCGACCTGCGCGAGCTGACCGGCTCGCTCGCTTGGCACGAACTGGCGAAGCCAGGGACAACGAAAAACCGCGAAGCGGCCTTAGAAATCAAGGGGCGATATGCCCTCACTTGGCAGGACTACAATCGGATCGACGGTAAAGCTGGCCTGTTCCGCTACCTGTGGATTCCGGTTGCATCACCGACCCGGGGTTAGGGGCGTAGGCGCGATCGATGGGCGTTGAAGGGGGAAGTAAACTCATGGCGAGCATTGACATGCATTCGCATCATTCGACGTTGCGGGAGCGCATCGTCGAGCATGTCTTCGTGGGTGAAGCCCTCCGCACGCTATGGCGGCGCGGAATAACCGACGTGGAAGTCTTGCGATCTGAGTTCGACGCGCATGGTTACGATCTGGTCATGGGGCGAGGGCCTGTCGTTCGCCATATCCAGTTCAAGACTGGCATCCGTAGTAAGCCAGCGCCGGTCTCAGTGGGGCGAGCCCTCGCAGACAAACCCAGCGGCTGCGTTATCTGGATTTGCGTGACGCTCGATCTAGATCTTGGGCCGTTCTGGTGGTTCGGAGGGGCACCCGGCGAACCGCTTCCTGACCTGTCGGGCTTCGCGAGTCCAAAGCGTATCGGCCGCCGTGAAGGCGGCGATCGGCCGCTTCGGGTCAATCATAGCAAGGTGCCGGCCAAGCATTTTCGGCGGATCGACACGATGGACGCTATGCTAGAAACGCTATTCGGCCCGCTGCCGCATGACGCTGCCCCGGTCGTCGTGGACGACGCGGGAGCTGAGGCCTGATGCTCACATTTGGCAATCTTCTGGACCTAGCGGGTATTAGCCGAAGCTCGGTTCGGCTTCTGCGACACCAAGATAACAGGCATCCGGGGTTCCCGACGCCATATGCCCTCTGGCGGGACCATAGGAGCCGCTTTGAGGCGTATCAGGAAACCCAAGGGGTAGGCGACGCCCCGGACCTACGCGCACCCTATTGGGCATCCTTCGTCGGTGTTCCTGGGAAGGAAACCCTGTTCGTCGGTCTGTACTCTGCAGAGCTGATCGGGCCGCTAGCCGAAGATCGGCCGCATCCTGTCACCGGAGGAGTGGAACCGGCAGGAAGCTGCAACCAATATCGGCTAGCGCTGCTGCCCGAGCTGGCCGAATATGCGGGCCGGCTCTGGATCGATTGGGGCAAGGGCTATCGCGCGTGGATTCAGCGTGGCGATCGCGTTCCAAAGCCGGTTGTCGAGCTTCGCCGGACCTTTCGCGAAGATCCGTTCCCCGGCTTCGCGGCATTGATCCTGAACCTCTCTGATATTGAGACAATGCCGGCCCATTGGGCGGAGGCTCTGCGCGCGACGCGCGGAATTTACCTCCTTACGTGCCCGCGAACGCGGGAACAGTATGTCGGTATGGCGTCCAGCGGAGAGGGCTTTCTTGGCCGCTGGCGCGAGTATTTCGCATCCGGGCATGGAGGGAATGTCGCGCTGAAAAGCCGCGATCCGAGCGATTATCAGGTGTCGATCTTGGAGACCGTCGGCACCTCCGCCACTATGGCCGATCTGATCGAATTGGAATGCCGCTGGAAGGATAAGCTGCAAAGCCGCCAAATGGGCCTCAATCGCAATTAAAACGGCGCTACTCTTTCAGCGCTTTGGTTCTAGCGCGCGACTGGAATTTCGCTGATCCGTGTCGTCCAAGCCGGACTTTTCTGGCTGCGCTTAGTGTCGAAAGCCTTGGCGCCGTGGCCTTGGACCGCGAGCGTGATGGTGTTGCGGCCGAACCGACTATTGAGGCCATCCATGGCGGCCAGCAGTGCCGGGGCACGAGGATCGACCGTAGCGAATAGGTCTGCCTGGCCTTGGCCCTGCGGGGTCAAATCCTCCAGCAGAACGCCACATTTCGTATAGACGCCCCCCGGTTGAAATATGGCCTCCGTCATCTGGCCGACAATCCGCAAGATTACGCGCGGATCGTTGGTTGGCGGCGACAACCGCGCCGATCGCGAAGCGGAAGGCGGGTTCGGCCGATAGCGTGAGCCATGGGCGAAGGCGATCAGTCGGCTCGCAACGAGGCCCTGGGCGCGGATCTTCTCGGCCGCGCGCGCCGCGCGCCGCGCCATCGCCTCGCCCAGCTCGTCCAGCGTTTTGACCGGCTCTCCGAATTGGCGAGTGACGGCGGTTGCCTTCAGCGCGTCGGGCTCAACTTTGAAGTCCGCGCATTCGATGCCGCCCAGCTCGCGCACAAGCCGCTCAAGCACAACCGTTCCCACGTCGCGCGCGACCGCTGGCGGCATCGCCGCCAGGTCGGCGGTCGTTCGGATGCCAAGGGGGTGGAGCCGCGCTTCAAGCGCGCTTCCGATCCCCCACACCTCCCCGATAGGCCATTGCTCGAACAGTCGCCGGCGTAGCTCGGTGTCGTGAAGATCCACCACGCCGCCCCAAACCTTTTCGGTGGCCTTGGCGAGCGCATTTGCGACTTTCGATAGGGTGCGCGTCGGGCCAAGGCCGATCCGGGTAGGCAGGCCAACTTGCCGTAATATATCCTCGCGCAACCTGTGCGCGGCTTCCACGTCGCCAAGGCCGTTGTGCAAGGTGGGGGCGCGGTAGAAACTCTCGTCTATCGAGTAGATCTCCACCGTATCGGTATGCTCGGCAATGACGGCGTTGAACCGCCGATTGAGGTCGGCATAGAGTTCGTAATTGCTTGATCGGAGCTGGATACCATGTCGCTTGATCCGATCCCGGATTTTGAAAACCGGCTCGCCCATGCGGACATGCAGGGCCTTCGCTTCCTCGCTGCGCGCTACCGCGCAACCGTCGTTGTTCGACAGGACGATGACGGGAACGCCGCGCAATGACGGATCAAAAAGCCTCTCTGCAGAGACGTAGAAGTTGGCGACGTCGACGATTCCATGGGTCATCCGCGAGGCCTAGCGCCGAAAATCACGGACACTCGTTCGCACGACGCCCCATATTTCCACGCCCTCGGCAGGAGTAGGGTCATAATGCTGGCGGGCGTTGCGAGCCTCAAGAAATGTCCCGCTTTGGCGGCGCGCGAGCTGACGGCAGACAAAGCCGCCATCCACGATGGCGATAACGATATGCCCCTCAATGGCGCGCGTGTCGCGGTCCACCACTACAACATCATTGTCGTAGATCCCGGCATCGATCATGCTGGTTCCGCTGATGCGAAAAACGAAGCTCGCCGCCCTGTCGAGCCGCAGAAGCTCGATCAGGCAAATTGAGTCCTCCTGCCAATCTTGGCTGGGGGACGGAAAACCGGCTCCTGCTGCACCGATGATGAAGGGAATTAGCCCCTCTGGCACCTCGGCGAGCGGGACCGGCTGCATCGGTGGCAGCAACATGATGATTCCCTTTCACCCTCTTGTAACGCACATAGGAACGAAAAGGGAACAGGCAGTCTGGATCAAACTGTCTCATAGCGCTGAACCGCGCATTCAGCTTCGCGCATTTTGGCTACGAAGTTAGCTCTACGAGCCTTGCTTGCGTCGTCGTCCGCAATCCACTATATCTGAATAGCCACGATAGTGGCAAAGGCCGCATAAGCACCTACCTCTCTCGAGCGGAAAGTGCCTTGCGAATGGCAGATTATGCAGTTGCGTAACGATCTGCCTTGCTCGACGTGTTGAAATCCGGAGGCTAGTTCTGCAGGACTCCCGCCGGTTGGGCCGTCAGGCATAAGGTATGCTAGGGGATTCCCCGCTAGGCCTGTGCAACATTGGAATAGTCTGGGTGACATTTGATTGTCACCCAGATCACCTAACAAAATCGTTTGGTGCGATGTTGAGGTGAGGAGTTCCAGTCCATCTACTTTTGTCAGAGTGGCAGTCGAAGAACGTCCCGCTCAGCGGAATGCGTCGGCGGCCTTCACTGCGATCGCGAATACAATCGTAATGGAAACCAGCGGTATAGGCGCTGCCCAAGCGAAGGGTTCCATTTAATAAGCAATCGCGATTATGCGGGGGTTCATCACTCACCGCGACCCCATGTAAAGCGCCGTTTGGTGAGCGAAACTGAATTTCGCTGGTGTTTGTGAAGCAGCGCCGCTGGCTTCCACCATAACGCCCGAATGCAAATTGCGCCTCGATACGCTTACATGCCTCAACGATCATTGCGCCAGGATCAGCAGCTTGTGGCAACGTATCAGCCAATTCCATGATAGTTTCAGTCACGATTGGCGCGTCAAAATTTCGAAGCGGCAACAGTAATGGTGTCCGATTGATCCGATCTGAAAGCTCTGTACGCATGGCTCCAACGGCGCGCGTCAGCGGTATGAAAGCAGTGCGCAAAACACTTGCAAGGCGATTTGCATACTCTTCGCCCTTACGCCCACGGGTCATTACCTTCTCTGGTAGCGACGCTGTTTGGACCAGGACTGAAGGTCTGAACGACATGGTAAAATTGCTAACGTCTTGGCCCTCGACGGACAGTATAATCATCCCACAACCGGTTTCCACCGCCTTGGGCTGAGCCTTGATAAGCTTGACCAGCGAACTTCCCAGCCTTGCCATATGGTCGGAATCTATTTCGAACCGACCATCGCCGTTTGGCCGCAAAGGAGTGCCAACAAACACAGGGGAACTACCGAAGATGCGCGTCGCAATTTTCTGGATGCGGTTGAAATGCTCGTGGGGAATCCCCGCTACGGCGATTATCAACGACGACTGTCCTCACTTTTGTCGAGTAGTTTTCGAATGATATCTAATGGCAATGAAACTCTCTCAAGATCTTCAATCGGTATAATATCTAACAGCTGATGAAGCGCCGATCGGCCCGCACGGGATTTATGGGCCATGGACGGCCGCTCATAGAGAAAATGGTTATTACTAAGGCCATTCTGCACAAGCCAGTGTTCGATCAGGGTTATGATGCGCTCGTCATTTGCACCCGGTTCAATGACGGAAGATGTGAGTTCAACACCACCCTCGGGCTTATCCGTGACAGGAAGGTCGAGATATCTCGCGGGACCTGCAAAAAGCCACCGCTTCTGACCTGGCTCGATAGGGCGAGTAAATGCGATACGAAGTGCGTTTTGAAACGGGAATGCTCTCTTGATCTTGGAAGAGGGCGTTCGACCTGTCACAAAATACTGAGAATAGGGTTCGGATACGTCCGCATCCGCAGGCACCAAGCCCCAATTGGTCGGCTCCCGCTCGTTCTTAATGAGCTTAATGTCTGGCACGTCACTTTCGAGCCAAGCCTTAATTTGACGACCATCAAGTGTCGCATCTAAGTCAACGCCGTTCCGCACTAACAGCGGTTTGACCTGTGCCATCAGCAGAACACGGCGTTCGCTCCAGTTCTGAGTCACTTTTTCAATCAGAAAGTCAAAATCTACCATCTGCTGT
>NZ_JH584236.1:138895-140502 GCF_000241465.1 Sphingomonas echinoides ATCC 14820
CTCGGTGCTGGACGCCAAACTGGAAGCGGCAGCTGGATATACCTTCAGCGATATTCTTGATGTGTCCGAGTGCGTCCTCACGACGATCGAGCAGCGCGGTAACGACCACATGGACGCTTTGAAGCGGGTGCTCATGATCTGCCCCCTTCTGAGTGGTCCAAAATCTCTGTTATTTTGGACGACGAAGGAGTTTGGAAATGGGCAAGAAGCACAAGCCGGAGGAGATCATCGGTAAGTTGCGTGAGGCGGAGATCGTGCTGGCGCAGGGTGGGACGGTGCCGGATGCGTGCCGACGGCTGGGTGTCACGGAGCAGACCTATTACCGCTGGCGCAAGGAATATGGCGGGCTGAAGGTAGATCAGGCACGTCGGATGAAGGACTTGGAGCGCGAGAATGCCCGGCTGCGGCAGGCAGTATCGGAGCTCACTCTGGACAAGGTTATCCTGCAGGAGGCTGCACGGGGAAATTACTGAGCCCCGCTCGGCGGCGACGCTGCATCGATCATATCAAGGCAATGATGCCGGTGTCCGAGCGACGGGTATGCCGTGTGCTCGGACAACACCGATCGACGCAGCGCAAGCTGCCACGCGGGGCCGATGACGAAGCGGCGCTGACCGAGGACATCATTGCGCTGGCCCGGCAATATGGTCGTTATGGGTATCGCCGGGTGACGGCGCTGCTGCGTGACGCGGGCTGGCACGTGAACCGCAAGCGGGTCGAGCGCATCTGGCGGCGGGAGGGGCTAAAGGTGCCACAAAAGCAGCCAAAGCGTGGACGTCTGTGGCTCAATGACGGATCGTGCATCCGGCTGCGGCCGGAATATCCCGGGCACGTCTGGTCGTATGACTTTGTCGAGGGCCGCACCCACGACGGGCGTAAGTTCCGCATCCTGTCGATCATCGACGAGGCCAGCCGAGAGTGCTTGGCCCTGCCGGTAGCGCGGCGGCTGCGCAGCGAAGACGTTCTGGCAGCGTTGGCGGAACTGTTCGTCACGCGTGGCCCACCGGCACATATCAGGTCCGATAATGGCAGCGAATTTATCGCCAACGCCGTGCAACAATGGTTGGCCAGGATCGGCGTAAAGACGCTCTACATCACCCCCGGTAGCCCATGGGAGAACGGCTATTGTGAGTCTTTCAACGGCTCGATGCGTGACGAACTGCTCAACGGCGAAATCTTCTATACCTTGGCCGAGGCGAAAATCCTGACCGAAGCCTGGCGGCGGCATTACAATACAGTCAGGCCGCATAGCTCATTGGGTTATCGGCCGCCGGCCCCGGAAACTGCAACGCCGCCATGGTCGCCCGTAGGTGGAGCGAAGCGGAACCGGAGGGCGGCCATGGCGCCGAAGGCGATCATGCACTAACAATCAAGCCGGACCACTCGGTGGGGGCCGATCAGATCAGGCTCGCGCATGTGGTCCCGGCACGCTGCACGGTGAAGGCGGTCGTTCGCGCGCAAGGCGAGGTCGATCTCGGGGGGTAGGAGGATCATGCCGCCGCCCTCCCTTCGACAGCCATCTCGTGCGGGAAGGCGAGCAGGAAGTCGGCCGCCTTGCTGGCGGCGCTGGCGGCACGAAAGATCGCCCGATTGTCTTCGCGCAGCAC
>NZ_JH584236.1:143932-148157 GCF_000241465.1 Sphingomonas echinoides ATCC 14820
ATTACTGACGTTATGGCGAGGTGAGCATAAGGTGAGCCAGCTGGCCAGATAATCTGCGTGGCGAACGGTGGGCACGATACCGAGCGCCGCGCACACAAAGGCTGATCCCATCTCCGCAACCAGCTCCTCGCGGGCATACGACTGGCTGCCGAACGCGCCGGAGAAATCGCGCGCCAGACGGGTGCGATGGCCGGTCCAGTGGGTCAATTCGTGAAGGCAGGTGCGGTAGTAGTTGATCTGGTCGAAGAAGGCGACTTGGGGCGGCACCGCCACGTAGTCGGCGGATGGAGCATAATAGGCCTTGTCCCCGCCGACGCGCAGGTCCACGCCGGTCGCGGCAATGAGCGCTTCGGCAATGGGCACGATCTTGCGCTCGGGCAGCGGCGCGGGGTCGCAGGCCAGACCGGGTTGCAAACCCTCGCACTGCGCGACATTGAAAACGGTGAAGCGCTTGAGGAACGGTACGGCCCGCGCGTCCTCGTCCTCGCGCGCCGCGCGTTCCGCCTCGCCTTTGGGAATGAAACGATCGGCGTAGACCACTGTGACCCCGCGCTCGCCCTTGCGGACGCAGCCTCCCGCCGCAACGGCCTGCCGGAAAGTCAGCCAGCTTTGCGAGGCATGGCCGTGCGCGATGCAGGCCGCCCACAATAGCAGTATGTTGACGCCGCTGTAGGTGCGGCTCGTCACGGCGTTGCGTGGCAGGCCCGGCGCTGCGGTTCCTGTGCTCCCCCATGGCTGGACCCAAGGGAACCGCCCCGCCTCCAGCTCCGCCACGATCCTGGTGGTCACCTCGTCGTAAAGGCTGGGTCGCGGCTCTGTGGCCGCGCTCTTCGCGACCTCTCCACGCACACGAGGCCGGTTGTTCGAACGCATCACTGCAACTCCTCTTCGCTAAAGCAGCATGCCTCCCCGGAAAGCGGGGGTGGGCGGCGAAGAGCGACCGGAAAGGCCCGCTTCGAGCGGCGGGCCGCACCCCAGCGACAAGCGCAGGGGCGTAACGCAAGTGGAGCAGCCGGCAGGCTTGCGGCGCGCCGTGGCGGGCCTAGGAGGAAGCGACGCCCGCACCCGCTATTCGGGAAGGCCCACCAACAACGCCGCGGCCCTGCCGCGACGACATCGACCGGCGAAGATGGTCATCCGCCAGGCGATCGTCACCTCCGGCCGAGACCCGCAAGGGGCTCGGTGCGCAGGCAGAGCCGAAGCATAGAGCGCGGCGCCGTGAGGCGGGCGGCCCGACGTCCGCAGCTTTCGATGAAAGATGCAGCGGATGGCCCGCAAATTGGTTTGCGGATTGATTGTGAAGTTAGGGGCGATGAGCGTTTACCGGTCGATGCGACCAGGCCAACACGCTCGGGATCGCGCCCGCCGGCGGCATCCAAGCGTATTGCTATATGGATCGACGCGCGCCGCGCGGCCCGTCGATGAGAAAGCCGAAGGGTCGGCGGGGAGCAAACCCATCCGACCCGGTGGGTTTGAGTGTTACCGCGCCGTCTTGGCAAACCGCGCTTTGAAGTCGGTCAGGTCGAAAGCGAAGTCGTCGCTGTCGTGAAACGCCTCATCGGTTTTGCCCGGCTGCTCATGGTCTCGATACCAGGCGGCGTATTGCGCCGTTTCGCGGCTACGCTTCCGGTAGTGCGTCGAATATGTCTCCACCCTGACCTTTGGCGTTGCGGCTTCCATCTCGAACCTCATCAACCGCAGCCAGCCGTCACCTATGCCATTGAACAACGTTGGAGCTAGCCCCGCATCCTTTACCGTCTGGTTGCGATCCTGATAATCCGACAGGATTTGATAGACCTTGTGGCCGAATTCGTTGCTGTCGATGCGGAACGCCTGCCCGTTCTCGTGGCCGCACAGAACCATAAAGATCTGATCGTGCTGCTTGATGAATTTGTCCCAGATCATCTGCGGGGTATTGTCGTCGGGATCGACGGCATGATTGTCGATGATCGGATTGGCCAACCGCTCGCCATTGCTCATCATGTAGTCGTGGGTCGAGATGATCGTTGGCAGGCCGGGGTACGTCTTGACCACGCGCGCAGCCCATTCGAGGGCGGCGTTGGGCGCGTGGAACTGCAGTCCTATATGCAGGAATCGGTAACCGCCGGCGACGAAGATCTGGGCGCTGTTAGCGCCGCCATTGAAAGAATCGACGTACCATTTCTTTCCCTTGAAGAACGGCGTGTCCTTGCCGAAAACCGAAACGAAGTTCGCCGTGCCGCCGGCGTGCACCATTCCGACGCTCGACATGTCCTTGAACTCTTTTGCGGGCGGATGATTGATATCGGTCCACATGGCGTCATGATCGTGATTGCCCGGCACGACCGAGAAGGGCACTTTTCCCGCTATCATCTGATAGCCCTTGAGAGTCATCGGCATCTCGACGGTCTTCACCTTTGGCGTGGGCGCAAGATGCTCGTCGAAGAACGGGTTCGGCGCGCTTTTGAATCCACGGGCGATATGCGCGGGATCCATCGTCAGCGACTGGTGCTGCCAGACGTCTCCCAGGGAGGTGACGAAAGCGATGTCGCCGCCGACGCTTTCGACATTTGCAGCAACATATTCCATCTGCTCGAGGAATTGCTGGCTGGCATCGAACGGAAATCCTTCGACCTTCTGGTGTGTGTAGTCGATATAGTTTTGCGTGTCGGGCAACACCGCGATCGTGAAACTATCGTCATGGCTGTTCGCCTGGGCGGCTGTCCCGGCAGCGAGCGCCATAGCCGCCACCGATGAGAACGCAATTTGCCGCGTCCAATGGCCAAGGAGGGTCATGTTAAACTCCAATAGTTGCTTGTATGTTGGTTGGCTGATCAGAAAGTGTAGCCGAGCGAAACGCCATAAGTGCGCGGCGCGCCGCGGAATGCCGCGTAGACGGGCGGAGCCACGTAAAGGGTCGTCGCGTATCTTTTATTGGTGAAGTTGCGCACCCAGCCGGTCACGGTGAGGTGGTCGGAAAACTTTCCTTCCAGCTGCGCATTGCCCAGAAAATACCCTTTGACATCCTGGTAGTTGTCGAGTTCGGTAAAGTAGTGTCTGGATGGTGCGACCTCCGACGAATTGCGGTGAAACGACCACGCCCGGCGTCAGGCGGGACGCGTCCACCAAGTCCTTGACGCCCGCTTCGCGCAGTGCCTCTGGAGACAGGACGCTGACTGCCGATGGAACATCGATCAGCCGCTGGTCGCGTTTCTGGGCCGTGACGATGATGTCGCCACCTGCCTCGACAGGATCGTCGGCGGCGTAAGCCGGGGGAGCCGCGATCGTCAGGGAAGCGAAGGCGGAGGATAGCAGATGAACGCGGCGGAACTTGTGCTGCGATGAGCTGGCCATGAAATCAGTCCTTGGAACATGTATGTCAGAAGAGGGCGAGCGACATCGGCCACCGCCCGGATCGGGGGTGGATCTCGCGTCGCTCAGGACAATGAGGGGCCTAGTCGGAGACGACAGGCCGTTGCGGCATACGCCGGGACCCCGCCCATCGATGGATGTGTGAATACTTCATAGGACCCCCTGCCCGAATCGAACGGCTGTACAGGTAGGTGTATCGTGTGAATCTTCTATGACAGCCGGAGAAACGCTCGTGGGTATCCTGTGCGGATGCGCCGTCGGCGAAGCGATATGCGCGATGCCGTCCTGCTCAGGGAGCAAACTTGGCAACGGTGTGGTGAGGCTCTATCTAGATTGGGAAAGCCAGCCGAATTCGGGCGGAGCTTAATTCGAACGGCTGTACAGAAGGGTGTCAGGTTTGAGTCGCTTGCGATATATGTCCGATGAAGCCTCGCCCCAGGCAGAGCGGATGAGTGAGGCCGCGTATGACCTTGCCGAAGAGAGCGGTCTGGCAGCGCTCAGCGCACGAAGTCTGGCGCGAAAGACAGGAATGAGCCCGTCGGCAATCAATTACCACATCGGCAATCGCGAGCGGCTCATCGCGCAGATCGCGTTCAAGGCTATCGCGGTATCTAGCCGCTGGCGGCAGTCGCAGGCCGCTTTACAGGAAGAGGGTGCCCCGAGGTGGGCCGAGCTTGATCACGTGTTCACGTCGCTGTTGCAGGATCGGTTGAGCACCGGCCGTATGGTGATGGCACTTTTGCAGGAACTGGAGAACGAGGCCGTCGCCAGCGGTCAGACCGCTATCGAAGAGGCGCTGCGCGAGGAAATGTTCGCTGAAACGGCGTTCTGGCGCGATCTGGCAATCCGCCATGGCGAAAGCGTGGATGCGTGT
>NZ_JH584236.1:151146-153307 GCF_000241465.1 Sphingomonas echinoides ATCC 14820
GACCCACCGGATGCAAGAAAAGCTGCCAGTCGCGTACCGCCCCTTTGCGGACTCTCTCGACCTGCTTATCATCCGGCTCATGAAGCGATTTGATCTCACAAGCCATGCAGTTGCCATCCGAAATCTCGGTGGATTGCTTTCGGCTGCATTAGCGCTTTTTATTTCAGTGACATTATTCGGGTACACTCTCGAAATGCTTGGAAGCGATCTTCCAAAAGGCAATGAGTTTGGCACTTCAGCCGGAGTGGGGCTGTTGATGCTTGTTGCGATGCTCGCTCTGCTTAAGCCTCAACGTTGGGTCGTAGTGGCTGCCATCAGCCTTTACTTGTTCTTAGTTTTCCCACTTTCCTTCGACGTAGGCTGCGGCACCTACGGTCAGTGTATCTAGCGGCAGCTTCCCACCCATGCTCGCCGCTCCGGCTCGCCATTTGCATCGTCTGGCGGCGCAAAGCTGCCGGACGGCTTCCAGGCAGCAGAGAATCTCAGCACGGGTGGCTGTGATGGGTGGATAGCGGACAGTCCCAAAGTGTGTTCGCGACGACCGCTTGCTATTCTGAATTTGATGTATGTGCTTTGATCATTCGTGGGACGAGAGCCTGACAAGGTGCCGTTACGAATTAGTTAGACAGGTTCTCAGCTTCAGGGTTTGGGGCCATCCAAAGCTGCTCTTGCGGGAAAGGAAAGCGGATTGAGGCCGACCATTTACGGCCATCGATCTCGACAGCACCTTTCGGGTTCCTCTTTGCCAGAAATTGTCTCAGCGGCTCCAATTCAGTTGCTGGCAAAAATAAGCTGTAGCTGTCTCCTCTTCGAATGGTGCGCTGATCAGATAAGCCCGGCCAATCCCGATCCCATTTAATAGACGGATCAACTGCGTGCTCGTAGGGCCAGACCATCACTTCAACCCATTGGGGTAGCCACCTTTTCGACTTTGCATGGTGAAACGAACGCAGCGTTTCAAAGGCCTCCCGAATTGAATCTGGAAGAGAGGAGGCAACATCCTCATCGTCGAGTGAACCATAAACATTGAGGAAAACGGGATCGCCTTTATATAACAACAATACGTTGTCAGGCTGGTCAGTAGCTTGTGCTATCCGATACCCACCTTTTAGTGCGGGTTTATGCGCAGGAGTTAACTGTTTCCGAATTCTCTGAAGCTCGGCAGCGCCAAGTTGGGCCGTGCGAAATTCTTCGCCATCGCGATAGATAACATGACCGTTCTCATAGAGTGCGAACTTTGGTGAGTCCGAGCCAATGACACTTTTCCATGGGTCACTCTCAATGAAGACAATCTCCGGCAGCGGTTCTGTGCCTTTCCGCAGCTTCGAGAGCAGCTTTGGTCGTTCAAAGAACCGCACGTCGTCGAGAACAGGTGTTATTTTGCGCGCCTCGGCGCTTCTGTCATCCTCAACTGCGCAGCCGCAAAGCATAAGGCTTAACAGTGCAATACGAAGGACATTCCGCTCCAGCATAAGCTACCGTCGTCCGAAAGAGAGCGCTCCGCAAGCAGCAATTTCCGTCACAATCTTCAAGCCGACGACCCGTGAAGCAGCGGTCGCGGGCATTCGAACAAAGGATGGTGATTGGCCGACTTGGGGCGTGTTCGGTCAGGCGGGTTTTCTTCGCTCGCGGCGAGCACCGGACGGACAGCTATAGAGCGCAGCGTTCACCCCCACGGAATGGCGAAACGGGTGGGAAGCGGACATTGCCCCACCCACTCCGCTCATGCTGAGCTTGTCGAAGCATGGGAACCTGGCGCCACGCCTCGGGGCCTTCGACAAGCTCAGGCTGAGCGGGGTGGGGAGGTCTGATTTGGGTGGGGGAGCGGTCATTGGCATAGCCCACGTTGGCGGAATGCAATGATCCATTCTTGGACTAAAGCATCCGGCGCAGGCGAAACTTTCAATATGCGGGTGGCAAAGAATTCTCTGGAGTACATGCCGAGGTGCCCAAACTTTCCTTTGGAAACCGAAGGCCGTCCTTCAACGGTAATACTCGCGAAGCCTGTCACATCGCCAATACATTCATATTTCCGATTAAGTTGGTTGTCCAAATCCTTCCCGCATCCGGCCTTTGGGCAATGGAACCACGCGCTACGATCGTCGCGTCCAGAAGTGTTGTGTATAACGGCGAAATCTGGGCTTGTGAAATTTGAGGCCTC
>NZ_JH584236.1:154913-169479 GCF_000241465.1 Sphingomonas echinoides ATCC 14820
CAAAGCCGGTCTTGAGAATGCCTGAGTAGATTTGCTTATCACCAAGGATAGCGCATCGAAGTGCTTCTGGTGCAATCTCAGAAGACCGGGAATAATTCGGAAATCCCACCTCACAGGCTGATTGCAGCAGGCTTGATCTATCAAAATGATACCAAGCTATTAACCCCAAACAGAGCGCTAGAAGAGTGGATAAAAGAGGGATTTTCGCGCTCATGCCTCAAACATACTCATTGCAGCGATGTCAGCAATGGGGCGTCTGCCGACCGGCAGGAAATCTCTTTCGTCGGCGATGCGCCGCGCCGAATGGGACCGGCGGCTATCTGCCCCTCTCAACCGGTAAGCCGACTTTCCGCAATCGGCCAATCGCGGTCATTTACATGCGAGATACCCATTCAAGCTGCTGGTCGCAGGCGGGCCGTTGATTGAGGGAATTCTTCGTCGAGTGATGGGCCCAACCAAAATCCATCAAGCGTTGTGCAGGGGAGGATCAGTGCTGCGCAAGCGGGGAGGGTTTTACACTGAACCTGCCTTCAATGCGTAGCCCGCCCGTGGCGGTCTCGCGTCGCCATGTAGCGTAGAGCGAATTGAGCGTGCAACGTGGCGTCGATTGTAATGTCCTCAGGACTTGCTCGCATCATGAGTCGGCCGGCCGTGGTTTTGGCAGCATTGAGCGCAATTGCCGGAGTTCCGCGTCTTTGGCTTCCAACGCAGCCTCCAGCATGATGATACGATTGAGCAACTGGTTGATCACGTTTCGCAGCTCGGCCTTGCCGCTCGTGCTTTGTGGTTTAGCCTTCGGCGGCTTCGGAGCTTCATCGAACAAAGCGAGAAGTTTGGAGCATCGATAGGCCGTCGCTCGACTGACCCCCGCCTCGCGCGCAACATTGGTTATGCTCAGCTTGCCATTCGTCGCGGTGCCTTTGCCGTCGCGCAAGCGGTTATAGGCGTCAAGCAGCGCGACGGTGGCTTGCGATTTCCGGGGAGGGTTCGCTTTCGTCGTCATCGTTCGACCTGTTCCAGCAACTGCCTGTAAATATCGATCTGTGCCTCAATGGCGTGTTTCTGGATCGGGCTG
This sequence comes from Sphingomonas echinoides ATCC 14820, assembly GCF_000241465.1. GTDB lineage: Bacteria > Pseudomonadota > Alphaproteobacteria > Sphingomonadales > Sphingomonadaceae > Sphingomonas > Sphingomonas echinoides. The sequence continues at coordinate 155,989 of NZ_JH584236.1, forward strand.
ATGTTCTTGCCATTTTTCATGGTCTCGGCATCTGCGATGCATGATTGCAGAGCCAGCACATGCCGCCTCGCCACCACGCTGTTCGGACAACGAGCAGGCTGGCACCTCGTAAATGCCGGCTGCGCCTCAGCTCCTTTCACCTTCAAGCAGAGGGCGTGGTCGGCATAGAAGAAGCAGTCGTTGATATAACCCGGATGAAGCGTGACGGCGGTGTTCGAGAGCATTTTTGCGCGGCGCCGATCATCAACGACCGTGCCGGGCAGATCTCCGATCTTGTTTCTGATGCTTGTAAATTCGGCGACGAGTTTCGATCGCATGGGGCCGCCTGGATTGATCCCTGCCTTCCAGTCCTCGTACATCTCGACGATATCGCTGAGCTGAGCGAGGCGACGTTCCTCTTCGATCTCCGAACGGAAGCCGGATTGGGAAGTGCCCGCATAGCCTTCGAACATCATGGCGCTCGCGTGCCCATATTGTATCATGCCCGCGATCACGCCGAAGGGCTGACTGGCGATGTACCATGCAAGGGTGCGGCGGAGCTGACGCGTGCGCCACCGCCAGGGTTCATCACCCTCGTCCGGGATATGATAAAGTGCCAGTATGCGGTCGGCTTCGGCGGGCGCCGCCGCTGCCATTTCTTCGGCGAGCCGGCGACACTCTTTGGCAAAGTAATTCAGGTATACGGTCGATTGATGCGCCGTAAGCTGGACATTGCCCACCCCCCGAATCAAGGCCGGTTTGAACAGGGGCTCATCATCTCGCGGCGCTTCCGTTCGATCGGCGCTGTTGTGTAGATAGTCCTGCAACCGTATTGCTGCCAATACGGCCCTGGCAACAGGCTCTATCACGGTCCAGCGATGTTCAGCGCCGTCGACGTTTTTACGGGTTTTGAAGATTCTTCCGACGAGTTCGTAGCCCTTAACCTTCCCATGTTCGTCGCGCATGAGTCTGAGGCAACCACGCTTGAGCGCGGCCGCTTCCTCGCCGCGCATTCCTGATAATAGGCCGATTACGAGATAGCACGCGGCTATCGCCGGTATGAAGGTATAACGGCTGCTGAAGCTGGGAAGATGCGACCGCCACGCAATGTTTGTTCCTGGCATGCTGGCCCAACCACTGCTTGCACCTGGGCGCTCGGTTCCGAGTTGCGAGATTGCCTTCTCGAGCATAGCTGAGCGTGCCTTCAGCACTGCCACGCCGAGGCCGCTGGCCTTGCAGATTTCTGGCCACGCGGGTCGACCATCTTGGGTCGCCGGTACTCCAGAGCCCGATGCTTCAAGCGCATCCAAATAAGCGCGCAGGCGCTGGTCGCTTAGTTTCGGTGACACTCTCTGCCGACGCGCGGCGATGTTGATGCCAGCTATACGATGTCGGGCGATAAGATCGTCGATCCCATGATGGACGTAGAACATGGCCCACCGCAACGCCGGCGCGCTAATGGCTTCCGGTATTCGCGGTGTGACATTTTCTCGGCCACCCCGGTATCCCGCGATCCTAGTCGCTGAACGGTTACCCCAAGGAGCTATCTCGATTCCCCGGAACGACAGGGAGGGCGTATAGAGCGCAAGTCGCCGTACGCAGAGGATCTTGTAGACAAGAGTTGCCGGTGCGAGGTGCCGCTTCGCGGACAGCCACTGATCCAGCCAAGGCTGATCGATCTCGTGGAGTCGAAGTCCGGCTTCCCGCACTTCTTGTAGAAAATGCCGGATTATATTGCCGACCTGCATCAGCGAACCAGGTTTCAGGACGCCGAGGCGGCCGCGCACATTGTCTCGGGAGTCGTAGTTTAAAGACAGGAACAGGTATTCTCGTATGAGCTCCCGCTCATCAGCATCGGCGATCCGACCGAAGCAGATACAGGCTTCATGGGCCTTTGTCGGCCGCGCGATGGCACATTCGAGCAGCCACTTATCGTCCCCGACCAGAGAGATATTCTGCTGCTCACGGCCACTCACGACCATCTGGGGCGGAATCACCAATGCCGAACGGTCAATCCGCCAAGATGCTTCGGCACGTTCCAGAACCCGACGCATGTTCAGCCCCGCTGAAGATGTGGCGGCAGCGCTGGCGCCACAGCGGCATTTTCCGCCGTGGACCGAGCCTGTTCGATATCGCCAGCGTCGAACACGGGGAGTATCTGTACCATAATTCGATTATGGTCGGCGCTGTAGCGCTCGTGCCACTCCGCTTCCGTCATGACGGCGCGCCGTTCAGCTAGCCATGTCAGATAGGTCAGCAATGCAGGCAGTTTTCGTGCGGTGAACACTGCATTCGAGCAATGGAGGCAGCCGGTGAACGCGGTGGCGCAGGAGCCGTTGTCGTTCCGCCCAAGAGGGCTCGACCAAAAGCCGGAACACATGCCAAGGAACGTATCGGCATCGCCTGAGACCAACGACGCGACCGCGCCTGCGTCGAGCTTTTGGTTTCCGATCGAGAGGCCGGATGCGAGCGCGCTGACTTCCTCCTTCGGTGGCAGGACCAACGGCATCATCGCCATGTCGAACAGTTGACCTTCAGCGACCGCTACCGAGCGTGCATGCTCTTCTCGAAGCCCGTCCACCGCGGCATAATGCCGAGCGGCAACTGGCTTCGAGTGATCGCTCGCGAAGCGCCGAAGGTGGCCTGTGTGGCGCAAGTAATTGTCCCGCTTCACCGTCTTCCTTAGCCGGGCGGGAACGATCTTGGTTATCGGCTTGCCCGCTTCGTCGACGAGCCAAAGGCTCCTGATCGCGGCATAGAAGTTGTGGGTAGAAAGGCTGAACCGCCGCCAGCTCGGCAGTCCGGCTGCAACGAAGCCCACCCACAGGTAATCCGCATTCGGGTCCCCTCGATCGGCCATTCGCTCGGCGGCGGGTCGGGATAGTTCGAGGGCAAGGCGAACGAGTCCGCCGGGCGTATTAATTCCACCATCACGCACGCGTTCGCGCTTGATCTTCGCGCGGGGGCCGCCTCGTCCCTTTGTGTATTCAATGGAGACGTACCCTCTCGCGGGGTTCTTCAGGCAGTCGCGCCGCAGGGTCCGCAGGCATTCTATCGGCATTTCGACCCGGAGCGCGATGGCGATGATGAAGCAGATCGCATCAGGCAGGGTCAGAACGAGAAGATCGCTGGCCGCGGCGATGGCAACCTTGCGATATTTGAACATGTCGAACTCGCTTCGAGCGGGGCGCGTGCCGTCGGCGACCCTCAGGAACACATTCTCAAAGCGGCTCCTCTCCGGCTTGTTTCGCAAAGCTTCGATCTGCTCGCGGCCCGTCAAGATCCTTTCGCGTGTAGCTACCACGCTGCGATCAGCGGCGTCTTTCAGGACGCGAGCGACGAACGGTGTCAACGGTTCGCGGGGCCGTAATGCCGTTCCGTTGTGCCGGCTCGTGAAGTTGATCCGCGCCTTCAGATCCGGACGAAGCAGATCAGGGTTTCGTTCGTCTATCGCGCGAAGGCCGTGAACAAGGCAACGGAACCGGGAGTATTGACCCCGAACGTCGCAGGCATCGATGTCAGCGGCCGTGATCACGCGAAGCCCCCCGTTGAGGCGCCCGCTGGAGGACAGATGTTTCCCGAGCGGGATCCAGCTCTGTCGATACTGTTCGACACTCGGGACGGCCAGGCCGGCGAACAGCTCGTTCATCATCGGCCCAAGGTACAAGGCAAGATCGCGACCCAGGCCTTCGTTCCCCACCTCGTGCAGCAACCAGGTCATTTCGCGCCCGACACCGTCACGATGATGATAGGCTACGATCGCGTCGGCTCGCGGCTCCTCATCCTGCTGCGGAGGTAAATCGCGGAACGAGAGGCGAGGGCGACCCACTGCTAGAAGAAGCCCATCAGACGAGAGTCCAGCGCCTCGGCCGCCTGATCTACGATTTCGAAGGCTTCATCGAGGTAGGTGAGATATTTTTCAGTGGTCAGGACGCTGGCGTGACCCAGCCATCGCTGGACCCGGCGCAAGGGGTCGCTGACAACCTTCATGTAGATTTCCTCGGTTCGATCCGGGACAGATCGATCGTCGAGCCTCATCACTTCCGCTTTGACGAGGTGTGTAAGCCAGTAGACGGCAAAGGTATGCCGGAGGGTATGGGGCGATACGTGTAGGTCCCAGCCCATGTCCTCCGACAACTTCTTGCTGGTACGCCGGAATATCGACTGCCATGCCGCGGGGGTGAGGGCTTGGCCGTCCTGCGCCAGCCACAATGCTGCCGGCTGCGCACTTTCCAATGGTGCGCCCGATCCGGGCAGCAATAGGAGGTTGCGTCGTTCGTCGATGCGCAGAGTCGCCAGTGATCGAGGGCGCCGCTCGCCCTTGATCAAAACGCGTTGCCCGCCTGCAAGCGTGCCGATGAGCGGCTGCCGCATGGTCCGGACCCCACCCGCGCGTCGCCAGCGATCGACCAACTGGCTCCGCTCCTCGCGAATATAAGCGTCGATGAAGTTACTGGCTACCCGCCTCGGGAACGGCACTGATCGAGGTTTGCGCCCTTTGGTGATTGTGGCGGGCAGGTCGATCATGGTGCTGCGACAGCCGTGAAAGACGCGGGCGTTCGTCGTCGGAAGCTCACCGATCAGAAGGCTTGCGCCTTCTTCGAGCCTAACCCCTGTCGTCACAAGCAGCTCGGCGAACGCGGCATCGCGCATCGGATTCCGCCGGTGAGTGATGCCGTTCGCGTAACCCCCACCGAGCAGGCCTTGGTCTCGGAACAGAACGTAATCCTCGAGCGGGATCATGCGGATCGTATCTTCGGCAACCGCGCCATCACGGCGGAATCTGGTTTTCGGCGCAACTGATATCAGTCCTGCGTCCTCGCTGGCGGCCCATTGATAGAACCGCGTTAGCGCCGCAGAGGTGCGCTTCCAAGACGATCCCGATAGTCGGAGCTCGCCCGGCCCTTCGAGCCGAAGGCTGCGATATTTCCCTACGTCGGCACTCGATGCGTCGAGTAACGACTTTGAACGCGCATCCCGCAGGTAACGGGCAAAGACCTGAAGATCTCGAGCATAGTGGCCTGCGCTGGCAAGGGACACGCCATCGGATCGCAGGAACGTGATGAACGAATTGACTTCTACAACGGGGCTTCCGTCGGAATGAAGGAGAGAAGGGAGATTTGTTTCGGGTAAGTATTTGGTTGCGTCCTGCTTTATGGAGTCATCAAGCGCAGGCCGGATCATCGTCCCATCAAGAAGTATAGGCTCGACGCCGAGCCAAGGATCGAACGGGAAAAGATGCACTGAACCCTCGACATGACACTGGGCGTTTCCATTTTATTGCCCCGACCCGATCGATAATGGGACAATATCCTTATCCCGTCAAAGGGAATGGATCGTCTCAATGGCGACATAATGGCTGTGCATCGCCAATCATCCGGACGAAATCCGCGGCCTCCCGCAATGGTGCCTGCGGCTCATCGTGCTGGTCGAGGCACGCGCAGCCCCGCGGCTGCACACGGTCGAGGGCCTGTGGCGCAGATCGACCCGCGCGCGCCCCGGATCGATGACCGCCTTCATCCGCGACGAACACCTCCTGCCGGCCGACGAGATCGACCGCATCATCCGCGATGCGCCACTCGACCTCATACGGTTCCAGGACGTCGCGGCGGTCATCCCGCTCGGCGAGCGCCCGACGATGGGCGACTGGCTCGACCGCTTCCATGCGGCCTTTCCCGAACGAGGCCGGGGACAAAGCGACGCGCTCGCCGCCTGAAGTCCCCGCCACCATCGCTATCGACCCAACGGAGGATCGTCACATGATTTTGACCGCCACCGAAACGCGCCTCGAAGCCGTGGCCAGGCTCAACGACCGTTGCCGCCAGGGGTTCGACCGCACCGCGAAGATCGTCATGACCCGCGCGTGCCTCGGCGCGCTGTCGAACGGCACGCTCGCCTCGGAAGCCGTCGCCCAGGCGCATGTCCTGCAGGCGCTGCGCCGCTACACTTTCCCCGCCGACTGTCCCGAGCGCGATCGCGGCCAGTTCGAGCTGTCAGGCGAGACGATACACTTCCGTATCGATTATTATGACGTGGCGCTGGAATGGGGATCGGAAGACCCCGCCGACGCCAGCATCACGCGCCGTGTTCTCACGCTCATGCTGCGCGAGGATCTGTGATGCGTATTGTCGGAATGGCCGACAGCTATCAGCTAGCTGGCCGCTAGACGATGACGATCGAGATCATCCTCGGCCTGCCGCATCTCGCAAACGGGCCTATCCTTCAGCGCGCGGTCGCGCTGCAAGCACCGGTGCTGATCTCGGCCAATTGTCTGTCGCGCTGGCGCAAGGCCGATGGCTGGCGCGAGTGGTCGGGATGGCGCACCGGAACGCTCGCCAACGCGCGACCGCTCGCCAGCGTCGACCTCGATTCCGCCGGTTACACCATGATGGTCCGCTATGGCGGGCTTCCCTGGAGCATCGCCGATTACATGGCGCTCGCCGCGTCATGGCCGTTCCGACGCATCTCGTCGGTCGATTCCTGCTGCGAAGAGGGCGTTGCCCACGACCGCGAGGAAGTGCTCGACCGCATCGCGCGCACCACCGCCACCAACCGAGAATGCTTTGCCCGCGCCGACGACTTGGCCATCCGCGACCGGCTGATGCCCGTGCTGCAGGGCCGCGTGCCCGACGACTACGTCCGTTCACTCGACGCGATCGGCGGTCTGATCCTGCCCGGCACCGTCGTCGGCATCGGCAGCATGTGCCGGCGACCGATCCACGGTCCCGAAGGGCTGATCGCCGTCGTCGAGCGGCTGACCCGCATCCTGCCGATCGGCGTCAAGGCGCACCTCTTCGGGGTGAAAGGCGATGCCCTGCCGTACCTCACGCCGTTCGCACGCTGGATCGCCTCGATAGACAGCCAGGGATGGGGCGTAGGCGTGCGACAGCACGCGCTCAGGCATCGCATCGCCAAGACCGACGCGCTCGGCGCCGACTTCATGGAACGCTGGTATCGCACGCAATGCGCGCGAACGCTCGAAACACCGCGACACCTGCCCGAGGCCGCGGCGTCTACTCCACCGCCACCAACCGCCGACCCCTGGGAACGCGCGATCGCGCAGGCTCGCGCCGAGATCCGCGCCCTGATCGAGAGCGGCGATCTCGATCACGATGAGATCACCACCGGATGGATCGAGACCTGGGCGGCCGAGATCTACGCCGACGCGGCCTGACGGAGGTAACCATGCTCACCGACCGCTCCCAGCGCTGGCGCGACCGGCGCAGCTTGTTCGTTGCCGGCGACAGCGTGATCGACCCGCGCCGCTACGCCGTCGATGTCGTCGCCCATGATACTGCCCGCGCATTCCTCGCCGACCATCATTACCTCCCGCGCTATCCCGCCGCCCAGCTCGCCTGCGGGCTGTTCGGTCCGGGCGACCCGGGCAGATCCGCGTTGGTCGGTCTCATCGTGTTCGGCGTGCCGGCGACCGGCGCGGTCATCACCCGGCACACCGGCTATGCCGATCCCGCTCGGGGCTGCGTACTGCAACGGCTCATCTGCCTGCCCTCGGTCGCCGCGAACGGCGAAAGCTTCTTCACGTCGCGCGCCTTCCGCCTCCTGCGCCTCGCCAAGCCCCGGATCGACGCTGTCGTCAGCTTCTCCGATCCCGCCTTCGGCCATTGCGGCGTCGTCTATGCCGCGCTGTCGGGCGCCTATCGCGGCCGCACGAGGCCGCGGACGGTGCTGCGCATCGCCGGCGAGACGATCTCGGAGAGAACGCTGTCGAAGATCCGCAACCTCGAATCCGGCCATGCCGGGGCGATCGACCAGCTGGTGCGGCTCGGTGCGCCGAGGCCGGAGGCGCACGAACACCCCGCCGACTGGCTCGCGCGGCTCCGTGCCGACAATCTGCTCCGCCCGCACCGGCAAAGCCCGCTATTCACCTATTGCTTCGAGCTGACGCGCGACGCCCGGCGCACCGCGCGCGATCTGCCCCGGCTTGCCTATCCGCGCCGGAGCGACGCGATCCGCGAAATCCTCGCGGCATGATCCCCGCGCCAGCGGCGCGAGGGAAGGGGAGCGGGAGCGGGCGGCATGTCACCGACATGCCGGAAGGAGCACCGCCCGTGGATATCCATCTCGCCATCGCCAGCGTCCAGGCCGACGCTGCCCGCATCGCGCGCTACACCGATCGACGCGACCGTTTCCTCGATGCGCTGGACTGGTCCGCGCTCGACGAACAGACCGCGCGCGAGGCCGCGATGCTCGACGATCTGCTCGCCGGCGATCTCGCCGACGCCGCGCTCTACATCCTCTGGCTGGAAGAACGCCTCGCCAGCGGCGAAACCGATGTTCCAGGCGTTCTTCGCTTCTACCCGCACCCGCGCCCCTGGCACGGCGAGTGGATCTCGCTGCACTGACCCTGAAAGGATCGCCATGAGCCGCCACCAGTTTCCCGGTATCGAACCCGGCACCAGCGTCAGCATCGGGTGGGACCGCCCGCTTGGCACCTTCTTCGTCCAGGTGCTGCGCCCGCACCCGCATCTCACGGGTGAGGACGAAACCGTCGCATGGCATGGCGCGCACCCCGGCGAGCTGACCACAGCGGCCGCCGCGGTCACCATCGCCTCACGCTGGGCCGATCTTCCCGCCGATCTCGCGATCACGCTCGAGACCGACCGGCTGATGACCCTCGGCCAGTCCGATGGCGAGGCGCAGATCGCCATCAAGCGCCGCTTCTTCGGCGACTGAGTACCCGACAAGAAAGGGGAGGGGGATGGGGCGCGTCGATCAATGACGATCGACGGAGAGCCCCATGCCATATTTTATCGATCTCGGTGCCGGTCCCGCCGAGGAGGATTGCGCGCAACTCGGCCAGTCGCCCAACTTCGACAGCCTCAACCGCCTCGAAATCGCGGTCTACAAGTCCGCGCTGATCGCACGCTACGGCCCGCCGCCCCCGGGATGCCGCCTCGCCGGCCTGTCCAACCGACACGATTTCGGTCGCTATGTCGAACTCGTCCTCCATATCGAGAACGAGCTCGACGAGGCCGTCGCCGACTATGCGACACGCGTCGAGGAGGGACTCGCCACCTGGCGCGAGGCGGGCTTCACCGCGCCGGTCGAGTATAACGGCGAGACGCCCACCATCGTCCATGCCGATCCGGCCGATGCCGTCATCAGCGCGCTGCTGATTACCCGGCCCGGGCCGAACGGTCTTTTCCCGATCCCGGATTTCGCGGTCCTGCACGGCAATCTCACGCAGGCTTACCCCGCCGAGGCCGCGGCCGCCAACGCGCGTCTCGCCGAGGCCGCGGACGCCTGAGCGCGACCGCACAGAGCGATTTCCCATCATTTCGGAGCATTCCCATGGCGAACACCTACACCAAGGCCGCGTTCACGCTGACCATGAGCCACGCCGACGCGGCGTTGCTAACCATTGCCGAACAGGCAGTCGATATCCTCGACACCAACGGCGACGATGCCGACCTCGCCCACGAATATGACGCGCTCGATCCCGCGTTTCACGCCGTGTTCCCGGCGAAGGGGCCGATGAAGTTCGAAAGCTTCCTCGAGATATTCGACGATTGGCATTTCCCTTATCTCGACTGCGCGATCGACATCGACTGGAAAGGCGAAGACGGGAACGCGCGCGTATTCTTCAGCGGCGATCAATTCGGCGTCGAACAGGTCGCCCAGCTCATCTTCCGCGCTTGCAAGTCCGCGCTCCCCTGCGGGTTCGCATGGATCTCCGACTGCGACCGGCTGCGCCCCGGCGAGTTCGGAGGCGGCTGCGTCATCATTACCGACGCGGGGCTGACGTTCCACAGCACCCAGGACATCCTCGATCGCGCCGCGCGCAGCGCCGCAGCCGATCCCGACACCCATGGTCACGAGGGTCGCTTCGGTTTCGTGCTCGCCTCGCGCGACCAGGACGGCCACGCCGTCTTCTGGAACAACGACGACGGCTTCGGGGCACTCGCCAGCGCGACCGTGTTCTCGAAAGCCGAGGCCCGCGCACACGATCCGGTCATCGCCAACGACGAACCCGAGTGGCTGGCGCTGCCAGCGCCGCTCGCGGCCTGAACGGCCATGTTCATCGACATCGGACGCGGCCTGGTCGCCGGCCTTCCGGCCCTCGCCCTGCCGCCCGCCATCCTCGACGCGGTCGAACGCGGCGCATGGATCGTCTTCAACCTCTCGGGCGGCAAGGACAGCTCGGCCGCGATGTTCGCGGTCAACCTGATCCTCGATGCGCTCGGCCATCCGCGCGAGCGGCGTATCGCCATTCACGCCGACCTCGGCCGTGCCGAATGGGACGAAACGCCCGCGACGGTCGAGGATCTCGCGGCCCACGCCGGCGTCCCGCTGACGATCGTCCGGCGCAACGCCGGCGACCTGTTCGACCGCTGGGCCACGCGCTTTGCCAACGGCAAGGCGCGCTACGAGGCACTCGAAACCTATAATCTGATCGGTCCCTGGTCATCCTCGGCGCTGCGCTTCTGCACCTCAGAGATGAAGGCCCATGTCATCGGGCCGCACCTCGCCAGACTGCTGCGCGGCCAGACTATCATCAACGTGCTGGGACTGCGCCGCGACGAGAGCATCGCTCGGTCACGCACACCCGAATGGAAAGCAGACGCGCGCTACGCCGCTGCCGGCAATCCGCACGGCACCGCGATGATGCTGTGGAACCCGATCGCGCACTGGACGACACCACAGGTCTTCGCCGCGCACGATACGCTCGGCATCCCGCTGCACGTCGCCTACACCTGTTACCAGTCGTCACGACTGTCGTGCCGCTTTTGCGTCCTTCAATCGCTCGGCGACGCCCAGGCATCGGCTTCGGCACCGGCGAACCGTCCCGCGCTGCTCCACCTGGTCGGCCTCGAGGCGACCTCAACCTTCTCGTTCCAGCCCGCACGCTGGCTCGCCGACGTCGCACCGCGTCACATACCGGGTAATTTGAGGAACCGGATTTCCCTCGCCAAGGCCGATGCCGCCGAGCGGCGACGGCTCGAAGCCGCGATGCCGCCCGACCTGCGCTACGTCAAAGGCTGGCCGCCGCGCATTCCCACCATCGAGGAGGCCGGCATCATCGCCGCGTCCCGCGCACCGATCCTCTCGCGGCACGGTCTCGCCGATCTCTATCCCAATGCCGGCGCGGTGCGAGACCGCTTTTCCGACCTGATCGCGCTGAAGCGTGCCGCCTGATCCAGAGCAAGGAGCTTTCATCATGCCCGATATCACCGATCTCCCCGTCATGACGCGCGCCGACGCGATCGCCGCGGGCTTCGCCGGTTACAACGACGTGCCGCACAAGCCCATCGACGTGCCTGACGGCGCGTTCACGATCACGGCGAAGACCAGCGAGGGTCGCCGCGTGACCTTCTGCTTTCTCGAAAAGACTTATGGTGGCCCGCCGCGTTTCATCGACATCCAGTTCCACGATCGCGGCACCACGATCCCCAACGCCGATAACGGGGTATCACCCACCTTCAACGCGTTCGCGATCACGCGTGGCGGCAGGTTCGTCGCCGACAGTCGCCCGCTCGACGAGGACATCAAGCCCTCGATCCTCGTGCTCATGCTCGACAAGGCTGGGGAAGAACCCGCGCGATCCGCGACCAAACCGGCGCCGATGTCGGACACCGACCTCGCGGCTCTGCTGACCCGCGCGGCCGAAGTCGTGGCTGCGCCCGACAGCCGGATCGCGTCGCATCGCAACACGCTTGCCGGCCAGCTCATCGCCGAGGCCGCGATCAGGCGGGCGCGCCCGTCATGACCACCCCCTCGCGCAGCGACGGGATGCACGTCGCCCATACCGCAACGGGCTGGGTCGTGTTCGACAACAGCTTGTCACACCCCTCTCGCCTCTCGGGCGCCTATCCGTCGCGCGCCGCGGCGACCGCCCGCAAGCGGGCGCTCGCGCGTGCGCTGCGCCACCAGCGTCCCGACGAAGCACCGGACGTCTGAGGAAGGGGAAGGGGGACCGGCTGTTATGAACCGGGAGGATCATCCGACCCGGTGACAACCGGAGCCGACCCAATGCGCAGCATCCTCGCCTTCTACGAAATCGACCGTGCCTGGGGCGGCCCCGAGAAGGGGGATGGTGGTACGACACCGGCACCTTCGTCCGCGTGATCGCCCTCCATTACCACGACGAGGCCGCGATCGCGGCGATGCGCCGCGCCAACCGGCTGCTCGAGCGCCTGCAGCGGCATCGCCCGCCGGTGGATTCGGCCGCCTACACCGGCGGACGCTTCCGCGCCTTCAGCTTCTCCGGCCTCCCGCCCACGCGGTTTCCCGCACGTCGCCCGGAATATTCCTGACCCAGCAGAAAGGGACCAGCCCATGTATCGCGTCCATTATTTCGACACCAGCGAAGCCGCGCATGACGCCTGTCTCGATGACGGTCCCTGCATCGAGGAAGGCGACGTTCTCGCCATCCTGTCGGAGGGCGTCATCGGTCTCGCCTCGACCGATCCGATCGCCGTCACCCTCGACCCCGGCGCACTGCGCATCGTCCGCCCGATGGCGATGGACGTGCTGCTAGCAGAACTCGTCCACGGCGCCTCCCAGATCCGCCGCGCGGTCGCGACCGCCCTCCTGCACCATTTGCCCGTGCAGCCCCATTTCCTCGCCTTCGTCGCGCCGGCGCTGCCCTATCCCTATCCGCAGACCGTCGTCGCGCTCTCGTTCGACGATATCATGCTGACGATCGATGCGATCCACCACCGTATCACGGCGCTCGAACGCCGGTTGGGGACACTCGAATCCGACAGCGCGCACGCCTTCTTCCTGCAACGCTCGATCGATCATCTGTCGGCCGCCCGGAAGCGCCTCATGCGACATCCGCGACCGCCTCGCTGAACGGCACGGCATCGCCTCGCGACGATGCCGGCACCGGCTGCGCCGGAAGGAGAGAGGGACCGGATCGGCATCCTGGACATGGGGTCCGGGCATTTTGCCGAAAGGTCACGATCATGTGCATCGATCCCAACGCCGAGCCCGTCGCCTTCGCGCTCGACACCAAACTCTGCCACCTCCTGCCCACGCTGACCGAGCCGCACCGCGAAGCCATCGCCCAGGATCTCGCGCGCACCGCCATCTTCATGGCGACCGCAATGGCGGCCGACATGGCGCAGGACGCGGTGAACGGCCTCGTGCCGATCCCGAAGATGCCGACGCTCGGCAAGCCGCCCGCACCCGCGCTGGTCCCACAGGCGCAAACGCCGCGCGATACCGTGCTGCTGACCCCCGCGGTCGCGCCCGTCGTCACGATCAAGGCCAAAACGACCGACGTCACCGTCGCCGGCTTCGACCAGCGTCAAGGCTACACGTTCGGGATCGACAACAAGTCCGACCGGCTGATCGACATCCGCCACGCCGGCAAATGCTGGTGCATCGATCCGAGCGACGAGGCGACCGACGTCGTCAGCCGCGCGATCGGCGCGCTCGCCGCGGCACACGCCGATATCGGCACCGCCCTGACCGACAAGATCGGCCGATGATCGGCAGGCCCGGTCCGCGTCCCGCACGATCCACCGTCCGCGTGAAGACGCGGTC
>NZ_JH584236.1:171604-218106 GCF_000241465.1 Sphingomonas echinoides ATCC 14820
CGTCGGTGCCGCGCTCGGGGTCAAGGCGGACGATGGCGAACCCGCGCTGCCTTTCACCGCCGATGGCCGTGACGTGGCGACCTCGGGCGCAGGCGATGACACCGGAGACGGGCTGGGTGCCAGCACCGCGCCGGTCGACGAGAGGGTCTGACCGGCATCGGGCGGCGCTGACGCGTCGCCCGTATCGCCACCTCGACGGGGATCGCTTCATCGCCGAAGCGGTCCCTGTTGCCGTTAGTGCCTGTTGCAGCCGCGCGGTCCGTGGTGTACGGATTGTCTTCCGTTTTACGGAAGATACGGATTCCCATGTAACAGAAAGATGGCCGTTACAACATTGGCAGGACCAGATGAGGGTCCCATCCTGGAGGGACGCAGGGCTTAATCGATCCCCGGCCGCGTAACGAAAGATGAGGGAAACCATGACCCCTACAATCGAAAAGGCCAGATCGACCGACGTGTCGAAGCGGTTCGGCTTCTATTACGACGAGGCGATGACGCATCCGATCGCGATCGAGCGCAACGGCGCTGCCCGCGTGGTCATGCTACCCGCCTCCGAGTTCGAACGCTTGTCCCGCCTCGATCACCTCGCGCTCTCGCCGCAGGAGTTGAGCGATGAAGCCATCCACGCCATCAGGACCGCGACGCCCAGCGCCGGGTCCGTCCAAAACGATCAGTACGTCGATTGAACCGCAAGCCGGTGACCTGATCTGGTATTTCTACCTCTGGCGGCATGAACATAACCGGGGCGACGAGGACGGCTCGAAACTCCGCCCCTGCATGGTGGTTGGCAGCTATCGCTCAGCCGGAAGGCTCCGTGTCCTGATGGTGCCACTGACGACGCGCGATTATTCACCGGCTGCATCCGTCCCTCTGCCGCCGCGATTCATTGAGGCCTTCGGCCTCGATGACCGATCACGCATCGTGTGGGACGACGTGAACGATTTCGCATGGGTCGGACCCGACGTTCGCGCCGGTAACGACGGTAGCACCATCATCGCCGAGGTGCCGAGCCGCATCGTACAACGTGTCGCGGCGCTGATCGTCGAGCATCGGATCACCCCCACCCGGCGAACCGAGTAGGCGATCGATCCTCGCCAACCCGAAGGACGACGCCCGCAGACGCCGCCCGATTCGCTGACCGCACGGATAGATCATCACAATCGGCGATGATCTCGCAGCCGGGCGGCGCGTAAAGCCGTCGCTGTCCTGCCAGCGGGTATCGGCAGGCGTTTAACCCCGATGGCGATGAGGACGCCCAGGTCCGATGCGGTTGCCGGCGATCGCCCTGGCGAGGGTCGGCCGTCGGGCGACCTTGCGGCATCCGGTCTCCTTGCCGGTGCGTCGTCGCCCGGGCGCGGCCGTCCTTGTCGAGCTTCGGAGCGGCACCACGTCGGTCAGCGAGCGACGCTGGCGGCACGCCTGCCTTCGCGCCGGGTCGTTCGGGGGTACGGGTCAGGCGACCGACATGAGCGGTTCACGAGGTTTGTCCATGGCAATGCCTGCGGGAACCTTGGGCTGATCGACGGCCCATCCGCCGTTTCGTGTCACCTGCGCCGCGCCCCGGGGCCTCGCAACCCCTTTGGCAGGGCCGTGTTGCCGCGCTTCGCGCGGCTGCCCGCACCACCCCTGCAAAAGGGGTTCCCCTCCGGTCGACCAGGCCCGCCGCCTGCGCGCCGGCCCAGCTCGCCCTCCGGTGCGACGCCCCGAACCGCGACGCCCTTCAGGTGACACCGGCGGACGGACCGCCGACCAACCCAAGGAGGCAATGCCATGAACAACGTGAACCTCGTCGGCCGCCTGACCCGCACCCCCGAACTGCGCGAAGTCAATCGCGCCACCAGCGTCGCGACCATCTTCGTGGCGACCGATCGCCCGAAGCTCAACAAGGACGGCCACACCTACAAAGGCGACGACGGCTTCACCGTCAAGGAGACCGAATACCACAAGGTCACCTGCTTCAACGGCCTCGCCAAGGCGATCGCCGGCAACCGCAAGAAGGGCGACCTCATCGCCATCGAGGGACGCCTGCACTACACCCGCTGGCAGGACAGCGACGGCAACGACCGCTACGGCTGCGAGATCATCGCCGATCGCGCCGAGTTCTACTGACCGGCCAGCGAACCGGGCGGCGCCTGCGGGCGTCGCCCTTCGCGCATGCTTCATCATCGCCCGCGCAGGACGCCTCGCCCACGGTGCTTCGCACCGCGGCCTTGCGCCAGCGCGCGCTCACCTGAAAGGTCCGGCACCATGACCGTCCAGCGCGACATGTTCGACGGCGACCCGTTCGCGCCCGAGCCGATACCTGCGGCACCGGACCCGGTCGCTCGGGTCGACGAGCCGGCACCCGCCGGCGGCGACCACGACGGCAATGCCGTCGCGCTCGCCCCGCTGGCGGTGCCGTGCGGCTTCCGCAACCGTCGCAATGAACCCTGCCGGCGTCTCGCCGAGCGACCCATCCTGATGAACGGCCAGCCCTTCGTCCATCGTGGTCACCAGCTGCTCCAGTGTCCGCGTTCCTGCTGGCTAGACGATGACAGCGCGGTCGAGCCGGAAATCACCGACCCGCACGGCGATGACGCCGATGCCAACCGCGACCCGGATGATCCGGGAATCCAGGAAATGCCGGATTATGATATCGGGGATGACGGCGGTCAGTATGATTGGGACTGATCCTGCTGTGCTGCTGTGCCTGCTGTGCCTGCTGTGATGGCTGCGAGAGCGTCGTAGGAGAGCAGGGCGGGGCGTCCCGCCTTGTGGGCGGGACCGGGCTCTATTCGGCCCTGGCGGGCCTCACGGAGCCCCCTGGCGGGGTCTCCGCCCTGCGGGTGACGATCCCTATGCCGGCGCCGGGCGTCCTGCGCGCGGGCGACGGCAGCTGGTTCGCCCTCTCGGGCTCACTGGCGCTGCCTCTACGGCGCTGCGCCGTGCCGGCGCATCACCGCCGCCCGTGCTCGGTCCGACCCGGCGTGCCCACCACAACATAATATTTTCTCTCTCTGTGATGAGGAAGTCTGGCATGCGGGGTTGGCGGGCCGTCAAGGACGCGCGGTCCCCCCAATTTTCACGCACCCTTCCGTCTCCGCTTCGCTCCGCCTCCAGGGCACGAGAAAATCGGCTCCCCCGCGCGCGAGCGTTAACCGGGGTCCGCGACCCTGCGGGCCGCGGCTTCCCGGTTAACGTCCCTGACCGCCCTGACCGCCGCATGCCGGATGAGATTCCTCACCGAGAGAAGGTGAGATTTTCAACTCATGGAGGCTATCATGACCAAGTACAGCAACTTCAACGACATGGGCCGCGCGATCAACGAGCGCCGCGCCGACGAGCACACCACCGAGACCTATCAGGGGGCGTTCATCGAGGCGAGCGAGATGGCGAAGCTTTCCATCGTCAGCGAAGCCGAGAAGCTGGACATGCCCGACCCGGAGCAGGCCGCACACGCCGTCGAGCAGATGCTGGCGACGATGTTCGACGTGTTCCGCGACACTCGCATGGAGGAGTTCGCCGCCGACCTCGCATGGGGCTTCGTCAACAGCTTCCACATGGTGGCCAAGCGCATCGAGGGCCGTGAGGATGACGCCGCCAAGAAACTTGGCGACCTGGTGCGCAGCTACGACCCCTCGGAGATCTACGCGGTGGAGCTCGAAGAGACCCAGCTGCTCTGCCAGACCCTCGAGAATTGCGCCGAGGCGATGCGCTGCATGCGGGACCACGCCGGGAACGTGTATCGCGTCGAGACCGGACGGCCCTTCTCGACCGTCCGCGGCAGCAGGGTGTCGTCCAAGCTGACCGCCTCGATGATCGACGGTGCCGACTATCTGGCGGCACGCGCGGCAAAGCGTCGGGACGAGCACAACCCGAGCGGCCCGATTGTCGCCTTCTCGGGCGGCATGGAATGGCACGACCACGAGCAGCTCTTCGAACGCCTCGACCAGATCAAGCGTCGCATCCCGTCGATGGTCCTGATGACCACCGCCATGAACAAGGGTGCCGACGCCATCGCAGCGTCGTGGGCGGCCTCGCGCGAGGTCAAGCTGGTGCGCATGTTCCTCGACAAGCGCCACGGCAACCGGGGCGGGTTCCTCCGCAACGACCGCATCGCCTCGCTGCGTCCCGTCGAAGCGATCGTCTGCGAAGGATCGGGCGTCCAGATCGACTTCGCTCGCAAGTTGCGTACCGCCGGCGTACCGCTCCACGTCTTCCGCAAGGACGGACAGGCACCGGTGCAGCCGAGCCAGCGCAGCCGCCGCGCTTGACGCACCCACGGAAGGGCTCCGGGCAACCGGAGTCCTTCCCCTTTTTTACGTCGCCCTGGGCGGCGCTCCGGGGCATCGAGCCCCATCGCGCCGCGTGGGACTGACCTATCGGTCGATCACGCCACGTTGCCCGCTCGGCACGGCTCGCTCGCGGCAGGGCAATGCCGTCGCATTGCCACTGCCAGCTACGCCTCGCCGGTGCCGGGGTCGATACCGACACCCGTCGCATCGCCTCGCTCGCTTTGCGGTCATCGCTGAATGCGATGACCAGCGCGCTACGCCTCGGCCGATACGACTGGCGATCGTCGTTGAACACCAATCGGCACGCCTCGCTTGCTTCACGGCGATCCCTTCGGATCGCCGGTTCGCTACGCATCGCCGTGCCGATCGCGTTGGCTTATCGACCGCGCCGTCTCGCTCGCATCGCGGCCACGCCTGCGCGTGTCACGCTCGCTACGCATCGACCGGCGCGGTTCAACCGGCGTCACGCTTGCGGCATCAGCACGGCTCGCTGGCGGGCGCGGCGATGCCGTCGCATCGCCTGCACTGCCGCTGCGCATCGCGCCGTGCCGATCGCACCCATTGATCGGCCACGCCGTCTCGCTCGCATCGCGGCCACGCCTGCGCATGTCGCGCTCGCTACGCATCGACCGGCGCGTCTCACCCGGCATGTCGCTTGCCGCATCGGCACGGCTCGCTGGCGGGCGCGGCGATGCCGTCGCATCGCCTGCGCTGCCGCTGCGCATCGCACCGTGCCGATGCCATCGCGCAGGAGCTGACCGGCACGGCTCGCTCGCTTCACGGCGATCCCTTCGGATCGCCGGTTCGCTACGCATCGCGGTGGCGATCGCGCTAGCTTATCGACCGCGCCCGTCTCGCTCGCATCGCGGCCACGCCTCCGCGTGTCGCGCTCGCTACGCATCGACCGGCGCGGTCCGACCGAAGCCCGGCTCGCTCGCGGTGCCGCAATGCCTGCGCATTGCGAGCACCAGCTACGCATCGCTCGGGCACCCGGTCCTGCGGACCGACCCCGTGGCAGGATGATCGACCATGCCGATCCTGACGGATCGGAAGGGGGAGGGGAACCGGAGATGATGGTTCCAATGGGAGACAGACCATGTCGATCACCTTCTTCCTCAGCGTCGATCGCAAAGCCGACGCCGCGCCCGCCGTCATCACCGCCCGCCAGCTTGCCGCGTTCCGCGCCTTCGCCCGCGAACGTGGCCAGCTGCTCGAAGACGAGGATGATGACCCGCTCGTGTCGTGCTCGTTCGAAGCTCGCGTCTGCCCCTGGTCGCTCGCGTCGATCTGCGCGATCTTCGATCACGATGTGGGTGTCATCGCCGTGGTCGAGGAAGCCCAGTTCCGTGGCCTCAACGTGCGCTTCTGGCACGATGACGCGACCCGCACGATCACGATGCGCGTCGCCAGCACCCCGGACGGCGCAGCGGAGATCAATCTCGCGAACGGCAACGCCTTCCACGTCCTCGACGCGCTACGACTTTCGGACGATAATTGCGGCAGCATGCCCATCGGGCAACTACGCGAAACACTCGGCCAGCCCTATGTTCGCCGCGACCTTGGTCGCCTCGATGGTCGTTACCTCGAACGCTTCGACACCCTCGCTGCTCAGGCCGACACCAGTGAAGGGATACGCATGGTCTGGGGATAGCCTCCCTCCAGTCGCCATCGCGTCGGGGAGCATCGGGCTTCGCCTCGATGCTCCCCATTCTTATGCCTGAATGGACCGAAGCTTCGCCAACTCGGCCCAAGCATTGAAAAGGGGAGCGCCTAACGGCAGCTCCCCTTCTATTTGCATGATGGGCTTGAGCCCGCTTTCGCGCTGACCCGCTTACGCGGTCAGGCGCTTCACGGTCTCGGCGATCCCGAGTTTCTTGATCGCTCCAATGATCGCGCTGAACTGGGCAGGATCGGCCTTCATCAACCCCGACCGTTCCACCTCCTTCAGCAGCTCCGAACGCTCACGATCGGCCAGTTGCTTGCGGCGTTCGTTGAGCCGCTGTTCGTCCGCCTCAAGCTGTGCCCGTTCCTGCTCGATACTCCGTGCCATATGACCTGCCTTTTCTGATCGTGGATCGGCCTCCATTTCCCACGATGCCAGCACCGCTCCACCGGCACAATAGCGACACTCATAATCGCTCGCTGGTCCGGCTTTACCGGACCAGCATGAGGCGACGGACACTGCCCTTCGGCCAGGTCCGTCGTGGGGCGGGATTGCTCCGCCCAATACCCTTCGGTCCAGTCCGGTGGTCGCCTGCCTGCGGCGCTTACTCTCCCGGAACCCAGTCCAATGATCGGACATCCAGCCATGATGCCACCACCACCGCGACAGTCCCTAAGGATTTGCACACCGTACGCGGCACGCCGCAGGTTAAGTGTCTGTAATTTCCGGTGTTTGCAGGGGCAAACATGTTTGCCCCTGCAAACGCCTTGGTGGTTCTCCCCTAAGCGCTTGAGAACGCGCGAAAATCCCTGTTTGCAGAGTGAATGCGTTTTCACTCTATACCTCGGGACCAGGCTGTAGTATTTTCCACTCTCCGAAAACCCCACCAGCCACTTTCAAGTGGGTGGTGAATGTCTAACTCGACGATAGCCTTCAGACTTTCGTCTGAAGAGATTGCGGCACTTGATCGTGTAGCCGCGAAACGGTCGTGCTCCCGGTCTGAGGCCGCGCGCACTGCGCTTATGTTCGGTATCCGTTTCGCTGAGGCCGAGCATACTTTCAACATCACCCGTGCGGTCCTCGTTCTCGAGTACATGCAGGCGGCGATCGACGTGATTATCACACGCGATCACGGCGACGTCGTACCCCAGCTTCGCGAAGCCGCGAAGGAGCGCCTGGCGACGTTCCATGCGTAGCGGCGACATCCGGTTCAACGGTCAGGCGGCGACCGTAAAGCACCATTCCGCGCGGGGGCGAATCACCCGCAACTCGGGCAATTTCACCCGCGGTTCGCAGCTTCTCGCCAGTCAGTACAAGATGACCTGGGCGGGCCTCCAGGTGCCCATCTGGATATGGCTGGGGACGTTCATCGTCCTGTTCAATATCTTCGTCTGGCTGGGCCTCGCCGAGCATGAGTTCCAGCTCGACCTGATGAAGCTCTATTCCGCCATCTGGACGTGGGTCGGCGGGGACAAATTCCACCTCATCAACCTGACCTTGCGAAACGGCATCGTGACCAAGGTTCCGATCGGCTACGTCCCCTACGAACCCCATGTCGTTCATGCCTGGGCGAAGACGGTCAAGATCTTCCTGACGACACTCGTCATGTCGGCCTTCATCGCAGCACCGATCATCATGTGGTTCATCATGTGGGCAAACAAGCGCGGCAGCGACATGCTCCAGGAACGCCACAACCGCGGCGCCCTGTTGGTCGAGCGTGACGTGCTCGTCAAAACTGTCAGCGGCCACAACCGGCGCAAGTTCCGCACCGAGTGCGCCGAACACGATCCGCCGTACGTCCCCGAACTCGTCGCCAAGGCTCCGATCCTCGATCGGATCGACCGGGGCATCCACGTTCCATACACGATCGCCGGCATCCCCTATCCGTGGCGGCTCGAACAGAGCCATACCATGCTCATCGGCACCACCGGCACCGGCAAGACGACCCAGCTGCGCAGCCACGTCTCGCAGCTTCGCGCGCGCGGTCATCGCGCGGTCATCTTTGACCTGACCGGCGTGTTCGTGGAGACGTTCTACAACCCAGAAACCGACGTCATTCTCAACCCTATGGACGAGCGTTGCGCGCCGTGGACGCTGTTCGACGAATGCCGCAACTATGCCGACTTCGTTTCGGCCGCATCGGCCCTCATTCCCTCGCATCACGACGACAAGGAACCGTTCTGGCAGAACGCCGCGCGGATGCTCTTCATCGAGATGTGCCTGAAGCTTCAAGAGATGGGTGAGGCGAACAACGCCGCGATCGCGCACCACCTGATGCAGGCCGATCTGAAGTCGATCAACGCCAAGCTCGATGACACCATCGCCGCCCCGCTGACGACCGAGAAAGCCGCCCGCATGGCGGAATCGATCCGCTCGGTTCTGAACGTCAACGGACAGGCGCTACGCTTCATGCCGGACCCTGTCCCGGGCGGCCCGCCCGCCTTCTCGATCCGCGACTGGATCGCGACCGACAATCGCGACGGCTCGATCATGTTCATCACCGGCTCGTACAACGACCTCGAGATGACCCGCGGTCTGTTCACGCTGTGGATCGATCTGGCCGTCAACAACCTCATGCGCCTGCCCAAGACCCGTGACCTGCGGACCTGGTATCTGTTTGACGAAGTCCATGCGCTTCACGCGCTTCCTGGTATCGAGCATGGCCTCCAGTCGGCCCGCAACTTCGGCGGTGCGTTCGTCCTTGGGATCCACTCGTTCGACAAGCTGGTCGCGACCTATGGCTTGCAGAACGCGACCGCGCTCACCGGACTTGCGCGCACCAAGCTGATCCTCGCCACCGCCGATCGAACCACAGCCGAAAAGTGCTCCGAGTTCATCGGCAGCCGCGAGGTCCGCCAGATGGATGAGGCCTACAGCTACGGCTACAACAACACCCGCGACGCCTCGACCCTCACGCCTCGCACGGCGATCGAGCCGCTGGTCATCCCCGACGACATCAACAACCTGCCGTCGCTCCACGGCTTCGTGAAGTTTCCCGATGGATTTCCTGCTGCGCGGATCGAACTCAAATACCGCTCCTATGCCGAGGTCGCGCCGGGGGCGGTGCCCCGCAAGAACTTCAAGCCTACCGAATACGTCTCGCCGGAAGACCGGCGTCGTCAGAACACCCGGAACAATGGCGCGGATGAGGGGGGTGAGGGTGGCCGCGAGCATACCCCCACACGGCCTGTGGGGGGCGTGGAGGCGAAGGAAAGGCAAGAGCCGGACCTGACCGCCTCGCAGCCCGAGAAGCCGCGTAGCGAGGCTGAAAAGGCGGCTGCGGCGATGGAGGTCACCGGGTCGCTGCCGGTGGTGATCGATCAGATAACCGGCAAGGGCGTCGCCAGCAGCCCGACCGGCGTCGATGCCGTCCGCGCGTCGGATGCCGCAACGAGGGTCGGGGGCGAACCTTCCAAGCCTGTGACGGGAGGTTCATCCAGTCTGGATGCCCAACTCGGCGGCATGGGCATGTCCCCGATCGAGAACCGTGCGGGTCCGCAGAGCGGGGTGGATCCGACGCGCGGCGAGGCGTCACGCCATGCCCCGGAAAGCCGGTCCGATCGCGGTGATGCCGATCGCCACGAGGACCAGGCGACCCGCGAATTGCGCGATGGGTTTGCGACGCAGCGCGACCCCGATCACCACCATCGTCATCACGGCCCGGATCATTCGCCGGAGATCGATGACGACATGGACATGGGGATGTAGCCGATGCTGTCGGTCGCTTCCGTCAAGTCCGCCTCCGGCGCGGCGCAGTATTTCGCCAAGGACGATTACTACACCGCCGAGCATTCGTCCGAGGCGACCGCCTGGGGCGGGGTGGGCGCGGCCGACCTTGGCCTCAAGGGCGAGGTGACCAAGGAAGACTTCGAGAAGATCCTCAACGGCGAGATGCCCGATGGCGAAAAGGTCGGGCAGGTCGAGGGTCGCAGGCTCGGTGTCGACCTGACCTTCTCGATGCCGAAGTCCGCCAGCGTAATGGCCTATGTCGCTTGCGACACCCGTGTCCTCACCGCGCATATGAACGCCGTAAAGGCGACGATGGGATGGGTCGAGAAGACCTTCGCCGAAGGCCGCACCTACGATCAGTCCAGGTCAGGGGATGCGGTGCGAACCGGCAACCTCGTCTATGCGCTGTTCCAGCACGACACGAGCCGCGCTCTCGATCCGCAGGGCCACATCCACGTCCTTATCGCCAACATGACCAAGATGGCGAACGGGGCATGGCAGGCGCTCCACAACCAGCAGCTCTGGAAGAACAACACCACGATCGGCGCGGCCTATCACGCCCAGTTTCGCGCCGAGCTGGCAAAGATCGGCTACGAAACAAGCGTCACCGGCAAGCACGGCCAGTTCGAGATCGCCGGCGTGCCTAAGGAGGTGATCGACACCTTCAGCCAGCGGCGCGCCGATATCCTGGCGAAAGCCGGCGAGCTCGGTGTCACCTCCGCCGAGGCGTTGCGCAAGGTGACCAACAATACCCGCGACGCCAAGCTGAACGTCGAGGATCGCGATGCCCTGCGCCAGGAATGGCGTGACCGGGCGGCCGCGCTCGGATTCGACGGCAAGGCACTGGTCGATGCCGCGCGCGAGCGTGCTGGCGCCAGCGGCCTCGATGCCCAGCCACGACCGATGGAGCGCCTCGGTGACGTCCTGGCCAATCTCCGCGAAAGCCTGGGCGAGTTATTCCGACCCGCCGATCCGCTCGTCGCCAGCGGCCTCGACCGGCTGCGCATCGCGCCGGTGGATCTGCGCGCCCAGCACGCCGTCGCCTCCGCGATCCGCATCCATGCCCAACGCGAAGCCGCGTTCGCGGTGCCGGACATCACCAGGACCGCGCTCGACCTCGGGCTGAAGGGTGTCACCGCCGCGCATGTCGACGCGCGCGTCTCCGAGCTCATCCGCAACGAGAAGCTGATTCCGGGCAAGGATGACCGGATCGACAGCGTCGTCACCCATGTCACGACGCCCGAGGCGCTCGCGACGGAGCGCGGCATCCTTGCAGAGATCGAGCGCGGCAAGGGGGAGGGGCGGGTGATCGTCTCCGCCGACACCGTTATCGAGCGGATCAACGCCGCATCGGGCGACAAGGAACTCAATGCAGGGCAGATGGCGGCCGCGACGATGGCGCTCACTTCCGCCGATCGCATCGTCGCGGTCCAGGGCGTCTCGGGCGCCGGCAAGTCGACCATGCTGGCGAGCGTCGCGCGCAATGTCGAGCAGGAAGGCGGCAAGGTGGTCGGTCTCGCGCTCATGAAGGCGACCGCCGATCGTCTCGGCGCCGAAGCCGGCATCGAGAGCCGCACCGTGTCCTCGTTCGTCCACAGCTATGCCCGCCACGCGCTCGCTGGGAAGGGCGCGGGCTATGACGGCGCGCGAGACGCGCTCGCCGGCACCACGCTCATCCTCGACGAAGCCTCGATGGTCGGCTCGGAGCAGATGAAGCACCTGGTCGGCATCGCCAATGCGCTCGGCGTCGATCGCTTCCTGATGATCGGCGATCGCCAGCAGATCACCGCGGTCGACGCCGGCAAGGCGTTCGCGCTCGCGCAGGCCGGCGGGATCACGCTGGCGCGGATGGACGAGAATCTGCGCCAGCGCACCGAGCAGCTGCGCACCGTCGCCGCGCTGACCAACCGCGGCGAGGTGCGCGAGGCGATGGCGATGCTCGGCGACAAGGTCACCGCCAACCCCGAGCATGTGAAGGCCGCGGCCGAACACTGGCTGGGCCTAACCCCCGAACAGCGCGAGACCACCGCGATGTTCTCGTCGGGCCGCGTCGCGCGCGCAGAGCTCAACGTGCGCATCCAGGACGGCCTCGCCGCGGAGGGCACGTTGAAAGGGGACGGCGTCGTCACCCCGGTCCTCGACAAGGTCAACGTCACGCGCGAGGAACTCCGCTACGCGCATACCTATAAGCCCGGCCAGGTGATCGACCTGCGCCATGCCATGCGCGAGCTCGGCCTCAGCCCCGGCACCTATGACGTGCTCGGCGTCGACGCGAAGGGGCGCGTTCAGGTCCAGATCGGCAACCGGGTACGGACCTTCGATCCGCAGAAGATATCGCCGGTCGACAAGACCGACGCGATGCAGCTCGCCCAGCGCGAGCAGATCAAGCTGCATGAGGGCGACAAGATCCGCTGGACCCAGAACGACAAGGACCGCGGCCTCAACAACAACGATATCGCCCGCGTCGTCTCGGCCGACCCGTCGGGGATCAAGGTGGAGGCGAGCGACGGCACCCTCCACGAGCTGAAGGCGGGCGATCCGATGATGGAGCGGATCAGCCTCGCCTACGCGCTCAACATGCACGCGGCGCAGGGCATCACCACCGACACCGCGATCGCGGTGATGAGCCACAGGGAATCGAACCTCTCCAACCAGCGGCTGTTCAACGTCACCGTCACGCGCGTCCGCGACGACATCCAGCTGTTCACCGACGACCGCGAGAAGCTGACCGCCGCGATCGAGCGCAACGAGGGCAACAAGACCTCGGCGCTCGAGACCACCGGCGCGCTGTCGATCGACCCCGATCGCGGCGCTGCCGGCGCAGCCACGAAAGCCGGCGCGGGCGAGACGTTCAACCCTTCGCTGCCGCCCGACCTCGATCGCGGACCGGAGAAAGTCGGAGGCGAGCCGAGCGCAGATACAGCCCGCCCCTCGACCGGCGGCAAGATCGACATCCGTACCGATCCCTCGCTCGACCTCTCCCGGTTCAGCGTCCCGGTCGAGCCCAAAGGGCCTGAACTTCCCTACCCCGAAAAGGACATCGGACTGGAGCTATGAGCATGACCACATCACCACCGACCTGGGACCAGGTGATCGCCACCAAGCACTGGCACGCCTGCGACCTCGACACTCATACGCTCACGCAATGCAGCCAGCTCGCGCGGCGCGACGATGCGCTCGACTGGGGCGGCGAAACGCTTGCGATGGCCGCGATTTTCGGCCTGACCTACGTCTTACTCCTGCCGCTCACCCGCGCGCTGCGTGCCCTCCGGGTCCGGTCCGAGCCAGCACGATGAGCCTCGCCGACCGCGACTATATGCACGGGCCTCCCCGCATCGGTCGGACCTCGCGGCTCGACACGCCGCCCTGCGACGCGATCGAGGGAACGGCCGAGTATGGCCATCAGGCCCGCAGGAAGCCCGTGGAGCCACGGTCAACCGCACCACGCATGATCGTCCCGCTGACGCGCCGGTTGCGTCAGGCGGGACTCCTGGCGGCCGCGGTGGCGGCTTTCACCTTCGCCTGGGCGGTCGGATGCGGAATCGTCAGCGCGTCGCTTCACACCGATGGTGGAATTTTCGTTCCGCCCGCAACCCAAGGTACGCCCGGTGGACGGTAGTTTCCCTTTTCGCTTCCGGCGCCAACCCGAGCCGACGCACGCGACCCTCACGATCGCCGAAACCGCGGATCTGACGGAAGCGGCGCTTGAAGCGGTCCGCGCCGGTGACGGGGGCCGGCTCGCGGTATTCGGCGATGGCGACGCGATCGCCGAACTCGCCGACCAGGTCCGCGACCAGCTGATCGACCCCGCGCGCGGCAACTGGGACTTCTTCGCAGACCATCCGAGCGACTATGCACGCTCGTCCGCGATCGAAGCGTTCCTTCCCGACGATCCTGACGTTTGCTCGGGCTACACCTGCGCTTCGCGCTATGTGCTGCTCCGCGCGATCCAGCATGCCGGCGATGAACCTGGTGCGACCCTTTCGGCCGTCCGCGATCTGATACGGGATCTCCCGCCGGAAGCCGTCGCAGAGGCGGCGGGACACGATTCTGGAAACGGTCACGCCCTGCGTTGGGGAATGACCGTGCTGGCCGGCGTGCGACGAGCGACCCACGCTTTCGCCGACCACGACCGGCTGATGCCCAGGATCTCCATCGCGCGCTGGCTGGCAGGATCGGCGTCGACCATCCTGTTCGTACGACGCGAACCTGGACTGACTTCGAGCGAGGTTGTCGCCGTCGAGGCCTCGCTGCGCGATCACGCGATGCTGTCCAGAATGGACGTGTTTCCCCTGGCTCTCCCCTCGCAGTCGATGGAGGTGGTCGATGGGCATCGATGATCGCGACTATATGCGCGATCGCTACCGCAAGCGGCAGGGGCTCGATCCCGGTGCGACGCAATGGAACGATCGCAAGGCACGGGTCGAGCTGAACCGCTTCGGGTTCAGGAAATCGGTGCCGCTGGGGAGCGCGAGCTGGATATCTGGCGGATCGAAAGGGTCGTGGTTCGAAGCCAGGAACAGGGGCCACGATTATCAGCGCGGTCGATGGCGGCCCCGCCCGCGCTTCACGCCGGCCCCTTACTGGCAGGCGCTGGGCGTCGGTGTTGCCATCGCACTGGTCCTTGCGGCCTGGGCCGGGCAGGGCCAGATCAAGCGCGCAACCTCCAGCCTGTTCGCGTCAATCGTGGGGACGAACACCGGTTTTCCGGAATCGGGAACGGTCGCCGTCTCCTCCAGCGTCGACCTGCGAACCGTCAGAAGCCACCTGACCATTCAGGGTGCGGCAGACAATAGCATCGTCCAGCTGCTCGATCCGGCGACGGCGAAGAACCGGCTGTCGGTCTATGTCCGCGCCTTCGAGCGTGTCACCGTGCCAGCCCCGCTCGGCCAATATCGCGTCCGCTTCATCCACGGCCGCGAATGGGCAGATTCTCGGACCTTCTTCGGCAAGGGCACGCTGCACGACGAGGTTGCCGGCGTGATGCTGTTCACGCGACGGGTCGGGCACACGCTCGATCTTCGTCTGGGGGCCGACAGCAATCTCGTGGTCCGGCGCATCGCCGCCAAACCGGCCTCGATCCAGTGACACTGTCCTTCATCCACGCGCGGGGATTTCGCATCGCACCGCCAGGACCGGCCCCCGCGCGCCGGCACGGCGATCAACCGGGACAGGAGACATGAGCAACTGGGATTTCGAGGAAATGGGCGAGTTCGGCTCGGATGCCGACGCAGACCGCTGGGCGAAGCGCAACAACATCGCCCCGCAGGATGTCCGCATTCGCCGCAAGGGGGACGGGGTTGAGCTGGAGGTCCGGCGCTCGGCGCTGGGCGACAGCAGCGCCCGCCACGATGACCGTCGCGACGGCCGACGCAACGGTTTCTTCTGAAAACGGCCAGGGAAGGAGTACACACGATGAAACTGAAGATGATCGCCGCGCTGGGGCTTGCCGCCCTCTCCGTGGCCTTGCCGTCGGCCGCCAGCGCGCAGTCGTCGGCGCCGGTCCTGCTCGCGATGGCGAGCTTCGCCGGAAGTCATGCCGGCACCGATGCCGCGCGCGAGGTCGAGGCGAAGAAGGCGCGCTATCGCGCGCACGCGCTTCACAACGGCAAATGCAAGGACTGCGCGGACTGTCCCGACTGCAAGGACTGTGACGAAGCCGCGAAGAAAGTTGCGGCGGACGAGGAGCGTGCCGGGATCTGCGATCCCGCAGCGCATGCGAAGAAGGCGGGCGCCGGTGCTTGATCGCACCCGCATGCTCGTCGTGACGGCCGCGCTCGCGGCCGTCACACCTTCAATGGCCCACGCCCAGAAGCTGGGGCAGGGCGGCACCGGCGTCGACGAGACGACCGCCGTGCCGCAATGCCAGGTGCCGCTCGGCGTTGCCGCGCTGGTTGAGGAGAAGGCCGCCAACCCGGCCGATGGCCTGTCGCCGCAACTGCAGGCGCTCATGCGCATGGCGGAGATGCAGAACGGCGGTTCGACCGCGCGCGTCGACGCGCTGCCACTGGTCAAGCTGATGATCGCGCGATCCAATTGCTTCCGCGTCGCCGATCGCGGCGAGGCGTTCAGCGCGCTCGAACGCGAACGCGCGATCAATGGCGGGACTGCCACAACCCGGCCTGTCACCAAGGCGGATTATCTGATCGAGGTGAAGGTGGTCTATTCCGACGCCAAGTCGCGTGAGAGCGGGGGCGGGGTCGGCGGTGTGTTCGGCGGGGCGGTCGGGCTCAAGTCGAAGACACTCGAAAGCCAGGTGCTGATGACGCTGGTCGACGTGAACACCGGCATCCAGGAAGCGGTCGCCAGCGGGTCGGCGCGCAAGAAGGATATCGGCGTCGTGGGCGGTGGGCTGTTGCTCGGCCTTGGCGTGGGTGCGCTCGGTGGAAGCTACGCCTCGACCGACATCGGCAAGATCACCACGCTGGCGACGCTCGATGCGTTCCGCAAGCTGATCGAGGATGCACGGCCACGGCTCGAGGCGAGGCTGGTGCCGGCCAAGCCGCCCGCAATGGTGCCTCCCGCCTCCGCGCCGCTACCGGCGCAGGCGGTTCAACCGCTGCCGCAGCCAAATCCGGGAACGCCGAAACGATGATCCGCAAGAAATCGACCCGCGCGGCCGAGATCGCATTTGCCGACGAAGTGATGGCGTCCGACGAGTTCGCGGCTCTCCCCGAGCGCGTGCGATCGACGGTGCGGAACCATCGCCAGGGGATGCGGGGCGAGCGCGAGACCGCCTATATGCTCGATCACCAATTCGGGCCTGACAACGACCGCAACCTGCTTATCCACGATCTGCGCCTGCCGGACGGGCAGGGCGGGTTCGCGCAGTTCGATCATATCCTGCTGTCGCGGGCGTCGCGCACCGCCTCGATCTTCGAATCCAAGAACTACTCTGGCCGGATCTCGAAGAACGAGCATGGCGAATGGATGGTCTGGTATCGCTCGCAACGTCAGCCGCAGAACATCCCCAATCCGGTCGAACAGGCCAAACGACAACGCAAGGTGCTGCAGGCGTGGCTGAAGCGAAAAGGGCATGACAGGGCGTTCGCGGAGGTCGGCGTATTCGTGTCCGTTCCGCCCACCGCGATGATCGACCGTTCCAAAATCGGCAGCGACGAGCCGATCTACAAATGCGACAACCTTTACAAAGCCTGGGTGCCGTTCGGCGGGTCATCGCCCCTGGGACGAATGTTTTCGACCGGCGTCACCGCCGCGCAGATGGTCGAGATCGCCGACCAGCTCATCGCCGACCATGTCCAGGAGGGCGATATCTATACCCGCCTCGGCATCGTTCCTGACAGCACGGACGCCGCCGATACGTCTCATACCGGCGACCCGTCTGGGCCGATCAACATGCCCATCGTCCAGGCCGCGTCTGTGCCGGAATTGCCGCCGTACGTCGAGGCAGAGCCTGTCACTGTTCATCCGGCGCAAAGTCCCTCCACATCGGTAGCGGTTGAATGCACCGTTTTGGAGGTATCGCCCCCTGCCAAGGCGGTTCCCGTCAAGGCGGGCGCACCTATCGAGGTATGCGCCGGGATCGTCGAGCGGACACTGCCAGATGGCCGCATCGCTTTCAGGGCCGCGCGCGACGATGAGATCGGCAGGGAGGTTCTTTCCGCGTTGTGCAAGGGCAAGGCGATCTGGAACCCGAGATTCTCCAACTGGATCTGCGTGCCCGACGTCGCCGACGTGATCCGGGCTGCACTTCCCGATGCGATCAGGGTCGGCCACGTCGCATGAATATGATCAGCCTGCCCCGGCCCGAATGCCCGTATTGCCATGAGGCGATGCGCCGCTGGCCGCTGGGGCAGCACATGCTGGTCTGCGACACCTGCCGCCGTCCGATCGTGCGCTACCTCGCTGCGCCCTCGCGTCGGATCTTTCGGCTGCGCCCGCTCTACAGCGTCATCAACGCCATCGCGCTGTTCATTCTGGTCGCGACCTTTCTCGCCATCGTGATCGCCCGCGCCGACATCCGGCATATCATGCTGGCCGTCGCGATCCCCATCGCGATGTTCGGCGCGAGCGATATCGGCGATGGCTGGCTGTCCTGGCGTACCTCGCTCGATCGAGGGTGGAACCACCTTCGCAAGGGTCGCAAGGCGCGGCTGATCGGGCTGGCACGCGCAGCGTTCGGCATCGCCGGCTGTGCTGTCGCCATCTTCGGGCTACTTGCCTACGGCGACATGACCACTCCACGAAAACCGCTTGCCCATCAGGCTGGTCGGCCATGATTCCCTTCTGCCTGATCCTGGGCGACAGCACCGCGGTCGGCACGGCGCAGGCATTGGCAGCACAGGGCATACGCTGCGAGGTTCATGCGCGCGTGGGTGCCGGTTCGGCCGAGATCGAGCGGCGGGTGAGGGGCGCTTCGGCCGCCACCGTCGCCCTCATCGCACTCGGGTCGAACGATGCCGCCAGTCCGGCGCTCCCAACCAACCTTCTTGCGCTCAGGCGGCGAACCACCGCCGTCAAGGTGGCCTGGCTTGCCCCCTACGACCTGCGCGCGTCATCCATTGTCACGTCGATCGCGGCACGTTTCGGCGACACCGTCATCCCGCTGCGGGCGCAACCGAGCCGGGATGGCATCCATCCGGTCAGCTATCGCCCCGTCGCCAAGTCGCTGCGGTGGGGGGCGGTCGCCCCCTTCAGAGCCGGCGTAGCGCCGGCGCCGATCGCGCGCGCGACCGTGCTGGTGATGAGCAGCCCACTCGGGTCGTGATCGCCATCTTCATGCCGCGAGCATCGGTCGCCGGAACCGAACGGCTCGACTCAATCCCGCTGGAACAAATCCGGCCCATATGACAGGCTGAACGTCATGGACCATCGCATCACCCACACCTGCGGCCATGAGCAAACCCATTTCATTGCCGGGTTCGCGTCGCAGCAGGAGCGCAAGGCCACCTGGCTGCGCACGACGGTCTGCGGCGCGTGCTACCGCAAGCAGCGCCAGGAAGAGAACGAGCGCGACGCCGCGGCCTCGCAACAAGCCGTTGCCCATCTGTCGCTGGCGCCGCTCAACGGCTCGGAACGACAGGTCAGCTGGGCAACGACCATTCGCGCGAAACGGATCGCCTTGCTGCGCAAGGATCAACCTCTCGATAGCGTCGAAACCGGCGCGGCGCTGCTCGGCATCGCGGACGCCAAATGGTGGATCGACAACCGCGACGCGACCGACGCGCAGTTGCTCGCCTCGGCAGGGGTGGCTCAGGCTCCCGGCTGAACCGGCGTCGTCACCGCATTCTTCAGCGGCGCGGGCTTCTTGCCGTCAGGCAGCGTCCTGCGGAGGTGCTCGTGGACGATCGCAGCCGAGAAGGGCTTCGGGATGAACGTCGCCTTCTCGGGCATGTCACCCGGATTGGGACGGATATTGCCGCTGGCGATCACGATCTCGATCCAGGGCCAGTGCTGTGCGACATGACGCGCCAGCGCAAAGCCGTTGATCGATCCCGGCATCTCGACATCGGAGAACAGCAGGATGGTGTTGTCGGCCTGCTCCTCCAGCAGCACGATCGCGGTATCGCCGTCCATCGCCTCATGACAGCGAAAGCCGGCGTCCTCCAGGATCAGCGTCATGTCCATCAGGATGATCGGGACGTCATCGACCGCGAGCGCGAAAGGTACGGTCGAAGTGTTCATCACCTCTACAACCGCCTGTATCTGTAGGCGCTTGCAATCGTAGCTACCAGCTCCCACACCCCTCATCGAAGTGCATGTTGGCTCATCCCGGCCAGACATTCTGACGCGGGTTTCTGACGCCTGCAGCAGGACAGACAAATTAAGCGACTCTCAATCTTTTGTTGAAATGTACGCCGCAAAGACGTACATGTGCGTGAAGGTTGGATGAGGTGTGCCATGCTTGGCTTTCAGGATCAGGTCGGCGCCGTTGAGGAGCGCAGCAGCGAGCGGATGAACTTCCGTACCAAGCCGCGCATCAAGCAGGCGATTCAGCAGGCTGCCGCTCTTTCCGGTGTGGACGATTCCGTCTTCACGATGAACGCGGCCTATCGCTCTGCGATGGAGACGATCGCGGCGCACGAACGCACCACCCTGCAGCCGGTCGATCATTCGCGCTTCTTTGCGGCGCTCGACACGCCGCCGGCACCCACCGAGCGACTTCGGGCAGCATTCGCGCGGCATCGTGAGACGATCGTCAGCAGGTGACGGCGACAGAGGACGCAAAGCTCTTCACCATCGAACCGCTCGATCCTGCCAAGCACGATCGAGCGGCCTTTTCCTGTGGCATCACGCAGGTCGACAACTTCTTCCGCCGGACCGCGAACAAGCTCGCCAAGGCGGATAACGTCCGCACCTTCGTGATGGTCGGTGCCGAGGGCGAGCTGATCGGCTTCTATGCCACCAACGCCCATGCGATCGACTATACCGAGTTACCCGATCGGTTCGCCCGCAACCGCCCTGCGCATGGCAGTATCCCGGCCGCCTACATTTCGATGATTGGCGTCGACAGCCGCTTTCAAGGGCAAGGCTATGGCGGCGATCTGTTGGTCGATTGTCTCAAGCGCCTGGCCTTGGCGGCCGAAGCGTTGGGGATCGCCGTCGTCATGCTGGACGTGTTCGACTGCGGCGATGCCGAGAAGGTGGCGAAACGCATCGCGCTCTATACCGGCTATGGCTTTGAGCCGCTGCCCTCCAACGGCTTGCGGTTGTTCCTGCCGATCGCGACGGTTCGGACTCTTACGCAAGCGGATGCGTAGGCTGAGAATTGCTGACGCGTAACTTGCCCAGTTCAAAGCCCCATGCTGCGCGGTCCTAATCAAGCATTTGATCTTTCAGCGTCAGAAGGGCGAGCACATCATTCCCAAAGCCTTTGACGCACTCCTCGGTCAGCTCAAACCTATCGGCGCCCCGGCGATCGAACCATGCGTCCGCCCCGATGATCGTCGGCCGCGACCGATCAATCTTTCCATACAGCACGTCCATCGCGTCTGACTCAGGATCGAGATCATCACGGGGAAACCAGTGATCCGGAATGCCGCCATTGCGTCGAAACCATCGGCGTCCGTTCTGACCGTGGCAAACGATCATACAGGGCCAAGGACTATGGTCGATAAACCTTTGCGCCGTCGCCAACCGGCTGGTGGAAAAGGCAGCCGCCAGAGCGTCGATTGCTTCGAATGACGGCCGCCGGTGAGCGGCAGCAAGCGGTCGAAACAGATAGGCCGGCATCAACAGGTCGGCGGCATAATTATCAGCTTGCCGCTCAATGCCGGCACCGCCCTGGCTGACACTTCCGATCTCACTCGCCCTGCAGACCGACGACCGGCCGCGATGATGCTGCCAGTGGCCCAACTCGTGCGCGATCGAGAAGCGACGGCGACGCGGATCGCCATCGCCTTTCACAGTGATGATCGCCTGATTGCGAAAGCCGATGATCCTGGCTTCACAGCTCTCCAGAATGCCGTTGCGCACCTTGGCACCCATCGTCC
The DNA here is from genome assembly GCF_000241465.1 of Sphingomonas echinoides ATCC 14820. Classification (GTDB taxonomy): domain Bacteria; phylum Pseudomonadota; class Alphaproteobacteria; order Sphingomonadales; family Sphingomonadaceae; genus Sphingomonas; species Sphingomonas echinoides. Next base: position 192,724 of record NZ_JH584236.1, read on the forward strand.
AAGCGATCGCCTCGATATCGATCTCATCCGGACTGGTGACGCCGAGGGACTGCAAAAGCTTTTCGGCTTGACCAAGCCCCTTCAAATCGGATTGCCGTCTTCGTCGATGGCACCAAGCTCTCGCAAATCGGCGAGTATATCATCCATCTCTTTCTCGGTAATGCCTTCGCCGTTGCGTGCGGCCATCGTCAGCCGGCTTTTCAGCTTGCTGTCATCGTTGGCGAACCAGGCAAGGACGGCCGCTCGATCCCTGAGAGGAAGCTGATGGACTTGCCCTCGGCCCGTTCCGGCTGCGCGATCGATCTCTGCTCGCGCAGCCTGAAGGCGCGACTTTCCAGATCGGGCGGTTGCGGTCGAGATTATCGCGCGGATACGGTCGGCTTCATCCTCGACATTCAGTCCTTCGGCCTCGACCTCCGCCAGTAATTCCGCGTCCGACATAGCCATGATGTCTGCGACCAGTTCATCCGCCAGCCGATCGATCGGAGGGGTAGGGCGCCCCGCGCCGCTCACGATGACCATCCATTGGGAAAAGCCGCATCTATCTTGCGGCGGACACGGCGTCGGATAGTGGCATACGCCGTCATATTGAACCGCGCCGGGTTTGCCGGAGGCCGTTGGATGTGAGTCACGCTGCCATATCGATGATGTCCGCGGCAGCATAGTATTGCTCCTCGGCTTCGGCAGGCGGGATGTTGCCGATGGGTTCGAGCAGCCGGCGATGGTTGAACCAGTCCACCCACTCAAGGGTAGCGTACTCGACTGCTTCGAAGTTGCGCCACGGCCCGCGCCGGTGGATCACCTCGGCCTTGTAGAGGCCGTTGATCGTCTCGGCCAAAGCGTTGTCATAGCTGTCGCCGACGCTGCCGACCGAGGGCTCGATCCCGGCCTCGGCCAGGCGCTCGGTGTACTTGATCGATACGTATTGCGACCCGCGGTCGCTATGATGGACCAGGCCACCGCGATGAACCGGTCGGCGGTCATGGAGCGCCTGCTCGAGCGCATCCAGGACGAAGCTGGCATGCGTCGTCCTGCTGGCTCGCCAGCCAACGATCCGGCGAGCGTAGGTGTCGATGACGAACGCCACGTAGACGAACCCCGCCCAGGTTGCGACGTAGGTGAAGTCCGATACCCAGAGCCTGTTCGGCGCCGGCGCACGGAACTGCCGGTTCACCCGGTCGAGCGGGCATGGCGCTGCTCTGTCGCTGATGGTGGTGCGGACCGGCTTGCCGCGGATCACGCCGGCCAGGCCCATCGCCCGCATCAGGCGGGCAACGGTGCAGCGGGCGACGTCGAGCCCTTCGCGCCGCAGCTGCCGCCAGACCTTGCGCACGCCGTAGACGCGGAAGTTCTCCTCGAATACGCGGCGCACCTCCGGCCCAAGCGCATCATCACGCCGAGCCCGAGCCGACCTCTTGGTCGGCTCAATCCTTCTGGCTGTGTGAGCATGATAGGTCGACGGGGCGATCGGCAGAACCCGGCAGATCGGCTCGACCCCGTACACCTTGCGATGCGCGTCGATGAACGACACCATCACCTCGCTCGGCGGTCGAGCTCCGCCATCGCAAAATATGCGGACGCCTTGCGCAGGATCTCGTTGGCCTGGCGCAGTTCGCGGTTCTCCCGCTCCAGCGCCTTCATCCGGTCGGCGACGTCGCTCGGCACCCCCGCGCGCGTGCCGCTGTCGACCTCGGCCTTCTTCACCCACTCGTGCAGCGTCTGGCCCGCGCACCCGATCTTCGCCGCGATCGACACCACAGCCGCCCAGCGCGACGGATGATCCTTCTCGTGGTCCAGCACCATCCGCACCGCCCGGGCGCGTACCTCAGGTGAGAACTTGTTCGTCGTCTTGCTCGTCATAGCCCCTTCCTCTCAGATCCCATGAGGAGTGGAGACCGGCCGCGCTGTGACAGAGTTGGCCACCAAAATTGCTGGAGACCAATCATGACTGCGATAGCTGACGGACTCGATGCGCCTGCCGCGTTCCGCGTAGATCTCGATACAATTTTTGTCTCGTTGGAGCTCAGTAAATCGACCTGGCTGGTCACCTCACTAGCACCGGGTAGCGACAAGATGTCGCGCCGGACGATCGCCGGCGGCGATATCGACGGCCTGTTTGCCTGCTTTGCCCAACTTCGGACGAAGGCGCAGGAACGACAGGGCAAGCTTTACCCCTTGGTGGTAATCCAGGAAGCGGGCCTTGACGGCTTTTGGATCGACCGCGTGCTGGGCCGCGAAAGCTGGATCGAGAGCCATGTTGTCGATGCGGCGTCAATCGCGGTGTCGCGCCGCCACCGTCGCGCAAAGACCGATCGCATCGATGGCGAGATGCTGATCCGCACGCTGATGGCTTACACGCGGGGAGAACCGCGTGTCTGCTCGATGGTCCGGATACCGACGCCTGAGGAAGAAGATCGCCGCCGGATCGGTCGGGAGCGAAAGGCGCTGGTCGCCGAGCGAATCCTTCACGTCAATCGCGTGAAGGGTTTACTCTTCAGCCAGGGCATCCGGGACTATGAACCGCTACATCGTGATCGTCGCAAGCGCCTGGATGAGCTGCGAACCGGCGATGGCCGCGAGCTCCCTGGCAATATCAGGGCGCAAATCTGCCGCGAGCTCGACCGCCTCGAGTTGTTGCTCGAACAGATTAAGGCCGTGGAAGGCGAGCGGGACGCTATGGCAATCCCAGGCGCCATGGGCACGTCCGCGCCCATGGCAATGCTGCTCGGCCTCAAAGGCATAGGCCCAGAGTTTGCGGCGACCCTCCATTCTGAAGGCCTATTCCGTCATTTTGACAATCGACGGCAGGTCGCCGCCTATGCTGGGCTGGCGCCGTCTCCATGGCAGAGCGGATCGATTGATCGTGAGCAGGGCGTCTCCAAGGCCGGAAATCCACGGCTGCGCACGACGATGGTCCAGCTTGCGTGGCTATGGCTGCGTCACCAACCGGACTCGATGTTAGCGCGTTGGTTCCAGGATCGCGTCACACGCAATGGTGGCCGCCTCAAGAAGGCGATGATCGTGGCGCTCGCCCGCAAACTTCTGGTCGCGCTTTGGAAATACGTGACCGCTGGCGTCGTCATCGAAGGTGCCGCCATGAAGGCTGCTTGACGATATTCGTGTCGCATTTTTGAATCCCCAGGACCTGATCAGTCCTGACGGATCCAGGTGGACGGACCGCCAACTCCTATGGCTTCAAAAGCCGCTTCTCAGAATGGTCCCGTCCTCCTGAGCCCTTGCCCGTCGAAAGCGGGATATTGGTGCAGCCGTCCATGAGCGGCGACCGGATGTGAGGTTGTACAGGCCCGGAGACCCGGCCGGTACTATGCGATCGGGCTCAGACCTTGGATGCCGAACGAGAAAGGATGAATGCACATGGCAAACCCTTGACCCTAAAACCCTCATGTGAGGAGTTGGGGCCTCCGACAAACCCGGCGCGGTTCAGGGGTCCGCCGAACCAGATCGGGTAGACGAGCACGAGTGCTCCGCTGGCCCGGACCCGCTCGAGCTCAGCTTCAATCCAGGGGTGGTGTCGGTCGCCGTGGGTGAAAGCCTCCTCGTTTTTCAACGCGGGGTTCAGCGCGATGCCGTAGAGGTCGAGAATGTCGGCAGTCTGCCCACCCCTTCGAACCTCATCGACATAGGCGTGCGCGACGGCGTGACAGAAGCTCTTCGGCGACGGGTTGGCGAGGACGACGTAATGGTGGCGGGAGCCCGCCGCGAAGCTCATCATGGCCTTCTCCTGACCTGCCCGGATTAGAGCCGGCGGCCGTCGGGCCGAAATCGGTAAACTTACTTAGCTCGGAGGCGGTTCTGAGCCGGCAACTGGGCGGCTAGCGTCGGCGACGCAGGTGCACGACAGAGGTGGCGGCATCCACCGGACCCGCTGCGACGTCGCACTCGCGCTCCAGCTCGGCGCGAATCCGTTCGATCTCTTGGTCGGTGCGGTGCTCAATCCCGACGAACTGATTGCGCGCGGTTCTCGAGGCGCGGATCACCTCGTCCAACTTGGCCTGCATCGCGGCGGCGTCCCGGTTTTGCGAGTTCTGGATCAGGAACACCATCAGGAACGTGACCACGGTGGTCGCGGTGTTCACGACCAGCTGCCAGGTGTCGGAGTAGTGGAAGACCGGTCCAGTCACCAGCCAGAGGATGATCAGGAGGCTGGCGGTGACGAAGGCGAGCGGCTTGCCCGCGAAGCCCGCCACACGTGCGGCCACGCTCGTGAACGCGCTGTTGAGCATGACGTGGAGCGGCTCCGACGCAGGCGGTATGGCTGCGATCGGAGGCTCTGCACGCCGAAACGCTTCGCTGGCAGTGCCGACGGGATCGAATGGCTGGGTCATGACCTGCTCGCCGCGACGCCGCCCGTTACGGTGGCGGGGCCGTAGCGCCGGTCATCCCCAAGCGCGGCGCACAGGCGCGCGGCCGTGGCGCGAGCCCGTCCCAGCCTCTGCCGCGAATAGGCAGGATCGACGCCCTGCATGATCGCGCGCATCATCGATGCTCTCTCTCGTGCTCAACCAACGATCAGGACCGGCAAGTCTTGGCGCTCGATGAGATCGCGGGTTGTCCCACCCAGGATGATGTCGCGGATGCGTGAGTGCGCGAAGCCCCCGATGACGAGCAGGTCAGCTTGAGTTTCCTGAGCGTAAAGCGTCAGCGTATCAGCCTCGATACGCTCGTCGTTGACGATCCAGTGGCCCTCTGCGGCGAAGCCATGCCTCGTCAGGTGACGCTTCACCTCGGCATGCGAGTCCTTCTCCTTCTCGCAGGAGCCGAGAGTCGTGCCGACGGTGATGACGTCGATCGTTGCTCCGGGCTGCGCCAAATGCGCCAGGACGTGCATCGCGCGAGTAGCTTCCGGCCCCGGCTTCCAGCCAAGGATTGCCTTTCGAACCGGCGCCAGGTTCTGCCCTTCGGGGAGAAGCAGGAGCGGCGTTCCGCTCGCGCGGATCAGCGTCTCTGCAACGCGGCGTCGAAGCCACGGTGTCGTCCAGGTCTCACGTGCGCCAAGCACGATCAGGTCGGCGACTTGTCGGCTGCGCTTCAGATCGCCGGCCAGCCAGCCCACCTCGTTGTGAAGCCCGAACACGTCGGCGGTGGAACCGGCCGCCGCGAGATGGCTGCGCGTGCGTTCGACATTGGCCGCGTCGTCGCCCATCAGCACCCACTCTGGCACGTAAAGCTCACCGAACGGCGCCATCGCTGGCATCGCCATCGGAGCCGGTGTCAGAGCGGCGACTTCGAGCACCGCGTCGTGACTCTGCGACAGCGTCACCACGCTGTTCAGAAAGGACTGGGCGCGGTCGGCGTCATCGATGACGGCGAGAAGATCCTTGATCATGCTTGCCCCCTTCAGGCCGCGGCCAGCGCAGGCGCAGCTTCGCGGTTCGACGCAGGCATTGCTGCCAGATCAAGCACGACGCGGCCCTCGATCTCCCCCCGGTGCATGCGGGAAAAGACCTGGTTGATGTCTTGAAGAGCGGCGGTCTCGACAGTCGCATGCACCTTGCCGAGCTTGGCGAAGTCGAGCGACTCCTGCAGGTCGAGGCGGGTGCCCACGATCGAGCCGCGAACCGTGATGCCGTTCAGGACGGTGTCGAAGATCGGCAGCGGGAAATCACCCGGCGGAAGGCCGTTCAACGAGACGGTTCCGCCGCGGCGTACCATGCCCAACGCCTGGGCGAACGCTGTCGTGGACACCGCCGTCACCAGGACGCCATGTGCTCCGCCGATAGCGCTGCGGACGAATGCCGCAGGATCGGCGTTCCGGGCATTGATGGTGAGCGCGGCCCCGAGCCGCTCCGCCAAGCGAAGTTTGACCTCGTCCACGTCCACCGCGACCACGTTCAGGCCCATCGCCACCGCATATTGGACGGCCATGTGCCCGAGCCCTCCGATGCCGGAGATCACGACCCAGTCGCCCGGCTTGGTATCGGTGACTTTCAGGCCCTTGTAGACGGTGACACCGGCGCAGAGCACGGGCGCGATTTCGACGAAGCCGATGCCGTCCGGGAGGTGACCGACATAGTTGGGGTCGGCGATGACATAGTCGGCGAAGCTGCCGTTGACCGAATAGCCGGTATTCTGCTGCGTCTCGCACAGCGTCTCCCAGCCGCCGAGGCAGTGCGAGCAGTGGCCGCACGCCGAATAGAGCCACGGCACGCCGACCCGGTCGCCCTCCTTGACGTGAGTGACTCCGGCACCCACTGCGGCGACGGTGCCGACGCCTTCGTGGCCTGGGATGAACGGCGGGTTCGGTTTGACCGGCCAGTCACCTTCCGCCGCGTGCAGATCGGTGTGGCAGACGCCACACGCGGCGACCTTGACCAGTATCTGGCCAGGTCCAGGACGCGGAACCGCGACCTCCTCGACCACGAGCGGCTCACCGAACGCCCGCACGACGGCGGCTTTCATCGTCTTGTCCATGCTGGAGATCTCCTCTCAGAACAGACCAAGCGGCTGCTCGTCGTAGCTGACGAGCAGGTTCTTGGTCTGCTGGTAGTGGGCGAGCATCGCCCGGTGGTTCTCGCGGCCGAAGCCCGATTCCTTGTAGCCGCCGAAAGCGGCATGCGCGGGGTATGCGTGATAGCAGTTGGTCCACACGCGACCGGCCTGGATGCTACGGCCGAGCCGGTAGGCATCGTTGCCATTGCGGCTCCAGACGCCGGCACCGAGCCCATATCGAGTGTCGTTGGCGATGCCGATTGCGTCGTCGATGTCGGTGAACGGGGTCACGGAGACGACGGGGCCGAAAATCTCGTCCTGGAAGATGCGCATCGAGTTGTCGCCGACGAACACGGTCGGGCGTACGAAATAGCCTTGGTCCAACTCACCGCCGGGCAGGAAGCGCTCTCCGCCGGTGCGGCAGCTTGCGCCCTCGCCTTTGCCGATTTCGATATAGTCTAGGATCTTGCTGAGCTGATCCTGCGACGCCTGCGGACCCATCTGGGTTTCGGGATCGAGCGGATCGCCGACGCGAATGCGTTCGACCCTGGCGATCGCCTTCTCAAGGAAGCGATCGAAGATGCTCTCGTGAATGAGCGCGCGGCTGGGACAGGTGCAGACCTCACCCTTGTTGAATGCGAACAGAGCGAAACCCTCTACTGCTTTGTCGAGGAATGCGTCGTCGCGCTCCATGACATCAGGCAGGAAGATGTTGGGCGATTTACCGCCGAGCTCCATCGTCTGCGGGATCAGGTTGCTCGCCGCATACCCCATGATGGCGCGACCGGTTGCGGTTGATCCGGTGAAGGCGACCTTCCCGATCCGCGGGCTTTCGGCGAGAGCGCGGCCCACCACCGAACCATGTCCGGTCACGATATTGATCACGCCCGTCGGCAGAATATCCGCGGTGAGCTCGGCGAACATCATGAGAGAGAGCGGGGTCTGCTCGGCCGGCTTGATGACGATGCAGTTGCCGGCGGCGAGGGCCGGCGCGAGCTTCCAGGCCGCCATCAGCAGGGGAAAGTTCCAGGGGATGATCTGACCGACGACGCCGATCGGCTCCTTGAAATGGTACGCGATCGTCTTCTCGTCGATGGTCGAGATCGAGCCCTCTTCTGCCCGGATACAGCCTGCAAAGTAGCGGAAGTGGTCGATGGCAAGCGGCAGGTCTGCGCCGCGCGTCTCGCGGATCGGCTTGCCGTTATCCATTGTCTCGGCCAGCGCCAGGATTTCGAGATTGTCTTCGAGCCGGTCAGCGATCCGGTTCAGAATGCGGGCGCGATCCGTCGGAGAAACAGCCGCCCACTTTGCCCTCGCTCGGTGCGCGGCATCGAGCGCCAGTTCGATGTCAGCTGGGGTCGACTCGGCAAACTCCGCAATCAGCCGACCGTTGATCGGACTGTGGTCGGCAAAGTACTTGCCTTCGATCGGCTCGATCCAGCGGCCGTCGATGAAGTTCCCGTATCGGGAAGAACCGAGCGCCTTTGCGCGTACAGTATCGATCGCCTGCTGAAACATGGATGTGTTCTCCTGTCTTCCAGCTCCATTTCGCGTAGGCTGCAGGTCCGGAGCTATGCGTAGAGCTACTTATGCGCGTGCAGTCTGGTGCATGTTCGGGACGTCGACTGCGCTCAGATCGATGCGCGAGAGCCGCGTCAGCCCGGGCAGCGGGCGGTGGCTGACGACCACGAGCCCTTGGCGGGTACGCGCGAGCCTGCGGTTCAATCGATCAATCATGAGGCGCGCGGTGGGTGGATCGAGACCCTCCAGCGGCTCGTCGAGCAGGAGCCATGGAGCGTCCGAGACGAAGGCGCGGGCGAGCGACAGACGTCGCCGCTCGCCGCCGGAGAACCTGGCGCCATCTTCGCCAATCCAGCTGTCGAGCCCTTCCGGCAGAGCGCGAATCACGTGGTCCAATGCCGCGTCGCGAAGCGCCTGCCAGAGCGCTCGGTCGCAGGCGCCGGGCCTTGCTACCAGCAGGTTGTCCCGCACCGTTCCGGAGAGCGCGGACGCATCCTGTGGTTGCCAGGCGAAGAGGGGGCGTAGCTGCTCCGGCGGAAGGAAGGCTATGTCGATCCCATCGATCCTGGCCTGACCTGCAATCGGCGGTCGCAGCGCCAGGAGTTGCTCGACGAGGCTTGTCTTGCCCGAGCCCGATCGTCCGGAGAGCCAGACACGCTCCCCCGCCGCAAGCCGCCGACCAAGCAGCTCCAGGGTCGCCATGATCGCGATGCCATCGATCGGCCGCGTTTCCGAACCGACTTGCAGGTGCGTGTCGAGGCGCGCTCCCGCACTCCTGGCGCGATTGCGCTCTGTAAGCTCCCGGAGAAGCGGACTCAGGCCGTCGAGGGTCATCGCAGCCGCAAGTGCCGCCAGCGCAGCAAGGGCGGGTGCCTCATGGGTCGAAAGACCGAACGCAAGACCAGCGGACACCGTCAGGGCGGCAGCTTGCACGAGCTGCAGCCGAGACCCGGCCCCGTGCAGCCGACGCTGGGCAGCCGCAAGGGTGCGGTCCGGCTCCTCGATCCAGCGTGTCACCTCGTCGGGCCGGTAGCAGCGGACCTCGGCTGCCGCCGCGAGGATCGCATCGGCCGCGATCCTCAGATCGGCGAGCGCGTCATCACGAGCTTCCTCAAGCGACCGGGCGGCCCGGGTGATCTGCTCGGTCGCGACGAGCAGAAGGAGCGCTACAGCACCGACACCGAGCATCGCCGCCCAGCCCGCCAGACTCAATAGGGCAGCGCCGCCGAGCAGCACGCCAGCGGCACTCCATCGCGCCGACCGCCGAACGAGTGCGGTCTCGACCGTGGCAACATCGTCGAGGACCATGCTGAGCGCTCGGCCACGTGACAGCGACAATGCTTGCCGGATCGGCGCCGCGGCGACTGCCGCAAACAGCGCAGGGCGAAGCTTGGCGCCGATGTGCAGTCCCGCGTCGTGGGAGAAGACGGCCTCGCCATAGCGCGCGCCAGTCCGTGCGATCGCGAGCAAGCGGATCGCGGCGCTGGGCAACATGTAATTGAAGCTCGTCGCGACGGCGGCGCCTGCCGCTCCGGCAAGAGCGGACGCCGTGATGAACCAGCCCGACAGGCCAAGTAGCAAGACAGACGCCGACCCCACGATCAACCCGAGAGCCGCCGCACGGATCGTTGGCCGACGCTGTTGATAGCTTCCGAGAGCGATCACATCGGCGAGCCTCATGCTCTGTCCTCCAGACGGATCACGCGGTCGGCGACGCAGGCGAGCGCGGCGCTGTGGGTCGCGATGAGGGCGGTTCTGCCACGACAGGCCCGCGCGATCACCGGGATCAGCTCGGCCTCGGCCAAGTGGTCGAGGTGCGCCGTCGGCTCGTCGAGAAGCAGCAGCGGCGCTCGCGAGAGCAGCGCACGCGCGAGGCCAATCCGGCGCCGCTCGCCTCCTGAGAGACCACCGCCGCGGGCATCGATCACCGCATCAAGACCGCCAGGTCGCGATGCTATGACTGCGCTGAGCCCGGCGGCAGAGGCGGCGTCGGCTATTTCGGCCCTGCTCGCGTCCGGGCGAGCGAGCCGAATGTTGTCAGCGAGCGTGCCGGGGACGATCAGCGGTGCCTGGGCAACCCAGGCTACCGCTCCCGCGAGGCTCGTTCCGTTGTCCAGCGCATGGCCGTCGATCGCGAGGGAACCCTCGCGGCTCGGCACCAGTCCGACCAGCGCACCGAGGATGCTCGACTTGCCGCTGCCAGAGGCACCCATCAGCGCGATCGCCTCTCCGGGGGCGACCGAGAAGCTGACGGCTGCGACCGCGTCGACGTCGCTCCCTTCGTAGCGGAGCGTTACCTCGTCGAAGCTTACCCGCGGCGGTTCAGCGAGTGGGCGAGGCGCGCTTGGACGCGCGTCGCGCTCCAGCGCGACGATACGGTCCGCCGCAGTCTCGGCTGCCTGCTTGTCGTGATAGGCCGCGGCCAGTCGGCGAAGCGGCAGATAGAATTCAGGTGCCAGCGCCAGCACGAAGAAGGCGCTGAACAGATCGAGCTGTTCAGGCGGGGTGAACGGCAGAAGCCGAAGCACATTAAACCCCGCATAGACCGCGACCAGCGCGACCGAGAGGGCGGCGAAGAACTCGAGCGCTCCGGTCGACAGAAACGCCACCTTCAGGACGCGCATGGTTCGGCTGGCGACATCATTGGCGGCCCGCGATAGGACCTCCTCTTCGCGACCGGTGGCCTGAAAGGCGAGGAGGAGGGGGAGGGCACGCAGCCGGTCGGCGAACAGCCCCGACAGGCGGGCCGTTGCGGCGAACTGCTGTCGGGAGCGGTCCGCTGCGGCTGTTCCTGCCAGGATCAGCGCGGCGACCAGCGGCACAAGCGTGCCGACGAGGATCAGCGCCGCGACGAGGCTCACAAGTGCCACGGCGCAGAGGACGATCATCGGGGATAGCGAGGCTGCCGTGCGAATGGGGGAGAAGCGGGCGACGTAGCCGTCGAGCGCCTCGACCTCGTCGACGATCGACGTGGCGATCTCGCCGCCCCAGCGGGCGCCTGCGAGCGGCTGCGACACCGCTGCTGCGGTTGCCCGGCGGCGAAGCCGTGTCTTGGCGTCAGCGGCGAGGGAAGCTCCAACGCGCTGTGCATGCATGGCGAACAAACCACGGGCGATCCCCGCGGTCAGGGCCAGAGCTGCCCACGCAAGCCATGCCTCATCTGCGGCAATGGCTGCGACAGCACCGGCAAGGCCGGCGGCGAACCCGACCCCCGCCACGGTATCGCCGATCAGCAGGGCGGTTGCGACGAGGCGACGGCGGTCGCTTCCCACGGTCTGCCGAAGCATCTGCTGGCGCGCGCGACGGTCGACGAGAGCGGTGCTGGACATGGCACGACAGGTGACGCCAGCCGGACGCTCGATCGTTGATCATCGTCAAGGAATCGAAGCGCGTGAACCGCCTAGCTGCCTCCTGATGGGCGCCGACGCCCCAAGGAGACTCTGCCATGGACCCGGGGGTCGTTGACCTATCACGCCTGCAGTTCGCGCTGACCGCGCTCTACCACTTCCTGTTCGTCCCGCTGACTCTCGGGTTGAGCTTTATGCTCGTCATCATGGAGTCGGTCTATGTCATGACGAACCGGCCGGTGTGGCGGCAGGTGACGCGGTTCTGGGGCAAGATCTTCGGCATCAACTTCGTGCTTGGGGTCGCGACCGGGCTCACCATGGAATTCCAGTTTGGCACCAACTGGTCTTATTTCTCGCACTATGTGGGCGACATCTTCGGCGCGCCGCTCGCGATCGAAGGGCTGATGGCCTTCTTCCTGGAGGCTACCTTTGTCGGACTCATGTTTTTCGGCTGGGATCGACTGTCGAAGCTGGGGCACCTGATCGTCACCTTCATGGTGGCGCTTGGGACCAACCTGTCGGCGTTGTGGATCCTGATAGCCAATGGCTGGATGCAGAACCCCGTCGGCGCGGCCTTCAATCCGGAGACGATGCGGATGGAGGTCAGCGACTTCTACGCCGTTTTGTTCAACCCCGTAGCGCAGGCCAAGTTCGTCCACACCGTGAGCGCAGGCTACGTCACGGCCTCCGTCGTGGTGCTCGGCATCAGCGCCTTCTGGCTTCTCAAAGGACGGTGGACGGGCATCGCAAAGCGATCGATGACAGTCGCCGCGGCATTCGGTCTCGCATCCTCGCTGTCGGTCGTCGTCCTCGGCGACGAGAGCGGCTACGCGCTGACGGACAACCAGCGGATGAAGCTCGCCGCGATCGAGGCCGCCTGGCACACCGAGGCGGCGCCGGCGGGGCTGACGCTGATCGGCATGCCCGACTCAGTCGCACAGACGACGCGCTACTCGGTACAGATCCCGTGGGTGCTCGGCCTGATCGCGACCCGCAGCTTGGACGGAACGGTGACAGGCATGTCCGAACTGGTCCTGAAGGCGCAGGAGCGCATCGCCTCGGGCCAGATCGCCTACCGCGCGGTCGAGCGGCTCAAGATCGATCCACGCGACCAGAGCGCCCGTGCCGCATTAGAGACGCACAAGCGCGATCTCGGCTACGCTTTGCTGCTCAAGCGCTACATCGCCGATCCGTCGCAGGCCACGCCTGAGCTCGTCGAGAAGGCGGCGTGGGACACAGTGCCCAGCGTGCCGCTGATGTTCTGGTCGTTCCGGATCATGGCAGCGATAGGCTTTCTGATGATCGCGCTATTTTCGGCGGCGTTCGTCATCGCAAGCCTGCGGCGCCATGACCAGTATCGCGGCTTCCTGAGGCTGGCGGTGCTCGCCATCCCGCTGCCGTGGATCGCGATCGAGCTCGGCTGGGTCGTGGCGGAACTCGGCCGGCAGCCTTGGGCGATTGAGGGCGTGCTGCCGACCTTCCTCGCTAGTTCATCGCTGACGCGCGGTGCGTTGTGGACGACGATCGCCGGGTTCACCGCGCTCTACGGCGCTCTCGCGGTCATCGAGGTGCGGCTGATCCTCGCCGCCATCGCGCACGGCCCGATCGAGGAAGAGCCGCAGGCACCCGCGCCGGTCGGTACGCCGATCCCGGCTGCTCCCCTGACCGCCTGAAGGAGGCGTTCCCATGCTCGACTATGAAATGCTTCGACTGATCTGGTGGGCGCTGCTGGGCGTCCTCCTGATCGGGTTCGCCGTGACCGACGGCTTCGACCTTGGCGTGGCAACGCTCCTCCCCTTCGTCGCGCGCAGCGACGCCGAGCGGCGGATGGTGATCAACACTGTGGGGCCGACTTGGGAGGGCAACCAGGTTTGGTTCATCCTGGGAGGCGGCGCGATCTTCGCCGCCTGGCCGTTCGTCTACGCGGTCAGCTTCTCGGGCTTCTACCTCGCCATGTTCGTGGTGCTGGCGGCGTTGATCCTGCGTCCGGTCGGCTTCAAGTATCGCTCCAAGAAGGCGGATCCGAAATGGCGCAGCCGGTGGGACTGGGCGCTGTTCGTCGGCGGTCTGGTGCCGGCCCTGGTGTTCGGCGTCGCTGTCGGCAACGCCCTGTCGGGCGCACCCTTCCGGCTCGATGGCGACCTGCGCGCCTTCTATGACGGCAGCTTCCTCGCACTGTTCACGCCGTTCACGCTGCTGGCAGGCCTGCTGTCGGTGTCGATGCTCGTGCTGCACGGTGCCGCCTGGCTGGCGATCAAGACCGAGCACGGCCCGGTGAACGAGCGCGCGCGCGCTTTTGGATTTGCGGCGGGAGCACTGGCGCTGCTCCTGTTCACGGTCGGCGGCCTGCTGATGTGGCAGATGCCTGGCTGGCGGTTGGTCGGTGCGGCCGACACGCTGGGCGCCTCCAATCCGCTGCGCACCACTGCGGAGGCGGTCGAGGGCGGATGGCTCCTCAACTACGGTCAGCACCCCTGGATGCTGGTTGCCCCCATGCTGGGGTTCGTCGGAACGGTGCTGGCTCTGGTGGGTATCTATCGCGAACAGGGTGCGCTGGCGTTCGGAGGATCGAGCCTCGCCGCCACGGGCATCATCGCTTCCGTCGGATGCTCGATGTTTCCGTTCATCCTGCCGTCGAGCATCGACGCGCACTCCAGCCTGACGGTCTGGAACGCCTCGTCGAGCGAGCGGACCTTGTTCATCATGCTGGTGGTCACAATCATCTTCCTGCCCATCGTGCTCGCCTACACCGCCTGGGCGTACCGCGTGATGTTCGGCCGGGTCACGACCGACGCCATCACGGCCAGCCCCGACTATTACTGAGGAGTGAGGACAATGTGGTATTTTGCTTGGGTGCTGGGGCTCGGCCTGGCGGGCGGTTTCGGCATCCTCAACGGCATCTGGCACGAATTCCATCTGCCAGTCGAAGACGAGTGAGTGACGCCAGAAAGCAAATTTTGAAGAAGATCGTGAACAACCCATGCATCAATTCATTGACAGCGCCAATGATGTCATCGCGCTCATCATTTCCGGTCGGATAACAGGCGATGACCTGACGCCGATCATGGACCGGATCGAGGGCGCAATGGCCGTGCATGACAGGATTCACATCTTTGTAGAAGCTGACGCCATCAGCGGCATCATGTTCGACGGGATCGGTGAGTATCTCGGCCGCGCGCTGCCGCTTCTCGGCAAGCTCAAGCATTTCGGCCGGGTCGCAATCGTCGCCGATCAAGCATGGGTCAGAGCCGGGTCACGCATCGAAAGCGCGGCATTGCCCTTCATCAGCTACCGGGTGTTCAAGCCCGGCGATCGCGGCGCGGCACTGGCCTGGGTAACCGGCTATGCTGTGGCTGCTGCGAGCTGAGGCAGCCTCGAAAAGGACCGCACAGCCTCACCTAGACGCGAAAATGGCGTTGCTTCGGAGCCGAAGGCACGTGAGGTTCGCCGAACACTCCAGCGACCGCTTGCTTTTTGACCGTCGTCAAGGAGCGCCGTCCCCGGCCAAAGCATCTTCGACCGATGCCGATATTCCATCCCGACCTCGCCGGACGTGCTGTTCCGCGCTACACCAGTTACCCGACTGCGGCCGAGTTCAGCGAACACGTCGACGCCGTGGACCAGCACGGGGCGCTGTCCAGTCTTCGCCACGGGAGTTCGCTGTCGCTCTACCTGCACGTCCCGTTCTGCGAGCGGATCTGCTGGTATTGCGGGTGCAATACCAGCGCGATTGGGCGACAGGAGCGCGTCACCGCCTATGTCGACGCACTCAAGGCCGAGATCGCGATGGTGGCAGCGCTGACCCGCAGTTGCGCGGTGACGCGGGTCCACTTCGGAGGCGGCAGTCCGAATGCCTTGCCTATGCGGACGTTCGCGGACCTCTGCGACATGATTCGTCGCTCTTTTCGCGTTGCGGCCGATGCCGAATGGGCGGCGGAGCTCGACCCGCGCTCGCTTGACGCCAACTATGCCGGCGCGCTGGCGCAAAACGGGATCGAGCGCGTCAGCCTCGGGGTGCAGACCTTTTCGCCTGCCGTCCAGGTGCGCATCAATCGGGAGCAGCCCTTCCGAGATGTCGCGCTCCGCGCATCCGAGCTGCGACGTGCGGGTATCGCCAAGCTCAACCTGGACCTGATGTATGGCCTGCCAGGGCAGACGCTGGACGACCTCGCTTCGACGATCGCCCGATCCCGGCTGCTCGCCCCCGATCGCGTGGCCATGTTCGGCTATGCGCACCTGCCGAGCCAGTTGCCGCGCCAGCGCGCGATCAACGGCGCGATGCTGCCCGGTGCCAAGGCGCGGTTCACGCAGAGCCTGCTGGCCCACGACCTCCTGATCGAGCAGGGCATGGTGGCGGTCGGCTTCGACCATTTTGCCAAGCCAGAGGACCGGTTGGCGGTCGCGAGCGCCGAAGGACGGTTGCGGCGCAACTTTCAGGGTTTCACTGACGACCCGTCCGACGCGCTGATCGGGTTGGGTGCCTCGGCAATCAGCCAGGTGGGCGATGTCATCGTCCAGAACGAAAAGCAGCAGGGGCGCTATCGAAAGGCAATCCTCGCCGGTTCGCTCGCCGGCATAAGAGGAGTTCGCCTGACCGACGAAGATCGCGTACGCGGCCGCGTCATCGAACGCCTTCTCTGCGACGGCACCGCCGATCTCGGCGAAGCGTGGGGGCAGGGCGACTGTTCGGCGGCGCTCGATCGCAACGCCCACGATCGTCTGTCCGAGCTGGTGCTAAGAGGCTTGGTAACCGTCCGAGGCACCCGCATCACCCTGACGGCAGATGGTGCGCCTTACGGGCGGATCGCCGCCAGTGCTTTCGATCGCTATCGAGCCGTAAAGCCGCAAGGCTTCAGCAAAGCGGTGTGAGCGGCAGTACCGGGCCGGCGACACGAGAGACGACGGCGCCGCTTGATCGGGAGATTGGGAGGCATCGCGCCAGCGAGCCGCTCGTGCGCAGCGGCTCGCGGAACCCCACCTGTGGGGCTGCAGGGCCACTGCAACGAGAGCCGACGCTCTTGGGACGGCGCAGCACTCAGAACTAATGCTTCTGCCTGTCGGTCATCGTCACGAACATCATCGTGATCATGAACAGGCCCATGGCGCCTGCAGCGAGATAGAGGAACCAGTCGTCGGGTAAGCTGATCATCATCGCCTCCTGTTGGTCGAGGCGTGGAGCGTCGTTCACCGGGCCGGACGTCTCTTTGATGCCCGTCAACCCAGGGCGTTCGGAAAGATACGTAGAGCCGCTGGAGGCGGCCCGACGTATCACTTCCTCACCAATTCGGGAGGATCACCGTGTCTGATGAACAGGAATACGCCCGTAAACGCGCGCGCACCGAGATCGACATGATCGGCGGTGCACGTTGTGTCGAGGCCCGGATCGCGCATGTTGCTCTTCTGCGGCACTACCTTGCAAATTGCCGCGCCGAGATCCGCTGCGACGCTGAGTGCACCGGCTGCGCCCTGCGTCCGTTCTGCGCTGTCGCATTGCCGCTGGCGGCAAAGGCGAGGGGACCCTACCGAGCCGCGATGGCGTCGGGCTGATCCGCTTGGGCCTCGCCTGATTTCCTGAAGCGCGACCTCGGGTCACGTTCCCGATGGCTCAGCCCGATCCACGGCCTCAGCCACCCGATCCGGCGTCCCACGAGATAGAATAGCCAGCTTCCTGCAGCTGTCGCTAGGACCAGCACAACGAACCGCAATCCCGGGTTGAGCCGGGACCCGAGAAGCCAATAGCCGGCTACCAGGATGATGGTCTGGTGTATCAGGTAGAGCGGAAAGACTGCCTCGGCCAGAGTTGCACGCCAAGGATGGTCGCTGTCCAGGTAGGTATCCGCCGCCCCCACCAGTGCGACGATGGTGGTCCAGCATTGCATCGCCCGGAGCAGCCCGAACACCGGTCGCCAAGCTTCCGGCACCGGCGTGTTTCCCGGCCAGGCCTGCTCCACGACGAGGACCCCTGTGTAGGCCGTCACTGCGAGAACAGCGCCCAATCGCCATTGCCGCCTGATCATCGACATCAGCTGCGACGACCGCCGCAACGCAAGTCCGAACGCAAACATTGCGAAGTACACGGCGTGGGCGCTCCAGTCGTTCACGAGCGCATGCGTGTCGATCCATCCTGGCGGCAACAGTCTGCGAACAAGATAGACGTAGATGACTGGCACTAGCAGGACCAGTGGGCCCTTGAGCGCCCGTTCGAGTAGCCTCGTGATCGCAGCCCCTCGCCCGGGAAACGCTACACAGCCCAACGACAGCAATGACGTGTAGGCAATCAGATACGCGACAAACCAGAGGTGCATCCACGTCGGCATCGCGACGTCGTCGATGAATTGGAACCGATAGTAATCGTGCAGAAGAAAGTAGGCGAAGCTTCGCGTGTACCCATGCTGGGTGACGAGCGCGACCCACGGTTGCGGCGTATTGAGAACGGCCATGCCGAAGATCAGCGGCAAGCCCAGCCTCAACATACGTCCGCGGAAGAAATTTCCGACGGGCTCTCGTGCCAGAAGCGCCGCACTCGCGTATCCCGATACCAGGAACAGCAGCGACAGACGCCAGGCGTTCGTCGCGAGCATCGGTATGGCTACCCAGTTCCGGGGCGCCGCAACCTTGATTTCAAAAGGCCACGGTACGAACGCCATGCCGATGTGGTAGAGGATCAGGAGACCGAACGCTGCGATGCGTAGCCAGTCCATGCCGAAATGACGTGTGCTTCTCGGCCCTTCACTCACCGCCAACACCGTGATCAGGATCGCAGCTGGTTCTGACACCGCCGTGCAGCACCTGCAAGCTCCGGTTCCCGTTAAGCTCTCCGATCGATGTTGTGGCCCTAACCTCCGGAACAATCCTGATGTGATCGCAAATCAAAGAAGAGCAGGGGGTCGTGGTCAAAAGGAGACCTCCGATGCGAACCGACCAGGAAATCCAGGGTGACGTTCAAGCTGAGCTTGCGTGGGAGCCGAGCGTCGCACACGAGCATATCGGGGTCAGCGTGCAGGCGGGCGTTGTCACCCTCTCGGGGCTGGTGTCGAGCTATGCGGAGAAGCTCGCAGCCGAGAAGGCAGTGCGTCGCGTTGCCGGAGTCAAGGCGATCGCAGAGGATGTCGAGGTCCGCCGACCGGGTGACGCAAGGACGACTGATACAGAGATCGCCGAGCGGATCTGCAGTCTCTTTGCGTGGGATGCGGTGATCCCGGAAGAGAAGATCACCGTGAAGGTCGAGAACGGCCGCGTGACGCTCGGCGGCACCGTCGACTGGCGCTATGAAGTAGACGCTGCGCGAAAGGCCGCCGGCCGAATCGGCGGCGTGACGAGCGTCGTCGACCTGATCTCCATCAGGCAGGTGCCGGTAACCCACGACGTCAAGGAGCGGATCGAGCAGGCGTTCAAGCGCAATGCCGTTCTCGACGCGTCCTCCATCTCGGTGATCGCAGACGGCGGTACGATCACCTTGGGCGGGAAGGTCCATGCGTGGCGAGAGCGCGAGATCGCGGAACGCGCTGCCTGGTCGGCGCCCGGTGTCACGGCCATTCACGACAACATCTTCGTGGCGTGATGGGATGAGCGCCTGCACGCCTGCCGCGGGCGGGCGCCTCCGTATCATTGCGGAGCGCTGAGCCTGCTTCGTCCCGGTACCTTTGCGGCGAAGGAGACCAGCGATGACCCAGCCGAGCGTGGCGAACAGAAGTGCGGGCACTCAGCCTGTGCGACACCATGTCGTCCTCGCCCACCCCGCCGCCGAAAGCTTCTGCAGGTCGATTGCTGACGCATACATCGCCGCGGCGGATGCGTGTGGACAGGCGACGCACTTGCACGATCTCTATTCCATCGGCTTCGACCCGGTTCTGACCGACCAGGAGCGTCCTGGCCCGCGGTATAGACCTCGGGACGATCTCGCCGCGGAGCTGGCGATGATCCGCGAAGCGGACGTCCTGGTGCTCGTTTATCCGATCTGGTTCGGCCTGCCACCGGCGATGATGAAGGGCTATGTCGACCGCGTCCTCGGCGCGGACTTCGCAGCCAGCAACCTTCGCGATCACCGCCCCAGTCCGCTGCTCGGCGGCAAGCGCCTGGTTGTGATCACCACCTCCGCCACGACCCGGCCCTGGCTGGAGGAGCAGGGGCAGTACAGTGCCCTGCGGCAGGCGTTCGATCTCTATCTGAACGACATCTTCGGACTGCACGGGCACGATCGCCTGCACTTCGACGCGATCGTTCCCGGCATTCCCGCTCATTATGCCGGGGAGTGCCTAGAGACGACCCGGCAGCGGACACGCATGATCTGCGCGGAAGAACTCAGCGCTCGGCACGCCGCTCAGAAGGCGACGCTTTCGATCCGGAGCTAAGCTCCGCAGGGTTGCGGTTCAGAACCGCATGCCGATCCCCACGCCCACCACGATCGGATCGATGCTGACGCGCACCCGGTTGGTCCCTGCGCCGGTGGTGAGGCGCGCAGTCGTATCGATGTCGAGGTATTTAACGTCGAGGTTGAGGAAGGTCCGCGGGCCGATGTCGACATCCAGTCCGGCCTGGAGAGCATAGCCGACGCTGTCGCTCATGCGAATCCTTGTCCGCCCGAGCGCGCTCTCCAGCTGATCGCTCGCGTCCTCCGAATAGAAGATGGTGTAGTTGACGCCGCCCCCCAGGTAGGGGCGTACCTTGCCTGCGGGGTTCAAGTGGTATTGCAGCGTCAGCGTCGGTGGCAGCACCCACGTGCTGGCGACGGTGTCGATCGTGGCAAGCGAGCCCCGTCCGGTGGCCTTGTGCTTGGTCGTCGCGAGGATCAGCTCGGCGCCGATATGGTTGGTCGCCATGTAGGTGAAGTCGACCTCCGGCATCACGCTGTCAGTGACTCCGACGCCGCTGCCCGGAAACCCGCTGACCTCGCCCGAGGTCTCGGTGGGCGAGACGAGGATGGCGCGAGCCCGGATCAGCCAGTCTCCCGCCTGTGTTTGTGCATGTACGGTGGTGGGTACGGCTGACGCCGCAGCGAGCAAGGCAGAAGCGAAGTAGCGACGCATCGGTGGTCCTCCTGGTGTCGGACCGGTCGCTAATTGGCGGTGTTCTCGACGGATTTGACCAAACGCAAGGTCATGCCTTCGTAGATTCCCTTATGCCGTCGCGCTTCTCGCCTTCCTATTGCAGCCGGGGAAGGGGACGAACCATGCCGTCAGTTTTGCCATTTCCACCGCGCTGCAGCGGCTGCGCCGCCCGGTCGCGCGCGGTCTGCAGCGCCTTCTCGCCCGAAGCATCGGCCGAGTTCGATCGCATCACGCGGCCGATCACGCTTGCACGCGGCGAGACGATGGTCTGGGAGGATGACGAGACGCTGCTCGTGGGCTCGATCGCATCCGGCCTGCTCAAATTGACCGCGTCGCTCGCCGACGGCCGTGAGCAGATCCTGGGCTTGGCGGGAGAGGGCGACTTTGTCGGTCGCCCGTTCGGCACGAGAAGCAGCTATTCGGTAACTGCTCTTGCCCCCGCCAGGCTCTGCGTGGTTGGGCGCTCCGCGTTCGAAAGCTTTGCCGCGGCCTTCCCGGAAGTCGAACACGCTCTGCTCCTGCGCGCCCTTGACGAGCTCGACCGCGCACGGCGCTGGATGCTGCTGCTCGGCCGCAAGTCAGCGGGCGAGCGGGTTGCCAGCCTCCTCATTGAATTCGCGGCACGATCGCCCGGTACCGAGATCGCATTTCCCCTGACGCGGCAGCAGATGGCCGATCTGCTTGGCTTGACCATCGAGACGGTGAGCCGTGAGTTGACCAAGTTGCGCCACGCGGAGGCGATTTCGCTCACCGACCTGCGCCACTTCCGCATCGAGGACGAGCCGGCGCTGCGCCAGCGCGCCGCCTGATCCTACGGGAATCTGCGCATACCAAGCGACGACGAGGCGACCCAAGCTGCGCCCAGCTTGAACGGAGACACGCCATGAAGAACATTCTGCTGCTGATCCACGACGACGAAGGCCAGGAAGCACGATATCAGGCCGCACTCGACGTCACCCGAGCGCTCGGTGGACACCTGACCTGTGTCGACCTGACGATCATCCCGGAGGTGATGGGCGACTATGTCGACATGGGCACGGGCGTGCTGCTCGCCGAGGAGCAGGCTGACGAGACCCGCAACGCGGTGCGGATGCGCGCTCGGCTCGAGCGCGAAGACGTGCCGTTCGACTGGAGCGAGACCACCGGCTTCCTGTCGCGCACGCTCGAGGAGCGGAGCCGGCTCGCCGATCTCATCGTGCTCAGCACCGACATGGACGGCGAAATCTTCCCGCGCATGACCGATGTCATCGGCGAACTGCTGGTGGGCACCGGCAAGCCCGTGCTCGCGATTCCGCCCAATGCCAAGCCGCTCGCTCTCGATGGTCGCGTGATGGTCGCTTGGGACGGGTCGGAGGATGCCGAAGCAGCGCTTGCTGCCGCCGTGCCGCTGCTCACGCGCGCGAAGACCGTGGTCCTCTACTACGCCGACGATCGCTCGATGGGCGCTCCGATCGAGGATGCTGCGCGCTATCTGTCGCGGCATGGCATCGAGCCGGTGATCAAGAAGGACCCGCTCGGGATCGATCGGGTCAGCAGCGCGCTGCTGTGTGAAGCGGAAATGGGCCATCATGACCTCGTCGTAATGGGTGGTTATGGCCATTCCCGCACGTTGGAGACGATCTTCGGAGGTGCGACCCGGTCCATGCTCCGGAAGAGCAAGGTGCCCCTCCTGCTCGTCCATCACCGCTGAAGCAGTCGGGGCGACTTGGCAGCCTCGCGGGCATCGCTCTCCCGCCGCTCGTGAGGCTGCAATGAATCTCGTGACCGAGCTTGGCGCTGCGACGGCTCTGGTCGCCGCCACCTGCGCAATCCACCTATTCGGCATCGCCGGGCTCATGCTGCTGCTGCGCCGTCACCGTGGCAGGCACGACGGCGAGGTCGCGCTCGTTCGACAAGCCCTGGCGATCATCGGCGCCGCAGCCGGTCTCTTCGTACTGCATGGTGCCGAGATCTGGCTCTACGCCTGCTTCTATCTTTGGACCGGCGCGCTCGATACGCTGGAGATGGCGCTGTATTTCTCGACCGCCTCCTACACCACGGTGGGCTATGGCGATGTCGTCCTGGGCCCGGGGTGGCGTGTTCTTGGCGCAATCGAGAGCGCAAACGGCTTGATCCTGCTAGGCTGGTCAACCGCCTTCTTTGTGGCCATCGTCGGTCGCATCCGCTGGCTGGAGTCCGAAATCGGGAACACGCAATGACCGACACGTTGGCCCAGTCTGTTTCGACGTCGGAGGATCTGGCGTTGTTCATCGCCAGCGTGACCGACCGTGCGCTTCTCCTGACAGCGCCGGATGGAACCATCACCTATTGGAACATTGGGGCAACCCGGCTTTTCGGGACCTCGGCTGAGGCGGCGCAGGGCAAGTCCATCGACGTTTTCTGGCCGGCCGCTGCTGTCCGCCGCACGTCACCGGTGATCCGCTCCACCGCCCGCCTGGATGACTGGTGCACGCGTGGGGACGGCTCGGAATTCATGGCCGACATCACGATCTCGCCGCTGGTGGACGGCGCCGGAGACCTGCGCGGCTATGGCCTGTCGATCTCCGACGTCACTGGACGGCGGGCAGCCGAGCAGATGCTCGCCGAGAGCGAGGCGCACATGCGCTCGGTGCTGGCCACAGTGCCCGACGCCATGGTCGTGATCGACGAGCGCGGCCTAATCCAATCATTCAGCGCCGCGGCGGAGCGCCTGTTCGGCTACACCGAAGCCGAGGTTCTCGGCCGTAACGTCAGCCTGCTCATGCCAGGCGATCACCGGGCACGGCATGATCGCTACATTGGCCACTATCTCGAGACAGGCGAACGGCGGATCATCGGGATAGGCCGGATCGTCGTTGGCGAGCGCAAGGACGGCACCGAATTTCCGATGGAGCTGTCTGTCGGGGAGGCCCACAGCGCCGCTGGGAGGGTTTTTACCGGCTTTGTCCGTGACCTGTCCGACCAGCAGCGCGCGGAGCTCCGTCTGAAAGAATTGCAGGGAGAGCTCATCCATGTCTCGCGACTGAGCGCGATGGGCACGATGGCGTCGACGCTGGCGCACGAACTGAACCAGCCGCTGACCGCGATCGCCAACTATCTGGAGGCCGCGCGCGACCTCCTGGCGGCTAACGATTCACCACGGGAATTGCTTGCGGAGGCGGTGAGCGAGTCGGCCAATGAGGCGCTGCGCGCGGGGCGGATTGTGCGCCGGCTGCGGGATTTCGTCTCGCGCGGTGAGACGGAACGACGGGTCGAGCCATTGCCGGCGCTCATCGAGGATGCAGTCCGTCTTGGGCTAACCGGTGCCCGCGAGCGGGGCGTGCGCAGCTTCGTCTCGCTCGACCCTTCCGCGACCCACGTCATCGCAGATCGTATCCAGATCCAGCAGGTGCTGGTCAATCTGCTGCGCAACGCCGTCGAAGCGCTGCGGAACGGTGAAGTGAGTGACATCACGACATCGACCTCGCGCGAAGGCGGGCAGGTCCGCGTCTCGGTTGCAGATACCGGACCGGGGCTCGACCCGGCAATCGCGCCACGGCTGTTCCAGGCGTTTGCGTCGAGTAAGCAGGACGGCATGGGCTTGGGCCTTTCTATCTGCCGGACCATCGTGGAGGCGCATGGGGGGCGGATCTGGGCCGAGCCGGGCGACGAGCGGGGGACGATCTTCCACTTCACCTTGCCGGCCGCACAAGCAGGAGACGCGGAATGACGGAGCGGCGGCTCGTCCACCTGGTCGATGACGAAGATGCAGTTCGTCGCTCGGCGGGGTTCCTGCTCCGAACGTCCGGCTTTGACGTGCGGACCTATGTATCTGGCGTCGCCTTCCTTAAGGAGCTCAAGGACGCGGAGCCCGGGTGCGTGCTCCTCGATGTCCGCATGCCCGAGATGGATGGGCTGGAAGTCCAGCAACGGTTGGCCGAGCGCGGCGTGCGGTGGCCGGTCATCATCCTGACCGGTCATGGCGACGTGCCGATCGCCGTACAGGCCATGAAGGCCGGTGCCGTCGATTTCCTGGAAAAGCCGTTCGACAAGGCGACGCTCCTGCGGGCGCTCACTGCAGGGTTCGGCATCTTCGACCAGCATGACGCTGCCGCAGCGTCGGCGCAGGAGGCGACCATCAGGATCGCGGTGCTGACGCCGCGCGAACAGGATGTGCTGCGCGGGCTGGCGGACGGTCTCCCCAACAAGACGATCGCCTATGATCTTGGCATCTCGCCCCGAACGGTCGAGGTGCATCGCGCCAATCTGATGACCAAGCTCGAGGTTCAAAGCCTGTCCGAGGCGCTGCGGCTGGCCTTCGCGGCCGGCTACGGGTCGCAGGAGCGGACATCTACGTAGAGCGCTGCCCGGCTTTCCAGAGCATTCCAGCGCGATGGAACAGGAAACCAAGGCAGGCCTCGCGGTTGTCGTCGAAGACGATGAAGCGGTACGGCGATCGCTGCAGCTGCTGCTGCATTGGCGCGGATATGAGGTGCGTGCCTTCGGTACGGCCCAGGCGAAAGTCGACGATGACGATCTCTCGTCGGTCAAGCTGCTCGTGGCGGATTACCTGCTGCCGGATGGCGACGGGATCGGCGTTCTCCGGGCGCTCCAGCGGCGGGGCTGGACGGGTCGCGCCGTCCTTGTGACCGGCCACCCCAGTGCCGGGCTCAAGGATGCGGCGCTTGCCAGCGGCTTCGATGCCGTGCTGGAAAAGCCGATCAGGCAATACGAGTTGTTGGGTGCACTCGGACGCTAGGCTGTCACCGCCCCTCCCCACTGGGGAGGGGCGAGCAAACGGGTTCAATCCTTCTTGACGTCGATCCGTCTGACCCGGCTGGCGGCGTTCTCGTCCTTGCGGACCTGGATGGTGAGCACACCCTTCTTGAAATGAGCCTCGATCTCCGCCGGGTCCGCATCCTCGGGCAGCTGGATGCTGCGGGCGAAGGCGCCGTAGCGACGCTCGCTCAGCAGCGTACCGCCTTCGTGCCGCTCCTCGTCATGGCGCTTCTCGCCCGAGATCGTCAGGGGGTCCGGTGAGAGGATGGTCAAAATCGTAC
>NZ_JH584236.1:219780-254760 GCF_000241465.1 Sphingomonas echinoides ATCC 14820
CGGCGACCGTCTCGATTGGGATCGTTTTCGAGAAAGCCCGCGCCGTCCCGCTGGCCGTTCTCAAATGGGAAACCGGGCCACGTCATAATATTGCTGTCGGGAATTTATGCCTGCGCCATGCTTTCGATCTGGCGCAGCAGCCGATGCGGATCGAAGGGCTTGGGCAGGAAGGTCGCCCGGGCAGGCAATTTGTGCTCCGGAATGGGGGCGTTACCGGATACGACGAACAGCACGGTCGGGGGAAAGCGTTCGCGGACATAGTGCGCAAGCTTCACACCATCCATCGATCCCGGCATCTGCACATCAGTCAGAACCACCCGAATCTCCTTGTGCGCGTCGAGGATGGCGATGGCTTCGTCCGCATTTTCCGCGTCGAAAACCGCCAGTCGGCATGGCTAAAGAAGTCGACCAGGTCGAACCTGACCAAAGCTTCGTCCTCAACGATCAGGATCGTCTTGCTGCCGATCGGCGTACTCTGACCCACGCTTAATTCCCGGTCACGATAGCGGCGTCTCCAAGCCGCGCTTCAAGTTCGAACACCAAACCTTCCGGCCGATAGTCGGTTGCAGCCTTGCCGCTGAAATAGCTCCGCAAAGAGCGCTCGATCAGGACCGAGCCGAAGCCCTTGCGCTGAGGCGGCGTGACAGGCGGTCCCCCCTCCTCGCGCCAGCAGATTGCGAATGGCGCGTCGTTGCCGTCTCCGTCAATCGACCAGGCGAGCGTCACATGACCGGTTTCGTTCGATAGAGCGCCATATTTGGCGGCATTGGTCGCCAGCTCATGCAGTGCAAGGGCGAAGGCGACCGTCAGCTCGGGCTTCAACGTCACCGACGGACCGGACAACAGGATGCGCTCGCCGATGCGGCCGTGCGGCGACAAGGCCCGCGTCGCCAACTCGCACAGATCGGCCGAGCGCCACGAACGGCCGGTCAGCACGTCGGTTGCGGCACCCAGCGCGACGAGCCGCGCCGACAGGTTCTGGCTCGCCGCTTCCGCCCCGGGAATGCCGCGCAACGTCTGCGCCGCGACCGACTGGACGACCGCCAGCACATTCTTGAGCCGATGTGCCAATTCGCCATTCATCAGGCGCATATCTTCTTCGGCACGGCGCCGTTCGCGAAAGTCGCGGGTCACGGTGCCGTAGCCGATCAGCGTTCCCGTCGCGTCGGTGACTGGAAATACGGAATAGAGGACCGGGATCAACTCGCCGGTGCGGAAATGCCGAAAATCCAGCTCGCCGACCCAGTGGCCGTCGCGATCCACCGCCGGCAGCACCTCGTGCATGACCGTCTCGACCTGTTCGGGTGGGAAGAAGTCGGCGATGGTCAGTCGCGTGATGTCGCCGCCCTCCAGACCGACGAGGCGTCTCGCCGCATCGTTCACATAGAAAACGCTGCCGTCCGTCCGGGCCATGCCGATGAAGTCGGTGCTGTTTTCCGCCAGTCGGACGAAGCGATCGCGCTCTTCCTCGCTTGCGCGCAGGTTGGTGATGTCACGGGAGACTGACAGGATGCGGTCGGGGCGCCCGTCCGGTCCGGCAATCGGGCTGACCGCGACGTGCCACCATTTCGGCGTGCCGCGATAGGTGTCCGCCTTGCCAATGAAGCTGCGCGCCTCACCCCGCCTGGCTGCCTCGATCGCGGCCTTGGCTTCGGCGTTGCCGGCCTCCTGCCAGAAGTCCGGCCATGGACAGCCGACGACCTCGTTGAAGTCGCTGATCTCCATGACATGCTGTCCGCCTTCGCTCATGAAGGTCAGCTTGCCGTCGAGGTCGAGGACCTTGATGCAATCCGTCGAGCTGGCCAGCACGCCGGACAGGAAGGCCTGCCGCTCGACCGCCTGCCGCTCGCTTTCGATAAGCTCCTCGTTCAGCCGCCGTGCGCGACGCAGGGACTCGCGCAACTCAGCGGTCAGCATGACGATGCCGAGCATGACGACGAGGAACAGGGATGCTGCCACCCATTGCTGCCGCGGAACCCAGGTGGGATGCTCGATAGTGCCGAGGGATGCGATGCCGGTAGCTGTAGGCGCTTGCAATCATAGCGGCGTGTGCTCGCAAACAGCCTGATTTCCTGCTCACGCTTTCTGCCACTGGCGGGGAGCGTCCTGCTCGAATTATCTGCCAGTGTGCTCGCCATCATCCGGCGCTGCTTGCAAACGGGGCGTTGTGCTCACGCTCCGTGCCAATGGGCTCTCCAAACCCGTAGCCGGCAAGCGCTTTTGCGAAGCAGGTTTCCAGAACAGTTCTGACAAGCGGCGGGCCGCAGAAATGCGTTGTCGTCATGGGGCGCCCGCGAGGTCGTCAGAAAGGAAGGTTTTCGCGAACAGGGCCAGCGCATAATAGGCGATGACACCACGCAAGCGGAAAGGGTGCGATGACCAAAACCGAAATGCTGGAGACGATGAAACGCCTCGACGCCCATGCGAATGCCCTGCTGCTGATCGGTGCTTCCGATGTCGATCTGCTCGGCGGCATGTTCGACGTGATGCCGGACTTCAAGGCGCTGCTCGATGCCGGATACGGCGAAGAGATCGAGAGAAACGCCGGTCGCTTCCCCGGCCTGCACCGCTACGCCGTCATGCTCTCAAATATCGCCGAAGGGATCGCGGACGGCTCCATCCGGGTGCCACGCTGACGCCACTCCCGCTGGCAGATAATGTGAGCAGGCGACCATGACTGCGAGCAGCGCCGGATGATGGCGAGCACATTGGCAATTAGCGTGAGCAGACTGCTCCGCCCATTGTCAGATAATCCGAGCAGAAAATCGCTCCGTTTGCGAGCACACGCCGCTACGATTGCAAGCGCCTACATGTATCCATAATCGCTCCCGCGACCGGCACGATGCTGCCGCCAAATCGTTGATGGCCTGACGGAAATTCGAGGGAGAACATCGAATGCGTAGCCTGGTTGCTGTGTTCACGGTCGGGATATTCGCGATCGCGACCCCTGCCGGCGCGCAGGACATGCCCGGCGCAGTCGATCTGGGCGCGCAAGCGCGCACCCAGGTTCAGTCAGCGACTGCTCGTGGCTATGCCGAACGGGGCGGGGCGGCGACCGCGCGAGGTCCGAACGGGGTGCCACTGTCCGCTCGCGCGAAAAGCTATTGCGACAGCTATTCCGCACGGTTGCGCCAGTACGGCGCGAAGGATGGGCGAGTGATGAAGCTGGCAGCGGCCTGCCGGCAGGCAGGCTATCGCTATTGATCTCACCGCGCGATCGGCACCTGATCGATCCGCGTGGTCCAGGACGGGCTCTTGAAAGCACGCTTGGTGTCGTAGCTCTTCTGGCCAAAGCCCTCGGAGGCAAGCCGCATCGTGTTGCGGCCGAACCGCCCGTTGAGCCCGTCGATCGCGGCGAGCAGGGCAGGGGATCGCGGATCGGGCACCGCGAACAGGTCGGCCTGGTGCGCGGTCATCGGCTCCAGCCCCTCGAGCATGACGCCGCACTTGGTGTAGACGCCGCCAGTTTCGTACATGACATCCGCCATGCGGCCCGCCATACCGCCGATCACGCGCGGATCATTGGTCGCCGGCGACAGCCGCGCTATGCGCGAGGCGGACGGCGCGTTGGGCTTGAACCGGCTTCCGTGGGCAAAGGCGATCAGGCGGGTGGCAGCGAGATCCTGCGCGCGGATCTTCTCGGCCGCGCGGACCGCGCGGCGCACCATCGCCTCGCGCAGCGCCGCGACCTCGCGCACCGGCTCACCGAAGCAGCGGGTCACCGCGGTCGCCTTGGACGGGGGCGGCTCCGGCTCGAAATCGGTGCATTCGACGCCGTTCAGCTCGCGCACGAGCCGCTCCAGCACCACCGTCCCCACGTCGCGCGCGACCTCCGGGGGGAGGGCGGCAAGATCGGCCGTCGTCCTGACGCCGAGCGGTCGCAGCCGCTCGGTCATCGCTCGCGCGATGCCCCAGACCTCCTCGACCGGCCATTGCGCGAACAGGCGCCGCCGCAGCTCGATGTCGTGCAGGTCGACCACGCCCTTCCAGACCTTCTCCGACGCCTTAGCGAGGGCGTTGGCAACCTTGCTCAGCGTCCGGGTCGGGCCAAGCCCGATGCGGATCGGCAGGCCCGTCGCACGCTTGACGGCCGCGATCACGCGGTGCGCGGCCGCCACGTCGCCCAGGCCGTTCGGGAGCACCGGCAGGCGAAAGAACGATTCGTCGATCGAGTACACCTCGACCGTGCAACTGTGCTCGGCGAGGACCTGATTGAAGCGACGATTCATGTCGGCATACAATTCGTAGGAACTGCTGCGGTATTGGATGCCATGCTCGCGGACGATATCACGAATCTTGAACATCGGCGCACCCATCTTGATGTGCAGCGCCTTGGCCTCCTCGGAGCGCGCGATGGCGCAGCCGTCCCCGTTACTCAGCACGATGAGCGGTTTATCGCGCAGCGACGGGTCGAATACCCTCTCCGACGAGCAATAGAAGTTGGAGACGTCAGCGATCGCCCACATGGCGGTCAGCCCTGCAGGTTGCGCACGGAGGCGCGGACGACGCCCCACACTTCGACACTCTCATCCGCGATCACCGCGTCGTAGCGCATCCGCGCGTTGCGGGCCTCGAGGACCGGCTTGCCGTCGCGCCAGACCAACTGGCGGATCACGAAGCCCCCGTCGACCACGGCGATGACGATGCGGCCGCTAACCGGCGTGGCGTCGCGATCGACCACCACCACGTCGTCATCATAGATTCCAGCGTCGATCATGGACTGTCCGCTGACCCGGAACACGAAGCTGGCGGCGCGGTCGAGGCGCAGCAGCGCCACGAGATCGATCGCGGTTTCCTCCCAGTCCTGGGCAGGCGAGGGGAAGCCAGCGCCGGCCGCGCTCACCACCCTCAGGCGAAACGCTGGCGGCAGATCGGCGATCGGCATCGGTTGGGACAGGGGAATCACACACGCGGACATGCGCGCATGATATGCTGGATAAGAACATGAAGGGAACGAGATTTTCCTTTTGTTCTCATTTCGCATGACTCATAGAGTCATGGATGCCGATCCGCCCCGAAAACCGCTGGCTGTACCCGATCGACTGGCCGCTGCTGTCGGACCAGATCCGGTTCGTGCGGGCAGGAGGGCGCTGCGAACGCTGCCGGCGACCGCATCTTCGGCACGTCGCGCATCTGGGCGATGGGCGCTGGTGGGATAGCGAAGCGCGATGCTGGCGATCGGGAGAGGGGCGACGGGTGAAGGTCGGCGACCTCTTCGCGCTCGACGTCGTGCGGATCACCTATGTCGTGCTGGCCTGCGCGCATCTGGATCATGATCCTGGCAATAGCGCGCCGCGCAATCTCGCCGCGCTATGCCAGCGATGTCACATGCTCCACGATGCCGAGGAGCATCGCTGGCAACGCTGGTGGAATGCGTTTCGGCTGCGCGCGCTGCAGGATCTTTACGAAGATCCGCGACACGCTCGCGCGCGAGAACGACGGCGCGGCTAACTCGCGACTGACTGGCAAGCCTTAGCTGCGAAAAAGCCACGTCAGTCTCTGCAAGAACGATGCCGGAAATCTGCTAAGCCATTGATTTAACATAAGATATATTATCGAACAAAACAGGTGTAAGTGCCAGATACAAATGACACCATCCTGCTAGATAGAGATGGCACTGCCGGTGCTGTCAGCGGGTCGCTGGTGTCATAGCCTTCCTCGGCAACGAGGACGCGCATGGTATGACGGTGCTGACGATGAGTGCTGCAGAGATTACCCGGTTCGACACGCTGATGCGGCTGGACCGTGGCGAAATCCGGATCCCGGACGCGATGGAGCTGCTGGGCCTCCAGCGGCGGCAAATCTACCGGCTGCTCGATCGCCTTCGACAGGAAGGCGCTGCGGGCCTCGTGTCGCGCAAGCGCGGGCGGCCAAGCAATCGGCGCTACAGCGATGCCTTTCGCGCCAAGGTGGTCGCGCTGGTGCGAGAAAACTATGCCGACTTCGGGCCGACGCTCGCGCGCGAATATCTCGCCGAACGCCACGGCCTCGGCCTGTCGTGCGAGACGCTGCGGCAGATCATGATGGAAGCCGGCCTTTGGAAAGACCGCGCCGCCAGGCGCCCTCGCCCGTACCAACCCCGCTATCGGCGCGAGTGTCGCGGCGAGCTGGTCCAGGTCGACGGCTCGAAGCATTGGTGGTTCGAGGACCGCGGCCCGCAATGCACGCTCCTGGTATTCATCGACGACGCCACGAGCGAACTGATGCACCTCGAGATGGTCGAGAGCGAAAGCACCTTCTCCTACATGCGCGCGACGCGGACGTACCTCGAACGGCACGGTAAGCCGGTCGCCTTCTATACGGACAAGCACAGCGCGTTCCGCAACAACACGGCCTCGGCGAACGGCGACGGCATGACCCATCTTGGACGCGCGCTGGAACGGCTGAATATCGACCTGATCTGCGCGAACTCGCCGCAGGCGAAGGGCCGCGTGGAGCGCGCCAATGCCACGTTGCAGGATCGACTCGTCAAGGCGATGCGGCTTCACCGCATCGACACCATCGACCAAGCCAACGCCTTCCTCCCCTCCTACATGGCGCAGCACAACCAACGGTTCGCCAAGGCGCCCTTCGACCCGCGCGATCTACACCGACCGCTGGCCATCCACGAGAACCTCGAAGCCGAGATGGTCTGGCGCGAGCAGCGCACCGTCACCGGTGCCCTCACCCTCCACTACAATAAGGCGATGTTCATCCTGGAGCCGACCCCGGTCACACAGGGTCTCGCCCGCAAGAAGGTGGATGTGTGCGAGTATCCTGATGGCCGGCTCGAGATCCAGCATGAGCGCGAGGTGCTCCCCTATCGGGTCTTCGACAAGATGCGCCGGGTGAACCAGGCGCCGGTGGTCGACAACAAGCATCTCGACGCTGCCTTGGCGCTCGCCCACGCCATCCAGCAGGTGCAGCCGCACCACGCGAAGCGCAACAACAACGAGCCCGCCCGTACCGCTCAGCCCGGCGGGATGTTCAAGGCCCCCTCGCCCGTCCCCCCTGGGCCAAAGTTGGATCGCCGCAAACTGGGCAATCAGCGCCTGAAGCGAGGCCCTCGCCTTTCCGATGATGAGCTCGTTGCCCGCGGCTTGGGCGAATATGTCCGCCGGCAGACGGGATGACCGGATGGCGTGCCCGCCAGCGTCTCGAAAACGATCGTTGATCGGGAAAAGCAGCCCCACACCCTACCGGCTTGCGGGACCTCTCGCCCTCAGCTCGCACCATGCTATCAGCGTGTGGGGGCGGGCGGGGGCGCTCATGTCCCTATTTGAGCTTTGGACATGCCGAACACCAAGACCTTGCCCTTTGTCGATCGCCTGCTGTCGTGGTCGTTCCGCCATCCGATCTCCACCCCAGCCCGCTACGCCGCCGCGACGGTCCTGATCGTCGTCGTCGGACTATTCCGTGCGCTTGTCATCAGCTCGATCGTCCCCTGGCTGCTGTTCATCCCGGTCGTGCTGGCGATCGGCCTCGTGCTGGGTAGGGGATCGGGGGTCTATGCCGGCGTCCTTGCCGGGGTCGTCGCCGGCCTATCGATCGGGAACGCGCGCGAGCCCCTGTGGCTGACGGACGCCCAATGGATCGGCAGCATCCTGTTCGTGCTGGTAGCGGCCGGGATCGCCGTCTTCGCAGCCGAACTGCGCGCCGCGTTCGCGCGCGCGCGCCGGCTCACCGTGGAGAAGGATGATGCGTTGGCTCGGTTCGCCGAACGCGAAGCCTTCCTCTCGGGCGTGCTTTCCAGCTCCACCGACTGCATCAAGATTCTCGATCTCGATGCCCGTCTCACCTTCATGTCGGAAGGCGGGCAGAAGGTGATGGAGGTGAGCGACTTCAACGCCATCGCCGGGTGCCCCTGGCCCGACTTCTGGCGGGACAAGGGCAATGACGAAGCGCGAGCGGCCATTGCCGCCGCCAAGGCCGGGCAAAGCCGCAGCTTCATCGGTCAAGCCGCGACCATGCGGGGCACGGTCAAATGGTGGCATGTCGCGGTCAGCCCGATCCCCGGCGCGGACGGTCGGCCCGCACGCATCCTGTCCGTCTCGCGCGATATCAGCGACCTTCGCGCCAGCGAGGAGGAGCGCGACCGTTTCGTGCGCTTGGTGGAGAACAGCAACGACTTCGTGGGGATGGTGCGGACGGACGGGACCGTCTTCTACATCAACGACGCCGCCCGGCGGATGGTGGGCCTGGAGGGGGGGGCGGATGCCGGCTCGCTGTCCATCGCGGACTTCCTGATGCCGGAGGAGGCTGCGAAGGTCGCGAACGAGGTGCTGCCGGCCGTCGCGCGCGATGGTCATTGGGCGGGCGAGATCGACTTCCGCCATTTCGGCACGGGCGAGCCGATCCCCGCGCTCTACTCGGTGTTCCCCATCACCGACGCGGACGGCGCGCTGATTGGCTACGGCACGGTGACGCGAGACTTCCGGGAGCGGAAGCGCGTCGAGAACGACATGCAGCTCATGAACGGCGAGCTGGCACATCGCCTCAAGAACGTCCTGGCCGTCATCCAGTCCGTCGCCCAGCAGACGCTCCGCAACGCGCCGGATACCGAGACGGCCAGCCATGACCTGTCCGCCCGCCTCGCGGCGCTCGGCGCGGCAACGGACGTGCTGACGGGCAAGTCATGGCGGTCAGCCGATCTTTGCGAACTGACGAAGCGCGCGCTCGCGCCCCATGGCCTGATCGGCCGGCGCATCCTGATCAACGGACCCTCGGTGACGCTCAAACCGGAGGTGACGATGGCCTTCGCGCTCGCGCTTCACGAACTGGCGACGAACGCGAGCAAATATGGCGCGCTGTCCAACGACAACGGGACGGTCGCGTTGACCTGGACCGTCGAAGGCGATGATGCCGACGCCCGCTTCGCGTTGCGCTGGGAGGAGCGGGGAGGGCCAGAAGTATCGTTACCGAAACGGAAGGGTTTCGGGTCCACCCTCATCGAGCGGTCGCTTCGATCATATTTCCGGGGGCAGGCCGCAACCGACTACCGGCCGGAAGGTTTGGTTTTTCAGTTGGAAGCGCGGCTCGGAGACGCCGCAATCGTGACCGGGAAGTAAGCGTGGGCCAGAGTACGCCGATCGGCACCAAGACGATCCTGATCGTGGAGGACGAAGCCCTGATCCGCTTCGATCTGGTGGACTTCTTCGAGGCCGCCGGGTGGCGGGTGTTCGAGGCCGAGAACGCCGACGACGCGATCCGCATCCTCGACCACCACAAGGAGGTCCGCGCCGTCCTGACCGACGTGCAGATGCCGGGCTCGATGGATGGCGTGAAGCTCGCCCACTACGTCCGCGAGCGGTTTCCGCCGACGGTGTTGTTCGTGGTGTCGGGCAATCTCCATATCCCGGACAGCGAGCTACCGCCTCAGACCACCTTCCTCCCCAAGCCGTTCGATGCTCACCGGCTGCTGCGCCAGTTGGAAGCCGCTCAACCAAGATAGGCCGGTCCCGCGCCTGCTTTGGCGGAGGCTCAGCGGTTCCCACGCATAGAGTGCGAAGCGCGTCGCGCTTCGGTGCTGGCATAGCTGAGGGCTACCACGCCCCCGCTTGGTGGTCATCTCCTTTCCCTCAAACGAACGGCGATCGAGATCCTGGGTCGCAAACCGGCTACGCCTTGCGGGTCCGGGGCTGATTTTCCCGAAATATGTTCCCGATTGCCTTTTCCCGAAATGCGGCGTCGGAGACGGAGTTTCGGGAAAGCTCGAGCGCTCGAAAACTGGCGTGACCGAGCCCGCTGCTGGCGCAGCGGGTCCGGGGGCAGGAGCCGCAAGTTCATCGCATCAGCGGGGGCAGCGCTGCGCTGTTTGGATGGCTCCACGCTGCCCCCGCTGCTACCAGACGGTGTCATGTCTACTTGGCGAAGAACGTGTCTTCTCTAACTGACAGGAACAACAGGAACGTGGCTTGTGCCGGCTTGGCAACAGCGGCTTAACCAGCGGCCGAACTCTTAACTTGGCTCAATAGTCGAGGTTGCGTTTTTCCATCTGTGCGGCCGCGAGGTCCGCGACCGGACCAGCGCCTTCGGCCAGCTCGTAGATCGCTATCACAGCCCTGTCGTCGAGACGCTCGACCATTGCCTGGACCGCTGACCAGTTAGCCACGTCGAGCGCGACCGTCGTGCTTTCGTTACCGGACACGGCGATCGGCCGCATCAGCCATCTTCGACCAGCGATCGGCCGAATGCAGCATACGGTCCCTAGCATGGGGCAGAACGAGCTGCTGGGCCTCGGCAAGGTCGGCCGCTGCCCTCGCGCGGTAGTCGGCTGCGGTATCGGCCATGAAGTCCCCTCAGTTTAGGCCAGCGTTCTAAAACCCTGGCCCGTTTATCACTTGCCGTTCATCCGATCGCGGACCGCCTTCGCCGGCGCGAACGTCAGCTTGCGTGACGCCGCGATCGTGATCGCCTCGCCCGTCGACGGGTTGCGCCCCTGGCGCTCTGGGGTGTCCTTCAGCTTGAACTTGCCGAACCCGTTGAGGCTGACTTCCTCGCCGGTCGCGACAGCCGCGGTGATGTTCGCAAGGATCGCATCGATGACCTTCCTGGCGTCCGCCTTTGCGAGGCCATGGGTATTGGAGAGCTGTTCGGCCAGATCGGATGTCGTCGTCATGAACACGTCCCGGTGGTGAATGATTGGACCGGCCTTAGCCCGGTTCACGTCGCGCCGCCATCGGGAGTTGCCTCCTGCGCGCTCATCTCGCCCTCATAGGGGCGGACGAGCTTCAGGGCGTCTTCATAGCTGCCGTCGAGCCATGCCGTGAAATCGCGAGGGTGAAGGATCGCCGGCATTGCCTTGGGATGCCAGGGATCGACGGTGGCGTTGGGAGAGGTGGTGCAGAAGGCATAGGCATCGCCGCGCTCGGTCGGCCGCCACAGACCGGCGAAGAAGGCGATGGGCTGGTCGGGCAGCGAAAACCACATCTGGCGGGGTTTGCCATCGTCGCCCGTCCCGCCGTCGGGATGCGGCTCGGCGAAGTGCGTGAACGGGACCAGGCAGCGCCGATCGGGATTCGCGATCGACGGCTTCCACATCGACGATGCGAGATTCCGCGCATTGGTGACGAACTTGTCCAGCTTGACCGCCGGGTCGCGCTTGCTCGCTACCTTGGTCGGGAAGCCCCATTCCATCGCGACCGGTTCGAGCGGACGGTTACCCTCCCCTGCCCGCCTGACGACCAGTCCGTAGCGCGCTGTCTTCTTGCCCGTCGGGAAGATCTCGCGCGGCACCGGGTAGGTCTCGTCCTCGGGATAAGGCGGCTCGAATCCGACCGCCCGCATCACCGCGGCCTGTTTGGCGCTCAGGCGATATCGGTTGCAGATCGATCGGCTCCTTCATCGTGCCCAGGTTAGAAGAACTCCCGGCCACCACGATACTCGCGCCAGGCATTATCCCATTTCGTGCCGACGTCGCCACTCACCGGCCGCGCGCCGACGTCGAATCCGGCCATCACGTCGTCGATATGCGGTGCCGGCGCCGGCGTGTTGAACGGCGCGATCCCGCGCGCCTTCAGGTGCCAGACATAGGCGCACTCGTGATCGGTGACCGGCGCGGCCTTCCCCCACGCCACGTCCTGGAACTGGCGCTGCGCCGCGCTCCTCGGCCGGCGCTCGCGCAGACGCAGCGCATCGTAGAACAGCAGATGCTCGCGCAGCAGCGCCTCGTAGCGTTCGATCGTGCGCGGGTTTTCGCCGTCCTGCTCCACCGTGCCCACTCCGTCAGTACGGGTGAAAATCCTCGCCAAACTCAATCCGATATGCTAGGCTTTGCAAGCCTAATTCTGACCAGCACGGTCAGCCACGGATTGAGGAAGGAGCGGCCATGTTGAACCACGAACCTGGCCAGATGGACTGGGATCGGTTCCCAATCGGTGGCTCGTCTTCAAACGGATATATCAATCCTAGCAACATGTACGATCAAATGACGCATGTAGGCCGGGAGGCATTGGCTGAAGCCACTAGACACGATGAATTTGAGCCACCCGAAGTGAGCGACAACTCACATGCAAAGCTTTTCTTTGTGTTTATTGCAATAGTAATGGCTTTCGCCTTCATCTTCACTCCCGGCCATTCCTAAGCTGGAACCGCCTCGGATCGACCGGAGCGCCATCCTTCCATAATTCATAATGAAGGTGCGAACCGGTCGATTTCCCGGTGCTGCCAACACGCCCGATCACCGCCCCAGCTTCGACCGTGCTGCCGACCTGGAAGCCAGACCGATCCTGCATGTGGAAGTATTTGCTCTGCGACCCGTCGCCGTGCTGCAGGACCACATAATTGCCGGCCCCGTTGGCCTGGAAGTCGTTTCGGATGACCTGGCCCGATGCAGGTGCGCGGATCTCCGTCCCTGCTGGCGCGGCAATATCCACCCCTCGGTGATGCCGTCCGGGCTCGCCAGTGACCGGGTCGATCCGACCACCCATTCCCGAACTCAGCCGCCCCGAAATCGGCAGCATCGCACGTTCACCGCGCGGGACTTCGTAAACATGGCTGGTGCCAGCTCCGATCCCGAGATTGTCACGGACCCAGTTGCGCGCGCCCTCAACACCGGGAAGTGTCGTCGTGATCCACGCATCATTGCGCTCTTGGACATGGTCACCTAGCTGACCCGCCGTCCCTCT
Organism: Sphingomonas echinoides ATCC 14820; assembly: GCF_000241465.1. GTDB lineage: Bacteria > Pseudomonadota > Alphaproteobacteria > Sphingomonadales > Sphingomonadaceae > Sphingomonas > Sphingomonas echinoides. The sequence goes on from NZ_JH584236.1 coordinate 232,386, forward strand.
CGCCTCGTCGACACCGTTGCCGACCTCGAATGCACCACGGGTGATGCGCGCTGACGCATTCGGGATCGCGTCTGCGACATTGCCGGCCAAGTCGAGATCGCGCGAACTTTCGCGGATCGACACGTCCGGTCCTTGTGCCCTGACACCGGCTGCGCGCTGGTTGCCCCATTGGTTTACCGCACCCGGGGTCGCCGATGCGGGGCCATGCAACTGCCCCGACAGACGCTCAGGCACGCTTACACCCAGTTCGTCGCGGACCGATGCGACGCGGCGCTCCATGAATTCGCCAAGCAGGATATCGCGCACCTGTTCCTGTTGCGGCGTGCGCGGCATGACCATGCCTGGCGTCCACCCGAACTGCGACAGCGTGTCGTCGCCGAGAAGCCGCTCCTGGGCATACACGACAAACTCCTGGCTCTCGTTCCGATTGAGCGACCAGCCCCGCGCCGAGGCCTCCCTGACATCGTTGCTGACCCGCTGGAACGTCTCTTCGGCTCGAGTTGCTTCCAACGACGCCGACCGCGATTCCCCGACGCTGACGCCCAGCTTCTGCGACAGCGACCGAACCTCGCTATCTCCGCTCGTGCTAGATTCACGCATGAATTCGTCGCGTGCTGCCCGGGCCTGCGTCGAGTTAGTTTCCTTTGTAATGTAGTCTTGTAATTCCCCGTAGGCGTTATCGGCCGACAGCGTCCTGTTCGTATTTTCGGTCGCGATCGATGCGATTTTACCGCTGAGGCCAGCCCTTCCGGTGACGCCCCACAACTTCTTAAGAACTTCTATGCCGGCGTTCGCGTCGCCTGTGGTCTGCGAAGCACGGGCGACTTGCTGTGCATCGGACTCACTAAGACCAAAGCGATTGCTCAGTCCGGTGGAAAGGCTCCGAGATGCCTCCGTCATTCTGGTGATGCTGTTATTGAACCCCGACCCCGTCTCGGTCGAACTACCACGCCGATGCTCAGCGGCCGTCAACAGATCCGTCGCCGTCGTCGCCGTAGCGTTCCAGGATTGCGATGCCGCGCTGCGGAGCGACTGGGTGTGCGTCTGCCCGTCCGAGAGCGCCCGGCTCATGCTGCTGTCGAACCCGGCGGTCCGCGTCGGCGTGAATGCGAGGTTCGAGATGCCCTGGCGGGTATCGAACGCGTTGGTCCCGTCCGCGAAGCCGTACGTCACGCCACCGTCGGCGTTGGTGAACGTGCCGACCGAATAGCCCGAATTGAACTTGGGCTGATCGTCGAACTTGTTAGCCTGGGTCATGCCCGACGTGAGGTTCTGGAACGAGGTGTTGCCATACGAATAGTTGCCGGTGGTGCGCTCGGTCGCCGCCTGCTCGGCCGCGCTGTGCGCCGGCTGCAGCATCGAGGTCGCATGCCCCGCGATCGCCATCGCGCCGCGCGCCATTCCGCCCGCGATGAACGGCACGCTCATCATCAGGAAGCCGGCGAGAGTCGAGATCGATTCATTGACGCTCGCCATGCCGTCCGAGACCAGCAGCGTCGGCCCGATCGGCGCCGCCGCGTGATAAAGGCTCGCCGCCCTGCTCATCACGAACATGTGCAGGATGACGTAGAGCGGCCCCCAGGAGGCGAGATAGAAGAACCCGGTCGCATATCCCTTGAGCGTCTGCAGGCCGGTCCTGGGAAACAGGAACAGCGGGAAGAGCACCGGGAACATTGCGTAGAACACGACCGTCAGGACGATGCCGAGGAGCGGCACCCAGGTCATCGCCTGCGTCGCGATCGAGGTGTAGGTGTTCTTGGCCTGAGCGTCCGCGCGCTGCGACGCATAGGCGTCCCACCCGGCGTCGGAGAAGCTCTCGCGCGCGGCCAGGAACGCGTCGATCATCGAAATCTGCTTGAGGTACGAATAGGCATCGGTCGAGGTGCCGTGCATCTGGGCGGCGACCACCGGCAGGTCATCGCGGATGCGCTGGGCCGCGATCGTGTCGGCGATGCCGGGATAGGCGTTCCTGGCGAACGGGATCAGATCCTTGTCGTACGCCGTCTGCCACTGACCATCCATCCGCGAATAGGCTTCGTTGCACGGGATGATCGAATTTTCGGTGGTGCCGGGGCCTGTCGAGGTGATCCACCGCTGGCTGCGCGCCGGCGACCCCGGCCCGATCGATTCCCACAGATTGCCGGTCTTGGTGAGATCGTCCATCGCCTTGAAGCCGAGCAGCACGTCATAGAAGGTGCATTGCTTGAGATGCTCGTCGAGGTTCGCGCGGAAGACGCTGTCGGTGATCTGGAACGTGCGCGCCTTGTCCATCAGCCGCGCACCGTAGATCATGCCGTTGTTGGTCAGCGCGAGCGCGTTGGGCATGACGAACACGGTCTCGGCCGAGCGCGTCATCCAGTCGCCGACCTGGCTGGTGAAGGAGGCCATCACTCCCAGACCCAGCGGCACATTGTCCACCACCGCCGGCGCGAGCGCGGGGTTGATCCGGTCGGTCACCTTCACCGTGACGGTCGGGACCATCAGCATCATGTAGATGAGCGTCGACTGCAGGAACCAGTTGAACCACGCCCGCCAGTCGAGCGAGAAGGCGACGACGAACAGCGAGTAGATGAAGCCCATCACCATCACAACCTGGAGCATCGAGCGATAGCCCCCGCCCCCGGTCCATGCCGCGACCGCGTTGAAGACGTTGACGATATATTCGCCCCCGCCGATCGTGAAGACTTCGAGCATCGCCGTCGCTCCCTTGCCGCCGCGTTACCGCAAGCCCTGAGCGCTGAGCCCGCGTCCGAACCGGAGCGATGCCGACAGCTGCGGGCTCATCGTGTTCTTGAGGGTGGATTCCATGAACTGGGTGTATTGGATCACCCGGTAGGTATTGGAGATCTGCCCGGCCATCTTCTCGCTGCGCCGCGACAGCTCGGTCTTCACGCTGTCGACCTGGGCGCGCCACGCCTTGAATTCGTCGGTCGAGACGAACTTCGCGCCCGCCTGCGCCTGCGAGATCGTGTCCAGCATCCGGTCGAGCATCGACATCAGCATGTCGATCGCGACCATCTCGGCGAGCGTCGCGCGATCGCCGCCCGACAGGCCCATGTGCGCCGCCTCGTTGACGACAAGGATCTTGTAGAGCGGGATCGAGGTCATTCCGAGCAGGGCGATCTCATCGCCCGACAGCGCGGCATTTGACCGGATCTTGCCCGACATGCTGTCCATCGCCTTGAGGACGCGCGTACGCAGCGCCTCGTTGGTCGAGATGCTCAGCTTGGTAGGCGTGGGCTTCAGACACCCCTTGTCGTCAGTGGTGTCGCACTGCCACACGTCAGTCGGCGCCGAGGCGGTGCCGTCGAGCAGCGCCTGATAGGTGTCCCAGCTGGCCGGCGCGATGAACTGGAACGCGCCCATGCTGTCCTTGGCCTTGGTCGCATCGTAGATGATCGTACCGACCATCGTCATGAGGAACTCGGCATATTCGCGGGACGGCTTGGTCGCGCTCTTGGCGTTCAGCGCATACCAGGTGTAGTTCTTCGACTGGACCAGCTCGGCATCGTCACCGGCCTTGGCGATCGTCGACTCCCGCTCGCCCTTGTTGGTGCAGCCGTGACGCGCCGCGGCCGCGTCGGAGAAGAAGCCCTTCGCCCCGCCGACCTGCTGACAGATCGTCGAGGACGCCCCGTCCATCGCCGGCCACAGCGAGCCGATCGCCTGCTGCGCCGCCTCGCAAGAGGACATGTTGAACGCGTTCAGCTGCTGCACGCGCTGGCTCATGTCCTTCATCACCCCGCCGATCTGCGCGGAGATGCTGTCGATCGCGAGCTGGAACGCGAAGCCGATCGCGTTGTTGGCGGTCGCCTTCAGCATCGCCACGATCTCATCGGCGTTGATGAACGAGAACGACCCCGCGAACAGGTCGATGCCGCCACAGCCGCCACGCGCGCTGGGAAGCGCGACGCTGACCGGGTTGATCGACTTCTGCGGAAAGCGGCTCCACAGCGAACCACCCGAATAATAGCCCGCCGACTGACCCTGGAAAGCGGTCGGGCCGGTCACGTTCGCGGCCGCGCCCGACTTGTTGAAATAGCTGTTCATCTCGCCCTGGACGTCGGCCATCGCCGGCGTAGCGACGAGACCTCCAATCGCGAGGATCATGCTGGCCTGCGCGAGAACCGCGGCGCAGAAGCGGACGATCGAGCGGACCATCAGAAGTCACTCCCGGGCTTGACGCTGGTCAGTGTGAAGATGCGGTTCATCACTTCGTCGGCCGCCATCACGCCGTAGCCGATCGGCATGGGCTGCTTGGTGACAGTGTCGAACAGCACAAGCGCGGGCACCTGCTGGCCGCGCATGCCCATCGCCTTGTACTGGCCGGTGTCGACCGTATAGTTCGGGAAGGCGCGGGTCGGCCCGCCATCGAGCGAGATTGCCATGACGGTCAGGCCGAAGCGATCCGACACACTGCGCATGATCGGCCCGAAGGTTTCGCACGCAGCACAGGCCGACGAGTAGAAATAGAACACGCCGTACCGCTTCGAGATCTGCGACAGCACGCGCTCTCGATCCGCATTACGGCTATCGAGCCAGGTCCGCTTGCCCAGCTGGTTGACCGGGCGCTGGAGCGTGTAGTCGAGGTCCGGGTTCTGCCAGATCGTACGCTGCCACATGTCCGCGAAAGAGGAGGCACGATCAAGCTGCTCGCGCTGGAAAGCGATATAATGGCTGATGTTCTCGGGCGTCGGCTCGAGGATCGCCCGCGCCTTCAGTTCCTCCAGCTGCTTCGAGATCGCCGCAAGCTGCTCGGCCGAGGACCGCGCGGGCTGCGCCGATCGCTGCTCGGCGGGCTTGGCCTTCGGCTTGTCGCAATAGAACCAGGTGCCGAGCCGCCGCTCGCGGCAGTAGAAGTCGTCCCCGGTCTGCGCCGCGACGCGGTCGGCCGATCCCAGATCGTCCGCGCTGCCATAGCTGTCCTGACCGCCATCGCGGCCGTCGTCACCGGCATCGCGGGTGGAGGACACCGAATCCGGCAGCGGCGTCAGGTCCTGCGCCGTCGCCGGCGTCAGCACGGGCGACGCGACCGAGAGGATGAGAGCGAGGGTCAGGGCCTTGCGCATGTCAGTCGTCCTTCTGTTTCTGCTTTTCGCGATCTTCCTGTTCGCGGCGGGTGAGGTAGGATTTGAGCGTCCCGAGGAGCGACGGCTCCTGAAGCGACACGAGCTGCGCCATGTCGTCTGCGAGGATGCGGAACAGGTTGCCGTACACCCCGATGATGAGGTTGCGGGCGTGCCGGCGGGGATACAGCGTCTCGCCCCGGCGCAGGATGAGGTTGGCGCGGATCAGCCGCGCGATCGTCGGTTCGAGGTCGGCGACGCAGAGCTTCGTATCGAACCAGCTGTCGAGCGTCGGGATGAGGAACCCGGCCGGGTGCGGTCCGGCGCGCAGGAGCGCGATCAGCACCGCGAATTCCGCGACCGAGAGGTCGGGAAACGGACGATGGTCCGACAGTTGCGTCACGCCGGTCATTGGCTTTTCTTCGCCTCGTAATAGGCCTTGATCCGTTCCTGGATCTGGCGCGAGGTTTCGATCTCGTCGGGCAGCTTCGCGGCGTCGACGAACTCGGCATAGACCTCTGTGAAATCCATCACCGACAGGTCGAGGCGCGAGAATTCATCGAGCGTGAACCCCTTGCAGGTTTCCTTCTTGGCGCTGCCCCACGGCTTGTTGATCTGCGGGCGGCCCTGTTCCTGCAGGATGCGCGACAGCTTGCTCTCGAAGCAGCAATAGGCCGTCTTCTTGGAGGTGCAGATGCCCAGCACCTTGTCCGAGCAATATTCGCCCAACTTGTGGCACATCCCCATCCGGTCCTGCACGTCGAGCAGCTTCTCGTCGTTCGAGCACATGAACATCGTGAGGAACGGCGTCGCGAGCGCGGCGATCGCCACCGGCCCGCCCGCGATCGCGGCCGCGCCGGCAGCGGTCGTGATGAGGCCCGAGGCCTTGCCCGCGCAGCAGTTGACCAGTCCGAACACCGGCTTGTGGCAGGTCTGCCGCTTGCCCGAGAACAGGGTAAGCGTATCGGGATCGAACTCGGCATTGGCCTGGCCCAGCGCGTGCAGCCCGACCACGGCGTCCTTGAACTCGGTCGACGCCTCGCGCTCGACCGGTTCGCATTCGCCGTCGATGCAATAGACGTCATCACCGCAGATATATTGCTTGGGATCGGTCGAAGGCGGCGTCGGGACCGGGCATTTGTAGACCTTCGTCGTGACCTGGCACGGACCGGACTGCGGATCGTCGAGGCACTCGTCACGCAGGAAGGTGCATTTCCCGCCGTTCTCCAGATCGCTGCAATCGGACGCCTGGGTGATGCGCTGACAGGTGAACGGGCGCGACCACGCCCAGCACGATGCCGTGACCGACACACCGTCGATGATCCGCGTCTCAGGCCCCTCGGTGCAGACCTCCGGGCCGGTCGCGATGCAGGCGGTGTCGGACACCAGCGCCGGACAGCTTCCCTCATTGCGCGTCAGCGTGACCTCGCGCGTGCCCTCCTTCCTGAGGTACACCGTGCCGGTCGCGTAATTCTGGTGCGCCGGGATCTCGGCCTGGGGGATTTCGGCCGAGCAGGAGTAAAGCTGCGCCGTGGTATTCATCGACGACTGCTTCTTGCACCACTTGCGATAGGCCTCGACGTTGCCGCCGCCCGCCCCCAGTTCGATCTGCGCATCGCAGATATGCGGCGTGCCCGCCTCGACCCGGCACAGACCGGCGCCGACCTTGGCCTGCATCACGCTGTTGCGCGCGAACCCGCCGCCTTCGTTCTGGTCGCGCACGCCATAATAGAAGTACCTGAGCGTATCGACGATTACCGGGTCCATCCTGCCGGTGCAGGTCGCCGGGGTTTCCTCGAGCTTCGCGCCCTTGTTGCAGGTCGCCTCGTAATAATCGGTGGTGCCATTGGGAGGCAGCGGCTTGCAGCTACCGTCGGCGCCGCCCACCGACTGACCGGCGAGATAGCTGTTCGGGTCCTTCTCGACGTCCTGCGCGCGCGTGAGATCGCCGGCAGGCACGGTCACGACCTTGCGGCCCGGATCGGTGACGAGCTGCCACGCCTCGTTCGCGCCAGCGGCAGACCCGCCCGCCGCGATCAGCGCGTCGGGATCGTCGGCATAGGCTTCGCCGGGCTGGGTGCCGCTGCTGAAGCCCGGGATGGTCGAGGGCAGATCGGTCGAGGAGATGATGCCGCCCGAAGCCTGGCGTGCCGGGGTCGCCAGTGCCTTCGCCGCGGCGCGTGCCGCCGCCATGTCCCCTTTGGGATAGGTGTAGGTCGAACTGCTCGACTGCGCGCTCGGCTCGGCCGCGACCGCATTACTCGCTGCCGCAGGCTGAACCGTGCGGGCCATGCTGGCGGTGGTCCGCGCGGGAGCCGCGCTCGGCTCGGCGACGCTGGTCACCGTCGTCTTTGCGACCGGCGCGGATGAGGGTGTGGGGGTCGGGGTGGGTTTGGGGGTCGTGTCGCTGAAGTAGGTGTAATCGCCCAGGCCGTAGAAATCGCCGACGCCCTGCTGGCCCTGCTGGGTCGACTGGACCTGGGCGAGCGCCTGCGCTGCCAGGACCGGCGCCAGAAGACCGATCAGGATACGGCCCCCCCGCATGGTTCAGGGATTCCGGCCGAGGTTGGCGAGCGCGGTCCGTGCGACCAGCGCGCCAGGGCCATTCTCGCCCGCGAACGTCTCCAGCGCGTAGCGCACCGTGACGTTGCCCTCGATGCGATCGAACGGAGGCGGCGTCGTCTTGCAGGTGAGGCCGTCGCACGGCGTGAAGTCGCTCGACGAGACCACCATCGTCGGAACCGCGGTCACATCGAACGCGCGGAACAGGCGCGGGTCGATCCCGATCGAGGCGAACTGCTGGTCCTTCTCGACCACCTTGGAGAGCGCGGCGATGAACGCCTTCCCCGAATTGCCGGGGAAGCCCCGGAACACCACGACGCCGCCAGCGGCCGAGGTATCGGCAATGATCCGCTTCAGCGCCTGTTCGGGCATCGAGGTGGACACGAACACCATGAACTGCGGCGCGGTGCCCTGGTTCTCCTTGAGGTTGGCCGAGGCGGCCTGGATCATCTCGTCGAAGTCGATCGCGCCCGCCGGTCCCCTGGGCAGGCTCGCCTTGTCGATCGTGCGCATCTGCTCCAGCGCGACCGCCTGCACGGTCTGCGCATCCTTGCGGAACGCGTCGCCGCGCCGCTCGACCTCGTTCACGAGCGCGGTCGCGTCCTGTTCGGACTTCGCCGATCGCGCGCGGATCGCGTCGAGGTCGAGCCCCTCGACGGTCTGCGCGAGAACCGCGCAGCCGGTGCCGACCGAGGCGATAGCGAGCGCGGAAAGGAGGAACTTCTTCATGTCAGGTCCTCACAGCATGCAGCAGTTGCGCTTGCGCCAGAGCAGGTAGCCGAAGTCCTCGCCCTTGACGGGGAAGGCCCGGCCCGCGTCGGGCGGGAGCGTCGTCGCGCCGATCGGCGAGCAGGCATATTTGCCGCTCACCGTGGGCGTCGGATTGGTCATCTGGATGCGGTATTGCGACTTCTTCAGGATCGGCATGACGTACTTGTTGCAGAGCGCCTTCGATCCAGCGGTGCCCCAGGCCAGCCCTTGCCGGTGCATCTTGAACAGGAGTCGCTCGGCCGCGAGACGCGACGACTGGACCGGCGAATTGTGCGCCGCGATGTTGCCGTTCATCGGAAACATCGAGCCGTTGCAGCCTGAGCACCAGAACATCGGGTCGATCGGCAGCTTCGCGCTCGCCGCGACGCAGTCAGCCGCGCAGGCGGCGACCGCGATCGGATTGTTGAACAAGGCGACCTCGGGATTGATGAGCGTGGTCAGCACGTCATCGTTCCAGAGCGGATCGATCTCGGTCATGTAGGCTACGTCGAACGAGGCCTGCTCGAAGCACAGGAAGTCGGTCAGGATCTCCATCCAGTAGAGCAAGGGATAGACGTAGTAATGCGCCTGCCAGTTCGCGCTGGCCTGGGTCGAACCGCCCTTGATGAGCGGGCCGGTATACTGCCCCTGCCCGATATCGAGCCCCGGATTGAGGCGAAGCCCGCCCAGGTTCGGGAAGCACCACGGCTTGGTGGTCACATCGACGAGCCGCGCCGGCTCCCAGAAGCCGATCGAGATGCCGATGCGCGGGATCGGTGAACCGCACGCACAGACCGGCAGGCTCGGGTTCTTGGTGTCGGGTCGGCTTCCCGGCCAGATATGCGCGCCGCCCACCGACAGCGGGAACAGGCAAGACCAGCAGACGTCGGTGATCGGGTTGACGAACTTGCCGGTGCAGTTGGCCGGGAGCGCGCTCGCCGGCGCCGGCAGCAGCGCGAACGCGGCGATCATGCCGAGGAGGGTGAGCAGGCGGCGGATCATGCGCCGGGCTCCTCGGAGAAAGCGATGACCAGGGGCACCATCCGGGCGCGGTCGCGTCCATCGAAGCTTATCGACTGATCGGCCAGCGCGCGCACCAGCGCACGGCGTTTGCCAACCGATATCGTCCGCCCGCTTTCGGCAAGGACGACATCGATTTCGTTTCCGATCGACGCGGCGGTCACCGGATCGGCACGGCCCCCGAGAAGCCTTCGTACGAGGGACTCGATCTCGCAATGCACGCGGGACAGGAACAGCAGCGCAGGGACGCTCGAGAGCAACGCCACGGTCGCGATCGATACGACCATCGACAAGGCGACGACGGGAAAGAACATCCAGGCCGGGAACAGCGCGAATATGGCGAGAACATATGTCCACCCGAAGCCGACTGCCGCGACACACAGAAGCGCGTAGCGCGCGATCAGGCTGATGCGCTCAGTCGTCATGCCCTGCCCTCCCCGTCCGGCTGCGCCGCGAGGCTTGCGTCAAGGAAAGCGTTATCGGCCCGGTTCTTGGCGATCACATACACCGGCACCAGCACGACCAGCGCCAGCACCAGTCCGGCAAGCGCGCCCCCTGCCCCCGCGCCGAGCACCGCGCGCAGCGGCTGCAACGCGCAGATGGCGATCGCCAGCCCGATCGCCGACCACAGGATCGCGAGCCGCATCGCCTTGAGGGCCGGCGTCTCGGGCGCGGCCATCGGCGTCCTGAGAATATCGAGCCACATCATGCGCCCGCTCCCGACATCTCGATCTCGCTGATCTTGAGCACCTGGCCCGCCGGTTCGACCACGGCGGGGACGCGCGCGATCCCGAAATGGCTGGTGAGCTTGCCCTGCTGGTCGAAGAAGAAGCGGCGCTTCTTCTCGCCCATGCGGTTGAACGGCGAGCCGGCGACGAAGATGATCTTGGCATTCTGCGCGGTCCACCGCTTCAGCGCCCAGTCGACCTGCGCATCGTCGCGGCCGTCGATAAACACGAGGTCGGTCTTCATCGCGACGAACGACAGCGGATTGACCCGCTGCCCGGCGCGCGCGACGAGCCGGCCCTTCTGGTCCTGGATGTCCTGATCGAGCACGATCGTCGGGTCGAACGTCCAGCTGCGGCTCTCGCGCACCGCGCCGATGCCGGCGACCGGAATCGGGTTGCGCACGCGCTCCTCGGTCTTCTCGCGGAGCGCCGTCTGCATACGCTCGATGCCGCCATTGGCCTGCAGCGTCTTGAGCCTGGTGTCGATCGTCGCCAGCAGGTCCGGCTCGGCGATCGCCCAGGTCTGGCCCATCACGCCGTGATCCTTTGCGAGCGCGCCCTGCACGACCGGCCAGGACGACGAGGCGACCAGCGCCACGCCCAGCGTTCCACCGAAGAGGCCCGCGCGCCGGATCACAGGATGGGTGTCCCGGTGCCGATGATCTGCTTCGCGCAGGCGAAGCCGATCTCGCCGTAGCGGCTGTCGAACCCGTCGGGGTGCGCGGTGCCGACATAATAGCAACCTTCGGGCACCCGTCCGACCGGCCCCGGCGTCAGCACTTCGCCGAAACGCGAGCGCGGCTTCATGTGGGCGACGCGAACGCCGTCGACATAGACCCATTCCCCGCGATGCTCGACCAGCGCGCCGGCCTCGCCGATCACGCGCTTGCCGAACGGTCCCGAATCCGGTCCAAAGTGGCGGCGCACCAGCTCGCCCTCGGGCGGCGCGAAGAACACATAGTCGCCCTTCGCGGGTACGCGGCCGCGCTGGATGAAGAACGCCCAGTTGGGGAGGCTCTCGCTGGCGTTTATCATGAAGGCGTGGGTCTCGCGCCACGCCGCGATCGAGTTGTAGCCGCCCCACACGATCCCGAGCAGCGCGACCGCGCTCCACTGGCGAACCCGCTTGACGATCAGCGCCTTGCGGGCCGCGCGGTCCCCGGCGACGTCAACCGCCGTGGGAGCCGCATGACCGACCCGCGCCAGCGCCTCAGTTGCCGCTGCCATCGACCCCTCCCGGCGCGGAATGGGTGATCGTCGCCTCGACCGGCGAGACCGGCGCAGGCCCGAACGGGGAAGCGGTCGGGACCGCCGTCCCTGGCGCGGCCGGCGCGACGGTCCCGGAGGCTGGTGGGAGCATCGCACCGACCGCGGGACCTGCCGGGGCGTTCGGCGCGGCCGCGGGGAGCGGCACGCGCGCGAAGACCGCGCGGCGGATCTGGTCGGTGATATCGGGGACGTTCTTCGACAGCACCGCCTCGCCGACGAGGACGGTGGTGCCGCTCGCGCCGACCTTCTTCATCTCGTCGTCGAGCGCCGACATGAAGGCCTGGGTCTGCGCGGCCACCTGTTGGGGCTGGCCGTTGCTGTGGCTCTGCGCCTGGACATATTCCGAGACGATGCCTTCGAGCCGCACGCTCGCCATCGGCACGGTCGCCGGCGGGGCCAGGAGATGCTTGGTCACCCACGCCCCCCACAGCAGCACCGCGACCGCCAGCGCGACCGCGACATAGGCGATGACGGGCAGGCCTTGCGGCTTGCGGCGATCCACCTTGTCCGCGACCGGACGGCGCGGTGCCGCGCCGGCTGCGTCCTCACGGGGTGCCGGGGCCGAGGCGGACGATTGCACCGCCGCGGACGCGGCCTCGGGACGATCGAGAACATCAACCATGACGGGAGCCTTTCGTGGAAGTGATGATCGCGCCGAGCAGGCGCACGCGGGTCACGGCGACGATGCCGAACGCGACCAGCCACACGACGAACAGCTGGTCGCCGAACGCCGCGCGGCGTGCCTGGTCGGCCGCGACGAAGCGCGTGCCGAGGTTGGCGACCTGCGAGAAGAAGCCGAGCGCGGTGAAGTCGCCTAGCATCAGGAAGAACAGGATCGCGACGCCGAAGGTCGCGAGCAGCGTCATCGCCATCCAGCCCGACACCCGCAACAGGATGTAGCAGGCGTCGCCGATCGCGCGCGTGCCCGTGCGTTTCCAGTCGGTCGCGGTCGGCGTACGCCAGTCGCGCTCGTGCGTGAAGGCGTTCATTCCGCCGCCTCCACCCAGGGCTCGCCCGGAGGATTGTCGCGATATTCCTCGGGGAAGGCGACGCGTTCGATCGCCTCGTCCATCGAACAGCCGAGGTCGATCAGATGCTCGATATCGGCGAAGGTCTGCGGGCTGGAGGAATAGAGCGTCGCCGAATATTTATCGAGGACGAGCCGCCCGACCGCCATCGATTCCGGCCCCTTGATGAGGATGTCGGAATATTCCGCGCCGTTGCGCTTCAGCGAACGCAGCAGGCTTTCGGTGTAGGGGTCCATGTCGAAGCGGCCGTGCTTCTGGAAGTCCGAGATCGTGTCGGGCTTCTGCATCAGGATGACCGACCAGTCGGAGTTCTCCAGCGCCGCGAGGCTCCCTTCCGACTTGTAATAGTCGTTGAGGCTCTGCGTCGCGGTGATGAGCGAGGCGCCATATTTGCGGCAGGTTCGGCTGTAGGTCTCGACGAAATCGGCCATCGACCCACCGCGCAGCATCTGCCACGCCTCGTCGATCAGCAGCGCCTTGGGGATCTGGCGATCCATCCGGCGCATCGTCTGCGACGACATGAACATGATCGCAGTCAGCACGACCGAGCGCAGTTCCTCGCGGCTCGACAGGTCCGAGAGCTCGAACACGGTCAGCGCGTTCGACATGTCCACCGACGCCTCGCCGGTGAAGAAGCTGCCGTAGGTGCCCTTTCCCGAGAACGGGAACATCGCGATCGCGAGATCCGTCCCCTGCACAGAGCCGTCGGAGCCGAGCGCCTCGATCACGTCGTCGACGCACCCTCCCCTGCCCTTGGCCTCCCACACCTGGTTGACCGCACGATCGATCAGACCGCGCTCGGTGTCGTTGAGCTTGTCGATGTGACGGCCCATCTGCCCGATGATCGACTTGAGCATCGCCAGCGCGTCGACGAGATAATCCTCGTCCTGCGCCACCAGCGTCTCGTCGATCATCGAGAACGGATTGAGGCTGAACCCGTCGCGCAGGCGAAACTCGACGAAGTTGCCGCCCAGGCTCTTGGCCATATGCTCGAACGAGCGGCCGTCATCGATCACGATGATCTTCGCGCCCACGCCGGCGAACGCCGCGCACAGCTCCTGCAGCGCGACCGACTTGCCCGAGCCGGACTTGCCGAACACCGCGACATTGTGGTTGCCGGCCTTGTTCTCGAACGGCGACCAGAAGAAGGGCTGGCCGCGCCGCCCGATGAACATCAGGTGCGGCAGATGCCCGCCGAGATACTCGCCCTGGATCGGCAGCATATTCGCCGCGGTCGAGGTCAGCATCGTGCGCAGCCGCTTCATGCGCTTCAGGTCGCTGTCGAGCCCGTTGCCGAGCGTCATCGGCAGACACGACATGAACGCCATGATCTGGAGGAACCGCTCGTCGAGCAGGTCCCACCCGGCCGCCTTGTACATCGACTTGACGGTGCGCTCGTTAGCGTCCCCCTGCCCCTTCGGGCTGATGATGCCTACCGCATAATAGGCCTGCACCAGCTTCTTGCCGAGACGCAGCTCCTGGGTGACATGCTCCCATTCGCGGCTCTGGTCCTTCAGCTGCGGGAGCAGCCGCGCCGACTTCGAGTCCGCCAGGCTCGACGTACGCATGAACTTGTAACCGGCCTTAGACGAGGCGGCCTGTTCGTCCTGGTAGCACAGGCATAGCGACGTGAGAGTCGGGCACCCCGGGCGCAGCTTGTCGGAGAACATGTCGCCGATCAGCTTCTGCACGTCCCACGGCGCCCAGCGGTTCGGCAGGTTCCTGACCGAGAAGAAGCGATAGTCGAACGTGTCGGGCCGGATCTCCTGATACTGCGTCTCGCCCGACAGGTTCGTCACCGCGCGCAGCGGCTCGACCGATACCAGCAGGCGGTCGGCCTGGACGACGGTCTGGACGTCGCGCCGCACGCATTGGTCGGCGATCGGATCGAGTTCTGAATATTCCGAGACGTGGTCGGAGACGTCGAACGCCGGCGCGGTGATGTCGTCGATCAGCGCGATCAGATCGACCGGCTTCAGCCGGGTTGCCGGCATGTCGATCGACTGCAGCGTCGAGACGATGCTGTCGCGGACGCCGGTCAGCTCCTCCGGTGTCGCCTTCCCGCTACGGATCGAGACCGACAGGAAGATGCGATGGTTGCGGACGTGGAACGGTCCGTCCTTCGACATCGATACCCATGCGCCGTGACGCAGGAACGCCGACCGCCGCTCGGCGATCTTGCGATGGATGCCGCCCGCCTTGTAGCGCGGCAGCGCATATTGCGCGATCAGCGCGCCCACACGCGGGCTCTGGAATGCGAGCAGCTGGACCCGCGCGCTGGGCGGGACGCTCTCGGACAGCATCTGCGCGATGATCTCCCCGGTGCGCTCGTCCGCACCCATGAGCGGCGCGAGTTCCAGCGCGAACGCGATGCTGTCGGTCTGGTAGAACAGGTCGTGCCGCGCGTCGTAGCTGCGATACGGCAGCCACTGCGACAGCATCGGCGCGCCATGCGAGGGTGTTCCCTGGTCGGGTGCGCGCGTATCGCCGAGCAGGCGGGCTATGAAGCCGGTCTTCGCCATGACGATCAGTCCTCCACGCGCGGCGAGAAGGTCGCTGGGCGGTTACCCGGCGTGCTCGACGCGAGTTCGGGCGAAGCCGGCTTCTGCGTCGCGGCGATCGGCACACCCTTGCCAGCAGCCGCGTCGCGCGCCCTGGCCCGCGCGGCCGCGACCGCTGCCGCACTTGGTGCGCCGACCGCGCTCGCCGCACCTGCGGCCGCTGCCGGGGCGGCGACCTGCGCGACCTCGGCGGGCACCGGGGGAAGCGCGGCGATCGGCGCGCCGAGCTGCGAGAGGATCTCGGGGCTGACGTTGAGCGTCTGCGTCGCGGCAAGCGCCGAACCGTGGCCGTCGGTCGCCGCCAGCCACTGGCCGTTGTCGACCACCGCCTGCACGACCGCGGTCTCGTGGAAGCGCCCAGCCGCGTCGACATGCGAGGGGAACACGATCCGCAACACCTTCTGCGGCCCGACCCCCGCCGCCTGCGCCGGCACCGGCGTCGAGGCATAGGCGATCCGCTGCGTTCCCCCGCTGTTGCGCGCGGGTGCCTGGTACGGGCCTGCCGGATGATAGCCGCTGTCGCCGGTGATCTCGGCCAGCGCCTTGTCATCGATGACGGTCGCCGGCGAGCAGCTGCCGCCCTCGGGCGCGCCGCACGCGAACTTGCCCGAGATGTTGGTCCCCAGCGTGGTGCAGCTGGCGAGCAGTCCCAGGCTCGCGGTCGTCGCCAGCGCCGCAATACGCTTCGCGCGGGCGTGCGGGCGATAGTCGGAAACCGGGCAGGCCGGCAGGCGGATCACGGATCGGGTCACGACTTGGCTCCCTTCAACCATTCGACGAGCTGGGCCTTGGGCCTGAAACCCTCGATCACCGCCCCGTCGGAGCGGACGATGACGGGCGTCCCGTTGATGCCGTGCGCCTTGGCGAACGCCTCGTTCTCATCGAGACCGCTGGTGTCGCACTTCGGGCCTGCCGGGACCGGGTTCTGCGCATAGGCCGCGCGGACCGCCGCATGA
The DNA here is from genome assembly GCF_000241465.1 of Sphingomonas echinoides ATCC 14820. Lineage (GTDB taxonomy): Bacteria > Pseudomonadota > Alphaproteobacteria > Sphingomonadales > Sphingomonadaceae > Sphingomonas > Sphingomonas echinoides. Next base: position 248,326 of record NZ_JH584236.1, read on the forward strand.
CGATCGCGGGCGCACAGCACCTGGTTGGCGATCTCGCGGCTTCCCAGCACCGAGATCGGGCGCTCGATGACGCGCACGTTCATCGTCTCGAGCGCCTGACTGAGCGCGCGGCAGTAGCCGCAGTGGAAATCGGAGAAGACGGTGACCGTCTGCGTGCCCGAACCCCACGCGATCGCACCCTTGCTCGACAGCCGCGTCACATCGAGCGTGCGGGCGACGGCGGGCTGGGTCGTGACTCGCGCACCCGCCCGCGCCGCGCCGGCCTCGGGCGCATCGGGCGTGGCATTGGCCTTCGCCGCGCCGCCCACCAGCATATCGGGATTGAGCGCGAGCAGCTTGGCGGCGGTCAGATCCTGCCGCGTCTCCATGTCATAGACGCGGCCGATGACGAGATAGCGCGCCGACTTGTCGACGTAGAACAAGTTCGCACCCGCCACGACCTCGCACAGCCCGTCGACCTTGGAGCAGTCGATCGCATCGACCTTGGTCTTGGGAAGCCGCTTCTGCAGCGCGACCTGGACCTGCGCGCCGATCGGCGCTTCGGCCGAGCCGGTCAGCAGCATCGCCGCCCCCGCCATCGCGCCGATCATGATAGTATTTGCCATGTGACCACCTCCTTCCGGGCTCAGTTCTGGATGAAGACGCCTTCGAGGAAGACGATCTCGACATCGATGCCGGTCGGCATCTCGATGATGGGCTGGTACTGTTCGGCGCGCTCGATCAGGTATTTGCTGACCATGTCGGCCGACTGCGCGACGCCGTTGCCGATCCCGGCCTGGGCGATATCGCCGATGCCGAGTTGCTGGCGCTTGCCGTTGACGGTGACGTTGGTGCCCTGGAGCAGCATGTCGGTGTTGGCCGAGAAGCCACGCCCGAACCCGCCCGCTATCCCGGCGATGAAGGCCTGGGTGACGAGCCCGCCTTCGCGACTGACGACACGGCCGCGCACGCCGGTCTTGCCGGCGAAGCTGATGAAGCCCTTCACGTCCGACACCGCGAACCGGCCATTGGCCTGCGGACAGGTCATCCGCTGCAGCTTCACATAGACCTTCTCGGAAGAGAGATCGCCGCGCGCCGCGCCGTTGATGACGCAGCCTTCGATCCGCGTCGTGAGCAGCTTGCCGTTCTGGTAGACCGAGCGCGCCGGGCCGGTGATGCGCAGGATCACCGGCAGCGGATCGGTCTGCGACTGCACCCCCGCCGAGGCGTCGACGCCGACGATGACCTTCGCCTTCGCGATCGAGTTGGGCGGCAGGTAATTGGGGCTGTCGGTGTAGCTGGTCGTGCCACCCGAGATCCGAGTCGCGGTGCCCGAGGGGCCGCCCTCGAACGACACCAGCTTGATCGAGCGCGACTGCGACACCGCAGCCGCTGCCGCCTCGCCCGCCGTCATCGGCGCGCCGGGAGTGCGGTAATTGGGCTGGCCGGGGCCATACATCTGCGTCGGAGCCGGCGCGGCCGGCGCGGCGTTACGCTGCGCGATCTGCTGGCGAAGCTGGTCGTTCTCCTGCTGATAGGCGCTCATGACCCGCTGGCCATCGCTCGCCATCGACTGCTTCTCGCCCTGGAGCGCGGCGATCTGCGCCTGCAACTGCTCCATCTGCGCGCGCTGGCCGTCGACGCCCTTCAGCTGATTGTTGATCGACTGCATCTGCGCTTCGGATGCGGCCTGCCATTCACGCTGCGACATGTTCCGGTTGACCATGTCGTCGGTGGTGATCTTCACCTCCTTCCCGTCGGTGCCGACCGGCTTCAGCTTGGCATCGTCGCCCATGACGTACCAGGAGCCCAGCACCAGCGCGACGGCGCCACCAAAGCCGAGGTAGAGCAGCTGCTTCTTGCGGACGGCATCGTTGCCGGCCATCAGCTCGCTGTCCCCGCCCTCCTCCGGCTCGGTATCGAGCTGCTTGGCACGGTTACGCTGGAAGATGTCCTTGAGGCTCATGGCCGCACTCCGTTGGCGAGGCCCGAAGGCGTGACGATATAGGCGGTGGTGGCTTCACCGGGCTTGAGGTTGGGGTTGGCGACCGAGACCGCGATCGCGTTCGACGGTGCGATCGTTCCCTCGCCCAGCGCGACCGGAACCTTGCCCCGGTTCTCGATCCTGAGCGTGCGGCCTGCGAGGCTGGCGCCGCGATACTCGGCGACCATCTGGACCTTGAGCGAGCCAATCATCACCGGGTCGGTGACCGCGGGCCTGACCTCGAACCCTTCGAGCGGCGCGGACTGGAACATCGCCTGGACCAGCGTGGCGGACGCCTCCTGCGGCGATGCCGCGACGGCCGCGACCTGCGTTTCCGCGGCACCACCGATATCCTTGTTCTCGACGAACACCTGCTGCGCGTCGTCGCCGGCGAGCCGGCACGAGAATTTGTACACATAACCCTTCGACGTCGTGCCGAAGAACGACACGTTCGGCCGCGAATAGGCTTCCGGGACCGACACATAGATGTCGCCCCGGGTCGGTTCATTGACCACGGTGAAATCGTCGGTATCGACCCCGGTGGTCAGCTTCGAGACGCTGGCGAAGCGATCGTCCTTGAGGCTGACGCGGGTCAGCCCCGACTTCGACATCGTGCAGGCGACCTCGCTGTTGTCCTTTGCCAGCACATGCTCGTCGGCGAAGGCCGGCGCGGCGAGGACCACGCCGCCCGCCACGATCATCCCCGCCCCGATCAGGCGCGATAGCGAACACAGGCGCGATGCGAAGGCGGTCCCGCCCCCGATCAGCCCGACTGCGACCCAGGCGGTCATGCGTCGTCTCCGATGGTTGCCGCGGCGTCCTTGTCGGCCTTGGTGACCATCCCGAAGCCCTTGAGCTGGAGAGTCAGGCCGCGATACGCCCAGTAGAAGCGGAACGTCCTCGGCTCGGCGGTGACCGACTTCGAGCCGACGACGGTGTGCAGCGTGCCGGTCACTTCCGAGGTCAGTTTCTCGGTGTCGACCTTCATGCCGGCGAGCGTGAAATACTGGCTGATGCTCGATCCGCGCTGCTCGTTGAGGATCTTCATCAGGTCGCGCTTGAGCGAACCATGTGCTTCCGGCGTGGCGATCGCCAGGATCGAGTCCATCCAGTATTCGAGATTTTCGGGCGAGCGGTTGAGCGTCATCAGCGCGGTGTCGCGCGTGACCATCTCCAGATACTGCTCGCTGACCCCGCTCGACGACAGCGTCAGCGGGGAGCGGACGATCGGCTGCAGGACGATCTCCCGGTCACGGGTCGCGCCGACCAGGAACAGCAGCACCACGAGGCCCGCGAGGACCAGCGCGACGATGCCGAGCATGTTGCGCTGCTTGAGGACGCGCTGCGACTGCGCGAGACCGACAGAATAATCCATTTAGCCCACCATCACGCGAAGGTGGGAGGGCGGTGTCGCCTTCAGCCCGGTAAAACTCGACGGCAGGTGCCAGTAGGCCATGTGGAGAATCCACGACGTGGCCTTGCCGGCTTTGAGTTTCCGAAAACCCCACCAGCCGAGCAACGAGACCATCAGTCCGATCACGACGTGCTGCGACAGGATCCCCCAGATGAAGGGGATCGCCATCGCGAGGAACTCGTCCAGCGTCCAGAAGCCGATCAGCTCCGGGTCGTCGAGATGCGAAGGGATGGTGTACCGGTCCATAAGCTAAGCCGCCCTCCCAGCGGTTGATCCAGCCGACGCCTCAGATCGTCGCGGTGACGGTCGAGGTGACGATCGGGATACCCGTGCCCGCGCCGACGCCGACGGCGACGGGAACGGCCACCTGGCCCAGGCTGAAGCGGCCCGACGCCAGCGCGACGATGCCGCCCGCGAGGCTCATGACGGTGATGATCTTGCCGCCCGAGCCCTCGAGGAAGTCCGTGAACTTCGTCAGCGCGGTATTGAACGTCGTGTCGGCGCCGGCGAACGCCGCCGACGCGCCCAGGACCATCACCATCGCGATGATCGCCAGGCCGAGAAGGACACCATTGATCTGGCCACCCTTCGGCATTGAAAGTGCAGACATGCTCTTTCCCCTTGGAAGACGAAGCACAAGCGCGTCGTCTCCCTAAGGATTTCGCAAGTATTGACCCTCGACAAGACGGAAAAAAATTACCGTATCGACTTTGACTGCGGGAAAGCCCGACTACGCATTTCCGCCAAAAGACTGACGCGATGGGTCTGCAGACAAACATAGAGCAGGTAATTTTTTTACCACCTGCGGAATTTTTTTACCGCCTTCGTTGCGAAACTGGAATGACCACCCCCGGTCGTGCGGCAATGATTGATTCGAGAAACTATCAATCCAGATGGTATGCGCTCGCCCGCACTCGGGTTATCCGTTCCCCATGTCGAATGTGATCTACGCCTTCCGGGTCAGCGATGAGCTGTTCCGTCTCACAACAGAAGCGATCAGAACCCGGTCGCTGGCAACGCGACGGTTTGAGACCGTTTCCTCTACCGCCCTGTATGGACTGGAGAAATTCTTGGATATGCCGGATTTCGAGCTGATGCTCGAACGCGCCTCGACGATCGAGGACAATGGTGAAAACCGGGTCGGTTTCCGCATTCAGATCGATCAGAAGGCGCTTTTCCAGGCCGCGCGGGACAGGGCCACTACCGACCCCACCACCCCTGCCACAGCGCGTTTCCTGCTCACCGTGTCGATGCTGTGCGTCTTCGATTGTGCGATTCGTCGAAAAGTTCCGACTAACGCTAAAAAAATATTGACAGCCTCTCGGGCTATAACCGTATATAGCGCCCAGAAGGGGGGTCGTCATGACTGACCAGAGGAATGCAGCAAGCCGACAGACCGAGACAGACTTCTACTATCCGCTTATCATCGAGCAGTGGAATCGCCGTGGCGTAACCAATGTCGAAATGGCCCGGAGACTCGGGAAAAGCGTCAGTCTCATCGGAAAGGTCAAATCCGGTCGCGCCAGCTTTACGGCCGCGATGCAGATAAGGGTCATGGAGATCCTGGAGATCGACCGGCAACGTGCGTTTCTTGCCGCAGTCTGGATGAAGACGCCCCTCGCCTATTTCGATGACAGCTTCGACAAGATCTACCTCGTCGCGTGCCGCTTCGTCGAAGCTTCCTGCCCCCAGTTACTGTCGCTCGCCGAGCAGGTGAAAGGCGATGGGCTTGCTCCCGAAGCGATCGAGCGGGTTTTGCAATCCATCCTGATGAACATGCTCAATTCGGTTCCCCCGCCCCGGACCGGAGCAAACTGAACCAATTCCGGTGGTGAACTCCGTTCCCATCAAACGAGCTTTGGAGAGTGACACCTGTTTCGCTTAGAGGGCGATATGGACTCTCAGCCGAAACCCGCGCGGTCGACCCTATCGATGCGCCGCAAAAAAGAACGCGAGGATGCTGCGGGTTACAAGCGGTCCACCTACGCGCTCTCCCCTGCATCGCTGCGAGTCGCGGACGAGATCCAGCGTCGCTATCAACTTGGCTCCCGCGAGGCCGCTATCAACGCACTTCTCGAACTCATCGACCGCGATCTGTTCCTGTGGCACGACATCCTTGTGTCGGAACGGCGATAGAGGCCTCTGATGGATCTGCGCACCAGTCCGCCAGCCGACGAATCGGGTCATGCCATTGTCGATTTTCTCGACGAGCATCGACTGCCGCACAGCCCCGAGAATTACGGCTTCGCTCACACCTATTTCGAAGGTGCTGACGAGGCCCATTTCATGGCCGTCGCCAATCTGATCGACGGCGGTTATCGCCTCCGACAGGAAGACGTGCGAGCAATTTCGGCACCAGCGGATCTCCATGGCACCGCGACGACGATCGGTGAGCTTTCCACGGAGGTCATGCACATCATCGGGGCAACCGCCCAGGAAGCCAATGCCTTCGTCAAATCGCTCACGCTCACCGCGGCCGAACTGGTCTCGACAGACGGCAACATTCACAGCGCGGTCGCTCGGATGACTGCCCAGGCCGAGCGCGCCGAAGAGCGGTTGAAGCAGCTGAGCCTTCAGACGGCGCTAGTCCGCGAGCGCCTACGCTCGCTGGGCGTCGATACCGACATCGATCCTGCTACCTCGCTCCTCAACCGCATCGCGATCGACTCGGTGCTCACCGCCGCACTCGGGCGGGAAGGCCCTACCCTTCTTGCGCTGGTTGCGCTCGATCAGGTCACCTCGATCGGGGCGGCTCATGGGATCGGCGTCGTCGAGCGGGTCCTGCGCGCGCTGGGCCAGACATTGCGGGATCATTGCATGCCGCACCGGGTCGGCCGCTGGGAGGCAAAGCGGATCGCCATCGTGTTCGACAACTGCGACCCCGAAGCCGCCCGCGATATGCTGAACGCAGCCCGCAAGGCATTCTCGAGGCGAAAGCTGCAGCGCGTCGAGAATGAGACGCCGATCGGCGAGGTGACATGCTCGGCGGGTCTCGTACTCGCCCCCAACGCTGTCTCCGAGGATCTGGGGTCGTTTGCGGGAGGGGGCGAAATCCTAC
>NZ_JH584237.1:0-2500 GCF_000241465.1 Sphingomonas echinoides ATCC 14820
CGGCTGCCGGCGAACTATGAAGCCGTTTATAGCCGGGCGGTCGCCGAGCTCGAGACACATTTGTCTTCAAGCGATGGCGCGGTCGCTCGGCAAGCGATCCGACCAATCATCGAGAAGATCGTTGTGCAGCCCGGCAGCGCGCGCGGCGGGAAGCGTCGCCCGATCCAACTGCACGGCGACCTGTACCGAATGCTGCAATTTGCGGAGAGTGCTTGTGCCCCAAACGCACAAAAGCCCCGTCCGGTGAGGGACGGGGCTTTTGTGATACCGTTGGTTGCGGGGACAGGATTTGAACCTGTGACCTTCAGGTTATGAGCCTGACGAGCTACCGGGCTGCTCCACCCCGCGCCAGTTCCGCGGGGTCGCGGAACGAAAGGGTAGGTGACATGTGAATGGGTTCTTGTGGATCAGGGGACCGCTACGCTGCTCACCGGCTTCAATGCCTGGCGACGACCTACTCTTCCATCACTTAAGTGATAGTACCATCGGCGCAGTCAGGTTTCACGGCCGAGTTCGGGATGGGATCGGGTGGGGCACTGACGCTATAGCCACCAAGCAATGGAGCCGGTGAACAGCAAAGGGGTTCTATGATCTTAAAATCGATGCACGCTTTACCTGTGTGATGATGTAGTTTTGTTCAATCAGGCGTTGCAATTGATCATCCGCCATCTGCGACACGCTGGTTTTACCCAGGATTGTCATTGATGGTGGGACTCTCAAGCGCGAATAGAGCAATTAGTATCGGTTAGCTCCACGCGTTACCGCGCTTCTACATCCGATCTATCAACGTCATGGTCTCTGACGGCTCTATGAAATCTTATCTCGAGGGAGGCTTCCCGCTTAGATGCTTTCAGCGGTTATCCCGTCCATACATAGCTACCCTGCTGCGCTCTTGGCAGAACGACAGGTACACCAGAGGTATGTTCAACCCGGTCCTCTCGTACTAGGGTCAACTCCTCTCAAATTTCGACGCCCACGGCAGATAGGGACCAAACTGTCTCGCGACGTTCTGAACCCAGCTCACGTACCACTTTAATTGGCGAACAGCCAAACCCTTGGGACCTGCTCCAGCCCCAGGATGTGATGAGCCGACATCGAGGTGCCAAACAACCCCGTCGATATGAGCTCTTGGGGGTTATCAGCCTGTTATCCCCGGCGTACCTTTTATCCGTTGAGCGATGGCCCTTCCACGAGGGACCACCGGATCACTATGACCGACTTTCGTCTCTGCTCGACTTGTCAGTCTCGCAGTCAGGCGGGCTTATGCCATTGCACTCTAACAGACGGTTTCCAACCGTCCTGAGCCCACCATTGCGCGCCTCCGTTACTCTTTAGGAGGCGACCGCCCCAGTCAAACTACCCGCCACAGAGGGTCCCTGATCCAGTTTCATGGATCGAGGTTAGACATCAGAAACAAACAGGGTGGTATTTCACCTATGGCTCCACGTCAGCTGGCGCCAACGCTTCAAAGCCTCCCACCTATGCTACACAGTTTCTTCCTAATGCCACTCTGAAGCTGCAGTAAAGGTGCACGGGGTCTTTCCGTCTAACCGCGGGAACCCCGCATCTTCACGGGGAATTCAATTTCGCTGAGCATGTCCTGGAGACAGTGGGGAAGTCGTTACGCCATTCGTGCAGGTCGGAACTTACCCGACAAGGAATTTCGCTACCTTAGGACCGTTATAGTTACGGCCGCCGTTTACCTGGGCTTCATTTCAGAGCTTGCACCCCTCCACTTAACCTTCAGGCACCGGGCAGGCGTCAGGCCCTATACGTCGTCTTGAAGCCGACTTAGCAGAGCCCTGTGTTTTTGCTAAACAGTCGCTACCCCCTGGCCTGTGCCCCCTCAAAATGCTTGCGCACGATGAGGGCCTCCTTCTTCCGAAGGTACGGAGGCAATTTGCCGAGTTCCTTCAGGACACTTCTCTCAAGCGCCTTGGTATACTCTACCTGACCACCTGTGTCGGTTTCGGGTACGGTCTATACGGTGGGGCTATTTCCTGGAACCTCTTCGAAGCCCTCCCAATCCAATAAGGGAGAACAACACACGAGATCCGTCACACACCACCAGGCCCACGAATATTAACGTGGTTCCCATCGACTACCCCCTTCGGGCTCGTCTTAGGGGCCGGCTCACCCTGCGCGGATTAGCCTTGCGCAGGAACCCTTGGTCTTTCGGCGAAAGGGCATCTCACCCTTTTTATCGCTACTCATGTCTGCATTCGCACTTCCGATACCTCCACGACCCATTACCAGATCGCTTCACAGGCTTACGGAACGCTCCGCTACCGCGTGGCTTACGCCACACCCTAAGCTTCGGTGCATCACTTTAGCCCCGTTACATCTTCGCCGCAGAACCTCTTATTTAGACCAGTGAGCTGTTACGCTTTCTTTAAAGGATGGCTGCTTCTAAGCCAACCTCCTGGTTGTTTTGGAAGTTCCACATGCTTTCCCACTTAGTGATGACTTGGGGACCTTAGCTGTAGGTCAGGGCTGTTTC
>NZ_JH584238.1 GCF_000241465.1 Sphingomonas echinoides ATCC 14820
CTCCAGTAATCGCGAGGTGTCGATAATGTGAAGGAACGCAGTTTCAGTGTCTGAAATGCGCAGAATTGCGACGTTATCTGACTGGCTTTGCTCCGCATTATTTCTCGACGAACCTCTGCGGTCGTTTGACCAGCAGAGGAGCCGTCAATGCCGAATACCGATTGCGAACTGATCTCCGAACTCAGATCCGTACTGACCAGCCAACGATACAGCCCGGTGGTGGCCGGGAACTACTGCGCCTATGCGCGCGGATTCCTCGACTATCTTGCCCGGCGCAGCATCCCGATCGCGGAGGTGACCGAGGCGCAGGTGGGGTACTATTTGCACCATGCGATCACGATGTTCCGCAAACGTCATGGCCGACCACCAGGGCCGTGTTGGCACTCCATTCCGCGTTCTGGAATCCACGCCCTACTGCGGCTTGCACAGGGCCGTTGGCCACCCGCGCCCAAAGCGACATGTGCTGCTGACACGCTGCGCTTTACGATTTGCGACGAATACGAGATCTGGCTGCGCGAGGAGCGGGGCCTTGCGGAGCGCAGCATCTACGCATTGATGTGGGAGGGCCGGAACTTTCTCGCCTGGCAGCTTGATCGATGCGGCGTCGACAGCCTGATGGAAATGAGCGTCGGCGACATCGACCGTTACATGGACATGCGCAGCCCGCACCAAACGCGCAAATCGGTGAAGGACGTGGCGGAGCGCCTTCGCTCGCTGTTGCGTTATCTGCACCGGACGCGCCGCACCGAAATCGACTTGTCGCCGCACGTCATCGCGCCGCTATTGTACGCCTATGAAGGGGTGCCCTCGATCCTGGAGCGCGATCAGATCGCCGCCGTTCTGGAAACCGCAAGCAAGGACACGACGCCCATCGGGCTCAGAGATCAGGCGATCCTGCAACTGCTGGCGACTTATGGTCTGAGGTCCGGCGAAATCCGCAATCTGAAGATCGAGGATATTGACTGGCGGACGGAATCGATCCGCATCCTCCACACCAAGACCCGTGCCTGTTCCTATCTTCCGTTGATGGCTCCGGTGGGCGAAGCCATCCTCACCTATCTGCGCTCGGGACGACCGCAAACTGACGCCCGTGAAGTGTTCGTGCGGACCCGTGCGCCCTATGGAAGGCTCCGGGTGCTGCATAGTGCCGTGTTCCGGCGAATCCGGGATGCCGGGGTCAAGCCACCGGGAAAGTGTGGGCCACACATCTTCCGACATGCCCGCGCGGTCGAGATGCTGCGCGCCTCGGTCCCGCAAAAGGTGATCGGCGATATGCTTGGTCATCGTTCGACGGAATCTACCGCTCCGTATCTCAAGCTGGCAACCGAAGACCTGCGGGCCATCGCGCTCGACGTTCCGGGATCGGAGGTGCTGTCATGATGACATGGCCCGATCCCGAACGACTGTTGATCGCGCGCTATCTCGCGGACCTTGGCCTGCGCAGCAAGAACAGCCGCACCTATTACAAACAGGTGCTCCACAGCTTCCAGGACGTCGCCGCGCGCCACACCGAACTCGGCCAAGATGTGCTGGTAGCCTGGTTGCGGGCGTGGTCCGACCGTTGGACGGCAACGACGCTGCTCCACCGCACCCGCATTATCGACCGGTTCCTCGATCACCTTGTGCAAACCGGGGCGATCCACCGCAATCCCGTCGTCGTCCTGCGCAAGGAGTGTAACGTCAAGCAGTGCAAGCCGGTCTGGCGCGCTCTGGCTTCACGCGATCCAGAACAAGCCCTTGCCAAACTGCATCAGCCCAAACCGTTCGGCAGCGTGCTGGGCGCGATCATGGCCGAGCACGTTACGCTGATGCGCAACAGGGGGTACAAATATACCACGCAGCCTGTGTGGCTTTTGCGGTTCGACCGGTTCCTACAGCTGAACCCGGCGCTACAGGATGAACCGATCGGGGTGATGCTCGAACACTGGGCGACGGCGAAGGCCACGCGCAATCATCCTGCCGAATGCGAAAAGCTGAAGCGCGTCCTTGCGAAGATACTCCGCCACCGGGATCCGTCGATCCCACCGCGCCGACCGGACCCACGTCCGGGGAAGGAAGTGGCCAAACAATGGCGCAAACCTCATATCTATACGCCTGCCGACGTGCAGCATATGCTCGACATTGCTCGCTCTTACCCCTCGCCACGGGCGCAGCTTCGCCCGTTGAGTGTCTACACCATGCTACTGCTCGCCTATTGCGCGGGCCTGCGGCGCAGCGAGGTCGCCCGCCTCGATCTGGGCGATGTTGATCTTCAGGGCGGCACGATCACGATCCGGCAGACCAAGTTCTACAAGACCAGGATACTGCCGCTGCCCGACACTGTGATGGCCGAACTTCGGGCCTACATCGATGTGCGGTGCCATGCCGGTGCATCGCAGGACCCGAGGTCCGGGCTGTTCTGGCACGAGCAGCGCAGTGCCCGCTATACGAAGCAAGCCGTCGCCTGGCTGCTCGTTGACGTCATACGCCGCGCCGGGTTGAAGCCACCGCAGGGGCGAACGGGACCGCGTCTGCACGACCTGCGGCACTCGATGGTCGTGAACCGGATCCTCGAATGGTACCGGACGGGCATCAACCCGCAGGATCGCCTGCCGTTCCTCGCGACCTATCTTGGCCATAGGGATATCAACTCTACGCTGGTCTACATCACGGTCACGCAGGACCTGCTGCATTACGCAAACGAGCGGTTCCGCGTGGTGGGTGCACCTTGCCTCAGCTTGGGGCGGGAGGTGCAGCCATGAGCAAGGCCAACCCGTTCCCAGACCTGATGCGCGCGTTCTTCTACGAATGGCTGGTCGAGCAGCGCAATGCATCCATACATACGGTCCGATCATACCGCGATACCTGGCGGCTGTTCTTGCGGTTCGTCGCACAGCGGGCTGGAAGGAAGGTGGCTATGATTACGATGACTGATCTGGCCGCCAGCGAGGTCTCCGCGTTCCTCAGTTACGCTGAACATGAGCGCGGCGGCACGATCGGCACGCGCAACTGCAGGCTTGCCGCAATCCGCAGCTTCTTCCACTTCGTGGCGACCAGGGATCCTGCATCGATCGCGCAATGCGTCGAAATCCTCAACATACCCGTCAAGCGCGCGCCGGTATCGGAGCCCTGCTATCTGGATCCGGCGGAAGTGACGGCAATTCTTGCCCAGCCTGACCGTTCGACGCTCGAAGGCATGCGCGATCATGTGCTGCTCTCGCTCCTCTACAACAGCGGCGCACGAATACAGGAAGCGCTCGACTTGTGCCCCGAAGCAATCCGGTTCGAAAGTCCGAGCTGCGTGCGCTTGACCGGCAAGGGACGGAAGGAACGCATCTGCCCGCTCTGGCCTGAAACAGCCTTGCTGCTGAAGAAGCTGCTCGAACGGCAACCACGGGCGCCTGACCAACGGCTGTTCGTTAACCGCTATGGCGAACCGCTCAGCGCGTCGGGCGTCCGATTCAAGCTTGCCGCCTACGTAAAGGCGGCGACCGAAGCCACACCAACGCTGCGTACCAAGCACGTGACGCCGCACGCCTTCCGGCACGCCACCGCCGTGCACCTCATATCTGCGGGCGTCGATGTTACAGTCATCCGCAGTTGGCTCGGCCACGTGAGCCTCGACACGACCAACCACTATGCCAGGGCCAATCTTGAAACGAAGCGAAAGGCCCTGGAACAGGTCGCCGTTCCGACAACACCCGGCGGTCAGCCTTCGTGGAAGCGCGATACAAGCGTGCTCGCCTGGCTCGACACGCTTTGAAATAATGTGAAGGAACGTTGGCAGGAAACCCCAGAACTCGGCCAATCTGGCCGCGTTCCTTCACATTATCGACACCTCGCG
>NZ_JH584239.1 GCF_000241465.1 Sphingomonas echinoides ATCC 14820
AGCGCGACATCGTCGGTGACTGGTCAGCGACATTGATGGTGATGTGTCAGCGGTGACGTTGGGGATAGTGTCACACGAGGTTGGCCTGGATCAAGAGGCGTTGTCGCGCAGCGATGTCGCTGGCATGGTTTCGATGTCGCTGGGCGATGTCGCTGGATCAGGAGCACTGTCGCGGAGCGATGTCGCTGAGGCCAGGGCGGATCGCCTGCGATAGCTCTCGACGTTCATTTCCAGGATAGTGGCGTGGTGAACGAGCCTGTCGATGGCAGCGACAGTCATTGCCTTATCCAAAAAAATGGAATCCCAACCGCTGAATGGTTGGTTGGCGGTGATCATGATGGAGCGCCTTTCGTATCTGGCAGAGATGAGTTCGAACAGGACGCTGGTCTCTGCCTGGTCCTTGCGGACGTAGGACAGGTCATCGAGGATGAGCAGGTCGAAGCGGTCGAGCCTGGCGATCTCCTGGGTCAAGGTCAGGGACTGACGTGCGGCCTGCAAACGCTGGACGAGATCGGTGGTTCGGGTGAAGAAGACCCGGTATCCGCGCGCGACGAGCTCGTTGCCGATGGCGGCTGCGGCGTGGCTCTTGCCGGCACCGGGCGGACCAAATGCCAGAAGATTGTGGCCCGCCTTGAGCCAGGCATCTCCTTGGGTCAGAGCCATGACCTGGGCCTTGCTCAAGGTGGGAACGAGGCTGAAGTCGAAGGCATCCAGGGTCTTGCCGGGAGGCAGCCGTGCTTCTGTAAGATGGCGCTGGATCCGGCGTTGTTCGCGTTCGGCGAGTTCCAGTTCGGCCAAGGCTGCCAGCAGGCGCGAAGCCGGCCACCCCTCCTTGTCCGCTCGTGAACAGAAGTCCGGCCAGAGACGGGCAATGGTGGGCAGACGCAGCGTGCCAAGCAACATGGGCAGCTGGGCGGTGTCGACAGTGATGCTCATGCGGCCATCTCCCTGGCGGTGAGCAGATCGTCGTATGTGTCAGGCTGGGGAATATCGACGACCACATCGGCCGGCTCTTTGCCGGGGCGTTGGAAGCGCTCCTGCAGATCCCTCAGATCGGGTAAACCCTGGCCATCGAGTATGCCGGTCAGGGTCGCGGCGAGCTCAGCCTCGCAGGCCTGGTCATGCGCAAGCCACAGCAGCCCCACCATGCTGCGGCATGCGGCGGCTTTGGGAAGCGCACCCTCCAGAGCATCCCAGCAGCGGCGATATTCGCTGCGAGGGAAGAGCTTGTCGCGATAGACAAGGTTTGCCAGCGCGTGGGGCTTGGTACGCAGGCTGTGGATCACGTGCCGATAATTGACTACGTGGTCATGACCGCCCCGTCCGCGATCGGGCGCCCTCCCGCGTGGCAGGGTCTCGATGGGCTGCCCGGCCAGATAAAGGTCGATCCGGTCATCGAAGATCCTGGCTCGCAGGCTATGGCCGATGAGCCGGGAAGGCACGGTGTAGAAGACCTTGCGCAGCACGAAGCCGCCCGATGAGGTGACGAGCACCGTAGCTTCATCATAATCGCAGCTGCGGCGTGAAGGTAACGGGCGCAGGTGCTCAGCTTCGATGCGCAAGGCATCGCGCCGCCGGGCATTGTGGCGGCCCACGATCTGGGCGAGGAACGTGCGCCAGTCCTCGATGGAGGCGAAGTCACGTGTCCCGCGCAACTGGAGTGCCTGATCGAGCCGATCCTTAAGGTGACCATGACGGCTTTCTATGGACCCATTCTCATGGGCGACCCCGCGATTGTTGCGGGTGGGCTCCATCTGGTAATCGGCGCACAGGGCGGCATAGCGGGTCCGCAGATCTTCCTGGGCATCTTGCTCCAGGTTGGCGAACGCCGCGGAGAGGCTATCGGTGCGATGCTCGTGCGGCACGCCGCCAAGCTGCCACAGCGCATTCTGAAGGCCGCAGGCCAGCGCCGTGAAGCTTTCTCCTCCCAGCACGACCTCGGCATGCTCCCACCCGGAATAGACCAGCGCGAAGTGATAGATCAGGTGCGGGCTCGGATTGCCGGAGATGGTGACCTTCAGATCGCGGGCGTCAAAGAAATCCGACATGCCCTGTCGGCCTGGCGGATGGTCCTGCCGGAAGATGACCTCACGCTCTGGTCCATACTCGGCCTTCCATAGCCGTATCCGGCGTTCCAGGGTCCTGCGGGCTGGTGTTAGATCGAGACCGGGGTGGCGTTGCTCCAGCTCCCCAAGAATAGAGATGGGCTTCAGGCCCGGCGTGCTCTCGAGCAAAGGCACGATTTCTTTATCCCACAGTTCGGCGAGCGGATCTGGCCTGCCGCCGCCATGACGTCGCTCCCGGCGACGCTCCGATGGCGACCGGGGATCTTTCTCTGTCCGGTAGCCCGTGCTGGTGGAAAAGCCCGCCATGGCGGCGGCCGCTTTTTGCGGGTGTTTTTGACGAAGGGACATGTAGTACCTCTGCTGTTGGTCGGTGATGGGACGGCCAGGCATCCGATCCTCTTCTTGGCGTTGAAGATCGGACCATCCTGACCGCTGTCGCCGCCAACGGCACGGGGAAACCCGCGCCCGTGTGGGGGGAAGCTACGTCCGGGCTACGCCCGGCCTCCGCTTCCCCCCACACGTCATCTACGATGTCGCTGACCCTTCAACTGCGATGTCGCTGTGCA
>NZ_JH584240.1 GCF_000241465.1 Sphingomonas echinoides ATCC 14820
CCCCCGATCGGCGTCCAAAAGGGACCCCTTTATGGCGCTGGCGGGCGTCGACGTTGGGCGCACCGTTCGCGCTGCTTGCGGCGTAGGGAGGGCGTAGCCCGACCGGAGGCGCAAGCAGCGCGAACCGATCCTTTTCGGGTGGGGTCAGCTGCGGTTCTTGAAGCGCCAGCTGTCGTTACCGGTTTCTACGATGTCGCAGTGGTGAGTGATGCGATCGAGCAGCGCGGTCGTCATCTTTGGATCGCCGAACACGCTGGGCCATTCGCCGAACGTCAGGTTGGTGGTGATGATTACCGAGGTCTGCTCGTAGAGCTTGCTGATCAGGTGGAACAGCAACTGACCACCCGAGCGGGCGAACGGCAGATAGCCAAGCTCGTCGAGCACCACGAGCTCGTGGCGGCGAAGCTGGGCCGCGAGTGCGCCGGCTTTGCCGATCCGTGTCTCCTCCTCGAGCTGCGTCACCAGATCGACGGTGTTGAAGTAGCGACCGCGGGCACCGGCGCGGATGACGCTGGCGGCGATAGCGCTGGCGAGGTGGGTCTTGCCAGTGCCGGTGCCCCCGACCAGCACGACGTTGCGACGCCCTGGCAGGAACGAGCCTGCGTGAAGCGAGCGCACCAGCCCTTCGTTGATCGGGGTGTTCTCGAACACGAACGCGTCAAGGTCCTTCACGACCGGCAGTCTGGCAGCCGTCATGCGGTAGCGGATCGAAGCGGCGTGGCGATGCGCGCCTTCGGCGCGCAACAGATCGCTCAGGATCTCCATCGCGGTGCGCTTGCGCTGAACGCCGGTGGTGACGGCCTCGTCGAACGCACCCGCCATGCCCTTGAGCCCGAGTCCGCGCATCGCGTCGATCATCTCATGCCGCTGCATGGAGGCCTCGCAGGCTGTCGTAGCGGGCGCAGTTGGCGACCGGCGGGTGCATCAGCGCCAGATCCTCAGGCGTTACGATGGATGCGGGCCGGGGCGGCTCTCGCCGCCGTGACAGGATGTTGAGCACGACCTCGTCGCTGACCGCACCGGCGTCGAGCGCTTCGCGAACGGCGCCCTCGACGGCATCCAGACCATCGCTGAGGACGGCCGCAAGAACGCGGACGAAGCGCCGATCGGCATCGTCGTCGCTGCCAAGCTTGCGGCGCAGCCGAGCGAGCGCAGGCGGAAGATCCCAGCCTTGGAACGGCGCTCCGTTCCGCAGCGCACCGGGCTTGTTCACCAGCACCGGCAGGTAATGCCAAGGGTCGTAGATCGTCCGATCGCGACCGAAGAACCGAGGATGATCGGCGATCACCTCGTCGCCCATCCGCACGACGATCCGATCGGCATAGGCCCGGACCTGGACCGCACGACGCACCGCCTTGGCGGCGACCGAGTAGCGGTTCCGGTCGAAGCTGATCAGGCAGGTTCCGGTCACCGCATGCTGCGTCTCGTGGAAGCCGTCGAACGATGCGAGCATCGGCTGGAGCGCGGGCCGCTCCAACTCCAGCGCCTGCGCGACCGTCATCTCCTTGTGCTCGGGGTGCGCCTGCATCGCCGCCCAGCGTAGACACTCGGCTTCCAGCCAGCCGTTCAACTCCTCCAGACTGGCGAACCGCAGCCGCGGCTTGAAGAAGCGACCCCGGATCGTCTGGACCTGGTGCTCGACCTGGCCCTTCTCCCAGCCTGCGGCTGGCGAGCAGGCGGTCGGCTCGACCATGTAATGATCCGCCATAACCAGGAAGCGACGGTTGAACACGCGCTCCTTGCCCACGAACACCGTCGTCACCGCGGTCTTCATGTTGTCGTAGATGCCGCGCAGCGGCACCCCTCCGAAGAAGCCGAAGCCGCGCGCATGCGCGTCAAACACCATCTCCTGCGTCTCACGCGGATACGCCCGGACATAGACCGCCCGCGATGCGCAAAGCCGCACGTGGGCGACCTTCACGCGCATCGGCTTGCCCGCGATCTCCACGTCTTCGTGGCTCCAGTCGAACTGGTACGCCTCGCCTTGCCTGAACAGCAGCGGGATAAATGCCGCCACGCCGACGCC